>CAWVDN010000005.1:0-18495 GCA_963928055.1 Candidatus Scatomonas sp. | reverse complement strand
ACAGTCGAGCGCTGCGTGAACGGCCGCTGGCGTCCCGCATCTCATAATTCCGATATCCCACAAATCCCCGAAAACCCGTAGCCCAGGTGCTGATCTCCACCTTATCCCCCATGGTGGGGTACTCGTCCACCAGGATCTGCCAGGAAGCCAGCATCCAGGCCCGGCGATTGGCCTCCGTCCAGTCCAGCCCTACCCCGCAGGCCTCCGCGTGAAAATTGCTGCAGTCCTGAAAATAATTAATGAGACTGTACAGGGACAGGGAGCGATGTTCATCCATCTCGCTGTAGCGGATGGTTCCGGAAAATGAATAAGACATGGTCTCCTCCTTTCTGCTTTTGAAAAAATAAGCCGCTGCATTCACTGCAACGGCTTTGTTACTGGGCTACCTGGATTCGAACCAGGAAATGACGGAGTCAGAGTCCGTTGCCTTACCATTTGGCGATAGCCCAATTTCGTACAACAAAATGTATTATAAAGGATGCCTGAAAAAAATGCAAGTATTTTTTTAAATTTTTCAAGGATGCAGGAATCTGTTCCTCTCATATCTTGCAAAACCTGTTTTGAGCTGTACCGATTCCTTCTTTCTACGGATCAAAAGGCATAAGAATCATACAGAGAGGAAGCAATAGGATTTTTCCAAAAAGAAAGGATGTCCCTTTCTACAATTGAGCATATCAGATTAGATCAATCATACTTTCAGGACACCCTTGAGAAATTTTATTTTTGTTTTCTGCTTCAATCCATTTTTTTCTCAAATTCCTGCACCGTCTCTGCGCCGGCTGCAAGAAGCAGCCATTTCGCCAGGATCTCCGTGTCCTTTTGGCTGCGGATCTTCTCCTCCAGTTCCGCGGAAACCTTTCCTTTCAGACGCAGAAGTTCAAGGACCGATTCCGCACGGCCTTCCGCTCGGCCTTCGCTCCTTTCATCCCGGAGCATTTCCTCAAACACCATATACCGTTCCTCCATTTCCCGGTTTTCCTTGATCTGACGCACGGTCCTCTGGAGCTGTTTCACAAATGTGTCCTGAAAATCTTCTTCACTCTCCTCCAGATCCGCATGAACATATTTCAGAAAGCGCACCAGGCTTTCCGTCACCAGTTCCGGCCGACTGCCCAGAGTGTTCAAAAAAATGCAGCTGCAGCCTTCCCGCAGCTCCTGGCTTGCGTCCTCCCGGCAGACAGTCTGGAACGTGTACCGGTAATAGCCTCCTCCAAAAGGATCGTAATCGCAGATGAAGATCACAAAGGTATCCGGCAGCTTTGCGTATTCTTCCTGCGCCATGACAGCCCCAAATAAAAAGTTGTCCTTCAGTGTCAGATCTTTTAATTTTTTCCGCATATTCCTCCGTTCCGCAGAGGAATCCTGTCAGGATGATTATAACACACAGGGTGCGAAATGAACAGTCTGTCCCCACAGGGAAAGCCGGCCTGTGCCGGCCGGCTTTCCCTGCATAAGGTTCCTGTTTTTTATTGGATCGGATGCTCCTGGGCATACTGTCTTCCGTATTTTTCCAACTCGTCCATGGCAATGGCGTTGTTCCACTCCCTAAAGCAGATCCCGTTGGGAATGCCGGGATAAAAACGTCCGGCGGGACAGTAAGTATCGATGGCCCGGCGGACCTCCGCCCGGATCTCCTCCTCGGTAATGTTCTCGATATCGATCTTTGGCCCGTCAATGCCTCCCACCATGGCCAGCTTGCCTTCCGTGATCCGCTGGATCTCCGGGATATCATTCTGGGCGATGACTCCCTGCCAGATATCCACGCCGATCTCCACCATATCGGTTACGATGGGCTGGCAGATGCAGTCCGCGTGGTGCATATAGATCATGCCGCATGCATGGATGGTATCCGATATTTCTTTCTGCAGGGGTTTGATCAGCGCTCTCCACACTCTGGGAGGCAAGAACAGGTTCTGCTTGGAACCCCAGTCGTCATGATAGAAGATAATGTCCGGATGGCATTTTTCCGCTACCAGGCGGATGTATTTTTTCTTGTACTCCGCGATCGCCCGGAGCAGGCCGGCCATCTCCTCGGGATATTCCATGTAGTTGATCAGGGCTGTTTCCATGCCCATCAGGTGATGGGTCCTCTCAAAAAGCCCGCCGCCGAACATAAAGCCTACAAATTTTTCTTTCCGGTCTGTGGCTTCCGCGACTTTGACAGCCTCCGTCCAGTCCAGATGATCCAGATCCGGCACCTTCAGCTGTTCTTCCCACTTTTCGATGTCTTTGATCACCGCGTTCTCCGGTGTCACATGGGGATGCGGGCCGGGAGCGCCGGGCTTAAAGATATAGACCGTACCCCAGGAATCCTTATGCTCTTTTCCGTCCTGAGGGCACATATCTCCCATGAGCACCGGATCGGGGATCAGATTGATGGCGTTCATGAGATCAAAATAATAGTCCGGCTGCTGGCGGTTGTAGATTGCCATTGCGTTTTCTCTTAAATTCATATACTTTCCTCGTTTTAAAAATGCGGCGGCGCCGGGGGAATAGCCGCCTCCGCGCCGCCGCATGCTTTCGTTCAACAGTTTCTCAAAGATCAGAACATTTCTTTGGACATCTTGTCGATATCCGCGATTACTTCTTCATATACGCCCGGATAGGTGCTCTCCGGTCCGCCCATGGTGGTTCCGGGGATATAATACAGTTTGCCGCAGCTCTCGCAGGCTTTTCTGGTTTCATTCATGATCAGCTCCGGCGTCCAGTCTACTTTATCCACCACACCATTGTTGATGCCGCCGTGGAAGGAGATCTTTCCGCCATATTTCTTGATCAGTTCCGGAATGTTGTTTGTGGACATAACGCCCTGCCAGATATCGATTCCCATCTCGATCATGTAGGGTACCAGGTTGGCCGCATAGGAATCGCTGTGGTGAACGATGAGTTCTACGCCGTTCTCCTTCCAGAAGCTGTAGATCTTCTTATAGGCAGGTACATAAAATTCTTCAAACATGTCCGGAGACAGGAAGGAAGACTTCTGGCTGCCCCAGTCGTCATGATGGAACAGAGCGTCCGGATGCATATGTTTGATCACCTCTTTGGCGTGAGCGATCTCGAAATCCGCCAGGAAATCGATCAGCTCATGCATGGCTTCCGGCTCCTCATACAGGGCCATCATAGCCTCTTCCATACCCATGAGGTAGTGTACCTTCTCAAACATGCCCGGAGCCACCATAGGCGCTACAAACTGCTCGTTTCGATCTACCGCATTGGCAGCTTCCACAAAGGGGGCCCATGCTTCTTCCGGATATTCCAGCGGCGGAGTCTTCACATAGTCACGCCATTTGGTGACATCCTTGATCACCCGCAGTTCCTCGCTGGTGTTGGGGAAGGGGCCCGGCACATAATCCGGGAACTCAATGGTCACGCCCCAGCCGTTCACTGCGGATCCGCCCTTGGGACAGTTGCCCAAAGCGCCCAACAGAATGGGATCCATGACCAGCGTCATGTACTCATACTGGTTTACAAAACGGTCCGGATTTCCTCCGTGGATAGTTTCCAGCAGATTCTGTCTTTTTGTTAACATAAACTCTACCTCCTTAAACAAAAACACCTATTAACCCCTGTTGTACAGTTTGTTGTAATACTCCAGAGAATAGTTGTACAACTCATCCTTTGCTGCAGCCGCCTGCGCGGGATCGCTCATGTCTGTCATGATCCAGGCCATGCAGCGTCCGTTTTCCCCATAATGATCCACAAAATCACGGACCGCCTTCCGGATCTCCGCTTCTTTCCAGTCATGGGGGATCTCCAGGCTGAAGCAGAAGGTCATATCCTTATTGAAGTTGTTATAAAGATACTCCGCGTCATTGGCCCGCATCTGAGGCGTCCACATATCGATGCCCATCTCGATCATCTCCGGCACATACTGCATATTTCTTCCGCAGGAATGGAGTTCAATAAATTTGCCCTGGTCCTTGATAAACTTCATCAGGCGGGATGTGGCGGGCATCAACTGCTCCCGGAACATTTCGTTGGAGAAGAAACCGCTGCGCTCTGTACCCCAGTCATCGTGATACAGCACGCCGTCCACCCGGCCGTAATATTTGAAGATTTTTCCTATGGACTCGATCTTATAATCCGCCATTTTCTGGAAAAACTCTTCCAGCAGTTCCGGCTCCTCATAGAAAGCCATCAGGGATTCATCAAAGGGGATCATTTCGTGAAGTCTTTCAAAGATGCCTTCCACGCACTCATAGATATGAGGCCTGTCAGGATCCAAGAACTTCTGCAGTTTTTTTCCATCGGCCTCAAAATCTACCAGGGACAGATCCGGCCACTCCAGCTCCTCTTTCCATTTAGAAAAGTCAGAGATAGTTCTGGTGCCGGGTTTGGTGATCATTCCGCCTGCGGAATCCACCATAGTCCAGTAAACGCCCCACCAGTCGTAGCCGTCCACTTCCGGAACAGGGTGCTCCTCCATGGCATCCGGCCATACCGTATTGGACTCGTCAAAATAAGCCGGCATCCAATAGGGTTTCTCTCCCTTTACACAGCGGACATAATTTTCTCTGACGCTGTAAGGTCTTCCCGTAATAGGCTCTTTCGGTCTCTGAAAGATCCAAGGAAAACTTCCTGGGGCCTGCCATTCTTTTGAGTAATCTCTATTTGCAGCAGTCTGCATGAATTTTCCAACAGCCATATATTATTTCCTCACTTTCCTGTCAACATCTTCCAGCATAGTTCGGATCAGATCCGCCGCTGTCTTTTCTTCAATAGCAAATAAGATCGCCGCCACCGTCACCAGAAGTTCCGGGGTCTCGCCTTTTTTGTGGTATACTTCCCGATCTGTCAGCGAAAATATCTCCACGGTATGAATATCCATGGAAGCTTTCAGGTGCCCGATAAATCCTCCCATAGCAGTGATCTTGGCCGCTGTGGATTCCATATTTACCGTCAGGAGAGCTGCTGTCTCCTGACGGTCCGCAATAACACGGTAGTGAGCGGAAACAACCGTTGCCGCATCCTGCAGATGTGTGGTAACAGTAAGCCGCTCCTGTTTTTCCTGACATTCCTCACAGCCGCAGCCATCTCCATGGTGGTGATGATGTTCGTGTCCATGTTCATGATGGTGTTCATGATGATGTTCGCTGTATTCTTCCGTACTCATTTGAACTCCTCTCTGATCCGTTCCCAGATACCTGTGTCTACTGCCTGTAATCCGGAGGTTTTGAAACAGATCACGTCTCCGTTAAATGCATGGACATCCTTTTCTACCTCTTTCATCACTTCATCCGTTACCAGATCCGCTTTGTTCATCAGCACCATATCCGCGCATTCAATCTGCCCTTTCAGCAGCTCGTGCATGGGGATCAGGAATCGTTTCCACCGGGACGCATCCACAATCGTACAGATATAGGCTTCTTTTCCCAGCGCCTCTTTCAGGTTGCTACGGATCAGACCAGGATAAGCCAGCCCGGTAGTCTCCACGATCAGCCATTCCGGATCGAAGGTTTTCTCCACATCTGCCACAGTGGCGACAATCTCGCCGGAGAGCGTACAGCAAATACATCCGTTAAACAGAGAACGCACCTGGAAGCCGCTACTTCCCAATAGCTTGTTGTCAATGCCATCCTGGCCTACTTCGTTCTCCAGTATGATTACTTTGTTTTCTTTTTCTGAAGGCGCGTGTTTGGCCATATCCTTTGCCAGCTGGAGCAACAGGGTCGTTTTCCCGGATCCCAGGAAACCACCCAGAATCAGAATCTTCATTTGGCCTCACTTCCTTCTTTATTTTTTGTAGAACGCTCTGCCGTATACTTCTACCTCGTCCATAACGATCTTGTTCTTACGGGCTACTTCCGGATCATCCAGCGCTCCCAGGTAGCCGCCGCAGAAGCAGTAGCCGCCGCCCGGCGCCAGCAGATCCATGGAATCTCTTACAGACTGCCGGATCTCCTCCTCGGTAACATCCGGATCCGCCAGCCTTCCGTTGGCGTCCCAGCCTCCCATAAGCACCAGCTTGTTGCCGTATTTCTCTTTGACGGCTTTCAGATCATTGCAGGTCTGGGCGGGATCCCAGGCGTTTACGCCGATGGAAAGCCAGTCGTCGATGAAGCATTCTGCCTTGCCGCAGTTATGCATGGTAATGGGGATGCCTGCGTCTCTGCCGAATTTCGCCTGTCTGTCCAGGAAGGGCAGCACCATATCGTGGTACATCTCCGGAGAGATGAAGGGCGCTCTCCAGGCTGCCGTATCATCCATCATGGTAAATACATCCGGCTCATAGTAGGGCATGATATTTCTGGCCACTTCCTCGTAAAAGCTGCAGATGTAATCAAACAGAGCCATAACCTCCTCCGGCTCCTCATACATAGCGCACAGTCCTTCGTTAAAGCCCATGAACGCCATCAGGTTCTGGAAATATCCCACATGCAGGTTAAAGGATACTGCGGACTGGGTTCTGTCCACCTTGAACATATCCAGCTGCTTCTTGGCCTCGGCTTCCCAGTCTACATGAGAGATATCCGGAGCCTTGATCACATCTCTCCACTGGCGGATGTCTTTCAGAATAAAGTTGTTGGGCTCCGGCAACAGCGCGTTGCCGGTTTCCTTCGTGGGAACATAGTTTACGCCCCAGACATCCTTGCCTCCTCCGGAGAACCGGAAGTTGGACAGGATCAGCGGTTCGCACATAACGTTTGCGGGGGGATGCGCCTCGCCGGGCATCGGGCCGAAGGTATAGGTGGGTACCCATTCCGGACACTCCCCGCGAAGAGTCATCAAATAATTTTCTTTTTCTGTTAACTGAGCCATATCACTTCCTCCTTCATGGAATATATTCATCTGAAATTTATTTCTTTTCTTCTGCTGCTTCCGCTGCCTTAGCGGCTGCGCGTTTCGCGTTTTCTTCCGCGTACATCTGCGCGTCCTTATCAGTGATCTTGTAACCGAACGCTACAAAGAGACCTGCCAGCAGGATCAGGATCGCCGGCGCAAAGGAACGCAGTGACATGAATCCATTGTAGAACGTCTGGTCTACGCCCATGTGAGCTTCAAAATTCAGAGCTGCCAGACCGTAAGTAGCAATAGCTCCGCCCAGCATCATACCGATCTTCATGGGAACAGAATACATGGCGATGGCCACGTCCCGGGTATCCACTCCGGTTTTATACAGGTAATACTCGCCGCAATCTACAAAGTAGTTGGCGCCGAAGCTGGAGAACAGATATACGGCTGCGCCGCCGACTGCCGCCAGAACGGTGTACAGGATCCAGTTGGAGCCTGCCGGATAATAAGCAACGCAGATCACCGCGTAGGCTACCATGGCTGCGATAAAAGCTTTCTTTTTACCCAGCATACCGCCCAGTTTCGGCATAACCAGAGAAGCCAGGAAACCGGTGATGGTGGTGACCGTCATGGAAACGGTAAACAGGTTGAAATCGCCTACAATGTAGCTGAAATAATAGGTTCCAAAATTTGAGAATACATAGAATCCTACATAGTAAACGGTCATTGCCAGGAACATAACCAGCAGCTGTTTGTTTTTCGCAACAGACTGGATCATATCCTTAACCGTTACCTGTGATTTGTGGGGCCTGCCGCTCTCGTCAAATTTACCGGAAGGATCGCATTCTTTACAGAGATTCGATACGATCTGGCAGCTGAAGAGATACGGAATAGCAAAGATAATCGCTGCTACCAGGAAAGCGTTTGCTGCTCCGCAGACCGGAGTCAGAACGTTTACAAGGGGCAACGCAGCGCTCGACTGTAGCAGCATGGCTAAGCACATAAACTGCGCTCCTCTGGCGCTCAGACGGAAACGGTCATTAAGGTTCGCGCCTGCCAGAGCCGGACCCAGCGCATAGTAAGCGTTGGTAGTAAAGCTCATGCTGGCGTTCAGCAGGATGTAGCCCACAAAGGAAACGCCCACCTTAAATGCCAGCGGCCAGGAACCTGTATCGAAGAACGAGCAGACCAGTGAGAATACAATCACCCATCTTAAAATCAACAGCCAGGAACGATATTTGCCCCAGCGCATATGTACTTTTTCAATGATACCGCCGCTGACGATACCAATGATCAGGTCAAGAACACGGGCCACCAGCAGAGTGGTTGCCACCACAGCCGCCGGAATCCCGATGTAATCCGTCATGAAGATCGTCATGTACGTCATCTGGATCATAGCCGCTGTAGAAGATCCGAAAAGATAAAAACCATACTTGTTAACTTGCGCGCCTGTCAAAGGCTTCTGTGTTGTCATAAAGCAACCCCCTTCCATACACAATAATAAAAAGATATCAGGTGAAAACTGCCGGCCCGAGAATGCAGAACAATCTCTGTTTTTTCACCTGATATCATTTTATGACGCATCTGTTTTCGTTACTATGTACACGAAATACAATTTTTTATTCTTTTTTCTGTCTAATTTTTGTACATCTGTAGTCTTTAATAATGCCCGTATTTATCCAGAGCGTTGAACATGGCGTCCAGATTTTCCGGTTTGGCCATATCTACGCTGCCATCGCAGTCAAAGATATATCCGCCGCCCGGCATACAGATATCCAGAAGTTCTTTCACTTTCTCCTCCACCTGCTCCGGCGTGCCGGTATCACGCAGCGCTCGACTGTAGTTGCCGATGATGCAGGAATTATCGCCCAGAAGTTTCTTGGCCCTGCGCATATCCACATTTTCAAAATGGATCATGCACTTGCCCTTCGGCAGATCCTGCAGCTGCTCCAGACGGGTATTGTACCGTCCCTCGGTATAAAGGTAGGGAGTCACGCCCATATCCAGCAGGGCGTCCACGATCTTCCGGAAGGGTCTCCAGTACAGCCTCTCGTACTGATCCGGGCTCATAAAGCCGTCCATGCCCTTGTGGAAGGGGAAGAAGACCCGCTTCACCGGCATGGGAACGTTTCGGAAATACTGGAAGTTTTTGATCTGAATGTCCACAAATACCTGACACAGCTCTTCCACCTCATCTTCCCGCTCCATCAGATCGTCGAACATCCCCATGGTCCCCCGGAAATAGTCTCCGATGATGTCGAAAGGCACTTCTCCGGCGCCGGTGATCAGCGGCGGAAATCCCATCTCTGTCACCTGCGCGTTCAGCTGATCCTTCACCGCATTGCATTTTTTCTCCTCCTCGGCGATCTGGATCAGGGTTTTGTAAGCTTCAAGGGCATCCTCGGACAGCATGGAGGTCAGAGGAGCGGTACCCAGGATGATGGAGGGGTTCACGTCGATATCCGCCAGACCCTTGATCCCCGGAAAGATCCTTGGGATATATTTGCGGAGCATAAAGCCCGTGTAGTCCGCCAGGATCTCCGGGTACTCTTCCGGCTTCAGCACCTCCCGCTCGATCACCTGATAGGTGGAAAAATCCGGGACCTTCGTCCCCGGCCTGCCGGGCCAGTCCACCATCTGAGGCTGGGCCAGTTCGTAAGCTCTGCCGCTGGCCAGCGCCGATATGGCAGCCGTATCCAGCATGGGAAATCTTTCATGGAACTTTACCACTGCCTCCGCCGCCCGGGGATAGTTGTACATGGCGTCCTTGTTGGTGCATCCGTCCAGCCAGAAGGGCAGAAGGCTGGACAGCAGGCAGACCGGGACCCGGTCCGGCTCCTTCAGCTGTACCGCGTCCTCCACCCGTTTCAATCTCTCGTTGAATTTTCTTTCATCCATAACCACGGACCTCTCTTTCTCCCAAAAGAAAAATGTTGGGGCAGTTTCCTGCCCCAACATCCATTCACTGCATTATTCTTGTGACATAAGGATACGGCTGTATTTGTAAACCGCAAGATTAAATCTGGGATCGCCCATGAAGTTCACCAGTACGATAGGTCTGGTCGCCATATCCGGCGCGTACTTCTCCGCGAATTCCTTCGCCAGTTTGTCGATCTCCTCATCGGACATCTCCGGAGTATTAGCCGGGGGATACGCTCCCAGCATGATCTTGTCACCGTACTCGGCACGCATCTTGTCCACATCGTTCATATCCTGCGGCATCCAGATATCCACACCGGCTTCCACCATACAGGATACCAGCATCTCGTTCTTTCCGCAGGAATGCTGCTCAAACCACATTCCCTTGGAGTGGCAGAAATCAGCCAGACGCTTGATGTAAGGCACCAGCATCTCCCGGCAGACCGCCGGCGAGAAGAAGGGCGCTCTCTGGGAACCCCAGTCGTCATGGAACATGACGCCGTCGATGGTCAGATACTGCATGTACTTGGTGATCATGGCCTCGTACATATCGCAGAGTTTCGCGAACAGCGCGTGGATGGCATCCTTCTGGTCATCATCGATGATGGCCAGGGCCGCTCCCTCAAATCCCATGAAAGAGATCAGGCGCTCGAACAGTCCGTTCTGGAAGGTTACGTGATAGGCCCGCTCCGTCTGATTCAGAGGAGCGTTTAATTTTCCGCAGGCCTCCCATTCCATGGCGTCCACATCCGGGAACTTGATGACTTCCGGCCAGTCATTGGCGTCGTCCAGCACCGGGGGAACTCCCGGTTTCTCCATGGAGCCGCCTACCATGGGCACATACACCCACTCGATGCCGAACAGGTCCGGTCCGCCCTTTTCCTCGTCGGAATACAGGGGTCCCAGATCCATAACTTCGGCTCTGGCGATATGGTCTTTATTTACCCGGGACTCTACGGACAGGAAATCCGTAAAGGACGGGATCCACATAGCGCTTCCGTCCCTGCGGAGACATGCATTCACATTCTCCCGGGGGGTAATGGGGGTATTATACTTCAGTGCCGGTCCTCCAAAACACATGGTTGTATTGATGTGCTCGCCTACAACTTTTAATTCGTCTTCAGAAAAAGGAATCTTTTCCATAAAAGCCTCCTCCCTTATTCACTGTAGCGTTCTCTGGATGCCTTGTAGAGCTCCTCGCGGAATGCTCTCGTCAGCATGCCGGGCGGATTGTAAAAAGCGGAATACATGGCCGGTTTTCCGGGTTTCGTGTATTTTTCCACAAAATCTCTGGCTGCCGCTCTCTGCTCTTCCTCGGTAGCGGTTGCCGGATCAAAGGGCTTGTCATACACAATGCCGATCATGATCTTATCGCCCCAGTCCTCGTACAGCTTCTGGGTATTGTTCATGGGCATCGGCGTCCAGGAGTCAAATCCCGCCTCCACAAAAATGTTGCAGCGGTCTTCAATATGGCCGCAGCTGTGCATGTCAAAAAATTTACCTTTGGAATGCACATGGTCCACCAGTCTCTTCATTTCCGGCAGGAAAATTTCTCTTGCTACTTCTTCAGAGAAGAAGGGAGACTTCTGGGAACCCCAGTCGTCATGGATCTGGTATCCATCCAAATCATAATATTCCTCACATTTGTCTACCAGCCGTATGTACAGGCTCGTCAGTTCATGCACCAAATCCTTCACATCCGGAATCTGATCCTCGTCAATCACAGCCATGGCGGCATTCTCAAATCCCATAAAGGAAACCAGACGCTCAAACCAGCATCCATTTAAAAAGGTCAGGACATTTGCCTTGCCGTTGCTGAGATATTCTTTGCTCTTTTCTGCGCTTCCGGCCCAGTCCCAGCTGTCGATATCCGGGAACACAACTTTTTCTTTCCACTGGCTGATATCATCAATCAGATGGGGATTGCCGGGTTTTTCCATGGAACCGCCGGCCACATCTACGTATACCCATTCTACGCCGAACATATCCTTGCCGCCGAATTTTTCTCTGGGATAGGGTTCTCCCCCCTCAAACACAAAGCCGCGGGCTCCGTTATCCGGGAATACGGAGGGGGTAAAGGTATTCTGCTCGATGTCGGTCATGATCCACCAGGGATCGCCCTTGTAGGTATCCACCACGCTCTGGCGCATGGATACGGGGAAGTCATAGATAGGAAGCATCTCTCCGGTAAAGCCGGGAACCTCCTGTACGACCTTTAATTCTTTTTCGTCAAATTTCGGATGTGCCATAAGATACATATCCTCCTTTCCGGATCAGTTCTTATCCTTGGACAGGTAGATGGGCAGGGAGGTCACGAAGCAGATGATAACGCCTACTGCCGCTACTACGAATTTGTAGTGGATGTTACTTCCATCACCGCAAACCAGCTGGGTAATAAAGGTGATCACGTAGATGGCGATCAGCATACCGGCGTTCATGAATGCGGAGTAGATGGACATAGCTTTGCCGTACTGGGATGCCGGCACTGCATGGTGGAGTTCCTCCATAATGTAGGGAGCGCAGCCGCTCATGGCGAAGCCCAGCAGGATACCGCAGAAGTAGATGCCTACTACGCTGGTAGTCACAAATACGGGAAGGCCCAGGCCGATAACGGACAGGAACATCATAAAGGGTACGGTGAACTTCTTCAGGAATCTGGTGGAATACAGGCCGAAGAAAGCGCCGGCGAAGATACCGCCGATGGTCACGCAACTGGCGGCAAAGCCGGCCTCTGCGGAGGTACCCAGTTTATAGGTGTTGATAATGTACTCAGATACATTGGTTCCAAACACATACAGGAACATAAAGAAGAACAGGTAGTGGATGGAGATGGCCCATACCTTGCCCATGCCGCCCTTGGCGGGAGCTTCGGGAGCCGCCTCTGCAGCTGCAGCAGCCTGCGCTTCGGGTTTGTGCTGTACAGCACCTTCCGGTTTTACATTGGGCAGAAGGATGAATTCCAGTACGATGGCGATGATAAAGTACAGGAACAGCAGGTACGCGTTCTGCCAGCGGTTGACAGCGATGAAGCCGCCTACGGTGGTGATCAGCACGCCGCCGATACTCATAACAGAGGTGCAGATACCCGTCCATGTAGCTCTCTGCTTGTCATCTTTTACAACGTCCGCCAGCAGCAGCCCCAGTACAGTGTAGTTTGCGCCCTGAGCAAAGCCCAGCAGTCCGGCTGCCACGATCAGCACATAGATAGAAGCCACGCCGCCCAGCAGCAGGAAGATCAGGCCGTAGGCCAGAATACCGATCTGATGAAGGATCACCAGCATCTTGGCGGGGATCTTGGTGTTCAGCTTTCCTACGAAGAGAGCGTAGATAACGGATACCAGAGACGGGGTCACCAGAATAGTCTGGATCACTGCCTGGGGTGAATCCGCGTAGCTCTGTGAAATGTAGGCCATGATTCCCATGGTCATGTTGCTGGCCATTGCACCGAAACAGAATACGAAAATTCCGATGAGGGCCTTTACGTTAACTTTTTTTCCCATTTTTTATCCTCCTCTCGTTGTTAAAATGGAAAATATTTTTATGTGATGGGAGCTGTCCGCCCCTTATGTACTTTATTCGGCATATTTCCCAATCACACACGTTAAGACATACTTTATACTAGCATTTTTCATAAAAATTTAATATATGCCCGATGCCCAAATTCTTTTGCCTGGACCTCCTGCATTTTAGGCTGTCTGCACATAAATTTTATTTTTTTCTTATCCGCCCGGATGGATTTCAAAATTTTTCCGAAAAGATATTCCCTTTTTTCTTTTTTTTCGCTAATATAAGAATATATTTTCACTTATTTTGTATCAGACAAGGGGTTGATATATTATGAAGCTGAGCATGTGGATGATCGCCAACCGGCTGTCCTCCCTGGATCTGGAGCTGGAAATAGACGAAAACGCGCCGGCTACCCTCAACAGTGCCCGGCGGGCTTACGCCACCAACTGCGTCCATGTCTACCAGTCCGGAGGCTGTGTGGTGTGCAATGGGGAGGGGAACATCATACGGATCAGGAATGTAGATGAAACCCAGGCTTTCGAAATTGTCCAGAGTGTCTTTGACTATTACGAAGACTGGCTGGATCAGATTGTGGAGGCTGTGCGTTCCAAAGATTACCAGGGAGTCGTGGATCAGGCCTGGAAAGCTTTTCACAATCCGCTGATTCTTCTGGATGCCAATAATAAAGTTCTCGGCATCTCCCGAAAGTACGATCCGTCAGAAATGGATCAGGAATGGAATTATCTCTGCGATTACGGCTACTCCTCCTTAAACAGCGTGCAGAAAATGCGTTATGATTACAATACCATTGATTTTCTGCATCACGGCCTGCAGGCTTACCATTTTTCCAGCAATCAGCAGATGCAGTTCGGCGGTGTCTCTTATTGTATGTACTGCAATGAAATGGTGTGCGGGCGCATCAATCTTCTGGCCAAGGAACGACCTTTAAACGCCGGGGATTATCAGCTTCTGCAGGTGATCGCCGGGGTGCTGGAGCCCATGCTGGGCCAGTCCTATTATGAAAAATTCCTGCAGCACAGCAGCAATGTCTTTTACAACGTGCTGTTTTCCAAGCCCTATGACGAAGCCAGCCTGGATATGCAGCTGCGGTATCAGCAGTGGGATAAGGCGGATACCTATCAGTTGGCGCTGCTTTCCCTTCCCGAAAACTACAGCCCGGATACTCATATTTCTATGAACATTATGATGCACACCCTGTCTCAGCATCTGCCCAACTGCGTCACTCTGCGCAAAAAGCCTTACATTATTATTCTGTCCAATCACGAATTCTCCAAGGATCCGGGGTTCTTGAAATTCCAGCAGGCCATTGCCGCCAATAACCCGGTGGAGATCGGCTTCAGCCTTCCCTGCAAGGGCATCCAGGGCACCAACTACCTGTTCGGGCAGGCCAGGGCCGCCATCCGCTACGGAAAGCTTTACGCCCCTTCCCAGCGGATCTACCGGTTCTTTGACTACGCCATCGAGTACATGCTGACCTCCTCCTCCTTCGCGGACTGCCTGCACGCCTGCTGCCCCTCCGTGCGGGAGATCTGGGCCACCAAGCAGGAAAACAATCAGGAAATGTTCGACACCCTGAAATGCTATCTGGACAACGAGCGGTCTGTGACTAAAACCTCCGCCGCCCTGTTCACCCACCGGAACACGGTACTCTACCGGATCAAAAAAATCCAGGAACTGCTGGAGGAAGACCTGGACAACCCCTATATCCGGGGATACATCCGTCTCTCCATACGGATCCTGGAATTATACGAAAAAACAAGCGGAGCATAGGAAAACCATAGCGTCAGTGTACAGGGGGACAATGCCCCCTGTACACTGACGCTATGCTCCTTTTTTGCCTTCTATAATTATCAGACAATTCTTCCCTGTTCCGGCGGTTCACCTTCTTTTTCCCCCAGGATCCCCCATAATTTGACATCGGATCTGTCAAGGGCTTTGACGGATTTTTTTCCACAAATCTACGATTTGGGACTTCTCACCAAAACATTTGTTTTGAAATATTTTTATGTAAATCCGGGATTTCCCCCTGTTTTTCCGTGGACAATGTGGATAACTTCGTGAATAACTTATTTCACAGGGCTTTTCAGGGATTTTTTTATGTGGATAACTTTGTGGTCAGTCCTGCCGGGAAGATTTCTCTTTCCCGGCATTTTCCGACAAAGTTTGTGCATTTTCACAGTTTCCAGGTCAGAAGATAATTTTGTACGGAAGTGACACAATTTGCTCCGTCCGCAGCGGCGGTAAGAATCTGCCGCAGCGGTTTGGTCCGGATATCCCCGGCAGCGAAGACTCCCGGAAGGCTGGTGACCCCATCCTCCCCGGCCAGGAGATAGCCGGAAGCATCCGTTTCCACTTTTCCCTCCGTCAGCGCGCTGCTGGGGGTGATGCCCACGGCAATAAAGCAGCCGTCCACCGGCAGCTCCCTCTGCTCCCCGGACCGGGTATCCTGCAGAAGAAGGCCCGTGACCTGGGACTCTCCCCGGATCTCCTTTACCACCGTGTTCCACAGGATCTCCACGTTTTCCTTTTCCTTCAGGGCCTCCTGCAGGGCCATGGCTGCCCGCAGCTCCTCCCTTCTGTGGATCAGATACACCTTGCTGCAGCCCCGGGCCAGAAAGATGGCGTCCTCCACAGCCACATCGCCGCCGCCCACCACCGCGGTCACTTTATCCCGGAAAAAGGCTCCGTCGCAGGTGGCGCAGTAGGAGACTCCCATACCGCTAAGGACGTCCTCCCCGGGAACCCCCAGCTTCCGGTGGCTGGCTCCCATGGCCAGGATCACCGTCCTGGTCCGGTACACGTTCTTCCTGGTGCGCACCGTCTTCACCGGCCCTTCCAGTTCCAGCTCCAGGACTTTTTCCGTGGAGAACCGGCAGCCCAGCCGGTCGGCATGGGCCCGGAGGGTATTCCCCAGCTCCATGCCGCTGATGCCGGGAAGTCCCGGATAGTTGTCCACCTCGTAGGTATTTACCACCTGGCCCCCGCTGATATAGGCAGCCTCCAATACCAGGGCGTCCAGCCGGGCCCTTCTGGCATAGATGGCGGCGGCAAGCCCCGCGGGGCCGCTTCCTATAATGATCAGATCATAAAGATGTTCCATCTCCTTCAACCTCCTGCTGTCATTCTTCCGTCTGCAGATCCAGCTCCCGGTCCTGGTTGCAGACCACCCGGATCTCTCTTATGAGTTTCAGGCTGCCGTCCAGGGTGATCTCTGTGTAATCCGCCTGGGAACCCTCCTGAAAAAAGGTGTAGACCGCCGTATCCTCCTGCAGATTTTCTGTTTTCTCGTATTCCTCGCCCCGGACCGCCAAAAGAAAGGCTTCCTCCTGCATGCCCAGGGTGATCCCTCCCGCCAGGACAATGGGAACCTTTACCGTGTCCAGATCCCCTGTCAGGCTGGTGACCAGACAGTCCTCGGAAGCCGCTGTCTCCTCCCCGCTGTTCCGCAGAACGGTATAAAGGCGGGCGCCGCCCTTCTCCAGGGTCCCGTGGCCGTACTGTCCGGCCTCCAGGATCTCGTCCGATTCCTGCCGGTTCAGGATCCAGCCCCTGGCTTCCATCTCCCTTACGGGCACCGGCAGACGGTAATACACCCCGTCATACTGCACCACAGCATCCGCCAGTTTCTCCCCCGGTCCCTCCGGTCTCCGGTATTCCAGGACCTCCTCCGAAGGAACGGTCTGCGCCGGCAGGGTCTCCTCCTCCGGCAGCTCCGTATTCTTCAGATCCAGACTCCGCAGCACGCCGGCTTCCCCGTCAAACCCCAGCGTCACGCTGCGGTATGTGCCGTATTCATAAGTGAGGACCATGCCCTCCTCCCCCTGATAGCGGTCCACCGGCTCCCCGTAGGCTTCTGTGACGTTCTCCTCCAGGGACTGTCCCATAACGATCCCCCCGGGAAGGTTGATATAAATATTCTTCCCTTCCGGAGTTCCTGTATCCACCCGGATCCCGGCAATACTGCATTTTTCCGCGGGCAGGGTTTCCGGCTCCGGATTCAGGATATACGCCTGCAGGATGTTCCCGTCCTTTTCAAAGGTTTCTCCTTCCAGGTAGGACCGGGAATCCACCGTCTGCTCCGGGCTGCCCTGGCGGGTCCAGCCGTGTCCGGCAAATTCCTCCCAGCTCATGGGAAATTCGTATATACTTCCCCCCAGATGGCCGCTGAAAAGCTGCTGAGATCCTCGGGGAGTTCCACCTCATAAACAGGGATCTCTTCCCCCTGCAGGTCTCCCGGGACATCCGAGGGATCCTCCTCTTCCAGAGAAGAGGCATCCGGGCTCACGGGAATGGATTCCTTTTCCCGGCAGGCCGCCAGAGTCAGGGCCGCTGCCAGAAGCAGAAGGCTCCCGTATTTTTTCCACATAGGCTCCGCCTCGTTTCTTTCTGATCTTCCGCGCGGCTTACCGCAAAGGCCGCCGCTCTGGCCCTATCATATCATAAAGAAAGGTACTTTCCAATCCTGATCCCTCATAAACTGTGAAGAAAGCATGAAGGCAGGTACCCTTATGCAAAAACTGGCAGTCCGCCGCAGGATCCTTCCTCTTCTGATCCCCTGCGGCGTCCTGATCCTGGTCTTTCTGCTGGTGCAGTTTCTTATCCGCGCAGGCAGCCCTGACCGGAAATTTCAGGCGGAAACCGAAAAATTCTTTGCCGAAGAGATCACCTCCACCACCATCAATCTCCACTACACTCTGGCCGACCCGGCGGCCGCCGGGATCGAGGACTACCCCATAACTCTGGGCGCCGAGACTTCGGAGGAGGACGATCCCTCCCTGGCCTTGCTGGAGCATCTGGTCCCGGTCCTTCCGGGAAGAGGACCTGAACGAAGAAAACCAACGGATCTATCGGCTTCTGGAGGACGACCTGGAAAACCGCGAGGCTCTTGCGGAATTCCCTCTGCTGCAGGAGGTCCTCAGTCCTTCCCTGGGCGTCCAGGCCCAGCTGCCGGTCCTGCTCTGCGAGTACGCCTTCCGCACGAAGCAGGACATCCTGGACTACCTGGGACTTTTAAAAGAAATCCCCGCTGCTTCCGGCAGATCCTGGAATTTGAAGAGCAGAAAGCCCGGGGCGGTTATTTTATGAACGATGCCGCGGCAGAGGGGGTGATCGCCCAGTGCCGGGCGTTTCTGGAGGATCCCCCCCTCCTCCTCTCTGCTGGAGTCCAGTTTCCGGCAAAAGCTGTCGGAATTTTCAGGCCTCACACAGGAGGAGCGCAGCTCCTGCCCTGGCCCTGCACGCCAGACTGCTGGAAACCTGCGTATATCCCGCCTACCGATCCCTGATCGACGAACTCAACACGCAGCGCTCGACTGT
>CAWVDN010000004.1:0-128711 GCA_963928055.1 Candidatus Scatomonas sp. | reverse complement strand
CAGTCGAGCGCTGCGTGGAAGATCTTCTCAACCTTGTCGCCTTCATGGATACGGAATTGATAAGACCCGGACGTTTGCAGTAGGGAATACCTGCAGCAGAACAATCGGGGCTGGGGCTGTCCCACGCTGATGGGCAGATCCGTTACTTCCTGATGCAGTCGATCATCCATTTCAGGGTCTCGACTTCCTCTGCCTCCGGAACAGAAGCGCAGCAGTCGATGAACGTAGCTCCGGCCTCTGCCTGGGCAATGGCGCGCTGTTTGATAAAATCAGCATCCCTTTTCGCGATGGCTTCCGCCACGGAAGAGGATCGAACCATTGATTTTCTCGCCGATAATAATCATTCTGTTATACCTCCGGTTGATAAAAATCAGATTTTTTCACTGGGAACATTATATCAAAAAAAAACTTGCGCCTGTATCCGCAGAACACTATGACTTTTTTGACCGGCTTTTTCCTACACTATGTAGGATAACAGATTTTTTTGAAACAGGAGAGTACAAAAGCATGAATTAAGCGCCTACTGATCGCGGACCATCTGCGCCGGATTACCATATCACCATGCCGGAAGCCCCGGATACCTCTCTGACGCTGGGACGCCCTGTACTTCTGGGACGCCTGCGAAACCTGGCCGGAAAACCGGGTCTGCGTCTGCGAGGAACTGCCTCCGGCCCTGTGTTCCCGCCCCCTGCCCGAAACACATTCTGGTGCTCTATACCGGAGAGTTCCTCCCTTCATTCCCGGCGGCTCCTCCGGCAAAATGGCTGGAGATCCCCGATTCCTGCAGTCTTTCAGGAACTCTTCAACCGGCTGCAGGAGTTGTTCGACGATTACGACCGCTGGGATGACCGGCTGAACCGCCCCTGACCTGCCGGGGAAGCCGCTCCCCAGGAGCTGCTGGACGCCAGTTTTCCCATTTTCGGGAACCCCCTGCTGCTGCGGGGCGGCGGATTTTTCTCTGCTGTCCTACTCCAGCATCATCGACGAAAACCCGAAGCTGGCCCGCCTGACGATCCGGAGGCCTCCTTTGAGGCCCTGAGCATCTGCAAGCTGGATCCCCTCTATCTGGACGCCCGGAAACCACACGGCCCCCTTTTACTTTCCGGAGTATCTCTCCGGATGCCGGGAGCTGTGCGTAAACCTTTTTCAGCACGGCAATTACTCCCATCGGCTGATCCTGGAGGAAGTGCTGCGGGAGATCCCGGAAGGCCAGGCGCCTCTTCTGGAACATCTGGCGGGATACGTGCAGGCCTCCCTGAACCACGGCGGCCGGGAAAACATCGGCGGCGGCCAGTCCTCTGGGGCATCTGCTGCGGGATATCATCAGCGGAAAACAGACAAATTATTCCCCTGATCGAAAATCAGCTGTCGGGAATTCGGATGGTACGGCTCCCATGTCTACTGCTGTATGAGGCCTGAGGTGGCGACTCTGGATCAGCAGAATCTGACTACCCGCTACCTCTGCGGACATTTTGAAAAGATCGTTCCCGGCTCCTGCGCTTTCCCCTACGCGGACGAGCTGGTGATCTTCGTGAATCTCACCCGGTACGACGGAAACGGTGGATCAGCTGATCAACCGCATCATTTTTTTCCTCCGGGACAACTTCCTGAAGACCGGCGTCAGCAACCCCGTCCAAGGCTCCATGGAGCTTCCGCACTGCTACCTCCAGTCCAGGATCGCGCTGGATACGGGAAGCAAATATCAGACCTACCGCTGGATCCATAAGTTTGAGGATCTTTCCCTGAACTACCTTCTGGAGTGCTGTACCAGGGATCTTCCCACGCATATGGTCTGCTCCCCCAAGCTCCTGACCCTGAAGGCCTATGACATCAAGCATCATTCCGAATACTGCAAAACTCTGGAAACTTACCTGGACACCCATCTCAACGCGGTCCAGGCTTCCCAGCGGCTGTTCATCCACCGGAGCACCTTTCCTCTACCGGCTGGACCGGATCCGGGAACTAATCAGCATTGATTTTGAGGACAGCGACCAGCTTTTTTATCTGATGATCTCTTTCCGCCTTCTGAAGCTCCGGCGGGGGACTTCCTCGGAAAACATCGAGATGCACAGCTGACGCATGCCCGGGATCGGAGCCTGGACCCGCAAAAAAAGACCGGTACAGCCCGGATCGGACGGATCCGTTTCAGACTGTATCGGTCTTTCTGCGTATGGTTTTTTACTTACGCTCTGATCTCCGCGGAACGCGCGCCCCCTGTCAGTCCGCGGGAGAGAACTCGTCCTTGCCTGCGCCCGCAGAGGGGGCATACCCAGTCCGCCGGAAGATCTTCGAAGGCGGTCCCGGCGGCGATGCCGTTGTCCGGATCTCCTACTGCCGGGTCATATTCATATCCACAGGGATCACATACATATTTTTTCATTGCAGCTACCTCGTCTTTCTTAAGAATAATAATAGTAATCTTTATTACATTTGCATTGTATCCTATTTCCCGGAAAAATGCAAGGATTATTTTTTATTTTCTGAGGATTTCCAGGAGCTCTTCATGGATCCTGCCGTTGGTGGCCAGAACCTCCGTGGGTTTTGTGGGATCCAGGGGGATTCCCGGCGAAATCCGTGATTCTGCCCCCCGCCTCGGTGACCAGCAGCATACCTGCCGCGTAATCCCAGGGACTCAGCCGTTTTTCATAAAAGCCCTCGCTGCGGCCTGCGGCCACGTAAGCGATGTCCAGAGCCGCGGATCCCGTTCTCCGGATGTCCACGCAGCTTTGGAAGATCTCCCTGGCTTTCCGGAAGGTCCAGTCCGTGTATTCCCCGGTAATAGGGGGATGTTCCCGAACTCGATGAGGCTTTCCGACAGTTTCTCCGCCCGGCTCACCGACAGAGGCTTCCCGTTGCAGAAGCTCCCTCCCCGGCTCTGGCGGAAAAAATCTCTTCCGAATAGGGATTGTAGATCACTGCCGCCAAGATCCGGCGGCCCACAGAGAGCCCCAGGGAGACCGCGCTCTGGCGGTACTGGTGGATCAGGTTGGTGGTCCCGTCCACCGGATCCAGGATCCACAGGGCTCCGTCCGGATCCAGGTCCCGGTTATCCTTCTCCTCCCCCCATAAACTGGATCTCCGGATATCTCCGGGTAAGCTCCTTCGACAGGTACTCCTGCACATGAAGTCCACCTCCGTCACAAAATCCGCAGGCCCTTTCTGATGAATATGCGATCTGGCTTCCGCGTCCAGGAGGATTTTTTTTGTCCCTCTGACGATCTCTATGATCTCGTCCATGGAAACATCCGGCAATGTATTCTGATTCATAACTCTTCCGTCCTCTCTTAAGGAAAATTTCTGTTCCACACAGCAGTATACTACAAAGGCCTCCGCCATAACAAGGCCGATTATGTTAAAAGATTTCCCAGGACCGTGCTGCCGCGATCCCCGCCGCCGAAGCCAGCAGCGCCCCCTGCCAGGGTATAGCGGGTCCTGGTCACCCGGGCCGCCGTAAAATAAACCGTCATGGTATAAAAACCGTCTCCGTGCAGCTCATCATCAGGGAAGCTGTCATTCCCAGCAGCGAATCCGTGCCGTACTGTTTATAGATATCCAAAGAAGGCCCGCGGCGGCGCTGGAAGAAAAAAGCCGACCAGCGCCAGGGGCACCAGGCCCGCGGGAAAACCCCACCGCCCGGGTGAGCTTCCCCAGCTGTTCCGCCGCCATATCCAGAAAGCCGGAAGCCCTCAGTACGCCCACCGCGTCAAAAGACCGATCAGCGTGGGCAGGAGTCTGACTGCCGTAGTTAATCCCTCTCTGGCGCCGTCGGTAAAATCTTCGTAGACGTTCTTTTTGGCCGCCAGAGCGCTGCCTACAATATAAAAAATCATACAGGGGATCAGCAGACCCGATATTCCATACAGAATTTTCACGAAAAATATACACAATCCATGACATTGTCCTCTAAACATGGTATTATGAAAAAAAATACAAATATACCAGCGAGGATTTTATTATGTTTGAAAATTTTGACATGCCCCTTCCCAGCGCGGAAGCCTACCTGAAACGGATCGGCGCTCCCCTTCCTTCCGGGGAACTGACCCTGGAATATCTGGACGAGCTGATCCGCAGGCATCAGTGTACCGTTCCCTTTGAAAACCTGGATATCTACGACTATCACAAGCCCAATCTCCCTGGAGATCCGGACCTGTATGACAAGGTAGTGCTCCGGCGGCGGGGCGGCTACTGTTTTGAGCTGAACGGCATCTTCCTTCAGCTGCTGCGGGATCTGGGCTTTGACGCCTGGCCCTGCGTGTGCCGGGGGACTGATCCGTCCGGGCATGACCTCGCCCATTCTCCACCGGGCGGTTCTGGTGCGGCTTCAGGATACCGTGTACTTCTGCGACGTAGGCTTCGGGGGCCCCTCCGCCTCCTGCGCCCTTCCCCTGAAGGAAAAGGAGCCCCGCACCTGTCTGGGAAGAACCTTCTATATCAAGAAAGCCCATGAAAGCTGGTGGACCACGGTTCAGCATCATCCGGAGGAAGAGGATCAGGAGATCCTGCTTTTCTCCACTGCCAGAATGGAACCTGTGGATTTTATCCCTCTCAGCTTTTACTGCTCCCAGGAGGACTCCAGCTATTTCCGCTCTCAGCGCATGGCCAGCCTGCGCACGGAGGAGGGAAGTATCTCCATCAGCGACATGACCTTTAAAGAGACCATCGGGTCGGAAAGCCGGGAAACGGTCCTGGGTTCCCGGGAGGAACTGACGGACGTCCTGCGGAACCCGTTTCGGCATGATCCTGTAGATCGTAAGGAGAAAGACAGGCTATGAAATTTCGTCCCTGTATCGATATCCACAACGGAAAAGTAAAGCAGATCGTAGGCGGATCCCTGCGGGATTCCGGCGATCAGGCGGCGGAAAATTTTGTCTCGGGACAGGACGCCGCCTTCTACGCCCGGCTGTATCAGCAGTACGGCCTCTCCGGAGGCCATGTGATCCTGCTGAACCCGGCTTTCTCGGAATACTACGGGGCCACCCGGGCGCAGGCCCTGGGCGCCCTTCGGGCCTGGCCGGGACATCTGCAGCTGGGGGGCGGCGTAACCCCGGAAAACGCCGGGGATTTCCTGGACGCGGGAGCCAGCCATGTGATCGTCACTTCCTACGTTTTCCGGGACGGGCGTATCCACCGCGAACATCTGGAACGGCTGGTCCGGGCCGTGGGCCGGGAGCATCTGGTCCTGGATCTGAGCTGCCGGAAAAAAGACGGCAGCTACTATATCGTCACAGACCGCTGGCAGAAATTCACGGAGGAAAAGGTGACCCCGGCCCTGCTGGAGAAACTGTCCGCCTCCTGCGATGAATTTCTCATCCACGCTGTGGACGTGGAGGGCCGCGCCTCCGGCATTGAGGCGGAACTGGTACGGCTGCTGGCCGGGTTGCGGGGGTTCCCCATCACCTACGCGGGGGGAGTGGGAAGCTTCGCGGATCTGGAGCAGCTGAAAAAAGAAGGCCAGGGACGGCTGGATGTGACCATCGGCAGCGCCCTGGACCTGTTCGGAGGGCCCATGGCCTTCCGGGATGTTATAGATTACTGCCGGTAGGCGCTTCCGCCTGCCGGGCTTTTTTCAGGAAGGCGATCTCCTGCGCGTAGCCTTCCAGCTCATTGGGGGTTTCCAGATACACGGGAAGCCCCCGGATCGCGGGATGGTTCAGGAACCGTACCAGGGCCTCCTCCCCGATCTGTCCCTTTCCCAGCTTCTCGTGACGGTCTTTGCGGCTCCCCAGAGGGTTCTTGCTGTCGTTCATGTGGATGGCTTTCAGCCGCTCCAGGCCGATGACGCTGTCGAATTCCCGGAGGACTCCCTCCAGATCCCCCGCGATATCATATCCCCCGTCAAAAACATGGCAGGTATCCAGGCAGACCCCCATATGATCGCTCAGCTCCACCCGGTCCAGAATGGCCCGCAGTTCTTCAAACCTTCCCCCGATCTCGGAGCCTTTTCCGGCCATGGTCTCCAGAAGCACCGTGGTGGTCTGCTCCGGCCGCAGGATCTCATTT
Source organism: Candidatus Scatomonas sp. (assembly GCA_963928055.1). Classification (GTDB taxonomy): domain Bacteria; phylum Bacillota; class Clostridia; order Lachnospirales; family Lachnospiraceae; genus Scatomonas. Next base: position 122,711 of record CAWVDN010000004.1, on the reverse strand, counting down.
AAGATCTCCGCGATCTTTTCGATCCCCGCCCGGGTTCCCTGGCCCACATGGCTGCCGGGGTGGAAATTGTACAGATTTCCCGGCAGAAATTCCATGCGCCGCAGATCATCCTCCATGGTCTGCCGGGCAAATTCCCGGACCCGCTCCTCCCCGGAGGCGGCGTTCAGGGTATAGGGAGCGTGGGCCAGAACAGGACCGATCCCCTGCTTTCCGGCAAATTCCAGATATTTTTTCACATCCTCCGGATCCAGCTCCTTGGCCCGGGATCCCCGGGGATTCCGGGTAAAAAACTGAAAGGTATTAGCGCCGATCTCCACCGCCGTCTTTCCCATTTTCAGAAATCCTCCCGATGAGGACAGATGACATCCGATCTTCAGCATTCTGTGTGTTCCTCCTGCAGTGCAACTTTGTGATAGGGTATCTTCCGGGTTTTCAGCCACTGTTCCTCCCGGTCCTGACAGGTAAAGAGAAGCACCTGCCTTCCCTGCTCTGCCAGGGTCTCCAGACCCCGGCAGAGCCGCCGGTCGTCGTACAGGGCAAAGGGTTCATCCAGGAGCAGGGGCAGTTCCTCCTCCGGGCACAGCAGCTCCGCCGCCGCCAGCCGCAGGGACAGGTACACCTGCTCCACGGTTCCCCGGCTCACCCGGTTCAGGGGCACATCCCCCTCCGGTCCCCGCAGAGTGATGGCCAGTTCCTCATTCATGGACACCTCCCGGTATCTGCCCCCTGTCAGTTCCCGGAGCAGCCCGGACATCCTCTGCCGCAGGCTGCCGCCGGCTTTTTTCCGCAGGCCGGCAGACAGCTGACGGATCACCTGGTCCGCCAGGGCAAGGGCCTCCAGATCCGTCTCCAGAGGGTCCTTTTTCCCGCAGGCATTGCAGTATTCCCGGTATTCGTTCTCCGCGTTTTCCAGGGCTCTTTCTTTTTCTTCCAGCTCCCTCCGCAGATATTCTCCTCTGCCCTCCGGGGCCTTCCGGTCTATTTCTTTGGCAGGGGCCTGTTTTTTCAGGCTGCCAAGGAAAAGGACGGCGGCCGCCAGAAGGGCTCCCGCCCGTCCCAGCCACAGGGGCAGGGCAGGCTCCCGGAAAAATGCCAGGCTGCCAAAGGCCAGCAGGGCCAGGGCCGCCGCAAGCGCCCTCCGACCCCAAACGCCGGGAGGCGCTTGCTTTCTCCGGGGATCTCTCCCCTCTTTCCTCCCGCTGGGAGCTTTCCGCCGCCTCCTCCAGATCCTGCCGGATCCTTTCGATCTCCTTCCGCAGAAAGGAGATCCCGGACCGGAGCTCCCTCTGTTCCGCTTCCTGCTCTTCGCGGATCTCCTGAAGCCGCGCCTCCGGTTTTTCCGCTGCTGTTTCAGGCGTTCCTCCGCCTTTTTCAGATCCAGGGTCAGATCCGCGGCTCCCTGATAACCGGTCATATAATTATTCAGTTCCCTGGCCAGCGCCTCTCCGGTAACGCTCTGCAGCTGGCCTACGGAAACGGTATTGTCAAAGACCGTCTCGCTGACGCCTCCCAGCAGCACCTCCAGGTCTCCCCCCTCCGGGGAAAGCTCTTCCCCGTCGCTCTCGCAGACCAGCCGGACCGCCTCCCGGCTTCCGGCAAAATCCCTGCTGATCCGGAACAGCTTCCCGCCGCTCTCAAACCGCAGCTCCCCGCCGTAGGACGCCGGGTGGTCCCAGGGGGCATAGCGCCGGTGGTCATCATTCCTGGAAGCCCTCCCCCGCAGGCGGCGCTGGCCGAAGAGCATGCCCCGGATAAAGGCGTGAAGGGTGGATTTTCCGCTTTCGTTTTCCTCCCCGGATCAGATTGATCCCATCGGACAGGGGGATCCGGGTATCCCGGAATTTCCCGAAGCCCCGTATATACAGTTCTCTGATCTTCATTCTTCTCTCCTGGCTCCCAGCAGAGCCTCCAGGCCGTAGTACAGGGCCTTCTGCTCCAGCTCCGAATCCTTTCCCGCAAAATGATCCACGTATTCCCCGATGAGGCTTCCCCGGTAGATCCGGGAAAGCTCCCGGAGATCCCATTCCGGTTTCCGCTCGTCGGAGATCTCCAGGATCCGCCCCAGGCTCTCCAGTCTCCGGAGTGAAAACTCCGCTTCCCCATCCAGGGGGCCTGTAAGGCGGATCTTATAAATATTCTTTTCCCCTGCCGCCCGGAGCTTTTCCCGGATCCGCTCCTCCAGCTCAAACTGAGAAGTCCCTTTTTCCAGGGGATCTCCAGGGTCTGGTAGCCGCAGCGGGCAAAGGGCACGAATTCCGCGCGGACTTCCCCCGTTTTCACAGAGGACCCCTCATGTACCCGTGAGGCCCCTGGTCATTCCGGTACAATGGGCTCCAGGGCCCCGGCATAGGCCATGCGGCCTCCGGAAAGATCCCGGGACGGTGGATGTGCCCCAGGGCCGTGTAGGTAAAGCCCCGGGGACGCCAGTTCCCGGAAATCCATGGGGCTGTGCTTTTCATCCCCGCCGTGGGCCAGCAGGATCTGATAGGTTTCCTTTCCCCCGGGCCGCGCTTCCCGGTACAGATTCTCCGTAATTTCCCGGCTGTGGTAACTGCAGCCGTAAACACAGAGGTCTTTCTCCGGAAAGCTGACTCTCTGGCAGCGCTCTCCCCAGAGTCCCGTCACATTGCCGCTCCAGGGAAATTTCAGATACGCGGAATCCCGGCGCAGGAAATCGTGATTTCCCGCCGTCAGCACCACCCGGGTCTCCGGTATGGAGGCGAACAGATACTGGATCTCCCGGAGTTCCCGGACCAGGGGCTGGCGGTGGAAAAGGTCCCCGGCGATCAGAAGAAGATCCGCCCGTTCCGCCTTTACCGCTTCGATCAGCCGGCGGAAGGTATCCCAGAGATCCTGCTCCCGCTCCCGGCTCCAGGGCCGGCCCTGATCCGGCCGGGCTCCCAGATGGACGTCCGCCGTGTGGATGATCTTCATAGGCCCTCCTCCTAAAACTCGCAGGTACCGGCGGTCCGGGGGAAGGGGATCGCGTCCCGGATGTTGCCGATTGCCTGTCAGGTACATGACGCACCGCTCAAAGCCCAGCCGAAGCCGGCATGACGGGTGCTGCCGTATTTCCTGAGATCCAGATAAAATCCGTATTCCCGGGGATCCATCCGCAGCTCCTTCATCCTGGCCAGCAGCCGGTCATAGTCGTCCTCCCTCTGGCTGCCTCCGATGATCTCCCCGATCCCCGGCACCAGGCAGTCCATGGCCGCCACGGTCCTGCCGTCGGGATTCTGCTTCATATAAAACGCCTTGATCTCCCGGGGATAATCCGTGACGAACACCGGCCGCCGGAAGATCTGCTCGGTCAGGTACCGCTCATGTTCTGTCTGCAGATCCGCGCCCCAGAAAGCCTTATACTCAAAGTGTTCATTGTTCTTTTCCAGCAGTTCACCGCCTCCGTGTAAGTCACATGGGCAAACTCCGACTCCGCTACGTGGGTCAGCCGCTCCAGCAGGCCTTTATCCACATAGGAATCCAGGAATTCCAGCTCCGCGGGCGCCTTTTCCATTACAAAACGGATCACGTATTTTCAGCATGCTCTCCGCCAGTTCCATGTCGTCCCGCAGATCCGCGAAGGCCATCTCCGGCTCGATCATCCAGAATTCCGCCGCGTGCCTGGGGGTGTTGGAATTTTCCGCCCGGAAGGTGGGGCCGAAGGTATAGATCTTCCGGAATGCCTGGGCAAAGGTTTCCCCGCAGAGCTGCCCGCTGACCGTCAGGGAGGTCTTTTTCCGGAAAAAGTCCCACGCAGCGCTCGACTGATCCACCGCGCCCCTCCGGCGTCCGGGGAAGACAGTCCGGATCCAACGCCGTGACCTGAAACATCTCCCCCGGCTCCTTCGCAGTCGCTGCCGGTGATCAGAGGCGTATGCACATAGACAAACCCCCGCTCCTGAAAAAAGCAGTGGATGGCATGGGCCCGCCAGGGAGCGGATCCGGAAAACCGCCTGAAAGGTGTTGGTCCTGGGCCGCAGATGGGCCATGGTCCGCAGGTATTCCAGCGAGTGCCGCTTCTTCTGCAGGGGATAATCCGGCGCGGAGCTCCTTCCACGGACACTCTTTCCGCCTGGATCTCAAAGGGCTGCCGGGCTTCCGGGGTGGCGGTGAGGATCCCTTCCGCCAGGCACGGCGGCGCCTACGTTCAGCCGGGAGATCTCCGGAAATTCTCTATCTGATCTCCGTAGACGATCTGCAGGGTCTGAAAGCAGGATCCGTCGTGGAGCACCAGGAATCCGAAGCTTTTGGATCCCCGGTTGCTGCGCAGCCAGCCTCCCACCCGGATCTTCTGTCCAGATAGGCCCCCGTATTTTCATAGATTTCCTGTATAGTCACCAGCTTTTCCATTTTCCAAGCCTCCCTCGTCTCTTCTGATGCCGTATGATACCACAAATTTACCCCTTCTGCCAAATGGCAGCTGTATTTACGAAAGTTTTCCTTCGTCAAAAAATATTTTTGCAATTTTTTCTGCATTTTCTCCTGCCGTTCTGTCCCCTACACATTGTAGTGTGTTTCCTGTTTCCGCGCGCCATTTCCATGGTTTTTTTCTTTCGATTGACTTCTGAAAAGGCTGGTGTTAGCCTTTAAATATACAGTTTACTTTCTATTGTTAGTCTTAATTTTCTGTATTTTCTCGCGGTTGCTTAGCGTCGTTGTGCAAGGGCAATACGGCCGCCCTGCACAATGACACCACAATATTCCCTGCATGATCCAAAAGTTTTTTTAAGAAAGGAGAGTCCCTATGAATTACAGATCAGACATTGAGATCGCCCCAGGCATCCACTATGGCCCCTATTACAGAGATCGCGGAACAGGCCGGCATTCCAGGCCGCTATCTGGAAACAGTACGGAAATTACAAGGCGGAAGATCAACTACAGCCATCTGAAAGAATCTGACGCCCCGGATGGAAAACTGGTGCTGGTCACTCCGCCATTAATCCCACTCCCGCCGGCGAGGGAAAGACCACCACCACCATCGGTCTGGCGGACGCCCTGAAAAAGATCGGGAAAAAAGTCGTGGCGGGCGCTGCGGGAACCCTCCCTGGACCGATCTTCGGGGTGAAAGGCGGCGCTGCCGGCGGCGGCTACGCCCAGGTGGTTCCCATGGAAGACATCAATCTCCATTTCCACCGGAGATTTTCATGCCATCAGCGCGGGCCAACAACCTGCTGGCTGCCATGATCGACAATCACATTTATCAGGGAAACAGCCTGAATATCGATCCCCGGCGGATCACCTGGCGGAGATGCATGGATATGAATGACCGGCAGCTGCGGAACATCGTGGACGGCCTGGCGGAAAAAGCAACGGCACCCCAGGGAGGGACGGCTACGATATCACCGCCGCCCTCGGAGGATCATGGCCGTGCTCTGCCTGGCCAACGATCTGGAGGATCTGAAAGCCAGGCTGGCCCGTCTGGTGGTGGGCTATACCTACGGAAAAGCCTCGGAGCAGAAACCGGTGACCGCAGGCCAGCTTCACGCGGAGGGAGCCATGTGCGCGCTGCTGAAGGACGCTCTGAAGCCCAATCTGGTCCAGACCCTGGAGCACACCCCCGCCATCCGTTCACGGGCGGTCCCTTCGCCAACATCGCCCACGGCTGCAATTCCGTCACCGCTACCCGCATGGCGCTGAAGCTGGGCGATTACCTGCGTCACGGAAGCCGGTTTCGGAGCGGATCTGGGAGCGGAAAAGTTTCTGGATATCAAATGCCGGATGGCAGGGACTGCGGCCAACGCCGTAGTGATCGTCGCCAGCGTCCGGGCCCTGAAGCACAACGGAGGGGTTGCCATCAAAGATCTGAACGAAGAAAATCTGGAGGCTCTGAAAAAGGTCTGCCCAATCTGCTGAAGCATGTGAGCAATATCCGAAATGTCTATCATCTGCCCTGCGTGGTAGCCATCAACGCCTTCCCCCCTCCGACACAAAGGCGGAGCTGGCCCTGGTGGAGGAAAAATGCCGGGAGCTGGGCGTCCGCCGCGGCCCTGTCGGAGGGTCTGGGCCAAAGGAGGCGAGGGGAGGGATCTCCCTGGCGGAAGAAGTGGTACGGCTCTGCGAGGAGGACAATTCCGGCTTCACCTTCTCCTATGATCTGGAGGGGAACCATTGAAGAGAAGCTGCAGCAGATCGTCACAAAGATCTACGGCGGTTCCCGGGTGGTTCCCTCACCGGCCAATGCCCGGAAGCAGGCGGAGCAGCTGGAAGCCTGGGCTACGGCGGCTGCCCGGTATGCGTTGGCCAAGACCCAGTACAGCCTCTTCCGACGATCCGGGAAAGCTGGGCGCCCCCACAGATTTTTTCCGTAACCGTCCGGAACCTGAAGATCTCCGCCGGCGCGGGGCTTTATCGTTGCCCTTACCGGGGAGATCATGACCATGCCGGACTGCCCAAATGTCCGGCGGCGGAAAATATCGATATCGACGGCAGCGGCCGGATCAGCGGGCTGTTTTAAGGGATGTCCCCCTTCAAATACCGTTTCCGCCGGCCCCGTCATATATACAGAACCCTGGGGATCCCACCGGATCCTCAGGGTTCCTCCCGGAAGGCGCACGGTGGCCCTTCGGCCGGAGATCCAGCCGTTCCGCACCGCCGCCACCGCCGCGGCGCAGGCTCCGGTGCCGCAGGCCAGCGTCTCCCCGGACCCTCTTTTCCCAGACACGCATCTGAAGGGTTTCGTGATCCAGGATCTTTACAAACTCCGTGTTGACCCGGTCGGGGAAAATCCCGATAATGCTCAAAACTCCGGACCCAGCCGTCCAAGATCCAGTTTCTCCGGATCTTCCACAGGCACCACCGCATGGGGATTTCCCATGGATACCGCCGTGTTACCGGTAATTCTTTCCCCGAATGCAGACGGGCACCTCCAGCGCTGTTCCCGGTCTGTCCGTACCGGGATCCTGGAAGCCCGGAACCTCCGGGGATCCCATAATCTACCTGCACTTCCGCGACCCTGCGGTCTTTCACCGTCAGCAAAAGCGTTTTTACCCCGCTTCCGGTCTCCACCGTGATCCGTTCTCCTGCTGTCATCCCGTGATCGTACACATATTTTGCCAGGCAGCGGATACCGTTCCCGCACATAGCTCCCCGGATCCGTCCGCGTTGTACATCTCCATGGCAAAATCCGCTCTTTTGGAAGGTTTAATGAGGATCAGCCCGTCGGAACCGATCCCGAAGTGGCGGTCGCTTACGGTCCTGGCTGTCCGGGCAGGGTCTTCCACCTGTTCCCGGAAGCAGTCCCACAAACACGTAATCGTTGCCGCAGCCCTGCATTTTTGTAAACCTCATACATCCTCCCACGGCGCTGCGCCGGCAGCCTTCGCGCTTATTTCATTTTTCCCTCCCTGACCCGGAAGTATATCTGCTTCTGATTGTTTCCGTCCGACACCTTGTTGATTCTCGTAGCAGCCCAGAGACGGCAGCGCTCGACTGTTTGGAAAAACCGAAGTTCCGCACGTCAAAATCCGGCAGACGCTTGGAGAGCTGGTCTCCCAGCTTTCCGGAAAAGATCCACCCGTCCTCGTCGGAAAATTTCTCGATAATGGTGTTGATGGTCTTTTTTGTCTTCTCCAGCTCTTTCTGAGGCTTGGTCTTTTCCCGGCGCTTTTTGGTCTGCGGCATCAGGGCCTCTGTCTCCTCCTGCTTCTTTTCGTAGAGAAGATCCAGATATTTAAACTGGTTGCATGCGGAAATAAAGGGCTGGGGCGTTTTGCTCTCCCCCATGCCGATGACCTGCATGCCGGATTCCCTGAGCCGCGCGGCCAGCCTGGTAAAATCACTGTCCGAGGAAGCCAGGCAGAACCCGTCCACTGTGCCGGAATACAGAATATCCATGGCGTCGATGATCATGGCGGAATCGGTGGCGTTCTTCCCTGTGGTGTAGCTGTACTGCTGCATGGGAATAATGGAATTATCCAGCAGCACGGATTTCCAGGAGGCCAGCTGGGGACTGGTCCAGTCCCCGTAGATCCTCTTATAGGTGGCAATGCCGCTGTTGGCCGTCTCCTCCAGAATGATCTTGATGTATTTATCTGAAATATTATCCGCGTCTATGAGTACCGCGAATTTTAATTCATTCTCCAATGTATTTCCCCTTTCTTTCAGCTATGTAATCTGTCCGGATGCCAGATCCCCTGCCGGTCTGTATACCCCTGGTCCGATCCCAGAAGTTCTGACAGCGGCAGCAGCTTCCAGCCCCCGGCATCCAGCGTCTCCGTCAGTTCTCCGAGCGCCTCCGCCGTGGCGGAGGGTTCTGTGCGGCACAGGATGATGTCCCCTGTTTCCAGATTTCCCTCGATCCTCCGGATCAGCTCCTCTTTCCCGTACTCTTTCCAGTCCAGGCTGTCCAGGCCCCATCCCAGGACCCGCATGCCCGCGTCTTCCGCGGCGCGGAAGATCCGGCTTCCGCAGTCCTCCTGCCGGGGGCGGAACATCCGCACTTCCTGTCCTGCCAGCCGCTCCAGCTCCTCCCTGGCGGCCAGGACTTCCTCTTCGCTGTTTTCTCCGTCTCCCAGAAGCCCCAGCTCCTGTCCGGAGGTCCGGATCCGTTCCAGTTCCCGGGGGTGGGACCCGGCCCATTCCACCGTGACGAAAAAGGCTGCCTTCAGCCTCTTTTCCTCCAGGGTCTCCAGGATCTCCGCGCTCCTGTCCTCCGGACCGGAACCGTTAAAGGTCAGCGCCGCCCGCAGATCCTCCGACTGCGCTCCGCGTATGGGAATCCGGTATTCCTTCGCCGCGCTTCCGCTGACCTCCAGCCAGTTTCTTCCCAGATCCGCCCCGTACAGCAAGGTCATGGAGATCACCGTAGCCAGGCCGAACAGGAACACTCCCAGGGTATGCTTTTTCATTCCACCTGTCTCCCATACCTCTTCCTGTTTATTATATGCGGGATGGGAAGGCCTCTATTCAAAAGACTTCACGCCCTCTCCTTCAGCCATGCCTCCAGAAAACGGAAAAGTTCCTCCATCTCCTCCCTGGTGCCCACGGTGATCCGCAGGTAGTTGTCGATCCTGGGCTTGTCAAAATAGCGCACGTAGATATGCTGTTCCCGCAATGCCTGATAGATTTCCCGGGCCGGCACTTTTTCATGGGAGGCAAAGATAAAATTCGCCCTGGAATCCCCGAACCGGAAGCCCAGACGCCGCAGCTGCTCCTTGGACCACTCCCGGGTCTCCACGATCCTGGCTGTGGTCTGCCGGAAATATTCCCTGTCCTTTACCGACTCCACCCCCAGGAGCAGGGCCGTCCGGTCCATGGTATAGGAATTAAAGGAATATTTTACATCGTTGAGGCAGGCGATCAGCTCCTCGCTGCCGAAACAGTAGCCGATGCGCATGCCCGCCAGGGCCCTGGATTTGGAAAAGGTCTGGACCACCAGCAGATTGTCGTATTCTTCCAGCAGAGGCAGCGCCGAAGCCGCCCCGAAATCCACGTAAGCCTCATCCACGATCACCACCGAATTCCGGTTGCTCTCCAGGATCTCCCGCACCGCTTCCCGGGAAAGTTCCTCCCCGGTGGGAGCGTTGGGATTGGGAAACACGATGCCTCCGTTGTTTCTCCGGTAATCCTCCGGGCGGATCCGAAACTGCGGATCCAGAGGGATCCGGCAGTAAGGAATGCGGAACAGTTCCGCCCACACGTCGTAGAAGGAGTAGGTGATATCCGGGAAAAGGATGGGCTCCTCCGAATTGAAAAATGTGAGAAACGCCATGGCCAGCACATCGTCAGACCCCACGCCCACAAATACCTGGGAGGGTTTTACCCCGTAATTTTCCGCCAGGGCCTTCACCAGGATCCCGGCTTCAGGATCCGGATAAAGCCGGAGATCCTCTCCTTTGACCGCCCTTAAAGCCCGTTCCACGCCCGGGGCGGGAGGATAGGGATTCTCGTTGGTATTCAGTTTGATCATCCGCGCCTCTCCCGGCTGTTCTCCGGGGACATAAGGAGTCACCCGCCTGATTCCGTCTCTCCAGTCTCGCATTTTTCTCATCCTCATCTTTCCGTAGTATGCTTTTCCATTATAGCATAAGATCCGGAAAAGGGAATAAATTTTCAGTAAGCACCGAAAAGAGGTGGAATCCCTGGAAAACCAGAAAATAGACACTCTGCTGAACCTGGCGCTGTACGCCACCCCGGAGGAACGGCTGCGCTCCCTGCAGCTGCCGGTAGGCTATGATTTTCGGGACCGGAGTTTTGAAGTGGTGATCCGCTACCAGGGGGATCCCTCCTTCCTGGCCGGCACCGGCGCGGAATATACGGTCCTTCTGGGAAATTACGCCATCCTCCGGCTTCCGGAAAGCGCGGTGGAAGCCGTCAGCCTGCTGCCCCAGATCACCTACATGGAAAAGCCCAAAAGCCTTTTCCTGTCCGCGGCGGAGGGGAGAGCCGCCTCCTGCATCGATCCGGTCCAGAAAGGCTCCCTTACCGGCAGCCAGGGGCTGTCCGGCCGGGGCGTCCTGGCCGCCTGCATCGACTCCGGCGTCGACTATACCCATCCGGACTTCCGCAATCCCGACGGCACCACCCGCATCCTCCGGCTGTGGGATCAGACCATACCGGACGGCCCTCCTCCGGAGGGGTATCGGCTGGGGACCCTCTATACACAGGAAGAGATCAACGAAGCGCTGGCCTCCGGCTTCCCCCTGGAGCGGCTCCCCAGCAGAGATACCAGCGGCCATGGCACCGCCGTCCTCGGCATCGCGGCTGGAAACGGCCAGGCCAGCGGAGGGATCCTGAAAGGCACAGCTCCGGAAGCCTCTCTGGCAGTGGTAAAACTGGGGGATCCGGAACCGGGAGGCTTTCCCCCGGACCACACAGCTGATGCAGGCCCTGGATTACATCGTCCGGCTTTCCATGGAACTGCAGATCCCTGCCGCCGTCAACCTCAGTTTCGGCAACAACTACGGCTCCCACAGCGGGGACTCTCTGCTGGAAACCTACATCGATACGGTTTCCGGCCTGGGACGGAATGTGATCTGCATCGGCACCGGTAACGAGGGAGAGGGAAAGACCCACCGGGCGGGAAGGCTGACCCCGGGGCAGCCCCTGGACACGGAATTTTCCGTAGGCTCCTACACCCGGGGCACCGATCTTCAGCTCTGGAAGCAGTACACGGATACGGCGGACCTGCTGCTGATCCATCCGGACGGCTCCGCCGTTTCCATCCCTCCCCTTCCGGGGCCTGTGCGCCTGCGGCTGGGGAATACCGAGATCCTGGCCTACTGCGGCATGCCCGGACCTTTTTCTCTGCTGCAGGAGATCTATCTGGATCTTCTTCCCCCGGCGGAACGGGATTACATAGACAGCGGCGCCTGGACCCTGCGGATGATCCCCGGAAAGATCCTGGACGGCCGCTTTCACATGTGGCTGCCGGGGGGTTCCGAAGCCTCCGCGGCGTTTTTTCTTCCTGCCCCGGACACCACGCTCACCATCCCCTCCGCGGCGGGAAAGGCCGTCTCCGTGGCCGCCTACAACTCCCGTCTGCAGTCTTACGCCCCCTTTTCAGGCAGGGGATTTACCGCCGTCAGCGAAGCCGTCAAGCCGGATCTGGCGGCTCCCGGCGTAGAGATCCAGGCGCCCCGGCCCGGAGGCGGATACGGGCTTTTCAGCGGCACTTCCTTTGCCGTCCCGTTCGTCACCGGCTCCGCCGCTCTTCTGATGGAGTGGGGGATCCTCCGCGGAAACGATCCCTTTCTCTACGGGGAAAAAGTAAAAGCCTATCTCCGGCGGGGGGCCCGGCAGCTGCCCGGCTATGAAACATGGCCTGATCCCCGGCTGGGATACGGCGCCCTGTGCCTGAAGGACAGCTTCCCGGATTAAAAAATCCGGTATCGCTGACGCTTTTCAGCCGCCTGGCGGGAACAATATGCTATAATATATCCAACATACCATATGGGAGGGTTTTTCTATGGCAAAATACAGATGTAATGTATGCGGTTTTATCTACGACGAAGAAAAAGAGGGCCGCCCTTTCCGGGAACTTTCGGAATGTCCGGTCTGCCACCAGCCCGCTTCCGCCTTTTCCCTCTGGGAAGAAGCAGCGGAGCGGCCCCTTCCGGAATCGGAGCCGGAGGAGATGTCTCTGGAATACCAGAAAGAGTACCTGCGAAAGGATGAAAGCTGCCGCATGATGGCGGAGATCCAGGAAATGGCGGTTTCCGGCAGAACTCTGTCCGCCGCTATGGGAACCCGGCTCCCCATGCCCGGCTGGGACGACATCCTGATCCTGGGAGCGCAGCTGGATCCCATGCCCCTGGACGAACACGCGGAGGTGGACACCCGGACGGTCATCGGCCCCCGGGCAGAGAAGCCGCTGGTGCTGGATCATCCCGTCTATATTTCCCACATGTCTTTTGGCGCGCTGTCCCGGGAAGCCAAGATCGCTCTGGCAAAGGGCAGCGCCATGGCAGGCAGCGCCATGTGTTCCGGGGAAGGCGGCATTCTTCCGGAAGAGATGGAGGCGGCGGACAAATACATTTTTGAATACGTGGGAAATCTTTACAGCGTCACCCCGGAAAATCTCCGGAACGCCGACGCCATTGAGATCAAGATCGGCCAGGGCACCAAGCCCGGTATGGGCGGACACCTGCCGGCGGAAAAGGTAACCCCCGAGATCAGCCGTCTGCGGAACAGGCCCATGGGCCAGGACATTACCGCCCCTTCCCGCTTTCCCGGGATCGAGACAAAGGAAGACCTGAAAACGCTGATCCGTCAGCTGAAAATGGCCTCCGGCGGCCGCCCGGTAGGCGTAAAGATCGCTGCCGGCCACATCGAACGGGATCTTGCTTTCTGCGTGTATGGAGAACCGGATTTTATCACTGTGGACGGAAGAGGCGGAGCTACCGGCTCCTCTCCCAGATTCCTGCGGGATTCCTCCAGCGTTCCTACGATCTACGCCCTGCACCGGGCCAGAAAATATCTGGACAGCATCGGCTCGGACGTCAGCCTCATCATCACCGGAGGCCTGCGGGTATCCTCTGACTTTGCCAAGGCTATCGCCATGGGCGCGGACGCGGTGGCTGTGGCCACGGCGCCCCTGATGGCTCTGGGCTGCCAGCAGTACCGGATCTGCGGCTCCGGCATGTGCCCCATGGGCATCGCCACCCAGGATCCGGATCTCCGGGCAAGGCTGAAGATCGAACCAGCCGCCAGACGGGTGGCGAATTTCCTGAACACCTCTCTGGCGGAGCTGAAAACCTTTGCCAGGATCACAGGACATGCCAGGCTGGCGGATCTTTCTCTGGAAGATCTGTGTACCATCAGCCGGGAGATCAGCGAATTTACAGATATTCCCCACGCGTAACCGAAGAGATGTAAATTATTTCTTGCATTCCGGCGCTTATGCGTCTATAATAAGGATTGTAAAAAAAATAACAGAAAAGAAGATCTTCAGGGCGGGGTGCAATTCCCCACTGGCGGTATAGTCCGCGACCCGCTGCCATGGCAGCGGCTGAACCGGTGAGACTCCGGTACCAACAGTTACAGTCTGGATGGAAGAAGAACGAATTGTCATTTCGCGCGCAAAAAGTCCCGAGGTCTCTGTCCTTCGGGACTTTTTCAGGTCCTCCGGAAAAGGTCCCGCCGCGCGCCATCATTCGTCCCACACACAAGCTTAAGATCTTCGGAAAGAGGGAGAATTATGGACAACAACATCGCACTGAAAACCCGAAAGGCCGCCGCAGGCCAGGCCACCCGCACCAGAACTCTGATCCAGATCGGCATGCTTTCCGCCGTGGCGGTGGTTCTGATGCTCTTCGATTTTCCTCTGCCCTTCGCCCCCAGCTTTTACAAGCTGGATTTCAGCGAGGTTCCCGTGCTCATCGGCAGCTTCGCCATGGGCCCTCTGGCAGGCGGACTGATCGAACTCATCAAGATCCTGCTGAACCTGGTGATCAACGGAACGGATACCATGTTTGTGGGCGAGCTGGCCAATCTGCTCATCGGCTGTTCCCTGGTGATCCCTGCCGGGATCATCTACAAGCGCCATAAAACCAGAAAAACCGCTCTGGCCGGCATGACTGTCGGTACCGTGATCATGGCCGCCGCAGGGGTCTTTATCAACGCCTACTTAATGCTTCCGGCTTACGGGGCCGCTTTCCACATGGATATCTCCGCCTTTGTAGGCATGGGACAGGCCATTATCCCCGCAGTGGACAGCCTGCTGAAATTCTGCCTGCTGATCGTAGCCCCCTTTAATCTGCTGAAAGGTATTGCAGTTTCTGTCATTACTCTGCTATTATATAAGCATATCAGCCGTCTGCTGAAAAGCCGGGGCTAAATCTTATATCAGGAAGTGAAAAACACATGGCGCAGATCTGCGAAGTAGAACAGTTGACAGAGAATCCCTTTGTAAACCTGTATCAGGTGCAGGGGAAAAATAAAAAAGGCAGGCCCACCCGGTATTACGTGGCCTCCCGGGCAAAACACATTGAAAACCTGAAGCTGAAGACCCATCAGAACACCCCGGACGGAGTGGTGATCTACAGCCTGTACGGGGAAAACCGCGACCGGGTCGTCCTGATCCGGCAGTACCGCTATCCCATCGACGGCTACATTTATGAGCTGCCTGCAGGGCTGGTGGAGCCGGGGGAGGATTATCATCAGGCCGCCATCCGGGAACTCCACGAGGAGACAGGCCTTACCTTCTCCCCGATCCAGGCGGATCCCATGTTTGAAAAACCGGGATTTACCACCATCGGCATGACCGACGAATCCTGCGCCACGGTGTTCGGCTATGCCTCCGGAGAGATCAGCCAGAAATATATGGAGGAAAACGAAGAGATCGAAGTGGTCCTGGCGGACCGGGAAGAGGTCCGGCGCATCCTTCGGGAAGAACATGTGGCCATTATCTGTTCCTACCAGCTCATGCATTTTCTCAGCGATGAGCGGCCTTTCGGATTTCTGGGGGAATAACAAGAAAAACACACAAGCGGGAGCCGCTGCGAAACAGATGAAAGATCATCGGTGGAGCAGCGGCTCCCGCTATTTCCGAAAACAGAAAAGAACTTCTTTTTTAAAGGATCATGGACAGGGAGATCCGCTTCTTTGCCGGATCCACGCTGAGGACCTTCACCTCCACGATATCCCCGACGCTGACCACTTCCAGGGGATGCTTCACAAATTTTTTGTCTGTCAGCTTGGAGATATGCACCAGTCCGTCCTGATGGACGCCGATGTCCACAAAGGCTCCGAAGTCAATGACATTTCTCACGGTCCCTTTCAGGATCATGCCCTCCTTCAGATCTTTGATGTCCAGCACATCGCTTCGGAGAACCGGTTTGGGCATATCTTCCCGGGGATCCCTTCCCGGTTTTTTCAGTTCCTCTACAATATCCCTGAGGGTCACCTCACCGATGCCCAGTTCCCCGGCCAGCTTTTGGGGATCCGGGATGTAAAACAGGGCGGTCCCCTCCAGGATCTGCTCTGTTTTCATGCCCAGCTTCTGAAACAGTTTTTCCACCGCCTCATAGGTCTCCGGATGCACGCTGGTGGCGTCCAGGGGATTCTCCCCTCCGGAGATCCGCATAAAGCCGGCGCACTGCTCGAAAGCTTTCGGCCCCAGTTTGGAAACCTTCAGAAGTTCCCTCCGGTTCCGGAATCTTCCGTGCTCTTCCCGGTACGCCACGATATTCTTCGCGATGGTTTTCGTAATGCCGGAAATATACTCCATGAGAGGGGCGGAGGCGGTGTTCAGATCCACGCCCACCCGGTTAACGCAGTCCTCGACCACGCCGGTGAGGGCGTCCCCCAGCTTTTTCTGATCCATATCGTGCTGATACTGTCCTACGCCGATGGCTTTGGGATCGATCTTCACCAGTTCCGCCAGGGGGTCCTGCACTCTTCTGGCAATGGAGGCGGCGCTTCTCTGCCCCACGTCAAATTCGGGAAATTCCTCTGTGGCCAGCTGGCTGGCGGAGTAGACGGAGGCTCCCGCCTCGTTGGTGATCACGTACTGCACCGGCTCCGGGATCTCCTTCAGCAGATCTACGATCACCTGCTCCGATTCCCGGGAAGCGGTGCCGTTTCCCACAGAGATCAGGGTCACATGGTACCTGCGGATCAGCTTTTTTAGGGTTTCCCTGGCCGCCCGGATCTTCCCCTCATTGGTGGGGGCGGTGGGATAGATCACGGCTGTATCCAGCACTTTTCCCGTGGAGTCCACCACCGCCAGCTTGCAGCCGGTACGGAAGGCCGGATCCCAGCCCAGGACCACCTGTCCGGCAATGGGCGGCTGCATCAGCAGCTGCTGGAGATTTTTCCCGAACACCTGGATGGCGCCCTCTTCGGCCCTCTCCGTGAGTTCCCCGCGGATCTCCCGCTCGATGGCCGGGGCGATCAGCCTGCGGTAGCTGTCCCGGATCACCTCTTTCAGAAAAGGAGCGGTGAAGGGATCGTCCCCGGACAGGATCCTTTTCTCCAGATAACGGAGGATCTCCTCCTCCGGGGCCTGGATCTTTACTGTAAGGAATTTTTCTTTTTCCCCGCGGTTGATAGCCAGGATCCGGTGCCCGGCGATCCTGGACACAGGTTCCTGAAAATCGTAATACATCTCATAGACAGAGGATGCTTTTTCATCCTTAGCCGAGGAAACCACCAGGCCTTCCCGAAGGGTCCGGCGGCGGATCTCCGCCCGGTAAGCGGCCTCATCCGAGATCTGCTCCGCCAGGATATCCCCGGCGCCGGCCAGGGCCTCCTCCGGCGTGCCCACTCCTTTTTCCCGGGAGACCCACGCTTTTGCCTCTTCTTCCAGAGGGCGTCCCATCTTCTGGAGCAGGATCCTGGCAGCCAGCGGCTCCAGCCCCTTCTCTCTGGCAATGGAAGCCCGGGTCCGTCTTTTGGGCCGGTAGGGGCGGTAGATATCCTCCACCGCCACCAGAGTCTCCGCCTTTTCCAGGGCCTTTGCCAGTTCTTCCGTCCATTTCCCCTGTTCCTGAATGCCGGAGCGGACCTGCTCCTTTCTCTCCTCCAGGCCCCGAAGGTAATTCAGGCGTTCATATAATTTTCTCAGGATCTCGTCGTTCAAAGATCCCGTGGCTTCTTTTCTGTATCTGGCAATAAAAGGAATGGTGTTTCCCTCGTCTATGAGCCGCACCGCCGCCTCTGTCTGCCAGGGCTTGACCTTCAGCTCTTCCGCCAGTTTTCTGATGATATCCATACGGTCTTCCTCCTTTCAGGCTTCCAGGAGAGGGGTACCAAAAGGGCTTGAATTTGTCAACCGCATCATGTATGATGCTGTATGACGGCTTTGCATCTTAAAGTTTTATGTTTGAAAGGAGTTTTCCATGGATTCCTATACAGAACGGGACGAATACGGCTCCGGCGCCATGGCGGGCGCCTCTTTTATCCTGGGGATCGCCTCCCTTGTGATGATCGCGGCGGGACTGTCCCTGTTTGTGGGGGCTCTGGCCGTGATCCTGGCGCTTCTGTCCAGAGGCTCCGGACGCATGCGCTCCAGCGCCCTCACCGGCATGATCACCGGTATTGTGGGGATTTCTCTGGAGGTGCTGATCGTCGCCGGCAGTTTCCTTTTGATCCCCCGGGAGGAAATGCGGGAACTGATCCGGTATTTTCAGGAAGTATATGAAGAATACAGCGAAGAAGCGGATTCCCCCATGACTTCTGAAATCGTGGTTTCTCCCGGGAACAGCGGAGAATGCCCGGAATGGGCCTATTATCTTACAGAGCAGGAGTTGACAGTATGACCCGATACAGCGCTTATCTGAAAACCAAGGCACGGATCACCCTCCAGGGACGCTACGGAATGTTTATCGGAGGCCTGCTGCTCATTGCCTTGATCAGCATGATCCTGAATACCCTGCCCGGGACTCTGCTGGGACAGGTGCCGGGGATCTCCGGCATCCTCCTGCGGTTCTTCCTGGCCTTCGCGGTCTCCGTATTCACCAGTATGCTGCTGGTGGGGCTCTCCCGGATGGCGCTGCTGGCCTGCCGGGGACAGGAGATCGCTTTCGGGGATCTCTTTTACGCCTTCAGCAGCCAGTCAGACCGGCTTCTGGCGGTAAAAACCCTTCTGGCCGCCATGACCCTGGTGCTGGAGATCCCGGATATCTTTTTCGTCCTCTGGCTGGACGCCGGACAGATCAGCGAACCCCTTTTCTACGGACTTACCTTCGGCTGGCAGTTCGCGGCAGTTTTTCTGTCCGTCCTGATCACCCTGTGGTTTTCCCTGGCCATTTACCTGCTGCTGGATCACGATGATCTTTCCGCCGGGGAAGCCCTGAAAAAAAGCAGGGCCCTCATGAAAGGGCGGAAGGGCAGGTATCTTTATCTGCGGTTCAGTTTCCTGGGCATGTATCTGCTGGGGATCTTAAGCTGTTTTATCGGCTTCCTGTGGATCATCCCCTACCAGGAGACCACGCTGGTATGTTTTTACCTGGACATTCCGGCAGGCAACTGACCCGGTTCCTCAGCGGACGCCGGCTCTTACGTCCTGGGCGGCGGCGCAGAAAAGCAGTGCCGAAAGATGGATCTCTGTCTTCCGGCACTGCTTTTTTTCTGTTTTAATCCGCGGATTTTCTCAGTTCGACGGCCTGTTTTCCGGTGAGGTGATCTACGGTGATCTCCACCAGGCACAGGTTTTTCCACTCCCTGTCTATTTCTTCCCGCCACCCGGCCCGCTGTTCCGGACAGTATTTTTCTGCCAGCAGCAGGATGGCCTTTCTTTTTTCAGCGTCCTCCTCCAGGATCCTGGCCCGGCCGAAGGCAATGGCGCTGCGGAAGCAGGTGGTATATTTTTCCGGGATCACCTGATCCTGCCCGACGACGCAGAAGGAAACCTTCTGGCAGTTCCGGACCGCGTCCAGCTTATGGCCGCTGCCGGCGCAGTGAAAGTAGATCTTCCCCTCCCGGTACGCGTAGCTTAAAGGCACCGCGTAGGGCCAGTCCCCGTCGCCAAGCACCGCCAGCACACCGGACGTCCCTTTCTCCAGAAGGCCTTCCGTCTCCTCCCGGGAAAGCTGCTGCTTTTTCCGTCTCATTTCTCTGAACATGTTCCCCGCCTCCCGGCTTATTCCTGAAACAGGTAGCCCATAAGGTCGCAGCCTCTGTCTATATGACGGCCGCTCTCCGCCGCTTCCCGCTCGTTATAGTGCCAGGAGCGGTCCTGGGGCTTTGTGCTGTCGTAGAGCAGATAGGGCACAGGCTCCGCCACATGGGTCCGAAGCCGGATGGGGGTGGGATGATCCGGCAGCACCAGCAGGCGGTAATCCTCCCCGGAAGCGTCCATGGCTTCCCGGATATGCTTCAGGATCCGCTTGTCCATGTTGGAGATGGCCTGGACCTTCCGCTCCGGGCTTCCCTGGTGGCCCATTTCATCCGGGGCCTCCAGATGGATGTAGGCGAAATCATAGCCCTCTTTCAGCAGGGCGTCGATGGCTGCCTGGGCTTTGCCTTCATAGTTGGTATCCAGACCTCCGTTGGCCCCTTCCACGATCTTATTTTCGATGCCCGCGCCTACGGCGATGCCTTTCAGCAGATCTACCGCGGAGATCATTACGCCCCGTTTGTGGTATTTCTCATAAAACGAGGACAGGGCCGGCCGGGTGCCCGCGCCCCAGAACCAGAGGCTGTTGGCGGGATTCAGGCCTTTTTTTACCCTCTCGATATTTATGGGATGCCGGGACAGGATCTCGTAACTCTTTTCCTGCATCTCCCGGAGCCGGGCGTCTTTGGGAAGGTACTCCCCGATCACCTGTCCCAGCACATCGTGGGGCGGCGTCAGAGGTACGACCGAACCGTTGGCCCAGATCAGACAGTGACGGTAGCTGGTGCCCACGTAAAACTGATACGTTTCATCCTGCAGCTCCGCCGCAACGGCTTTCAGCAGCTCCGCCGCGTCCTCTGTGCGGATCTCCCCGGAGCTGTGATCCAGAATGGTCCGTTTCTCATAGGGGATCCCTTCTTCCCGGGAGAGGGTGACGATGTTGCAGCGCAGGGCCACATCCGTATCCTTCATCGGTACGCCGATACTCAGAGCCTCCAGAGGGGAACGCCCGGTATAGTATTCCCGGGGATCATATCCGATGACGGAAAGGTTGGCGGTGTCGCTTCCCGGCGACATACCCTCCGGGATCGTGGATACCATGCCGATCTCTGATTTTTTTGCGTAATCGTCCAGGGTGGGGGTATCCGCGTACTCCAGGGGGCTTTTCCCTCCCAGCGCTTCCAGGGGCTCGTCGGCCATACCGTCGCCCAGCATTACAATATATTTCATAATCTTTCTCCTCCTGCGGGTCTTTCCGCAGACAGATGCCGCTGTCCGCTCCTCTGCCTGCTCCTGACCGGAGCGTTCCCCGATCAGAATCTGGCCCTTATCATGCTGATGATTCCTTCTGTCTTTTCCGCTTTTCTCTTATATTCCGCCTCCGGCATCTCGCCGGTGATAAAGGCGAATTCCCCGTCTACGCCGGGCACGCTGATGGTCTCCACCGGTCCGAAGGCCGCCTCCACTTCCTGACGGCGCTCTCCCAGGCTGCCCTGCAGGCGCACAAAGAAGCGATGCTTCACATCTCCGGTATCCATCAGTGCCATTTTGCCCTCGCCCCAGCTGATGGGGATGTTCTTTCCCAGATGTCTGACACAGTCCACCACATCGGCTGCCACAGCGCTGGCGGTGGGGAGCTTTCCGGCGCCGCTTCCGTAGAACATGGCGTCCCCCAGCATATTTCCGTGTACGAAAATAGCGTTGAACACGCCGGACACACTGTACAGGGGATTGGAAGCGCCGATCATCACCGGGCTTACCATGGCGTAAACGCCGCCCTCCACCCGGCGGCTGGTGGCCAGCAGCTTGATGCTGACGCCGATGGCCTGGGCGTATTTAATATCCTCCGCTGTGATCTTTGTGATCCCTTCCGTGTAGATATCCTGATAATCCACCTGGCTGCCGAAGGCCAGAGAGGAAAGAATGGCGATCTTGCGGCAGGCATCGTAGCCCTCCACATCCGCCTCGGGGTTCCGCTCCGCGTACCCCTTCTCCTGCGCCTCATGAAGAGCTGTTTCAAAATCCGTGCCGTCGCTGGTCATCTTGGTCAGGATATAATTGGTGGTGCCGTTGAGGATGCCGCTGACCTCGTCGATCTCATCGGCGGTGAGGCAGGTGCACAGGGGGCGGATAATGGGAATGCCGCCGCCGCAGCTGGCCTCATAGAGATAATTCACGCTGTGTTCCCGGGCGGTCTCCATCAGCTCCGCTCCGTGCCGGGCCACCAGCTCCTTATTGGAGGTGCAGACGCTTTTGCCTGCCAGCAGGGCCTGTTTTGTGAATTCATAGGCCGGCTTCAGGCCTCCCATGGTCTCCACCACCACCCGGACTTCCGGATCCTCCAGGATCACCTGGTAATCGTGGACCAGGATCTTTTCCACCGGGTCTCCCGGAAAATCCCGGAGATCCAGCACGTATTTTACTTCTATCTCTTCTCCGGCTTTTTTGCCGATGCTGCCGCGGTTTTCCCTGAAAACCTCCACCACGCCGGATCCTACGGTTCCATAGCCTAATACTGCGATCTTAACCATTTTTTCTTCACTCCCTGCCTAGTATTTTTAAATCATGCACACCCGGTCTCTCCTCAATGTGATCCACCATGGCCGCCGCGTCCCCCAGCTCCGGGGCGATGTCCACGCTGATGGTCAGGGTGGCGACTCCGTTAATGGGGATGGACTGATGGATGGTCAGGATGTTGCCGTGATATTCCGCGATGATCTTCAGCACATCCGAGAGGATCCCGGGCTCGTCCTCCATCTGGAGGATAAATGTGATGGTTTTTCCCTTTGCGTTGTCGTGGAAGGGGAAAATATCGTCCTGGTACTTATAAAAGGAGCTGCGGCTGATGCCCACCTGCTCCGCTGCCTGCTGAACGGTCAGCTTCCGGCTGCTCTCCATAAGCTTCTTAACTTCCAGGACTTTCAGCAGCACCTCGGGAACTGCCTTTTCTTTCACAACGTAATACTTCTCACTCATTGTTCTCCTGCCCTTTTCTGTGCGTCAGCGAAAAACATTTGTGCTCACAGAAAAGATAGTATCATAAACCCGGGGTTTTCGCAAGCACTATTTCACTCCCGGGAAACACAGAAGACAGGATCCGGAGCCGGGCCGCTGCCGGCAGCCCGTCAGATCCTGTCTTCTTTCTCCCTGTATCCGCCTCTATTTTTTCAGAGCGGTCCATTTCAGATAGGCGTTGATAAAGCGGTCGATATCTCCGTCCATGACGTTGTCCACCTGTCCCGTCTCCTCGTTGGTCCTGTGATCTTTTACCATAGTATACGGCTGCATCACGTAGGAGCGGATCTGATTGCCCCAGGCAATATCCGTCACCTCGCCCCGGATCCCCGACAGTTTGGCCGCCTGCTCTTCCTGGGCCAGCATGTACAGCTTGGCCTTCAGCATCTGCATGGCCTTCTCCTTGTTCATGTGCTGAGAACGCTCATTCTGGCAGGTCACCACGATCCCCGTGGGGAAATGGGTAATACGGATGGCGGAAGACGTCTTGTTGATGTGCTGTCCGCCGGCGCCGCTGGATCGGTAGGTATCGATCCGGATATCCTCGTCCTTCACCTCAATGTCGATATCGTCCTCGATATCCGGCATGACGTCGCAGGACACGAAGGAAGTCTGTCTTTTCCCATTGGCGTTGAAAGGAGAGATCCGCACCAGACGGTGCACGCCTTTTTCCGACTTCAGGTAGCCGTAAGCATTTTCTCCGTTGACCTGAAAGGTAACGGATTTTACGCCGGCTTCCTCGCCCTCCAGAAAGTCCAGTTCTTCCACGGCAAAGCCCTTTCGCTCCGCCCATCTGCGGTACATCCGGTAGAGCATGCCGCACCAGTCCATGGCCTCGGTGCCGCCGGCCCCCGCGTTCAGCTTCAGAATGGCGTTGCACTTGTCATATTCCCCGGACAGGAGAGTCTTCACCCGGATGGCGTCAAAGCTCTGCTTAAAGTCCTCCAGCATCTCCTGAATCTCCGGGATCACGGAGGGGTCGTTCTCCTCGTATCCCATTTCGATCAGCGTTTCCATGTCCTCTTTGGCCGCCACCAGTTTCTTGTAGGTATCCCGGTCTTCTTTCAGATCGCCCAGCTCTTTCATCTGTTCCTGCGCCTTCTCGGGCACATCCCAGAAATCCGGTTCCTCCATCTTTCTTTCTAATTCTTCGATCCTCTGCTCTTTGTTAGCGAGGTCAAAGTGAATCCCTCACTTCCACTAATGGTCCCTCGTAAGCGTTCAGCTCGGTCTTAAACTGATCAAGTTCTACCACAAGTTTCACCCACTTTCTTATTTTTGATTTTTATATGCAGACACCGCGGAAACCGCGGCGCCGTCATCCGTTTTTCGGAACGGTCAGCCGACCTTTTTCCTTCCGCAGCACTGTTTGTACTTCTTGCCGCTTCCGCAGGGGCAGGGATCGTTGGGATAGATCTTCTTTTCTGCTCTCTGGGCGGGCTTCTTCACGGCGCTGTCGTCCTTGTTGGTGCCGGTCACCTTGGCGACCTGCTCTCTCTCCACCTTCTGCTCAATGCGCACATGATACAGGAGACGCACGGTATCCTGCTGGATGGAATCCACCATCTCGTTGAACATATCGTAGGCAGCCATCTTGTACTCTACCTTGGGATCTCTCTGTCCGTAGGCCTGCAGGCCGATGCCCTGGCGGAGCTGATCCATGTCGTCGATGTGGTCCATCCACTTCTGGTCGATGACCTTCAGTAAGATCACCCGCTCCAGTTCCCGGATCTGCTCTTCCTGTGGGAATTCCGTCTCTTTCTCCTCGTAGAGCTTCACCGCGCTCTCTTTCAGCTTCTGCTTCAGCTCGTTCTTTTTCAGCCCCTTGACATCTTCCTCCGTCACCGGCTTCAGGGGGATCACCGGGATCAGCAGGCGGTTCAGCTCCTGGAGATCCCATTCGGAATGCTCCGCGTCCTCGGAGATGCACATATCCACGGTGCCGTCCACCGTGTCGTAGATCATCTTAAATATGGAATCCCGCATATTCTCGCCGTCCAGTACCCGGCGTCTTTCTTTGTAAATGATCTCCCGCTGCTCATTGTTGACCCGGTCATAATCCAGCAGATTCTTCCGGATGCCGTAGTTGTTGCCCTCGATCTTCTCCTGGGCTTTTTCAATGGCGGAGGTCAGCATCTTGTGCTCGATCTGCTCGTTTTCCGCCACGCCCATAGCCCGGAACACGCCCATCAGCTTCTCGGAGCCGAAGAGGCGCATAAGGTCGTCCTCCAGAGAAATATAGAATCTGGACTCTCCAGGATCTCCCTGGCGTCCGGAACGTCCCCGGAGCTGATTATCGATACGCCTGGACTCATGGCGCTCCGTGCCGATGATCTTTAATCCTCCGGCAGCCCTGGCCTCCTCGTCCAGCTTGATATCCGTACCACGGCCCGCCATGTTGGTGGCAATGGTCACCGTTCCCGCCTCGCCGGCATGGGAAACGATCTCCGCCTCCAGTTCATGGAACTTGGCATTCAGGACCTGATGCGGGATCCCCTCCCTTTTCAGCATCTTGCTGAGCATCTCGGAAGTCTCGATGGTGATGGTACCCACCAGCACCGGCTGTCTTCTGGCATGCGCCTCCTTGATCTCTTCCACCACCGCGTGGAACTTTTCCTTCTTGGTCATATAGACCGCGTCGTTGTAATCGACACGGGCCACCGGCTTGTTGGTGGGGATCTCGATGACATCCATGCCGTAGATATCCCGGAACTCCTGCTCCTCTGTCAGGGCGGTACCGGTCATACCGGCCTTTTTCTCGTATTTGTTAAAGAAGTTCTGGAAGGTGATGGTGGCCAGGGTCTTGCTCTCCCTGCGGACCTTCACGTGCTCCTTGGCCTCGATGGCCTGATGGAGACCGTCGGAGTAACGGCGGCCCGGCATGATACGCCCTGTAAATTCATCTACGATGAGGACCTCGTCGTCCTTCACCACATAATCCTGATCCCGGAACATCAGATTGTGGGCCCGCAGAGCCAGGATGATGTTGTGCTGGATCTCCAGGTTCTCCGGATCGGAAAGGTTTTCTATATGGAAGAATTTCTCCACCTTCTTGACGCCTTCCTCGGTGAGGGTCACGATCTTATCCTTCTCGTTGACGATAAAATCGCCGGTCTCCGTGATCTCCTCTCCCAGGATGGCGGTCATCTTGGTGACCTCCCCGGAGGCCTCGCCCCGCTTCAGCTGCTGAGCCAGGATATCACAGGTTTCATAGAGCTTGGTGGATTTGCCGCTCTGACCGGAAATGATCAGGGGCGTCCGGGCCTCGTCGATCAGGACAGAGTCCACCTCATCGATGATGGCGTAGGCCAGTTCCCTCTGCACCAGCTGCTCTTTATAGATGACCATGTTGTCACGCAGATAGTCGAAACCATCCTCATTGTTGGTGACATAGGTAATGTCGCAGGCGTAGGCTGCCCGGCGCTCATCATTCTTCATGGAGTTCAGGACCACGCCTACCGTCAGGCCCAGAAATTCATGGACCTGGCCCATCCACTCGGCGTCACGCTTGGCCAGGTAATCATTGACGGTAACGATATGCACGCCTCTGCCGGTCAGGGCATTCAGATACGCCGGCAGCGTGGAGACCAGGGTCTTGCCCTCACCGGTCTTCATCTCGGCGATACGGCCCTGATGCAGGATGATCCCGCCGATGAGCTGTACCCGGTAGTGCTCCATATTCAGGACTCTTTTGGCCGCCTCCCGGACTACCGCGAAGGCCTCCGGCAGCAGATCATCCAGGGTTTCCCCCTTGCCGAGACGTTCCTTGAATTCCCGGGTCTTCCCTTTCAGTTCCTCATCCGTCAGCTTCTGCATGGCAGGCCGCAGAGCTTCGATCTTATCCACAATGGGCATGATCCTCTTCAATTCCCTGGCACTGTGGGTGCCGAAAATTCGCTCGGATAATTTCATTCTAAATCGCTCCTGTTACTGTTCATACTGGGACAGCGCTGCCCCGCAGCGGTCTGTCCGTTTACATACCGCTCCTATTCTAGCACTTTCTTACCTATTTAACAATGAATTTTTCGTGAACATTTAAGGGGCGCCGCTCCATAGATGCTCTCTCTTCCATGAAACAGCGCCCCCTGCCGTTCTTTCCTGATTTCTACAGATACTGGGCAAATTCGATCCGCTCTCTGTTCGGTCCTTCCGCAATAAAGAATTTCACCCCGTTTTCCCAGAAGGGAAGGAAGGTGATCTCCTGCAGGATCCGGATACCCAGGCCGGATACCTGCCGGTACGCCTCCCGAATGTCCCGGACGTTCAGCGCCATGTGATCAATGGCCCCCTCACAGCCGGCGGCCTTTTCGACTTCGTACGTTTCCACTACCAGGCTTCCCAGTTTCAGAAAAACAACCTTTGATCCCTCATTATCCGTCTCCAGGGCCGTCTCAAACCCCAGCCGGTGGAAAAAGTCCGCCGTGGCCCGGATATTCTCCGTGGGGATGCCGATATGCTGAAGACCTGTAAGGTTCTCTGTCCATTCCATGATTTTTCCTCCTGTAATCTTTATTTTTGAGTCGTGAAGGTGCTGAGCCCCTTGTACACGGACACTGCCTGAAGAAGAGATAAAACACAACAAAATGGGCGCCTCTCTAATTTCTCAGCCATTGGCCGAAGCCCATAAGCAGGATCCCGGCCCCGGCCCCCAGACAGTCGATACCCACATCCACCGGCGATGGTCCTCTGCCGCCCACGAAAGACTGATGCCACTCGTCTCCAGCGGCAAAGACCGCGCAGATCAGGAAGGTGGTCAGGACCAGCCGGCGGCCCTTCCACCCGCAGCCCTTGAGGGGCAGAAACAGCGAAATGGCCAAAACCGCGTACTCTGTCATGTGCGCTCCTTTACGGACATAGATCTCATAGGTATCTACTCTGTTCTGGATCTCCTCTTCCGTCCATCCGGCATCCGCGATCCGGTCCGCGGTGCGGACAAGCATCTCCGTCACCTGGCTGCTCAGTCCGGAAGACTCTTCGCCTGTCTGGGCGGAAAATCCGAAAATCAGCAGAGCGATGCAGACTGCCGGAAGAAAAGTCAGAGGCGTATATAATTTTTTCCATATTTTTTTCATTTTTCTCATGAACTGCAGGATTCTCTTTCCTATCTTTGCGATACGAAAAACCGGCGGCCTTCAGAATCTGTCTCTGCGGTATTCAGAACAGAGTCAGCTGTTCGTATTCGGTTTCCGACCGAAGCGCAGCGGGGATCTTCCGCAGGATCTCCCGGGCCGCCTTTTCGTCCGTCACCCAGGCTTTTGCATCCTCCGGCTCCAGGATCAGCGGCATCCGGTCATGGACCGGCGCAGCCCAAGCGTTGGCCCTGGTAGTCAGGATTACAAAGCGCTTCTGATTTTCCACCAGATCGTAACAGCCTGCCAGAAACAGCGGCCGGGAATCCTTCCTCTCAAAGGTATATTTCTCCCGTTTCTTATTCCACTCATAAAATCCCCTGGCCGGGATCAGGCAGCGGCGGTGCAGAAAACTTTCCCGAAAGGTTTTCTTTTCACACACCGTTTCCGCCCTGGCGTTGATCAGGAGCCCCTGGCCTTGGGTGGCCGGGAAGCCCCAGAGCATCTTTACAGAGACCAGGCCGTCTCCCTCGGCAAGCAGGACCTCCGCCATCCCGGAAGGGCAAATATCGCGGATCCCCTTCGGAGCTGCCGGATCTTCTACATAATATCTTCCGCACATGCTGCTGATCCATCTCTTTCGTAAAATGCTAATACAGCGGTTATCTTTTTATTTTAACACAGATTGCGGGGAATTTCCGCTGATATTCTCAAAATATTGTTCCTGGCAAAACGTTCAAAAACGCCGGGCAGACGATCCCTTGTCCGCCCGGCGCTTTCCATACGCAAAGTATTTCTTTTACGGATGGATCACCACTTTCATGATGTTTTCATCTCTGATGGCTTCAAAGCCTTTCTGGATATCCTCCAACGGATAAAATCTCTCAATATACTTGGCAGAATCCAGCTTTCCCTCCTCCAGAAGCTTCATGATCTCTTTCATGTACGCGGGTGTTGTGGCATGAACGCCGCAGATCTGAAGTTCTTTGTAGTGAATTTTATTGGAATCGATGTACCCTGTACTTTCCCCTGCAAGGCCTCCAAACAGGCAGATTCTTCCCATTTTCGCCGCCATATCCTGTGCTTCCTTCTGTACCGGCGCGAAGGAAGTTGCTGTGATCACTACATTTGCTCCTACTCCGTCTGTCAGCTTTCTTACTTCTTCCACCGCGTTCTTTTTTCCGTTGTCGATCCAGATTAGGCCGGGAACCTTTTCTTCCGCAATGCGCCCTCTTTTTTCCACCGGCTCACAGATCATAACTTTGGCAGCGCCGCTTAAGAAAGCCAGTTCCGCATGGATGCATCCGATAATACCGCTTCCGTATATAACCACATGATCTCCTTCATGAATATGCAGATAGCTCTGACCGTTATATGCGCAGCCTGCCGGCTCGATCAGCGTGGCGGAATCATAAGAGATATTGTCAGGAAGATGGATCACATTTCCCATGCGGATCGCTTTCTCCGGGATTTCCACATATTCCGCGAAGACACCGTCATACTGAAATCCGATGGTTTCCAGATGATCGCACATATTCGTATGACCTGTTCTGCAGGGCCAGCACTCCCCGCAGCCGATGGCCGGCGCCGCGGTGACTCTGTCCCCCTCTTTATAGCCCATTTCTTTCGCGTAGGCACTTGCGTATACGATATCACCCGCAAACTCATGTCCGAGGATACGCGGCGGAGTGATCTTCTCGTTTCCATGCAAAAAAGTTCTCATGTCTGTTCCGCATATGGATGCCGAATGCACTTTTACGATCAGATTTCTGTCTGTCTCCTTAGGTTCCGGGCGATCAGCGATCCCCATCTCCCGGTTTTCATTCATCACATAAGCCTTCATATTCGCACCTCTCTCTGTTATACTTCGCTGATCTCTTTTAATCGGCGGTAAAAATCATGCAGTTCGACTACATATTTTTTATAAAGTTCCATATTTTTCATGTACTTCTTTCCCGTTTCGATCACAGGAGCATATTTTTTTCTGATATGAACATGTTTCTTTGCCGTTTCTTTCAGATCCGCAAAAATACCCACCGCATTGCCGGCAAGAATGGACGCCCCCCAGAGAGCTACATCTTCTCTGTCCAGGACCGCGTATTCTTTCTTCTGCACATCCGCGCACATCTGTGTCCAGACAGGGGATTTGGCTCCGCCGCCAATGATTTTCACCTGCTCGATACTGTACTCCGGATACAGCGCTTCGATCCGGTTCAGGGCAAGGGTAAAGTCATAGGTAAAGCTTTCCAGAAGGGCTTTGTAAAAATGTTCTTTCCCATGACTCCAGTCAAAGCCCATCCACATCCCCCGCAGATCTCCGTCCAGAGGCATGGAGCTTCCGCCCAGAAGGCCGATAGCCATTAAGCCGTTGCACCCCGGCTCTACCGCCTTCATTTTTTCCTCCATATCGGCAAACGCCTCTTTTACCGACTGCGTATCCCGCTTCGCGAAAGTGTCCATGAACCAGTCCAGCGTAATTCCGGAACCCGCGATAAAATGGGTCGAGAAAAAGTCTCCGGGTACAGCGGAGGGAATGACATCCAGACGTTTTTCGTCCATATCCGGACGGTATTCCGGAACGCAGCAGCTGACCTCTCCATAGGAAGAAGCCTCAAAAATCGTATCTCCATAATCCACGATAGCCGCGCCCAGGCAGCCGGCAGCTTTATCTCCCGCCCCGGAAACCAGCGGTATGCCTGCCTTTAAGCCAAGCATGTCCGCCATCTTTTGATTCAGATGCGCGCAGATCTGATTGGAATTCACGATTCTGGGAAGGTACTTCTGATCCAGGCCGATCCGCCCGCAGATTTCTTCTGACCATCTGTCGTGCTGCACATCCGCCAAACCGGTCCATTCGGTAAAGGAACGGTCTATGACCGCGTCCTCCACTCCGATATCCCCCAGTTTTCCTATTACATAGCCGCTGATCATCAGGTACTTAGCGATCTTTTTGCTTTCTTCCGGATATTCATTTTTAAACCAGGCATATTTCGGCGCCATCTGCGGAAAATTCGTCCCGCCGATGCGCAGAAACATATCTTTCAGCTCCTGCATCTGCTTCTCTGCATAGGGCATGTAACGGCTGTCCAGCGAACAGGACCAGGTGGTAATGTCATTCCAGTCTTTATCCACCCCCATAAAGCCGGACATCTGTCCCGTGAAAGAAATCGCCTCGATTTTTTTCTTTTTGTCACCGATCCGGTCCGTTGTTTTCTTGACGCATTCCAGCACCGCTCCGAAAAGATCTTCTCCTTTCTGTATGAAGATCCCGGGCCCCGGCCTGGAGTCTTTTACCGGCGCGGATTCTGAAGCAACGCATTCTCCGTTTACGGAGTAAACTCCCGCTTTAATAAAACTTGTTCCCAGATCGATCGCCATTAAATAAACATCACTCATATTTTCAGCCCTCGATAATTTCTATTTCAACTCCATTGGGATCCTTAACGAGCATGGCGGTTATATCCAGCTGTTTAATGTAAGAAGGCTCCATATTTATGCCGCATCCGAACTCTCTGCACTTTTTTTCCAGTTCCCGGATATCATCTGTCAACAGAGCGAAATGCCGGTAGATGCCTATATCGGTATTTCCCGTCTGAACGATATGCTGCGCTTCCTTATACTCGATCAGTTCCAGCTTCGCGCCCGGCATCTGATATAAATGCAGAATATGATCCCCCATGTCTACATCCCGCAGCTTCTTTAAGCCCATAATCTCCTCATAAAATCGAATACTTTTTTCAACGTCAAGAAGGTTGATGGTAATATGATCAATTCCGGTTAATTTCATTTTAAATCTTTTCCTCCTCTTCTTTTTTATAAAGGGCTGCTTACCTCGTCGGGTATGCAGCCCTTTTTCTACGCGGTTATACAGCTACAAACTCAATACCCCAGATATTGCAGAGCTGCTCTAACCGGTTCATATAATCGCCTGTCCAGAGTACCTGATGATGTGTTCCTCCGTATTTCAGCCAGCCATCCATAGCTGCTTTTACTCCGCTGTCCGGTCTGAAAAACGTATGGTTCATGGGAATGCCGGGAATTAACGGCTCGTCCAGGACAGTACCCCTCATGGCCACCATCCGGTACTGATTTCCGGAGATCGGCACCAGCGAAGCAACTGTAGTAACCCCCAGTTCAGCGCTGAAAATAGGAGTCGGAGGATTATCCAGTCCGCCGATATCCAGCGGCCTGTCAATCAGTTTCACCGGTCTGTCTTTCCGCGCAACCTTCCAGTTCCCTTCTCCCATGTGAGCAAACATACAAGCGTCTCTTACATGATCCAGAGAATACATTTCGGTGAAGTTCGGGTTTCCGATCATTAAATGTCCGGCAGCTTCCAGCGCCATTACATGAACATCGCCTTCCGCCGCGTATACGTAACCTTTGGCCATCATATTGGAAGAACCGAGGATCGGGATCTGCTCAAAACGTCCATCCTCTTTAAATGCGTTAAAGTTCGCTGTAAAGCCGTCATAATTGTGCTCTTCACAGAACTTCTCAAAGGCCAGTTCCAGTTTGGCCGCGTATCTGTGATTCTTTTCCGGAATGTTCTTATCCACTTCAAAGTTTTTATAATCTTCCGCGATCTGCGCGTCGATCTCCGCCTCGGTAACCTCGTTCATGCAGGAAACCACTTCCCCGATGCCCTCTGTCAGCATTTCGATTCCGAAGGTCTGGAAATATGCCACTTCATCCCCCAGAATATCTCCCATGTTCTGCATCTTCTCGAAGCAGGCCAGTCTGACGGAACATAATCTGTGAGCTGTTGCCGCCGCCATGGCCCAATCCTGCACATAGCTCTTGAAGCGGTCGCTCTTCCAGTCTTCCGTAATAATGGAAGGATGGTAGCCCAGTCTCATAAGCATATTGGAGGTATCCTGAATTCCATGGATCCCCTGATTCGTTGTAAGATAACTCCAGTTCCAGTAATCTTCCACCTTGGGAATGGGCTGGATATTCGCCAGCAGCACCGGAAGATGATTCTTTTTAAACGCCTGCACGATCCGAAGTCCCGGTGAATACAGGGTATTGATGATCATTACGCCGTCCAGATCCTCATCGTTAAACTGTTTGATGATGCGCTCTGTGTCAGGCCTCTCCTTTGCCAGACCCGGGAATTCAAAATCCGCTACGTCTGACAGCTGGGCGATCACTTCGTTAACATATTTTGTCTGGTTTGCCGGTATTTCCGGCTGTGATTCGTCATAAAGCCCCTGCATCAATGCAAGGATACCGATTTTAGGTCTTACTACTTCAAGTTTCATTCTCACACCTCCATTATAAAAGCTGCCTGACTGCCTGCTTCAGCCAGGCAGCTGTTTTCACTGCAAGTTATCTGAAGCTGTCAAGGTTCTCCGCATGAACAATAGATACACCGGTATCAACCGTTGACGGAACGGCTGCCAGACCTTTTTCTGCCCAGCCATCGATTACATAGTCATGGTTTGCGGCTGCCAGGAACTGGAATGCCCAGTAGCCCATCTGCTGTGTTCCCTGAACAACAGAACCCTGGATAACGCCGGATTCGATATAGTCAAGAACTCCTTCATCTGTATCAAAGGCTACCACACAGATATCACCGGTTTTTCCCGCTTCCTGAACTGCGGTGCCAACACCCAGCCCTGTCCAGGCGTTGCATGCGAAAAGGCCCTTAATGTCAGGATTGCCCTGGATCAGAGAAGAGGTAGCGGATGCCGCTTCATTCTCTGTTTCCCCGCCGTTGGCTCTCTGAACAACTTCAATGTTCGGCTCGTTTTCTTCCATGTATTTTTCAAAGCCCGCTGCACGCTCTTCCTGATTCTGAGATCCTGCGAAGTAAACCAGCGCAACTTTACCCTCATGTCCGATCTGCTCTGCCATAAAAGCCGCAGCCTCGGCGCCCGCATTTTCATTACCGGTTCCCAGGTAAGCCATACGCTCGGAATTCGGAGAATCAGAGTCGAAGGTCACGACAGGGATATCCGCTTCAATAGCTTTATTGATGCTCTCAGAAAGCGCGTCCGGATCCACGCAGGTGATGGCGATGCCCGCGGGGCTCTTTGCGATAACCTGCTCCAGCACATCTACCTCTTTGGCAAAATCACCGTCTGTGGAGCCTGTGTAAACAGTTTTTGCCCCGGCGGCCTGTGCCGCTCTCTCAAATCCCTCATAGCAGCCGGTCCAATAATCAATTCCGGACTGGAAGGTGATCATGTAATATTCGCCGTCGCCGGACAGATCCGCCGCCGCGGCGTTTCCGCCGCTTTCTTCCGAGGACGCGTCCGCGGAACTACCGGAAACCGCAGAGGATCCTTCCTCTTTGGAAGAGCCGCTGCACGCAGCCATTCCGAACACCATCGTTCCTGCCAAAATGATTCCTAATACCTTTTTCGCTGTTGAGTTTTTCATAAATACCTCCCTTAAAACATGATTTTATTTTTTTCTACGGCTGAAGTAATCAATCAGAACTGCCACAAGCAGGATGCAGCCATTGATAAACTCCTGCCAATAAACACTAACGTTCAGCAGAACCAGCGCATTGTTGATAAAGGACAAAAGCAGCAGGCCCAGCATCGTTCCCAGGATCGATCCGGAACCTCCGGTTACAGACGCTCCACCGATAACCGCCGCGGAAATAGCCGTCATCTCCGCTCCGTCGCCGGCTGTGGGGGATGCCACAGAGAACCTGGATGTGGTCAGGATACCCGCAATACCTGCCAGAAATCCCGACAGAACATAAACGCCGATCTTTACTTTCGCTATATTGATTCCTGAATAATCCGCCGCCTGCTCGTTGGAGCCCACATAGTAGGCTTTCCGCATCGCTGTTGATTTTTTCAGAAGGAATCCGAAAATAACCGCAACGATCAAAGTGATAACGATCAGGATCGGGATCGCGCCAATCGTTCCCTGACCGGCTGTGCTGTAGGCATCCGGAGCGCTCATCAGAGAGATCGACGTACCCTGGGTCAGGACCATAGCCAGACCTTTTGCCACGTTCATGGTACCCAGCGTAACGATCATGGGAGCAATGGATGTCTTGCTGCAGATCAGACCGTTGATAAGTCCCACCAGAACTCCGGTAATCACGCCGATCACAGCCGCCGCAAAAATGTTTACACCCGCCGCGGAAAACAGCGCTCCCGTTACAGATCCCGCCATTGCCATTACAGAACCTACAGACAGGTCAATGCCTCCCGCAGCCAGCACAACCGTCATTCCTATAGCCAGGAAGGCGTTGCTGCACATTCCGACAACGGTGGAACTGATATTTGACCATGTCAAAAAGTACGGAGAGGCAATCGTCATGATGATACAAAACGCCACAAAAATGATGAGTATGGCCGCCTCCCTGAATGTTCTAAACATATTACTTATCTTCTGCATTTTCTTTCCTCCCGGTTTTATTGATGCTCATGGCCCGATGCCATCATGATCAGATTATTTTCCGTGATCTCGTCCTGATACACGCGTCCCATGCATTTTCCTTCATGCATCACGATTACTTCATCTGACATTCCCATTACTTCCGGCATCTCCGAAGAGATCAGAATCACTCCTACCCCTTCGTCGCAAAGTCTCCGCAGCATAAAATGGATCTCACTCTTTGCCCCCACATCGATTCCTCTGGTGGGCTCATCCATAATGATGATCTCCGGCTTGACGGCCATCCACTTTCCGATCATGGCTTTCTGCTGATTTCCTCCGGAAAGAGATCCGATAGGCTGGCTGCTGTCCGCCAGCTTTACTCTCATGCTCTTCACCTGTTCTTCTGTTATACGGTTTCCTTCCCGATCGTTTAAAACGCCGTGGCTGGTAAGCTCTCCGAGAATGGATACGATCACGTTATCCCGAACGCTTCTGTCCAGGAAAACTCCGTCTTTTTTTCGATCCTCTGTCAGATAGCAGATCTTTCTGGCAATGGATTCTCCATAATTCTTGTTCCGGATTTCCTGTCCTTTGAAAAAGAGTTTTCCGGATTTATAATACCCGCCGATTCCGCAGACCGCTTTCATAAGTTCGCTTCTGCCAGAACCGATCAGGCCGGAAAAACCGAGGATCTTTCCTTTATGCAGCGTAAAGCTGATATCCTGAAATCCTTTTCCGGTAAAATGTTCCACCCGCAGCAGCTCTTCGCCTTCCTCCTGCTTCACTTCTGCTTTCGGCGGGTAAAAATCGCTGATCTCACGTCCTACCATACTGGTAATGACTTTATCTTCCGTAACATTTTTAATGTCTTCCGTCATGACGATGGAACCATCCCGCAGCACCGTCACCCGGTCGCACAGAGAAAAGACTTCGTTCATCCTGTGCGAAATGTAGACGATCCCGATCCCTTCAGCGCGCAGCTGCCTCAATACTTTAAAAAGCTTTTCCGCTTCCGAATCCGTGATGGAAGACGTAGGCTCATCCAAAATAATCAGCTTCGCGTCCAGGGAAAGCGCTTTAGCGATTTCCGCCACCTGCTGCTGGGCTACGCTGAGCGTATATACATAATCCGTAGCCTTAAAATCCACATCGAAATTTTTAAGGATTTCATCTGTCTTTCTGTATAATTCCTTATGATTTATGACCCCTCCCTTATTGGGCATGGACCACATCCACATATTTTCTGCCACCGTCAGATGCTGACAGAGCGCCAGTTCCTGATGTACAAAAGATATCCCGGCAAACACTCCCTCTCTGGGAGAAGAAAAGTTTACAGGTTTTCCATCAAAAATCACTTCTCCCTCATCTCTTCGCAGCACTCCGGAAACAACATTCATCATGGTCGATTTTCCGGCGCCGTTCTCGCCGCACAGAGCCAGGATCTCTCCCTTCCGAATGGTCAGGTTTACTTTATTAAGGACATTCGTGTTTCCGAAACTCTTGGAAACATTTTTTATCTCCAAAATATTTTCCACCTAGATTCCTCCTTCCTTTTTTGTGCACTCGCAGATCCTAATGATTAAAAAACTTTATAATTTAATAAATTTATTGATTTCAATTTAGCATTATATTTAGCTTATGTCAATTACATTTTTATTTTTGTACAATACCTTTATATTAATTCTTATTTCTTTGTGCATTTTGACAATTCCCGTTTCCTTCTTGTTTTTACCGGACTTTCTGTAGAAAATAAAGATTTTAGAAAATCTTTACTGTTCTCCTTGAAACGGCCTTGCCGTAAAAAAAAGTGTCCGCGCACCTTTTTTGTAAATCTCTTTCCATTAAAGACCCTTTGTTGGCACTTGCAAAACTCCCATTCATATGATAAATTTAATTTAGTAATTTAGTAGATATTTGTGTATGGAGTGTCCTATGAAAACAACAGCAAAAGAAATCGCAAGCTTTCTCCAGATTTCTCCATCCGCCGTTTCTCTTGCGCTGAACGGGCGTCCGGGAGTCAGCCCGGCCACACGGAAAAGGGTGATCGAGGCAGCGGAACAGCTGGGGTATACAGCCTTCAAAAATCTGGATCAGGTAAAACCCCTGACGAATCTCCGGTTCATCATATACACCGGCGATCAGAATGTAGTAAAGGAAATTTCCTTTTATTCCATTGTTCTGAAGGGAATCGAAAAAGAGGCCAGAAAGATGGGCTACAACGTTTTTGTCAGCTATCTTTCACAGAAGGGCGATCTTGGCTCCCAGTTCAAAACGCTGTCCAGAGATGTGGACGGCATTCTGCTTCTGGGCACAGAGCTGAAAATGCATGATGAAGTTTTTAAAACCTTCAAAAATAATGCGGACTGCCCGATTGTAGTCGTCGATAATAATTTATTTGACTTTGATACGGACTGCGTCGCCACAGACAACCTTGGCGGCGCCTACCAGGCGATCCGCTTTCTTGCGGAGAACGGGCATAAAAAAATCGGCTATATCTGTTCCAGACAGAGGATCCCCAATTTCGATGAAAGAACGGAGGGAATCCTTCTCGCTCAGAAAGAATTTCCTGAAATAGAAATCGAAAAAATCCCTGTAAACTTTTCCACGGACCGGGCAAACGAAG
The DNA here is from genome assembly GCA_963928055.1 of Candidatus Scatomonas sp. Lineage (GTDB taxonomy): Bacteria > Bacillota > Clostridia > Lachnospirales > Lachnospiraceae > Scatomonas. The sequence goes on along the minus strand of CAWVDN010000004.1, from coordinate 85,660 downwards.
AGATCAGCGCCTGGCTGAAAGACAGACCCCAGATTCCCACCGCCTTTTTCGCCGATTCTGATATTATCGCCTTTGGAGCCATGCAGGCCTTTAATTCTTCTGGATACCGGATACCGGATGACATCTCCATCATCGGCTTTGACGACATGCCTGCCTGCGAAATGGTTTCTCCGCCCCTTACTTCCGTTCAGGTAATGAAAGTGCAGATGGGAAAGCAGGCGGTCCAGCTGCTGCATAACCGTATCGCCGAGGCAAAAAGTTCTTCTTCCAGCGCCAATTACCGGATGCTCATATCTACTAAAATAAAAGTCCGGCAGAGTGTAGCTCCGCCGAACCCAAAACAGATCTGATACAGCAAGAGGATGCGCCTGCCATAAATCCGCGGGAGCATCCTCTTCTTTATCTTGTCTTAATTTTCCATTTTTTCAAAACGATCCAGGATACTTTGCGCCGTTTCCTCATTCGTTATGAGAACATTCATGAGCCTGCCGTTGAGGGCGCCATAGAGAGACGCCACCTTGCTTTCTCCCTGAGCGACCGCGATCCGGTATCTCGCCTTTTTGATGGTGTCCAGAGAAATCGCCATGGTTCTTTCCTCCAGCTCCGGATCGCAGATCCGTCCCTGAAGATCAATGACATGGGAGCAGATATCCCCCACCGCTCCTTCCTTTTCCAGGCTTTTCATCCGCTCTCTCTCCAGATAGCCGGCTCTGACTAAAGCGTTTTTTTCTCCGAATGTACCCGCCGTAAAAATCGCCACATCCATTTTTTTGCTGTATTCGATGATCTGCGCCATACTTCTGTCCTTCCAGAACAGACTTTTTATTTCCTTATTTTCCACTACTGCCGGCACCTGCATTAAATAAGCGGTGCTGCCCAGGGATTCGGCGAAGTTATTGGCGATCTCGGAAGCGTACACGGTCTTATTCACATTGCTCACCCCGCCGCATAACTGGATATAGGTCAGCCGCGCCCTGTCATTTCTTTTCGTCAGGCAGCCGGAACACTCATACAGCGTTCCGCCCCAGGATGTGCCGATCACCATGCCGTCCTCCAGGATCTCATTCAGATATCTTGCCGCGGCTTCGCCCACCTGTTTCAGGGGATTTCCGTCTTTATTTCTCGGCAGTATGATCGCTTTCTCCAGCTGAAACCTGCTTCGGAACAGTTTTTCCAGCTTTGTCTCCGTATTGAAGGAATCCACGATCTCTATACGCACAATTCCCTCCTGTCTGGCCGCATGCAGTAATTTCGAGATATACGGGCGCGAAAGCTTCAGAAGTTTTGATATTTCTTCCTGGCTGTAATTTTTCTCATAATACAGTTTAGCCACCTGGACTAACAATTTTTGACGCTGATAATTCTCCATAGGATCCATCTCCCTTTATGCACATATGTTCTTTACCATTTTACATTTTTTACTTGACAGAATCAAGAGGAAATGTTATTCTGCATATGAACATAAGTTACTCGCACATTATCTAATGTTCCTAATGATAAAACAAAATGGAGGTTACGTTATGGAAATCACAAAACAAACTGTCGCAGGAATCATTGATCATACTCTGCTGAAACCCGAAGCGAGCCAGGCGCAGATCGTCAAGCTCTGCGAAGAAGCAAAAACCTACCATTTTGCTTCCGTCTGTGTCAACCCCGTGTATGTTTCCCAATGCGCGGACGCCTTAAAGGGAACCGGCGTAAAGGTCTGTACTGTGATCGGTTTTCCTTTAGGCGCAAACACAACTGCCGTTAAATCTTTTGAGGCTTCCGACGCTATCGCCAACGGCGCAGAGGAAGTCGATATGGTCATCTCTATAGGAAAAGTAAAGTCCCAGGATTGGGAATATGTGAAAGCGGATATCGCCGCAGTTGTGAAAGCCGCGAAAGGCAAAGCTTTAGTAAAAGTGATCATCGAGACCTGCCTGCTTACAGATGAGGAAAAAGCAAAGGTCTGCCTGCTGGCCAAAGAAGCGGGGGCGGACTTTGTAAAAACCTCCACCGGTTTTTCCACAGGCGGAGCTGTTCCGGAAGATGTGGCGCTTATGCGCAAAACCGTCGGACCTGATATGGGCGTAAAAGCCTCCGGCGGCATCCACACCTCCGAAGAAGCGATTTCCATGATCGAGGCCGGTGCCACCCGTCTGGGCGTAAGCGCCGGGATCGCAGTCGTAAACGGTATCAAAGACTGATACGAAGGAGGCAGAACGATGAAGGCAATATTAATGAGAGCACCGAAGGATCTGAAATTTGAAGAAGTTCCTATGCCGGTGCCGAAAGATGATGAAGTACTGATCAAAGTAATGGCTGTTGGAGTCTGCGGTTCTGACATCCCCCGGATGCTTACCTACGGAGCCCACATTTCCCCCATTATCCCCGGACATGAATTTGCCGGAAAAATCGTTGAAGTCGGCAAGAATGTACAGGGCTGGAAAGTCGGAGACAAGGCAAGCGCCGCTCCTCTGATCCCCTGCGGCGAATGCGAATGGTGCAAAAAAGGCATTTACTCTCTCTGCGAAGATTATAAATATTACGGTTCCCGCAACGACGGCGCATATGCCCAGTATTTAGCTGTAAAAGCAGAAAATCTGCTTCGGCTTGACGCGGATACCCCTTATGCCTGGGGCGCCACCATAGACCCCGCCGCCAATGCCCTGCACGCTTTCCTGCGAGGAAACGGAACCGGTGAAGATTCGGTAATGGTATACGGCCTTGGCGCCATCGGTCTTTTCGCTGTTCAGTACGCGAAAGTCCTGGGCTGCAAAACCATTATTGTTTCAGATATTAACGATGACAAGCTGCAGGTTGCCAGAGACTGCGGCGCAACTCATACGATCAACTCTCTTCACGAGAATCCTGTTGAAAAAGCTATCGAATATACAGGCGGCAAGGGGGTCGATCTGGTATTGGAAATGTCCGGAGTTCCTTCCGCCCAGCATCAATCCATCCTTTCCGCCGGAAAAATGGGCAGAGTTGTTTTCCTTGGCATTTCTCACAAGGGCTTGGAATTATCCGAAAAGGCAGTGGACCAGATCGAGCGGTACCAGCTGGCAGTCGTAGGCAGCTGGAACTCCTTCTCCAATCCTTTCCCAGGAAAGGAATGGACCGAGTCCGCCAGACTGATGAATGAAAAAGGATTTAATCCGGATCTGCTGATCTCCCACAGGTTAGAGCTGGAAAAGCTCCCGGAAATCTTCCAACAGATCGATAAGCGTGAAATCGTTTATAACAAAATCATGTTTTATCCCAACGGCTTTGACGAGGAAAAATAAAACGGGCACTTCTTACAAGATCCCCCAGGCAGGACCGCCTGGGGGATCTTTCTATTCCTTCTTATTTCTTCTTTCCGAATCCTTTATCTGCTCCATCTCCACCGTCCTGTCCGCCACATGGAAGGTGGATTTCCGGTGGGACACCAGAACGATAGTCCGCTCTTCTTTCGACTCCTTTAAGGACTTCAGGATCATGCCTTCGTTAAGAGCGTCCAGATTGCTGGTGGGCTCATCCAGCAGCATAAAGGGGGCCTTATGAAGAAAAGCCCTGGCCAGACCGATCCGCTGTTTTTCTCCTCCGGAGAGGGTGTCCCCCAGTTCTCCCACTTCTGTGTCATAGCCCCTGGGGAGGGTTTCAATAAATTCATGAATAGAGGCTTTTTCCGCCGCCTTCCGGATCTCCTGCCGGGAGGCTCCCGGTTTTGCCAGGGCAATGTTGTTGGCGATGGAATCGTGGAACAGGTGGGTCTCCTGGGTCATAAAAGCTTCCATGGCCCGCAGATCTCCTGTGTTCACCTGGCGGATATCCCGGCCGGAAATCCGGACGGATCCTTTCTGAACGTCCCAGAACCGCATCAGCAGTTTTAAAAGGGTAGATTTTCCGCAGCCGCTTTTTCCGTGGATCCCCAGGATCTTTCCTTTGGGGACCTTAAGACAGCAGTTCTTCAGGATCGCTTCCCCGCCGTAGGAAAAGTCTGCATGCTCTACCGCGGCTCCCGCAAAAACGGTGCCGGGCTGTCCCAGGGTATCCTCCACCTGCGGCTCCTCCTCCAGCAGGGAAAGCACCCGCTCCCCGCTGGCCAGGGTCTGATGCAGATTGTTAGAGAGGTTTGCCAGGGCCGATACCGGGCCGAAGGAACCCATCATGGCCATGGCGGAGAGTAGCATTCCCGTTCTGTCCACAAGGCCCTGCTGCCGCAGAAGCACCATCAGAAACACCATGGCGAAGGAAAATCCCAGGACCGCCAGATTGGTCACGGAACGCTGAAAGGTTTCCAGACTGTTCAGCTCCTTCTGCAGGCCGCTTAATTCCCGGGAGCGTCTTTCCATCTCTTTTCTTCTCTGTTCTCCCCTGCGGTACTGAAGGGTCTCGTCCAGCCCCCGGAGAGACTCCAGCACAAAGCTGCTCAGATCCCCAAACCGGATCCGGTACTGCATTCCCTTCTCTCCCCCTCTTTTTCCGCAAATCAGAGGGATCGCCGCTCCCACGGTCACGTAGGCTCCCAGGGCCAGAAGCCCTGCCCCTATGGAAAAGCCCCCGATGAAAACCGTCATAAACAGGGATACTGCGGCGGCAATGGCAATGGGGGAAAGGGTGTGGGCATAGAAAACTTCCAGCAGCTCCACATCCGTGGTGATCATAGAGATCAGATTGCCCTTGTCTTTTCCTTCCAGCTTTGCCGGGCACAGCCGCCGCAGGGCGGCAAAAACCTTATGGCGGATCAGGGCCAGCAGCTTAAAGGCGATAAAGTGGTTGCAGTACTGCTCCCCGTAGTGGAAAAGTCCCCGCAGCACTGCTAGGATCCCCAGGACCGCGAAAAGACTTCCCGGGGGCAGGGAAAGAAAAGATCCCGCCCCCCATCCTCCAAAAGCCAGGTGCAGCAGGCCGCAGCCTGCCAGAACCGTCAGAAAAATCGCGCAGAGATGCCCCAGAGTCCCAAGCAGGACTGCCAGGATCATCACCGGCAGCAAAGGCTTTACCAGGACGATCAGCGCTCCCATAATGCGGATCCCCTTCCGTCTGCCCGGTTTCGCGCTCATACGTTTCCCTCCTTTCCGTATTGTTCCAGTTCCTGCTGGGACCGGTACAGTTCCGCGTAGGAGCCGCCCAGCTCCATCAGTTCCTTATGGGTGCCCTGCTCCGCGATCCGTCCTTCTCCCAGCAGATAGATCCGATGGGCATCCACCACGCTGGCCAGCCGGTGGGAGATCAGGATCACTGTATGATCCCCCGCCAGTTCCCGGACCACCTTCAGGATCCGTTCCTCGCTCTCGATATCAATGTTGGAAGCGGCCTCATCCAGGATATAGACCGGCGTATTCCGAAGCAGGGCCCTGGCCATGCACAGCCGCTGGCGCTGGCCCCCGGAAAAATTGGCGCCCCGCTCCAAAAGCCGGGTCTGCAGTCCCTCCTCCCTTTTCAGGAAATCCCAGAGATCTACTTTCTTCAGAGCCTCTTCCATCTCGATCTCCCCGAGATCCGGACGGGCCATCCGAAGATTCTCCTCCACGGTTCCTTTAAAGAGATAGCTGTTGTGGGCGGTCAGGGTGACGGCGGTAAGAAGGCTTTCCTCGGCAAGCCGGGACAGCTCCTTTCCTCCTATGCGGACGCTGCCGGAATATCCCCGGTTTCTGCCGGCCAGCAGTCCGGCAAGGGTGCTTTTTCCGCAGCCGGAGACCCCTGCCAGAGCAATAAAGCTGCCGGAAGGAATGTCCAGATCCACTCCTTTCAGGATCTCCCGGCCCGGTTCATAGGAGAACCGCAGATCCCGGATCCGGATATCCGGATGTTCTTCCCCAAGTTTCTCCGTGCCCTGTTCCGGCTCCGGCAGATCCAGAAGGGCAAAAATCTTGTCGCTGGCCGCCATGCCGTTCATGGCAATGTGAAAGTAGGAGCCCAGCAGCCGCAGAGGAAGAAAAAATTCCGCCGCCAGCAGAAGGATCCTCAGGGTTCCCCGGAAATCTACATTCCCCTCCATAAACTGCCAAAGGGCCAGGATCATGCCTGCCGCCGCCCCGCCGTAGGCTACAATGTCCATAACCGTAGTAGAATTCAGCTGCATGGTCAGCACCTTCATGGTGATCCGCCGGAAACGCTGGGATTCCGCGTCCATCTCCTCCGCCTTCTGCTGATCCGCCTGATAAATTTTCAGGGTCGTAAGTCCCTGTATATTTTCCAGGAAGCTGTCGCCCAGCTCTGTGTAGATCCCCCAGTATTTTGACAGCAGCCTTTTGGCGATCTTCTGCACCGCCACAATGGACAGGGGGATCAGGGGCACGCAGAGCAGCAGCGCCAGGCTGGCCGGAAAGCAGACAAAGGACAGGACCGCGAAAAGAGTCGCCGGCGCCAGCAGACTGTAAAACAGCTGCGGCAGATACTTTCCGAAATAGGTCTCCAGCTGCTCCACTCCCTCCCCGGAAAGCTGCACCACCTCCGAGGTGGACACCTGTTCCCGGTAGGAAGCTCCCAGCTTCAGAAGTTTGGTGTAAATCGCATTCCGCAGGATCCGTTTTACATCCCTGGAGGCCCGGCAGGAAGCCCGGGAAGCCTGCCTTTCGAAGCATACTCTCAGCAGGATCGCCAGCAGGATCAGGCTGCCGTTACCAGCCGCCATCCGAACCGTGACCCCTGCGGACAGGCCTTCCGCAAGCAGGGTGGCGCCGCAGAAAATCAGAAGGATCTGGCAGAGCAGAGACAGCCACTGCCAGATCACCTGATATACAATGTATTTTTTCGCATGGGCCAAAAGTTCCACCAGCCGTTTCTTGATCATCGCTGTCCTCCTCCCTTCTCCTCTGTTCGGACGCTCTCCCCGGGCTTCAGGGTCTTCACCCGGGCAAAGAAATACAGAAGATGGCAGACCCATACCACCGCCAGGCAGATCCGCCCCGCCGGCACGGCACGCATAAGGAGGAACCCTGCCCCCGTGACCAGGGTTACCGTGCCTACTATGGTCAGCTTTGTCTTCATGGTCATCGCCCGCCTCTCCACAAAGCTCTCCAGATTCTTTTTATAAAGGGCTGTGCCCAGGAACCAGCTGTGAAGCTTTTCAGAACTTTTGGCAAAGCAGAACACCGTAGCCAGATAGAAGGGCACGGAGGGAAGAATGGGCAGCACTACCCCCACCGTTCCCAATGCCAGACAGAGCAGCCCCAGCAGCAGCCAGAGAATCCGCAGCGGATTTCGTTTCATATAGATCTTCCTCCCTTCTCAGACCGTCAGCACAAATTTGCGCCCGTCCATCTCCTTTACTTCCAGATCAATGCCGTACATTCTCGCAATGCTCTCCCGGTCAATGACCCTTTCCGGCTCTCCCTGGACCGTCACCTTTCCATCCTTCAGGCCGATGATCTCGTCTGAGAAATAAATGGCCTGGTTGATATCGTGGAGCACCATAACCATGGTGATGCCAAACTCCCGGTTCAGCCGCTTCACCAGTTCCAGGATCTGGATCTGATAGCGGATATCCAGATAGGTCGTGGGTTCATCCAGAAACAGGATCTTTGTATTCTGGGCCAGGGCCATAGCGATCCACACTCTCTGCCGCTGCCCCCCGGAAAGCCGGGACACCTCCCGGTTCCGGTATTTCTCCACCCCGGTAACCTCCATGGCCCAGCGGATCAGCCGCTGATCCTCCTGGCTTCTCCCCTGCATCATTTTCATGTGGGGGGTCCTTCCGAAGGACACCAGCCGTTCCACGGTAATGTCATCGCTGGAGGTATTGTACTGGTGGACGATGGAAACCTTTTTCGCGAACTCCTTCCCTCCCAGATTCAGAATATTCTTCCCCTGAAGAAAGATATTGCCCTTCCTGGGCAGGAGATTTCGGGTCATCAGATAAAACAGCGCAGATTTTCCGCAGCCGTTGGCCCCCAGGATCGTGGTGATCTTCCCTTCTTCGATCTTCAGGGACACCCCTTTCAGCACTTTGTTTTTTCCGTAGGAAAAATACAGATCCCGCACCTCCATAGCCGGTTTTTTTCTGGTTTTATCCTGCATATTTTTTTGACCTCCTGAGCAGTAAGATAAAGAAGGGGCCGCCTGCCACGCTCATAATGATCGACGCGGAGATCTCGTAGAGGGCGGCCATGGTCCGGCCGATGGTATCCGCCAGCAGATAGGTAAAGGCACCCAGCAGCATGGAGAAGGGGATCAGGGCCCGATGGTCGCTGCCCACCAGGAGCCGGCCCATATGAGGTACGATCAGCCCCAGAAAGCTGACGGCCCCTGCCACCGCCGTGGAGATCCCTGCCAGCAGGACAGCCGCCAGAGAAATCCGGATCCGCAGAGAATTCACATTCACCCCCAGGCTTCTGGCGGTTTTGTCCTCCAGGGACATCAGATTGCACCGTCCCGCAAAACACAGGGCCAGAAACAGCCCCGCCGCCACATAGGGAAGCAGCGTCCTTACATCCTCCCAGGTTTTCATGGTAATATTTCCGTTGACAATGGCTGCCACTCCGGAAGTGTTTCCGCCGGTCATGGAATTCAGGGCGCTGGATAATCCGGAAAACAGGGCGTTTACCGCTACGCCCACCAGGATGATCCGCAGAGGGCTCAGGCCGCCCTTCCAGGACAGGGTGTAGACCAGAAAAAAGGCCAGCACCCCTCCCAGAAAAGCAAAGACCGGCGTAAAAAAGAACAGGGAGGGCACAAAAGCCGTGATCACCACTGCCGCCAGCATGGAAATAAAGATCCGGGGAAAACGCAGATCAAAGACAGCAGCTGCGTTTTCACTCATATCCCCCAGCATGCCCCGGAGCATTTCCGGAAAGCTCACCTTCAGACTGCCGATGTTGACGGAGGCAAAAAAGAGAGCCAGAAGCAGCAGGGCCATGATCACAAAAGAAAGGACCGCCCGGACCCGTTTTCTGTTCCGCCTGTTCCTGTCCTGCTGCTCCAGAGAGGGCTCCGGTTTTTCCTGTATCTGTTTTGTCTCTTCCATCTCTTTTTCTCCTTTACCGCGCCGCTTCTTCCGCCGTCTTTTCCTCCGGGTAAAGCAGGGGCTGCAGTTCCTCCAGAGCTTCCGGATAGCGAAAAGTAGCGCTCATGCCGAACAGTTCGTAAGACAGGTTATAGACCCGGTCTTCCTGCACCGCCTGAAAATGCTGCCAGATATCATTGGTTTCAAAGTCTTCCTGAAACATCTCCATAACCTGATCCGGCAGGACATGGGCGGCACAGAGGATCACGTCCGGCTCTTTGGTCTTCATATCTTCCGTGTTTACCGTAAGAAATTCCTGATCCGTACCGGCATAGACATTTTCTCCCCCGGCCAGTTCCACCAGGCTTCCCACATAGGAATTCTCCGTAGCAATGATATAGGAGCCGGGAAGCCCCATAAGCACCAGCACCTTGGGCGCCTCCTTCCCTTCATTCCGGGTTTGATATTCCTCATAAAATTCCGTAAACTCCTCAACCATTGCCCGGGCCTGCTCTTCCCGGCCAAAGATCTCCCCCAGCTCCTGGATGGACCGGTACATGCCCGGCACGCTCCGGAGATTCAGAAAGGCCCAGTCTGTATCAATGGCCTCGTATTTCGGCTGGAGATCCGACTGAAGACTGGAAGGGCTTAGGATCCAGTCCGGATCCAGAGAAGCCACCAGTTCCATATCCGGGGCCATGGCGGTTCCTACCTGGGGCAGTTCCCGGTAGCGCTCCGGAAGGTCGGAACTGCTGCTGCAGATGCCTATAAGGTCCAGCTCCAGCCGGTCACAGATCTCCGCAACAGCCGGGGAAGTGGCAATGATCCCGGGTTCCTCCTCCATGGCCGCCACCTTCGCTTTTGCCGCCTCCACCGCGGCCTTCTCCCGGGGATCGCTGATCTCCAGCAGCGTTTCCGCCAAATTCTCCGGTTCTCCGGAACCGCTTTCCGAAGAAGCATGGCCCTCTCCGGCGGAGCATCCGGACAGAAGCAGACAAAAGGCCGCCAACCCTGCCGGAATGCTTCTCCGGAAATGGTTCCGCAACTTTTTTCCGGATACCGGACTTTTACTCCTCTTCGTCATCGTCTTCATAACCGCCTCCCCATTTCTTCCAGTTTTTCCGGAACAGATATACCACGCCGGAACCTGCCGCCAGCAGGATCAGCCCGGAAAGGGTCAGAGAGATGGTATACTCCGCGATCCGGGATCCGGACACCCCGGAAGCGCCGGTTTCTTCCGCCGCCGCTTCCTCCTGGGTGGACAGACTTAAGCCCTGGGATGCATTTAAAGACTCCTCCCCGCCGCTGTCGGATACGGGGACTGCCTCCTCCGTAATGGTATTCTGCAGTTCCTCCTCCTGGGCTTCCGGCGTGGAAGCAGGCTCCGGTGTTTCCGCAGCTTCCGGAACGGCCGTGGGAGATGCCGCAGGGGCAGGGGTCGCGGCAGATTCCGGCTCCTGGGTGGGCGCCGCTGTAGGGGATGCCGTGGGGACAGGGGTCGCGGCAGCCTCCGGCTCCTGAGTAGGCGCCGCTGTGGCAGCCGGAGTCGGGACAGGTGTTTCCTCTGCTGTCACCATGGTGGCATTCATATCCGTACTGTTCCCTTGGGTAAAGTCGCTGGGATACAGATAAAAGATCACATCCCTTCCCATAGGCTGTACATACATGGAACCCCGGATCACGCAATTCTCGCTGGGCACCTGGATGCAGACATCTGTGGTCCCTCCGCTGCTGTCCGTACCGCTCCCGGTTACTCCCAGCGCAGGCGTAGACCAGCCGGAGTCTCCTACAGACTGCACCCAGAAAGAATGGCCGCTGGTGTAATCCATAAGGCTTAAACGAATGGTCAGATAATAGTTTCCGCTGTCCGTCACCTCCAGCATACCGGTAGTATATACAGCGCTGTCCACCATGCCCTGGCCGGTAGCATAGGAAGCTTCCCCGCCGGAATCTTCAATGACCCCTGTCACCGGGTGCGCGTAGCATGGATGGATCACACAGGTATATACGGTACCGCTCTCCGCCCGGACAGAAACTGCCGAAAAACCCGCCCAGAAAAACAGGGCTGCCAATGCCCCCAGAAATCCGGCCAGGGGTTTTCTGTATCGTTTGCTTTCCATATTTTATATCTCCTTTCAGCCGTTTCACGCAGCGCTCGACGGTATCCAGGAAAAAGAAGGCCGGGCTTTTCAGCTGCCAGCCTTCTCTGCTGTTTTTTCTCAGCCCCGGTTTCTTTTTTTCAGTACTGTCGCTGTCAGCAGGATTCCCGCCAGAGCCAGCGCTGCCGCCCAGGCCCCTGCCCGGGTAGTATCCCCGGTTTTCACGCCGGAGGTGAGAGAGGTGCCGCCCAGGCCCCCGCCCGCTTAAGCCGCTGCCCCCGTTCAGGCCGCTGCCTCCATTCAGGCTGCTGCCGCCGGTTAAAGAGGAGCCTCCGCTCAGGCCGGCGCCGCCGGTCAGGCCGCTGTCTCCCGGATCCTTTCCATTGTTATCCGTTCCGCTGTTCGAATTGCCGCCTTCCTCTGTAAAACCGGGATCATCCGCTGTAGTTTTTTGGATGCTGCTCCAGTCCAGCTTCAGGTACAACCGCCTGGGTGCCGGTGCCGCTGGCAATGGCGTCCATCAAAGGAACGAACACCTGCAAAGGCACATAGCCGTCTTCCAGGGCCTCCGGGATCATGGCAAAGGTCACGTGATCCGGATAATCCGTGCCGTAGGTATCCTTGACCCTTGTTCCGTCCTCATTGGTCTGATAGGAATCAACGGTCACATCCGCCAGCTCTCCCTGGGGGTTCCCGTAGGAATCCACCGTATAGCCGGTAAGGAAATATTTCAGCCGGCTCAGGTATCCGTAGGAATCGTTTATTTTCAATCCTTTAAAATCCAGGGTCAGGTCGTACTGGCCCTCATGCACCGTCAGCTTTACCGTATGGTTGATGGCGTCGTTGGACATGGAGTAGGTCTGGCGGTCTGTCTTGACCATGGTTCCCGTAAGGGAGTACACACCGTCCTCCAGGTTCCGGATATCCAGGGGCTGATCTTCCGACGGATCCCCGGGATCCTCCGGGGTATCCGGCTCCTCCCCGCCATTCTGCCTGCAGCTGATCGTAAACGTAGTCGTCCCCGTATAATTTCCCCGGCTCCGCCGCAGCCGCGTCTTCCGCCCGGATCGTAATATTTCCCTTCAGAACGGCATTCTCTCCGGACCGGACAAGATTCTCCGAGGATGCGTCAAAGGTCTGGGTGCCGAAATCATTGGCAAAGGCCAGACTGTTTCCGCCGCTTTCCAGCAGTCCCTCCGCCGGAGCGGATACCTGGATCTGCCCTTCCCGGTTTTCTGTGGATACCCGGATCTCATAGGGTTGCACGTTATCCTGGGTCCGGCTCAGGCTTCCCAGGGCGATGGAGGATGGGATGGAAACCTCATAGTCCGGAGAAGAGCTTTCTTCCTGAACCTGAGCCGAGATCTGCATACTCCTGGAATCCTCCTGGGGCTCCTGCTTTGTCAGCGTATCCCAATACAGAGTCACAATACCGTCCACGTTAAAATGTCCGTTTTCAAATACGATCCCGCTGATCTCCCCGTTGAGATTGCTCATAGCCGGCACATACAGGTACAGATTCTTATAATAATACCGGCTCATTCCGCCGGTCAGGGGAAAGGACACATCTGTGACCACCGTATGCTCCCCTGCTTCCCGGGTATTGTAGGAGACCCCCTCCATAGTCAGGGTCCCGGAGCGGTCATTCTCCCGGTAATAACCGTTAAAGTCCAGAATGTACAGGGGCTCCTGATCGGTTCCGGATATCATCCTGTAGGAAAAGCTGCATATTGCCCGCTTCATCCACCTCCAGAACCGCCTGGGCTGTATCCCCCTGCACCAGGCTGTGGTCTACCACGTCGCTTCGTACCGCCACCGTAATGCGGTAGGTGCCCGCCTCCGGGATCTCCTCCGGAACCTCCGGGGTCTCCTCCGCTGTCTCCAGATGCAGGGCGTCCTTCACAGCCTCCTTGATCCCGTTGGAGGAGTAGGTGGCCCCGGACACAGTGTCTACCTTCTGGATCCCCTTCCGCGTCCTCATCCGACAGACCGGTCAGGGCTTCTGTCATTCCCCTCCGCGGCTGCCTGCAGCTTGCCTCGGTTTACATCGGCGTAGGTGCCCCCGAAATTTTCCCCGGTGATATCCACCCCGGTAATGATCCCCTCTGTCACATCCACATCCGCGAGAATATCATACTCGCCGAACTGATCTATATGGAAGGTTCCCTCTGCCCTGTAGGAATCGGAGGAGTGCTCTGCCGATGCGGCCCGGGCGCCCAGAGGCTGCCAGAAGGTCCCCAGGGTCACGGCGGCTGCCAGAAGCCCTGCGCCCCACTTTTTCACGGCCCTATTTCGTCTCATCTTTTCCTCCTTATGGTTTTTTCTTAAAGACGGCGGAAATCCTCCCTGGCATCTGCCGGAGGATTCCGCCTTTTCTTTATGGATTCCGGTCTGCTGTCATCCCGGAATGTTAGCGTCAGTTTGCTGCGTAAGAAATTGCGAAGGTGGTGGTTCCGGTATAGTTGCCCGCAGCGGCGGCAGCCACTGCTTCTGCTGTAATGGAGATCGTTCCTTCAAGGTCTGTTCCCTCTGTATCCGCGGATACCGTCTGTGTTCCAAAACTGTTGGCAAAGGACAGACTGTTTTCTCCGCTGACCAGGCTGCCTTCCTGCGGAGCAGAAACCGAAATGGTCCCGTTCAGATCGGCCGCCTCTACCTTTACGGTATAGGACAGGGCATTCTCCTGTTCCGTACTTAAGCTGCCCATGGCTACGGATGCCGGAACGGTTACCGTGTAGGAAGGCGCGGATACCTCTTCTTTCACTTCCGCGGTGATCTGCATGTCCTGGCTGTCGGTTTCCGTTTCCTGGGAAACCGCCGGCTGCCTGCAGATCTGTCACCTTCACAAAAAGTTCTGGGTCGTGTTCATGAATACATTCACATAGGCGCTGGCGGATACGGTGCCGGCTGCCAGTTCATCCAGCACATCTCTGGGAAGTTCCACAGACAGCACCTGGGTGGGCAGTTCGTCTCCCGCGGAAATGCCGAACAAAGAAGCGTCTGTGTCAAACACTTTCTCCGGCTTGGCTGTGATATCCGATTCCGCGGCGTACTCCCGTGCCGTCTACGGTGAACACTACGTCCTTGATGGTTCCGTCCGTTCCCTGATCGGAAAAAGCGGGAATGGGATAGGCCACGTAGAAGGTCAGCTCCGCTGCGTCGTCGGTCAGCACCACCTCCGCCTCATGGCAGAAAATCGGATCACACATGCTGTTGTTTCCGGATCCGTTGGCATTCAGGAAGTGGATCTCCCCCGTATACTCCCCGTTGGCATAGTCCGCGGCAAAGGCGGTAGTGCACATCATAGTTCCCAGCAGGGCGGCCGTTACGGCGCCGGATAAGATTTTCTTCAGTTTCATAACTGAATCCTCCTTTATTGAATATTTTTATGTACAGCGCTTCCGCGCGGCAACATCGTTACTGAACGATCAGGCTGCAGCTGACCTGGGCCCCGTTCCGGGGTTCCATGGCCTCATCGGCGGTATAGGCAGCATAGCGCAGGATCAGTGGATACTCTCCCGCCTCCATCTCTTTCTCCAGAGTGATTTCGTAAATGGTCTGACCCGGCCGGATCAGATCCGAGGTGTAGATCGTCTCCTCCGTTTCCGGCAGGTAAAAAGAGATCTCAAAATAAACCTGATTCTCCTCCGGATTTGTAAGCTCCACGGAAACCTCTTTTGTTCCGGCAGGGATCACGATGGATTCATAGCCCGGAATTTTGATCCCCTGACCCTGGCCGCCGGTCTCCTCTGTGCTTTCGGGACTTTCCTGATACTCCTCAAAAGTCTTTTCATTTTCATAGTTGGTGACCTCTTTCGGCTTACGGCTCCAGGAAACAGCAAAGATCACAGCCAGAACAACCGCTGCCGCAAGGATCGGAATCCATATTTTTTTCTTTTTCACTGTCTTCTCTCCATTCTTCTTTTGTTAGTCTTTTCTAACCACTGCGCAGAAATCAACTCTTCTGTTTATCAAATATCAATCCTGTAAACAGGCAGATACTCCCGAATTTTCTCATTTCTGTTCTTCTATTCTTTTGTTGGTTTTAACTAACTACTAAAGAAAAAAAAAATAAATTCTTTTCGTTCCAAAACTATATATCACGGACCCATTTGCCTGTCAATATTTTTCAGCAAAAAGCCCTCCGAAGAAAGAAGCTCCGGAAGGAAGTTCTCTCTCATCTTGTTTCATAGAAATCCTTTTGCTGCTGTGGTATAATGATTTCCATACGGGCTGCTCCGCAAAGCGGAGATTATACCGGAAATGCATGGCTGTAACAGGAGATATTTAGATGGACATATTTTTGAGACAGTGCAGGATGGAGGATATAGACAAGCTTCGCGCGCTATCCATGCAAACCTTTTACGAGACCTTTGCGGCGCTCAATACACCGGAAAATATGGATGCATACCTGAACCGTGCATTTGACAGGGAAAAACTGCGCAAAGAATTAGCGGATAGAGATTCCCGGTTCTTCTTTTTGTATTTCAATAAAAAACTGGCAGGTTACCTGAAAATAAACGAGGCTCCGGCGCAGACAGATAGGAACGACCCTGCGTCGTTAGAGATTGAAAGGATCTATGTATCCGGAGGATTCCAGGGCGAAGGCCTGGGCCGCTATTTGATGGAACAGGCGATTCAGATAGCGGTTGAGCGGAAGAAAAAATATATCTGGCTCGGCGTTTGGGAAAAGAATGAAAGAGCGATCCGTTTTTATAAACGGAATGGTTTCTATAAAACAGGGACACATTCGTTTGTTGTGGGCGAAGATGTGCAGACCGATCACCTCATGCGAAAAGATTTATAGTATACCTGAATGGAAATAACAGACCTTGACAAACAGGGAAACCCTTGCCCCCTGCTATATATACGCCTTAGAAACGGGAACCTCCCGCTGTTTCCGATTGACATCCTCCCCGGAATGCGATAGGATTTTTTCATATGAGAAAGCAGAAGCCCTCCAGAAAAGGACTTCCGCGGAAAAAGAGGAAGAAACTATGGATAAGAACAAACGAAAGGCTCTGATCACCGCCGCCGCCATCGGCGTGGTGGCGGTCGTTCTGATCATTGCCGCCCGCACCACCACCGCGGACAGCGTGCAGGCTACCTTCTGGGGGCTGGTCCCGCCTGTGGTGGCCATCAGTCTGGCTCTGCTCACCAAGGAAGTATACAGTTCACTGTTTATCGGGATCCTGACAGGCGCGCTTCTTTATACCGGCTTTAACCTGGAGGATACCCTGAACCATGTATTCTCCGGAGGCATCGTCAAAGTCCTCTCCGATACAGGGAACCTGGGGATCCTGGTATTTCTGGTGATCCTGGGGACAATGGTGAGCCTGATGAACAAAGCGGGCGGTTCCGCCGCCTTCGGCCGCTGGGCTTCCAAGAAGATCAAATCCCGGGTAGGCGCTCAGCTGGCTACCATTGTCCTGGGCGTACTGATCTTTATCGACGACTACTTTAACTGCCTGACGGTAGGCAGCGTCATGCGCCCCGTAACGGATAAGCACCGGATCTCCCGGGCAAAGCTGGCCTATCTGATCGATGCCACGGCAGCGCCGGTCTGCATCATCGCCCCGATTTCTTCCTGGGCGGCAGCGGTTTCCGGCTTTGTGGAAGGCGAGGACGGACTGGCCCTGTTTATCCAGGCCATCCCCTTTAATTTCTACGCCCTGCTGACCATTGCCATGATGATCGGTCTGGCCGTCATGAAAATCGATTACGGCCCCATGGAGCTTCACGAGCGCAATGCTCTGCGGGGAGACCTTTATACTACCCCGGACCGGCCCTACGCCACAGAAGGGCAGGGAGTGACGAATCTCAGCGGCAAAGTGGCGGATCTGCTGATCCCCATCCTCGCTCTGATCATCTGCTGCATCGGCGGCATGCTGTACACCGGCGGCTTTTTCTCCGGCACCAGCCTGGTGGACGCCTTTGCCGGAAGCAACGCTTCCGTGGGACTGATGCTGGGATCTTTTCTGGCTCTGGTGATCACGGTCATTCTTTTTATGATCCGCCGGGTGCTGACCTTTGAGAAATGCATGGCCTGCCTGCCGGAAGGCTTCAAGGCCATGGTTCCGGCCATCCTGATCCTGACCTTTGCCTGGACCCTGAAGTCCATGACGGATGATCTGGCTGCCGGCGCTTTTGTGGCAGAGATCGTAAAGGGCTCCGCCGTGGGACTGATGAATTTCCTTCCGGCCATTATCTTCCTGATCGGCTGCCTGCTGTCTTTTGCCACCGGCACCTCCTGGGGAACCTTCGGTATTCTGATCCCCATTGTGGTAGAGGCCTTCCAGCACACCGACCACCGGATGATGATCATCGCCATTTCCGCCTGCATGGCGGGAGCGGTCTGCGGAGACCACTGCTCTCCGATCTCGGACACTACCATTATGTCCTCTGCCGGGGCGCAGTGCAATCATGTGAACCATGTGTCCACCCAGCTGCCCTACGCCGCCACTGCCGCACTGATCTCTTTTGTGTGTTACCTTGTGGCCGGCTTTACCAAGAGCGCTCTGATCTCCCTGCCCTTCGGACTGCTGGTACTGTTTTCCCTTCTGTTTCTGATCAAAAAAAGACGCCGCAGCAATTTCCGCGGCGTCTGAAACCGGCGAAAGGAGGAATTCCCTTTGTCCGTCCCTTATAAGACTTTATCCTCCTCTCCCCTGCAGGTATCCGGGAGTTCCCTGAAGCTCCTTGCCTGCGCCGCCATGGCGGCGGACCATGCCTGCAAAGTATTTCTGAATCCGGCTTCCCCGGTTTTCCTGATCGTAAGCGGCCTCATCGGAAGGATCGCCTTCCCTCTGTTCGCCTTTCTTCTGGTAGAGGGATTTCTCCACACCCGCAGCCGGTGCCGCTATGCCATGAACCTGCTGCTCTTCGCGGTGCTGTCAGAGGTCCCCTTTGATCTGGCCCTGTACGGAAAACCTTTCTTCTGGCAGCATCAGAATACTCTGTTCACCCTGTTTCTGGCTCTGCTGATGCTGATCCTGCTGGAAATGGCCAGCGCAAAGCTCTCCTCCCGGTATGCCCAGATAGGAGCCAAGATCCTGATCCTTATGGCTTTTGCTCTGGCCGCATGGATGCTGCGCACGGATTATGACGCCCTGGGCGTAGGCGCAGTGGCCGCCCTGTATCTGCTCTGGGGCTGGGGCATTATGGCTCCCTCCATGGGCTGCCTGATCCTGAATCTGGCCAGCTTCTCCAACGCCGGAGCCTTTCTTTCTCTTCTTCCCATTGCCTGCTATAACGGAAAACGGGGGCTGAAGCTGAAATATGCCTTTTACCTCTTCTACCCCCTTCACCTGCTGGCCCTGTGGGGACTGGCAAAGCTTATCTGACAGACGGATCCCATGAAAGCGGGGCAAGATAGACAAAAAATCATCGATAAAGCAATGGATCCTTTTCCATGACAAAGGAGACTGCCGCACGAATTCGTGCGGCAGAACTTTTTGCGGCGAATAAGACCCTGTAGGCTAATCTTTTACGGGCGATTTGAAGAAATCTCGAATTTTCCAACATTCTACCGTAAGGGAGTAGAAAACAACAATTGCGCCCGTAGGGGCATGGCTCAGACTACCGTAAGAAACAAGGAAGCAAGTATTGCGCCCGTACAGGTCCTGATCAGTCTACCGTAAGAAACAAGGAAGCAAGTATTGCACCCGTACAGACGCGGTTCAAACTACCGTAAGGAAATAGGAAGCAAGTATTGCGCCCGTACGGACGTGGCTCAGTCTACCGTAAGAAAATAGGAAGCAAGTATTGTGTCCGTAGGGGCCCAGATCAAACTACCGTAAGGAAACAGAAATCAAGTATTGCGCCCGTACAGGCACAAATCAGACTACCGTAAGAAACAGGGAAGCAGGTATTGCGCCCGTACAGGCACAAATCAGACTACCGTAAGAAACAGGGAAGCAAGTATTGTGCCTGTAGGGGCACAGATCAAACTACCGTAAGGAAACAGGAAGCAAGCATTGTGCCCGTAGGGGCACAGATCAATCTACCGTAAGGAAACAGGAAGCAAGTATTGTGCCCGTACAGGTCCTGATCAAACTACCGTAAGAAACAAGGAAGCAAGTATTGTGCCTGTAGGGGCTCAGATCAGGCTACCGTAAGAAACAAGGAAGCAAGTATTGCGCCCGTAGGGCTCCTGATCAGACTACCGTAAGAAAACAGGAAGCAGGTCTTGCGCCCGTACAGGCACAAATCAGGCTACCGTAAGGAAACAGAAATCAAGTATTGCGCCCGTATCCCTCTGGTCTTTTTTTGTATAAAAAAGGGAACCGCTGCTCCATAGATTTCTCTATTTTGCATCGGTCCCTTGCTGTTTCAAAAGCGGAACACCGCTACTCCGTAGGTCGGCAGATCGTAGCCGATGGAGAAGGGCTGTCCGTCGCATTCCCGTTTTACTGCCCGGTATACCTCCGGAACCTGGTGATCCCCGCCGTACTTAAGGTTCCGGCTGTCCAGGATCAGCCGATACTGCTTTCTCTTTGGCACGCCCACCCGGTAATCCGGCCGGGCCATGGGGGTAAAGTTGCAGACAAAGAGCAGATTGTTCTTGCCTGTAGGCGACCAGCGGACAAAGCTGAAGATGCTTCTGTCCCCGTCGTTGGCGTTGATCCAGGAAAAGCACTCATAACCCGTATCGTTCTGGAGCGCCGGGTATTTCCGATACATGGACAGCAGATCCCGCACATAGGCCTGCAGATGCTCATGGCGCTTGTCCTCCAGCAGGAACCAGTCCAGCTCCCGCTCCTCGCTCCACTCCCGGAGCTGTCCGAAATCCTGCCCCATAAACAGCAGCTTCTTGCCGGGATGGCCCGCCATAAAGCTGTAGCCCACTTTCAGGTTCTCAAACTTATCGTCCGGGTATCCGGGCATCTTGTTGATCATGGAACATTTCAGATGCACCACCTCATCGTGGGACAGCACCAGGATATAGTTCTCGCTGAAAGCGTAAGTCATGGCAAAGGTCATCTTGTTGTGGTTATATTTTCGGAAATAGGGATCCAGCTTCATGTACTCCAGGAAATCATGCATCCAGCCCATGTTCCACTTAAGGGTAAAGCCCAGGCCGTCCTCCTCCACGCTGCCGGTGACCTTTGGCCAGGCGGTGGATTCCTCGGCGATCATCATGGTCCCCTTATTCCGGCCTGTCACCAGGGAGTTCAGGTGCTTGAAGAACTCAATGGCCTCCAGATTTTCCTTTCCGCCGTACTTGTTGGGGATCCACTGGCCTTCCTGCCGTCCGTAATCCAGGTAGAGCATGGAGGCCACCGCGTCCACCCGGAGTCCGTCCACATGGTATTCCTCCACCCAGTACAGGGCGTTGGCCAGCAGGAAGTTTTTCACCTCCGGCCGTCCGTAATTAAAGATCTTGGTGCCCCAGTCGGGATGCTCCCCCTGCCGGGGATCCGCGTGCTCATACACCGCGTCTCCGTCAAACTCCGCCAGCCCCTGGGCGTCCTTGGGGAAGTGGGCCGGCACCCAGTCCAGGATCACGCCGATCTTATTCCGGTGAAGATAGTTCACCAGATACTTAAACTCTTTGGGCGTGCCGTAGCGGGGCGGTAGGAGCGTAATAGCCCGTCACCTGATAGCCCCAGGAAGCGTCCAGAGGGTGTTCGGCGATGCCCATCAGCTCCACGTGGGTATAGCCCATATCCTTTACGTATTCCACCAGCGATCTGGCAAAATATTTGTAATCATAAAATCCTTCCGGATTCTCCTCGGACCAGGGATGTTTTTTCCAGGAACCCGGATGCACTTCGTAGATGGCCAGCGGAGACGTCTTGGGAGAAAAATCCTGGCGGGCGGTCATCCATGCCTCGTCGGACCACTTAAAGCCGCCGATCTCCGCCACTCTGGAAGCAGTCCCCGGGCGTTTTTCCGCCCAGAAGCCGTAGGGATCCGCCTTGTAAAGAAGCCGGCCGTCCTGGGCCTGGATGCAGTATTTATACAGATCCCCTTCTTTCACCCCGGGATGAACACCTCGTAGACCCCCATCTCCGCCACTTTTTCCATGGGGTTGGCCTCTTCCTTCCAGCCGTTAAAGTCTCCCACAACGGAAACTCCCTGGGCGTTGGGAGCCCAGACGGTAAACCATACGCCCTTCTTTCCGTCCTTCACATCCAGATGCGCTCCCATTTTCTCATAGATCTCGTAATGGGTTGCCTGGCCGAACAGATACGCATCCAGTTCTCCAAAACGCGCCTCTTTTTTCTTTTTCTTCCTTGCCATGGCTTTTTCTCCTTTTTCTTTCTATACTTTCTGATCCCCCTCCGGCGTTTTCCTCCCGGAGACGCCGGAGGGGCCGCGGGTCCTGCAGGATCACTCCTGGCTGCGGATCAGGATCCTGCAGCCGCAGGGCTCCAGTTCCAGGGAAAGCCTTCCTCCCTCCGCCGCCGCGGTTTCTCCTGTGACCGCGTCCACATACGCTCCATCCCCGGGAACCGGGAAGGATACCGGAGCTGCGGCTCCCTCGTCGTTGTTTACCGCCACCACCAGGGTTTCCTTTTCCCCGATCCTGGCGAAGGCGTACTGCCGGTTGGTCAGCAGAAGTTCCCGATAGGCGCCTCCGGCGCAGGCGTCCAGGTGGGCTTTCCGGATCCCTCCCAGGGTTTTTATCCACTCCGTCAGCTGCGGATGGGGATTGTTCTCCTTCATCTGCCGCAGATCCACCGCCGGCCGCAGGGCGTCGTCTCCGCCCTGATCGGATCTTCCCTCTATGCCGAACTCGGATCCGTAATAGATGGACGGGATCCCCGGCAGAAAATACAGCAGGGCATGGACCGGCTTCAGATGGCCCTTCACGTTCAGTTTGCTGTAGATCCGGTTTACGTCATGGTTATCCACAAAGCTGTACAGGGTCATTCCCCGGTACAGACCGCCATTGGCGTCAAATTCCCGGCGGATGGTATGGGCAATCTCAAAATAATTGTGATCGTTGTGGCCGGAATACAGGCCCTTGTGGAGTTCGTAGTTGGTGACGCTGTGGATCATCCGGGTCCCGTCGCCGATATAGCGGCTGTAGTCCCCGTGGATCACCTCTCCCATAAGCCAGAAATCCTGTTTTTTCGCCTCCGTCCTGCGGCGCATATCCTCCAGGAAGGAAAGCTCCAGGCAGTCGGCGCAGTCCAGGCGGATGCCGTCAATGTCAAATTCATCGATCCAGAAATCAATGACGCCCAGAAGATACTCCCGGACAGCCCCTTCCCAGGGATTCAAGTTTACCAGCTCCGTACAGCCCCGCCAGGATTCATAGCAGAAGCCGTCATTGTAGCAGTTGTTGCCGTCGAAATTCACGCCCTTATACCAGTTTTTATAGGGGGAATCCCATTTTTTCTCCTGAATATCCTTAAAGGCAAAAAACTCCCGGCCCGTGTGATTAAAGACTCCGTCCACCACAATGCGGATGCCGGCCTCGTGGGCTTTTGCCACAAATTCCTTAAAATCTTCATTATCCCCCAGCCGGCGGTCCACCTGTTTGTAGTCGGTGGTCTCGTAGCCGTGGCCTACGGATTCGAACAGGGGGCCGATATAGACCGCGTCAAACCGCATCTCCCGCAGCCAGGGGATCCACTCCTCCGTCAGAGTCCGCAGGCGGTGGACCACTTCCCCGCCTTCATTCCGCCGGGGAGCTCCCAGAAGCCCCAGGGGATAGATGTGATAAAAATCTGCCTCCTCATACCATTTACCCAATGTCTCATAACCTCCCAGTCTAAGTATAAATTCCATATAAGAACTGCTGCAGCAGTTCCTCGATTTCTTCATTGCTGACCTGCATGGAGCTTAAGTCCTCCGTATCCCGGGAACGCACCAGCAGGTAGAACTGCAGGCAGCCGGTAAAGCTCACGGCAAACTGATTCTGTCTGCCCCGCATGTTCCCCAGCTCTCCGGCGGCGCTCTCAAAAATCTTCACAAAAAACTGATAATACCGCTCCAGGAACGGATAGACCGTCCGGAAGCCCTCGCTCTTGCGGCCGGAAAAAAACAGAGCCATCAGCAGCAGATAGAATTCCGGATCCCGGCTTACGGAATCAAAAAAGGCACGGGCCGTCCGGTACAGGGTTCCCCGCAGATCCCCCTGGTAAACGGTCGCCTGCTCCATTTCCGCTTCCAGCAGCTGAAAATCCCGGGTCAGAAGCTGTTCCAGAAGCCCCTTCTTACTTCCGAAATAATAATACAGAGTGGGCTTGGTGACCCCGGATTTTTCCGCGATCTCCTGGACGCCCACGCCGTCGTAGCCTCTGGCGTAAAACAGAGACTTTGCTGTCTTTAAGATCATTTCCCGATTGTCCATCTGTCACCTCTCTGTAGATACCAGTATACCAATCGGTATAGTTAAAGTCAACAAAAACCGGAGAATTTTTCATTCTCCGGTGTACATTACTTACAATCCGCGGCTGTCTCGGAAAAGTCATCCCCCGACTTTTCGGAACAGCCGTCTGGCGTTCTCTTCTGTGACCGCGATCACATCTTCCGGGGTGACGCCCTTCAGCCTGGCGATCTCCTCCGCCACGTAGGGCAGGTTCAAAGAGGAATTTCGCTTTCCCCGGTTGGGTTCCGGGGCCAGATAGGGGCTGTCCGTCTCCAGCAGCAGCTGTTCCAGCGGCGCTTCCGCCACCGCTTCCTTCAGCCTGCGGGCGTTTTAAAGGTCACCACTCCGCTGATCCCAAGGTACAATCCCATCTTCAGGTATTCTTCCGCCAGTTCCCTGGAATAGGAAAAGCAGTGGATCACGCCGCCGATCTCCCAGCCCCGAAGACGTTTCACCGCTTCCAGAGTGTCCGCGGCGGCATCCCGGCTGTGGATGATAAAGGGCAGTCCCTCCTCCCGGGCCAGCTCCATCTGCCGCTGAAACCATTCCATCTGCAGGGCATGGCTTTCCGGATCCTTGTGCCAGTAATAATCCAGACCAATCTCCCCCACCGCCACAACTTTCGGATGGCGGCAGAGCTGCCGCAGCTTTTCAAAAATCGCTTCATTCAGGTCTCCCGCGTGATCCGGGTGGATCCCCGCGGCCCCGTAAACATGGGGGTATTTCTCTATGAGTTCCCGGGTGGCGTCCAGGCTTTTCCCATCGGCGCAGACATTGATCACGGTGCCGACGCCCTTTTTCGGCAGGGAGGAGAGCAGCTCCTCCCTGTCCTCATCAAAAGCCTCATCGTCATAGTGGGCGTGTGTCTCAAAAATCATCTTTCCCGGCCCCCGTCAGCAGATCTCCGCTCCGGCAGGCATCTCCTTCTCCGGAGAAACCAGGGCCAGATTGCCCTCCGGATCCTCCGCGCAGAGGATCATGCCCTCGGAAAGAACGCCCGCCAGCTTGGCAGGTTTCAGGTTCACCAGCACCATGACCTTTTTGCCCACCATCTCTTCCGGACTGTAGTGGGCCTTGATGCCGGAAACGATCTGTTTTACCTGATCTCCGATCTTCACCTGGGAACAGAGCAGCTTTTTCGATTTCTTCACCGCCTCGCAGGCAATGATCTCGCCTACGGCAAACTGCATCTTTTCAAAATCCTCAAAGGTAACTTCCGGTTTTACTTCCAGATGGATGGCCTCTTCCTCCTGCTTCTCCTCCGCAGGAGCGGCGGCGGCCCGCTGAGCCTCCTGGATCTTCTCCACCTCCGCCATAACCTCCTTCACATCCAGCCGGGCGAAGAGGATCTCCGGCTTGTCGGTGACTTTATTTCCGGAGGGGTACAGGCCGAACTGATCCAGCTCCTCATACTCCCGCTTCCCGGCGTTCAGCTGCTCCAGGATCCTCCGGGTGGTATCCGGCATAAAGGATTCCAGCAGGGAAGCTCCGATGGTAATACTGTCCACCAGATTGTACAGCACCGTGGCCAGCCGGTCCTTCTTGGCCTCATCCTTGGCCAGAGCCCAGGGCATGGTCTCGTCAATATATTTATTACAGCGCTTAAAGAGGTTGAAGATCTCCGTCAGGGCGTCCGCCACCCGGAGCTTATCCATCTTCTCCACGACTCTGGCGGCGGTTCCCGTCACCACCGCTTTCAGATCCGCGTCCACTTCCTCCGCGGCTCCTTTGTCTTCCACCAGGCCGCCGAAATATTTGTTGGACATGGAAATGGTGCGGTTTACCAGGTTGCCCAGGGTGTTGGCCAGATCGGAGTTCATCCGCTCCACCATCAGCTCCCAGGTAATGACGCCGTCATTTTCAAAGGGCATCTCATGCAGCACGAAATAGCGCACGGCGTCCACGCCGAACAGCTTCACCAGATCATCGGCATAGATCACATTTCCCTTGGACTTGCTCATCTTGCCGTCCCCCTGAAGAAGCCAGGGATGGCCGAAGACCTGCTTGGGCAGGGGAAGCCCCAGGGCCATGAGGAAAATAGGCCAGTAAATGGTGTGGAAGCGGACGATATCCTTTCCGATTAAGTGCAGATCCGCCGGCCAGTATTTCGCGAACTGCTGGCTGCTGTTCCATCGCAGTCGTAGCCGATGCCGGTGATGTAGTTGGTGAGGGCGTCCAGCCACACATATACCACATGCTTAGGGTCAAAATCCACAGGAATTCCCCAGTTAAAAGAAGTTCTGGACACACAGAGATCCTGCAGGCCCGGCAGCAGGAAGTTGTTCATCATCTCGTTTTTCCGGGAAACCGGCTGGATGAACTCCGGATGCTGGTTGATATACTCGATCAGTTTCGGAGCGTATTTGCTCATGCGGAAGAAGTAGGCTTCCTCCCGGGCCGGAGTCACCGGCCGGCCGCAGTCCGGACACTTGCCGTCCACCAGCTGGGATTCCGTAAAGAAAGATTCACAGGGGGTGCAGTACATCCCCTCGTAATAGCCTTTATAAATATCCCCCTGGTCGTAGAGCTTTTTGAAGATCTTCTGTACCTGCTGCTCGTGGGGGCATCCGTGGTGCGGATGAATTTATCATAGGAAGTCTCCATGAGATCCCAGATGCTGCGGATCTCCCCGGACACCTGATCTACCAGCTCCTTGGGGGTGATGCCCTGCTCTTCGGCCTTCAGCTCGATCTTCTGGCCGTGCTCATCGGTTCCGGTCTGGAAAAACACATCGTAACCCTGCTGCCGGTGAAAACGCGCGATGCTGTCCGCCAGCACCGCCTCGTAGGTGTTGCCGATGTGGGGCTTTCCGGACGTATAGGCGATGGCTGTGGTAATATAATATTTCTTTCTGATTTTTTCCATTAATCTATCTCCTTACTGCTCTGCTCTCGGCAAGCAGAGCGATCTCGCTTTTCTTATCATAGCATAGACCGGAGGTTCTGACAATGCTTCCCGCCTTCTTCTTCCTTCGTTCTATTTCCAACAGAAATCCCTTGACAATCCCCGGGATTTCCTTTATTATAATTTAAGTAACTATTACTATTATCATGATATGTCTATGTCTCCAGAGCATTTTTTATCATGAAACTGCTTGAGGATATTATAAAGGAGGGTATGTATGGCAACACTGAAATACAGCCGCCAGCGGGAATCCATTAAGGAAAACCTGATGCACCGCTGCGACCACCCGACTGCAGATATGATCTACTCAGACATTCGCAAGATCTATCCCAATATCAGCCTGGGGACCGTATACCGGAACCTGGCCCTGCTTTCCGATCTGGGAGAGATCCGCAAAGTCACGGTGGACGGCGGAGCGGACCGGTTTGACGGAAACACTTCCCCCCACAACCATTTCACCTGCCGTCGGTGCGGCGCTGTGCTGGATCTGGACATGGCGGATATCAGCCGGATCAAAGAGTTCGCCGGAGAAAAATTCCACGGGATCATTGAAAGCTACAGTGTGAATTTTTACGGGCTCTGCAAAGACTGTACTGAAAAATCCTAAAAATCATCGGAAAAAGCCTTGACATTCCCGTCATTCGGTGATATAGTAATTTCAGTAACAGTTACTAATATTAAATCCCTGTAAAAAATATAATCAATAGAAAGAGAGGATTCTAAAATGAAAAAGTTTGTATGCAGCGTTTGTGGTTACGTTTACGAGGGCGAGGCCGCTCCGGAGAAATGCCCCATCTGCGGCGCTCCCGCTTCTAAATTTGTTGAGCAGTCCGGTGATATGACCTGGGCTTCCGAGCATGTGGTTGGCGTTGCCGCGGATGTTCCGGAAGATATCAAGGCAGATCTGAGAGCAAACTTCGAGGGCGAGTGCTCCGAGGTCGGCATGTACCTGGCAATGGCCCGTGTGGCTCACAGAGAAGGCTATCCGGAGATCGGACTGTACTGGGAGAAAGCCGCTTATGAAGAGGCGGAGCACGCTGCCAAATTTGCCGAGCTGCTGGGCGAGGTGGTTACCGACAGCACCAAGAAGAATCTGGAAATGAGAGTAGAGGCTGAGAACGGCGCTACCGCAGGCAAAACCGATCTGGCAAAACGCGCTAAAGCCGCCAACCTGGACGCGATCCATGACACCGTTCATGAGATGGCAAGAGACGAGGCCCGCCACGGCAAAGCTTTCGCAGGCCTGCTGAAGAGATACTTCGGCTGATAGGATTCTTCTCACAAAAGAACTTTTAAAACAAAAAGGAGCAGGTAAGAAATTATCTGCTCCTTTATCCCATAATCGGTTATACTGGGATAAAACTATAAAAAGGAGGGTTTTACAATGTCCAAGTATGCAGGAACCAAAACAGAACAGAACCTGATGGAGGCCTTCGCGGGAGAATCCCAGGCCAGGAACAAGTACACCTACTACGCTTCCCAGGCCAAAAAAGCCGGCTACGAGCAGCTGGCCGCCCTGTATCTGGAGACCGCGGATCAGGAAAAAGAGCACGCGAAAATGTGGTTCAAGGAATTCCACGGCATCTCCGATGTGCCTGCCAATCTGGAGGACGCCGCTGCCGGCGAGAATTTTGAGTGGACGGATATGTACGCCAGAATGGCCAGAGAGGCCAGAGAAGAGGGCTTCCCGGAGCTGGCGGAAAAATTTGAGGGCGTAGCGAAGGTGGAGGCTGCTCACGAAAGAAGATACCGCAAGCTGCTGGAGTCTTACAAAGCGGACAAGACCTTTAAAGGGGACGCTCCCCTCGGTTGGAAATGCCGCAACTGCGGATTCGTTTACGAGGGAGAAGAGGCTCCGGAGGTATGCCCGGTATGCGCCCATCCCAGAGCTTATTTTGAACGTAAAGTAGAGAATTATTAATATTCTGCGGAAAACACAGAGGGAGCCGCTGCGGGATAGATCGGAAATCATCTATGGAGCAGCGGCTCCCTCTGTAAATGAGGAGTGCCCCGGGGGATTGACATCCCGCCGGGGCTATTATTATGAAAAAATTTCTGTAACGCCTTATTACTGGCTGTTCATTTCTGAACTAAGATTATCATAACAGTATTTTATGAACAGTCTGTGAACGCCCGGTAAACCATTTGTTAATTTGCTTAGATTTTGTCTTTCACGCACGCTTTTTTTGTATATTGTGCATAATTCTCACAGGGTCCGAGCCATCACTGCCCTTTGGCGCAGAGTTTCTTTTTCTCAGCCAAAGAGCCCGTCCAGCCAGCCGGTAAACTTATCCCAGAGGCCGCTGAGCCAGCTTCCGATGGTCTGGAAAAATCCCTGCACATCCTCCTTGGTAATATTCAGGTCCATATCCGCCAGCTTATCATAAATCGCCTTTACCTGGTCCTTCAGGTCCTCCAGATTGATATCCAGGCCGGCGATCTTCTGCATCAGGTCGATGATCTTCTGCTTTTCCTCCTCTGTCAGGCGGATGCCCAGCCCCTCCGCCGCTTTGTCGATGAGCTCGCTGATCCTGTCCGGATCGGTGATCTCCTCCGCGACGACCGCTTCTTTCACAGCCGCCACCAGGTTTTCCGCCTGTTCCGCGTCTCCCAGGCTTTCTCCCAGTTCCCCGGTGGTGATCAGCTCGTCCGTAGCCGCGTCGATCTTCACCGCCTCCACCGGGGTGCCCGTCATATCCGAGTAGGCTTTCATGACGCCGATCAGCGCGGCGGTTCCCGTAACCTTCACCGGCCCGGCTACCGTCACATCCGCGTTCTTAAGTCCCGCCGTAGCCAGCGCGTTCTGGTACATTCCCGTGGTGCAGAAGGTGACATTTTTCGTGGTCACCTGGATCCCATGGCCTTCTTCCCGGCCCACCACCAGGGCCGAGGATACGGCTACATCGCCGATGACTTCCGCGTCCAGATAGTCTCCCAGATATTCGTACTCCTCCTGATTGGTCACGGTGACGACCCGGTAGTCTTCCAGTTCTCCCGGGTCCACGCCCAGCAGTTCCAGAACGGTCTCCCGTTCATTCTCCGTCAGGTCCTCCCCCAAAGCCAGATAGGGCGTCTCCGTATCGGCGCCGTAGGCGGTAAGGAGCCCCGGTCCTGCCGTGACAGCGGTAACCGCGCACATGGCCGCGGCCATATATCTTTTCCATGCTTTACATTTCATAAACTTCATTCCTTTCTTTCTGATTCCTGGGCATCATTGTACCACAACCTCTGCCGGTCTGTCCCTATCTTCACAGAACCTTTTGATTTTGTTCATGATTTTTTTACAGCTTGCACACGAATTCAACACATTTCAAAGCTATACTAAAGCCATAAAATAATTATAGAGAGTAATTATTTTATATTTTCTTTTTCATAATGCCGGTCATGCACCGGCTCTCCTTCCTTTAAAATAATGAGGCTGGCGCCGGAAGGCGCCAGCCTCATCTTGTATCCGCAAGCACGTCCGCAAGGGCTGCGTATTCCGGAAGTCCCAGGGTTTCTCCCCGGACGGCCGGATCCAGTCCGCACTCCCGGATCGCCGCTTCCGCCGCCTCCCGGGTAAGTCCCAGTTCCGGATCATTCCGCAGGCCGTTCAGCAGGGTCTTTCTTCTCTGGTTAAAGGCTGCCCGGATCAGCCGGAACATCCACTGCGGATCTTTGGTCTCTACCGGAGGTTTTTCTCTCCGTGTCAGCCGGATCACCGCGCTGCCCACCCCCGGCCGGGGGATAAAGCAGTTGGGCGGTACATTGGCCGCCAGATACGGCTCCGCGTAATAGCGGACCGCCAGGGAAAGCGCTCCGAACTCCTTATTTCCCGGCTCCGCCTGCATCCGCTGCGCCACTTCCTTCTGCACCATGACCGTCATGGATTCCAGGGGCACCTGCTTCTCCAGCAGTCCCATGATAATGGGCGTCGTAATGTAATAGGGCAGGTTCGCCACGATCTTCATGGGCTTTCCCTGATTTTTCTCCTCCGCCAGCTTCTGCAGATCCGTCTTCAGAATATCCTGGCAGATCACCGTCACATTGTCCCATCCGCTTAAAGTTTCCTCTAGGATCGGCAGAAGGTTCCTGTCTATCTCCACCGCGCAGACCTCTCTGGCGGCATGGGCCAGGTATTGGGTCAACGTCCCAATACCCGGCCCTATTTCTACTACAAAATCCTCTTCCGTGATCCCGGCTGCCGATACGATCTTGTCCAGCACATGGGGATCGATGAGAAAATTCTGTCCGTATTTCTTCTGAAAACGAAAGCCGTATTTCTGAAGAATGGCAATGGTCTGCTGGGGATCTCCCAGCCATGGTTTTTTTCTACTGTTCAAAATCTTTTTCCTGTAAAATCACAAAGTCTTCCTGTTTCCCGCGGCCGGATTTCTTTTTCCCCCGCTTCTTGGGCGCCTTTCTCGCATGAGCCATGGCCTTGTCCACGATCTCTTTTACCTGGGAGATCGTCATGGGTTCCCGCTCCGACTGATTGTTTCCGATCAGAGTATACAGCGCCAGCACTCCCATCTCGTCCATCTTGTATCCGTTTTCCGTAGCATAGGTCCTGGCAAAGGTAACCAGCTCATCGTTGGTAAAGATGGGAATGGAGATCACCTTGTCAAACTTCCCGGCAAAATCGGGATACTGGTTCATCATAGCCCGCATTTTTGCCTTTTCGTCCTCAATAATGAGGATCATGCAGTCTGTGCGGAACTCCATGGCCCGGTTCAGCTGGGCGATGGTCTCCGCCGTCATTCCGGAAGCGGCGTCAATGACCAGGAATCCTCCTGCCATTTTTTGCCACGATCTTGGCAGGATCCTTATCGTTCATGGCCTCGCCGGTTATATGGGCGATCTTGGCGGCATCCAGCTGCAGATCCTTGCAGAGAGCCACCATCAGGCTTCTGGTCAACTGCGTTTTTCCTGTACCGGAGCCTCCCATGATGGCGATATTTCCATGCTTGGAAGTATGTTCCCCCGCATGCTCATACACACCGTTCATAGCTTCCAGGATCTGCTGATCCATTCCCGGCACCCGGGCAAAGTAGGTAAAGATCTTTCTCTGCTCATCGTTCATGCGGACCGGTTTGGCATCGTTGAGGATCCGGATCCTCCGCTCCTCCGGCGTCTCCTCCATGAGAAGCTCGTCCAGGGAGATGGGGATCGTGTTCTGGCCGATGGTGCTGAGGGTAATGGTCCTCTGGGCTTTCTCCTCCGGGGTCGGTTCCGGATCGGGAATCTCCAGCTCTTCATTGTAGAGAGGCTTTTGCCTGGGGGCTTCCTCCTGCTTCGGCTCTTCCGGGATCTCCTCTTCCTTGGCGGTTTCTTCCGGTGCAGGCTCCTCTTCCCGGGCTTCCTCCTGGGGGATCGGCTCGGAAGCTGCCTGCTCCTCCGCCGCCTCCGGTTCTTCTTCCGGTTTTAAGCCTTCATCCGAGGCGATCTCCTCGGACAGGCTGTCGGCGGTTTCCTGCACCAGCGACTCCAGATCGAAATCTTTCAGAGACATCTGCCCCTGGATCTGCTCCTCCCCGGCAGCCATATCCTGGGCGTTCTGAAAGGGTTCCTCCGCAGACCGGGTTTCCGGCTGTACCGCTTCCGGCTCCAGTTCCCGGATGGGCAGCTGGGAGGTAGCCATGCGGTCCGGCGCTTCCGGCACGGAAGTTTCCGGCACCTGTGGGGCTTCTTTGCGGATCCCGGAAAATACATCGTGTATGCTCTTTGCCAGCTGATCCCTCAGATTGGCTGTTTTCCCCATAAATTCTTTGGAGGTTACCGAAGCGCTTTCCTCGGCCTCGGCCTCTGTCCCGGTTTCCGGTTCCTCCTGGACGCTGACGTCTTTCGTTACGGCAGCTCCGGCCTGATCCATTTTCTCCAGGATCTTTCCGGTGCCGACTGCCGCGGCCTCTGCCGCCAGAAATTCATCCGGCTTCTCAAAAGGCAGCTTCCGGACCGCCGCCTGGCGTTCCAGTTCCTTCCGATAAGCGGCTTCCTGAATGGGAGAAAGGGGCTGATATTTCTGCTTCAGCTCCATGGCTTTCCGCACATATTTCCCCTCGCTGAACCAGAGGATCATGTCGTCGCAGGTCTCCACGCATTTTTCCTGGTCCCCTGCCTTGCTGTACAGCACCGCCAGCTCGTAAGCCCAGCGCTCTGTGTACTCCCGGTTCTTGTATTCTTCCAAGATCGCGATCTGGTCCTGAAGGGGCGAACGCCTGGCCTTATAGATCTTATACTTCAGGATAAATCTGGAATTGTCGTGAGGGGCTACCTCCGCGAACTCCGTATAAAAGTCCACCGCTTCATCCAGTTCCCCGAGCTTCAGACAGATCTCCACCAGCCGGTACAGAATGCTCTTGCCGATGGAGGCCCGGTCATAGGCCAGCAGGAGAATCTTCTTGCAGTCCCCGTACCGCTTGTTTGCCTCATAGACATCTGCTACCATATTCAGGGTACGGATGCTCTTGACCCTCCGCCACTCAATGTTGTCCACGATCGTAAGGGCACCGGCATAATCGCGGTTTTCCACGTATTTTGTCAGTTCTTCCAATCTTAAATGGTATTCTGCTTTATCCAATACTTTCACCTCAAATTGAACTATTAAAACTCCCTTTTCCCGCTATTACGGGGGGCCATGCGGGCATGGACCGCAGGACCTTCCGGCCCCGGCTCTCCCCGATCCATGGAGATACCACAGATTTCTCCATAATTAGTGATAGTTTATCACAACCCATAGGCAATGTCAAACCGGGGAATGGCGAAAAAGCCGGAGAAACTGCGGTTTCTCGCGGTTTCTCCGGCCTCTGCGCGTCTGCTTATTTTACCGTGATCTTGTCCAGATGCCAGATGTCGTCCACGTATTCCTGGATGGTGCGGTCCGAACTGAACTTGCCGCTCTTGGCGGTGTTCAGCATGGCGCTTCTTGCCCAGGCTTTCTCGTCTCTGTATCTGGCCTCCACTCTCTCCTGGGCCGCCGCGTAGGACTTGAAGTCTGCCAGGATAAAGTACTGGTCTGCCTTTTCCCACTGGTTGGACTGCAGCAGGGAATCGTACAGATCCCGGAACAGGTTCATGTCGCCGTGGGAATACATACCGTTGATGAGCTGCATCAGCACCTGACGGATATCCGGATCGTTGTTGAAGTACTGCATGGGCTCATAGCCGCCGTTCTTTTCAAAATTCATGACTTCATCGGCGGAAAGTCCGAAGATAAAGGCGTTGTCCTCGCCCACCTCTTCTACGATCTCCACATTGGCTCCGTCCATGGTTCCCAGGGTCAGGGCGCCGTTGAGCATGAACTTCATGTTTCCGGTTCCGGAAGCCTCCTTGCTGGCGGTAGAGATCTGCTCGGACACATCCGCGGCGGCAAAGATCCACTCCGCGTTGCTTACCCGGTAATCCTCAATGAACACCACTTTGATCTTGCCCTTGATGGAGTCGTCGTGGTTGACTACATCCGCCACGCTGTTGATGAGCTTGATGATCTTCTTGGCCTTGGCGTAGCCGGCGCTGGCCTTTGCGCCGAAGATAAAGGTTCTGGGATAGAAGGGCATCTCCGGATGCTCTTTGATCTTATTGTAAAGGTACATCACATGCAGAATGTTCAGCAGCTGTCTCTTGTACTCGTGAAGTCTCTTTACCTGCACGTCGAAAATGGAACGGGGATCCACTTCCACGCCGTTGTGCTCCCGGATATATTCTGCCAGGCGGACTTTGTTCTGATATTTGATATTCATAAATTCCGCCTGAGCCTTCTCATCGTCGGCATAGACTGCCAGGCCGGAGATCTTGGACAGATCCGTGATCCAGTCCGCGCCCACATGGGCGGTTACCCAGTCTGCCAGCAGGGGATTGCCGTGGAGCAGGAATCTTCTCTGGGTAATGCCGTTGGTCTTGTTGCTGAATTTCTCCGGCATCATCTCGTAGAAGTCTTTCAGTTCTCTCTTCTCCAGGATCTCTGTGTGGAGTCTTGCCACGCCGTTGACGGAGTAGCCGCCTACGATGGCCAGGTTGGCCATGCGCACCTGTCCGTCGTAAATGACAGCCATCTTCTTTACCTTGTCCTCGTTGCCCGGATACTGAGAGCGGACTCTCTCCAGGAACCGGCGGTTGATCTCCTCCACGATCTGGTATACACGGGGCAGCAGTCTGGAGAACAGCTCGATGGGCCATTTTTCCAGGGCTTCCGCCATAATGGTATGGTTGGTGTAGGCACAGGTCTTGGTGGTCACTTCCCAGGCCTCGTCCCAGGTCAGTCCCTCCTCGTCCATGAGGATCCGCATGAGCTCCGGAACCGCCACGGTGGGATGGGTATCGTTCATCTGGAAGGTAACTTTCTCGTACAGCTTCCGGATATCTTTGTGGGTCTTCTTATACTTCTGGATGGCCGTCTGCACGCTGGCGGAGATAAAGAAATACTGCTGTTTCAGGCGCAGCTCCTTGCCGGCCATGTGGGCGTCGTTGGGGTACAGGACCTCCACAATGGTCCGGGCCAGGTTCTCCTGCTCCACCGCCTTGTGGTAATCGCCCTTGTCAAAGGAATCCAGCTGGAAGTCATTAATGGCTTCCGCGTCCCAGATCCGCAGGGTATCTACCACGTTGTTGCCGTAGCCTACCACCGGCAGGTCATAGGGGATCGCCCGCACGGACTGATAGCCCTCCTGGATAAAATCGTTTCTTCCTGTATTCTGGTTGTAGTTTACCCGAACGTATCCGCCGAATTTGATCTCTTTGGCGTACTCCGGTCTCTTCAGTTCAAAGGGATAGCCGTTCTTCAGCCAGTTGTCCGGCACCTCCACCTGATAGCCGTCCTTGATCTCCTGCTTGAACATACCGTAGTGGTAACGGATGCCGCAGCCGTAGGCCACGTAGCCCAGGGAAGCCAGAGAATCCAGGAAGCAGGCTGCCAGACGGCCCAGACCGCCGTTGCCGAGAGCCGGATCCCGCTCCTGATCCTCAATGGCGTTCAGGTCGATGTTCAGCTCCTCCAGAGCCTCCTTTACCTCTTTATAAGCGGTAAGGTTCAGCAGGTTGTTGCCCAGGTATCTTCCGGTCAGGAACTCCATGGACATATAGTAAACGATCTTGGGGTCCTTCTCATCGATGACCTTCTGGGTCTTCATCCAGTTATCAATGATAACGTCCTTGACCGCGTAGCTCACCGCCTGGTACACCTGCTGGGGATTGGCCTCCTCCAGGGTGGTGCGGAACAGATTTTTGACATTTTCTTTGACAATTCTTTTAAAGGTTTCTTTTTTGAATTCCGGGTTAAGCATTGCGTGAATCCTCCTCATTTTACAGCTTTTCCACTGCCATGGTTACTTTTTCGGAATTGATGCTCCATTCTTTCTCGTATCCTCTGGTCTCATCCAGAACGATCTTCTCCGCCAGGACCTCCGACCGGATCTCCTCGCCGTGTTCCGTAAGGATCTCTTCGATCTTCCGGTTATCCTTGGCGTATACGACGATCTTATCCATGACTTCAAAACCGGCTTCTTTCCGCATGGTCTGGATCTTGCTGACCAGTTCCCGGACAAATCCCTCTTCGATGAGTTCCGGGGTCAGATTGCCGTCCAGCACCACGGAGATAGACTGATCGGATTCAGTGACATACCCCTCCTTCTGCAGGGTCTCGATCAGCAGATCCTCCTCCGACAATACGATCTCCGTTCCGTTGATGTCAAGTTTCAGCCCTCCGGTACTCCGGAGCTCCGCCATGGCGGCGCTGCCGTCCACCTCGGAAAGGGCGGACCGGATGCCTCCCACCAGCTTGCCGAACTTTGGTCCCACGGTCTTCAGCTGGGGCTTGAAGCTGTAGGAAATAAAGCCGCCGATATCGTCGGTGAACTCTACCTTCTTGATATTCAGCTCATCCTCAATGATGGTCTGATAGAAGTCGGAAAGCTGCCAGGAACTCTTCACCAGCATTCTGGCCAGAGGCTGGCGGTTCTTCAGGCCGGCCGCGTTCCGGCAGGCCCGTCCCATGACTACGATCTCCAGCAGATGGGCCATATCCTCTTCCAGAGTCTCATCGATCCACTCCGTTTTTACCTCCGGGTAATCGCAGAGATGAATGCTCTCCGGAGCCTCTTTGTCAATGCTCCGCACCAGGTTCTGGTAGATATCCTCGGTCATAAAGGGGATCATGGGGGCCGCGGCCTTGCAGAATTCCACCAGGGCCGTGTACAGGGTCATGTAGGCGTTGACCTTATCCTGCTCCATACCCTTAGCCCAGAACCGCTCCCGGCTCCGGCGCACGTACCAGTTGCTCATATCGTCCACAAAGGCCTCCAGCGCTCTGGCCGCCTCGGGGATCTTGTAATTCTCCAGATCGCTGTCCACATTCCGGATCGTGGAATTCAGCCGGGACAGCAGCCATTTATCCATAACGGACAGCTTCTCATAGTCCAGGGTATATTTCGTGGCGTCAAAGCTGTCGATGTTGGCGTACAGCACAAAGAAGGCGTAGGTGTTCCACAGGGTTCCCATGAACTTCCGGGAATATTCCGTCACCGCCTTGCCGTGGAACCGGTTGGGCAGCCAGGGGAGCGCTGTTGATGTAGAAATACCAGCGGATGGCGTCGGCTCCGTAAGTCTCCAGGGCGTCAAAGGGATCTACCGCGTTGCCCTTGGACTTGCTCATCTTCTGTCCGTTCTCATCCTGCACATGGCCCAGAACAATCACGTTCTCATAGGGGGCCCGGTTGAAGATCAGGGTGGAAATAGCCAGCAGGGAGTAGAACCAGCCTCTGGTCTGATCCACCGCCTCGGAAATAAACTGGGCCGGGTACTGTTTCCGGAACAGATCCTGATTTTCAAAGGGATAGTGGTGCTGGGCGAAGGGCATAGAGCCGGAATCAAACCAGCAGTCCGATGACCTCCGGCACCCGGTGCATGGTCTTTCCGCACTTGGGGCAGGGGAAGGTTACCGCGTCCACGTAGGGACGGTGCAGTTCAATGTCCTCCGGACAGTTGTCGGAGAGGCTTTTCAGTTCCTCAATGCTGCCCACGGAATGCATATGGCCGCAGTCCTCACAGACCCAGATATTCAGCGGCGTTCCCCAGTAGCGGTTCCGGGAAATGCCCCAGTCCTGAACATTTTCCAGCCAGTCCCCGAAACGGCCCTTGCCGATGCTCTCGGGGATCCAGTTGATGGTGTTGTTGTTCCGGATCAGATCCTCCTTCACCGCCGTCATCTTAATAAACCAGGACTCTCTGGCGTAATAGATCAGCGGGGTCTCGCAGCGCCAGCAGTGGGGATACTCATGCTCGAACTTGGGAGCGTCAAACAGCTTGCCCTCCCGGTCCAGATCCTTCAGTACCAGGGGATCCGCTTTCTTCACAAAGGTACCTCCGTAAGGAGTTTCCGCTGTCATATTGCCCTGGCCGTCTACAAACTGCACGAAAGGCAGATCGTACTCCCGGCCCACCCGGCTGTCATCCTCGCCGAAGGCCGGAGCGATGTGAACAATACCGGTACCGTCGGTCATGGTGACATAGGTGTCGCAGGTGACAAAGTGGGCTTTCTTCCGCTGTTTTGCCGCCGCCTCCCCGGCGCAGGCAAACAGGGGCTCATACTCTTTATATTCCAGGGCGGTTCCCTTGAAGGTATCCAGGACCTCGTAGGCTTTTACGCCCTTCTCCTCATCTCCCAGTTTTCCCAGGACCTTATCCAGCAGAGCGGCCGCCATATAATACGTATAGCCGTCCGCTGCCTTTACTTTGCAGTAATCCTCCTCCGGGTTCACGCAGAGGGCCAGGTTGGAGGGCAGGGTCCAGGGGGGTAGTGGTCCAGGCCAGGAAGTAGGCGTCCTCGTCTTTTACTTTTAAAGCGGACGATGGCGGAACGTTCCTTGACGGTCTTGTAGCCCTGTGCCACCTCCTGGGCGGACAGGGGGGTTCCGCAGCGGGGACAGTAGGGAACGATCTTAAAGCCCTTGTACAGAAGGCCTTTCTTCCAGATCTCCTTCAGGGCCCACCACTCGGACTCAATAAAAGAATTGTCATAGGTCACATAGGGGTGCTCCATATCGGCCCAGAAGCCTACGGTGCCGGAGAAATCCTCCCACATCCCCTTGTACTTCCAGACGCTCTCCTTACACTCCTTGATAAAGGGCTCGATGCCGTACTCCTCGATCTGCTCCTTGCCGTTGAGCCCCAGCTTCTTTTCCACTTCCAGCTCCACCGGCAGACCGTGAGTATCCCATCCGGCCTTTCTGGGAACCTCATATCCCTTCATGGTGCGGTAGCGGGGGATCATATCCTTGATGACACGGGTCAGGACATGGCCGATGTGGGGCTTTCCGTTGGCTGTGGGAGGCCCGTCATAGAAGGTGTACATGGGGGAACCTTCCCGCTCTTTCATGCTCTTCTCGAAGATATGCTCCGCGTCCCAGAATTTTTTGGTCTTCTTTTCCCGCTCGACAAAATTCAGGTTGGTATCTACTTTCTGATACATGCGCTTCCTCCTTCTTTTAATCAGAAAAGGCATCCGTCCCGTAACAGGACGAATGCCTCTTGCATTCGCTAACCACCTTTTACATACTGACATATGCCGTCCATCTAACGCCGGACCTGCGGCCTTGCTTACTGTAACTTTCAGCTCGGCAACTCGGAAGAGATATTCCCCTGCCCTTACTCGCGCCGGGCTTCCACCCTCCCCGGCTCTCTTTGGCTTTCCGCGGCAGCGTACTGGCTTCGTCATAGTTTTTAGCTGGTCAAATCACACAATCCATATTATAAATAGGGAAATCCGGGATTGTCAAGTAAAAACTGGGATTACACCGTGAAAAATCCGAAGTCTCCGTATCCCTGGGGCCAGCGGACGGTTACCTGATACACATATCCCGGCTCCGCCTCCGGGATCACCCAGCCCGTTTCTCCCTGGATTGCCTCCACAGGCTCTCCCGGATCCGCCTGGGTCTTATCTTCCAGTTCCCGATATGCTGCCGGCCAGCGGGTCACCGAAACAGACTCCATCTCACTGGCGGAATACAGCCTAAGTTCCGCCGGTCCGGACAGCTGCACTTCCCCCAGTCCCTTCCACTCCAGCACATGGGGGCCGCAGGCGATCACGCTCTGTCCCTCTCCCTGCGCGTCCGTATAGTTCCATTCATAGCTTCCGGCCGTCAGGATCACTGCCGAGACTATTTCACCTTCTGTATATTCCAGGTTCATGGAGGGCGGTTCGGAGGGATCTGTCTCCTCATAGATTTCCCGGATCAGATGCTGGTATCCGGCGGCATCTTCCGGGGTTCCCTCCCGGACCAGCACCACCCGGGTGACCCCCCGGATACCTGCCGGGATAGCTTTCCTGCATCATGCCGTCGCCGTACAGTTCTACCCGGTCCCCGGCGCTCAGCGTATCCACGGAAACCTCCTGCCCCTCCGGATCTGTCATGGTCTCCGGAAGATCCGCGGTAAAGAGGCCTCCCTGATCATCCACAAAATACAGACTGCCGGATGGGTCCGTCAGCACCATAGCCTCCATGGCGGACTCTTCCGGCAAGTCCGCCCCGGTATGGCCGGCTCCGCAGCCCCAGAGCAGACAGCCGGACAGAAACATCGCCGCAGCCGCGCATCTTCGACTCATAGCCCTTCCCTCTCCTTCTTTTTTTCCTCCTGCCGTTTTCTTCTTCGTTTGGCCCGCACGTCCTCTTTCTTTTCCCGGATCCCTTCCGCTTCCTCTTGGCTGCTGACCTTGATGGTCTTGACTACATAGATTCTGCCTTCGTCGGTTTTTTTCAGCCGGATCTTTCCCTTCATATAGCCATGGACCGGGCAGAGGGCAATACTGTAATAACTTTTAGCGTTTACGGAAAACCACCAGAGCTTTTTCCTGGCATTCCGTCCACAGAGGCAGCAGTGCATCGCTTTTACTTCCCGGTCTGCCATGGCTTCCTCTTTGCTCCGGAATTCCCGGGAGATAAACTTGGAATATCCGTTGTAAACCGCATGGATCTCGTCCTTTTTTTGTTTGGGATTCTGATATACGTCGATGGAATCGTAAGCCAGCACCACATCCCGGTCGATCTTCTGAAAGATCTCCGCCGTGTACCAGGCGTCCGAGAGCGCCTGATGAAAATCCATTTTTTTCTCCAGCTTCAGGTAATCGATGCCGTATTCCAGGGATTTCCGGCTCTTCATGTCTTCAAAGTTCACGGCGAAAAGCTTCTGCACATCGTAATAATGAAGGGGCCCTTTCAGAAGATGCAGGACCTTATGGTATTTCATATTCCGCTGCAGTTCCGTAAGGTCAATGGTGCCCCAGGTGCAGAACTGGGCGTCCCCGCCGGCCCAGGCCAGAAATTCCCGCACCGCTTCTACAAAAGGAGTGCCGTGATCCAGATCCTCCTGGCTCATCCTGACGATCTCCCGGGTCCGGAAATGCAGCTTCCTGTAGACCACCGGCTGAATGATCCGATGAAACCGGTCCACATACTCCCTGTCCTGATTCAGTTTTACCGCTCCGATCTCGATGATCTCAAAGGGCAGTTTTTTGATTTCCCTGTCTTTCCCATAGGGACACTGGTTCCATTCCAGATCAAACACCACGTAATTCATACTTCTTCAGGCCTCCAGTCCCAGGGCCTCCATCTCCTCCCGGACAGCGGCTTCGCAGGAGCGCATGGCCAGAATGCTTTTCTCCATCAGTTCCTCCAGGCTCCACCCAAGCTTCTCCGCCCCCGCGGCGATGACCTCTCTGGAACATCCCGCGGCAAAACGCTTGTCCTTAAACTTCTTCTTCAGACTCTTCACTTCCATATCCATAACGCTTCCGGAGGGACGCATTTTAGCCGCCGCGCCTATGAGGCCGGTAAGCTCATCTACCGCAAACAGGATTTTTTCCATGGGATGCTCCGGCTCCACATCGCTGCAGATCCCCCAGCCGTGGCTTACCACCGCGCGGATCAGTTCCGGCTCCGCCCCTGCCTCTTCCAGAAGCTCCGGGGCTTTTTTGCAGTGTTCCTCCGGATATTGTTCAAAATCAATATCGTGAAGCAGGCCCGCCGCGGCCCAGAAATCCGCCTCTTCCCCGTATCCCTGGTCCTTCGCGAACCAGCGCATGCAGCCCTCTACCGTCAGGCCGTGCAGAATGTGAAAAGGTTCCTGATTATATTTTCTGAGAAGAGCCAGAGCCTCTCCATGATCAAACTTTGTATTCATTCTATTTCCTTCCTCCTGATGATCCCGTTTTTATCAGTATAACACATCTTCCTTTAATAGTAAGTACCCACCTCCCGGACGCTGTAAATTTTCCATTGAAAAAAAAAAGAAACTATAGTATGATAAATGGCGTACCAGATATATTTCCAAATGTCGCTATAGCTCAGTTGGATAGAGCGACCGCCTCCTAAGCGGTAGACAGTTCGAGTCTAAATTAGGAATACAAGTTCATATTTATTAAAATGTCTCAGTAGCTCAGCAGGATAGAGCACACGCCTCCTAAGAATATGTTATAACGACCGCTTTTCGGGCAAAGGCGATTGACATTGAATAAGTTTAAGACTAAAATTGAATAGATTTTAAAGATGTTTCCGTAGCTCAGCTGGATAGAGCGACCGCCTCCTAAGTGTTTGGTAAGCGAACACCTCATGGAAGCAGGGACAGGCAGATTTGAGTACAAATCGGATCTGGTACGGAAACGAATTGAACAGGAGTTGAACATGAAAAAGGTGTTCGCTTCACTGTCAAAGAAACAGAAAAAATTGTTGGTTACCAGTCATAAAAAATGGCTGTTACCATAGAATCGGTTATCTGACCGAGAGGCTGAAAACCTAGTGTTTAAGCCAAAAATCAGAGAATGTCTTCGTAGCTCAGCTGGATAGAGCACTCGCCTCCTAAGTGTTTGCTAAGCGAACACCTGAGGAAACAGGACAGAAGCAGAAAAAGGATCAAATCGGATCCGGTACGGAAACCATTTGAACGGAGCGGAGACAAGAAAAAGGTGTTTGCTCAAGTGTCAAAGGGATCAAAAAAATTGTTGGTTATCAGCATTGAAAAAGGCTGTTACCATAGAATCGGCTATCTGACCGAGAGGCTGAAAACCCAGTGTTTAAGCCAAAAAATCAGAGAATGTCTCGTTAGTTAAATGGATATAACAGGGTCCTCCTAAGACTCAATTATAGGTTCGATTCCTATACGAGACGGTAGATATAAGCGGGAATTATTAGCTGGAAAGGCTTTAATAATTACCCGCTTATCTCATTTTCTGAAGAAGAAAATTACCCTGAATGGGATGAAAATCCAGCTAATACACTGTCAAAAATTAGCGGATCTGGCTAATAAAAAAGCTTTGTGGCTAATAATTTTTTTCCAGGCAGATCAGCTAATAACAGTGCTCAGTTAAATGTCAGCCTGTATTTAAAATAGTAAAACATGGTAAAAGCGTGGTATGCGGACTGCACATTTTTCAGAGGTTCATCTGGAAGCCGATACAATATCAATTACATATAATAGTTAAACGGGAAGCTCGTTTGGATCAGATTTACAAAACTGATCTGAACGAGCTTTTTTCGTATCAGAGGAAAGGAGAAAAATTGGAAGAAAAAGAGAAAGTTATTGAAATTGAGATTGAGAGGCTTCGAGACTTTAAAGAGCATCCGTTTCATGTAAAAGATGATAAGGAGATGTCTCTTCTTAAAGAAAGTATCAAAAATTACGGAATTCTAAGTCCATTAATTGTTAGACCTGTTCTGGATGGCGTGTATGAAATAGTATCAGGTCATCGGAGAAAATATGCCGCACAGCAGTTAGGCTATTATAAGTTGCCGGTGATCATCAGAGTAATGAATGATGATGAGGCCATTATTTCTATGGTGGATTCTAATCTCCAAAGAGAACGAATCAGATACAGTGAAAAAGCATTTGCCTACAAGATGAAAAATGAGGCAATGAAAAGAAAAGGCGGTCGAAAAAAAAGTCAATTTGACCACAAATTAAAAGGAAAAAAAACTATTGAGCTTATTGGAGAAGAATATGGAGACAGTCCGAAACAGGTTCAGCGCTTTATTAAGATAACAGAACTGATAAAGCTCGACTTATCAAATTGTTTCTGCTATAATAAATATATTCTGTTTATGAGGTGAACAAAATGGCGGTTCAGTACAATAAGCTTTGGAAGCTGCTGATAGATAAAAAGATAAAGCCTTCTGCTTTGTCGAAAATGACAGGGATTGCCCCCTCTATTATGGCGAAGCTGGACAGGGATGAATATGTGGCTCTTTCCGTACTGGAACGGATCTGCCTGACTCTGGATTGCGACATCGGCGATGTGGTTGAGATCGTAAAAGAACCCTAGGACGGGGGTGAAAACATATGAAACATCATTTTGTTTTTAACAAGCCGGCGATTCACTTTATCCTTTTGGTCGGCATTTTCACTTTTGTCTTTTTAGGTGCGGAATATCTGTTTGTCAATATGATCTCCCTGTCGGTGACGGAAGGGAAAACCGTCATTGCCCAGAACTATGCGCTGGGCGCCAGCGCCGTCGGCTTTTTCCTGTATCCGGCCATGGAACGCTGGGTTGGAAGGCGCTATAAAAGCGCGCTGACCTTTATCCTGGCGCTGGGTGCGATTATCTGTACCTTCATTGTCCAGCAGCATATCTCCTATGCGGCGACTATGACAGCAGGGATGGTGCTGTTTCTGCTGCTGGGCGTTTTCGGCAGCGCCGTCCACTATCTGGCTTCCGTCACCATAGACGGCGACAATGCATTGGCACGGCTGGCGGGGATCGCCTACGCTCTGGGAATTCTGCTCCAGTATGCAAACAACAACCTTGTCAACCTGGAGGTTGCGGAGGCGGCGTTTCTTTCGGTATTTCTGGCGGCTTTGAGCCTGCTGGTCATCCGAACGAGACAGGCCGGCCAAAGCCGCATCGAAATGACGGAGACTGCGGCTTTGTCCTCAAAATCAGAAACAGACATTTCCCTCACCCGGAAAAAACGGACGGCGGGCATTATGCTGGCGCTGCTGGTAGTGCTGATGGCCTGCGTGTTCAGCACACTGGACAATGCCGTGACCCTCCGCCATGCGGGCGGGACGGATATCGGGCAGTGGCCCCGCCTGCTGCTGGCATT
This sequence comes from Candidatus Scatomonas sp., assembly GCA_963928055.1. Lineage (GTDB taxonomy): Bacteria > Bacillota > Clostridia > Lachnospirales > Lachnospiraceae > Scatomonas. The sequence goes on along the minus strand of CAWVDN010000004.1, from coordinate 41,356 downwards.
CAGCGGCCTCGCCGCAGGCTTTGTCTTCGATATCCGTAAGCGGAAGTATATGGGGCTTATTATGTACTGCGTGATGATGATGTCGGTTCTGTCCATTGTGGTACTGAACCTGGGCGCTCCGTTCCTGATCGGACTGGTGGTCTTTTACCTGTCCTCGGGCTTTTTCGTTGTCTTTTTCACAGCGGGCTTTATGGAGCTTTCCCGGCATATGCGCCTGCCGTCGCTGTGGGCGGGCATGGGCCGCGCCATGAATAACGTGAGCGCCGCCCTGATCGCCAGCGGATCGGTGGCGCTGCTGTCCACCGGCAACAGCCTGGCCGCCATTGCCATCGCCCTGGTGCTGTTCGTGGCGGTCAGCGTTGTTATGGCTGTGTATACCGCCCGCATGAACGCCGTCAAAGAACCCAAGGAGCCGCCTGCTTCCCAAAAGTCGGACGAAGAGCGAAGGGAGGCGTTCATCGCAAAATACGGGCTGACCGAACGGGAATGGGATGTGTTCTCCAAGATGATTTCCTCGGACAGCAGCGCCCAGGAGATAGCCGACTGCCTGTTCCTGTCCAAGCGGACGGTGGAACGGCATATCTCCGCCCTGTACGAAAAGACAGGCGCAAAATCCCGCATCACTATGTACCTGCTTTACCGTAACGATTAACATACAGGATAAAAGAACACCCTGCTTTCTCTCAGGAGAGGCAGGGTGTTTTTGTGTGCGGTAACGAATTGTCCTGATAAAAAACATCGTTTTCCCCACTTGAAAAATGAAATTTACGCCATTCGGCATCCGGGAAAGGAAAAATCAGGAACGAAAAGTACACCTCAACCCCTATTTGGAACGATTAGAAGTTGTGCATATATAAAGCCTCAAAATAGTTGCTTTGATTTATATAATATGCACAAATGGCGGTTGACCGCCACCTGTTTTGATACGATTGGCGGGGTTTACGCATAGACAATCCGGCCTCTTTTCACCTAAAATGAGGACTATGGAATACGTTCAAAGAGAACTTCCCTATGTGCGCTCCTTTGTCCTGCGCTCGGTGTACGGCGTGCTGCGGCAGGAAGGGATTACTTTTGGGGAGGAAGAGCCGGGAAGGGTTATTGCCGAATGGAGAGAGGACGGAACAGACGTCTCCCTTTCCATAACGGCGGAGGAAAAAGCGTTTGGAACTGAACTGACGATTTCACTGCGCCGCCCCTGCGATGGAATGTCAAAGCAGAAGGTGGCTCGAAGTATGCAGGAGATGCTGGATCAGATTGTCCGGCATTTGGAACATATCCTGATGACAGAGGGAACGGATGATGCCAAAGCAAAATGATACTGCTTTTCGGAATCTTGCCGTGTGACTGATGGGTCGGCACTGCAGTGATCTGCAGGAGAAGTTTTCCGCTCTGTATGGCGATTAAAACGAAAGGAGGGAAACGGAATGCGTCAAGTGAAAAGGCTCCTTCCCTATGTCCGGCGGTATGTGCAGATGGCTGTTTACGATGTGCTGGACGCGGAGGGGGCGGAATACTGGAAGAATGAAAGCGGCGCGGTGGTCGCCCGGCTTTCGGTTTACGGGAACGTCAGCACCTTCAGCCTTTCGGCGGAGATATGCGACACGGGAACCGGACTGACGGTTTCCGTAAGTGATCCCTGTCCCGGCCTGTCGGCCAAGGGAGAGGAACGGGCGGTGACCGCCGTAGCCGATATGGTCGCCCAGTACCTTGAGAACGAGCTGATGATCAACCGCCGCTGTTTCGTGCAGGATCGGCATTATGCTGTGTAAGGAACAGCGGCCGGCCCCAAGCGTGAAATTCTGTCCGAAATGCAGGGCGCCGCTCTCCCGCAGAGCGCTCCAGTGCGATAAAGGGCAAAACGCCGTCTATATCGTTCTGCTGGTCTCCTGCGGCGTACTGGGAATACTGGACTGCAGGCGGAAAAAGGTGGTGGTCGAGGAATAAGGCTGAGAGATAAAACAAAACCGGCAAAAGCGCCTGCAGGCGGGGCTTCATGCAAAACCTGTCCCAGGCAGCCGGCAGGAAAAATTTTTAGAAGGGGCGCCCCTTCTATCCTTTGCTTACACCAAAGGATAAACAATCTTATTTGACAAGGAGGAAACAATCATGAAGCGAAAAATACTTGCAGGTTTGCTGACGCTTTGCATGGCGGCGGGAATGGCCGTACCGGCAGCCGCAGCCACTACGCCTGCTGAACAGGAGCCGGGCGCTGACGGCCCGAAATACACACACGTAGACCACGTTTTGAATGAGGATACGCATAGAACCAACATGGATATACTGGTTATGCCCGGCGAGAGTTTCACCGCACAGCCCAACATGGACATTCACAAGGGCAATTGCATGTGTGTCACGGCGGACTATCAGTATTGGAAGTATATAACTACGGTTAAATTCATGAATGCAGACCTGTATTTGGGATATGTTGATAGTCCTAATTACAGTGCTCATGAACCGAGGTATGTAAGTGATGGCTATTTAACAACCAGCACGCCGGATTTGTCAAAGCTGGAACCCATAACAAAATATTATGACAATGCGATAAAGATTGCCTATGAAAACAAGTTATTAGAGATCGACCCATCAGCCTATGGGGAAGAAGAATATAGTAATTTACAGTCCGCTTTGGAAGCGGCACGCGAACTTCCGGGGCATACTTTCAATGCAGGATATGTTAACAATACTGGTTTACCCATGCTTTTAACAGCTTGTTATGCCGGCGGCAAGGGAGCCGAAGGCGAGGAAGTGGGCACAGAAGGCTGCGGACACGTCGGTCATGGGCCTGTACAATCGATGTATGGCGGAGGTTTCTCTCAGTTCTATGTTACCTTTTATGAGCCTTATTACAATATAAACTATGAAGGCGTGGAAAACTATTTTACCGAGGAAGAATTGGCGGATTTGCCTGACCGCTATTATATCCAGCGGGAAGAGCAGCAGATTGTTCTGCCAAATCCTGTTCGGCCCGGCTATCATTTTAAAAACTGGAGAGAATCAGGGTATGATACAATTATTGGTTCGGGTGAAACAAAAACGGTAAAAGACGGTAAAACCTTTATAACCTTTGATTTTGAAAACGGTTTAAGATATGGGGCAGGGGACAAAAACTTGGCGCCAATCTTTACAAGAGGCTGTACGGTTACTTTCAATCCCAACGGCGGAGCATTGAAGGACGGGGAAAAAGCGGTCCGTGAAATTGACGAGACAGGCACAGAAGACAGCAAGTTCTTCGATGTCAGCACAGTAGCTCCTGTGCGTGAGGGTTATACCTTTGCGGGCTGGTCTTTCTCGCCGTCTGGCGAACGTAACAGCATAATTGCAAACACCGCAAATTCTGACTGGTTTGCCGATTGGGAAAGCTATTACCGCAGCTTACAATACGGTGAAAACCCCGCTTCCACCAGTATCTATGACATACAGCTTTATGCTGTGTGGGAGAAAAATGTTACCGAACTGACCAACTCCGACACCAACGTTTCCATCTCCCTGACCGACGGTGTGCCGGAGGACGCGACCCTTTCCGCTGATACTATCGCGCAGGAAAGCGTACTGGGAAGCCGTCCGGAACTGAAAGAGGAGCTGCCGGGCCTGCTGTCCATTTACGACATCAGCGTCCGCCAGAATGGGGAAACCCTTGAAATCAAGGACAATCCCATGACGGTGAAAATCCCGCTGAACGACCACCTGAAAGGCTACAAATACTATCAGGCGGTGTATCTGGGCGACCCATTGGAACGCTTTGACGCGGTGGTGGAAGGAGACTTCCTCGTGTTTGAAACCGACCATTTGAGCCAGTACGCAATCCTTGGTTCTAACACGCCGTTTGAAACCAGCGAAAAGCCGACCGACCCGGATGAACTTCCTTTCCAGGATGTAAGAAATGGCGACTGGTTCTATGATTCCGTAATCTATGTCTATGGACACGGCCTGATGACCGGTCTTAACGATACCACCTTTGGCCCCGGAGAGCCGCTGGCAAGAGCACAGCTGGCGGTGATCCTGTACCGGCTGAGCGGCTCGCCGGAAGTGACATATGAAGACATCTTCCCGGATGTGCCGGATGGACAATGGTATACAGACGCTGTCATCTGGGCGCAGGAGAAGGGCATCGTTACCGGATACTCAGATAGCGGCACATTTAAGCCTGGCAACAACATCAACCGTCAGGAGATCACGACTATGATGTATCGCTATGCAAAATATCAGGGATATTCCCTGGAAGGCGGAGCGGACTACAGCAGTTATCCGGATGCGGCAAATGTTCAGGAATTTGCCAAAGATTCCATGAGCTGGGCAGTGGGCAACGGCATCGTTACCGGAAAAGAGAATCCGACGAGACTGGATCCTCTGGGCAATACAGCCAGAGCCGAATGTGCGACGATCATCATGCGCTTTATGGAAACCTTTGAAAAATTAGGTAATTGCGAAACAAGGTCGCAATCCTGATTAAAAATGCGGTAGGAATCCTGCAATGCAGGATTCCTAAGATGAGAAGCAGGTGACATCAAAATTAGACATGACAAAATAACTTCCCAGATGGACTGCGAAGAAAAAATGTTATAAATACCAAAGGTCAGGCAATCAAAGGTTTTAAACTTCGTATGTATTGAAGTTGGTGGATTTTATCAGCAACAAGTACGGTAATAAGTTGTGTAATTCCTGCAAGTCCGATAAGAAATCCTGTTTAAAGCGAGTGAATTTTGAACCGTCTGGTACAACATCAAAGCCGCAAAAATCACGAAGTTCCTGAGAGTATTTCAAGAACACAATCAGGAGCGTGTCCGTCGGGATTGAAAAAATACGCTGGAGCAGAAGTGCCTTGAGCATAGGATAAAGCTGGTGCTTGCGAGGTCTTCCGGTTTGGGCGTGAAAATGAGAAACAAAAGAAACAGGAACAATTTCATCAAGGTTAATGGCTTCATCAAGAAGTGCTAGAAAATGATATTTGTCATTATCGAATTTATGTTGACAATCTTCAAAAACTTCTGCCAAAGTGAGCTGCTTATGTGTTATCATATAGGTATATCTCCTTTAAGGTGGATTGGTTAATAGTTTCTAGTCAACTCTATTTTACCATAAACCTTGAGGAGATATTTTATTTTGGCAACAAAAAATGCCGTATTTATGCGGCTTTTGGCGTTTCGCAAACGCCTAATAAATGTTATCTTGAAAGGAGAAAAATCAGTTATGAAACTAAAGCGCAAACTTCTTGCAGGACTGCTGACGCTTTGTATGGCTGTTGGAATGGCTGTGCCGGCGTTTGCGGCGAACGGCCCCTCGTCCGGGGACTACAGTTTTGCATACCTCAGGCTCGGTAATTCGGAGGATGGGTATCAGACGCTCTTTGCCAACAGCGGCCAGATTGACGATGTATCAGGTGCTGTTTATGATAAGGCGAGCAACACCGTTACTCTGACCAACTACAACAACCCGACCAATATCCTTGTCGCCAACGAGATGGGCGATGATCTGAAGCTTAATCTGGTGGGAGACAACCATATCTCCGAACTGGTTGTATACGGCTTCGGCTGGGGCGGCAATCTGGAAATTACCGGAGACGGCTCCCTGACCATCAATGAAAACAAAACATCTCAGACTGCGGCGATCCGCTTTATGGCTGAGGGAACACAGGGTCTGCTCAAGGTCGGCTCAAACGCTTCTGTGACAGCGTATAAGAGCGCAGGTGAAAACACTTATTCTGCGGCCTTTGTATCTACTACCTCCTCAACCCTTCCCTTCCAAGGCAATCTGGAAGCAGCCCTTACCATGACCCCTGACTCCGGCGTGGAAGGCGAATATGCAGTGGGTGCAACTGTTATTTATGAAGATGAAGAAAGTTATGCTAACAGAACATGGCAGCTTGCCACAAAGGACAATGACGGCAAACTCTACGGCATTTACTTCTTCGAGGCTAATGAGTATTCAGAGGGTCAAACTGATGTGTTTGAGCTTGTAAAGGTTGACGGACTTGCCAGTGGAAATGAATATCTCGCGGTAGCTGTCAGCAAAACCGCCGGCGTAGCATGGCCCGAGGGCTATACTAAGGACCCCGAGGGAAAAACCGTTGACGCAAAAATTTCAAATACAATGAACATGACCTTACTTCAAAAAGACGGCGAAACCTTCTATTGGGGTCCGGATAAGATTGAATATCCTCCTGAAGGCGGAGTAGGAACATCTTGGTATTCCGTTTACAAGGGACTTACCGACAAGATGGAGATTGTGGATCATTGGGGCGATAAAAAAGAAGCTGTAATTGCAGCTCCTGTTGAGGGTATGAGAAATCTTACCACGGATCATAAGGCAATCCCCGAGGGCTACAGCCAGGTTATGAAAAAAACAGGTACATTCGATTACTTCTGCACCAACGATGTAATCAAGGCAGTGCCCGTTAAAGACCCGGTAGAGCCGACTCCGACGCCCGGTGATGAAGGAAAAATTAAGGATCTGACCAATTCCGAAACCGGCGTTTCCATCTCCCTGACCGACGGCGTACCGGAGGGTGCAGAGCTTTATGCCGACACCATTGCACAGGAAAGCGTGCTGGGAAGCCGTCCGGAGCTGAAAGAGGAGCTGCCGGGCCTGCTGTCCATTTACGACATCAGCGTCCGCCAGAATGGGGAAACCCTTGAAATCAAGGACAATCCCATGACGGTGAAAATCCCGCTGAACGACCACCTGAAAGGCTACAAATACTATCAGGCGGTATATCTGGGAGACCCATTGGAACGCTTTGACGCGGTGGTGGAAGGAGACTTCCTCGTGTTTGAAACCGACCATTTGAGCCAGTACGCAATCCTTGGTTCTAACACGCCGTTTGAAACCAGCGAAAAGCCGACCGACCCGGATGAACTTCCTTTCCAGGATGTAAGAAATGGCGACTGGTTCTATGATTCCGTAATCTATGTCTATGGACACGGCCTGATGACCGGTCTTAACGATACCACCTTTGGCCCCGGAGAGCCGCTGGCAAGAGCACAGCTGGCGGTGATCCTGTACCGGCTGAGCGGCTCGCCGGAAGTGACATATGAAGACATCTTCCCGGATGTGCCGGATGGACAATGGTATACAGACGCTGTCATCTGGGCACAGGAGAAAGGCATCGTTACCGGATACTCAGACACCGGCACATTTAAGCCTGGCAACAACATCAACCGTCAGGAGATCACGACTATGATGTATCGCTATGCAAAATATCAGGGATATTCCCTGGAAGGCGGAGCGGACTACAGCAGTTATCCGGATGCGGCAAATGTTCAGGAATTTGCCAAAGATTCCATGAGCTGGGCAGTGGGCAACGGCATCGTTACCGGAAAAGAGAATCCGACGAGACTGGATCCTCTGGGCAATACAGCCAGAGCCGAATGTGCGACGATCATGATGCGGTTCGTGGAAAAATTTGGTAAGTAACAGGTAGACCAAAGGAAGGGGCCTCAGAGTAATCTGAGGCTCCTTTTGAGAATCGCATGCCATCAGGCGCGCGAACAGGGAAGCGCCAGGTACGGGGCTGCCCTATAACAGGATCCTAACAGGATTACAACAGGATTACAACAGGATAGGTAATTGCGAAACAAGGTCGCAATCCTGATTAAAAATGCGGTAGGAATCCTGCAATGCAGGATTCCTAAGATGAGAAGCAGGTGACATCAAAATTAGACATGACAAAATAACTTCCCAGATGGACTGCGAAGAAAAAATGTTATAAATACCAAAGGTCAGGCAATCAAAGGTTTTAAACTTCGTATGTATTGAAGTTGGTGGATTTTATCAGCAACAAGTACGGTAATAAGTTGTGTAATTCCTGCAAGAAGTAAATCGGCATGAAGCGTTTTTTCATTCTGTGTTTTACGATTCGCAATACAGAAACTATCCTTGAAATGGTTGATTGATTTTTCGACATTTACACGGATTTTGTAAGTGTCTTCCCATTCCTGGGAACCTCGTTCTACACCAGGATAGGCGCGGAGATTTTTCTCTGGATAAATATAAATCATTCGTCCGCAGGAAGAAGTGGTGCATGGATTATCGCAGTGACATACCCGACATTTTGACTTGTCGGCAGGATTGTATTCCCATTTCATTTTTGGACATACAAACTTCATGGTAGGAAGTTTGCTGCGCAAATGGGATTTGCTTCCTTCCCGTTTCATAGGAAGTGTTGGATCATGTGGGCAGCAGGGAATACCATTTTCATTCACTGTGTAGTCCGTTCCTTCCATGGGAAAGTTTTACCCTGAGGGGAATAAAAGCTTTATGGAATCCAATCTCCTCGAAAAGAGATTTATAGATTTCAATCGTATCAAAGGCGGCATCGCCAAGAAAAGTCTTTGGCTCAATCAAAGGATGTTTTTTGAAAAAATCAATCAAAACAGGAAGCAGCGCTTTTGAGTCGGCAAGCGATTTATCCTCATCCGGAGAATCCGATTTCTTTTCTACAACAATATCAGGATGTGCATTTAGGAAATCCTTGTTGTAGAAAGATATGTCGCGGACAATGCCAAGTCCATTTGTGACGATACCGAATTTATAGGCATAACAGAAGTGACCATTGATGTACATCTGCTGGATTGCCTGGTTGGATGCAGCATGAGTTGGCATGGAACCATAAGCGGCTTTGTAAGGATCATAGGAATCATCAAGGTTATGGGATTTTTTAAAAGCCTTCAGCTGTTTAATAATACGGTTGGCATACTTCGGATTATTTTCTGTAACCCATGCTTCAATACCGGAGGTATCAAAGATAGTCATGTCGGCAAGAGCCGGATTCAGCTTTTAGCATATCGGTTCGGTCAGATCTACAAGATGATCGAACATAGATTGTAAGTCCGATAAGAAATCCTGTTTAAAGCGAGTGAATTTTGAACCGTCTGGTACAACATCAAAGCCGCAAAAATCACGAAGTTCCTGAGAGTATTTCAAGAACACAATCAGGAGCGTGTCCGTCGGGATTGAAAAAATACGCTGGAGCAGAAGTGCCTTGAGCATAGGATAAAGCTGGTGCTTGCGAGGTCTTCCGGTTTGGGCGTGAAAATGAGAAACAAAAGAAACAGGAACAATTTCATCAAGGTTAATGGATTCATCAAGAAGTGCTAGAAAATGATATTTGTCATTATCGAATTTATGTTGACAATCTTCAAAAACTTCTGTCAAAGTGAGCTGCTTATGTGTTATCATATAGGTATATCTCCTTTACAGTACCGAATGGATATAACGCTACTCGTTTGAAAAGTGCTAATGTCAGGGTGAAATATGTGACAAAAGAAATTCACGGTATGGGAGTCTGCAGCGTGCCTTCCATCAGTGGAAATACCGTAAGAGCTTACGATCAAGAAAGATGTATCTGTGAATTGATCAAAGACAGAAAAAAATATGAAGTACAGAATTTTCAGACAGCAGTAAAAGAGTATATGGCAGGGAAAGGGAAAAATTTATCCAGATTGGTGGAATATGCAGAAAAACTGAAAATCAGGGACGAAGTAATGAAATATGTGGAGGTACTGGTATGATTCATACATCAAAACAGTTGAAAGATAAAGTCCGTAACCTTTCAAATCTGGAAAGGTTATACAAAATATACACGAGCTCGTAGTCGAAAAATCGTAGACAAACCGGCCATTACACGGTATAGTATAGATAGTAAATTTGGTCAATTGAATATTGTTATCATTCCTGCAGGGACAGGTATGGTAGCCGATCCTATGTGCAGATGCTGACAGTAATACAAACACCTTTTATTAGCTGCAGCCAATATCCGGCTAATATTCACAGGTTATTTGGGTTTTACAGAGGCTGACAGCAATTGACCGGAAACGATTTGAACAATTGGAGAATAGTGATAAATTCTTATCTTGCGGGTTCTGAACTTGTCAGTGATTGACAGTGGGGAGCAGACCTCCTAAGCGGTAGGTCGGGTGTTCGAATCACCTCGGGAACGCCAAAAACTCCGCCGGAAAACCCAGTAAAATCAAGGGTTTCCGGCGTTTTTTCATTTTTACGGAAAAAGTGAAAAATCGTAAAAGTCACAGATTTTCATTAGCAAAATCTCCGTCAGCTAATGGAAATTAGGACTAATGTCGTCCGCCTTTCAGGTGGACGGCTTGCTAATAAAAATTAGCAGGATTTTCGCTATTTTGCTAATGAAAATGCCCTCTCTGCTAATGGCAGAAAAATTCGAGCAAAATTCCTGCTAATGAATAAGGCGGTCGTTACCCTGTTAATTCGTTCATTAAGGGGTGGTCAAGCGACAATCGCACACTACCTCTATGTCCTTTCTTATTATATAATTGCGGTAACAGGAGGTGGTTGTTTTGAAAGAACAGAAATATCATTTATACCTTTCCGATGACGAATATAGCAGAGTAATACAATCACTTATCCGTTTGAAGAACAGCCTGATAGCACAAGGCAGATATACCGATGGAGTTGACGATGTTCTTTGCAAGGTGCTTTCAGCCAAGAAAAGAAAGTTCAAAATCAAATAAATCTGAACATAAAACAAGACCGCCTACACATTTGTAAGCGGTCTTTGATTATTTAAAGTGAGTACGACGAATCGTAATTATCGTTCCTTTATCATCACATAATTTGTAAGAAAAACACCTTGTCGTTCTACCTGCTGTTCTTTAACAAGCTTATAACCTCTTTTTTCAAAGAAAGGCTTCGCAGTAATAGAAGCGTGAGTAGTAATATCTCCTTGAACAGCTTGCTCCAGTTGATTACAAATAGCTGTTGCAATACCTTTTCTTTGATAATCGGTGTGAACAAACAGACGGTCAAGATAGCCTGTTTTATCTATGTCACCAAACCCTATAATGATTTCATCATCAACCGCAACAACACTGAAATGTTCTTGAAGCGACAAATTCCACTTTTCTAAATCAACTTGCTCTGTCGCCCATACATTTAACTGTTCTTTTGTATAATCTTTTGCATTAACATTGTGAACTATATTATAAAACAGGTTTGTCAATTCTTTGCAATCTGATGCCTGATACATTCTAATAATCATTTTTCTTACCCTAAATCTTAATATATCTTTCTCTTCACCGCCTATTATACATCATAATTATGAATATTTCTACCTGCCGTCTATTGACCTCATTACGAGGACAATAGACGGCTTTTTTGTTTGCAAAAAAAATTTTCAAGAAATTTTTCTAAAACACCCCCCAAAAACGCTCTCCCATTTCAAACAAGTGAAGGGGTTAATTCCGAACCACGAAAATGTAAGCCTTTCACTTGTACTTTGACAACTGAATAAGTCATTCACTAAGACTTTATTTCTGATGATTTTAGCCACCTTATCGGGTACGCCGAGACTTCTGCATTGCAGAACAGCGAAAACTCCCGGTATAAGTAATAGGTTGCCCCTGTTACGGCGATGACAGTCAGAAAGATAATGATACTTCTCTACGGAGCTGGCGGAGTACCCGGCAGAGGTGAAATTCCTATGATACAGATTAGCAGTCTGTTCCTTAGTGACTTCCCGTGAGCTTTTTGCTCGGCAAGGGGTGTTGAGAACAAATATTGCCCGACCGGTTAGGAAATGAGCCGGTCAAGTACACTTCATACACCTTTGTTCTTGTTTTACCACCACAGACGGGGCAGTGAATACACAGAGATTGTTTCTGGTGTTTCACTTCGTCTCCCCCTTTCCATATCTAAGCTCTGTGTAATCATCTGGCTTTTTTAGATATAGATGAATTTATATTCTTGTTGAAAGTTTCCTGATTCTACAATAGACTATCTGCGCACAGCCTCCTGTAAATGCCCCAGCAATGCAGCCGGATACCAGCAGGAAGGGGAAATAGGCGAGTAGTCCCCATCCGGCAATCAGGCAGGCCACGATTATCTGCCCAATATTGTGAAGTATAGCCCCCAGTACACTGCATATCCAGATGTACCGTTCTTTGAGGATATGTTTCATTTCCAGCATCCCCGCCAGGCAAAGGCTACCTCCGGTCATGCTGTACATCAGCGCCATCATGTTTCCGCCGAAGAAGGAACCCAGAAGGCTGCGGGCAAAAACAATCAGCGCGACCTCACTTGCCCGATAATGGTACACCGCAAATACGGTAATAATGTTTGCCAGTCCCAGTTTTACGCCGGGGATGGGCACAGGGTTTGGAATTTGAAGTTCTATTACAAATATAATCAGCGCCAGCGCCGTCAAAAGTGCCAGCTCTGTCAGCTTTTTTACGTTCATGCAATCTCCCTGTCAAAGCACAGCGTCCACTGAATCCTGGAAAGGCGCGAACTGGATGACCAAATGATTTGGCAGACAGACTATGGAAGCCGCCGAATCCAGCCATCCCATTTGGATACAGGTGTGGTCGGGGCATTCCGCTTCTAACATTCGGATTTTCCCGTTATGAATCTGGATCACGTTTGTCCGGCCTTTATACTCGACCTGAATCTCCCGATCGCTTTTCTGAGATAGATCTATGGTATATAAAACGCTGCCGTCCTGTATGATCTGCACTGTCTGACTATGCGGCGTTCTCAAAATTAAAATACTTCCCGCGATTCCAGCCAGAAAAATCAATGCTATCGCAAATAGAAGAATCCGTACCTGTTTATTCATCGCTCAATCATTTCAACTGTCATATTTGAATGGGCTTCAGCCAGAGAAAACTGTTCCTCCATCCCTTCTGTTATAAGGATCTGCTGATCCTGCGTAATCAAAATCATTTCAAAGCCGGGATGTTTCCGCCAGTATTCTACGGCTTCATCCATACCCATGACAAAAAGAGAGGTAGAAAGCGCATCGCACAATTTTCCTTCCTTCGCCACAATCGTTACAGAGGCAAGGTCGTTGTTCACAGGATAGCCGGTGGCCGGATCAATAATATGGCCGTATGTAATCCCATCTTCCGCTGTAAAAAAGTTCTCATAGTTGCCAGAGGTCACCACTGCACAATCGGCGGCAGTCAGAACTCCGATGGTGTCATCACCGAAAGGATTTTGCAGTCCAAGACGCCATCCGCTGCCATCGGAACGGGAGCCAATCATCACGATGTTACCTCCCAAGTTCAGCATAGCGGAAGTAATGCCATTCCTGCGAAGCAGAGAAGCAATTTTATCGCTGGCATACCCTTTGCCTACCGCACCCAAATCCAGCATCATGTCCGGTTCCAGTTGAATGGTGTTTCCGCTTACGGAAACTTTGCGATAGTCTACATTCTCAAGCAGCCCGGTGATTTCTTGCGGACTGGGCACACGATATTCATCGGTAGTAAAACCCCATGCAGTCAGCACGGGATATATGGTAGGTTCCAATGCGCCGCCCGTTTCTTCCGCCATCTCCAAAGCAAAAGAAATAATCTCTGTTGTATCTTCACTGACGGAAACTGGCTGGTCTTCGCTATGGTTTACTGCATAAATTTCGCTGTTTTCATCCGTAACAGACCATAACCCTTCCAGTTCCTCGATCCGTGCTTCTGCCTGGACAAGAGCGTCCGCAGCCGCATCCCCATACGCCGCCAGGCTTATATAGGTGTTCATGGCAAAGAAATTACGGGAAGCTGGAGAAAACGTATCTTCACTGTTCTGTCGATTTTCCGTGGAGCAGCCGGTCAGCCCTGCGGCCAGGCATACCGCCAGCATACCGGATAGCAGCCGCCTCATGTCTTGATCCTCTTTTGATTTTTGGTGAATCTGCGGAGTGTTTTACCTACATAATGACCCACGCATACAAACAGCCCCATAACAGACAGGTAATCTAAAAAGAAAAGCACAAGCGGTTCTTCAAAATCAAAAAACACAAACTGTGTCTGCAAGAAAAGATAACGGGGAATTTCTCTGTGAAATAGTGCATAAACACCATAGGCTGCAATCAGAATCCCGATTAGACGAAATAACCACACCCACAGTTTTGTCTTTTTCCTGCACAGCCTCCCCGCCATTCCAAGAATCATATTCCAGTGAATCCCCAGATGGAAAGATAAAGACACAAATCCCCAATAGGCGCAGAGCATATGCAGGGTTCGACCGAAGCTGCGTCCTCCGCTGATGGGAAGGAATGCAAATACCTCACGGGAAATTAGGATTGCGCTGATCAGGGAGCCAAGCATCGCAAGAAATACCAGAACAGCACTCACAGTTTGTAAAACCCGATAGGAAGAATATCTTCCATGAAATAAATTTTCCGTCCACTTTCGATTTAAGATATGATGGACGATAAACAGCACGAACATCCCGGCCCCGATCCACTCATGAGCCGTTCTGCCGATCAGTTCAAAGGCCATAAGCAGCATCAGAAGGATGGTCATGCCAAGATCCACTGTGATTTTTCCAATCATTTTGGGCCTCATTGGTCTGACCTCCTGTTCTCCAATTTTATTTTATCTGATGAAATTTGTTCGTTCCGGCGTTTCCTGCGGGGGCAATGGCACCAGTTTGCTGCCGACTTCCTTGCATTTAAGAAAATAAGCCATGTTGTGACCAAGCGTCCGCAGGGTGTAAATGCCTTCCCGGTCCTGCAGCACCTCATCCGGGGTGGTTCCATGTACCATGTTCCAATAGCGGGAGGTAATAATAGGCATCTGCATCAAACCAAAATATTTGTTGACCTGATCCCATGTAGCCGTGGTACCGGCCCGTCTGGCCGACATGACCACCGCCGCAGGCTTCAGGTAGAAGCGTCCGCCGCCTCCGTTCAAGTCCGCATAAAAAGCACGATCCAAAAAGGAAGTGAGCGCACCAGAGGCTCCAGCCCAATGGACAGGGGTGCCAAACACAAAGCCATCGTAGCCCTCCGCCAAGGACAAAAAATCGTTCACAGTATCCTGAAACACGCAGCGATTGAGATCACTGCACTTGTGGCAGGCGATACAGCCGGAGATCGGCTTATTCCCGATCCAGAATACATCCGTGTCAATACCGTTTTGATTGAGAGCCTCCGATACCGCCCCCAGGGCCGTATAAGTGCAGCCCCCCTTATGGGGACTACCGTTTACCAATAATACTTTCATGAAATGTGTCCCTCCTTGGCATGAGACAAAATCCAGTTCAAAACATCATCTTCTCCAAACACCGCGTTTCCGCCGCCATGGTAATTTCCGGTGATGCCGCGGTCTGCAAACCATTCGTCATCCGGCGTCTGGATTTGTAAAACTTCGCTGATCTGTTCCTCGCTCCATCCGGCCTCGATATAAGCATCATGGAGGCTGTTGTAAGCGTTTCTCGCCCGTTCCGGCCCGTAATACTCATCATGCTCCGCCATAAAGATGTACACTGCCACGCCGTTTTGGGCGATGGGAGCATAATCCCCATCCCACTGGGATGCCCCATGCAGATAGGCCGCGTAAAGGTCCGGGCGCATGGCCACTGCCTGGGACATGGTTTCTCCGCCCGCAGAATAACCAGCCGCATAAATACGGCTTTGATCCACAGAAAAATGATTCATAAAGTATTCTGTCAGTTCAATGGCCTGCCGGGCTGATGTTTCATGCCAATCGGTAAGCTGGGCGGAAACAACGATCATCTCCTCCGGGAGTTCTGTCCAGCACAGGAAGCCATCCCAGCTCAAATTGGAGCCGGAGGATTCCTCACCGAACCACATTCTGTCATATCCGGGCATGGCCATCATCAACGGATATTTCTTTTGCGGGTCGAAATTTTCCGGAAGGTAATAGCTGTAGTGAACGGTTCCGGTTTCTCCCTCCAAAATCTGCTCTGCGATGATTCCGGTCTCCATAGGCTGTTCCTCCCGGGATGAAGGTGCGGTGATTTCTGTATTCGGTTCCTCCGACTCCTCTTTAAGTGGCGCAGAAGAAGCAGGCTCCTCCGGTTCGGTTTCAGGATCGGGAGAAGCCGAACAGCCCGCCAGAGTGGTGAAGAATAAGGCACAACATAACAGGAGAACAGAAAAAGGGGTTATTTTTTTCATTCGCATCCGTTCACACCCCTTAATATCCCAAGCCGGCCAGCCATTCGGCTACATCCGGTGCAGCCTCTGCCACCGTCTGTTCGCTGACAGTAAAGCCGTCCTCGATCACTGTGGCTTCCGGCTCTAATTCTTCAATGGTCTGGATGGTACGGGAGAACCGGCTCCCGTTATGGACATTGAATGGAATAATCGTCTTTCCAGTAAAATCATACTCGTCAAAAAAGCTGTATACCGCCATGGGGAGATCAGCCCACCAGTTGGGATAGCCGATAAAAATCGTATCGTACTGATCCAGATTTTCAATGTGGGAAGTCAGTTCCGGGCGGGCATTCTCGTCCTGCTCCTGGGCGGCGTAGTCAATCAACTCCCCGCCATCTGTCGGGTAGACCACAGAAGTCTGGATGGAGAATAAATCTCCCCCCACGTTTTCCTGAATCATATCCGCCACCGCACGAATCCGGCCCACAGCCTGTCCATCTATCGTGGTATAGCTGGCAGAGGCGATGGCATCCACGCCGCTGTTTTCCGCCGCCGTGAAATAGGCGATCAGGATATGGCTGCCATTGGATTCACTGTCGTTTCCACCCTCTGTCTCAGAAATATTGGTCTGGCTTTCGTTTTCCTGCTCAGATACTTGAGCGGATTCGGAAGAAGCGCTCTGCGTGCTTTTTTCAGAACTGGAATTACCGCAGGAAGCAAGAGAAAGCGCAAGAATACCCACCAAAAACAGGGACAATATCCGTTTCTTCAAATTATTCATTCGCTTTGCACCTCTTTCTTGATTTGTTGTAACCAGTGCTGTATTTCTTTTTCGCTGGTTATCATCTCGCTGCCGCCCGTAGAGTCAAACTGGATTTTTCCTTCACAGCAGATTTTGGCGCCTCTGCAGGCAGTTTTGATGTCCTTTAGTGTGTGGCCCGGCCATCCACCGTGCGTCTGGAAAGGAATCACTGTCTTATCGGTCCACTTGTGCTCCGCAAGGAAAGTTGCCACAGCAGGGGCCATGGTATACCACCAGGTCGGCGTTCCCACTGCAATAACATCATAGCTTTCCGGCTGTACAGAAAGAGGCTGGATGGGCGGGCGGTACCCGCGATCCACTTCCTGCTTCCCCTGATTCACGATTTCCTGATAGGAACCCAAGTAAGGCCGTACTGTCTGAATCTTTGCCAGATCTGATCCCATATCCTCCGCCATCTGACGGGCGATTCGTTCCGTATTACCATTGGAAATAGAATAATACACAACCAACATCCGGCTCATTTTCTTTTCCTCCTTATACGATCCGGTTTTTTCCCATATTCGTAAGCATTTCTACTGTGGAGGGCTCATAATGGTCGAAAAACAGGCTCTTTCCTTCATCAAGGGCGCGAATGGCGTCCATATCCGATTCAGTGAGAGAAAAATCAAACACGTTCAGGTTCTGTTCCATACGCTCCTTGTGGGTGGATTTTGGAATTACAACCACATCAGACTGGAGCAGGAACCGCAGTGCCGTCTGAGCCGCAGTCTTGCCATACTTTGCGCCGATCTCCATCAGTACCGGGTTGGTAAAACAGCTCTTTTTACCTTCTGCGAAAGGTCCCCAGGCTTCGTGCTGCACGCCATATTTTTCCATATACGCATGAGCGGTTTTCTGCTGCTGGAACACATGAGTCTCTACCTGGTTTACCATGGGTTTGATCTCAGCGAACTGGCACAGGTCGATGAGCCGGTCAGGGTAAAAATTTGAAACACCGATAGCTCTGAGCTTTCCCGCCTTATATGCTTCTTCCATAGCGCGATATGCGCCGTAGTAATCGCCAAAGGGCTGATGGATCAGCATCAGGTCAATGTAATCGGTTTTCAGTTTCTGCAGGGATTTGTCAATGGATGCCTTCGCTTTTTCGTAGCTGGCGTTGGACATCCAGATCTTTGTAGTGAGGAACAATTCCTCTCTGGATACTCCGCATTTCTGGAGAGCACTGCCCACCGCTTCCTCATTTCCATAGGACTGGGCTGTGTCAATGGAGCGATACCCTACTGAAATGGCATCCAGCACGCAGCGCTCACATTCTTCATTAGCAACTTGGAAAACACCGTACCCCATCTTCGGCATTTTGACTCCGTTATTCAATGTTACATATTCCATGATTTATGACTTCCTTTCCGTAGATTCGCAGCACTTTTCTGGACTCTGCCAAGAGAAACTTTCTTGTTTCTGATTCTATTGTAAAGGCTCTGGCGAGGTTACAGAAGTCTCGATCGGTTACGCAGTTTTAACCGAAAGGTTTATGCTTTTATATGCAAAAAGGTGCCGGAAGTTTCCGACACCCTTTCTATAATCTATCATCGGTTATACCTGAGCCACAGCACATCTTCATTCATAACCTTTGCCTCTGTGAGATGAAACGCCACAGGACCACTACGTGGTAAAAACTCCGACTGTTCAAAGATGGAAACCGATTCGGTTCCACCGTCTGCCACTGGGGCAATGACCAGGCTCAGTTCGTCGATCAGCCCTGCAGCAAGAAACGACCAGTTGACGGTGCCGCCGCCCGCCACCATCAGCTTCTCTATACCAAATAAATCGCGCAGTTTCTGTAAAAGGAGGGAGCAGTCCAGCCGGCCTTTCCCTGCGAACACATAGGAGACCCCTTGCTTTTGTAGATAAGCGAGATATGCTGGAGATGCCTGCTCAGTCAGCGCCTCAATCACATGGGCGGCGGGTCGGCCTTTCTTCTCCATGGTGGAGGAGGAAAACGCCAGTTCTCCCACAGGATCCACGGATACAATGAAATTACCCAGAGCTTTTCCCGTGGGGGACACCCAGTCCTTTTTGGGTGGTAAAACATCACCGGCAGAAAGCGCACCGACCCGCCCGTCGACATAACCGCCCAGCATCGTATTCGTGCCGTACAGGGTGGCCTGACAGCCATAAAAATTCCGCAGCTCGCCATAGGCTTTGAGTGCCGGAGCTGCCTCCGGCGCACCGAAGAAAGCCCCGTCAATTTTCCCGTCCAGAGAAGCGAGCATATGGCACGCAACAAAAGGCCGCTCCATCTTATTCTTCTTCATAAACATCTTTCGCCATCCGCAAAGCTGCCCACGCCTTAGGCCATCCGGCATAAAAAGCAAGCTGCGTCAGGGCTTCGCTCATTTCCGTGGCAGTCACGCCGTTTGCCTTTGCCCGTTCGATATGATGGAGAAGCGAAGTATCCAGAATCCCGCTGGCCATCAGGGCAGATACTGTAATCAGACTGCGGTCACGGGGCGAGAGCTTATCTTCCCGTGACCAGACCTCTCCAAAAAGGACATCATCGTTGAGTTCCGCAAATTTGGGAGCAAATTTACTCATGGCATCTCTGCCTGCTGTTACTTTATCCATACTGATTCATTCCTTTCGCACAAATTTATTTCAGTTTCATATATTCCGCTTCATCCACAGGTTCCAGCCACTCCGCTTTAGACCCTGGAACGGAAATCGCCACATGGGCAAACCAACTGTCCGGAGCGGCTCCGTGCCAGTGCTTTACTTCCGGCGGGATGTTAACTACATCGCCGGGATGCAGTTCTTCGGCGGGCTTTCCCCACTCCTGATAGTATCCGCGTCCTGCTGTACAAAGCAGAATCTGTCCGCCGTCATGATGGATATGCCAGTTGTTCCGACAGGTCGGCTCAAAGGTGACATTGGCGACAGAAACACCCATATCGCTTAAAGGGCAGAGATAGCTGGCCCCGCTGAAATACTTCCCGGCCACCGTGTTGGGGTCGCCTTGTGGGAACAGATTGTGAAATTCCCCGCTCATATATCCTTCGCCTCCTTATTTCAGCTTACCGCCATCGCCAAACGCATTGCCCACACGCTCACCCAGCACATGGTATCCATTATTCGCAGGCTCAAAAGAAACCGGCTGGAATTTGCCCATATCCAGTTTTCCCTCGCTGTTCAGGACGTTTTCGTCAATGCTCACGTTCACGATTTGACCGATGATGTTGCCGTCCTCGTTTGCTTTCAACAATTTACACTCCAGAGCCACCGGCAACTCGTCAATGAGGGGCGCGTCCACAAACTCACTCTTTATCGTATGGAAACCAGATTTCTCCATCTTTTTCGGCTCGTTATTGGCAGATACCATCCCCACATAATCTGCGGGGATCACATGAGTTGCGTCGGCAAAGCTGACAGTAAAAGCGCCTTTGTCCAGGATATTCTTTGTGGTCTTGTGGCCGACGCTCAGACAGAGCACCACCTTATCAGCGTCGTAGAGGCCGCCCCATGCGGCATTCATGGCGTCAGGAGCGCCGTTTTCATCATAGGTACCGATGATGAGCACCGGCAGTGGGTAAAACCATGATTTTGTTCCGAAATTCTTACGCATTACAATTCCCTCCTTATTTCTGCCCATCTACATCCGGCACCATTTCCGCATACTTTTTCAGCATTTCCGGTGTGCTGGTGTAATAACGCTTCTGCTTGTCCAAAGCAGTGATTTTAGCCATTTCATCATCCGTCAGCGCAAAGTCAAACAGGTCGAAATTGTCCTTGATATGGGCCGGATTTTTAGAGCCGGGGATCACGATATTGCCGGCCTGAATGTGCCAGCGCAGAATGACCTGGGCATTACTCTTGCCATACTTTTTGCCCAACTCCGTAAACAGCGGCTCCTGTTGCAGGGCCTTGTCCCCATGTCCCAGGGGATACCATGCCTGGATGACAATGCCTTCTTTATCCAGGAACTCTTTCAGCTTCTTTTCCTGAGAATAGGGATGCACTTCTGTCTGAAGAACTGCGGGCTTTACTTCGCAAATATCTAAAATTTCCTGAATCTGCTTTTCGTTGAAGTTGGAGAGGCCGATGGCTTTTACTTTTCCTCCCTTATAAGCCTTCTCCATCTGCCGATAACCGGCAACATAATTGCCCGCAGGCTGGTGGATCAAAAGCAGGTCGATATAGTCGGTGTCCAAGCGTTTCAGCGTCTTTTCCACCGCATCCTCCTGCTCATAGAAGCTGGGCCACAGCTTTGTTTCCAGAAAGATTTCTTCCCGCTTTAGGCCGGAGCGTTTCATGGCCCGGCCCACGGCCTTCTCATTTACATAGGCGTTGGCGGTATCAATCAGGCGATAGCCGCACTGGAGGGCGGAGAGCACAGAAGCCTCTGCTTCATCCGGCGTCAGCAAAAAGGTGCCGATACCCGCCATGGGCATTTTTACTCCGTTGTTCAAAGTTGCGTATTCCATCATTCATTCATCCTTTCCGATTGTAAATCAATCATTATAAATCACAGGCTTGATCAGGCTCCGGTCATGGTTCAGGAACAGGTTCATCGCTTCTGGGATTTGTTCCATGCCATGGTATCGGTGGGTAATAAGTTTCTCCGGCTCAACCCGGCCGGTCGCGATAAGCTGCGCCATTCTGGACATCAGTAGCCGTCCGCCGCCGCATCCAACGCCTTTGATGGTTTTGTCCCCATAGCCAAAGCCCCACACGGCTGGTTGGATGGGGATAGACGCATTACTGAAGTAGGCGCTTAAGTTTACCAGGGTGCCGCCATTTTTCAGCATCTGCAATCCCAAACTTAATTCTTTTTCACTGCCGCCGCACAGCACTACATTGTCCACCGGACCGCCGTTCTCCTGAACAATCCGATCAATATAATCCTGTTCGTGGTAGTCCATCAGATGGGTTGCGCCATATTCTTTCGCCACATCAAAACACACCTTGCGGGAACCAATGGCAAAGATATTACCCGCCCCCTGGAGAACCGCCGCACGGACAACCATCAATCCCACCGGCCCAATGCCCAGCACAGCAACTGACTGGCCGAATTTCATCCCGAGCGACTGTACTCCTTCAAAGGCGGTACACATCATGTCGGGCACCATGACTGCCTGTTCCAGCGAGACGCCCTCCGGGATCTTAGCCAGATTCATATCTGCATCCCGGATATAATAGGTTTCCACAAAGGAGCCGCCGCGATCAGGATAATCCACGCCGGCGTACATATTATCCTGATGCTGTTTGGCTCTGCCATCCTGCGCCTCCATACTTCTCCATACCGGCATAACGGAGCAGACAATGACCTTATCGCCCACCTTAAAATCGTGAACATCTGCACCGATCTGAACGATCTCACCGCACATCTCATGGCCTACCGCCTTACCCAGCAGATAGGGCAGTGAAGCGCAGCCGGTAGAACAAAGATGCGCATCGCTTGTACATGGCGACTAGATGAGCGGTTTGATAAATGCACCTGTAGAACATGGTTCTTCCGGAAGCGGGCAATCCTCACTGATAGCCATGGTATTTTGACCAGTAATAACAACGCCCTTCATATGGTTCATTATGCTCAACTCCTTTATTTATTCTGAACCTTTTTCTACTGCATGGAGAGAAACCGGCGTTCCCCCAAACACGGCGGACATTTCCATAGAATCCAAAGCCCTGTCCAGCACATCGACCTCATCGGGCGAAAGCTTGATCCTGTCAGCTCCGGCGTTTTCCGCCATCCGCTCTTCTTTCCGTGTGCCGGGGATAGGTACGATCCAAGGTTTCTTGCAGAGCATCCAAAAGCCATGGAGATCTGCGCAGGCGTTGCGTTTTTCTCCGCTGCCATATCATGAAGCAGTTTCAAAAGGGCGGCGTTCTGCTCCACAGCCTCATCGGTAAACTGCGGCATAGCGGCGCGGTAATCGGTTTTCGGGTCAAACGTCTGTCCCTTTCCGTATTTTCCGGTGAGGAAGCCGTTCGCCATGGGAGAAAAAGCTACCAGTCCGACTCCAAGCTCCTCCAGCACGGGGAATAGGTTCTCATAATGGCGTGCCATCATGGAATAACGGTTCTGCACCGCGGTTACAGGACAAACCGTATTTGCGCGGCGCAGGTAATCTTCGTTTACTTCTGAAATGCCCCAATGGGTGATCTTGCCTTCTTTGATTAAATCCGACATCACACCCGCAACTGTCTCCGGTTCCACATCTGGATCGATGCGGTGCTGGAAATAGAGATCAATATGGTCGGTACCCAGCCGCTTCAAAGAACCTTCCACCGATCTGCGGATCGTTTCCGGTCGAGAGTCCGGAATCAGGGGAACAGGTACCTTGCCGCTTTCAAAGTCAAACCGTAGACCAAATTTTGTAGCGATGACAGCCTGATCCCGTACCGGGGCAAGGGCTTTCCCCACCAGAACTTCGTTGATATGCGGATCATCCGGCGTGCCGTAAACCTCTGCCGTATCAAAAAGCGTATATCCCAGATCGAACGCCCGGCGCAGCAGGCGAATGGTTTCTTTTTCGTCTGTCGGCGCGCCGTAGGCATGGGAAAAGCCCATGCAGCCAAGGCCGACAGCGGAAACCGTTAAATCTTTTCCTAAAACACGGTTTTCCATCTTGTACACCTCTTTCTTTCCTTTATCTACATTGTAATGCGGTACAGTGGAAACCAGAAGTCTCTGTTTGTTATGCAGTTGAAACTCAAAGGTTTATGCTCTTTTTTCTCCAGTCTTTAGCCCTCGGAAAGTGTGGAAGTAGATCCCAAGTGAAACCGGCAGCATAATGACCTCCACCACAAGCTGAGTCCAGATCATGCCGTACAAGCCGAAAATCAGGTTCATCACGATCAACAGCGGGATATTGAGCGCCCCTTGACGGCAGGAAGTAAGGATTGCAGACTGTCCGCCTTTTCCCATGGCTTGCAGTGTATAACTAATAAGGAAATTGACGCTGGTCAACGGTACCGCAAGGCAGGCGATCCGCAGGAAGGAAGCGCCAAGGGTACTGGTCTGCGTCTCCGAGATAAACAGATGGAAAATCTGCGGCGCAAAGGCGGCGAAGCAGGCGATAAAACAGGCAGATATCACCAGGGCAACCTTCCAGGAAAAAGTGGACACTTTACGCATCCGCCCATAATCCCTGGTGGCAAAGTTATATCCCACCAGCGGCATAAAGCCCTGGCACAGCCCCATGGAAACATTCAGCGGGAACTGGTCGATACGTTTCACCACGCCGTAGGCCGCTACGGGGATGTCGCCGTAGCCGGAGGCCAGATGGACCATCACCATGTTGGAGGCGTTTCCCAGCGTGGTTGCCAAAGCCGACGCCAGGCCGACCGAGAAGATGGGGCGTACAAAACGGAAGGTAAAGTGCCGGGGATTGAGGGAAACCGCCGTTTTGTCCTTCAGCCGTATGTACTGGATGACAAAGAACACCACCGAAGCGGCATTGGAAAGAGCCGTGGCAATGGCAGCTCCGGCCACATCCAGATGGAATACAAAAATAAAAACAGGGTCCAGCACAACATTGAGGATACCGCCGAACATCATGCCGGCGCTGGCCTGTTTCGCGTGGCCCTCGCTCCGCAGCAGATGGCCCAGCGCCAGGCTCACCATGGTGGGCACGCCACCCAGTACGACTACCCACAACAGATAATCCTGCGCATAACCATAGGTATCCGGGCTGGCTCCAAGAAAATCCAGCAAGGGGACGCGGGCGAACCAGGTACCCAGGGAAAAGAGAAGCGTTACCGCCGCACCGCCCCAAATGCTGAATACCGACACATATTTGATGTCCTTATGGTTTTGTGCCCCCATCATCCGGGAGATCAGGCTGCTACCGCCCAAGCCGAACAGGTTCCCCAAGGCGGTCAGCAGATTGAACCAGGGTGATACCAGCGAAACAGCGGCCACCATCAGCGGGTCACCGATCTGCCCCACAAAAAAGGTATCCGCCAGGTTGTAGATCATGGTCACCACCTGGCTGATGATGGTTGGAATCGCCAGGGTCGCTACCGCTTTGGGCACCGGCATTTTTTCAAACAAATATTTTTCCGCATCTTCTTCCATTTCGTCCATCGCTTCCTTTCCAAAGAAAAAGGCAGACCCCGCCCAAAAGGTCGGAGCCTGCCGGTATGATAAACAGGCGGGATAAGCCGCTCTGGTTTGTCAGTTTTCTGCGAACACAGCGCCAAGCCACTGGTCGTAGCCCGGAATCCAATCGCCGCTGGCTCCAAATCCGTGGGGCATCCCGTCAAGCTGCAGCCGCTCCACTTCTACGCCCGCTTCTTCCGCTGCATCGGCGTTGACTAAAAACTGTTCATAGAACGGGTCGCGGGTGCCATAGCAGTAGAAAGTAGGCGGCAACCCCCCGGAGCGCAGCAGCTCCACATCGGTGGTACCCACACTCAGGCGGCCATAGAAGGAATAAATCATGCCGCAGGCCG
Source organism: Candidatus Scatomonas sp. (assembly GCA_963928055.1). Classification (GTDB taxonomy): domain Bacteria; phylum Bacillota; class Clostridia; order Lachnospirales; family Lachnospiraceae; genus Scatomonas. Next base: position 16,271 of record CAWVDN010000004.1, on the reverse strand, counting down.
CCGCGTCGGCAGAAACGCCGTCCAGCGCATCCGGCTGGTACTGTGGGTCAAGTGCTGTCGGGCTTACATCCCCGTCAAAGTTTAAGAGCATTTCGCCACTTAAAATTCCACCCGCCGAAAAACCCATTACAGCGATGTCCTGTTCCTCAATTCCGTACTCTTGGGCATGGGCCCGCACAAATCGCACGGCCCGTGCCAGATCCAGGGCTCCCTCCTGCTGGGTGTAGGGACGCAGACGGTAATCCACCACAAAGCTCTGATAGCCCAAAGCACTGAGTGCCTCCGCCACATCCACACCTTCCGGCTGATCGCTGCGGAATTGGAAGGCCCCGCCGGGGCAGATGAGCACTGCGCCCTTGATCTCGATTCCCTCCGGGACAGGAAAGCTGGTAATGTAAGGCCGGAAGTCCGGATCATCCGAATAGCCGCCGTTATTGACGGTGTACTCCGTCTGTGCTGGAGCGTTTCCCTCCTCCCAGAGATACAGCACCTGCTGTTTTCCAGGGGTAACTGTGGCGGTTGCCACCGTGTTTGCCGCGCTGTTTTCCGGCACGGCATCATCTGTACTGTTAATCCCAAGGCTTTCCGCCCATGCGCTGATCGTATCCTCCGTCGTATCCGGTGTTATCATCAGTACGTCTCCTCCCATCAAAGCTCCTGGCTGAAGCTGCGAGATGGCAGAATACAGGTCAGCCTGTGAAACCACATCCTCATTACCGTCTCCCAGAACAAAGGGGTAAATGGTACGCGCTCCAAAATCATGACGTCCAAGAAACGCCTCGATTGTCTGGGGAAGCGCATCCCCATCAGGCGCAAACCCCAGCAACACATATTCATAGGCGTCAGCCTGGAGGCTGTCATCATGTTCTACTTCCAGCAAGTCGCCAGAGAGTGCGTCCGCCAGGATTTCCGCCGTCTGGACCACTGGCTGCTGCGCGGGGTCGTATGCGATAAGGATATTGGAATTTACCTGGGATGAATCGGATGCCGGGGAGCTGCTTTCCTCATCACCCGTTTCGGACGCGGAATTTCCATCTGTCAAGGCGAAATGCCCCCGGTCTCCCTGCTGACAGGCAGCCAGACAAAAGGCCATGACGGCAAGCAGGAACAGGGCTGTCCATTTTCTCATCCAGCGCACCTCCCTTCTTTTATACGCAGCTTTCGATGTCAGAGACCAAGCCCAGCTGCCCACTGTGCAATCTGGTCATGGCTATCTGCCACGTCGTTGCGGGAAATGGTCAGACCGTTTTCGCTGACAGTTGCCCCCGGCTGTATTTGGGCAATCGTACTTTCCGTTCTGGAAAAGCCGCTGCAGCCGTGGGGGCAAAACGGAATAATGGTCTTTCCGGAAAAGTCATATTCTTCCAGAAAAGTGTACAGCGCCTGAGGCATATCTCCCCACCAGTTGGGGTAACCCAGGAAAATCGTGTCGTACTGCTCAAGGTTCTCAATGTGTGTTGCCAACTCCGGACGGGCGTCTTCATCCTGTTCCTCTGCCGCCTGATCCACCAATGGGTCATGGTCCAAAGGATACTGCTGTACGGTTTCAATCTGGAACAGATCTCCGCCTACCGTTTCCTGAATGACGCTGGCCATATATTCCACATTGCCCATTACCTCTCCATTACTGACCACTATGCTGGCCCCGGCAATGGCGTCCACACCTTCCGTATCTACATCTTCCGGCATGGTAAAGTAAGCGATCAGAATATTGCTGTCGGAAACCTGGCTCACCGCTTCTTCTGTATCGGAGGAAGAAGTTTCCGCAGCAGAGTCCGTTTCGGTTTCTGCCTGTGAAGAAGAGGAAGGCGGCACAGCACTTGAACTCTGGGCTGACTCCCCGGCCTCACTGCCGCAGGCAGCAAGGCTGAGGATCAGAGCCCCAGTAAGGAGTAATGGTAAAATCCGTTTCATGGGGTCCTCCTTTCATCCATCAGGACAGGCTCAGGCTGTCGATCCACTCCTGTACATCCGCTTCGCTGGCGCTGGAACGGAAACGCATCCCTTCCTGCCAGTCTCCTGTACCAGCCAGTTCCGCCAGCAGCTGCCCGCTTTCACCCAGACCAGAGCTGGAAGAGGTGCAGAAGGGGATCACGGTCTTTCCGGTAAAGTCATTGGCCTCCACAAAGCCGTCCGTCGGCCAGGCGGCAATGCCCCACCAGATAGGATAACCGATGAATACCGTATCGTAGCTGTCCCAATTTTCCACGGTATCCGCCACCAGCTCTACATCCCGCAGGCTTTCATCGTAGTATTCCTGGGAAACACGGCTGTTATCATTGGTCCAATCCAGATCATCGCTGGTGTAAGGCTCCACCGGCTCCAGTTCAAACAAATCGCCACCGGTGATGTCGGCAATATAGTTTGCCACCTGCTCGGTGTTTCCGGTAGCCGAATAATAGACCACCAGAGTCCCGCCTGCCTCATCCTCCGTTTCCGGCTGGGAAGAAGGTTCTTCCGTGGACTCTGCGGGTTCTGTGGATTCCGGCGTCGCCTCCGGCTCCTGCGTTTCGCTGGAAGCGGTAGAGGTAGAAGTTTCCGGGGCACTGGTCTCATTGGATGAGCTGGTGCCGCAGGCTGCCAGGCTCAGGACCATTGCAAGGCTTAAAAACAAAGCGGTTAATTTTTTCATATGGATCGTTCCTTTCTTGATGGTATATTTTTTATTCATAACACTCTTGGAAAATTTCCAGAATTTCCTTATGGGTCATGGGCTTATAGCTGCCCTGAGAGATACCGCAGGAATCTGCGATTTCTTTAAGCTGCTCCTTGTCTGCGCCCAGTTCCTTGAGTGTAGTGGGCAGCCCCAGTTCCTTGATAAAATCAGCCAGCGCGTCAATACCGGCCAGAGCCAGTTCCTCGTCTGTTTTCCCGTCGCGGGCGATACCCCATACATTCTCGGCAAACCGGACAAACTTGGGCAGGCCTTCTTTATAAATGTGGCGGTAATAAACCGGATGGATCACCGCCAGTCCGCAGCCGTGGTTACAGTCCGTATAGGCTCCAAGCTGGTGCTCCATGTTATGGCACTCAAAGTCACACTTTTTGCCCATCTTGATGAGCCGGTTTTCTGCCATGGTGGCATCCCACATCAGGTTAGAGCGGGCCGTGTAATCCTCCGGATTTTCCATCGCAATGCGCAGGTTACGGATAACGCTCTTCATCAGCGCCTCCATAATGTCATCGGACACATTGTCCTCGTTTGGCTCGCTGAAATAAGTTTCCATGATGTGGCTCAGGATGTCGAAGCTGCCGGAAGCCATCTGCTTTTTCGGTACAGAGAATGTATAGGTGGGGTCCATCAGGGCAAAACGGGGGTTAAGAGCCGGATAATCCCGGCCTGTCTTTACCTTTTTTCCCTCGTTGGTAATCACAGCTCCGCCGTTGCACTCGCTTCCGGTACCAGCTACAGTGACCACTACGCCCAGGGGCAGGGGCTCAAAGTCGATGACGCCGGGCCTCGCCCAGAAATCATCCCAAATATCGCCGTCATACCGGGCTGCCAGGGAAACCGCCTTGCAGCAATCCATGGCGCTGCCGCCGCCCACGGCCAGGATCATGTCTGCGTTGTTCTCGCGAGCCAGCTTCGCCCCCTCCTGCACCTTAGCGTAGGTTGGGTTAGACATGATGCCGGAGAACTCTACAATGGTCTTGCCCGTTTCCTTCAGAATGCCGGTGATCTCATCATAGACGCCATTTCTCTTGATGCTGCCGCCGCCATAAGCGAGCAAAATGGTATTGGCGTTTTTCGTCAGGCAGGCCAGATACTCTTTTACACAGCCTTTGCCGAAATAAACCTTCGTGGCGTTTTGAAAAATAAAGTTGTTCATAACAATGCTTCCTTTCTGTACGAGGTTTTATGTTCTATCAACAGGATGCTACATTTGCGCTTCCCAAAAGGTAACGGCTTCATCCAGCCAGCCTTCCGCCACTGTGTCGGTTCCAAGACCGAAGCCATGAGGCAAGCCGGGATAGTGATGAAATTCGGTGGGGATACCCAGAGCGATCATGGCGTCCAGGCGGCGCTGCATGGTGTGCCAGTTTGCGATGCCATCGTTTTCTCCCACACAGGCGAAAGTGGGCGGGTCGTTTTCTGTATAATCACTGTGGCCGGTATACTGCATCACGACCGCACCCGGCTGTGGAAGCCCGTCTCCGCCAAATGCCGCCGGACCGTAAGAACCCAGCCAGGCCGCCATGCGGCCTCCGGCTGAACCACCCCAGAGAGAATAACAGTCAGTGTCAACTTCCAGTTCCTCTGCGTGTTCAAATATAAAGCTGATGGCACGAGCTAAATCTTCACATGCAGTCTGAGCTCCGGGACGGTAAATCAGGGCGAAGGCGTTATAACCTCTCCTGGATAATTCCAGCGCATGGGGAAAGCTGTCCTGCATGGCTCCCACATAGGCAAAACCGCCTCCTGCATTGCACACGGCAAATTTTGCTCCGGGGTCTCCGCGGAAAAAGAACAGCCCGGTATCTTCTTTGGCAGGATCTTCTGCTTTTTCTTCCTCCGTATAGATGTCGTAGAAAACAGTTTCGCCGGCATTGGCTCTCTGCCACAGGGTATTGACGATCTCCACAGTTTCCTCCGGGTCGATGTTGTTGTACCAGGTCAGCTGCAAATCTCCAAGGGTACTGCCGCTCATATACCAGTCCTCCACAGGAAAGAGCAGCCGTCCATATCCTGCGAAAACCGAATTGTCGATCACATCCTGAATGGAAGTAGCAGCTGTAAACGGCTCTGCCATTTGATCCGATGGCGCAGAACTGTCCGGTTCTTGCAGGAAATCCGAATGATCTTCAGGGGCGGTATCATCGACAATAAGAGATTCCCCGGAAGAAGCTGTCTCTGTCTGTTCACGGTCTGCACATCCTGCCAGGCAAAGCAGCAGGCAAAACGCAATGGCCAGAATCCCCTGCGCCTTCATCGTGTCACCTTCCTCTCTTTCTTTTCTGATTTCATTATAAAAAAAACGAGACCTCCGCAGAAGTCTCGATTCGTTATGCACTATTTACCTTTAGGTTATTACTTGTTTTGTTCTGTCGCCTTCTGCACCGCCCGCAGAAACTGCTTCACCACAGGGGACGGTGAGGGAGAATGGAGCAGGCCATAGGGGATGGTGTAGTTCCAATCCACCGGAAGAATCTTCAAAAGCGGGTGGACATACTGCCATTTGGGTACTGCCATCAGCACACAGTTATTATTTTCGCATTGGTTGAATGCGTTGACATCGTAAAAATCAAAGTCCACAATCTGAATCTGCGGGTGATTTTTCCACAAATCGTCCCGCAGCAAGTCCACATAATGGCTCCACTCCCGTCGCATGAGCATCAGTTTTTCGCCATATAGATCCCGGATCGTCAGCTTATCTTTCCCAGCTAACCGATGATGGACAGACACAGCCACACAGATAGGTTCCCTTGAAATCTCCAATCCGGCACAGCGGCGCAGGCTCAACATCGTCTCATCAAAGATACCTGCTACCACATCAATGTTCTGCCCAAGGTTGGCCAGAATCTCCTTGGCATTTTCCGGGGTATTGTCAAAAGGAACCAACTGGAATTTGATGCCGGGACAATCTTCCTGCAGTTTGGGCCAAAGGTCTACCAATACCTGAGCCGGTGTCATAGGGGAAGTACCAATGCGGATGATGTCCTCGCTCTGTTTCATGGCATTTTGGGCCCGCGTTACCGAGTCTTTGCAATATTGGATGATATATTTTGCGTCCTGTGCCAGAGATTTCCCCGCTTCTGTGATTTGTAATCCCCGATGTGTGCGGATAAATAACTGTAAGTCCAGGCTTTCTTCCAGGAGATTGATCTGCTTAATTACCGCCGGAGGGGAAATATATAGCTTTTCCGCAGCTTTATTGAAGCTGCCACATTCCACGACGCACAGGAAAGTTTCTAATTGTGGATTATACATGAGGATTCTCGCTCCTTTCCTTGCGCTTTTTTCTTAAATCAGAAGGCTTCTGAGCCTTCCTGGGAATCATCCAGGAATGTCCAAAACGTATGACACCTTCTATCCTGTTGCCTTCACATAGTTTTTGGACACGTCTTTCAGATATATTCCATTCTGCAGCAGCATCCTTTACTGATATGTATTCAAACATGCCATACCTCTCATTTTAGTCTTACAAGTTATTATATACGTAAAAACGAACAAAAGCAAGACGGTTATACCGAAAGTTGGATTATCCCGAATCTTCAGAAAAAACCGCTTATTCACCAGCTTTTTATAAAAAGATTCGGGATAACTTTTCCATACTTTTAAGACACTTCCGCTGGGATTGGAACGATATATTCCTAAAATTCGGGATAATCTTTTTTCCTGCATCACAGACCGTAGAGCCGTCTTAGCATATCTTCATCGCTAACCGTGTAATTCACTGATTCCGCATCGGCAAGGCCTGCCCCCATGGCTTTTTCAATCGCTTTCCGCTTGGCTTCCGTATCCGCGTAAGCGTAGATCAACGTTGTTTCAACTTGTTTGTGCCCCAGCCACTGGGAAATCATTGTCAAATCCATTCCATGCTGGTATAAGTGCATGGCCCTGGTGTGCCTCCACAGATGAGGATGAACCCGTTCCGGCACATCGGGGCAGGTTTCCCTTGCCAGTTCCGCATACTTTTGGATGCGGAGCCTTGCCGTATCATCACACATTGCGCTGCGGGAACCTTTTCGCTCTACATAAAAAAGCCATTCTGTTGAAAAGGCACTTTCTCCTTTATGAAATGCACCCATGTAGTTATCCAGATGTTGTACCGTATCCTTCATCAAGGGGACTACCCGGATCTTGCCGCCCTTTCCATGAAGCGTCACAGTTGGTGTTTTGTCAATCCGCAGATCACAGATTTTCACATCCAGGGCCTCCTGAATCCTTGCGCCTGTGTCATAAAGAAAGATCATCAGGAATTGATCCCGCAGTCCCATTTTTGTGCGAGTATCAGGTGCCGCAAACAGAGCCTTGACCGCAGCTTCGGACATATAGTCCACCTCCCGGAAACGCTCCTTTTTCTGAATCTTAATCGCTGCCAGTTCACTGGACAAACTGATATACTCCGGCTTGCAGGCAGAAGCGTAAGTAATAAATGCTCGTATGGCGGCCAGTCTGTTATTCCGGGTAGCAGGGCCTACGCCTTTTTCTTCTGAAAGCCAGTCCAGGTATGCCACTACCATTTCATAACGGATCATCCCAAATGTAACCGACATCATGGGAATCTTTTTCTGTCCCGCTATATATTTCAAAAGCTGGTTCCACGCAGTGCGGTATGCTTTTACGGTATTGCTGCTGGCGTGCCGCTGGTTTGGCAGGTAGATCAGGAGAAGATTCCTCAACAGGCTGAACAGCTGCTCGTCTTTTACTTTTCCCATAGTTCTACCCTCGGAATCAGGCCGTTCATGGCTTCCCAGTCAATCCCGGCTGATTTCACCAGTTTTTCCGGAAGCAGATGGATATAGTACGCGGTTGCCTCCCAATCCTTATGGCCCATTGTCTTTTACCCAGTAGGCTGTGGAATCAAAATAATCCCCATCGTAATACCCGGTGTTGTTTGTTCCGTTGACGGTCATAATCAACACGACAATGCCGGAGCCAGTCGTTACGGTGTCCTGCTCGTATGTGGCATACCCGGTGTAGACGCTCCCTATGGTAAATGATTCGGTGCTTGAAGAAACCGTTTCCGTCAGCGTTATCCGCACATCACCATCCTTGTATCCGGCGATAACACTTACTTCACCGAGCTTTCTGTCTGCGGTCTGGGATGCGTTGGCGGTTGCCTGAACGTGAGCTGTTGGTGTTTGGGAATCTGCGCGCTCCATTCCAAAGTATCCGGTTTTACTAAGCCAGTCAAGGAACCCGTCTCCTTCCCATACAAGCCCTTTGATGCGGTCATTGCGTCTTCCGCAGAACAGGAAGAATATATCCTTTTCGTATGGGTCCAGCTGGAAGTTGAATTTCACAATGGATGCCACGCCGCAGATCCGTATACCCGGCAGCAATGTAAACCTTCCGGAATCCAGATGCGTTATTCAGCATGGAGGATCCCTCCTATACGGGAGAGCAGTTCTGCTGAGGCTGAATTCGAGATCTCCAGGACAAGTTTTCCTTTCCGGATCACAAGATCCGGATGGAAAACAGATGATGCGTCTGATGACACAGCAGGAAGTTTGATCTCCGCAAAAGACACCGACTGCTGAACGGCGGACAATTGTCCTGTCTCTGTAACTGCAGGCAGGGGCGGATTCTGAGATGCTTCATAAGCTTCTCGGCGCAGGATGCGCTACCAATAAAGGAACTGTTTCTTGGAGATACCGTTTGCCCGGTACCAGGCGGTCTTTGACATCCCGCTGTTCATACATTCATTCAGGATCCTGGTCCAGTGCTCTGTGCGGACCTGATGTGTAATTTTATCCATGGCGCTGACTCCTTTAAAAAACCTGTAGTTTTCTGGAGTTATTATCTCATGGGGCGAGGAAACTAGCACGGTACTAATGATTTACCGTATACGATGCATGAGATAGCAGCAGCGTGTAGGATTAGAGCATCAGGTGATGCTATAAGTGAAGCTTTAAATGAAGCTATAAATGACGCTTTAAATAATCATGAAAAACACTTTGCAACAATTAAGAGAGCGTGGATATTATATGTAAAAATTCAGGGTGAGAAGTATTTACTCTTTGCCCTATTTAGTATTGTCTATTTCCCGACGGGCGTCTATTTCTTCCTAACGAAGAGTCAACACAATACAATGATTTCAATGCGTTGAAAACGTTGAACACATTGAATTCAACGCAGAAATGTGTTAGATTAATCTTGGAGGTGATTAAATGTTACCGAAAAAAGAATCATTAACAGTTGAATTCAAAAATGATCGTAAGAAATTGTCCGAAGGTCATATGCGATATACTCGTATATGTTTCTTAGATCCTGCCTTGCCCTGGCTGTATATTTGACCTCAAAGCTCATATGCCGAAGTCACGCCTCATTTCCGCTTCAACTTCTGCTTCCGAATATACTCTGCCTTCCCGTATATCCGCCATGCCTTTTTCCATCTCTGCGTCAAACTGCTCTTTGGTAAGGTTCCCATAGGCCAGCGGCTTTTCCTGCGGCAGCTTTACTTCAAAAGGAATGCCTCTCTGAAGCACTACCTGTCGCAGGAACATCCCCACAGCGTTTGACATCGGGATACCCAAGCGATCCAGCACCTTCTCTGCCTGCTCCTTAATCTCAGGCTCTACACGGGCAAATACATTTGATGTTCTGGCCATATTCATCGCCTCCTTCTTGGCTTACTCTTATTATACCCATTTTGCTTGCGAAAAGCATGCGGTTTGCAAGTTTTGCAAAAATTATTAGGTAATATGAGTATAAGGTAGGTAAATAGCAATCCAAGAGTCCCGTTTGCAATCCAAAACTCCCGGTTAGTAAGCGAAACTCCCGGATTTTCGTTCCTTCATTTTGCCGCAAAATGAAGGAGATTTCAACGAAGATGATGAAGATAGTTTTCCCATTCATTTTGCAGAGGATAAATGTGAACAGGTTGAATGTGAACGTAGAATGTGAACAGGTAGAATGTGAACAATTTGTGAAATTAGCACTCACCTCTTGACAGTGCTAATATCTGGTGTTATAACACAGTTAGAACAAAAGAAGAAGGATAAAAAGTAAAAAGTAAGACCTCTGATTGAAAGGCTGTCCTTCAACAGATGTTCCAAAAGAAACTCGACACCTCGGATTTCTCCGATCGTGCTAATAACTTGCAGCGTATGATCTTTGAAAGGAGATATGACTTATGTTAATGCCCAGCGTTTTTGGAGAAAATTTGTTTGATGATTGGATGGATTCATTTGATGATTTTGACCGGTACTTCTTTGGCAAGAAAAATCCTCTGTACGGAAAACATGCAAAGAACATGATGAAAACAGATGTCAAAGAAACTAATGACAGCTATGAAGTAGACATTGATCTGCCGGGATTTAAGAAGGACGAAATAAACGCAACTCTGGAAAACGGTTATCTTACTATTTCCGCAGCGAAAGGTCTGGATAAAGATGAAAAAGATAAGAAAGGTAAATATATCCGGAAAGAACGCTACGCCGGTGCGATGAGCAGAAGTTTCTATGTTGGCTATGGTGTCACTCAAGATGAGATAAAGGCTAAATATGAAAACGGTATCTTGAAACTCTCCATTCCAAAGAAAGCAGAGCAGAAAGCCGTTGAAGATAATAAACATATTGCTATTGAGGGCTAAACCTTCCCCCTCTTTTAAAGGAAATTTTTAATAGATTACGAAAGACTCCTGTGAGAGACAAAGGAGTTCCTCTCACAGGAGCCTTTCGAATTACAGTGCATGGTAAATCACGAGAATCCTAAAAGAGCCGGGTCATTTATCACGATCCTTCTCCTTCTTTTCACGAAACATAAATTCCCCAACCCGGAACGGTTCGAGCCGGAACCCAAAGAATATCCCTGATCATCATGGAGATCAGCACGCTTTGGCTCCGCCAGTTACTCAGCAATTCTATAATGACCAATAATATCATCTCTGTTTTCAAGAATATCCTGCTCATATGTTTTCTGCCATGGGTCATCATGATGTATTACATATGGTACGCCATTCCTATTCCGCCGGTCAGAAACAATTCCTATATGGTTCTGAAATATTACAATATCTCCTCCCTGCCATTCTTCTATTGCGGAAATATCTGTAGTAAGACTTATCGCAGAGTGTGAAAAATAAACCTTTAGATTTCTTACACGCCTGAAATCAATATTTATATCCGGCTCATCTATGCTATAATCATCGGGATTTGCTTTCATATCCTCTTGTATTAAAATCATGAGATCATAACCAGCATTATTGAATGCATTAGCCACTACATCCGTGCATACTCCATATTCATCATCCGGATAGCCTGTTTGATAATATTTGCTTTTATATTTTGGCCTGGACGCAATGTAATTCAGTGCTCCCTGCAAAATATCTATCTGGTCATCTATACCATCCCTGTCTTTATCTACTGTACTGTGAATCTGCTCAATGACACCATCATATCTGTCTGGTAATCGTTCCGAGGAAGTATTCTGGTAGCGAAAATAAATATACCCGCAAATACATATAACAGCTAATAAGCATATTATAAGAAGGATCCTGATTTTTTTCTTCACTTTTATTTTCCTCCTGCCTCCTGTACGCGCAGTCTCCAGCCCCAGCTAAACTCATCAAAAAAGCTGTATTTAATCTTTCTTCGAAAACTGGGCAAGAGCCAGACAAGCCAGCCCTATTCCCAGCATACGAATCGCTTCATTGGTTTCGATCTCATTTATAAAAGATAAAACCACAACCGCGACACCCATTGCCAACGCAATGCCTTTGAAAACAAGGTTGACGGTCTCCGAAACCTTTTTCCCTTCTGCGTTTTCTTTTGTATCGGTTTTTACCTGCATAAGTTCATCAATCGACAGGTGAAAAATTTGTGCAAGTTTTGGAATTGCGTTTACATCGGGAAAGGATAGATCCCGTTCCCATTTTGATACCGCTTTATCTGTGACGCCCATTTTTTCGGCAAGTTCCAGTTGTGTCATTCCCTGCTCCTTACGCAGCGCTGCAATCATAGTTCCAAAAGTCTGTTTTTTCATTACCGTTCCGCTCCTTTGATTTGATGATTGCATCATACCATTTCCTCCATTCTATACTCAACCGACCGCCGGTTTCGTTGACTCGACCGGCAGTTTATACATGGTTTCCTATGTATTTCCCGGATCCGCATCCGTCTGTTTTTCTTCTGAGGCCGGGTCAGTATCCTTACTGTATCATCCTTCTGACATTGTATCAACCTTCTTTTCGTTTCCGTGCCGTTCCGCAATGCTGGGGTTTTTATTGTACACCTTATCCTGTATTCTGTTCTTATAAAAAAGAAGGAGGCGGATAGCAATGAAAGGTTACAATACACCGGACGGATATATGGGGTATGTTGAAGGATCGTATCTTCTGTTCGCCAGCGAAGCCGACTATCTGGAATGGCTGAAAGACTGAAGACAGGGGGCTGCCGCCCTGAAGGAGGAACCATGAGCGATATTTATTTTACATTAACCGGAACAAAATACCATTTTGGCGCCGATTTTCTGAAGCCTGGCATGAAACTGCATTTAGAAAAGGAGCCGGATCGGCCGTAAGGCCGCGGCCAGGGTCGTTACCATAACGCCCAGGGGAACCCTTTGCAGATTGTGTGGAAAGAGTCTGAAAAAAGGAAAGAAATAAGACAGGGAACTGCCGCTGTGTTATAATTTTCTTAATGTCATAGGAGGAAACTGCAGTTATGCCAAAGGGAACCAATCAGAAGTTCAAGCTGTACCGTCTTGCCCAGATCATGCTGGAGAAGACAGACGAAGAGCATTATCTTACCATGTCGGAGATCATCGAAGCTCTGGGACAGTATGAGATCACCGCTGACCGGAAGAGCATTTACGGGGATCTGCGGGATCTGGAAGTCCTGGGGATCGAGGTGGAAGGCGAACCGGTGGGGAAGGGCTACCACTACCATGTGGTCAACAGGCCCTTTGAGCTGCCGGAACTGAAACTGCTGGTGGACTCCATCCAGTCCTCCAAATTTATTACGGAAAAGAAATCCAACGCGCTCATACGAAAACTGGAAAAACAGGCCAGCCGGTACGAGGCGGTAAAACTGCAGCGGCAGGTTTACGTGTCCGGCCGGATCAAATCCATGAACGAGAGCATCTACTATACTGTGGACGCCATCCACAACGCCATCTCCGAAAACCGGAAGATCTGTTTTCAGTATTTTCAGTGGAATGTAAAAAAAGAGATGGAACTCCGGCACGGGGGCGCCTTTTACCACATCAGTCCCTGGGGGCTTACCTGGGATGACGAGAATTATTATCTGGTAGGCTACGATTCCGAAGCCGGACAGCTCAAGCACTACCGGGTGGACAAAATGCTGCGGATCCGCATGTCCGAGGAGCCCCGGGAGGGGAAAGAAATTTTCAGCAGGCTGAACATGGCGGATCACGCGAGAAAAAGCTTCGGCATGTTCGGCGGCCGGGAGCAGGATGTAAAGCTTCTGGTACACAACCGCCTGGCCGGGGTGATGATCGACCGTTTTGGCAAGGATCTTTCCATGATCCCTTTGGACGACGAGCATTTCACCGTTCACGTAAAGGTATATGTCAGCGGACAGTTCCTGGGCTGGATCTTTTCCCTGGGCACAGAGGTAAAGATCCTGGGGCCCCGGGAAGTGGCGGAACAGATGCAGGAGGAAATGCGGCTTCTGCTGGAGATGTACCGGGAAAAAGAGGGAGTGCCCAGGTCATAAAACAACCTGGGCACTCCCTCTTCTCATAGGCCATTTTTATTAAGATTGTCCGGAAGACTGGCTTTTTAAATTTGAAAGCAGGTCAAAGACTTTCAGGAATAAAAAGATCACCGTATAGGCCAGTCCGAAGGCGGCCGCCCACTCATATTTTTTCGGAAGATGGTTTTCCACGGTTCTCTGAATGGTATCAAAATCCACCAACAGGAACGCGCAGGCGATCACTACATAGATCACTCCCATCACTATGCTCAGGACCGGGGAATCGCCAAGAAAGCGCATGGCCTGTCCCACGCCCGGCACAAAGCTCAGGGCAAATACGATGACGCCTCCGAAAACCGCGGTCAGAAACAGAGCGGTCACGATGGCGCGGAATTTTTTTCCTACTTTTACAAAGCCGCTGGCATACAGGCAGGCCATCACCGCCACCAGCAGGATGGTGATCCCCAGGGCCATAAACAGAAGCTCCGAATACTCCGCCCCCAGCAGATCTGACAGCATGGTAATGGTATATCCGATCCCCGCGCAGTAAATAGTCCCGAAAATGGGGATCAGGGGCCGGATCAGCAGGGCGATCAGGGGAGCCAGGATGGTCATCAGCAGGGCGACTCCCGCAACGATGATCTCCGTTACATAAAAGGAATATTCCTCCACTACGATCTGCCGGCTGCCGGCGGCGGCCAGCATCTGGTGCAGGATAAAATAGCCGGCCACTCCCGCGGCAGTCACCAGCATAAAGAAAAAGGTCTTTCCCGCAATGCCTCCGTAGGTAGCGCTGTGATCCGGCGCCTGCTCCTCAATGCGGCTGATCTTCCGGATCATGGGATTCATCATGATCCTGCCGGCTTTTTGCTTTGCGGAAGCCATGGTCTGTTGCTTCATTCTACTCTCCCTCCTTGTGTTATTCAGGCTAATTATATAGAAGGATCCTGCCCGCGTCAACCGGAATCCGCTGAAATGCGGCCATCAGGAATCCGCTGAAATGCGGCCATCAGGAAATGTTTGACACAGAAAAGGTTTCGGCATATAATGGATTTTGTGAATTGCATACTGCCAATAGAAAGCTGCAGGAAAGAGGCCTCTGGCCCGCCGAAGGAATCATACTCTCAGGTGTCCGGAAATCCGGGCGGGACTGTAGCCGGATGGCTCTCTGGAGAATCCCGCACGCGGGTGCCGAAGGTGAAAGCGGAAGATTCCGTGAATCTCTCAGGCAAAAGGACAGTGTACAAAAATCATCTCTTTGCAGATGCCCTGCCGGGCGTCTCTTGGAGATTCTTTGCAGTGACTTCGTCCCCGGGATTTTCCCGGGGACTTTTTTGGCGGATGCTGTACAAATGAGAGGGAATGGAGAATATTCATGGACGGAATCGCAAATTTTGTATCGCAGATCGTTGAAACTGTAAACACCTTCCTCTGGGATTACGCTCTGCTGGTCCTGCTGGTAGGCGCCGGCATCTTCTTTACCATTATGCTCCGCTTTATTCAGATACGGAAATTCGGAGCGGGAATGAAATCCCTGTTCGGAAACTTTTCCCTTCACGGCAAGGGAACGGAAAAAGGCCTCAGCTCGTTCCAGGCTCTGACCACCGCCGTAGCGGCTCAGGTAGGAACCGGAAACATCGCGGGAGCCGCCACCGCCATTGCCGCCGGAGGACCGGGAGCCATTTTCTGGATGTGGGTCAGCGCCTTTTTCGGCATGGCTACCATCTACGCAGAGGCTGTCATGGCTCAGAAAACCCGGGTGGTGGAAGACGGAACGATCACCGGAGGCCCCATCTACTATATCAAGTACGCTTTTAAAGGCCGCTTCGGCAAATTCCTGGCCGGCTTCTTCTCGGTGGCTCTGATCCTGGCCCTGGGCTTTATGGGCAACATGGTCCAGTCCAACTCCATCGGAGAATCCTTCAGCAATGTCTTCGGCATCAATCCCCTGATCGTGGGAGTGATCATCGGCGTCATCGCCGGCTTCATCTTCCTGGGGGGCATTAAGCGTATCGCGCGCTTTACGGAAAAGATCGTACCTCTCATGGCTCTTCTGTATATTGTAGGCTGCCTGGTGGTGCTGGTCATGACCGGCTCCGGTGTGGGCAGAGCCTTCCACGATATTTTTGTAGGCGCCTTTGATCCTCAGGCCATCGCCGGCGGTATGCTGGGCGTTACCGTGCAGAAAGCTATGCGCTACGGCGTAGCCAGAGGACTTTTCTCCAACGAGGCCGGTATGGGCTCCACCCCCCACGCCCACGCCACCGCGGATGTGAAGCATCCCTCCGACCAGGGGATCATCGCCATGATGGGCGTGTTCCTCGACACCTTTGTGATCCTGACTCTGACCGCCCTGGTGATCGTATCCACCGGCGTTTGGAACAACGGGCAGACCGGTTCCGTGCTGGCCCAGACCGCTTTTGACTCTGTCTTCGGATCCTTCGGCCAGATCTTCATCGCCATCTGCATGCTGTTCTTCGCCTTCACCACCATTGTGGGCTGGTACTATTTCGGAGAAGTCAACGTGCGCCATCTGTTTGGCAAGAAAGCTGTAAAATTCTACGCGGTGCTGGTGGTTGCCTTTGTGATTCTGGGTTCTACCCTGAAAGTGGATCTTGTATGGAACATGTCCGATATGTTCAACGGCCTCATGGTCCTGCCCAACCTGATCGGTCTTCTGGCCTGCGCCATGACCGTGTACCGGATCACCAAAGAATACGACCGCAAAAAAAGCCTGAAATGATCCAAAGCAGCTGTCTCCCTTTGCGCTGACAGCTGACGGAGCAGAGAAAAACCGGGTTTAGGAGAGTTTTCCTAAACCCGGTTTTTTTTATGCTTCCGCGTCCAGCACCGCGGAAGCGTAGAATTCACGCAGCGCTCGACTGTCCTCTTCCTCAAAATCAAACCCCGGCTGATGGTGCTCCGCCTTTAAGGACGCAGCGCTCGACTGT
>CAWVDN010000003.1:0-345405 GCA_963928055.1 Candidatus Scatomonas sp. | reverse complement strand
AGTTCTCCCTTAAGCTGGGTTTCGTACTCTCCGTCAAACAGGAAATACTCATCCGGCAGCAGGCCGGTGGCCTCCAGATGCTTCTTCAGCTTTTCAAATGTCTCCCTGGCATCCGCCATGCCAATATGCCGGACCCGGCGCTGCTCATCCGGTTCGCTCCATCGATCCAGGTTAAAAGACCGTATTCTCGCCATATTTGCATTCCTCCTACTGTTTTATTCATAATGTGGGGCCTTCCATCCCATTGGGTGCCAAATCATCCCGCCAGTTGTTCTTGCATGCCTGGAAGTTTGCCGTTAGCTGCTCCGCCGTAAGGAATGTATCCGCCTCTTGATTGCATGATTCAAAGCCGTCCCGGTTCAGCTCAAACCAACAGTGATCCCTTTCCGAATCAAATTCATCGAATTTGCGCTCCGGCAATCCCACCTGGCTGGGGATAAAGTATTCCCCCATATCGCAGCACTCCAGGATCTGATCGATCTGGCTGTCGGTCAGCTCCCCATGGATGACACACATGTTGTGGACCTTATAATTATCTGAATCCCGGTACAGATAGCAGATTCTTGTGTTCATGCTATTCCTCCTTCCCGATTTCCAGTGCCCGGAGGCCGTATCTGCGGACGGCCATGGCATTGCAGATGAGCCTAAACAGCTCCGTTGGGATCAGCTTCGCATCGCCCAGGTCGTCAATGGTCAGGTGTTTGGTGCCAAGGTACAGATCCTTCGCCGCACAGTACAAGGTATATGCGCTCTCCGTACAGCCTGGAACGCAGAATGGCTCAAAGAGAAGCGTCCCTCCTGGATGCCTTTTCTCGACTATGCGCCTCAACCGCGGATCCGCTGTCAGCAGGTAAAGTGCGGACAGCAGTCCATAATCCCTTTGTCCCACCCTTTCAATCGCCGTCCAAAAGGCCGCCTGATGCCGCCCATCTTTGAATATCATAGGGTTTCCCTCGCTTTCCTTTAGGTATTGGTTCAGCCGCATCCGAAAGGATTGGAATGGAATATGAGCAGCCATTTGTCCCATTCTTTCTTCATAGGGTGCCGGCGGTGGCTTTGTATCCATAATCCGAATGCCGATGACGCCGCAGCCCCTTGGCCTGTAATGGGGCGTATGCTGCATAAACCGCTCATACTCCCGTAAACGTTCGTCATCCATAAAATACATGGCCTGGCTCCTTTCCTGAAAACGGAAAAGGCCCAGGCTTTTGTTTTACTATCAAAAGCCTGGGCCTATCTCGTTGGTTACATATTACATATTTAGTTGTAGGTTATCCCCCTGCTCGAAGGATGGCGGCGCTTCTTCCAGCTGCGGGTATCCAAACTGCAGTTTTTCCGTCAGTGCATTTAACTCCTGTTCCTGCTCCCATGTGAGTGTCATACAGTTGTTTCTGGTAAAATCAACACAGCGATACAGGCTGGCGGCTTCTTCCGGAGTAAACAGCCGGCATCTGTCCACCAGCCCCGCCCTTATGGCGAAGGCCTCCTTGACATACTCATAATTGGGGGAGTAGTCCCCGTTGGTAACCCTGCTGCGATCCCCGTTCTGCGTCCATGTAGTAAACATGAACCCGTGCTGTTCGCTGTACATGCCGGCCATGACCGTATCGCCGCATTCTGCCATTCTTCGGTATCCCTCAACCTCGGGAATCCCCATGGACGGTGAATTTTCGTATTGTCCCACATACGCACGGATTAGCTTTGCCTGCTCGCCGATTTGAGAAAGAACCGCTTTTTCCTCCTCTGTGCGGATTTTCTCCGATTCCCAGCTGAGATAGCCTTTCTTGTCCTGACAGCACAAGCCTGTCCCGCCCGACGAAATGACCAGCAATCCCTTTTCCTCATCATACCGCCCGGCACAATCCAGCCGGCCCAGCTTTCGCAGCATTTCTTGCTGATAGAGCGTCATATCCCGATCCCCTCCTCGCCGTATATTTGTGGTTCGTTGTCCGCTTCTTCCATCTCTTCCGACAGAAGCTGCATATCCCGGAAAAAGAAAAAAGCATGCTGCCGCATGCTCTCCATGGATTCGTATTCCGGCCAGATGACGGTGAGGATGGCGGCTTCTACCATTCTCCCATCCCTTGTATTCCGGGACAGCTCTTCGTAACTGCCCCAGTAGCCATCTCCCCCCGTGTGCAGGATATCCTCTCTATCATCCACCTGAAGATAGTATCTGGCGGTATCCACACCGATTTCCTTTTCGATGCACTCCTGAAGCTCATATTTCATCCCCCGCAGATATATGTCCATGTCCTCCTCTGGAGCCAGGTAGACCTCCATGGTCCGGATCAACGTATCCGGCGCCTCCGCTGCGGAAAACTCCCTGAGTACGACTCTTGCGCCAAACGCTTCAGGCGGCTGGACATCCACGACGAGCTGCTCCAGTCTGGCTCCGCTGAATTCTTCAAAATACAGCGGATCGCCGAACACGATCCGCTTTGGTGTTTGTACCTTATATATTTCTTTCATCTGCTTTTCTCCTACATGGTCATGGAGAGGCCCTCATCCTCTGTCTGGACTTCTGCAAGCTCATTCAGAAAAGCAGGATCGACGATTACCTCTGACTCGTTTCGGCTGCTGAAAAAGGCATAGACATGCGCCTTATCAATCTTCGCTTCATATACGGCGCCATCCTCATCAAAGCGGTGCGCAAACCATTCCGCCTTTTCTCTGTCCAATGTCCAGGACAGAGCTTTCACCCTGTTGGCGTTATATGATGTTACGCCGCGATAGACAACGAGGGTATCCTCCAATGCCTGAAACTGCTTGTATTCGTCCTCATCCATGAGCACCTGGGGATCCGCTTTTTTGAACAGGCCCAACATCTGCTTTTGCGTAAAGTTAGGATCATTGTTGGGGCTTTCGCACATGACCCATGCGTTGGCCAGATATTCGGAAAAATCCTTTTGCGAAAAATATGGCATTGCATACTTCAAAAAGGCAAACCGATAGGATTTGGTCAGCATCATATAGATGTGCCTCGGCGTCTCAGCATTCTCAATTAACGACGCCATTTGCTCTCTCCATTGGCTCCTCACCGCTTCATCTGCTGTGATATCGGCTGCTCTATATTCGTTACCACTTCTTACCGTTACTATTCCTGAATCCGTAAACGGATGCTTTATTATCACCGGTGAGAATGATGTCGGTTCCGGATCCATCATTAAAAATACCCTTGCCAGCTGTTTCATCGCAGCTAAATCCGTCTGTTTTCTCAACCCGATCGCCTTCTTCTTTCTGTATTAGGGCAGAAAAAAAGAATGCCGTCACCAGCATTCTCTCCTGTGGATTTCATGTTGTATCAATTACATGCCCAGATCCAGATTTTCCTGTTGCTCATAATATTCGTTGACCTCCTCCACACTGGGACTAAAGATAGGCTGCGGTTCTGCTTCACCAAGCTGGATGGGGATGAGGGTCTCCTTGACCTGCTCCAGCAACTCCTTATCTGGACACTGGTCGATAAAGTTTCCCATGGTATTCATAATCAGCTCGTCCATCGGAGTGGTCAAAATCATTTGATCCACAAACGGTCGGCTTCCAATAAAGGATGCAATGTTTTCCGGAGTGTTATGGAACAGGAATTCTTCTCTTCCTCCGTTGCTGTAGACATAGGCATGTACAACCTCTCCACTGTCCATCAATGCCTGGATGGCATCTGATTGCGGCGCATTGTTTTTACCGCAATTTGGGGAGTAATAGTTAGCAAAGGAAGCACCGACCCCGTTTTGACCGAAGCCCTGCTGCTTTGGCAGTTCTTCATGAATGTCCTCTATGGTTTCTCTGTCCAGCGTATAGTCCTCCAGTGCGTATATCAGATCCTGTGTACTGTCTGGGTCTATTCGGAACATCTTTGCGTTATATGCATAGAAGGCCGCATAGTCATATTTTCCGTAATTGAAGCACCCATCCTTTTTTGGGGAATCCACCAAAGTAACGGGTTCTCGAAGAGCGTTCATAAATACTTCTTTCCCGCAAGAAATTAACCATGCCCGAAAATTGTTCAGGCCCTCATCGGCATAATCCGATCCCAACGCTGTACTGACCGCAAACATTTCATCCCGGTATGCCGCATCTTTGTACTCGTGGTAAATCAGGTGCCAATCCATAATGTCCTCTAAAGGGTAATGAGATAGATTCTCTACTATCCTTGTCCAAACCGTCTCTTGGTCATGATTTTGGGATACCGCATTTACATCCTCAATAATTCTCCAAAACTGTTCTTTCGTCATGCACACAACCTCCCTGCCTTGAAAGGCTTCTTTACTTTCACTTCTCTTATGGCAGGAATCATCTGCAGTGTAAAGGGTTCGGAGTAGTATTTTGCTTCGCAAAATCTCCACTCCCAGCTGTCGCTGCCCTTGACACTGCATCTGGTTCCTGCTCTTTAGTAATCAAGGCGGTTAAGCCTTCATGGGCTTAACCGCCTCTACAAAAAAACAGGTGTCCATTCTTTCACCTGCTCCTCCCTTACTGTATATACATTTCCCTCTTTCTTCTGTGTATCGTGTGGTTATCCTCTGCTCCTTTCCAACTCCATACACGCAAAACACACTCTAAGCTATCCTACAGTTTACATCCAGAAAAAGAATGTCTGGATTTCGCGTTAGAGCGAGTGCTAAATGAAGTCGCCGCTTCTGACCTGTCGATAATTGATAATACTGTTTCTTCGCAAGGTTATAAATGCCGAGAGCCTCAAGCATTGCTTTATCAAGGGGATTTTTGTTCCATTTAGCAAACAATTTAGCCGCTTCCAATGGTTTAATATGTTCCGGCAAAGAAGCTGACTGTAATTGGATGCCTATTCTACCGTGGATTGTAATGTTTCCACTATCATATTTTCTTAGACCTTCGATACATTCAAGAGAGGTAGTTTTTCCTACGCCATTTACACCGAGCAGCGCGAAAATCTCCCCTTGCCGTACACAAAAATCCAAACCGTTCAACACAACATGGGCTCCGTAGCTTTTCTTTAAACCACTGACTTTTATAGCCTCATTCATTTCGTTCCCTCCTGAAACGGGTCAACTCCTAATTTAGAAAAATAGAAGCCCAATGCTTGCTCAACATAGCTGTTGGCAATACTTTGCTTTTCTTTCCATTCCTGCTTGGCATTTTGAAATTGCCCTAATTCAATGAGTTTAGGGAGCATACTCATATCTCCACCAGTGAAATCATTTATCATATTCCAATAGGCTTTTGCAAAATTCTGTCCCTCATCACTGTCTGCGGGAACACCTGCATTTTGAAGCCTTATCGCGTCGTCTTGAAGCTGCAAAAAAGTGTCCATAAATGCCTTTCCGCTGTCTTTGTCAAAATGGCTGCGGATATGGTCAAGGGTCTGGTCATCGAAATGCTTGATAAGCCAGTAGAAATCATTTTTCATCTGCAAATTAACAATAATGTCAGCGTATTTTTTGAAGTCAACGGACTGCATTTGAAGGATTTCCTCACGCAACGCTTCCAGTTCTCTCAACGATTCGGACAGGCTATCTATTTTTTCTTTAATGGTTGCGGCCTGTTCCGCTAGAGCAGCAGCCATTTCAGCCGGCGTGTCTAGAGGAATAAGCCGATTCTTAATATCGTTCAGGGAAAAACCTAAATGTTTGAGGGACAAAATCTGATGAAGTTTAACGATGTCTTTATCCGTATATAACCTACGCCCTCCTTCGCTTATAGCCGAGGGAGAAAGCAAGCCTTCTCTATCGTAATGTTGTAATGTCCGTACAGTGACATCCATTTTCTTTGCTACTTCGCCAACTGTCATATAGCCCTGTGGTATAGCCTTATGTTTATCCATATCACACCTCCTGCTTATAGTATATCTTATTACGTTGCGTCACAAGCAAGTGTTTTTTTGAAAAAACTCCAAGAAAAAACCATGGAACAGTGGGGCCGCCTATAAATTTTTTCATGTCACTTTACGGCACATGAATGTTTTGCTGTGATATATTAATGGCCTTAGAATGTAACCTTCACAATCCTGTCATCCGTTAAGGCGAAGATCAGGTGACCGCCCCGGCAGACCTTAACGGACTCTACTAGCTCAGTCCATTTCTCGTCGGTATAGACCGGATTTGGGTCGCCACACTTTTGCAGCGTTTTCTCAAAGGCCGCCTTGATTTCCTCATCCCGGAGTCTGGGAGAATCGCAGGTCTTGTCGCCGTCGTACTTGTGGTTACAGTACCAAACATTGTAATGCTCGCCTGTACTGCGCAGCCGCCAGACTTTGTGGCCATAAAAGGAGCCGCAGTCGCCACAGACGAGTTTTCCGGCAAAAGGATGCCTGGTGCGTACTTTTGCCCGGCGCTTGGTGGACTCTGCTAATATCTCCTGCACCCGGTCAAAAACCTCTGGTTCTATGATTGGCTCGTGAGAATTGCGCACACGGACGGATGGCACCTCGCCGTTGTTTTTCCGGACTTCTTTAGTCAGATAGTCTACGGTAAAGGTTTTCTGGAGAAGTGCCTCACCTTTGTATTTCTCGTTGCTGAAAATACTGCGGACAGTGCTGACGCTCCATTTGGTTCTGCCTGCTGGCGTCAGGACGCCCATACTCGTCAGGATGGCGGCAATCTCATTGATAGTCTTGCCGGATAGAAATAAGTCATAGATTTTGCGGATAATGGCAGCTTCTTCTTCCACAATCTCCGGCCTGCCATCCGCGCCTTTTTTATAGCCGAGGAAACGCGAGTAGGCCAGGGACACTTTCCCGTCCCGCATACTTTTCTGTTTGCCCCAGCGGACGTTCTCACTGATGGAACGGCTTTCTTCCTGTGCCAGAGAGCTCATGATCGTGAGCATCATCTCACACTTGGGATCAAAGGTATGTAAGTTCTCTTTCTCGAACCTCACCTCGACACCGACCGCCTTGAGCTCCCGGACGGTTTGAAGTGTATCTACTGTATTCCGGGCAAAGCGGGAGATGGACTTGGTCAGGATAATGTCGATGCCGCCATTCAAAGCCAGATCGATCATCCGGTTGAAGTTTTCCCGGTTCTTGGTATTGGTGCCGGTAATACCGCGATCCGCAAACACTTCTACAAACTCCCAGTCAGGATTGCTTTTGATGTGGCGGGTGTAGAAATCCACCTGCGCCTCATAACTGGATTGCTGCTCGTCCTGTTCCGTAGAAACACGGGCATAGGCGGCGACCCGCTTTTTACGGGCTGCCACGGATAGCGGCTGTTGCTGCAGTGTTTTGGTCGCCGCTATAATCTCTATTTCTGGCATATTTATAGTTTTTCCTCCTTCCTGTATCGCATTAAGGTTTTTTGCCGTGCTGCCTCGCGCATCTCATCTGTCCAGCTCAGACTGCGGGACTGATGTTTCCAGAATACGTCCACCGAGGAGCCATTCTTTAGCTCGAAGATCAGGTGATTGTGTTCTGGAACCATGACGCGGGAGATATGCTCCTGCACGATGGTTTGGTTTATTTCCGGTAGCCCTAAGACCTTTTTGGTTTTCTCGATCAGTATGGTTTCTGGTATCCGTTGGGAATGACAGACGGATTTTCCGTATCTGTCATATTGATTGCAGATCCAGACTGGCCGGTCGCCGCTTTTGGCGTTGGTGTATTTTCTGATGTAAGCAGCGCCGCAGCAGCCGCACACAATCAGGCCAGAGAACAGTTTCTGGCTATTGTCGTGGTTGGGATTTCTGTGCGACATAATCTCTCTTTGGCGGGCGCTGCGGCGGGTGATTTCTTGCTGGACAGCCCCGAACGTCTGCCGGTCAATGATTGCTTCATGGCTGTTTTTGACATAGACTTTGCGGAGTTCTCCCGTGTTTTTTCGCTTCTTCTTGGTACGGAAATCCTCACTGAAGGTCTTCTGCAGCAGCAGGTCACCGGCATATTTTTCGTTAAGCAAAATGTTTCTGACAGATGCGACAGACCAGGTGCCACCAAAGTAGGCTGGGATGTGCTGCTCAATTAGTGTTCTGGCGATTTTGCTGTAACCCATGCCGGAAAGGTAGAGCCGAAAAATCTCTTTGACAATCTCCGCTTCTTCCGGTACAACCTCAAACCTCTCACCCGCTAAACGATAGCCAAAAGTGTGGCCTCCGGCAGGTTTACCTTGATCGTATAGTTTCTGGATGCGCCACTTCTGGTTCTCACTGGCCGACCGGGCTTCCTCCTCGGCGTACATTGCGAGAAGTGTTAAAAGCTGCTGCCTGGGGCGACATAGCCGTTGCGCACAAAGTAAAGAGGAGAGGTGGCCACCACCTGGCCACCAACAACTACCCAGCAGCCACGCAACGGACAGAGTAGCCGAGGTCGCGACCCGTGTAGTCCGCAGTGATGGTGTTCGAGCTGAAGAGCAAGATGTAAGCGTTGTTAGACGAGTAAGGGGTAGATGACCAATAGTATCCGACTGACCCCACATTGTACAGCGAACTATTACTGACGTAGCCGCCGCGCAGAAGGTAGTGATTAAGTAAGATGGTCACAATTATATAAATGGTGCAAAACTTGTCGTCCGTATCACCCACAATGAAAATTAGCGTAAATATGTCATAATATGATATACTTTAGAAAGTGGCGTTAGTGATATCCATAGCGGCGAGGAATTATAGGACACCCCTGTAAATAACGGGGGTGTCCCATTTTTTTGTGCTTGTTTTGGATTGTTTTGTGCCTCGCTTAGAGATCGGCTTGCACCATATCAGAAAGCGAGAGAAAAAGGCCATTTAGGAAAATTGGTCTGCCGCACCACTTCTGACACGGATATTTTCTTTGCACCAATCTTTTAAGAGGGCGGTACGGATAATTACAACTATATCAATTTATGAATCATTGCCTCTGTCTTTCTCTTGCTTTGTTTGTTCACAAAATCGCAACAGTTAACCGTTATCTGCATATATGAACATCGTGTGGTAACATCCTAATAAAGTAGGGAAGTTCCCTCAACTTAAAGAAATTATCAAAACGATCTACCCTGCATTCTTTCTTCTGTATCTTCTCATGTACGACAAGACAGTGTCACGATTGTTTGATTTTCCTTATAATTTACACAGATTTTACCGAAAGTGGATAGTCACTTAATGTCGCCTATTATATTATTAAAATGGAAAGTTATATTGAATTGTATTCTGGCAGCAGA
This sequence comes from Candidatus Scatomonas sp., assembly GCA_963928055.1. Classification (GTDB taxonomy): domain Bacteria; phylum Bacillota; class Clostridia; order Lachnospirales; family Lachnospiraceae; genus Scatomonas. The sequence continues at coordinate 336,298 of CAWVDN010000003.1, read as the reverse complement.
AACAATGAACACGTTTTCTATGTTTTTCACTTCAAGAGGAGAAACCAGCCTATGAAGGTAATCATTCATGATCTTGGTGATGCGGTAACCTATACACCGGAAAAAACGAGTGAGGATTCGGTTGTCCTGTATGCAAACAACCAGTATGTTTCCTGCCAGGGCTGTTTCAAGTGCTGGTTGAAGAACGCCGGTTTTTGCATCATGAAGGACTCTCTACAGCACATTGGAGCGCTCGTTGGTCAAAGTGATCCGCTGATTATCGTCAGCCGGTGCTGTTACGGAGGATACAGCAGCCCAATCAAAGCCGTCTTGGATCGTGCAATCGGCGGTTCTCTCCCGTTTTTTACCTGGCGAGGCGGGCAAACTCATCACATCAGCCGCTACCCGCGCCGGAAACTGATGTGCGTTTGCTTTTACGGGGAATACACGAAATTTGAACAGGAGATAGCCAAAGAGGTTGTCGAGCGCAACCGGCTGAATCTGGATTATGAGAAGGCGGAGGTGGTCTTCTTTGAGACTATTGAGCAGTTAAAGGAGGCCGGCTTATGAACCTTCTGATTTTGAATGCAAGTCCCAAGAAAAAAGGCGGTGCCTCTCGTTTCTTCTCGAGGTTATTCCGGTTGTTTCTTCCGGGCACCCGAAAGAAGGTGGTGTCCCTCAGCAGTCGGCAGGATTTTCAGAAAGTTCTGGGACTGTTCCCCGACATGGATGCGGTGTGCCTTTTCGTACCTCTCTATGTAGATGGCCTTCCGTCCCATGTGGTGGAATTCCTCAACCAGGCGGAAAGCTATTGTAAAAGCCATTCCTGCCGGTTCCGGTTGTATGCGCTTTCCAACAACGGCTTTGTCGAGGGCAAACAAAACCGCCCCGCTCTGCATATGCTGCAGGCGTGGTGTGAAAGGGCAGGAATCAGTTGGGGCGGCGGAAGCGGGGTCGGCGGCGGCGTAATGCTTCAGGTGCTGGGGATCGTCTACCCGATCCTGGTGGGAGTCATCTTACTGCAAATGGCGTTAGCCTTTTTCACTACCAGCACCGTTCCAAGTGAATTGTGGTGTTCTCTAGCCATCCAGATATGCACATGGCTTTTTCTCAACAGCGGCATGTTGTTCTGTATGGCACGTCTTTCGGCGGCAGTTCGCGGAAGAAAACCGTTGGCCAACCAATTCACGCGAGTGATGATACCCTCTTTTCTGTTCATCTCTATCGCAAATATATTTATGATTTTATCCTCTCTCTTTCAAGGTCGCTTCCTTTTCGCGCTTTTGAAACGGGACAAATGGTATAATGATTAGGAGAGTACTTATGGAACACATCATTGTCTACGGTAGTCAGTATGGAAGCACCCGCCGGTATGCGGAAAAACTGTCCGAGCAAACCGGCATTCCTGCGGTCAGTTACAAAGACGCATCAACTCTTTCGGACAAAGATATAATCGTTTATCTAGGCGGGCTGTATGCCGGTGGTGTTCTGGGCTTGGCGAAAACCCTGCGGGGCCTTTCACTTCAGGATGGACAAAAACTAATCCTTGTTACCGTAGGGCTGGCCGACCCCAGCGAGCCGGAAAACCAGCACAATATCCGTACTTCTCTGCAAAGGCAGCTTCCCGCAGAACTGCTTGATCGGGCGATGATCTTTCATCTTCGTGGCGGGATCGATTATCAAAAGCTCTCTTTCGGACATCGGACAATGATGAAACTGTTATACCAATCCCTGCAAAGGACGCCGTTTGAAAAACAGACAGCGGAGAATCGGGCGTTCATAGAAACCTATGGAAAGCATGTGGATTTTACGGATTTCAGAGCCCTGGAACCGATTATTCAGGCAATACAGAGGGAGACAATATGAACAGAACTGTTAAAAACATCTTGAAAATCCTTCTAATCGGCCTTGCCACCACCATCGTCCGCATCATTGGTCAACTTTCCATTCCGGCCGGTGAGCAGACAGTCCTGGCACCCAGCGTTTTTGCACAAAATGGCACCATGCCGCTGGCTTTTACTGTCTATGGGATTTTCGCTTATTCCCTGATTGCCTCGCTGTTTCTGCTTATCCGGAATCGGTTGAGTGGAAATCGGGTTTTGCAGGGGCTAAAATATGGTCTTTCCTGTTGTGCGGTGTGGATCGTTTATCTTTTAGAGCCTTTGCCACATGTAGCAGGTTTTGATCGGATTACTTACCCAATAGCTGATAGTATTGCTTTAATTGTTATGGGGTTGCTGCTGGGATGGCTGTTTGGTAACCCTGCACGACGGGCAGATAAAGAGAAGTCGCCTTTCCCCATTCTTCCGGTGCTGGCTGTCACAGGGGGCTTCTTTGTCGGGCGGATGATACAATATCTCGTCTTTGGCATTTACTCTTCCTTTGATGAAAAACCGTTGGAAACGGTACTGTGGTGTCTTTTAACAGGTACCGCAATCTCTTGTGTGACGGCATGGCTGAATCTTTATATCCACAGCAAAAATCGGATCAAGCGGGCGCTTATTCTTGGCGGCATGCTGTTTGGGGTGGATTTATTCCTCTTTAACTTCTTCATGCCGCTGGTTTTTGACGCCAATATCCCCGATCTGATCCTCCGCACCTTCATCGATATCCTGGCGGTAACGGTCGGATGTCTGGCATTTCCAAATCAACGAAATGTAGATCCGGCAGACTGAAGGTATGGTGCCAGCCAAAAAGGGCCTTTCGCCAAGACACTGTGGCTTCCCCGCACCTTCCCGCTGGAACAGGAACAGGCTCTGCTACGATTTTTGCATGATAAAGAAGAATGCCCGAAAAATGCTTTGAGACTGTAAGTTGCCAAGCGCTTTCCTTCCTGTTACAATTCAAAGTATAAGTACAAAAGTATTCCACACGGTTTGGAACATTTCAGGAACTTTCTTGTGGATAGGAGGTGAACTCAATGTATAAAACGATGGTAGTCAAATATTCTCCCAAGGCTAAAGAAATGGCTGTCAAAATAGAAGATGCAGCCAATAAAATGGAACAGGAAGGTTTTGAGCTCGTTTCTTGCTCCATCATGCCATCTTCCAAGGGCATTCTGATTTTCAAAAGAATGGCGGCAGACGAGTCAACCGAATAAGGCCTTAACAAAATGGCCATTTCCATGAATATTGGGAGATGGCCATTTGATAAAACTCATGTGGGTGTTCATGAAAATTACCTTGTATAACCCCATTCGTCCCCATTCCCATAATCATTGCCCCCTGAATTAATAGAACAACGTTTCCATACTGATTTTACTTGTTCGCTTTATCAACTATAGCCTATTCATCACGGTATCACTTTTTCAGCCGTCTTTTTAACTTCCAATAACGATAGGCAAAAGACGCAACTGCCCATACGTAAACTGAGAGCAGGATCAAAAACAGCACCAGTAGTATAGGAGCATCTGCATCTGAGCTATGGAATTGATCAAAGATGTTTGGCAAAATCAACAACATCAAAATAATGAGGATTGGCACATATCGGCCTGCAAATACCCGCCGCATCATGTCGAGCCCGGACTCATCGTCACAGAAAATTTCCTCTTCTCCCTGCATTTCGGCAACTGGTTTACGGAAATAGGTGTATCCGGCAAACTCCTGAAGGTACTCCCAGCCGCAATCCTTAAACATCTGCACATACTCGTCCCTATGTTTAAGCCCTTCTTCGTTATAATCGAGCTGGTAAATCACATCCTCAGGGGGACATTTTTCAAAGCGGTAAAGTCCCGGCAGGCTTACTTTCGTAAATTTCCATCCTTCCTGATGCCGCTTCCGAAGATACTGTTCTTCTTTTTCCCATTCCGCTATCGTGAAAATACGCAGCTCGGTTCTTTTCTCTTTCATGTCAGCGCACCTCCATCATGTTTCGATACAATCTTTCGATTCGCTTCATTTCTAATGCCAGCACATTTTTACCTAATTCTGTGATGCAATATATCTTTCGTTTTTCTTCTTCCCGGACAAAGTGGATCAGGCCATCCTTCTCCATCTTGGATAGGCTGCCGTACATCGTTCCGGGACTGATTCGAATTTCGCCATCTGTCAGTTTCTCTACTTTTTGGATGATATTATAGCCATGGGATTCTTCCCGGAGGCAAAGCAGGATATAAAAACTCGTTTCTGTCATCGGTATGTACACTTTACGAATATGTGCGTTCACTTCGTTCACGACCCTTTCTATGCATACCTTGCACTGCGCTATATCGCACTGCTTCATATCAATTTTATTATAGCAGTGCGATATATGTTTGTCAACTTAATATTCAGGTAAGAATAGTGCCGTGGGTTGTCCCTGCGGCATTGCTGCTTGTAGAGTGTTAGTGGCTTTAGAGCGCAACCTTCACAATCCTGCCATCCGTTAAGGTGAAGATCAGGTGGCCGCCCCTGCAGACCTTGATGGACTCTACCAGCTTGTTCCACCGCTCGTCGGTGTAGACAGGGTTTGGATTGCCGCACTTTGGTCACTCAGCAAGCTGATGGCGAGATTTGAGCTATCAAGTACGATCCTCCCCTTCGCATGCTATAATTGATCTATGACACAAGAAGAAAAACAAGATAGAGCTCTTCGCAGTATAGCCCGCAGCATGGAAGCTGAGGGTGCTAATTACGAATGCGTACTCCATCGCATGCGAGCTCATCTAAAAGAGCTCAAAAAGTTAGCGAAGACGACGCAGTCTAATTAGCCGTCTCACCCAAAATGCAATTTGGCGCAAACATTTCATAACGCGCTACGTCTTAAAAAAACAGCGTCCGCGATATCCATAAACGACGTCATAACACAGGTATGCGTTACAGGTTCCATTGTGTATCACTTTTAAATTGTTCTTTTCCGTATGGTTTCCTGCTTTCAGCCAGTACAGGAAATTTACGAAGTGGTCATTTTGCTTTTCCAGATCCAATTCATAGACCTGTGGGATTTCCATCGGAATTTCTTTCAGGTACTCCAGGTAGTAACAGATCGCAAAGGCCGCACGTTTTACGGTATTTGGTGAGCGGTGAGATTTAATCTTGTACTTCAGATATTTTGAAGGAAAATATACGATATCCAATGTTTCACAATCCCGGATAAAGTAATATTTTACCGTCCCCTCAACCAGGGTTTCCACCTTATATCGTCTCACTGCGTTCACCTCCTTCCTTTACGCAATACACAGTATACCGTGTTGTTTCCCGAATAGCTATCACAAAAACCAACCAAAAACCGGCTTTTTTCCTCGGAAACCGAAGCACTACCAACAACCGCTCATTCCTTGCTTTTTTCCTTCTGTTCCTCCTGCTGGCTCAGGATTTCATCCAGCCCAAAACTCACCGCAATGGCATGATCCACATAGTCCATTGTCCTTGCATTCAGGCTGCCTATATAATCTTTCAGCCGGGTTCGATCAATGGTGCGGATCTGCTCCAGCAGAACAATAGAATACTTCCGCAAACCACACCGGTATCCTCTCAGCGGCACATGGGTGGGCATCCACCGATTTTTTCTTCTGCTGGTAATAGCCGCCGCAATCACAGTGGCGAAAAAGATCTTAATCACACAGTAGGCGAATGCGATCAGCGACAGCGGTTTCCCGCTGATATTCCCGATAACTGAACAGGGCCATGGCTGCCAGGGCGGTAATCGCCGCTCCCAGGATCAGGCCCAGAACAAAATCCAGAGCAAATGTATTCCGTCATAAACCTGGGCCAGTTCATATTCTCCGGCTACTATATAGCAGCCATCCACGAACACGCCGCCCTCACTCTTTCTCTGCAGTTTCCCGATCTGAGCATGATCCAGCAGATAGAGGGAAGTCTCCGGGATAGCACTCACATCTTCATTTAAGTCGTTCTCAATGACAAACTGCCCCAAGGCTTCATCGCTGCCCACATTAGAAGCGATCATGACCGTATCCAGGCCATAGGTCAGGTTGATCAGTTCCTTCATGCTGATCCCGGTCTGGTATCGGCCTGCCTCCATTCGCTGGCGAAACACGCCTTTCAGAAGCAGAATGTCCTCATCCGGCATGGATGCCAGTCGGCGGGCAAAAAAGTCCAACTCCGGAAGTGTAGGCGTTATCAGGGTAATACCTGCCAACTCCGGAAATTTAGGGATTTCCCGGATGCTTACATCCAAAGGGCAATCCGGATATGCTGTAGCCCGGAGTCTCTGGAGGGCATCCTGAATCTGCCCCCGCATAGCAGGAAGGTCTAAGATCGTAAAATAGACGCCGCTATGGTCTGCGTTTTCCGTCACGATTTCAATCTGTAAGATTTTTGTATTGGATTCCATCATTCCATCTCCATTCCTTCTTTCCTATAGATCAGCTCTTCGGTGTAATCGATGCTTCCATCCGGCTGCTTGTGGCAGTCGAACAACCCCTGCTTTTCATAGGTCTGCAGCTTTGCAAGGGGAACACCAAAGCGTTTGCTCGCCTGCTCCTTCGTCATGTTCTGCCTCCCATCTATAAAAAAGTGAGTGTACGGGAAAACCTCTTGTTTTCCGGTACACTCACAGTGTAAAATAGCTTCTGTTATTTATAAAATACTTGTTTTCTTTGATTGCTATGCTCTATAAGCATTTCGAGCCAGCTCTATAAATTTCTGCACGGCCTGATTGGACGGCTGATACCGTTTCCAAACCAGCACAGAAGTATTGCTTACTTCCGGAGAAAGAGGACGGAAGGTAAGGCCGGGGATCGACTTCAGTGCGCCCTGGATCACAAAGGCATATCCCAGGCGATGCTCCACCAATGTGGCCGCATTGTCGATCAGGTCATAGGTGCAGAATACATTCAGATGTTCCGTGTCCCCGCCAAACCATGCTTTTGCCTCCCTCTCCCCGATACGCCAGCTGACGATCAGCGGAAGGTTTTGCAGGTCGTCGGGGGTTATCTCCGATTTTTGTGCCAGCGGGTCATCTTCCGGCATCAGGATGCCCCAGACTTCTTTTTTCGGCAGCCGCACGAAATCATATTTTTCCACCTCGATGGGTTCCATCAGAATGCCGATATCCAAAAGCCCTTTGTCGAGCTGGTCCTTAATCACTGGCGCCGTACCGGTATGAAGTTCAAACCGCACCTGGGGATACTTCAGCGCGTATTCCTGCAAAAGTTTGGGCAGAGATTCTGATGCCGCCGCGGTGACACCGCTTCCGATGGAAATCAACCCCATCAGTTCGTCATCGCCGCTCTGGAATTCCTGCTGAACTTTGTCCGCCAGAGAGACCAGTTCCTCTGCCCGGCGGCGCAGCAGCACCCCGGATTCTGTCAGCACAATTTTTCGGTTTGTCCGCTCAAATAAACGGGTGTTCAGTTCTTCCTCCAGCTCCGCCATCTGACGGCTGAGCGTTGGCTGCGTAATATGCAGAATTTCCGCGGCGCGAGTGATGTTTTCCTCTCGCGCAACGGTCAAATAATAGCGAAGGACTCGAAGTTCCATAGTCGCGCCTCCTCCATTCCTATCTGCATATAATGTTACTATTTTTATATGCAGATAATCAACCCCCTGGGAAGATTTTCTGCATATCTTCTTTAGCAAGTATATGCAGATACTATGTAAAACGGTGCAGATCACTCCGCACCGTTTCATATATCAGCCCGCATATACAGCCGGTTATTTTCTTTTATTTCTCGGTATTCATGGGAGTGATCACGATGTTCTCCACCCCAACTCCCGTCTTGCGCTTGATGATGTCCTCGATCTGGGCCCGCTGATCCGCCGCCAGTTCCGTGGAGGGCACCACCACGTCCACCGTATCTCCCGCCAGGTTCACCACCACATCCTCAAACCCCTTGGCCTCCAGGAGCATTTCCGCCGCGGCTTCTTTTTCCACCGCGTCTGTCAGTTCCACCATGCTCTGCACCGCGTTCTGTCGCTCCTCCTCTGTGAGATTGGCGTTGTTGATGATCTCCAGCAGGGTTTCCTTGTTCTGGGACCGGGTCTGCTCCCGGTTGATCCTGGCCTGGGCCATGTATGTAGAGGCCGTGGTCAGAACTGCCTCTCCCGGTGTGCCGGAAGCGGTCTCCTCGGTATCTGTGTCCGTCTCCCCTTCCTGTTCTTCGGCAGCTTCCCCGCCTGCCTCCGTTCCAGTCTCATCGGCGCCGCCGGCATCCTCCCCGGAAGGGGCGGGCGTTTCCGAAGCGGTCAGATCCGTAAGGTCCTGATCCAGGCTCTCTATATCTTCCAGGATCGTATTCTCCGAGGCCGGAACTTCCCCTTCCGCCGCCGCGCTCTCCGCTTCTTTGTCCTTTTTCAGGGCGGAATCCGCGTAATTGATGTATCCGGCCACTGCAATCAATACTGCCAGCGCTGTGATGACGATCTGATTTTTCTTAAAAATTTTCTTTTTCAAAAAACCTCTCCTTCTTCAAGATTTCATTTTCATCACCTTTATTTTATGGGCTTCCACCCGGAATAATGCCATGACCGCCTCCTGGATCTGCTGGACCACTACCGGATCGCCCCCGCCCTCCGCTACCACCAGGACTCCCCGGATCTCCGGGTAGGTCTCCTGGATCACGTAGGGGATCTCACTGCCGTCGCTGTCGGTCTGGTACACGGTGCTTTCCTCCGTACTCACAGACGACGCGCTCCCCGTCTCCCCGGAGCCGGAACTGCTCTGACTGCTCCGGGCGGAGGGGACATCCTTTTCCACTACCTTCTGATTGGTGGATTCCAGAGAAAGCGCCACCTCTACTGCGCCGATCCCCTCCACTCTGGAGAGGGCGGCTTCCAGTTTTTTCTCCAGCTTTTCCTCCTGGCTTTCCCCTTCCTCCACCTCCTTTTCCTTTCCTTCAGCCTCCGTCTCGGAAACCGTCTTTTCCTCCCGGTCCCGGCTGCCTGTAGGCAGCAGGATCACCAGGAGCAGGGCTCCCAGAAGCAGATACACTGCCCACTGCTCTTTTTTTCTCCCCTTCAGCCAGCCCAGCCATCCCCTTTTCATGGGCGCCTCCTTATTCATCACGGTATGCAGACCCCTTTTTCTGGACTGTTACATCTATATGCGAGGGATCTGTCCCGTATACCTCTGACAATTCTGTCCGGATCTCCTCCAGTTCCTCCCTCAGCGCGCTCTCCCTTTCTTCTGCCTCCGACTGATAAAGAAACGTTTCCGGCTGAAATCCCACGGTGATCTCCATGTCTGTCACCAGCAGTTCCTCCGGATCCAATTCCGCCTCTATCCGCAGGGGAACCAGTTTTCTTTCCTCCAGGAAAGTCCGGATCTGCTCCCGGATCTCCGCCTGATATCCTTCCAGCAGCAGGCCCTCCTGGACTCCCTCCACCCGGATCTCCTGCTCCAGTCCTGCGGCCTCCGCTTCCAGCATCCCCCGGCTTACCCCGCGGCTTAAGATCTCATCCAGGCGGAACAGCTCCAGCAGCGGCCGGATCATCAGGATCAGCAGCAGCAGGCCCAGAAACAGCCGGACATACCGGCGGTACTTTTCCTCCGGCAGGCAGTTCAGCACCGCCGTCATAAAAAGAAAGAAAAAAGCCAGGCCTCTCATCCAGCCATAGATCCCATCCATTTCTTTATCCTCCCCCGCCTCCGGCCAGTATGGCGATGGTGACCATAAAAAGCACCTCTGTGGTGATCAGTACACGGAACAGAAGGCCGCAGCCCTCTCCCATGGTATTCAGGCAGCCTACCATGCGCCGGTCGGAAACCGGCTGGGCAAAAGCCGCCAGGAGTTTATAGGCAAGAGCGCTGACCCCGATGCGGAGCACCGGCGCCAGCGCGCAGAGAAACAGGATCACCACCGCTACCGCTCCGGCGCAGTTGCGGACCAGCACCGCGGAGCCGATGACCATTTCCGTCACCGCGTCAATGGCGTTGCCCACCCCGGGAATAGCGCTGGCAGTTTTCCCCAGGGCCGTTCTCCGGAGAGCGTCCAGGGCCGGCGCCACCAGATTCTTCGTCACCTGAATGCCGATGATCAGGCCCAGCGCCGTCTTCAGGATCCAGGAGATGGCATTTTTCAGGAGCCGGGCCATATGGGAAAGAAAATCTTCCCGGGAAAGCTGGTTGATCAGAGAGATCAGCAGATAGATCCGGATCCCCGGAAGGATCAGCAGGATCAGCAGATTCTCTACCAGCCAGATGGCCGCCAGCACGATCTGATAGAACATGGCGGCAGAGGAAACCCCGGAAGCCGCGGCCACGGCAATGGAATAGGCCGGCACCAGGGCCCGCATGAATTCCGTGAGACCTTCCAGCAATTCCCGGAGACCGCCGCTGAGGGTCTGAAAGTTCTTCAGCATCAGCGCGAATACCAGAAGGTAGATCATGTAAAATCCTATATCTCCCAGCTGCCCGTTTTCAAAAAGGGCGGAAAAGCCGGAAAGCATGGCCGCTGCCAGCACCAGGACCAGCAGCTGGATCCAGGTCTCTCTCTGTTCCCGGAACACTCCGGACAGCTGCTCAAAAAGATTCTTCTTCAGTTCTGTGCCGGATACCGGATCTTCCCCCTGCAGGAGACGGTCCACAGAGCCGGAGACAGAGAGCCGGTTCTCTCCCAGAAGCCGGTCCACGGAATCCTGGATCTCCTCCAGCTCCATCTGTTCTTTCAGAGAATCTTCCAGGATCAGGCTCCCGTCTCTCTCCGCTTCCCCGGCGCTGACGGCGGAGGCGGAAGCCCCAAAGACCCAGAGCAGCAGGAAAAAAGCCGCCGAAAAAATTTTCTGAACCTGCAACGGCAGCCTCCTCTCAGGCCAGAAAGCCCTGAATGGTTTCCATCAGAGCCGTCAGTACCGGCATGCTGATGACCAGGATGGAAAGCCTGGAAAAAATCTCGATCTGCCCGGCAATGGAGGAATACCCGGCGTCCCGGCAGATTCCCGCGGAAAACTGTCCCACGTAGGTGATGCCCACCATCTTCAGCAGAGCGTTCAGATAGGCGGTATCCACCGGCACATAGGAACGGAGCCTGTCCAGCATTTCCATGAGATACGTCAGTTTCCCGGAACCCAGCAGCAGGATACAGACGCCTGTGGCCAGGCTGGCATACAGGGCGAATTCCGGCCTGGTCTCCTTCAGGAACATGCAGAGAAACAGGCCGGCGATCCCCAGTACAGCGATTCGGATCACATCCATAAGCGGCTCCTTTACAGAGTAAACAGCTTTTTGATGGTGTCAAACAGATCAGAGATATAGGGGAGCAGCCAGAACAGTACGATGATCAGGCCTCCCAGGCTGACCAGAAATGCCTGTTCCTCCCGGCCGCTGTGCTTCAGGACCTGACCCAGGACGGAAACCAGGATCCCTACCGCGCCGATCTTGAAGATCACCCCCACGTCCATGGCGTTCTCCTTCCTTTCCCCGTTTGTTATAGGAGCAGAATAGCCAGAAAAAGACCGCCCATGATCCCCAGGCTCTGAAAGAGCTTTTTCCGTACAGGCAGTCCTTCTGTCAGTTCTTCGATTTCCATATCCAGTTCCCGTCCCCAGGCATCCAGGCAGGCCAGCTGCATAGACTTGTCCAGATACCCCAGGCTTTCTCCCAGCTCTTTCAGGCGGTCCAGGTCCTCCCGGGTAAGACTGGCATCCCCCAGACAGCGGTCCACGTTTTCTCCGAAGACCTCCCCCAGAGAATTTCCTTCGCAGCGCTCCAGCTCCTGGGAAACCTGCCGCAGGAATCCCCGGAAAGGCTCCGGCAGCTTCCCGGACACGCTCCAGAAAGCCTCCGGCAGGGGCGTTCGGGCGCAGGAGATCTCCCCCCGCAGGAAGAGCATGATTTTTTTCAGGAGCTTCAGCTGTTTCAGCCGGCCGGAAAGCCTCTTGCTCATAAGAAATCCCAGCGCCGCCGAAGCGCAGACTAAGAGACACAGCGCGCCTGTCCGCAGCATGCTCCCACCCCTTTCTGATACAGGCGGCTGCCCCTGCTGTCAAAAATAGTCTGCACCGTCCCCGGAGCTTCCCTGCCGGACAGCAGGATATAGCGCTGAAATACATGGCGCTCCACCAGGTCCCCCAGCAGCGGCTTCTGCCGCACATCCTCCATGGAATTTCCATGGACCGTGGCCAGCACCCGGCAGCCGCAGTTCAGCACAGATTCCAGGGCGTGGAGATCCTCCGCCGTGCCGATCTCGTCCACCGCCACCACCTCCGGGGACATGGAGCGGATCAGCATCATCATGCCCTCTGCCTTGGGACAGCCGTCCAGCACATCCGTGCGGATCCCCAGCCGGTTCTGGGCCACTCCCCGGCAGGCGCCGGCGATCTCGGACCGCTCATCCACCACCCCTACCGTAAGGCCCCTGTGTTCCCCGTTCCCGTCGGAAACCTGGCGGATGATATCCCGGAGCAGCGTCGTCTTTCCGCAGCGGGGAGCAGACACGATCAGGGTGTGACAGAATCCTTCCCGGTCCCACAGAAAAGGCATTACCCGGTCCGCGCACCCCTCCACACTGTGGGCGATCCGCAGATTGATGCAGGAAATATGGCTGATCCCTTTTACTTTTCCCTCCTCCATCACCGTTTTCCCGGCGATGCCCACCCGATGGCCTCCCTGGATGGTCAGGTAGCCCTGGCGGATTTCGTCCTCATAGGCGTAAAGGGAATAGTTTCCTATGTATTCCATGGTCTCCCGAAGGTCTCTCTCGGTCATGCAGACCCCTCCCCCCTCCCGGGAAGCCCGTCCGTTTTCATCGGGAAAAAATTCTTTTCCCCCGCAGATCATCTGCAGCGGGGCTCCTGTCCGCAGGCGGATCTCATGGATCTTCTGAAAATCCAGATCCATCCCTTCCAGGATCCGCCGCACTCTTCCGGAAAACAGCCGTGTCAGTTCTTCTTTTTTCATTTTCTCTCACCTCTTTAGAAGCAATATATGACAGAGGCAGAGAGAATATTCTTCCCAATGGACAAAACTGCCGGGAGCGGTTCCTATCGCCGTCCCGGCAGTTTCGTTTTCTTATCCCAGATGCCAGATATCCCGGTTGTACTCCCCGATGGTCCGGTCCGAGGAGAAGAACCCGGCCTTGGCGATGTTCACCAGCGCCTTCCGGTTCCAGGCGTCGCGGTCTTCATAGTCCCGGTACATCCGCTCTCTGACTTTGATATACTCCTTCAGATCCAGCAGGGTCATGAACCAGTCCTTGCTGATCAGCTCGTGATGCAGCCGCTCCAGACACACGGGATCTCCCAGGTTCATGACTTCCTCGCTGACAAGGAAGTCCACCAGCTCCCGGATCTCCGGATCGTTGTCATAGTAGCTGCGGGGACGGTACCCCTTTTCCGCGTACAGCTGGATGACCTCCGCGGGCTTTTTCCCGAAGATGTAAATATTTTCGTCTCCTACCAGATCCCGGATCTCTACATTGGCTCCGTCTTCGGTTCCCAGAGTCACGGCTCCGTTCAGCATAAATTTCATGTTTCCGGTGCCGGAAGCCTCCTTGGAGGCCAGGGAGATCTGCTGGGAAATATCCGCCGCCGGGATCAGCTTGGAGGCCTTGGTAACGTTATAGTTTTCCACCATGGCAACCCGGAACCAGGGGCTCACCTCCGGATCCCGCTCCAGCAGCTGCTGCAGGCAGAGGATCAGATGGATAATGTCCTTGGCGATGGTGTAGGCAGGCGCGGCTTTGGCCCCGAACAATACGGTAATGGGCCGCCTGGGCTTCCTGCCGCTCTTGATCTCCAGATATTTGTGGATCACGTACAGGGCGTTCATCTGCTGCCGTTTGTACTCATGGAGACGCTTGATCTGGATGTCAAAGATGGAATGGGGATCCACCGACAGGTTCTGAGTCTCGTAGAGATACCGGCACAGCCGTTTTTTATTGTCGAATTTGATCTGCTCCAGGCGGTCCAGGACCTTTTTGTCTTTCCGGTATGCCAGCAGCTGCTCCAGACGGGAGGCATCCTTCCAGACCTCTTTTCCCGCCAGGCTTTCCACCAGCTCCGCCAGTTCCGGATTGCAGTGCTTCAGCCAGCGGCGGAAGGTGATGCCGTTGGTCTTGTTGTTAAACTTTTCCGGATAAAGATCATAGAAGGGCTTCAGCTCCGAGCGCTTCAGGATCTCGGTGTGGAGGGCCGCCACTCCGTTGACGGAGAATCCGTAGTGGATATCCATATTGGCCATATGGACTCTCTGGTCCTGATCGATGATATATACGGCCTCGTCAGAATACTCTGCTTTCACCCGGGCGTCCAGTTCCCGGATAATGGGCATCAGCTGGGGCGCCACCTGCTCCAGATAGGAAACCGGCCATTTTTCCAGGGCCTCCGCCAGAATGGTGTGGTTGGTGTAGGCGCAGGTCTTTTCCACCACTTCGATGGCCTCGTCCATGGTAAAGTTTCTCTCCTGGAGCAGGCGGATCAGCTCCGGGATCACCATGGAGGGATGGGTATCGTTGATCTGGATCACCACATACTGATCCAGATGGTGCAGATCCTGGCCTTTATCCTCACATTCCTTCAGGATCAACTGCGCCGCGTTGCTGACCATAAAATACTGCTGGTAGATCCGGAGCAGCTGGCCCTGTTCATCGCTGTCATCGGGATACAGGAACAGGGTCAGGTTCTTGCGGATATTTTCCTTCTGGAAATTGATATTGTCGTTGCCCACCATGGTTTCGTCCACGGTATCCAGATCGAAAAGATGCAGGCGGTTGCAGCCGTTTTCATAGCCCGGCACTACGATATCGTAGAGTACCGACCGCAGAGTAAAATGCTTAAAGGGCACCCGGAAAGATTCCGGCTGCTTCTCCAGCCAGCTGTTTTCGGAGATCCAGGGATTTTTTACTTCCTTCTGCTTGTTGTGCAGAAATTCCTGGCGGAAGAGTCCGAAATGGTAATTCAGACCCACCCCGTCTCCCGGCAGGCCCAGGGTGGCGATGGAATCCAGGAAGCAGGCCGCCAGACGGCCCAGTCCGCCGTTGCCCAGAGAAGGCTCCAGTTCCATCTCCTCGATCTCCGGCAGGCTGATCTTATGCTTTTCCAGGATCTTTTCCACTTCCCCGTAAATGCCCAGATTGATCAGGTTATTGGACAGCAGTTTTCCCATGAGGAATTCCGCGGAAATGTAGTACAGTTTCTTCTTTCCCTGGATCCTGGGGCGGCTGTTGAGTTCTTCCCGGGTCAGGCGCATCAGCGCGTCAAAGATCTCGCTCTTTGTACATTGATCGATCCCCCGCCCGAACTTTTCTTTCAGTAACTGTTGGATTCTCTCTTCCATATTTTCTATACCTCGCTTCTTTCTGCTTTTAAAGGGGCTGTAGACTCCCGGATCAGCAGTTTTCCCTCAAAGGTAAGCTGCCCGGAAATTTCTCTTTTTTCTATGCGGCGGAACAGCTGGCTCACCGTAGCCCGTCCGATCTCCCCCACGGGCTGGGCCAGGGTGGTCAGGCTGGGGACATAATATTTTCCCGTCTCCAGCCCGTCAAAGCCGGCCACGGAGCAGTCCTTGGGCACCCGGATCCCAGCCTCGAAAAGCGCCCGGCAGGCGCCCATGGCCAGCGTGTCCGAGGTGGCGTAAAGAGCTGTGAATTCTCTGTTCCGCTCCAGAAGTTCTTTTGTCATCCTGTACCCGGAGGCAAAATTGTATTTGTCCAGTCCGGACTTCATCCATACTGCCAGGTCCGGCTCCCAGGAGATCCCATACGCCTGCAGGGCTCTCCGGTATCCGTCAAAGCGGAGGCGGCCGATGCTGTCGTCGTTGGGGGCGGCGGTCAGAATGGCGATCTTCCTGTGTCCCAGGCTGCAGAGATATTCCGTCATCCGGAAGCTTTCTTTCTCGTTGTCCACGGAAACCTTTCCTCCGCTGCAGGGGTCAAAGGCATTCCGGCACTCGCTGGTGCTGAGGATAAAGGGGACGTTCAGCCGCTCCAGGCTCTCCTCCGGGTGGTCAAACTTTCCTCCCAGGAAAATGATCCCCTGCAGCCGTTTTTCCTTTACCAGTTCCAGGGCCAGGGCCACCTCGTCCTCGGATTCCTCCACCCGCTGGAGGATACAGGCGTATTTTCTCCGGTGGATCTCCTTTTCGATCACATCCATAAGATCCTGAAAAAAGGTATTGTCCATCCCTTTCACCAGCAGGGCCACCGCCCGGGATTCCAGGCGCTTTAAATTCCTGGCGCTGTTGTTGGGCACATAGCCGGATTCCTCAATGACCCGCAGGATCTGCTCCCGGGTCTCCCGGTTGATATCCTGATGCCCGTTCATCGCCCGGGATACGGTGCTGACGCTGACTCCGCAGGCTCTGGCGATATCTTTAATAGTAACTGTCTGCAAATTCCGCGCCTCCTTTTACAGCCTCCCGTATAATCGGGTCATGGCACGGATCTTTTCCGCCAGTTCTTTGGTGCATTCCTCCGGCAGCAGCCTCCATTTCCAGTTGGTGCCGATGGTGGAAGGATAATTGAACCTGGCCTCGGCTCCCAGTCCCAGATAATCCTGCATGGGAACCACCGCCAGATCCGCCACGCTGGCCAGCGCCATGCGGATGAAATCCCAGGGGATCTCCTCCGGCGCGCTTTTTCCGTTGTTCATATAGCGGACGGAAAACTCCCGGTCCGCCGGCGCCATCTCCCGGTACCAGCCCGCCAGGGTATTGTTGTCGTGGGTCCCCGTATAGACCACACAGTTCCGGGGATAGTTGTGGGGAAGATAATCGCTCTCCTCCCGGGAGTCAAAAGCGAACTCCAGAACTTTCATGCCGGGATAGCCGCTTTCCCGGAGCATTTCCCGGACTCCCTCCGTCAGATATCCCAGATCCTCGGCGATAATATCCAGTTCGCCCAGTTTTTCCTGCACCGCCTTAAAAAATCCGATGCCGGGGCCCGGCTCCCAGTGTCCTTTCTCCGCCGTCTTGTCTCCATAGGGAATGGAATAATAAGATTCAAATCCCCGGAAATGGTCGATGCGGATCACATCGTACAGGCGGAAGCAGGACTGGATCCTGCGGATCCACCAGGCATAGCCGGTTTCCTCATGCTTCTCCCACCGGTACAGGGGGTTGCCCCACAGCTGTCCGGTGGCCGCGAAAGCGTCCGGCGGACAGCCGGCCACCGCCAGGGGCACACTGTTTTCATCGAACTGGAACAGCTCCGGATTGGCCCAGGCATCCGCGCTGTCCAGGGCCACATAGATGGGGATGTCTCCTATGATACGGATCCCCCGGTCATTGGCATACTGTTTCAGTTTTTTCCATTGGACCTCAAAACAGTACTGCTGGAAACGGTAAAAACGGATCTCCTCCGCCAGTTCCCCCCGGGCCCGGTCCAGGGCTTCCGGATCCCGGGTCTTCAGTTCCTCCGGCCATTCCTGCCAGGACCTCTGTCCCTGACTGCCCTTGACCGCCATATACAGACAGTAATCCTCCAGCCAGTACGCGTTTTCATCTTCAAATTTCAGGAATTCCTCTGTCTCCCGGAAGCGGGCAAAGGCTTTCCGAAGAACTGCAAAACGTGTTTCGTAGATCCTCCCGTAGTCCACATAACGGGGCTCCTGCCCGCAGTCCGCCTCCCGGCACTCCTCCTCGGTGAGCAGGCCCTGCTCCCGAAGGGTATCCAGATCTATATAGTAAGGATTTCCGGCGAAGGTAGAGAAGGACTGGTAGGGAGAATCTCCGTAGCTGGTAGGCCCCAGGGGCAGGATCTGCCAGTTCTTCTGCCCTGCCTCCTGCAGCCAGTCCACAAATTCATACGCTTTCTTTGAAAAACCTCCGATCCCGTATCCGGCCGGCAGCGCCGAAACGGGAAGTAAAATGCCGCTCTCCCGCATGTTTTTCCTCCTGTAAATACTCTTTTCGGAAACGTTATCGGTAACGTTTCCGGTCATGTCCACCATAACATATTCTTTCTTCTTTTTCAACAAAAAATTCAGCGCGGATCCGCCTGTATCCCGTAAAGCGGACTGCTGCCTGCGGCAGATCGCACGGCTGCCCCCGCTCTTTCTTTGGGAACAGAAAAGGGGAGCCTCTGCTCCATAGATCTCATCTATTTCGCAGCGGCTCCTCTGAGCAGGATCCGGTCTGAAGGAAGACCCTCAGACCGGCTTTTTTACGGTTTCGGGAAACGAAGGGTGATCCTTGTGCCTGTTCCCGGCGTGCTGTCCACCTGGATCCTGGCGTTGTGAAGGATGGCCCCGTGTTTTACAATGGAAAGTCCTAGGCCGGTCCCTCCGGTTTCTTTGGAATGGCTTTTATCCACCCGGTAGAACCGTTCAAAGATCCTTTCTGTCTCTTCCTTTTCGATGCCGATGCCGGTATCTTCCACCGTCAGCACCGGAGCGCCTTTTTCCGTCTTCAGTTCCAGTTTTACGCTCCCTTTGGGTTTATTATATTTGATGGCGTTGTCGCAGAGATTGTAGACCATCTCGTACAGCACCTGCCGGACACCCTCCACCGGGCAGGAGGTTCCCTGATAGGTGAAATCGATCCCCCGGTCTTTGGCGCTCATCTCCAGATGCTGCTTGGCGTCCCGGCAGATCTCATCCAGATCGGTCAGCTCCCTGGGCATAGCCCCGTCCGCCTCGTCCAGCCGGGACAGCCGGATGATATCCTCCACCAGGTTGGTGAGACGGCTGGCTTCCGAGTGGATCCTGCCGGCAAAGTCCTGGATATCCTCCTGCCGCACCATGCCGTGCTCCATGATCTCCGCGTAGCCGGAGATGGACATCAGGGGGGTTTTCAGCTCATGGGAGACATTGGCCGAGAATTCCCGGCGCATTTTTTCCGCCTCCTGCTTTTCCGTGACATCCAGCACCAGGATCACCGCGCCGGAGATCTCCGCGGAGACCCGCACCGGATTGGCCAGCAGCTGATAATACCGGTCGCCCAGCTTCAGCAGCTTTTCGCTTTCCTTGCCGGCCAGGGCCTCGTCCAAAGCTTCCTTCAGCACCTCGTTGCGGTTGACCGTGATGATGTCGTGGTTGACGCATTCCTCCTGGGTTACGCTGAAGAGCTTCTGGGCGGAGCGGTTGATGGCCAGCACCGCCGTGCGGTTGGTGACGATCAGGCCGTCTTTCATGTTCTCCGTAATAGCCAGGTATTCTTCCTGATTCTGCTGGAGCTGCTCCATCTGCCGGGCGATCTGCTTTTTCTGCCGGTTGATCCGTCCCAGGAGAGGGCTGATCTCCTCATACGCTTTCCCGTTTTCCATGGGATGCTCCAGATCCAGCTCGTTGAGAGGCTTCATGATCCGGGCCGTCATGGTCTTCGCGTAGATCAGGGAGGCGATCACCAGGGCCACGATCAGGGCAATGGCGATCCCCAGGCCGGACAGCAGGGTGCCCCACACATTATCCGCCGTATTGGCCACCCGGATCACCATGCCGTTATCCAGCCGCAGGGCGTAATAGTAGGTGGCCTCCGAAAAAGTAGCGGAGGAACGGCTGTCGGATCCGGAACCGGTCTCCAGGGCCTCCTGAAATTCTTTTCTCTCCCCGTGGTTCTCCATGAGATCCGCGGATTCCTCGGACTCAAAAAGAACCGTTCCGTCCTCATCGATGAGGGTAATGCGGCTGTTGGAGAAGCCGGCCACCTCCGGAGTCAGGAATCCCGTCCCCGACTCATCCAGAGCGGCTTTTAAATATTCGCACTCGTCCTCCACGGAGGTCTTCATGCCGTCATAGGTCCGGTTGTACATCACCAGGCTCATGGCCAGAAAGGTCAGCACAATGGAAATGACCACCAGGATGGCTGTATTTCTGAAAATCCGTTTTCTCATGGGATATTATCCTCCTATCCGGTATCCGACTCCCCGGACTGTCTCAATGAGCTCGCCGCAGGCTCCCAGTTTCTGGCGCAGGGTCCGGATATGTACGTCCACGGTCCTGGTCTCCCCGTCAAAATCGTAGCCCCAGACATGTCCCAGCAGCCGGTCCCGGGAGAGCACAATGCCCTGGTTCTCCATCAGATACCTTAAAAGTTCAAATTCTTTTAATGTCAGAGTGACCTTTCGGCCGGCGGCCAGTACCTGGTGCTGCCGCACCAGCACCTGCAGCTGGCCGATCTGCAGAGTCTCGTTGTCCTTTTCTTCTCTGCCGCTTCTCCGCAGCACCGCCCGCACCCGGGCGATAAACTCCATCATGCCGAAGGGCTTGGTAATGTAATCATCGGCTCCGCAGTCCAGGCCCTGGACCTTGTCGTACTCCGCTCCCTTGGCGGTCACCATGATCACCGGAATGTCCTTGGTCACCTCGGAACTTTTCAGCCGTTTCAGAATGGACAGCCCATCCTCCTCCGGCAGCATGATATCCAGGAGGATCAGAGAGGCCGGATGGTCCGCCAGCTCCCGGAACAGCTGGGCGCCCGTCTCCACTCCCTTGGCGGGCAGGCCGCTGGAGCCCAGGGTATACACGATCAGTTCCCTGATATTTCTCTCATCCTCTACACAATAGATCATGTTATTCTTCTCCTCTGTGATGTCCCGTGATCGAAAATTCCACCCACTCCGCGATGTTGGTGGCGTGATCCGCGATCCGCTCAAAATACTTGGCGATCATGAGGATATCCATGGTCTGTTCCACGGAAGCCACGCCTTTGCCGATGCCGTGGGCCAGCTCGTCCCGGATCAGATCAAAGAGCCGGTCTACGTTGTCGTCCTCGTCAATGACCTTCCGGGCGATCTCCAGATCCTGCTTTACATAGGCGTCGATGCTCTCGGTGACCATTTTCATGGCCGCCCTGGCCATCTCCCCGATCTGCACGGTCTGGGCCGCCACCTTCAGGCTGCCGGCGGTGCGGACGATCTCGGCGATATCCGCCGCCTGATCCCCGATCCGCTCCATATCCGTGATCATCTTCAGGGCCGCGGAGACCTTCCGCAGGTCCGTGGCCACCGGCTGCTGCTGCAGCAGCAGTTTCAGGCACAGGGTCTCGATATCCCTTTCTTTCATGTCCACGGAGGCGTCCTCGCTGATCAGCTTGGCGGCAGCCTCCATGTCGCCGCTCATAAGCGCGTCGTAGCTCTCCCCGATCATATGCTCGCAGAGAGCGCCCATCTCGATAAGTTCTGTATGCAGTTCTTCCATCTGCCTGTCGAATCGATTTCTCATATCAGCCAAACCTCCCTGTGATATAGTCTTCTGTTCTCTTGTCCTTGGGCATGGAGAACAGGGTTTCTGTCTTATCCTGCTCGATCACCTCTCCCAGCAGGAAGAAGACCGTGTTATCCGATACGCGGGCCGCCTGCTGCATGTTGTGAGTGACCATGACAATAGTATAATCTTTTTTTAATTCCTGTACAAGGTCTTCGATCTTGGAGGTGGAAATAGGATCCAGGGCGGAGGTGGACTCGTCCATGAGCAGCACCTCCGGCTGCACCGCCAGGGCTCTGGCAATGCAGAGTCTCTGCTGCTGGCCGCCGGACATGCCCAGGGCGCTGGTCTTCAGCCGGTCTTTTACTTCCTCCCAGATGGCCGCCTGCCGCAGGGAGCGCTCCACGATCTCATCCAGCTTTACCTTGGAGTGGACCCCGTGGGTTCTGGGCCCGTAAGCCACATTGTCATAAATGCTCATGGGGAAGGGGTTGGCCTTCTGGAACACCATGCCCACCCGCTTTCTCAGCATGTTCACATCCGTATTTTTCCCGTAGATGTTCATATCATCCAGGAGGATCTCGCCGGTGATCTTGCAGCCCTCCACCAGATCGTTCATGCGGTTCAGGGATTTCAGCAGGGTGGATTTTCCGCAGCCGGAGGGTCCGATGAAAGCGGTGATCTCTTTTTCCGGTATATGAAGGTTTACACTTTTTAAAGCATGGAAATCGCTGTAGTAGAGATCCATGTTGGTAATCGTCATCTTATCCATCTCATTTATCCTTTCGTTATCTTCTTGGCAAAGAAGCTGGAGATCGCGTTGATCAGAAGCACCATGATCAGCAGGATCACGGCTGTGGCAAAGGCCTTGTCCATGTAGAGCCCCTCGGAGGAAAGCACGTACATATGGACCGCCAGGGTTCTTCCGGAAGCCATGGGGGCCGCGTACTGGGCCACAGATCCGGCGGTATACAGAAGGGCCGCCGTCTCTCCCACGATCCGGCCTGTAGCCAGGATGATCCCGGAGAGGATCCCCGGCATGGCGGCGGGCAGTACGATCTTAAAAATGGTCCGCAGCTTGCCGGCTCCCAGTCCGAAGCTGGCCTCCCGGTAGGAAACCGGCACGGATTTCAGAGCCTCCTCCGAGGTGCGCATGATCAGAGGCAGCACCATGATGGCCAGAGTCAGAGCGCCGGAGACCATGGAGTATCCCAGCCCCAGGGCGATGGTAAAGAACAGCATGCCGAACAGGCCGTATACAATGGAGGGAATACCGGACAGCGTCTCGGCGGTGATGCGGATGATCCCCACCACCTTTCCCTTGTTGTTGGTGTATTCCACCAGAAAGATAGCTGCGCAGATGCCGATGGGAACAGCGATCACCAGGGCGATCACCGTCATTTCCAGGGTGTTGACGATGGCCGGGATCACGGAAGCGTTCTCCGTGGAGTATTCCAGGGAAAACAGATCCGGGGTGATGCTACCCACGCCTTTGGCCAGTACAAAGATCACCAGGAAGACCAGCACCGCCACGGACAGCACCGCCGCCGCCCAGGTCAGCACCGTCATGATCAGGGAAAAGGCGCTTTTTTTATAGGGAATGGCGGCCAGGGCCTGCCCTTCCTGTCTGGGTATGGTTTGCGAATTCTGATTATTCATGAGCGGCCCTCCTGTTCAGCAGTGACAGACAAAGGTTGATGATCAGGATAAATACAAAGAGCACTACGCCGGTGGCGATCAGGGATTCCCGGTGAAGTCCGGAGGCGTATCCCATCTCCAGCACGATGTTGGAAGTCATGGTCCGGACTCCCGCCAGCAGGCTGCTGGGCATGGCTGTCTGGTTGCCGGCGATCATGATCACAGCCATGGTCTCGCCGATGGCCCGGCCGATCCCCAGGACCGTTCCGGCCATGATGCCGGATTTGGCCGCGGGAACAATGGTGAAGAATACGCTCTTG
Organism: Candidatus Scatomonas sp.; assembly: GCA_963928055.1. GTDB lineage: Bacteria > Bacillota > Clostridia > Lachnospirales > Lachnospiraceae > Scatomonas. Next base: position 313,404 of record CAWVDN010000003.1, on the reverse strand, counting down.
GAATGAGAGGCTCCCAGAGCCAGGGCCCCCTCGTAATAGCTCACCGGCACGCTCTTCAGCGCCGGCTCAATGACTCCCACCACGGTGGGCAGGATCATAATGGCCAGCATCAGGGAAGCCGTCAGCATGGTCTTGCCGCTGGCCAGATGGAAAACATCCTGGATCACCGGCACCAGAACCACCAGGCCGAAAAAGCCGTATACTACCGAAGGAACGCCGGCCATAAGGTTGATCCCTGCTTTCAGAGGGCCGTACAGTTTCTTGGGGCAGTAATACGCCATAAACACAGAGGTAAGGATCGCAATGGGAACACCTACGAGAATGGCTCCCGCTGTTACGTAAATGCTGCCCAGGATAAAGGGCAGGATCCCGTACAGATCGTTGCTGGGCCGCCAGGTATCTCCCAGAAGGAAATCCGGGAATCCGATCTCCTTCATGGCGGGAACGCCGTTGGCGAACAGGAAAATACAGATCAGGGCTACCGCCAGTACAGACACGCAGGCAGCTACCAGAAACACGATCCGCATGGCGCTTTCCTTAAAACTCGATTTTGCTTTCATACAATTTCTCCTCAGCTTTGTTTGCGTCCGCGTACAGGGGCAACGCGCTCCCCTTGCGCGCGGACGTTAAGGGAATGTAAAGATTCTTTTTCGCAAAACAGGGGACAGGCTGAGCCCTGTCCCCTGGGGGTGACTGCCGTGCTCATCAGTCACGGATGTATGGTGTATGATTTTTCAGGATCAGATCTCGGACCAGTCGGTAACCTCTCCGGTGTAGATCTGCATTACCTGTTCGCTGGTCAGCTCGTCCACGGGGCTGTCCGGGCTTACGATCACGGCGATTCCGTCGGTAGCGATCACAGTGGCCTCAATGCCCTGGCTCAGCTCCTCATCCTTTACCGCCCGGGAAGCCATTCCGATATCGCAGACTCCGTCGATGGCGTTGGTGATGCCGGTGGTGGAGTCAGACTGCTGTACCTGTACATCCACATCGCCGTTTACTGCCTCATAGGCCTCAGCCAGCTTCTCCATAACCGGTGTTACGGAAGAAGAACCTGCTACGGTCACTGTGCCGGAGCCTGCGGCGCCTGCAAATGCCTCCGCTGCGTCGTTGCCGATGTAGCCTTCCTCATTGATGACTTCCTGGCCCTCCGCGCTCATGATATAGTCCATAAAGTTCTGAGCTGCCTCGCTGAGGCCTTCGGTCTTAGTTACTACGTTGAAGGGACGGCTGACTTTGTAGGATCCGTCTTTTACGGTTTCTACGCTGGCCTCGGCTCCGTCGATCTTCACGGCCTTTACGGTATCATCCAGAGATCCCAGAGAGATATAGCCGATGGCGGCGGTGTTGCCGGCCACGGTGGTCATCATAACGGAGGTGCTGTTGGTGATCTCCGCGGTGGGGATGGTCATATCCACTTTCTCGCCGGACTCATCCTCCTGCTCGATGCCGAAGAGCTCTACAAAGGCACCTCTGGTGCCGGAGCCGTCCTCCCGGGATACTACCACGATGGGGCCTTCCGCTCCTGCGCTGCCGCCTTCGCCCTCGGTCTCTTCCTCTGCCTCGGGGGTAGAAGCTGCCTCCTCAGCGGCGGGGGTAGAGGTGGTCTCTGTGCTGCCGCCTTCTGCTGCCTCGTTGCTGCTGCCGCAGCCCACCATCATCATGGATGCTGCCATTGCTGCCGTCATGAGAATTGCCACTGCTTTTTTCTTCATAATAATTTTCTCCTGTTCTGTTCTTGTGTTGTTTTCTGTTTTTACAATTGGATTTTACATGAAATATAGTAGCAAGCCCTTGTAAAATGCAAAACAGCCTCTGTGTTAAATCTATGTAAAACGCGGAAAGGCCTTTGTAAAATCCCGCCAGGCGCACCGAAAAAAGGATGCCTGATCTCTCAGACATCCTTACTCTTTCCATTTCGCCGGATTTTATGCAGTTTTCCCTATGCGATCCTTTATTCCGGAAAATTCTTCCGCAGGTACTTTACGATCACGATCAGTCCCACGACCACCACCGCGATCTCGATCCAGGAGATCCAGATATACACCGCCCCCAGGGTCGCCATCAGCACGGAGCAGGCGGCCAGCACCAGCAGAAAGACCCCGATGGCCCGCTGATATTTCAGTTCCTGTTCCGGTGTCCTCTTGGATTTCTTGTTTCTCTGCTCTCTGGATGTAAAGGCTCTCATAACTCCCTGCCCTTTTCCCAGAAAAAATACCACTGCCAGCACTCCGCAAATCAGAGCGAAGATCCAGTCATAGGTCTGCGTAAACATTTTTTCTTACCCCGCATTCTTCTTTCGTATTCACAGCCGCCGGGTTTCTCCGCCGGACTGCTGTTTCATCATAGCAGATTTTTCCTGTTTTGTCTATCAGACTTCTGTCTCCTCCTGCTCCTCCACCGGGATCCGGAATTCCCCGGTGATCCGGTCGTAGCAGTCTTCGCAGAGATCAAACCGGTGGATCATGGTATCCTTCCGAGAAAAATAGCCCCACTCCACATCTACGGAGCAGATCCCTTCCTTCAGGATCCCCCTTTCCACCTGCAGGCTTCTGCCGCAGCAATTGCAGACAGCCTCCTCCAGTTTTCCTGTATTTCTGTTATACTTTCTCATGCGCGTCCTCCCCAAGATCACCTGAAAATTTGATGTTTTTTCACAAAGTCAGTATAATACAGATCTTTTCCGGATTCCAGCGGGAGGTACAGGAAAATATGGAAGATACTTCTATTTCCGGCTCATAAGGACCGCGTTTTCTTTGGGCTCCTCGTAGTAGCCCCGGCGGATCCCCTCCCGCTGAAATCCCAGTTTTTCATAAAGGGCCAGGGCTGCCTGATTGCTCTCCCGGACTTCCAGATAAAATTTCCGGACTCCCGCTTCCCCTGCCCGGCGGAGAAGCTCCTCCACCAGCAGCGTTCCGATCCCCTGCCTGCGGCGGCCTTTCGCCACCGACACATTGGTGATATCTCCCTCGTCCGGGACCATAACGATGCCGCAGTACCCGGCAATGCCATCTTCATCCTCCGCCGCCAGAAACAGCGTATCCTGACGGATCAGAAACGTAAAAAATCCATTTTCCGTCCAGGGAACGGAGAAATTCTCCTTTTCTATTTCCATGACCTGTTCCAGGTCATCCAGCGTCATTTCCCGGATCTTCATACCGCGCCCCCTGTTTTCTTTTCCCGTTCTTTTCGTTCCCGTTCCGCCTGAGACAGCCGCAGATATTCCGGTTTATGCTCCGCGGCGGTCTCCGTCCTGCCCTCCGCCAGATAGGTTTCAGCCAGACTCCCCACCGCTGCCGCTCTCTGCCGGTTCAGATGCGCGGGAGCCATGCTCCAGGGAACCTGCAGCAGCCCCCGGAGTTTTTCCTGATAAACGGCGGCGCCGTCTCCCAGAAGGATCACCGGTTCTCCCAGGCTGTTCAGTCTGTCTGCCATCTCCTCCACGGCTTCCGCCCTCTGCGGCAGGAGCACCTGAAATGCCGCCCCCCGGAACCGGTACAGCCCTGTATAGATCTGAGACCTGCGGGCGTCCATCATGGGACAGATCAGCCCTTCCGCGCCAAAGAAATTGTAAGCCATGGCGTCCACCGTGGGAACGGAGATCAGGGGCTTGTCAAGGGCCAGTCCCAGTCCCTTGGCGGTGGCGGATCCGATCCGCAGACCCGTGAAAGATCCCGGACCGCCGGCCACCGCGATGGCGTCCAGGCTGTTCAGATCCAGTTCCGTCATGCGGACGATCTCATCGATCATAGGCAGCAGGGTCTGAGAATGGGTCTTCTTATAATTCACCGTATATTCCGCCCGCAGCAGTCCGTCTTCCAGCAGCGCTGCCGAGGCAGTCATGCCGGAACTGTCAATGGCCAGTATCTTCATGATCGATCTCCGTCCCTTCTATTGTGATCTTCCGATAGTCAAATCCCCGATCCAGGTCTTTTTCAATGGTCACCCGGATCACCTCCTCCGGCAGCAGCTCCCGAATCTTTTCCGCCCACTCGATCAGGCAGATTCCCTCTCCGAAGAAGTAGTCATCGTATCCGATCTCCTCCATCTCCTCCGGATCGCCGATCCGGTACACGTCGAAATGGTACAGAGGCATTCTGCCTCCGTGATACTCCTGGACGATGGTAAAGGTTGGGCTGCTTACCGGCTCCCGGATCCCCAGGCCTTCCGCCATCCCTTTGGTGAACACGGTCTTCCCCACGCCCAGATCCCCGTCCAGCGTATAGATCTGCCCGGGGCGGGCCTGCTCTCCCAGTTTTTTCCCCAGAGCCAGGGTCTCCGCCTCGCTCCGGCTTTCTATGATTGTCATACGTTTATCTCCTGTCTCTGTCTGCGTTCCCCCACCTCCCTTTGCCGGACCGGAGGACCGCAGGATTATCTTATCACAGAAGCCCGGGGCCTGACAACCGGCGATTGCGCTTTCCGGCCATTTGCTTTATAATGAAAGCTGCCTGCGTCCAGGCTTCAAAAAAATCAGGAAAGGAACAAAAAGATATGTCTCATCCTATTATTACGATCACAATGGAAGACGGCGGCGTGATGAAGGGAGAACTGTACCCGGAAACCGCCCCCAATACGGTCCGCAATTTTATTTCCCTGGCAAAAAAGGGGTTTTATGACGGTCTGACCTTTCACCGGGTGATCCCCGGATTTATGATCCAGGGCGGCTGTCCGGAAGGCACCGGCACCGGCGGCCCCGGCTACTCCATTAAAGGCGAGTTTGTCCAGAACGGCGTGGCCAATGATCTGCGCCACACCGAGGGCGTCCTCTCCATGGCCAGGGCCATGCACCCGGATTCCGCCGGCAGCCAGTTCTTTATCATGCACAAGGCGGCTCCCCATCTGGACGGCGCCTACGCCGCTTTCGGAAAGATCACCGAAGGAATGGATGTGGTGGACCGCATCGCCAACGTGCCCACAGATTTCCGCGACTGTCCCCGGACTCCCCAGGTGATCCGCTCCATTACGGTGGACACGCTGGGTGAAGAATATCCGGAACCGGAGAAACGCTAAAACAGTTTCACTTCGCCGTTGATCTCCGCGTACCAGGGATCCCCCTTCTTTTCTACTGCCGCGCGGCCGCCGGCCGCCTCGGACAGGGCCTTGCGCAGGCTCTGCTCCTCCGGGGCCGGCAGCACCGCCTCCAGCAGGACCCGGTCTGTATACAGGGATTGAAGAAGGGGGATCTTTCTCTGTCCCAGGATATACTGGATCCTGCCGAGATCCGTGTAGTCCGCGGAGATCTCCAGCAGAACTCCATGGCGCTTCTCTATGATCACGCAGGCTTTCAGCGCTTCCTGCACAGCCCTGGAATAAGCCCGCACCAGGCCGCCGGTCCCCAGAAGGGTGCCGCCGAAATAGCGGGTCACCACCACCGCGGTATCGTACAGATCCTCGCCCAGAAGCACATCCAGCATCGGCCGGCCGGCTGTGCCGGAAGGCTCCCCGTCGTCCGCGGCCCTGGTCCATTCCCTCCGTTTTCCCGCCACACCGGCAAAACAGTTGTGGGTGGCGTCCCAGTATTTCTTTTTCATCTCTTCCAGAAATCCCAGAGCTTCTTCCTCGGAGCCCACAGGCCTTACGGTACCGATAAACCGCGATTTTTTCTCGATGATCTCGGCTTCTCCGCCCTGATAAACCGTCTTAAAACTTTCCAGCATGTTTCCCGCCTCCTGATCTGTCTGCCATCATCATGCCATAAAATACGGCCGAATGCAACCGGTGCCGGTTCTCAGCGCATTTTTTTCTTTATTTAAAATCAGAACTTTGGTATACTATAAAGGAGAATGCCTGAAAAAGGCAGCTACAGAATGAGCAGACTTAGGAGGAATGAAGATGAATTTAGGCCGGAAAAATGTTCTGGACAAAAAGGAAGCGCTGAATTCCCCCTCCGCAAAGCGAAAGAAAAAAGCGGGGGTTTCCGTGCTCCGTGTAATCCTGTACAGCATCCTGGCTGTTTTTACCATTGTGATCTGCCTGGGGATCGGGGCCTACCGGGGCATCATTGCCAGCGCCCCGGATATTTCCGATGTCAATATCATGCCCATGGGCTACGCCACCTTCGTGTACGACGCCAACGGAAATCAGATGCAGCGGCTGACCTACGCGGAGGGGAACCGGGTCTCCGTGTCCATCGAGGATATTCCGGAAAACATGCAGCACGCCATTGTGGCCATTGAGGATTCCCGTTTCTACGAACACAACGGGGTGGATCCCCAGGGTATGCTCCGGGCCATTGCCGTGGCGGTCAGCAGCGGTCTGCAGCGGACAGAGGGCGCCAGCACCATTACCCAGCAGCTGCTGAAAAATAACGTTTTTACAGACTGGACCCAGGAGAGCACCATCGAATCCATCAAACGGAAGATCCAGGAGCAGTATCTGGCGGTAAAGCTGGAGAAACATCTGGCGGAACAGGGGGAAAATCCCAAGGATGTGATCCTGGAAAACTATCTGAACACCGTAAACTTCGGATCCGGCGCCTACGGCGTACAGACTGCCGCCCAGACCTACTTCGGCAAGGACTGCAAAGATCTGACCCTTTCCGAGTGCGCGGTGCTGGCGGCGATCCCCCAGAATCCCACCTGGTGGAATCCCCGGAACCATCCGGAAAATAACGCGGTCCGCCGGGAGACGGTGCTGGATTATATGCTGGACCAGGGCTATATCACCCAGGAAGACCATGACAGCGCCCTGGCGGACAACGTGTATGCCCGGATCCAGCAGCACGCGGAAAGCCAGTCCACCGAGGAAGCGCCGTATTCCTACTTTATCGATGAACTGATCAGCCAGATCCGCAAGGATCTCATGGAACAGAAAGGGTATACGGAGGTCCAGGCCAACAACGCCATTTACAGCGGCGGCCTCCGGATCTACAGTACCCAGGATCCATCCATCCAGCAGATCATGGACGAAGAATTTCAGAACGAAGCCAACTATCCCGCCGGCACCGAGATCGGTCTGGACTGGGCTCTGACGGTGGACCACGCCGACGGCACCCGTCAGAATTACAGCCGGGAGATGCTGCAGCTGTATTTCCGGGAACAGGGAGATTCCTCCTTCGATCTGCTGTTCCCTTCTCAGGAGGAAGCGCAGAGTTACATCGACCAGTACAAAGCGGCGGTTGTGGGGGAAGGCGATACCATCGTGGCGGAGCGCAGCAGCTTTACGCCCCAGCCCCAGGCGGCTATGACCATCCTTGATCAGAAGACAGGCTATGTAAAGGGTATTGTAGGAGGCCGCGGGCAGAAAACGGCCAGCCTGACTCTGAACCGCGCTACGGATACGTATGAGCAGCCGGGATCCACCTTCAAGATCCTGTCCACCTACGGACCGGCCCTGGAAAACGGGAAGATCACTCTGGCCACGCACATAGAAGACGAGCCCTACAACTACTCCGACGGAACTCCGCTCCACAATTCCGACAATACGTACCGGGGCGATGTGACGGTCCGCACGGCCATCATCAATTCCATCAACGTGCCGGCCGTAAAAGTGCTGACGGAGATCACGCCGGAGACCGGTTTTCAGTACCTTCTGCGCCTGGGCTTCACCACCCTGGACGAGAATTACGACCAGATCCAGCCTCTGGCTCTGGGCGGCATCACCAACGGCGTCAGCATGCTGGAGCTGACGGCGGCTTACGGGGCCATCGCCAACGGCGGGATCTATGTGGAACCTGTGTTCTACACGAAGGTTACCGACCAGCAGGGCAATGTGCTTCTGGAAAATACTCCGGTGGAAACCAGAGTATTCAAGGAGAGTACCTCCTACCTGCTGACCAGCGCCATGGAAGACGTAGTCACCGAGGGAACCGGCGTTCCCTTCCAGCTGGATCATATGACTCTGGCGGGAAAGACCGGTACCACCACCTCCTACATGGATCTGGTGTTCGCCGGCTTCACGCCCTATTATACGGCGGCCGTCTGGGCCGGCTACGACGTCAACGCGGAACTTCCCGCGGAGTACCGCTCCTTCCATCAGACCCTCTGGAAAAACGTCATGAACCGGATCCACGCCAATCTGCAGGATCAGGAGTTTGCGCAGCCCTCTACCGTGGAGCAGGCAACCATCTGTACCGAATCGGGGCTGCTGGCGGGCAACGGCTGCTCACGGACTACGGAATATTTTGACAGCGCCACGGTTCCCACCCAGCGTTGTACCCAGCATATTCCCAAACCTACGCCTACCCCGACTCCGCAGCCTACGGCGAGACCTACCGAGGAGCCCCAGCAGGAAACCACGGATCCGGAACCTACAGAAGTTCCCGAACCGGAGACTCCGGATCCGGAGCCCACAGAAGTTCCTGAACCGGAGCCTACAGAGGTTCCCGAGCCGGAGGAACCTGAACCCGAACCGGAAACTCCCGAACCGGAATCCGAGGGGGAAAGCCCGGAATAAAACGCGCACAAAAAAAAAAGATATTCAGCCGGTTGGCTTCTGCCTTCCGCGCTGAATATCTTTTTTCTGTTTTTCTTTTAATCCAGTACCATTTTAGCGGCTCCGTAGATCCCTGCCTCGTTCCCCAGCTTTGCCAGTACGATGGGCGTGTCCTTGCTGGGTGAAAACGCGTGTTTCCGGTAATATTTCTCCACGGCTTCCACCAGGGGCTGCCCGGCTTTGGAAACGCCGCCTCCCAGAACGAACACTTCCGGATCCGTGACACAGGCGAAGATCGCCATGGTCCGGCCCAGATAACCGGCGAACTGGTCTACGATGGCTGCCGCCGCCGGATCGCCGGCCTTATAAGCGTCAAAGATGGATTTGGCGGAAAGTTCCCCGCCGCGAAGGACGCTGTCCTCCCCGGAGGCTTCCAGATATTTCCGGGCCAGCCGCACCAGTCCCGTGGCGGAGGCCATCTGCTCCAGGCAGCCCTGATTTCCGCAGTTGCAGTGTTCGGTCTCCTCCGGCTCCACCGCTGCGTGGCCCACCTCGCCGCCGGCTCCATGGGCGCCTGCCACGATCTTTCCATCCAGGATCACGCCGCCCCCCACGCCGGTCCCCAGGGTCAGCAGGATCAGATTGGAGGTGCCTTTTCCGCCTCCCATCCACATTTCTCCCAGGGCCGCCACGTTCGCGTCATTCCCCACACGGACTTTCACGCCCAGGGCTTCCTCCAGCTCGCCGGCTACATTCTTGTAGCCCCAGTGAAGATTTACCGCCGTGGGCACCTCGCCCTTCTGGTTCACCGGCCCCGGCACGCCGATGCCAAGGCCCAGGACCGCGGAAGGCTCCAGGCCTCTCTCCCGGATCTTTTCCTTTACCGCCGCGGCGATATCCGGCAGGATATGTTTCCCCTGCTCCTGCGTCCTTGTGGGGATCTCCCACATATCCAGAAGCTTTCCTTCGGTGCTGAACAATCCGCATTTGATGGTGGTCCCGCCTACGTCAATGCCAAATACTACTGATTCTTTCATGCTTCTTCCCCCCGTTTTCTGGCCAGGTTTTCCTGTACCCGCTTATACAGCTCCTGCGCCGCGTTGTATCCCATCTTTTTCTGTCTGTGGTTGACGGCTGCCGTCTCCACGATGATGGCAAGGTTTCTTCCGGGACGGATCGGCAGAGAATGGCAGACCACCTTATTGCCCAGGAACTCTGTGTATTCCTGCTCCAGACCCAGACGGTCATATTCCTTATCCCGGTCCCACTCCTCCAGTTTGATCACCAGATCGATGGAATGGGTGTTTTCCACGCACTCCACACCGTAGAGCATCTTTACGTCGATGATGCCGATTCCCCGGAGTTCGATAAAATGCCGGGTGATATCCGGCGCAGTTCCCACCAGGGTCACATCGCTGACCTTGCTGATCTCCACCACGTCATCGCTGATGAGACGATGGCCCCGCTTGATCAGTTCCAGGGCTGCCTCGCTCTTGCCGATGCCGCTTTCGCCCATGATCAGAACGCCCTCGCCGAATACATCCACCAGCACTCCGTGAATGGAGATGGTGGGTGCCAGTTCCACGTTCATCCAGCGGATGATCTCTGAAGTGAAGGCAGAGGTGCTCTTGTCCGTGCAGAGCGTGGGCACGTTGTACTTGCGGGCCAGTTCCAGCAGTTCCGGACCCGGCTTGGTCAGCGTGGTAAAGATCACGCAGGGGATCCCCTTGGAGATAAAAGCCTCGTAAGCCGCTTTCCTCTCCTCCAGCTCCAGGTGCTGCAGGTACGTAAATTCCACATACCCGATGATCTGCACCCGCTCATGGGCAAAATGCTCAAAATACCCCGTCAGCTGCAGGGCGGGACGGTTGATCTCCGGAATGGTGATCCTGCACTCATCGGTGTCGATCTCCGGAGTCATGTTCCGCAGATCCAGTGCTTCCACTAATTTCGTTAATTTGATGTATTTCGTCATCACGCTCTCCTTCTCACTGCGGCGCCCGCAGGATGCTATTTGCATTCATCATAACACATCCCCGCCCCGCCTTCAACCGGAGCCGCCGGTCTCTCTGTGAAAAAATTCATAGACGGAGCGGGCCGCACGCTGGTTCATGGAAGGCAGGGCCGCCAGTTCTTCCTCCGATGCCTGCCGGATTTCCTCCAGGCTCTGGTAATGGCGCATGAGTTCTTTTCTGCGTCCCGGGCCGATGCCGGGGATATCATCCAGAATGGAGTGTACCTGTCCCTTGCTCCGCAGAAGGCGGTGATACTCAATGGCAAACCGGTGGGCTTCATCCTGGATCCGGGTGATCAGATGGAACCCCTCGGAGTTCCGGTCTACAGGCAGTTCCCGATTCTCAAAATACAGGCCTCTGGTCCGGTGTTTCTCATCTTTCACCATGCCGCAGACCCGGATGGACAGTCCCAGCTTTTCCAGCACGGCCAGGGCAATGTTCACCTGTCCCCTGCCTCCGTCCATGAGGATCAGATCCGGCAGCTTTTCAAAGCCTGTATCCTCTGCCAGCCCTCTGCGGAAACGGCGGTTCAGCACCTCCTCCATGCTGGCGTAATCGTTGGGCCCTTCCACCGTCTGGATCCGGAATTTCCGGTAATCCGCCCGTTTGGGCTTTCCTTTTTCATAGACCACCATGGAGCCCACGGACTGGAAGCCGCTGATGTTGGAAATATCGTAGGCCTCGATCCGCTCCGGCGGGTCGATGTCCAGCCATTTTCCGATCTCCTTGACCGCTCCGATGGTGCGCCCCTCTTCCCGCTTCAGCCGCTCTTTGTCCTGGCTGAGAACGATCTCCGCGTTTCTCTGGGCCAGCTCCACCAGTTTTTCCTTTGTGCCCTTTTTCGGCACCCGGATATATACCCGCTGTCCCCGTTTCTTCGACAGCCATTCCTCCAGAACCGCCTGATCCTCCACTTCCTCCGAGAGTATCAGTTCTCTGGGGATAAAAGGCGTGCCGGCGTAAAACTGCTTGACAAAGCTGGAGAGCACGCCTCGGCGCTCTTCTCCCTCCGCCACCCGCAGATAAAAGTGCTCCCGGCCAATGAGTTTTCCGTCCCGGATAAAAAACATCTGGGCCACCGCGTCCCCCCGGTCCAGGGCCAGGGCGGCCACATCCTTGTCCTCCCCGTCGCCGCTGGTGATCTTCTGATGTTCCCCGATCCGCCGGACGCTTTCCATGAGATCCCGGTACTCGGCGGCTTCCTCAAATTTCAGTTCCTCCGATGCCCGGTTCATTTTCTCCGCCAGATCCGCCAGCACCTCCCGGAAATTCCCGTTGAGAAAGGCCACTGCCTGATCCACCTGCTTCCGGTAATCCTCTTTTGAGATCCATCCCTGGCAGGGAGCCTTGCACTGATGGATATGATAGTAGAGGCAGGGCCGCTCCTTCCCCTGCTCCGCCGGCAGCTTTCTGCTGCAGGAACGGAGATGGTACAGCCTGCGGATCAGCTCGATGGTCTCCTTGACCGCGGCGGCGCTGGTGTAGGGGCCGTAATATTTGGACTTGTCTTTTTTCATGGTCCTGGAAAACAGTACCCGGGGATACTCCTCCTGGAGCGTCACCCGGATAAAGGGATAGGCCTTGTCGTCCTTCAGCATGGTGTTGTACTTGGGCCGGTATTCTTTTATGAGATTGCATTCCAGCACCAGGGCCTCCAGCTCGGAATCCGTGACGATGTACTCAAAGCGGGCGATCTGGGGGACCATGCTCTCGATCTTCAGCCCTTTCCTGCGGCTGCTCTGAAAATACTGGCGCACCCGGTTTTTCAGGCTCACCGCCTTGCCCACGTAAATGATCTCGTCCCGGGCGTTGTGCATCAGATAGACTCCCGGTTTCCCCGGCAGTTTTTTTAATTCCTCTTCGATATCAAAGGCCATAGTCACTCTTCCTCCGGAACCGCTTCCTCCGCCTGCGCCTGATGAAACAGTTCCATGAATTCTTTGCCGGTAATGGTCTCCCGGCGGATCAGGAAATCCGCGATCCGGTCCAGGGCCTTCCGGTTCTCCGCCAGCAGCTTTTTGGCTTCCTCATAGGATTCTTTCAGCTTCTTCATCACCTCATGGTCGATCTCCGTGGCGGTAGCGTCCCCGCAGTTCAGATAGGTTCTGCCCTCCAGGTATTGATCCTCCTGCTCCGCCAGCCCCATGAGGCCGAATTTTTCCGACATGCCGTACTGGGTGATCATGGCCCGGACGATCCTGGTGGCCCGCTCAATGTCGTTGGCCGCCCCGGTGGTCACGTTGCCGAAAACCAGCTCTTCCGCTGCCCGGCCGGCCAGCAGTCCCACCACCATGGCCTCCAGTTCGGTTCTGGTGTTCAGATACTTCTCTTCCTCCGGCACCTGCATCACATAGCCCAGCGCGCCCATGGTCCTGGGGACGATGGTGATCTTCTGCACCGGCTCCGCGTCCTTCTGCAGGGCGCTGACCAGGGCGTGCCCCACCTCATGGTAGGACACAATGCGCCGTTCCTCCTGGCTCAGGATCCGGTCCTTCTTTTCCTTGCCCATGAGAACGATCTCCACCGCTTCCAGCAGATCCTTCTGGGACACCGCCTGCCTGCCGTTCTTTACCGCCAGGATCGCCGCCTCATTGATCATATTGGCCAGATCCGATCCCACGGCTCCGGAAGTGGCCAGGGCAATGGCGTCAAAGTCTACCGTCTCATCCAGCTGAACCTTCCGGGCGTGGACCTTCAGGATATTTACCCGGCCTTTCAGATCCGGCCGGTCCACAAGGATCCGCCGGTCAAACCGGCCCGGGCGCAGCAGGGCGGGATCCAGCACCTCCGGCCGGTTGGTGGCGGCCAGGATCAGCAGCCCCTTGGAGCTGTCAAAGCCGTCCATCTCCGCCAGCAGCTGGTTCAGGGTCTGCTCCCGCTCATCGTTGCCGCCGTAGTGGGTGTCCCTGGTCTTGCCGATGGCGTCGATCTCATCGATAAAAATAATACAGGGAGCGCTTTTCTTGGCTTCCTCAAAAAGATCCCGGACCCGGGAAGCGCCTACCCCCACGAACATTTCCACAAACTCTGAGCCGGACAGGGAAAAGAAGGGCACATGGGCCTCCCCGGCCACGGCTTTGGCCAGAAGGGTCTTTCCGGTTCCCGGCGGCCCTACCAGCAGCGCGCCCTTGGGAAGCTTGGCGCCGATCCTGGTGTAGATCTCCGGATTGTGCAGAAACTCCACTACCTCCTGGAGGGATTCCTTGGCCTCGTCCTGTCCGGCCACATCCCGGAAGGTAATGCCGGTCTCCTGCTGCGCGTAGGAACGGGCTTTGCTTTTTCCCACTCCCATGATGCCGCCGCCGCGGTTCATGTAGCGCATGATCAGCAGAAATCCCACCACAACCGTAAGCAGGGGGACCACGATCCCCAGCACCGCTGAGAGAATGGACTCCGCCACATCCGGCTGTTTCTTGGAGAACTCGATCTCCCGGCCCTCCAGCAGCTCCAGCAGAGCGTTTTCATCTCCCACTTTGGTGGCGGTATAAAGCAGGCTCCGACCCTCCCCGTCCTTCTCCCGGGAGGTGATCTCCAGGGTGCCGGACGTGTCCAGCCGCACCTTCTCCACCCGGTCTTCCTCCACCATGCGCACAAAGGCGTCATAAGAAATCTCTTCCGGCTCCCGGGCTCCGGAAACGCTTTTCAGGATCCCGAAGACGACGAACAGGATCAGCAGACAGGCCGCTAGGATCCACAGTATATTCCGGTGATTTTGTTTTCTGTCTTCCTGTTTTTCATTCCGACGGTCTGTCTGATGTTCCATGTGATCCTCCTTTGATCAGAACCGGAAATCCCTCTGTCCCTGACGGATCTTCTCCAGATTTTCCTCCAGGATCTGCCGTGTTCTTTTCCTGGGAACTTTGGGGATCTCCCGGCGGATCAGCGCTTCGCCGGCGGCCTTGGTCTCCGGGGAGGCGTAATCCTCCAGATATTCCTGCAGCGTCATCAGGGCGTTGGGATGGCAGCAGTTCAGGATCTGCTGGTTTTTGCAGAGACTCATGAACCGGTCGCCGGTCCTGCCTTCCCGGTAGCAGGCCGTGCAGAAAGAGGGGATGTAATCCATGCCGATGAGCCAGCGGACCACCTCGTCCAGCGTCCGGTTGTCGCTGACGTCAAACTGCTCGGAGTTCTCCTCCTCCGGTTCCGGCTCGTAGTAGCCCCCCACGCTGGTCCGGGAGCCGCCGCTGATCTGGGAGATCCCGTAACGGATCACCTTCTCCCGGCAGGCCTTGGTCTCTCTGGTGGAGATGATCATGCCGGTGTAGGGCACAGCCACCCGGATGCAGGCGATGATCTTGCCGAAGGTCTCGTCATCGATGCCGTTGCCAAAAGCCTCGGGGTCAATATCATCCGCCCGTTTTACCCGGGGAACGCTGATGGTGTGCGGCCCTACCCCGAAGGCCGCTTCCAGATGCTCCGCGTGCATCAGCAGGCCGGCAAATTCATAGCGATACATTTCCAGCCCGAAGAGAACGCCCAGGCCCACGTCATCGATGCCGCCTTCCATGGCCCGGTCCATAGCTTCCGTGTGATAGCAGTAGTCGTGCTTGGGACCCGTGGGATGCAGCTTTTCATAGCTCTCCCGGTGATACGTCTCCTGGAACAGGATGTAGGTGCCGATCCCCGCCTCCTTCAGCTTCCGGTAATTCTCCACGGTGGTGGCGGCAATGTTCACGTTCACCCGGCGGATGGAGCCGTTTTTATGTTTGATGCTGTAGATCGTCTTGATGCAGTCCAGAATGTACTCGATGGGATTGTTCTTGGGATCCTCCCCGGACTCGATGGCCAGCCGCTTGTGCCCCATATCCTGAAGAGCGATGACTTCCTTTCTTACCTCCTCCTGGGTCAGTTTCTTTCTGGCGATGTGATGATTTTTCTGATGATAGGGACAGTAGACGCAGCCGTTGATACAATAGTTGGACAGATACAGGGGAGCGAACATGACGATCCGGTTCCCGTAAAAATCTTTCTTGATCTTTTCCGCCAGCTTGTAAATTTCCTGATTCAGCTCCGGGATCTCGCAGGCCAGCAGCACCGACGCCTCCCTGTGGTCCAGTCCCTTTTCCAGCGCGGCTTTCTCCAGGATCTGCCGGATCAGCGCCTCGTTGTTTTTATTCTGCTCCGCGTAAGCCAGGGTGTCCTGGATCTCCTGATGATCGATAAACTCATCCGCGTGTTTTGAACTTGCGTCATACATTTCCCATTCCTCCTTCTTTGTAAAAGCCTCTCTCCCCGAAATCCCCCCGGGACGGGGAAATAGAGTATCCGATCTGTCCCAGACTCTCCTCCAGGATCCGGATCCCCTCCGCCGCTTCTCCTCCGGTACTGCGTTTGTGGTCGTACAGGTCATATTTGTTTCTGCTTTCTGTGGGGCCCAGGTTCGGCATCAGCACATTGGCCCCGGCCAGGATCCCCAAGGTCCTCCCTTCCGGATGGATGGTGTTGAGGGCTGTGGTAGAAGGCAGCAGCGCCTCCGGGTACAGCAGCCGGAACACTGCCAGCAGACGCAGGGTCCGGTCCATGGAGCCATTCTTCTGATCCGCGAAGGGCGTCCCGTGGTGGACCAGATAGGGGCCGATGCCGATCATCTCCGGCCGCAGCTGCCGGATCAGTTCCAGATCTTTCCAGAGGGTATCCAGGGTCTGATAGGGAGCCCCCACCATAAATCCGGTGCCCACCTGATATCCCAGTTCCTTCAGGTCCCACAGACAGCGGATCCTGTTTTCCAGGGACATTTCCGCCGGGTGCAGTCTTGCGTAGTGATCCGGATCCGCCGTCTCATGGCGCAGCAGATACCGGTCCGCTCCGGCCTCCCGGAAGCGCCGGTAAGCCTCCCGGGACCGTTCCCCCACAGAAAGGGTGACCGCGCAGTCCGGATATTTCTCCCGGATGGCCGCCACCGTCTCCTCCACCCATCTGTCATCCTGACGGGGATCCTCCCCGCCCTGCAGGACAAAGGTACGGTACCCCAGCCGGTACCCCCTGGAGCAGCAGGACAGGATCTCCTCTCTGCTCAGGCGGTACCGGTCCGCCTGCCGGTTCCCTCTGCGGATCCCGCAGTAATAGCAGTTATTTCTGCAGATATTGCTGATCTCGATCAGCCCGCGGAGATAGATCTCCCTGCCGAATACCTTTCGGGAAACCTCCCGGGACAGTCGGAACAGTTCCTGCTCCCCTTCCGGGGGCAGCTCCTCCATCAGCAGACGAAAATCCTCCCGGGACAGCCTCCTCTCTTCCGCCAGTCGCCGGACAGCCTCCTCCCACATTACTTTTTCAGCTCTCCCCGGATCCGCCGCTCCAGCAGATCCCGGTTCCGGGGAAAGGTCTCGTAAAACACATCCGTGGCCGCCCTGGTAAATCCGGAAAACAGTTCCTCCGTGCCGGTATAGCGGGGAACCGCGTAGGCCAGGGTAAATATCTCCTGGGCGATCTTGTTGATCAGGGACTCTTTTTTCATGGTCCCGATGCCCAGGATCAGCGAGGAGTAGGATTTATCCTCCTGGCAGAGCTTCAGGTACAGCCGGGTCATGTTGCAGAACTCGTGATACAGCGCTTCCTGCCCTTTCTCCCCGTAGCTTTCCGCCAATTTCATGCTCCAGTCTTCCAGGATCTTCTGTTTTTCCCTGTCCATCTTTTTCCTCCCCAGGAAAGACCGGGAAGAAGTGTTCAGGTAGGACATGCCCATCCAGCCCCGGATGAACCGGTCTATCACCACCTGATCTTTTTCCCGGGTCTCATACCGGCTTTCCCAGAATTTCATCCGGATCTCATTTTCCCGGGTCATTCCCTCCTGGGCGATCCCCTGATCCAGGATCTCTTTTCTGATCTCCCGGTCTGTTTCCTCGTAATACTTTTCTACCCAAGCTTTTTCTTCCATCCATGGCCTCCTGTCTTTATGTGTTGCCCCTCCGGGCCTTTTTCTCTGTAAATCCTTTCTATTTTATCACAGAACCGGCGGAAGTACAATCCGGATCGGGCCGGGCGCCCCTGCGGAAAAAGCGGGCCCGCGGCTCCTTGCCGCTGGCCCGCTCTCATAGGGGAGGATAAGTATTTCTTTTCTCTTTCGTGTCCCGCCGGGGATCCCCGGCGGTCATTTACAGTATGCCCGCCTCCCGCTGTTCTATTCACAGGTTTCAGATTTTTCCGTTCTTCCTTTGAAAGCCTGCCCCTGCTGTCAGATGAAGAAAAATCCGCCGCTCCCTCCGCAGCAGCAGCAGAGCATCTCCAGGCAGCAGCAGCTGAGACATGCCCGGCTGGCATTGTTCCCCTCACAGTCCATGCCGCCGTAGCCGTAGCCCCGGCCCATGTGGGAATACCAGTCGCCGTTACCGGAAAGCTGCTGGAGCAGCTTCTGGAACTCCAGATTTTCCGGTTCCAGATTGACCGCCATCTGGGCGTCCTCCACCGCGTTTACGTTGTTGCCCAGTCCCGCGTTGGCAATGGCGTGGAGATAATACCAGGTGCCGTTCCGGTCCTGCATGCCGTTCAGAATGTTCATAGCCTCGGCAAACCGCTGATTATTGATGTAGCTGGCCGCGGCCTGCATTTTCGGATCGTTGGTGTAGGCCCTGCCGCCGCTGTAAGAGCCGCCGGTGCCGTAGGAGCCGCCATAGCCGTAACTGTAGCCGCCGGAGGACGAGGTCCCTCCATGCTCCTTCTCATCCATGATCTGCTTATAGGCCTGCTGGACCTGCTTGAATTTTTCCTCCGCCTGGTCCTTGTTGGGATTATTGATATTGGCGTCCGGATGGTATTTCCGGCTCAGCCTTCTGTATGCCTTCTTGATTTCCTCGGTGTCGGCGTCTCGGGAGACGCCCAGCACCTCATATGGATCCTGCATCGATTATCTGTTCTCCTCATGTTTACTCAGCCCGTCCGGCGCTCCGGAGCGCTGCCGGCGCAGCAGACGGTATTTTGTCCAAATACCAGAATACAATATATTCCTCAAAATGTCCACATTTTCCAGTATGGGAAGCCGCTCAAAATTTTTCGTGGCGGAGGCGGCCATCATGGTCAGTATGGCCGCGGCCCGCTCCTCATAATCCGCTTCCCCTGCCAGTTTCAGAAACGGATTGTAGTTTCCCCTTTCCCGGTCCTTGGGCAGATCCTCGTAAGCATCCATGAGATAAATGAACTTTCCCAGATAAAAACCGACTCCGCCCAGTTCCCGGCTCCACGCGTCCTCCGAAGGCACAAAAATCTCCCGCATCAGGCGGCCGGTGAGGCCGGAGGCCAGGTCTATATCCCCGGAGCGCTCCTCCTCTGCCCTGTGCAGATCCTTCAGATATCTGCGGATGGCCAGCACCTGCCGGGGATAGGAAGCCGCCGCTTTCAGATAAGCGCCCCGCAGCAGCCGCGCCCCCTGGCGGCTGGTCTGTTTTTTCTCATCCAGCCAGTCGTCCATGAGATTATGGTACACCAGAAGAATGTTCATATCCGCGGCGTATCGTGTATAGCCATTGCGGAAGCAGAGCTTTTTCCCCGTGGGATGAAGGAGGCAGAAATGCTCTTCCCTGCGGCAGCGGCTTTCATACAGTCCTGTGAGCAGCAGCGCCAGAAAAGTCATGTCGAAGGTCAGGGTCATCCTGGAGCGCTGACCGTAGCCTTCCTTCAGATCCTGGCAGATCCCGCAGTAATATGCGTGATACCGGTCAAAATCCTTTCCCTTCAGTTCTTCCCGGTCGATGGTAATATAGCCGAACATAACAGCTCCTATCAGGTACGTTTGATAAAATCATGATTGCAGCGGGGACAGTGGATGGAGATCCTGCCCTTGCCCTTAGGCACTCTTACCTTCTGGCCGCAGGCAGGACACCGAAAATAGCAATGGGAGGCGTCCCGGTTCCCTCCTCTGCGGAAAAGTCCCAGAAAACGTTCCTTCAGGGAAAGGAATTTTTCGTTTTCCGCCCAGCGCCTGGCATGGTTTCTTGAAAAGATGCGTATGTAACAGAGGATCAGCACCACCAGGGCCGCTGTGTTCAGGAAAAATCCCCGCAGAAAAAAGGACAGGATGAGCAGGGCCAGGGCCGCGTACAGCAGAAAGCGTCCCAGCTGGTCTACCCCGTACCGTCCTTGCATAAAGCGTTCCAGCTTATCTCTGAATTTATTCATAACTGACAAAGTCCTTCCTTTTCCTGTTAATAGCGTCAGTGTACAGGGGGCAATACGCTCCGAACCGCGTAATTGCGGTTGGAGTCTTCGAGTCGTGGAGGTGCTGATTTGGGCCCCTTCAAGGCACTTGATCGACGCGTACAGAGACGTACGCGGAGGGAAGGTAACGCAGAAGGAGACCAAATCAGCCCTTCAACGACCGCATTGTCCCCCTGTACACTGACGCTAGTCTTACTTTATCCCTTTTCCCGCAGAAAAGCAATTCCCGGCCTATTAATTTTTTCTAAAATGTTCATAGCTTTCTTTCTAAAATCTCCGTGAAGCGGCACTCCGGTATTGCGCGGCAGACATCCATCTACTATAATGACTTTATGCAGAAAAGATCTGAAACATGTTGAATGACCCCTAAAGGAGGGAACAGATGAAAAAAGCGAAACGCGTCCTGGCCATGATCGGCGTCATCCTTCTGCTGGCCATGTACGGATCCACCATGGTCTTCGCCCTGATGGACGACCCGGCAGCCAAAGGACTGCTGATGGGTTCCATCTTCTGTACCATTGCCGTGCCGGTGCTTCTGTACGCCATGACTCTGGTGGCACGGCGCCTGAAGGATAAAAACCGTGAGATCCGCCGGGAACAGGCCCAAAAGGAGGACAGCCATGGAAACAGCAACTAACCATTCCGCCATCGACACCGTAATTTTTGACATCGGCCGGGTGCTGGTGGATTTTCAGCCGGATATCCCCCTGGAGCGGCATTTTTCCGATCCGGCGATCCGACGGCGGCTGAAGGCCGCCGTGTACAATCATCCCGCCTGGTCCGAGGCGGACAAAGGGATCCTTCCGGAGGAGGAGATCCTGAACCGTTTTATCGCCGCGGATCCGGAACTGGAACCGGAAATCCGCCGGGCTTACAGCTGTGCCCAGGAGACCATCCGCATCTTTCCCTACGCGGAGGACTGGATCCGTTCCCTGAAAGCCCGGGGATATCGGGTTTTCTGCCTTTCCAACTACTCACGGCGCCTGCGGGAGGAGACCAGCGAGGATCTGCGGTTCCTGCCCCTGACAGACGGCGTTCTTTTTTCCTATACCTGCGGGCTGATCAAGCCGGATCCGGCCATCTATCAGCTCTGTTTCCGGAAATTTCAGATCACGCCGGAACGGGCGGTCTTTCTGGACGACAACAGCGACAACATACAGGCGGCCGGGGAACAGGGGCTCCACGCCATTCTGTTCACCGGCTACCAGGAGGCTCGGTCCCGGCTGGAAGGGCTGCTTGGGACCTGAATCCCCTTCTCAGCGGAAAAAGCGCCCGGACTCTTTCGTCCGCGGCGCTTTTTCCCTTTTCTATTCTTTTTCTCTCCGCATCATTTTATTTTGATGGTATACAGCCCGTCTTCCGCCACCAGAAGGAATCTGGTCTTTCCCACCGCGAAGAGATCCCGGACGATCCTGCCGGAAAGTTCTCCCCGGAATTTTTCCACTCCATAATCGCTGTACACGCAGAAGCCTGTCCGATTGCTGAGGATGATCTGTCCCGCTCCCATCTCCGCGTTCTCATACTCGTAATCCAGCGCTTCCTGGAACAGCTGTTTCCCGGAAGGGCCGTAAAGGGTCAGCAGGAAGGGATATTCCGGATCGTCGTTCTCCAGGATCAGGCCGATATGGCTCTCGTCCCAGAAAATGCTGACGATCTCCTGTTCCACGGTCACCTCCCGGATCCGCTCCGGGATCTGGCCGCCCTCAAAGACGGCAAATCCGTTTTCCCGGAATGCCACGCAGGTATCGCTGTCCAGATAAGCCACTTCCGGGATCAGCGCATCCTCATATGTAAAACTGCTGACCTGGTTGTCCATCTGGATCTGACCCGCGTTTCCGAAATTATAAAAATCCAGCTCCGTCCCCGGTACGCCGTTCTCCATTTTCAGGTAGGAAACCCCCAGGAGCAGTCCGTTGGAGGACAGGCTGATGTCCAGGGGATATCCGGAGGCGTCCATAGCGGTCCGGAAGGAGGCGATCAAGGCGCCCTGCTGGTCATAATACCGGATCCAGGTACTGCTCTCATCCTCCAGAATGGCCGCCACTACGCCCTGTTCCGCCACCGTTGCTTTTTGGATGGGCAGTTCCGTGCTGACGCTCCCGATCTGCCCGGAGGCGTCGCATACTACGATGGAGGTACCGCTCCTGTCATAGATTGCGGCTGTTTCCCCGCAGACTGCCAGCGCCGGGGACTGCATGGAATAGGAAACTGTCCAGACAGATCCTCCGTCCCGGTCTGTAAGCATGGCGCTGTCCAATCCGTACCGCAGCACGTACTCTCCCAGCGCGCAGTAGTGAAAGGAAGTGGTGTCCGCCTGGGTATCCGCTTCCGTGACCTCGCAGGAACGGTATTTCCAGTTCCGGATCGTGTGCGCGGTCAGAAGCACCAACGCCAGCACCGCCAGAAGGACCACGATGTAACGGAACCAACGGCTTTTCAGAAAACGGCGGAGCAGCCTGCCTGCGGCCTTCAGTCCTCCGCGGAACGCCTCTCCCGCTTTCTTTCCCGGACGCTCCCGCGGATCCCGGCGGGGCCGTAACGCCCGCCGTTCCCTTCGGGAAGAAGAAACCGCGGCTTCCTCCTCACGGGTCAGGGCAGAGGCCGCTTCGTCCGAAAATCCCTCTTCCGAGTCTTCCTCGCCCTCTGTAAGCGCCTCCCCGAGGTCCTCCCCGGGAGCCGCTTCCCCGGGATCTTCTTCCGGCGCCGCTTTCGGGAACCCTTCGGCCGGCGGCGGAAGTTCTTCCTCCGGATCCGCTTCTTCCGTGGGAACTTCCTCCGGCGTCTCCTTCGGCGGTTCCGGAGAAAACGCGGACAGTTGTGCCTCGATCGCCTGGTCGAGACCTTTTTCAATGGCCTCCAGTTCCTCCCGGCTCAGATCCCCTGTTTCTATCTCTTCTGTTTTTTCTTCTGTTTCTCTGTATTCCTTCATAATTCCCCTTACTGGTCATTCATGGATCCCCCTTTTCCAAGGGTATGTTAAGCATACCACATTTTTTCCTATTGGGGGAGTCTTATTTTTTGTCCCGGGTAAATTATGTCCTCCTGGCTGATCCCGTTCAGGGCGCAGATCTCTGTCAGCTTTTCCAGGTTTCCGTAATACTGTCTGCATATTTTTGTCATGGTATCGCCCATCTGCACGGTATATTCCTGTATTCCGGCAGCGGTCTCCCGGATTTCCCCGGAGGCCGGATCCGCAGGCGCCGGGGTGGCGGATGGCTGCGGGGGTTCCGCATTCTCATCCCCGGCCTCCTCCTGTGGTTCCGGAGTCCCTGCGGTCTCCTCCCCGGAGGGCTTCTGCGCTTCCGGGGTCTCCTCGGCTTCCGGGGTGGGGGTCGGTTCCTCCGTTACCGCGAGAACGGAATCTCCGTCCACGGACACCGTCTCCTCCTCCCCTCCGGTCAGGCCCTTCAGAAACTCCGCCGCCTGCCGGCCAATGCCCGTGTAGGAGAGCGCCAGGATCAGAGTCGCTGCCGCCGCGGCAGCCGTCAGGCCGAAAAAGCCGGACCCCTTCTCCCGTTTCTTTTTTTCTTCCTGCTTTTCCTCGATCCTGCGGCGGAAATCCGCCACGGCTCTGTCCCGGACCGGCTGCTCCTGCTCCTGGGAAAAACTGCCGCTGCGGTCGATCATATAGCTCTGCATAGGCTCATTTTTTTCATAATAAATGTAAAAACCGCTTTCGCGCCTCAGCCGTCCGCTGTCGTAAGTGTAAAAGGCTTCTTCTTTTTCTGTGGGTTCTATCAGGAACAGGACTTTATCGTTCCCTCCGAAATGGTTCAGATGTGCTCTTAAGATAACTTCGTTTATCTCCATAGGAAATCCCGGCAGATTCAGATACCAGCCCAGGATCTCCTGTCCCTTAAAATACTTTTCCATCTCCTCATGGACTTTGGACCAGATCTGGTCCGTAAATCGGATGTGCTCCCGGGAGACTTCCATTTCCCGGATATCCAGGGCGCTTTTGATAAAGAGATACGCGGTTCCCTCCAGCCAGTTGTACCGGCCCAGCAGGATCCCGGCTCTTCCCCGTTCCCGGTTCTCTTCCCCCAGTCTTCGCAGAAAGGTATAGGCGTAATCTTCCAGGTATATTTTTCGGCTGCCTCTGCACTCGCCGATTTGTCTGATGTTTTTAGGGAGGCGGAAGAGTCCCTCATTTCCCGCGGCTTCCTTTTTTTCCTCCTTATAAACAATCTCGATCATAAAAAATCACCCCTTTGACTACTGTTGTGCCCTGTCCACCTATGGTAGCACAATCAGGTGGAAAATTTTATCGGTTTTTGCAGGCGGGATCCCTGTTTTCTCCGACATTTTCCGGGGGAGCGCATGATTTTTCCCTTTTCTGAATATCCTAATAAAAGAACAGCAAAGGCAGGTGCGCCTATGATATGGAAGCCGAAACCATCCGTCACATACATCAGCGAACAGAACCCGGAGGCCAGCCGGCTTCTGGCCAGATGCCTCGACCGGTGCCTTCGGGGACCCCTGCGTTCCCGGAAAGATCTGGTCTGTCTCTGCATCGGCAGCGACCGCATCGCCGGGGACAGCCTGGGCCCCCTGGTAGGCGGTACTCTGGCCGAAAGTCAGAGAGAGCATTTTCATGTCTACGGGACGCTGGAGCATCCGGTTCATGCCATGAATCTTAAGGAAGCCCTCGCCGAGATCTCTCTCTGCCATCCCCGGGCTCTGATCCTGGCGGTGGACGCCTCCCTGGGCTGTAACAGCCACCAGCATCACATTACCGTAGGAGCGGGTTCCATACGGCCGGGGGCCGGCGCCGGGAAAGATCTCCCTCCCGTGGGCGATCTTTTCATCACCGGTATTGTCAGCAGCTTTGAAAAGAATTCCCACCGGGAGCTGCAGTCTGTAGATTTCTCCCGGATCCTGCGCATGGCCGACACCATCAGCCGGGGGATCCTCCTGTCCCGGTGCTGCCCGCCTCCCGGCAGAACAGGAAAAGGCTGCCGTCCGGGGACAGCAGCCTTTTCCTACCTGTATAACTGATTTAATACCAGCCTTTAATGCTCTGATAGATTCCCTTGGAATCCAGTCCGTACTTCTCCAGAAGCTGTACCGCCGGGCCGGACTCTCCGAATACATCCTGCATGCCGATCTTCAGCA
The DNA here is from genome assembly GCA_963928055.1 of Candidatus Scatomonas sp. Taxonomy (GTDB): domain Bacteria; phylum Bacillota; class Clostridia; order Lachnospirales; family Lachnospiraceae; genus Scatomonas. The sequence goes on along the minus strand of CAWVDN010000003.1, from coordinate 288,748 downwards.
CCGGCACCGGATGGCTGGCGCAGAGCGCATCGCATACCGCGCTGCCCAGACCGCCAATCACGGAGTGCTCTTCTACCGTCACAACTTTTCCGGTTTCCTTTGCCGCTGCCAGGATCAGCTCCTCATCCAGCGGTTTGATGGTATGGATGTTGATCACTTTGGCGTCAATGCCGTCCGCGGCCAGAAGCTCAGCCGCAGCCAGAGATTCGGAGACCATCAGACCGGTAGCCACGATGGTCAGATCCTTTCCTTCTCTCATCACAATGCCCTTGCCCAGCTCAAATTTGTAATCCGGGCGGTCATTGATCACAGGAGCGGCCAGACGTCCGAAACGCAGATAAACCGGTCCCTGATGCTCATAGGCCGCTTTCACGGCTGCCTTTGCCTCCACGTCATCGGAGGGATTGATCACTACCATGCCGGGGATGGTCCGCATCAGCGCGATATCCTCGTTGCACTGATGGGTGGCTCCGTCCTCGCCTACGGAGATACCCGCATGGGTGGCTCCGATCTTTACGTTCAGATGGGGATACCCGACGGAGTTCCGCACCTGCTCAAAGGCCCGGCCGGCAGCAAACATGGCAAAGCTGCTGGCAAAGGGAACTTTTCCGGCAGCGGCGATGCCGGCGGCGATGCCCATCATGTTGCTCTCCGCGATCCCGCAGTCAATGTGGCGCTCCGGGAAAGCCTTCTTGAAGGTTCCCGTCTTGGTGGCAGACGCCAGATCCGCATCCAGCACCACCAGGTCATCATGCTCTTTTCCCAGCTCTACCAGCGCATTCCCGTAACTGTCCCTGGTCGCAATCTTCTTTACTTCTGACATAACGCTTCACCTGCCTTTTCCAGCTCTTCCATCGCAATCCTGTACTCTTCATCGTTGGGGGCTTTTCCGTGCCAGCCTGCCTGATCTTCCATATAGGAAACTCCCTTGCCTTTCACGGTCCTGGCGATGATGGCGCAGGGCATTCCCTTGACTTCTCTGGCTTCCTGGAACGCGGCCCGGAGCTGATCAAAATCATTGCCGTCCGCTACCCGGATCACATGGAAGTTAAATGCTTCAAATTTCTTATCGATGGGGTAGGGAGAACATACATCCCCTACTCTTCCGTCGATCTGCAGATCGTTATTGTCCACGATCACCACCAGGTTGTCCAGTTTTCTGGCGCCGGCAAACATGGCGGCCTCCCATACCTGGCCTTCCTGGATCTCGCCGTCTCCCAGCAGGGTGTAAACCCGGTAATCCTGGTTATAAAGCTTTGCCGTCAGCGCCATACCCACTGCGGCGGAGATGCCCTGGCCCAGGGATCCGCTGGACATATCCACGCCGGGGATATGTTTCATATCCGGATGGCCCTGCAGATAAGAACCCAGATGACGGAGGGTCTTAAGATCTTCCTTGGGGAAGAAGCCTTTCTCCGCCAGTACGGAATAGTAGCCGGGGGCCGTGTGTCCTTTGGACAGCACGAAGCGGTCGCGGTCCGCTTTTTTGGGATCCTTGGGATCCACATGCAGTTCTTCAAAATACAGATATGTAAAAATCTCCGCCGCGGACAGAGAGCCGCCGGGATGGCCGGCCTTCGCCGCGTGCACAGCCGTTACAATGTCCTTGCGGACTTCATTGGCCATTTTCTGAAGCTCTAATGTAGTCATGGTTCCTCTCCTTTTTGTTTTCCGATTATTCTCCGAATACTGCCTTGTAATCCGCCTGGAATTTCTCGATGCCGGCATCCGTCAGGGGATGTTTGGTCATCTGCTCCAGAACTTTGTAGGGAACCGTGGCAATATCCGCGCCTGCCAGCGCGCAGTCGGTCACATGGATGGGATTGCGGATGCTGGCCGCGATGATCTGGGTGTCGATATCGCCGGCTGCCTGGAAGATCTCGGAGATCTCGGTGATCAGATCCACGCCTCTCTGGTTGATATCATCCAGTCTTCCCAGGAAGGGGGATACATACGTAGCGCCTGCTCTGGCTGCCAGCAGCGCCTGGTTGGCGGAGAAGATCAATGTCACGTTGGTCTTGATGCCTTCCGCGTGAAGGACCTTGACTGCCTTCAGGCCTTCTACGGTCATGGGGATCTTGACTACCATGTTGGGATGGATGGCCGCGATCTCACGTCCCTCTTTGATCATTCCCTCGGCGTCGGTGGTGGTGGCTTTTACCTCGCCGCTGATGGCTCCGTCCACGATGGAAGCGATCTCCTTGATCACCTCGTTAAAATCCCTTCCCTCTTTGGCGATCAGAGACGGATTGGTGGTAACTCCGCAGATGATCCCCATGTCATTGGCTTTTCTGATCTCGTCTACATTGGCTGTGTCAACAAAAAATCTCATTGCTAAAACCTCCCTTGTCCTGATTGTTTTTTCTGCCCCTGTTTTTGTTTCTCGGATGGGGCTATACTTTTAGTATAAACATATTCCGTCCCCGGTCAAGCACCGGTTTTTCTATTAATTAAAATTTTTATTAATTATTTTCTTTTTATTAATTCCGGAACTCTTTCTTTCCCGACAAACCCCGTATTTTCGCGGTTTATTTTTTCTACGCCTTATTTTTATTAATAATAATTTCTCCGTATCTATTTATTTTTCCTGGAAATGCGGGCATAGCCTGTGCTGCCCCGCACGATCAGTTTCGGCTCATATTCGATGTGATAGATACTTACCGGCTCGTTTCCCGCCCGGTAATTCCGCTGGGCATGGATCTTCTTAATGACGATCTCGCAGGCGTCCCGGCCCTTTAAAGAAACGAAATGATCGATGGTGGTCAGGGAGATGGGACGCAGCGCCGCGAAAATGGTGTTGTCGCAACCGATCACCGACACATCCTGGGGAACCTTCTTCCGCATGGACAGCAGCGCGTCCATGATCCCGAAGGCCATCATATCGTTCATGCCGGCCACAGCCGTCAGTTCCGGATACGTTTCCATCAGTTCCCGGGTCAGCAGGTATCCCATCCGGTACTCGGAATCCATGCTGGGGATCCCGGAGATCAGCTCCGTCCCGGCGGCTTTGACGATCACATTCTGCCTCAGCCCCGCTTCTTCGTACTCCTGCAGAAAACCCTCGATCCGTTTCTGCCGCTGTCCCTGGCGGGAAGTCAGAGGCGGAGAGACGAAGGCCACATGCCGGTGGCCCAGTTTCAGCAGGTGTCCGGCCATCAGACGGCCGGGTTTGGCATTGTTCAGTTCCACCGCGTCCATGGTCATGCCTTCGTCCCGGTTGTTTACCACTACCAGCGGGATCTTTTCCGCCAGCTCCCGGATCATATCCCGATAGCATTCGCTGGGATTGCAGGTGTAAATGATCCCCTGGGGCTGCATGGCCCGCATGGTCCGCAGATAGTTTTCCTCCAGCTTCAGATTCCTCTGGGTGTTGCAGACAAAGACCCCGTAGCCTCTTTCCTTGGCGATCTCCTCAATGCCCTGGAGCAGCATAACGTAGTAGGGGTTGGTCAGCGTGGGACAGACTGCCACGATCAGGCGCTGGCTGCGGGTATCTTTGTGGTTTCTCCGCCGGGGCACCTGATACCCCATCTCACGGGCCGTCCGCTCCACCTTTTCCACCGTCTCACGGGTAAAAGAAACCGTGCTCTTATGGTTCAGGATCATGGACACCGTAGCCTGTGAAACGCCGGATGCCCGGGCCACATCGGAGGAAGTCACTTTTTTCCTTGCCATACGCTTCCTCCTTTCCGCTACAGCTCCACCCGTCCCTCAAGAGCACGGAGCAGAGTCACTTCATCGATATATTCCAGGTCTCCGCCCACCGGCACGCCGCTGGCAATGCGGGTCACCCGGATCCCTGTCGGTTTGATCAGCTTGCTGATGTACATGGCGGTGGTTTCCCCCTCCAGGCTGGAGTTGGTGGCGATGATCACTTCCTCCACTTCTCCCTGCAGCCGCTGCATCAGTTCCTTCAGACGGATGTCATCGGGACCGATGCCCAGCATGGGGGAGATGGCTCCGTGGAGCACATGGTACACCCCGTCATATTTTCCTGTCTTTTCATAGGCCGCCAGATCCCGGGAATTTTCCACCACCATGATCTTCTTCGGATCCCGGGAAGGATTGCTGCAGATAGGGCATACCTCCTGATCCGTCAGGGTGCAGCAGATCCGGCAGTAGCGGACATTGGCCTTGGCCTCCCGGATGGAGGCGGAAAGCGCTTCCACCTGCTCCGAAGGCATATTTACGATATGAAAGGCCAGCCGCTGGGCGGACTTGGGGCCGATGCCCGGCAGTCTCCCCAGCTCTTCGATCAATTTGCTGATATGACTTGAATAGTATTCCATCAGAAGGGGAACCCTCCGCCCAGACCGCCCAGGCCGCCGGTCATTTTGGACATGGCCGCCGCGGATTCCTCATCTACCTTCCGCAGCGCCTCGTTGGCCGCGGCCATGATCAGATCCTCCAGCATCTCCACATCCTCGGGATCCACCGCTTCCGGCTCGATGTGCACTTTCGTCACTTCCCGTTTCCCGGAAACCGTTACCTCTACCGCGCCGCCGCCGGCAGCCGCGGTAAATTCCTTTTCCTCCAGCGCCTTCTGGTTTTCCTCCATCTGACGCTGCATGCGCTGCGCCTGCTTCATCAGATTATTCATGTTGCCAGGCATCCCTCCCGGGAATCCGCCTCTTCTTGCCATTTCTTTCTTCCTCCTTATTCCTCTTCCTCCGGATCGTCCTCGATCTCCACCGGCATCCGGACCGCTTCCCGGACCAGTTCTTCCACCGGGATGTCTGCCAGTCCTCTCCGGGATTCCTCCTTGGACAGAAGGATCTCCACCTCCACATCCTTTCCCGTGGTCTCCCGGATCGCCTGTCGGATCTCCTGGATCTTTTCCGGTCTGTTCACATACATCTGGGCTGTTCTGTCCGCAAGGAGCAGGAACAGCTTCGCCTCTCCGGTGCTGCCGTCGTATTTCGGCACCGCCCCCTGCAGATAGATCTTCAGCGGAGGGGCAGTCCTCCCCACGATCATCTTCCACTGCATGCGGATCTCCTTCAGATCCTCCGGAGCCGCTTTCAGGATCCTGGGTTCCTCCGGAGCCTCCCCGTCAGGAGCTTCCTGCCGCCAGGGGCTCTCCGCCGCCGGAGGGGCCGGGACGATCCCCTGCTCCAGCTTTTCCTCCAGCGCCCGCACCCGGTCCAGAAGGGAATCCAGGCCGGTTTCCATCTGGGGACGGCAGAGTTTGATCAGGGCGATTTCCACCAGCACCCGCTTCTGGGCGGAATAGCGGATCTGCCCGGAGAGCTCCGAAAAGATCCGGATATACCGCATGAGGGTTTCCCCGTCCACCATCCGGCTCTCCTCCCGGAGCTGGGCCAGATTTTCCGTGGAGACATCCAGCACATCCTCCAGGTCCTCCGAGTTCTTCACCAGCAGCAGGTTCCGCATATACCAGGTGAAATCGCTGACTATCTGGTTCATCTCCTTGCCCCGGGCCACCAGCTTTTCCAGGATATGGATGCAGCCGGACACATCCCCGGCAATGACCTTCCGCAGGAGACGGCTGAACACTTCCGTGTCCACCGTTCCCAGGACTTCCAGGACCTTGTCGTAGGTCAGGGTCTCCCCCAGATAAAAGGCGATGCACTGGTCCAGAAGGCTTAAGGCGTCCCGCATGGAGCCGTCCGCCTTTTTCGCCACGTAGCGCAGAGCTTTCTCGTCGGCGTCCACGCCCTCCTTCTCCGTCAGCTCTTTCAGCCGGTCCGCTATGGTGTCGATGGTGATCCGCCGGAAATCATAACGCTGGCAGCGGGAGAGGATGGTCACCGGGATCTTGTTGGCCTCCGTGGTGGCCAGAATAAAAATCACATACTCCGGCGGCTCCTCCAGGGTCTTCAGCAGCGCGTTGAAGGCTCCCGCCGAGAGCATGTGAACCTCGTCGATAATATAAACTTTGTAGCGGCCTTCCGTAGGCCGGTAGGAAACCTCCTCCCGGATCTCCCGGATGTTGTCCACTCCATTGTTGGAAGCCGCGTCGATCTCGATGACATTGGTGGACCGTCCGGCCAGGATCGCCCGGCAGGAATCGCACGTGTTGCAGGGACTCCCGTCCACGGGATGCTGGCAGTTTACCGCCCGGGCCAGAATCTTCGCCACCGTAGTCTTACCTGTCCCGCGGGTCCCGCAGAACAGGTAAGCATGTCCGATGCGCCCGGTGCGCATCTGGTTCTTTAATGTAGTTACAATGTGGTCCTGCCCCTTGACATCCTCAAACTCCCCGGGGCGGAACTTTCGATACAGAGCTGTATAGCTCATGGATTCACTCCTGTCTTAAACGTCTTCATCTCCGAAGCTGATGCCCATTCTCTTGGCGTCTTTGACCTCCTGGCAGTCCGGATCCACCATCTTCAGCTTGCCCGCGCATTCCTCCAGGGGAACTTTCTTTACCTTGCCGTTGACAATGCCCACCATGTAGCCATACTGATCATCCAGGATCAGTTTCGCGGCCTCGGAGCCGATCCTGGTGGAGAGCACACGGTCATAAGGGCAGGGGCTTCCGCCTCTCTGGGTATGGCCGGGCACCGTCACACGGATCTCAATGCCGGTCCGCTGCTGCAGGTCCTCCGCGATCTTGTAGGAGATGGAGGGATACTTCTTTGCGATGTTTTCCAGTTTCTTTTTCTGCTCCTTCTTGGGAAGCGCGGCGATCTCCTTGGAAATGGCTCCCTCCGCCACGGCCAGGATCGTAAATCCGCTGCCTCTTGCCACACGCTTGTTGATGGCGTCCACCACTTTATCGATATCGTAGGGAATCTCCGGGATCAGGATGATATCCGCGCCGCCGGCGATGCCCGCATACAGAGTCAGCCAGCCCACCTTGTGGCCCATAACCTCCACGATAAACACACGGTTGTGGGAGGAGGCTGTGGTGTGGATACAGTCAATGGCATCCGTGGCGATGTTCACCGCGCTGTAGAAGCCGAAGGTCATATCCGTTCCGTAAATATCATTGTCGATGGTCTTGGGAAGATGGATGATGTTCAGGCCCTCTTCCCGCAGAAGATTGGCCGTCTTCTGTGTGCCGTTGCCGCCCAGGATCACCAGGCAGTCCAGGCGCAGCTTGTAGTACGTCTGCTTCATGGCCTCTACCTTATCCAGACCCTTTTCATCCGGAACGCGCATCAGTTTAAAGGGCTGGCGGGAAGTCCCCAGAATCGTGCCGCCGCGGGTCAGGATCCCCGAGAAATCCTTGGAGGTCAGCATACGGTAATCCCCGTAGATCAGTCCCTTGTACCCGTTCATGAAGCCGTAAACTTCCAGCTCATCCAGGTTGTTGGCCAGGCCCTTTACCACACCCCGCATGGTCGCGTTCAATGCCTGACAGTCACCGCCGCTTGTCAATAATCCGATTCTTTTCATTTGACTCATCCATCCTATCCTTCTAAATTTGCCTTTCGGCATGGCAACGGTCCGCCCCAGGATTTTCCGCCCCCCTGGGCAGCCGTCTGATTCTATTTATTATAGCTTATTTTCCAGGGTACTACAAGTTCTTTATTGACTGAGCGTTGACTTTTCCCGGCAAACAGGTTATACTCTTAGAGTCCGTGCAGCCGGGGAGTCAGCGGTGCCCTGTACCTGCAATCCGCTACAGCAGGGGTGATGCCGAACCGAGGACTTTTTCACTGCGCAGCTGCCTCTTATAAGTGGCGCTGACGTCCGGGTCTTACGCAACGGGAATCCATGAACCGTGTCAGGGCAGGAATGCAGCAGCACTAAGTGGAACCTTCCGTGTGCCGTAAGGGCGCCTGGGCCGAGTTAACTGTAGGAGTAACGTGCGTGGCGTAAGTTCGACGGGAGGCGCACGGACTTATTATGCCTTTTTTTATTCTCTGGGCAGGTCCACCGCCGTGTACCCGTGCCCTGTGTCCGGCAGGAATTTTTCCAGAATGTCGGACATTTTTATTTTCAGGCTGCTGGTGTTCACGCAGGGATGGCAGCCCAGATATTCCGCCTCCAGAGTCTCCCGGTCGATCAGCAGCCGCACGTTCTGTCCGGTATCATTCATCAGACCCATGACGCTCACCGCTCCCGGTTCAATGTCCAGATATTTTTCCATATACTCCGCCCCGGCAAAAGACAAACGGGCAGACTGGATCTGCCTGGAAAGATCTTTGGTCCGGAACTTCTTGTCGTCGGGCATCAGCAGCAGGTAAAAGCTGGTCTTCTGAGCGTTGCACAGGAACAGGTTCTTGCACATGGATACCCCCAGCGTCCCGTCGATCTCCTGACAGCCCTCCATGGTCATCACCGCCTGGTGGTCCACCCGGTCATAGGCAATGCCCAGCCGGTCCAGCAGATCGTACACCCGGATCTCCCTTTCCAGTCTTCCCTCACAATTTTCCGGTCTTCCCGCGTATAATTTCAGTTCCATGTCCTTTCTTCCTCCGCCTTGGTATTTTTCAGCCAGATCTCCACATCCGTCAGGGAACCCATTTTTTTCAGATACAATCCTTCCACCGGGGAAGAATCCCGCTGCAGGTCCGGGATCAGGATCACCGGCGTTCCCGCTTTGTAAGCAGAGCGGACGCCGTTCCAGGAATCCTCCAGCACCAGGGTCTCCTCCGGCCTTTTCCCCAGCATGTCACAGGTTTTCAGATAGATCTCCGGATCCGGTTTGGCCCTCCGTACCTGATCCCCCGCCAGCACAAACTGAAAAAATCCAAGCACCCCGGTCCTCTCCAGAAGATCCAGGGCGTGGGCCCGGCTGGAACCCGTCGCCACTACTGCCGGGAGCTTTTCCTGCCGCAGGTACCGCAGAAGTTCCCGCAGACCCGGCTTCACCGGAACCCCTTCCCGGTCCGTCAGGACCTTCACTTTCTCCCGGTAAGCGTCCTGAAACCGTTCAAAGGGGAAATCCTCCCCGTACTGACCCAGAAAATATTCTTTTCTGGAAGCCCGGTTCATGCCCATCGTCTGATAGATATGATATCCCAGGGGCTCATACCCCAATTCCGGCCCCACCTGATCCCAGGACCGCTGGATCATCTGCTCTGTCCCGAACATCAGGCCGTCCATATCAAAGATCACCGCCTGCGGCCACTGTCTTTTCATCTTTTTCCTCCCGTGTCAGCTGAGTCCGTTCCGTTTCCGGAAAATACGGTAGACGGCATCGATCAGTTCCTGATCTTCCAGCCCCTCGTATCTCGCCTCTTCATCGTCCAGATCCTCGGAGATCACCCGCAGGATATGGACCAGTTCCTCCTCGCCGCCCTCCGCGGGATAAAGGACCGCGTATTCCTCTCCCTGATATTCGATCAGATCCAGCAGCTCAAATTCCACTTCCTGTCCGTCCTCATCGGTCAGCACGATCATATCTTCCATTCTGTCTCCTCCCTTCTCCGCTGAAACTTTCCTTTTTTCCAAAAATCTGTTACAATACGCACAGACTATAAAAAATATTATGAAGAGGCGGTGAGGATTTGTCAATAAATATGCTGTCCCTTCCGGATCTGTTTTTATCTGTTTATCTGGCGGCCATAAATCTGACCGGATTTTTCTGCTTCCGGTCCGATAAGCAGAGAGCGCGGAGACGCCGCCGCCGGATCCCCGAAAGGATTTTGTTCCTTACGGCCATCCTGGGCGGCGGCGCCGGCTGCCTGCTGGCTATGTACTTTTTTCATCACAAGACCCGGCATTTCCGGTTCCTGACGCTGATCCCCCTGCTGACAGCCCTTTGGGCAGGCCTCAGCTGGTATCTGTATGCCCGTTTTTAGAAGTACGAAAGGATCTGGATGACTTTCTCCTCATAGTCTCCTTCCAGTTCCTGGGTCCGGCCCACATTGGCCAGGTTCGTCTCCACCCCGCAGGGGATCCCCTCCTCCGCGTACTCCCAGATGTGATAGGAGAGGCCCCGGTGCTCAAAATCGATGCTGCCGCAGCCGTCCTCCTCGGTGTAATCGTAGGAGATGTGTTTTTCTTTCAGGGTATTCTGTATCTTTTCCAAGCGCATGTCTCATTCCTCCTGACTGTTTCCATCCTATCAATTGTCGCCGCTGGGCAGGAAGGGCCGCAGGGCGCCCGCCACATTGGGCAGCGGCATGGTCTGGAGCCAGACTCTTCCCGGTCCCGTGATCACGGTATTGAAAAAGCCCTCTCCTCCCAGGAATTTATTCTTCAGGCCCGGCACGGAACGGATATCGATGCTGCAGCCCGCGGTCATGGCGGCCAGATGGCCGGTATCCACTACGATCTCCTGACCGGGATTCAGATCGTATTCCATGACGTATCCGTCAAATTCCGCAAAGACAATGCCCTGGCCGGAAGTTTTCTGCATGATGAATCCCTCGCCGCCGAAAAAGCCGCTTCCCAGTTTCTTGTTGAAAAATACGGAAAGCTCTACGCCTGCCTCCGCCGCCAGATAGGAACTTTTCTGGAAGACCATTTCCTGGCCCGGGGCGATCTGAAACGCCCGGATGGACCCCGGAAAGCTGGAAGCAAAGGCGATCATCCCCTGCCCCTGGGCCGTGTATCTGTTCTGAAAAAGAGTTTCTCCGGAAAACATCCGGCCGAACACCCTCCCGAAACCGCCGCCTTCCGTCTCCATCTTCATGTTCGGAGACATCCAGGACATGGCGCCTCCCTCTGTCACCATCTGCTCGCCGTCTTCCAGATAGCAGATCACCACCGGAAGCGGTTCTCCTTTGATTTCGTACCGCATCATCTGTCCTCCTTGATTTTCTATAAACCCTTCCCGCGGAAAGGTATTTTATGATCCACCGGATCCCACGATTTTATTTTATCCCAAACCGCCCGGAAAAGAAACCTTTTTCCGCGGACCGCGGACAGAATCTCCAAACAGATCGTCTTTCTTAAATCCATCCGCTTTTCCTTCTGTGGATCTCCCGTCAGCGGGGCCGCCCCGTTATGTTCTCAGCCTGAAGGTTTTCGGCGCGAGGCGGTATACCAGAATGCTGGCGGCAATGCTGTAAAGGACACAGAAGACAATCGTCATGGCTCCGAACAGCAGGATCGGCATGCGCAGCTTCATCAGCGCGAAGCATGCCACATAGGTTACGGTCAGAACGATCCGGTATGTGCCGCTTTTCAGCTCCGTCCCCGCATTGTAAGGCTGGAGCAGATAATAGATCGTCAGGTAATGAATGGAGAAGAACAGGCTCATGCACAGGATGGAAACGACCAGCACCACATAGTTCAGCGGATTGTCCGTTCCCCCGGTGACAAACAGGATCAGGGCCAGTCCTCCGCCGATCACCAGCGCCGGGACGGCGTTGATCTTCATGATCTCCCGCAGGCGGATCTGAAACAGCCGCAGGATAAAACCCGGCTTTTTATAAAAGGAATAGGTCAGCAGGCTGTGATCGCAGTTCATAAAAAGCGCCTGGGTAAAGTTCGTGCCCCGGTTGATGGCGTACATGATAAACACAAAGTACGGAAGCCAGGTCATCACGATTTCGTTGATCACCGGTTTTTCTTTGGGCGCCAGATAGACTCCCGTCAGCACCGCGGCCACAAGAAACGCGCACACCCAGGAAATCTTCTTCGTAGAGTTCCAGAGTATCTTCCTGTGCCGTTTGATAAACAGCTCATTCAGGTATTCAAACCCCCTGCGGCTGCTGGTAATGGACGTATCCGCGGATATTTTCTTCTCATTGACCTGTTTTACAAGCTGCGTTGCCGCCGCGCGGTCCATCTGATTGGTCAGGCCGGCCAGCAATTCTTTGTTGATGGCGTAATAATCGTTGAAGGCGGTCAGTCTTGTGATACTTGCCATGCCAAGGGGAATACACATTAAGAACAGGACCATGGATACCGCCGAGGGCACCGCGAACCCGAAAGCCGGCGGCCCATAGGCAGCGGCTAAAAGCAGGGCGATGCAGCCCCACACATATTTGGACAGCCTGTTTTCGTTGTATCCAAACCCTCTTTTTTCATAATCCCACAGGGTAACCGCCGCCGCGAACAGCTTCATCCCCGCGATGCAAAGAGGCAGGAGCAGACAGAACCACAAGGGTACGCCTTTGCCCATACCGAACAGGATGGTAAAAGGCAAAAATCCTACAACAACCTTCAGTATGGAGTAGAAATAATTTACCAGCGTATATTCCCGCGCATCCATCCGCATCAGGATCATGGCATAATATTTATCCTTGGTCGGATTGAAAAGGTGGGTGTTCACAAAGCTGCCGATCACCGTGAGAAACAGCAGGATATGCAGGAACGCCTCATGCTCCGGCAGCTTTTGATACAGGATTCCGATCCCGCATACCATGGTGATAAAGTAAAGGAACTTGCCGAGAAACGCGGAAGCGGTCTCCCACAGCACGGACACCAGGTTGGCAAAAGTTTTAAGCCCCTTTACCTGATACAGCGCTGCCGGAAACAGCCGCTTTAAGAGCGGTATCTGCTTTAAGGAAAACAGGATCCCGTTGACACGGTAGGTGTTTTTCAGGGAAAAAGAAATTTTAAGGGTCTTATTCATTTCCTTCCTCCCTGAGTGCCGCAAGGATCTTATCCTTAAATTCCCGGCTGTCCAGATCGGTTTTCTCCACCACCTCCAGCTCGCCGCGATGGAGCAGCACGATCTCATCGCAGAGGTCAAGGGCCAGATCCATAATATGGGTGGAAAAGATGGTAATGCGGTCCTGTTTCAGCGAGCGGAGCAGCTGCTTCATTTCTTCCGCCACCACCACATCCAGAGAAGTCAGGGGCTCGTCCAGCAGCAGGATGTTGGGCTGCGCGATGATGTTGATGAGCATCTGCATTTTGTTTTTCATCCCGTGGGAGTAGTCCTTGAGCAGCTTATCCCTGTCCTCCGGCGCAATGCTCATATACGCAAAATACTCGTCTATGCTTTTTGGATTTTTGATAGACTTCTCATTGATGTCCATAAAGAACTTCAAAAACTCCCTGCCTGTAAGAAACTCCGGCACGGTAGGGGTAGAGAGCACATAGCCGATGTCCTCCGCGGCCACCTCACGGCGGAGGCCGTTTTCCTCCTCTATATAAAAATTTCCGCTGTCCGCTTTCAGATCACGGTTCAGGCAGTTAAACAGCGTTGTTTTACCGGCGCCGTTCCTGCCCAGAAGCCCGTAGATCTTTCCCTCGTCAAAGGTAAAATCAATGTCTCTGAGAACTTCCTTTTTCTCAAAACTCTTTGATAAATGCTCAATCACAAATTTCATACGATCCTCCGTCACATCTTATGCCGCTCCGCTTTGGGAGCGAAATCGTTTTATCTTAATTCCGTGCGCCGGATTACGGCATAGGAGCCGATCCCAAAAATCACTCCGATTACAAGAAATGATAGGATCGGGCAAAAAAGATTTATTGTGCCATCCCTCATAAATCCCATGGCTTTCATCATAAACTCCCCGGTCTTTCTTACAAACTCATCCGAGAATACAAACTGGAACAGCGCGATAACCAGAAGAACGATACCGCAGACTCCAACGCCTATCAGAAGGGAGACTGTTTTTCCAACTCTGTTGATCACTAAAACCGCAAAGTAGAAAAGGATACAAAACATCAGATATAAAGCAGTAAACCATAACCAGTTTGCAAAAACATTTCTGTATCCGTAAAGGCTGCTGTATAGAGTAAAATAGTGATTATTGAAAAAATGAAGGGAGTTCCCGATGATGGTATCAATAAGCGCCATTGTGCCTGCCAGTAATGTAAACATGCAAATCGTCGCTCCAAAGATATATTTTCGTGTATATCCGTTTTGGATCAACGCTTTGAAATCTTCTTTATATCCTAATACTCCGATCACACTGACAAAAACAACGGAACTGAACTCCAAGGCATTGGAGGCGGTTTCCTTTCCTTCGGTACAAATTGCGACGATCGCAAAGATAAGAGCTACGATCAGATATTGGATCAAATAGAAAATTCCTATCGCCCTTATTTTTGTTGAATATTCATATAAAACAGCAGATTTTAATTTACTCATTTTCGCCGCCACCTTTCTCCGTCATCTTTACAAACAGTTTTTGCAAATTCATTGCGGTGATCTGCAGATTACTTTCCTGCGGTAAAACCGTTTTCTCTCCCAATAGATAAGCAACTTTTAAGCCGCCTAACTCGTCATAGCCGATCACATTTCTGCCTGCACAATAGCGGTCAACTTCCTGCGCCGCCCCGGAAACACTATACCCTTTCTCCAGTAGTTCCTCAACAGTTTCCTGAACAAGAATCTTTCCCTTATCAATTAAGACGACTTCATCAATAATATTGGAAACCTCCTCGATCAGATGTGTCGCAATAATAAGCGTCCGCTCATTATTTTCAAACTCTTTCAGCAACAGGCTGTAAAACAGCTCCCGATGATTTGCGTCGAGTCCTAATACCGGCTCGTCAAAGATTACATATGGAACATTGAGCGATAGCGCAATAATCAATTTGAAAATGGATTGATAACCTTTCGATAACGCCTTAAACCTTTTGTTCGTGTCAAGATGGAAGGCTTTGGAAAACTCAAAAGCTTTGTTCATATCAAAATCCGTATAAAACCGATCTGTCCACTTAAAATGATCTCTGACCTTCAGATCTCTATCATATAAGTCTGCTTCGCTCATACAAAATATCTTTTCGTGGACACGCATATTTTCTTTAGAGGGAATACCGTCAATCAGGATCTCGCCCTGATCCGCAAAAATACGGTTTGCAATAATATTGATGAGGGTAGTCTTGCCAGCACCGTTTCTTCCTAAAAATCCATATATTTTTCCGAACTCAAAAGAGAAAGAAACATCGTCAAGCGCCGTAACATCTTTATATCTTTTCGTTATATTCTTAATCTGAATGGCGTTCATGGTCATAACCCCTTTCTATCAGAGAAATTATCTCTTCTTTGGACATTTGCAACTTCATCGCTTCGCTTATTAAAGTCGAAACATACTGCTCGTAAAACTGACTTTGCCTTTTTTGCCGTATTTTTTCAACAGCTCCCTCTTTTACAAACATTCCAAGCCCTCTTTTCTTGTAGATGATTTTCTCATCAACCAACACATTCATTCCTTTTAAAACCGTATGCGGATTGATACTGAGCAGCGCGGAAATTTCGTTTGTGGATGGAATTTGCGTCTCTTCCGGGAACACTCCGGTAAATATGGAATCCTCGAGCTGTTCCGCGATCTGAAGAAAAATGGGTTTATCTATATTCGTATTTACATTCAATCATAGCACCTCCCGCGCTTGTTTGCCAGTTTGTTAGTCAGGTAACTAACTGCCTTACAAGCAAAGTATAATTCCCGGGAGTCTATTTGTCAATATCCTTTTGATTTTCTATTTACGGTAGCGTCAGTGCACAAGGGGACAATACGGTCGTTGCCTCTTGTACACTGACGCTATCATTCCAAACAGAGACGTAAGGAAATCATCTCTAAGGAAACGCTTCCTTTCATGGGAACGACGCAAAAAGCCCTTAGCTATGAGTGATTTCCCACAGCTAAGGGCTTTGTAATATGGATTTCTTCCGTCATGCAGGCCAAACCCGCATAAATACCAGGCTTTTACGGTGTTTCGTTTTATTCCCACTCAATGGTTCCCGTGGGCTTCGGTGTCAGATCGTAGCACACCCGGTTCACTCCCGGCACTTCTTTGGTGATCCGCTCTGTAATGTGCTGCAGCAGGGCAAAGGGTACGTCCTCTACCGTGGCGGTCATGGCGTCCTTGGTGTTCACGGCGCGGATGATCACCGGCCACTCGAAGGAGCGCTTGCCTTCTTTTACGCCCACAGATTTGAAATCCGGAATAATGGTAAAATACTGCCATACCTTTCCTTCCAGGCCGTTCTTTGCGAACTCTTCTCTTAAGATGGCGTCAGACTCCCGGACTGCCTCCAGCCGGTCTCTGGTGATCGCCCCCAGGCACCGCACACCCAGCCCCGGTCCCGGGAAGGGCTGACGGTAGACCATGCCGTCCGGCAGGCCCAGAGCCTTGCCGACTACCCGCACTTCGTCCTTAAACAGCAGCTTCAGAGGCTCTACCAGCTGGAACTGCAGATCCTTCGGCAGACCGCCCACATTGTGGTGCGCCTTTACGCCGTCGCTCTCCAGGATATCGGGATAAATGGTTCCCTGCGCCAGGAACTCAATGCCCTCCTGTTTCCTGGCTTCTTCCTCAAACACCCGGATAAATTCCGCGCCGATGATCTTTCTTTTCTGCTCGGGATCCTCCACTCCATCCAGTTTATCCAGGAAGCGGTCAATGGCGTCCACATACACCAGATTGGCGTCCATCTGATGGCGGAACACCTCTACCACCTGCTCCGGCTCCCCTTTGCGGAGAAGTCCGTGATTCACATGAACGCACACCAGCTGCCTGCCTATCGCTTTGATCAGCAGCGCCGCCACCACGGAAGAGTCCACGCCTCCGGAAAGGGCAAGCAGCACTTTTTTGTCTCCAACCTGCTCCCGGATGGCGCTGACCTGCTCCTCGATAAAAGCCTCCGCCAATTCGCTGGTCGTAATGCGTGCCATATCCTCCGGCCGTTTGCTGTTCTCCATGATCTTATCCTCCTTCTGTGACTTTTATGGTCTTTCTCTTCCGGTCTTCCCGGATCTCGTTTACAGATATTATAGTGCAAATCTCCCGGGCAGGCAACCGGCGATCTGTTCTCAGAGTCTTCCGAACCGCAGCGGGCTGGGGCTTCGCTTTGTCCGGGAGCTGGAGCAGGGAAAAGAAACGGTTCGGATGGATAAGGTCAACGCCGCTCTTGCCATGTTTGATATGGAGGCCGTACCCGGCAGAAAGGATGACGAATCATGAACGCATTCCGAACAGCCTATGTTTATATACGCGGCATAAGCGACAAGCTGAGCATTGAGGACAATATCAAAAACACTTTCCTGAATCCCAACTCCGCCCTGTTTGAAGAGCCGGAAAACCTGCTCAAGCAGGAGGTGCGGGAACCGGCGCTCTACAATGCGATTATCACGGCCATTGCCACCGGCGCTTCCCGCATGTCGGAGATTTCCGAAAAGGTGGGGGAAAACACCAATATCTGCTCCGCCTATGTAAAAAACCTGATCTCCCTGGGCATTATCAAAAAAGAAACGCCTTATGGAGAAAAGGCGTCCCGGAAAGCGGTCTATTCCATTGCGGACAATATGTTCCGCTTCTGGTATCGCTTTGTGCCGGAAAACAACTCGATCATCGCCCGCGGCGCAGCCGACTTGGCCTACAAGCGTATCGAGCCGCATCTATCCGACTATATGGGCAAGGCGTTTGAAGAAATCTGCAAGCAGTATCTCTGGAAGCTTCTGCTCTCCGGCGAATGCCCGGTGGAGTTTTCCTCTCTCGGCCGCTGGTGGGGCAACGATCCCAGGGAAAAGCGTCAGACAGAAATCGATATTCTTGCGGAACAGGATAAAAACACCGCCCTTTTCGGCGAGTGCAAATGGACGAATGAGCAAATCGATCTCGGCGTTTTGGAAACCCTCGTAAAACGCAGCGAACTGTTCCCCTATAAAAATGTCCGCTACTATCTCTTTGCCAAAACCGGCTTTACAAAAGGATGTATTGACCGGGCAAAGGAGATGGGGAATGTGTCGCTGGTGGCCTACAAAGATATTGTTGGCGGATAGATTATAAGTCGTACGTTCGTAAAACGAAACCTCCTTTGGTACAATGAGCGTATCAAAGGAGGCTTTTTATCATGGCTAAATAGGATTGCGCTTCATTGTCCTTTGTATCCATCATTCTCTAAAAGCCCATACGTCCGGTAATAGGACAACATCGCCTGCAGCTGAAGTTTAGTGGCAAAAAGCTGGCGGTAGGTAACCGATTTCTCCTTCCCCTGAGCTTTGAGCTTTGCCATCTTTTCTGCCGTATCGTCATACTGCTTGAGGATAGCGGCAAGCATATCTTCAAAGGCTTTGAATCTTTTTTCGTCCATGGCGGGCCTCCTTATTTCCTCTCAGGCAGATAAAAAACACAGTAATTTTCTTAATACAGTTCACAGGATCTGTAATCCAGGCAGACTTTTTCCAACATAGATTCGATTCCGGTCAGCACGGAGGGTTCCAAGGCCTTGGCGTGCTGTGGACAGATTTTCACACAACGCATACAGCCGATACACTTTGTTGTATCAATTTTTCCGGCATCTGCTGTATCGATGGCCATAGCAGGACATTGTGCCGCACATTGGCCGCACTGGATGCAGGCATCCCCGGTCTGAGGTACTATGCCGCCGCCGGATTTTTTGTATGGGCGATTGCCTGGGATGCATCCGGCTTTTTCTCCCCTCTGCAGCCGCTCCCGGATCTTTTGACCGAAGCCTTTCAGAATTGCTTGATCTTCCGCGTCAGGGCGGCCCGCAGCAAAACGCCGTACAATAGAATGTTCCGCAACGGCGGCTACTGCTGCCGTGATCTGGAATCCCGATGCCTTCGCCAGATCTTCCAGTTCTGCTAACGTGTCATCGTAGGCACGGTTTCCATAAACGCAGACCAAAACTGCATGCGCACGGTTTCCGTGTACCTTCCGGATTCGCTCTGCTGCAAGTCCCGGAACCCGACCGCCATAGGACGGCACGGCAATTACCGCTACATCCTCCGGCTGAAAGACAACGCTGGAAAAATCTGTTTTCGCATTGGTAAGATCCACGACCCGTGATGCAGTGCCCCAAGCAGCAGTCAGAGCTGCTGTGACCTTTTCCGTGCCGCCCGTGGGGCTGAAAATCATAGATGTGTAGTTCATAAGAAACTCCTTTCTCGCAGATCCTGCCAGAGGATCTATATTGCATAGTATTTGTACAGCGTCAGTGTACAAGGGGACAATGCTCAGAACTTTGGCGGGCCTATTCTTAGTTCCACTCGTCCATCAGAAGGAAATCGCGGATATTCCGATGCTTGATACCGCCCCTGCTCATGTCAAATTCGTCCAGCGAAACAACATACTTCGGGAAGTTGTCGCGGATGGAATCATAAGCCCCAAACTCCCGGGCAATGGTTTCCTCCGACGCAAGGAGATACGCCACCTGAACATACAGCTTCTCTCCGCGTTTGCCGCACACGAAGTCGATCTCCTTGTCTCCGGTTCTGCCAACGGTTACTTCGTACCCTCTTCTCACCAGTTCCAGATAGACAATGTTCTCAAGGATGAGGTTGATGTCCTTTGTGTTGCCCCCGAACACCGCTTCACGGATGCCGTGGTCGGCAATGTAGTATTTTTCGTTGGACGCGAGAATATGCTTGCCCTGCAAGTCTTCGCGTTTCACCTGATAGAACAGATAAGCATCGCAGCAGTATTTGATGTAGTTCAGGATCGTCTCCGGCGCTACGGTGCGCTGCTCGTTTTTGAGGAACTTTGCCAGCGATGTTGCCGAAAAGGTCGTGCCGACATTGGCCATAACATAGGCGATGATGCGCTCCAGTAAATCCACATCACGGATTTTGTATCTCTTCACGATGTCCTTGAGCTGCACCGAGTTAAACAGGTCATGGAGATACTGCCTTGACGGCTCATCGGCAAAGCGGAGATTGGCAAGGTACGGCATACCGCCGGACAGAAGGTACTTCTGGAAAGCTTTCTGCACCGGCTCATCCGGCGCAATCGGGCGGTACAGTTCCAAAAACTCCGCGAAGGAGAACGGATAGATCACAAACTCCACATAGCGTCCTCCCAAGTAGGTTGCAAGCTCACCGGACAGCAGCTTGGCGTTGGAGCCGGTAATGTAGATGTCGCAGTCAAGGGAAATGCGCAGAGAGTTGACGCATTTCTCCCAATCCTTCACTTCCTGAATCTCATCAAAGAAAAGATATACCTTTCCGTCCATTTTGGCGGCTCTCGCTGTAATTTCATCGTGCAAAGCCTTCGCGGTCTGCAGATGAGAATAGCGCATATCCTCAAAATTGATCGAGATAAACTGAGATGGATGAACCCCGGACTCAATAAGCTCCTGTTTGACAAGCTCCAACATGACCGACTTTCCGCAGCGGCGAATACCGGTCATAACTTTAATGAGTTCCGATCCGATAAAGGGACGGATGCGGCTCATATACAATTCGCGTTTGATCATGGGTTTTGCAGCCCCCTTTCTCATGGCTGCTCTTAGTATAACTCACTTACGCTTGAAATACAACGAAGAAAATTCTATTTTATAAGATACAACTGATAAAATATGTATTTCTACATTATTTATCAGTTACAAAATTATAATTCCCCACAAAAAGACATAAGAAAGGGGCACTGCGCTTTACAGGCTGATGATTGCCCAATTCGGGGAGGTGTAAAAAATAGAGCTTGATGGTGTTCGTGTCGAATTTTGAGAATTTCAAAATAAAGATTATAGAACGTTTTACGATGGCAAATAACGCAATCCGTGAATTTTTCTACTACTCATGTTCAGTGTCGTTGCGTTGATTGCACGAATTCCCGTTTTTATATATCAAATTCAGATCATGAAAATCCGGCGAGAAGCCAAAACGCAAGAACAGTAAAGTAATGAATAAGATGTATAAGAAGTTTGCCGCAGGGCACCACAAATTAGGGCACCACGGGCACCATTCACCCGGATTTGCCTGTTTTCAGCAGGGCAAAATCACCAGCTGAAAGGCATACGAAAACCCGCGTAAACTCTTGATTTACGCGGGTTTGCTGTTTACGGAGAGTGTGGGATTCGAACCCACGTGCCCTTGCGGACAACCGCATTTCGAGTGCGGCTCGTTATGACCACTTCGATAACTCTCCCTGTTCCGGTCTCCCGGACACGTTCTTTATTATACTGGTTTCCGGCGGTCACGTCAACATTCTTCTTTGGTCTGCAGCTTTTTTCTCTCCCGGAGCCGGCGGAAAAAGCTGCTGAGCAGGCTGCCGCATTCTTCCTCCAGGACTCCCCGCTCCACTTCCGCCTGGTGGTTGAATTCTTTCATCTCCAGCAGGTTCAGGATGGAGCCGCCGCAGCCCGCCTTGGGATTCATGCTACCAATGACCACCCGGTCCATGCGGGCCTGGATAATGGCCCCGGCACACATCTGGCAGGGCTCCAGGGTCACGTACAGGGTGCAGCCCTCCAGCCGCCAGTCTCCCAGCTTTCTGCTGGCCTTGCGGATGGCGTTCAGCTCCGCGTGGGACAGGGTATTTTTATCCGTGTTCCTGCGGTTATAGCCCCGGGCAATGATCTTTCCCCCGCAGACGATGACGCAGCCGATGGGCACTTCCATCAGGGCTTCCGCTTTTTTTGCCTGGCGGATGGCCTCTTTCATATATTTTTCATCTTCCGTCATAATATCCTCCCCACGGGCATATAGTATCTATAGAACTTGAAAGGAGCAGGTGTCCGGCATGTCTGATTATAAACGGTTTATAGCCTATGTATACGAATATCCGGAAAATATCAAAGGAGAAAACCGGGGGTTCGTGCGGGTGGAGGCACGGAACGGCAGCTGTCAGATGGAATTCCGTCTGAACGTTATCTCCCTGCCGGAGGGATCCCCCTTAAACGTCTGCGGCTTTGTGAGGATCCGGGATCTTCTCTTCGGCATCCCTATCGGAATCCTCCGGGCCGGAAAGAACGGCATCTCCGGCCGTCTCATGGCTCCCGCCGTACATATGGGGGATACCGCTTTTTCTCTGGAGGATCTGTCGGGCCTTCTGATCCTGGGACCGGAAAACAGAGTCTACGCCACGGCCTGGGATGATATTCCCCTTGCGCCGGACCGCTTTACCACGGATCCCAGGGTACTGCAGGATCCTGCACCCGCAGAGGAGGTCCCGGAAATCCCCCCGGAAAAATCCTCTGAAGCTCCGGCTCCTGAGGAAGCAGAGGAAGATACGGAAAGGATCCTCCACATGGCTTCCACAGAGGAAAGGTCCGGCGATGAAACCGCTTCCGAAGCAGCTCCCGGCAAAGACGCGGGAACCGCGGGATCCCCGGGCGACCGATGGGAAACACTGCTCTCCCGCTTTCCCCGCATCCGGCCTTTTGACGATGACGAGATCCGGGACTGTGTCCGGCTGGATCTGAAGGATCTTCCGGAACTGCGGAAAGAGGGCTGGCTCATCAGCAGCAATCAATTTCTGCTCCACGGGTTTTACAGCTACCGCCACTTTCTCCTGGGCCGCTCCGATGCCCTGGGAAATGTCTTTATCCTGGGCGTCCCCGGGGTCTTCGATATCCGGGAGCAGTTTATGGCGGGCATGTTCGGATTTTCCGGTTTTAAACCCGCCCGGGATCCTTCCGGAACTCCCGGAAACGCGCCTTTCGGCTACTGGTACAGGCAAGTGCAGTAAAGAGGTTAATCCACGCCCCGGATGCCTACTTCCGGGATATCGGCCAGCAGCATTTCCCGGAACCGCTCCAGCTGTTCCCGGGAATATCCGGTAAATCCCGGCCGGATCACCGCCTCGGACTCCCGGTAATTCTGCAGGAAATATCTGCGGCTGCCCCGGAGCCATTCTCCGATCTTTTTCAGCTCTTCTTTTCCGTGGAGCTCCCGGGTGACGGTGGTGCGGAACTCGTAGTCTGTTCTTCCCTCTTTCAACAGTTCCACGGAATCCTGGATCTTCAGCACATCCAGTTCCGGCAGGCCTGCGGTTTCCCCGTAGCGGCCGGGACTGTTTTTAATGTCCATGGCCACATAGTCCAGTAGGCCTTTCTCAACCAGATGCCTCAGAACCTCCGGCCGGTAGCCGTTGGTATCCAGCTTTACCCCATAGCCCAGATTGCGGATCTTCCGGATGAACGCCTCCAGATCCGGTGCCAGGGTAGGTTCTCCGCCGGTTATGCAGACGCCTTTTAAAATTCCTTTTCGTTTTTCCAGATGCCGGAACACTTCTTCCTCCGGGATCACCGGCTCCCGTTCCGGCTGCAGGACCAGATTGCCGTTCTGGCAGAAGGGGCAGCGGAAGTTGCAGCCTCCCAGAAAGACCGTGCAGGCTACCTGTCCCGGATAGTCCAGCAGAGTCAGGGTCTGAAACCCATGGATCTTCATACGCGCTCCTTTCCCGAGGCAGGAATCCCCAGGATCTCATAGATGCCGAACGCCACGCCGTCCTCTCGGTTGGATTTTGTAATATAATCCGCCGCTGCCTTACAGGATTCGGAGGCATTTTCCATGGCAAAGGATATGCCTGCGGCCTCCAGCAGATCGACGTCGTTGTCTCCGTCCCCGAAGGCCGCCGTCTCCTCCCGGGGAATGCCCAGCAGCTTCTGCAGAAAGCGGAGCCCTCCGGCTTTTCCCGCCTCCTCCGCCACCGTTTCCACCCGGTTCTTAACAGAGGATGTAACATAGATGGGAAGACCGGCCGTGGACAAACGCGTCTGAAGGCTAACCTTCTTCTCCTCGTCCGCCGTGATCAGGTCCAGCCCGTCCAGTTCCGCCCTGTGCGCTCTGACAAAGTCCCGGATGTTTTCCACCGGCTGCCGGGTGCTCTGAATGTAGTTCACCGCATAGGGCATGGCGCCAAAGCTGACGGGATCCTCCAGATATTCCCGCGAAGCGTAGGAGATCCCGTTGAGAAAGGTCTCCATTCCCAGCCGCATGCCTTCTGTAAGCCGCAGGATTTCTTCCACGGCGTCCGCCCGGATTCTCACCCGGTGCAGGCAGACCCTGTCCTGCATGCGGTAGATGGCCGCGCCGTTGCTGGTGACCGCGTACTCGATCCCCGGTATGCCGGTTACCGCCGGGGGCAGAGCCCCCAGAGATCTGCCGCTGGCGATCACCACGGTAATGCCGGCGGCAATGGCGTCCTCTAGGGCTGTTCTGTTTTTATCGCTGATCTGCTTATCGTCCCGCAGAGTGGTTCCGTCCAGATCCAGGGCGATGCAGGATATTTTTTTCTGTCTCATGCTGCCTTTCATCCTTTCGCATTTTACTCCAGGAACTGCCGGATGGCTTCCATATTTTCCGGACAGTATTCGATCTCTTTGGAATACAGTTTCACCGTAAAGATCCGGTCCGCCTCTGAAAACCCTCCTTTTTCCAGCCAAAGCCGGGTATCCATCAGCTGCAGGATCAGAAGGCTGGCCGCCGTAAACCTTACCGGCGGCAGAACGCAGCCGTCAAAGAGGGCTTCCAGAAAATACCGGTACAGAAAATAGACTGCCAGGTGCTCGTACTCATACTCCCGGTTCCGGAATGCATCCAGAAAAACCCTTCTCTGCTCCAGAAGATGGGGCAGCTGCTCCCTGAGGTCTTCCATACGGCCCCTCCAGGTGCCGTCCAGGGATTCCAGGCCTTCATACAGCTTCAGCAGTTCCAGAACCTTCTCCCGGGAGCCGTACCAGGCCTCCTCTTTTCCGGCCGTCTCCAGCCAATCCGCGGGATCTGTACCGGCCAGTTTCCGGATCTCTTCCGTATCCTCCTGTCTCACCGGGGGATCCAGCTGTTCCGCAAACTCCAGGGCCGTCGCTATTCTCTGATCCATGGGAAAGCTTCTGTTCTGGAGAATGGAAAACAGTCTTTCCCGGGCCTTCAGCAGAGGCTGCAGCAGGGGATCTTCCTCCTCCCCGGTGTCTCCCGGTACTTCTCCTACAAATCCCAAGGGTTCTTTTCGCTGAAACAGCAGCCGGCAGACCTCCTCGCAGCAGAGTCCCAGCCCCGCCTCCGTGTAATCCCCGAACCACTGATAAAATCTGGGGTGCTCCCGGCAGATATCGCAGAGCATGTCCTCCCCCAGCTGTAGATAGATCTCGCAGAGATTTCTCTCGTTTAGAAAAGGGCATCTTCTCCCCGGGGCCAGGGTAAAGTAGGCTCCGTCCTCTTCCCGGGAGATCCGGGAGCGGAGGATCCTGCCGAAATTTCCCGGCACCTCTCCGTACTTTTTCAGGGTTTCCTCGTCCACCTCGATCTCCCAGCCCGCGCAGCAGGTATCCCGGCAGCGGGAGGCAACGCAGACAAACGCATCGTAAAAATCCGGTTTTAAAAGCTTCATAAAGTTCCTTTCCTGTTTCTGTTTTCGGAAAACAAAAGGCTATCGGAGTACAGGATCCAAAGTGGGAGACAGGGAAACCCGGTACACCGCTCCGGTTTCTCCCCGGAAGGGCAGATAAAAGATTCCCACCTCTTCCCCCTGCTGCAGGCCCTGGAAAAAATACAGTTCCAGCTTCTGTTCCGCGGGGCGCAGTTCCTCATAGGAAAGGAGCAGCTCCCCCTGCAGGCCCTCCCCTTCCTGCCAATGCCATTCCTCCAGCCAATTGGGGATAGAACTGCCCCTCCACTCCACCTGCTGAAAATCCGCTGATAATTCCTTCCGGTCCCCCAGGGCTTCCGCCAGACAGACCCCTCCCAGCAGAAGCATGGTCAGATTAAATTGACAGCGCTGTGACATTTTTTCTCCCTCCCTTCTGCGATCCGGACAGCCCGGAGGATCAGTCGGTGATCCACTCCACCCGGATTTCTTTCTGCTTTTTGGTACACACGCAGAGAACGTAGTTCTCCCCCACATCCTCCTTCCAGAACCAGACGCCTTCCGCCGTCCAGGGCAGGCGGCTGCGGATGATATTTCCCGCCTCCGGGGCTGTGGAGAATTCCCCGAAGCCGCCGTCAATGCCCTGACCGGTATATTTCACATAGCTTTCTTTGGCGGCCCAGATCTCAAAAAACCGCTGGTAAGGGGTGCCCTCCCGTCCGTTTTCCACGTAATCGCTTTCTTCCGGCTCAAAATGCCGGCCGGCCAGCCGTCTCAGCCGCATCTCCGCCTCCTGCCTGGTCTCGCCCTGTTTCCGGGTCCGCTCCTGAATATCCACGCCGATCCGCTCCCCGCTGAGGGCACAGACCCAATAGGGGCCGCTGTGGCTGATGGAGAGGAACAGCTCCGGATGGTGCAGGAAAAAGGGTTTCCCCTTCTTTCCCCGCAGCAGCTCCCAGGTTACGGGAGAGGCTTCGATGCCAAAGGCTCTTTTGGCCGCCAGGGCCAGCCTCTCCTCCGGTTCTCTTTTGTCATTTATGTTAAAAATACATACAACTGTTTTCTGATCCATGGTTACTCCCCTTGAGGAAGGAAATCGAAAAGGCTCAGCTGCCTGGGCTGCGCTTTTTTCCGGCTTCCCTCCGCTTTTTCTTTTTTACTGTATTCTTCCGGCACTTCCTCCCAGAATCCGGAAGGCTCCCCTGCGGCTGTAAGGATCAGCTCCTCCCTGGCCCGGGTCATACCTACGTAGAAAAGCCGCCGCTCTTCCTCTATATCTGCCGCTTCCTTCTCCGTCTCCAGGGGAAGCCCTCCTTTGCTGACCCCGCAGAGGATCACCGCCGGAAACTCCAGCCCTTTGGAGGCGTGGAGGGTCATAAGCCGCACCGCGTCCCCCCGGTAGGTTTTTCCGCCGCACCGCTGCAGGTCTCCCTCTTCCCCGGAGGACAGGTTATCCAGCAGTTCCTCCATATGCCCGCAGAGTACCGCCGCCCCCCGGAGCTGAAGCATGGCCGTGTTTTCTGCCAGATCCTGCTCCTCCATCCATTGATCCAGAATTTTTGCCGGCTTCCCTTTGGCCATCAGGGGCCGGAACCTTTCCTCCAGATGCTCCAGGACCGTCTCCGTCAGCGGGTTGTTTTTCCGGTCCAGCAGAAGCTCCGCCGCCAGTTCCCGGTCCGCTTCCGCGCCTTTTGCCAGATAGCGGAAAAAGGCACAGGTTCCCCGGACTTTCGGATCCTCCAGAAAGCTTCCCCGGCCCGCGGCCACGTAGGGGATCCCCTCCTGGCGGAGCGTCTTCTCCAGCCGGTCCATCTGCCGGTGGGTCCGGCAGAGAACCGCGATCTCCCCGAAGCTCCGGAGGTTTCTCTTTTCCTGATCTGCCCGCTGCTCCTGGGCCTCCAGCATATCCACCCCGCCTACCAGGCGGTTGATCTCCCTGGCGGCGAACACCGCCTCCGCCGCCTTGCTGGCTGCCTGGACCATCCGCACCGGCTTTCCGCCGGCCCCAAAGGGTTTCAGATCCCGTTCCTCCCCGGGATTTCTCCGGATCACCGACAACGCCGCCTGCAGGATCTCCGGGGTAGACCGGTAGTTGATCCGCAGATGGATCCCCTCTGTTTCCGGATGGTTTTCCTTCAGTTTTTCAAAGCAGGCAGAGTCCGCCCCCCGGAAGCCGTAAATGGACTGATCCGGATCGCCGATGACAAACAGGGACTTTCCTCCCCGGTTCCAGGCCTCTGTAAGCCGGAACTGCGCCGGATTGCAGTCCTGAAATTCATCAATGAGCAGATAAGAAAAATGGCTCCTGTCACTGTCCTCTCTCTCAAAATATTCCGCGGCCCGCAGAAGAAGATCGTCGAAATCCAGCAGCCCCTTTTCCTCCAGCCGCTTCTGGTAGTGATCCCGGGCCTCCCGGGGGATCCAGGCGGAGTCCCTGCCGGACTTGATCCGGGAGATCTCTCCGGTCAGCTTTCCGGCGCTGCAGGGCAGATGAAAAAGGGATACCGTCTCCTTGGCCAGCTCCAGGCATTCCATCCCTTCCGCCAGCTGTACTTCCTCCCCGGCTTGTTTCAGTGCCTCCAGGGCCACGGAGTGGAAGGTGCCGATCTGCAGATCCCGCAGCCGCCGCTTTCCTCCCAGAGCTTTTTCCAGCCGTTCCCGAAGCTCCGCCGCCGCTTTCCGGGTAAAGGTCACGGCGGTGATCTCCCTGGGCTTTACCTGTTTTTCCTGCAGAAGGTACAGGATCCGGGACACCAGGGTTTTGGTCTTGCCGGTGCCGGGTCCGGCGGTTACCGCCGCGTACCGGCTTTCGGACCGGACCGCCCGAAGCTGTTCCGGATTCAGCATCTCCCCGGAGGGCGTTCCCTGGGCCGGAGTTTCCTGTCGCTGTTCTCCCGCGGGTTCCTGTTCCCCGCCGGGTTTTCCGGTCTTCTCCCGGCTGGTTCCGCCATTCTCCGGCGCAGCGAAGGAAAAGCACAGCTGGCCCTCTGTATTCTCCAGCTCTTCTTCTGTAAACAGACGGATCTTTCCGTATTCTCCGTCGTATCCCGGTTCCCGGATCACCTGCCCGGCCCGGAGACGGCGGATGCCCTCCGCCACCCTCTCCCCGGCTTCCTGCCGGATCGCCTCCAGAGGGAGTTCTCTTAAAATGGCAAATTCCGTGCCCAATCGTTCCAGCATCCGCTCATACAGCCCCTGGACTTTTTTGCCGGAGGCTGCATGGCCTGTGGAGGCTCCGATGACCTCCGGCAGAGGCGCCAGGCTCTCAAAAGGCCTGGCTCCCTCTTTTACATAGCCTTCCTGCCGGTCCGCCAGCTGCAGGATCCGATGGGAAACTCCCATGGTCAGCTTCTTTTTGCAGACCGGGCAGAGATTGCCTGCCGCTTCCGCCTCCCCGGGGCTTAAGACCAGATGGCATTTCCGGTGGCCGTCAAAATGGTATTTCCCTTCCTCGGGGAAAAATTCAATGGTCCCCTCCAGGCCCTGTCCCTTCTGGATGGCGTCGAAGAGCCCCTGATAGGAGCAGTCTATATCCAGCAGATTGGCCTCCCGGCCCAGCTTGGCCGGGGAATGAGCGTCCGAATTGGAAATGAGCTGCAGGCCGTCCAGGGCGGACAGCATCCAGTTCATGGGAGGATCCGAGGAAAGCCCCGTCTCCACCGCGTGGATGTGCGGGGTCAGTTCCTCAAAGCATTCCTCCAGGGTATCGAAGCCGGAAAAGGCTCCGAACAGGGAAAAATGAGGGGTCCAGATATGGGCCGGCACGAACATGGCCTCTGGACAGGTCTCCAGGGTCAGTTCCAGCAGATCGTGGCAGGGCAGGCCCAGAATGGGCCGCCCGTCGGAGTGGATGTTGCCGATGGCCTCCAGCCGCCGGGACAGCTCCTCCGCTTCCTCCAGCCCCGGCAGCAGGATCAGGCTGTGAACCTTCCGGGTCTTTCCGTCCTTCTTGTAAATGGAGCTGATCTCCCCGGAGACCACAAACCGGGGATCCTGCTGTCCCGGAACCTCCCCGCCGGAGATCCGGTACTCTTTTTTCAGCCGGTACAGCCCCTGCTCCGCAGGCTCCAGCTTTTCTTTCAGTTCCTCCCGCCAGGCGGGATGGGTAAAATCTCCCGTTCCCAGGTAGCGGATGCCTTTCCTGGCTGCCTGATAGGCCAGCATCTCCGGATTTCCGTCTTTGCTGGTGGCCCGGGAGAAACGGGAATGTATGTGCAGATCCGCAATTTCCGCGTGTTTCATGAATTTCGTCTTCTTTCGTCTGCCGATGTATTATTCGTCTCCTATGACTCCTGTCCTTCCCCGGGCCACAGCCATGGCGATCTTCTCGCTGGTGGCCGGCAGGGAATGGAACCAGCAGCCCGTGGCGTTGGCGATGGCGTGGACCAGAGCCGGCGCCGGAGTGTTGATGACGATCTCCCCGATGGATTTGGCTCCGAAGGGCCCTGTGGGTTCATAGCTGCTCTGGAATTCCACCTGCAGTTTTCCCATATCCAGCCGGGTAGGGATCTTGTACTGCATAAAGGAATTATTTCGGAGTTTTCCTTCCGGGGAATACTGGATGTTCTCAAACAGGGTCATGCCCATGGCCTGCACCAGGCCTCCTTCCACCTGGATCCTGGCCAGGTTGGGATTGATGGGTGTTCCGCAGTCCACCACCGCCGCGTAGTTCAGGATCCTGACCTCCCCGGTCTCCTTGTCCAGCTCGATCTCCACGGCTCCCGCCATAAAGGGCGGGGGAGAGATGGGCGAGCTGTTGCTGACCGTGATCTCCAGGGCATGATTATTGCCGCACATGGAACGGGTGGCAATGTCCACCAGGGAGATCTCCCGGCTCTCGTCCCCCAGGGCGTAAACCCGGCGGCCGTCAAATTCCAGTTCCTCCGCCGGCAGTTCCAGGGCTCTGCTCCCCTCCTCCAGGATCAGCTCCCGCAGCTGCCGGCCGGCCTTCTCCACAGCCTTGCCGGTAATGTAAGTGGTACTGGAGGCGTAGGATCCGGAATCGTAGGGAGAAGTATCCGTATCCGCCGCCGACACGGAGATCTGGTCCAGCTCACAGTCCAGACACTCCGCGGCGATCTGGGCCAGAATGGTGTCGCAGCCGGTTCCCATATCCGCGGAACCGATAGACAGCATGTAGCCTCCATCATCATTTAATTTCAAAGTGGCCGAGCCTACGTCTACCCCGGAAATGCCAGAGCCCTGCATGCCCATGGCCAGACCCACACTGCGGATCTTCCCGTTTCCCAGGTCTTTTGCCGGGTACTTTTCCTCCAGCCGATGAGTTCCTTTACCCTGGCAAAACACCGGTCCAGGGCGCAGCTGTTTGTGGTCTGGGCAGAGTCGTAGGAAGTCATCACATCCCCTTCCCGGACCATGTTGATCTCCCGCAGCCGGGCCGGATCCATATGAAGCTTCGCCGCCAGCTCGTTTACCGCTGTCTCCACAGCGAAGATCCCCTGGGTGGCCCCGTAGCCCGGTAGGCGCCGGCGGACATGACGTTGGTGTACACCACGTCATAGACAAACCGGTGGGCCTCCAGGTTCCGGTACAGGGAAATAGATTTTGTCCCGGACAGTCCCACGGTGGTGGACCATGCTCCCCGTAGGCGCCGGTATTGGAAAGGGTATGGACGTCAATGGCCCGGATCCTTCCGTCGGTTCCCGCCCCGACGCGCACCTTTACCTCCATCTCATGGCGGGGGGAGGAGGCGGTCATGCTCTCCTCCCGGGTAAAGATCAGCCGGGAAGGCTTTTTGGTCATCCAGGTCACAAAAGCCGGAAACACCTCCGCCACCACCGTCTGTTTGGCGCCGAAGCCGCCGCCGATGCGGGCTTTGGTCACCCGGATCCGGGTCTTGGGGATCCCCAGGGCGTTGGAGAGGATCCTCCGCACGTGGAAGACGATCTGGGTGGAACTTACCACGTTCAGTCTCCCGTAGGTATCGATGCTGCAGTAGGTGCGGAAGGTTTCCATCATGGACTGCTGGGCCGCCAGGGTATGATAGGTCCCCTCCACGGTCACAGGACAGTCTGCCAGCACCTGCTCCACATCCCCTTTTTCCGAACCGCCGCTGGCGCAGAGATTTCGTTTGTTGTCGGCTCCCACCGGGCAGAGGGACTTCCAGTCCTCCTCCGGGTGGACCAGCAGTTCATTATCCTTGGCCTGCCGGAAATCCAGCAGGGCCGGCAGCACCTGGTAGGTCACTTTTATGAGCTTCAGGGCTTTTTCCGCCGCCGCTTCTGTCTCCGCGGCCACAATGGCCACCGGATCTCCCACATAGCGGACGTGCCGGTCCAGGATCAGCCGGTCATAGGGGCTGGGTTCCGGGTAGGTCTGTCCGGCCATGGTAAACCGCTGCCCGGGCACATCCTCCCAGGTGTAGACCGCCTCCACCCCGGGTACCCCCTTGGCTTTTTCCGTATGGATCTCCTCCACCAGGGCGTTGGCGTGGGGGCTCCGCAGAAGCTTCACCACCAGCGTGCCTGCCGGGATCTGATCCTCCAGGAACACCGGCTTGCCCGTCACCAGGGCCATGGCGTCTTTTTTTCCGCAAAGGCTGATTGACAACTCTCACTGCAGGCCTCCTTTCTTTCCGTAGCGCCCGTGCTTCTGCTCCAGAAAATTCCGCAGTCCCCGCAGCTGTCCTTCATAGCCGGAACAGCGGCAGAGATTTCCCGCCAGATATTCCAGGATCTCCTGATCCGAGGGATCCGGGTTCTCCCGGAACAGGGCGATGGCGTTGAGAATATATCCCGGATTGCAGAAACCGCACTGCTCCGCTCCCTGGTCCGCGATAAAAGCTCCCAGCTCCGCCGCTTCCTCCTGAAGTCCCTCCAGGGTCTCCACGGCGGCCCCGTCCGCCCGGGCCGCCAGCACCGAGCAGGACAGCACCGGTTTTCCGTTGAGGATCACTGTGCAGAGCCCGCAGTTGGAGGTTTCGCAGCCTCTCTTTACGCTGGCGCAGCCATGGTTCCGCACCAGATCCAGCAGCAGCATATCCGGCCGGATCTCCTCCTGTATGTTCTTCCCGTTCAGTTTCATCTGTATCTTCAAAGCTCCGCGCCTCCCTTCCCGGCGGATGCCAGCTTCTGCAGTTCCATCAGGCCTCTGCGGCCCAGCACCCGCGCCAGGTGGCTCCGGTATTCCCGGCTGCCCCGCATGTTGCTTCCCACGGGCACCTGCTCCGCGGCTGCGTTCATGTAGGCGGCTGCCTCCGCTTCCGTCAGGGTTCCCCCCAGGATCTTCTGCCGCAGGCTCTCCTCCATGGGCAGAGCCATGGCTGCCAGGGGCCTGGCTCCGAAGACCAGTTTTCCCCCTGTCTCCTCCAGGGACACGGCCCCGTTCAGCACCGGAAAATCCGTCCGGCTGTTCCGGTGGGCCTCATAGACCATATGGAAGCCCGGCTGTTTCCGGATCCGGATCTCCTCCAGGATGTCCCGGTCCCTTTTCCGGGTCAGAAAATCCGCCAGAGGAATTTCTCCTGCCCGGTACAGTTTCACGTAGGTATCCATGGCCAGCAGCACCGTCAGCACATCGGAAAACCCGAACCGGCCGAAGACGCTGCCCCCCGCCGTGGCCAGGTTCCGGAACTGAACGCCCACGATGTCCCGGAGGGCCGCCCCCAGGGCCCCTTCCGTGTAGCAGTCCAGTCCCTGGTGGAGCTCCAGCTCCCGCAGGGTCACCATGGCTCCGATGCGGAAATTTTCTCCGTCCTCCCGGATCCTGTCCAGACCCAGGCCGGACAGATCGATGGCCATTCCCACATTTTTATGGCTCATTTTCAGCCAGAGCATGCCGCCTATGACGCAGCTGCTTTTTTTCTGATTCCACTCATACGCCTGGGCCAGGCTTTCCGGCCGCGCGTACTCTTTGATCTTCAGCATCTCGCAATCCTCTTTCTTCTATGTTCCGGGCCCGGAAAGAGCCTGGAGTTTCACGGTAAAAAGTATAGCGTAAATCCCCGGGAATGTACAGAAAAACTGTTGTCTGCTTCTCACGCCGGCGTCTGCCCGAAGAGCTGTTCCAGGGTGGACAGCACTCCGTCCTGTTCATTGGAGGGGCACACGCTTTTGGCCGCTTTTTTGACATATTCCGGGGCGTTCGCCATGGCATAGCTGTATCCGCAGTACCGCAGCATTTCCACATCGTTGCCCCCGTCTCCGAAGGCGGCGCACTGGGCCGGCGTGACATTCCAGCGCTCTGCCAGCCGTTTCAGGCCGGAGGCCTTATGACAGCCCGGCAGGATCAGGTCGATGGCTCCTCTGCCGCTGGAGGCGGGCGCCATTTTCCCTTTCAGTTTTTCACGGAACAGCTCATAGTAAAACTCTGTTTTTTCTTCGGGCACCACCGGGGCAAATTTCAGGATCTGGTCCTTCACCTCTTTCAGGTCCTCCACCCACCGCAGCCGGTGATAATAGATCCGGGTTCGGTCAAAAAATTCCTGGCTGACCGTTCCCCGCTGGCAGTAGGCGCTGTCCAGGCCGCAGAGCACATTGGAGATCTCCGGATACGCCCGGCAGAGGTCGATCACCGCGTTCACCGTCTCTCCCGGCACATCCGCGGCAAAGACGAGCTCCTCTCCATCTTTTACAAAAGCCCCGTTTTCCGCCACAAAAGCCAGCTCCTGATGGTACCCGGGGAAAATATCTCTCAGCTGATAATACTGATTCCCGCTGGCCACCACAAAATGGCAGCCGGCAGCCTCCATGCGGCCAAGAAGCCGCTGAAATCTGGGGACATCATATGTATAATCAGAACGGACAAAGGTTCCGTCCATATCCACCGCCACCAGTTTTATCTCCTGTTTCATGGGACACGTTTCTCCTTTTTCTTCTCCGCCCGGGATCCTTCCCCGGTTCCTCCCGCAGGCAGAATATTCGGTCAGGTTTATCTTAAGTGAAATACCCGGGAAAGTCAATTTCCCTCCGCCGGAAAGCGGAAAAATCTTGATAGTTTTTGCCGTATGTGTTACCATACCTAGCGGTATCGAACAAAATTTCCGGCCGGACTTATCAAAGCCCCCGGCCGTTTTTCGGAGGACAGCATGGTTACACTCGGTATTATGATCCTGGGCTTTCTGGCGGGGCGGATCTTCCCGGCCAGGCACAAAGGAAAAAATGAAAAGGTACAGCTCTTTTTTACTCTGCTGCTGATCTTCACCATGGGGGTGAGCCTGGGGCAGCGGGAGGGCTTTTTCTCAGAGCTGCTGGATCTGGGACTGCGGAGCTTCGTGTTTTTCCTGATCCCCACCCTGCTTTCCGTGGCGGTGGTCTTTCCCCTGACCCGGCATTTTATGAAGGGATCCGTCGGACAGGCGGAACCGGACATGGCGGGAGAGACCCCGGAAACCCCATCGAAAGGGGACCCCATGGTGTTCCTGGCCCTGGGTTCCCTGATCCTGGGGATCCTCTGCGGATCCCGGCCGGCCCTGGCAAAGCTCCTCTCTCCTCTGACCCTTCACTCAGACTGGCTGCTGTATCTATTGATGTTTTCCGTGGGAATCAGCGTAGGGCTGCACCGGGGGCTGCTGTCCCGGCTCCGGAAAAATCTGCTGAAGACCCTGATCATCCCTGTGGGCATCATTCTGGGTTCCCTGGCGGGAGGCATTGTCTGCGGCATGCTGCTGCACTTCCCCCTGAACCAGTCGGTGTCCATTGCCGGGGGCATGGGCTGGTACAGCCTGGCAGGAGTCACCATCGGCAATCTGGCGGGAGCCAGCCTGGGCAGCATCGCCTTCCTCAGCAATCTCATGCGGGAGATCGGGGCCTTCTTTATGATCCCCTTCCTCTCCCGGCACTGCAACGCCTACACCTGCATCGCCCCGGCGGCGGCCACCAGCGAGGACACCACCCTGCCCATGCTGATCCGCTACACCAACGAGGAGACCGTGGTGTTTGCCGTCCTCAACGGCATCATCTGCTCCGCGGTGGTGCCGGTGATCATCTCGTTCTGCTATTGAACACCGCGCGAAAATCCCCTTGGAACAGGCTTTTACAGGCCCGATCCAAGGGGATCTCTGATTTTTCTACAGTTTCATCATCTCCGACATGATGCAGGCGCCCGCCGCCCCGCAGGACAGGACTTCCCGGATCTGGGCCTGGGACCGGCGGATGCCGCCGATGGCGTACACCGGCACGGTTCCCGCCAGACGGCAGATCTCTCTTAAAAATTCCAGGCCTCTGGGAGGCAGTCCCGCCTTGCACTGGCTTTCGTAAATGTGGCCGGCAAACAGCCAGGCAGCCCCCGCCTCCAGAGCCTGACGGGCCTGTTCCGGAGAATGCACGGAAGTGCCGATGCCGGCGAAAGCCTCCTTTTCCTCCGCCGAAAGGGACAGGAGTTTTTTCAGGGGAAGGTGGATCCGCTTCACTCCCAGCTCCCGGGCGGCGCCGGTAAAATTGTGAAGGATACAGTCCACCTGGTATTCCCCGCAGATCTCCAGCACCAGCTCTGCCAGATCCCGGTAGGCGTCGGACGTCAGATCCTTTTCCCGAAGGACCAGGGCCTGGGGGCGGCAGCCGCAGACCCGGCGGATCTGTTCCGGGAAAGGCCGGGTGCAGAGCTTCCGGTCTGTGACGGCCAGAATCTTCTCATACATAGACATAGTCATTCATCACCGGCTGCTGGCCCAGGTTTTCCAGATCCCGGTACACTTCCTCTACCGTGCGGCTGTCGGAGATCTCAAACTGCTCGTCTCCCTGATCTTCCATTTCCGCCGCATGGCTGCCCACCCCGGTGCTGACTCCCGCGGAAATCTTGGTGGCGGCGATGCAGGCCAGGTTGTCCCGGACCCGGGCGCACTCTCTGGTGGACACGGTGATCCCCGCAAAGGGCAGCAGCAGACGGTAGGCGGTGACTACCTGCAGCAGCTGGGCCTCATGGACGTCCATGGGGTTGATCTTGTCGTTGTTGATAATGGGACGGAGCCGGGGGCAGGAAAAAGCGATCTCCGCATGGGGATACTTCCGCTGCAGCAGCCAGGCGTGGATGCCGGTGGCATAGGCGTCTTTCCGGAAATCCGAAAGTCCCAGCAGGGCGCCGAAGCCTACTCCCCGCATGCCGCCCTTCAGGGCCCGCTCCTGGGCGTTGATCCGGTAGGGGAAGATCCGCTTGTGGCCGGCCAGGTGCAGGGTCTCGTACTTGTCGGAATCGTAGGTTTCCTGGAACACGGTGACGTAATCGGCTCCGCACTCATGCAGGTACCGGTATTCATCGGAATTCATGGGGTAGACTTCCAGTCCGATGACCTTGAAATACTTTCTGGCGATCTGGCAGGCTTTTCCGATGTACTCCACGGTGGATTTTTTCCGGCTCTCTCCCGTCAGGATCAGGATCTCCTGCAGGCCGGTCTTTGCAATGGCCCGCATTTCCTCCTCGATCTCCGCCTCGTTGAGCTGGGCCCGGCGAATCTTGTTGTGGCAGTTGAACCCGCAGTAAATGCAGTAATTTTCGCAGTAGTTGGCAATGTACAGCGGCGTGAACAGATACACGGAATTGCCGAAGTGGCGGCGGGTCTCCTCCTGGGCCTTCTGCGCCATCTCCTCCAGGAAGGGCAGAGCCGCCGGGGAAAGCAGGGCGGCAAATTCCTCCGGCCCCCGGTTTTCCTTTTCCAGGGCCCGGCGCACATCCTGCTCCGTGTACCGGTGGTAATCGTAGGCGTTCATCATGGAGACCACCTGGTCCATTACGTCGGAATCCAGCGCCTCCATATCCGGCAGATATTTCATGTGATCGATGCGGTTCTCCTTCAGATGCTCCCGGACCTCATCACTCATAATGCTTTCATTTACAAAGGTATCCTTCATCTTCTGTCACTCCTTACTCTCTCAGAAATCCTGTCAGCGGGGAGGAGGCGCTGGCCCCTTTTTCCCTCACCCGGCCCATGCCGGAAAGATAGGCGGTGCGTCCCGCCTCAATGGCCTTCTTAAAGGCTTCCGCCATGGCGGGCACATCCCCGGCGGTGGCGATGGCGGTGTTGGCCATGACCGCGGCGGCTCCCATCTCCATGGCCTCGCAGGCCTGGGAGGGGCGTCCGATGCCGGCGTCTACGATAATGGGCAGGTCGATCTCGTCAATGAGGATCTGGATAAACTCTTTGGTGCAGATCCCCTTGTTGGAGCCGATGGGGGCTCCCAGGGGCATGATGCAGGCGGCGCCGGCGTTGGCCATATCTCTGGCCGCGTTGAGATCCGGGTACATGTAGGGCATGACCACAAAGCCCTCTTTAGCCAGGATCTCCGTAGCTTTGGCGGTTTCATAGTTATCCGGCAGCAGATATTTGCTGTCCCGGATCACCTCGATCTTTACAAAATCCGTGCCGCAGACCTCCCTGGCCAGCCGGGCGATGCGCACAGCCTCGTCGGCGTTCCGGGCTCCGGAAGTGTTGGGCAGCAGGGTCACTCCTTCCGGAATGTAGTCCAGGATATTGGCCATGCCTCCCTCATTGGCACGGCGCAGGGCCAGAGTGATGATCTGGGCTCCGGCGTGCTCCACCGCCGCCCGGATGAGATCCAGGGAATACTTGCCGGATCCCAGGATAAAACGGGAGGTAAACTCGTGGTCTCCCAGTTTCCAGGTGTCTTTTATCTTCTCGCTCATAGTCTTTTCCTCTCTTTTCTTACTTTCTTATCAACGCTCCCAAGGCGTCTTTCCTCTTCAGCAGGGTTCCTTCCCCAGGATCAGGCTCACCGCCGCGTTGGCCTGATGGGCCGCGCAGAGGGCCACCCGGGGAGCCATCAGCCCCATGCCCGGCAAGGATTCGCTTTCCCCGTCCCCGCAGAGATAAAAATTCCCGGCGATCTTCCGGGTGCGGATCCGGTTGCTGTCCCCGGATCCCGCCATGCCGGAAGCCGCGATCAGCTTTTTCTCCGGGAAATGCTCCAGGATCCCGTTCACCAGCAGGGCCTTCTGCTCCGCCCGGTCAAAGGCTTCGCAGATGATCTCATCTTCCGCGAAGAGCTGCCGCAGATTTTCTTCGTCCACCTTGACGCAGTCCGCGGTAATCTGAAGGTAGGGATTCAGCTCCAGCAGTTCCTGCCGCAGAGCTTCCGTCTTGTACATGCCCAGGTGGCAGAGCCGGTACTGCTGCCGGTTCAGGTTGGAAAGGTCCACCCGGTCAAAATCAATGAGATGCAGGTGTCCCACTCCGATCCGTGCCAGAAAAAAGGCGATGTGGGAACCCAGGCCCCCCAGGCCCGCCACCGCCGCCCGGGCGGCGGAAAGCTTTTCCTGCACCGCTTCCGTGTGGCGGAGACAGAGGGCTTCCCGGATCTGCTCCTCTGTGATCTGTTCTTTCATGCTCAGCCTCCTCCCACAAAGCTTACCACTTCCAGCACATCGCCGTCCCGCAGGATGGTCTCCTCATACTTGCTCTTGGGGACGATCTCCCCGTTTAACTCCACAGCGATCCTCTGCCGCTGATACTGATTTTCTTCCAGAAACGCTCCCAGAGCTTTTCCCTGGGGAAGTTCTCTCTCCTGTCCGTTTGCCCGGATCTTCAAAGCCGGCACCTCCTTTCCTGTTGTTGCAAGATCTTCTGACCGGTGAAAAAAGGAGTCCACAAAGAAACTACACCCGCGGTGGTGTACCCCTTCATGAACTCCTGTTCACTCTCACAAATTTTTTATTCTTTTTACAACAGGGTCAGTATACCCTATCTCCTTCTTTCTGTCAAGAAGGAGACGTTTATTCATAGCAGCCGGACTGCCAGACGGTGGTTACCAGCCGGGCGATGGAACGCTTCAGATCCCGGATATCCAGGGTTCCCTCCCGGAGTTCCCGGCGGATGTTCTCGTGGTCTTCCGGGCAGCCGGGCATGACGCAGTCGTTGCCTGCCCGCATGCAGCCGCTGGCGGTGCAGTCGTCTCCCTGCATGGTGGTGGTCCAGTCGGTCATGATCAGTCCCGCAAACCCCCATTCGTTTCTGGCGGCTTTGGTACAGAGATCGTAGCTGTTGGCCGCATGGATCCCGTTGACCCGGTTGTAGCTGGTCATGAGCGCCATGGGCTGGGACTCTTTCATCGCGATCTCAAAACCCTTCAGATAAATTTCCCGCAGAGTCCTCTCGGAAAGGATGCTGTCAGCGCCCATCCGGTTGTCCTCCTGGTTGTTGCAGGCAAAATGCTTGATGGTGGTGCCGCAGCCCTCCGCCGACTGGACCCCCTCGGTAATGGCTGCCGCCATTTTCCCGGAGATCAGGGGATCCTCGGAAAAGTATTCAAAGTTCCGGCCGCAGAGGGGATTCCGGTGGATGTTCATACCGGGAGCCAGCCACAGCGTCACGCCAAACTCCCGCATTTCCTCCGACACAGCTTTTCCGCATTCCTCCAGGATCTTCGGATCCCAGGTCTGCGCCAGCAGGGTGCCCACAGGAAAGGCCGTACAGTACTGATAGTAAACCTCTCCCTCCTCCGAGGGCTTTTCTCTGGCCAGAAAACCGTCCTCCATCCCTGCGGCCGGGGAGACGGCAGCGATCTTCCCGTCCATGACCCGGTAGTTTTTCTGCAGCCGCAGGCCGGCAGGGCCGTCCGCCAGCACAATAGCCGCCAGTCCCTGCGCTTCCCCGCAGCGGCTGGTCTCCGCCGCTGATCCCGGCACATACATGCCGGCGAAACCCAGCTGGCTTTC
Source organism: Candidatus Scatomonas sp. (assembly GCA_963928055.1). GTDB lineage: Bacteria > Bacillota > Clostridia > Lachnospirales > Lachnospiraceae > Scatomonas. The sequence goes on along the minus strand of CAWVDN010000003.1, from coordinate 249,301 downwards.
CCCGCCGCCGATCTCGCCGGTGGCCAGCCGGATCAGCTGATCCTCTGTGAGCGTTTCCACAAACTGCCGGGCCTCCAGCGGCGTATCCTTATAGTCTTCCCGGTAAAAAAATCCTTCGGTGATGAATTCCTTTTTTTCAAAGGCCAGGGCAGGCATTTCGGAAACGTGGGCCAGCCACTGCCCTCTCCGGGCTTCCAATGCCTCTGCTTCCGGCTGGAGCTCCTGCAGTTCCTGCCGCAGGGGACAGATATGCTCTGTCTCCGCCAGGACCACGGTTTCTTCCAGGGTCACGGAAGCCACGGGCCGGGAATTTTCCAGACTGCTGCCCGCGAAGATGCCGTAGATCCCTTTTTCCAGGATCCATCCGGGCAGGGTCTCATCGTAGGATTCCAGTGCCTCCAGGGGAAAACGGATCTCCAGTTCCTGGGATTCTCCCGGCTGCAGGAGTTCTGTCTTCCCGAACCCGGCCAGACGGCGGTATTCCTTTTTCAGTTTTCCCTGGGGGCAGGAAACATACACCTGCACCACTTCCCGGCCCGGATACCGGGTTCCTGTATTTTTTACCCGGGCCTTCAGGCTGACCTCCGGCTTGTCCTCCGGATCCCTGGTTTTTCGGATCTCCAGGATCTCTGTCTCGAAGTCCGTGTAGGACAGGCCGAAACCGAAGGGATACCGGACCGGCACCTGAAAAGTATCAAAATACCGGTATCCCACGTAGATACCCTCTTCATATTTTTCCTGATCCACATTGCCGTCATTGTGGGAAAAGCCCGCTGAGCTGGGATAATCCTCATAGCGCATGGCCCAGGTGTCCGTCAGTTTTCCCTCCGGCGCCGTTTTTCCGCTGATCACATCCGCAAGGGCATTTCCCGCTTCCATACCGGCCTGGTGCATGTAAAGCACCGCCTGGATCCGGGGGCAGCGCTCCAGGACAGACAGATCCGTGATCCCGCCTGTGTTCAGGACCAGGACCACATGCTCGTAAAGTCCGCAGAGAGCTTCGATCTCCTGCTCCTCCTGCTCGGTCAGCAGATAGTCCCCTGCCTCCAGCTTCCGGTCCATCCCCTCCCCGGCAATGCGGCTTAAGACGTACACGGCCGTATCTGCCGCCTCCTTCTGCGGCAGGCTCCCGGAGGGATACTGAAAAGGCGTTCTGGAATAGGCGTCAAAAAAAGCGAAATCCCCCAGCTCTGCCTGGGCATCCATCTTTTCCCAGATCCGGTCCCGCCACTGACAGCGGGCCTGCTGATACCGCTCCCGGTATTCCCGGATCCAGTGTTCCGTGACCACCGGATAGCCGGCGTTCAGAAGCCCCTCATATACGGAAACCGTCTTCCTGGCATTTACATCCCCGGAGCCGGTGCCTCCCTTAATGGTGACCACCGCTCCGGCTCCGTAAAGGGCAAGAGGCGTGCCTTTTTCCAGCGGCAGCAGCCCGCCCTCATTTTTCAGGAGCACCATCCCCGCGGCGGCGGCCCTGCGGGACAATTCCCGGTGCCTCTTTTCATACTCTCTTTCTCCGGACTCCCTGACTCCGGAAAACCCTCTCTGTTTTACCTCCATGCGAAAAACCTCCCTGTCCTTTCTTTTCTGCTTTTTATCATATACGAATATGCCCCTTCCGCCAAGCCGCTTTTTACAGATTTTTCTTCGGATTTCTCACGGGAAACGCCCTATGGATTTCCGGACCCTTTTATGGTATATTTCTCTTAATCGATCAAAGACGGGAGGGATCCACATGGCACAATTCGCCTCCGACACTTCCGGAAGAAGTGTCAAAGAATGGATAAAAGCCCTGGCCATTCTGCTGGCAGGGCTTATCATCGCGCATCTTGGCGTAACTCTGTTTCTGCAGTCCAATCTGGGCACCGATACTTTTACGGTGTTTATCCAGGGGCTTGCCCGGATCGCAGGCCTCACCGTGGGGACGGTCCACGTCATCGTGCTCTGCGTCCTCATGGCCCTCATGCTGCTGACCACCAAAGGCTATGTAAAACCGGGAACCGTGGTCTGCGCTTTCTGCGGCGGTCCCATCATCGACTTTTTTTCCTGGATCCTGGGAGATCTCATCAACGGAAATTCGCCTATGGCCCTGCGGATCCTCAGCGTGGTGGCCGGCTGCGTGATCCTGGCCCTTGGCATGTCCATCGTTATCAACAGCAATGCCGGTACGGGACCCAACGACCTGGTGGCCATTATCCTTTCCGATCAGCTGCCCCGGGTACAGTTCCGCTGGGTACGGGTAGGCTGCGACCTATTTTTTGTAGTCCTGGGTTTCCTTCTGGGCGGCACCGTAGGGGCCGGCACCCTTGTGGCCGTCTTCCTTACCGGCCCTCTGGTACAGTTCTGGCTCCCCAGATCCAAAAAACCGATCCGGCAGATCCTGAAGGAAGATTAATCCAGGATCTCCAGAGCGATCCGGTAAAAGACGGGATCCTCCAGGGCCTGCTCCCACTGGGGATACTGGGGGAGCATTTCCAGCTGGCTTTCCCCGGCGATCCCGGTGTGGTCCGTGCCGAACTGATTGCACAGAAGGTAGGTCTCCTTTCCAGAGATCAGTTTCAGGCTTTTGCGGAGCTTCCACATTTTTTTAGCCGCCGCCCGGTTGGACTGGGTCACAAATACCACCGCGTCGGCTTCCTCCACCAGGCGGCAGTTTCTTTCATTGAATTCACCCCCCAGGTCCAGAATGATATAGGAAAAATCCTGTTTTTCCTTCAGGATGGCAATAAGATTTTCCAGTTCCCGAAGGCCGATCCCCAGGCTGTACAGAGGCTTGGCAAAGGGAAGGAGGCAGGTCAGATCTTTTCTCTGGATGTTCTGCAGGATATTCCAGTATGTATCCTCATCCGGCTCTTTCAGCTTTTCCGCCAGGATCTCGTCCGCGTACTCCTCCGGTTTCAGGAATACGGAAAAGCTCTGCATGGAATCGCAGCCCACCAGCAGCACCGGAGCGTCCAGCCGCTGGATCTTCCGGGCCAGCGCAATGGCTGTCAGGCTTTTTCCGCAACCTCCCACCGGGGAACACACAGCGATCACCCGGGTTTCCCCTCTGCCGGCCGGAGCGGTCTCCTGCTTTTCCCTCCGCTCTGCCTCCAACAGTTTTTCTATGTTCGCGAAAAGCTCTTCTTCCGGGGCGTATTTTACCATCTGGTTTACGTGATCCGGAAGTCCCGCCAGCATTTCGATCCCCGGCACCAGCACCAGGATCTGTCCGATGTTATGCTCATCCAGGTAAGGGCCGTAAAAATGTTCATCTACCACCAGCAGATCGATATTCCGGGGCGCATGAAAAAATCCGTCCGCGTAACCGGGGTCTGTGATGATCTGTATCTGGATCCGGTCAGAAAACCTTCGGATCAGTTCCTCCTCCAAGGGTTTCAGATAATCATAATCGCTGTCCAGGATCACCAGCTTCATTTGTTCCTTCATACGTTTCCCCCCGCTATTCCACACTGAATGTACAATCCGCAAATTTCAGGACGCTGCCTTTGCCAATGGGTATCTGGGCCATAGGCGCGATCTGGGTGTCGTTGAGAAAGGTCCCCCCCGCGCTTCCCAGGTCCATGACAAAAAAGCAGATGCCGTTCCAGCCCACCACCGCGTGGAGGGGGCTAACTCCGGTCACGCCCGGGATCCAGCCGTCCACCTGTTCCAGATCGGTCCCGATCTTAAATTCCTCATGGTGTACCTGAAAATCCAGCGGTTCGGATGTATTTACGCTTTTCAGATGCAGCACCTCATCTTCTTCGGGCGTTCTCCGGACCAGGGCGTCTTTCAGGCTCTCCCAGTTTCCGAAATCCCGTTCCTTCTGAAATTCGATCTGGCGGCAGACCTCCTCGGCGCCTTCCGCGCGCTCCAGCATTTCCTCCAGCAGCGCGTAGACCCGTTTCAGGTAGATCTGGCTGGTCAGGGATACCTCCGGCACCACCGCCGGAAGACACAGCCCGAACACCTCATCCTGGCTGTCCAGATAAATACTGTCCACGTCCCACACGAAATTTTCCAGGGAGATCTCCAGCCGGTCCTTCAGGCTCCGGATACGGTCCAGCAGCTTCTGCCCTACGTAGCAGCGCTCGTCCAGGGACATCTGCGGGAGCCGCTCTCCCAGGCTCTGATATTCTTCGGTAAAATAAACCAGTTTGATCTTTTCATTAAAGCGGATCCAATGGCAGGGCAGCAGGCCCCAGGCTTCCCCCTTCTTCAGGAAATCCAGGGCGTTCCGGTCCAGCAGTTCTTCCGAATTTAATAGAAATTCTCTCATAGGGAAAACCTCCCAATCCGTAAATAATCTGACTCTATTGTACTCCAGGAAGAGAAAAATAACAAGAAAAAGAGGTACGGGGGGAACACGCTCCGCTTTTCTTTCCGCCGGCGGGGTCAAAAAAATCCCACCGTCGGAGCGGAACATCCGCGGTTTCCGACTGTGGGATTTCAGAAGCGAAGGGTTTACAGGATCAGGCTTCCCACCTGGAACACCAGGCAGCTCACCGCCCAGGCCAGCAGCAGCTGAAAGGCGATGCAGCCAAGGGTAAATTTCCATCCCCCGGATTCTCTCTTGATGGTGGCGATGGTGGCGATACAGGGAATGTACAGCAGGCAGAAGATCATCATGCTGTAGGCATTCAGCGGATCGAAGCCCATTTCTCCCAGAACCCCGGACAGGGCCGCCATGCCGGCGGGGGCGCTGACATTGGCGATACCGAACAGTACGGAAAAACTGGAAACCACCACTTCCTTGGCGGAGATCCCCGCGATCAGGGCCACCACGATCTGCCAGTAGCCCAGACCCAGAGGCGCGAAGACGGGAGCGACCACCCGGCCCACCATAGAGCCGAAGCTCTGGGAGATTTCGGTGGTGTAGCCCTGAAGTCCGAAGTTCAGGATAAACCACATAACGATGGACGCGATAAAGATCGTGGTCCCCGCTTTGGTCAGGTAATCCTTCACCTTCTCCCACACGTAAATCGCCACGGTGCGGGCGCTGGGTACTTTATATTCCGGAAGCTCGATGAGCAGATTATATTCTGTCTTTTTCCGGTCAAACACATGCAGGACAAAGGCCACCAAAATCGCCAGCAGCAGTCCCAGCACATACATGGAATAAGCTGCCACCATAGCGTACTTTCCGAAAAACATCTGGGACAGCAAAAGATAGATGGGCAGTCTGGCCGAACAGGACATCAGGGGCGTCACCAGCATGGTCTTCAGCCGGTCCCGCCGGTTCTCCAGCGCCCTGGAGGCCATGATGGCGGGAACAGAACAGCCGAACCCAAGTACCATAGGAATAAACGCTCTTCCGGAAAGCCCCACCTTTCCCATAATGCTGTCCATGACGTAGGCCGCCCGGGACATATAACCGCTGTCCTCCAGGAAAGCCAGAGCCAGGAACAGAATAAAGATGTTGGGCAGGAAGGTGAGGATCCCTCCTACGCCGGAGATAATGCCGTCCACTACCAGAGAGATCACCGGCGCCGCGATGCCGAGAGCTTCCATACCGCCCCGGACGCTCTCGGAAAACCAGGAAATAAACACAGACAGATAGTCCTTCAGCCAGTCCCCGATGGTGAAGGTCAGGAAAAACACTGCCGCCATGATCACCAGGAAAATGGGGAATCCCAGCCAGCGGTTGGTAAGAATCTGGTCCACCCGGTCCGTGGCTTCCTCTTTTTCCGCCTTGTTAAACAGAACCTCCCGGACAATCTCATCGATAAAATTGTACTTCTGACGAATGATCTCCTGCTCGTAATCGCAGGTCAGTTCCTCCGGCAGTTCCACCGGATATTGTTCCGTAATGGCCTGATCCCCTTCCAGAATCTTCAGAGCGTGCCAGCGGTGGTTGAACATATCCGGATATTTCTTTTTTAAAGCTTCCTTGATGATATCAATTTTATCCTCAATGTCGTCGCTGTAGACCATGGCAAATTCCCGGTGATGGTCGTGGGCGTGGGTGCTGTTTTTTTCCAGCTCCTCGTGGTGATGCACAATGGGGGTGCTTTCTTTCCGGTCGTGGTGATGCACCACCGCGTGCATGAGGATATCCAGCCCCTTCTTTTTTCTGGCGCTTACCGGGATCACCGGAATGCCCAGCATCTCCGGCAGCCGGTGCATGTCGATTTCCATCCCCCTTTTTTCCACAATGTCCATCATGTTCAGGGCCAGCACCACCGGTTTGCCCAGCTCAATGAGCTGCAGGGTCAGATACAGGTTCCGCTCCAATGCGGACGCGTCTGCCACATCCACAATCACATCCACCTCATCGCTGAGAATGTATTCCCGGGCCACCCGCTCCTCCATGGTATAAGAAGTCAGGCTGTAGGTGCCGGGCAGATCCACCAGCTTCAATTCATGATCCTGAAAGTGGAAACTTCCCTCCACCTTCTCCACGGTCACCCCCGGCCAGTTGGCCACCTTCAGGTTGGCTCCCGTGTAGGCGTTAAACAGCGTTGTCTTTCCGCAGTTGGGATTTCCCGTAAAAGCTACATGTACTGTCTCACTCATGACTGCCCGCCTCCTTCACCTGGATATGTTTCAGAATCTCCTGCCCCAGAGCGAAGCGGGTTCCCCGAAGCTTGATTACCATAGCGCCCCGGCGCTTTTTATTCATCACAGTGACGGAGGTTTTTCTCGTCATGCCCAGGGCTTCCATGCGCCGCTCTGTTTCCAGAGGCATGTGCATGTCTTCCACGATGTATGTCTTGCCAATTTCTCCTTCGTATAACTGCATACGTATCTCTCCCTTATTTTGTTAGGGTTTGCTAACATTTCCGAAAGAATTGTATCACACAGTCCTGGAAAAAACAATGCAAAATCCTGTGCCGGTTACTCAAAACCGCCTTTCTCTTTTAATTCCGCATACAGAATATAAATTTTCCGCAAGATCAGTATATAGCATACCAGCAGAATGAGAAATACCATCAGCCAGCCCCCTCCCAGAAGATTGATCAGTGTCATGGCCGCGCACCAGAGTACCAGCGCGATCCCGCATTCCGCGTCCCGACGGGGATCCACCCGGTTCAGCACCTCCTGCAGGCCCTTCCATAGGAAAAAACAGAGGCTGAGCATCACAGCCGCATTTGCCAGCTGCAGCAGCAGGAGCAATCCCCAGTTTCCGACAAGCTCCAGCAGAAGCAGAAGCAGACGGATCACCGAGAGATTGTACCCTGTCTGAAACCAGCGGCTTACCCCCCACAGGCTGCGGAATCCCAAGATCAGCAGAACCGCCCCGGCCAGCGGAAGGATCCAGTTTAGTCCCCAGAAATTCAGGAAGAAGAAATTAAGTGTCATGCCTGCCAGAATAAACTTCATAATCCCACCTCCTAGCATTGCATAAAAAAATGCGATACCTGGTTCTAAGCCAAGTATCGCACATTTTTTATATCTATGCAATTCTTTCTGAAAATTCGCGGATTACTTTCCGCACCCGGCGCATCCGCCGCTGCAGGGATGAGACTCCTCCCACAGCTTCTCAGCGGTGGGTTTCCAGTTCTCCGCGTAGCTTACGCACTTGTCGCAGAGATGATCCACGGATTCCGGTGCCTCGTAATCGGTGTTGACCGCTCCGGTCTCCTTTACCAGTTCGCGGAGACGGGTGGGGTTCTCCAGCATGGGGCAGGGACGCAGATGGTTGTTGTTGAAGGGCTGGTTGTCATGATAAGCCTGGAAAATGGGGCTCTTCAGGGCTTCCAGCAGGGTGCAGTCATGAATGTTGGCGTTGGAGTAGTGAATGAATACACAGGGCTCCACAGCGCCTTTGGCGTTGATGTGCAGATAGCGGCGTCCGCCTGCGATACATCCGCCTACAAACTCGCCGTCGTTCTGGAAGTCCATAGCGAAAATCGGCTTTTTGCCTCTCATCTCACGGATCCTGTGGTACATTTCCTCTCTCTGCTCCGGTTTCAGCAGCAGCTCTACGGAAGCGTCGTTTCCAACAGGCATGTAGTGGAAGAACCATACGAACAGGGCTCCCTTGTCGATGATCTTGTCATAGAATGCTTCGCTGGATACATCCTGGAAGTTGCGGCTGGTGTAGCATACGGAGATACCGAACGCCAGGTTGTGGGATTTCAGCAGATCCATGGCATGCATAACCTTCTCATACACGCCCTCTCCGCGGCGGCTGTCATTGGCCTCCTCGAAGCCCTCCAGGCTGATGGCGGGAACGAAGTTCTTCACCCGCAGCATTTCCTGGCAGAACTCCTCGTCGATCAGGGTTCCGTTGGTGAAGGACAGGAACTCGCAGTCCGGATGCATCTCGCAGATCTTGATCAGATCTTTTTTCCGTACCAGAGGCTCGCCGCCGGTGTAGATGTACATATAGGTTCCCATCTCTTTTCCCTGACGGATAATGGAATCGATGGTCTCCAGGGACAGGTTCAGTTTATGGCCGTACTCCGCTGCCCAGCATCCGGTGCAGTGCAGGTTGCAGGCGGAAGTAGGATCCAGCAGGATCGCCCAGGGAACGTTGCAATTGTTCTTCTCGGCAACCTCTTCCTGCAGGGCGCTGCCCTTCAGGCTGGCGTTGGTAATAAAGTTGGTGAAGAACGCTTTCCGCACGCCGGGATCCAGGGCGTAGATCTTCTGGATCAGCTGGAACCAGTTGCCCTTTTCGTTGATGGCGTCCCGGATGGCGTCTCTCTGGCCTTTATACCAGTCTGCAGGCACCAGTTTGTCGATCATATCCATCAGCTTGGGGGCGTTGTTCTCCGGATCCTTCTCCAGATAGCCCAGTGCGGTGTTGATTGCTGCGGAAATCGCGGCTGTCTTGATTTTTGTTCCTACCTTCATCTTACTTTCACTCCATTTCTAATTTTATGTAGAAGTATCTATATAGGTTTTGGCTCCGCCGCAGGCGGCGGGCAAACTCTCCCTGTAACGAGTAACATTATACGGAGTAAAAAAGAAATTGTCGAGGGCGAAATTTCTTTTTCCATGGGACAAATACGCTTTGGTGTTCTAATTTTGGACACTTTTCGCAAAGTGTCCTTCCCGTTTTCCTACTGTTTTTCTTTCTCAATGACCAGATGCGCCAGCCACCTGCGGCTGCGGAACCTCCAGGCAAAAACCACGGCCCGGACGGTCCAGTCCGCGAACATGCCGATCCAGACTCCCATGGGACCGAATCCCAGTCTCCTGCAGAGAACGGTGCAGAGCACCACCCGGCACAGCCACATGCTGACGCAGGAAAGGATCATGGAAAATCTTACGTCCCCCGCGGAGCGCATGCCGTAGGCGGGAACAAAAGCCAGGACCCAGACCAGGGGCTTTACGATGGTAATGGCCAGGACCATTTCCAGACACAGGCGGGCGCTCTCCGGTTCCATGGCCCCCAGCAGGGTGATCGGTTTTGTCAGTCCCAGGATCAGCAGGCAGCTTCCGATGATCAGCGCTTCCGCCAGCAGGGACAGCCGTTTGATATAGTAAATGGCCTCGTCTTTTCTTCCCGCTCCCAGACACTGTCCCACCACGGTCATCAGGCCGATGCCCACTCCGATGCCGGCGATGCCGTTCAGATTTTCCAGGATGTTTGTCATGGCCTGGGCGGCGATGGCCGCGGTCCCCAGGGTGGAGACGGTGGACTGTACTGCCAGCTTGCCCAGCTGGAACATACTGTTTTCAATGCCGGAGGGGATCCCCAGCGCCAGGATCCGTTTCATGACCGGAAAATCCGGACGTATCTTCCGGTAATCTCTTACATGGATCTCATACGTTCTCTTCCTTAAATAGGCCAGGACCACCACCGCGCAGAAGATCCGGGAGGCCAGGGTGGGGATGGCCGCGCCGGCGACTCCCATGCCGAAGCCCCAGATCAGCACCGCGTTTCCGCCGATATTCAGGAAATTCGAGATCACCGAGATGACCATGGGCAGCCTGGTATTTTCCTGGGAGCGGAAAATGGACGCCCCCGCGTCGTACAGGGCGATAAAGGGGAAGGAAAGCGCCGTATAGAAAAAATAGATTTCCGAGTTCCGCATCACTTCCGGGTCCACGGTACCAAAGATCACATGGAGCAGCGGAGCGCGGAATGCCAGGCACAGAGCCATGATCCCCGCGGAAAGCACCGCCACGGTCAGCAGCAGCTGCCGCGCGGAGTGGTTGGCCGCCCGGACGTTTCTGCTGCCCATATAGTGGGCGCAGACAATGGCGCCGCCTGCCGTCAGCGCCGAAAACGCCTGTATCACCAGAATATTGATGGAGTCCACCAGAGAAACCGCTGAGATCGCCGCAGGGCCCACATTGCTGACCATCATGGTATCCGCCGTACCCATAAGAGAATTCAGCAGCTGTTCCACGATCACCGGGATCAGAAGCTTTCTAAGTTCCGTCTTTGAAAACAGATGCCCTTGTTCGGGCAGCACCGCCATTTTTTCCTTCAAGACCGCACCTTCTTCCTTTTTCCGTCCTATTTTCCGGACCGGTACAAATTTTACACCTCTTTTTTGTCTTTCTCAAGAAGATTTTCCGCCCTCTGTCCGGGATTTTTCCCGGTTCCTCCCCGCGGCGGAGTCCTCTGTCAAGGGCCAAAAGTTTGTGAAATTTTTTCGGAGGGCGAATAGGGCCGCGCCGGACAGTCAATTCTGATGATAGAGCATCTGATCATTCATCATCAGGAGGATTCTGGCTATGTCATTTAATAAAGTGGAACTGTGCGGCATCAATACTTCCCGGCTTCCGGTGCTGACCCAGGAAGAAAAGGAATCGCTGCTCCTGCGGATACGGGAGGGAGACGCGGACGCCCGGGAGGCTTACATCAAGGGAAATCTCCGGCTTGTCCTGAGCGTGATCAAGCGCTTTTCCGCCAGCAGCGAAAACGCGGACGACCTTTTTCAGATCGGCTGCATCGGCCTCATGAAAGCGGTGGACAACTTTGACCTGTCCCTGGGGGTCCAGTTCAGCACCTACGCGGTCCCCATGATCATCGGCGAGATCCGGCGCTACCTCCGGGACAACAATTCCATCCGGGTGTCCCGTTCCCTGCGGGACACCGCCTACAAAGCCATCTACGCCCGGGAGAATTATGTGAAAGACCATCTGCGGGAGCCCACCATCCTGGAGATCGCCCAGGAAACCGGCATCAGCAAGGAAGAGATCGTCTACGCCCTGGATGCGATCCAGAGTCCCATGAGCCTCTACGAGCCGGTCTACACCGAGGGCGGGGACACCCTTTATGTCATGGATCAGATCAGCGACAAGAAAAACCGGGAGGAAAACTGGGTACAGGACCTGGCCCTGCAGGAGGCCATCTCCCGGCTGAATCCCCGGGAAAAATACATTATCCAGCTGCGTTTTTTTGAAGGACGCACCCAGATGGAAGTGGCCGGCGAGATCGGCATCTCCCAGGCGCAGGTCAGCCGGCTGGAAAAAAGCGCCCTGCGGACCATGAAAAGCTATCTGTCCTGACCCTGAGATCCGGAAGGCCCCGGGAATCTGAAACATTCCCGGGGCCTCCCCTTACAGATACTTATTCATAGCGGATGATCTCCTTTTTCAACCGCTTCATGATCCTTTTTTCCAGCCTGGAGATGTAGGACTGGGAGATTCCCAGCAGATCCGCCACCTCCTTCTGGGTCTTCTCTCTGCCCTCCGGCATATTGATGCCAAAGCGCAGCTTTACAATGGTCTGCTCCCTTTCCGAGAGCTTGCGTATGGCTTTTCCCAGCAGGTTTTTTTCCACCTCGTCTTCCAGCCCCCGATAGATCACATCCTCGTCCGTGCCCAGGATATCTGACAGGAGCAGTTCGTTCCCGTCCCAATCCACGTTCAGAGGTTCGTCAATGGAAACCTCCAGCCGTGTCTTGCTGTTCCGCCGCAGATACATGAGGATCTCGTTTTCAATGCAGCGTGAGGCGTAGGTGGCCAGCTTGATCTTCTTTTCGGGATTAAACGTGTTGATGGCCTTGATCAGACCGATGGTACCGATGGAGATCAGGTCCTCCACCCCCACCCCGGTATTGTCGAATTTCTGGGCGATGTAAACCACCAGCCTCAGATTATGTTCAATGAGGCATGCCCTGGCCTCCTGATTTTCAGGATCCTGCAGGGCGGCAATGGCCTCCGCCTCCGCCTCAGGGCTTAAAGGGGAGGGCAGAACGTCTGTCCCTCCAATGTAGTACAGTTCTCCGGATTTTCCCAGAAAGGCCGGAGAAAACCTTGGTAACATACGCAGCCGAAAGTGGTCCGGCAGTGCGGCGTGCATGATCATGATGCATTCCTCCTAACTGTTTATCAGATCTGGATTCAAAATCATCTGATAGCTCCGGGGAGAAGAACCATGCTCTCTGTCAATGGCGATCACCGGACGGTGGATCAGCCTGCTGGTATCTCCGTTTTCCAGATACAGAGCGTCCAGGATCAGCGCGGGAAGCATTCCCTCCCCGGCGCCCACGCCCCGGAAAAAGACGTAATGAGGCCGCAGCGGAGCTAACAGCTCCGGCCTTTCCGGCTCTTTCCAGCTGCAGAAGGCCGTCAGCTCCTCCTGGATCTCCCTGGAAAACAAATCTTTTATCAGAGAATAGCGTATTACGGAAACCGGTCTGCGGTAAGTGGCGTCCCACAGCCCGTTTCCTGTATCGTACAGTCCTTTCACCTCTTTGCGGGAATCTCCGCTGCACAGGACTACCCTCCAGTATTTTCCCGTCCGGCTCCGAAGGGCTTCATAGGCCCGGAGCAGAAGGGAGACGGCCCCGTAAACAGCCGCTCCCCAGAAAAGGGAAAAACGAGCGCCCTCCGCCCCCGCGAAACGCAGCAGCAGGCGGTACAGGGCGCCGAAGAGCAGGCCCGCCAGATACAGACAGACAATCCCCTGCAGAAATCTTTTTTTATCTTTGATTTTGCAGCCAAACCTTACCATAAGCGCAGCAACAGCCACAGAAACCAGTATCGTATTCAAAAGGAGATATTTTCTTGAGAAAGCAACTGTGAGACAGGTCATCGCTGCCCCCAAAGCCCCGGCGGCCAGACATCGGAGACGTGTGGCAGAACATCTCATCAGCCGCGCCGCTGTGCGGAGAAGGAAATAATCCATCACCAGATTTTCCACAAAGAATACATCCATGTACAGTTCATAGTACATAAAATACCCCCTGTATCCTGTGAACACTTACTGGAATAAGCAAGTTTCATTATAGGGGAGGGGGCGCGTTTATTTTGTCAAAACCCGGCTGTCGAAAAAAAGAGAGTTTCGACAGGGTGGGACAGGATCCCCGTACCCGGATTTTTTTTCAGATCCTGAAAGGATTCCCCCTCCTGCCTCGTATTCTATATAGAACCACAGAAACAGGCTCGCAGAAAAAGGAGGAATATTTCAGATGAAAAAATTACTGACAGGCATTGTCTCTACCGGCCTTGTACTCTCTCTGGGGATCCTGGGAGTATCCGCTGCCGCCGGTTCCGGGCAGGGTTCCGCTTCCGCCCTCCGGGACCGGGACGGCTGCTGCGTCTCCCAGGCGGAACCGGCGCAGACAGGCGATACCGGCATCCACTACAGGGATGACAATCCGGACGGAATATGCGATGATAAAGAGAGCGCATCTGCCGTCTGCGTCAACGACAGCGACAACAACGGCGTCTGCGATTACAGAGAAGAAGGAGAACGGCCACTGGACGGCAGCGGCGCCCGCCGGGGATGGCAGGAAAACAGCCGGCCCGGCTGCGGAGCTCAGGGCAATGGCAGCCAGGGCGGCGGCATGCAGTACCGCCGGGGCAGATAATCTTACAGGAAAGCGAAGGAAAGGCTATGAGGGGAGAGCAGGAAGTAAACAGAGCCATCGAAGCCTACGGGAATCTGGTCCGCCGGATCTGCCTGATCCATCTGAAAAATCAGGCGGATACGGAGGATATCTTTCAGACGGTCTTTCTGAAGTATCTGCTCTCCTCCGCAGAATTCCGGGATCCGGAGCATGAAAAAGCCTGGTTCATCCGGGTCTCCGTCAACGCCTGCCGGGATCTGCTGAAAAGCGCCTTCCGCAGACGGACGGTATCCCTGGAGGTGCTGGCGGAGCAGCCGGCGGAACTGACCGAAGATAACCGGGAGGTCCTGGAGGCAGTCCTGGATCTGCCGGAAAAATACCGGGATGTGATCTATCTTTATTACTATGAAGAATATACGGCTCCGGAGATCGGAGCGCTTCTGCGCAAAAAGCCCAATACGGTGTACACCCTTTTAAGCCGGGCAAAAAAAATCCTTAAGGAAAAGCTGGGAGGTGAGAAAGATGCGTGACAGGATCCGGGACGCGTTTCATAAGATCCAGGCAGATCAGGAATTGAAAGACCGCACGGCCGCCCGTCTGGCGGAGGAGATCCATCGGCGCAGCCGGAAAAAACGGTCTCTTCCGGTCCGCCGCCTGGCTGTCCTGGCGGCAGCTCTGGCAATTTTCCTGACCGGAGCAGGCGTTTTCCGCAGTTACTATACGGTTTCCGCCGCCATCAGTGTAGACGCTGACGCCTCCCTGGAACTGGGGGTCAACTGTTTTGACCGGGTGATCTCCGTGGAAGGCTGCGGGGAAGAAGGGCAGGCCCTGGCGGAAGCCCTGGACCTGAAGCACCGGAACTACGCGGCCGCCCTGGAAGAACTGCTGAACAGCCCGGAAATCCGGGAACAGCTGTCGGAAAGCCTCCCCGTAGAGATCACCGTTGCGGGAGACGATCCAAAGCAGACGGAAGAGATCCTGCAGACGGCCGCGGACCAGACTTCCGATTCCTGCCCCGTCCGCTGCCAGGCGGGAAATTCCGCGGAAGCGGAGGACGCGGCGGAGGCCGGTCTTTCCCTTGGGAAATACAGGGCCTATCTGGAATTGCTGGAACTGGATCCGGCGGCAGAGCCGGAGGATCTGGCGGAAATGACCATGCGGGAGATCCGGGACCGGATCCGGGAACTGGAAGACGCGGCTTCCGGAAAGGAGGCTTCCGAAGATCCCGGTTCCGAAACGGAAGCTTCGGTACACACATGGGAACCCGCCGGAAATTCAGGTTCCGGAGGCTCCCGGACGGACTCCCCCGGAAAAGGCCGGGAGAAAAACCGCGGCGCGGAGAAATCCCAGCGCCGCGGAAAAGAATCTTAACCAGCCGGAGGCCGGCGGGATCACCCGGCGCTCAAGCGTCCCAGGATGCGTTTCAGTTCCCCGGCCGGCAGCTGGCCGGGGGCGGAAGCCTCCCCTGCTGACCCGAAGGTGACCGCCGAGCCCGTCAGACCGCCGCTGATCCGGGACACGGCTCCCAGTTTCCCCATGGCCATGGTGACCACCGGCTGTTCTCTCCGCCGGTCCTCCCGCAGGGTGGCTTCCATGAGCCGCAGCACATCCTCCGGCTCCCGGGGCATGACCGCCAGTTTCAGGATATCCGCCCCGGAATCTGCCAGATCCCGGAAGATCTCTTCCAGTTCCTGCTGTTCCGGCGTGCGGTCAAAATAATGGCGGCTTCCGATCACCGGTTTTCCGGCGTCCCGGATCTGCCGGATCAGGGTTTTCCCCTCCCAGCGGGGATTCAGGGCTTCCACATCCACCAGGGCAATCTCCGGCTGCCGGGCTGCCCAGAGGTTCAGTTCCCGGTACGCTTCCCGGGAGATCTCCCGGTTTCCCCCTTCATCCCTGCTGCGGAAGGTGAGCAGCAGGGGGATCTCTTTCAGGATTTCCCCCAGCTCCGAGAGCAGGGAGTTCCGTTTTTCTTCTTCCAGGAGGTCTTCCCAGAAATCAATCCTCCACTCTGCCAGATCCGGTCCCGCGTCCGCGGCCGCTCTGGCCCGTTCCAGGATCTCCTTCTCCCGGCTCCCGGTAATGGGAACGCAGATCTTGGGGATCCCGTCCCCGATGGCTGTTTTCTTTATGGTAATGATCCGTTTTTTCATATCCACCTCGTATTATTATTTTCTTGCCGGATCCTCCCCGGATACGGCTCCTTCAGGAAAGGCGCCGGGGAATACGTACCGGTCTCATCTCCCCTATTGTAGCAAAAAAACAGCGGCGGCACCACTGTTTCCTTTTTCCCGGATCCCTGCTATAATACATCCAGTACGACACAGGTTTTTTTACGGAGGGAAAACGCATGAAAGAGTTTATGATCACCGGACACACCGGCCTCACCGGGCTTCTCGGCAGCCCGGTGGCCCACAGCATTTCACCGATGATGCACAATGAGGCTTTCCGGCTTTTGGGGCTGGATTACGTATATCTCTGCTTTGACGTGGGGGAGGACCGCCTGGAGGAAGCCGTCCGGGGGCTTACGGCCTGCGGCGTCCGGGGCTTTAATCTGACCATGCCGGACAAGACCCGAATGGCGGAACTGGCGGATGAACTGTCCCCGGCCGCGAAGATCATCGGCGCCGTCAATACCGTGGTCAACCAGCAGGGCCGCCTGGTGGGCCACAACACGGACGGGGTGGGATTTCTCCGTTCTGTCCGGGAGCAGGGACTGGAGATCGCCGGCCGGAATCTCACCATTCTCGGCGCCGGAGGCGCCGCCACCGCCATCTGCGCCCAGGCCGCCCTGGACGGCGCGGCCTCTATCCGGATCTTCGCCCGGCCTTCCAGCCGCTTTCATGCCCGGGCGGTAAAC
This sequence comes from Candidatus Scatomonas sp., assembly GCA_963928055.1. Lineage (GTDB taxonomy): Bacteria > Bacillota > Clostridia > Lachnospirales > Lachnospiraceae > Scatomonas. The sequence continues at coordinate 232,753 of CAWVDN010000003.1, read as the reverse complement.
CTGACGGACACCATATGCCGCAGCACTTCCTGCCGGGCGGAGCTGTATGACCAGGCGGACGTTTCCGCCCTGAAGAAATCCCTGGAAGATTCCCTGCTGCTGGTCAACGCCACCTCCGTAGGCATGGCCCCGGTCACGGAACACTCTCTCATCGAGGATATGACACTTCTGCCCCCCTCTCTGGCGGTGGCGGATATCATCTACAATCCCAGGGAAACCCGGCTGCTGCGGCTGGCCCGGGAATCGGGGCACAAAACCTTCAACGGCATGTACATGCTCCTCTACCAGGGAGCCGAAGCCTTCCGGCTCTGGACCGGACAGGACATGCCCGTAGATCCCATCCGGGAAAAATATTTCCGCTGAAGCCCCTGGCGCAAAAATCCCGCGGGATCCGGCGAAACCGCCGGTCCTGCGGGATTTACGTTTTCTCAGATTATTTTCTGTTCTTCAGGAAATCCGGGATCTGGATATCCTTCTTGGGCACGTTGCTGGTGATCGGCGCGGACTTGGGAATGCTGAAAGCCGGCGTCTGGGGCTGTGCCTGCTGCGGCATCTGGAACGTGGGCATCTTAAAGCCCGCGTTGTTGAAGGCCGCCTTCTTGGAAGCCTCCGCGGCCTTTTTCGCGTCCGCTACGCTGGCCTGCCTTGCGGTGGCGTCATCCAGCCCGGTGGCGATCACAGTGATCTTGGCCGTATCCGGAATCGAATCATCGTACATAGCTCCGAAGATGATGTTGGCATCCTCTCCTGCCAGATTCTGTACGTAGCTTGCGGCGTCGTTGGCATCCATCAGGGAGATGTCACCGGAAATGTTGATGATCACATGAGAAGCTCCCTCGATGGTGGTCTCCAGCAGCGGGCTGGCCACAGCCTGCTGTACGGCCTCCAGAGCCTTATCGTCGCCCTTGGCTTCGCCGATGCCGATATGCGCGATACCCTTGTCGGTCATGACGGTCTGTACATCCGCGAAGTCCAGATTGATCAGTGCCGGCAGGTTGATCAGATCGGTGATTCCCTGCACTGCCTGCTGCAGGACCTCGTCCGCCTTGCGCAGAGCTTCCGGCATCGTCGTCCGGCGGTCCACGATCTCCAGAAGTTTATCGTTGGGGATCACGATCAGTGTATCCACGTTCTGTTTCAGTTTTTCAATACCCATGAGGGCGTTGCTCATACGGGTCCTGGCCTCAAAGCGGAAGGGCTTCGTCACAACGCCTACCGTCAGGATTCCCATTTCCTTGGCAAGACCTGCCACTACCGGCGCGGCTCCTGTTCCGGTTCCGCCGCCCATACCGCAGGTAACGAACACCATGTCGGCGCCTTCCATCAGCTGCTTCAGATCGTCCACGCTCTCCTCGGCGGCTTTCTCGCCGACCTCCGGTTTCGCTCCGGCACCCAGTCCCTTGGTAACCTTCTCGCCGATCTGCAGGACCGTCGGCGCCTTGCACAGGGTCAGGGCCTGTTTATCTGTATTAACACCGACGAATTCCACTCCGCCGATGGATTCCTCCACCATTCTGTTGACAGCGTTATTTCCGGCTCCGCCGACGCCGATTACGATGATCTTCGCGGAAGATTCCGCTTCATTGGTCATGATCTCTAACAAAGTACTTCCTCCTTTACGGCAGTTCTGCCTGATTGATATTCTTCTCGAAAAGTATTGTCCCGCCTGCGGATCCGAAAACCTGCAGGCCGCTCAGCCTCATTCTTTCTGCCTGAAGCCGCCCCTGCTGACACAGCAGGCAGCATATAGCTATATAATATAATTATTCAAAAAAATTATCAACCACTTTTTCGATTTTTCTTGTTTTATTTTGCGGAAACACCGACACCCGGCAGCCCGCCTCTCATTCCTGGCTGAACACGATATTCTGCGTATCTTCCGTATAATCTTCCAGATGCAGGCTCCCGCGCATGCCCTGAAGTTCCGGCAGGATGGAGGCGGCCCGGCTCATTTTTTCTTCCAGATCTGTATCCGCTCCCAGGATGACGCGGATCTCCCCGTACCGGAGCGTCACGGACAGATCTCCGTCAAACTGTATGCTGTCCGGCTGCATCTGATATTTTTCCATCATGCGGTCCAGGGCCTGGATCGTGTTGAACACAGACATATTCTCCAGTTTCAGGGTTTCGCCTACCGCCGCGGAATCTATTGGCAGGCCTTCCACCGGAGGAACATCCGAAAGCGCGGGGGCTGTTTCCCCGGTCCCTGCCGTTTCCGACTCATGGACCGCCTCCAGCACCAGGCCATCCTGATCAAAGTAATAGCGGATTTCGTTGAGTCTCACGTATCCGATGGGATTCTTTTCCGTTACGAACAGACGTACCCGGTCCCTTCCCAGATATTCCACCTCTGCGGATTCCAGGAAAGGGACATCCTCCAGATCCACCTGTTTGTGAAACACGGACAGGAACACGGAATTATGATCCAGAAAACCGCGGATGACCATCTCTTCGATCTCCTCCGCCGTATAGCGGGTATTTCCCACCACTTCCACCTGCCGTATATAAAAAAGCCCCCAGAAGACCAGCAGGGCGGCTGCCGCCGCTCCCAGGACCGAACAGACCACGATCCGCCGGTTTCTTTTTGAAGGATTTTTTTCCTTTTTTTCTTTCATAAACACTCCTGTATCACTGTTTGTTCCGGGATCCCCCGATCCGGACCACAGCGGCCCCCAGCCGGGAAAGATCCCCTTCGATGCTTTCGTACCCCCGCTCCACATAGCGGGAGTTCCCGATCTCCGTGATCCCGGAAGCCGCAAGCCCCGCCAGGATCAGCGCCGCGCCTCCCCGGAGATCTGCGGCCTGCAGTCTGGCGCCCCGAAGGTTTCCGCCCCGGACCACCAGCTCGCCGTTCTCCACGTTTACCCGGGCCCCCAGCTTCCGCATTTCAAGCGCCGCCTGGTAGCGGTCCTCGAAGATGGTCTCTCGGATCCGGCTGCACCCCTTCAGAGTGGCGCACACTGCCGCCAGAGGGGACTGCAGATCCGTGGGAAACGCCGGATAGCTGCCGGTCGCTGCCCGGACCGGGATCGCCCCGATCCCTCCGCTGTCCGTAAACAGTGTACCACCTTTTACTTTATATTGTCCACCTATTTTCCCATACAGTTCCAGCAGGGCCCCCATTTCCTCCGCCGGCGCCCCCTCCAGGGCTACCGTCCCCCGGGTAGCGGCTCCTGCCAGAAGATACGTGCCCGCCGCGATCCGATCCGCCGGCACCTCCATCTCCGCCGGATGCAGCGCCTGTTTTCCGCGGATGCGGATCGTTCCGGTCTCCTCTCCGCGGATAGAGGCCCCCATCCGCCGCAGAAAACGGCACAGGTGCAGGATCTCCGGCTCCCGGGCGCAGTTCCGAAGACAGGTTTCCCCCTCTGCCAGGACCGCGGCCAGTATGCCGTTTTCCGTAGCCCCCACGCTGACTCTGGGGAAGCAGTGACCGCAGCCTTTCAGTTTTACCGCCTCTCCCCGGATGCCGTCTTCTGTCTCACAGAGTTCCGCCCCCAGCTTCCGCAGTACCGCCAGATGCAGATCTACCGGCCTCGGACCGATGGTGCAGCCTCCGGGATAGCTGACGAAGGCAGAGCCCAGCCTGGGGAGCAGGCTTCCCAGCAAAAAAACAGAGGAGCGCATTTTATCCCCATACGCCCCCGGAATATTCCCTGTGACAATATCTTGGCAGTCCAGGAAAAGATCTTCCCCCCGCCACCAGGTCCTGGCTCCCGTGTACCGCAGGATCTCCTCCATACACCGGACATCGTCTATCCTGGGGCAGCGTCTTAAGATCACGGTCCCTTTCTGCAGCAGGGAAGCTGCCATCATGGGCAGGACCGCGTTTTTGGAGCCCTGCACCCGGATCCGGCCCGCAAGCCGTCTCCCTCCCTCTATTCGATATCGTCCCACGGCCGTCGCTCCTGTATAGAACTTCTCATAATATCATATGCTTCTGGAAGCAATCTGCCCGTAAAAATTGGCGGTCCGGGAAATAGAGAGGGCCAGGCCCATCTCCGCCAGCAGGAATACCACCGACGTGCCTCCGTAGCTTATAAAGGGCAGCGTAATGCCGGTGTTGGGAATGGTATTGGTTACTACGGCGATATTCAGGATCACCTGCACGGCAATGTGTCCCATGATCCCCGCCGCCATCAGCGCTCCCGGCAGGTCCCCGGCATGGGTGGCGATGACCATCAGACGCCAGATCACCAGGCCGAAGACCAGCATCAGCAGCAGAGCCCCCGCCAGCCCTGTTTCCTCACAGATGATGGAAAAGATCATATCGTTCTGGGCTTCCGGCACGAACCCCAGCTTCTGCAGGGAATTCCCCAGCCCTCTGCCGAAAATCCCTCCGCTTCCGATGGCGTACAGCCCCTGGATGGTCTGAAATCCCTTGTCGTAGGCCTCGGGATCTCTCCAGACCGCCAGGCGCTCCAGGCGGTAGCTCTCCACGCTGAGAAACACGGCGATAAAGAGCAGGGCCGCCGCGCCGATCCCCAAAAAAGGAAGGTAACGCGGATGGGCCACGAAAATGGTGATCAGCCCCACCGCCAGGATGATCACTGCCGTGCTGAGATTGTTGGAGCCCACCAGCGCCACTAACGGAAGAATACTTCCCATGACCAGGAGCATAAACCGGAAGCTGTCCGTTCTGCTTTTGCTCTTCCGGACGATCCATGCCAGAAAAAGGATTACCGCTGCCTTGGCGAACTCCGAGGGCTGGAAGGACAGAGGCCCCAGGGAAAGCCAGCGGCGGGAGCCGTTGATCTCCTGCCCCACAAAGAGCACCAGCGTGGAAAGCGCCAGGGAGGCCAGATACAGCGCCGGCGCCAGGCGCAGCAGTGCCCTGTAGTCCATACGGGAGACCGCCCACATCCCCAGGATCCCCAAAGCGGTGGCGAAGGCCTGCTTCTTAAAATAATAGGCCGGGTCATGAAATCTCACCCGGCCATTGTAGGCGCTGGTGCTGTACAGGAGCAGCAGCCCCAGGACTGCCAGCAGGATCACCAGCGCGAATAACGCAGCATCAAATTTTCTTCTTTCTGAACGCCTCATAGCCGGCCCCGTCGGTTTTCTCTTTACTATCCTATTGGGCCGGTCCGGGGTTTATGCCGGGGAACCTTTACAGAGCCCTGACGTACTCTTTAAAAAGATCTCCCCGCTCCTCGTAGCTTTTAAACTGATCCCAGCTGGCGCAGGCCGGGGAAAGCAGCACCGCGTCTCCCTCTTCCGCATGGGCGGCGCAGGTTTTCACCGCCTCCGCCAGATCCCCGCAGAAAAGGATCCGCTCTTCCGGAAATCCGTGTTCCAGGGCTTCCCGGGCGATCTTCTCCCTGGTGGCGCCTATAAGGACCAGATATTTCACCTTTCCCTCAAAGCTGTCAATCCACTCTCCGTAGGTGGACTGCTTGTCATATCCGCCTCCGATCAGAAGGGTGGGCCGCACCATGGCCTGGATCCCCTTGATGGCCGCGTCGGGGTTGGTCCCCTTGGAATCATTGTAATACTTTACGCCGTTTTTATCCGCCACGTATTCAATGCGGTGCTCTACCCCGGCAAAGGCGCAGGCTGCCCTGCGGATGACCTCCGCCGGCACCCCCGCGTAATATGCCATGGCGGCCGCCGTCATCACGTTCTCGTAATTGTGAAGGCCCAGAAGCTTCAGATCCCCTGTCCTCACGATCTCGATCTCCTTCTCTCCATCCCGGAGGACAATGGCGTCTCCCTCCAGGCAGATCCCCTGTTTCAGCGATCTTCTGCTGGAAAAATACACCGCCCGGCAGGTCAGCGTCTCCCCGAAGGCGCGGAGCACCGGATCCTCATAGTTCAGGACGCAGACTTCTTCTTCTGTCTGGTTTTCGGTGATCCGCTCTTTTACGCGGATGTACTCCTCCATGGTGTGATGGCGGTTCAGATGATCCTCCGTGATATTGGTAATGGCGCTGACGGAGGGATGAAAGGCCTCGATGGTCTCCAGCTGAAAGCTGCTGATCTCCGCCACGGTCACCGCTTTTTCACTCTGGTCCAGCACCACTCCCGTATAGGGATTGCCGATATTGCCCACCACGTAGACTTCCGGGCAGGCGGCTTTCATGATCTCTCCCAGCAGAGCGGTGGAAGTCGTCTTTCCGTTGGTGCCTGTGATGGCCAGCACCCTGCCCTTCCCCAGCCGGTAGGCCAGTTCCACTTCGCCCCACACCGGGATCTTCCTGGCGCGGAACTCCTCCACCAGAGGCTGATCGCAGGGCACTCCCGGGCTCATGACCACCAGATCCAGGGCATCCATCTGTTCCTCCGGAACCTGTCCCAGACAGATTTCCGCCGGGGCCTCCAGCTGGTCCAGCACCTTCTGCCGGTCCAGTTCCGGATTGCTGTCAAAGATCACAGGACAGGCGCCCAGCTTCTGCAGCAGCCCCGCTGCTCCGACTCCGCTCTTTCCGGAGCCGAAGACCAGTACATTTTTATTTTTCCAATCCATGGCCGTATCCTCCTGTTTTCTGTCTCAGACTCCCGCCAGGGCAATGAGGCAGAGGATGGCTGTAAGGATGGAGAACACCGCCACGATCCGGGTCTCAGACCATCCGCACAGCTCAAAATGATGATGGATGGGGGACATCTTAAACAGACGTTTCCCATGGGTCAGCTTGAAATATGTAACCTGCAGCATGACAGAGACCAGCTCCGCCACGTAGATCAGTCCTATGATCAGGATGAAAAGCGGCATGTTCATCATATAGGCCGTACCGGCCACAAATCCGCCCAGCGCCAGGGACCCGGTGTCTCCCATAAAGACCTTGGCCGGGAACACATTAAACACCAGGAAGCCCATCAGACTGCCCACCACCGCGCAGGTAATAGGTTCCAGCCCGGTCTGCCGTCCCACGGCCACCACCGTAAAGAATACCGCCACCATCACCGTAACGCTGGAGGCCAGACCGTCCAGTCCGTCGGTAAAGTTCACGGCGTTCACCGTGCCGATCACCGCGATGAACAGCAGGGGCACGGCCAGCCAGCCGATATCCACCGCCATTCCCCCGGAGAAGGGGATCAGAAGCTTCAGGGAAACGTCCGAGAACCGGATCATATAAAACGCGAAGATCCCGGTGACCACGATCTGGCAGAGCATCTTCTGCCAGGGGAGCAGTCCGTCGGAGCGGTGCAGCACCACCTTCAGATAATCATCCAGGAATCCGATGAGTCCGAAGCCCAGCATCAGGAACAGCACCGGAGCGATCCGGGGATGATCCCCCACAAAAAACAGGCAGGTCACAGTGGTGGCGATCAGGAAGATCACCCCTCCCATGGTGGGAGTGCCCGCCTTTTTCAGGTGGGACTTTACGCCTTCCTCCCTCTCCGTCTGGTCCATCTTCAGCCGGCGGAGAAAGGGGATCACAAAGGGCCCCAGGAACACGCTGATGGCAAAAGAAACAAGCACCGGAATCACGATCGTTGTTAAACTCATATTTCACCTCTTCAAATGTATTGCCGGAACCGGAAGGGATTCCGGCCGTTTATCAGTATATAGCTTTTCCCGGCAAGAATCAACCGTTTTCCTTGTTTATTCCCAGATAAGGCAGTACATTGGCAAAGATATCCCGGATCACCGGAGCGGCGATGGTGCCGCCGTAATACACCCCCTGGGGATCGTGGATGATGCAGAGTCCCAGAATTTCCGGATCCTCCGCCGGAGCGAATCCCAGAAAGGAGGAAATATACTGATTGGCGCTTCGGGGCAGCGTCTGAGAAGTGGCGGTCTTTCCCCCGATGCTGTATCCCTCGATGGCCGCGTTTTTTCCGGAACCCTGGGAGACCACGCTTTCCAGGATCTCCCGGACGGTCCCGGAAGTCTCCTCCGACAGGATCCCCTCTTCCGTCTCAAATTTCAGTTCCTCCACAAGGCCCCCTTCCTCGTCCAGCACTTTTACCCCAAAGTGCGGCGTGATCCTCCTGCCGCCGTTGATCAGGGAGCTGACCGTGGCCGCCAGCCGGATGGGGGTGATCTGAAATCCCTGGCCAAAAGACATGGTGGCCAGTTCCACAGGCCCGATGTTTTCTTCCTGGTGCATGATGGTGGATGCCTCCCCGGGAACGTCGATCCCTGTGCTCCGGAACAGATCGAACTGCTGAAAATAGCGGTGAAACGTCTCCGCCCCCAGCCGGAGTCCCGTCTCGATAAACACCGGATTGCAGGAATTCTGAGCCCCCTGGACGAAGGTCTCCGCCCCGTGCCCCGTCCGCTTATGGCAGTGGATCCGCCGGTCCTCCACGATCTTGTATCCGGGACAGAAAAAGGAATCCTCCGGGGACACGGCTCCCTCCTCCAGCCCGGCGGACATGGTGATGATCTTAAAGGTAGAGCCCGGTTCATACGTATCGCTGACACAGGGATTTCTCCACATGCGGTTCTGGCGCTCCAGAAGTTCCTCCTGGCTGAGGGCTTCCTCCTCCTCGCCGGTGTTCAGGGCAAAGGGATCGTTCAGATCGAATTCCGGCACATTGACGCAGGCGAGGATCTCACCGTTCCGGGGATCCATCAGGAGAATGGAGACCGCCTCCGCCTGTTTTTCCTCCATGACCTTCAGCGCCGCCTGCTGACAGTATTCCTGGATATTGGCGTCCAGGCTCAGCTGCAGATCGTACCCCGGCGCCGGCTCCACCCGGCTCTCCCCGATCTCCGTCAGCTCGATCCCCCGGGCGTCGGTGGTGGTAAGGATCCTTCCGTTCACGCCCTTCAGCACCTCCTCGTATTCCACCTCCAGGCCGATGATCCCCTGATTGTCTCCTCCGGTAAAGCCCAGGACCCGGGAAGCCAGCTCTCCGTAGGGATAATACCGCTTAAAATCCTCGTCCACCTTTACTCCCGAGAAACCGTACGCCCGGATCCGGTCCCCGGTCTCCTTGTCCACATTGGTTTTGACCCGCTCCATGGAAGAGTTCTTCTCCACCCGGGCTCTGGCGGTTTCGGGACTGATCTCCAGTTCCTTCACCAGCATGTCTATCACCGCCTCCGGTTCCTCTATCTGACTGTGGATCACAGAGACCGTGCAGACGGTGCGGTTGGCTGCCAGCACCTTTCCCGTCGCGTCCAGGATCTTTCCCCGGGCCGCCTTGATCTCCCGTTCCCTTTCATGCAGATCCTCCGCTTTGCGGGAATAATATTCCGAGCGGAAGACCATCAGATAGCAGAGGCGCCCTGCCAGTCCCAGCAGCATCCCCGTACACAGAAAAAATATCACCGCCGTTTTTTTCTTGTTGGAAACTTTATTTTTGCGCATAAAAACTCCCGCAGGATCTGTCATCTATGTATATGGCAGATCCTGCGGGGTTATGCTCCTCGTTATTCTTCCAGAAGTTCCTGCTGACTGTTGGTGATCCCGTCGTCCAGCAGGCCGTTGCCTCCGTTCTCTACGGACTCGTCCTCCGGCATTTCCGCGGGAGCCGGCAGGTTTTCATTCTCCGCCCCCTGCTCGGCAGAACCTTCGTACGTCTCCTCTTCTCCCTCTCCGCCCTCGTCCGGATAGATGTTCAGATACGGCAGAAGCTCCGCGTAAATATCTTTCACTATCAGCTGGGCGTAGGTGCTGTCTCCCTGGTTGGCCGCATTGGGCTCGTCCACCACCACGTAGACCACGACTTCCGGATCGTCCAGAGGCGCGAAGCCGATGAAGGATACCAGATATTTTCCCTCAGAACGGGGGAATTTCTGGGCGGTTCCCGTTTTGCCGCCCATGGAATAGCCTTCCAGTTTGGCGTACTGGCCGGAGCCTCCCGGCTGGGTGGTGCCCCCCAGCGCGCTGCGGATAAAGTCGCTGGTCTCCCGGGATACCGTCTGCCTCTCCAGGGCGCTGTCCATATTCTGCACCACCGCGCCGGTGCTGTCCGTCACGGAACTGACCACATGGGGGGTATAGTAATAGCCGCCGTTGATCAGGGAACAGAAGGCCGCCGCCTCCTGGATCATGGTACAGTTAAAGCCTTGGCCGAAGGTGCTGGTGGCCAGCTCCACCGGTCCCATGGAATCCTCGGAGAACAGGATGCCGCTGCTCTCCCCCGGCAGATCGATGCCGGTCTTTTTTCCGAAATTAAAGATATCCTGATAGCGGATAAAATCCGAGGCTCCCAGCTTTTCCCCGATCCGCATCAGGCAGGCATTGCAGGACTGCGCCAGAGCGCCGGCCACATCCAGTTCGTAATGGGCGCCGGGGTACATGGCGCAGCGGATCATCTGTCCGGAAACCGTGTAGTAGCCCTCGCAGTAGTAGGTATCCGACTGACTGATCGCATCGTTTTCCAAGGCCGCGGCCACCGTCATGGGTTTAAAGGTGGAACCGGGCTCATAAGCGTCGGAAATACAGAAATTTCTCCACAGATCGTTGAGATGCTCCAGCATGTCCTCGTTGTCCATGGCCTGGATCTCTTCCTGGCTGTAGAAAGGCGTCAGATCCCGTGGATTGTTCAGATCGTACCAGTCGGAGGAGTCCATGCCCAGGATCTCCCCGGTATCCGGATCCATGACCACTACGCCCACATTGGCCGCCGTGTCTTCGCCGTTGGGGCCGCCCTGCATCCGGGCGTCATAGGCTTCTATGGCGCTCCGGATGATCTGCTGGACATTGATGTCGATGGTGGATACTACATTTTTCCCGTCCACAGGTTCCACGATGTCCTGTTCCACATCCGAATCTTCGTTATAATATCCATACTGCCGGCCGTCCATGCCGTTCAGCAGGCTGGAGTAATAGCCCTCGATCCCCCAGTCCGCCGTAGTGCCGTCATAAGTAAAGCCGATGAGGTCGCAGGCCTGGGAATCCATGGGATATACCCGCTCGTAATCCTCCTCGAACCACACGCCCTGGACATTCCCGCGCTCTTCCTTCTCCTCCTTGGAAAGATCCTGATTTTCTTCGTTTTCGGTATCCGTGTAATCCTCAAAGGCCTGTCTCTCGTCAATGGAAATGCCGGTCTTCAGGATCTGATACTGGCTGTCCTTCGTCTCCGGATCCGTAAGCCTTTGGCGGATATCCTCCTCATCCATACCCAGGACCGTAACCAGCGCTTCTACCGTAGGCTCCACATATTTCTGCTGAGTCTCTCCGCTGTTGTCCTTGGTCTCGGTATTGACCACCGCGCAGTCCAGGATCACATTATAGACCCGTTCGCTGGTGGCCAGGATCGTTCCGTTGCGGTCCAGGATATCTCCCCGTTTAAAGGGGATTACCCGGTTTCCGTACTGCTGCTGGGTCTGACTCAGCACAATGCGCTCGTACTGCTCCCCGCTGGTAGCGTTGATGTACGTGATCCGCACAGCTAAAGCAACTAAAGCCAGTATGACTGCCAAAAACAGCCCTACCAGCTTTTTACTCATTTTTCCGTTTATTTTACGGCCGAGCATTCCTGCCCGGCCTTTGTCTGTTTTTCTTCTCAATGAAACCACCTGTTATTCAATACCGGGTACATCCTGGTATTGTCTCATATAGCTGTTATCCTTGACGCTGTAATAGCGGATCTGGGATTCACCGGCATAGTGCATGCCCAGTTCCGTCATCGCCTTCTGTTTGATCTCGTTCAGGTTCACAGAGGTCTGCACCTGATTGTAGTAGGCGTCATTATCCGCCTTCAGCTGGCTCAGCTGGCTTTCCAGCACCGCCACGTTCTCCAGCTGCTCCGTGTAGGAAGACCGGAGCTGCAGATAGTGCACGCACAGGAACAGCGTAGCCGCGCACACCGCGCTCAGAAATACCAGATAGCCGGGGCCCAGGTTCCTGGCCCGGCGGCGGTTTTCCTGGATCCGTCTGCTGACCTGGCGCTTCCGGATCCGCTCCGACGCGTTCTCCTGTTCTTCCGGATAGACATCCAGCTTCCTTACCGCGTTTCCGTCTTCATAGGCTCTGTATTTTCTATATTGATCCGCACGTGAATTTACCCTTCTTGCAGTTCCAGCCATTTATTTCTCCCGTCCGCCCTCCGGATCCGTCCTCCGCTCAAAGACTCGCAGCTTCGCGCTTTTGGAACGGCTGTTGGCATTCATTTCTTCTTCTGTAGGTATTACAGGTTTCCTGGTTACGACAAAGCCCGTAGGCTTTCTCCCGCAGACGCACACCGGAAATTCCGGCGGACAGATGCAGGGGTGTTCATTCTTCCGGAAGATATTTTTCACGATCCTGTCCTCCAGAGAATGAAAGGTGATGACGCAGAGACGCCCTCCGTCCCTTAAAAGACCGATCATCCCGTCCAGGGACTCCTCCAGCACCCGCAGCTCCTGATTGACTTCAATGCGGATCGCCTGAAAAGTCCGTTTGGCCGGATGACCTCCCGTCATCCGCGCTCTGGCCGGTATGGCGGCTTTGATGATCTCCACCAACTCCCCAGTGGTGCGGATCTCGCTTTCGCCGCGTCTCCGGCAGATGTGCTTCGCGATATTCTTCGCGAACTTTTCCTCCCCATAATCCCTTATGATCTGGTACAACTGCTCCTCACTGTAGGTGTTGACCACGCTCCCCGCGGTCAGCGGCTGCCTCCTGTCCATACGCATGTCCAGGGGGGCGTCCTCCCTGTAAGTGAAACCCCGCTCTGCCTGATCCAGCTGATAGGAGGAAACTCCCAGGTCCAGCAGGATCCCGTCCACAGCGGTAATGCCCCTTTTCTTCAGTTCAGGAATCATATGGCAATAGTTGCTGCGGATGACCGTCACACGATCTTTATACTCCCTCAAACGGTCTTCCGCAGCAGCGATTGCGTCTTCATCCTGATCTATTCCTATAAATCTCCCCGTGGCAGATAGTCTTTTGCAAACTTCCAGGGCGTGTCCGGCTCCTCCCAGAGTCCCGTCCACGTAGATCCCTTCCGGCTTTACCCTTAAGTTCCTGATCGTTTCTTCCAGCAACACAGATTTGTGTTTAAAATCCATCGGTTCTCCGCTCCCTGCGTCCGTACCGCAGCACACTCCGATCAGATACTGATGCCCATATCCTGCAGTCCCTCTGCAATGGCATCCATATCATCGTAATTGCTGTTCTCGGCCCATCTCTGCTTACTCCAGATTTCGATCCGGTTCAGATTTCCCGTCAGTACCACATCCTTTTCCAGACCTGCATATTCCCGCAGCGTTGCCGGTACGAGAATTCTCCCCTGCCTGTCCAGTTCGCAGGGCGCGGCTCCTGCTACAAAGAAACGGGTAATCGCTCTTGCATTTTTGTTTGTAAGTGGCAGCTGGCTGAGTTTCTGTTCGAAGGCTTCCCATTCCTTCCCGGGATAAATGGAGAGGCATCCATCCAGTCCCTTCGTCAGGACGAACTCGCTGCCGAGTTCCTCTCTGAACCTGGATGGGATGATCAATCTCCCCTTAGCGTCAATTGAATGACTGTATTCTCCCATGAACATAAACATTTACCTCTTCAGCAAAAACGAAGGTCTCCCCTCCTTCGTTTTTTCGTGGCTGGAGGGAACTGCCACATTCCCTCCATTTGCTACCACTATTCACCACTTTCTACCACTATGTGTCCATTCTAGCTCATTGCAGGGAAAATATCAATAGTTTTTTCTGAATTTCACAGATTGTTCATCTGGAAAAAAGCGCCATTTTATGCGGGTTTTCAGGGCATAAAAGAAGGAGAAGGCCTTTTGCCTTCTCCTTCTTTACAGTATTTTGTATATTATACCTTTCATCCCCACAATATCTGGTGGTTTTGCGTGGATCCTTACACATTGAACCGGAAAAGGATCACATCTCCGTCCCGAACCACGTAATCCTTGCCTTCCATGCGGACCAGTCCTTTGTCCCTGGCCCCGGCGTAGGAGCCGCAGTCCAGCAGATCCCGGTAGTTTACCACCTCGGCCTTGATAAAGCCTCTCTCAAAATCCGTATGGATCTTTCCGGCCGCCTGGGGGGCTTTGGTCCCGATCTTAATGGTCCAGGCCCGGGTCTCATCCTCCCCGGCAGTCAGGAAGCTCATAAGTCCCAGGGTCCGGTAGCTGGCCTCGATCAGCTTGTCCAGTCCCGACTCCGTAAGACCCAGATCCTCCAGGAAATCCTTTTTCTCGTCCTCTTCCAGTTCGGAAAGTTCCGCCTCGATCTCCGCGCAGATCACAAACACCTCGCTGCTGTGCTCCGCCGCGAATTTCCGCACCGCCTGCACATGGGCGTTGGAGGCTCCGTCGTCCTGCAGATCCTCCTCCCCTACGTTGGCGGCGAAGATCACCGGCTTGGCCGTCAGCAGATTGTACTCGGCGAACCATTTTTCCTCGTCCTCATTCTCCAAAGAGAAAAGGATGGCGTCCTTCCCGTCCTCCAGGTGCTTCTTCAGCCGCTCCTGCATGGCGAATTCCTTGGCTGCGGTCTTGTCCATTCTGGCGCTCTTGCCGGTCTTGGACATTCTCCGCTCCAGCACTTCCAGATCCGCGAAGATCAGTTCCAGGTCGATGGTCTCGATATCCCTTAAAGGATCCACGCTGCCGTCCACATGGACCACATTGGCGTCCTCAAAGCAGCGGACCACGTGAACGATGGCGTCCACCTCCCGGATATTGGCCAGGAACTGGTTTCCCAGGCCTTCTCCCTTGGAGGCTCCTTTTACCAGGCCGGCGATGTCTACAAACTCTACCGTAGCCGGCGTCACTTTTTTCGAGTGATAAAAATCGCCCAGCAGCCGGATCCGCTGGTCCGGCACCGGCACGATGCCCACGTTGGGGTCGATGGTACAGAAGGGGTAGTTGGCGGATTCCGCTCCAGCCTTCGTCAGAGAATTAAACAGGGTGCTTTTCCCCACATTGGGAAGTCCCACGATTCCTAATTTCATGTTTCTGTTTCAACCTCGTCTTTCTTTTGCCTTCCGCTATTCTAGCACAGCTTTTTTTCCGTGGCAAGAGTCAGTCCCGGCTCTCCACCAGCACCAGGATCCCCTCCCGGTAGGTGATCCTGGCCTCCTCCGCCAGGATCTCATTGCTGACGGAAAGCCCTCCGTCCCCCAGCTCCAGGGTGTATTCCCGCAGGGGATAGCGGAACCCCTCCAGGGTCAGTCCCCTTACCTCCCGGCCGAAGGGAAAGCAGGATACATAGTTTCCGAACTGCTCTTTTTTCCGAAGGAAGATCTCCCGCTCCGGAGGCATGGTGATCCGGTTGCAGGCGTCCACAATGCTCCCCCGAAGTCCTCTTTTCCAGAGCAGATACAGATTGTAGATGTTGCTGAGGGTGTGGTCCAGCCGGGTGCCGGTAGCTCCCAGGAAGCAGACCTCCTCCGCCCCCAGTTCCAGGGCCGCCTCCAAAGCGATGGCGGTGTCCGTGGCGTCCTTCTCCGGCTGAAAGCGGCGGATGGGGATCTTTCCCTCCTGCCTGCAGGCCTCCAGGACCTCCGGATCGATGCTGTCGAAGTCTCCCAGGATCAGGTCCGGCCGGATCCCATGCCGGCTGAAGAATTCCAGTCCCCGGTCCGCAGCCAGGATCAGGTCCGGAGCGTACTCCCGGAGATACCGGAGGGCGAAGTCCTCCTCCAGAGTGCCTCCGGAAAGGATCAGCCCCCGCTTTTTACCGGCAGCCACTGTATGCCTCCAGCTTTTCCCGGAACATCTCCAGATTTGCTTTCATATCTCCGCCGAACACCGCGGAACCCGCCACCAGAATACTGGCTCCCGCCTCCAGCACCGTATCCGCCGTAGAGCGGTTGATGCCTCCGTCCACCTGGATGTCGATCTGTCCGTATCCGGCCCGGTCCAGTCTCCGGCGCAGCTCCCGGATCTTTTCCGTCATGGCCGGCAGGTAGGACTGGCCTCCGTATCCGGGATTTACTGTCATCAGCAGGATCATGTCCGTCTTGTCCAGTACATACTCCACGGCCTCCAGA
Source organism: Candidatus Scatomonas sp. (assembly GCA_963928055.1). Classification (GTDB taxonomy): domain Bacteria; phylum Bacillota; class Clostridia; order Lachnospirales; family Lachnospiraceae; genus Scatomonas. The sequence goes on along the minus strand of CAWVDN010000003.1, from coordinate 216,929 downwards.
GGCGTGGCGGGATTCAGCGCGATTCCTGCCCGCATGCCCGCTTCATGAATGGCAGCCAGAGTCCGGTCCAGATGGCGGCAGGCCTCCGCGTGGACCGTCAGCTGATCCGCTCCGCATTCTCTCATGACCTCCACGTATCTTCCGGGATCCTCCACCATCATATGTACGTCAAAAAACAGCCGGCTCTCCTTTCGGATCGAGCGGATCACCGGCATGCCGAAGGAAATGCTGGGCACAAAGGTCCCGTCCATCACATCGATATGCAGCCAGCGGCAGCCCTGCTGTTCCAGAAGCTGCAGCTGTTCCCCCAGGCGGTTAAAATCCGCGGACAGCATGGAGGGTGATAATTCATACATCCCTTAATATCTCCTTTTCTCATTCTCTTTCAGTTCTTCATAAAACAGTACGTAATTGCGGTAACGTCCGGGATGGATCTTTCCCTCCTCCAGGGCCGCCTTTACCGCGCAGTCCGGTTCGTGGATATGGGCGCAGCCCTGAAAACGGCATCTGCCTTTATACGGCCGGAACTCCGGAAAACAGTCCTGGAGTTCCTCCTTGTCCATATCCGCCGTGTACAGGGAGGTAAATCCGGGGGTATCGCAAAGATACGTATCCGGATCCACCGGGATCAGCTGACTGTGCCTGGTGGTATGGCGCCCCCGCTTCAGCTTTCTGCTGATCTCCCCGGTCTCCATGGCGATCTCCGACTGGACCTGGTTGGTGAGGGTGGATTTTCCCGCCCCGGAGGGGCCTGCCACCACGGTGGTCCGGCCCTTCAGCTTCTCCCGGACCTTCTCCACGCCCTTTCCCTGTCCGGCGGTCAGCAGCAGCACCTCATAGCCGCAGCCCTCATACAGGGCTTTCCACTGCTCCGCCTCCTCCGGGGTCACCAGATCTTCCTTATTAAAACAGAGAAAGCAGGGGATCCCCTGTTTCTCCATCATCACCAGAAAGCGGTCCAGAAGAGCGGCATTGGGCCGGGGGCTTTCCAGGGCGAAAAAGACCATGGCCTGATCCACATTGGCCACCGCAGGCCGGATCAGCTGGTTCTTCCTGGGGAGGATCTTCGTAAGATTCCCCTCCATGTCCCTGGGATCCAGGATCTCGATCTCCACCAGATCCCCTACCAGAGGCTTCTGTCCTTCTTTCCGGAATATTCCTTTTGCCTTACATTCATAGATGCCGGATCCTGCTGCGTAAACGTAGTAGAATCCGGCAATCCCTTTTACAATCTTTCCTGTCATAAATCTTCCTGTTTACTGCGGAGCGAAATCCACAGGATACTCATAGGATGGATACTCTGATCCGTCCAGATACACGTAGACCGTTCCGGTGGAGATCCCCGGCTGTCCGTAGATGGCGCCCTCATAATCGCTGCCGTCCGCCCAGGGATCCTCCTCGCTGGAGTAGATCACGCTGGAGTAACCGCCCTCCTGTTCCAGGACCATGTATACATAGCTGGCCCCGGCATATCCCTCCGGCATGGAAAGATAATTCTGGCAGACCCACTGCTCGTCCCCGGACTCCGCCCCTTCGGTATTGATGGTCAGAGTGATCATGGTTCCCGCTGGCACCGCGGTTCCCGGCTCCGGATCCATGTCGATGACGTCGCCGATGTTCAGGCCGCTGTCATATCCGGTAACGGTGGTATAATTCAGGCCCATGCTGTCCAGGACCTCTTTGGCGGTGGCTTCATCCAGGCCTCTCAGATCCCTCAGTTCCACGGTCTCGGATCCTGTCTCGGGCGTCTCGGGCTCTTCGCTCTCCTCCGGTCCGATGCTCACCGTAAGGGTAACCGTGGAATTTTCCTCCACGCTGCTTCCCTCCGTGGGATCCGAGGAGATCACGTTTCCGATGGGTACGGTGTCACTGTGGGCCTGCACGGCTGCCGCCTGAAGCCCTGCCGCTGCCAGCGCAGCCTCGGCATCGCTCTGGGTGGCTCCCACCAGACCGCTGGGCACGGTGACCTTGGTAGACGCCGGTCCGGAGCTGACCGTCACATGAACCGTGGTGTTTTCCTCTACTCTGGTACCTGCCACCGGATCCTGGGAAATGATCTGCCCCTCCGGATATTCCTCCGATGCCTCTGTGCCGCTGCGGACGATGCCCAGCTTGAGCCCGTTGGCCTCATCGGTAGCCTCCTCCAACGTTTTGCCCTCGAAGCTGGGAACTTCCACCCCTTCCTCCTCTTCAGAAGAAGAGCTGCTGACGGCAGCGGTGGGTGTGGGTGTGGGGGAATCCGAGGAGCCGCCCCGGTTAAACAGGCCGGCCATATTGCCGATGACGATCACCAGGATCACTACGATGACCGCGCCGATAAGGATGCCTCCGATGGTGATGGCCTTTTCCAGCTTGGAGCTGACGATATCATCGTCCTCCCCGTCATCCCGGTAGCGGTCCTGCTCCTGGTCGTCTTCAAATTCCTCGTAGTCCCGGCTCTGCTGGGCCTCGGTCTGGCGTACCGGGGGCACTGCCCGGGTCGTCTGGCTGGTCTGGGCCGCCTTTCCGGCGATGGTTGCTGTTTTCGCGTGAGCGCTTAAGGGCGTCAGACTCACAAAATTTCCCTGGGGTTCCAGAAGAGAATGCTTCAGATCCTCCACCAGTTCTCCCATGTTCTGATACCGGCGCTCCGGATTTTTCTGGGTACATTTCAGAATGATCTGCTCCAGGGAATAGGGCAGATCCGGCGTATATCTGGAAGGCGGAACCATTTCCTCCTGAAGATGCTTGATGGCAATGGATACGGTGGTATCCCCGTCAAAAGGCACGCGCCCCGTTACCATCTCGTACATGGTGATGCCCAGGGAATAAATATCGCTTCTGGCATCGGAAGCCCCGCCCCGGACCTGCTCCGGGGAACTGTAATGGACAGACCCCATGACGTTGGCGGTAATGGTATTGGAATTCGTCGCTTTGGCAATGCCGAAGTCCGACAGCTTTACTTTGCCGTCCGTAGAGATAATGATGTTCTGCGGCTTTACATCCCGATGGACGATGCCCCGGTTGTGGGCCGCCTCCAGCCCCAGGGACACCTGGATGGCGATACTGGTGGACTCCTTGACGCTTAATTTACCCTTCCTGGTAATGTAGGCCTTAAGAGTGATGCCCTCCACCAGCTCCATAACGATATAATAGAGCCCTCTGTCCTCGCCTACATCAAATACGTTTACCACATTGGGATGGGACAGCCCCGCGGCCGCCTGGGCCTCCTTGCGGAACTTGACGATAAAATTGGTATCCTCCCGGAATTCCGGTTTCAGCACCTTCACCGCCACCATCCGGTCCAGCTTCTGATCCCTGGCCTTATAGACATCCGCCATACCGCCGGAACCGATCCTGGACATGATCTCATAACGTTCCCCTAATATAACTCCCTCTTTTATCATTCTCTCACCTCGTCTGTAAATGGTTCGATGACAATCACCGCGATATTATCCTTTCCGCCATTTGCATTTGCCTGATCCACCAGCTCCTGGGCCCTGTCCTCCCCCGGGCCGGAGCGAAGGATCTCATAGATGTCCCGGTCGGTCACCATGTTGGTCAGACCGTCGGAACAGATCAGGATCTGATCGCCGGGTTCCAGTTTTACATCGAAAAAATCTATCTTGACATCCTCACTGGTGCCTACGGCCCGGGTGATGATGTTTTTATCCGGATGATTGACCGCCTCTTCCGGCTTCAGTTCTCCCAGCCTTACCATCTCCGCTACCAGGGAGTGATCCTGGGTGATCTGCCGCAGAGAGCTGCCCGCCACATACAGCCTGCTGTCCCCTACGTTGGCCACATAGGCGTATCCGCCCACTACCGTGGCGGCTACCATGGTGGTTCCCATGCCAGCCATGGAATCGTTTTCCGAAGCCTGTTCCAGGATCTCCCTGTTGGCCGCCTCGATGCCGCCCCGCAGGATCTTTACGGGATTGAAGTTTTTATCCTTCTTCACGGTCTCCACAAGGACCGAAACGCCGTACCGGGACGCGAAATCCCCCGCGTTGTGTCCTCCCATGCCGTCGGCCACCACAAAAAGGTTCGGAAGATTTCCCACCGGTTCAGCGGAAGTATATATATAGTCCTGATTCATCTGTCGTTTCTGTCCGATGTCGGTTGCAGAAAATATCTTCATATATTCTTCTCCTGGTTGTCCAAATAACTTTTTCGCAATTGCCCGCAGGCGCCGTCGATATCGCCGCCCATTTCTCTTCTAATAGTAACATTAATTCCGTATTTTTCAAGTTTATTTTGAAAATCCCGCACCATTTTTTTGCCGGATCGCCTGAATTTTCGCTCTTTTACAGGGTTTATGGGGATCAGGTTTACGTGGCAGTTATGGCCGGAAAGCAGGGCCGCCAGCTTTTCCGCGTCCTCCGGCTGATCGTTTTCCCCTGCCGCCAGAGCGTATTCAAAGGTGATCCTCCGGCCGGTTTTCCGGAAATAATTTCCGCAGGCCTCCAGCACTTCCTCCAGGGGATATCGGTTGGCCACAGGCATAAGGGCTTTTCTCTTCTCGTTGTCGGGAGCGTGGAGGGAAAGCGCCAGGGTGATCTGCAGCTTTTCCTCCGCCAGCCGGTACATCTCCGGTACCAGTCCGCAGGTGGAGACCGTGATGTTCCGCTGGCTCAGACGCATGCCCTCCTCCGAACTGATGAGCCGCAGAAAGCGCACCAGATTCTCATAGTTGTCCAGGGGCTCCCCGGTGCCCATGACCACCACATGGGAGACTCTCTCCCCCGTAAGTTTCTGGATCTTGTACACCTGTCCCAGCATCTCCGAGGCCTTCAGGGAACGGGTAAGGCCTCCCAGGGTGGAGGCGCAGAACCGGCAGCCCATGCGGCAGCCCACCTGGGAGGAAATGCACACGGAATTCCCGTGATGGTATTTCATCCACACGCTCTCGATGACATTCCCATCCGCCAGCCGGAAAAGATATTTCCGGGTTCCGTCCAGGGCGGATTCCCGCATATCCACCGGTTCCATGACCGGCAGCGGCTCTTCCGCCGCCAGCCGCTCCCTGAGGGCGGCCGGAAGATTGGACATCTCCTCATAGGACTCCGCCTGCTTTTTGTGGAGCCATTCAAAGATTTGCGCTCCCCGGAAGGGTTTTTCTCCCAGGGCCCTCAGCTTTTCTTTCAGTTCCTCCGGGTACAGAGACTTCAGATCCGGCTCTGTCCCCTGTCGTTCCAAACTCATTTTCCACCGTCCGTTTTCTTTTTTCTGAACCTGGCTATAAAAAAGCCGTCGCATGTATGTACCCCCGGAAGAAGCTGCAGCCATCCCTTCGCGGTGCTTTCTCCCCGGAGTTCCGGGGGAAGGAAGGGATCCAGGCTTTCCGCCTCAAAGGGGAAATTCCCGGAAAACCATTCCGCCATCTCCTGATTTTCTCCGGGATTTATCGTGCAGGTACTGTACAGCAGCACGCCTCCCGGTTTGACATAGGAAGCGGCATTGACCAGGATCCGCCGCTGCAGTTCCATCAGGGATTCCTCCTTTTCCCGGGAGGCCCTGTATTTAATATCCGGCTTCCTGCCGATGACCCCGTACCCGGAGCAGGGGACGTCCGCCAGCACGGTATCCGCTTTTTCGATCATCTCAGGATCGGTTTCGCAGGCGTCCCACTGTTCCGTCCGCAGCCGGTCCAGGCCGCAGCGCTCCGCGTTTTCCCGGATCCTCTGTACCTTGGAAGGGGTCAGATCCCTGGAGATCACCAGGCTGTCCTCCCCGGCCAGATCCGCCAGGTAAATGCTTTTTCCTCCCGGGGCGGCGCAGAGGTCCAGGATCCGGCTGCCCTTCTTCGGCGCCGCCGCCTCCGCCGCCAGCATGGAACTGACGTCCTGCACCTGGAGCCTGCCCTCCCGGAAGGGCTTCAGCTGTTCGATCCGGTCAAACCCCTTCAGATAATAAGCGTCCGGCACGTAGGGCGCCGGTTCCGCGGCCACTCCCTGCCCGGCCAGTTCCTCCAGGGTTCTCCGTTTTTCTTCCTCTCCTCCCCGCACCCGCACGGTTAAGGGCGCTTCCTGCAGAAAGGTCCGGAGCATGGTTTCCGTGGTCTCCATGCCCAGCTCGGAGAGCCACTTTTTTACCAGATATTCCGGCATGGCATATCTGACGGACAGGTACCGCACCGGGTCCTCCTGCCCGGGCCAGGAGATCTCCGGGAGTTTTCTGGCGGCGGCTCGCAGGACTCCGTTGACGAAGCCCTTTAAGGGTCCCAGCCCTTTCCGGCCCGCCAGCTTCACCGCCTCGTTCACCGCGGCGGAATCCGGGATGCCGTCCATATATTTCAGCTGATAGACGCCCATCCGCAGGATCTCCCGGATCACCGGCTTCATTTTTTTCACCGGTACTTTGGAGCAGGCGTCCAGAATATAATCCAGCTGCAGACGGTACTCCAGCGTTCCCTGGCAGAGCCTGGTAAAAAAAGCTCTCTCCTGCCTGGGCAGATATCTGTATTTCTCCAGCACCTGATGGATCAGGCCGCTGCTCTTCTGTTCCTTCCGGCTGATCTCCAGCAGTACTTCCAGAGCCAGCTCTCTGATATTGATCTTTTCAGTCATCTCTTCTCCTTGCCAGCAGGATCAGCCGCAGCAGCTGCAGCAGAGACGCCGCTACCGCCGCTACATAGGTCATGGCGGCCGCCCCCAGTACTTTTCTGCTCCCGTAAAGTTCTCCGCTGCCCATGATCCCGGTGCTTTCCAGCATTTTCAGCGCCCGCCCGGAGGCGTTGAGCTCCACGGGCAGAGTCACTACCTGAAACAGCAGAGCCGCGCAGAAAAGCAGGATCCCTGCCAGCAGCAGGGGGCGCATGGAAAAGATCAGGCCGAAGAGAAACAGGGGCCAGGACAGCTGGGAGCCGAAATTGGCCGCCGGCACCAGAGCGCTGCGGACTTTCAGGGGCACGTAGCCGATGGCGTCCTGGATGGCGTGGCCGCACTCGTGGGCCGCCACGCCCACCGCCGCCAGGGAAGTGCTTCCGTAGACAGCGTCTGAAAGCCGGAGCACTCTGGTCCGGGGATCGTAATGATCCGTCAGATTGCCCCGGGTGTGCTCCACCCGGACGTCATAGATCCCGGCGCCCCGCAGGATCCGCTCCGCCGTCTCCCGGCCGGTCAGGCCGGAGACACTCCGGACCCGGCTGTACTTCTGAAACGTGCGGGTCATGTTGGCCTGCACCAGCAGGGAGATCACCAGCGCGATGATCACCAGAATATAAGTCCCGTCAATCCCCCAGAAATAAAATGGCATCTCTTTTCCTCCTTACGCTCTCTTCCGGATCCCCGGGCTTATCCCAGGCGATCCCCGGCCTCCACCTGGAAGCCTCTCAGGAAAGCCCCGGCGTCCATCCGCTTCTTTCCCTCCAGCTGTACTTCCAGGATCCTCAGGATCCCCTCCCCCGTCTGCACGGCAAAACTGTCCTTTTCCACCGAGAGCACGGTCCCCGGCTCCCCGGTTCCCGGTCCTCCGGCCGTTTCCGCCCTCCAGATCTTCAGGGTCTTTCCCTTCAGGCCGGTATAGGCGCTGGGCCATGGGTTCAGCCCCCGGACTTTTCTCTCCAGGACCTCCGCCGGCTCCTTCCAGTCCAGCAGGCCGTCTTCCTTGCGGATCATCCTGGCGTAGGGGGTGGGGCTCTCCGCCGGCTGTTTTTCCGGCGTCAGGCTTCCCGCCTGGATCTTCGGCAGGACCTCCTTCAGGAGCTCCGCTCCCGCCCGGCTCAGTTTATCGAAAAGGCTTCCCCCGGTCTCGTCGGGCGCCAGGGGCACCTCCTTCTTCGCCAGCATATCGCCGGTATCCAGCCCGGCGTCCATCTGCATGATGGTCACCCCGGACACCTTTTCCCCGTCCAGCACCGCCCACTGGATCGGCGCGGCCCCCCGGTACTTCGGCAGCAGGGAGGCATGGATGTTGATGCATCCGTACTTCGGCAGTTCCAGCAGGGCTTTGGGTATGATCTGTCCGAAGGCGGAGACCACGATCACATCCGGAGCGAGCTCTCTCACCTTTTCTATAAAGCTCTCTTCCCGCACCCGGACAGGCTGGCAGACCGGAAGCCCCAGTTCCAGGGCCTTGGCCTTGACGGGCGTCATCTGCCGCGCTTTTCCCCGGCCTTTGGGCTTATCCGGCTGGGTCACCACCGCGGCGATCTCCTGCCCTGCCTCCGCCAGAGCCTCCAGGGCTCCCACGGAAAAATCCGGTGTTCCCATAAATATGACTCTCATTCTTCCTCTTCTTCCTCCTGGTAATCGTTGTCCCGCAGGGGTCCCTGCACATGGGTCGTGTACATAATGCCGTCCAGATGGTCGCACTCATGGCAGACCGCTCTTGCCAGCAGCCCCTCGGCCTCCAGCTCAAAGGGCTTCATATCCAGATCATAGGCCCGCACCTTTACTTTCTCCGGCCGGGCTACCAGTCCGCTCTTTCCCGGAAGGCTCAGACAGCCTTCGTAGGCCGTTATCTCCCCGGAAGTCTCCAGGATCTCCGGATTGATAAGGATATAGGGATGTTCCCCATCCACGTCGATGACCACTATCCGTTTCAGGATCCCCACCTGGGGCGCTGCCAGGCCCACGCCGTAAGCGTCATACATGGTCTCCAGCATATCCTCCGCCAGCTGGCGGATCCTGGGGGTCACTGCCTCCACCGGCCTGCAGGTTTTTTCCAGCACTTTGTCTCCCATGATCCGAATATTTCGTATCGCCATTTTTCTCTCTCCTTTATTTATGCATTAAAATCGTATTGTATATGCACCGTGCGAAATCCGCTGTTGATCTCCACGTACTGTTCCAGCATATCCCGGATCCGGAACAGATCCTTTTTTTCCGGGCTTTTCACATAGAGCACCTGCCGGTACAGATCCTGGATCCTGGAAATGCTTTCCGGCGCCGGGCCGATGAGCTGGATCTGCCTTCCCCGGCTGATCCGGATCAGGTATCTGCGGATATATTCCATGGCCCTGGTCAGCTGCTCCTCGCTGCCGCAGGATCCGTGGACCGCCAGCAGGCTGCTGGCAGGGGGATACCCCATCAGTCGGCGGAAATCCATCTCTTCCCGGTAGAAGGCTTCATAATCCTGATCCACCGCCGCCCGGATACTGTAATGCTCCGGATGGTACGTCTGGATCACCGCCTCCCCGGGCAGGTCTCCCCGGCCGGCCCGGCCCACCGCCTGCATCAGCAGCTGGCAGGTCCGCTCCGGAGCCCGGTAGTCGCTGGCAAACAGGGATACATCCGCCATCACCGCTCCCACCAGCGTCACCCTGGGGAAGTCATGTCCTTTGACGATCATCTGGGTGCCGATGAGGATATCCGCTTCCCCGGCGGCAAAGGCTTTCAGGATCCTGTCGTACCCTTCTTTTCCTCTGGTGGTATCCGCGTCCATCCGCAGGACCCTGGCCCGGGGGAACATTTTTTTCACTGTCTGCTCGATCTGCTGGGTCCCCGCCCGGAAACCTCCGATATAGGGAGAGCCGCAGGAGGGACACCGGTCCACCTGCTCTGTGCTGTACCCGCAGTAGTGGCAGATCAGCCTTCCGCTGCTGTGGTAGGTCAGGGACACATCGCAATGGGGGCATTTGACCACGTAGCCGCAGGAGCGGCAGGTGATAAAGCCCGCGTACCCTCTGCGGTTCAGGAACAGCATGGACTGCTCCCCTGCCCGGAGCCTCTGTTCCAGAGCCTCCTGAAGCTTTCGGCTGAAAACCGACCGGTTCCCCGCCTTCAGCTCCGCCCGCATATCCACGGCCTCTACCTTGGGAAGGGCCGCCTCCCCGTACCTCTGTCCCAGGGTAAACAGCGCGTATTCCCCTGTCTCGCAGGCATAATAGGCGTCCACGGAAGGCGTGGCGGAACCCAGCACCACGTGGGCCCCTTCCAGCCGCCCCCGCTCCACCGCCGTCTCCCGGGCGTGGTACCTGGGCGTCCCCTCGCTTTTATAGGATCCCTCATGTTCTTCATCCACAAGGATCAGCCCCAGCCTGGAAAAGGGGGTGAACAGCGCGGACCTGGGGCCCACCACAATGTCCGCCTCCTGCCTGCGGATCCGCTCCAGCTGCTGATACCGCTGGGCCTGGGTCATCCTGGAATGGAGCACCGCCACTTTTTTCCCGAACCACTGATAGAATCTCCGGACCGTCTGCCAGGTCAGGGCGATCTCCGGGATCAGGACGATGGCCTGTCTGCCCTCCTCCAGGACCTGACGGATCAGTTCCCGGTAAACCATCGTCTTTCCGCTTCCCGTAACTCCGAACAGAAGGACCGGCCGGTCCGCCGCCCCCCATTCCGCCCGGATGCCTCGAAGGGCTTCAAGCTGAAACTCTGTCAGGTTTCCCCCCTCCCGGAGCGGCTCCCGCTCCCCGGGCCATTCCTCCTCCGGTTCCTCCTCAAAGCGGAGGATCCCCTGGGCGGTCAGGGCTTTCAGCGTGGCCGCCGGGATCTTCAGCTCCCCGGAAACCTCCCGGCTGTCCAGGGACGGTTCTTCCAGCAGACGATCCATGAGCCGCTCCCGGGCCCGATATTTTTTCTTTCGGAATTCCTCCCTGAGAGCCTCCGCCCGGGCCCGGTCCGCCTGGAGGACGATCCGCCGGCGGGTCTTTATCTTCCTCTTCTCCTTAACGGGAAGCACCGTCTTCAGCGCCTGGATCATGGTGGAGCCGTAGGTTTCCCGCATCCAGGCGGCCAGGGCGATCAGCTTTGTCTCCACGGTCATTCCGCCCTCCACCAGGCCCCGGATCTCTTTCAGCTTTTCCGGTTCGTATTTGGGGCTGGCGCTCAGGCCGATGACATAGCCCTGGGTAAGCCGGTTTCCGTTTCCAAAGGGGATCCACACCCGGCTTCCCGGCCGGATCCGCTCCCCCAGTTCCGGAGGGATCCGGTACTGAAAGCTCCGGTCCAGCTTTTCATGGGAGATATCCACCACTACATCCGCGTATCTTTCGTCCATACTCTCCTCACAGCTTTATCTCAACACAGGCCCTGCCTCCGGGAATCCAGGATCTCCCGGATCAGCACCCTTTCATCCATGGGATACTTCCTGCCTCTGATCAACTGATAATCTTCATGCCCCTTGCCGGCCAGCACGATCATATCCCCCGGCCGCCCCTGGCCGATGACCCAGGCGATGGCTTCTTTCCGGTCAGAAATCTCCAGATATTTTCCGGCGGTCCGCCGGATCCCCCGGCGGATATCCGCCAGGATGGCTTCCGGCTCCTCGTCCCGGGGATTGTCTGAGGTGATCACCGTCAGGTCTGCCAGCCGGCCGGCGACCTCCCCCATCTCAAAACGGCGGTTCCGGTCCCGGTTGCCGCCGCAGCCGAACAGGCAGATCAGCCGCTTCGGCCGGTATTCCCGCAGAGCCCTCAGCAGGCTCTCCAGGCTCATGGCGTTGTGGGCGTAATCGATGAGCAGGGTAAATTCCCCGGATACCGGCACCGGCTCCACCCGGCCCCGGACCTTCACCTGCCGGAGCGCCCGACCCATGGCCGCCTGGGAAGCCCCCAGATGACGGCACACCGCCGCCGCGGCCAGGGCGTTGTACACCGAGAAGCGCCCCGGCATCGAAACCTCCGCCTGGAACTCCAGTTTTCCCCGGACCCGGAACGATACCCCCGGGCAGCCCCTGACCGCCGTCAGCTGTATCTCCTCCGCCCGGAGATCCGCCGGCCCCTGCAGGCCAAAGGTTTCCAGACGGCAGGTATGCCCCTGGACGATCCGGCGGAAATGCCGGTCATCCCGGTTGACGATCCCCAGACGGCACTGGCGCAGGAGCTTTTTCTTGCACTCCAGGTACTCCTCGAAACTGTCGTGTTCCCCCGGGGCGATATGATCTGCCTCGATGTTTGTAAAGATCCCGTAATCAAACAGTATTCCCTCCACCCGGCTCTGCTTCAGCGCCTGGGAGGAGACTTCCATGACTGCGCAGCGCAGTCCCGCCTCCGCCATCTCCGCCAGATATTTCTGGACCAGATAGGACTCCGGCGTTGTATTTTCCGGGGTAAATTCCCGTTTTCCGGTGATACAGGCCACCGTACCCAGGAGCCCCGTTCTGTATCCCGCCTGTTCCAGGATCTCCCGGATCATCCAGGCGGTGGTTGTTTTTCCTTTCGTCCCCGTCACTCCGATGGTGATCAGCTTCCCGGCCGGGCGGCCGAACCAGACCGCTGAGATCCTGGCCAGCGCCCTGCGGGCGTCCGCCACGCAGATCAGAGTCACATGTTCCGGTACCTTCAGCGGTTCTTCCGCCACCAGAGCGGAAGCCCCCTTTTCCACCGCTTCCTCCGCGAAAGCGGTACCGTCTTTTACGGTCCCACGGATGCAAACAAAAAGAGAGCCCGGTTCCACCTTCCTGGAATCATAGGCCACCCCCTGAATCTCCACATCCGTACTTCCCTTGCGGCACGTATACTGTAAATCCTCCAGCAATGACGATAACAGCATAGTCTTCTCCTTTATGATACCGTGCAAGTATTAGCATACCATACCAAAGGGCAGTTTTCAACGCACACTTCGGGAATCGGGAGTCGTCTTTCCTTTTTCTTAAGAAACTTTAGAATTCCTTCAGAATACCGACACACTTTAAACACATATTTTTCCTATAATAAATCTCGGATAGTTGATAAACCACTCACTATCTCCCCCCTCATTTAGGAAATGAGCACTGAGAAAATGGAAGGCGGTCTAGCGAACCATTTTACAGTGCTCTTTCTTTTTTCGCGGGCGTTCAGCCTTTCTTAGGGTCAGTGTGCAAGGGGACAATACGGTCCCCTTGTACGCTGGCGCTAAGGATTTTTTAAGATTCTTTTAGAATCTGGACATACTTTGAACACATTTTTCCCCTATAATGAATCTCGGATAGTTGATGAACCACTCACTATCTCCCCCCTCATTAAAAACGGCGGCCCTTCCCGGGCCGCTGTTTTTGTTCTGCCCGGATCCCCTCAGAGCTTTCTCCGGCGCCGCCGGACTTGCTTTTTCCCTGCTGAGAACTTATAATGAAGGGTATCAAATATTACGGAACGAAAGGAACGACTTCCATGCAGAAAAAAAAGATCGTTGTAGCCCTGGGACACCGGGCTTTAGGCAATACCCTTCCGGAACAGAAAGCCGCCGCCCAGCGGACAGCCAGAGCTCTGGCTGATCTGGTGGAGGCAGGGGCCAACATCGTGATCACCCACAGCAACGCGCCCCAGGTAGGCATGATCCACACAGCCATGAACGAATTTCAGAAAGCCCACAGAGACTATACTGCGGCTCCCATGTCCGTCTGCTCAGCCATGAGCCAGGGCTATATCGGCTACGATATCCAGAATTCCCTGCGGGCGGAGCTGCTGCGGAGGGGCATTTACAAAACAGTGGCCACCCTTCTCACCCAGGTCACCGTGGACCCCTACGACGAAGCTTTCCATCAGCCCTCCAAGGTGATCGGGCGGATCCTCAGCAAAGAAGAGGCGGAAGCCGAGGAGGCCAAGGGCAACTATGTCACCCCGGTGGAGGGCGGCTGGCGGCGGATCGTAGCCGCTCCCAAGCCCACGGATATCATTGAACTGGACGCGATCCAGCTGATGCTGGACGCCGGCCACATCGTCATCGCCGGAGGCGGCGGAGGGATCCCGGTCCTGGAACAGGGAGAGGTCCTGAAAGGCGCCAGCGCCGTCATCGAAAAGGATCTGCTCAGCGGTCTTCTGGCGGAAGAGCTTCACGCGGACGAACTGATGATCCTTACCAGCGTGGAGCATGTATCTCTTTCCTATCAGAGCGGAACGCCTACTCCCCTGGGAAAACTCACCGTGGAGGAAGCGGAAAACTATATGAAGCAGGGACAGTTTGAGGAGGGGACCATGCTTCCCAAAATCGAAGCCTCCGTATCCTTCCTGAAAAAGGGAGGCAAGCGGGCGGTCATCACCTCCATCGATAAAGCCCGGGAAGGCTATCTGGGCCGTACCGGCACCATTATCCAGTAACACCCCAGAGGGGCCGCTGCAAATAGAGAAATCTATGGAGCAGCGGCTCCGTTTTTATGCCCTAAAAGCAGAAAGGGAGCCCTTTGGGGTTTCCTATATAAGAGAGCCCTTGCTCCGGATGCTTTCTCAGCTATCTTGCTAGCATCAGTGTACAAGGGGACAATACGGTCGTTGAAGGGCTGATTTGAGCTCCTTCACGACTCGAAGACTCCAACCGCAGGAATTTCGGTGATTTTCAAGGCAGACGATAGAGGCGTACTGGACGTACGCCGATTGAGGATAACACAGAAAATCACCGAAATTACGCGGTTTGGAGCGTGTTGCCCCTTGTACACTGATGCTATGGCCGCCCCAATACCGGAATTTTGAAGAAATCTTGTTTTATACGGTATTCTGTAAGCGCTTACTACGGGCATTTCAGGGAACACTCAAAATCTTCCGGTACCCTTTTACGGGCGATTGGGAGAAATCTCGATTTTTACGGTATTCGTCTACCGTACATTTCGAAAGGATCCCAGGGGTACCCGTACTTCCTCCAGCGATTCTACCGTAATTTCAAGATAATCTCAAATTTCCCCGTATTTCCCAGTGTCTTTCTACTGTAAGGCTGAGAAAATTCCATAATTCGCCCGTATCCTGCCAGTGGCGTGATGCCTGTAGTAATTTGAGCGGCGCTCCCAGGGCCGAATTTGTCTGATTCCGTCGAATTCTTTCCTTTTTTCCGGAACCGGTGAAAAATTTTATTATAATCTACTCAAATAAAAAGGGGAGGAGGTCACTGAATATGGGGTCAAAAGAACTGCTGAGCAGATCCGGCTTTTCCAGGCGGTACCAGGGCTTCCAGTATCTTGCCCTCTGTGTGGAACTGGCGGCGGAGGACGACAGCCGGCTCTGCGCGCTGGTCAAGGAGATCTACGGGCCCGTGGCCCGGAAGTATCAGGTCCCTTACCGGAGCATTGAGCGGGACATCCGGACGGCCAGAGATCACGCCTGGAAAAACGGCGGAAGAGCTTTTCTGGAAGAACTCCGGGGCGGCTCTTTTTCCGCTCTGCCTACGGTGGGAGAGCTGATCGAGCTGCTGTCCCGGCATCTGACAGAGGCTGCCGGCTGACCGTTTCCCGGCCAGGGTCCGCCCCGCAGGGACGGCGGCGGATGACGCAAAGAACCGGAGAGCGGATCCGGGAAGATAGCTTCTCTCCCATCCGTTCTCCGGCTCTTCCGGTTTCCTATTTTTCTTCTTTTTTGCCCCCGGTCCGATGCAGGGCCCAGACTGCCAGTCCGGTCACCAGCACTCCCTGTACCAGAGCGGTGAACAGGGCCGCCGCTGCCTCCTGCACCGTGCGCAGGCGGGAGGTCCCCGCCACCCAGACCGCGCAGAGAGCGATCCCGAAAATTCCCAGGAGCAGCGGCAGATACCTCTCATCCACTTTTTCCGTTCTGCCGATCCCTTTTCCCAGGAAATACAGAACAATCACCAGCACCAGCAGTTCCGGTTTGATATACTGCAAGATCTGTTCCACTCTCACTTCCTCCTGCAATATCCTATGCAGAAGCGCCGCCGGATTTTCCCTTTAAAACGCGAATTTGTCCGCGAAGTACGCCTCCAGTTCTCCGATGGGGACCCGGACCTGATCCATGGTGTCCCTGTCGCGGATGGTCACGGCTCCGTCCGTCTCGGAATCGAAATCGTAGGTCACGCAGAAGGGCGTTCCGATCTCGTCCTGACGGCGGTAACGCTTGCCGATGTTTCCTCTGTCATCATACTCGCAGTTGTACTTTTTGGAAAGCTCCGCGAAGATCTTCTCCGCGCCCTCGTTGAGTTTCTTGGACAGAGGCAGCACGGCGATCTTCACCGGCGCCAGGGCCGGGTGGAAATGAAGCACCGTCCGCACATCCTGCTTCTCCGCGTCCAGGACCTCCTCGTCGTAGGCGCTGCAGAGGAAGGCCAGGACCACACGGTCCGCTCCCAGAGAAGGCTCGATGACATAGGGGATATATTTTTCATTTTTGGAATCGTCAAAATATGTCATATCCTGGCCGGATACGTTCTGATGCTGAGTCAGATCGTAGTCGGTCCGGTCGGCGATGCCCCAGAGCTCGCCCCAGCCAAAGGGGAACAGGAATTCAATGTCCGTGGTCCCTTTGCTGTAGAAGCAGAGCTCCTCCGGGGAATGATCCCTGGCCCGCATCTCATCCTCCTTCATGCCCAGGCTTTTCAGCCAGTCAATGCAGAACTGGCGCCAGTAGGCAAACCACTCCAGATCCGTGCCGGGCTCGCAGAAGAATTCCAGCTCCATCTGCTCAAACTCTCGGGTACGGAAGGTAAAGTTTCCGGGCGTGATCTCGTTCCGGAAAGATTTTCCGATCTGGCCGATGCCGAAGGGGATCTTCTTGCGGCTGGTCCGGGCTACGTTCTTAAAGTTTACAAAAATACCCTGGGCGGTTTCCGGACGGAGATACACCGTATTCTTCGCGTCCTCCGTAACCCCCTGGAAAGTCTTGAACATCAGATTGAACTGACGGATATCCGTAAAGTTGTGCTTGCCGCAGCTGGGGCAGGGGATCTGGTGTTCCCGCACAAAGTTCTCCATCTGCTCCTGGGTCCAGCCGTCCACGGTGCCCCCGGGGATCTCCATTCCCTGCTCCGCGCAGTAATCCTCGATCAGCTTATCCGCCCGGAACCGCTCGTGGCACTCCCGGCAGTCCATCAGAGGATCGGAAAATCCGCCCAGATGGCCGGAAGCCACCCAGGTCTGGGGATTCATCAGGATGGCGCAGTCCACGCCTACATTGTGGGGATCCTCGGTGACGAATTTCTGCCACCAGGCTTTTTTTACGTTATTCTTCAGCTCCACGCCCAGAGGGCCGTAATCCCAGGTGTTGGCCAGGCCGCCGTAGATCTCGGAGCCCGGATATACAAAGCCTCTGGATTTGGCCAGCGCCACGATCTTGTCCATTGTCTTTTCCATGAATTCTCTCTCCTATTTCATTGATATATGATATATACAGGGCTGTCTGTAAAACCGGCGTCCTCCGCCGCCTTCACGCTTACCGTCCGCTCTCCTGACACGGAAGCGTCAGCACTGGTGTAAAGGATCTCTCCCGGCAGCCTTACATCCAGGACCTCCTCCAGGATCAGCACATGGGCTTCCGGCTGCGCCTGTACCGCGGAGTTCTCCACGGCGTTGCCGCTGCCGTCCAGAAAATCTCCTTCAAAGCTGTAGCCTGCGCTCTTGGCTTCCTGCACAGTGCCCAGGAAGCATTCCACCTGGTTGTAGGAGGCGTAATCCGCGGCGGACGCGTACTTCAGGGTGATCCTGGCCGTTCCTCCGGAGAGCCTGCAGGATTCCAGGGTCACTTTTTCCTCCCCGTTTTCCGCCCCGTAGGCCTCCACATCCTCCCGGACATAGGTCCGCAGTTCCTCCTGGGTGAAGCCGTCCTCCTCCACTGCTTCCACAATGGCCTGCTCCAGCACCCCGTCCTCATCCACGTAAAGGGTCGTCGTCTCCGCGCCGCGGCTGCCGACGCAGCCGCCGGCCAGCAGAGCCGCGGCAGCCAGCAGGCCGGGAAATAACCGCCTGAATTTTTTCATGTTATTTCTCCCGATAGATAATATCGTCCCTTCCCGGTCCGTTGGAGATCATGGTAATGGGGAATCCGATCTTTTCTTCGATAAACTCGATGTACTTCCGGCAGTTCTCCGGAAGATCCTCGTACCTGCGGATGCCCCGGATCTCGCATTTCCAGCCCGGAAGCTTTTCATATACCGGTTTTGCCTTTTCCAGCAGACCGGTGGTGGGGAAGTCCGTCGTGGTCTTCCCGTCGATCTCGTAAGCCACGCACACCGGGATCTCATCCAGATATCCCAGCACATCCAGCACCGTAAAGGCCACATCCGTGGTGCCCTGGAGACGGCAGCCGTAGCGGGAGGCCACACAGTCGTACCAGCCTACTCTTCTGGGTCTTCCGGTGGTGGCGCCGTACTCGCCTCCGTCGCCGCCCCGGCGTCTCAGCTCCTCCGCCTCCTCGCCGAAGATCTCGGATACGAAAGCTCCCGCGCCCACCGCGCTGGAGTAAGCCTTGGTGACCGTGATGATCTGCCGGATCTCATAGGGAGGCACTCCCGCTCCCACCGCGCCGTAGCCGGCCAGGGTGGAAGAAGAGGTGACCATGGGGTAGATCCCGTGATCCGGATCCTTCATGGAACCCAGCTGGCCCTCCAGCAGGATCTCCTTTCCTTCCTTCAGCGCGTCCCAGAGATACGCGGATACATCGCAGACAAAAGGCGCCACCATTTCCCGCCAGCCCATAAGCTCTTCAAACAGCGCTTCCGGATCCAGCAGGGGCTTATGGTACAGGTGCTCCAGGAGCACGTTCTTTACCTGGCAGACATTTTTCAGTTTTTCCTTCAGAGCCTCCTCCTGGAAAAGCTCGTTGACCTGAAAACCGATCTTGGCGTACTTGTCAGAGTAAAAAGGCGCGATGCCGGATTTCGTGGAACCGAAGGACCGGCCTGCCAAACGCTCCTCCTCGTACTGGTCAAACAGAATATGATAAGGCATGACCATCTGTGCCCTGTCGGAGATCCGGATCTTCGGCATGGGTACGCCCTTGGACGTAATGTCGTCCACTTCCTTTTTCAGCACCGGAATGTTCAGAGCCACGCCGTTTCCGATCACACTGGTGGTATGTCCGTAAAATACGCCGGAGGGAAGGGTGTGCAGAGCAAATTTTCCATAATTGTTCACGATGGTGTGCCCCGCGTTGGCGCCGCCCTGAAAACGGACGATAATGTCAGCCTTCTGAGCCAGCATGTCTGTAATCTTGCCCTTTCCTTCATCTCCCCAGTTCGCTCCGACTACTGCCTTGATCATCTTGTATTTCCTCCTAATTTCATCCTTGCTCATACTTGAATGGAACATGCGGCGCTCTGCCGCATGTTCCATTATAACACAGGCGCTTCATTAGTTGAACTTATTATTACTAATAAATACATCTAATTTTATAACCGTGATTTATAAAACGCCGCCTCAGACATTGATCTCCGCCGTCATTCCCAGCAGTTCCCGGTTGGCGTCCAGCAGGGGACGGATCACATTCCTCAGGTATTTTTCCACCTGCACTTCCGCGCAGCCGGTGTATCTGGCGGGATCCATGGATTTTTTCAGATCCTCCAGGGACAGCCGGAAGGCCGGATCGGCCGCGATCCGCTCCAGCAGATCATTGTCTTTTCCTTCCACCTTCACCGTGCGTCCCGCCTCCATGGACAGTTCCCGGATCCGCTCGTGGAGCTCCTGCCGGTCTCCGCCGGCTTTTACAGCGTCCATCATAATGTTTTCCGTCGCCATAAAAGGCAGTTCCGCCATGAGATGCTTCTCAATGACCTTGGGATAGACTACCAGTCCGTCCACCACGTTCAGCATCAGATCCAGGATGCCGTCGATGGCCAGAAAGCCCTCGGGAACCGAGAGACGCTTATTGGCGGAATCGTCCAGAGTCCGCTCGAACCACTGGGTGGCGGAAGTGATGGCCGGGTTCAGGGCGTCGATCATCACATACCGGGACAGGGAGGCGATCCGCTCGCTGCGCATGGGATTCCGCTTGTAGGCCATGGCGGAAGAGCCGATCTGGCTCTTTTCAAAGGGCTCCTCCACTTCCTTCAGATGCTGCAGCAGCCGGATGTCATTGGAAAATTTATGGGCGCTGGCCGCGATCCCCGCCAGCACGTTCAGCACCCGGGTATCCACCTTCCGGGAATAGGTCTGTCCGGATACGGGATAGCAGGCCTGGAAGCCCATTTTTCTGGCGATCATGGGATCCAGCTTATCCACCTTTTCCTGATCTCCCTCAAACAGCTCCAGGAAGCTGGCCTGGGTGCCGGTGGTCCCCTTGGAGCCCAGCAGCTTCAGGGTGCTCTGCACGTACTCCAGATCTTCCAGGTCCATGGCGAACTCGTTCATCCACAGAGTGGCGCGCTTGCCCAGAGTGGTGGGCTGCGCCGGCTGAAAATGGGTGAAGGCCAGGGTGGGCTGGGCCTTGTATTCATTGGCGAATCTGGCCAGCTCCGCGATGACGTTCAGAAGTTTTTTCTTTACCAGCTTCAGGGCCTCATTCATGATGATGATATCTGTGTTGTCCCCCACGTAGCAGGAGGTGGCCCCCAGATGGATGATTCCCTTGGCCTTGGGGCACTGCACGCCGTAAGCGTACACGTGAGACATAACGTCGTGGCGGACCTCCTTCTCTCTGGCCTGGGCCACATCATAGTTGATGTCGCTGATATGGCTCTTCAGCTCGTCGATCTGCTCCTGGGTAATGGGAAGCCCCAGTTCCATCTCTGTTTCCGCCAGAGCCACCCACAGCCTTCTCCAGGTGGTAAACTTCATATCCTGTGAAAAAATATACTGCATCTCCCGGCTGGCATACCGCTGAGAGAGCGGGCTTGTGTATCTGTCCGTTGCGTTCATACTCTTCTCCTTCTTATTGAGGGGGCGCAAAGGCCCGGTAACACCGTCTTCGGGGCGCGGCAAGCCGCATTCCCCGCCTGATAAATTATAAAGCAGAAGCCCGGTAAAAGCAACCCAAACTTCTGCTTTCCTGTCCTTACTCCGCTTCCTGGCGGAATCGTCCCAAGAAGCCCTGCATTCTGGCATTTTCCGAGGAAAACACCTGCTCCGGCGTTCCCTGCTCCACGATCACTCCGCCTTCCATAAAGATGATGTGATCCGCCACGTCCCTGGCGAACTGCATCTCGTGGGTGACGATCACCATGGTCATATGCTCCGCCGCCAGTTCCCGGATGACCTTCAGGATCTCACCGGTCAGCTCCGGATCCAGCGCGGAGGTGGGCTCGTCGAAGAAAAGGATCTTGGGATTCATGGCCAGGGCTCTGGCAATGGATACCCGCTGCTGCTGGCCGCCGGACAGCTGGCAGGGATACGCCTCCGCCTTATCGGAAAGCCCCATTTTTTCCAGAAGCTCCAGCGCCTGCGCCCGGACTTCTTCTCTGTCCCGCTTCTGCACCCGGATGGGGGCGTCCATAATGTTTTTCAGCACGCTGTAATGGGGAAAGAGATTAAAATTCTGAAACACCAGGCCGTAATACTGCTTGATCTTTTTCATCTGCTCCGGCCGGGCGTACACCGCCTTTCCGTCCACGCTTCGGACCACCTGCTCGCCCAGATAGAAAAGCTCTCCGTCGTCCATGGTCTCCAGCATGGTGGCGCAGCGGAGCAGGGTGGATTTTCCCGAGCCGGAGGGCCCGATGATGGCCGTCACCCGGCCCGCCTCCACGCCAAGAGAAATATCCTTCAGCACTTCCAGGTCCCCGAAGGACTTTTTGATATGATTGATCTCCAGATATTTTTCTGCCATTGTCTCCTCCTACTTATAGTAGCTGAGCTTCTTCTCGAAAAGCTCCATGATCCAGGCCACCACATAGTTAAAGATGTAATAGAAAATGCCGGCTCCCACATACGGCAGCACATTGGACCAGGCCGCCGCCAGTTCCTTGGAGCGGGTGAACAGCTCCATAACGCCGATGGAAAAGGCCAGGGTCGTATCCTTTACCAGGGTGATCACCTCATTGGTGATGGAGGGAAGGATCCTCTTGATCACCTGGGGCAGGATAATGTGGAAGAAGGTCTGAGCTTTGGAATATCCCAGCACCGCCGCCGCCTCGTACTGCCCGGCGGGCATGGATTCGATGCCGCTGCGGTAGATCTCCGCGAAGTAGGCCGCGTAGTTCAGGGTGAAGCCGATGATCACCGCCAGATTCTGGGAATTGGAAGTCAGCCGCATGCCGAAAATATAGTAGGGCCCGAAATAGACCACCAGCAGCTGCAGCATCAGGGGGGTCCCCCGCATGATGGAAATATAAACCTTTACGATATTGCGGATGATCACGTTCTTCGACATCCGGCCGAAAGCCACGATCATACCGAAGGGAAGGGCCAGCAGCAGGGTGATGCCAAAGATCCAGATGGTCGTCACCATGCCGTCGCCCAGCCTGGTCATCAGTAATTCAAAGTTCTGCATCGCTTCTCCTCTTCTTACAGACAAAATGTTCTTTAACAGCGAAAGGCTGCCGCAGCAGCTTCCTGCCGCGGCAACCCTTTTTTTCTGTTTTTACGGATCAGATGATCCCCTTATGCCTCGATGATGGTAAGATCCTCGCCGAACCACTCCTGGGAGATCTCTGCCAGAGTGCCGTCGGCAGCCATCTCCTTCAGGGTCTCGTTTACCTGATCCCGGAGTTCCGTGTTGCCCTTCTTGAATCCTACGCCGTACTCCTCCTCGGCGATCACATCATCCAGGATCTTGAAATCTTTGTTGTTCTGGGTGATGTAGTAGCTGGCAAATACCTCGTCCATGGCGACCGCTTCCACAGCGCCGGACTCCAGCTCCATAAGGCAGGTGAGATAATCCGCTACCGGACGGATCTCGGAGAAGGTGGCGGCCAGCTCCTGGTTCTCGTCCAGGGCATGCTGCGCGGAGGAATCCATCTGCACATTGATCACCTTGCCCTCCAGATCCGCGGCGGAGGTGTACTCGGAATCTCCCCGCACTACAAAGATCTGCTCGTTCTTCATGTAGGGATCGGACCACTCGTAGTCGTCCTCCCGGCCGGTCATGGTGAAGCCATTCCAGATGCAGTTGATGGTGCCGCTGTCCAGCTCCATGTCCTTGCTGTTCCAGTCAATGGGCTTATACTCAATGCCCATGCCCAGACGGTCCGCCACTTCCGCGGCCAGGTCCAGGTCAAAGCCCGTGTATTCTCCGTCATCCCCCACAAATCCCATGGGCGGGAAGGCGGAATCAAAACCTACGATCAGGGTATCCGCGGCGGCTTCCCCGGAACCGGCGTCCTCCTCCGTCTCCGAACCGCTCTCGGAAGACGCGCTGCCTCCCTCGGAAACGGCGCTCCCGCTGCTTTCAGAAGATGCCTCCTGGCCGCCGCAGCCTGCCAGAGACGCTGCCATCATGGCCGCCAGCAGGCAGCCGATCACTTTCTTTTTCATATGGATCTCCTCCCGATATCTTTTATCATAGTATCACTTGGTCACTCTACCACACTAAACTGTATGACAGCACTTATACTACCATAAAAGCGGCGTGTCTGTCAACCGCAAACACGCCGCTTTCTCACCTTTGCAATTCTTTTTTAACCTTCCTCCGGATAGATCCTGGGAACCCTTTTGCCGATGCCGCAGGCCATTTCATAATTGAAGCGGGCGGCGGGATCCGCCACTTCCTCCATGGAAATACGGTTCCCCCCGTCCTGTCCGATGAGGGTCACCACATCCTCCACCTGTACCCCCGGAATATGACTGACGTCCACCATCATCTGATCCATGCAGACCCTGCCCAGAATGGGGGCGTACTGCCCGTGGATCAGCACCCTCCCCCGATTGGAGAGCGCCCTGGGGTATCCGTCGGCGTATCCCGCGGAGACAGTGGCAATGCGGGTACAGGGGCCTTCCGTAGTGTAGGTGGCCCCGTAGCTGACCCCCAGCCCCGGCTCCGCCTCCTGCACATGGATCACATGGCTCCTCCAGGACAGGGCCGGGATCAGCGGAAGCCGGTCCTTGTCCACCTCCTCCGAGGGATACAGTCCGTAGGTGACAATGCCGGAACGGACCATATCGTAGCGGTAATCGTCAAATTCCATGATCCCCGCGCTGTTGCAGATGTGCTGAATGGGGATCTCCACCCCTCTTTTCTTCAGCATTTCCCCCATCCGCCGGAATTTTTCCAGCTGCATGCCGCAGTAGGTTTTGTCCTTCTGATCCGCGCAGGAAAAATGCGTGAACATCCCCTCCAGTTCCAGGCCCGGCAGGCGGCTGATCTCCGCGATCCGATCCGCCTCCTCCTCGGTTATGTGAAACCCGATGCGGGTCATGCCCGTATCCAGCGCCGCGTGGACCCTGGTCCGGCAGCCGGCCTTCACCGAGGCGGCGGAAAGCTTTTCCGCCGTATCCAGGCTGTAAATGGTCTGGGTGATCTGGTAGTCCAGAAGATCCTCGTACTGGGAAGGCGAAATGTAGCCCAGCACCAGCACCGGCAGCCGGATCCCCGCCTCCCGGAGCTCCACTGCCTCCTCCGCCGTGGCGACGGCGAAATAATCCGCCTGATCCTCCAGATATCTTCCCACCCGCACGGCCCCGTGGCCGTAGGCATCGGCTTTTATGACCGCCAGCAGCTTCACTCCCGGCTTCAGTCTTTTCTTTACCTCCGCGATATTGTGTCCGATGGCCGAAAGGGATACTTCCGCGTAACATCTGAGATAATCGCTCATCTCTCTTCCTTCTTTCCCTGTCTGTGAAAGGAAGGAAGCGGCGCTGCCGCTTCCTTTCTATTTTTCTTTCTCCGGCTTTCTGACTGCCGAATAGATATTTTTTACTGTTTTCAGCACCACATGGGTCCGGGTATCGGAGACACCCTCCAGACTCATGATCTCCCGGTGGATCTCCTCCAGTTCATCCGAGGAACGGCAGGCGATCTTCAGGAGAAGATCGAAATCTCCGGTCTGGTAATAGCAGGAAACAATGGTGTCCATTTTCTGGATCGCCTCCGCGAAGGCGTCGAAGTAACGGGGATGTTCCAGGCTCACCTCCATCAGGGCGATCATGTCGTTGCCTGTGCGCTTTTCGTCTACGATGATGGTATATTCCTGGATCACCCGGTTTTCCTCCAGCTTTCTCAGCCGCTCGATCACCGCCGACACGGAAAGATGGATCTCCTTGCTGATGTTGGATGCCGTCTCTCTGGCATTTCGCTGCAGGATCTTCAGAATTTTATAATCGATGCTGTCCATTCCGGTCTGTCCTCCCTTTCTCTCCCGCCTGACGGCCGGAGTTCAGAGCCTTCTGTCCGCTTTTTCCAGCGGTTCTCTGTCACTCTCTTAAGTATACCAAATTTTTTACAGAAGTCCATGGATTTTCCGGATTTTTTCAGGGAACTTTTCTGAAATTCCCAAAAATGACTCTGGCGTAAGTATTCATGGGGACAATACGCTATCTTCTTCCCCGTTCCGCGCCTTTTGTCGTATAAAACTGCACCAGCATTCCCGCCGCGGCCAGGGCAAGGATGATCCCCCAGACCAGGATCCGGTTTTCGGCCACCACCTGAAACATCTGTTTCAGGGTATCGGCGGCGCTGACCGCTCCTGTGACCGCCGTCACCGCGATGATGCAGGGTCTGGCGAATTTTACCGCCAGGATGCCCGCCAGGATAAAGGCCGCCACACAGAGCGCGATCATGAGGACCGTCCAGCCGTCCCCTTCCGGAAACGGGATCTTATTGACCGCTCCCGCGGCGATAATGCCGCAGTAGACAAACACGCCGACCAGGTAGATCCGGTAGGCCGCGAAGGCCACCAGGAAGCCGGCGGCGATCCCGATAATGGCCGGCAGATACGCCTCCCCGTCGATCAGGGCCCGGGCCACCAGGAAGCCCAGGACAAAGCCTACCAGAAAACCGATCACTGCGATCCACACCCGCAGCAGCTTATAGCCGAAAAAGCACTGCAGGATGGCGAAGAGCAGGGTGAAGGCCAGGATCACCTGCCCTACCCCCTCTGTGATCTCATGAATGGAGTTCAGAATTTCTCCCATATGTCATCCTCTCCTTTACAGACATTTGCTCCAGCCGCAGCTCTTGCAGATATTGCAGCCCCCCTCGAAGATCAGGGGCTCCCCGCATTCCGGACAGTTGACCGTGGTCTCCACCTTCTTCACGGCCTTGGGCTTCGGCGCTTTGGGGGGCACATGTTTTTTCTTCTCCCCGCCGAAAAGCTCCTCCTGTACCTCCCGGTACATATCCATCAGGGCGTTGCCCACCGCCATGGGGCAGCAGCTTCCCTTGCTGGTATCTTTCCGGGTCGCTCTCCGCACGGAATAGGAGGGGCAGGAGCCGGTAGAGTTCAGCTGGTCGATGATGGTCTCAATATCGATGCCTCCTCTGGCGCTGATGGAGATCATACGGGAGAGGCCGATCATAAAGTTGTTGCAGCCTCCGGTAGATCCTTTGCTGAGGTACGTTTCCAGCAGAGCGCCGGTATAGGGATCGAAAAGCGCGATACAGTGCAGGCTTCCGCAGCCGGTGACCAGCTTCCGCTTCTTGCCGATGACATCGTCGTTGATGACTACGATCTCGCCTCTGGCCAGTCCTTCGCCGGCGGTGGGAGAATGTTTCTTCTCCTCCTGGCTCTCCGCGTTGAGCACGCCTACCCGCTTGCAGCCGTCCCGGAACAGGGTCACGCCCTTCAGACCCTTTTCGTAGGCGTAGAGGTACAGATTCTCCGTCTCCTCCACCGTAAACTGGTTGGGCACATTCACCGTGGAGCTGATGGAAGCGTCGATGTGGGTCTGCCAGACCGCCTGCATATCGATCCTCTGGCGGTAATCCAGGGTCATAGCCGTCACGAAATAATCCGGCAGCATGCTGTCGTCCGTCAGCTTGTGCTCCTTCATATAGGTTTCCACGATCTTGGTATATACCTTATAATACACATCCGATCCGTGGAGGGATTCCGTTTTTCTTTCATAATAATTGGCGTAGACCGGCTCGATGCCTCCGGAGATCCCCAGCATCGTGGACAGGGTCCCCGTAGGCGCGATGGTCAGCAGCTGAGAGTTCCGCAGGCCGTATTTCTTTACCAGCTCTCGGGTCGCCTCGGTGGTATTGTACTGGAAGAAGGGGGTGGACATGATCTCCTCCGTGCAGCAGCGGGGGAAGGCTCCCTTTTCCCGGGCCAGCGCCGCGGAGGCGGCGATGGCGGTATCCGCCATGGCAAAGCCGATCTTGTCGCAGAGCTCCACCGCTTCCTCCTCGCCGTAGGTCAGCTCCATCTTCATCAGCATATCCGCCAGGCCCATAATGCCCAGGCCGATCTGCTTCCACTCTTTGACGCTTTCCCGCTGCTCCTCCAGGGGATGCAGGGGAAGTCCTTCCTCCAGCACCTCGTTCAGCGCTCTCACGCTCTCGCGGACGCAGCTCTTAAACCCTTCAATATCAAATAATGCCTTGGAGGAGAAGGGATTCTGCACGAACTCGGACAGGTTGATGCTTCCCAGCAGGCAGCTTCCTCCGGCGGGCAGGGGTTCCTCGGCGCAGGGGTTCACTCCGGCGTAGGAAAACTCCTTGGTGTTGGCCAGCAGGTTCCAGCCGGAGATCCGGTCCCAGAACAGAGCTCCCGGCTCCCCGTAATCCCAGTTGGTCTCCGCGATGTGGTGGAAAAGCTCCTTGGCGTCGATCTCCTTTTCGATCTTTTCCCCGGTGGCCTCCCGGACATAATGAAGAAGGAAGGGTTCCTGCTTCTTTACGGCTTCCATGAATTTTTCGCTGATGCGGACGGACAGGTTGGCCTTGGTCACCTTGGTCAGATCCGTCTTCAGATCGATAAACTCCTCCACATCGGGATGCTCGCAGTCGATGGAGATCATCAGAGCGCCCCGGCGGCCGTTCTGGCCGATCAGATTCGTCACCAGAGAGTACAGTTCCATAAAGGATACCGCTCCCGTTGTGGCCTTGGCGGCGTTGTTGATGCGGGCTCCCCGGGGGCTCAGGCCGGAGATATCCACCCCGCAGCCTCCGCCGTAGCTGTAGGTGCGGGCCAGCTTTTTGGCGCACTCGAAAATACTTTCGATCTCATCCTTGGGAGGCTCGATCACGTAGCAGTTGGAAAGAGTGATCTTCCTGCCCTCGTACTCCAGTCCCCGGTTGGAGAGGATCCGTCCGCCGAACAGGAACTTCTTTTCCCGGATCAGCTGGGCGATCTTTTCGTTTCCGCCGCTGATGCGGGAAAGCCACCCCTCAAAGGTCTCCTCCCCGTTACAGTATTTTTTCTTCCAGATATCGCAGCCAAGCTGATTGTCCTGGCCCAGCCATTCTTGCAGTTCCATACTCTTCTCCTATCTACTATATTTTCCATATTTTGCGTACGGATGTAATCTTACCACAATATATAGTCCGTGGCAAGGTCTAATCTCACCAAAATCCTGCCCTCTTTTTTTATCTTTCCGCGGCTGTCCCGCAGGATGGCGCTGCCGCGGGAAAAGGGGCGCCGCCAAGCCAGCGATGATCGGTGGTTTGGCGGCGCCCCCTTCCGGTCCGGGCGGGCCCCCGGCTCTATGAACTTTTACCTGTCAGTCTTTTTTCATGGCTTTGCTGACCGCCTTGCTGATGGCGCCGCCGGCCGCGCAGCTGGCCAGGGCCTCCACAATGCCGTTGACGCCCACCATCACCGCCAGGAAGCCAAAGACTCCCGCGCCGCCGCTCATCTCCTGGATGTAATCAGAGTTCCAGAAGAACGCCAGCAGGGCGCCCATGAAAAACACCGTGTTCAGCACCGCCGCGGACAGCCCTCCCACAAAGTAGGACACCGTTTTGGTCCGGTCCACCCGGTGGACGCCCTTGAAGATCATCCCCGCCAGATACCCCATGAGCATCCGGGTGGGTACGCACATAAAGAAAGCGCCGAAGGGGTTGATGTTGAACAGAGCGGTTCCGAAGGCATCCATGCCGAAGCACTGGGCAAAGCTCGTGAGACCGAAGACAAGGCCCAGGAGAGCGCCTGCCTCGGGGCTTATGATCATAGCTCCCACGGCTACCGGAATGGACAGCAGGGAAAGGGACAGAGGGCCGATCTTCAGATAGCCCAGAGGGGTAAAGGACATGACCAGCAGCACCGCCGCCAGAATGGCGATCTGCACCATGGTTAAGGTTTTCTTATTTCTCATTTTTTTCCTCCTGTTATTATTCCCGCCCCGGCAGAAAAGCTCTTCTCTCCGCTTCGCGGGATACAATACATGTTCCTGAAGCCTTCGGAAACCCATGCCCGCGGACAGACGCTGGACCCGGCCCGCCGTGGTCCGCTCTGCCCTGAGTGTTCTTCTGTCCTTCAGGTATGTTAAAAATACATCAGATCGGAGGATTTTACAAGTTTTTTCTCCGGAACATTTTCCGGTTTTACAAAATCCGGCCCAGGAGTTATGATAGGTACGTAGCGTCCGTGTACAGGGGACCGTGCGCCCCCTGTACGCCGGCGCTCAGGCGAATTTTCAACAGAAAGGATGCGGTCTTCCTGAAAGAGTTTAAGAAAATACTGCCCTACCTGAAATCCTGCCGGAAAGAATTTCTGCTGGCAGTGCTGTTTGTCACGGCGGAGAGCGCTTTTGAGCTGTTTATCCCCCTGGTCATGTCCGGCGTCATCGACGTGGGGGTGGCGGACCGGGATATTCCCTATATCCTGCGGCAGGGGATCCTGATGGTCTTCTGCGCCCTGCTTTCCCTGATCTGCGGGCTGCTGTACGCCCGGTATGCCGCCCGGGCGGCTCTGGGCTTCGGCACCTGCATCCGGGAGGCGGAGTACGAAAAGCTCCAGAGCTATTCCTTTGCCAATCTGGACCACTTTGAGACTTCCTCCCTGATCACCCGCATGACCACCGACGTCACCGTACTCCAGAACGCGGTGATCGGCGGCCTGCGGCCTATGACCCGGGGGCCGGTGATGCTGGTCATGGGCCTGCTCCTGGCCTTCTGCATGAACGCCCGGCTGGCTCTGGTCTTTGTGGTGTGCACCCCTGTCCTGGGCTGCATTCTCTTTTTCATCATCCGCAGGACCGCTCCCATGTACGGAACGCTCCAGAAGACCGTGGACAAGGTCAACAGCGTGGTGCAGGAAAATCTCCAGGCCATCCGGGCGGTAAAGGCTTACGTCCGGGGAGAATACGAAGAAGAAAATTTCCGGAAAGCCAACACCGCTCTCATGGAGACCGGCAGGGATACCTTCCGGGTGGCGGTGCTGAATCTTCCGGCCTTCCAGTTCGTCATGTATACGGCTACGGTGCTGATCCTCTGGTTCGGGGGAAACTATATCCATACCGGTTCCCTGGAGGTGGGGTCCCTCACCGGTTTCCTGAGCTACGTCATGCAGATCATCAATTCCCTGATGATGATCTCCAACGTTTTTCTCCTGCTGACCCGCTCTCTGGCCAGCATCACCCGCATCGGCCAGGTCCTGGAGGAAGAACCGGAACTGTCCGATGTCCCCGGAGGCCTCCCGGGCCCGGAGGACGGATCCGTGGAATTCAGGAACGTGGAATTTAAATACAGCGCCGCCGCCGCAAGGCCCGCTCTCTCCGGGGTCAGCCTGAAATTCGATCCCGGCAGCACCATCGGCATCATCGGCGGCACCGGCTCTTCCAAAAGTACTCTGGTGCAGCTGATCCCCAGACTGTATGACGCCACCGCCGGTCAGGTGCTGGTGGGCGGGCATGACGTGCGGGAATACCAGCTGCCCGCCCTCCGGGACGCCGTGGGCATCGTCCTGCAGAAAAACGTTCTCTTTTCCGGCACCGTCCGGGAGAATCTCCTGTGGGGGAATCCCGAAGCTTCCGACGAAGAACTGTGGGAGGCCTGCAGAAAAGCCTGCGCCGATGAATTTCTGGAAAAGATGCCGGGAGGCCTGGACGCCCTGCTGGACCAGGGGGGATTAAATCTCTCCGGCGGGCAGAAACAGCGGCTCTGCATTGCCCGGACCCTGCTGAAGCGGCCGAAGATCCTGATCTTCGACGATTCCACCAGCGCCGTGGACACCGCCACGGAAGCCAGGATCCGCCGGGCGCTGCGGGAACTGCCGGAAATGACCAAGATCATCATCGCCCAGCGGATCACCTCCGTCATGTATGCGGACCAGATCGTGATCCTGGAGGACGGCCGGGTCCATGCCGCGGGCACCCATGAGACTCTGCTGAAAAGCGACCGGATCTATCAGGAGATCTACGACTCACAGATGCAGGCTTCCCGGGAAGCCCAAGAGAAAGGAGAGGTGTGATATGCCGCAGTTTTCAGGAAAACGGCCGGAAGATCTGAAGGACACCCTGAGGTCCCTGCTGTCCTATCTGGGCCGCCATAAGATCCTGCTGCTCCTGGTGGGGATCCTCACCTCCTTAAGCGCCCTGGCGAACCTGCTGGGCACCTACATGCTGAAGCCCATCATCAACCGCTATATCGTGCCGGGGGATCTGAAGGGACTGCTCTTCGGCGTGGCGGTCACGGGAGCCATTTACGGCATCGGGGCCCTTTCCGCTCTCGGCTATACCCAGATTATGGTCCGGGCCGCCCAGAAGGTGGTCTACGATATCCGGAAGGACCTCTTCCGGGTCATGGAACGCCTTCCTCTGAAATATTTTGATTCCCACCCTCACGGGGATATCATGAGCCGCTATACCAATGACGTGGACACCGTCTCCGACGCTCTGAACAACAGCTTCGCCATGGTGATCCAGAGTTTTATCCAGATCCTGGGGACTCTGGTCCTGCTGTTTCTCCTGAACTGGCAGCTTTCCTTTCTGGTGATCCTGGGCTATGGCGCCATGTTCCTGTACATCCGCTTCAGCACCCGAAAAAGCCGCTTTTATTTTCAGCAGCAGCAGACCTATCTGGGAGAGCTGGACGGCTACATGGAAGAGATGATCGCCGGCCAGAAGGTGGTGAAATCCTTTAACCACGAAGCCGCCAACCTGAAGATCTTCCGGGCCAAAAACCTGCTGCTGCGGCAGGCGGGCACACGGGCCGTAGGCTACTCCGGCACCATGATCCCCATGGTGGTGAGCATTTCCTACATCAACTATGCCGCCGTGGCGATCCTGGGGGCCCTGATGGCCATTCACGGCATGACGGATGTGGGCAGTCTGGCTAGCTATCTGGTCTTTGTCCGCCAGGCGGCCCTGCCCATCAACCAGTTTACCCAGCAGTCCAACCTGCTGCTGGCCGCCCTGGCCGGAGCGGAACGGATCTTCCGCATGATGCGGGAAAAGCCGGAGACCGATGAGGGCTCCGTGGTCCTGACTCCGGCGGAAGAGACGCCGGAGGGAACTCTGCGGAAAACGGACCGCCGGACCGGCTGCTGGGCCTGGGAGGACCTGCGGGAGCACACCCTCACCCGGCTCCGGGGCGACGTCCGTTTCCATAATGTGGTCTTCGGCTATGTCCCCGGAAAGACCATTCTCCACGGCATCAGCCTGTACGCCAAGCCGGGCCAGAAGATCGCCTTTGTGGGATCCACGGGAGCCGGAAAGACAACCGTTACCAATCTCATCAACCGGTTTTATGACGTAAACGGCGGCTCCATCACCTACGACGGCATCGACGTCCGAGAGATCCGCAAGGATTCCCTCCGACGGTCCCTGGGGATCGTTCTGCAGGATACCCACCTGTTTACGGGAACCATCGCGGAAAATATCCGGTTCGGCAAGCTGGACGCTTCCATGGAAGAGATCCGGGCGGCGGCCCATCTGGCCAACGCGGACTCCTTTATCACCCGGCTGCCCATGGGCTACGATACCCTGGTCACCGGGGACGGCAGCAATCTTTCCCAGGGCCAGCGGCAGCTGCTGGCCATCGCCCGGGCGGCTGTGGCGGATCCTCCGGTGCTGATCCTGGACGAAGCCACCAGCAGCATCGATACCCGCACCGAAGCCCTCATTGAAAAAGGTATGGACCGGCTGATGGAAGGACGGACCGTTTTCGTCATCGCCCACCGCCTGTCCACCGTCCGCAGATGCAACGCCATCCTGGTGCTGGAACAGGGCGAGGTGGTGGAGCGGGGCACCCACGAAGAACTTCTGGCCCTGCGGGGAGAATACTATCAGCTGTATCACGGCATGCGGGAGCTTTCCTAGCTCCCCTGCCTTGTTATATCTTCCAGTTTTGCGGATCCTTTTCCCTTCTTCTTTGTATATATTGTCTATATTCCCCGTGATATTCTCTTTAATTTCTTGTTATTTTCTTAAAAATCTTAATTTTTCTTAAATCCTCCATGAATTTCCTAATTTTTTCACATTTTCATTGTATAATAAACTCCGATCCGGGGCAGAGCACGCTCCGGTCTGAGGAGAGGCCCCGAGGGGCCATATGAAAAATGATCATGAAAAGGAGTTCGCTATGGTAAAATGGATCGAGATGTTTAATTTTGTCCTTCTGCTGCTGTTCAGCGCCTGCTACCTGTATCAGGTGGTCTACGTGCTGATCGGATTGTTCAAAAAAGAAAAACCGGCTTCCGCGCCCGCGGCGCCTCACCGGTTCGCGGTGCTGATCCCGGCCAGAAACGAGGAGGCGGTCATCGGCGGCCTCCTGGAAAGCATCGCCGGGCAGGATTACCCCCGGGAACTGGTCTCCGTCTACGTGATCGCCGACAACTGCACCGACGGCACCGCGGCACTGGCGGAGCAGTACGGGGCGAACGTGATCCGGCGTTCCGATCAGGTCCGGGTGGGAAAGGGCTACGCCCTGGATTACGCCCTGAAATGGATCGACCGGGAAAAGGGCATCGATTTTTACGACGGATTTCTGGTGTTTGACGCGGACAACGTTCTGGATCCCCATTATCTCACGGCCATGAACGAGACCTTTTCCCAGGGCTATGAGATCCTGACCAGCTACCGCAATTCCAAAAACTACGGCGCCAACTGGCTCACCGCCGGCTACGGCCTGTGGTTCATCCGGGAATCCCGCTTCCTGAACGGGGCCAGGATGAAGGCCGGCACCAGCTGCGCCATTTCCGGCACCGGCTTTCTGGTATCCTCCAGAATCATCCGGGAAGACAAGGGCTGGAACTACCATCTGCTGACAGAGGATATCGAATTTTCCACGGACCACATCATCCGCGGACACAAGATCGGCTACTGCAAAGACGCGGTGCTCTACGATGAGCAGCCGGAAACCTTCCGGGCCTCCTGGAACCAGCGTCTCCGCTGGACCAAGGGATTCTATCAGGTTTTCGCTCATTACGGAAAAGGGTTGCTGGGCGGCATTTTCAAAAGGCACAGCTTTCAGTGCTACGACATGCTCATGGTGATCGCTCCCGCCACCCTCATTACCCTGACCTCCATTACCGCCAACCTGATCTTTGCCCTGACGGGACTGCTCACGGAAAATCCGGTGCTGGCCCAGACGGCGGCGGCTTCCCTGGGAGGCTGCCTGGCCAGCATTTATCTGTCCCTGTTCCTGTTCGGAGCCGTAACCCTGCTGGCGGAGCAGAAGAGGATCTACTGTCCCAAAGCAAAGCAGATCCTCTACCTGTTCACCTTCCCGGTATTTATCTTTACGTATATTCCCATGGCGGTGGCAGCACTGCGGAAGAAGGTATCCTGGACCAGGATCCCCCACACCGTGCTCTGCTCCCCGGATCAGATCTGCGCCAGAAAATAACGGTTTTTTACACGCCGGCTAAAGACCGGACGGTATTGTACCCGGCTACTCCGTCCGCGTCCAGGCCGGCGTCTTTTTGATACTGCCTGACTGCCGCCAGCATCCCCTGACCGAAGATCCCGTCCACTCCTTTGGGGTCCCGCTGCCGCAGAAGCAGCAGGATCTGCACGGCCCGCACCAGTTCCTGCTGTTCTCCGTATTCTACATAATGTCCTTTCAGGGCCCCGTCAGACCGGGAACCCCAGATCCCGTCTACGGCCAGACCGGCCTGATAATCCATGTTCATGGCCTGCTGGACCGCCCGGATCCCGGCCGCCCGGGAGGCGGGCCCGTAATAGCCGTCTGTATCCAGACCGGCATTCACGTAATTGTTCAGATGGATCTGGGCGTCCCGGACCAGAGCGGAACTTTCCCCGGAGGATGACGGAGTTTTCTCATCGCCTTCTCCCGCGGTCCAGGACGCTTTAAAATTGGCAAAGGTGCCGTATCTCTGTTTCAGCAGCGCCGGTGTATCCCCCCAGTCCGGCAGATACAGGTGGGGCCGGTCCGGGAAATCCTTCCAGTCCCCGCCCCAGCCCAGGCCCAGAGATTTTCCCAGGGTCCCCACCCGGCTGAAAAAGCGGTCGTCGTCGTAGGCGTGGCCGGATACATTTTTAAAAAAGTCAAAAGCGATCCCCCACTGATGCTGGCTGGAATAGCTGCTGCCCGGAGCGTTGGTAATGATGGCCCCGGGAGCGGTCCGGCCCTGGGCGTAGAGGGCGTCCTGCTCCGCCGGGGATCGGAAACATTCCCCGATCCCCAGAGCCAGGCCCTCCCGCCCGCAGAGTTTCTGAAGCTGCGAGACCGCGGCCTGTAGCCTCGGATGCAGCTGTGATATATCTCTTCCCATAGATAAAATTACCTCCCATGTATCTTATGACCATGGGAGGTAATTTGTTTCAGGAGTTTCCGGCCTCCGCGTACAAGGGGCGGCACGCTCCCCCCTTTACAGGGACGCTATATATTGCCGGCAGGTTTCCATGACCTGCCGGAGGGTTTCCAGGTCCTTCCGGACATTTCCCGTCTCCAGGGAGTGATCGGCTCCCTCTGTGAGGTAAAGCGGCAGATCCTTTTCCCGGCAGGCCCGCCGGACAGGTTCCGTAGCCGCCCAGGGATCCCCGGTGCCGTGAAAGACGATCCCCTTCTGCTTTACGAAGGGAAAGGTCTGCTCCACCGGGGTAAAGAAAATATTGGCCGTACGCAGCCCGTATTTTCCCGCGTAGGCAGCGGCCACCGCGGTGCCCACGCTTTTTGACACGAAGAGCAGGCTTCCGTACCGGCTCCATTCTACATCTTCCAGAAGTTTTTCCGCCTGCTCCAGCGCCTGGCGGAACGCCTCCCGCATTTTTTCCGGGTTTCCCTTGATCCCGGAACCAAAGCCTCCGTAGGGGACTTCCCGGATCTCGCAGCCGTACTCCGCCGCCAGCTTCTTTCCGTAATACAGCAGGGGCTTATCGCAGTGATAGCCGATCCCCGGAAAAAATACCGCCAACTTTTTCATACTCTTCAACCTCTTTTCAGAAATCCAGGAAGTCTACTTCCGCCAGCAGTTCTTCCAGATGGGCCCTGCATCTGGCGATAATGGCGGCTCCTTCCCGGCTGTCCGTTCCCATGCGGCGGATGGTCCGGCGCATCAGCCGGGCATACCCTACCACCATGGCCTTTTTCTCCACGCTGCCGGTCTTTTCCGGATCCTCGGTCCCCAGATACAGAGCCAGGGATTTTTTCCAGATCCGGCACATGGTCTCATAGGGAAGCTTCATGAATTTCTCCGCGGACTCCCGGTTCATTTCCCCGAAGCCCACAAAGCCCAGAAACATGGAGGCCAGCTCAAAGACGGGATGACCGAAGGAAAGGGTGTCCATATCGATGAGCAGCACCTCTCCGTCCTGCACCTCCACATTGTTGGTATGGTAGTCGCCGTGGATCATGGTATGCCGTTCCGGCACTGCCCGGATCAGAGCCTTCAGCTTCGCCCCCTGCTCCTCCGGCAGATAGTCCTGCAGGAAATCCGCCCAGTCCAGAGCCACCGCCTTCATATCCGTCATATCCTCCGGAGACACCTCGGTACTGTGGATCTTCCGCAGCAGATCCACGAACTGTTCCACATACAGATCCAGCTTTTCCGGCTCCGCGGCGATGAGTTTGGAAAAGGATCTGGCGTTCAGCAGCTCAAAGACCGAGCCGTAACCCTCGCCCACCCGCACCACGTCGTAGGGAATGGCCGTGGGAATCCCCAGGATCAGGGCCTTCCGGGCCAGTTCCCGCTCCCGGCGGATCTCCGGCAGGGCGTCGGGATTCCGGTAAACCTTCACCACCGTGTCCGGATCGTACCGGTAAACCACGCCGTTGGAGCCTTCGCCCAGGACCTCGCAGCCCTCCACGGAAAACCGGCGGTATGCCTTCTCCACCGGCATCATCTCGGTAAACCCGGTCATTTCCAGGATTTCATATACCTCGGAAGAAACGTTCACGATCTTAAGCTGCGGATCATTTTTCCGGATCCGCAGGATCACCCGCAGCCCGGCGCTGGAGATATACTCCAGTTTTTCCCCGTCGATGACCACCGAGGTATGGGGATGGGAACCGGCATATTCCGTGATCTCCTTTTCCATGGCCGGCGCGTTGGAGGAATCGATCCGTCCCTCCAGACCCAGGCGCAGAACGCTGTTTTCACAAGAAATCTGTACCTTCATTTTTATCTTTCCTCCCTGAAGATGATTTTGATCAGTTCATCGTATTCCTTCCAGGCCGCCGTGTCCTCCAGCCCCGTAAGAGCCTCCGCGATAGAGCGGTAGTACCAGTGATGGGCCTTTGGGTCCCGCTGGTGAAAGATCTCCCACATCCGCTCTCCCCTCTCCTGCTGCAGCCGATACAGAGAGCGCAGATTGGACAGCTTATCCCCCAGATACAGGATCTTCACTCCCGGCTCCTCCGCCTCCTGAAGCCTGCGGAGGCCTTCCTCCTTGCGGACTCTCCAGGACTCCTCCGGAGGGATCCCCGGCCGCTTGTTTTCTGTCTCCGAGGCTACCAGCGCGGCCACCCGGCCGCCGAAGCTCTCCCGGATCTCCTCCAGACTGACGCCGGCGTCCTCCACAGTATCGTGAAGCGCGGCGGCCGCCAGGATCTCCTGATCCCCCGTCAGCGTCCCCGCGATCACCGCGGCCTCCAGGGAATGCAGGACCGCGGGCTCTCCGGCCCCCTTCCGCCGGCTGCCGTCAAAAGCGGCGGCGGCAAATTCTATGGCTCTGCTTAAAATATCCATGCTTTATCCTTTCCTGTTAAAAATGAAATCCGAACTTCTCTCCTGTCGGATCAAAGTTCGGATTTCTGTAATAGTGGACCCAAAGGGACTCGAACCCTCGACCTCTCGGATGCGAACCGAACGCT
The DNA here is from genome assembly GCA_963928055.1 of Candidatus Scatomonas sp. Lineage (GTDB taxonomy): Bacteria > Bacillota > Clostridia > Lachnospirales > Lachnospiraceae > Scatomonas. Next base: position 179,344 of record CAWVDN010000003.1, on the reverse strand, counting down.
CTCCCAGCTGAGCTATGAGCCCATATATGTTTTTTTCTGAAGCCCCGGGCCCTTCCGGGCCCTAGAGCTTTCTTTCTATAGGATTTATTCCGCTGTCCCGGAGCTTTCCTCCGTGATCACTGCCTGATCCAGGATCCGGTCCAGTACCGCCTGCATCATGGCGTATTCCCAGACGCTGTCTTCCCCGTAGCTGGACAGCAGGGTTTCTTCATCCACCCCGTAGGCCTCCGTCAGCTCTTCTACCTCCGCCCGGTATTCCGGGCTTTCTTCCGTAAGGCCCTCCGCCTGTACCAGCGCTTCCAGCATCAGACGGCTTTCCGCCGCGGCCCTTCCGTACCATTCCCGCTGTTCCTGATACGTGTCCTCGGTCATATTCATGGCCGCCAGATAATCCTCCAGCTCCATGCCGTAAGCTTCCGCCGCGCTCTCCGCGTCGGAGTCGTACTGTTCCATCGCCTTGTCCGCCAGCTCCTTCGGAAGCTGAAGGAACACGGAATCCTCATGGATCTGATTCCAGGCATCCTGCTGCATAGCGTATGCGGCGCTGGCCTCCTGGTTCTGGATCAGCCCTTCCCGTATGGAAGCCCGGTAGTCTTCTGCCGTGGAAAATTCACCGCCGGTAGACTCCTCCACCCAGGCATCCGTGATCTCCGGAACTCTGCGGATGGAATTGAGAGTAATGGTAAACACCACCGGCTGTCCCTGCAGGCTGGCCTCCTGATAGTTCTCGGGAAACACAAGGTCAAGGTCCCTGCTCTCCCCGGTCTTCATGCCCAGGATCCCGTCCTCAAAACCATCGATCATCCTGCCGGAACCCAATACCAGATCGTAGCTCTCGCTGCTGCCGCCCTGGAAGGTCTCCCCGTCGATCCTGCCCTCAAAGGCAATATTGACTGTGTCTCCCTCCTGCGCCTCCGCCTGGGGATCCGACACTTCCTCCGGAGTGGCGATGCTGCGGATGTAGCTGTCCACATCCTCCTGCGTCACTTCCACTGAAGCCCTGGTGAGCTCCAGGCCCCGGTAATCCCCCAGCTGAATGCAGTCAGCCAGTTCATAAGCGCCTTCCACAAAGGGAACCTCTTCCCCGGAATCCTCCCCGGCTTCTTCTGAAGTTCCGGAAATTCCTTCCGCGGCCCCGCCGCCGGAACCGGAAGATACGCTGCTTTCCTTTTCCGTCCTGCCGTCTTCCTGTCCGCTGCACCCGGCCAGAACCACGACCGCAGCCAGACAGATGGCAGCAGCCAGCTGTTTTCCCTTCATGCCTTTTCCTCTCCTGTTCCGCCCTTTCCGGGACCGGAACGAAAATGAAACCTTATTTATCATACCACAAACTTTCCCAAAAGGGAAGCCTTCTTTTTTTCGCGTCCGTTCCCGCGGGTTTTTACTGCATCAGTTCCGTGTACTCCTGATAGCTGTCGATCTCGCGGATCCCCTGATGGACGAAGTCCTCCCCTACCTGGACGAAGCTGGGGTTGGCATCCTCCACGCAGAAATACCGGAATCCCAGGCCCCGGAGATAGGTATATTTGGGATCCTCCGTGCCGTAGCTGCTCCAGCTTCCCAGATCTGTCTGCTCCGGGAAGATCAGCACATCCGTCTCCCCTGCGTAGGGTTCCACCTGTGTCTTCCACTGTTCCGCGTCTTCCTGCACCAGGGAAAGCTCACTGCCGTAGCTGACGTCCTCATAGCCGCAGCTGGCCAGGCTCCAGCCCCGGTCTTTCAGATCCTCCAGGGCTTCTTTCCGCTCCTCTTCCCCCAGATCCCCGGCAAAGCCCTTGGAAAGGCCCAGCAGGCCCCGGGCCTTCTTATAGGAAAAGTCCCGGTGTTCTTTCAGAAAAGCTTCCAGGCAGTTCACAAGAGGATCCTCTTCCTGGGCCAGGGTGAAGTCCCGCAGGGACAGCACAAAGGGCGTCTGCCCCTCCTTCAGCGGAAAACTCCCCTGCACAAGATTTCCGTCCCTGTCCTCCGCGGCCAGCTGATGGATATCCACCAGCACATATCCTCTCTGATACAGGTCCTCCAGGATCCTTCCGAACTCCTCCTCCGGCAAATCGGCTGTAAAAGAAAAATGCCGGACTTCCGAGGCCGGTACCTCGTCGGGAGCCCCTGCCGCGCCTACGGCGCTCCGGCTTCCGCCCCGGAGGGCGGAGGACACCCCTGTCAGGATCAGCACCACGCCCAGAACGCAGACCAGAGCCAGCGCTCCCCGAAGGATCAATACCTTCCTCTTTCTGCGCCGCCGCATCTCCTGCCGCTGCTTTTCCCTTTCTCTCCGGGCCTGCCGTCTTTTTTTCAGTTCCGCTTCCGAAAGTTTTTTCTCGTTGTCCGCCATACTGTTCCCTTTCGTTCCTTGCTTTCCAGTATCATCTCCGCCCGGCGGCATTTTCTTTCCTGGCCGTGGCTTTCCGGTATAATCTCCGCTTCGCGGAGCAGCCCGGGCACCGGGCTGGATTGCACGTATGTGCAATCATTATACCACGGCTTCTTATTTCCAGGCAATACTGCCTTGCCTTTTGCGAAAATAGATGTTAGAATATGGAAGGAAAATGCATAGGAGGTTGTAACATGTGGTGGATTTGGCTCATTATCCTTGCCGCGATCGCCGCGGTGATCATTGTTCTGGTGATCCTTGGCAAAAAGGCCAGAAAACGACAGGCAGAACAGGAAGAGCAGATTGAAGCGTCCAAGCAGGTCATATCCATGCTGGTCATTGATAAAAAGAAACTGCGGATCAAGGATTCAGGACTTCCTCAGATGGTGATCGATCAGACGCCCAAAATGATGCGCAGGGCAAAGCTCCCCATCGTCAAGGCAAAAGTAGGTCCCAAGATCATGACTTTTATCGCGGACGCCAAGGTCTATGAAGTGATCCCCATCAAAAAGGAGATCAAAGCTACCGTCAGCGGCCTGTACATCGTGGGGGCCCGGGGCATCCGCGGACCGCTGGATATTCCCAAAAAGAAACAGAAAAAAGAAAGCGCCTTCAACCGTCTTCTGCGGAAGGGCCGAGGCGAACTGTAAAAAACGACGAACAAAAAGGAGCCGTTGCGAAACAGATGAGAGATGGAAAATCTGTGGAGCAGGGGCTCTCTTTTTATGCCTGAAAAAGATCAGGGGATGCCGTTCAGCCTGCTGCAGGCATCACACCACTGACGGGATACGGGCAGATTATGGGGTTTTCTCAGCCTTACAGTAGGAAAACCCAGGGAAATACGGGTGGCTTTGAGATTCCTTGGAAATTACGGTAGATACACAGGGGGAAGTACGGGTACCCCTGGGATCCTTTCGAAATGTACGGTAGTCGAATACCGGAAGAATCGAGATTTCTTCCAATCGCCCGTAAAAGGCTACCGGAAGATTTTGAGTGTTCCCTGAAATGCCCGTAGTAAAAGCCGGCAGAATACCGTATAAAATAAGATTTTGTCTAAATTCCGGTATTTTGTCGGCCATTACAAGACAGATGAGAATTCATCCGGAGCCAGGCCCGAAAACAGAAAGAGATAGTTTGACGCTATTGCGGCGCCGGTCTTTTTCTGTCCCCTACGACTCCAGGGTAAACTCCCCGGAATCCCTGGACTTGACATTCATAAAGATCGTGCAGTCCGCCACATAATTCTCGTTCAGGTTCAGGGCGTAATCTACCCGCATGTCGATATTATCCTTCTGTTCCTCCAGCTGGATGCTGGTGGCCGCGATCCCCATGTTCATGACGCCGTAGGGGGTCTGATAGTAAGACAGGGTCTTTTTCTTCTCCTCAAAGATCATGTGCACATTGATCAGGCCCTTTTTCCGCACTTCCAGATGATCCGGCCGGAACTTCATGACGTTGTGGGTGGTTTCCCCGAATCCCTCTACGCTCTCCTCAAAGAGCAGATAATGCTGGCCGTTCTTTTTATAGTATTCCCCGGGGGTCACTACTTCCACCGGCTCCATCTCGTCATCGCCCTGGACGAACTGAAGCCCCCGGATGGTTATGATCACATCTTTTTCCATTGACTGCTTCCTCTTCAGTATTCTTCTATATGTATCTGTTCCGCAGGCGGCACCGGGCAGGGCAGGATAGAGCCCGCGAACGTGTCGAACCGTTCCGCGGCGTCGCTGGTAAAAAAGCGGTATTTATCTCCGTCCCCGCCGCTGTTCCGCAGATCCATGCTTTCCAGCATTCTTTTCAGGGCCTGGGCCGTCTCGTAGGCAGGGTTAACCAGCGCCACCCGGTCTCCCAGGATCTCCCGGAGCAGGGATCGAAGCAGGGGATAATGGGTACAGCCCATGATCAGAGTGTCGATGTCCTTATCCAGCAGTTCTCCCAGGTAGCGGCAGGCCACCTGCCGGGTAATGGGATCCTTGGTCCAGCCCTCCTCCACCAGGGGAACAAACAGGGGACACGGCTTTCCAAAGACGGTGATCTCCGGATCCTCTTCCTGGATCAGGGTGCGGTACAGATGGCTGTTGATGGTACTTTCCGTGGCAATGACCCCCACCCGTTTCTTGCGGGTGGTTTTGACCGCCACGGCAGCCCCCGGCTTCACCACCCCCAGAATGGGAAGCTCGATCTCCTTTTCAATGGTATCCAGGGCCAGGGCGCTGGCCGTATTGCAGGCCACCACAATGGCTTTCACCTTCCGGGTTTCCAGGAACCGCACGATCTGCCGGGAATACCGGAGTACCGTGGACTTGGATTTGCTTCCGTAAGGCACCCTGGCCGTATCGCCGAAATATACGATCCTTTCCTCCGGCAGGTTCCGCATGATCTCCCTCACTACGGTCAGCCCGCCAACACCTGAATCGAAGACTCCTATGGGCGCGTTTTTTTCTAAGCTCATACTTTCCTCCTCACAGATGTTAATAGCTTACCACACTTTTCCTGTTAAAACCAGAGAAATCCTATGGAAACCTTTTCTTTTTGCAGGATCCGGTCGTAAGTTTCATCGCTGAGCACATATTTCAGCTTCCGCTCCCCCTCGCCGGATAAAACCGGCCGCAGAGCGTCCTGAAAGCAGAGGGAGGGAAAGAGCAGGCACCACCAGTTGCGGCCGCTGCCGCTTCCCAGGGTGACCCGCAGGGTTTCGTACTCTCCCGCCGGAAACCGCAGATCCCCGTAAACCCGCAGCGGGAATTCATCTCTGGTCAGTTCCAGTGACACCGGCACGCCGCTCCCCTCCCTGCGGACGGCCGTCTCCGCCTCCTGCCGCAGGGTATCCAGATTCTCCTCCAGAAGCCGGCGGGTATCTTCCGCCGTCTCCGCCCCCTGCAGAAGATCCCCCATCCGCTCCAGCAGAGCGTCCCGCACCGCCAGCTTCACCTCCTGATCCTTCTGCCGGTCGCTGTCCGCCAGGACCCGGAAACGGATCACCGACGCGGCCAGTTCCGCCTGGGCCGCCCTTTCTTCCGTCATCTCCATATGCGCCCGGAGGGCCGCCGCTGTAAGGGCTGTAAAAGCGGCCATGGCCGCCAGATTTCGGATCCAGAACCGCCTGCTCTTCAGAAGAGCGGCGGTCTTTTTCCCGATATTCACCGCGTAGTTTCTGATCCTCGGAACTTTCATGACTTTTCTCCCCTTTCTGTCCTGTTCAGAGGATTGCCGAAAGCAGACGCTTTTATGCACCGGACTCCCGCAGAAAGATCTGGCCGTCTTCACACTCCAGAACGGGAAGCCGCGGGATCTCTCCCCGGTTGCTCCACTGATAGAAAAAATCCTCCAGGGTCACCGGCGTCCGCCGCTCCCCATCCTTCTGATTTTCATAAAAGCCTGCCAGGAATTCCCCCACGGAATCCTTTTCTTTCCCGTTCTGGGCCATGATCTGTTCCGGCTTGGCCGCCCGGAACAGATACAGGTTTTTGCCGAGTACCGGGCTCTTCTCTATTTCCCGAAACAATTCTTCCCGTTTTTCCCGATTTTCCAGAAGGCTGTCCCCCAGGATCAGCGCTTTTACATGGCCAAGATCCAGCAGGTACTCCTGGCTGTCCCGGTATTTCTGCCGGATCTCCTGAAAATCCTGTCCCCGGAAACGGCTGCCGGTATCCTGTTCTTCTCCGCTCCCACCCGGATCCTTTCCCTGTCCGGTCATCAGGGGCAGATCCGCCATGGCGTAGGTGACCAGAAAGTCGTCCCCCTCCGCGTCCACGGAAACCGCCAGGGGAAACGCCCGTTTTTCCGGCTCCGTCCCGCCGCAGCCCCAGAGGAGCAGAAGGACGGCCAGCGGCAGAACCGCGTATTTTTTATCCCGCTTCCTGTTCTTCATTCTTTTTTTCATTGCCAGATCTCCTTTTTACCCAAACTGCCAGCAGCCCCATGCCCAGAAACAGGGGCAGGTAGATATCCCGGATCAGCTGGTAATAAAACCGGGACAGCGCTTCCCCCTCCCACTGCAGGAAGCTTCCCAGCCACATGGCCAGGCCGAGGAGCAGGCTTCCCCGGAACCCGGCGGATTTTTCTCCGCAGATCCTGCCGCCGCAGGAGAGCATGCTTCCCAGGGTAAAGAGCATGGCAAACAGCAGCACGGCCAGCCAGATGATCTCAAAGCGCCCCGTAAAGCCGCCCGGCAGGCTGGTCCCGGTCATCAGATGCAGAATAGGGTATTCCAGTTCCTCGACGCCTTTCCGTCCGTAAACCCCCAGGAGCACCGCCGCAGCCCCCAGAGTGACCAGCAGCAGCAGCCAGATCCCCCTGCGCAGTACCGGGAAAACGTCCTTTTCCCCCCGCACCCGCACCAGGCTCATGGGAAGCAGGCAGAAGGCCATGCCCAGAGCAAACAGCCTTACGGTGCCGCCGCAGATCCGGTCCGCTTCCAGAGGACCCAGGGACGCCAGATCCACCCCCCGGAAATGCGCCGCCCCCAGGAGAAACAGCAGGCAGAAGATCCCCAGGATCCATGGATAGCAGAGTTCTGCCAGCCTTCCTCTGCGCTGGATGCTCCGCCCCATGCCCAGAAAGGCCGCCCCCAGAAAAGCGGCTCCCAGAACCGGCCGGGGCAGGGAACTGAGAAGGTACCTCTGCACGGCCCCGGTGATCTGTTCCAGCAGCACGCTGCCGCTGAGCCCCAGAAAAGAAAGGGAGACTGCCGCCCACACCCATTTTCCCGGGATCCCCAGAAATTGTTCCGGCGCCGCCCAGACCTCCGCGGTTCCCGTCAGCAGGAAGACCCAGGCGGTCAGCAGGACCGTCCCCAGGAGCAGGCTCAGAAGGGCATTTCCGCCCCCGGCGGCCGTATCCCCTGCCTGAAACAGAATCAGCGGACCCAGAAACGTAAGCACCATCTGGCGTTTCAGCTGTCTTGCAGAAATCCTGTCATTGTCCGCGAACATCCGTATCCTCCCCTTTCTTTTTCATGCGGATCCGCTGGCCCCGTCTGGCGTACACAGGCCTGCTCTTCAGCAGGTGAAAGGGGCTCCGCAGGATATTGTCTTTCTCATCGTGAAAGCCCTCCAGCCCCTTGCCCACAAAAGGCATCAGGTAGGGGATGCGGAAGCTCTCCAGTCCGGCCAGATGGCCGGCCAGCAGAAAGATCCCCAGCACCAGCCCGTAACAGCCTGCCAGCCCGCCCAGAAGGATAAACCCGTACTTCAGCAGCCGGAAGGCTGTGGAAAATTCCTCATTGGGGATGGCCAGGGAGCTCAGGGCGCTGACCGCCACGATCACCACCGTCATGGGACTGACCAGGTTGGCGCTGACCGCCGCGTCGCCGATGATCAGACCGCCTACGATGCCGATGGTCCCTCCCAGGGGACCCGGCATCCGCACCCCCGCCTCCCGTATGAGCTCAAAGGCCAGCTCCATGAGCAGGATCTCCACCAGGCTGGGAAAGGGGACTCCTTTCCGGGCCTCCGCAAAAGAAAGGATCAGGTTGGTGGGCAGGATCTGGGTGTGGAAATTAATGACCGCCAGATAAAACCCGGAAAACAGCAGGGTGGCCAGAACCGCCCCGTAGCGGATCAGCCGCTGAAAGCAGACGATCTCAAAGCGGTTGTAGCGGTCCTCCGGAGATTTCAGGAAGCTGCCGAAGACCGTCGGCAGCATCACCGCCATGGGGGAATTATCGCACAGGAGAACGATCCGTCCGTTCAGGACTTCCATGGCGGCCCGGTCCGGCCGCTCCGTACTCTCAAACTGCGGGAAGGGGGACAGCCAGTGATCCTCCGCCATCTGCTCCAGCATGCCGGTATCCAGCACCCCGTCGATCTCCCAGGCCTGCAGCCGTTCCCGGATCTCCCTCAGAAGATCCGGGTAGATCAGATCCTCCATGTACACCAGGGCCGCCACCGTGTCCGAGCGGACGCCCAGGGTAAGCTCCTCCACCTTCAGCCCGGTGCTGCGGATCCTTTTGCGGATCAGGGCCGTATTCATTTTTACGGATTCTGAAAAGCCCTCCCGGGAACCCCGGAGGGTCTTTTCCGATTCCACCTCCAGCACTCCCATGCCCGGATACCCTTTGGTGGCGATCTTTACCGCCCGGTCATACCCGTCCGCGAAGAAGACCGCGTTTCCCGACAGCAGGCAGGCGCAGGCCTCCTCCAGGGTCTCAAAGGTGCCGGTACCGGACAGTCCGGCCCCGTTCTCCTTCACAAATTCCCGCAGTTCCTCCGCCGGCAGGTCACAGAGCCGGTTCAGGAACCTCCCCAGCAGGGACTGTTCCAGCAGCTCGTTGCCGGCAGCGGACTCCACGTACACCAGGAGGCAGTCCACCCGGCACTCCCGGCCCAGCTTCATCTCCCGAAAAAGGATATCGTCACAGTTTTTACATCGCTCCCGGAGATATCTTTCGTTTTCTTCCAGGTTCCCGGAGATCTTCATCCAGATCCATCCTTTCTGTCCCGCCCTTTCCGGCGGTGTCTTCCGCGCAACGAAAAAAGAGACATCCGCTGACGTCTCTTTTATCCTGTTCCGTTTTCCGGTTTCTTATTCACTTTTTCTGTCCGCGGCCATGATGTTTTCCAGAATATATTCCTGCTGCCGCTCGATATGCTCCTGGGTGATCCGGGCCGCCTTTTTTTCGTCCCGGTCCTTCAGGGCCTCCCACAGCTGATTGTGTTCCTGGATCAGGGAACTGCGGATCTCCTCATCCTTCAGATACTCCACCCGGTACCGGTACATCTGCTCCCGGATATTGTTCAGGAGCTGCACCAGCCTTTCGTTTCCGGTGGCTTTATAGATGAGATCATGAAAATTCACATCCGCCTCCGCCAGCCGGGTCAGATCCTCGCTCCTGACCGCCTCCTCAAAGCTCCTGGCTGCCCGGTGCAGTTCCTCCAGCTGCTGCCGGTTGATCCGCTGGCAGACAAACTTTACCGCCAGCTCCTCCAGTCCGATCCGCACCTCCAGCACATCCTTCAGATCCTTCTCCGTGATCTCCGCCACCTGGGCGCCTTTTCTGGGGATCATGGTCACCAGGCCTTCCAGCTCCAGCATGCGGATCGCCTCCCGGATAGGAGTCCGGCTGACTCCCAGCCGGTTGGCAAGCTTGATCTCCATCAGCCGCTCCCCGGGTTTCAGATCCCCCTGCATGATCGCCCGCCGCAGGGTGTGGAACACCACATCCCGCAGGGGCATATAGGGATATTCCTTCATAATGCTGGCCAAGTCATCTTTTGCCATTCCTGTATCCTCCGTTTCCAAAAGGCCTGGTCAGAAATACCTGGCGGGCCAGGCCGCTTGTCTTCAGTCTGCTGTAGGCGCTGTAGGCAGTATCCCTGTCCGTAAAGATCCCGAACACCGTAGGCCCGCTGCCGCTCATCAGGGCGTTTTCCGCTCCGTTGGCCTTCATGTGTTCCTTGATCTCCTGTATGACCGGATGGGCCGGTACCGTCACGGTTTCCAGCACATTTTCCATGCGGCTGGTGATCCCGGAAAGAGAGCCTTCCCGGATAGCCTGCACCATGCCGTCGATATCCGGATGGCGCTTCAGGCCGGCCGCGTTGAGATTCCCGTAGACAAAACGGGTAGAAACACTGACCGGAGGCTTTCCGATGAGGATATGGCAGTCCGGCATAGGCGGCAGCGGCGTCAGGATCTCGCCGATGCCCTCCGAGAGGGCCGTTCCCCGCAGCACGCAGTAGGGCACATCCGCCCCCAGGGAAACCGCCCGCCGCATGAGTTCTTTCCGGCTGAGCCCCAGCCGGAACAGCCGGTTGACCCCCACCAGGGCCGCCGCGGCGTCGGCGCTGCCTCCGGCCATGCCGGCAGCCACCGGGATCCGTTTTTCCAGGCGGATGGTCAGACCGCTGTCCACCCGGAATTCCTCCATCAGCAGCCTGGCTGCCTTGAAGACCAGATTATTTTCGTTGACAGGGAGATAGGGAAGATTGACGGAAAGCCGGATCCCCGGTTCCCGGCTCTCCCGGATCTCCAGCTGATCATAAATCTGCACGGTCTGCATGAGCATCCGCACTTCATGGTATCCGTCCTCTCTTTTTCTGACCACGTCCAGGGCCAGATTGATCTTTCCCATAGCCTTTAATCTCATATTGTTCTTCCGCCCCCGCGCCGCCTGCAGCGGCGGCTTTCCTCCGGTTAACTTTGACTAATTTGTTCTTTGTATACATTTATACTATCCGCAGAAATTTACTTTGTCAAGGTCTCACTCCACTTTCTTGATCAAAAGCAGCGAATCCATGGGCTTTATCTCCTGGGTGCCCAGATGGTTCACCCTCTGTATTTCTTCCGGAGTCGTGTAAAACCGTTTGGCGATATCCCAGAGCGTATCCTGGGGCTGTACCAGATAGCAGACGATCCCCGGCATATTCTGCAGTTCTTCAGGATCCAGCTCCTCCGCCCGGATCTCCCGGATCAGTTCCTCCTCCCGGACGGACAGGACGATGGCCCCCAGGTTCAGCACCGCTTTCACCTCAACGACGCTGCTGTCCGCCATGGTGGTGGACAGCTGTTCCAGATCCGTCCGCAGATAGCAGCGGCAGTCCGGGCTGATCCCCGGCGCCTCCACCACATGCGAAAAGGGCACCGCCGCCTCCGCGGCGTAGAAGGGCATCTCATCATCGCTGACAATATACAGGATCCTCAGTTCCAGCACTCCCTGAACAAGCAGTCCGCCTTCCGCCGGGCGGCTCTCATCCACCTTGATCCTTCCTTCGCTGTGACAGATCTGGAGGATCCTGTTCTGGGATTCTTCCAGCTTCAGCTTATCGGAGATCCGGCATTTGGAACAGTTCCTGACCAGCAGACTCTCCAGTTTCTGGGGAACGGCGGTGACCGCCGCCTTTTTTCCCGGGATATAGACGTCCTGCAGCAGAGGAAAAACGGTTTCCCGGTACAGCTTCAGATCCAGTTCCAGCACCGCGTCCGCCTGCAGGACCCTCTCCTCCCCATCGGCGTCCGGAACGATCTCCAGACCGCTCTGCACCATATTGACTTCAATGTTGGGGATCATATCGGAAGTACAGCCGGAGCACTCCACTTCCCCGGAAAAAGGAATGGCCTGTTCCAGCCACTGAAGGGGGTTCTCCTCGTCCATGCCCGCATAGAGCACAAAAATAAAAAGCTCTCCCTTGAGAAGGACCTTTTCCTCGTCCGCCCGGATGTCCAGCCCCCGCAGCTCCATGTCCTTCCAGAGGATCTCGTGGATATTGGGCTTATTGGAGGCCGCGGCCATCTCCTTTCTGATCCGGAGGGTATCTTTTTTATGTACTCCCAGTTCCAGCCCGCGGACCTCCCGGGTCTTCACGGAAGCGCGCTCTCCCTCCTTCAGCCCCAGGGGCACCTCCAGATCCTTCAGCTCCTCCACCAGGGCGGAGAAAGTCACCACCGCTTTCACGTTCAGTTTCCGGGAATGGATGAGCTGCAGGCTCAGATCCTCGATCTCCCATTTGAGACAGATCTTATCTCCCCCGGAGATCCCGTCCAGATTCATATTTTCATCCACCGGCAGGGAACCCTCCAGGGAATACACCTTCTTCTCCTCCCCGTCGGACACGTACAGCAAAGAAAAATCCAGGCTCCCGAAAATCCTTGCCCGTCCTTCCCCGGCCTGGACCTGGGAAACGGTCACTTCTCCCTTTTTCTGGATCATCCGGCCCACATCCGGCTTCGCGTCCGGCACATTATAATCCTCGTCAAAGGTCACCTGGCTTACCGCCCGGGATTTGACGCTCAGCTGATGCAGATGATTTTTTACTAACTCCATGACTGCTCCTCCCCTTTTATACTGGCGATTTTCCGGCCGCTCCGGTCTTCTTACTCAAAGATCACGGGCACTCCCGGATCCTCCGTTTTTACGACCAGATAGGGCACCGATCCTTCTCCCTTCTGTTCCTCCTTTGTTTCCGGTCCCAGCAGACGGGTGCGGAAATACAGGGCGGATTCTGTCCTGCTCAGCTCTTCCACCTGAATGCTGAACCCTCCTGTCTTCTGACGGCCGTAACCCCGCAGAAGATACAGGTAGCCGTCGTTTTTATAGGTCATCCGGAATTCCTTTTCCCCCTGCTGCCGGATCACCTCCTCCACCTGGGGCGGCAGTGCCTCCGGCGCCAGCACCGTGTACTCCACCGGATCCCTGCGTTCTTCCCCTCGATGGGTCAGGCCGCATCCGGTTCCGGACAGAAGCGCCAGCATCAGGATACAGATCCAGATTTTTTTCATATGACAGCTTCCTCTTTCACGTTTATACCATTTTATGCGTTCCCGCCAGGTTCAAGAACCCTTTACGGAAAATTAACCCCGGCGGGACTTCCCTGCTGACTTTTTCTGTTGAAACTTGGAGATATTTTCCGTATAATAGGCTGGTAAATCAAAAGATAATTATAAGGAGATCGATCCATGTTCCGAGCAATCCTGTGCCTGCTCATCGCGGCGCTTTATCTGATCCTGACACTTCCCGTCCTGCTGATCCTGGGCCTGATCGGCAAAAAACGCCCGGAGATCCGGGACCGCGCCGCCAGAGCCATGATCCGGTGGGCCTTCCGGATGCTTCTGGCCGCCGCCGGCGTCCGGGTGACCGTCATCGGTGCGGAACGGGTGCCCAAGGACACCGCCGTCCTGTATACCGGCAACCACCGCAGCATTTTCGACATTCTCATCACCTACGTCCGCTGCCCCCGGGTCTGCGGCTATGTGGCCAAGAAAGAACTGGACGGCATTCCCCTTTTCTCCAACTGGGCCCGGTACATCAGCTGTCTGTTTTTTGACCGGGAAAATCTGAAAGAGGGGATGAAAATGATCCTGGACGGCACAGCCATGCTGAAGGAGGGCAAATCGGTATTTATCTTCCCGGAGGGGACCCGGAACAAAAATGCCTCTGACCTGCCTCTGCTTCCCTTCCACGAGGGCAGCTTCCGCATGGCTCAGAAAAGCGGCTGTCCCATCATCCCCACCGCGCTTTCCAATACCGTCAATATCTGGGAAGGCCACTTCCCTCTGGTCCGCAGAACACATGTGGTCCTGGAATACGGGGAGCCCATCTACGTCAGCGATCTGGATCCCGCCCAGCGAAAGCATATGGGCGCTCACGTGCAGAAGATCCTGGAAGACACCATCCGGAAAAACGAGGCGCTTTTATAAGAACGGAGCCGTTGCGAATAGAGAAATCTATGGAGCAGCGGCTCCGTTTTTCTGTTCCAAAAAAAAGATCAGGAGCTGCCGCTCTATCTGCTGCAGGCTACCGTAAGGAAGCAGCAAACAACAATCGTGCCCGTAGGGGCATGGCTCAGACTACCGTAAGAAACAAGGAAGCAAGTATTGTGCCCGTACTCCCCTGGATTTTTCTTGAAATGTCCGGCAGAAAAACAGGGCCGCCGGGAGCAGAAGCTCCGCGGCGGCCCTAAAGGGAGAACCAAATTTAGAACAGGATCTGCAGAGGCAGACGTCCCTCTTCCGGATTGGCGATGCCGTATTTTTCTTTGTTCAGATTATCAATGGATTTTACCAGAGAATCGTAAACGCCCGGATATACGGAGCCGGGGCCGCCCTGGGCGATGCAGGGGATGAAATACTTGTTGCCGCAGGCCTCGCATACGCGGCGCACTACAGCGTCACAGTTTTCATCGGTCCATCCGTCATAATCCACGGCGCGGTTCTCGATACCGCCCATGAAGCTGATCTTTCCGCCGTACTTCTTCACCAGGTTCGGCAGATCATTGGTCTCCATCATACAGCCCTGCCATACGTCGATGCCCATCTCGATCATATCGGGAACCAGGTTGGCTCCGTAGCTGTCGGAGTGGTGGATCACCAGCTCTACGCCGTGATCATGATAATATTTGTAGATTTCTTTGTAGGGCTCCAGCAGGAAATCCTCAAACATTTCCGGGCTCATGAAACTGCTGTCCAGGCTGCCCCAGTCGTCATGATGGAACAGAGCGTCCGGATGCAGGTTGGAGCAGATGCCCTCAGCCAGCTCCAGTTCCCACTCGGTCAGGTATTTCAGCAGATCATGCATTTCATCCTCATTGGTGATGTAGTACATCAGCGCTCTGGTGATCTCGCAGAGGTGATGGGTCTGCTCAAAGAGGCCGGGAGCTACGAAAGCTGCCTTGAACGCCTTGTCGCCGTCCACCGCGTCGTACTGGGCCTTGATTTGATCCCACTGATCCTGGGAGAATTTCAGGGAAGGAGCATGTACGTACTCTCTCCAGTTTTCGATATCCTTTACCACGATCTTGTCCGGGGTATGTACCGGGAAAGCTCCGGGAGTTCCCTCCGGGAAGGAGTTGGTAACGCCCCAGGCGTTCACCACGTTTTCCTGGCCTTTTTCCAGCAGCGGGCTGGAGAACATAAAGGGATGGAACATCAGATAGACTGCTTCATACTGGTTTACGATCCGGTCCGGGTTTCCTCCACGGATCACTTCCAGCATGTTCTGTTTTGCTGTAAGCATAATAGATACCTCCAATTTTCATACTCTTTACAATTATAACACAAAAACAGTTTCCGGCAAGGCTTTTATTGTTAATTTTTCATAAAAGCCGGGCCGGAAACTGTCTGTTTCTTCGCTGTTCTTCTCTATTTTCGATTATTTCAGGGTTCGATCTCGTCAAAGATCACCAGGGACTCATCGGTCTTCACCAGCTCATAGCCCTGCAGATCGTGGATCCCCCATTCCATGGTCTGCACCCGGTACAGGAACCGGCACAGCCGAAGGCTGTAATTGTTCCGGTCTTCCACATGGCAGGTGACAAAATCCGGAGCGGTGAGGAAGTTGGTCAGCAGATTGTGGCGGAGAAAACTGGAAATGCTGCAGGCGATGCCGCAACCGCAGCGCTCCCCGTACTCCATGATCTGGCCCCGAAGATATTCCGGGCGGCTGGCGCGGAACCAGCGCACCGTCATGGGATCTGCCGACTGCACGGCAAAGACCCCGTCATAGCCGTCCAGCACCTGGCTGATCCTGCCGCAGAGCACCCCGTAATTTTCCTGCTCCGTCTTGATATCGATCAGCAGGGGGACCTGTCCGTCCACCAGCTTCAAGACCTCCTCCAGATCCGGGATCGTCTCCTCCGTCCGGGAAAGGCGGTATTCCCGCAGTTCTTCCCGGGTTTTATCCTCCACGCAGCCTTCCGCGCCGCAGAGCCGCAGCAGCCGGGAATCGTGGATCACCACCGGTACCCCGTCCCGGGTCAGCCGCACGTCCAGCTCAATGCCATAGCCGTGATCCACCGCCGCCTGAAAGGCCTTCAGGGAATTCTCCGGTATCTTCTTTCTGACACTGTAATACCCTCTGTGGGCAAAATCATATTTCTGAAACTCGCTCATATCCGGCTTGCCGCTGGTCCTGGGCTTTACCGCCAGGGCCCAGGCCGCCGCTGTGCCCGCGGCCGCTCCCAGAAGCCTTCTGAAAGTTTTTCCCATTCCTTCTACCTCCTGTTATTTCTTCCTGCTTTTTAGATAAGTATAGTTTATTCCTCGATCTGTTTCAACAGATAACGGCCTACCACATAGGAAAAATTTTTAATGGTACGGATATAGGCAAAATCCTTGCCGAAGATCCTCCGTTCCGCGGACAGCTCCGTCTCCTCTCCCACAAAGACCCCCAGCACCGCCGCTCCGCTCTGCCGGAGCCTCCGGACCTCGAAGCCGGTGTCCAGAATGGCCGGTTTTCCCCGGTAGGGCTGCGGATTTCTGGAATTGGGCCGGTTCACCACCACATCGTAGGGCTTGCCGTCGCTTAAGAGGATCAGCACCTTATTTTCCTCCTCCCGCTGCAGCAGGGTGCTGCCCACCACCTTCACCGCCAGTCCGTCCCGGTTGTTGGAGGAGGTCATATACTCAAAGATCCTGCCGTTCTTTTTCCGGCTGTCATCGTAATCCCGGAACTTCTGCAGGATCGTATAATCCCAGAAAGTGCAGAAGCTGGTGACCCGGAAAGGGATCTCCAGGTTAGACAGGGCCTCGCTGATGATAAAGGCCTGCAGCGCCACCTGGTTCTGACGGCTCCGCTGGGAACCGCTGGCGTCAATGAGTACGTCCACCACAAAATTCATGGCCTCGTTTTTGATCTCTTTTTTAAAAAGCCTGGCGTCCTCCGAGCGCCCTACCTTCCACAGGGCCGCCGGGATGATCCGCCCCCGGTCCGAAAGGATCTCCTGGTCCTCGCTGCGCAGCAGCAGCGCTTTCCGCAGCATGTCCGTCAGCACCTGGATGTTCCGCTTCACCACCCGGCTCTGCTCGTAATAGGCCATGATGTTTTTATCCTTCTGTTTCCTGGCGTACTCGTACTGGTAATTCCTCAGCACGGGATTCTGCAGGATCCCCTCGGTGCAGTACAGGCTG
Organism: Candidatus Scatomonas sp.; assembly: GCA_963928055.1. Taxonomy (GTDB): domain Bacteria; phylum Bacillota; class Clostridia; order Lachnospirales; family Lachnospiraceae; genus Scatomonas. The sequence goes on along the minus strand of CAWVDN010000003.1, from coordinate 162,630 downwards.
CAGTCCCCGTGGATCCCCCGACAGTACTGATAGTTGAGGTTTTTCTGTTCCGCCGGGGTGAGATAGCTTTTCCCGAAATTTTTCTCCACATAGGAATACATCTGCGCCAGGGCCTTCTCGTCCACCACCAGGATCTTTTTTTTCTTCTGTCCTTCCTGCTGCTGTTCCGGCTCCTCTTTGTCCCGGCTCTCGTTCATATCCAGGTTGGTCATGGCCTCGGAGATCTTTTCCAGGTACGTGTCCATGGTCTCCTGGTACAGATCCTCCAGGTCCTCCGCCAGAAAATCTTTCCAGGAAAACTCCGCCAGATCCTCCAGCGTCACCGCCAGCACCTGCTCCAGAGTCTTTTTCTTTTTTTCAAAATTCGGCTCCACGATCTGATTGTAGAGGCTGTCCACGGTACGGATCACCTCCATGGTGTCGCGGGCCTCCCGCAGCCGGTGGATCTCCTGCATCCAGCCCTCGATCTGGCTGGTTCCCTGGTAGGACCCGTCCAGCTCCTCCCGGAGCAGCGCTGCCTTGAAGTGTCCCAGAGGCGTGGCGGCCAGCTCCTTAAAATCCAGATCCAGGATATCCTCGTAGGCTTTCCGGCGGATATTCCGGACGCCTTCCCGCTCCGCGTCCAGCCTGCGCCCCACCGCCTCCTCCACGCACAGCTGGGCCACCGTCATCAGCGGGCCGCTGAAGGCCTGGCAGTAGATCTTTTTCAGCAGATACATGCTGAGGGCGTCCCGGTCAAAATACTTCGCCAGTCCTCCCTGCTTGATGCCGTCGTAAAGGGCCATATTCCGGGAGCGCAGAAACGTGTCCACATCCGGCTTCACCTCCAGGGAGTAATCCCCGCTGACGGTCCACACCAGATTGCGGATCCGGTTTTCCATTTCCAGCCGGTGATCATCCAGCACCGCGTTTTCTTCCTGATCAGAATACATCTTCCCTCGTCCAGTCCTCCGGGATCCTGGTCGCCGCCACATCCCGGACGATCTCCTTCTCAAAAATATCGAAACACTTGTTGACTACCCCCATCTGCAGCGCCAGGAAGGGAGACAGCCCCTGCCGCACGGTTCCCGCCGCCGCCAGCAGTCCCCGAAGGTCCAGGGCTTTGGTGGAGATCTCCGCGTTCTCCGCCTTCATCTGCAGATCCAGAAACAGGCCGATCCACTGGGCTTTGGCCCGGGGCTTCATGTCCGGGTAGATCTGATCCAGAATATAACCCAGGGTCTCCTCGTTCTGCGGGGGCATATCGATGACCAGGAACCGGGAGACCAGCGCCTCGTTCAGTTCCTTGGTCCCCGCGTAACCGTAATTCATGGTGCCGATAAACCGGGCCGCCGGGTGCAGATCGATCTTGTCATACCCGGGCACGTCAATGCTGCGGCGGTAGTCCAGGGTGGCGTGGAGCACCGATACCGCGTCGTTCTTGGCCATATTGATCTCATCCAGAATGCCGAAGCCCCCGTACTGGGCGCACTGGTAAATGCTTCCCTTCCGCAGCTCCACCTCGTTGTTGCGGAAGGTATCCGTACCGATGAGCTCGGCGCTGCTGGTATTTACATGAAAGGAAACATTGTACACCGGCCTTCCGAAAAGAAAGGCCAGATTCTCCGCCAGCACATTTTTTCCCGTAGCCTTGGCTCCGGTCAGCAGCAGATTCTCCCCCTGAAGGAGCGCGGCCAGAGCCATCTCCAGCACTTCCCGGCCGTAAAAGGGAATAGGCGGCTTTGCCAGCCGGTGACGCACCGCCTCCTCCACCGGGTACTGCTCCGTAAACTTCTCCACATCTTCGATCAGGGCGGGGCTGACGCCCTGCGCCTCCAAAAACTGTATTTCCGGTCTCATACTTTTCTCCTTATTTCTGCCGAACGCGGGCCCTGCCGGCCGCGTCCGAAAATAAACTGCCTTTAGATGATGATCTTGCCACCTCTCATTATGCCATAAAACCCCCCGAAAAAAAAGGCCCGGCAAATCACATTTTTCCATTGACAAACCTTTTAAAATAGGATAATATATATTGCGTTGAAAATATATGTGCGTTTAGCTCAGCTGGATAGAGCGTTTGACTACGGATCAAAAGGCCGGGGGTTCGAATCCTCTAACGCACGGATGAAAAGGGCCGCTGCCGGACAGAGGAAGGATCGTCTGTTCCGCAGCGGCTCTGTTTTTGCGCGAAAAAGAAAGGCCAGGGAAGGCCCCCGGCAGATCGGAAAGATTTGCGTTGCAAATTTTAAAAGAGATGCTATAATGATGGGCTGGAAGGAGAATATCCCAATGGAAAAAATACAAAGGTCCACCATCCTGATCCAATTTACCATGGCCGTCTGCGGAGGTTTTCTGGGGGCTTACGCCCTGTTCAGCCGCCAGCTGGTGTTCGGGTCCTCCCAGACCGCCAATGTCATTGAGCTGGTCAGCGCCATCTGCGGCCGGAATCCCCGGGAGATGCTGATCCATCTGGGCGCGCTGCTGCTGTACATTTCCGCCGTGGTACTGGCCGCGGTCCTTTCCCGCAGGACCGCCCTGGACGTCCGTTTTCTGTCTCTGGGGGTCAACGCCGCCGTAATCACTTCCTGCGCCTTCATTCCCCTGGATCTGAATCCGGTCATGGCTCTGTACCCGGTATTTTTCGCCACGGCTTTTCAGTGGTGCTCCTTTAAAGGGGTCGGCCCCTACGTCAGCTCCACCATTTTTTCCACGAATAATATCAAGCAGACTTTTACCGCCCTGACGGACTATTTTCTGGAAAAGGATCCCGCCGCAAAAGGCCCCCACAAAGAAAAGGCCGGCGTCTTCGGAGGCACGCTGCTCTTTTTCAATGCCGGGGCCGCGGCGGAATATCTGCTGCTGCAGGTCTTTTCCCTTTACAGCGTCTGGTTCGCCCTGATCCCTCTGGGCTTCTGTCTGTTTCTTCTGCTGGCGGAGCGGAAACGGGCTCAGTCTTTCAGCCCCTCCTCCCAGGAGAATTTTTCTCCGCAGCAGGGCACCAGCATCAGGCTGGTATTCCCCAGATCCAGGGTATCGTAAGCCTTCATCCTCCGTTGGGAGAGGAGGGCTTCCCCGTTCAGACAGCACAATTCCCGGGCCTCCCCGGCATCCGCCAGGAAGGTCCTGCTCCCGGGCTCGTAGATCACCACCGCGTGCCGGGATCGGGATACGCTGTGATCCAGGCTCAGCGCCACATCCATGCCGGCGTCCCCTCCGATCTCATTCCGGCCCGCCTTCAGAGAGAAACTCTGTCCTCTGTATTCCCCTTTTATACATACCAGCCATCCCACCACCGGTTCCGCCCCGGGCTTTGCCGGCGTCGGATTGAAAACAGCTCCGGGCAGGGACGCGGGCTGCGCCTTCCGGCAGTAAGGACAGCCTCCGGGGAATTTGTCCCCGTCATAAAAATGACCGGCGCCGCATTTTATCAGATTCATTTCTTTCCTCCTTCCGGTTACGGATAGCTGACCTGCACGTTTCCGTTTTCATCCGCCAGGGCCAGCTCCCGTCCCTCTGTTTCCGCTATGTATGAAATATACTGTTCCATCAGCGGCCATTTCCACCGATCTTTCTCCGGGAACACCAGATCCGTTTCTCCGGACTGCAGTCCACGGATCAGCTGGGCCCAGCTGCCGGTATACTCGTACAGATCCGCCTGGTAGAAGGCCTGGGTCAGTTCCCAGGCGGTCTGCGGATCCCCGCAGACTGCCGCCGCCAGCACATCTCCGTGATCCCAGCTTTCCGGAGGAAGCACATAGTACAGATCCTCCCGGTAAGTCCCTTCGTCTTCCAGCAGCGGTTTTACCAGCTCCGAAAGGAACACATCATAGATGCCGCTGACCACGCCCTGATAACCCAGATCCCCCTCCTCCGGCGGGGCCAGGATTTTTCCCTGGCGCTCCGCCACCATCTGCAGATCTGCCAGTTCCTCATCCAGGTCTTCTATATCCAGCATGGCGGAGGAGGACTCCCCGGCCTGGCCGGAGGGCTCTTCTTCCGCTGCCTCCTCCGCCGAGGAGGCTCCCATTTGCGGCATCTCCGGATCCAGAGTCCCCGAGGTCTCCCCGGTGGCGGTCAGGATCCCGTTTTCCGGGGCGAATTTTTCATAGAGGCGGCTGCTGAAGGAGAGGCGGCTGACATTTCCCTCCGCGTCTTCGTCGTAGGAAAGGGAAGTCAGCTGATTCCCCCATGCGTCGTAGGTGAAGAGATAGTAAGAACGGGTTTCCGTAAGTTCCTCCTCATCCCTTGTTTCATTGGTCAGGATCCTGCGGATCAGCCTTCCCTCCTCGTCGTAGCTGTTCTCGTAGGTGTACCGGTACGTGTAGGTCCAGTGATCCTCGCTGCCCCCGGGTTCTCCGTTCCAGTATTCCTGGGAGGACTCACAGGTCAGCACCTGTCCCTGCTCATCATACGCATAGGATTCTACGATGTGATTCCGAAAGGAAGCCGGACTGCCCTCCTCCCTGTTCTCCCTCTGGCTGTCCTGGGAGAGGATCCGTCCCTCTTCGTCATATTCCGCCGCCGCGGTTTCTGTGGTGACTGTGCGGATCCGGGTCCCGTCCTCCCCGCCCTCCGTGTAATTCCAGCCTTCCAGCCTGTAGTCCAGGCTGTAGGTTCCGTCCGCATGGTCCTCATACACATAGGTCTCTTCATTTTCCTCCGACAGATCGCCGTTCTCATCGTATCCGGCGCCGCGGACCCGGACCGCCCGGCCCTGATCGTCCAGGTCTGTCCGGATTTCCCCTGCCATCCGGCCGTTTTCGTAAGTCGTGACGCTCCAGAAGGATTCCCCGTAGGTGTACTCACGGGAAATCTGAAGATCGCTGTCTTCCAGGAACAGGATACGGCCTTCTTCATCGTAGATCACCGTGTTGGTGCCGGAATCCCCTCCGGTATAGGAATAGAAGTTGACCGCCGTGGTCTTTTCCCCGGAAAAGGTCCAGTCTGTATGGTTCTCACCGGAGGTTTCCCATTCCCAGTTCTCTTCCGGAAGTTCCTCCATATTTACCTGAAAGGAAATATCCCCGGTGGCGAACCAGACGCTTCCGTCCTCCTGCCGATTGGCCGCCAGGCTCAGGCTGTCCAGAGTGTTTGCCTCCCGGGCTCCTCCCGGCAGCAGGAACACCACGACTGCGGCAGCAGCCGCCGCGGCTGCCGCTCCCAGTCCCAGAAACAGAGGCCATCTCCGTTTTTTCTTCTGCTCCTCCTCCGGCTCCGCGGCTGCGGGCTCCGGTACCGGCCCGTACAGTTCCTCCGTAAACGGCTTCCCCTTCCGGCGCATATACTGTTCTACGGTCATTCCCTCCACAAAATCCGTGACCAGATACAGCGTTCCGTTTTCCTCCGCCAGCTCCCGGAAGGACTCGCTCCCCGGCAGCCCCTGGCGCCGGGACAGCAGTTCCGCCTCCCGGCGGAATTCCCGCAGGGCCTTTCGGAAATCCCTGCCCTCTTCCTCCCGCAGGGGCACCACCTGCAGTCCCTCTCTCCTGGCCAGACTGGCGGGGAAAAATTCCTTCACCGCCACCGGCTGCTCTTTTTCCAGATCCATCGCCAGGTACGTCATGCCGGAGCTTTCCTCTCCGATCCGCACGCCCAGCAGATACCGTCCGGCCAGGATGGTAAAGGGCTCCAGCTCCCTCCCTCCCTTTCGGACCTTCTCCCAGGAGAACCCGCAGCGGGGGCAGGCGCCGGAAGGATCCTCCCACCGGCCCATGCAGCCGGGGCAAAGATGATTTACATCGATCATATCCGGGGTTCCTCCTCTGCTTGTTTTTCCAGTCCGCGGATCAGCTCCTCCAGGATCTGCAGCGTCCTCTCTTTTTCATACACATACCGGCTTCCCGGCAGAGACTTGATAAACCGGCAGAAAGACTGCCCGATGCCGCTGTCCCCGATGTGGAGATTGCAGCTGTAGGCTCCCCCGGAAAATCCCTGGACCGCGTAAAAATGCACCCCGAACTTGGGATCACAGGTAAAGGTCAGGTAGGGAGGAATGGGGATCTCCTCCGGATCCACGATACAGCCGTGGACCTTGTCCCGGCGGATGTCCTCCTGAAACTCCCGCAGCAGTTCCAGCCGCAGGGCGGGCATAAGCGGCCGGACCAGCTCGGAGGGAAGATCCACCATGATCCCGTCCGCCGCGAACTGCCGCAGGCCTTTCTCCGAAAAAATCGTGTAATAATCCCCCTTCAGTTCCCGGAGGATCCGGAAACGCCGGTCGCTTAACTCCAGGAGCTTGTCCCGTTCCGGGATCTCCCGGCGCAGCTGGCCTTCGATGCGCTCCCGGGTATAATACCGGCCCAGACAGGGCTGGATCATAACCGTATAATAAGCCCCCTGGTCCGTGTTCTCCATATAGGCGTCCAAAACCCGGGAAGTGTCCCCGGCGTAGGAGCACAGGGGCTGGCATTCCTCCGCCACCTTGGCGAAGCGTTTCCGGTACAGCCGCAGCAGTTCCGGAGCCGTCTGGATCTGCGCCACAGACACCTTATCATCCAGCGTTATGAGAAAATGGGGCGTCACCACAAACCAGGGCAGAGGCGATACGTTGCCTGCCGCCGCGGTGTTCTCAAAATAATAGTAGGCAAAATAGCGGCTGCCGGACACAAAGGCCAAAGGCAGCAGTTTCTGCAGGATCCGCAGATTCGGCGCTTCCCCGGAACGGCTGGGCGCAAAAGTCACCAGCTGCCGGGCCGTAAACTCCCTTCCTCCCTTCCACAGGCGGATCAGCAGATCCGTCAAAGGGCTGCCCGGAGGCAGAAACAGCTCTATTTCGCAGTTTTCCCCGGCGGTCTCGTACTGCCAGATCTCCCGCACCGCGGTCTCCACCTGGGCCCTGCCGAAGATCAGCTCCGGAAATCCGGAGGGCTTCCGGGCCGGGATCTCCTCCGGAAGGTAGTTTGCTCCGGCATAATGAAGCTGGGACAGATCCGAGAGGATCTCGCAGATGGCCTCCTGGATCCGGAAAATATCCTCCCCCCGCAGGAGCATCTCGTAATACCGGGTCAGCTCCCGCACCTGAGGAAGGGTCAGCTGCAGATACCTGGTCAGTTTTTTCAGGGCTGTATAAGACAGAATTCTTTCGTCCTTCAGAGCCTTGTGGATGGACGTCCGCTCCAGCCCCGCGTTTTTCGCGATGCCCGCAATGGATTCCTCCTGCCGGCTCAGGATCTCCTTGAGATATTCAGAAAATTTAGACATACCGTTTCCCCCGTCATCGGAAAGTATCCTTCCGGAACTTTCCCTGCTGGGAATCATTATAGCATTTCTCCCGGTCTTTTTGACAGCCAAAGGGACAAATCGGCTGTGACACATTTTCGCGAAAATCTGTCACACTTTCTGTCACACTCCGGATTTCCCCGGGTTTTTACGCATAGAAGGGAGCCGCTGCTCCGCAGAGGATTTTTCCATTCCTCCTCTGTTTCGCAGCGGCTCCTCCGTTTTTCCATTCCCGGTTTTCCGGGGATCAGCAGGTGGCTCCTCCCACCAGATGCTTCTGGGCCTTGATATTTTCTTCTTTTCTCTCCAGCAGATCGTTGGACAGAAGCTGCTCCTGCACATTTTCAAATCCCAGTCTGGCAATGGTATCGGAGAAACGCTCTCCGGTCACGCCCTGCTCCCGGAACAGGAGGATGGCCTTCTCCACCACCGCCAGCACTTCCTGCTTGTCGGTAAAGATCTTGTCCAGGGGACGGCCCTGGGCTACCCGCTTGCCCCAGCGTCCGCCGATGTAGATCCGGTAGCCGCTGGTGTAGGAATCCACCGCGTGGAACGGACATTTGCCCACGCAGCGGCCGCAGTGGTTGCACTTGTCAGGATCGATGAGAACTTTTCCGTCCACTACCTGGGGCACATGGATGGGGCAGTTTTCCACGATCTGGCACTTTTTGCAGCCCCGGCATTTCTCCAGATCCACCTCCGGCACCTTCTGGCCGATGATGCCCAGATCGTTGAGGTCCGGCTTCACGCAGTTGTTGGGGCAGCCGCCCACGGCGATCTTGAATTTGTGGGGCAGCTTCACCTCCCGGTAGCCTTTGTAGAAGAGCTGATGGATCTCCTCCGACAGCTCAAAGGTATCGATGAGGCCGTACTGGCAGGTGGTTCCCTTGCAGGATACCACCGGGCGCACCTTGGATCCGGTGCCGCCGGTCTCCATGCCGGCGTCCTTCAGGAAGGCCAGGAAATCCTCCACATTCTCATAGGGGATCTTCTGGATCTCCATGGTCAGACGGGTGGTCATGGTCACCTCTCCGCTGCCGAACTTCCTGGCCGCCTCCGTGATGACCGCCATCTCATCTGCCGTTACTTTTCCGTTGCGGGTGATGACCCGGGCGTTGAAGCAGTCCGGGGTATTCTTATCCCGCAGAAATCCCAGGCCCTTCAGACGGGTGATCTCCTCCGGGGAAACCGTGGACTTCACTCCTTTTACCTTTACATCGTTAAAGAAGGCGGCTCCCTCCAGCACTTTGGTGTTGGTATAGCCGTACGCCTTCAGACGGTTCTGCAGGAAGTATCCTCTTTTGCCCTTGGCGCATACCAGCAGCAGCTTCTCGTCCCTGCCCAGGCCTTCCACCGGTCCCGTTACCGTCTCCAGCTGCACATAAAACGCTCCCGGAATGGAGGGCGCCGGGGCCACGTCGATGATCCGGTAGTCCTCCGCCGCTCCCGCCGCGTACTCCGCGGGGGTCATGCTGTCCATGGTGCCGTTGAGCTTGTTTTCCAGAATGTACACAGCCTGGACAAAGGGATGGATGGCCGTGGAGAAAGGCGGGGCGTAGGCGAAATCCATGGCCTCGAAGTCCTCCAGCGCGGCGCCCATGGAAATTCCGGTCACGGCGATATCCACCATCTTGTCCACCGCTCCCGGTCCCAGCACCTGGACGCCCAGGAGCTTATGGGTATTTTTATCCGCAATGAGCTTGGTGGCAAAGGACGCCGCTCCCGGATAGTAATGCGCCTTGTCATCGGTGACAGCCAGAACCGTCTCCACTTCATAGCCGGCCTCTCTGGCGGCGGCCTCTGTCAGTCCCGTGCGGCCGCAGTTCATCCCCGGCAGTTTCACCACGCCGGTGCCCAGTACGCCGGGATAGGTCTTCCGCGCTCCCGCCAGCACCTGTGCCAGCATCCGGCCCTCCAGATTGGCGCTGGAGCCCATGGGGGACCACTGGGGTCTGCCGGTGACGCGGTTGGTGACCATGACGCAGTCGCCTACGGCATAGACATCTTCCAGATTGGTCTTCATCTGTCCGTCCACCACCAGGGTGCCTTTGACCATCTCCAGGCCGCTGTCCGAAAGCCAGGCCGTGTTGGGCCGCACGCCTACGGACAGCACGGTCAGATCCGCCGGAAAGGTTCCGGCGCTGGAGCGCACCGCCGTCACCCGGGAATCTCCCAGAAGAGCCTCTACCTTGACTCCCGTAATGACCCGGATCCCCTGTTTCTGCAGATGTTTCCTGGCGTAGGCCGCCATCTCCGGATCCAGCACTCCGGGCACGATCTGGGGAGCGGCGTCCAGCACCGTTACGTCCAGTCCCTGCTCCTTCAGGTTCTCCGCCGTCTCCAGTCCGATAAAGCCGCCGCCTACCACCACAGCTTTTTTCGCCTCTGTCTCCTTCAGATAATTTCTCATGAAAATAGCGTCGTCCGGGGTCCTCAGCTTAAACACGCCCTGCAGATGGATGCCCTCCATCTCCGGCAGAATGGAGGATGCCCCCACAGCAAGGATCAGCTTGTCATAGGCTTCTTCCGTGATCTCCCCATTGTCCAGGTTCTTTACCTCCACCTTCTTCTCGGCTGCTTTCAGACCCACCGCCTCCCGGCCGGTCCGCACCTGCACGCCGGTAAGGGCCGCGTATTTTTCCGGGGTATTCACGATCAGCTGCTCTTTCGACTCAATGAGCCCTCCCACATAATAGGGAAGGCCGCAGCCCGCGTAGGAGATATCCCTGTCCCTGGTCAGGATGGTAATATCCAGACTTCTGTCCTCCCGTTTCAATTTTGCCGCAGTCTTAGTGCCCGCTGCCACGCCGCCGATGATCAACACCTTCATCCTTCATTTCCTCCATTTTCCGAATCCATTCCATATGCTTTCTGTTGCTCTTCCGGAACCCTCCGTTCCGGACGTTACGTTTATTCTACCGCAAAATAATAATAATGTAAAATTATGATTCTTTATGTTATAATAAATTAATATAATGATTCAGGAGGTTCCCCCTATGCTGGATTTCCGTACCGAAACGTTTTTATGCGTCTGCCGCCATATGAATTTTACCAGGGCCGCCGGGGAGCTTGGCATTACCCAGCCGGCGGTTTCCCAGCACATTCATTTTCTGGAGGAATATTACCACGCCCGGCTGTTTTCCATGAAAGGGAAAAAGCTTTCCCTGACCGAGCAGGGGGAACACCTCCGCCGGGCCCTGATCACCATCCGGGACGACGAGACCCTGCTGCGGAAAGAACTGCGGGAGATCGCCGGCCGCACCAAGCCTCTGGCCATCGGAGCCACCATGACCGTGGGCGAATATCTCCTGCCCCTGCCCTTAAGCCGCTACATCAAGGCCCATCCGGAAAAATCCCTGAAGCTGACGCTGGAAAATACCCGGCGTCTCCGGGAACTTCTGGACTCCGGGGACCTGGATGTGGCGGTGGTGGAAGGGCATTTCCCCAGCGACGCCTACGATTTCCGGATCTGGAAACGGCTGAAATTCATCCCGGCTGCGGCAGCCTCCCACAAATTCCCGGACAGAAAGCTGACCATGGAAGATCTGTTTTCCGAGACGCTGCTGCTGCGGGAGCAGGGTTCCGGCACCCGGGAGATCCTGACCCAGTACCTGGAACACTACAACTATGACGTCAGCCGCTTTTCCAAGATCCTGGAGATCACCAATATGCACAGCATCCGTGTCCTGGCCGAGGAGGACTGCGGCATCACCTTTCTCTATGAGGCGGCAGCAGAAGAAGCCCTGCGGAAAGGGACTCTGAAGCAGATCCCCCTGCAGGACTTCGATATCTCGCACAATATTTCCTTTATCTGGAGACGGAACAGCATATTCGCCGAAGAATATCAGCAGCTCTTCCAGGAACTTTCCTGATCCTTTCAGTGGCAGCCATGCTCTCCGCAGCCGCCCTCATGGCGGCCGCAGCCTTCGCCGTGGTGCTCATGGCCGTGATGGCCGCAGTCTCCCCCGTGGTGCTCATGGCCGTGATGGTCGCAGGTGGCCTCGGTATTCTGGACCAGGGTGCCGGCCAGAAGAGATTCCACGGCCTTGTCCGCGTCTCCGCTGACTCCCGCGTACAGGTCGATCCCCGCCTCCTGCAGGGCTTTTCTGGCGCCGCCGCCGATGCCGCCGCAGATCAGGGTGTCCGCTCCGATCTCCCCCAGAAGCCCTGCCAGGGCGCCATGGCCCTGTCCGTTGGTGCTCCGCACCGCGGAGGAAGTTACCTTTCCGTCCTCCACCTCATAGATCTTGAACTGCTCCGTGTGTCCAAAATGCTGAAAAATTTCTCCGTTTTCATAAGTAACCGCGATTTTCATGATCCCATTCTTCCTTTCTGATATCCTTTTCCTGCAGTTTCCCCGGCGGCATTTCTGATCCCTGCCGGAACAGAGCTCATAGTCGCCGCCCCGGATCCGAAGAGGGACCCCGTAGGCCAGACAGACGGCCAGTTTTTTCCTGGCGCTGTTATACACCGCCTGGGCAGTGGTCCGGGCCACCCCCATCCGCTCGGCGCATTCGCCCTGGCTCAGGCCCTCCAGATCAATGACGCGGATGGCCTCGTACTCATCCAGGGTCATCTGCACGATCTCGTCCGCCTCCTCCTGATCCACCGGATCAAACCCCCGGCAGACAGGCAGCGCGCAGATCCTTCTGCGTTTACATGGTCTCGGCATGCGCATCCCTCCGTATAATTTATGGCATATGCCATTTACTTTTTACAGCATACCAGCATTTGCCGCTTCTGTCAAGCCCCCCGGCCGATTCCTCTCCCACAGGGATTTCTGTGCTCCGAGATCAAAAAGGAGCGCTGTTCCATAAATGACCGCTCATCTATGTCGCAGCGCTCTCTTGCCAGGAGATTTCCGGAACGCTCATCGGGTGAGCCGTTCCAGTTCTTTTTTCACTTCTTTTTCCACAGGCAGCAGCTGCCACCGGGTATAGGCCTGATCCATACGGTCCAGGATCCGGCGCAGATCCTCCTGCCGCATGTAGGACAGGAAGGGGGTGATCTGACCGATCATGGCCCGTTTCATCAGATCCGTGGTGGAATCCGAACGGGCGGGCCTGGGGCAGGTAATGGTCTCCGCCGCCAGGGCGCAGGCGTCTGCCTGTTCCTCCGGGCCGGCGCCCTCCAGGGCCAGGGTCAGAAGCTCCAGCTGTCCCTGTACATCCGCCAGAAACCCTTCGCAGAGCTGTTCCCGGTCCGACACCGCGTGCCGGCCTCCTACCCACTGCATGACGCTGGAGGCAAATTTCCCGGAACGCTTTTTCCCTTTTCCTCCCAGGGCTTTCACCGCCTCCGTAAAATCCTCGTAGATGCCCGCGAGCCTGCCGGCGATCTCCAGCGGTCCGGCGGTGTTGGTGTTCCCTGTCCATTCCTGTTCCATAGCAGCTCTCCTTTTATCCGTGTATGACTCTGGTATCTCCGTCCACCGTGTAGTTGTCCACCACGCCGCAGATGACCAGATCAAAGATCCCGTAATCATCGTCAAACAGCATGTTGCCCGCTCCGCCGTCGGTATTGACCACAACAATGTCTCCCACGCCGGCGTCGGCGCAGTCAAAAGCGATCATCCGGGGGCCCTGGGGCGCGCCTGTGGACGGATCAAAATATTCCACCAGCATCAGCTTATAGCCTTTATAGCCGTCGTCTTTGACTGTGGAGACCACGTTCCCCACCACTCTGGCCAGACGCATGCCCGTTCCCCCTTTCTAAAGCTCTTCGTTGTACGTGTCGATAAATCCCACAATGGCCACATCCACCGGTATGTTGCCGCAGCGGAAGATCCTGGCCGCTTCCTTGGAACCGATCATGTAGATATGGTCGCCCATTCCCGCCTGGCGGGTCTGGTCCGCCGCCACCACAAGACCGGCTTCCTTACCGTTTTCGATCTTGCGCACAAGGAGCAGCGGCACTCCCTCCAGACCCGGATCCTTCACCGTGGCTACCACAGACCCGGCCACTACGCCGGCATACATGGCTTACTCCTCTTCCGGGCGGTCCAGAGTAGGAAGAATGTACTCCACATCCGCGTGAGGACGGGGGATCACATGTACGCCGTACAGCTCTCCCACTCTCTTGGCCGCTGCCGCGCCGGCGTCCACCGCCGCTTTCACCGCGCCTACATCGCCCCGTACCATCACGGTCACCAGACCGGAGCCGATCTGTACCTTGCCGATGAGCCGCACGTTGGCCGCCTTTACCATGGCATCCGCTGCCTCGATGGATCCGATCAGTCCGCGGGTTTCGATCATTCCTAATGCTTCTTTCATTGTAATTCCCTCCATTTGTTTTCCTTTATGTGATTTGGTATTGCTTACTGTTTTTGCCGCCCTCTCTATTCTGCGGCATCCCGGTTCTTTTGTCAATCCGTCAGCCGATAGCCTTCAGCATATCCGGATGGGGCGAGGGGATCACGGCGCTTTTCGCCATGAGGCCCTGTGTCTCCTCCAGGGCTTCCGCCGCCTTGATCGAGGCCTCCACCGCGGCCACCTCTCCCGTCAGCAGGATAAAGGATTTTCCTCCCAGGCCCCGGCCCAGCCGGACCTCCAGAAGATCCACCTCCGCCGCCTTTGCTGCCGCGTCCGCCGCCTGGACGGCCGCGCAGAGAGAGTAGGTCTCCATGATGCCCAGCGCCTGCAGATGATCCACCATGGTACAGGCGCTGATGGCCGGCGCCACCTGGGCGTCCACGTTGGGGATCACCATGCTGTCGATCAGCAGGCTCTCCGCCACCTCTTTTCCCGCTTCCACGGAAGAACGCACAGCGGCCACCTCTCCGGCCACCACGATATAATACTTGCCTGCGCAGACACAGCCCGCGCTGATGAGCTCTACCTCCGCCGCCTTCAGCATGGCGTCGCAGGCCTGGATGCCTGCCGGTATGCTCATGATCTCATTCATGCCTATCGCACCCATGGGCTCACCTCCTTATCTCTATCCATTCCTCTGTCACCGCCGCCACGGTCCCGTCGATGGAGGCGTGGATCCTGGCCCCCATGCCCTGCGGCTCGGCGATGAGCTGTCCCTTGGCCACCGTCTCTCCCACGGATACCACCGGCCGGTCCGGCCCTCCGATATGCATCTTCAGAGGGATCCGCACATCCCGGCAGTCCACAAAGCCTCCCAGAGGAGCCTCCGCGTCATATTTCTTCAGATCCAGCCGCACCAGCAGCCGCTCCGTGGGCACCCGTTTCTGGTCGATGCCCCGGTCCGTCGGATATTTTACTTCCTTCACCGGCCGGACTCCCTGGGCCTGCAGCTTCGCTTTCGCCTGCTGCATGGCCTTTCCGGGCTTCAGCCCGAAATTGCAGGCGAAGTAGGTGCACACGCCGCAGTCGCAGCAGGAAAAGACGCCGTTGACGTCCCCCAGCAGACCTTCCCTTCCGGAAGCCAGAGCCCGCATGGCCTTGTGGGGCTGCACGTTCAGTCCCATGGCGTTCCGGGGGCACATCTGGGTACACATGGAACACTGGCTGCAGACCGCCCGGGCCAGGATGGCGTCCCGGGGGCTTTCGGTCTTTTTGGCCAGCAGGGCATGGCCTTTGGGAATGGCCAGCAGGCCGCCGGTGGTCTTGGTCACCGGCTCTGTCAGATCCTCCGTGACCCGGCCCATGAGAGGGCCGCCTACAATATAGACACAGTCTCCCAGGGCGCCTCCCGCCGCTTCCAGCAGCAGGGACAGAGGGGTGCCGATGGGGCAGGACACGGTCACAGGCCGGGCCACGCTGCCGGACACCGTCACCATTTTTTCCGTTACCGGCCGTCCTTCCATAGCCCCGGCGATATGCAGAACAGTGCTCACGTTGCTGACCACGCAGCCCACATCCAGGGGGATCCCCCCGGTGGGAACGGTCCTGCCGGTCACGCAGTAGACCAGGTTCTGCTCATCTCCCGCCGGATAAAAGGATCCCGACAGATACAGCTCCACCTTAGTGCCCCTGACCGCCGCCCGCAGGGCTTCCACCGCTTTCTCATAGTGCTCCTTTACGGCGATCACCGCCCGTTTGGCCCCCAGGCTGTCCCGGACCGCCCGGACCGTCTTTACGATCAGGGGCGCGTACTGCTCCATCACATGGCGGTCGGTCCGCAGCAGGGGCTCGCACTCAATTCCGTTTACTATAAAAATCTCCGCCTTGCAGTTCAGTTTCTTATCGGTTGGAAATCCGGCGCCGCCTGCACCCACAACGCCGGCATCCCGAATCTGTTCCACCAGCCCCATAACCGTCAGATAATGCGGAAGCCGTCTTCCAGCACGCAGCGGCGGGCTCTGGTAAAGCTCCTGGCGGAGGTCAGCCCCTCTCCCGTAGGCGTGGCGATGGTCAGGGTCGCGTAGCCTTCTCCGTTAAAGCCCACCCCGGCGGTGGAGGGTCCGTTCTTTACGAAGATGGTGGTGTTCAGGGCTTTTGCCGCCTTGGTCATGTTCAGATAATTGGTGGAGTGCATCAGCGCGGAATGCCAGCATCCCCGCTCCGCCCAAACGGCCCAGTCAATGGCCTGGTCCACGTTCTGGCAGCGGACGCACCCCAGAACCGGCATCAGCATTTCCACGGTGACAAAGGGATGTTCCCTGGGCACCTCGGCAATGACCAGCCGGGGATCTCCCGTGTAGGAAACGCCGGACTGTTCCATGATATACGTGGCGTCCCGTCCCACAAATTTCCGGTTGATCACATAGGTTCCGTCCTTGTGGATGAGCACCGTGCGGACGATCTTATCGATATCTTCGCCCCGGATCATCCAGGCGCCGTTCTTCTGCATTTCGGACATCAGCTGGTCAAACACGGTATGGACCGCGAAGCATTCCTTCTCCGCCACGCAGAGTACGTTGTTGTCAAAGGAGGCCCCGTCCACGATATCCTTTCCTGCCTTGGGGATGTCCGCCGTCTCGTCCACGATCACCGGCGGATTTCCGGGTCCCGCGGAGATGCATTTCTTTCCGGTCTTCATGGCGATGCCGACCACCGCCTCTCCTCCCGTCACCGAGAGCAGCTTTATCTCCGGATGGTTCATGATCACATTGCTGGTCTCCATGGTAGGCTCTGTGGGACAGCAGATCAGGCCCACGGGGCCTCCCGCCGCCACAATGGCCTCGTTGAGGATCCGCATGGTCTCCTGACAGCATTTCTTGGCGGAGGGGTGGGGATTGAACACCACCGCGTTCCCGCCGGCGATCATACTGATCGAATTGTTGATAATGGTTCCCGGAGGATTGGTGGAGGGGGTAATGGACCCGATGACCCCGAAGGGAGCCTGCTCCACCAGGGTCAGTCCTTTGTCCCCGGTAAATACTCTGGGCTGGATATCCTCCGTGCCCGGCGTCTTGTTGGCTACCAGCAGGATCTTCTGGATCTTGTCCGGGACCCTGCCGTATCCCGTCTCCTCATGGGCCATCCTGGCCAGCTTCTCCGCGTTGTCCACGGCGGCCTTGCGCATGGCCCGGATGAAGGATTCTCTGGCTTCCATGGTCATGGAGACCAGCTTTTTCTGGGCAGCGGCCGCCGCCCGGATGCAGTCCTCCGCCCGGTCGAACATCCAGCCGTTGCCGGAATCCGGCGCATTCCCCCCGGAAGCTCCCGGCGCGGCGGTCATCTGGGCGACGGTCATCTCTACGATCTGCTCGATCTGCTCCTTCGTAAGCATTAGCTATCCACCTTCTCCCTTTCTTCTTTTTCTTTGCTGAATATCCGTTTATGGTAAAGGTCAATGTAATCGATGATGGCGATGATGGCGGTATCGGAGGGTTTATTCTCCGTCAGGGCCGTCTGCCGGGAAGAAGATCCGGAAACGATCATGACCACCTCTCCCTCTCCCGCTCCTACGGCGTCAAAGGCCACCAGGATATTTCCCTTTTCCTCAAAGGTCTCCAGGTCAATGGGCTTCACCAGCAGCATCTTCAGGCCGGTAAGCTTCTCCGATTTGCTGGTGCTCACCACTGTCCCCACGACTCTCGCGATCTGCATAGGGCTAATCCCTCCCTTTCACTCGAATGATCTCGATCTCCGCTGCCTTGGCGCGGTCCACCGCCGCCGGCGTGATCAGAGCCTTTTTTTCGCAGTAGATCTGTTTTTTATTGTCCCGGAAGGCATCGTTGATGTCCCGCTCGGTGACCAGATCCAGGATCTCCTCCTCCGGGATCTCCCGCCGCGCTCCCGCCGCCGGGGAACTTCCCGGACCTTCCGGCCCGGCGCAGCTTCCGCAGGGCACCAGGACCTCCGCCAGATCTCCGTTTTCCAGAGCGCAGGCGTTGGCCTCGTCCGTATCCAGGTGCAGCTCCATCTCGTGGCCGCTGCCGGTGCGGCAGACCACACCGCCCAGAATGCAGGTCCGGTCCCCGGTGATCTTCACCGATACCACCTGCCGGTCGTGGATGCCGAAGGCTCTGGCCTGCTCCTGGCTCAGGTGCAGGTGCCGGGCCGCCACGATCAGCCCCTGCTTCAGCTCCGTCTGCCCTTCCGGCCCCAGGAGTTTTACCCCCATGGACCCCTCCAGGTCCCCTGACAGCCGCACAGGACAGTTCCTGGCTCCCAGAACAAAGGAATCGGAAAGGGAGATCTCCACCTGGCTGGCCCCTCTGGCCGGTCCCAGGACTCTCACGTGTTCCAGCCGTCCCCGGGGACCGATGACCGTCACCTGCTCCCGGGCCGCGAACTGGCCCGGCTGCGACAGCTGCCGGATGGGATGCAGCCGGTATCCTCTGCCGAAAAGCCTTTCGATATCCGCCTCCGACAGATGGACATGCCTGGCGGATATGCCTACGGGAACGAACCTGCTGAGTCCCTGCGCTGCCAGCTCTGTCAGCACCGCCCGCCGGATCCCGTCCTTATCCATGTTCAAGCGCTCATCACCCTCTTTCTTCCGCCGTCTCCGGCTTTATTTTCCAAACTCTCCTTTTTCCAAAATCTGTTTTACGATCCGCACCACGGTCTCCACATCCTGACGGTCCTCCCGGCTCTCCCCGGAAGAGGGATCGCCGCAGGAAGAACAGCTGTGCTCTCCGCTCTGCCCTCCGCTGCAGGAACCGCCCTCCCGGCAGGCCGGACGGCCCTGGGGATCGCAGTTGTCGCAGATGGGCCGGCCGCCGGTGTAGATCCCGCTGTTGGTCCGGCGCTCAATGAGCCGGTCCACCTGATCGCAGGTCAGCTCGTGGACCTGTCCGATAAGGCCGTTGGTGTACATGCTCACCAGCGCGTAATACTCCACCGACTCCATGCGCATCCAGGCCTCCATGGCGTCCTTGCCCCAGGTAAGGGCCCCGTGGTTGGCCAGCAGACAGCCGTTGTGGGTGTTGACAAAGGGCGCGATGGAATCCGGCACTTCCTCGGTTCCCGGCATGGCGTAGGGCGCCAGAGGGATTTCTCCGATGCCCATGACCGCCTCTGTGAGGATGGCCCGGTTCAGGGGCATGCCCGCAATGGCGTAGGAGGTGGCTGCGGGAGGATGGGCGTGGACCACAGCCTGCACGGCCGGGTTCTCTTTATAGACCCGCAGATGCATCTTCACCTCGCTGGAGGGCTTCATGCCTCCTTTCAGAACATTTCCGTCCAGATCCATCAGCACCAGCATATCCTCTGTCATATATCCCTTGGAGACCCCGGTGGGCGTACACCAGATAGTATTGTCGCTGACCTTGGCGCTGATATTGCCGTCATTGGCCGCCACAAAATTCTTCGCGTACATTCTCCTGCCGATCTCAAGGATATCCCGCTTTACCTGAAAATCGCTGGGATACTTGTTATCATACGGATAACTCATCTTTCTATCTCTCCTCCACTGTATCGCTCTCTACTTGTTCCATACTTTCCAGAAAAACACGGCAGTTCTCCGCCAGGTCGGGGCCGTGGGTAAAAAGGCCGCCGCCCATGAGAAAGGCTGTATCTTTTCCGTAGAATTTCTTCATGCTCCCCAGCCGGTCGAAGGTCATGCCTCCGGAGGGGCAGGGGATCACCGGCCGCATTCCGCCCCTGTCCTTCTGGCATTCCTCCACGATCCTCCGGCACTGCCCCTCCGTCAGGGAGAAGCGTCCGCCGTAATTGGGGAATACCGACAGGTCGGCTCCGCAGAGCCTTGGGAGATACCCCATGACCAGTCCGCAGTCGAACCCGCCGGCTCCCTTGTCCAGGAAGCAGCCGGCCATGGCCGGGTGGGCCGCCACCGCCAGCTTTGTATGGGCCGCCGCGTACTGCATGGTGTCAAATCCTATGAGGCCCGGGGCCAGCATGATGCCTTCCGCCCCGCAGTCCTCCGCGTACCGGATCCGGTCCATAAGCTTAAACACACTGCCGGAAAGGTTGGGGATGTACATGGTATGTCCTCCCCCCTCCCGGTTGCCCCGGCGCACTGCCTGGCACACCGCCTTCACCCGGCTTTTGAAATCCGAGAAGGGCTGATCCATCAGCCCGTGGTCGTCCTTGATCAGATCAACGCCCCCCAGGGCGCACTGGTAAGCCTCCTCCGCCAGGGCCTCGGTGGAAAGCCCCATGGGCTTCAGGGCAGTGAAGGTCAGCGGTCTGTCCTCCACCCCCAGGATCCGCCGGACGCCGTCCACCCCGTATTTGGGGCCCGGGAACCACTGCTGCATCGTCCGGGGAAGCCGGATATCCATGACCGTGATCCCCGGCAGCAGGCTGGAATTTCCGAAGACCACGTTGAAGAACTGGGCGAATTCCTCGGTAGCGCAGGGAGTTCCGTAGCTCACCGTGGCCAGATACCCTCCCTCGCAGGGAACGAAGGCTTCCAGCCTGCCGATGACCTCCTCCTGAATGCCCCGGCATTCAATGTGATCCGCGGGAAATTCCACCGTCTGCTCCACGCAGAGGTTCTTTGCCGCCTGCAGGGCCGGCCCTTCTTCCTCCCGGATGCGGTAATCCACCTGAAAACGGCTTCCGTCTCCCAGGACAGCGTACAGCCCTTCCTCTGTATAACCTTTAAATTTCATTTTCCTGTCCTCCGAAACTGTCAGATATGTCGTGGAAATTGCAATTTTTCCTGATTTATGGTATTTTTAAAAAAGGAAAAAACAAGGAGGGAATTCTCCATATGTTAGCGATTGCACGAAAAGCTGCCATCCGTGAGCGCCTCCATGAGAACCAGAGCGTCAGGATCACGGAACTTGCCCAGCAGTTACATGTCACCAAGGAAACCATCCGCCGGGATCTGCGGGAAATGGAGCAGAACGGCGAGCTGGTGCGCACCCACGGAGGGGCCTACATCCTGGAGGGCGTTCAGAACGATCTGGATGTCAGCACCCGCCAGGTGCTGAAGATCCCCGAAAAAGAAAAGATTGCCCAGAAATGCGACGCCATCATCGAGAGCGGCGATTATATCTTTCTGGACGGCTCCACCACCTGCTGGTCCGTAGCCAGAAAAATCTTCAGCCGCAAGCTGACGGTACTGACTTCTTCCCTGGAGATCGCCAATATCCTCTGCACCTCCTCCACCATCAAGCTCCATGTCATCGGCGGGGAATTTTCCCGGAAGCACATGGATTTCGGCGGGGACGGCGCCGTAAAAAACCTGGAGCGGTACTTTGTGGACAAGGCCTTTATCTCCTGCCGCAGCGTGCATCTGCGGTACGGCATCACCGACACCAATGACGGAAGAGCCCGGCTGCACCAGGCAGCTCTGGAGCATGCCCACAAAAAATATCTGGCGGTGGATCACTCCAAGCTGAACAACATCTCCTTCTCCCGCATCGCTCCCCTGACAGCCGTTACCGGCATTGTCATGGATCAGGACTTTCCCCCGGACTGGGCGGAATATCTGACGGCTCATCAAATCCAAATGTTTTAAAAAACCGGGCGGCCGCGGTCACTTCCGCGCCCGCCCGGCTTTCTTTTTATTTCTTGTCCACGTATTTCGTTACCGGCCGGATCCCCATTTTCTCAAAGGATTCTTTGAAGGGCGCGTAGGCGATCCCCTTCTCGGTGATGATGCCGGTTACCAGCTCGTGATCGGTCACGTCAAAGGCAGGGTTCACGACCCCCACGCCCTCGGGAGCCATCCGCTCCTTGTACCACATCTCCGTCACCTCTTCCGGTTTCCGCTGCTCAATGTGGATCTCCTCCCCGGACTCCATGGTCATATCGATGGTGGAGGAGGGAGCGCACACATAGAAGGGGATCCCGTAATGTTTGGCGATGATGGCTACGCCGCTGGTACCGATCTTGTTGGCGAAATCGCCGTTGGCGGCCACCCGGTCGCAGCCCACGAAGATGATTCCGATCTTGCCGGATTTCATGGTGTAGGAAGCCATGTTGTCGCACTGCACATAGGTATCCACGCCCGCCGTCTGCATCTCGTAGGCGGAAAGCCTTGCCCCCTGCAGCAAAGGTCTGGTCTCATCGCAGTACACATGAAGATCCTCCTTGGGATCCCAGCCCCGTTCCAGGGCAATGTAGATGGGAGCCAGGGCTGTGCCGTACTTGGCGGTAGCCAGGGTGCCGGCGTTGCAGTGGGTCATGATACCCACGCCCTTGCCCAGCTGCTCCAGCAGTTCAAACCCGTAGGCGCCGATGTTCCGGCTGATCTGGATATCCTCCTCCCGGATCTCCACAGCCTCTTTCTTCAGGCGTTCCTTCATTTCCGCCACCGTCTTGCCCTCCTTCTCGTTCAGAAGGACGTCGTGCATGCGGTTCAGCGCCCAGCTCAGATTTACAGCCGTGGGCCGGGAAGAATTCAGGTACTCCATCATCTTGGTGCACCGGGCCACAAACTCTTCCATGCTGTCCGTATCAAACTGACGGGCCAGCACGTAGTAGCCGCAGGCGCCGGCGACTCCGATGGCCGGGGCCCCTCTCACCCGCAGTTTATAGATAGCCTCCCAGATGTCTTCCGCTTTATCCAGTGTCAGATACTTGGTCTCGTTGGGCAGCAGGGTCTGATCCAGAATGATCACAGCCTCGCCGTTCTCCGCCAGGCGCACAGTATCCAGATTTAACGCATTTGCCATGTCGGATGATCTCCTTTCTGTTTCTTCTTTCCTTTTTCTTTACTGCTGGTCTACCGTCTTCACAGCGTCCTTCAGGGTGTTCAGGAAACACTTGCCGCAGGCTTTGCTGCTCCGGTTCTTGATATAGTCGATGGCGGCGGTGATGCAGATCCGCTCCGCTCTTGCCCGGACTTTTTCGTCCTGGATGGTGGTGATATCTTTTACGTTGGCCATGCCCACGATCCGGCGGATCAGCTCCAGTCCGGTGACGCCGGCGGTATCTTCCAGGATGGACTTCATATACCAGTCCTTAAAGCCCTTGGTCTTGCACATGGTATCCGTCACGTGCTCGTCATAATATCTGCTCATCTTGTCCATGGTCAGGTTCACCACATCCGCGATGACGGATTCCACCCACTGGCAGAACTTCTCATCTCCGGCGGCGTCCCCGCTGCACCAGGCAAAGATCATGTTGGCCACGACGTTGCCGATGTCGTATCCCATGGGGCCGTACATGCAGAACTCCGGATCGAAAACAATGGTGCTCTCCTCATTGATGAAGATCGAACCGGTGTGCAGATCCCCGTGGATCAGGGACTGGGCTCTGGTCATGAAATCCATTTTCAGCTTGGCCACTTCCAGATGCAGCTCCTCGTCCTCATAAAGCTTCTCTTTTACGAACTCGGCGTTGGGCGGGAAAACGTTGTTGCGGCCCCGCTCGTCATTGTAGGGCTCCGTGTACACCAGCTGCTCCGTGATATCGCAGAGGTCCGGGGAGATAAACTTCTTCTGCAGTTTTTTCTTCTCCTGGTGATCCATGACCACATCGGTGGTCCCCATGAGCACCCGGGCCATATAGGTGGAGATGTCCTCCGCGAATTTCGGGAAGATCTTGTGCTCCATCATGGCGGTCCGCATCACTTCGTGATCCGAAAGATCCTCCATGCAGCAGGCGCACATGACGGTGTCGTAATTGTAGATCTCCGGTACCAGGCCGGGGGCCAGTTTTCCGTACAGCATCAGGATCTCGGACTCCACCCGGTTCCTGTCGGTGTCGATCTTCATCTCCTTGGAGATACGGAGCTCCACACCGGCCTGCTTCACGATGACGCTGTGGCCTTTGGCGTCCTTTACCTTAAACACATAGTTCAGATTTCCGTCGCCGATCTCCTTGCATTCCATGGTGGACGGATCCCAGTCTTTCTGGGGCACCTTCACCTTCGCGTACTCGATGACGTCCTCTTCTTTCATCAGAAAATAAGTATCAAAGCTTGCCATATTTCCATCTCCTTTTCTCGCTGCTTCATACTTTTTATCAACCGTTTTCTCCAGGCAGAAATGTCTCTGCATCTTACTATTGATTGTAAAACAAAAACGGAAAAAAGTCAACAAATCACAAAAAATAGTCACACATTTCCGCAGGGTCCCTCCTGCGGCTCCAGCCTGAAACAGGGCGCTGTTTCCATGTCACAGCGCCCTGTTTGGTTTCTCTTCGGATCCTCCGGATAAGCGGAAGATTTAATCCTCTTTGGTTGTAATATACGCAGCTACCAGGGCCAGGCAGAGAACCGCGCCCTTCATAGCCGGCAGGATGTAATACGGAACGCCGCACATGGTCATACCATTTTCCAGCGTGGAGATCAGCAGAGCTCCGATGGCCGTACCGATGGCATTGTATTTTTCACGTCCGCCAATGGAACGTCCGATGAACACGGCTGCCAGAGAAGTCATCAGGTAGCTGTCGGATCCGTTTACCTGGGCCGCGGAGTTACGGGAGCAGACCACGATACCGCCGATGGCGATAAAGGCCGCCGCGAACATACCGGCCATAAAACGCATCTTCTTGACATTGATACCGGACAGCTTGGCCGCTGTCTTGTTTCCGCCCATGGCGTACAGGTAACGTCCGTATTTGGTTCTCTCCAGAAGGATGAAGCAAACCGCCACGCAGATCAGCATGATGATGATGATGTAGGGAGATTTGCCGATGTTCTGGGAAGCCTCGGACCAGCCGCTGCGGAGAGGCGCGTCGTCGCCGCCCTTCAGAGCAGCTGCCCAGCCCGCGGTGCTCATGCCGGCGGAAATAGCGCCGCCGCCGGTGTAGGCAAGGCCCAGGCCCTGGTGTACGAACTGCAGAGCGCAGGTGGCCAGCATATCCGGAACCTTACATACAAGGATCAGGAACATGTTCAGCAGGTACATGACCATGGCGAAAACGATGGTCAGCACGATGGACAGCCACAGGGGCATGTTGAACCACAGGAACAGGGACGCGAACACGTAGGCACAGAAGGATCCCAGGGTTCCGGCTGCCATATCGAAGCCGTCCGGCGCCATGGAAACCGTGGCGGCCAGAGCGAAGATGGTAACTGTGGACATGGCCCTTAAGATATTGATCAGGTTGGCGATGGAGAAGAACGCGGTGCCTCTCATAGCCGTAAAGACCACCACCGAAAGGATCAGGATCACGACGGCAGCCCAGTCCACCAATAACTTTGCTTTACTTCTACTTGTTGTCTGCATTTTAAATTCCTCCAGTGTTAGGGAAAGTCTTGATTCGGTCAGCCGGCAGCGTATGCTTCCGTAGAACCAGTGGCATAATGCATGATCTCCGGCTCGTTGGTCTTGGCTGTCTCCAGCTCGGCGGTGATCCTGCCGTCGAACATAACGTACATGCGGTCCGTGATGGACAGCAGCTCGGAGTTCTCGCAGGTGGCGTAGATCACACAGTTTCCGGCTTTGGCGATGTCGTTGATCAGGCGGAAGATCTCCTGCTTGGCGCCTACATCCACGCCCTTGGTGGGCTCGTCAAAGATATAGACGTCGCAGTCTGCCGCCAGCCACTTGCCGACGACCACCTTCTGCTGGTTTCCGCCGGACAGGAAAGCAACCTTCTGACGGACGGAAGGAGTCTTGATCCCCAGCTCCTTCACAAACTTCTCAGCGTTCCTGGCGGTAGCTCTGGTGTTGACAAAGCTCAGCTTACAGAACCGGGACAGGCAGGCCGCCGCCAGGTTGAAGGTAACGGTCTCCGCCACCAGAACGCCCTCCTTACGCCGCTCCTCCGGCACCAGGGCCATACGGTTCCTGACCGCGTCGGAGGGAGTGCTGATCTTCAGCTCTTTTCCATTTAAGGTGATCTTTCCGGAAGACTTCTTGTAAGCGCCGAACAGAGTCTTGCAGAGCTCCGTCTTGCCGCCGCCTACCAGGCCGGCCAGGCCTACGATCTCGCCCTTGCGGACATACAGATTGATATCCTTTACACGGCCCTCCCGCTCGGTAAGGTGTTCTACCACCAGGGCCTTTTCGCCGATCTCGCAGACTTCCTTGGGGAAGTTTTCTTCAAATGAACGTCCCAGCATCTTCTCGACGATCTCCTTGGAGGTCGTCTCCTTGGTGATGGGGGTAGTATCCACCACCGCTCCGTTCCGCATGACTGTGTAGCTGTCACAGATCTGCAGGACCTCCTGGATCCGGTGGGTGATAAAGATAATGGCAATATTCTGCGTTTCTCTTAAATGTCTTACGACCCGGAACAGTTCCTCTGTCTCCGTATCGGACAGGGGCGCCGTAGGCTCGTCCAGGATCAGGAAATTACAGGAGTTCTGGATCGCCCGGGCGATCAGAACCATCTGTTTCTGCGCCAGGGAAAGCTTTCCGCAGATCTGGCGCACATCAATATCGATCTTCAGCTGCTTTAAGACCTCTTTGGCCTCCCGGCGCAGCCTGCCGTAATTTACAAAAAGTTTGCCTTTCATGTTCATGACCACGTCGTTGAACATAACGTTTTCCGCCACGGTCAGGTTGGGCATCAGGGCGGTATCGACTTCCTGGTACACGATCTGGATACCCAGTTTTTTCGCCGCCATGGGGTTGCGCACCTCTACTGGCTGGCCGTTATACAGAACGTCACCGGTATAGCCCGGATTCGAGCCGGCAATGACCTTCATCAGGGTGGATTTACCGGCGCCGTTGGCACCCATAACAGCATGAATCATACCAGTGCTGACCTCGAAATCAACATCAGAGAGTGCCTTCACGCCAGGGAACTCGATGGAAACTTTTCTGGTTCCAAGTGTAATTTTATCCATAATTTCCACAACTCCGTTCTCGTTCGTTTCTGAGTTAATCTGAAATCATGGGACACCGGAGGGGTCTCCGGCGTCCCATGAACATTAAATGCTTTCTAATAATTCAGGAGTAGTCCGAACTCGGATCAGCGGCCCAGAAGCTCAACCATCCAGTCACAGGTGGGCATCCAGGAGGTGTCGCTGTAGCTTGCGTCTGCTACTTCGCCGACATTCTCAATGGTGATGCCTTCCTTGGAGGTTACCTGCTCCTGCGTGATGATGCTGGACGGGATCTCCAGCCAGTCGCCGATATCCTCATAGTAGCAGGATGCCGCGGCGATGTCTTCGTACTGATCTGCCAGCTCAAGAGCCAGAACACGGCATGCGAACTCGCCGTTCAGAGTCCAGTTGGTGGTTGCGCAGGCTTTCCACTGGGAGCCTTCCTCCTGCATGAACTGGATATCCTCGTTGGAGATATCTACAGATACCATGGGGATGTCGCGTCCCTGCTCTGCCAGAGCCTGGTATACGCCCTGCGCGTATGCGTCGTAGCAGCACCAGATTCCATCGATCTCATCGTCGGTGTACTTCGCCAGAGTAGCGGTCATAACGTCACGCATGGACTGCGTAGCGTTCTGATCGTCGGTGGGAGCAATCCGCTCAACGGTAACGATCTTGCCTTCGTCTTCATAGGGCTGATAGCCGGTCTGACGGCGGTCGAAGGGGCTGTTGTAGCCGGCGCCCTGCTGTACCTGCAGGATGTTCAGAGGTTCGCCTGCCTCTACCTTCTCAGCGTTCTCGGGCAGAGCCATCAGGTACTCCAGCAGATCCTCGGCAAAGCCGGCGTCTCTCTGGAAGAACTGGGTAACGCCCTCGATCTTGGCGGTCTCGCCGTTGGCGTCTTTGAACGGGGTATCAAAAGTAACGATCTTCAGATCCGGATACTGCTCCAGAATGCCGCTGAGGAAATCCCATGCGTACTCCTGGCCGCCGTGGGAAACCATCAGTCCGTCGTATCCGCCCTGGGCGCACTGCTCAATGGTGCTCTGCCAGGTCTCCGCGTTGTCCGCGCAGAAGAAGGTGTCGGCGGTCATTCCCAGCTTCTCAGCGGTCTCCTCAAAGGAATCGGACCACATCTGGAAAATGGTTGCCGGGCTCATGAGCATGATGTAGGCGATCTTTTTGCCGGCTACCGGGGATTCCACATCGCCGGTGGTCTCAGCGCCGCTGTCGGAATCAGCGGAGCTGTCCTCTTCCGTTCCGGAACCGGAGCTGGTGGTCGCCGCTCCATCATCGCCGCCTGAGCTGGATGAGCTGGAGTCTCCGCCGCCGCAGGCTGTAAGACTCAGTGCCATGGCTGCTGCCAACATAGTTGCGATCATTTTTCTCTTCATCTTTCATCCTCCTTTGGTGATTCTTACAATATTATCGATCTCGATGTGTCCATAGTATCATTTTTAACCAAATTTGTAAATAGAAATCCCCACATTATTTTTGTTTTTTTTGTATTTTTTGTTTTTTCACACACAATTCTTATGCAGAATTTCCAAAAGCGGCGGGCCCTCTCCGGAGCCCGCCGTCATTTTTTTCAGGATCTTCCACTGCTTCCACTGCTGATTTGCTTTTTTGTGGTTTTTCCTTACAGACAGCCCTTCTGCAGAATGCTGCAGGCATAGAAAGCCGTCTCCGTAGTAGCCACTACACAGTAGGCGTTTTTTGCCATGGTGTAGAACTTTCCCCGGGGGATCATGGCGCAGGCATCGGCTCCCCGCGGGTCGTGCTTCGCCACAATGGCTTTAAACTCGTCCCACACCGGGCATTCCAGATCCGCGTCCCGGGCCTCTTTGTCCATGATCAGCACCGGATCCTCCACGAAGGTGTCCAGCGGCATCAGGGTCAGGATGGCGTCCATGATCTCTGTGGCCCGGACTCCGTCGCAGCGTACCAGGATACTGTCCTTTGCCATGGAGGCCGCGGCAAAATTGGCGTCCCCGATGACGATGGTATCTCCATGGCCCATCTCCGCCAGCACTTTTAACAATTCCGGTGAGAGCACCGGAGGAATCCCTTTCAGCATAACTCTGTCCGTCCTTTCTATAATAAAGATTGGTTCCAGTATAGCATCAGAAAATTTAACAAACCAGACTGTTCATTTCCCGCCGGATTTGGTATAATGTGACTAAATGAGCATTTTTTTGCAGAAAGGAGTGCATTTTTATGGAAAGTAAAAAATATACCACATCCGAGACCCGGGAAATTGCCCAGCAGATCCGCAAGCAGATCCTGGGGATCGCCATCCAGAGCGGCGGCTGCTATCTGGCCCAGGCCTGCTCCTCCGCGGAGATCATCGCCGCCCTGTACACCCAGATCCTGAACCTGGGCCCCTCCGTGGGCCAGTGGGACGCCATCCCCTTCCCGGGAGTTCCCGGCCCTGACAACATGGACTACCAGCGGGGCAGCGCCTATCACGGCCAGCACGCTCCGGACAAGGACCGCTTCTTTGTCTCCTGCTGCCATTACGCCTCTGTGATCTACTGCGCTCTGGCGGCCGTGGGAAGGCTGTCCCCCGCCGCCCTGGAAAAATTCAATGTGGACGGCTGGAACATGGAAATGATCGGCGCCGAGCACTCCCCGGGATTCGAGAACACCGCCGGGTCCCTGGGCATCACCGTGTCCATCGCCGCCGGAACCGCCCACGCCCGCAAAATGAAAGGGGAAACCGGGCTGGTGTACTGCCTCATGGGAGACGGAGAACTCCAGGAAGGCCAGACCTGGGAATGCGTCCAGGCCGCCGGTTACTACAAGCTGGACAACTTTATCATGGTCATTGACGCCAACGGCCAGCAGGTGGAGGGCGCCATAGAGGATCAGATGACCGAGGAGCCCCTGGAGGACCGGTTCCGCTCCTTCGGAGCCTTCCCCGTCACCTGCGACGGACACGATGTGGACGCCGTGGTAAAGGCCTGCCGGAGCGAGCATCCCGGAAAACCCCTGGCCGTCATCTGCCGGACCAGCGGCTGCACCGGCGTTCCGCCTCTGAAAAAGAGATGGCCCTTCCTGCACTTTGTGCGGATCTCCGAGGCCGAGAAACCCGAGTTTCAGAAAATCTATGACGAAATGTAGGAGGGACGGACAATGAAGATCGAAGTAAATACCCACGAAAAAAATATGATCCGCTTCGCCGGAGAACATCCGGAGGTCCTGGTGCTTTCCGCGGACCTGGGCTCCTCCTGCGAGGTAAAGAAATTCCGGGCCGTCTATCCGGACCGGTACCTGACCATGGGCATCGCCGAGCAGAATATGTGCTCCTGGGCCGCGGGCCTGGCCAGGGAGGGCTACCGGCCCTTCCTGCACACCTTCGCCGTATTCCTGTACCGGCGGATCCTGGACCAGCTGGAGATGAGCGTGGCCTACCCCAACCTGCCGGTGGTCTTTGTAGGCTTTGTGCCCGGCATCACCACCCCCGGAGGCGTCACCCATCAGTCCATCAACGATGTGGGCGTCCTGCGGACCGTTCCCAACATGACGATTTTTGATATCGGCGACGCCACAGAGATCGAGGGCGTCCTGGATCTGGCCTGGGAGCGGAAGGGCCCTGTCTTTATCCGTATGCTGCGGAAGGAAGTGCCCCGGCTTTTCCCGGCGGACCAGCCCATGGAATTTAACCGGGCCCGGGTCCTGAGCCGGGGAGACGATATCCTGATCCTGTCCTCCAGCATCTGTACCGAGGAGGCCATGCGGGCCACCCAGGCCCTGAAGGAAAAAGGGCTCTCCATCCAGCATATGCACGTATCCACCCTGAAGCCTTTTACGGATCCCACCATCCTGGAGGCTCTGAAAAAGACGAAATACGGAGTGATCACCATCGAAAACCAGTACGAGATCGGCGGTCTTTCCAGCGCGGTTTCCGAGATGATCGCGGAAAACGGCATCGGCTGCCGGCTGCGGAAGATCGGCCTGCCGGGCTACCCCCACGGAGCCTCCAAGATGTATCTGATGAAAAAATACGGCATCGACGCCCTGCACCTGGTACAGGCCGTGGAGGATCTCACCGGGCGGACCCTGCGCATCACCGAAGCGGACCTGGCGGAGGAGCGCTTCGTGGATTTCCTGGAAGTATAAGGGAGCGTGCCTCATGAGCAATCAGAACAAAAAAAAGAAAACCAGGACCACCTACTACCAGTCCCGGAGCCAGACCTCCAAAAATCTGTTTCACTCGCCTCAGGCTTACGGCAAGCTGCTGGACATCCCCATGACCGCCCCCATGAAGGTGATCTCCGTGCTCTCCGTGATCCTCCAGGCCGCTCTGACGGTGCTGGCCTTTTACCTGGCCTTCGAGACAGAGACCATTCCGGCTCTGGAGGAATCCGGATTCTCCAGCAGCTATCTGTACCTGGTGCTGCCCTTTGTGACCTGGGTCATTACCCTGGGCTTCCGTTTTACCTGCCGGGCCGTGCCTCTGGAAATGTGGCGGCTTCCTCAGAAAGTCAAGCAGGGGATGATCCGGCTGCAGGGGCAGCCCCTGAAGCTGGCCACCCTGCTGGTAGAACTGGAGACGGCGGTATGCTTCTGCTATATCGCCCTGGTGCTGTGGAGGGGCGGATCCCCCAGCAATCCGGTGCTGCTGCTGTGGCTGGCGGCTCTGGCGCTGTCCATCTTCTTTCCCTGCCGGGCGGCCGCCCGGCAGGCCTGAGAGGCGGGGAGGTCTTTCGTTAAAACCGACAAACAAAACCCAAAAAACACAACATTTTCGTGCATTATACTGTGACTTTCATTGACATCTTTTCCGAAAGGAATTATAATTTTTCCAGACGCAACGGGAAACCGGCCCCGGGCCGGGATCAAACATTCTTTATACCATGAAGGAGGAACATCCAATGAAAAAGATCATGAACGCTCCCGAAAACTACGTGGACGAAATGCTGAAGGGCATCTACGCCGCTCACGGCGACCAGGTGAAATATGTAAACGATGATCTGCGCTGCTTCTGCATCGCTCATAAAAAACCGGGGAAGGTAGCCATCATCACCGGCGGCGGCACAGGCCATCTGCCCCTGTTCCTGGGCTATGTGGGGGAAGGCCTCATTGACGGCTGCGGCGTAGGCGGCGTCTTCCAGTCCCCCTCTCCGGAGCAGATCTACAACATTTCCAAGGAAGTGGAGGCCGGAGCCGGCGTTCTGTACCTGTACGGAAACTACACCGGCGATATCATGACCTTTGATATGGCCACCGATCTCTGCGACATGGACGATATCGTCTGCAAGAGCATCGTGGGGGCCGACGACGTAAACTCCCACGAGAATCCCGACACCCGCCGGGGCGTGGCAGGCATCTATTTCATGTACAAGGCAGCCGGCGCCAAAGCGGACCAGGGCGGAACCCTGGACGAGGTCCTGGCGGCGGCCCAGCTGGCCAAGGACAACACCCGCACCGTAGGCTTTGCCCTGACCCCCTGCATCATCCCCGAAGTGGGACATCCCAACTTTGAGCTGGGCGAGAACGAAATGGCCATGGGAATGGGCATCCACGGAGAGCCCGGCATCTGGAACGGGCCGCTGAAAACCTCCCGGGAGATCGCCGAGGAATCTCTGAACACGCTGCTGGGGGATATGCCGGTAGCCGAGGGCGAAGAAGTCGCCATCCTCATCAACGGCCTGGGCGCTTCCTCTGTGGAAGAGCTGTACATCCTCTCCAACGACGTGACCGAGATCCTGAAGTCCAAAGGCATCAAGATCTACAAGACCATGGTAGGCGAGTACGCCACCTCCATGGAAATGGCAGGGGCTTCCATCTCTATCTGCAAGCTGAACGATGAAATGAAGGGTTACCTGGACTATCCGGTAAACACTCCCTTTATCTGCCAGAAATAATCTTACGGAAGGAGATACGGATATGGACAAGATTTTATTCGAGCAGGTGCCGGATCTGTTTGACAGCGTAGGCAGCCTGTTTATGGAAAAGAAAGACGAGCTGTGCGACATGGACGCCAAGCTGGGCGACGGGGATCTGGGCCTGACCATGAGCAAGGGCTATTCCGCTCTTCCCGGGCTAATGCGGGAGGAGGCCGCGGGAGCCGGCGGCGACATCGGCAAAATGCTGATGAAAGCCGGCATGAAAATGTCCTCCCTGGTGCCCTCCACCATGGGCTTCCTGATGTCCACCGGCGTCATGGAGGGCGGCAAGGCCCTGAAGGGCTGCACAGAGCTGGACGGAGCCGCTCTGGCCAAATATCTCACCGGTTTTGCTGCCGGCATCCAGAAACGGGGTAAATGCCAGTCCGGCCAGCGGACCATTTACGACGCGGTGCTGCCCGCCGCTGAGGCAGCCGAAAAGGCCGTAGCCGACAATCCCGCCGCCACTCTGGAAGAGGTGATCACCGCCGCCGAGGCAGCCGCCAAAGCCGGCGTGGAAGCCACCAAGGACATGGTGCCCGTATTCGGCAAAGCTGCCGTACACGCGGCCGCCTGCGCCGGAGTACCCGATCAGGGCGCTATCGCGGGATATTATAAGATCCTGGGGCTCTCCCATTACATCAAAAAATAATCCCTGGGCGCTTGCAGAATACGGGCGGAGGGAGGTTTCCTTCAAACTTCCGGCAGCCGCCCGAAGTTTCAGACAGAAGCCGCTGTTCCATAGAGGATCTCTCAGCTATGGAGCAGCGGCTCCTTTTATGCCTCAACAGGCGCCCAAGAGAAAAGCTCCGGCAGGGGAGCTGCCGAAGCTTTTCGAGGGGAGTATAAATAATTAATAAGGGGTTATTAATTGTAAAAAAAATTTTTTGAAGGGTAAATTCTTTTTACAAAATTGATTATAATACAAGAATTGGAAAAAAGCAACTAGTTTTCTGCATCTCTATCCCGCATTGGAAAATATGTCCCGGGGCTTCATCCGCAGCACCAGCCCGGAGGCCCCTCCTGTAGACACCAGGATCAGCAGCACGCCGGCGCCGGCCACTTCCGCCAGCTCCCGCGTACCGATCCGCACTTTCACCAGTTCCTGGGCGTCCACCTGGCGGCTCTCCACAGGATCCGGATACAAAAGTTCCTGCGCCCGGAGGCCTGTCTCTCCATTTTCAGCTTCTTCCGCGATATTTACGGAAACCGCGTCGCCCACAAAATGTTCCAGCTGGCCCGCGGCTGCGGCGCTGACGCACCAGGCCGCCAGAAAAGCCGCCGCCGCCGTCAGCAGGTTTTCCAGCAGATGCTGTCCCAGGATGCCCCTTTTGCGGATCCCCAGGGACAAAAAGACGCCGATCTCGTGGACCCGGTCCCGCATCCACAGAAACAGCACCAGCGTGACCAGCACCACGCCGATCAGCAGGATCGCCAGGATCATGGCGGTAATGAGTCCAGCCATCCGTTCCAGCGGTCCGGCCGAGTCCTCATAGTTTTTGTTATTCTGAACCAGCTCAAAGCCCTCCCAGTCATACCCGGGAATCTGCAGGACCTCCGCCACCACCGCGTTCTGTTCTTTGGGATTTTCCACAAAGAAGGCGGCGCCGCTGGAATAGAAGTCCACCGGGTTCTCCCGGAATTCCCCTTTTACCCGGCGGATATAATCCGTATCCGTAAAGATAAAATTTTCCGCCATATCGCACTCGGCACTGTCGGAACTCTGTACCTGAGGCACGTCGATCTCATAAATGCCCACGATCTCCAGTTCAAAGGCGGACGCGCTCTCCCGCACTTCTTCCGGGGCGCTGGTCAGATCCTGCCCGGCGGAAAAGGTATCCCCCACAGAAAGACCGTTTAAATCCGCCAGTTCACGGGAGATCAGGGCTTTCCCCGAATCCTCGGGGGTGATGTGCCGCCCCTCCGCCAGGGAGAAGGAATGGAGAAAGAAATATTCGTGCAGGCTGGTATCGGAACAGCTGAAAAAACGGGCCAGGGACGCCCTGTAATCTCCCTCCCCGGTAAACCGCCCCGGTTTCAGATACGCGTCCTCCACCAGAAGATAGGTGGTATCCAGGCCGTTCCAGGCCTTGATGCCCTCCACCTCCAGGATCCTATTCACCATTTCCTCATCCACCTGCTGCTCTCCGCCTTTTTCGTAATCCGTACTGACGCGGAAGTAGCCGCCCATGGTCTTCCGGAGATTCTGCAGGGCCGTATCCGCCGCGTTTCCCACAGAGATGCACAGCAGCACCAGCACGGATAATACGGCCAGGACCGCCAGCAGGATCACCGTCCTGCCCATCTTTCTTCTCAGATACAGCCATGCCCGTTTGACAGCGCTCATCCCATTCCCTCCTCTCTCAGCTCAGGAGCCTGTACACCGTTTCCGCCAGCTTCTCCTCCGATACGGAAACACAGTTTGTCTCATAAAAGACGCGGATATCCTCTCCGTCGGTTCGGATCTCCAGATCCGGCTCTATCTTTTCTTTTATTGTATTGCTAAAAGACCCGCAAGTCAAAAAGAAAAGGATATCTGTTTTATACCGGGTCTCCATGCATCGGATCTCTTCTTCCAGGGCTCCGTCCTTCCCTTCGCGGATACGGATATCTCCGCTTTCCCTTGCCCAGGATAAGGCCGCGGCCTGTACCTGATATGCCCGATACAGCCGGTCCATAGCCCTGCGGCAGATGGAAACGGAATCCGGTCCTTCCAGCGTTACACGGGGGATCGTCCCCGGGGGATGAGCCCACAGGGAAGTATCCCCCGGACGGTTTTCAAAAGGATACCGGGGCAGGCATTTACAGGCCCCGAAGACGTCCCCGCCTCTTTCCAGGATACGGCCGCACCAGGCGGCCGCAACCGGCACAGCAAAGCTGTTGGAGGGTCTGTAGGAAAATCCGCTCTGTGTTTTTTGTCCGCAGCCCGCATAGAAAGGGGCGCCGGCTTCGTCCTCTCCGCGGCAGGCAAGCTCTCCCGGTTTTAAGAAACCCGCCCTGTCCGCCTGTACCCCTATCACAAACGGATAGCTGGCCGGCAGACTGACAAATCCATGATTGTCCAGAGCGGCTACCAGGATGCTGGTCTGGCTAAGTTTGAACGCCAGATCACAGATCACAGCGGAATCTGATAAAAGGGTGGTCGCCGCGCTGATGGAAACGATATCCGCTTTCAGGTCCAGACATATCTCCAGCGCTTCCCGCAAAGCCCGGATGCTGCCCATGGCTTTTCTTT
Organism: Candidatus Scatomonas sp.; assembly: GCA_963928055.1. Lineage (GTDB taxonomy): Bacteria > Bacillota > Clostridia > Lachnospirales > Lachnospiraceae > Scatomonas. The sequence continues at coordinate 127,308 of CAWVDN010000003.1, read as the reverse complement.
TTCCCAGATTTTCATTGGGCAGGGCTTCTATATTGATCAGTTCGTAGTCTTCCAGAAACTGATCCAGGATTTCCGCGCAGATCGTGCCATGGGAAGGCCGGAATTGATTTCCCTTCCCCCTCTTCAGGCTTTTGGAAACAAGGTGTGTAAATTTAGAACAGTGCAGACCGGAAGGATCTATTTCTGTATCGATCATAACAATTTTCTTCATACTGCCCCTTTATGTAGAATTTAATAATTCTCCGGGATTTTTCCGGAAATTCTTTGCGCTTGCAGCTACAGCGCTCCCGGCGGATATCCCGCAGATCAAAACCGCCGTAATAAGAAGTGTCCCTCCGTCCATCTGTGTATCCGGGGTGATCCGATCTGCCGCAACTTTTTCAATCTCCAGATCGTAGGATACAACCTCGGCGGAATACGCCTGCTCCCCTTCCCCGGGCGCCGTCAGTTCTTCCGCCATCGCCCCGGCGCTCCGAATGGCCGGGCCGGCCAGTACGCAGCTGATCAGAAAAGCAGCCGCGGCTGTCATCAGACTTTCCAGAATAAACTGCTGGCAGATCCTTCCGCGGGTAAATCCCAGGGACAGCAGGATCCCGGTCTCCCGCTTTCTCTCCTGGATCCAATGGCTGCAGACCAGATAGATCAGAACCCCGCAGAGAAGGACTGCCAGGATCACGAATACTGTCAGAAAGGCGCTGACCTGACGGTACGGTTTTACCTCCGCTATATAATCGTTGTCATCCCGCTCCAACAAAAGTCCGTTCAGATCGATCTGCTCTTCCATCTCTTTCAGTACCGTATCCAGGATCTCCGGGCTATCCACGTAAAAAGTCACGCTTGTGTACTCCGTTGGTTCTTCCGGATATCCGGATTTCCTTTTGACCAGCCGGTCTGTATGAATATCCATAAACATGAGATTCTCTGCCAGTTCACTCTCAAAAGTATACATCGTCGATTCCTGAAAAAAATTCACTTGATAGATACCTACGATCTCCACAGTCACAGACCAGTCTGTCAGTGTCAGCACACCCTCCGGCACCTCATAAGATCGGAGTTCAAAGCTGTCTCCCAATCCCAGGTTGTTCTTTTTTGCAACTTCTTCTGAGATGACCGCTTTCAGGGAATCTCCCTTTTGTATGTTGCGCCCCCCACGATCTCAAAAGCACCGTTCCGGAAAAAGGGATGCAGCGCTCCCGTTTCATAATAGTATATACACGCCTGGTGTTTATAAATATCTTTTGTTTTTTGCGTGGTATAGCCTGGTGCTACGGAATTCGCCCAGGCGCCCGGGCGGAGCTGCAGGCTGACCCAGAGTTCTGCCCCCCGGTCTGCCGTATAATCCGACACCCCATCCATTGCCAGGGTATCCTCAATGATCTCATCTGTAACCTTCGGTCCCGTATAAAGCAGGTAAGTATACCCTTCTCCTGTCCGCGGCTCATAGTATCCCTGATTGTTCAGATCCGCTTCCAGAACAAAACTGCTTCCCAGATTTTTTTGGATCGATTTGCCTTCCCTGGCCGCGCTCGCCCCTAATGTCAGGCACAGCAAAACAAGGGTTGACAAAAAACAAAGGATCAGGAGCAGCAGGATTGTCCGTTTCTTCTTTTTCCAAATGTACAGCCATGCCCGTTTCCAGATCGTCATAGACGCACCCCCTTATATAGAATCCAGCAGCTGCTTCGGATCTTTACCGGTATTTTTTATAACTGCCACAAATACGCTTCCTACAGATATTCCGCAGTTTAACAAGGCTGTAAAAAAAATATCAGTTGCCGTCAGACGGCTGTCCAGAACAATTTTTTCTGAAGAAACTCTGCTGATTTCTATCCCGCTTCCCACATGATCCGCTACCGCATACGCCTGTACATCCTCCGCCGGCGCTGTCAGATTCTCCGCCGTTTTACAGGCCGCCCTGGTAAACGGCCCGGCCAGAACACATGCCGCCAAAAATGCTGCCGCCGCCACCAACAGTGCTTCCGCGAAAAACTGCGGCAGGAGTTTTTTTCTGGTCATGCCCAGAGCCATCAGAATCCCCATCTCTTTTTTTCTGCCGCGTATCCAAATCGTATAGATCAGATACAGGATCACCGCACATATGCCGGCGGATACGATCATCAGGAATGTCGCTGCGATTTCCACCTGCCGGTAAGGCTTTACCGCTGCGGCATAGTCGCTGTCGTCTTTTTCCAGCAGCAGCCCTTCCAGATCCACTCTGTCCGCCGCCTCTTCCATAACCGCATCCAGCTGCTCCGGGCTTTCTGTGTAAAAGGTTGCCTTAGAGTATTCATCCGCTTCCGCGCTCTGCCCGGAATACTCCCGCACCTGTCTCTCTGTCTCCAGATCTGTATAAATAAAATTATCCGCTATTTCGTCTTCCGAAGTAAATTCTGTTACCTCCTGAAAAAAATTCACACGGAAAATACCCACAATCTCCAGCTCGACGGACCAGTCTGTCAGATACATCCTCCCATTGTCCAGTTCTACCGATCTTGCTTCGAAAGTATCCTGCAGACCGATGTGATTCCGTTCCGCTAATTCTTCAGAGATAACCGCTTTAAAACGGTCTCCCTGCTGGATATTGCGGCCTTCTGTGATCTCAAAGGCTCCATTTCTGAAATACGGATGCCTTTCTCCCTCCCCGCAATAAAATAACAGCGTACGTGTTTTCCAGATATTTATCTCATCCTGAGGAATATTTCTGTCCGGTCTGGCGTCTGACCAGATTCCCGGACACAAATTCAGATTCAGTTCCAGCGCTCCCCGATTGTCCAGCATAACTTCTTTTACACCATCAATAGCCTGGATCGCATCAATATCCTCCCTGGTAACCTGCGGCCCCGTATATAGCTGATATGTGTACCCGTTTTCTCCGGTTCTTGGTTCATAGTACCCCATATTGCTCATATCCGCTTTCAGTACGAAACTGCTTCCCAGGCTTTCCTGCAATGCACGGCTCTCCCGGTCCGCACTGCTTTTCAGGATCACTCCCGCGAGACAGAGGATTGACAAAAAGAACAGGATCAGAAACAGAAGGACGCTTCTGGTCTTCTTTCTGGTTATGTACAATACCGCCCGCTTCCAACTTCCCATAGTCTCTCTCCTTCCTGCCTGCTTTCCAGCAGTATTTTATATAGAATCCAGCAGCTGTTTCGGATCTTTGCCGGTATTTTTCCGCGTCGCTGCCAGAACACTTCCCGCCGACACTCCGAAGACTACCGCCGCAGTCCATCCAATCCCGGCCGCTGTCAGATCCGCGTCCAGAACGATCCGTTCCGAGGAAACTTTTTGGATATAGATGTCCTGTATCATCGTTTCCGTCAGTGCATACGTCTGCTCCCCCTCCTTCGGCGCGGTCAGCTCTTCCGCCAGCGTTCCCGCTCCCCGGATCACGGGGCCTGCCAGCACACAGCTCACCGTAAAGGCCGCCACCGTCACCAGAATGCTTTCCAGGACAAACTGCCCTGTGATCTGTCTCCGGGAAAGGCCCAGGGACAGATAGATCCCCGTTTCCCTTCTGCGGCTCCGGATCCAGAGGGTGTGAATCAGATAGAGAAGGGCCGCTCCTCCCAGAAGCAGGGCGGTCAGAAGCACCGTGGTAAAGATCCCCACCTGCCGGTAAGGCTTTACCGACGCGGCATAGTCGCTGTCATCCTTTTCCAGCAGCAGGCCGTTCAGGTCCACCCGTTCCTCCACTTCCTCCATAACCTCATCCAGCAGCTCCGGACTTTCCACAAAAAAGGTCACTTCTGTGTACTCGTCTCTCCTTGTCGTCTTTCCGTGTCTGAGGTCTATCTCTGTTCTCGTACCGAAATCCGTAAAGATAAAGTTCTCCGCAATACTCGTTTCCGTTGTATATTCTGTTGAACCCTGCTGAACATTGGACCGGAAGATTCCAACGATCTCCAGCGGAATCGGTTCCCCGTACCGTTTATTGGGAGTGTCACTCGCTTTGACCATCCCTTCCCGCACTTCCACCTGAAATGTATCCCCGATTCCCACCTGATTTCGTTCCGCTAAATCTTCTGAAATAACCGCTTTGCACTGATCTCCTTCTTTTATGTTTCGTCCTTCTAAGATCTGGAAAGCTCCATTCCGGAAATATGGATGCATATTACCTTTTTGAACATACAGGATACGTGTATCCTGCTGCCGAAATCTTATATACTCCTCAGTAATGATTTCGTCTGGCGGACCTGTCTCATTCCATTGCCCCGGATATAATTTCAAGCTCGTCCATTGGGTTGTTAATGCTTCCGAAAAAAAGTCTGTTACCCCATCTATCCCGGTAACTGTCTGCAAAATCTCCTGGGTGACCTTCGGCCCGGTATAAACCTAGTAAGAATACCCATCCCCGGTCCGATATTCATAATATCCTTTATTGTTTGTGTCCGCCTTCAGTATAAAACTGCTCCCCAGACTTTCCTGCAGCGCCCGGCTTTCCCGGTTCGCAAGGCTTTTCAGCTGGATGCTCGCAAGGAAGAGAACGGAGAGGGAAACTGTCAGCAGGAACAGCACCAGCGTTCTGCTCTTTCTTCTCCGGATATGTAAGATTGTGCGTTTCAAAATCCCCATACAGCTTCTCCCTTTTAGAGCAAGGGCATCTGATATCCGGTGCCCCCATGATGTTCTATTGATTTCACTTACGTCAGTGTACATCCAAACCGCATAATTCCGATGATTTTCTGTGTTATCCTCAATCAAATCGGCTACAATGTCTGGACCGTGTTACCTGCAAAAACAGCATTTGTATAAAAAATAAGCTTCCTGTTATCTCTCATCGCGCTCCATAAACTGATAGAATTATTTAAATATTATACTCTATTATCTGTTATTTTAAAATAGTCTGTATACGAATAGCACAAAAATGAATACGAAAAATTTCGCCCCGGTTTTTGTGCTATTCGTATACTTCTCTTTACATTCATCATTATTTTTAGTAATATATTCATAAAATAACTCCAAAGGTTGTCCGACGGCGGAAAAAAGTATTTCATGAATATAATATCTGTTTTCAGACTTTTCCTGTCTGTTTACGCCTGTAACGCGATCCTGGACGAGGCTGTCGCTATAGAAAACACATATCAAAATCCTACAAGTCAGGAGGGACTGTCATGAGTGTTTTAGAATTATCCCATGTTTCTTATTATTATTCCAAAAGCCACATGGTTCTGAATGATCTGAACGAAAAGTTTGAGACGGGAAAGATCTATGTGATCTTCGGCCCCTCCGGCTGCGGTAAGACCACCCTGCTGTCTCTGCTGGGCGGCCTGGACACCCCCCGCTCCGGCGCGATCCTGATGGACGGGCAGGATATCCAGAAGGCCGGCCTTTCCCAGCACCGCCGCCGGAATATTTCCTTTGTCTTCCAGAACTATAATTTGATCGACTACATGACGCCAGAGGAGAACGTAAAGCTCGTCACAAAAAAAGATGCTCTTCCGCTCCTGGAAAAGGTAGGGCTTTCCAGGGAAGAGTCCAAACGCAATGTGCTGAAACTTTCCGGCGGACAGCAGCAGCGGGTCGCCATCGCCAGGGCCCTGGCCTCCGAGAATCCCATAATTTTGGCAGACGAACCTACGGGAAACCTGGATGAAGATACCGCCCGGGAAATCATCGATATTTTTAAAGAGGCAGCCCGGGAATTTCAGAAATGTGTGATCATTGTCTCCCACTCCAACGAGGTGGTGAAAGCCGCCGATACGGTTTACCGTCTGACCCACGGGAAACTGGAAAAAATGGAAGCTGCGGAAGAAGGCTGAGCAGGATTCAAAAATATCGGGCACAGCCGTTGCCCATTCCTCTTTAACGTGTTACAATCTAAACATCAGCCTAAGGAGGAATCTGGTGTATGAAAATTCAAGAATCCGCGGAGAACTATCTGGAAACGATCCTGATCCTGAGCCAGAAAAAGCCGGCCGTGCGCTCCATCGATATTGCCACGGAACTGGGTTTTTCCAAACCCAGCGTCAGCGTTGCCATGAAGAATCTGCGCAACAGCGATCTGGTCGCCGTGGACGATGACGGCCATATCCATCTGACTCCCTCCGGCCTGGCCATTGCCGCCAAGATCTACGAGCGCCATACGGTGATCTCCAGACTGCTGGTAAAGCTGGGGGTAGACGAAAAAACAGCCATCGAGGACGCCTGCCGGATGGAACACGTGATCAGTTCCGAAACCTTTGAGGCCATCAAGAAGCATGCGGCAGCCATGAGTAAGGAAGAATCCTGAGATATGAAAATCGCGCTGATCACCGGAGCTTCCTCCGGTCTTGGAAAAGAATTCGCCCTGCAGATCGCGGGGTCCAAAGAAAAACCGGAGGAGATCTGGGCCGTTGCCAGAAGGACGGACCGTCTGGAGGAGCTCCGCCGGATCTGTCCCGTTCCCGTCCGGCCCCTCTCCCTGGATCTCACAGAGGAGAGCAGCCTGACCGCGCTGGAAGAACTGCTTGAGAAGGAGCAGCCGGAAATCCGTATTCTGATCTGCGCCGCCGGTTTCGGCCGCATCGGCCGCACCTGGGAGGTCTCCCGAAGGGATACGGCCAAAATGATCGATCTCAACTGCCGGGCCGCCGTGGAAGTGACCCTGCTGGCCCTGCCCTATATGAAGAAGGGCGGCCGCATCCTGGAGGTCTGCTCCACCTCGGCTTTTCAGCCCTTCCCCTTTTTAAACGTATACGCGGCCTCCAAGGCCTTTCTCTACCGCTTCAGCCGGGGGCTCCGGGTGGAGCTTTTTGGCCGCGGCATCCATGTCACCGCCCTCTGTCCCTACTGGATCAAGGACACCGAATTTATCCCCAAAGCAAAAAATGCCAGGGAGGAAACGGCTGTCCGCCATTTCCCCCTGGCATCCCGCTGCAGGACCGTGGTAAAGCTTGCCCTGTTGGACAGCCGGCTTGGGCTGCCGGTTTCCACCCCCGGCCCGGTGTGCTTCCTGCACCGCGTGGCAGCGAAATTTATTCCCGGGGAGGCTATGATGGGGCTCTGGGCCCTGATCCGCAGGCTCTGAGCTTTACTTGCTGAGCATATTTACAATTTTATCAAATCCCATATAATGGGAGGCTTTTACCAACACGGTATCTCCCTCCCGGAGCAGCTTCGTCAGCTCTACCATCAGCTGATCCCTGCTGGGGTACCAGGCGGTATCCAGCCGGGGATCGGCTTTTTTTGCCGCTTCCGCCAGATGCCGGCTTAAGGGGCCGGCGCAGTAAAGGGCGTCGATGTCCAGGGAACCGGCGTACTCTCCTACCTGCCGGTGAAGCTCCGCTTCCTGCTCTCCCAGCTCTCCCATATCTCCCAGGACCGCCACCCGGCGGTTTTTTCCGTCCTGCAGGGCCTGCAGGGAGGCTTTCATGGATACGGGGTTGGCGTTGTAGCAGTCGTCGATCACCGTGTACCTTCCGGTATCCAGGATCCGGAAACGGCCCCGGATGGTTTCGTAGCTTTCAATGCCGGCCCGGATCTCCTCCAGGGTCAGCCCGTAGTACAGTCCCGCCGCCGCTGCCGCCAGAGCGTTGTAGACCATATGCTCTCCGGGCTTTGGCACCAGCACGGAAAAACTGCCCTCCGGGGTATGGATCCGGCAGGAGATCCCTTTTAGTCCCTGGGGCTCCAGCTGATCCGCCCACACATCATTTCTGCTGTCCAGGCCGAAGGTCCGGGGAACGATCCCCTTCACCTCCCGGATCGTGGACAGCTTGTCGTCGTCCCCGTTGAGGACAATGTGTCCCTGGGGCTGCATATAATCGAAGATCTCGGATTTTGCCCGCAGGATCCCGTCCCGGCTCTTCAGGTTCTCCAGATGGCACCAGCCGATGTTGGTCAGGATGCAGGTCTCCGGCCGGGCGATCTTGGACAGCCGGTGCATCTCCCCGAAATCGCTGATCCCCATTTCCAGCACCGCGATCTGATCCTCCTCCCGCAGGCGGAAGATGGTCAGGGGCAGTCCCAGCTCGTTATTGAAGTTTCCCTCGGTCTTCAGGACCCGGTACTTCTGGGACAGAACCGAAGCCGCCATCTCTTTGGTACTGGTCTTGCCCACGCTGCCGGCAATGCCCACCACCGGGATCCCCAGGCCCCGCAGGTAAAATTCGGCGATATCCTTCACCGCCTGCAGGGAGTTCTCCACCCGGATATAGGGGAATTCCGCTCCCGGAAGTTCCCGCTGGGATATCACAGCGGCTGCTCCGGCGTCCAGGGCTTTCTGTATGTATGCGTGTCCGTCCACCCGCTCTCCGGGAATGGCCACGAACAGGCCGCCCTCCTTTACCTGGCGGCTGTCCGTGGTAATATCCGTCACACAGAAATCCCGCATTTCCTCCGGACCCGCGTACTGTCCGCCGCAGGCTCCGGCTATATGGTTCAAAGTCAGATTTTTCATGACGCGCTCCTGTCTTACTGATACTTTTTCAGGGAGATCCGGATCAGCTCCTCACAGAGCTCCGGATAGCCGATGCCCAGGGCCGCGGCCTCCTGGGGGATCAGGCTGGTGGGGGTCATGCCCGGCAGAGTGTTGGCCTCCAGGCAGTAGAATCTTCCGTCCTCCCGCATGATAAAGTCCAGCCGGCAGTAGCCGGTGATGCCCAGGGCCTCTGCCCCCCGGACCGCGGCTTCCTGCATTTCCGCTGTCTTTTCCGGAGACAGCGCCGCCGGGCAGGTCTCCACCGTGCTGCCGGCGGTGTATTTGTTTTTGAAATCGTAAAATCCTTCCCGGGGCGCGATCTCAATGACAGGGTATGCCCTGCCGTCGATGACCGCCACGGAGAACTCCCGGCCCCGGATAAATTCCTCCACCACTACCTGGTCTTCATAAAGGAAGGCTTCCTCCAGGGCTTTCTGATATTCCTCTGGCTTTTCCGCGATGGACACTCCCACGCTGGAGCCTCCGCAGCAGGGCTTTACGATCACCGGATACTCCAGGCCCGCTTCCGCCGGATCCGTGTTTTCCCCGCCCCGGACCAGATGGATGCCCCGGGGGGCCGGCACCTGATAAGCCTCAAAGAACACCTTGGTCAGGGCCTTGTCCATGGCCACGGCACTGCTGAGATAATCGGTTCCCGTGTAGCGGATGCCGAAAAGGTCAAAGGCCGCCTGGACCTTTCCGTCCTCCCCGTTGGCCCCGTGGAGGGCCAGGAAGACCATCTCCGCCTTACCGCAGAGTTCCAGCACATGGGGGCCGAAAAACTCCCGGCGGCTCTGAAGGGCCTCCCCCAGGCCGGCGCTTTTTTCTTTCATGGCCGCTTCCGCTCTGTCCACATCATATTCCCGCGGAAATCCCTCCGCGGCCTCTTCGTCCCCGCATCCGAAAAACACGTCCAGGAGAATGGCCTCGTGTCCCTTCTCCCGCAGCGCCCGGCAGACGCCGCTTCCGGACACGATGGAAATTTCTCTTTCTGAGCTGGTTCCCCCAGCCAAAACAACGATTTTCATGGCAGCTGCTCCTCCCTGTTTCAGGATCATCCGGCAGACGCCGGAATGCCTTTTATTTATTTTCCAGAAGCTTCTCGATGCTCACCAGCTTCACGCTGAGCACAAATACATCCATGGCAAGGGCCAACTCCTCCGGCGTGGGATAGGAGGGAGCGATGCGGATGTTGGAATCCAGGGGATCCTTGTGGTAGGGATAGCTGGATCCCGCCCCGGTGATCACCAGTCCCGCTTCCTTGCACTTGGCCACAATGGCTTTGGCGCAGCCCGGCAGCGCGTCAAAGGAGATAAAGTATCCGCCTCTGGGGCTGGTCCAGGTTCCCAGGCCTGTGCCGCCGATCTCCTGCGCCAGCACTCTCTCCACGGTCTCGAACTTGGGCCGCATGATGGCGGCGTGCTTCATCATCTGGGCCTTTACGCCCTCTATGTTCTTAAAGTAGCGCACGTGGCGGAGCTGATTCACCTTGTTGTAGCCGATGGTCTGGAATCCCATATATCTCTTGATCTCTTCCAGGTTGGCGGGAGAGGCGGCGATGGCGGAAATCCCCGCGCCGGCGTAGCTGACCTTGGAGGTGGAGGCAAAGACGTAAACCATATCCGGGTTTCCGGCCTTCTCGCATTCCTCCAGAATGTTCAGCAGCTGATCCTGCTTCTCCTCTTCTTCATATAAATGGTGGATGCCGTAGGCATTGTCCCAGAAGATCCGGAAGTCCTTGGCCGCCGGTTTCAGGGCCGCGAATCTTCTTACGGTTTCATCGGAGTAGGTATATCCCTGGGGATTGGAATATTTGGGTACGCACCAGATCCCCTTGATGCTCTCGTCCTCGGCCACCAGTTTCTCCACCATGTCCATATCCGGTCCCTCCGGGGACATGGGCACGTTGATCATTTCCACGCCAAAGTACTCTGTAACGCTGAAGTGGCGGTCATACCCGGGAACCGGGCAGAGGAATTTTACCTTGTCCAGCTTGGCCCAGGGCGTGCTGCCCAGCACCCCGTGGGTAAAGGAGCGGGATACGGTATTGAACATAATGGTCAGGCTGGCGTTGCCGCAGACAATGACCTGCTCCGCCGGAGCGCCCATAATGGCTCCCATAAGCGCTTTGGCTTCTTTGACTCCCGTGGGATTTCCGTAGTTTCTGCAGTCTTCCCCGGCGTCGCTGTAGCAGTCCTCATTTTTGGAGATCACCGTCAGCAGTCCCTCGGAAAGGTCCAGCTGCTCTGTGGAGGGCTTTCCTCTGGAAATATCCAGCTTCAGTCCTTTGCCCTTTACTTCCTCATATTCTGCCTCTACCTCCTTATGGAGCGCCAACAGTTCCTCTCTGCTCATTTCCCTGTAGTCTTTCATAATATCCTCCTCAAGATATCCCTGCGCCTCCGGCGCAGTCCTCATTGTTACCTGATATATCCGATCCCGGCTCTTCCCTCAGCAGTTCTCCCAGCGGCCGGATGCTCCGCAGGGCAGGATCAGGCCGGTGGACGCCACCGGCAGGCCGATCTCCGCCGCCTCTGTATGGCCGCCCCGGTGCTTCAGGGCCGTGGCGATCATGTAGGTCAGCACCGCCGGAGCCAGCCCTGTGGTGTAGGAATTCACCAGGAAAAACAGGGGCTCCCGGCTCAGCAGCTTTTCGCACTGGCAGATCAGGGGATATACCGCGTCCTCGATCTTCCAGATCTCTCCTTTGGGCCCCCGGCCGTAGGAGGGGGGATCCATGATGATGCCCTCGTAGTGGTTGCCCCGGCGGATCTCCCGCTCCACAAATTTCATACAGTCGTCCACCAGCCAGCGGATGGGCTTATCCTGAAGGCCGGAAGAAGCAGCGTTCTCCCGGGCCCAGGTGACCATCCCCTTGGAGGCGTCCACATGGGTGACCTGGGCTCCTGCCGCCGCCGCCGCCAGAGTCGCTCCTCCGGTATAGGCAAACAGATTCAGCACCTTCACCGGCCGCCCGGCCCGGCGGATCTTTTCTCCAAACCAGTCCCAGTTCACCGCCTGCTCCGGAAACAGCCCTGTGTGCTTGAAGCTGAAGGGCTTCAGGTGAAAAGTCAGCTCCCGGTAGCGGATCTGCCATTGCTCCGGCAGACCGAAGAACTCCCACTGGCCTCCGCCCCGGCTGCTCCGGTGATAATGGCCGCTGCAGTTTTTCCAGCCGGGCGCCTTCCGCTCTGTATCCCAGATCACCTGGGGATCCGGCCGGATCAGGGTGTAATTTCCCCACCGCTCCAGCTTCTCTCCCCGGGAGGTGTCCAGGACCTCATAATCTTTCCATTTATCCGCGATCCACATAGTTGACTCCCCGGAACTTACCTGGCGTAGGCCTTGACGATCTCGGCAATGTACATGGTGTGGTAATCCTTTTCCGGATACCATTTTTCAATCTCTTCCCCGGCCAGAAAACACTCCGGCTTCATCTCCTGGGCGTACAGCTTCCGGCACACCAGCACCAGCTCCGCCTCCCGGAAGGTGGGGGCTCCCTCCACCTCTGTCACATGCAGGTCCGTCTTCCCGATCTTATCCGGCTCTTCTCTGCCGGACACCTTTCCCAGATAGCCCATGGCCTGCTTTTCTTTTCCGCCGAAAAAACTTAAGGTAAAGGTATCGCTGCCGTCCACAAACTCCTTGGTATACCGCTGGGGCCGGAGATAGGCGGTGGCCACGGTCTTGCCCCACATGATCCCGACGCCGCCCCAGGAGGCGGTCATGGTATTGATCTTCCCGTCTTTTTCCGCGGTGACCAGCATCCAGTCGTCTCCGATCATCTTCCAGGGATTTCCCGGATAACTCTTAATATCAATTTCCCGAAAACTCATCCTTTACTCCTTTCCGCCTGGGCATACGCCGCAGACACCCTGGGCTGCCTCCAGCCTTTCCCGGAACTGCTGATAAAAGTCCCGCTCCCGGCTGAAGGGAGTCTGATAAAACTGTTTCAATATATATACGTTCACGGCCTTCTGCCTGGCCGCTCCCGCCTCCGTCCCGAAGGTCTCCTGAAGATCCTTCAGGAAGAAGTGCCAGTCCCGGATAAACTCCTGATTTTTCGGAAGATCCGGGGTGTCGATCCATTTTTTTACTTTGATCTTGCTGCGGCTGGCGGGACACTCGTGGATCTGCAGAAAATACCGGAAATCCCGGTTTTCATAGAATCTTCCCAGAGGAAAGATCCGGCAGATTCCCGGACGGAAGCTGTGAATGGAGCAGCGTCCCTGGTCGTTCAGGAACACACAGCAGTTTCTTTTCTCATCCATTTTCAGGTTGGGCAGGATCACTCCGTCTACCACATGCAGTTCCAGGCATCGCTCCAGCAGCTCCTCAAAGGAAGCTCCCAGGCCCTCCGACAGCCGGAACACATCCAGAGGATCCAGCAAAATGGAACTGCCCATGTCCCGGCAGCACCGGGAACAGCCCCGGCAGTCCCGGCAGTCCGCCTTTACCAGATCATTGAGCCCGTACAGGCGGCCGTCAGAGATCTCCTCCATACTTACATCCCGTTCCATCTTTCACCTCAGCCGAATTTTTTCTTCAGAGCCCGCTCCACCGGGATCATGGCCAGCACCATCACCAGCACCTGTCCTCCCAGAAGAGCCAGGGAAATCTTCGTAAATCCCGGATCCGTTCCAAAGAGCAGGGCCAGGATCAGGGCCGCCGCTCCCAGCGGAAGAGCCGTCCAGGTCCAGATCCGCCCCATGCGGACCTGGGCGAAGACGTAGGCCTCCCTGCTTTTCAGGGCCCGCCGGGTCCGGTAGCCGTACCACTTATCCACTTTATGGGAAGGAGCTTTCCACATAGCCAGGCCGAAAAGCAGCATCAGCGCCGGTATGAGAAAATCCACCAGGATCATGACCATGTTCATCTTACTGTCTCACTTTGATATGGGCTTCCCGCAGCTGTGTCTCGGAAACTTCTCCCGGGGCGCCGCACATAAGATCCTGGGCGTTGCCGTTCATGGGGAAGGGGATCACCTCCCGGATGTTCTCCTCGTTCCGCAGCAGCATGATCATCCGGTCGATGCCGGGGGCCATGCCCGCGTGGGGCGGAGCGCCGAACTGGAACGCCTGGTACAGGGCTCCGAACTTCTTCTGCAGATCTTCCTCGGTGTAGCCGGCGATCTCAAAGGCCTTGACCATAATGTCCAGATCATGGTTCCGGACCGCTCCGGAGGACAGCTCCACTCCGTTGCAGACAATGTCGTACTGATAAGCCAGCACTTCCAGAGGATCCTTGGTATTCAGGGCCTCCAGACCTCCCTGGGGCATGGAGAAGGGATTGTGGGTGAAGATGATCTTCTTTTCCTCTTTGTCGTACTCATACATGGGGAAGTCATTGACAAAGCAGAACCGGTACGCGTTCTTCTCGCAGAGATCCAGCCGCTCTCCCAGCTCCGTGCGGATCTGGCCCGCGTACAGGGAGGCTCTCTCCTCATTGTCCGCGATAAAGAAAATGGTGTCCCCCGGTTCCAGCCCCGCGATCTGGGCGATCTCGCCCTTCCGCTCCGCCGGAATGAACTTGTCAATGGGTCCCTTGTAGCTCATATCTTCCTTTACTTCCAGATAGCCCAGTCCCCCCATGCCGATGGAGGTGGCGAACTTCAGCAGCTTCTCATGGAAGCCCTTGGACATATCCGCGTGCACCTTGATGGCCCGCACAGTCTTGTTGTGGAAGGGCTTGAAGGTACAGTTCTGGAAGAACTCCGTCACATCCACGATCCGCAGGGGGTTCCGCAGATCCGGCTTGTCGGTGCCGAACTCCAGCATCGCCTGCTTATAACTGATCACCGGATAGGGCGCTTCCGTCACCTGATATCCTTCCGGAGCAAATTTCCGGAAGGCTGCGGTCAGCACTTCCTCTCCGGCCCGGAATACATCCTCCTGGGTGGCGAAGCTCATCTCAAAATCCAGCTGGTAAAACTCTCCCGGGGACCGGTCCGCTCTGGCGTCCTCGTCTCGGAAACAGGGAGCGATCTGGAAATATTTATCAAAGCCCGACACCATCAGCAGCTGCTTGTACTGCTGGGGCGCCTGGGGCAGGGCGTAGAATTTCCCTTTAAACTTCCGGGAGGGAACAATGTAGTCCCTGGCTCCCTCCGGGGAAGAGGCGCAGAGGATGGGGGTCTGGATCTCCAGGAAGCCCATCTCCGTCATCTTCTGGCGCAGGAAGGAGATCACCTGGGAGCGGAAGATCATGTTATCTTTCACCTTCCGGTTCCGCAGATCCAGGTAGCGGTATTTCAGGCGCACATCCTCCCGGGTCTCCTTGGAGGTCATGATCTCAAAGGGCAGCTGGCGTCTTACCTTGCCAAGGACCGCTACCTTGTGGGCCTCCAGCTCGATGGTACCCGTAGGGATCTTATCATTGTAGGTTTCTTCGTCCCGGTGCTGCACCGGACCTTCCACGGAAATACAGTCCTCCTTGCTGAGGCCCTCCAGAAGGCTGGTGTCCCGCATGACCACCTGCATGACCCCGTACATATCCCGCAGGTCAATAAAGGATACTCCGCCGTGGTCCCGGATATTCTCGATCCAGCCCGCCAGTTTCAGGTTCTGTCCCACATCCGCCTCGCTCACCTGGTTGAGAGTACGGCTGCGGTAGATGTTTGATGTGTCCATAATCTCCTCCTTGCAATTTCACTCTTCTAAGACGATTCCTTTTAGGGCGGTACAAGTGCGCCGCTCTTCGCGCCGCCCTCCCCGGGCAGTTCGCATCCGCTCCGCTCCTGCTCACTCGCGGCTGTCGCTCTTCGCGCCGCCCTCCCCGGGCAGTTCGCATCCGCTCCGCTCCTGCTCACTCGCGGCTGTCGCCGCATGTCAAGATACCAACAGTCACGGCTTGTTATGCAGGCATAACCGCCGCGTCTGTTGGTATCTTGCCGCCCGGCTCGTAGTTTACGCGCAAAATAAGCTGCCCGCCCTAAACGTTTTGTTCAGGACGAACAGCTTGTATGTCCGCGGTACCACCTGATTTACTGATTTCAGTCTCTCTGCGGCTTCTCTATGAAAGCCCCGCCGCTTATCGCGCGGCTCACGGCGCACCTACTGGCTGTCCTGTAAAGAAACAGTGTTCAGATTGCGGCTGCTGAAGTGTTATTCACACGGACTCATTCTGCGGGGCTCTCACCGTTCCCCGCTCTCTGGGAGCGATCTTCCGGGCTACTTCTCTTCGTCATCGCCATCGCAGAGATTATATAATAGGTTTTTGCAATTTGTCAACGGTTTTCTTGCATTTTCCCGTATTCCGCCTTCTTCGGCCGAGGTTTTTTCTGATCCCGGTCAGATCCTGTTGGCTATGCGCTTGTTTTTTTTCGTTTTTTAGGCTATACTGAACATATACAGATGAAAACTGTTTTTCAAGGAGGTGCAAGCAATGGCTGTATTAGATGGATGCGAAGCAAAATTTAAGACACCGGTGCCGGAGGATCGGATCTGCCCGCAGTGCGGCGAAGAGGTGGAAGTGTTTACCGTCAAAGGCCGTATTGTAGAAGACGCCGTCTGCCAGTGCGGCTATGTATTTAAGGCCCAGACTCCTGACTCTCCTATGGTGGAAAAGAAAGAAGACTGAAACATCTCTTAAAAGTCTGCCTGCAGGGCAAAGCTCCTGCAGGCAGGTCTTTTTATGCACTTTCAAAGGAGTCCGAACTCTCCTCGTAGTTCCCTGGATTCCTCTACCGTATTTTCGAAGAAATCACTGATTCTTACTGTAGTTCGCCAAATTCCACTACCGTATTTTTGAAGAAATCATTGATTCTTACTGTAGTTCGCCGACTTCCTCTACCGTATTTTCAGAGAAATCACTGATTCTTACAGTAGTTCACCGACTTCCTCTACCGTAACTTCAAAGAAACCTCTGATTCTTACATTAGCTCCCTGGTTTCCTCTACCGTATGTTCAAAGTAATCCCTGATTCTTGCCGTAGTTCGCCGACTTCCTCTACCGTATGTTCAGAGAAATCATTGATTCTTACTGTAGTTCGCCGACTTCCTCTACCGTATTTTCGAAGAAATCATTGATTCTTACCGTAGTTCGCCGACTTCCTCTACCGTAACTTCAAAGAAACCTCTGATTCTTACTGTAGTTCGCCGACTTCCTCTACCGTATTTTCAAAGAAACCTCTGATCCTTACCGTAGCTGCCGCAACAGCTTGCCTGGAAGTCCCGGAGCTTTCTTTTACAGATAAAATAGGAGCCGCGGCCCCACAGATGATTTCTCATCTATGGAGACGCGGCTCCTTTTTTTATATCCTGTCGATGGGATATGAATTACTCGATGATGGTGGCAACACGGCCGGATCCTACAGTACGTCCGCCCTCACGGATAGCGAAGGTAAGACCCTGCTCCATAGCGATGGGATGGATCAGCTCGATGGTCATCTCTACGTTGTCGCCAGGCATGCACATCTCAGTGCCTTCGGGCAGAGCGATCACGCCGGTAACGTCCGTTGTACGGAAGTAGAACTGCGGTCTGTAGTTGTTGAAGAACGGAGTATGACGGCCACCCTCGTCCTTGGTCAGAACGTATACCTGAGCGGTAAATTTCTTGTGGCAGGTAACGCTGCCCGGTTTTGCCAGAACCTGTCCTCTTTCGATTTCAGTTCTCTGAACACCACGAAGCAGAGCGCCGATGTTATCACCAGCCTGAGCCTCATCCAGCAGCTTACGGAACATCTCGATACCGGTAACAACGGTCTTTCTGGTCTCCTCTTTGATACCAACGATCTCAACTTCCTCGTTCAGATGCAGAACACCACGCTCTACTCTACCGGTAGCAACCGTACCACGGCCGGTGATGGTGAATACATCCTCTACAGGCATCAGGAACGGTTTGTCAGTGTCACGCTGGGGATCCGGGATGTAAGCATCTACAGCATCCATCAGCTCCATAATCTTGTCGCCCCAGGGTCCCATGGGATCTTCCAGAGCCTTCAGAGCGGAACCCTGAATGATCGGGGTGTCATCGCCCGGGAAGTCGTACTCGTTCAGCAGCTCACGGATCTCCATGTCTACCAGCTCCAGCAGCTCCTCATCGTCTACCATGTCACATTTGTTCATGAATACAACGATGTAGGGAACGCCTACCTGACGGGACAGAAGGATGTGCTCCTTGGTCTGAGCCATAACACCGTCGGTAGCGGCAACAACCAGGATAGCGCCGTCCATCTGAGCAGCACCGGTGATCATGTTCTTAACGTAGTCGGCATGTCCGGGGCAGTCAACGTGTGCGTAGTGTCTCTTCGCAGTCTCGTACTCAACGTGTGCGGTAGAGATGGTGATTCCACGCTCTCTCTCTTCCGGAGCCTTGTCGATATTCTCGAATGCAACTTCCTGGCCCAGACCCAGTCTTGCGTGCAGGGTCTTGGTGATAGCTGCGGTCAGAGTGGTTTTACCATGGTCTACGTGGCCGATGGTACCAATGTTACAATGGGGTTTTGTTCTCTCAAACTTAGCTTTTGCCATTTTTAAAAGTCCTCCTTATAAATCTCAGGCCCTGTGGGCGCTTTTTGATTTTCCTTTTTTACTCAAAAATCTGCTAAACTAGATTATATTGCATTTCCGCTCGCTTTGCAAGGGAAATATAAACGAATTATTACTTATTTGCTCTTGTCAGACAGAACTTTTTCCTGTACAGACTTGGGAACCTGCTCGTATCTGTCAAAGAACATGGAGTAGTTTCCACGGCCCTGGGTTCTGGAACGAAGGTCGGTGGCGTATCCGAACATCTCCGCCAGAGGAACGAATCCGCGGATCATCTTGCCGCCGCCGATGTCGTCCATACCCTCGATGCGTCCCCGGCGGGAGTTGATATCGCCGATGACATCGCCCATGTAATCTTCCGGAGTGGAAACCTCTACCTTCATGATGGGCTCCAGCAGTACCGGAGAAGCCTTCTTCATGGCATCCTTGAATGCCAGGGATCCGGCGATATGGAATGCCATCTCGGAGGAGTCTACCTCGTGGTAGGATCCGTCGTACACGTTGGCGTGTACGCCGACTACCGGGAAGCCTCCCAGGATACCGGCCTTCATAGCGTCCTGGATACCCTCGTCCACAGCGGGGATATATTCCTTGGGGATCGCGCCGCCCACAACGGTGGACTCGAACTTGTAGGTCTCCTCGCCGTTGGCGTCCATGGGCTCGAACTTCACTTTACAGTGACCATACTGTCCACGTCCACCGGACTGTTTCGCGTACTTGCTGTCCACATCCACATTCTTGGTGATGGTCTCCTTGTAAGCAACCTGGGGAGCGCCTACGTTGGCCTCCACATGGAACTCACGGAGCAGACGGTCTACGATGATCTCCAGATGCAGCTCGCCCATTCCGGCGATGATGGTCTGGCCTGTCTCCTGATTGGTGTGGGCGCGGAAGGTGGGATCCTCCTCAGCCAGCTTGGAAAGAGCCTCGCCCAGCTTGCCCTGGCCCGCTTTGGTCTTGGGCTCGATGGCCAGCTCGATAACCGGCTCCGGGAACTCCATGGACTCCAGGATGACCGGATGCTGCTCGTCGCAGATGGTATCGCCGGTGGTAGAGATCTTAAAGCCGATGGCCGCGGCGATATCGCCGGAGTAAACCTTATCCAGCTCCATTCTCTTGTTGGCGTGCATCTGCAGGATACGTCCCACACGCTCTTTCTTATCTTTTGTGGCATTCAGTACATAGGAACCGGAGTTCATGGTACCGGAATACACACGGAAATATGCCAGTTTTCCTACGAAGGGATCCGTCATGATCTTGAAGACCAGAGCGGAGAAGGGCTCGTCATCGGAAGAGTGTCTCACCATGGGGTTGCCGTCCAGATCCGTTCCCTCGATGGGAGGAATGTCGGTGGGAGCAGGCATGTACTCCAGGATCGCGTCCAGAAGCTTCTGTACGCCCTTGTTTCTGTAGGCGGATCCGCAGCATACGGGAACAGCCGCGCACTCGCAGGTAGCTTTCCGCAGCACTGCCTTCATCTCGTCCACAGAGGGGATATCGTCTTCCAGGTAACGCATCATCAGGTCGTCGTCCAGCTCGCAGACCTTCTCGATCAGCTCGGTGTGGTACAGCTCGGCGTCGTCCTGCATATCCTCAGGGATATCCGTGATGGAGATATCCTCGCCCTTGTCGTCATTGTAGATGTATGCCTTCATCTCGAACAGGTCGATGATGCCCTTGAACTCATCCTCTTTTCCGATGGGAAGCTGCAGGATGATGGCGTTCTTGCCCAGACGGGTACGGATCTGATCTACCGCTCCGTAGAAGTTCGCGCCCAGGATATCCATCTTGTTGATGAATGCCATACGGGGTACGTTGTAGGTGTCTGCCTGACGCCATACGTTCTCGGACTGGGGCTCCACGCCGCCCTTGGCGCAGAACACGCCTACGGCTCCGTCCAGCACACGCAGGGAACGCTCTACCTCAACGGTGAAGTCCACGTGTCCGGGGGTATCGATGATGTTGATACGGTGCTCCAGAGCGCCCGGTTTCGGCTTGCAGTTTTCCTGCAGGGTCCAGTGGCAGGTGGTAGCGGCGGAGGTAATGGTAATACCACGCTCCTGCTCCTGCTCCATCCAGTCCATGGTCGCCGTGCCTTCGTGAGTATCTCCAATCTTGTAGTTCACACCGGTGTAGTACAGGATACGCTCGGTCAGAGTGGTCTTTCCGGCGTCAATGTGAGCCATGATACCGATGTTTCTGGTTCTCTCTAATGGATATTCTCTTCCAGCCAACGGATTTTCCTCCTTTAGAATCTGTAATGAGCAAATGCCTTATTGGCCTCTGCCATCTTATGCACGTCTTCTTTTCTCTTCACGGATGCGCCGGTGTTGTTCATGGCATCCAGAAGCTCATTGGCCAGTCTGTCTTCCATGGTCTTCTCGCCTCTCTTGCGGGAGAACATGGTCAGCCAGCGCAGAGCCAGGGCCTGACGGCGGTCTGCCCGAACCTCGATGGGCACCTGATAGGTGGCTCCGCCGATACGTCTGGCCTTAACCTCCAGAACGGGCATAATGTTGTTCATCGCTTCCTCAAATACTTCCAGCGCCGGTTTTCCGGCTTTCTCTTCAACTTTAGCAAATGCGCCGTAAACAATCTTCTGGGCTACGCCTTTCTTGCCGTCCAGCATGATGTTGTTGATCAGCTTGGTAACCACTTTGTTGTTGTAGATGGGATCTGCTAAAACATCTCTCTTCTGAGTATGTCCTTTACGTGGCACGTTACTTCCCTCCTTAATCATTTTGATTAGATCTCAGGTACTCACACTGTTATGGTACGCATATGTGTCTGCGCCGGTAAATCCTCTATTGACCCGCAGCCGCAGAAGGGGCCTCACGGAATGACCGATCCAACCATAAACGGTGATACAGAAAATCTTTTCTATTTAATAAGCGGCCGAAAGATTACTTTTTCGGTCTCTTGGCGCCGTATTTGGAACGGGCCTGTTTCCGGTTGGCAACACCTGCGGTATCCAGGGTTCCACGGATGATGTGGTATCTGGTACCGGGCAGGTCCTTAACTCTTCCTCCACGGATCAGCACCACGCTGTGCTCCTGAAGATTGTGTCCCTCTCCGGGAATATAGCTGGTAACCTCGATGCCGTTGGAAAGACGTACTCTGGCGATCTTTCTCAGAGCTGAGTTAGGCTTTTTCGGTGTAGCGGTCTTTACTGCGGTACACACACCACGCTTCTGGGGAGAAGACATGTTGGTGGATTTTTTCTTCAGAGAGTTAAAGCTTCTCTGAAGAGCCGGGGCTGTGGACTTTTTCACTGCGGTCTCACGGCCTTTTCTGACTAACTGGTTAAATGTAGGCATTCCTTTCACCTCCTGATAGATTTCCCTGCGGCTGCTGTAGTTTCTCTGATTTGCGCACAAAAAAAGAACCGCATCTTCTATGCACGCCTGAACATTATATCCTCTGCCATGAAAAAAGTCAAGGGCGGCTTGCGTTAAATCCGGGAAAATTCTTTACAGCCGGAAGGCGCTGACCGCCGAGGCTTCCACAATGGTCTCGAAGAGCATGGGGAGATTGCTGCCCTTGCCGCCGATCTCCCGGAATTTCACCTGCACCTCCGGGTTGTCGAAGCCCCCCTGCCGCCGGACCTTCTCCAGCACCTGCGCTCTGGCGAGTTTTTCCGCCAGTTCCAGGGCCTGGTGATAATCCCGGAACAGTTTCCGCTCCGTCCCTTCATAGACAGAAAATCCCAGGAACTCCGCTCCTCTGTATTCCACCTTCACCCGCAGCCGGACTCTGGTGACGACCTGGCTGGCAATGGCCCCCAGGGCGTTGGCTACCGGGGCGTCTTTGCCGATGACCGCCCGGGTCCCCAGCAGGGCGGCCACCCGGGGCAGGAAGATGTGGATAGGGGCTCCCACGCCCACCAGGGGGAATTTTACGGTAAAGGGCACCTGCATCCAGCTCACCCTCTCCGGATGTCTGGCTTTCTCATAGCAGAGACCGATGAAGGTCTCCATATTTTCCTGATCCAGAGTTCTCTGCTGTCCCGGATGCTCCAGGTCCAGAAGGATCCGCACCAGGTTGCAGTACAGCTTTTTCTCCACCAGTTCGTACACCTGATCCGGGATCTCCTCCGGCCGGCAGTCCAGGTTCCTGGCCAGAAACCGCAGGGCTTCCCCGGCGGCCTCCCCGCTGTGTCCGGGGAAATCGCCTTTCAGGATCATAGCGTCCGTGGGGGTCAGGCCGCTGCGCATGAGGATGCCCTCCGCCTCCAGCCGCTCCGTTTTCATGGTGTAAATATCTCCCTTCACGGCTTCTGCCAGTTCCTCTATGGGAAGGGGCCCCTGCTCCAGAGCCCGGCACAGGGCCTGCTCCTCCTCTGTAAAGCCGGGCTGTCCGGCGATGCTCCGCTGGAGCACATAAAATTCGTGAAGCATCCGGGTGTGGGTCCGCTTCTGCCTGCCCAGGGCCGCCAGCTTTTCCACCGTCTCCGGATACCGCTCCACCAGGAAAGAAAGGGGGATCACCCGGCGGCCGTCCAGATACAGACTCCCCTCCCGGAAGCGGACGGCGCTGTCCCCTCCCAGAAGGAAGGTGTCCACGTACACGCCGTTGATGGTGGTCTTCCAGGGGCCGATCTTGATCCCGCCCTGAGAGGTCAGGGGGATTTTGTCCCGCACCATGGCCACATCCGTGGTGGTGCCGCCCATGTCCACGATCACCGCGTCGGCCTGTCCCGCCAGGACGCTGCCGCCCACCAGGCTGGCCGCCGGTCCGGAGAGCAGGGTCTCCACCGGGTATTCCCGGGCCAGTTCCTCGGACATAAGGCTGCCGTCGCTGCGCATAAGGGCCAGGGGCATCTTCATGCCCCGGTCCTTCATGACATGCTTCACCGCCTGAAAGAATTCCGCGATCAGGGGGATCAGCCGGGTGTTCAGAAGCGTGCCCGCCCCCCGGCGGAGTACGTCCACCTCATCGGACATCTCGCAGGCGGTAGTCACCGGGATCCCCAGCTTTTTCTTCAGGATCTCCTTGGCCGTTTTTTCAAAGCGGCCTCCGTTGGCCCGTGGAAAGGCCTGCAGCACCCCCGCGGCCCCGCACTGGGCAAACCATTCCGGGGCCTTTTCTTCCAGCTCCGCCCAGTCCGGCTCCTTCGGGTTCCGGAAAAGGTGTTCCGGCTTTCCGTCCATAAACACCAGTTCTTCCGGGTCCCGGAAGCCGTAGGCCCCGTAAACCTCCCGCAGGTTGGGCATGCATTCCGGATCCATGCCGATCATTAAGATCCTGGCACGGCTTCCCTTATCCTCCAGGCAGGCATTGGTGGCCAGGGTGGTGGACAGGGCCAGCATCTCCGCCTGCCCCACCAGCTCCGGGTCCAGCAGGTCCAGGGCCGCGGCGATGCAGTCCTCCAGATGGGCCTTGGTAGTCAATGTCTTGCCGCTGCCAAGGATCTGCTGTTTTTCCATATCATAGATGACGGCGTCCGTAAAGGTGCCGCCGGTGTCGATTCCGATTCCGATCATGTTCCGCGCTCTCCTTTGTTCTGATCTGACGCTTGCGTCCGTGTACAGGGGACAATACGGTCGTTGCCCCTTGTATACTGACGCTATCCATTATAAAAGAAGAAACACCGAAAATACAATCCCTTTTCCGATGTTTCTTCCTTTGGTATCTAGTATGCAGTTGTCTCAGGCTTTTTTCCAGGTCTGGTCTTTGCAGAACAGATTGGCGATGACCATGCCGCCTACCGTGGCCCCAATGGCCGGCAGGACCCCGCCTCCCAGCAGAGCGCTGAGCGCGGGCACCAGTTCAAAGAGAATGGCAACCGCCACGCCGATGATCATGCCGATCCGGGCTGCGGTCACACTCATCTTTGACCGGAACTCTTTGGACTTCCGGTCCCGGCAGACGAGCCCCACCAGAAAGGCCGGGATCAGCACGCCGCCGCAGACCGTATAGCCGTAGGTTCCCAGGGCGTAGATATAGTCCCCGAAAAATCCCGCGAGAATGGCCACCACTCCGGCCGCCAGGGTGGCCCGCTTGGCATAGCGGACGCTGGTCTCATCCCCCAGCTTTGCCTGGGGATCCATAATATCCGACACGATATTGGCGGCGGCGCAGTTCAGATGGGTATCCGCGCAGGACATGCAGGCGGCCAGTACGCTGACTGCCAGGATCACGCTGCAGAACACCGGCATCTTGTTCATGATCAGCCATACCAGGGACTGATCCCCCTGGTTGGTATACATCAGACTCACGATCCCCAGCAGGATCATGATGAACACCATGATGATGTTCATAAAGAAGGTGAGACCGTAAGCCTTTCTGGCGGTCTTCACATCTTTCGCCGCGAAGGCCCGGTTCCAGAAGATGGGATTGGAAACAGCCCCCACCAGCCCTGTCAGGAAGCTGGTGACAATGGCCGCCGGTTTTTCCACGAAGAGATCCCATTTCCCGGGATCCACAGCCATGACCTGTTCCTTCAGATAGCCGAAATCAAAATGGAAAAGCCTCAGTCCGAAAACAATGATCACCACGGCAAAAATCAGCTGGATAGTGCCGTGGAAGGCATCGGCGTAAACCACCGCTTTCAGGCCGCCGCTGACGGTGTAGAACACAAAGATCACGCCGCAGACGAGGACCGCGATCCGGTAGTCGATGCCGAAGACCAGTTCCAGCACATAGGCTACGCCCATGATCTGGGCTCCCGGCCATACCACGTTGGGCATCAGAGCCGCTATGCCTCCTACCCGGCGGATCTGGGGATCGCCCCCGAACAGGTAGCCGGAGATAAAGTGGGGCATGGACAGATATTTAAACCTAGCCAGGTAGGGAGCCAGGATGTATCCCATGATGATGCCCCCCAGGAAGCCTTCCCCCAGCCACAGCCAGTAGGCGCTGATGCCTTCCATGGCCCCCCGGCCCGCCTGGCCGATAAAGTTTCCCGCGCCGCTGAAGCTGGCCCAGGCGGTGAGGAACAGCAGCACCGGACCGATCTTTTTATCCCCGATGAAATATTCCGCCGCCGTGCTGGATCCGCCCCGGGTCTTGATGCCTACGCCGAAGCAGAAGGCCAGATCCGCCAGGACCAGCACCGCCGCCAGGATCGTCAAGCCCTGTGACATTTCCCCACCTCCTATTTCTTCTGTGCTTTTTTCAGCTTCGCGGAGTAGCGGCAGGTGATCACCGCCACCACGACGCCGATGACGCCGCAGCCGATGGCCCAGTACCAGATCATATCATAACCGGCGTTTCCGTAATGGTCCAGCCAGGTACCTGCCAGCTTGGCGAAATACACATCCGGCAGATAGCAGAGCATGGAGATGATGCCTGTGGCGATCCCCGTCATGGACAGCGGGATCCCCACCTCGTTCAGGGTGGCGAAATAAATCCCCCGCATTCCGGAATATACAATGGCAAACGCAAAAGAGATCACCAGGCAGAGGGCAAATGCGCTCTTGGTAAATACCAGGGCCGCCCCCAGCACCGAGGCAATGGCCAGGTAAATGCCCAGGGTTTTTGCTTTGGATCCGATCTTATCGGAAATAAAGCCGATGGCCAGGGTCATGACCGCCGCGATGATGTAATTCCGCACAATGGCAAAGGAACTGGCCATGGTCTCGGAAACTCCCAGCACGTTCACCGTGTAGGGTCCCAGATAGCCGTTGCCCGCGGAGGTGAAGGAGAAGCAGCAGAACACCAGGGCGGAGATCAGCCAGGTGCCCGGCATCTTTAAGACTTTCACCACGTTTTTCAGGCTGAAGGCTTCCTGGACTTCGCTGCCGGTCTCCTCGGCTCCCGTCACTTTGGCCGGGATGAAGAGCAGCACCAGCAGAGCGAAGATCAAAAACAAAGCGCCGCTGATCCACATGAGGTTTCTCCATTGTACGCCCAGGGCCGCGGGGTCCAGTTCCCCGGAACCCAGAGTGGCCTGTCCCAGCAGGGCCACCCCGGCAAAGCCGATGAGCATGCCGAAGATGCCCCGGACAAACTCGGAGGTGGAAAACATTCTTCCCTGCTCCTTCTCATTTCCCATTTTTCTGGTAAGCTTCAGGTACGCGGACCAGATCATAAAGCTGGTGCCCACGCCGTAAAGCAGATGGATGATGATGATCGACGTTTTATCCGGCACGATCCCCAGCCAGAAGGAGCAGACCCCCATGAGCACGCCTCCGGCGATGAGCAGCCATTTCTCATTGAAGCGGTCCGCGAAAATGCCTCCGAAGGGATAGCCCAGCATGGATACGATACCGAAAGCCATACCGAAGTCACCGATAAAACCGTTCACCGTATCCGGGGAAACCACCTGTTTATATTCCGTAAAAAGCACGCACATCTGGTCGTAAAAGCTGTACCGCAGGAACGGCACATACACCATGATGCCGGCCATCAGGGCGCAGAGCGCCACCACAAACCAACGTTTACCGCCTGTAATTTTCATACCCATTACCCCCGTTTATCCTTCCGGTCACAGAGACCGGATCCTTTCAAACTCTTTGGCGTCCATGCCGGCCTTTGCCAGAACGCCTCTGACCTTTTCCATGGCTGCCGGATCATTGACCGGACGGTTCTCCTCATACTCTTCCAGGAGTCTTTGGATCTCCTTCTCGATGCTGTCCTCAAAGTAGGTATCGCTCTTGGCATTTCTGGGGCCTACCTTGGGAGAATACAGATCCCCGAAGTGCTCCATGGTGGAATCCGCGGTGATAAAGCTGCCGTTGTGTCCGATCTCCTTGATCTCCTCCACATTCAGCGTCTCCTCGTTTACTTCGATGGGCGCGCAGGCAGCCTTGACCTGGCGGATGATCTCAAAGTCCACGATCATCTTCTGGATTGAGGTGGAGTTGACGCTGTCCATCACGC
This sequence comes from Candidatus Scatomonas sp., assembly GCA_963928055.1. Taxonomy (GTDB): domain Bacteria; phylum Bacillota; class Clostridia; order Lachnospirales; family Lachnospiraceae; genus Scatomonas. Next base: position 100,597 of record CAWVDN010000003.1, on the reverse strand, counting down.
CGCCGGCTTCCATGACAATGTTGATGCCGTGGCTGTAGGCGGAATAGAAGGTCAGCATGGACTCGTAACCTGCCTGGCAGTTGATCACCGGGGCGTCGGTCTGGCAGCCGCCGCCTCTGGAGGGCATGCCGTAGAATTTTGCCATATTGGTGGAGAAGCCCTGCATGGCCGCTCCCTCGGGAGCCGCGCAGGCAAAGGTGATGCCGCCCCGCATATCCGCCGCTGTAGACTGAATGCCGAAGACTACCGGGGTTCCCGGACGGATCATCTGGGCAATAACAATGCCTGCCAGACTTTCCGCGGTGCCGCTGGCAATGGTGCCCGCCATGGAAATGGAACTGGTAGCTCCCAGCATGGAAGCCGGACAGAGGATGGCCGGCTGGCCGTACTCCGCCAGCAGCATCAGGCAGTCCAGCATTCTCTCATCCAGGGTCAGGGGGGAAACCGTGTTGATCAGGGCGATCATCCGGGGTTTTTCCGCCAGAGCATCCTTCCCGCCGAAGAGCTCCGCGGAAGCTTCCAGGATGGCTTCCATTTCATTCTTAAAGCCCGTGGGCAGCATGATGGCTTTGTCGGAATATTCCAGGGCGGCGTAGAACATTTCCATGGCCGCCGTCTCCTCCGGCACATCCGCCGGCTGCACGATGATGCCACCGTTGATGTTGTAATCCTCATTGGCGTGGATCAGCTTCAGGCATTTCACATAATCCTCCATGGTGCCCCGGCGTCTGGTGCCGTCGGCGTCGTCGATAAAGGCACAGCCGTAGGTGGATGCTGGATTCACCTGATCCCCGCCCATGTACATATTGTATTTGGGATTTCTGGCGTAAATGGTAAAGGATTCCGGGGCCATCTTCACCCAGTGCATCACCTGCTCTTCCGTAAAGTAGGCAATATCTCCTTCCACCTGAATTCCGTTTTTCTTTAAGATCTCTCTGGATCTTTCGTTGTGGATCTTTATGCCCACCTCTTTCATGATCTCCATGGCCGCTTCGTGGATCATCTGTTCTCTTGACATATCTGAAATTCCTCCTGTTGATCTTTTTTCTTCTGATTCTGTTGTCTTTTATCTGCCCCGCAGGCCCAGCTTCAGTTCCTCCCGCAGATAGCGGATGCTCTCCTCACAGGCCGCCATCTCTCTGGCCCTGGCCTCCTCAATGGGCTCGTCCACGCTCTTAAAGGCAATCTCATTTTCAAAAATGATCTTATCCATGGGAGATTTCTCCCGGATCTGAGCCACCATCTTCGGACAATCCATAGATCCCTGTCCATGGGGCGCTCCGATGATATGGACACCCAGGGGATCTGTCACCACAATGTCGTCACTGAAATGGCAGCAGTAGGCTTTGGGCAGCATCCGCTCCATGGTATCGTAGGGATTCTCCGTAATATACAGACAGTTCATAGTATCCACGCAGGTACCGATGAGCGGGTGGTTCAGTTTGTCCACGATCCAGAGGATCTCCTGGGAGAAGGTATCCGTGTGGTTCTCAATGGCCACCTGCATGCCCAGCTCCTCTATCAGAGGAATGGCTGCCTGAAATTCATTGTAGCGGTCCACCATCTGGGTCATAACCTGGGGATGCATCCAGGAGCCGTACAGCTCTCTGGGCCGGAGAATATCCAGGCTGAATTTCACCAGCTCCGCGCCCAGTTCATGGCCGATCTGCAGAGCTTCCTTCACGGTGCAGTTCACCCGGGAGTCGCTGCCCGCGCGGAAGGAAGAGTTAAACTCCAGGAACAATCCGTGTTCCCTGGCCGCCTGCCCAACCTTCCGCAGATTCTCCGCGGCAAAGGGGGTATCGCTGCCTGTGGCCAGCAGATCCACCTTGGTGATCTGCAGGCCGTCCAGCCCCCACTCCTCTGCCTTATCCATCAATTCATACAGGGACATCACCTGATCAAAATAGTAATCCTTTCCGAACCCCCAGCTTTCCCCAAAGCCGAAAAAATGCAGGGTATAAGTGTGCATCCCCAATCTCAGGGGCCTGTTTTTATCCGGCATAACTTCTCTTCTCCTTTTCTTTTTTCACAGGTCTCCGCAGGCGCGCTCCGCAGAAATGTAAACGTGTTTACTTTTTATTCTATCTTATACCACGTACTCCCTTTTGTCAAGTGAACATGTTCACTTTTTTTAAAAAAAGAAATGCCGGCGCACATTCCTGCCGCGCCGGCTCCCAGGCTTCAGCCTGTCTCCCTGCTCATGTTTTTCAATGTATTCTCCCGGATCAGCCGATTGCAGAGCTGTTCCTGCTCCTTCCTCCCCTCCGCGTCCAGATCCATGGCCGTCATGATCAGTCCCTTGGAGATCAGCGGATTGGTGTAACTGCAGAACAGCGCATTCCGGCTGCTGATCCGCTTGGCGTTTTCCAGGCGGCGGAGCACGATAAAATCCCTTTCCTGCATATTTTCATTAAACAGCAGCGTGTAATAATAGGCGGTATATTTTTCCGATCCCTTAAAGGGAAACAGCTCAAAGTAATCCTGAAAAGCGGCGCCGAACACCCCGTTGTCTGTTCCCCAGAACAGCCGGTAGTAAATATCCGGCCGGGCAAAGGCATAATGATTAAAAAGCTCCCAGCCGGCAATATAGATTTCCATCAGATCCCGGTCGCTGTCCAGGAGATTGGCATACTGCCGCATATACTCGTCCAGGAACCGGACGGAGGCCACCGCGATCAGATAATCCAGGCTTTCAAAATGCCGGTACAGCGCCGCCGCGGAGCATCCGTTTTCCCGGGCCAGATCCCGCACCGTAAGTTCGGAGGCCTTCTTCTCACAGAGCTTATTGTAGGTCAGTATGATAAACCGTTTTTTCGTCTCGATCCCTTTGTCGTATAACGCCATAGTCCCCACCCGCTATTCATCCGCCGAATGTTTTGCCGAACCAAAAACGCTCAGGAACGTCGCCATCAACATTCCTGAGCATCTTCGCATCGAAGCGACGGGATTCGAACCCACGACCTCTGCGTCCCGAACGCAGCGCTCTACCAAACTGAGCCACGCTTCGATTGCTGTTTCATATCAGCACACTTTATTATATTAGATACTTTACAGATTGTCAACAAAAACTTTCGCTGCTCTTTCAGCCTGTAAAAACCAAGCGCATAAAGATACCGGGTTTAAGAAACCTCTCTTAAACCCGGTGGATCTTCTCACTGCCGGCTTCCGCATACATGCGCGGCAGCCTTCCTCGCTGGTTTCTTAGTTCAGCTGATATACATCCGCGTACTGCATTCCGAACTGCAGGGCCGCCGCGTGGCTGGAAAAATAGATATCCACATGGCCGTAGGCGGTGCCTCGATCCTGAACGGTATATACATGGCCGTTGATCATCAGCTTCGTTCCGAAGGGAACGCCTGCCATAGCTACGGTAACGCCTTCCTGGGCAATGGCTCCGCTGGCTGTCAGCCCCGGATTGGCCGCCCACACGCCGCAGCAGATGGAGCAGGAACAATAAGCGGTCAGCTTAAAGTTTCCAAGATATGTACCTCCGGAGGAATTTCCGGAATCACTGCTGTCGGAATCACTGCTGTCGGAGGACTGCTCCGGCGGAAGGGTCTCCTGAGAGGAGTCGCTTTCCGAAGAACTGCTGTCCGGCGCCGGCGTTTCTTCCACAACATCGTAGGAAGGAGTGCTTTCCTCCTGCTGCGCCTGCTGCTCTTCCGCCGCCTGCTGGAGGGCTGCCTGACGGGCCGCTTCCTCTGCCGCCCTCTGCTCTTCCTCCGCTTTCCGCTGCGCTTCGATCTCTTCCTGTTTTGCCTGGATCAGGAGCTGATTCAGGGTGTCTTCCTGGCTCTGGATCTGGGCCAGAAGCTCTGCCTTCTCGCTTTCCGCTCCGTTCAGGCTGGCTACGTATTCCTGCACCTGATTATAGGTGGCCTCATATAATTCCTGGACCTGGTCCTGTTTCTCGGCGCTCTCTTCCTGGAGTTCCCGGATCGCCTCCTGTTCCTCCAGAACCAGCTGCTCTTTTTCTTCTACTTCCTGACGGGTTTCCTCGTAATCTGCCAGCATCTCCCGGTCGTAGCGGGTGATCTCGGAAATATTATTGGCTCTGTTGAGGAAATCCATAAAGCCATCGGCGGAAAACAGCATCTCCAGGGCGCCCGTCTGGGAACGCTCGTACATATACTGGATGCGGAGGGTCATGTCCTCCATCTGCTTGCTCTCCCGGGTTTTGGCTTCGGCAAGTTCACTCTGTACCTGTACCAGCTCTGCCTGCTTCTGTGAGGCGTCCTCCTGCAGCTGCTGCAGACTGGCGGTCAAATCGGTTAACTGACGGTTCAGTTCTGACAAATATGCCTCCGATTCGCCTTTCATGGACTCCAACTCGCTGATTCTGTCTTCTGTACTCTGCAGGCTTGCCTCGGTCTGCTGCTTGGCCTGCTGCTGTGCCTGGATCTGCTCCTGTGTGGTTGCTCCGTAACAGGGCAGTACGCTGGCTGTAAATACTGCTGCCGCGAGGATCCATCCGAATCTTTTCTTATTTCTCATCTCTTACACCTCATGTTACCCCTCGCCTCCCCCGGAAAGATCTCCGGAAAAGACTCGCACCAGCCTCTCCCGCGGAGGGGCTGCTCCCCGTGCTTTTTTGATTATAGCACACCTCTCCGGAAAATGAAAGCATTTTTTAACTTTTCGTAACATGAGTGTAATATTTCGTCGTTTTTTCTTATCAGTTTCGACTTATTTTTCACAAGATATAGTCTATTTTTTTCGCCAGGTACACAAATACTTGTTCTTTACGACATTTTTCGACACTTTTCCCCACCCCAGAGAAAATCCGTCGACACAGATCAGCTTCCATCCGTCTCCTGTTTTTTTCTCATTTTCTTCTATTATAAAGGTCTCGCCCCGCAGGTAGCTTTCTACCCGCCGGTCCCCTGCCCGCAGGGACAGGCACTCCTTCCAGGTCTCCGGGGAGAGGGCCATGGCCAGAGGCTGAGAGGGTTCAAATCGGTTCTTTTTAAATTCTCCCAGATACAATCCGTTTCGCAGGAAGCGGATCCCCTTCACCGTCTCCGGCAGCTCCGGCACCAGATAAGCCCTTCCGCCCCGGACCTCCACCTGTTCCCAGTCCAGGGCAAGACCTCCCTGCTCCGCAAACTCCCCCAGGAGACGCTGCTCCTCCCGTTCCGGTCTCTGGCGCTTCTGGCTTTTCCCCTTTGCTCCTTCCCCGGCCGTTCCCGCTTTTCGGAACAGAGCCAGGAAGTGCCCCTCTCCTTCCATTTTGTGGGGCCAGATGCGGACGCATCGCGCCAGATCCTCTCTGCCGCCGCCCCACTCCGGCCTTCCCGGGGAAAAGCCCCGGTACCCTTCCAAATCCTCCAGAGAAAATTCCGAAAAGTTCTCCAGAAACCAGGCCGCCGTCTCCTCATTTTCCGCCGGAGAAAACGTGCAGGTGGAATACAGCAGCAGCCCTCCGGGGCGCAGCATCCCGGCGGCGTCGGAAAGAATATGTTTCTGCTGGGCGGCGAAAAACTCCACTCGCTCCGGACTCCAGGCCGCCGCCACCTCCGGGTCCTTCCGGAACATCCCTTCCCCGGAACAGGGAGCGTCCACCAGGATCTTGTCAAAATATTCCGGAAAAGCCTCCGCCAGCCGGCGGGGCGTTTCACTGGTGACAAAACAGTTGGCGGCCCCCATAAGCTCCAGGTTCCGCAGCAGAGCCCTGGCCCTGGAATTGCTGATGTCATTGGCCGCCAGGATCCCCTGCCCCCGGAGCCCGGCCGCCAGCTCCGTGGCCTTTCCTCCCGGGGCGGCGCAAAGGTCCAGCACTCTCTCCCCCGGCTCCACCGGCAGACGGCTGGCCGGCGTCATGGCGCTGGGCTCCTGCAGATAGTAAACTCCCGCCGCGTACCAGGGATGCCTGGCGGGATAAACGCCCTCCCCGTAGGAAAACCCGTTGGGGATCCAGGGGATCCTGCGGACAGGAAACGGCGCCCGCGCCTCAAACTCCTCCGGCGTGATCTTCAGCGTATTCACCCGCAGGCCGTACTGCCTTCCCTGTTCATAGCTTTTCAGAAAATCCGGGAACTCCTCTCCCAGCATTTCCCTCATTCGTTCCAAAAATCCTTCCGGCAGAACCATAACGCCCTTCCCTCCTGCTGTTTCCAGAAATTCTTTTTGTCAAAGTCAGATTATAACAGAAATCCGCTGTTTTGACAAAGAAGAAGAGCGCTCCCTCCGGGATTTTTTGATCCCGGCCGCGGAACGCCCTCTACCCCACTGTTTTTTTCTCCAAAAAAGGCTTATTTACATGGCTTCTTCAGCTTCCTCCGCCATGGCCTGCTCATATTTTTCCAGAATGATGGACTGGATCCGGTCTCTGGTACCGGAGTTGATCGGATGCGCGATGTCTCTGTACTCACCATCCGTTGATTTGCGGCTGGGCATAGCGATGAACATACCCTTTTCGCCTTCAATCACTTTGATATCATGCACCACAAACTCATCATCGATGGTAATCGACACGACTGCCTTCATTTTTCCTTCTTTAGCCACTTTGCGGACTCTGACATCTGTAATCTGCATAACAACTTCCCCTTTCGCCTCATAAACTAGATCGCGTATCTTTCGTTTTTTTCTACGACAATCTTAATTCCATCTTCTCCACAGTAGTAGGAATTCGCCCGAATGGTATCCCTGCTCTCAACGATACAGTTTTCAATATGTGTGTTGTCCCCCAGGTATACATCATTCAGGACAATGGAATTCTTTATTACGCAATTATTACCCACATAGACGTTTTTGAAGATCACCGAATGGTCGATCTGGCCGTTGATGATACAGCCGCTGGAAACCAGGCTGTTCCTTACGCTGCTGCCCGGATTGTATTTTGCCGGCGGCAGATCGTCGGTCTTGGAATAGATCCCCGGATACTGCCCGAAGAAGAATTCCCTGACTTCCGGCTTCAGGAAGTCCATGTTGGTCCTGTAATAGGATTCCACGGTGGCGATATTGCTCCAGTAGGAGTCCATCTTATAGCCGTAGATCCTCTTGAGATTCTTATAACGGATCAGGATGTCTTTGACAAAATCGTGGCGGTCCTCCTGGGCGCATCTCTCGATGAGCTCAATGAGCTGCCTCCGGCGGATCACGTAGATCCCCGTGGAGATCAGATTGGAGCTGTAGACCATGGGCTTCTCCTCGAACTCCTCGATCCGGAAATCCTCGTTCATCTTCAGCACGCCGAAACGGGTGGGATCATCCTCCCGGCACTCGGTGCAGACCACGGTCACATCCGCCCGCTTGGCGATGTGGTATTCCAGCACCTTGTTGTAATCCAGCTTGTAAACGCCGTCCCCGGAGGTAATGATCACATAGGGCTCATGGCTGTTCTTCAGCCAGGTCAGATTCTGATAGATGGCGTCCGCCGTGCCCCGGTACCACCAGCTGTTGTTGGCCGTCACCGTGGGAGTGAACACGTACAGCCCTCCCTGTTTCCGTCCGAAATCCCACCATTTGGAGGACATCAGATGCTCGTTCAGGGAACGGGCGTTGTACTGGGTCAGTACCGCCACCTTCTGGATATGTGAATTTGTCATGTTGCTCAGCGTAAAGTCGATGCTGCGGAAACTTCCCGCCACGGGCATAGCCGCTATGGCTCGTTTATCGGACAGCTCACGCATTCTGCTGCTGTTTCCGCCTGCCAGTATGATTCCCAATGCTCTCATGCTTCCTCACCGTCCTTCTTGAGAAGTGCGCCGCCTGCCGGCAGCTGTCCTTCCGGATAGTCCTCCGGCACAGTCTTTCCTGAAACCGCCGTGTTCTTTCCAATAGCCACATGATCCGGAATCACGGAGTTCTCCCCGATGGTAGCCAGCCCGAAGGCATAGATATTGGGTTTCAGCTCGTTGGGGGCTTCTTCCCCCACGCCGATGCGGACATTGCGGCCGACCCGCACGTTCTCGGCGATAATGCTCTTGTCCACCGTGGTCCCCTGGCCGATGACGCTGTGGCGCATGATGATGGAGTCCCGGACTACCGCGCCCTTTTCGATCCACACATCGGCGCCGATCACGGAATTATGTACCTCGCCGTAGATCTCGGAGCCCTCGCCGATGATGCACCGGTCTACCACCGCCCCATCCGCGATGTACTGGGGCCTGATGACGTCGGCCTTGGTATAGATCTTCCAGAATTCCTCATAGAGATTGAATTCAGGGATGATATCGATGAGTTCCATGTTGGCTTCCCAGTAGGAGCCCAGGGTCCCCACATCTTTCCAGTAGCCGTTGAACTCATACGCGAACAGGCGCATGCCGTTATCCCTGCAGTAGGGAAGGATATGCTTGCCGAAATCACAGCCGGGCTGATCCTTCAGGGCCAGCAGAGATTCCTTCAGGACCTTCCAGCTGAAAATGTAGATTCCCATGGAAGCCAGATTGCTTCTGGGATGCTCCGGTTTTTCTTCAAATTCCGTGATCCTGCCGTTGCCGTCCGTGATCATGACGCCGAAACGGCTGGCTTCCTCAAGAGGCACGGGCATGCAGGCAATGGTCACATCCGCCTTGTTGGCCTTGTGATAATCCAGCATCACTTCGTAATCCATCTTGTAGATATGATCCCCGGAAAGGATCAGCACATAGTCCGGATTATAGCTTTCCATGTAGGCCATATTCTGAAAGATCGCGTTGGCGGTTCCTGTGTACCATTCGCTGTTGCTGCTTTTTTCATAAGGGGGAAGGACGGTGACGCCTCCCACGTTCCGGTCCAGATCCCAGGGGATCCCGATGCCGATATGCGAGTTCAGCCGCAGAGGCTGATACTGGGTCAGCACGCCGACGGTGTCGATGCCGGAATTGATGCAGTTGCTGAGAGGAAAATCTATGATCCTGTATTTTCCGCCGAATGCCACTGCCGGTTTTGCCACTTTTTCAGTGAGAACACCCAGCCTGCTCCCCTGTCCGCCCGCCAGCAGCATGGCGATCATTTCCTTTTTAATCATGCAATCACCTCTTGTTGTATATGATAGCCTATTATAGCATAGTTTCCGAAAATTGTGAACATTTTTTATATATTCCTTGGAAATCCCGCAGATATTTTGTGACATTTGACCTATTTTTCTTTCATTCTTCAACATATGCCTCGCATTTTCTACATTTTGCCATGCAGTATTCTCTATTTTTATCCATATTTTTGGATATATTTTACAAAATCCGACTTTTCTTCTGATTTATATGGGCTTCCCGGCATTTACATTTATTTCCGAACAGGTTATAATTTCTGTAGATACAGCCGGTTCCGCCGGCGAAAAGATCATACAGTAAGGATGGAAATTATGTATACCATTGATTTTAAAAACCCAATTCACGTTCATTTTATCGGTATCGGCGGCATCAGCATGAGCGGCCTGGCCGAGGTCCTGCTGGAAGAAGGTTTCCGGATCTCCGGCTCTGACGCCAGGGAAAGCGAACTCACCCGCCGTCTCGCTTCTCGGGGAGCGACTGTGCTCTACGGCCAGCGGGCAGAAAACATTTCCGATGATACGGATCTGGTGGTCTACACCGCCGCCATCCATCCCGACAATCCCGAATACGCCGCCGCCGCGGAAAAAGGCATCCCCATGCTGACCCGGGCGGATCTTCTGGGGCAGATGATGAAAAATTACCGGCTGCCCATTGCCGTAGCCGGCACCCACGGCAAGACCACCACCACTTCCATGGCGGCGGAAGTCCTCCTGGAAGCGGACCGGGATCCCACCATTTCCGTGGGCGGCATCCTTCCCTCCATCGGCGGGAATATCCGGGTGGGCCATTCGGATACCTTCCTGACCGAGGCCTGTGAATACACCAACAGTTTTCTCAGCTTCTTCCCGAAGATCGGCGTGATTCTGAACATTGACGCGGATCATCTGGATTTCTTTAAGGACATCGAGGATATCCGCCGTTCCTTCCGGAAGTTCGCGGAACTGATCCCCGCCGACGGGGCGCTGATCATTGACGGGGACACTCCGGAATATGAAACGGTTATCCGTGACCTGCCCTGCCGGGTCCTTGTGTATTCCCTGAAAACGGAGGCGGATTATACTGCCGCCGACGTCTCCTACGACCAGGAGGGATATCCCTCTTTTACCGCCTTCCGGAAAGGGGAATCCCTGGGCCGCTTTTCTCTGCGGGTCCCCGGAGCCCACAACGTGTCCAACGCTCTGGCCGTCATCGCCCTGGCCGATCTGCTGAGCATCGACGGGGATACCGTCCGCCGGGGCTTTCTGCGGTTCCATGGAGCGGACCGCCGGTTCCAGTACAAGGGAAAATTCGGAGGCGTCACCGTCATCGATGATTACGCCCATCATCCCACGGAGATCCGGGCGACCCTGACGGCCGCCGCAAATTATCCCCATAAAACGCTCTGGTGCGTTTTCCAGCCTCACACCTACACCAGGACCAAGGCGCTTTTCCCGGAATTCGCCCAGGCTCTTTCCGGGGCCGACAAGGTAGTGCTGGCCGATATTTACGCCGCCCGGGAGACCGATACTCTGGGGATCTCCTCCGAAGATCTGCGGAAGGCCATCGCGGATCTGGGCACCGAAAGCTTCTATTTCCCCTCTTTTGAGGAGATCCAGGAATTTCTGAAAAAAAATTGTTGTCCCGGCGATCTGTTGATAACTATGGGGGCCGGAGATGTAGTAACTATCGGGGAAAAGCTGATCGAAGAATAAATTATCCACATTATCCACGCGCTTATTCACAAAACAGAAGGGGATGGCGCGTGGATTTTTTGTGGACAACTCTATTTACATAACATTCCGGCCTTTTTCGTTAAATTCCCGTAAAATCCCCGTAGATCCGACATTGCTTATTTTACATCCATCGACACACCCGTTATCTGTCCACATTATCCACATTTTTCACAAAAAGAGCCGGGAAAGACCCCGAAAAAAAAGCCTATTCTCTTTCCCAAAAGACTGTGCTATACTGGGGTTGCAGCGAAAGCAGGAAAGAGGTGTTTCCATGAGCAGCATTTTTATCCAGAACAGCCGGGCGGTCACGGACACGGCTGTGCCGGATCTGTTTATAGATCACTATATGCCCATGGCAAATGGTGAATTCGTCAAAATCTATCTATATCTTCTCCGCAGTTTTCATCAGCCGGAAGCAGAGATCTCCCTCTCCTCCCTGGCCGATGTTTTTTCCTGTACGGAAAAGGATATCCTGCGGGCTCTCGGCTACTGGGAAAAGTGCGGGCTCCTGCGCCTTTCCAGGGAAGGCCGGACCCTGTCGGGGATTGAGTTTCTTCCTATTAATGATAAAAAAGGATCCTCCGCCGGCCGGGATCCGGAACCCCCGGAGAGCGGAAAACTGCCCCGTCTCTCCTCCAGCCGGGTCCAGGAGCTGCGGAAAAATAACGAGGAGATCCGCCAGCTTCTCTTTCTCGCGGAGCAGTATCTGGGCCGGACCCTGAACTCCGGGGACGTAAACCGGATCCTCTATTTTTACGATGTCCTCCATTTTCCCATGGATCTCATCGAATATCTCATTGAATACTGCGTGTCCAGAGGGAACACCAGTCTTCACTACATTGAAAAGGTAGGACTTCAGTGGCATCAGGACGGGATCTCCTCCGTAGCGGAGGCCAAAGCCCGGACCAGCGCCTGGAACAAGAATTATTTTCCGATCCTGAAGGCCTTCGGCATCCGGGGACGGAACCCCATCCCCACGGAAGTGGAATACATGAACCGTTGGCTGAAGGAGTATGGATTTTCTTTGGAGCTGATCACGGAGGCCTGTTCCCGCGCAGTCACGCAGACCGGGCAGCCCAGCTTCCAGTACGCGGAGGGCATCCTTTCCTCCTGGAAAAAAGCCGGGGTCTCCAGCCGGGCCGATGTGGAGCAGCTGGACGCCAGACACAGGAGCAGCCAGAAGAAGCTGTCGCCTTCCCGTTCCGGCAGACCGCAGACCGCCAGCCGTTTTAACAATTTCCATCAGCGAGAGTACGATTACAGCCAGCTCGAAAAGCAGCTGTTTGAAAAACAGCTGGCAGATTAAGAGAGGAACCTTCTATGCCCCTTACAAATTCACAGTTTGATACAATCCTCCGGCAGTACCAGGAAAAGCAGATCCGCCAGAAGCGGCTGCAGGACCGACGGGTCCGGGAAGCCTATGAAAAGCTGCCCCGTCTGGAGGAGATCGACCGGGAGATCCGTTCCCTGAGCCTGAAAAAGGCCCGGATCCTCCTTCTGGGAAACCGGGAGGCCGATTTCGACCTGACCCAGGCGGTGGGGGAACTGGGCGAGGAGCGCAGGGCTCTGCTGCTGTCCAACGGCTATCCGGAGGATTATCTGGAACTTCACTATGACTGCCCCGCCTGCCGGGACACAGGGTTTATCGGCAGCGAAAAATGCTCCTGCTTCCGCAGGGCGGAGACGGAGCTTCTGTATACCCAGTCCAATCTGCAGGATATCCTGGCGGAAGAAAACTTTGATCATTTCCGCCTGGACTACTATTCGGAAGAGATGGTGAATCCGGCCAGCGGGCTCACCTCCAGGGAAACTGCCGCTCTGGCTCTGAAGCATGCCCGGGAATTTGTCAAAAACTTTTCCCAAAGCTTTGAGAACCTCTACTTTTACGGGGATACCGGGGTGGGCAAAACCTTTCTCTCCCACTGTATCGCCAGGGATCTCATTGAGGCCGGTTTTGGAGTGATCTATTTTACCGCCTTTGACCTTTTCGATTTGCTGGAGAAAAACAAGTTCGCCTCCAGCCAGGAGATCCGGGAGGCCCACGCCCACATTTTCGACTGCGATCTGCTGATCATCGATGATCTGGGCACGGAGCTCACCAACTCCTTTGTGGCGTCCCAGCTTTTTCTCTGCGTCAACGAGAGGATCCTGCGGAAACGGTCTACCATCCTCTCCACCAATCTGTCCCTGGATCAGTTCCAGGACACCTACTCGGAGCGGACGTTTTCCCGTATCCTGAGCCATTATAAAATGATCCGTCTATTCGGAAATGATATACGCGTACAAAAACAGTTAAGAGGAGGAACGTAAACGATGTCTCAGACAAGTGATAACTATTATCAGGCTCTCCCCGTGGGCAGGCTGGGGATCATCCCTCACAAGAGCTGTACAGAACTGGGAAAGAAAGTGGACGAGTTTCTTGTCCGCTGGAGGACCGAGCGGCAGCACTCCTACAAGAACCATCTTTCTTTTACCGGATACGAGAGAGGCACCTACATCATCCCTTCCCAGGTTCCCCGCTTCGGCTCCGGGGAAGCCAAGGGCTTTATCAACGAATCCGTCCGGGGGGACGACCTGTTCATCCTGGTGGATGTCTGCAACTACTCCCTGACCTATTCCCTCTGCGGGCATACCAACCATATGTCCCCGGACGACCATTTCCAGGATCTGAAACGGCTCATCGCCGCCGTAGGCGGCAAGGCCCGCCGGATCACGGTGATCATGCCCTTCCTTTATGAAAGCCGCCAGCACAAGCGTTCCGGCCGGGAATCCCTGGACTGCGCCCTGGCCCTGCAGGAGCTGCACAGCATGGGCGTGGACAATATCATTACCTTTGACGCCCATGATCCCCGGGTGCAGAACGCCATTCCTTTAAGCGGATTTGAAACCCTGCATCCCACCTACCAGTTTATTAAGAACATCCTCCGCCACTCCTCGGATATCATCCTGGATTCCGATCATCTCATGGTCATCAGCCCCGATGAAGGCGGCATGAGCCGGGCCATTTACATGGCCAACAACCTGGGCGTGGACATGGGCATGTTCTACAAGCGGAGAGATTATTCCCGGATCGTGGACGGGCGGAACCCCATTGTGGCCCATGAATTCCTGGGCAGCAACGTAGCCGGCAAGGATATGATCATCGTGGACGACATGATCTCCTCCGGCGACAGCATGCTGGAGGTGGCAAAGCTCTTGAAAGAGCGCAACGCCCGGAATATCTACATGTGTTCTACCTTCGGCCTGTTCACCAACGGTCTGAAGAAATTCGATCAGGCCTACGAGAAGGGCTGGTTCACGAAGCTGATGACTACCAACCTGGTGTACCAGACTCCGGAGCTTCTGCAGAAGCCTTATTATATCAATTGTGATATGAGCAAATATATTGCCCTGCTCATCGACACGCTGAACCATGACGCTTCCATCAGCAGCCTGCTGGATCCCGTGGAGCGCATCCAGAAAGTCCTGCGGAAATTCCACAATCACGAAAAGATCTGAACCGCGCGCCGCGGAAAAACGGCTGCCGGGAAACGGGTTGTATCCCCGTTTCCCGGCAGCCGCTTTTTAATTCTGCTCTGTTCCGCGGCAGGTTTCTCTGCCGCACTGGCAGGCGGTGATGACTACGCCGATTGCCATGGCGGCCAGCAGCCCCGCTGCCGTGATCTTGATCAGTTTCATTCGCAGTCCCTCCCTGACAGGCAAAAAATTGTACGTTCTCAGTATGCCCCGGGAAAGAGCTTTCTATGCCCTCAGCCGATGACGTCGCTCATGCTGTACAGGCCCGCCGGTTTTCCCGCCAGGAATTTGGCGGCCTCCACGGCGCCTTTTCCGAAGACGGCTTTGGAATAGGCGGTGTGGTTGAACTCGATCACCTCGTCCGGCCCCGCGAAGAGTACCGAATGCTGGCCTACGATGGTGCCGCCCCGGACGGCGGAGATGCCGATCTCCCTGCTGTCCCTCTGTTCATGGCGCTGGCTCCTGTCAAAAACGTAGTGATACCGGTGATCCATCGCCTCGTTGAGGCTGTCCGCCAAAGCCAGGGCCGTGCCGCTGGGAGCGTCGCATTTCAGCTTATGATGTTTTTCCACGATCTCCATGTCGAAGCCCGCGGCCGCCAGCGTTCTGGCAGCGTCCTGGATCAGCTTCAGCAGCAGGTTGATCCCCAGAGACATATTGGCGGAGCGGAGGATGGCGAACTCTTTGCTGTACTCCTGCACCTTCGCCAGCTGTTCTTCCGTCAGGCCCGTGGTGCAGAGGACCAGAGGCAGCTTTTTCTCCCGGCAGTAATCCAGGATGCCGTCCACCGCCTTGTAGGAGGAAAAGTCGATCATGACATCCGCCTCCACCGCGCAGTCCTCCGGTTTTGTGAATACGGGATAGCCGTTGTCCCGGTTATCCACCAGATCGATGCCAGCCGCGATCTCCGCCTCTGCGTCTTCCCTCAGCAGCCCGGTGATCACCTGACCCATATGGCCGTTGCAGCCATTCATGATTATCCTTACCATCTTTTTTCTCCTTATGCCTCAGGGCAGGGGATACCGAAATCCTCCAGCGCCTTTTTCAGTTTCTCCCGGTTGGTCTCTTCCATGTCATACATGGGCGGACGCAGTTCTCCCACTTCTTTTCCCATAAGGTTCATAGCCGCCTTGACAGGAATGGGGTTCACCTCGCAGAACAGGGCGTCAATGAGGGGCAGAGCTTTCAGCTGCATGGCGCAGCTCTCCTTTACATCTCCCTCCAGATATTTCATGACCATATCATGGGTAAACTTCGGCGCCACGTTGGCCAGCACGGAGATCACTCCCAGGCCTCCCAGGGAAAGAATGGGCACTACCTGGTCGTCATTGCCGGAATACAGTTCGATGGCGTCGCCTCCCAGCTGTTTCAGCTTGGCGATCTGGGAAATGTTTCCGCTGGCCTCCTTGATCCCCACAATGTTCTTTACGTTCCTGGCCAGATAAACGGCGGTCTCCGGAAGGATATTGACGCCGGTGCGGCTGGGCACATTGTACATGATCACGGGAATGGAAACCGATTCCGCGATCTGGGTATAGTGGCGGATCAGCCCCTTCTGGGTACATTTGTTATAGTAGGGAGTCACCAGAAGCAGAGCGTCCGCTCCCAGCTTTTCCGCTTCCACGGAAAGATACACCGCCTCGCTGGTGGAGTTGGAACCGGTTCCCGCGATGACCGGAACCCGGCCCGCCACATGCCGGATGCAGCAGCCGATCACATCCAGGTGCTCCTGATGGCTCAAAGTAGAAGATTCTCCGGTGGTTCCGCAGATGACAATGGCATCTGTGCCCCCCGCGATCTGCTCGTCAATGATCTCCTTCAGTTTTTCGTAATTCACTTCTCCCCCCGCCTTCATAGGGGTAACGATCGCCACTGCGGATCCTGTAAAAACTGCCATATTTTTTTCCTCCCTGAAATGATTTGGTAATTCCGGTCCGGAGAGCTTTGTCCCCGGCATCCCGCGATTGAAAAGCAGAAAAGAGGCGGCCAAGAAATGGACGCCTCCCAATATATTACGCACTACATAACGCATGGTATATATATCAGATAGCTCTCCATCTTGCGATGACAGTCATAAGGTTCTTCACCTTACGCCCAAGAAACCGGTCCCAGAAACCCGTTCCTTTCGGCATCTTCCCCTTTCGGCAGCCTTCTCCTGCGTCTGGCGCATCCGCCTGCCTACTCTTGAAACATGCAACCTCTATCTACTTTTTCTTACTATAGCATCAAAGCGGAGCCTTGTCAAGAATTGTCAGAGATACTCCAGCTTGCTGACAGACACCTCGTAGGCCGTGCGTTTCTCCGATTCCGTTTCGCTCAGCCGCTTAATATATTCCCTGCTCTGGATCCTGCCCCAGATCAGCACATGGCCGCCTACGGCGAAGGCTGAGGCGTAACGGGCGTTGCGTCCCCAGCAGATGCAGGGGATATAGTCGGATTTCCCGTAGGGCCGGTTGACGGCTACCAGCAGATCCGCGATCTCCCTGCCCAGGGGCGTCTTTCGGTAAACGGGAGGCTTGCATATGTATCCGTCCAGAAAGATCTGGTTGGATTTGACGGAGTCGTCTTCCTCCTCCACAAAACTCACTTCCCGGGCGAAGACGGACAGAACCAGCCGATTCTTTTTCTCCTCATGCCGGTTGTAGGAGCGGAACTGTCCGCTGACCTGGATGTACTCCCCCTGGTAATCCTGGGTGACGTCGATGAGGCGTTCCGAGATCATCACCGGAATCCGATCCTCCGAATCGCTGAGCCGCTTCACCAGCACGTCGATCAGGTAGAAGCCCTCCCCGTATACCTGATGACTGAAAGTAAACTGCGAAGCGATCTGTCCCATAATGGACACCTGGTTGTTTTCGATAATCTTATCTGCCATGAATGTAATTCCCCTTTCCTCTGGTTGGTATTTGGTCTATATCATATGTATGTGGATCCCTCCGAAAGTAGAACTGTTTTTTCGGAAATTTCAGGGCTACACAAATCCGGCAAATTGTGCTATATTTAGTGGTTGTGAAATCATTGATGGATGTTTGTGTGTTTTGAAAGGAATGCTGTCATGAAAATAAAAAGAGAAGATATCCGAAATGTGGCCATTATCGCCCATGTAGACCACGGCAAGACTACCCTGGTGGACAGCCTGCTGAAGCAGAGCGGCGTTTTCCGGGAAAACCAGGAAGTCCAGGAGCGTGTCATGGACTCCAATGATATCGAGCGGGAGCGGGGCATCACCATCCTTTCCAAGAATACGGCTGTTTTCTATAAAGGGACCAAGATCAACATCATCGACACCCCCGGACACGCGGATTTCGGCGGCGAGGTGGAGCGGGTGCTGAAAATGGTCAACGGCGTGATCCTGCTGGTGGACGCTTTTGAAGGCGCCATGCCCCAGACGAAATTCGTGCTGAAAAAAGCTCTGGAGCTGGATCTGAAGGTGATCGTCTGCATCAACAAGATCGACCGGCCGGAGGCACGGCCCGCCGAAGTGGTGGACGAGGTGCTGGAACTCCTGATGGATCTGGATGCCTCTGACGAGCAGCTGGACTGCCCCTTCCTGTACGCCTCCGCCAAACAGGGGACCGCAGTAGCGGATCTGAACGATACCCCCGTGGATATGACGCCTCTCTTTGAGGCTATCCTGAAGGATATCCCCGCCCCGGAGGGCGACCCGGACGCCGGCACCCAGGTGCTGATCAGCACCATCGACTATAACGAGTACGTGGGGCGCATCGGCGTGGGCAAAGTGGACAACGGCCACATCGCCGTGAACCAGGAAGTGATGCTTATGAACCATCACGACCCGGACAAAAAGAAAAAAGTAAAGATCAGCAAGCTCTACGAGTTTGACGGACTGAAAAAGGTGGAGGTGGACAAGGCGGACATCGGCGCCATCGTGGCCGTATCCGGCATCGCGGATATCCATATCGGCGATACCCTCTGCGACCTGGAGAATCCGGAGCCCATTCCCTTCCAGAAGATCTCCGAGCCCACCATCTCCATGAACTTTATGGTCAACGATTCCCCCCTGGCCGGGCAGGAAGGCAAATATATCACCTCCCGCCACATCCGGGACCGTCTGTTCCGGGAGCTGAACACGGACGTCAGCCTGCGGGTGGAGGAGACAGACTCCCCGGACTGTTTTAAGGTATCGGGACGGGGCGAGCTCCATCTTTCCGTACTCATTGAAAACATGCGCCGGGAAGGCTATGAATTCGCCGTCAGCAAGGCGGAGGTCATCTACCACCGGGACGAGCGGGGCAAGCTCCTGGAGCCCATGGAGCTGGCGTACGTGGATGTTCCGGAGGAATTTTCCGGCACAGTGATCCAGCGTCTCAGCGAGCGGAAGGGCGAGCTGCAGGGCATGAGCCTGGGCAGCGACGGAAACTCCCGCCTGGAATTTGCCATCCCCGCCAGAGGACTCATCGGTTTCCGTGGCAATTTCCTGACCATGACCAAGGGTACCGGGATCCTCAACACCATGTTTGAAGGCTACGCTCCCTACAAGGGAGATATCCAGTACCGGAAGCAGGGATCCCTGATCGCCTTTGAGTCCGGGGAGTCCGTCACCTACGGCCTGTTCTCCGCCCAGCAGAGGGGTACTCTGTTCATCGGGCCCGGGGAAAAGGTTTACGGGGGCATGGTCATCGGCCAGAACGGAAAGGCCGAGGATATCGAGCTGAACGTCTGCAAGACCAAGCATCTGACCAACACCCGGTCCTCCTCCGCCGACGAGGCTCTGACCCTGACGCCTCCCAGGATCCTCTCCCTGGAAGAGGCCCTGGAATTCATCGACAGGGACGAACTCCTGGAGGTCACTCCCAAGAGCCTCCGGATCCGGAAACGGATCCTGGATTCCCGGCTGAGAAAAAGAGAAGCCATGAAAAACAACTGATCTTCCCGCCCTTCGGGGCGTCCGAAGGGAGCCGCTGCGGAATAGATGAGAAATCTAGGAAGCAAAGGCTCCCTTTTTCTGTTCCAAAAGAAAGAGCTGAGCTGCCGCTCGATCCGCTGCAGGCAGCATACTCCTTACGGGATACGGGTGGATTTCGTTTTTTTCTCGGCCTTACAGTAGAGGGATTCGTTGAGCTACCGTAAGAACCAGGGATTTCCTTGAATTTACGGTAGCCGAATTCAGCGAACTACCGTAAGAACCTGGGATTTCTTTAAAATTCCGGCACTTCCCGGAGTTTCAGACCGGGGCCGGAGAGTCCGAAATCCATGGCATACTCCCTGCACGCCTCCTTTTTGATGTTTTCCTCTTTTCTGCGCATAATCATAAAGAGGATATACACACAACAGGAGGCGTGATTATGGAAAATGTATACGGATACGTGCGGGTTTCCTCTAAGGATCAGTGCGAGGACCGCCAGCTTCTGGCCCTGCAGGCTTTCGGTGTTCCCCCGCAGGCTGTTTTTGAAGACAAGCTCAGCGGAAAGGATTTCGACCGGCCCCGCTACCGGGCTCTGATGCGGAAGCTTCGTCCGGGGGATCTTCTGGTGGTTAAATCCATCGACCGGCTGGGCCGCAATTACGAGGAGATCCAGGAACAGTGGCGGAAGATCACCAAAGAAAAGAAGGCCGACGTCGTGGTGCTGGATATGCCTCTGCTGGACACGCGGAAAAAGGAAAAGGACCTGACCGGAACCTTTATCGCCGATCTGGTCCTGCAGATCCTCTGCTACGTCGCCCAGGTGGAGCGGGAAAATATCCGGCAGCGGCAGGCGGAAGGCATCGCCGCCGCCCGAGCCAGAGGGGTGAGTTTCGGCCGCCGGAGCCTTCCCATTCCCGACCGCTTCGCCTCTCTCTGGCAGGCCTACCGCCGGGGAGACATCTCCGCCCGGGCTGCCGCCAGAAAGCTGGGGGTGGTCCACAGCACTTTTCTCAAGTGGGGGCGCCAGTCTGAAAAAGAATTGTAAAGAATTTGTCGGTTTTTATGGTAGACTTAAAAAACCATCCGGTCCCTACATAGTCTTATCTATATATAGTTTTTCTTTCCACCCAATTCGTATATGTGGTATTTTGCGGAAACGCAGAAGAATCTACTTTTATATTAGCTTATCCGGTTACAAAAGTCTGCTTTTACCGCCAATCTCTGCATGGTACGGAGGAACGTCATGACTGAGCAGGAACTGAAAAAGATGAGCCGGAAAGAGCTGATACATCTTCTGCTTTGCCGGGATCTTGAGTGCGACGCGCTGAGGGCAAAGCTTGCCGAGGCGGAAGCGTCCCTGAAGGACCGCCGAATCCATCTGGAAGAAGCAGGCTCCATTGCCGAGGCGGCTCTGCGGCTGAACGGCGTCTTTGAGTCGGCCCAGAAGGCAGCGGAGCAGTACCTGGAAAATATCCGGCAGAAAAGCGAAAAGATCGATCTGCAGATGAAAAGAGCAGCGGAAACCATCCGCAAAATGGAGGAACACACCCGGCAAAAGTGCGAGATCCTGGAAGCGGCGGCAAAGCAGGGAGGCAGCCTATGAACCGGAAAAAGAAATGGATCACCCTGGGGATCCTGGAGGCAGCGGCCGCCCTGCTCATCGCCGGCTACTGCATTCTGTGTCAGACCACAGAAGACAGCCGCATCTGGGGCAGTCCCTCCATCAACGGCGTATCGGTCGGCGGCCTTACCAGGGAGGAGGCGGAAACCGCCGTTCTGGACCGTTTTGAAAAAGACTATAGAAACGCCTGTATAACCGCCGTTCTGGACGGGCAGGAATTTCAGATCCCCGTCTATTCCCTGCTGGATATAGATCCCCGGGAGGCCGTGGATCAGGCTTATGAGACCGGCCACGGCTCCTGGTTCGCCCGGGGAGCGGAATGGATCGGCTGTCATCTGGGACTCCTGGGCTCTCCGGACCTGACCGCGGAGCCTTTCGTGAAATACCCGGAAAATCTGGATCAGGCCATGGAGGATTCCGGGATTCTGGAATATAACAGCCGTTCAGAATCCACTTACGAGCTGTCCGGTTCTGTTCTGACCATACACAAAGGCAGGGGCGGCGTCACAGCCGATGAGGACCGGCTGCGGGACGTCCTGCTGGAAAGCCTGGAAAAGGGCGATCTTACAGGGACGGTTTCCTGCCCTGTCCTGGACAGCGAAGCCGAAGGGCTGGATCTGCAGGCGGTGGCCGCCGAAGTACAGCAGGAGCCTGTCAACGCCACTTTAAATCCCGCGGACAATTATTCCGTTGTCCCCGCCGTTCCCGGACTTACCCTGGACATCGAAGAGGCACAGGAGGCCTACGACAAGGCCGCCCCGGGTTCCGAGGCGGTGATCCTTCTGGATACCGTGGCTCCCGAGATCTCAACGGAGGATCTGGAGGCCAATCTCTTTCAGGACGTTCTGGGCAGCTACCAATCCACGGCCTCCGGAAACGGCGGCCGGGAGCACAACATCGCCCTGGCCGTCAGCATGTGCGACGGGATCATCGTCATGCCGGGAGAGATCTTTTCCTACAACGGCATCATCGGCGAGACTTCTGTGGAACAGGGCTTCGCATACGCCAATGCCTATTCGGAGGGATCTGTCGTCCAGGAGCCGGGAGGCGGCGTCTGCCAGGTATCCTCCACCATGTTCTCCGCCCTTCTGCAGACAGATATCGAGATCGTCCAGCGCAGATACCACTCCATGATCGTCACCTACGTGCCCTACGGCATGGACGCCACGGTTTCCTGGGATCAGCCGGATTTTCGCTTTAAGAATAATCACAGCTATCCCATCAAGCTCTCCATGAGCTTTGAGGCGGGAGTCCTGACCGTAGAGATCCTGGGTACCGTTGAAAGCGATCTGACCGTAGAGTGCCGGGTAGAGCAGACCGGCGAACTGGAATTTGTCACCTATCGGGATTATTATGACAGCAGCGGCAGCCTGGTAAACAGCGAGTATATCACTACCAGCAAATATAAACCTGTTTCCTGACCTCCTCTTCGGAAACCCATTGTTTCCGATTCATTGTTACCCCAATCTTTTTATTCTATAGGAAGTCCGAAAGGCTTCCTATAGAACAAAAAATCTCATGGAACACCGGATCCTGTCCGATGCTCTCATGAGATTTTTTCTTTATCAGAGACCGGGTTTCGTTTCCACTTCTCTTCCCTGGTCAGTAACGGTCCCCTTTTCTTTTTCATAGGTGGTAAATCCGAAGTAGGTGACACCCGGTTCCAGTTCATAGCCGTTGGCCGCCGCCAGCTCCTGGATATTCACCAGTTCGTAGCCCTGGGACTGCAGCTGCGGGATCAGGGTCGCGCAGGCCTCCACGGTGGATTCATAGACATCGTGCATGAGGACAATGTCTCCCCCGTCCAGGGAAGTGCTGACTTTGTCCACCACCGCCTGGGCGTTCATGCTGTCCCAGTCCAGGGAATCCACATCCCAGAAGATGCAGGGCCGCTCGGTAAGCGCGGAAAGCTCTTTCGTGTAATCCCCGTAGGGGAACCGGATCACCTGGGCGCCCTCTCCGTCATTGTACTGCGCGATCACTTCGTCCGTCTGCGCGAACTGCTGCCGGGTCACTTCCGGGCCTGCCGCTTTCAGATTTGTGTGATCGTAGGAATGACTGCCTATGATGCATCCCAGCTCCTTCATGCGGGGAATGGCTTCCGCTCCATACTCCTCCACCTGCTTGCCCAGCATGAAGAAGGTAGCTCTGGCCCCTGTGCTTTCCAGGATGTCCAGCAGCTGCCCCGTATAGGGTCCGGGGCCGTCGTCAAAGGTCAGCGCTACCAGCATGGAACTGTCCGCTTCCGGATCGTAGACACCGTTTTCATCGAAATAGTATCCCTGTCCCCCGATGGCTGTCCAGCCCGTATCCCGGTATCCCTCCTCATCAAAATGATACGACTTCCCATCAATGGAAGCCCAGCCGTTTATGTAATTGGTGGTCTCGTCACAGGCGTACCACCAGCCCTGACTGTCCTCCTGCCATCCGGACACCGTCGGAAGGATGGTCTTGCGCCCTGTGCGGAGGGCTTCCCCTGCCCGGCCGGAGCCATCCTCCTTTTCCGGGGCTCGGAGTATAACCGGAACGCTGGCGACAGTCTGTTCTTCTGCCTCCAGGGCCTCCTCCTCCCCGCTGAAATCCTTTGTACGGATGATGGCGGCGCCGGCCGCCGCCTCGATCACTACCAGGCCTGTTATGATCGCCATGCGGATCGTCCTGCGGATCCGCGCGGCCCGCCGTCTTTTCCGGCGCCGCATTCTGATCGTTTCCCTGCTCATCTTCTGTTCTCTCGCTCTGAAAATTTAAACGGAGGTTCCTCGTCTCAGAGCCCTCTGAGCTTCCAGACACCGTCTTCCTGATGGAAGCACACCTGCCAGCTTGTCTCCTCGCTGGTCTCCCTGGGCGTTCCCGAACCGTTTTCCTGAATAGTGGTTACGGTCCCCGTGATATTCAGGACCACATCTCCCGGCACCGCGTCATAGTATTCTGTCACCGGCACTGCCTCTCCCCGGATGTCGGAGACCTCCATAGACAGGCAGCCCCTCTGTTCACGGCTGTCATAGGCGCTTTCCCGGATCTCCTGAAACTCCCGCTCCGCATCCCCTTCTTCCAGGGCGTCCCGGGTAAAGTACGATTCCAGGTCCCGGAATTCTCCGCCGTTCAGGGCGGCGGAAAAATATTCCTGGCTGATCTGGCCGTACTGTTTCATAAGAGCGTCCGCCGTCTCCTGGGTGGGCATCAGGAAAACATCTGTAAAGTCAAAGGCGCCGGCGTCTCCGCCGTACTCCACCAGCTTCGTCCAGGGTTCCATGCCTTCCTGGCTGATCCGTACCTGATACCCTCCGTAAAACACATGGGGCAGCACATAGCCTTCATACCAGGAATCCTCGCCGTAGCTTCCGCTGTTTTCCAACGCGGAGGCGTCAAGCGCCGCTCCGTTTATGGTCACGGAGGCGTTTTCAGGGAAGCTGATGGGAACCTCTTCTCCATACATATTATACGGGACGATCTTCCATTCGTCAAAGAAAAACCATTTTTTTTCTGTGGGGACAGCCGTCACGGTCCAGGTCTGCATATCTCCGTTTACGAGACCGCTGATCTCCATCCGAACGCTGTTCTCCTCCTTCTCTTCCTCCACAGGGATCCCCAGTTCCCGGCTGAGTTCCTTCCAGTATTCCTCTGCCCGGCTGTCCTGTACTTCCGTGACCGTCACCTGCTGGATCAGCTCCGGCGTTTTTGCCGTCTGGGCGGCGATGTAATCCTCCCGGGAAAGGCCCGTCTCCCCCTGCATATCCAGGCAGTCATAAGCGGTTGCCCAGTCCTGGGCCTGAAGGGCTTCCGCGTACCGCTCCACGGTATGGCGGGCGCTGTAACGGTCCTGCAGCAGGCGGATCCCCACAAAGATCCCTGCCGCCGCCAGAAGGACTTCGCCGATCAGCAGCCAGTGGACCGGCTTCATCCGGAAAGCCGCCGCCGGCTTTCCCGCCCTCTGAGGCTGTCCGGGCGGGTACTCCCCTCTCCCGGCATATCCTCTGTCCGGCGGCAGAGGCGCTCCGCAGTACTGGCAGAATTTCTGGCCCGCCGGATTCTGTCTGCCGCATTTTGAACAAAACATTTTCTCTTCCTCCCTCAGCCCCAGTTATGGGCGTTCTGAAACGCGATCAACGCGTCTACGTTTGCGTTTTCCGTATCGTTGAACAGCTTGCGGACCTCGGCCTGGCTGTCGATCTTGGGCAGGGCCGTATACCAGGACTTGCTGTTAAAATACGCGTAGTTTTCCGGGTTCTTCTCCTCATGGAACAGATATCCGTGGCGGGCGTAGATCTCATTGATGGCCCGCTGGGAAGTCTCCTTGCTGGTGAGCTTCTGGTTCATCTCCGTCTGGGTAAGGAGCCGGGTGGAACTGTGCGGAAAAATGAAATCGCTGTCCGGCATTCCCGCCGTGGTCTCCCGGTCGGAGGCGGAAGGGGTCGGCGTCGCCGTGGCCGCGGAGGGCGGCATGGTGGGCACCGGTTCATTGGTGGAGCCCTGTCCTTCCGTCCGGGAAGCAGAACCCGCGCTCTCCGCCTCCGCCCGGATCATGCTGGTGTAGGCGGTAGAAACCGGCTGTTCTCCATAGCTTTCGGAATTATCCGTAAAATTTTCTTCCAGGGCAGCGGCCGCGCCGCTGTTTCCGCCACCGGCTCTCTCCGGCAGCAGCGCCAGCAGCAGGATCCCCACCACCAGAACAGCGTCCAGGATTCCCACCGCCGCCAGGATCACTGGTAATTTCTTCATATCTTCCTCCTAGATGATGCGAGAGAAGGCCATTGCGTCCCGCAACAGCCTTCTCTGCTCTTTATTCTTCCGTCTCTTCCGGATCTTCCGGCTCTACGGCTTCTTCCTCTTCCTCAGAGGGTTCCTCCAGTTCCAGGATCTCTTCTTCCTCTTCCGGCAGGAGCTCCTCCTCTGCCTCCAGGATCTCTTCTTCTTCCTCCTCCGGGAAATCCGTATCCAGCTGGATGTTGCTGTAGCACTTCATTCCGGTTCCCGCAGGGATCAGTTTTCCGATGAGCACGTTCTCCTTCAGGCCGATGAGGTGGTCCACCTTGCCTTTAATGGCCGCTTCCGTCAGAACCTTTGTGGTTTCCTGGAAGGAAGCCGCGGACAGGAAGGAATCCGTCGCCAGAGAAGCTTTGGTGATACCCAGAAGGATCTGTTTGCCTTCCGCGGGCTGCTTGCCCTCCGCTTCCATCTGCTTGTTGACATCCTCGTAATCCAGCACGTTCACCATGGTGCCCGGCAGGAAATCGGTATCGCCGCTCTCCTCGATGCGGACTTTTTTCAGCATCTGGCGCACGATCACCTCGATGTGCTTGTCGCTGATCTCCACGCCCTGAAGGCGGTACACTCTCTGTACCTCCCGGAGCATGTAGTTCTGCACGTCCCGGACGCCCTTGATCCGCAGGATATCGTGGGGATTCACGCTTCCTTCCGTGAGCTCATCGCCGGCTTCCAGCACGGCTCCATCCTGGATCTTGATCCGGGAACCGTAGGGGATCAGGTACGTCTTGGACACGCCTTCTTCCTCGTCGGTGACGATGATCTCCCGTTTCTTCTTGGTATCCTTGATGGCGGCCACGCCCTTGATCTCCGTGATGATGGCAAGACCCTTGGGCTTCCGGGCCTCGAAAAGCTCCTCCACACGGGGAAGACCCTGGGTGATATCGCCGCCGGCCACGCCGCCGGTATGGAAGGTACGCATGGTCAGCTGGGTACCGGGCTCACCGATGGACTGAGCCGCGATGATCCCTACAGACTCGCCTACCTGCACGGCCTCGCCGGTAGCCATGTTGGCGCCGTAACATTTGGCGCAGATGCCGATCCGGGACCGGCAGGTGAGAATGGTACGGATCTTCACCTTCTCCAGGGGATTTCCGTTCTCATCCACGCCCTCCTGCACAACCTTGGCTGCCCGCTTGGGCGTGATCATATGGTTGGCTTTCACGATGACGTTGCCGTCTTTATCGGTAATGGTCTCCGCGGCGAACCTTCCGGTAATACGCTCCTGCAGAGACTCGATCTCTTCCTTGCCGTCGGCAAACTGGCCTACGTACATGCCCGGGATCTCCTCGCCCTCGGCCCGGCAGTCCGTTTCCCGGATGATCAGATCCTGGGAAACATCCACCATACGGCGGGTCAGGTAACCGGAGTCCGCGGTACGCAGCGCCGTATCGGACAGACCTTTTCTGGCTCCGTGGGCGGACATGAAGTACTCCAGTACGTCCAGGCCCTCACGGAAATTGGACTTGATGGGCAGCTCGATGGTGTGTCCGGTAGTATCCGCCATCAGACCGCGCATGCCGGCCAGCTGCTTGATCTGCTTATCGGAACCACGGGCTCCGGAGTCGGCCATCATGAAAATGTTGTTGTATTTATCCAGACCGGAAAGCAGGGCGTGGGTCAGTTCATCGTCCGTCTCTTTCCAGGTCTCCACTACCTCTTTGTAGCGCTCTTCGTCGGTGATCAGACCCCTCTTGTAGTTCCGGGTGATCTTATCCACGGTATCCTGGGCTCTGGCAATGAGCTCCGGCTTCTGGGCCGGCACGGTCATATCCGAGATGGATACGGTCATGGCCGCCCTGGTGGAATACTTGTAACCCATGGTCTTGATGTCGTCCAGCACCTCAGCGGTCTTGGTGGCGCCGTGGGTGTTGATGACCTTCTCCAGGATCTGCTTCAGCTGCTTCTTGGCTACCAGGAAATCCACCTCCAGCTTCAGCTCGTTGCCGGGAACGCTCCGGTCCACAAAGCCCAGATCCTGGGGCAGGATCTCGTTGAAGAGAAATCTTCCCAGGGTGGAGGTAATGGTCTCCGTTACGGGATTTCCCTCCTGGTCTGTTCCCTGGCGGCGCACATGAATGCTGGACTGCAGGGTGATGTATCCGTTCTCGTAGGCCAGGATGGCCTCGTTCATATTACTGTAATAACCGCCCTCTCCCTTGGCTCCCGGCCGTTCCTGGGTCAGGTAGTAGATGCCCAGGACCATATCCTGGGAGGGAACCGCCACAGGACCTCCGTCGGAGGGTTTCAGCAGGTTGTTGGGGGACAGCAGCATAAACCGGCACTCCGCCTGAGCCTCCACAGACAGGGGAAGGTGCACGGCCATCTGGTCGCCGTCGAAGTCCGCGTTGAAGGCGGTACATACCAGGGGATGCAGTTTAATGGCCTTGCCCTCTACCAGAATGGGCTCAAAGGCCTGGATCCCCAGACGGTGCAGGGTAGGCGCCCGGTTCAGCATAACGGGGTGCTCCGTGATCACATCCTCCAGCACATCCCACACCTCAGGCTGCAGCTTCTCCACCATCTTTTTGGCGTTCTTGATATTGTGGGCGGTGCCGTTGGCCACCAGCTCCTTCATAACGAAGGGCTTGAACAGCTCAATGGCCATCTCCTTGGGCAGACCGCACTGATAGATCTTCAGTTCCGGTCCCACCACGATAACGGAACGGCCGGAGTAGTCCACACGCTTGCCCAGCAGGTTCTGACGGAACCGTCCGGATTTTCCTTTCAGCATATCGGACAGAGACTTCAGGGCGCGGTTTCCGGGTCCGGTCACGGGACGGCCGCGGCGTCCGTTGTCGATGAGGGCGTCCACCGCCTCCTGGAGCATACGCTTCTCGTTGCGGACGATGATATCCGGAGCCCCCAGCTCCAGCAGTCTTTTCAGACGGTTATTGCGGTTGATGATCCTTCTGTACAGATCGTTCAGGTCGGAGGTGGCGAACCGTCCGCCGTCCAGCTGCACCATGGGGCGCAGATCCGGCGGGATCACCGGGATGGCGTCCAGGATCATCCACTCCGGGCGGTTTCCGGATTCCCGGAAAGCTTCCACCACTTCCATGCGCTTGATGATCCGGGCCCGCTTCTGGCCGGTGGCCTCCTTCAGAGCGGTTCTGAGCTCCTCGGATTCCTTTTCCAGATCGATGGCGCAGAGCAGCTCCTTAATGGCCTCCGCTCCCATGCCTACCCGGAAAGCGTCCCCGTACTGTTCTCTGGCGTCCTGGTACTCCTTCTCGGAGAGGACCTGCTTGTACTGCAGACGGGTGTCCCCGCCGTCCAGCACGATATAGCTGGCAAAGTAGAGCACCTTCTCCAGGGTCCTGGGAGACAGGTCCAGGATCAGGCCCATCCGGGAGGGAATCCCCTTAAAGTACCAGATATGGGAGACCGGCGCGGCCAGCTCGATATGGCCCATGCGCTCCCGGCGGACGGAGGATTTGGTGACCTCCACCCCGCAGCGGTCGCAGATCACGCCTTTATAGCGGATCTTTTTATATTTGCCGCAGTGACATTCCCAGTCCTTGGAGGGTCCGAAGATCCGCTCGCAGAACAGGCCGTCCTTCTCCGGCTTCAGTGTCCTGTAGTTGATGGTCTCGGGCTTTTTCACTTCCCCGTGAGACCACTCCCGGATCTTATCCGGGGAGGCCAGGCCAATTCTGATGGCGTCAAAGGTCATCGGCTGGTAAGTCGTTTCTTTATTTACTGTTTCTGGCATTTGATTACCCCTTTCCATTCGATGTAAACGTACCCTCTCACTTATTCTTCCGTATCGTCAAAGGAATCGCCCAGGTCGTCCGCGTACAGTTCGTCCTCATCCTCGCCGCTTTCATCGATGTCGATCAGCTCTTCTCCGTCAAATTCCTGTTTGCCGAATCCGTACTCGCCGAAGGATTCCTCGTCCTCTCTGCTGGAGTAGCGGTCGCCCTCCATGATGGCGTGCAGATCCGTCTCGCCGTAATCCACGGACTCCATGATCTCCACCTCGGTGTTGTCGTCCCGGAGGACCCTCACGTCCAGGCCCAGGGACTGCAACTCCTTCAGCAGCACCTTGAAGGATTCCGGAATGCCCGCCTCGGGGATGTTCTCGCCCTTGATGATGGCCTCGTAGGTCTTGACACGGCCCACTACATCGTCGGATTTTACCGTCAGGATCTCCTGCAGCGTATGGGAAGCGCCGTAGGCCTCCAGAGCCCACACCTCCATCTCTCCGAAACGCTGTCCGCCGAACTGGGCTTTTCCTCCCAGAGGCTGCTGGGTAACCAGAGAGTAT
The DNA here is from genome assembly GCA_963928055.1 of Candidatus Scatomonas sp. Lineage (GTDB taxonomy): Bacteria > Bacillota > Clostridia > Lachnospirales > Lachnospiraceae > Scatomonas. Next base: position 70,872 of record CAWVDN010000003.1, on the reverse strand, counting down.
GGGCCGGTAGAACGGGCGTGGATCTTGTCGTCTACCAGATGATGCAGTTTCAGGTAATGCATGTGTCCGATGGTGGTGGGACTGTCGAAATACTCGCCGGTCCTTCCGTCCCGGAGCAGCACTTTTCCGTCGGCGGAAATGGGAACGCCCTTCCACAGCGCCCGATGGTCTTTGTGCTCATCCAGATACTGATATACTTCCGGGAGGAGTTCGTCCTTATGTTTCGCGGTAAACTCATCCCATTCCAGATTTACGTAATCATTGGCCAGTTCCAGGGTCTCCTGGATATCGATCTCGTTGGCCCCGTCGAAGACCGGGGTGGAGATATTGAAGCCCAGGGCTTTGGCGGCCAGGCTCAGATGGATCTCCAGCACCTGCCCGATGTTCATACGGGAAGGCACGCCCAGAGGATTCAGCACGATGTCCAGGGGACGGCCGTTGGGCAGGAAAGGCATATCCTCCACCGGCAGCACCCGGGAAACTACACCCTTGTTTCCGTGACGGCCGGCCATCTTATCGCCTACAGAGATCTTTCTCTTCTGGGCAATGTAGATGCGCACCGCCTCGTTGACGCCCGGTGACAGCTCGTCGCCGTTCTCCCGGGTAAATACTCTGGCGTCCACCACGATGCCGTACTCTCCGTGGGGCACCTTCAGAGACGTATCCCGGACCTCCCGGGCCTTCTCGCCGAAGATCGCCCGCAGCAGGCGCTCCTCCGCGGTCAGCTCCGTCTCGCCCTTGGGAGTTACCTTTCCTACCAGGATATCCCCCGCACGGACCTCGGCGCCGATGCGGATGATGCCCCGCTCGTCCAGATCCTTCAGGGCGTCGTCGCCCACGCCGGGAACATCCTTGGTGATTTCCTCCGGTCCCAGCTTGGTATCCCGGGCTTCCGCCTCATACTCTTCTATGTGAATGGAGGTATATACATCCTCCTGTACCAGACGCTCGCTGAGCAGAACGGCATCCTCGTAGTTGTAGCCTTCCCAGGTCATAAAACCGATCAGCGGGTTCTTGCCCAGTGCCAGCTCGCCGTTGTCTGTGGAGGGGCCGTCGGCGATGACATCCCCGGCTTCCACATGATCCCCTTTATTGACAATGGGTCTCTGGTTATAGCAGTTGCTCTGGTTGCTGCGCATGAACTTGGTCAGATGGTACACATCCTTGGTCCCATCGTCGTTGGCCATGCGGATCTCCTTGGAGGCCGCGTAGGTAATGGTGCCGGATTTTTTCGCCACCACGCAGACGCCGGAGTCCACCGCCGCCTTGGCCTCGATGCCGGTTCCCACTACCGGGGCTTCCGTAAACAGCAGCGGCACAGCCTGACGCTGCATGTTGGATCCCATCAGGGCACGGTTGGCGTCGTCGTTCTGCAGGAAGGGGATCAGGGCCGTCGCCACGGAGAACACCATCTTGGGAGACACGTCCATGTAATCGAACATCTGTCTCTCGTACTCCTGGGTCTCGTCCCGGTACCGTCCGGAAACATTCTTGTGGATGAAGTGTCCCTCGGCGTCCAGAGGCTCATTGGCCTGGGCTACATGGTAGTTATCCTCTTCATCGGCAGTCATATATACCACCTCATCGGTGACCCTGGGATTCTTGGGATCGCTCTTATCGATCTTCCGGTAGGGAGCCTCCACAAATCCGTACTGATTGATCCGGGCGTAGGAAGCCAGGGAGTTGATCAGACCGATGTTGGGACCCTCAGGGGTCTCGATGGGGCACATTCTTCCGTAATGGGAATAATGCACGTCGCGGACCTCGAATCCGGCCCGGTCACGGGACAGACCGCCGGGGCCCAGAGCGGAGAGACGTCTCTTGTGGGTCAGCTCTCCTAAGGGGTTGTTCTGGTCCATGAACTGGGACAGCTGGGAGGATCCGAAGAACTCCTTCACCGCCGCGGTCACGGGTTTGATATTGATCAGGGACTGGGGCGTGATGCCTTCCAGATCCTGGGTCGTCATTCTCTCCCGCACCACTCTTTCCAGACGGGAAAGGCCGATGCGGTACTGGTTCTGGAGCAGTTCGCCCACGGCGCGGATCCGGCGGTTGCCCAGGTGATCGATGTCATCGTCGTTGCCGATGCCGTACTCCAGATGCATATTGTAGTTAATGGAAGCAAAAATATCGTCCTTGGTGATATGTTTGGGGATCAGATCATGGATCTGACGGCGGATGGCTTCCTTGATCTCCTCCAGGTCGCTGTACTCCTCCAGGATCTTCTCCAGCACCGGATAGTACACTTCCTCTGTCACATGGACCTCTTTGGGATCCACATCCACCCAGCGGGTGATGTCCACCATCATGTTGGAAAGGACTTTGACCTGTCTGCCCTCTTCCGTCTCCAGCCATACATAGGGAACCGCCGCGTACTGGATATCGTCCGCCAGCTCCCGGGTCACCTTGGTGCCCTTGTCCGCCAGGATCTCACCGGTGGAGGGATTCACCACATCCTCCGCCAGCACATGGCCTCTCAGACGGTTCCGGAAGGACAGCTTCTTGTTGAATTTATAACGGCCCACCTTGGCCAGGTCGTAGCGGCGGGGATCGAAGAACATGGCGTTGATGAGGCTCTCCGCGCTCTCCACTGCCAGGGGCTCGCCGGGACGGATCTTCTTGTACAGCTCCAGCAGGCCTTCCTGATAATTGGTGGCCACATCCTTGGTAAAGCTGGCAAGGATCTTGGGCTCCTCCCCGAAAAGCTCCACGATCTCCGCGTTGGTTCCCACGCCCAGGGCACGGATTAGCACGGTAATGGGGACCTTTCGGGTCCGGTCCACACGGACGTAGAACACATCGTTGGAATCGGTCTCGTATTCCAGCCACGCGCCCCGGTTGGGGATCACCGTGCAGGAATACAGCTTTTTGCCCAGCTTGTCATGGGCGATGGCATAGTAAATACCGGGGGAACGGACCAGCTGGCTGACGATGACACGCTCCGCGCCGTTGATCACAAAGGTGCCGGTGGCGGTCATCAGGGGCAGATCTCCCATAAAGATCTCGTGCTCACTGATCTCGTCCTTTTCCTTATTATATAACCTTACTTTCACCTTCAGCGGGGCGGCATAGGTGGCATCTCGCTGCTTACACTCTTCGATGGAATATTTTACGTCGTCTTCGCAGAGCGTAAAGTCCACAAATTCCAGGCTCAGCTTTCCACCGTAGTCCTCAATCGGAGAGATGTCATCAAAGACTTCCTTCAGGCCCTCGTTCAGAAACCAGTTGTAGGAATCCTTCTGGACCTCTATCAAGTTGGGCATTTCCAAAACTTCTTTTTGTCTCTGGTAACTCATTCGCATACTTTTTCCGCTGGTAATCGGACGTATTCTGTTTTTCTCCATTGACGTTTCACCCCTTGTGTGTATAATATTTATTATGAAGATGAAGCTTTTTCCCTTATTTTTTTTCGCAAAAATAGGGGGAAAGGCATATCTTGCCATAATAGTGCATTTTTTACTGTAGCACAAAAAATCAAGGGTGTCAATCTATATTTTTTGAAATTTCATGTATTTTTTGAAATACACGAAAGCGGCCGCCGGTCTTTTTTTCATCTCCGGCCCCATACTTTCCATTTAGATCCGTATGCATCGGATCTTTTTTCATCTCACATTACGCGCCTCCCTGTTGATCCGCGCTGTCTCTACCCGCATAAAAAGGAGCGCTGCTCCATAGATATGTGCGCGCCCTGTAAAAACTGCGTATGGGATCTTAAAATCCATGTAAAAAGAGCCCCGGAGGGGCTCCCGTTCACAGCATGCCTTTAAAAATGTGGATCAGTTCTTCCTGGCTGCCAAGTCCCAGCTTTTTCAGCAGATGGCTTTTCTGGTTGGAGATCGTCTTGGGAGAGGACTGCAGCTTCAGATCCTTGCCCGTCAGCAGTTCCAGAATGGAGTATTCTGCCGGTGAAAGCCCTGACAAAATCAGGGAGATGATGAGATACTCCTGCGGCGTGGGGCCGGCGGCCGTTTTGCGGATGGTCTCCACCAGCAGTTCAAACTGGCTTTTGAAGATATATCCCGAGGCAAATGACCTGCAGCAGGCTTCCCGGACGGTATAGATATCTTCATAGGAGGTGAGGATCAGTACCTTGGCCCTGGTCCGCAGCCGGATAGCCTTTCCCGCCTCGATCCCCTCCAGCCCGGACTGACTGAGACGCAGGTCCATCAGCACGATGTCCGGCTTCTTCTCCAGTGCCTGGGTCAGCGCCCCTGAGGCTGTACCGGCAATGCCCACCACTTCCATGCCCGCATCCCGCAGCGTATTCTGTATCAAAAAGCAGAAATCGGGATCATCCTCCACGATCAGCACCCGGATCTTATTCCGCTCCATTCTTTCTGTTCCTCTCTTTCTTCTGACTCTTTTTGGGAAAGCACAGGGTAAAGACCGCCCCTCCGTCGTCTCCTTCTTCCGCCCGGATCCGGCCGCCGTGGGCCAGCAGAACTTTCTGGCAGTAGTACAGGCCTATTCCCCAGTGGTTTTCCCCCTCTTTGGTGGAAAAGTAGGGCAGGAACATCTGATCCCGGATCTCCGGTGGAAGACCACAGCCCGTATCGGCGATCCGCAGGCTGGAAAATTTCCCCCGCCCTTCCTGGTAGCAGACGGACAGGGTCCCCTGTTCCTCCATGGCTTCCATGCTGTTCTGAAACAGATTCACAAGCACCTCCCGCACCAGTTCCCGGTCGCAGAAGATCTTCTTCCCCGGCTCGCACCGCACTTCAAATTCCACCCGGGGATATCTTTTTCGGAATTCTCCCAGAACGCTTTCCAGCAGTTCCCGGACCTCCAAGCGTTCCGGCCTGCAGATCATACCTTTGTCCGCTTTCCGGAAGCTGGCGAGAAAATCAGAGATCCGCCTGGCAGACCGCTGGATGATGGCCGCATACTCGGCCATGTCCCCCTCCTGCGTCTGATCCGCGATGTTCCTGGCACACCAGTCGATCTTGGCGATCTGGTTTTTCAGCATGTGGCGGACCATATCCACCGTCTGTCCCATGAGTTTTTCTTCCTGATCCCAGCGGTAAGTCTCATGCTTCAGCCGGCTGCCCATAAATCCGTCGTTGAGGACCATGTACAGCCAGCCCAGGATCAGGGTCACAACGATCAGCAGGTTGCCCTGCCAGGCCTTTTCAGCCCCTGAAAGGTCAAAAAACTGCACCGGCATGGTGGTGAGGATGGTAAACCACCCCGGCAGCAGCACCAGAGAAGCGATAGCCAGCTTCTGCCGCCGGACCCTCCGGTTTTCTGTCCGGCGCAGGGTCCGGATGAAAAAAAAGGTAGCCGTCAGGGCAAACGTCAGATTATAGATGATCACATTGCCGTAATACACTTTGTCGTTGAGCTGATACCAGCGGGTCCTGGGGAAAGGGTAGACGCAGCCCAGCACCAGCCCCGGCACAAAGGCAAGCAGGGAGACCCAGGGAAACATCCCCGGATGCTTTTCTTCCATGCGGCTGAAATACAGGGACATGACCAGGAGCGCCGGCGTAGCGAAATAATAGGGCACCGCCGTCAGCACCGAATAGATCTGCAGGGCGCCGCCGCTGGTGAGGATTTCCGGAGCAGTTTCCATAAGCCAGGGAAAAAACGTATAGTACAGATACTCTTTCAGAGCGCCCATACTGTACAGAAGGCCGCAGATCAGGCACCACTGATTGATCTTGCTCCTTCTGTTTCCCATATATATGACCGCGAACAGCAGCCAGATCAGGACTGTGGTCAGCAGAAGAAATTCTCCCGGCAGCCCCTGGCTTTTTCCCTCCATGCATCTCACCTCCCGCCGGATATGGAACAGCACGCTTATTTTAATAAGTATATCGGATAATATTTCCCTGCTCAAGGCAGATTCCGCAAAATACTCTCCGGGAAGTCCCAAAGATTTTAGGACCCGAAAACAGGCCTGGACCGGATCCCTCTCCCCCAGGGCCGGTTTACCGGAAACGGTTTTTCAGTTTCTGGAGCCGATCCAGTTTTTTGCCGGATTCTGCCCCCAGTCTCCGGGACAGTGCCACCACCAGAGCGTCCGCCACCGCGGCGGCGGCAGCGGAAGAATGGTATTCCTGTTCTTCGCCCCGGTAAACGAAGAGATTCAGATCCGCCCTTTCTTCCCGAGGAATATAGCGGCGGCTCACAAAGGCCAGGGTCTGGTATCCTGCCTCCCGCCGGTAATCCAAAATGGCCCGTCCCTCCGAAGAGACTTTGGAAAAACTGAACATGACCACCAGATCTCCCGTCTCCGCCTGAGAAAGGCCCTCGAAGACCTCTGAGCCTCCGGAAGGGATCAGCGATGCCTGGATCCCCAGCCGACGCAGCCGGAACCGGAGCAGAGAGGCCAGAGGTCCCGAAGCGTTTTTTCCGTGGAGAAAGACCCGGCGGGCGGAGGCCAGGGCCTCCACCGCCCGCCGGAACTCCTCCCGGTCCAGCCCTTCCATGGTTTTTTCCAGATACAGCTGCTGGCGCTTCAGCCAGCTTTCCGGAAACTCCTCGTCCTCTCCCAGGAGGGTACCGGCCAGTTTGGCCGCCGGCCCCTGCACAGCCGCCTGTTCCATCACCACTTTCTTCAATTCTTTAAAATCGCTGCAGCCCACATGTCGGGCAAACCGGGACACGGTGGCCTCGGAAACCTGCAGGGCCTCCGACAGCTGGGCAATACCCATAAAAAGAAAAGCCTCTGTATTCGAAGAAATAAATTCAGCGATCCTGTGCTCTGTTTTAGTAAGTTCCTGCTGCAGAGCGGGAAAACTCATAGTCATGCTCCATAAACTCCTTTGCCAGAAATTCCGCGGATGTGGGCTCCGGTTTCTTTCCCAGAAGCACGGAGACGTAATCCCCTCCCAGGGCATGGATCTCCTTCAGGGACCGCTTCAGCAGGGCCGCTGTCTTCACCCGGAAAGCCGCCTCGGGATGGATTTCCACCTGGTAGCGGCCGGCTGCCATCTCCCTGGCCAGTTCCCCGAAGGTACAGCATTCCCGCAGGAAAGCCGTACGGATGCAGCCGTACTGCACTGCCTGGTGGGTATCGCTTCCGGCCACCACCGGCCGGTGCAGCCGCTCCCCCAGTTCCCGGGTCAGCCGCTCCGCCCGCTCCCGGTCCTCCGCCACGTCTTTGCCGTTAAGATCCAGAAAATCAAACCCTCTGAGCACGCTTTCCGGAAGCTCCGGAATATGCCCCCCCGCCCGGAAGGGATGCCCCGCTCCGATGAGCACCGGGTACTGGCGGAACATTTCCAGCATTTCCTCCACCGGAAGAAAACAGCCCTTTCCCTTGTGGGGTTCCAGCCGCAGATTTAACTCCAGTATAGCATCCAGGGGCCCGATGGTCAAAACATGCCCACCCTCGGCAATATCGGTCTCCATACCGGGAAAGATCCGCAGGCCGTCTTTCAGGAAGGTATCCCCTTCCCGGTCGCAGCTTCCGGCCATATACCGGTACAGTTCCCGAAAATTCATAGTATTAAAATGTTCCGTCAGGCAGATGGCGTCCAGCCCGGCATTTTTTGCCTCTCCCAGGAGCCAGTCTGTATATTCCGTGGAAAAAGGCAGGTACTTGGCCAGTTTTCCATGTGTGTGAAAGTCCAGATTCATATCTTTTTCCTCCTTCCTCAGAGAAATGTAGATACCAGCACTGTCACCGCCACCCAGAGGAAGGACAGAGACAGAAAGAGCAGATCATTGTTGCTGATCTTCATGGCAGACAGCTTGATCTTTTTTACTTCTTTGTTGACTGCCGCGTAGCGGTACCCTTTGATCTCCAGAACCTCCACGGTAGTCCGGGACCGTTTGGCTGTGTTCAGCATCAGGGGATAAAAGGAATGCATGATCACCTTGATCTGATAAAACAGATACTTGATCTTTCCCCGCAGGGTCTCATGGGCCGGGGGATTTCCCCTGAGCCGGTAGGACAGCAGCACGTTCTGGAACTCCTCCATCAGCAGCGGGAGCATCCGGTAGGCGTAGGAAATAGAGAAGGAGAGCCGTTCCGGACAGCCGAACCACATCAGGCCGTTTGCCAGTTTATCGGGATCCAGACCGGAAAATATGGTAATGGAGGCCAGGGATACCGTGGCCACTTTCAGGGTCAGCACCAGCAGCGGCGCAATCGCGGTGGCATTGCCTCCGAACAGCAGGGTCACGATCAGCAGATACCCTGTCTGGGAGAAAACGCCCGCCAGGAACAGCACCAGCACCAGAGGCGCCACCCGGGCCAGCCGTGTGGTGAGCGCCACCAGCAGAAAACAGCCCAGCAGAAACGGCAGGTCGTTTACAAACCAGGGCACCAGACCGAAGAACAGATACCAGACGATGAGGATCCTGGCATCCAGGCCGGCGATCACCGTGTCATCGTTCCCGTAGGCGTTTTTCAGCACCTGATTCCGCAGGAAATCAATGGAAAATTTGTCGAGAATATTCTCAGACAGCTTTTTAGCAGTTCTCAAGGCTCTTCCTCCCTTCAAATTTCCCGGTGAACTCTTCCACCGTGTAGCAGAGCATTCCCGGATCCAGCATCTGCCCCATAGTAAAAATCTCCGGCGGACGGATGCCCACCCGTTCCATCACTTCTCTGCTGCCGAAGATCTCGTCCCGGCTTCCATCGGCAACGACCTGGCCCTGACAGAGGACGATGATCCGCTCTGCCCAGTCACAGACCAGCTGCATATCATGGGTGGCGATCATAACGGTCTCCGTGATCTCCTTCATGTCGCTTAAGGTGGTCATGATCTCCTTCCGGGTAGCCATATCCAGATTGGCGGTGGGCTCGTCCAGCAGCAGGATCCCCGGATCCAGCGCTACACCGATGGCCAGACTGGCCCGGCGCATCTGCCCGCCGGACAAAAGACGGCCGTCCCGGTCTTTCAGCTCCAGCAGGCGGAACCGCCGCAGCAGTTCCTCTGTCCTGGCCCCGGCATTTTCCATGCCCCGAACCTCCATGGCGTAGGCCACGTCGCTGCGGATGGAATCCATGATGAACATATCCTCGGGATTCTGATAGACCATGGAGATCTGGCGGGACAGCTGTTCCGGCTTTACTCTGCGGATGCTGCTTCCGTTCAGCTTCACATCCCCTTCTGTGGGTTTCAGAAGGCCCACCATCATCTTCATGAGGGTAGATTTTCCAGCTCCGTTGGATCCGATGAGGGCGATCTTTTCTCCCCGGTGCAGTTCCAGATCAAAATGTTCAAATACCTTTCTTGGCTCTCCCTTTACAGAACGGTAAGCTGCCGATACCTGTTCAAAGGAAACCACCGTTTCCCCCGGCTCTTTTTCCTGTCCTTTCCGCGGCGTTTCCTGGGCATCTCCCTCCGCCGGCACAAAGATTTTCTTTCCTTCTTCTACTGTCGTGGGCAGCGGATATCCGGAAGGATATCTCCCTTGACGGCGGAGTTCATTTCCCGCCACGGTCACCTGGGGCGGGAAGATATTGCACTCCCGCAGCTCGTCCACCCGGCGCAGAGCTTCCCGGGCCGGCAGCACCCAGCGGATCCCTCCGTCCTTCATGAGCATCACATGTTTGCAGTAGTCAGCGATATATTCCGTGTGGTGCTCGATGACCAGAATCGTCTTTCCGTACTGCTCATTCAGTTCCTTTAAAACTTCGTAGATCCGGTCCGCGTGTCCCGGGTCCAGCTGGGCGATAGGCTCGTCCAGGATCAGCACATCCGGTTCCAGGGATACGGCTCCGGCCAGGGCCAGCAGATGGGTCTGGCCTCCGGAAAGCTGCCAGATATAGTCGTTCTCCCGGCCCTGAAGGCCGCATTTCTCCAGCGCCTTTCTGCCCCGTTCTTTATAATCCTTCATAGCGTAATTCAGACAGGCGTAAGAAGCATCGTCCAGCACCGTAGGCCGAAGGATCTGATTCTCAAAATCCTGATATACGTATCCCACCTTTTTCGCCAGAGTTCCCACATCCGCCTTTCTTGTATCCAACCCCCCGGCCATTACTTTTCCTTCAAAATCCCCGGTGATGAACTGGGGGATCAGTCCGTTGAGAGTCTTACAAAAAGTGGACTTTCCGCAGCCGTTGTTGCCAACGACCGCCAGAAAGTCCCCTTCTTCGATCTGAAGCGAGATGTCTCTGAGAGTAGGCTCCTCAGCCCCGGGATAGGAATAGGTCAGATGCTCTATCTCTATCACACTGCTCATTTAGGCCTCTCTTTCTTCTGCTTTTCCGGCAGACCGCATTCTCAGGATCAGCACTACTGCCAGGGCCAGCACTGCCGCCACCACCAGGGCTACTGCGATAGCAGTAGAGCTTTCAGCCCAGTCTGCTTCCCAGTCGATGCCGGCCATGCCGCTTTCAGCCATAAACTCCGCGCCGATGGCCACGACAAAGGCAAGGAGGGATCCCAGGATCACTTTCCAACCGACCCCTCCCAGATACGTTTTGTCCGTCCGGGGTTCCATGCCCAGCAGGGGCTCGATCTTTCCATACAGCTTCGGAACCAGGAACAGGGTGGGCAGCAGGCAGAACAGGATTCCCGAGAACAGCACATCATTCAGGAAGGCAAACCCCTCCGTGGCAAAGACGCTCTCCGGCAGTCCGGCTACCGCCTCGAAATCATTGACCGCAAACTGTACTTTCAGGATATCCACCACCATGCCCAGGAACTGCTGGACCACCACGCCGGTCATGGCAGCAAGGGCTACCGTCTTCCGATTTTTGGGGTTTCTTACCATGCGGCCGGCAATGTAGATGCCGATGGTCAGGGTAATGAATTTTTCCAGCTCTCCCAGTCCTCCGAACTGCCCCAGCATGATCTCACTGAAGACCAGCTCCCCGGTAGCCGCTCCCAGAGCCGCTGACATGGGATCGTACAGCATCGCCAGGGTCAGAGGGATAAACAGAAAATACTCTACGGAAAACTCTACGATCCCCACCTGCACGCTGGGGATCAGCTCCGTAAACAGGGTGGCCAGGCCGTACAGAGCCATAGTCAGCACAAAAACCATCAGTTTCTGGGACTGCGTCGCAGTCTGTTTTCTTATTGCTTCCATACAAAAATCCTCCTCAGCTCTGAAGCATGTCTGCTCTCTGTCAGGTTGTACTGAGTATAGCAGGATATTTGTAAAACATACTATCGCGGAAATGTAAAATGATGTTAATTTTTTCATATTTATTTATTTTGAAAATTATTTTTCTTTTTCGGCACAGCCCCAGCGCCCGTTTTGTTTTTTTCACAAAAAAGGGCGCCGCTCCATAGATGACCCGCATCTATGGAGCAGCGCCCGCCGGTTTTTCTATTACTCCGAGCCGAAATTACTTCAGGGTAACTTTCGCTCCCTCAGCCTCCAGTTTAGTCTTGATCTCGTCAGCCTCAGCCTTTGCAGCAGCCTCTTTGATCACCTTCGGAGCGCTGTCAACCAGCTCTTTTGCCTCTTTCAGGCCCAGGCCGGTAGCCTCACGAACAACCTTGATAACTTTAACCTTGTTGGGGCCAACCTCGGTCAGCTCAACGTCGAACTCGGTCTTCTCCTCCTCAGCGGCTGCCTCACCGGCTCCGCCTGCTGCCGCTACAACAACGCCTGCTGCCGCGGATACGCCGAACTCTTCCTCACAAGCCTTTACCAGCTCGTTCAGCTCCAGTACAGATAACTCTTTGATCGCTGCAATAAACTCTTCAGTAGTTAACTTTGCCATTGTAGATTCCTCCATTTTTCATTCAGATTTTTTAAAGATTTCCTGCCTGTCGCAGGCTTCCGGTGGACAGATTATTCTGCCGCAGCGCCCTCGCCGCCGTTTGCCTCAGCGATCTGCTTAAGCACACGAGCGAAGTTCGCGATGGGAGACTGGATGCTTCCAAGCAGCTTGCCCAGCAGCTCTTCCCTGGAAGGAACAGCGGACAGTGCCTGCACGCCTTTCGCATCGTAGTAGTTGCCTTCTACAACGCCGGCTACCAGTTCCAGTTTGGGATTCTTTTTCGCGAATCCGGCCAGCACTCTTGCGGGAGCCGTAGCGTCATCCTTGGAAACCGCCAGAGCGTTGGTTCCCTCCAGATGTTTGCAAAGCTCTTCGCAGGGAGTTCCCTGGAACGCGAAATTCATCATCGTGTTTTTGTAGACTTTGTAAGTGATTCCGGCTTCCCTTAAGGTTCTGCGAAGCTCCGTATCCTGAGCAACGGTAAGACCGCTGTAGTTCACCAGGACCACACTGTCGGCATCCGCGATGGTGTTGGAGATCTCCTCGATCACCGGCTTCTTCAGCTCTACTTTCGCCATGAATGGTGCACCTCCTTGTAGTATTCGTGTACACGCACAAAAAAACCTGTTCCGCCGCAGCAGAACAGGAAACGAAATTCTCATAAAAGAATGTTCATCCTCGGCAGGCGTTGGAATGCTTACGCCTTGCGGCACCTGCTGTCTTCGGCGTGATACGGGTGTATGATAGCACGCCGGGAATCATTTGTCAAGAAAAAACTGCCGCGACCTTTCAAAGATCACGGCAGTTTTTTGTTTTTTTATTATGCAAGCTTAACCGGGTTGATCTTCACGCCGGGGCCCATGGTGGGAGCCATGGTCACGCTCCGCAGGAACTGTCCCTTGACAGCGGAAGGTCTTGCCTTGTTAATTGCACCGATCAGCGTCTGGAAGTTGTCCGCTAACTGCTCCTCTGTGAAAGAAGCTTTTCCGATTGGCACGTGGATGATATTGGTCTTGTCGAGACGATACTCTACCTTACCGGCTTTGATATCGGCAATGGCTTTGGTCACATCCATGGTTACGGTTCCGGACTTGGGGTTCGGCATTAAGCCCTTGGGTCCCAGAACACGGCCCAGACGTCCTACAACACCCATCATATCCGGGGTTGCCACGACTACGTCGAAATCCAGCCATCCTTCGTTCTGGATCTTGGGGATCAGCTCCTCAGCGCCCACAAAATCTGCTCCGGCAGCCTCGGCCTCGTCAGCCTTGGCGCCCTTGGCAAATACCAGAACCCGGACGGTCTTGCCGGTTCCGTGGGGAAGCACAACGGCTCCACGGATCTGCTGGTCCGCGTGACGTCCGTCACAGCCTGTACGGATGTGTACCTCGATGGTCTCGTCAAACTTAGCTACCGCCAGCTTCTTTACCAGGGCTACTGCCTCTTCCGGATCGTAAAGAGTTGCGCGGTCTACTGCTTTCGCAGCCTCTACATATTTCTTACCATGTTTCATTTCTACTATAACCTCCTAGTGGTAATTGCGGGATTGTCCCTCCCACGGTTGTTGCAAGCCCTGCGGCTTAGTCTTCTACTACGATACCCATGCTTCTGGCGGTACCTGCGATCATGCTCATGGCCGCCTCGATGGAAGCAGCGTTCAGATCCGGCATCTTCATCTCGGCGATCTCGCGGACTTTGTCCTTGGAGATGGTCGCCACTTTGTTCTTGTTGGGAACACCGGAACCGGATTTGATGTTGCAGGCTTTCTTCAGGAGCACTGCTGCCGGCGGGGTCTTGGTTATAAAGCTGAAACTTCTGTCTGCATATACAGTGATCACTACGGGGATGATCAGGTCTCCCTTGTCAGCAGTTCTGGCATTGAACTCCTTGGTGAACTGTACGATGTTGACGCCATGCTGTCCCAGAGCAGGACCTACAGGCGGAGCCGGTGTTGCTTTTCCGGCGGGAATCTGTAACTTGATATAACCTGTAACTTTCTTTGCCATTTTAGGCACCTCCTAATTAAATGTGGTAATTGCGGGGATTTCCCTCCCACAGGCCGGTCAGCCGACCTTTTTCACTTCTGCGAAACTGATCTCCACAGGGGTCTCGCGGCCAAAGAGTTCCACGTTGATGGTGACCACCTGCTTCGTCTTGTTGATGTTCTGGATGATTCCGGCAGTATCCTTCCAGGCGCCGCCGGTGACGACGACGGAATCGCCCACCTCCAGGTCTACCTCGACCCGGCTGGTCTCGCCCAGGATTCCCAGAGGCTGCATCTCCTCCGGGGTCAGGGGCACCGGCTTGGATCCCGGTCCCACAAATCCCGTCACGCCGCGGGTATTCCTGACTACATACCATGTGTCATCGTTCATGACCATGTTCAGCAGGACATAGCCCGGAAACAGCTTGCGCTGTACCTGTTTTTTGGTGCCGTTCTTGACCTCAACGACCTCCTCCATAGGTACCCGCACTTCCAGGATCTGGTCCTCAAGGTGTCTGTTCTCAATCGTCTTTTCAATATTGGCTTTTACTTTGTTCTCGTAGCCCGAGTAGGTGTGGACTACATACCATTTTGCTTCTGACATTTGATCACCCTATCCCTTACCTGATGATAAATTCAATGGCTTCCAGCGCGGCGCTGTCCACCAGCGTGATCAGGACGCAGAAGATCACGGAGATCACGATGACGGCCACCGCCTGCTTTCCCAGCGTCTTTCTGTCGGTCCAGATGATTTTCTTGAATTCAGCTTTCAGGCCCTTGAACCAGCTCTTTTTCTCTTTCCGTTCTGTTTTACCCTTTTTCTTATCGGCACTTCCGGAATCTTTTACTACTTCGTCTGCCATCTTCTCACCTCGCACCCATTACTTGGTCTCTTTGTGTAACGTGTGTTTTCTGCAGAACTTACAGTACTTGCTGGTCTCCATCCGGTCGGGATGGTTTTTCTTCTCTTTTGTCATGTTGTAGTTCCGCTGCTTACATTCTGTACATGCCAATGTAATCTTTACGCGCACGACTTCCACCTCCACTGTGTATTTGCGTATTACGACGATCTTTTTTCCAGTATAAAAAAGCCTGTCCTCCAGCGCATGCCATTCGCTGTTTTCAGGCATAAAAAAAAGACCTACTTCCATGTCGCTCACTAACTATACCATGAAGCAGGTCTTCTGTCAAGTTCTTTTCACCTTACCCGCAGGGTCCGCAGGTACGCCTTCTGTTCCTCCGTGATCCGCCGGCTTTCCACGGCCTTCTGGATGGCCTTGTTGTGGGTCCAGGGATCCAGGCGGCATTCCTGCAGGTACGGCAGAGCCGCCCGGTACTGCTTGGCCAGGGCCGTGGCAAAGTACCAGGCAGTCATCATATTTACATAATATTCCTCCGAGCGGACCCCGGCGGCCAGTTCCAGATACTCCGGCCGAAAGGCTCCGTCCAGGTAGAAGCGCATGAGCATTCCCAGACCGAAGCGGACGGTGTAGGTTTCTCCGGAACGGATCCAGACCCGGATCTTTTCCAAAAGCTCCGGCAGATGCTTTCCGAAGACCTTCGGGCAGACCATGTCACAGGTGGCCCAGTTATCTATATAAGGAAGGAAGCCTTCCACATACGCCATGGCCCGGTCATAGTCCTTTACTTTTTCCAGCAGAAAACCGTGGAGATTATTTTCCTCATAATAGGCGTGGGGAAGCTCTTCCAGAAAGGCTTCCGCCGCCGGCGTCCCCGCCAGTTCCCCGGCGTACTTCCGCAGCTCCGGAGTCCGCACGCCGATCACGGTATCCGGATCCACCGTGGGCATGAGCTTTGCCTGAAACTCTTTATATTTCAGATCCCGCATGGCAAACAATCTCTGCCGGATCTTCTGCTTTTCCTGTTCTCCCATCGTCAGTTCTCCTTTCCACCAGGGCCGACCCGTCTCCGATGTCGGTGATCCCCCGGCCTGTGTTGGGATGCTTCACGGAATAAAGCTGATCCGCGCAGAAAACAGCCAGCAGGACTCCGCAGATCACAATGGCCGCCTTCAGGGGGATCTTCTTTAAGAAGTTGTCCAGCAGCGGCGCCACCACGTAAACGATCACCAGTCCCATGATCCCAAAGGCCAGCAGTCCTTCCGCGCAGACCCTTCCCTGGATATTCAGGAAATAGCCGCTGTAGTCCCACCATTTCATGCCGTCATGGGTGAGCTCCAGGCTGAGGCCCGTAAGATATTCCACGCTGCCGCAGAGCACCACCGCCGCCAGGAACTCCCAGATGGGCGATTTCCGCAGCCGGTAGAGAACGGTCAGGATCAGCAGGCCGCCGGTGCCGTAGATGGGCAGCCAGGGGCCGTGGAGCACGCCCCGCTTAATAAATTCTCCGGACATGACCAGTCCCTGGCTGACCTCGAAGATCCAGCCGATAAAGCAGAAAATGAAATACAGCAGGATCAGGGAGGTGGGGGAATAGCGGCGCATGTAATTCAGGTTTTCCGCCCAGGTTCTTCGCTCATGCTCCGGAATGGGGAACAGCCGGCCGGGATAGCTCCGGCCTTCCAGGGCCGCAACCGCCGCGCTTACGCGGATGCTTTCCATGGCCCTCTCCTCATACTCCCTCTCTTCCCGGCGGCTGTAGAGAGTCACCCCGAAGAAGGACGCCAGAAATCCCCGGACGCCTTTCAGGGGAGGCATTTCCAGGACTCTCCGGTCCACATCGTCATAGGCCGCCGTCAGATCCCGGTTTCTGGCCTTTTCATAGAGATACGTATCGTTCAGGGCTTCCGCTCCGGGAATCCCCTTTTCTTTGGCCTCCCGGCGGATCTCCGCGTAATATTCGCAGAAGGCCGCCGCCTGATAGGGATTGGAGTAAAAGATCCCGGTGATCCCCAGGGTAAAGATCCCCAGCAGATCCCAGCCAATGTAGGAAAGCTCGAACACAAAGCACTGCCACTTATGGCCGTTCATCATCCGCCGGGAAAGCGTCACCGCCTCCAGGGCCCCTATGTCTGGATTCTCCGCCAGGATATAGGGCACCATGTAGTAAGAATACCGTTTGATGATATACCCGATCACCGTGAACATCCACAGGAATTTCAGCATCTGCAGCACCAGCAGGGACCAGGCCGTCTTCGCCCACTTCCGCACCCGGATCAGAAACAGGAACCGCTGCACGGGCACCTGCTGGTAAACTCTGGCTTCCAGCAGGATCCGCCGGGCGATCACCTGGTAGACGTCCTGGATGAAAAACCAGACCAGGAACAGAAACGCCAGGCTGAGAAGAACGAAGACCGCCCGGGAGATCATCTGGGAACCGGTGGCCTCTGTCAGCGCCGACAGGATCGACACGGCAAAGCTTCCGGAAGTGTAGTCATTGACCAGATTGGCCAGGACGCCCCGGGTCCTGCCCAGGGCCGGCTCTCCCTCCGCCTGAAGGATCTCTTCTTCCCGGATCTGCTCTGACAGCTCCCGGCCCTGTTCTTCCCCCTGGACCAGCATGGTCTCGATCACATCCATCAGTCCCTGGTGATTGGCGGCCCCGGTGGTGTCCTCCAGGCTTTCTCCCGCCGCCATGCTCTTTACCGCCGACAGGGATCCGGCGAATTCCGTTCCCAGAAACGCCGCCAGCAGGCAGACTACCACAAACAGCAGGTAATGCTGTTTCAGCGTCTGCCTTGCCTGCCGCTTCATTTCTTTTCTTGTACGCATATCTCTATATCTCTCCCTCGCTGTCTTATGTATCCTAGTCTTTATACACAAACCGCCCGTCCAGTTCGGTGGTCTTTACAATGTTGATAAAGGCCGCGGGATCCGTCCGGCGGATCTCCCGCACCAGTTTCTTGACCTCCTGGCCGGAGACCACGGAGTAGATCATCTTCTTCTCCTCATTGGTATAGCAGCCGGTGCCGTCCAGCACCGTGGCGCTGTGATTGGTCTCCTCCATGATGACCCGATAGATCTTCTCATACTGTTCACTGATGATGAACAGGGTGGCCTTCTGATACTTCCGGTACAGCAGATGGATCACCTGGGTGGAAGCATACTGGAAGATAATGGAGTACAGGGCCTTATCCCAGCCGAACAGCAGCCCCGCCGCTCCCAGGATGAGACAGTTGGCCGCCAGGGTGATATTCCAGGGATCCCGGTTCAGCCGGTGTCCGTAAACGTTGGCCAGGATGTCCAGCCCTCCTGTGGAGCCTCCGGCCAGCATAGCCATACTGATGCAGGCTCCGTTGATGATGCCGCCGAAGACGCTGCCCAGGAGCACATCGCCGGTAACGGCAAAGGCCGGCAGAGCGTCGGTCAGAAGGCCGCAGAGGCCTACGCTCAGACAGGTATAGACAATAAACCGTTTCCCCAGATCCCGGAAGCTGAGGATCAGCGCCAGGATGTTCAGAGGATAGCTGACCAGAGAAAAGGCCAGGCTCACATGCCAGAAGGAAGCTCCCGCCCGCTGGACCAGCAGGGCGATACCGTTAAAACCTCCCGGATAAAGCCCCACCGCATTGACAAAGGTATTGATGTTAAAAGCCATACAGACCGCCGAAACCGTCACCAGCACAGCCGCCCGCGCTTCCCGTTTCCACATAGGCAGATCCCTCCTTTTTCCCGCTGTCGTTCCCGAACCATCCCACAGAAGCTTTTTACCAGCTTTTTTCAAGAGTCAGCACGTTCTTTTCATTTTTGAATTCATAGCGCAGGGCGTCCATGGTCTTTTTCACCATATAGATCCCCAGCCCTCCAAAGTCCCTCTCCTCCGCGGACAGAGAAATGTCCGGATCCCGGGTCTTCGTGGGATCATATGGGGTGCCGTCGTCCGCGAACCGGAGGGTGATGCGGCTGTCCTCCATGACGCACTCTACCCGGATCCGTGTGGCCCGGCCGTAGCGGACGATGTTGGAAAAGATCTCGTCGATGGCGATATTGATCTGGGAGATCACTTTAAAGGGCGCTCCCTTCGCCGTCAGCTGCTCTTCCGCCAGGGCCGTTACCGCTTCCAGATTCTTCAGATCCGGCTCCACCTCCAGCCTCTTGACCGCATGCTTCACCCGCTTCATTTCAAAGGAAAGCATGGTAATGTCATCAAACTGGGGCGCATTTCCCACAAAGCCGTCAATATCCGCCTTTACCAGGGTCAGGGTTGCCTCCGGGGAACTGTCCGCGGCCCGGTTCAGGGCCCGGAGCATCCGGTCCGTTCCGTACAGCACCCGGGCGGAATTGGTGGCCTCGGTGACTCCGTCGGTGTAGACGAAAAGCTTGTCCCCCGGTTCCAGAGTCAGTTCATATTCCCGGTACCTGGCGTTCTCCATGCCTGCCAGCACAAAGCCGTGCTTGTCATGGAACAGCTGGTATTCCCCGTTTCCATGGCGGATCACCGGATACTCGTGGCCGGCGTTGGCGCAGACCATTTTTCCGGTGGAAAGCTGGATCTTTCCCAGCCATACCGTCACAAACATCTCCGCGTCATTGTTCTCGCAAAGCTGATTGTTGACCTTTTCCAGGATCTCCTTGGGGGAATCGCCGCTCTGGGCGCAGTTCTTCAGCAGGGTCTTGGCAATGACCATAAAGAGGGCCGCCGGCACGCCCTTGTCCGACACATCGGCGATGACCATGACCAGGTGATCGTCGTCCAGCAGAAAGAAATCGTAAAAGTCTCCTCCCACTTCCTTGGCCGGTGTCATGGTGGCGTAGATATCAAATTCATCGTGCTCCGGAAAAGCGGGAAAAATGCAGGGCAGCATATTTTTCTGGATGCTGCTGGCCACGTTCAGCTCCGCCTCGTTCTTCATGGCTCTGGCGCTCCAGAACACGGAAGTAAAGATCTGCACGTACTCCAGCACAAAGATCACGCACACGGTAATGTAAAGGGGAAAGAAATAGGGGTTCCCCGGCATGATCCCCGTATTGTTGGAGATCAGGTTCAGCACGTAAAAGCCCACCATGGACACCAGGGGGGCGGCAATATAGGAATTCATCCGTCCCTGCTGGGCCTCGATGACCGCCTGCACCTTCCCCCGCAGCCAGCAATAATAGAACGCGAAAAACAGAAGGTAGACCACCAGCTTGATGCCTATGAACAGCAGCACATTTTTCACCGTATAAGGGGTGGTCTCGATAAACCCCAGGGCGGTTCCCAGAAAAGTGTCCGTGGTGCCGCAGAACATAAACGTTACCACATTGGCGATGAGCGCGGCCATGACCGAGGTAAACAGCTTGGCGCTGCGGCTTTCCGTATAGATCACTTCCGTGGCCACGCACACCAGGGCGGACACCGCCAGAATGCCCACAAAATCGTTGTACAGATCCATGGAGTAGCTCAGAAGGGAGAGCAGATACCCGCCCAGTCCGAAAGCGCCCCAGAGCAGCCCGGTGATCTTTTTATTGAACTTGGGCTTCAGCGTGCAGCTGACGATGGCCGCCGCGAAAACGGAAGCCATAAATACCGCTGTATTCCAGAGGATGATTACAGGATTCATCTTTCTTGTCTCCTTCTGCTATTCAAACATTAACAGGTCGTCCAGAGCCGCGATATACTTCTCCAGATAGGCCTCCGTCACCGGCTGCCATTTTTCTCCCAGGGCCGCCAGCACCGCCGCCGTCAGTTCCTCCGAGACCGCCGTATCCCGGTATTCCATATTGGGCCGCTCCAGAAGGATCCCTTCCGTAAGGGTCCGGCCCTCCCGGGTCTGTCCCAGTTCCGCCAGGCGCTCCTCGAAGCGGCTGTCGCTCTCCGCCTCCACGGGATGCCCGAATTTTTCCAGGACCCGGAAGATCTGCCGGTAGGGCACCTCCTCCGGCGGACAGACGTGATAGACCGCGGTCCCGGTCTTCAGGGCCGCCAGCTTTACAATGATCCTGGCCGTCTCATCCACCGGGGAGAAGTTCACGCTGCTCCGGTACAGGGAAAGGGGAACCGCTCCGATCTTCACATAGGAAGACAGCTGTCTGGTAAAGGCGTTGGTGCGGTTGTTCATCTGAAATTCCCCGTCGGAGATCCGTCCCTGCAGGTTCCCCACCCGCATGATCTTCACCGGTACTCCCCGGTCCGCGGCGGCCCGCAGGGCTTCGTACTCCGCCATGTATTTGGAGAGGATATACTGATTGCGGATCTCCTGTCCCACGTACAGATCCCGCTCGGTCAAAGTCAGCGGCTCCCCGTCCCGGGGATAGATGCCGCCTACGCTGACGGTGGAGATCTGGACCAGGGCCGCCCCCTGTTTTTCACAGAAATTCAGCAGGTTTTTTACGCCCCCGGTGTTGGTGCGCTCCAGCCGGTCGTCGGCGGCAAAGTGGGCCACATTGGCGGCGGAATTGATGACCAGATCGATCTTCTCCCCCAGTTCCCCGGCGAAGGAGGCTTCCTCGGTAATATCCCCGTCCGCCACCAGCAGCCGTTTGCCGAACAGGCCGCTGTAATCGTCCTCGCTGTAGTAAAACAGGGTGCTCCGCAGCCGTTTTTCCGCCGAAAGCCGCTGATTGGGCCGCACCAGGCACCAGATCCTGTTCCAGGTGTCCGGTTTCCGGAGAAGCTCCGTCAGGATATGGATCCCCAGAAATCCCGTAACGCCTGTCAGCAGAATATTGCCCAGGTTTTTCCGGCTTCCGGTGCCCGGCTTATTTTCCGCCAGCAGGCTTCCAATGCCCCGGTAATCCAGCTGTCCCAGGGAAGCTTCTTCCTCCTGCTGCTCCCCGGGAGCTTTCAGATGCTGAGCCAGCAGTTCCGGGGTGGGATGCTGGAACACATCGGAAAAGTCTACGCTGACTCCCGGAATCCTCTCCTCGATCTCGCAGATCACCTCGGAAATGTGGAGGCTGTCTCCTCCCAGCTCAAAGAAGGAATCCTCCGCTCCCACCGGGGAGACCTCCAGCACCTTCTCGAAAGCTTCCGCAATGGCCTCCTCCAGTCTTCCGGCGGGAGCCCGGTATTTCCGCACATACTCCACCGGTTCCTGTTCCAAAGCCCGAAGATCCGTCTTTCCGCCGGGGGTCTGGGGCATTTCCGGCAGCTCCTTCCAGATATCCGGCACCATATAGAGGGGAAGGCTTTCTTTCAGCGCCGCTTTCAGCTGCTCCGCCGTCACGGCCAGGCCTTCTCTTACGGTATAAAAAGCCGCCAGGTGCTGGGATCCCGCCAGATTCCGCACCAGCACGTGGACAGCCCCCACCGCCGGCTGACTGCTGATCCGGTTCTCGATCTCCGACAGTTCCAGCCGCAGGCCCCGGAGCTTTACCTGGCTGTCATTCCTGCCCCGGTACAGGATCCTGCCGTCCTCCGCGAACTGGCCCAGATCGCCGGTGCGGTACATCCGGCGGCCCTGCAGCAGGGTAAACTTTTCCGCGGTCTGTTCCGGCAGGCCGTGGTAGCCGATGCCCACCCCGGCGCCCCAGACGCAGATCTCCCCGGCGGCTCCCCAGGGAAGCAGTTCCCCCTTCTTTCCCAGGATCATCACCCCGGTGTTGGCAATGGGCAGCCCGATGGTCTCATTGTCCCCGGCCTCGGTGATGGTGGCGCCGATGGTGGTCTCCGTAGGGCCGTAGCCGTTGTAGATACGGATCCCCATGTGTTTCAGCTCATCCACCAGGGCGCCCGGCAGGATCTCTCCCGCCGCCAGCACCGCACGCACGCCCCGGACTGCCCGGGCAAAATTCCGGTTGTGGAGATAGGCTGCCAGCCTGGAGGGCGTACAGTGAAGGATGTCCGCTCCATGGGCCCGGATCAGCTCCGCCAGAGCTTCCGGATCCGCCATGGCCCGCTCCGGGGCGAATTCCACAAAGCGCCCGTTCAACAACGGCACAAAAATCTCAAAGAGAGAAATGTCAAAGCATACGGAGCCGATGGCCACGATCCCCCGGCAGTTCCGGCAGATATCCCGGTTAAAAGGATTATTCTCCGGCCTGGTGATGTTCACGATGCCCCGGTGGGACAGCATGACCCCCTTGGGCCGGCCGGTGGTGCCGGAAGTGTAGATACAGTAGGCCAGCTGCTCCTGAGGAATGGTGAGCCGGGGATCCCGGTCATCCTCCCAGGCCAGCAGTTCTTCCGCTTCCACATACGGAAAGCGCTCCGCCCCCTCTACGTTGGCGGAGGAGATCAGACACACGGCCTGGCTGTTTTCATAAATATAATCAATGCGCTCTCTGGGATACTGGGGATCCACCGGAATAAAGGCGGCCCCCGCCTTGGAGATGCCCAGCATCACCGGGAGCAGGCGGATGTCCCGGTTCATCATGTAAAGGACCCGCTGGCCCTGCCGCACCCCCCGGCTCAGAAGGGCGTTGGCCACCCGGCTGGAAAGCCGGTCCAGCTCCCGGTAGGTAAGGCGGTCCTCCCCGGCATAAAGAGCCGGACGGTCTCCGTACTCCTCCACGGCCTTTCGGAACAGAGAAGGAATGGTATCCTCCGGATCCAGAAAAATCTCCCGGCCCCGGATGTTCCTCAGGGCTTCTGCCTCCCCTTCGCCTGTCAGCGGCAGTTCCCGGGCCAGGGGATCTTCCCCGGTCCCTCTCTCCAGGATCTTCTGAAAGGCCTGATGGAACCGCTCCGTCTGCACCGGTCCGTAAATGCCCTCCCGGCCGTCGTAGCAGACGGCATAGGTTCCCTTCAGCTTTGTGATATTCAGCGTCAGATGGTTGTGCATGGCCCCGTCCATGCTGAGACAGATCTCATAGGGCAGGGAGCTGTGAAGTTCCGGCTGATAGATATTCAGGGTATACTCCCCGAGGGAGCTGCCGGCCATTCCTTCCTTCTGCAGATCCCCCAGGATCCGGCTGATGCCGTACTGCCTGTGGGCGGAAGCCTGCCGGCCCTGCTCCAGGGCTTTCCGGCAGAGATCCGAAAAACGCTCCTCCCCCTCCACCGGCACCCGCACGGGAACCACCAGGGTAAAGCATCCCGCCTCCTGCCGGTCCTCCGGACGGTCCCGGTTCAGCCGGGGCATCAGGAACACCCCGTCCCGGCACTGCTGGGCCCCGGCCAGATACAGCGCCAGGGCTCCGGAAAAAACGGAAGCGGAGGTGATCCCCCGGCGCTCCGCGAAAGCATCGATCTGTCTGCCCAGCTTTTCCGGCAGTTCGTAAACATAGCAGTTCCGCCGGTATCCCGTCGGGGTTCCCGGCAGGATGCCGCTTTCAAACTGCGCGTCCCGAAAATATTCCAGCCAGAAGGCCCGCTCCTTCTCCTCCTCCACCGCTTTCTCCGGACAGGGCTCCCGAAGCGGCAGATCCTCCAGGCGCTCTCCTCCCAGGGCGTCCAGGATCCGCTGGGCAGTCTGGCACATGCTGAAGCCGTCCAGTAGCACATGGTGGAAGCGGAAGGACAGCATGGTCCCCCCTTCCTCCACAGGGATCACCCGTGCTTCGAAGAGAGAGCAATCCGGGAACCCCCGGAAGGGCTCCCTCTCCAGGCGGCGGCAGAATGCTTCCGCCTCCTGCCGGGTCCTCCCGGCCTCGGACACGCAAAAAGCGGCGCCTGTTCCTGCATCTGTCAGAACCCACGCGCCTGCCTCGTTCTTTTCCAGCCGGAGCCTGAAGACTCCGGTATGCTCCGTCACCTGATCCACCGCGCGGCGCACATCCTCCGCCCCGCACCGGGGGAAATACATCCGCAAGGCTATGGTGTTGACAGCCTCCCCCGGAAAAGCGGCCTCGTTCTGCATCATGCTTTCCCGGGAGCGGTTCAGTTCATAAATCCTGCTGCTCATTTCTTATCCTCTGTTTGCGCCCTTACGCAATGGTAAGGATATCCACAAATCCTGTAACCTCAAAAACTTCCATCACGGTCTCGTTGACATTGCGGATCACCATGGTCCCCTGCCGGTTCATTACCTTCTGGGTGGAGAGCAGGACTCTGAGTCCCGCAGAAGAGATGTATTCCAGCGCTCCGAAATCCAGGATCAGTTCCGTGATCCCCGGCAAAGACTTTTTCAGTTCCGCGTCCAGCTGGGGCGCCGTGGTGGTGTCCAGCCTGCCTTCCAGAGTCAGGGTCAGACTGCTCCCCCCTGTACTTCTGCGTATGTTCATGGTATTTTACCTCCCGCTGTTCTTTCGATTAAAGTCTATCATACCGCCGGCTGGTTTTCAAGCCAGGCCGCTGTCCGCTTTGCCACATTTTCCTGAAGATTGCGATAGAAAAACTGGTAGTCGTAAATGTGGTATTCTCCCTCCTGCAGGAAGCTCAAGGCCGCCGGGTACTCCTCCTCCGACACATCCGTCACCTTCAGGGCCCCCCGCTCCTCATCGATATAGGCTCCGGTAAGCTCCGGGATCTCTTCTGTGATCTTTCCCTGGTAATCCGTAAAGCAGGCCCCCAGGTTCAGGGACTTGTCCGCCGGCGTGCTGTCCGTCTTCCAGTTCAGGGGATTGATGCTGTAGGACCAGCTGCCCTCTGGAATAAAGAAGGAATCCGTCAGCGTTTCCGCCTCGGAGCTGAAGCAGACGATGACTCCCGTGTCCGTCTCCCCGGAAGCCGGCACCAGCTGGGGGTACTCCTCCACTTCCTCCTCCGTCAGAGCCCAGCCGATGCAGTAGCAGGCGATCATATCCTCCAGGGCCTCCGGATAGTCCTTCATCAGCTGCAGGCACATATAGGCCCCCTGGGAAAATCCCGCCAGCACAAAGGGATCCTCCCCCTTCTTGTTCTCCAGATAATATGCAAACGCCGCGGCCACATCCTCATAAGCGATCTCATAGGATTCCTCCATCCGCCCTGCCTCAATGGCCGACAGGGAGCCCTGCCGGTAATAGGGCGCGTACAGATCCAGGGTATCCTCGTAGATGCCCCGTTCCATGTTCAGGGCTCCCAGAAAGCTCTCCTTTTCCTCCCGGTCGTCCAGGGGCATATTGATGCTCTCCTCATCGCCTCCATAGGTAGTGGGACCGATGAGGAACAGATCCGCCTCCTTGGAAGCGTCTGTTCCGTTGTAGACCCACAGGGTTTCCTCGGAATAGTCGGCCTGACTGCTCTTGTTTCCGCAGCCGCCAAGGGCCAGACTGAAAATTAGCAAAGTGGAAATCATTCCCGCTGTTTTTTTCATGGTATACTGCCTCCTTCTGCGGTTCCATCATACCATCTAAAACCATGTTTTTGCAATCCCGGGTATTTTTCCAATAGAAAAGAGAGAAACCGAACGCATTTCCTGTAAAACGCCTCTGACTCATCAGCTTCTCTCTTCGATAAAATATATTCTATTCGCATCCTGACACCTCCGCCGGGACGCGGGGCAGCCGGCCCTGAACCGGAACCGCTTTCCGGGAAAGAAAAATAGTTTCTGTTTCCCCGGTTCCGAATATGGTTCCAGTATAGAAGAAATCTGTGACAGGAATTTGTCCGGTCTCTGAAAACTTTCCAAAGGAAATCTAAAAATCTTCTTAAGCTTCTTCTCCCTTCTCAGAGAAATATTCCCTGTTTTTTTGGTTATAATTCCCTCTTGTTTTATCGAACATATGTTCGTATAATAAACATACAGATTCCCATCCAACGATACGATCCATGAGTAGAAAGGAGGCGCTACATCATCATGTCAGAACGGATCTATCTGGCCATCGACCTGAAATCCTTTTACGCCTCCGTGGAATGCCGGGAACGGCAACTGGATCCCATGACCACCCATCTGGTGGTGGCGGACAAAAGCCGCACGGAAAAAACCATCTGCCTGGCGGTATCCCCCTCTCTGAAGGCTTACGGGATCCCGGGGCGGGCACGGCTCTTTCAGGTTGCGCAGAAGGTCCGGGAGATCAACGCCGCCCGGCGGCTGCAGGCGCCGGGGCATCGATTTCGCGGAACCTCCTTCCATGACCCGGAACTCCGCTCCGATCCCTCCCTGGAGCTGGATTACATCGCAGCTCCTCCCCGCATGGCTCTGTACATGGAGTACAGCGCCCGGGTCTACGGCGTCTATCTGAAATACGCCGCCCCGGAGGATATCCACGTCTATTCCATCGACGAAGTATTTATGGACGTCACCCCCTATCTGGATTCCCGGGGCATGAGTCCCCGGCAGCTGGCCCGGACCATCCTCCTGGACGTGCAGGATACCGTAGGCATCACAGCCACCGCCGGCATCGGCACCAACCTTTACCTCTGCAAGGTAGCTCTGGACATCGAAGCCAAGCATGTGCTCCCGGACGAATGGGGCGTGCGGATCGCCCAGCTCAATGAGCTCTCCTACCGCCGGAAGCTGTGGAACCACCGGCCCATCACCGATTTCTGGCGGGTGGGCAGCGGCTATGCCCGAAAACTGGCCCGGTACGGTCTCCACACCATGGGGGACATCGCCCTCTGCTCCCTGGGCGGCCCCAGGGACTACCTCAATGAGGATCTGCTCTACCGGCTTTTCGGGGTCAACGCGGAACTGCTCATCGACCACGCCTGGGGCTGGGAACCCTGCACCATGGCGGATATCAAGTCATACCGCCCTCAGTCCTCCAGCATCGGCTCCGGCCAGGTGCTGCACCGCCCTTACCCCTTCGCCCAGGCCCGGCTGGTCCTGCGGGAAATGGCGGACGCTCTGGCCCTGGATCTGATCTCCCGGGGAATGCTGACGGACCAGCTGGTCCTGACCGTGGGCTACGACACGGAAAATCTCAGGGACGAACGCCGCCGGAAGGCCTACCGTGGCCCCGTCGCCACCGACCATTACGGACGCTCCGTTCCGAAACACGCCCATGGCACGGAAACTCTGGACCGGTATACTTCTTCCCCTTCCCTGCTGCTGGATCTGGCTTCCAGCCTCTTCGACCGGATCGCGGATCCTTCCCTGCTGGTCCGGCGTCTCACCCTCACCGCCGGCCGGGTGCTGACGGAAAAAGAGGCGGAGTCCCTCCGGACTTATGAGCAGCTGGATCTCTTTACGGACTACGAGGCGCAAAGTCTGCGGCAGTCCCGGGAAAACGCCCGGCAGAAGCGGGAACGCTCTCTGCAGAACGCTCTGCTGGCGATCCGGGAAAAATACGGCAGAAACGCGGTAGTCCGGGGCATGAGCCTGCAGGAAGGCGCCACCGCCCGGGACCGCAATCAGCAGATCGGAGGACACAGAGCATGAAGGACCCCTATGAAAACATCCTGCTTCTTCCCCACCACGTATCCGCCTGCCGCACCCCTATGCCCAGAAGCAGCCGGGCCGCCCAGTTCGCCCCTTTCGCGGCGCTTACCGGCTATGAGCGGACTCTGCGGGAGCAGGAACGGCTCACCTCCCCGCGGAAACTCCTCAGCGAGGAAGCGCAGGAGGCCCTTCGGCGGAAACTGAACGCGCTGGCGGAACGCGCCCGGGAGCACCCCGGGGTGCAGGTCACCTGGTTCTGCCCCGATGCGCGAAAATCCGGAGGCTCCTACCCCACCGTTTCCGGCGTCCTGAAACGGATCGACCCCTGCGCCGGCCTTCTAATCCTGGAGGACGGCCTGCAGATCCCTCTGGGCTCTCTCACGGAAATCGAAGAGGATGCCGGCATAAAGTGAGCATCCTCTTTTTCGAAGGGCTCTCCCCTTCAGACTCTCTGGCTTTTCCATTCCACCACCGCGCCGATCCCCCGGGCGGCGAGACCGCCCATCAGCAGAAGCAGCATCACCGGCGCCATGACCAGCAGAAACAGGACAAATTTTCCTGTCTCCCGCATTTTTTCCCAAAACCTTCTTTCCCTTTCTTTCATCCCTTGCCTCCCGTTTTCATAAGCCCCTTCCTGTTCCCTTTTCTCCGGATCCCTGAGGCATCTTCCTTGTTCCTCTATAGACAGCAGTGTATCAGGCAAATCTTATGCTGTCCCTGCGAAACCCTTTAATTTTTTCTTAGAAATCCGCTGTGGCTCCAGTATACGCAAAAGGAGCACCCCCCGCAACGGGATGCCCCTTACATTTGTCTTGCATTTTTGTCACCTGGGAAAGCCCGACCCTTCCTCGTAGTCTTCCCTCCGGATCTTCTTCCGCCGTTCCTCATCCTCCCGGATCCATTCCTCCAGAGTCAGGGGTACGTAATCCGAAAACATACAGAAGCAGTTGATCATCTGGCAGGGAATGTCTACCTTCTCCTGGAATCCGTTGATATATCTCTGCTGCTGCCGGACCTGTTCCTGAAACAGGTGGACCAGATACTCGTCATAGGTATTGTGGACGTGGCCGTAAAGCATGTACGTTTTCGGCTGCCCCGTTTCATCCAGACGGTACTGGCCGTTATAGCACAGGATCGGATAATGGGAGAGGATGATCTTGCGCTTATGGTCGTTCAGTTCTTTATAAGGCTCCACCCACTGAAACAGGCCGGCGTTAAATCCCCGGCGTTCCAGATACCGGTCATGGTTTCCTGTGATCAGACACTTCTTTCCATTTAACTGCTCCAGAATGGCATGGACTTCCTCCGCTTTGGTGGAAATGCAGAAATCCCCCAGGATCACCACCTCATCCACGGGACGTACCCGGGAATTCCACCGGCGGATCATATATTCATTCATGGCTTCGCCGCTGGCAAAGCCGCGGCAGTCCATGTGCTGGTTCAGTCTGCTGTGGCAGAAATGCGGATCCGCAATATAATAGCGCGCTGTTCCCGCCCCCTTTCCGAAATGGGTTCTTCTTATTCCGCCGCCGGCGGATACTCATTGCAGAGCAGCCGGTAGGGCTCCTCGTCCTCCTGGATCTCCGGGAAGCGGCCTACGGGCTCATAGAAACGGTTATCTGTGTTATCATCGTTGCACATGGAGACTTCTCCGATCAGCACGTCCCCGGTGCCCGGCTTCACATCAAAATCGTGGTACTGGTGAGGCCAGAGCGTCATGCTCTCTCCGGGGGCAAGCTCCACGGCTGTCCCTGCCGGCACCCGGTAGGTGCGCCCGTCACTGTTGACCTCCACCGGCGTGTCCGCCAGGCCCCCTTCCCCGTCGTCGTTGTACACATGGATCAGCAGAACGCCTCCGCCCCGGTTAATGATATCCTCGCTTTTCACCCAGTGAAAGTGCATGGGGGAATGCTGGCCTTCCTTCAGCATCAGCAGCTTTTCCGCGTAAACCTTCTTATACTTGGGATTGTTCTGATTTCCGTTCCGCAGGGTAATAAGAGAAAATCCTGTTTTCTCAAAATCCCCCTGCCCGTAATCCGTGATATCCCAGCCCAGCATGTTGTCCCGGATCTCATCGTACTCATGTCCCTTGCTCTTCCACTCCTCCGGGGTAAAATGGCAGAACGGCGGCAGACAGAAGCCGTGCTTCGCCGCCATTGCCTCCATATCCTTTAAAGCTCTGTTGATCTCGGATCGTTTCATGGGGCACCTCCCTTTCTGGTCAATTTCCGGAAGCCACACCTCCTCCGTTCTGTTCTCAGCCGGAATAGTTTCGGCCAAGGACCGCAGGCCGGAATGCTGTAAAACACGTCCGTTCAGGCATCCAATACGCAGTTTGCCTGCGTATTGACATTATACAAAATTCACTTGCGTTTATCAATCTTTCATAAAACGACTTGATTTTTCAGAAATTCAATATATTCGTTCCGTATGATCAACCCCTCTTCTTCCAGGGTTTTCAGCTGGCGTGACAAAGTGGTATACGTCATTTCTGGATTATTCCGGGGCCCGCCGCGCCGTGATATTCATTTGGCTCCGGTGTGTTAAAATCGGTCATGTCCAGATACTGACTTATCGTTTTCCGGTCATGCCCCGTCTCAGCAGCAATGGCTGAAACACTTTTCCCTTGTTCATAAAAGAGCTGTCTGAGCAGGCTTAGAGAAGCACCAAACACGGGTGCATTATTGGGGAATTTCCCGATGCCATAGATGGCGGCAGGCATTGTACCGTCCTATCCGTATTCGGATTTTTTCGATACCTCATCGCAAAACGGCTCAAGATAGCCCCGGCGAAGGAGGATGTTATAAAGTTCGATACTTTTTTCTAATCTTGGTTTCATACTTACGTTTCTCAGCCTACAATTTCCGTATATTTCATTTCTGACATTTTGGAATATGTGTCTGATAAAGAAGATAAGTCTTGAAAGCCGGTTCGGGATATGCTATATTGATACTAGAAAAAGGGAAAGCCAGAAACACACGGCCTACCCCCAAATAATTACGATAACTGTTTTACGCAGCCGTTCACTATTGGCAGTAGTGGGCGGCTACTTCTTTCCCTTGAAGATCTCATAACAAAGACCAACAAGAGCGACAATGAATATCATCAACTGGATTAAATCCGAGTATGTAATGTTCATCGGCATCGCCCTCCTTTCTTTCGTCTGGAGGGTTTGCCCCTCCGATAAATGGAGGGTAGGCCGCCTTTATGCGCTCTGACTTTCCGTGCAGATAGTATAGCACATCTAGCTAAGTCAGGCAATTTATTTTATGTCTGAAAATGCTTGTGACTTTGTTCTCCCACAAATCAAGTATCGAACAATATTATTTCCAATTATTTTCAATTTCACCGGCTGGAATGATCCGCTCTCAAAGCACTTTATTTTCACGGGAGTTTGGCCGTTGAAGAATAAGGATTCCCTTCCATTCCAACAGGCTCATGGACTATAGCAGGAAAAAACTTTTTACCGGTGGTTATCTCTTCCTCCAGTCTGTTTATTATGGTCTGAAGATGGATTCAATCTGCCGAAAGATCAAATAACTTATTCGCCCAAATATGCTGCATATGAGAAAGCTATCCGCGCGGAACAGATCGCCAGGGCTGAAAAGATGGCCGCCAACGGCTCCGTGAAAAGACAGCAAAAAAATCCGAACGATCCTGCAAGATTTGTAAATAAGGTTGCTGCAACTAAAAAAGTAAGCGAAGATAAACACTCTGTGTACGGTCTCCCTCTGTTCGATTCTTTCATTAACTACTCGATGATTGAGGGAATCATTTTAATCTATAATAGCAAATGTTCTTCCCGGCGCCCTCCCGTTTTAATTCGCCGGATGCCACCAATTTCCGCAGTGCTCCCTCGATGGAGCTGATACTGAGCGAAGGACAAAGCTCACGGATGTCCTGCTTCGTAAACCGGCCGATTTTCTCCATGGTCGCCCGGCGCACGGTCTCCAGGGCAGGAAGTTTGCTCTCCACCAGAGCAAAACGATCTTCAAAATCCTTGTAGGCGGAAAGAATGATTCCCAGCAGATACTTGATGAACGGAACCACATCTTCGGTACCTTCGTGCCACCCGATTTGTGCTTGCCCCAGGACATCGTAATAGAGGTCCTTGTTTTTTTCGATCTTGGCCTCCAGTGAGATATATTTGCCCACATAAAACCCGCTGCGATAGAGCAGCAGTGTGGTCAGCAAACGGCTCATTCTGCCGTTTCCGTCGTTAAAAGGGTGAATGCAGAGAAAGTCGTGGATGAACACAGGAATGACGATCAGCGGCTCCACTTCCATATTCCCAATAACCCGGTTATACTCCTCACAGATCCTGTCCAGGGCCTCCGGCGTTTCATAGGGGGCCAAGGGCGTGAACAAGTTCTCCACATGCCCGTCGGGACAGGTGGCGCTGATGTAGTTCTGTACGCTTTTTGTCCTGCCTGCCATGGGATTGTTCATGTGGCTGTAGAGGATCTTGTGGAGCTGCAGGATATAGTTCCGGGTGATGGGGATGGCGTCAAAGTTCTCGTGGATAAGGTTCAGCACGTCCCGGTAACCTGCAATCTCCTGCTCGTCCCGGTTTCTTGGCGTTGTTTTCTCCTCCACAAGCTGTCGGATACGGGTGTTTGTGGTCACGATGCCCTCAATGGCATTGGATGCCTCGGTGCTCTGCACCTTTGCGATCTCTACCAGTTTCTCCAATTCCTCTGGCCGCTGTTTCAGGTACAGTTCCTGCTTTCCGGCCTCTTTATAGATCGCCGCAATCAAAGCCAGAATCTCCGAATCCCACATCTGTTCCCGGATCACGGAGTAATTGAATGTGCGCATGACCTTATGCCCTCCTTTATTCCCTTAAAATGTAGCACAAAATAAGGGAAAGTTCAACTCCAGAAGAAAACTTTCCCTTATCACCTTTCCCTTATCAGTATATCAATTTTAAGGGATAACATACACATATAAGGGAAGATAGCCCCGACGAAGGAGGATGTCTTTCAGCAATCAGTGCATTTGTCATATCAGGATTTAGTTTTATCTAATTCAAAAGTTTCTGTTCCTCTTCCGTCAATCCAGTTTGGTTTGATTGGTTTGACCGACCATTCTGACCAAAGTCAAATGAATAAGCATCATTCAACGGCACAATAATACGAAAAACATCGCCTTCCATAAACGTTGGCTCAGTCCCTGAATAGTATTTACTGTACTTGTAAAGATTTCTTACACCGGAACCAAGTCGATCTGCCCTGCCAATATTTCTAAAAAATGAAGAAATAATCGGGTTCTTCGGATTTGGCTCCAGATTTTCCGGGGTAATGATAGCATCAGTGTACAAGGGGACAATACGGTCGTTGAAGGGCTGATTTGAGCTCCTTCACGACTCGAAGACTCCAACCGCAGGAATTTCGGTGATTTTCAAGGCAGACGATAGAGGCGTACTGGACGTACGCCGATTGAGGATAACACAGAAAATCACCGAAATTACGCGGTTTGGAGCGTGTTGCCCCTTGTACACTGATGCTACCCTGTTTAGAAGCACGGCTGGCATTTTCCACATACATTCTATCTTTTTCAATCACAAATTTTGCTGCATATGTGCTTGTAAACTCTCTATGCATCAAAGTATTACTAATCATCTCTCGAGCTAAAATGTTTCTTAAACTGACATTAACCTCATTCTCCAGAAAAAATTTATCAAGAAGATGCTTTCTGGCAAATTCCATCAAAAGATCAAAGCTTTCAATCAAATTTGTTCTAATGATTTCCCTGTCGTCATATCTGTCTACATTGACCTTTCTGACCAGAGCATCTGTTTCATATGCAGGACAGGCATTAAGGATAATATGTTCTTTCCCCAACAGCATAATTGCAGCAAGGTTGTAGCCTTTTTCTCCAGTACTGATATCCATGCCATGGCTACTATATCGAAACGCCCAAGACGGACAGCGGATTTCGGCAGGTGCCTATGAGCGCAGCCGCGTATGAAGCGTTCCAGCGAGTGTTGTAGAACCGCAGAGGCGCAAAGGCCATTGAGGTTGACGGGTACAGTAATTTCCTGTTCCTGAACCGGGACGGCCTGCCGAAAGTGGCCGTCAACTATGGCGCCATGTTTAAGTGCCTCGCCAAGAAATTCAATAAGTGTCACAAGGAGCCGTTGCCACCGGTAATGACGCCCCACACCATGAGGCACACATTCTGTACAAGGATGGCAAACGCCGGGATGAACCCCAAGGCGTTGCAGTACATCATGGGACACGCCAACATCGTTATGACGCTGAACTATTACGCACACGCCACATTCAATTCCGCACAGGCGGAAATGGAACGGCTGGAAGCGGCCAAGGCGGAAACCGCCGTAGCCGCTGCGGAAACCACCGTGGAGAACACGGAGGAAGCCAAGGCTGCCGCCTAAACAGGAAGCCGGTATTTACTACCGTTCCTACTACTTTAGGACACAAAAACATGAGGGGTTATGAGAGAAAACGTGAGCTTCTCCCGTTACGGAAAATGCCGGGAAAGCCCGTAGTTATGGGCTATACCGGCATATAAGAATTTCTAAAGAGATAATCTGAAATCTATTAAACTATTCGCTGAAAACTAAGGTGATTTTTCCCCTGACTTTTCAACAGAAAAAGAGAGAGCCGCAGCCCCCTCTTTCTCGTATCATATTCATCTCTGTCTTAATACAGCTTCGCTCCCGCCGGGATCTTATCATCCACCATCAGCAGGTTCAGCATCTCTTCTCCGTCATACTCGCAGACCGCACTGATCAGCATGCCGCAGGAGTCGATGCCCATCATCTTTCTGGGCGGAAGATTCGTGATCGCCACGCAGGTCTTTCCGATCAGCTCTTCCGGCTCATAATACTCGTGAATGCCGCTTAAGATCACCCGGTCCGTGCCGGTCCCGTCGTCCAGCACAAACTTCAGGAGCTTCTTGCTCTTGGGAACCGCCTCGCAGGCTTTTACCTTCACTGCCCGGAAATCGGACTTGCTGAAGGTGTCAAAATCCACAAACTCTTCAAACAGGGGCTCGATCTTCACTTTGGAGAGATCGATCTTCTCCGCCCCGGCGCCTGCCTGGGCCGCGTTGTTGGCCTCGTTCTTGGCAGCCCCCTGAGATTTCATGGTGGGGAAATATTTCATAATCACTTCGTCATCGCTTATTTCCCACCGTCCGAACTCATTGTAACGTATTTCAGGAAATTATAACCCTATACAATTCTTCATGTTCTTCTTCATTTTGTTGTCAATTTGCTGTAATACCAAAGCAGTGCTGTCAGACTCGAACTCGTGAGCCCTTCTTAAAAGATATCTAAATTAGCTGCTAAATTCTCGAATGATTCCTGCTTTTTCTCCTCTGTTGCTTCTGCGTAGATGTCCATCGTGGTCTCTATATTCTTATGTCCCATGATGGCCTGGATAACTTTCAGGTTCGTTTCATGTTCGCAAAGTCTTGTGCAGAATGTATGTCTCAGATGATGGCAAGAGAAATCGGGAAGAATGATTGGTTCCCTTCTCTCTTTCTTGGCTCTGACCACCTCATCGGCATTATACTGATTTAATATACGCTTGATTGTATGATTGACAGTTTGTGGGTTAGGTACACCACCAAAGCGATTGCAGAAAATAAATCCCGTCATTCCATCTATCTCTGTCTCATTAAATCCATTTTCTTCCTGTTCTTCATGAAGCATCTCAAAAGCGTCTTTAACAATATCAAGCATAGGGATTGTTCTGATTCCAGCTTCCGTCTTAGGCAGTGATACTCGAAGCATACATTTTTTACTGTCTCTGGTCTGATAATAAACCAGACTGTGATTAATACTGATTACGCGGTTTTCAAAATCAAGATCCTGCCAGCGTAACCCGAGCGCCTCTCCAATACGGCAGCCGGTTCCAAGTAAAATTGTAAACATAGGCCACCAATGAAAATATATCGGATGATTTGCAATATATTCCATAAATGCTCTCTGCTGCTGTACTGTTAATGCATGCCGTACACCTCTGTTTTTTCCAGACTCACGGCTGATTTCCTTCATCACTCCATCTGTCGGGTTCTTGCGGATAATCTCGTCTCTTACCGCCAATTGAAATGTGGGATGAAGGAGACAATGGATAGAATCCAATGTACCTAAAGATATCTCTTTCTGGTTCAGAAGATAATAGTAAAACTGCAAAACGTCGGAATATTTTATTTCCGCAATTCTTTTTCTTCCAAATGTATCCCTTACATAATGGTCATATGTGTACTCATATGCGCTTCTGGTAGATTCCCTGAGATTATATTTTGCCGACATATATCGATCAAATGTCTCATTCAGACTTGCCTTCCCAGCGACATATAAGTCTAGACCATCGAGCTGATCTTTCATAAGCTTTGCCTCTTTTTCTCTCAGCTCTGCCAAATCCATTGCGTATATATACTTGCGTCGTCCAAGCGGATCTCTGTAAGTATACATATACCGCTTATCTGACTGCCTCTGCACCTCTCCTTTCCTTAATGATCTCCCTCGCAGGTCTTTTCTTGCCTTCGCCATGATGCATTCCTCCTCTCATAATGAAAGAAGGACTCTTCTCTTAATCCTGCCTGGAAATAAAAGTTTCCACTCCACGTAAAACGACATCGGTGGTAGTCATTTTGTGTTTTTCGGCGTATGCCAGCAACTGTGCATATAACTGGTCAGACACACGAATGCTTAAAACTTTCTTTTTTGCATTTGGTAATTTAGGTCGTCCCATTTTAGCCATAGCTGCTTTCATACCTCCTATACTGCATATTATACTTTTTGTATGACAGTATGTCAACAGGAAATATCTTATCGGAGTCCTTCTCTGAAAGCAATTAATATTCTCTGAATGTTTCAAGATATTTTTCAAAAATCTCACAATTAACGAGAGCAACTTTGTCAATCTTATATACCGCTTTTGCTTCTTTAGCCAGAGCCTGAAATTTTGTCAGGCCCAGACTATATTTCTCTGCTCCTTCCTGATATCTGACAAATTTCTTCTGATACTTCTTTGTCGCTTCTACATCTTTTCTTGCATATCCCATATAAAAAAGCCCCTTTCCATAGATTAGACAGGGAAAAATATTGTTCCCTTCATTACTCCATAAGAAAGAGGCTTATTTCACAAGATCTAAAATTAATTTTTTAATTCATTTTGAAATGTTATCCCTTATGTAGGCGCATACAGCTTCGCAGACTACAGTCCATTTTATATCGCCAACATAGAAATTATCATTCTTATATAGATTCCACAGATTTAATAACCCTTCATCTGTTGATATTTCGTTCACGATTTTTTCTATTTGTTCCGAACCAAATATAGTTTTTCGCTTCATGCAGGTTGCGGTAAACGCTTCTGCCAACACCTCCTTATCGATACTAACTTTAGCATCGCTTAATCCTCCTCGTCCTTTAATCCACCAAACAGTTCATCAAACTTTACTTCAAGTTCACGTTGCAGATTATTTTGCTCCTGTTCAGTCATCTTATGCGTACCGTTGCTTCGCACCTTTCTACTATCCTCTTTTTTCTGTGCCGACTCCTTTGGCAGCCTGATTTTCTTCAAAAACTCTCTATGTCTGTCCTGCATAATATCCTCACTCTCCTACAATGTTTCCATTACCGTCGATTTCAAGTTCCTCACCATCCATCTCAACAAGCGCTTTCTCGTCTAGAAAGCATTCGGATTGACATCAAGAATCTCATCACGGATTACCTCGCCCTTCTTCTTTCCCATCTCACTGATATGAACAGCTTGAGTCGCAATGTTGCTCGGACTGACTGTATCTGCCTCGATCAGAATATAGTTTCTGAATCCGCATCTGGCAAAATTTATAATGGCACTTCTTGCTCCGTCAGCCCCAACAATGATCAGGACCTTATCAAGTACATGCTCAGGATATAATCCTTTCAAATTAGCATGATATATTATTTGAGCAAGTAAAAATCGCCTTTGCAACGGTTCATTGCGGCGGTTCCCGTTTGTGTTGGTAGAAATAGAGAGCCTTGTTTGTTATGATTTTCTCAAATCAAACAGCAAGGCAGGAGGAAACAATAATATGGCCATCGGAGAGAAAATACAAAAATTAAGAAAGCAACGAGGGCTTTCACAAGAGGCACTCGCTGAAAAGGTAACGGTTACACGACAGACGATCTCAAAATGGGAATTGGGACAATCGACCCCTGATTTGGATTTTATAGCCCAGCTTAGCGACATTTTCAATGTGTCCTCTGATTATCTTATTAAAGATGAAATGACCGAACCAGACGAGTTACCTTATAAGAAGCGTAGTTATCGTTTATCTGAAAGAGGCAAGCGTATTGTTTTGGTAATCGTTTCTGCGTCAGCATTGATTGCTGGCTGCGTATGCCTGATCTGTGACTACTTTACTTCGGACAGGTTGTCATGGTCATTGATTGCCGCTGTTTCAATCATAGCTGCATGGCTTATGTTACTTCCATGTCTGATTTCCAGAACAAAGATCGTTTTGAAAACCTTAGTTGTAGTCAGTGCCATCCCTATTCCACTACTGGCAATCTTGTCCCTGCTATTGAATAAGTCAGTTATATTTACATTGGGCATTTGCATAACGCTGATTGCGATTGCCGCTATCTGGATAATATACGGGATTTTCCGCAAGTGCAGGAAAAATTTGTGGCGGGCATTTGGTTTTGCCCTGCTGGTTTTGATACCAGTACCGATTGCGATTACCCATATTTCAGCTTACTTTTTGCCACAAGTCCAATTTGATTTTACATCTGACATATTCAACAGCGGGATCACTCTTGCGCTTTCTCTTGTATGCTTTGGGGTAGATTATTTGCATTATCATAGTCTCTGTCCGAGATAAGTATTGGTGAATGAAAATATACACATACATAGGATAATTATCCCCTTTGACCTGAAAGGTATTTTAGACTAACAAATGTCGTAAATTTTCGTTCATGGAGTGAGACAAGTAGGGGCAAATATGCTATAATGCAGGTGTAATTGGAACATTTTGCTGTTTTTCCGTCTATATACAAAGACAAACTTGAATTTGGCGAGGTGAGTATACAACATGAAGATTCATAATGCACAGTATAAAATTGATGATAGCAGTATTTTGAACTACTATGAGGTTGGAACCGAAAAAAACAAATTATTACTGCTTCATGCCCAGGGAACAAACTCTTGTAGCTTCTATAGTGTTGTTACAAAACTCACAAAGCACTATCATGTGTACCTGGTAGATTATTACGGACACGGAAAGAGTTCCCACAATCCAGAAAAATACAATCTGGTCAGTATCGGCAACGACATTATGGATTTTATTGAAAATGTGATTTTTGATTCTGTTGCCGTGTTGGGTCATTCATCGGGTGGGCTGATTGCAGCATACATTGCAGCACACTCTCCCAGATGCTCCAAACTAATATTGGAAGACCCTCCGTTCTTCTCAAGCTGGGGCGAAAGAAGATATAATACATACAATTACAAAGATTTATCCTCTGTCTGCCATAATTTCCTTTTACAGGATGTGGAAAAGGATTTCGTCTATTACTATTTCAAGAATCAGTATTGCTGGAATTTCTTTCCCGATGAATCCAGAGAAACTGTCAGAGAAAAACTGAGTGGTTTTGCATTGAAATACCGAACCAAACATCCCGACAAAAATCTGAAAGTTCTGTTTTGGCCTAAAAAGTTTTTAGAAGGCTTTAATGGCCTGCAATATTATGACCCTCATTTTGGAGAAGCCTTTTATAACGATTCGTTCAATGACACTGTTGATTACAATGACCTTCTTTCTAAAATCAAATGCAAAACTCTGTTTATGAAAGCAAAGACAACGATTGGTGAAAATGGTTTGTTGCAAGGCGCATTGTCTGATGAAGATTTGCAGAGAGTCAATGCCTTGATTGAAAATATGAAAATCCAGCAATTTGATTGTGGGCACGGTATTCATACAGAAAAGGCAAACCAGTTTGTGGAAGCAATAATTTCAATTTGACCAATTGGGATTTGTTGAACTGAATAGCATATATCCCATAGGAGCAAGGTTGAAATATACCTTGCTCCTTTTCGTTGGGCATTCATAAAAAATGAATAAAAAGGTCAGTTATACACACCAATACTTATCTAATACAGAGACTTATCATAAGAAAGGGGATGCCACAGACAAAAAATGAAAACAGTTCTTCTACACAGGTTGGGACAAACAGCGCAAGATTGGAAAGAGGTAGTTCGTCAACTTTCAACTTCCAATGTTGATTGCCCTGAGCTTTTTTCTGCAACGGGGAACGAAATATCTTACTCTCGGATTTTGGCTGATCTGGAACGGCAGTATTCTAATGCAACAGAGCCGCTTCATATCTGTGGCTTATCATTAGGGGCGCTGCTTGCCCTCGATTTCACTATTCGTCATGGGGATGAAGTAGCATCGCTGGTCTTAATCGGCGCACAATACAAAGTACCAACATTCCTGATAGATTTTCAAAATTTCTTGTTCCGCTGTATGCCCAGCAAGAGTTTTGATAGCATGGGATTATCAAAAAGCGATACGATTAAGCTGTCACACTCGATGCGGTCATTAGATTTCACTTCACATTTAAGTGGGGTTACTTGTCCTGTCACTATTGTATGCGGCGAAAAAGATAGCGCCAACATAAAAGCATCCATCAAGGTCTATGACAAGGCGTTGCAACGGGCCTTTATCTCTAAACTGCTGAGAAACCCCGTTTACGTCCAGGCTGATATGGACATCTACGAATACTTCAAAGCCCAGGGCGTAAAAATCGAAAGTCCCCCGGAAATGTTCACAGGGGACAATAGCTGTTATCTCTATCAAGGGCGCGAGGGTGAGGAGCCGATCCTTGTGATTGCGCCCCACCAGGGGCGCATCTCCTCCCAGCTCTGGCTGACCGTTCAGCGCAAGCTCTCACAAAACACCACATTCCAGAATGGCCGGAAATGCCATAACACATGGCTGGCCGGGAAAATCAAGTGTGGGCGCTGTGGTTATGCGCTAACTGCCCTGAGAGCTCAAAACGGCGTTGTTTACCTACGATGCAAACAGCGGGCGGACAATGGGAGCTGCGAGGGAGCCGGTACGCTGACCGCGCAAAGCATGGAGGCGTTTGTTTATGGCGAGATGGTTAAGAAGATGCGGAAATTCCACACGCTGAAAGGCGGAGAGGAACAAAGCTACAATCCGAAACTGACCGCCGCCCGTGTCGCCCTGGCAAAGACGGAAAGCGAGATTGAGAAACTTCTGGACACTTTGTCCGGCGCTAATCCGCTTCTCCTGCAATACGCAAACACACGCATTGAGGAACTGGATGCGGAACGGCAGAAACAGCTCCGGCTGGTCGCAGACCTCACCGCTAATTCTGTTTCCGCTTCACAGATTGATAGCATTACGGGCTATCTTGATGACTGGGAGTCCGTGAGCTTTGACGATAAGCGCAAAGTGGTTGATATACTCATATCACAGATTGACGCTACCAGTGAGAGTGTTGCCCAATATGAACTCATTGGCAGAAAACCCAAAGCGGCTATCGTCCAAAAACTGGCCGATGCTCTGGATATATCTCCCGTATCACTCTTAACTCCGATACCATGCACCGAAATGGAAATAATGCAGCTGATCTTCTGTTCCGAAGAGTTCAATTGCATCCATTACAACACTGATTGGATAAACGAATTCTGGAAACAACCAGATCGATGCTTCAAAGGCGAAAACAGCTAAGAAGAATATTGGGACTGGAAGCTACGGTTCAGCGTTTAAGGAAGCACCGATTGTTATTTCATAAGAGATTTCCATAAAATACAGAGAGCAGATATGTTCACGGACAAAATATCGTCTACTTCATATCTGCTCTTCTTTTATCCCCTCATGCAAGTATATTCCCAGGTCTCGTTGTCGATCAACAGGAACTCTTATGGCTCTGTTTTTTATTTCATTACTTGTTTTTTCTATTGCCTAGGTTGTGATAAGTGAGAGGGTTTGAATTTTCAAAGAGCAAGATCCACCCCGTAATACAAAAGCAGATTTTCTGACTTTTGCCTGCTCCGTGGTCGGGCTCTTGATGGGGATTCCGTTTCCCCATACCCTCGGCAATTCCCATACATTTCTTTATCCAACACTGATCAAAAATGTATCGGAATTATATTGGCTTCCAACAAAATGTTGGGCGCATCACTGAAATTTATCCGGAAGGGACAGCCGGTATTTCAGTGAATGGCGCCGCTGTTGGCGGCTCCATTTATCACGCAGTGGAAGGAGG
Source organism: Candidatus Scatomonas sp. (assembly GCA_963928055.1). Classification (GTDB taxonomy): domain Bacteria; phylum Bacillota; class Clostridia; order Lachnospirales; family Lachnospiraceae; genus Scatomonas. The sequence goes on along the minus strand of CAWVDN010000003.1, from coordinate 28,970 downwards.
AGTATGAAAAAGATCAAAAAGAATAATGAACAGCTACGCACACACATCATCGGCCTCCGGTTGACGGATATAGAACTGTCTATATTAGAGGACCGGGCTGAAAAATGCAGGATGACAAGATCAGACTTCATCCGGAACGTGATCTTAAACAGGAAACTGACTCCGAAATACCAGATTGTAATTGACAGCGAGGAAGTCAAATCACTTCTCGCACAATATGGGAAAATCGGATCCAACCTGAACCAGATCGCCAGGCATTTTAACAGTGGCGGGGAACGCTCTCTTGCCATGCAGGAGGAGATAGAACGTGCAATTGCAGAACTTTATGCACTGCGGAAAGAAGTGCTTCGATTGGCAGGTGATTATTCTGGCAGTTATCAAACACATAAAAAGTCATAACGCCAATTATTCTGACACATTGGAGTATCTGTTGTTTCAGCATGATGAGAAAACCGGCGAGATGCTTCAAAATGAACTGAGCCAGAAAATACTCAGGGATGAATTCTATCTGGATGGGCTCAACTGTAATCCTGATACATTCGATATTGAATGCAGAATGACAAATGAAGCATTTAAGAAAAACCGCAGACGAAACGAATTAAAAAGTCACCATTACATCATCAGTTTCGATCCAGCGGACGTATCGGAATGTGGGCTTACTGGGAAAAGGGCACAGGAGCTTTGTCTGGAATTTGCAAAAAAGAATTTCCCAGGCTATCAGGCGGTGGTGGTCACCCACACAGACGGCGGAAACCATTCCGGCAACATCCATACCCATATCGTGATCAACAGTATCCGCAAAAATGCCGTGGCACGCCAGAACTATATGGATAAGCCAAATGAAGAAAAAGCCGGCTATAAGCATCGGTCCACAAACCGATTTCTGGAACATCTGAAAAAGGAAGTCATGGCCTTGTGTGAGCGGGAAGGACTACATCAGATTGATCTTCTCTCTCCTGCTCCGGAAAAAGTGACAGAGGCAGAGTTCCGCGCAAAGATCAGAGGACAGAAAAAGCTGGAGCAGATCAATCAGGAAATTGTGCGGAAAGGTCTCAAACCAGTTTCCACAACATTCCAGACACAGAAGGATTTTCTGCGGAAAGCGATTGATGAATGTTCTGGATCAGTCAGAAATTTTAAAGAGTTTCAATCTCTTCTCCTGGAAAAACACAACATATCCGTGATTTTGCAAAGAGGAAGATATAGATATCTGCATCCGGATCGTAACCGCGGGATCACTGAAAAAGCACTGGGGACAGACTATGGCATGGAACACCTGGAAAAGAGATTTCTCCAAAATGAAAAAAGGATCCAGCCAGAACACAGAACAGCTACACATCATTCTGTCCAGGGCGATTACCACAAAGATCCAACTGCTATCTTCTACTATCGGACACATCTACGTCTTGTGGTTGATTTGCAGACAAATGTTAAAGCCATGCAGAGTGAAGCTTATGCCCGTAAAGTTAAGATTACCAATCTGCAGCAAATGGCGAATACCCTAATCTATATTCAGGAACATGGTTATGACACCAGAGAAAACCTGTCCAGGATTATATCGGATGCAAGTGCAAAACTGAATGAGGCACAAGAAAGTTTAGATGAACTCTCTGCAGAATTGAAGACCTTAAATTCGCAGATCCACTACACAGGACAGTACTTTTCATCTAAAGGAACATATACAGAATTCATACGATCCAGAAGCAAAAAGAAATTCCGCAGTGAGCATGCTTCCGAACTGCAGGCATATGAACAGGCCAGGGACTGGCTGAAAAGCTTCTATACTGACGGAAAAATGCTTTCAATGAAATCATTAAAATCCCGCAAACAGGACCTGCAGGATAAAATCAGTTCTCAGAAACAGGCATTACAAGAACTAAGAAGCCGCTGCACAGAACTGGAGACTGTTTCCTATAACGTAGATGCCATTCTTGACAGAACGGCAATGGAGACAGAAAAAGTTCCTGTTCAATCAGCAACACATCACAAATTACAGAAAGAAAGGAAAGAAGAATCATTATGACACAATCAGAGTTTAGACTGATCTTTGCAGATCAGGTCAATAAATGCGAAGAAACATTACGTATGAAGAAAAAAGAATATACCGGCGACCGCGATGACAGACTCAGCGCTTTCCGGATCGCCGCTTCTCTTCAGGACTGCACGCCCCAGCGGGCTCTTGTCGGGATGATGGCTAAGCATATCGTATCTCTATATGATATGTGTTATGCCAAGAATACTTTCTTCACAAAAGAATTATGGGATGAGAAGATCACCGACAGCCTGAACTATCTCTTCCTGCTGGCAGCGATCATCAAAGAGGAGGGTACTTATGAACAGAATTGAAACGAAGATTCTGAACTGCTCCGCCGTTAGCGAAGCTGAAAAGACGATGGTATTTGCAGCCAGACTGACACAGCACGGACACCTGATCCACAACATGATAGATCTGATCCGACTGTACAATCAGTCCTTTACTAATGATACGATAAAAAACATGGGACAACTCCCGCATCCTGCAATACAGAAATTTGCCGTGATCACAGTAGCTGTAGTAGGCGCCAGCCGGAGATTTCTTTCCCAGATCACCCGTCATCAGAATGAGGTAAAATTCATGAGCGCGTCCCTCCAGTACAGCAACTATTCCGGGGAAGCAGATTTCGCAATACCCTATGAGATACTCACCGCACCAGCAGCTATCAAAGAATTATATGAAAAAAGCTGCCGGACCGATATGGATAATTATGAGCGTCTCTGCAAAACCGGCATCAGCCACGACTCGGCAGGATATCTGACGCCACAGGGATTAAGAAATGTTCTGCTTATCAGCGCGACACCTTACCAGTGGAAACATATGATCGGACAGCGTTCCTGCAGACGCAACACGGATGAAATGAGGATCGTAATCCTGAATATCTGGAAGGATCTGTACGAATTAAGTCCGGTACTTTTTCTTCCGGAACTGACAGGTCCATTCTGCCAGCGCGGAAAATGCTTGGAAAGGAAAATGAGCTGCAGAAATCCGCTCGACGTATCATTGACTCCGGCTGATATAATCTTACAGGATTATCCGCTTCTCGTGGGAGGTGAAAGGTACTGAAACACCCTTGCAGGAAAAACGCCTGCCCTCTCAAAGAAAGGAAAGGCTATGGGAAAATATCACTTGTATCTTAGTGAGGAAGAAAGGCAGCTTGTACTCCACGCTCTGATTGACTTCCGCAATAAGTTACTTGCGGCGGGCAGATATACGGACTGCGTGGACGAGCTGCTGATAAAGGTCATGTACGCAAAGACGAAAAAGATAAAAATACGGTAATGGAGGGAATGACAATGACGAAATCAATCTTTGAACAGTTGGGCGGCGCTTATGAACAGCAGGGGGATTATCTTCTCCCCTGCCTTACCGTGCCAGACGAAAAAGAACAGCCGATAGGCGTATGGGGGCAGCGGCACTTGCGGTGTCTGAAAGAGTACCGCAGAGCCACCTACATAACCCTGCTCACAAGCGGCAGGCTGAACGCCTACCTTGCCGACATCGACAGGCAGGCGCAGGAGCGCATGGAAAGGCTCACGGAGCAGATGAAACGGGCGCAAGGTATCACAGAGCAGCTAAAGGCGGAAAACGCTTTAGAATGGGTGCAGAGAATGTATAACATACGGGCGTGTGCAAGGGGGATTGTGGAGAGGGAGATTATTTATACTTAAAAAATGTAACGCATATAATTGTAAAACTGTGGCGGATAGGGATAAATTCCTTATCCGTCATTTTCTATTCGCTGTAAGCTGCTTGAATACGGCATTTTGACACCAATACATTCGCTATTCAGTTATCGTAATCCCTTGACTTTTTGAACGATGTTCAGTATAATGTTTTTGAACATTGTTCAGTAGGAGGCGTAGCGTGGATAATAAAGAAGCAATCATACAGGAAACGATTAAACTTATCGAAGAAAAAGGCGAGCGTTTAGATGAAATTACAGTGCGTGAAATATGCAAAAGAGCCAGCGTTGGCTTAGGTCTTGTGAATTATCATTTTGGAAATAAAGAGAAACTTATTGAGCAATGTATTGAGCGTATGATAAACGGAACGGTTAAGCGATTTCAGAATATACGGGAGAAAACGGACAGTTTTACCTCCTTTGAAAAGTTGGAATATCTCAGCAATATGACACTTGATTTTCTGTTTGAACATTATGCTGTTTCCAAAATTTCCATTCTTACCGACATGCAGTCACCGAAAGAAGGTGACAATACTTACAGAACTTATGAGGCGTATCTTCCGATTGTTGCCGCCTGCCGTCCTGACCTTGATGAAGCGGCAATAAAGAGAAAAACACTGTATTTGATTACCGTTATGCAGCAAATGTTCCTGCGATATGAAATCATATCACAAATATTGGGGATTGACCTTAGACAGAAAGAAAACCGCAAGAACTTTCATACACAAGTTTTACACGACATTTTGGAGGTATAAAGATTGAATATCACAGTGATAAACGGAACAGAGAAACACGGTGTTACCTACCGATTGAAAGAGATGTTTTTAACTGAGTTTAGGGATGAAGCGAATATTACAGAATATTATCTTCCAAAAGATTGTCCAAACTTCTGTGTTGGTTGCTTGAACTGCACATTAAAGGGCGAAAAAACTTGCAAGGACGCTGAATACATTAGAAAAATGGATGAATCGCTTTTAAAAGCGGATTTGATTGTAATGACTTCTCCTGCATATGTGTTTCATGTTACGGGAGCAATGAAAGCATTGCTTGACCATTTTGCTTACCGATGGATGCCACACCGCCCTGCTCCTGAAATGTTTGGGAAGCGGGCAGTCATCATAACACAGTGCTTGGGTAGCGGAGCAAAATCTGCAGCGAAAGATATAAAGCACAGTTTATCTTGGTGGGGGATTTCCGAGATCGGGATATTTACTGGGGCGTTGATGAGCGATATTGTTTGGGAAAAACTTTCTAAAAAGAAACAAACTAAACTCACAGGAAAAGTTCAAAAACTATCCAAGAAGTTTGCACATATGGATTACACAAAATCCGCACACACGAATTTGATTACGAAAATTAAGTTTTTCTTCTGCCGTATGATACAGAAATCCATACATAAATCCGACCCCGAATACCTTGATGGAAAGTATTGGGCGGAGCAAGGTTGGCTCGATGGCGGTAAACCGTGGAAATAGTGAGGGGACAATATGGAAAAAATAAATTCTGAATGGGTATGTTGCCCTGTTTGTGGAAATAAAACTCGTGACAAAATACGGAAGGATACTGTTTTGGTGCATTATCCTCTTTATTGCCCGAAATGCAAACGAGAAACTTTAATCAATGCGAAAAAATTACATATAACTGTCATCAAAGAGCCAGACGCACAGACGCAGAGCCGATGAACTTGTGAGATATTTCACAGATCATCGGCTCTTTCTTTTTCGGATAGTGTTTATCAGTCCGCCCAGTCCGCCATATAAAAAAACGGAGTTTTGACGGACTGTATTGTTATGCCCTAATGCTCCCTCTAAACCCGTTTTGAGTTTGGAGGGATTTTTTGCGTCTTTCTTCACTTTCTATCCTGCCGCTGATCCGTGCGGCGTTCTACATATTACCAGACAGAAACGAGGATAATCTGTTAAAAAATTCCTTGTTTTGATATGGCTCTTTTATGCACTAAAAGGGATTTTTCTTTTTACAAATCATATAACAAGATGTTCTTTCTACAACACATCTCTTTACTGTATTTTTTTTAACACAAAAAATAGAAGCCAATAACCATTATGATTATTGACTTCTTTATAATATTTTCTGCTATATCAAAGCTCGCTGTATATAACAAAGACAGATATATCCCCGTCATTTAATCGGCAGATTTTGAATCACAGTCTCTATCCTCTTCACATCATATGGCGGTATCAGATTAAGCGAAACCCTTGCTTTATCAATAAGATAAGTCACGCCGCCCTGCTTATTTACTTCTTTTCTCCTGCATAACTCCGGATATTTCTTGCTGAAATTTGCCAGCCGGCGTTTTAAACTGACATTATAAGTATAGATATTAACCTGATCCTCTGTTTCGTTAAACAGTATGATCGTTTCTTTTTCTGACTTCGTAAGCTTCAAATTCTCCCCCCTTCCTATCATATGAACTGGACGTTTATCTACTCAGGCATATAAACTATCGCCTTACGAATTATACGTTAAAAAAGTGCCATCGCGATGAGGCTTTTTTATTATAAAACACACCTGGGCTAGCCCGATCAGATCTTCTCCCTTACCATCTGTTGCTCCAGATACTTAGGGAGAGGCTTTCCAGATCGTTTTGCAATAGCAATCTGTTTCTCCCGAAGTCTTTTTATAACAGACATGCGTTTTTTAGGTTTCTTTTCCGGATCCGGGAATGCCTTCCCAGGATGATCTTTCTGATGATTCACACACCCATCTATAGCATCATAATTAACTTCCATCCCGGATTCCCAGCTTCTCTCATAGTGACCATTCTCATATGCTTTCTGCCATAGCTCCAGTCTTTTCACCCCATCAGGTTTATTCTGTTTTTCAACAGCATCAGCTTCTTTTATCTGATTATTTCGCATATACCCATGAAGGATTTCTTTTGTCTGCTGATCAAATCCATTTCCGCACTCTTCCATAATCTTCTTCCCATAACAATCAAGAATCACTCTTGTGGTTTGACGGTGATAGTCCTGATGTTCCATAAGAAAGAATTGTCGCCCATCTATGATGATCTCATCCGCAGCCATCCAGTTTCCTTCCATGCCGTCAATTCTGTAATCTTTCGTATCCAGCGTCACAAGCGCCCCTGATGAGTTGATCCGTATAAAACCGGAAATCCTTCTGGGCGTATTCTCATCCACATAAAAGCAGGATACTTCTCCATCTCGATTCACAACAATGACGTCACTGACGTCTCTTATATCGGCAGTTCTTTCCCATATATCCATTATCGCTTCTCTTGCGGAAAGATTTGAAATATGGATCTGACGGTAGAAGTCAATCCGTATCTGTCGGTTTTCACTCTTTAACTGATCATACGGTTTTTTCCACAGATCTTTCCCGGCAGTATTGAAATCTACACGATACAATGCATACTGATCAGTTCTCATCATCGTCCTCCTTTATATTATTCAGATACTCCCTCAGATCCAGGGAATAGAAATAATCATCTTCCACCTGCTGCAGTTTCTCTATTGTGGATGACAGTAAGAGGATCATCTCTTCATCAGAGACATCTTCCTTCGTATCTTCTAAGACATCCAGCGTACCCTTTAGGATATCTATGGTTTCCTCCCTGGTTCTGGCAGCATAAGCGGCCACCAGCGTTAATTCATCTTCATCAAATCGTGTCTGGCTCATAAACATTCCTCCCTTCTCTTGAGCGTGGTTTTTACTTCTTTATTTTCATTCTTAGGGACGGTTCTTGCCGATTCACGGGCTTTCAGTTCCTTTTCAGCCTCCGCTATCGCTTTCTGCACATGAACATTTTCCCGAAAATAAGGAATTGAATTAATTGTTTCTTTCTGGACACGGTTTCCACTGACCAGCTCAAATTCACCTTCATAATCACTTCCATCCTTCAGATCGAATCCAATACACTTTATTCCATGCATCCACTCCGGCGGAATGCTGTCATAAATCCGAAAAGCTTCCTGCAGTGACAGATCCTGATGGTACTCTCCCAGAACGGGAAATTCTGAACACTCAGCCACATAAAACCGGATATTGGGGTCTTCATCCAAGTGACTGACCCTCTCTGTCAGCTGACCTATTCCCAGCTCTGCCTTCCTTTCCAGTGCAAAAGCCGGAAGTTCTGTAAATCCAAATTGATCCACATAATAAGCCCGCAGTTCATGATTCCGGTTCATGACCACCACATCACTAACCGACATAGAATGGGCTTTGAAGTCAGCGGGCGGCAGATCATTGAACATGCTGTAAAGTGTTTCCAGATCATCCGATTTCAATAGAATTCCGGAATAAACACATTCATAATCCGCAGCGACCACTTCCAGACCTTCTTTATTGATATAATCCATGCCAAGGAATCTATACTGCTCTGCTTTTGATCCTTCTTTGATCTGATAGATGGAAAATCGCTCCCCATTGTCTTCATACATCATCTCTTCTGAGCTTTTTTCAAACCGTTCCGGATAAAGAACTCTCTGGATCCGTTCTGCCGTAAACTGATCATCGATACCGCCCTGTCCAAACCAGGTCTCTACATCATCCCAGGAGTCTGCATACAGAACCCCTGATAACTGATGTACGCCGTCCGGCACGAACCGGAGATGGTCATCTGTACTGCCCTTTTCATCAAAGTAATACCCGGCAGCTTCCATCGCAGGAAGGAATTTCTCTTTCTTTTCCTCCTGTCTCTGCACATTTCTCTCTGCCAACAGTTCCCTCATCTTTATGCTCAGCTCATCAATCATTTTCCCAGCCGTGTGCCGGATCGTATCCATTGATGTTTTCAGTTCTTTCATATCCCTTCCGGAACTCCAGTTTGCAATGTATGGGAAACTATACTCCGAGGTATCTATTCCGAATGCACTGCACACACAGTAAGCAACAGACTCTGCCTCTACTTCTGCTGTCAGCCGGTCTTTCTTTTCTCCTTTTGCCTTCATTTCATCACGGTCATGGAGTCTGGCGTGCCCGGACTCATGGATTGCGGTCTTGATTGTCTGGCTTTCGCTCATCCCTTTCCGGATCACGATTTCTTTATCCTCATTGTGATAGTACCCTTTCGCATTTCCTGAAATCTCATCAAATCGGATCGGTACTGGAGATACTGAGGTAATTGCTTCCATGAACAGATCGTAATCATTAACTGCCTCTTTCAGTTCTTCCGGCACCATCAGGTCGATGGGATCTCCAACTGTCTGAGCAATATCAAAGACGGTAATCGCCTTAAACCGGGGGATCTTCACTTCCACCTCTTTCATGATCGAGTCTCCATTTTCATTCAGAACCGGACGCCCTTCCTTGTCCAAGACTTCCTGCATCTGCTTTTTCTTGATCGGCGTCGGGGCAATAATCGTAATCCCTTTCTCTCCCTTCATGACCTGACGTCCCATAGACTGCCAGTTCCGGTATCCTGTCACAAGCGTTGCATCCGGCCGCTGAAGTGCGATCAACATCGTGTTATTGAAAGAATAATTATGGAACTTCGCCATTGTCTGCAGGTATTCCGTGTATCTTTCACTGGTAAATATTTCAGAAACGCCTTCTTCCAGAGACTGCAGAATACTGTCCATATCTCTTCCTTTCAGCTGAAAAGATGTATTTCTATTTTCTTCCATCTCATGTCCTCCTTATAAAAAGTCCCCGCCGCTGTCTTAGGACAGCAGGCAGGGAAAATCTAAAATCGTTCCTACAGTTCCATATCCGTAGATTTATGTTTGATCCGCTCCGGATGGACAGCTTTTTCTGCCGCTGTCTCCTTAACAGGTTCCTGTTTTCCAATATCCTGTTCCTTCGCCCTTTTTCTCTCTGTAAAAGCCTCAGCTTTTTCAAATACATGGTCTCTGGTATCGTAATGATACACTTCATCTGTCAGGCGGTCTTCCGGGGCAACCTGCGTTTCATTAATTTCTGTCACCATCTCTTTTAATTCCGAGTAGGAAAGTCTTCCATCATCAGGAGCAACAATAATTTCATGCACAGATGAAGGGAGAATAAAGAAATCTCCTTTTATTTCTTCACCAAGCTGATCCATAACGCCCGGATAGAACACAGCAGCCGCCCCGTCTATACCAGTTTCATTTGTTACTACAATCAAAGGATTATCCTGATTTGCTTCGTCCATCCTTTCTTTTGCATCCCGGATTTCTTCTTCGGATGCTCCCATCTCCTTCATCCCATCCAAAGTCATTCTGCCAAGCAACTCTCCCAGATTATTAATTTTTACTGGCGTAATAACCGGACTGTTTGCCAGAGCATCCTTATAAAGCTGATTTCTGGTCACTCCATAGGTCTCCATCATCCGGTTGGTTACAATAGCAGAAGCTCTTCCCGCTTCCGTTTCCTCAACAGCAATGTGAAACGTAATGGCCAGATCTTCCCGCTCAACAAAAGGTACGCCTTCCAGCACCTGTACATTTTTATCCGCATTAGATACTCTCATGAAAAGGTGTTTTTTCGCTTCTTCATACTGAGTCAGGCGGCTCACATCAAAGCGCTCCGGTTCTTTCTGGATGATCTGCGATATCTGCTCAAGTACGTCCGTGATACGAAACTTTGGATTTTCATAGTACTGCCTGTACAAGTCAGTAAGATTAATCGTGGGGATCCGATCGTCTCCCGGCCTGATCACGGTAAGCCCCATATACCGGTTATTCAGTTTCTGCTGTTCCCGGATTGTGACCTGGGCATCCTGGTATGACTCAGGAAGATATTCTTTGATATGATTCTTAATTGATTCCATAAATGTTTCAAAATTCATATGCACTTCCTCCTATGCTCTTTTTTTAGTTTTTCTGTTGTAATTCTTCTTTGGAAAGGACAGGGAAAACTCTACCTTCCCATCATCCTGCGCTTTCATCAGAAGATCCGCCTCAAAATAGCGATCATTCTTTGCGGAATACAAATCTTTCACATGAGTGCTGCCATTCTTCAAAAGTTCTGCCGCCATACGCTTATCAATGGTTTTTCTCATACTCTGCAGATATCTGGTTTCTTTCCAGAGTGCAAAGTTACACTCTCTGCTGCTGCAGTAGAAATTTTTCTTCCCTTCATAAACCAGGCTTCCACATACAGGACAGGTTCCGATGCTTTCCCGACTCTGAAATCTGCCGGACTCTTCTTCACTGATCTGATCGCATCCGTTCAGCATCATTGTGATCAGATTCCGGATCCCAGTCAGGAACTGTTCCGGCTGGATCTTTCCGTGTTCCATTTCCAGCAGCTGATTCTCCCATTCGGCCGTCATAGATGCCGATTTCAGATAATCCGGAAGGATCTCGATCAGGGACTGTCCGTCATCTGTAGCCACGATCTGTTTCCCTTTCCTGCAGGCGTACTGGGAATGGACCAGTTTTTCAATGATCGATGCCCTGGTTGCCGGAGTCCCAAGTCCTTTCTTCTCTGTATCCGCATCAAATTCCTTATTTCCTGCCGTCTCCATTGCTGCAAGCAGCGTATCCTCCGTATAGGGTTTCGGCGGATAAGTGAAATGTTCCGTCACCTTTGCTTCCACATGATAGAAGGTCTTCCCTTTTTTCACCTTTGGAATCGTCCCCTTTGTAGCCTCTTTCGGATCCTCTATAACAATGCCGTCAGGATTTCGGAAACAAGCTTCGTAAATTTTCCAGCCCTGTTCCATAATCTCTTTCCCTTTCGCATGGAAATGCTCACCCTCGCATTCAACTTCCACAGAAATCTCACGGAAAACATGATCCCTGCTGACAGCCTCCACCGTGTGTACGGCAACCAGAAACAGGATCTTCTGCTCCGTTTCCTTCAGGTCGTCCAGATGAGCATCTGCAATCTCTACAGTGGGGATGATTGCATGGTGATCGGACACTTTTTTATTGTTCATGACCCGGCTAAGATCCGGTTTTTCCGGTTTCTCAAAAGGCCCCATCAGCTGATATTTCTCATGGATCACACGGATCACCTGTCTGGCAGTTGTCTCCATATCTTCCGTCAGGAAATTACTGTCTGTCCTTGGATAGGTGATCAATTTTTCTTCATAAAGGCTCTGGGCAGCCGTAAGAGTCTGCTGCGCCGTAAAGCCATAAATGCGGTTTGCCTCTCTTTGCAGGGTAGTTAAGTCGTAGAGTCTGGGCGGTTTCACGTTCTTCTCTACACTCTCACAGCACATCACATGAGCATCTTTCCCGTCGCACAGGTTCTGGAGTTTTTCAGCTTCCTCCGGATCAAAGATCTTCTGCCGTTCCGCTTTCATGCCGTCACAATCCAGTTCCACGTTGAAATACTTCTCCTTCCGGAACTTTTTGATCTGTTCCATCCGCTCTACCAGCATGGCAAGCGTCGGGGTCTGAACCCTTCCTACTGTAAGTTTCTTATAATACTTGGTTGTAAATGCCCTGGTCGCGTTCATTCCTACCAGCCAGTCCGCTTTTGCACGGCAGACAGCCGCCTCCGCCAGATTCCGGTATTCTTCTGCATCTTTCAGCTGTTCCATGCCCGCCCTGATTGCACTGTCTTCCATAGAACTGATCCAGAGACGCTTCACCGGCTTTCTGCTTCCGGAAAGCTGGTACACCCGCCGGAAGATCAGTTCCCCTTCTCTTCCTGCATCACAGGCATTTACCACATACTCTACATCCGGACTGTTCAGCAGCCGTTTCAGTGTATAAAACTGTTCTTTTTTCTCCTGGGAAACTGCCAGTTTCCACTCATCCGGGATGATAGGAAGATCTTCATACTTCCAGCTTTCATATTTTTTATCATAACCATCCGGCGGCAGATATTCCGCCAGATGCCCCAGGCACCAGCTTACGATACAGTCCTTTCCAGAAAGAAATCCTTCCTCCCTGTTCTCTGCCCCGATCACACGGGCGATCGCTCTTGATACGCTTGGTTTTTCTGCAATCACAAGATACATACGTCTATTCCTCCTTCAATGAAAAAAGAGAGAGATCTTTGTGCAATCCCTCTCCATAAAATCTTTTATCTGGTTTCTTCCCGTTCATCCACAGTTTCCAGGCCATCGTCCAGCTCAAGCCCTTCCTCATCCTCTTCTTCCTCTATCGCTTTCTTTTTCCGGATCTTAAGGAAGTAATAAGCTGCGATACCGGCTCCTGCCGCAAGGAAAATCACGATCAGCCCTGCAGTATTGCCGGAGACTTCCTCTTCTGGCTCCTCCTCAACGGCCGGCTCTTTTTCCTGACCGGTTTCCGCAGACGCTCCTGTCTGGGATTCTTCTTCCAGCACAACAGCCGGTTCCTGTTTTTCTGATACAGATACAGCACCGTCTTTCAGAAATTCCTGCAAATCGTTTTCATCGATCTGAGAAAGCAGATAGACATTTTCAGTCGATGCGCTCCTGTCGATCACAAGATAAAATGTATTATTATTTTTGGTCGTGATTGTCAGGAACTCCTTACTTCCATCTTCTGTAATATCATCCTGCACCTGTGCGTTCCCGGGAGTGGTAAATGCCGTGCCTCCGGTCCCGTCTTCTTCCAGCACCGGTTCTGTCTGAGGTGTCTCAGTTGCTGCATCTGCCGGGACATTTTCCGTCTGACCGTTTTCCCCGGCCGAAGCAGACTGTTCCTGTGCTGCCTCCTGCCCTTCCGGAGGAGAAGCATTGGCAAATGCTGTTGTTGACGTTCCCAGGATCATGGCCACAGCCATGACCGCAGCCAGTACCCGCTTATTCCATTTCTTTCTCATCATTCTCATCCTCTCTTTCTGTATTTGAATCCTGCCGGACGAAAGAGCCTTTTCCGCTCCCATCCGTCTTCTTTCCGACTTCAAAGCGAACATTTCCGTCTTTCAGCCCGTCCAGGAACTGGAGGAGTTCTTCCCCCTCCAGCTTCATGCCCCGGATCGCCCGGATCATTTCATTATTTTCTTCCTCTTTCAAGGCGCTTTTGATCCCTTTCAGATACTGTTGGAGATCTGCGATCTTTTTCTCCGTCTTCTCAATCTCTTCTAGATACCGTCTGATCTTTTTATTCAAATCCTCACCTCCATTCTATGGCAGCCTGCCGTAACACATAAAATGCTGCTGCCAGTAACTGCTGTTGATATTTGCATACTGGACCGGATCCCCGCAGTGGATCATCATTCCATTACCTACATAGATACCGATGTGAGATGCTCCGGACGTATTGTACGTTCCCTGGAAGAAAATCAGATCTCCAGGTTTTGCTTCTCCCGGTGCCACGTAAGTACACTGTCCCCGCAGCCCTTCTGCTGTCAGTCGTCCGTAATTCCAGCCGTTTCCGCAGTTGTTTACTACATAGGAAACAAATCCGGAACAGTCAAATCCTGACGGGGAATATCCGCCCCATACGTAAGGAACGCCGAGATACTTTTCCGCTTCCCGAATCATCCGGGCGAACTCTTCATCTCCCAGTGCTTCCGGCGGGATATCGTAGTCCATGCCCCCGGATCCTCCGGAAATTGCTCCGCTGTCCCAGAGATAATCCCGGTTTCCAAGCGTTGTATTCAGCGCATTGTAAAGAATCATCTGTTCCTCATCCAGGTTTTCCCGCACTATAGCGTCAAGCCCCTGGTTTGTGAGCGTCACATACAGGATTTTGACTGTCCTGGTATCTGTCACAGTTACCTCATTGGTCCCGTTATCATCAGCCAGATAACATTCCCAGGTCTTGTGCCCATGCGCGGAAGCGGATGCATGATCGTCATAATAAACATCAAAATCTACACCGTACCGGTCAAAAGCCCCGGTATCTTCTACGGTGTATTCCACACCATTCATCACAACTTTTGTTCCCATCGGGACGATTGGGTTAGAGGCATCCACCGCCAGGGTATGATTGGCTGTGGGATAAACTCCGCTGGCGGTCGGTCCGCCGGACCATTGACCGCAGCAGATGGAACAGCTGCAGTAGCCGCTCGTGACTACCTGTCCTAATGACTCTCCTACACGCACCGTCCGGGTCTCCGTCATGGTCTCTGTCCGTCCTTCTGTATGGAGGGAATACTGCTCCGAAAACAAAGCTTCAATCTCCGCCTCTACATCGGCATAGGTCCAGTCTCCGTATTTCGCAGTCAGGTATGAGATCAGATGATAAGGATTATGAGAAATCTCACTCACGTTATAGTTGTATTCATCATAATCGGGATGCGTGGACTCCATCTGGTTAATCTGTTCATTCAGTGCCGCTTCCAACGCAGCATAGGCGTTCTCTGCCGCATAAATATCTTCGTCTGAGCTTGGATATGTAGTAATCCCGATGACAGATCCGCTCCCCTGTACCGAAGCGCTGCAGCTGGAAAAGGCCACGGCGATCAAAAGGAAGAGAAGTCCAAAAATTCCCAAGACGGCAAATACTGCATGATTCCTTCTTGCCACTTCTTTTAAGGCGTTCTTTGCCTTAGTGGTCATAGTCTCGGCCGTAGCAGCCGCTTTTGAGGCTCCTTCTTTCCCTGAGGACGCCCCGCTTCTCGCAGACTGATAAGCTTCTTTATAGCGTTTCCGCTGAAAAAAACGGTTCAAAACAGTCTGGCGGTCTTCCTGCTTCTTCTTATTAGAAGAGGTACTTCCTGTCCCGTCCTGCCCTGCCTGCGTAAATTTCAACCTGCTTTCCGAAGCGCTCTCCATATGAAGCTCCTGACGGCTGGCTCGGACGTCCGCTCTTTTATTCCGGTCCTGAGTATGTTTCAGGCTGACCGCAGCCCGTTCTGTCATCAGCTCCCCAGCCGAAGCAGCATCTACAGCAGCGTTATCATCCGCTTCCTCTGATGCTTTCACATGAACATATACCGAAGCGGCAGATGCCGCTGCTCCTGCGGCCTTGCGTCCTACTCCCATTCCGGCACCCCGGACCATCTGGCTTCCTTCATCATCAAAAGCCAGACGTCCGGATTTTGCCTGTTCTTCTTTCAGACGGGCCTTTTTCTGTCTGGTTTTGATCTGGGATTTCTGACCATCCAGTCCGTCTGTGTCCGGAACCGTCTCATGATCCCGGATTTTTTTCGACCGATTCCTTACCTTTTCACTGTCTGCAGTTGTCCGCTGTCTGCTTTGCGGATCTCCATCTACTGATATGCGCCGCTCCAATCTGGAGCCATCAACGCTTTCTTCTGCAGATACCTCCTCCTGTCGAAGAGACGCCTCCCGGATCTGTTTTTCAAATCTGGCGGACGGACGCCCCCTGCTTTTATCCGGCACATCTTTTTTCTGACCATCTCCGATATGTTCTTCCGCCAGACCATCCCTGGTCATCTTCTGTACCGTTTTTTCTTTAGCGGTATATTTCACTCCTGCCAGACTTTCCACCTCCTTTGCAAAAAGAAAGACCATTTACTGGAAACGGTAAATGGTCGGTTAATCTTTAACTTCTTCTGGTTTTGTCGTCATCAGGGAATACAGTTTCAGGCTCTTATCAAACTTATCCTTAAACGGAATGATCGTACTGCCATAAAACAAAAGTCCTTCGCCTTCTCCTGAATTGGTCACATAGGACAGCTGATACGGCGAAATATTCAGCTGTTTCGCCAGAATCTGCCGGTCGCCGGCGGCCTGGTTGAGCATCAGGATGAAATCACTGTTCTCAAAAATATTTTCAATCTCACGGCTTGCCAGCAGGTCTTTGATATTCTGAGTGATCCCGGTCGGG
Organism: Candidatus Scatomonas sp.; assembly: GCA_963928055.1. Lineage (GTDB taxonomy): Bacteria > Bacillota > Clostridia > Lachnospirales > Lachnospiraceae > Scatomonas. The sequence goes on along the minus strand of CAWVDN010000003.1, from coordinate 12,667 downwards.
ATGCCTCCCCATTTCCTGAACCTTTTCCAGATTTCTATACTGTAGGCCGCTGTCTGTTCTTCCTTCAAAAGAAGATGGAATTCATCTATATAATATCGCGTTGCCTTATGGCTGGCCCGGTTGACCGTCACCCGGTTCCAGACCTGATCCTGGACGATCAGCATTCCCAGCTTCTTCAGCTGTTTTCCCAAATCTTTCACATCATAGCATACGATCCGGTTGTTAAGTTCCACATTGGTCCTGTGATTAAAGACATTCAATGATCCATTCACATAGATCTCAAGTGCTGTGGCAATCCTCTGCGCCTGGGGTTCTTTCTGCTTCCGGAGACAATCGTAAAGGTCTCCCAGCACAGGCATATTCTCCGGCCTTGGATCAGAAAAATACTTCTGATATACAAGCGGGAGACAGCGGTCGATTACCGATTTTTCCTCTGCCTCGATGCCATTTCTGCTTCCCATGATCAATTCACACAGCGACAGGACAAAATCTGATTTTACACCCAGTGGGTTATCATCATCAGAATAATCCATGTTGATATCCATAGGATTAATGTAGTCTTTACTGGTAGGTGAAATATGGATCACCTGCCCTCCTAAGGCGTGCACAAGAGGATAATACTCCCCCTCCGGATCTCCGATAATGATATCATCCTGCGTGATACAGAAGGCGTTGGTGATTTCACGCTTCGCGGCAAATGATTTTCCGGATCCAGGCGTACCAAGGATCAGCCCATTAGGATTCTTCAATTTTTTTCTGTCCACCATAATCATGTTGTTGGACAATGCATTTAAACCGTAGTATAACGACTCCCCTTCCATAAAAAGCTCCTGACTTGTAAAAGGAACGAAAATTGCTGTGCTCGTAGTTGTCAGAGCCCTCTTGATCGGCACATGGCCCACTCCCAGAGGAAGGCTGCTCATCACCCCTTCCTCCTGCTGATAATCCAGCCGTCTTAAGATACAGTTATATTTTTGTGCGATCCCTGCCGTCTGCAGGATGGCATTATCCAGTGCCTGCTTTGTCTTTGCAGTATTCAGGAACAATACCGTTACAAGAAACATCCTTTCGTTTCTGCTCTGCAAATCTTCCAGCAGTCGTTTTGCCTCGCCGCCGTAAGTGTTCAGATCCGATGGGATGATATCCATATCGTAGCCGGAGCGGACCGCCTTTTTCTGCTCTTCGATCTTCATCCGGTTGATATCCGTCATTTTCCCTTTCACCAGCTTAATTGCCTTTACCTGATCCACAGACTGCACATGCAGATTGACGATCAGATTTTTATCCAAGTCCAAAAACTCCGCCAACATCTTATCGGTAAGTTCCGGCGCCAGGATCTGCAGGTACGAAACTGCGCCGATGGTATTTCCCATCTGGAACGTCTTTCCGTCCTTGAACACAAAACTGGTAGGCGCCACATAATCTTTTGTAGAGAGCCCGCTATGAACCATAGCCCCATAATCGAACGGGATATCCCCCAGCTCGTCCGGATTCAGTATCTGGCGCAGGATCCTCAATCGTTCCGCTCCATTTAACGGTTCTGCGGAAACACCCAGGATTTTAAAATTATTCAGGATATCAGTCTCTATACGCTCCAATTTTGGCTTTGCCTCCCGGATATTATCCGCCTCTATGGAAAAAGTGATATACTTGGATTTCACCAGGCCGTTATTCCCTTTTGCAAGCTGCCGATGCAACATCCGGGCGTATTCTCTCCGGATCTCATCAAATTCATCATGCCTCCGGCGGATCCGGATCACCTTTTCAAATTCCTTCATGCTGCTCTTCTGATTGATAAAGCTAAGCTGAAAATGGATACTGCTGTCAAAATAGTTCAGAAAATCGCACCAGTTTTCAAAGATCGCATTTTTATCATCGTTCTGAGCCAGCTGATAATTGATATCCGAAAACCGGATTGTTTTGGAATAACATTTATCATGCACCCTGCAGATCCCGTCCTTTGCCATTTCCTTATAGGCAATCGTCCTCTGTGCAGATATCCTTTTCTCTTCTTTCTGCTTCTCCTTCTGATCTGCCTTGCCGCGTGAAGCTTTACGGCTGCCTTTTTCCGCGGCTTTCAAAGCCGCCTGCTGTTTCGCAGCTTTCTTCTCTTCTTTAGCCCGGCGCTTTTCCAGACGCCGTTTCTTACCGCTTCTTTCTGCCAAGGTTCTTTCCTCCCTTCTCCGATTTTTTTACTGTCACAGACACGGACTTTCCCGGATCTGTCTCAAAATAATTTTCCGTTTCATATTTTCTGACTGCCGGACGCAGCCATTTGACACGGATCATATGGATCAGCACCTCTTCCAGATGCATGCCGTCCTTTTCGTACATAGCGAAAAGAAAGGCCGGCAGCATCAGCAGGACCATAATTGTAGCAGCATTGCTGTTCCCCAGAACGCCTCTTGTAAGGAAATAAAAAGGAATTCCTGCCGCCGCTCCCGCCGCGATACAGATCAGCTGCCGCTTAGTCAGGTTAAACGCCACCTTATTCTTTACTTTTGTTAAATCTTTTGGAACACTGACATAAGCCATCGTCCAAATCCTCCTTCCTGAAATTTAATGGGCATTAAAAATTGATTTGCTGAGTGCCCCTGTCTTGAACAGGCTGAAACACAGCACAACCGTGTAAGCCATCACTCCGAAGAGAGAGGAACTTAAGTTATCCGAATACTGGACGCCCGCCACCAGTATGGAATAGATTGCCACGCATACCATCATCAGGAATGCCTGGAACGCCAGGGCAAAAAGCCCCCGGAAATAATTGGTCCCGATCTGTCCCCATTCGCGGTTGGTCATAGTAGCAAATGGAATCGGGGCGATTGAAGTATACAGATAAATCTCGATCATTCGACCATACAGGATCACCGTGATCAGAACACTCATGATCTTCATGCCAAAGCTGACGATCAGCGTTTCCAGCACCAGAACGACCAGTTCCCCGATCTCCATAGCTTCCAGTGCTGTGTCCAAGTCTGTCAGCACAGAACTGATATCAATTTCTGTACTTCCGGTGATCACACCTGCCGCAGAATTGACCACACTTTGCCCTACATCAAATACGGCCATCGTAATGGTAAATGTATTGCTGACCAGATAGACCGCGATCCACATCTTTACAAAGTACTTGAAGAACATCCATGTATCGACGTCATGCATGTTGTTTTTCTCTGTGATCATACTGATCAGCTCATAGCAGAGCACAAATGTGATGATGATCCCTGCAATCGGCAGGATCACCGTTTCCGATAAGTTTTCGATCATACTGAATATGCTGCTGTTCCAGCCCTGCGGGGTCTGTCCAACCTGAACGGCGATCTCACTGGTCTTTTCGTTGACATCGGTAAACATCCGGTCCAGGTTGGAATGAATGATCCCTGTGAGGAGTCCCCTCATCCACTCTTCAATCGCATCAAAGATCTGATCGAACATGGATAATTACTCCTTCCTCTAAAATAAGCTGCTGAGAAGCGGGATCAGCTGGGTTCCAATCAGGATTACCCCGCCGCCGCTCATCAGCTGTTTGATTCCCTGGCTCTTTGCTTATGTGTGATAAAGAAGTAATAGAAGTGTAAAAAATTTTGCCGTTCCTATCCGGCACTTGGCCATTGTGTCGGATAGGTCGGGCGTTAGGCTTCGGGCAAGTCAATCTTGCCGACAAAGCTGTAATAAATCTCAATGTCCTGCCTGCGGGTGCCGTTCTCGTCATAGCTACACTCATGCACGACGATTTTCTCAATCATTTCCCGCAAGAGGGTGGGGGTAAGTTCCTCAAAGGCAAGGTGCTTTCGGACGATACCCATAAACTTTTCCGCGTTGACGGTGGCGGCCTGCGACTTGTCCAGTTCGGCCTGCAAAGCGGCGGCGCGGTCTTTCAGTTCCCGCTGTTCCTGCTCATAGTCTGCCGACAGTTCCATGAAACGCTCGTCGCTGATTTTGCCGTTCACATTGTCCTCATACAGCCGCTTGATAATGCGGCTCACTTCGGCAATGCGCTCCTGCGCCTGTTCAAGCTGCTTGGTGGCTGCGGCGGTCTTTCTCTTGCCGCCGATCTCGTTCTGCTGGATAAGCAGCTTCACAAAGCGGCTCTCGTGCTTGGCGGCGTATTCGGTCACTTGCCGGAGATTGGAGAGGACACCGGCGGTCAACAGGTCGGTGCGGATAAAGTGCGCCGTACAGTCGCGGGTGCGCTTCTTGTAGCTGCCGCAGATGTAACAGTCCTGCTTGCGGTTCTTGTTCTGATACCGCTGCTGGTACATCACATGACCGCAGTCGGCGCAGAACAGCATACCGGAGAACAGCCCCACTTCATCATAGCGGTTCGGGCGTTTGCGCTGCTTGCGTAACTCCTGCACGCGCTCCCATGTTTCCCGGTCTATGATAGGCTCATGGTGGTTCTCAAAAATGGCCTGCTTCTCTACGGGGTTCTCTACACTGTGCTTGACCTTGTAAGAGGGCTTCTCCGTCTTGAAGTTTACCAGACAGCCGGTGTACTCCCGGTTTTCGAGGATATGAACAACGGTGTTCGTCGCCCATTTGCACTCATAGCCGGGGTGGTAGCGGCGGGTGCTGCCCGTCCTGCGGTATTCCAGCGTTCCCGGCGTAGGGATTTGCTGCTCCGTAAGCATACGGGCAATCTTGGTCGGGCCATTCCCGGCAAGGCAAAGCTGGTATATCTGCTGGACAACCGGCGCGGTTTCCTCGTCAACGAGATAGTTCTCGTCCTCGTCCATGAGATAGCCATAGACCGGCTTGCTGGTAACGGGCTTGCCGCTCATGCCTTTTGCTCGTTTTACTGCTTTGATTTTCTTGCTCGTATCTCTCACCAGCCATTCGTTGAACAGATTTCGCAGAGGGGTAAAATCGTTGTCCATGCCGCCGTTTGCGCTGTCCACATTGTCGTTGACAGCGATAAAACGCACTCCCTTTTGAGGGAACAGCATTTCCGTGTAAAACCCTACCTGCAAGTAGTTTCGCCCTAACCGGCTCATGTCCTTGACGATGACCGTACCCACTTTCCCGGCTTCAATGTCTGCAAGCATGGCTTGAAAACCGGGGCGCTGGAAGTTCGCGCCGGAAAAGCCGTCGTCGGTGTACCAGCGCAGGTTGGTAAAGCCATTCTGTTTTGCAAAGGCTTCGAGTATCCTTTTTTGGTTCGATATGGAATTACTCTCACCTTGCAATTCGTCCTCATGGGACAATCTCGGATAAAGGGCGGTAATGAGGTTTTGGGTGGCTTGTCTTAACATAAAATCCTCCGTTTCCGACAGCCAGCCCCACTATTCCGTAGCTTTATTGTACCACGGAATAGCGGGGGCTGTATAGCGGCAAAAGTGTAAAATCTGCTTCTTTATGGTTTGTCAAATTGCCGGTTTTTGTGTAGCAGCGGCTTCCGCTTCCAGTACCCGCGCCATTTTGTCGGCGGCGGTGGTGGTAGTGTCTTTCTTGAAATAGCCGGACACGACAAGGACGGAATTGCCCATGCGGATTTCCGTCACGCAGTCGGGGCGGCGGGCGGTGCGGGTGTCGTGCTGCTTGTTATCTGTCATAGGCAATACTCCTTTCAGTCGGTAATCAGTTTCTTCATGCTCTCCATTTTCCGCTGCGCGGCTTCCTGCCGGAAGTTGTCGCCGGTAAAGCGTACCGGGACGCACATGGAAAGCAGGCGGTCATAAATCCGGGAATGGGCGGTGTCCTCCGGGTTCCGCAGGTCGTCCAGCGTGAGGTTGGTCGTGACGATCAGCGGCTTGCCGCTGCGGTAACGGCTGTCAATCACATTGAAAACCTGTTCCAGCCCGTACTCGGTGCCGCGCTCCATGCCGAAGTCGTCAATGATAAGCAGCGGATAGCGGCAAAGGCGGGAAATGTACTCGTTGCGGTTCTCAAAGCTGGCGGCAAGGTCGTTGAGGATAAGGGCAAAATTCGTCATGTGGACGGGGATTTCTTTCTCCATAAGGGCGTTTGCGATACAGCCCGCAAGGTAGCTTTTCCCGGTTCCCACGCCGCCCCAGAACAGGCAGCCGATATTGTCGGCTCGCATATCCTCCCAGTGTTCCACATACCGGCGGGCAATCCCGGCCTGCGGGTTCCTGCCGTTGTCGTTCTCAAAAGTCCAGTCCCGCATGGTGGGGTCGGTAAAGCCCCGGCGTTTCAGTTCCTCCACGGTGTCAAAGTGCCTGCGCCGCTTCTCGGCGGCCTCCCGTTCCTCGCGGGCGGCTCTCTGGCAGTCGCACTCTGCCGGGTGGCGGTCGCGGCCAAAGATAGCGGCCTTATCCGGCGCAAAATAGGCTTCTTTCGGCTTGCGGCACCTGCCGCAGTACAGTAAACCGTCCTCGCCGGTGTAGTCCTCCGGCTCCGGGGTGGCAGTCGTCATATTCTCCAAAACAGCGTTGATTTCGTTCTTCATAAACTCTCGCCCTCCTTGCATGAGTAGTCAGGGATGCCCTTTTTCGGGGCGCCCTTTTTGTCGTTCCCCGCCCATATCCGAAGGGCGGCGGCATAGTTCTGGTAGCTTTTCCCGCTGGCGGCAAGGTAGCGGCTCATTTCCTCGATGAACCGTTCCAGCCTGTCGGGGTACTCTGCCTGCAACTCGTCGTATTCGGTCTGTGACAGAAAAATATTCTGGTATCGGCCATAGGGCGCGGGCGGCTCCCCACTCACTCCCTTTGTTTGGTTCTCTGTAAGGTTGTTTATAGTAGTTTGGTTAGGGGACGGTTTTCCGACCATCATAAGGTCGGTTTTCTGACCATCAGTTGGTCGGTTTTCCGGCTCTATGAGGGTCGGTTTTCCGGCCATCAGTTGGTCGGAAAACTGTACCTGTGGCACACGCGGCACTTTCACATACAGTCGGTTCGGTGCGGAGAAGCCGCCCCGTTCCCGTTCCAGCAGCCCCGCCATGTCCAGTTCATTCAGCGCCCCCTTTATGGTGGTGCTGCCTTTATCCAGTATTTCGGCTATCTCCGCGATGGGATAGATAATATAAATCCTGCCCTCGCCGTCCTGCCACTTGTTCTTCTGGGAGAGGGTGGAGCGGTCTAACAGCAGCGCATAGAGCAGCTTGGCGGTCTGGGAAATCTCCATTTTCAGCAGGAAACGGGGATAGGGCAGATAGGCGGGCAGCTTCGTGTCTGCCATGATATAATCAGCGATAGGATCACCTCCCTGTGTTCGGGTTGATTTTGACGGTTTGTACGCATTTAGAACGCTGTTTCCGGGGGAAAAGGATAAATGTATCGCGTACCCTTTGACACCCACGAAAAAAGCCTTGATTTATGCGGGTTTGAAAGGCTCTAAAGCGTGACATTTCTGCCTTTGTTTCTGCTTTCGCTCGGCGGCTTTGATTTTCTTCATGCGTCCGGCGCAGCCGGGGCAGTATTTTCCCCGGTTGGATTTGGGGACAAAGGCCGCGCCGCAGACGGCGCACCGTTTCCGGCTCCCCCGGTACAAGAGGGCTGCGGCCAGCTCCCCGTCAAGGGGCAGGACAGCCACACGGAACCAGCGGCACATGAGGGAAAAGGAAATGCTCTGGACGCATACGCAAGGCTCCCCGTCGTCCAACAGCAGGCAGTTCCCCTCGTCGTAGTTACAGCACTCATGCACCAGCCGCCGCGCCCGCCGGTGCTGGCGGTAGTCCATGCGGGGCAGGTTATCGCTCATGGCTCTGCTCCTTTCTGCGGCGGGGTTCCTCCCGGCGCAAAATCTGGTCGATGTTCCGCTTGACGGTCTGCAACTCCTTAAACCGCTGTTTCTGTGCGTGATAGGTGTTATACAGGCCGGATTTCTTGGAAACAAGCTGCTCGATCTCGTCCTGCAACGCTTTCCGGGCGGGCAGCCTGGTAATGCCATGTGCCTTGAAATACCGGGCGGCTGCGTCGGCTATGATAAAATCGCTCTCATGCGCCTGCCGGTATGCTTCGCGGGCTTTGGGGGATTTCTGCGCTTTCAGGCCGTCGCGGACGGGTTTGGTCTTGGCGTAGGCCAGCACCTGTCGCTGCAATTCCTTTTTCCCTTGCAGCTTCGTTTCCAGTGCTTTCAGTTCGCCGCTGGTCTGGCGCATTTCCTGATAGGCGGTATCAACGGCGGCTTCTAACTGCTCCGGGGAAGTGAAGCCGTATTCCTGATACACATTCAGCGTCGCGGCCATCTGTTTGAGGTTGTGCATGGTCGCCCAGCGTTCATAGCCCCGGCCTTTCCCCTCGGCTTTCTTCTGCTCAATGTCCACAAGCCGCTGCACATTCGGGGCGGTTCGGGCGGCTCTGTCTGCCCGCAGTTGGTCTTGGATAGAGGGCGGGGTGCTGGATATAGCCGCGGCCTTTTCTGCGGCTCTGGCGGCGTTCTGCTCCAAAACGGCAAGGACAGCGGCGCGGTCAAAATCGTCGCCCAGCTTGCGGGCGGAAATGGGCTTTGTCCTGTCCGGCGTGAGGTAACTAAGCCGCCCCCGGCTCTCCTTGACGGTCACGCCCTCCCGCAGCAGCAGAGAGGAAAAATCCTCGAATGAGGCCGCCGCAGACAGCGCGGCGCGTATGGTCTGCCGCAGCTTCTCTTTGTTCGTTTCAAACTTGGTCTGCCGGGGCGTGATACCGCCTGCAATCATGGGGGCGTTCTGCTTGTCCAGCGCGGCCTGTCCCTTTTTCTGCGCCCAATACTCCCGGTCTGTGACGCGGTTCTTGCTGCCGTTCAAGAGGTCGATTTGGTAAAGCCCCTCCCGGTGGCACATCTCCATGACTTCGGACTTGAAGTAGCGCAAGGCCGCGTCGGTACAGCGGTGCTTGCACCCGGCTTTCGTGTCGGCTGGCCTGTCCATGTAGGGCAGGAACGGGACTTCCTCTATCCGCAGCGAATTGATAACGATATGCACATGGATATTGCCGCTGTGGTTATGCCCGTCCGGGTGGGTGCATACAAGGGCTTGGTGGCCGGGGAAATGCTCGGCGCAAAACTTCTCGCCCAATTCCTGCGCCCGGTCTACGGTCAGGCCGTTGTCCGGGCCGTCCCGTGGGTCAAAGCTGATGATATAGTGGTGACTTTTCACATCTTCCCGCCGTTGGTTTTTCTCATAGCGGAGATTTGCCCGCATACAGGCAACGGCAAAATCCTCCCCGCCGCAGTTCAGCGTGGACAGCCGGTAGTCCTCGCGGGGGATAAGCCTGCCGGTTTCATCAAGGACGGGCTTCATGGTAAACTCGTCATGCTCAAAAAGCAGGTATTGTTCGGCGGCTCCGTAGTCGGCGTTTTTAGAGTTGATATGCTTGAGTGTTGCCAACCGCGTCACCTACTTTCTGTAAGATTTCATACTTGAGGGCGGCAAGGTCGGCTATGGCGGCGCGTACCTCGCCGGACAGCGCATTGTAGGGTACGCCGTACTCGTTCAGATACCGGGCAATCTGGTTGAGGTTGCCGCCGATCCTGCCGTACTCGGCTGTGAGTTTCCCGACAGCGGAAAGCAGCTCGTCATTGACCGCCGACACATGGATAATTGGGCGTATGGCGGTGCGCCGTATCGCCTGCCGGAGAAATTCGGACTGGCTGATACCATAGGGCGCAAGCCGCGCTGTGAAGTCGGCGTATTCATCTTCGGACAGCCGGGTTTTCACAACGCGGCTGCGGTGGGGCGTGTTGTATCGCTTCGGCATGGGCTGTAAACCTCCTTTCACTTATCACAAAAAATAGGCTGGTCTGTTAGGTATTTCCGGGGCAGTTCTCGCAAAAAAACGGCCTGCCGAACGGAAATCTTTTTGCGGCGCAAGCCGCCATAGCAGGGTTTGGGGAAGGCACTCCCCAACAAGTTTCCCGCGAGGGACAAAACCGCAGAATTGCGGATTTTGGCACCGTGGTAGAAACTTGCTCTAAGACTGCCGCAGACTGCCCCTGTCTGGTTTTTCCGTACATAGAACGGACAGGACAGGGCTTGCGGCCCGCTGTGGGCGGCCTTTTTTCCTTTCGCCAATATGACGCCGGAACGGGGCTTTGCTGCCCGCTGGCTGCGGCTTTTTCCCTTTCCGCTAAAGATACATTTCAAAGGCCGCCAGCTACCCGCTGGACGGGGATTTTTCAAAATTTCTTTTGCCTTAGTAATCCGGGCAACAGGATTTTGGCAACCGGCGGGGCAGAGAATTTTTCCTTTCACTCCCCACACCACCGCTCTTAGAAATTTGCCAAACGGAGCAGGCAGTTTTTTCTGGCTTCACCTACCTACTACGGGTGATTTTCGATTTTGCCAAATGGACACAAAAAAAGCAGCAAATCTTTTTCAGACTTACTGCTTTCGCTGGCCGCTGGTGGGCGGCTGATATTCAGTTTTGAAAGTTCGGGTCAGGGTGCCCCGAAGATAAAAAAACAACAGTATTCAATTTATTAAATAATTTCCTGTCGATTCCCTTTAATCAATACAGTTTGACCGTCAGCCAATTCAATCAAATCGTTCTTCGATATATCTCCAAAAGGGCTCTCTTTTTCAGCGTGTGGTATCAACGGATTTGCTAAATATCCTAATCCATCGGAAAAATTTCCGGCAGCAATCATACTACCTGCGCTAATTCCCAGATACACCAATCCATTCTCTATTGCTTGCTTTAGGGGCTTCGAAAATCCTGTTCTGTTTATTTCGCTAAGAAGCGTATGGGCATTTCCTCCACAAAAAGCAATCATGTCATATTGAGTGAGTTCTTGAACACTCATTAAGCGAAACGGTACAGGTATGTCACTAATATAACTTGAATATGTTCTTTTATATCCATCGGAAAGTAAAAACGCAAGATTATATATAAGAATATTATTCATAGGTATTCCCATATTCATAAGGCGCTCCATACATACAATGATTCCTTCTCGCGCACCATCATTTCCAACTGCGGCGGATGGAACCAAAATCGCTTTTGTGTTAATCGGTTCTTTTCCGATACATTTCCAAAATAATACCATAGTCTTTTCGTTTAAGCCACTTGAAGTTAAGAACAGGGTTCTCATAAACTTAGTCCTCTTTTAATTTTTCAAATTTACTATTTATATACCTACTCACGATAGTTCTCCTCCTTAATTTTATTTATGATTTTGGTTGTCGAATAATCTTTCCGTCTTTTTATTATATGAACCAAAGTTTTACTATTTTGGGCAGCAACAATCTCATTATAATAATCAATTGCGCTTTCTTCTCCAATAGTAAAGCAATCTGGTTTCAATATTTCAAAATATTTACAGACATCATCTTCATCAAAGACAAAAACAGCATCCACAAAACGTAATGCTTGCAATATTTTGATACGCTGATTCTCTGGAACAACTGGTTTCGTATTACCTTTTAATCGTTTTACAGAATCATCAGAATTTACTGCTACAACCAAATAGTCCCCACAATTCTTAGACTCTTCTAAATGACAAATATGTCCGTAATGAAGTAAATCAAAACACCCTGATGTTAGCACAATTTTTTTATTTTTATTCTTATCGCGTAATAAACGGAGTTCTGATTCTTCATTTATTATTTTTGCAACTTTCATGTATCACCTCTATTACATTCTTATACTTAAAATAAAAATTAAATTTTCTATGTAAGATGATAAAACATCAATTCATACCGAAATAATCCCATAATGTTAGTTATTTTGTTTTTTTTCAATACAGCTTACCATTATTATCACTATTCCGCGAGTATTAGATGACCTTAAATTCAATCTCTCCTTCTTGTATCTAACAAATATATTCTACTACCCCTGTTGTTTTTACTTTCTAATATACTTTTATGGTTAACTCATTGAAATCTACTATCAACAAAATCCAGCATTAAATTCTCTTCTCAGATTTTCGCACTACCATGCACATTTTTATAGAAATTATCAATACTATCTATTTTTTGTACCATTAGAAGTATCAATCCTTGTTCTACATTTCTTATTGCTACTAGACTTTCGTAAAGATGTTCTGTTTTGCTTTTTCAATTTTTTATTCATTTTTTGAAGTTTTTTATATGCATCTTGAAACTTTTTTTTCTTTTCATCTGTCAATCCAATTTTGGAGTAATAATAAATATTCATCCACTGCTCGGCCGTGATTAACGTATATGAATTTGAAAGACTAATTCTATTGGCTTTTCCCAATCTTTTGATTTGCTCATTAGAAAATAAAATAGAAAGTCTCTCTTTAGCAGTCTCTCCTTTAATATTAGTGTAAAAAAAAGCCACTAAATCTTTATAATTTTGAAGATCATCACCACTCAATCTATCATCCCATAACTGCATATGAAGCATAACTGTATCAACATTAGGCGAAGGAAAAAAATCGCTCCTTTTAAAACTATGTGTAATTTCTACCTTATATTGTGCCTTTATTATAGCAGCACGAAAACCTTCATATTTTTGTAATGGAATACCGCAATTCTTTTTAGCTGCCTCTCTTTGAATTATGATATTTATATCTGATGGTGGATTTACATCGTCTGTTAATTTCCTAATAATATCCGCTGTTATCTGAAAAGGAATATTGGAGAATATTTTATATCTGCGATTTAAAGGCAACTTATATTTTAAAAAATCACCAAATATATATGTAACATTATCATGACTGTGATATCTTACTAAATTATTATATAATTCTTGATCATATTCAACTGCAACAACCTCTCCAGCATGCTGAGAAAGTACATCTGTTATTATCCCTTTTCCAGGACCAATTT
>CAWVDN010000002.1:252500-535830 GCA_963928055.1 Candidatus Scatomonas sp. | reverse complement strand
GTGAACAAACAAAGCAAGAGAAAGACAGAGGCAATGATTCATAAATTGATATAGTTGTAATTATCCGTACCGCCCTCTTAAAAGATTGGTGCAAAGAAAATATCCGTGTCAGAAGTGGTGCGGCAGACCAATTTTCCTAAATGGCCTTTTTCTCTCGCTTTCTGATATGGTGCAAGCCGATCTCTAAGCGAGGCACAAAACAATCCAAAACAAGCACAAAAAAATGGGACACCCCCGTTATTTACAGGGGTGTCCTATAATTCCTCGCCGCTATGGATATCACTAACGCCACTTTCTAAAGTATATCATATTATGACATATTTACGCTAATTTTCATTGTGGGTGATACGGACGACAAGTTTTGCACCATTTATATAATTGTGACCATCTTACTTAATCACTACCTTCTGCGCGGCGGCTACGTCAGTAATAGTTCGCTGTACAATGTGGGGTCAGTCGGATACTATTGGTCATCTACCCCTTACTCGTCTAACAACGCTTACATCTTGCTCTTCAGCTCGAACACCATCACTGCGGACTACACGGGTCGCGACCTCGGCTACTCTGTCCGTTGCGTGGCTGCTGGGTAGTTGTTGGTGGCCAGGTGGTGGCCACCTCTCCTCTTTACTTTGTGCGCAACGGCTATGTCGCCCCAGGCAGCAGCTTTTAACACTTCTCGCAATGTACGCCGAGGAGGAAGCCCGGTCGGCCAGTGAGAACCAGAAGTGGCGCATCCAGAAACTATACGATCAAGGTAAACCTGCCGGAGGCCACACTTTTGGCTATCGTTTAGCGGGTGAGAGGTTTGAGGTTGTACCGGAAGAAGCGGAGATTGTCAAAGAGATTTTTCGGCTCTACCTTTCCGGCATGGGTTACAGCAAAATCGCCAGAACACTAATTGAGCAGCACATCCCAGCCTACTTTGGTGGCACCTGGTCTGTCGCATCTGTCAGAAACATTTTGCTTAACGAAAAATATGCCGGTGACCTGCTGCTGCAGAAGACCTTCAGTGAGGATTTCCGTACCAAGAAGAAGCGAAAAAACACGGGAGAACTCCGCAAAGTCTATGTCAAAAACAGCCATGAAGCAATCATTGACCGGCAGACGTTCGGGGCTGTCCAGCAAGAAATCACCCGCCGCAGCGCCCGCCAAAGAGAGATTATGTCGCACAGAAATCCCAACCACGACAATAGCCAGAAACTGTTCTCTGGCCTGATTGTGTGCGGCTGCTGCGGCGCTGCTTACATCAGAAAATACACCAACGCCAAAAGCGGCGACCGGCCAGTCTGGATCTGCAATCAATATGACAGATACGGAAAATCCGTCTGTCATTCCCAACGGATACCAGAAACCATACTGATCGAGAAAACCAAAAAGGTCTTAGGGCTACCGGAAATAAACCAAACCATCGTGCAGGAGCATATCTCCCGCGTCATGGTTCCAGAACACAATCACCTGATCTTCGAGCTAAAGAATGGCTCCTCGGTGGACGTATTCTGGAAACATCAGTCCCGCAGTCTGAGCTGGACAGATGAGATGCGCGAGGCAGCACGGCAAAAAACCTTAATGCGATACAGGAAGGAGGAAAAACTATAAATATGCCAGAAATAGAGATTATAGCGGCGACCAAAACACTGCAGCAACAGCCGCTATCCGTGGCAGCCCGTAAAAAGCGGGTCGCCGCCTATGCCCGTGTTTCTACGGAACAGGACGAGCAGCAATCCAGTTATGAGGCGCAGGTGGATTTCTACACCCGCCACATCAAAAGCAATCCTGACTGGGAGTTTGTAGAAGTGTTTGCGGATCGCGGTATTACCGGCACCAATACCAAGAACCGGGAAAACTTCAACCGGATGATCGATCTGGCTTTGAATGGCGGCATCGACATTATCCTGACCAAGTCCATCTCCCGCTTTGCCCGGAATACAGTAGATACACTTCAAACCGTCCGGGAGCTCAAGGCGGTCGGTGTCGAGGTGAGGTTCGAGAAAGAGAACTTACATACCTTTGATCCCAAGTGTGAGATGATGCTCACGATCATGAGCTCTCTGGCACAGGAAGAAAGCCGTTCCATCAGTGAGAACGTCCGCTGGGGCAAACAGAAAAGTATGCGGGACGGGAAAGTGTCCCTGGCCTACTCGCGTTTCCTCGGCTATAAAAAAGGCGCGGATGGCAGGCCGGAGATTGTGGAAGAAGAAGCTGCCATTATCCGCAAAATCTATGACTTATTTCTATCCGGCAAGACTATCAATGAGATTGCCGCCATCCTGACGAGTATGGGCGTCCTGACGCCAGCAGGCAGAACCAAATGGAGCGTCAGCACTGTCCGCAGTATTTTCAGCAACGAGAAATACAAAGGTGAGGCACTTCTCCAGAAAACCTTTACCGTAGACTATCTGACTAAAGAAGTCCGGAAAAACAACGGCGAGGTGCCATCCGTCCGTGTGCGCAATTCTCACGAGCCAATCATAGAACCAGAGGTTTTTGACCGGGTGCAGGAGATATTAGCAGAGTCCACCAAGCGCCGGGCAAAAGTACGCACCAGGCATCCTTTTGCCGGAAAACTCGTCTGTGGCGACTGCGGCTCCTTTTATGGCCACAAAGTCTGGCGGCTGCGCAGTACAGGCGAGCATTACAATGTTTGGTACTGTAACCACAAGTACGACGGCGACAAGACCTGCGATTCTCCCAGACTCCGGGATGAGGAAATCAAGGCGGCCTTTGAGAAAACGCTGCAAAAGTGTGGCGACCCAAATCCGGTCTATACCGACGAGAAATGGACTGAGCTAGTAGAGTCCGTTAAGGTCTGCCGGGGCGGTCACCTGATCTTCGCCTTAACGGATGACAGGATTGTGAAGGTTACATTCTAAGGCCATTAATATATCACAGCAAAACATTCATGTGCCGTAAAGTGACATGAAAAAATTTATAGGCGGCCCCACTGTTCCATGGTTTTTTCTTGGAGTTTTTTCAAAAAAACACTTGCTTGTGACGCAACGTAATAAGATATACTATAAGCAGGAGGTGTGATATGGATAAACATAAGGCTATACCACAGGGCTATATGACAGTTGGCGAAGTAGCAAAGAAAATGGATGTCACTGTACGGACATTACAACATTACGATAGAGAAGGCTTGCTTTCTCCCTCGGCTATAAGCGAAGGAGGGCGTAGGTTATATACGGATAAAGACATCGTTAAACTTCATCAGATTTTGTCCCTCAAACATTTAGGTTTTTCCCTGAACGATATTAAGAATCGGCTTATTCCTCTAGACACGCCGGCTGAAATGGCTGCTGCTCTAGCGGAACAGGCCGCAACCATTAAAGAAAAAATAGATAGCCTGTCCGAATCGTTGAGAGAACTGGAAGCGTTGCGTGAGGAAATCCTTCAAATGCAGTCCGTTGACTTCAAAAAATACGCTGACATTATTGTTAATTTGCAGATGAAAAATGATTTCTACTGGCTTATCAAGCATTTCGATGACCAGACCCTTGACCATATCCGCAGCCATTTTGACAAAGACAGCGGAAAGGCATTTATGGACACTTTTTTGCAGCTTCAAGACGACGCGATAAGGCTTCAAAATGCAGGTGTTCCCGCAGACAGTGATGAGGGACAGAATTTTGCAAAAGCCTATTGGAATATGATAAATGATTTCACTGGTGGAGATATGAGTATGCTCCCTAAACTCATTGAATTAGGGCAATTTCAAAATGCCAAGCAGGAATGGAAAGAAAAGCAAAGTATTGCCAACAGCTATGTTGAGCAAGCATTGGGCTTCTATTTTTCTAAATTAGGAGTTGACCCGTTTCAGGAGGGAACGAAATGAATGAGGCTATAAAAGTCAGTGGTTTAAAGAAAAGCTACGGAGCCCATGTTGTGTTGAACGGTTTGGATTTTTGTGTACGGCAAGGGGAGATTTTCGCGCTGCTCGGTGTAAATGGCGTAGGAAAAACTACCTCTCTTGAATGTATCGAAGGTCTAAGAAAATATGATAGTGGAAACATTACAATCCACGGTAGAATAGGCATCCAATTACAGTCAGCTTCTTTGCCGGAACATATTAAACCATTGGAAGCGGCTAAATTGTTTGCTAAATGGAACAAAAATCCCCTTGATAAAGCAATGCTTGAGGCTCTCGGCATTTATAACCTTGCGAAGAAACAGTATTATCAATTATCGACAGGTCAGAAGCGGCGACTTCATTTAGCACTCGCTCTAACGCGAAATCCAGACATTCTTTTTCTGGATGTAAACTGTAGGATAGCTTAGAGTGTGTTTTGCGTGTATGGAGTTGGAAAGGAGCAGAGGATAACCACACGATACACAGAAGAAAGAGGGAAATGTATATACAGTAAGGGAGGAGCAGGTGAAAGAATGGACACCTGTTTTTTTGTAGAGGCGGTTAAGCCCATGAAGGCTTAACCGCCTTGATTACTAAAGAGCAGGAACCAGATGCAGTGTCAAGGGCAGCGACAGCTGGGAGTGGAGATTTTGCGAAGCAAAATACTACTCCGAACCCTTTACACTGCAGATGATTCCTGCCATAAGAGAAGTGAAAGTAAAGAAGCCTTTCAAGGCAGGGAGGTTGTGTGCATGACGAAAGAACAGTTTTGGAGAATTATTGAGGATGTAAATGCGGTATCCCAAAATCATGACCAAGAGACGGTTTGGACAAGGATAGTAGAGAATCTATCTCATTACCCTTTAGAGGACATTATGGATTGGCACCTGATTTACCACGAGTACAAAGATGCGGCATACCGGGATGAAATGTTTGCGGTCAGTACAGCGTTGGGATCGGATTATGCCGATGAGGGCCTGAACAATTTTCGGGCATGGTTAATTTCTTGCGGGAAAGAAGTATTTATGAACGCTCTTCGAGAACCCGTTACTTTGGTGGATTCCCCAAAAAAGGATGGGTGCTTCAATTACGGAAAATATGACTATGCGGCCTTCTATGCATATAACGCAAAGATGTTCCGAATAGACCCAGACAGTACACAGGATCTGATATACGCACTGGAGGACTATACGCTGGACAGAGAAACCATAGAGGACATTCATGAAGAACTGCCAAAGCAGCAGGGCTTCGGTCAAAACGGGGTCGGTGCTTCCTTTGCTAACTATTACTCCCCAAATTGCGGTAAAAACAATGCGCCGCAATCAGATGCCATCCAGGCATTGATGGACAGTGGAGAGGTTGTACATGCCTATGTCTACAGCAACGGAGGAAGAGAAGAATTCCTGTTCCATAACACTCCGGAAAACATTGCATCCTTTATTGGAAGCCGACCGTTTGTGGATCAAATGATTTTGACCACTCCGATGGACGAGCTGATTATGAATACCATGGGAAACTTTATCGACCAGTGTCCAGATAAGGAGTTGCTGGAGCAGGTCAAGGAGACCCTCATCCCCATCCAGCTTGGTGAAGCAGAACCGCAGCCTATCTTTAGTCCCAGTGTGGAGGAGGTCAACGAATATTATGAGCAACAGGAAAATCTGGATCTGGGCATGTAATTGATACAACATGAAATCCACAGGAGAGAATGCTGGTGACGGCATTCTTTTTTTCTGCCCTAATACAGAAAGAAGAAGGCGATCGGGTTGAGAAAACAGACGGATTTAGCTGCGATGAAACAGCTGGCAAGGGTATTTTTAATGATGGATCCGGAACCGACATCATTCTCACCGGTGATAATAAAGCATCCGTTTACGGATTCAGGAATAGTAACGGTAAGAAGTGGTAACGAATATAGAGCAGCCGATATCACAGCAGATGAAGCGGTGAGGAGCCAATGGAGAGAGCAAATGGCGTCGTTAATTGAGAATGCTGAGACGCCGAGGCACATCTATATGATGCTGACCAAATCCTATCGGTTTGCCTTTTTGAAGTATGCAATGCCATATTTTTCGCAAAAGGATTTTTCCGAATATCTGGCCAACGCATGGGTCATGTGCGAAAGCCCCAACAATGATCCTAACTTTACGCAAAAGCAGATGTTGGGCCTGTTCAAAAAAGCGGATCCCCAGGTGCTCATGGATGAGGACGAATACAAGCAGTTTCAGGCATTGGAGGATACCCTCGTTGTCTATCGCGGCGTAACATCATATAACGCCAACAGGGTGAAAGCTCTGTCCTGGACATTGGACAGAGAAAAGGCGGAATGGTTTGCGCACCGCTTTGATGAGGATGGCGCCGTATATGAAGCGAAGATTGATAAGGCGCATGTCTATGCCTTTTTCAGCAGCCGAAACGAGTCAGAGGTAATCGTCGATCCTGCTTTTCTGAATGAGCTTGCAGAAGTCCAGACAGAGGATGAGGGCCTCTCCATGACCATGTAGGAGAAAAGCAGATGAAAGAAATATATAAGGTACAAACACCAAAGCGGATCGTGTTCGGCGATCCGCTGTATTTTGAAGAATTCAGCGGAGCCAGACTGGAGCAGCTCGTCGTGGATGTCCAGCCGCCTGAAGCGTTTGGCGCAAGAGTCGTACTCAGGGAGTTTTCCGCAGCGGAGGCGCCGGATACGTTGATCCGGACCATGGAGGTCTACCTGGCTCCAGAGGAGGACATGGACATATATCTGCGGGGGATGAAATATGAGCTTCAGGAGTGCATCGAAAAGGAAATCGGTGTGGATACCGCCAGATACTATCTTCAGGTGGATGATAGAGAGGATATCCTGCACACGGGGGGAGATGGCTACTGGGGCAGTTACGAAGAGCTGTCCCGGAATACAAGGGATGGGAGAATGGTAGAAGCCGCCATCCTCACCGTCATCTGGCCGGAATACGAATCCATGGAGAGCATGCGGCAGCATGCTTTTTTCTTTTTCCGGGATATGCAGCTTCTGTCGGAAGAGATGGAAGAAGCGGACAACGAACCACAAATATACGGCGAGGAGGGGATCGGGATATGACGCTCTATCAGCAAGAAATGCTGCGAAAGCTGGGCCGGCTGGATTGTGCCGGGCGGTATGATGAGGAAAAGGGATTGCTGGTCATTTCGTCGGGCGGGACAGGCTTGTGCTGTCAGGACAAGAAAGGCTATCTCAGCTGGGAATCGGAGAAAATCCGCACAGAGGAGGAAAAAGCGGTTCTTTCTCAAATCGGCGAGCAGGCAAAGCTAATCCGTGCGTATGTGGGACAATACGAAAATTCACCGTCCATGGGGATTCCCGAGGTTGAGGGATACCGAAGAATGGCAGAATGCGGCGATACGGTCATGGCCGGCATGTACAGCGAACAGCACGGGTTCATGTTTACTACATGGACGCAGAACGGGGATCGCAGCAGGGTTACCAACGGGGACTACTCCCCCAATTATGAGTATGTCAAGGAGGCCTTCGCCATAAGGGCGGGGCTGGTGGACAGATGCCGGCTGTTTACTCCGGAAGAAGCCGCCAGCCTGTATCGCTGTGTTGATTTTACCAGAAACAACTGTATGACACTCACATGGGAGCAGGAACAGGAGTTAAATGCACTGACGGAAAAACTGCAGTTTGGATACCCGCAGCTGGAAGAAGCGCCGCCATCCTTCGAGCAGGGGGATAACCTACAACTAAATATGTAATATGTAACCAACGAGATAGGCCCAGGCTTTTGATAGTAAAACAAAAGCCTGGGCCTTTTCCGTTTTCAGGAAAGGAGCCAGGCCATGTATTTTATGGATGACGAACGTTTACGGGAGTATGAGCGGTTTATGCAGCATACGCCCCATTACAGGCCAAGGGGCTGCGGCGTCATCGGCATTCGGATTATGGATACAAAGCCACCGCCGGCACCCTATGAAGAAAGAATGGGACAAATGGCTGCTCATATTCCATTCCAATCCTTTCGGATGCGGCTGAACCAATACCTAAAGGAAAGCGAGGGAAACCCTATGATATTCAAAGATGGGCGGCATCAGGCGGCCTTTTGGACGGCGATTGAAAGGGTGGGACAAAGGGATTATGGACTGCTGTCCGCACTTTACCTGCTGACAGCGGATCCGCGGTTGAGGCGCATAGTCGAGAAAAGGCATCCAGGAGGGACGCTTCTCTTTGAGCCATTCTGCGTTCCAGGCTGTACGGAGAGCGCATATACCTTGTACTGTGCGGCGAAGGATCTGTACCTTGGCACCAAACACCTGACCATTGACGACCTGGGCGATGCGAAGCTGATCCCAACGGAGCTGTTTAGGCTCATCTGCAATGCCATGGCCGTCCGCAGATACGGCCTCCGGGCACTGGAAATCGGGAAGGAGGAATAGCATGAACACAAGAATCTGCTATCTGTACCGGGATTCAGATAATTATAAGGTCCACAACATGTGTGTCATCCATGGGGAGCTGACCGACAGCCAGATCGATCAGATCCTGGAGTGCTGCGATATGGGGGAATACTTTATCCCCAGCCAGGTGGGATTGCCGGAGCGCAAATTCGATGAATTTGATTCGGAAAGGGATCACTGTTGGTTTGAGCTGAACCGGGACGGCTTTGAATCATGCAATCAAGAGGCGGATACATTCCTTACGGCGGAGCAGCTAACGGCAAACTTCCAGGCATGCAAGAACAACTGGCGGGATGATTTGGCACCCAATGGGATGGAAGGCCCCACATTATGAATAAAACAGTAGGAGGAATGCAAATATGGCGAGAATACGGTCTTTTAACCTGGATCGATGGAGCGAACCGGATGAGCAGCGCCGGGTCCGGCATATTGGCATGGCGGATGCCAGGGAGACATTTGAAAAGCTGAAGAAGCATCTGGAGGCCACCGGCCTGCTGCCGGATGAGTATTTCCTGTTTGACGGAGAGTACGAAACCCAGCTTAAGGGAGAACTCCCGAACTTCGATCATGCCCTCTGCGTCCCCAATTATGGAGCCAGCGAGGGCATTTATCTGGACATCAGCCTGGTGTGCAGGAATGAGGATGGCAGCCGCAAATTTATCCCATTTGCCACCGGCAAGACTCTGGAAGAAAGCGGGGACGCTTTCCTGCGGATGCACCGGATCGCAGGGGAATGCTCGCTCCTGCTAAACGGCAGAGGTATATATTTTGAGCGCAGCGAAACACCATTGTTTTTAACCAGCGAGGAAACAGACGCAGTGATCAATGCGCTGGAACTGGAAATCCTGTCGGATATCTCGCCGGAACAGGCACGGCTGCTTGAGGGGGTCATGGGCAAGATTGACGGGCAGCGGCTGACGCCGGTTTGCGCCGTTGCCTGCCATGGGGTGGACGATTACTCTCTCTGGACGGCGGACCTGCCGGTTGCGGTGGTACAGGAGATCGCCCGAGACGGCAGTAAGGTACACGGCCGGCCGGAGGATCTCATGGCGCAGATGGCGCCGGATACCCTGCGCATCCTTTTCCCCTATCAGGAAGAAGGAGAAATCAGCTTCAGCACCATCCCGGAAAGGCTCGATAATCTGGATGCCTATACCAATTGGGGCGGCTCTGAACGAGGCAGTAAGGAAGATATCCTGTCCGAACTGCAAAAGGAGATGGGGCTGGAGCAGTCAGAAGGTGTGGAGCAGCAGATGGGAGGGATGCAAATATGACGAAGGGAGAACGGGTGGCATTTTCGTATGGGCGCTCCAGCTGTGTGTCCGGCACTTTGATGGCTCCCGCTTATGATGGGCGAATGAGATCCCTGGTCAGTGAAAGCCGGGCCGAACGCGGGATAAGGAGCAATATGCGAAATATGGCGGCCTGGTACATTGGATATGCCTGCCAAGCCGCTGTTGCGGGAAGGGGTATTACACAGGAACAGTTTCGGGGCATGATGACCGCTGTTATACAATGCGATTCGCCCAGTAATATCACAGAAGGATGGGCTGCCTTTGCCAAAGAGTGCGTGGAGGCTGGACAATACCCGGATCTGGAGGAAACGCCGGATCCGGAGACCGGCGTCAATCGGTGGCTGGAAACTATCCTTGCCGGCCTGCTCCAGATTCGGGGAGAATATGGGGACGACATAGCCAGGGAGCTTGCGGCATTGTCCCTGCGCCCCTGCTGCCTGTACCCCGGTGAAATGGGCCATGCCGCACAGATCCTCCAGGCGGGTGGCGGCGTAGAGCAGATTGAAGGGTACCTGGCGGCAAGCAAACTGGAAGACGGGCCGCCCTTTTACCCGCACATGGAGGATATTGCGGAGCTGTATATGCCAAAGAGGCAAATGAACGATCTGAACATGGGAGGGATGTGATATGGCAAAGGTCAGAGCCGTGATCGAGGCTGACAGCGGTACGCTGCTGGTGGATTTCCCACAGGGAATCTATGCCCTGTATGAGAAGCTCCGCTCAGTGGGTATCCGGCACAGCCCTTCCAATATTCCCATCGCAGACGAGGAAGACGGGGCGATCCGGGTGAAGCTGTATGCGGAGGACGATGTGGGCAAACGGTTGACCCTGCTGTTTTCTGAGGACAATACCCTGGCGGAGGTGAATACCACCGCCTTTGTAATGGAAAATACAGATCCTGAAATCAGGCCCCAGCTGGAAGAAAATCTTCTGCACGGCCAGTACGCCAGCTTCCAGGAGCTGATCGATGATGTGCGGGAGATGACATATGCCCTGGGATCGGTGCGGCGCTCTTATTTCTGCCCTCTGCGCGGCAGTGTAGACGATGGCGAGTATGAGGATTTATGCGATGCGGACAACCGGTTCCTGCGTGACTATGCCTGGGCGATCCAGGAGAAGCTGGAAGAAGACCAGGCAGCCCCGGAGGCCGCCATGGCGCAATTTTTTCATGATGACGCCGGCGTCAAGGCAAAGTTGGTTTCCGCTGTTTGGAATGTGGAGGGATACAGGGGGCAGCTGTACGGAAAGATCGAGTGCCGGTTTAAGGAGCAGCTGACCGAAGCGGAGGAGGAGATCTTCCGAAAATGGATTTCCGGCCAGTGCAGCGATGGATATGGCGAGCACTTTGAACAGCAGCCCATCGATACCGAGGACAGCGACCTGTACGTCTCCTTCTGGTACAGCGGCGATGATTATTTCCTCTGTTCAGAGGAAGAGCTGGATGCATGCGTTGAAAATGCCCGGCAGGGGCCGCAGATCGGAGGAATTTAGATGGAGAAATATATAGACGCCATGATTCGTCAGAATCTGATGCAGCGACAGGCAGAAAGAAAAAAAGTGGACGAGATCGATATCCGGCAGTTCCCGGAACTGACTGTGAATTGGGTATCCGGCCATAAACTGCGGACGGAAACCGTATCCAACGATCCTGCGGCGCTGGCGGAGTGCGTGATGCGCCATCGGGAGGATGGCGAGCTGTCGATCCGGTCACAGGACGGTGTGGAGGTTATGGTCGCGAACAGCGGCTATGTGCTGATGGCGCGGGACATGAAATACTGGAAGGATGTAAATGAGCAGCTGCACCAGGTAATGTTTGCGGAGAACAGGGAAACAGTTCAGAACATAGAGGATGGCGGCATGGAGATGGGCAGGATGTGAAAGATGCGCTTCCCTCTTCCCCTGACATGAGAAATACCTCGGAAAGGAGATCGGACAAAATGAATTTTTTCCAACAGCAATTGAAATGGATCCTGGGAAATCAGCCCGAGTTCCAGGATGCTAAATATGTCGGCAGAGCCTGTTTTGTGCCGCTGGTGGATGGAACCCGGATCAAGGCCGAGCTCATCACCCGCGGCACGCACGAAAAATACGAAGCGCTGAAGCTGACGGCCATGAACAAGGCGGAAGGTCAGATCGACGCCACAATCCTGGAATTTAAGGACTACTTTGCAGCGCAGAAAGGCTCGCCGGCCGGTATATAGAACGCCAGACCGAGTGTGGCGAGTATGTCTATGCGCACAAGGCGGCCAAAGCCGCACTGGCCTTTGACCCGTTTAACAGTAGCCTGAATATGCACTTGACCATACTGCTCTACCAGCAATCGGGAGCAGGAACTGCAAATGCCTTTTATACAGGAATCAAGCGGCATCTCACGGAGGCGCATATCCAGAGGATAAAACAAACATGTCCGAATATGATTATCTGACAGCCGGAGGTGAGCCTGAAATGAGACGCGGATGAGGCCAAAAATATGTTGCAGATGAGTCGCAGACGAGTCACGAGCTGAGACGCCCGCCTGTTAGTATAGATTTCCGTAGGTTAAAAACGCCGGAAATACAGCGCAGGCGGGTGGCTGTCCATGTATGCGAACCATACAACGCAAGCCGCCTTCCGGCCGGGAGGGCGGCGTTTTTTCTTATCAGGCTTACGATCAGACCTTACAGGATTTTTGCGGCCATTTTATGCCACCCCACCGAACCGCTGCGATTCAAACCGCCCCATAGTGCCGCTTTGCGCCTACAGCAATCTTGCTGTGGGCGCTTTTGCGTATCATGGCGGATTTCATTGCCGAAGTCCACCGGTCAATCGTTTTGATTCACTCAAAAACGATTGATTGGAGGACAAAGAGATGGATGACAGGCATCCAAAGAGAAGAAAGGACAAGTATAACCCCTATACCCTGTCGATGATCGACGGGAAATGTTATCTATCTTTCAGGGACGGCCAGGGCGTACCACACAGGCTGGAACTGGATGTGAAGCTCTATGCCGTGTTTGACCGGTTTGAGTTGGACGATCTCTCCTTCCTTAACGAGCAGGAGAGGCACCTTGACTGGACCGAGCTGAACGAAGAGCTGCTGAGCCGTCGTTCGGCACAGGAGCCGGCCCCGGTGGAGGACGCCGTCTATGAATCCATGCAGACGCAGGCGCTCCGGGAGGGCGTCAACCAGCTGCCGGAAGTCCAGAAAAGAAGGCTGCAGATGTATTTCTTTGACGGGCTTACCTATGAGGAGATTGCGGTGCGGGAAGGGTGCAGCTATCAGGCGGTACAGAAGTCCATAGCGGCAGCTCTGAAAAAAATCCGGAAATTTCTGAAATAGAGGGTTGAGTTTTGTGTGGAAGGGGAAGAGTATAAATGAGGCTAAATCCGAGTCCCTTGCGTTTGAAAAATGGGTATAAATAAACCAGGCATTCCCTGCTTGCACAGCCTTAGCTGGATACAAGTAAGGAATGCCTGGTTTTGCGATGTGCCTTTTTTACTCCATCGCTTCCCTGTATTCCGGATATGTTTCCTGAATTTTCCGCGCCAGATCCCAGATCTCCTCGTCGCCGGAAAGCACATAGGATGTTCCGCCGGCGCCATGGAACCGGTTTTCATCAAACCAGAAGAGGCAGGTATCCCCATCCGCTGTCTCAAACTCCAGGATCCGGCTGTCTGTAGAGCCGCTGAAAGCTTTGGATACAATGGTCGTTTCCCGTAATGCCTGCAGGATTTCGGAGATGATTTCTTCATCCGTCGTTTCGTAGCGTCCCAGGATGTTATCGTTGTGACGATAGGTAAGCGCGACCGGCAGCTCTTCCAGCGACTGATCCAGAAATTCCTGCTGGCTTTCGGTACAATAGGCCCGAAGCGATGTGTCTTTTGGGGAACACCCCGCCAGTACGCACAATAATACCAGCAAAACAGCAATTTTAATCCTCTTCATCCGAACCCCTTTCTGGCTGTCATGGCCTGCGCTGTTTTTCTATGTAGAGCTGGTACAATCCCATGCGTGATTTTACACCCGCTTTCTCATAGATCGCTGCGATATGCCGCTGACAGGTTCGCCGGGATAGATACAGTCCATCTGCGATCTCCTGAATACTTTCCTCTGAATTGACCAGCTTGTCAAATACTTCGGTTTCCTTGGGCGTAAGGATAAACAGCTCCGACAAAAGACGGAACGCTTCCTGAGGGTCCAGGTCTGCCGGGATATCCTTGGGGGCGCCGGATGAAACCGGCATCCAGGCAGTATAAAGATAGATGACTACGCTGACGGCCACAAACAGGACCAGTGCCAGAATGATGGACGCCATGCCATTGCTGTCAGAAACAAGCAGCGCTACAGAGGCGTTGGCAAGCAAAGCGGCGCTCACGTTATTCATGGCGCGCCCCATACCGGCCCACAGCGCTGGCGTGGGCATATGGCGGGCAAAATCCAGAAAGCTGGTGGTGAAGAATACCACAAAAAATCCAGCCGAAAGATAAAATACGATCAGGCCGATCAAAAACGGGCCGCCCAGCTTGAGTACTACCACACAGATGACGGACATCAGCATGACGCAGTACATCATCATGGTCATAAATTTCCGCTTTCGGATATCAAAAAGAAAGCCGGCAGAAAGGCCGCTTACCGCCAGCAAAAGCCGCGGCCATTGCCCGATGTCAGTGCCTGCTGCATGATGCATGGTGACCGCGTTGTCCAGCGTGCTGAAGATACATGCCATCAGGATTACAAGCAGTGCAAGGAATCCGCCGGCGGCGATCTTCTTTCGGGTTCCCTTCCCATCCTCCTCTATGGCCTCTATGGCGGGGGACTGGGGTTCTTCCGCTTCTGCATTTTCCTGGCGGCAAAGCCTTTCTGCCTTCAGTAACAGCGCTAACGCTACAAGGGCAAAGAGTGAAAGTATCAAGGCTTCCGCAGTTTCTAGATCCACAAGATTGTTATTTAGAAACTGCAGGAAGATCCCAAGGGCATAGGAGATACCAACCATACGCGCCAGATGCGTGCGATCCTTCGCCAGTTTGAAAAACAGGTAGTGGGCCGCGCTTCCCAATATCCCCAGAAACAGGAACAATGCCATTCCGGAGAGCAGAGTGGACGAATAAGAAACATGTTTTTGAACCAAAAAATTGCATACTGCCGCTGCTAGTGCAAGGATAAAAAGTCCAACGATTTGTACCCGCCTTTTCAAAAAGCGATGAAACAGCGGATAGAGCAAAAAACCGACAGCGCTTATTCCTAACGCGTAGTTTTGCGCAATCACCGTTTTTTCTTCCCCTGCCGTAAGCGAGATCATATTCACATATAGGTACTCGGCGCCAAGAAATAGAAAAGTAAAAATACCAAGCAGCAGAATCGCATAAATGGATTTTGGATTTGTGAAGCTTTTCTTTATTATACCATACGTCCCATTCCACCCCCTTTCTCCGCAATGGTACAGTTATAAACTATTATACTATAAACGGCATGGATTTTCAACGATTTCGGTCGGTTAGAGACTTTTTTCGCTGACGTTTTTGCGGAATATACAATCCTTCCTGTTTGACCTAAACCAGGGATTCTCCTGGATAAAACCGTATATTTTTGGAGCTGCGTTCCGCATCCGGGAACTACCGGTTTTTTGCGCCCGCACATGCCGTTTTACCGCGGCCACACGGTGTAGCTGCGGTAAACAAGGAAATATCCTGAATGAGAGAAGCTGTCTAGTAGGTGATATTGTGGACGTAAAAATAAATCAGCAGGGCGCCCAGCCCAGCGCCGCTTATCAGGCTTGCCCACGTCCAGAATAAAGACAGCAGAAGCCCCAGGAAAATAAACACGCAGAACACCACGACAAAAGCGTCTCTCTGGAAGAGCATAATGAATTTGATACAGGCGATCACAACCCCTGCCATCATAACGAGAGCCCCAAGAAGGGCCAGAACAAAAACATACACACCCGCCATCTGGAGAATTGAGATCAGGACATTAAAACCAAGACCTATCCCCGCGATCAGGCTGCCTACTTTGATGAGGCTGTCACGGGAAGCGCTGAACGCGCCAAAGAAATAGGTTGCGATTAACCCGTTGGAGCCAATGAGCAGCATGTTTACAATAATGACCCATTCTGCGCTTATGTAGTACGATGTGGAAACTGCCAAGCTAATAATGGCGGTGAGGGCAGTGAGGAACCCCCCGATGGCGCCAATGAGATGGTACGGCCTGAACCTTGCATACATACGATATATCCCCTTTCTGATCCTGCGTTCCGAAAAGGCCAGCTGAAGCTTTTTGGACATTCTGTGTCCTGGCCGGCCTTCCATCATGTGAACTTTTCGTTTTTTATCATAGCAGGAAGCTGGTGTTTTTAACAGGCCGCTTTAGCGCCAAACTAAAAAAACACTGTGGCGCACCTGCGCCATTTTGAGAAACGAAGCTTTGAGCGGAAAATTGAGGCCATCCACCCTGTACAGAGTGTAATACCTCTTAAGTTTACAGGACGTAGCAGGCCGCCTGTCATGATCGGCAATCCCTTTTGCACAATCAAGGTGTTTTGGAATTTTCACACAAAAAATAGATTGGCGCAGGTGCGCCATGCGTTTTTTGATAAATTGGCGCGAAAGCGGCCTGCACAGATCCTTAAAAAAACGATACAGTAAAATCATAAAAGGACAAAAAAAGAGTTTGGATCGCCTTTGGCGTTACAGACCGAGCGGCAAAGCGATTCATGAGACCAGGACAGAAGAAAGGAGGCACGAATGAAAAAAAGAGGGTCAGCAGTACTTCTGGCCGCCGTCTGTTTGCTGGTGGGGTGTGCAGCATCAGATCCTGCGCTTCCGGCAGAAACTTCGTCCCCGACAGAGACTTCGTCCCCGGCATACCAAGGGGACTCCCTTTTTGCTTACTGTACCGAAAGGCAGCGGGAGCTTTTGGAGCTGCCCCATGAGGAACTGCCGGTGGAACTGATCTTTCACCATTGGACGGAGACGGCGGCGGACTACGAGACAAGGGACGAAACGGTGATCGCCGGGGTCTTGCAGGCGCTGCGGGATGTGTCGGTGGAATCCGAGTCACCCATCGTCTCTACAGATAACCGGGGGCTTACATTTGTGACGGCGCAAGGGGATACCTACAGTTTCTGGTTTGATAAACGCCGGTTCGAAGGGGTGGATGGCAGGTGCTATGTCCTTTCCGAAGATGAAAAGCTTTGGGAATTGGTGTGGGGGATTCGGGCGGCAGACCCAGACTATCAGGATCTGATGAGATAAGCGGTATTTCCCCATGATTTCTGCGAAAAATGCGGATTGGCGCAGGTGCGCCACATAATTTTTGGGAAATTGGCGCTAAAGCGACCTGCACAAATCCCGAAAAAGGCGCTACAGTAAGAACAGCAAAAAACCAGGGATGGTTTTGGATAATCCTTAAGATTTCTTTATCAGGAGGAAAACAATTATGAGACAGTGTGACAATGGCCATTTTTACGATGAATCCAGATTCGATAGCTGCCCCTACTGCCAGGAGGGCGCCGGGGTCGGCAAGACGGTTGCGGCCGGAACGGTAGGGAAGACCGTGGCTGCTGTGCCGGGCGGCGCTGCGCCGGAAGCAGACAGAGGCAAGACGGTGGGCATTATTAAAAAGAAGATCGGTATTGATCCTGCAGTAGGATTCTTGGTCTGTGTTTCCGGTCCCCATCGCGGCGCAGATTATAAGCTGGTAGCAGGCAGAAACTTCATAGGAAGGGCGGCGGCGATGGACGTGGCCCTGGCGGATGACGATACTGTATCCAGAGAAAGCCATGCATTGGTTACATATGACGCCAAGCATAACAGCTTTTCCCTTTCTCCCGGCCAGGGCAGGGGCATCACTTACTGCAACGACGAGCAGGTGGAAATGGTACGCCCCTTAAAAGCCTACGATGTGATCGAGGTGGGAAAGAGCCAGCTTCTCTTCCTGCCCCTGTGCGGCGAGCAATTCCAGTGGAATGAGGAGTAAAGGATGGAGCGTGTACTTTCATGGTTAAACCAGCCGCTGTTTCCGGATACCGTCATCCGCGTCTGGATGGCGGTTGCGGCGGGCGCAGCGCTTCTATTGGCGCTGATTCTCGCCTTTTTCCTGATACGGCGGAAGAAGAAAAAGAAGCGGGGTGATCAGGCGGTGGAAGAACCGATTACGGAACGTCCGGAACCGCTGCCGGAACTGGAGCTTGCCAACCTACAGGGCGTTGGCAGCCGGGAAGAACAGCAGGACGCTTTCGGCATCTCCCGCATGGATCGTTATGAGGAAGACGGGCTGCTCGCTGTGCTGTGCGACGGTATGGGCGGTATGGCGGAGGGCGGCATGATCGCTGCGGAAACTGCCTCCCAGTTGGTGGGGATCTTTCCTTGGGCAGATGACAGCGATGTGCCCGGCTGGGTATACCAGCGAAGCGCCAGAGTCTACCAGCAGTTTCGCGGGCACGGGGGGACTACCCTGGTGGCGGCCCTGCTCAAAGAGAATCGCCTCTCTTTCTGGTGCGTAGGCGACAGCGACCTATTCCTGCTCAGGGAAAACAAACTCTATGGGTTAAATGCCCGGCAGGAATTTAAGAACGATTTGATTTTGAGGGCACTGGACGGGGCGTTCCCCGTGGAGGAAGCGTTTCAAGATCCTCAGGCGGGAGCCCTTTCGGAGTACATAGGAAAAGAAGAAGTAACATGCGACTATACCCGTATGCCCTTTCTTCTCCAGCCGGAGGACGCGCTGCTGCTCTGCTCGGACGGCGTCAGCGATACACTGACCTTGAAGCAGATTCGGGAAGCCATGGCGCTCTCTTCCCAGGCGTGCTGCGACAAGCTGGAGGAGGAAATCCTGGCCGCCGGAAAGCCGGGCCAGGATAACTATACGGCAATCGCATTGAAATACCATGGGAAAAATGAGGAGGAATCATAATGGAAGCGAAAAAGTCATCGAGCAAGCAGGTTGTTGCCATCCTGCTGCTGGTTATTGGCCTGGCCGCCGGCGTGTTCGGCGTATTGGGCCTGGTAGGCGGGGGCGGTATGGATCCCTATGAGGCGCGCAACGGAGTTGTATATGTACAAGCGGTAGCCTATGACGACAAGGGGAGCTCCCTCATAAGCAGCGGAACCGGCTGGGCCATTGGAAAGCCGGGAGAGCCTGTGGAGTATATTGTAACGAACGGCCATGTTGTGGAAGCGGGCTATATGTATCCTAAACAATACGCCAATATCACCGGAGGAATCAACATATACTTTTCTGCGGCGGAAAATGATTATGTGGTTGGACAGGTCGTATACTATTCTGCGCCCACCGAAAAGGATATTGCGATTATCAAGCTTCCCTCTGCAACGGATAAACGGACGGCGCTCAGGCTTCGCAGCTCCTCCGAGGTTGAGGTCGGCGAAACGGTCTATGCCCTGGGCTATCCGGGCACGGCTAAAGTGGGGCAGGATTTTAAAACCTACGATCAGAATGATATCACCTTGACAAGAGGCGTGATCAGTAAAAAAATGACGCCGAACTTCTCCACATATAGCGCGTTCCAAATGGACACCTATATCTCTGGAGGAAACTCCGGCGGTCCGCTGGTAGATGAGAACGGTTTTGTGGTAGGCATCAATTCCGCAGGAATAGAAGCCTCCGGAATCGACATTGGTATGAACTACGCGATCGTCACGGATGAGCTGACTAAAATCCTGGACAGCGAAAGAATTGAGTATACCCTAGCAGGCGGCGGATTATCCTGGACTCAGCCCTGGTTTGCCTATGTGTTCCTGCCCATCGGCGTGCTGGCGCTCATCGGCGGCATCATCCTGCTGGTAACGTCCAAGAAGGGCGGACAGGGGGCTCCGGCACCTGCCGGCGCTGCCGCAGGTATGGGATCTGGAAAAGCGCCTGCAAGAGGCGGCCGCGGCCCTGTGGAAAAACGGGCTGTGCTGCGCGGCGTGACAGGAAAATACTCTGGCCAGAGCTTTGACCTGTTAAAGGGCAAGTTGGTCATCGGCCGAGACCCGGCAACCTGTAACATCGTATTCGATAAAAACACGCCGGGTATCAGCGGGCGGCACTGCCAGGTAGTCTACGACCCGAATGAAGACTGCTTTATCATCACCGATCTGGGATCGTCCTACGGCACGTTCCTGGGCAACGGCAAAAAGCTGACGGCGAATGTGGCGGAAAAATTGTCGACCGGGGACACCTTCTACCTGTGCGACAACGCCAACCGGTTTGTGGTGAGCAAGGAGTAACCCGTTATGGCAGGGTATTGTTTAAAAAACGGAAGAATCCAGGAAGCGTGGGGAGAGGACGCCGCCGGCCGGGAACTGGCGGCTGTCTTCCACCTGACTGCAGACGGTGAAATGAAAGAACTCCACGAGTTCCCGGCGCTGTCGGAAGGTGAAGGGGCGCTGGCGTATGCAGGTGAGTTCTACATTGAACCCCTGGAAGTACAGATTGAATTTCTAAAAGCGGCCAATGCAGAAAAATGGCTGGAGGCGCTGCTCTTGCGGCATGTCGACCGGGTGCGGCAGGTATCGGAGGAACTCTTTGTCATAGCTGAGATAAAATCGTTTGGAGCATGAATGCAACGGACGCGATGGGGGATATTATGTTCTTTGCCCTTGGAGTATGTTTGTTTCTCTTCGGAATCATTTTGGCATTCTGTCGGACTGTACGGTCAAAGCGTCGCTGCCGGAGAAGAGTGAACGCCGTCATCTGCGATGTGGACGTCAGCTGGACAGACGACGATTTCACCGATTTCTTCATTATCAACTATAAATACCATCCGGTCTACCAGTACACATTGGATGGACAGGAGTATCGGGTAGTATCCCGGGTAGAGTATTCCAAAAAGGACGAAATCAAAGTCGGTAGTTATGAGGTGCTCTTTGTGGATGAAAAGAATCCCCGGTACTTTTCCTGCCCCTCTGAGAATAGGGAACGTGTAATCAGCGCCCTTATCTGGTCTGTGCTGGGAGTTGCCTTTGCACTTTTTCCTTTAGTGGGCTGGGGCGGGTGGATCGGGCTTCTGGTGGCGCTGGGATTGCTCCTGCTGGGTGATCTGTGTTACGATGCCTGGTCCAAAAATCGGAAGGAGTGACTGTATTTTGCTATCAAAATACATCGTTTTATACTTAAAATACATTGCTTGAGGAGGTGGGAGAATGAATCCGGAACGTGTTTGTTATGGCTGTTTCGCGGAAAAAGAACCGGGGATTCCATGCCCCCGATGCGGATTTAATGAGAACGACGAGCAGCCCTATCTTGCGCTGCCCCTGGGTACGATCCTAAACGGGAGATATCTGGTAGGAAAGGTGCTTGGCATTGGCGGGTTCGGTATCACCTATCTGGGATACGACCTGACACTGGAGATCAAGGTTGCGATTAAAGAATATATGCCCTCCGCCCTGGCCACAAGGCATCCGGACCACTATAGTGTGGCGCTGACCGGACGGGTGGAGGAGGATTACCAGTACGGTATGGAGCGCTTTTTGGATGAAGCGAAGATCCTTGCCAAGCTGCAAAACACCCCGCATATCGTATCGGTGCAGAACTATTTCAAAGAGAACGGCACCGCATACTTTGTGATGGAGTACATAGACGGTATGAGCCTGAAAGCCTACCTGGCAAAAAACGGGGATAAGATCCCCTATAACCAGGCGATTGCCATTCTGCAGCCGATCATGGAAGCGCTGGTTCAGGTGCATGCGCTGAACCTCCTGCACCGGGACATCAGCCCGGACAATATCTATATCACATCCAAAGGCGAAAGCCGTCTGCTGGATTTCGGCGCGGCGCGGTTCGCACTGGGGGACGGCAAGAGCGTGTCGGTCATCTTAAAACATGGCTACGCGCCGGAGGAACAGTATTCCAGCCACGGCAATCAGGGACCGTGGACGGATGTTTACGCCATGGGCGCTACCCTGTACCGCTGCATTACCGGACAGCTTCCGCCAGATTCGGTGGAACGGATCCATGGGGATACCATGAAAAGGCCGTCGGAGCTGGGGTTCCGTATTCCGGCTAATGTGGAAAACGCCATCATGAAAGCGTTGGCGGTAAAAACCGAGGATCGTTTCCCCAATATGGAGGCATTCATCGGGGCACTGAACGGGCGCGTTTCCGTACAGGATCAGGTGGCGGCCAGTATCAGCCAGCGCACCCAGGCTACCGCTTACAGGCAGGAAGGCTACGGGCAGATTGCCTATCAGCAGCCCGCCTATAACGGCGGGGGTGCTGCGGCAGGAAAGCCCTCTGCGTTCTCCCGGTTCCTTTCCTATATGAAAGCCAATCCGGTGGTTGCCTGGGTTTCCGGCGGTGGGCTGCTGGCGGTGATCGCCCTTTGTATTATCCTTCCTATCGCGCTTTCTGGCGGAGGGGAAAAAAGGCCGACAGGAGGGGGCGGCGGTGGGAATACGCCTGTCATCAGCCAACCGCAGACGAGTAATCCGGAACCGACAACAGACCCAGAGCCTACTACAGAACCTCCAGCGGAAATGGTGGCGCAGGATCTTGGCATCCTCAACGCTACGATTGAGATCCCGTCGGATTATACGAGGGTTGAGGAGGAGACGATTTTTATCAATGAGGCTAAAGGCTGCGGTATGATGATGGATTATCTTTGGAACATTGACGGACCCATCTACTCCCTTGCCGATGTGGAATCCCAGAGAGAAGCTATTGCCGCCAACCTGATGCAGAACCTGTTTGAAGTTTCGGATTATCAGATCCTTGCTGCCGGACCCGATCAGGTGGGAAGCGCAGGCGCCTATCAAATCTATCTTGAAGGCACCGACAGCGAAGGCGTCTCCAACGAAGTGGTCATTATGGCGGTGGAGGGGTATGATTTCGGCTGTTATTTCATCATCACGAGCTATCCCAAGGGGGACAAAGCCGCCGAAGCGGAAATCCATTCCATCATCCAGTCCTTTGAGAGCAACGGTGCGCCGGAGACAACGTACAAGATGTACTATGGCTCTAAGAGCGGCGTCAAGGTGATTGTGGACGATGCCGTGGCAGCAGGACGCGTGATGGACACGACTGTTAACCTGGGAGAGGCCGGAGCGGCGGCCGAATTGGTTATTTACCCAACGGACGCGGCAATGGAAGCCGGCTTTGGGAGCGCTACGCCGGACAGCGGGATTGTGGAAATAGGGAATGCCGGCCAGCTGGGAATGAGCAGCCCGGAGGAGGTCTTGCAGTTTCAGAGAGACGTGGCGTCTAGCGCAGGCGTTTCCGTAGGTGAAACATACACGTCGCAGTCGGGCGGTGTGGAATGGCTGTGCATGGATTGGACCATGAATGAATTTACGTTCAGTGTTGCCTCCGCCATGATCGACGGCAAGTGTTACGCTGTTAGCTGCATGTGCAACAGCTCCAACAAAGATGCGGTTGTCGCTTTGTATCAACAGGCCATGGCGTCCGTCCGTGCATGGGAGGGATAACCAGCATGGAAGATCTTATTCTAATTCTCGTTCTGAGCGGCATCGGCCTTGTCACGCTTCTGGTTTCCGTCTGGCTGTTCTACAGGAAGAAAAGAAAAACGACGGAGAAGAAGAGAGCCTGCACGGCGGAATGCCGGGCGGCCATTGTGGACGTGGGAAACTATCACGCCAGAAACAAGCACCGCATGCTGAAAGCCGCAGGGGGTGTTTCCGCGGCGCACTTTCTGAGCGGAGCGGGCGGCACGGGAAGGCGGGCGGCCTCCCTCGGGGTGAAGATGGCGACGCTGGGACTCTACTATTATCCCGTGTACCGGTATACCTACCGGGGAGAGACCTATGAACAGATCGGCAATGTCCCGGCAATGGAGGAACAGGCCCGGAAAAAGGTGGGAACGGAGCTTACGCTTTTTATCGATCCGGCCAAACCTACCAGCTTTTACTGCCTGGAGGAGGAAAAGGATTACTTTCAGCAGCGCCTTGCCTACCTGATCGTCGCTCTTCTCGTCATTGCGGTTTTGATTATGATTGGAGTCATGTGGCTAACAATATAGCTTCAGTGCCTGCCGCAGCGAAACCTGCGGCAGGCGGTTTCCCTAAAAAAGATTGGTGCGGGCGGAAAGGAGGCGGCACGTATGAATTTTGCAGAGGATATTGCGTGGATTCTGATTGTATGCGCGATAACATATCCGCTTTACGCGTTATTTTTCGTGCTTGCCCACTTTTACAAGAAAAAGACGCAGAGAGGGAGCGGCTGCACGGTTTTTCTAAAAGCGACCGTCATCGAACCGCTGAGGATTCGGATCAAGCATTCCTACCATTATTTTATGATATACCAATACGAGTATATGGGCTGCGTCTATCAAAAAAACACCGGCATCGATTTGGCCTATCATCAGGCGCAGAAGAAGATCGGAACTGAGGTGGAGATTTACATTGACCCATCTGATCCGGAAAAATACTTCTGTCCCGCCGATGTCAAGATGTATCGGATGATTCAGATCTGCCTTCTGTGCTGCGGGTGGCTTTTTATTGTGGGAACGCCCATCTTCTGTTTTATATTAGAGTATTTATATTAGAGTTATAGATTGCGACGATCCAAGACGCTGGGGCCGTATTCTGTTCGGTTTGTCTGGAGGAAAGGGAAAAACAGCCCTTGATTGAGGAGATGATGAATGTCTTTCCGTTCATTCTGGAAGAGCTGGGTATGATCGCGTTGATGGAAGTGGTTTTTCTGCTGTTGCGGGTGAAAGGCCGGGGCGCAAGTACAAAGAAGAGGAGTGAAACATGAACTTGGAACATATCTGCTATGGCTGCTTTCAGGAAAAGCCGGACGATTCCCCTGTCTGCCCCCACTGCGGGTTTAATGCGGAGGAGGAGCAGCCGTTTTTGGCGCTGCCCATGGGCGCACTGCTGAACGGCCGCTACATGACCGGAAAGGTCCTGGGCGTGGGCGGGTTCGGCATCACCTATCTGGGCTATGACCTGACGCTGGAGATTAAGGTAGCCGTCAAGGAATATATGCCCTCCGGTCTTGCTACCCGGCATTCCGATAAGTACAGCGTGGCACTGACCGGACGGGGCCAGGAGGATTATCAAAACGGCATGGAGCGCTTTTTAGAGGAAGCGCGGATCCTTGCCAAACTGCAGAATACGCCGAACATCGTGTCGGTGCAGAATTATTTTAAGGAAAACAACACGGCCTATTTCGTGATGGAATATATCGACGGCATGAGCCTGAAGGCATACGTTGCATCCCAGGGCGGGAAGATTCCCTATGACCAGGCGCTGACCATCCTGATGCCGGTGATGCAGGCGTTGACGCAGGTTCATGCCCTGAACCTGACCCACCGGGATATCAGCCCGGACAACATCTCCATTACCTCCAAGGGAGAGAGCAAGCTGCTGGATTTCGGCGCGGCCCGGTTTTCTATCGGAGATGAAAAAAGCGTGTCGGTCATCCTGAAACATGGCTACGCGCCGGAGGAGCAGTATTCCAGTAAGGGGAACCAGGGGCCGTGGACGGATGTATACGCCATGGGCGCCACCCTGTACCGCTGCGTGACCGGGGAGCTGCCGCCGGATTCCATCATGCGGGTCCATAACGATACGCTGAAAAAGCCCTCGGAGCTGGGCGTTCCCCTGCCTCCGCAGGTGGAACAGGCGATCATGAAGGCGCTCGCGGTAAAAGCGGAGGATCGTTTCTCCACCATGGAGGCCTTTATTGAAGGGATTACCGGGAAAACCCCGGCGTCTTTCCATCACCGTACCATGGCTGTGCCATCCGGTCAAACGGCTGCAGGTTCCGATGGAAAGCCGGGGCTTTGGACCAGATTCCGGCGAAGCCATATCGGGGTACAGATCACGGCGCTGGTGCTGTGCGTTGCTGTGCTGGGTCTGGGCGTCTGGGGAGCAGTAGCGGGGATCGGTGCGCTGACCGGCGGGAAAGCAGAGCCGGGTTCTTCTGACGGGCCATCTGGCACTCCTTTCGATATAACAGTGCAGGAACCCGAGGGCGTAGACGATGTCGTCTTGCAGGACTACGCCCAGGAGTATCTGAATATCACCATGGGGATCCCACAGGGGTATACAGAAACAGAGTCCGGCAGCGGCGCCTTCGCTTCATCGGATGGGAGCGCTACCCTGCAGGTGGGATTCTACGATAAGGCTGCCGATTTTCCGGTGTATACTCTTTCTGATGTGGAGGAGAATGTTGAGAAGTATGTCCAGTATTATATCGGACTGCTGAAGAGCACCAATATCACAAAGCATGAGATCCTCAGCCGGGGTTACCGGGAGGGCAGTTCTTTGGACACCTACTTGATCCAGTTTTCTGCTACCGAAAGCGGAGGCACAACCATGGAATTTTTGGCGGCGTTCATCGAATGCCAGAATGGGTTTGGCTGCTACAATCTTATCGGCTCCTATCCTCAGGGGGATGAGAAGGCGCAGGCGGAGATATTCGCAGCAATGGATTCCTTCCAAAGCAGCGGTCCCGCAGGCACCAACAGTCAGCGGTTTTATGATGAACGGCTTCCGTTCCAATTTATCTACTGGGAGAGCGACGGAGAGATTACCTTCAACGTGGTCAATGAAAACCTGCTGCGCATGGTCAACGAGGCAGGCAACGTGCAGGTAGAAATACAGTGCAGACCATCGAGTGATCAATTTAATAAGGAAGTCTGGCTGGACGGCATAGCAGAAGTGATGGTGAACCAGCCCGGCCTCAAACGTGAGGAGGGCCGCTGGGAACATGAAACTGGCGGAATCGATTGGATTGTTGACAGATATACCTATACTTTAGATGGTCAGACGGCCTATACGGAGGTTTACGCCGGAGAAATCGACGGATATGTGTTTGCGATTACGGCATCCGCATATACTGAGGAGGCTCTTATCACCAATGGAATGATATTGGACACGACCAATACGATTCGACCTGTGAAATAGATGACAGACCCGTTTCCGGGGGAAAGGAGAAAAAAGTGCTGAGTCTAAAAAGAAATGTCAACTGTCCCCGCCGCATGGCTGTGTACGCCGTCTTTGACGTGCTGGACCGGATGGGCTGCCAATACGAGCAGGCGCTGGTCGGCGATATCAAGGCGGAGGCGAAGGTGCTGGGGCATACCAGTGAGTACGCCTTTGCCGTGACGGAACAGACCATCAACACATCGATCCTCCATGTTTCCATGCTCCGTCCGGCAAGCGGCCTGAGCGAGGAGGAAAAACAGCTGGCAGTACGTTATCTGGCAGACAGCGTACTGCAGCATATCGATGAGGTACAGGCTTTAGAATGAGGAGGAAGACGAGATGGCAAACGAATCGAGAGTATTCCGGCTGCCTGCCGGCATGAGGATGGCTACGACGGTGCAGATGATCCGAATGGATGCAACTTAAACGTCACCGTGGGTCAGGGCGAATGGTCGGATAAGATCGGCGCCGGCGCGCTGGGATGGTTTATCGCATGGCCGCTGGCGGTGACTGCCGGTGTGGGCGCCTACAAGCAGAAAAAGCTGCCGGAAGAGATTTTCCAGGTGATTGAGCAGTGCATCGTCTTCGGCGGCCGCTCGGTGGTGGTGCGAAACGCCGGGGCGGAACTGAACGCGGGTATGGTGGTTTGCCCCGCCTGCAAAACCCAGTGTGCGGCCGGCGCCAAATTCTGCAACAACTGCGGGGCGAAGCTGGAAAACAAATGCCCCCAGTGCGGGGCGGAGATACCGCCCGGAAGCCGCTTCTGCGGAGCATGCGGAGCACCGCTTTCCTCGCAGGGCGCTCCGGTGCGATAAAGGGAAGAGATTGCGTATGCGCAGGGAAAAAACCGCCGGGGCGGCAAAAAGGCGCATGGCTTTTCAGTATGCTGCTGGCGGTATGCCTGATGATCGCGGCCCTTCCCCTGTCTGTTTCGGCGGCGGGGGAATATGTGCCAGGGAACCCCCGCTGGTCGGGCTACCAAAACCAGGTGCAGTGGGACCGGCCGGCAGGAGCGGC
The DNA here is from genome assembly GCA_963928055.1 of Candidatus Scatomonas sp. Lineage (GTDB taxonomy): Bacteria > Bacillota > Clostridia > Lachnospirales > Lachnospiraceae > Scatomonas. The sequence continues at coordinate 508,368 of CAWVDN010000002.1, read as the reverse complement.
CTCCGGCGATAGCTTTGAATACGAGGCACAGCTGCTGCTGGGCGACGATGTGGTCGAGTCCAAGGCAGTGGAAATCGACACCTATTTGTTTTTCACAAACGATGTGGTGACGCGGCCGCAGGAGGAGTACACCATACGGGTGCGTGCCAGATGGATCATGATCGTGGGCGACCCGGACGGCCAGTATATGGTGGCGGACGTCGGAGAAGCCGAACCGCCCCATGAGCACAGCTATACCCAAAAGCACGACGCGGCACAGCACTGGCAGGAATGCTCCTGCGGCGAAAGGCTGAATGTGGCAAACCATATCTACGGCGATTGGAGAGAGACGAAGCCGGCTACCGAAACCGAGGCTGGTTCCAGAGAGCGTGACTGCACGGTCTGCGACTATGTGCAGACTGAAGCCATCCCTGCAGCGGGAACCGGCAGCCCCCAGACTGGGGACAGCAGCGATATGGCGCTGTGGATCAGCCTGATGCTGGCCTCCTGCGGCGGCGTGCTGGGAATGCTGTTCTACAGGCGGAAAAAGGCGGTGGCCGGGAAATAAGGCTGAGTAATAAACAAAACCGGCAAAAGCGCCTGCGGGCGGGCTTCGTGCAAAATCCACAGCCCGCCCCGGCGCAGCCGGTTTTTTTTCAAGAAGGGATATCCCTTCTATCCTTTGGTGGATACCAAAGGATAAGCAATCTTGTTTGACAAGGAGGAGAAACCAAATGCAAGCAAAAAGGAAACTGACGGCGCTGCTGCTTTCCCTGTGTATGCTGCTGGGGATGCTGCCAATGACCGCTTTTGCGGCGGGTGTACCGGCTGCGCCAACAAATCTGAAGCTGGAACGGACAGAAACCGGCTTAAAAGCCAGCTGGGATAAGCCGGAAACCACCGGCGGGCTGGATATCTTTGAGTATGAAGTGACCCTTTACGGACACTTTGACGGCACTGCCGGAGAAAAGACAAAGGTAGAGACAAAGACGGTTCAGCGGGAGACCACCTGCACCTTTACAAACACAGGAAATGCAGAAGGCGTTATCAATCCTACCTACGAGGTAGAGGTAAGAGCGAGAGAGGGCGTCTCCGGCACCGGCGACCCGGACAATCTATCGGGCTACTATGTGACGGAGTGGACTGGCTGGAGCAGTTCGAGCTCAGCATCGTATAAAGCGTACGATTTCTCCGTTATAACGTCCGTCAATAAGTATTATACGGGAGTGGTCGATGTGGGGCTGCCAGGCAGCGAGAATAAGCTGTACCAGGAGGCCATAACGGCCACAGGGAATCCGGATGTCATAAAGCCTGATGGTACCACGAGTGAGAATGAGAAACAGGCAGTAACGGAACTGCTCTATCAGTATTTCGAGAAGAATAAGGCAACGGTTCCTGAGCTGGCGAATGTCACCAGGGATAACCTGATGGTCAAAACGGTGCTTGAGCGCATTGAGGTATCGAGAACAGTTGATCCCAATAACTACCAGATAATCTATGAGGTGGTAGATAAAGACTACACGCTCTATCTGGAATTCAATCCGGAAACGGAAATCGTACAGCCGGATACAAGGGAGATCGTGAATGCCGTCAATCTGGTGAACGTCAGCTGGAATGTGGGAATGGGACTGACGCCTGCATTCACAGCGACGGTGGACGAGGCGGATCAGGACAAATACGAGGTTTATCTGGAGCAGTGGATCGGCAGCGACGGCAAGAGTATCACCAGCGAGGAGTCTTTCAACAGCGAGATACCGGAAGATGAGAGAATCACGACTTTTGAAGAGGGCGTGACCTATCGCTATTCCGTATGGGTGAAGGCGAAGGAGGGATACGCCATCTCTGAGGAGGCATCCGTCTATCTGAACGGCCGTCCTGCCAATAAAGGTTATACCCTGACGAATCACGATGAGCCAAAGAGACCGGACGGCAGCTTTTTAAGCGGCACCTTCAATAGCCTTTTTGTGATGGAGTGTGTCTTTGACCAGCTTAAGGTCAATGGCATAGAAGTGACTTCGGCAAACAAGGACGATATTCTGGGCGATGCCGACGGTTTGGGCGCTACGGTGTCCTATGACCCGGATACCAACACCCTGACGTTGAATAACGCAACGCTGACGGTGAGCGAAGGCTTTGCCGCCATACATGCGCTTATTCCGAACCTTACCATTGTGCTGAAAGGCGAAAACCAGATCAACGGCAGCGGCAGCACCGAAAACGGGATTTATTCCAACGGGAACCTGACCATTACGGGAGATGGCATCCTGAAGACGGAGGGCACCGGTTTCGGCCTTTACGGCAACAGTGCCATTACGATTACCGGCGGCGCAGACGTGAATATTCTCGTTACATTTTCCAGCGCCAACGCGCCTCAGCCGTATTCGGCGGTACGTGCCCTCCGCGGGCTGACGGTGGACGGAGCCGACTTAACCGCATGGAACAAAGGAGAGAATGGCACGGTCTATGGCGCTCCCGGTATCAGCGCCTCTCTTACGGCGAAGAACGGCGCGGATGTGAGAATCGTTTCCACGAACTATGACGCGATTCCGCACTCGCTGGCTGCCAGCGGAGAGGGTACCAAGGTATTGGCTTTTTCTGAAAGCAGTGACCATTACGGAATCGGAGCGGACGGGGTCGAGGGCACCATCACCATCTCGGACGGGGCGACCGTAACTGCTCGCGGAGGAAAGGGCGCCATGAAGAGTAAGCCTGACCTCACAGGCTATACAAACCCTTATATCAAGGCAGGAGCCTACACTGATTCAGCCACGGAAGTGACCGATCCGGCGAATACCGACTATCATATGAACACATTTGTAGAAATCAAGGCGGGAGAAACCCCGATCGATAGCTTCACATATGAAATTAACGGCGAAAGCGTGACGATAACCGGGTACACAGGAAGCGAAAGGAACGTCACAATCCCGTCCGAAATAGAGGGCAAGCCTGTCACTGCCATCGGTGAGAGGGCGTTCTCTCAAAATAAAACCTTGACGAGCGTAGCGATTCCAGACAGCGTAACCGGTATCGGAGATTACGCGTTTTACATGACATGGTCTTTGACGAGCATTGAAATCCCTGACGGCGTAACCGGCATCGGCAAGTCCGCGTTTTACGAAAGCGGTTTGGAAAACATAAATATTCCTGCCGGAGTGACAACGATTGGAATGGGCGCGTTTGAGGATTGCTTCAATCTTAGCGGCGTAACCTTTGAAAAAGATAGCAAGCTCACCGAAATTGAGAGCGGTACATTCTCCTGCTGCGTCAAGCTGACGAGTATAGAAATCCCGGCAGGCGTAACCTCCATTGGAATCATGGCTTTTAATCTTTGCAGTGATTTGACAAGCGTGACCTTTGAGGAGGGAAGCCAGCTTTCTTCAATCAGGGAAGGCGCATTTTATTGGTGTATGGGATTGACCGATATAACGATTCCGTCCGGCGTTACCTCCATCGGAAGTGGAGCGTTTAATATATGTGAAAAGTTAGGCAGCATAACCTTTACGGGTAATACGGCCCCCGAGCTGGAGGCAGATAACGTATTCGACGAGTGCGCCGCCCTCACCGCCATTCATGTGCCTTGCGGAGCTGACGGCTACACGGCGGCAAACGGCTGGCCTGAGGATAAGGTGCAACGCGAGCATGTCTGGGCGGAAGACTGGACCAGCGACGGCACACATCACTGGAAAGCCTGCACGGCAGAGGGCTGCGCCGAAAAAGACCAGTACGGAGTGCATCAGATAGCAAACGGGGTTTGTACGGTGTGCAAGGCTGAAGTAGAAACATCCGGGGTACAGACGTATGCGGTAAAGGTGAACGGCATCACCGTCACCAGCGCCAACGCCAGCGACATTCTGGGTGATGCCGACGGTGACGGCGCCACGGCGTACTATGATCCGGCGGCCAACACCTTGACACTGGATAACGCCCAGCTGACATCCAGCGGCTTCGGCGCTGTATGGGCGCAGGAAGAGAACTTTACCCTTGTGCTGAAAGGTGAGAATCAGATTACCGGAGAAGGGGACTTCCCTCACTCCGCGGTTTATTCCCACGGGGCTATGACGGTCAAAGGAAACGGAAGCCTGACCACCAGCGGCACCTATTTCGGCCTGTTTGGCAACAATACCATTACCATTGAAGACGGGGCGTCTGTAGATCTTACCGCTGACTTTTCCAGCGACGAGCAGGATCAGCCATATGCCGCAGTCAGAGCAATCGGCGGACTGACGGTGGACGGCGCGACGCTGAATGCGAAGAACAATGCAACTCAGGATGCCAGTTTCGGCACTCCGGGCATTAATACTGACCTTACGGCGATTAACGGAGCGAAGGTGAATATTTCTTCCGTAAACGATCACGGCATCTGCGGTGATGTCATCGTCAGCGGAGCCGGAACCGTAGTAAATGCCTCTTCTGCAAGCGGCGAGCACTATGGTATCTTTGCTGGCCAGGAAGATATCTTTGGTGAATTGGGCGGCGATCAGAAGGGGATCTTCACCATCTCCGACGGAGCGGTTGTCACTGCCAGCGGCGGAAAGGGCGCCATGCGCTGGAAACCTGACTTATCTGGCTACACCGATCCTGTTGTAGCGGCCGGTGATTCTGCTGCGGCTGAGGAAATTATTGGCGATCCTGCCGGCACAGAGTATCAGAACGAAAAATATGTGCAGGTTCGTTCCTCTTTGGAGCCGGTTGAACCGACTGAGCCAACGGATCCTACTGACCCGACCACTCCTACCGACCCGACTGAGCCAACGGATCCTACTGACCCGACCACTCCTACCGACCCGACTGAGCCAACCGATCCAGCCAAGCCCGAACAGCAGGGCAAGCCTTCTGGGCAAACAGAAAGCCCACAGACCGGGGACAGCAGCGATATGGCGCTGTGGATCGGCCTGATGCTGGCTTCCTGCGGCGGCGTGCTGGGAATGCTGTTCTACAGGCGGAAAAAGGCGGTGGCCGGGAAATAAGGCTGAGTAATAAACAAAACCGGCAAAAGCGCCTGCGGGCGGGCTTCGTGCAAAATCCACAGCCCGCCCCGGCGCAGCCGGTATTTTTTCAAGAAGGGATATCCCTTCTATCCTTTGGTGGATACCAAAGGATAAGCAATCTTGTTTGACAAGGAGGAGAAACCAAAGGAGAATAATAGATGGGTGCTTTTTTATACGGGATTTTCCTGCAATGGAAGTTAGATATACGGAGCAAAACACTACTTATAACCTGCTATATTGTTCCTCTCCTGTTTTTTGCGATTATGGGTGGGATATTTACATCTGTTATGCCGGAAGCAAGATACACACTCATTCAGTCTATGACCGTTTTCGGAGTAACAATGGGTGCGTTAATTGGCTTGCCGCCCTCTCTTGTTGAAATTTACAGCAGCGATATTAAAAAAGTTTATAAGGCAAATGGTGTGCCACTATATCTTGGTCTTGTTTTGACGAATATTTCCGCATATATACACCTGTTTATTATGAGTATAATTCTATACATTGCCGCACCGATTGCTTTTAATGCTGAGATACCAGAAAATCCGGCGTTGTACTTTGCCAGTCTTGCTATTTTTATTGCTGTATCCCTTAGTATTGCCAGCATAATTGGCTTAGTAGTAAAAGACCAGGCAAAAACTTCAATGGTTTCTATCATCATTTTTCTGCCTTCTATCATGCTTTCTGGAATTATGTTTCCGATTGAATTGCTGCCAAAGGCATTTGAGGCAATAGGGAAGATTTTTCCAGCCACATGGGGGTACAAAGTAATGACAGACAGCGTATTTCAGCTTGAAAATTTGTTGCCGCTGGTAGTAATTCTTATTTTGGCTATTTGTGCATGTGGCATATTGCTACGCAAAGTTGATAAATAGCAAAGTCAGCCGAGTTAATCAATGGTAAAATGAACGCCGCTTTGTGCTGACGCCCCACGCTATTGCCAGACAGCAGAAATTTTCATAACCGAAGATGAAGTCCATAAAGCGCCATATCCATCTTGCTCAGAAACGGATATGGTGCTTTTCTATTGTGCAAAAACACTCGTGTCACCTCTAAGAAAAAACGGTGCGAGGAGAAACATCTATGTCAGAAGTAGCGCAATAGACCAATTATGAAAATCGGCGTTACTCGCCTCATTTTCCTCATTGGTGCAATCTGATCTCCAAGCAAAGTCTGAAATAATCAAAAAGAGTGTAAAAAAGTGGGGCACCCCTATTATTTACAGGGGTGTCCTATAATTTCTCGCCGCTATGCGATATCCATAGACGACGTCATAATCTGGAGGATGTGTTCAGGTTCTTTCTTTATATCGAGGGAATGGATGAGCAGCTTGGAAGTCTGAAAGTACTGTCCTACAATTACCACTTTGCAGTCAATGCGGTGGGAGTAAAAAAGAAACTCCGCTTCCAGGCATTCAAAGGATATCTTCAGCCAGAAGAACGGAATGTCCGGCCAGCAGAGCAAGATGAGATTATTACGATCCTGCAGGCGTGTACGAACTGCCGAGATCAACTTCTTATCCTTCTGCTTGCAGAAACCGGATTTCGGATCGGAGAAATTCTTGGAGTCGATTATGTTCACGATATTGACTATCAGCATCATCTGGTGGGTGTTTACTTCCGTGAAGATAATGAAAATGAAGCGAGAGCCAAGAATGCAGAATATAGGAAGGCTAAGATCAGCAATGACAGTCACCTATTTGTACAGATACTGATCACACGCTGAAGGAAAGGAATACCGCCATATGGTCGCAACAAAACCGGAAAACAGGTACACAAAACACATTTGTGCTTTTCGTTAAGCCCAGTGTTTTCAAGGGCTGGAGAGGACGGGCTATATTTTACTTTCCCAACTGGTGGGGCGATATGCCCATGATCCTCTATACCTTCCTGGATGAGTACGATTTCTCCGGCAAGACCATTGCCCCCTTTGTCACCTCTGGCGGCAGCGGTTTTTCCGGTTCGATCGGGACGATTGAAAGTATGGAACCGGAGGCTACCGTGACCGAGGGCCTTTCCCTGGGAAGCTCACAGGCTGCGGAACCTGCCGCTGCCGTGACGGAATGGCTGGCGGCAAACGGACTATCAGACTAAATCATTACAAAAGGAGACTTTTATCATGGAAAACGGAAAGAAATTCCCGAAAATTGCACTCGGTACCTGGTTCTGAGGACAGGCTGCGGCACTGTTTCCATGACAAAACGAACGAAATTTCCGAAGGAGGCATACGAGTTCGGAAAAAGGATAGGAGGATGATGCTATGAAGCGGTCTGCCATCGTCAAAATTGTGGTAGATGTGTTGATGACGCTACTCCTGCTTTTTTTGATGGGGTATCAGCTTTGGGGCGAAGTAGCCCACGAGTGGGCCGGAGCCGGAATGCTTGTTTTGTTCCTTGCCCATCACATCTTAAACCGAGGCTGGTATAAAAGCCTGTTCAAAGGCAGATATACGCCCATGCGGGTATTCCAGGTCCTGGTGGATATGCTGCTTCTGGCGGTCATGGCAGCGCAGATGTACAGCGGCATTGTCATGTCCCGTCATGTATTTGCATTTTTACCCGTTGATGGCGGAATGGCGCTGGCCAGAAGGCTGCATATCCTGGGCTCCTACTGGGGCTTTATCCTGATGAGTGTTCATCTGGGGATGCACTGGAATCTATTTTTGGGTATGGCAAGGAAAAGAACCGGCAAGGCGGTTCCTTCAAAACTTCGCGGTTTGCTCCTGTTCCTGATTGGTCTGTTGATTGCGACTTATGGCGCTTTTGTATTTGTGGGCCGGGATTTTCCGACCTATCTGTTCCTGCGATCCGAATTCGTTTTTCTGGATTATGAGGAGCCGGTCTGGTCGTTCTATCTTGACTACCTCTGCCTGATGGGGCTTTGGACGTTCCTTGCTCACTATCTCTCCAAGGGTTTGAGAAAACTGGGCGGAAAGAAGAAGGCCGCCAAAGGCAAGGAGCGCGTATGAATAATAAGTCTGGAGCGCAGAAAGGAGTACACAATGCGCAAGAAAGTTATTTCTGTCTTTATGGCTGCTTTCCTCGTCGTGGCTTGTCTGGCTGGCTGCGGGCAAGCGGGAGAAACGCAGGAAGCAAGCGATTCGGCTACGCCGAGCAGCCAGGCGGAATCCAAGTCGTCCACCAACATCCTGGTTGCCTATTTCTCCTGGGCGGATAATGCGATTTTAGCGGACGATGTGGATGCCGTTGCCTCCCCCAGCGTGATCGCACCGGGCAATGTGCAGCAGCTGGCTGGCTGGGTACAGCAGCAGACAGGCGGCGATCTGTTTTCCATCCGCGTGACCGATCCCTATCCAAGCGACTGGGATGACTGCCTGGCGCGGGCCAACCAGGAGCGGGGAGACAATGCCAGGCCGGAGCTGGTGGAAAATGTGGAAAATCTCGAAAAATACGATGTGGTTTTCCTGGGCTACCCCAACTGGTGGTATGTGGTTCCCATGGCTCTGCTCTCCTTTTTAGAGAACAACGATCTGTCCGAAAAGCAGGTCTACCTGTTCTGCTCTCATGGGACGGGCGGCCTTGCCAACAGTGTGGACATCATCACGGAGGCGCTGCCTGACGGGGACATCTCGGACAATATTTTTGACTGCTATGAGGAAGAAGCTCCTTCCTCGCAGGAAGCGATGGAAAGCTGGCTGACGGAACTGGGATATTAAATAGGAAAATAGGAAGGAGGATGCTGTATGCGGCAGAAAGACGGCCTTATCATGACGGCAACAGATACAGCAAACGGAATCTATATGGAATGCAATGCGAATCAGATGAAGCTGCTTGCCATTCTTGCGATGGTCGTGGACCATACAGCCATCGTGCTTGTGCCGGATTCGTTCCCGGGTATGTGGATGCTGCGGGTGATCGGCAGAATGACGGCGCCGATCATGTGTTATTTTATTGCGGAAGGGTATTATCACACATCCAATTTGAAGAAATACATGGGCAGGCTTTTTCTGATCGCGGTAGCTGCCCATATTCCGCACAATCTGTGTCTGGGATATGATCTTTTTCAAATATGGAACGCCACAGATGTCATGTTTCCGCTGCTGTTTGGCCTGATCGCGCTGACTGTATGGGAAAGCCAGAAAATTCACCCCATTTTGCTGAAACTATTTATCGTAGGGCTTTTCTGCCTTCTGGCTTATTCCGGTGATTGGAACTACATCGCGGTATTATGGATTCTGGGGTTCGGTATCTTTCATGGGGACATTCGCAAACAGCTGATCGCTTTTACAGCGGTATCCTGTATCTACCTGTTGCAGCCATTTGTTTATAACTATTCTTCCTTAAGTATCAGCCGGTTCGGTATCTTTTTGACGGTGCCTCTGTTTCTCTTCTATAATGGGCAGCGCGGCAAAAAGAGTAAAGCGATCCAATGGGGATTTTACTGGTTCTATCCTCTGCACTTTTTAGTGATTTACGCGATCGGAAGAATCCTGGGAACGTGAAAAAACTGACAGAACTGCCGCGGCAACTGATTCTTGCCCCGGCAGTTTTTCTGTGCTAGAATAGGATGGGTTTTTATAGAAACCGGAAATGTTTTTAGTACAGGAGGCTTTTTTGTGGCTGATTATACGAAGGAAATAGAAAGAAGGAGGACCTTTGCCATCATCTCCCACCCGGATGCCGGCAAGACCACTCTGACAGAAAAATTTCTGCTGTACGGAGGCGCCATTAACCTGGCAGGCTCCGTTAAGGGAAAGGCGACGGCCCGGCACGCGGTGTCGGACTGGATGGAGATCGAGAAGGAGAGAGGTATTTCCGTAACCTCTTCCGTGCTGCAGTTCCAGTATGACGGGTACTGCATCAATATCCTGGACACCCCGGGCCATCAGGATTTTTCGGAGGATACGTACCGAACCCTTATGGCGGCGGATTCCGCGGTGATGGTCATCGACGGCAGCAAGGGTGTGGAGGCCCAGACCCGGAAGCTGTTCAAAGTCTGCGTCATGCGCCATATCCCGATCTTTACCTTTATCAACAAAATGGACCGGGACGCCAACGATACCTTTGACCTGGTGGATGAGATCGAGAAGGAACTGGGGATCGCTACCTGTCCCGTAAACTGGCCTATCGGCTCCGGAAAAAGCTTTAAAGGAGTCTATGACCGCAATACCGGAAAAGTGCTGGTGTTTTCCGACACCCAGAAGGGCACGAAGGAGGGCATCGAGGAGGAGATCGATATCGAAGATCCCCATCTCCTGGATGTGGTGACGGAGGAGCAAAGGGACACGCTGCTGGAGGAGATCGAGCTGCTGGACGGAGCCGCCGCGGAGTTTGATCAGGAGAAGGTGAGCCGGGGGGAGCTTTCCCCGGTGTTTTTCGGTTCCGCCCTGACCAATTTCGGCGTGGAAACCTTCCTGAAGCATTTTCTGCAGATGACCACCTCCCCCCTGCCCCGAAAGGCGGATGTGGGGGAGATCGATCCTATGACGGAGGATTTTTCCGCCTTTGTCTTTAAGATCCAGGCCAATATGAATAAAAATCACCGGGACCGGATCGCTTTTATGCGGATCTGTTCCGGACGGTTCGACGCGGGCATGGAGGTTTACCATGTGCAGGGAGATAAAAAAATGCGTCTCCTGCAGCCCCAGCAGATGATGGCGGACGACCGTCATGTGGTGGACGAAGCCTTTGCCGGGGACATCATCGGGGTTTTTGATCCGGGTATTTTCTCCATCGGCGATACCATCTGCATGCCGGGAAAAAAGTTTGCCTATGAAGGGATCCCCACCTTCGCCCCGGAGCATTTTGCCAGGGTGACCCAGCTGGATACCATGAAGAGAAAGCAGTTCGTGAAGGGGATCAATCAGATCGCCCAGGAGGGCGCCATTCAGATCTTCCAGGAGGCCAAGGGCGGTATGGAAGAGATCATCGTGGGCGTTGTAGGCGTTCTGCAGTTCGATGTGCTGAAATACCGTCTGGAGAATGAGTACAATGTGGACATCCGTCTGGACATGCTGCCCTACGAATACATCCGCTGGATCGCCAACAAGGATCAGGTGGATGTGGATAAGATCGTGGGCACCTCGGACATGAAGAAAGTCATGGATCTGAAGGGCAATCCTCTGCTGCTGTTTATTAATTCCTGGAGCGTGGGAATGGTCCTGGACCGCAACGAGGGACTGGTACTGGAAGAGTTCAGCAGGAACTGAGAGCATGAAAAATATACAGGCGGCACAGTGGTGCAGGATTTTCATAAAAGAGCAGGTGCAGCCGGGGGATCTCTGCATTGACGCCACGGCAGGCAACGGCTGCGACACGGAATTCCTCTGTTCCCTTGTGGGAAAAACGGGAAAAGTCCTGGCTTTTGACATTCAGCCGGAAGCGCTTGAGAGAACGAGACAGAGACTGGAGACGGCCGGACTGGAACAGCGGGCCAGGCTGATCTGCCGGGGCCATGAGAACATGGAGGCCTACGCGAAGCCCGGCACGGTTTCCTGTATTGTTTTTAATTTCGGATATCTGCCGGGAGGAGACCATGGGCTGGCCACAAAGCCGGAAACCAGCCTTCGGGCCCTGGAGGCAGGGCTGCGGCTGCTGCAGCCGGGAGGCCTCATGAGCCTCTGCATCTACAGCGGCGGGGATACAGGCTTTGAGGAGCGGGAGGCGCTGCTTGCGTTTCTGCGGGAGCTTGGCGACAGGGAGTACCTGGTGGTCCGCTGCGAGTATTTCAACCGCCGGAAGGATCCGCCTCTGCCGGTGCTGGTGGTAAAATTGCGGCCGCACCCTTGTACACAGCCTTCAATTTTGCTATAATAAGTGAAAGTTGATCGCAAAACAGGAGGTTTTTATATGGCGGAGAGCAGAAACCTGAAAAGAAACACATATACCATATATGATGACAATACCGTGGGTACTGTACAGATCGCCGATGAGGTCGTGGCGATCATTGCCGGGCTGGCGGCCACGGAAGTGGACGGCGTGGTGTCTATGGCCGGCAATATCACCAATGACCTGGTGGGCAAGCTGGGAATGAAAAATCTTTCCCGGGGCGTCAAGGTGGAGGTCCTGGAGGGGGTAGTCAGCGTCAGGCTGGCCCTGAATATCCGGTACGGATACAGTATTCCGGAGACTTCTCAGAAGGTGCAGGAAAAGGTGAAGACAGCCATCGAAAATATGACGGGGCTGGAAGTTGCGGATGTGAATATCAGTATTGCGGATGTAGTGCTGGAGGAGTCGAAATAGTCAGATCCGGCGCAGGCAGAGGAGACAGCTGCCGTGCCGCAGGAGACCGCGGGGCCGTGGTGCCCCGCGGTTTTCATAAGGCCCTTATCCCCGCGGACCGTGCGGAGGCCCCGAATATACAGGAATGGAGACAGTTATGAAACGGAGCGAACTGAGAGAGAATATATTTAAATTGCTTTTTATGACCCAGTTTAACACCCCGGAGGAGATGCCGGAACAGCTGCGGCTTTATTTCCAGGCGGCGGAGGAGGGCCGGGAGGACATTGCCGCCGGCAGGATTCCCACAGAGGAAGAGGAAGCCTATATGCAGGAGAAGTACAGCAGGATCTGCGAAAAGCTTCCGGAGATAGACGCCTTTCTGAACAAGATCTCCGTGGGCTGGAAGACCAGCCGTATGAGTAAGGTGGATCTGACGGTCCTGCGGCTGGCGGTGTATGAAATGCGCTATGACGAGGCCGTGCCGGTGGCGGTGGCCATCAACGAGGCGGTGGAGCTGGCCAGGCGCTTCGGCGGGGAGGATTCCACCTCCTTTGTCAACGGGATCCTGGGCAAGGCGGCCAGGGAGACAGACGGAGAGCAGTGAGCAGCGTATACACCGTCGGTCAGGTAAATTCTTATATCAAAAATCTCTTTCTTCAGGATTTTATGCTTCGCAGGATCTCTGTCCGGGGGGAGATCAGCAACTGCAAATACCATCCCTCCGGCCACATTTATTTTTCCCTGAAAGATGAGACCGGGGCGCTTTCCTGCGTCATGTTCGCCGGATCCAGGCGGGGACTGGCCTTTCAGATGAAAGACGGGGATAAAGTAGTCGTCGAAGGCACCGTGGATGTCTATGAAAGGGACGGGAGATATCAGCTCTACGCCCGGCGCATCACTCTGGAAGGGGCGGGCCTGCTCTACGAGCGTTTTCTGGCTCTGAAGGCGGAGCTGGAGGAAATGGGGATGTTTGCCCCGGAGTACAAGCAGCCCATTCCGGCCTACGTAAAAAGGCTGGGGATCGTAACGGCCCCCACCGGAGCGGCTATTCGGGATATCCAGAATGTCGCGCTCAGGAGAAACCCGTATATTCAGCTGATCCTTTATCCGGCGCTGGTGCAGGGCGAGGGAGCCGCCGCCAGCATCGCGGAGGGGATCAGGACCCTGGACCGGCTGGGGCTGGATGCCATGATCGTGGGAAGAGGCGGGGGATCCATAGAGGATCTGTGGGCCTTTAATGAGGAAGAGGTGGCCCGGGCGATCTTTGAATGCCGGACGCCGGTGATCTCCGCTGTGGGCCATGAGACAGATACGACCATCGCGGACTTCGCGGCGGATCTGCGGGCGCCCACCCCCTCCGCGGCAGCGGAACTGGCGGTAGCGGATATCCGGGGACTGCTGGAGCGGATCAGCGCCTGCCGGAGAAGACTGCGTATGGGAATGGGAAAGATCCTGGAGGAGAGGCAGGAAAGGCTGGCCCATTTCCGGACCCGCTGGACCTATCTTGGCCCGGAAAATCAGATCCGGGAAAAACGCCGGCAGCTGGCAGACGCGGACCGGCGGTTCCGGGAACTGTTTTCCGGCAGGCTGGAGGCGGCCAGACACCGGCTGGCCCTGGCTGTGCAGCGGATGAAGGGACTCTCGCCGCTGGAAAAGCTGAACCAGGGATACGCGTATGTGGAAAAAGCGGAAGGCGGCGCAGTGACCAGCATCCGGGATACGGCCCCGGGAGAACTGCTGGATATACAGGTCCGGGACGGATGTATCCGAAGCCTGGTACAGGCGATCAGTAAAACAGAAAGAGGTTGAAAAAATGGGAGAAGCGGAGAAGCAGGTCCGGGAGGAGAAACCGGAAAAAAGCCTGGAGGAAGCTTTTCAGGAACTGGATGCCCTGGCGGATAAGCTGGAAGAAAAGGGGATTTCTCTGGATGAATCCTTCCGGATCTACAAACAGGGCATGGACCTTCTGAAATTCTGCGGCCAGCAGATCGATACCGTAGAAAAGAAGATGCTTCAGATTGATAAAGATGGTGGATTCAGTGAGTTTTAAAGAAGAACTGCAAAAGAGAACCGAAGAGGCGGAGAAGATCGTATTGTCCTACCTGCCGGAAGCAAAGGGCTTTCCCGGAAAGATCATCGAAGCCATGAATTACAGTATGAAGGCCGGGGGCAAGAGGATCCGGCCGGTGATGCTTCAGGCATCCTTTGAAATGTTCGGAGGAGAGGGCAGGGACGCCTGGCCTTTTATGGCGGCCATCGAGATGATCCATACCCATTCCCTGATCCACGACGACCTGCCGGCCATTGACAATGATGATTACCGGAGGGGGAAAAAAACCACCCATGCGGTATATGGGGAGGCTATGGGGGTCCTGAGCGGGGACGCCCTGCTGAATTACGCCTACGAAACGGCGCTTACCGCTTTTTCCGGGCCGGAGCACACGGACCGGAAGCTCAGAGCTCTGAAGATCCTGGCCGGAAGGACCGGCATCCGGGGCATGCTGGGCGGTCAGAGCGTAGATGTGGAAAATGAGAAATCCGGCGCCCGGAACATCGGAAGCCAGGAACTGGATTATATTTATCTGAACAAGACTTCCGCCCTGCTGGAGGCGCCTCTGGAGATCGGAGCGGTCCTGGCGGGAGCCGGGGAGCGGGAGACGGCTGCCATGGAACAGATCGGCATGAAGACCGGCCTGGCGTTTCAGATCCGGGACGATATCCTGGATGTGACCAGCAGCCTGGAAAAACTGGGGAAGCCGGTCTTTTCCGATGAAAAAAATCAGAAGACGACCTATGTGACGCTGTATGGGCAGGAAAAAGCCGAGGAGATCGTGCAGGAGCTTACCGGGGAGGCGCTGGAACTGCTGCGCCGTCTGCCCGGGGACCGGCGCTTCCTGGAGGAACTGCTCCGGTGGATGGCCGGAAGAGAAAAATAAAAGGTTTCCCGCAGACCGCGGGCACCAGGGTTCAATGCAGATAAGGATGATGGAAATGTTGGAGAAGATCAAAAAGCCAAATGATATCAAGAAGATCCCGGTGGAACGCCTTCCGGAACTGGCTGAGGAGATCCGAGGATTTTTGATTGAATCTTTAAGCCGGACAGGAGGGCACCTGGCTTCCAATCTGGGAGTGGTGGAGCTTACCATCGCCCTGCACAGGGTGTACGATCTTCCGGAAGATAAGATCCTCTGGGATGTGGGACATCAGGCCTATACCCACAAGATCCTCACCGGCCGGAAGGAGGAGTTTTCGCGCCTGCGGCAGTCCGGAGGCATCAGCGGTTTTCCCCGGCGGGACGAAAGCCCCTGCGACGCCTTTGACACAGGACACAGTTCCACCTCCATTTCCGCGGGCCTGGGATATGTGCGGGCCCGGGATCTGAAAAAGCAGGATTACCATGTGGCGGCGGTGATCGGGGACGGAGCCCTGACAGGGGGCATGGCTTTTGAGGCCATGAACAACGCGGCGGAACTGAAGACGAATTTTGTCATCGTCCTCAACGACAACGAGATGTCCATTTCCAGAAATGTGGGAGGGATCTCGGACTATCTGGCGGATGTGAGAACTTCTTCCGCCTACACGGGATTTAAGATGGGCCTCAGTTCCGCCCTGGAAAAGCTTCCCGGCGTAGGCCGGGGGATCATGGACACGCTCCGAAGGACCAAGAGCAGCATCAAGCAGCTGATGATCCCCGGCATGCTTTTTGAAAATATGGGGCTCACCTACCTGGGACCGGTCAACGGCCATAATATCCGTCAGCTGATCAAAGTGCTGTCGGAGGCCAGGCGGTTCGAGGGACCGGTACTGGTCCATGTGGTCACGGAGAAAGGCAGGGGCTACGGTCCCGCCATGCGCCATCCCGCCCGATTCCACGGCACAGCCCCCTTCGAGATCGAGACGGGGCTCCCTGTCAAGCGGGGCGGTCCGGCCTATACGGATATTTTTTCTACGATCATGCGCAAAATGGGGGACCGGGAACCGGAGGTGGTGGCGGTCACTGCCTCCATGGCCACAGGAACCGGGCTGAAGCGGTTCGCCAATATGTTTCCGGAACGCTTTTTCGATGTAGGGATCGCGGAACCCCATGCGGTGACCTTCGCCGCGGGGCTGGCCCTGGGAGGGCTGGTGCCGGTGGTGGCCATCTATTCCTCCTTTCTCCAGCGGGCTTACGACCAGATCCTGGAGGATATCTGCCTGCAGAATCTCCATGTGGTCTTTGCGGTGGACCGGGCCGGTTTCGTGGGCTCCGACGGAAAGACCCATCAGGGCCTTTTCGATCTGTCCTATCTGGGAGAAATGCCGGGGATGACCATTATGGCCCCCAAAAATCTCTGGGAGCTTTCCGATATGATGAAATTCGCGGTCCATTCCGAGGGACCTGTGGCTGTGCGTTATCCCCGGGGCGAGGCAGTGACTGCCTTTCAAGAGCAGCGCCAGCCCATAGAGAAGGGAAAAGCGGAGATCCTGAAAAAAGGAAGCCGGGCGGCGCTGCTGGCGGTGGGAGCCATGGTCCCGGTGGCGGCAGAGGCAGCGGAGCTTCTGGAGGAGCAGGGGATCCATCCGACCCTGGTCAACGTGCGTTTTGTAAAGCCCTTTGACAGGGAACTGTTCCGGGAACTGGCAAAGGATCACGAACTTTTCGTGACCCTGGAAGAAAACGCGGAGATCGGCGGTTTCGGCCAGCAGGTCATGAACTTCGCGGAACAAGAAAATCTTCCGGTATCCGTCAGCATCGCGGCAGTGCCGGATCAGTTCGTGGGCCATGGCACCGTTTCCTGGCAGAGGGAGCAGTGCGGCCTGGACGCGGCCTCTCTGGCGGAAAGGATCCGAGGGAGGCTGGAGGATCCCGCGGAGAGCAGGAGGAAAGAATGAAAGAACGTTTAGATGTGCTGGTGGCCGGCCGCGGGCTGGCCCCTTCCAGGGAAAAGGCGAAGGCCATGATCATGGCCGGGGAGATCCTGGTGGATGGCCAGCGGGAGGATAAGCCGGGGACATCCTTTCCGGATACTGTGGAGATCACGGTAAAAGGAAATCCCCTTCCTTTTGTAAGCAGGGGCGGATTGAAGCTGGACAAGGCGGTCAAGTGTTTCGGCCTGGAGCTGGAAGGCAGAGTCTGCATGGATGTGGGAAGCTCTACAGGAGGGTTTACGGACTGCATGCTCCAGAACGGAGCGGTCAAGGTATACTCCGTGGATGTGGGGCACGGGCAGCTGGCCTGGAAACTCCGGGAGGATCCCCGGGTGGTGTGCATGGAACGGACCAATATCCGCTACGTGACTTCCGAAGAGATCCAGGAGCCGCCATCTTTTGTGTCGGTGGATGTGTCGTTTATCTCTCTGACCAAGGTGCTGCTTCCGGTGAAAGCGCTTATGGCGGAGACCGGAGAGCTGGTATGCCTGATCAAGCCCCAGTTTGAGGCGGGCAGAGAGAAGGTGGGGAAAAAAGGCGTGGTCAGGGACCCGGCCGTTCACAGGGAAGTGATCCGGGCCGTGGCGGAGTTTGCCCTGCAGATCGGGCTTGCTCTGAAAGCCCTGGATTTTTCGCCGGTCAAGGGACCGGAAGGCAATATAGAATATCTGATCTATCTGGAGAAAACGGAACAGGAGCCGCCGGCGGAGGCGCTTCCGGACCGGTTTGAAAAAAAGATCGGAGAAATCGTAACAGCAGCTCACGAGGCCCTGGACTGAAGGCTCCGGAGACTGTTCCCGCAGGAGGATATCTTTCATGAAGCATTTTTACATCATCGCTAACCGGATCAAAGATAAGGATCTGACTGTGGCGGGAGAAATCGAACATTATCTGACAGCTCGGGGCTGCCGCTGCCTGGTGGAGACGACGCTTCCGGAAAAGGAGGAGCACCGGTATCACTACACGGATCCGGACCGGATCCCGGAGGACATCCAGTGTGTCATTGTGCTGGGCGGGGACGGCACCCTGCTCCAGGCAGCCCGGGATGTGGTGGACCGGCAGATCCCTTTGCTGGGCATCAATCTGGGGACCCTGGGCTATCTGGCGGAGATCGACCGGCAGAACATCCTGCCGGCTCTGGACCGGCTCATGGGCGGCGAATATCAGATCGAGCACCGGATGATGCTCTGCGGCAGAGTGTACCGGGGCGACCGGCTGCTGGAGCAGGATATCG
This sequence comes from Candidatus Scatomonas sp., assembly GCA_963928055.1. Taxonomy (GTDB): domain Bacteria; phylum Bacillota; class Clostridia; order Lachnospirales; family Lachnospiraceae; genus Scatomonas. Next base: position 490,082 of record CAWVDN010000002.1, on the reverse strand, counting down.
CCCTGAACGATATCGTCATCGGAGGGCTGGAGAATTTTTCCATTATTGAGCTGAACAATTATGTAAACGGAAAGTTTTTAAATACGTACCGGGCGGACGGGATCATCATCGCCACGCCCACCGGTTCTACCGGGTACAGCCTTTCGGCGGGAGGGCCTCTGATCTCGCCCTCGGCGTCGCTGTTTCTGATGACGCCGCTGGCGCCCCATACCCTGAATACCAGGAGCATCGTTCTTCCTCCTGAAAACAGGATCACGGTGGAGATCGGCCGGGGCCGGGATGGCCAGTACCAGGAGGCCGGCGCGTATTTTGACGGGGACACCAGGATCCCCATGGGCACCGGGGACAGGATCGAGATCACCCGGGCGGCCCGGGACACGCAGATCGTGAAGATCCATAACAGCAGCTTTCTGGAAGTTTTAAGCAGCAAGATGAGCAACAGGTAGCAGAACAGGGGGAAGAAGATACCATGAAGATAGCAAGGCACGCGGAAATCATCAAACTGATCAGTCAGTACGAGATCGAGACCCAGGAGGAACTGGCGGCGAGACTGAATGAAAACGGATTTTCCGTCACGCAGGCTACGGTCTCCAGGGATATCCGGCAGCTGAACCTGACCAAGATGCCCTCGGAAAACGGAAAATTCCGCTACGTGCTCATGCAGAAGCAGGATCAGAAGATCTCGGAAAAGTATGCCCGTGTCCTGAAGGACGCGGTGGTTTCCATGGACGTAGCGCAAAATATCCTGGTGGTGAAAACCGTTTCCGGCATGGCCATGGCCGCGGCCGCGGCTCTGGATGAACTGAACTGGAAGGAGATCGTGGGCTGCATCGCCGGGGACAACACCATCATGTGCGCGGTGCGCAGTTCGGAAGAAGCGGTGCAGGTGCTGGAGAAGCTGAGAAAGATGCTGGATATTTTTGAAAAAGCCCACTGAACATCAGAAAAAGCGTAAAGGGGTAAACAAATGCTGACAAATCTGCATGTTAAAAATCTGGCTCTGATCGAGGAAGCGGATGTGGAGTTCGGGCCGGGACTGAACATCCTGACGGGAGAGACCGGAGCGGGAAAATCCATTCTTATGGGAGCGGTGAACCTGGCTCTCGGACAGAAGGCTTCCCGGGACCTGATCCGGGAAGGAGCGGAATCCTGCCTGGTAGAACTGATCTTCCAGGTGGAGGATCCGGCTGCCAGAGAGGCGCTGAAGGACCAGGGGATCGAGACCGAGGACGGACAGCTGATCGTCAGCCGCAAGATCACCGGCGGCCGCAGCGTCAGCCGTATCAACGGGGAGAGCTGTACCGCCGCCAGGATCCGGGCGGCGGCATCTTTTCTGCTGGACATCCACGGACAGCACGAGCACCAGTCTCTCTTGTACCGGGACCGGCAGCTGGAGATCCTGGACGCCTACGGAAGGGAAAAACTGCAGCCGCTCCTGACAGAAACGGCGGAAAAATATCATCGGTACAGACAACTGAAAAAGGAGCTCGAAGAGAGCCGCATGGATGAGAGCGCCCGGGCCAGGGAGCTCTCGCTTCTGGAATACGAGATCCGGGAAATTCAGGAAGCGGATCTGCGGCAGGGAGAAGAGGAGGAACTGGACAGAAGCTACCGGAAAATGTCCAACAGCCGGAAGATCGCCGAAGTCCTGGGAGCGGTCCACCAGCTCACCGGTAACGAGGGCGGCGCCGGAGATCTGGCCGGCAGAGCCCTGCGGGAGCTTTCCGGCGTTTCGGAACTGGATGAGGAACTGGCGGGAATGGAGTCTTCCCTGGCGGATATTGACAGCCTGCTGGGAGATTTTAACCGGGAGGCGGCCGCTTATCTGGATAATTTCAGCTTCTCCCAGGAAGAATATTATCAGACAGAAAAACGGCTGGAGCTGATCCATCATCTGAAGACCAAGTACGGGAATTCGACAGAGCAGATCCTGGCATACCGGGACCGCCAGGAGGAGCGGCTGGAAAAGCTGCGGCATCTGGAGGAGAGACGGGCGGAACTGGAGAGTGCCCTGGCCGCCGGGGAAAAGGAGCTGGAGGAGATCTGCCGCCGGGTGACGGAGCTGCGGGCCGGATACTGCCGGGAATTGACGGAAAAGATCACCGGGGCTCTGAAGGACCTGAATTTCCTGGAGGTCGCCTTTGAGATCCGTTTGGATAGCCTGCCGAACTACACGCAGAAGGGCCGGGACCAGATTGAGTTTATGATCTCCACCAATCCGGGAGAAGCTGTGAGACCTCTGTCCCGGGTGGTTTCCGGGGGAGAACTTTCCCGGATCATGCTGGCCATCAAGACCATCCTGGCGGACCGGGATTCCACGGAGACCCTGATCTTTGACGAGATCGATACAGGGATCAGCGGACGGACGGCCCAGAAGGTATCGGAAAAAATGGCGGAGATCGGCAGGGGGCATCAGGTGATCTGCATTACCCATCTGGCGCAGATCGCGGCCATGGCGGATGAGCATTTTGAAATTTCAAAAAAAGTGGAAGGCCAGGAAACGGTTACCAGGATCCGAAAACTGGACCGGAGAGAATCCATCGAAGAGCTTGCCAGGATCTTAAGCGGCGCGGAGATCACGAAAGCGGTTCTGGACAGCGCGGAAGAGATGAAAGATTTGGCTGACCAGCAAAAAACTTCCCGTTTGAAACCCTGATTTTTTTCATATAATAGCCTTGGATCTTGAAAGGATGTCTGCTGTGTGCGGATGTCCTTTTAAAATCCGGGAAGGATGTGAGAAAAGTGGCAGAAAAGAAACGCGGCTGCCGGCTTCTGCTGCTGTTCCTTCTGGCGTTGACGCTGACAGGGATCTTCGCTTTTCCGGAAAGCGTCAGCGCCTCTGAAAGCAGCAGGCCCGTGGTCCGGATCTGCGGAGCTCCGGTGGGGATCTATATGGAAACCCAAGGCGTGCTGATCCTGGATGCCGATCAGCTTACGCTGGCGGACGGCAGCACCCGGTCGCCGGCAGAAAACATCGTGCGGACCGGAGATTATATCCGGAAAGCCAACGGTCAGACCCTGGAGGGAAAGCAGCAGCTGGTGGACCTGGTGGCAGACAGCGGGGGCAGCGACATGATCCTGGAAGTCTGGCGCCAGGGAGAAACGGTGGAACTGCAGCTCACTCCGGTTATGACTTCCGAAGGCTCCTACAAGCTGGGGATCTGGGTCCGGGATAATATCCAGGGCATCGGAACCCTCACCTATGTGGAGGAGGATGGGAGCTTTGGGGCCCTTGGCCACGGCATCAGCGACGCGGACGTGGGCGGGATCCTTTCGGTAAAGGGCGGAGAACTGTATCAGGCGGATATCCTCTCCGTGACCAGAGGCCGGGACGGGATCCCGGGAGAGCTGAAAGGGGTGATCCGGTATTATCCGGAAGAGCGGATCGGCGAGATCCGGGATAATTCCCTTATGGGGATCCACGGGAAGCTATCGGAGCAGGGAATGGAGGCCTTCCCCTTGCGGCAGGTGGAAATTTCCGCCCGGGAAGAGGTTCAGACAGGACCGGCTTCCCTGGTATGCATGGCGGAGGGGGATGTCCGGGAATATGAGATCCGGATCACGGAAATTTGCCGGGACAGCAGGGATACCAATAAATCTTTTGCGATCCAGGTGACGGATCCGGGACTGCTGGAGCTGACGGGAGGCATTGTGCAGGGCATGTCCGGAAGTCCGATCCTGCAGAACGGCAGGCTGGTGGGAGCGGTGACGCATGTGCTGGTAAATGATCCTGCCAGCGGCTACGGGATCTTTATCGAAAATATGCTGGAAGCGGCGTGACCGGCCCCGGGCGGAAAAAGAGGGCATGGCAGGAAGCGGAAACTTCTGCCATGCCCTCCCGGTTTCAGAGACGGCTGTCATCGTATTCTTTCAGACATTCCCGAAGGACCACGGCGTCAGAAGGATAGGCAACATCCTTCAGACCGATCTTCTGTCCCTTTTCGCTGCCCTTGCCCAGGACCAGGATCACGCTGGGACCCTCCGCGTCTTCCACTGCCCTGCGGATGGCCGTTTCCCGGTCGGGAACGCATTCCCAGGCGCAGCGGCTGTCGTCCACGTAGCTGCCGATCTCCCGGCAGATGTCGGTGACATCCTCCGGGCCGGGATCGTCCGCGGTAAGGTACAGGCGGCTGCACCAGCGCCCGGCCACGGTCCCGAGGTCTTTCCGGCGGTTCAGTGCCTTGCCGCCGGGGCAGCCGAAGACGGCGGTCAGAGGGCGGCCGGGGTATTGGCTGCTGGCTGTCTCGAAGATTTTTTCAAAACTGAGTCCGTTGTGGGCGTAATCCACAATAGCCCGGATCTTTCCGTCGCGGCTGCTGAATTCCTCCATACGGCCGGTGACGGTAGCCCGGGACAGCCCGGCTTTCATGGCAGACACGGGGATGCCGCAGACGTGGGCCACGGCGATGGCCGCCAGGGCATTTTCCACATTGAAGGTCCCGTGCATGGCCAGGGTGAAGGTCTCGTCAAAATCACTGCAGGTTACCCGGAAGCAGATGCGCCCCTGCTCTGTACGGATCTGGGAAACGCGGAAATCCGCTCCCGCCGCGGCGCCGAAGGTGACGATCCGTTCCGCGGATGCGGCTCCGGCCAGGATCTGCCGGCTGAAGGGGGAATCCAGACTGACGCAGGCTGTTTTTACCTGACGGAAAAGCAGCAGCTTGGACTGGAAATAATCCTGAAAATCCCGGTGCTCCACAGGGCTGATGTGATCTTCGGAAATGTTCAGGAAAACCCCTACATCGTAAGGGATGCCCAGGACCCGCCCGTATTTCAGAGCCTGGCTGGACACCTCCATGGCCGCCCAGCGGATGCCGCTGTCATAGGCGTTCCGGAAATGCCGGTAGAGCTCCATGGATTCCGGGGTGGTGATCCGGGAGGGCTTCCGTTCCCTGCCGTCGTAGGTTTCCACAGAGGTGAAAAAGGCAATGGGACTACCGCCGGTCTGTTCCATGAATTCGTCAAAGACGGCTTTTATGTAATAGGCCGTGGTGGTCTTGCCCTTGGTGCCGGTGATGCCGATATAGTGCAGGGCGTCTTCCGGGATCTGGTAAAATTTCCGGGCCAGCAGGGGCATAGACAGGCGGATATCGCTGACCAGGATGCAGGGCAGATCCTCCAGCTGGTAATCGATCTCGCTGACATAAAGAACAGCTCCTCTGGCAGCGGCGTCCAGCAGGTATTCCCGTTTGAAATGAGCCCCCTTGCAGACGAACAGAGTGCCGGGCCCCGCGCTGCCGGAATCGTAGGTCAGGGACTTTACGGGGATGTCTCCTTTCCCCAGCAGACGGCGGGCGGTGACCAGGCCGGCATCCTCCAGGACTTTCAGATAGTCATTTACAGTATAATCGATCATTGGTATTTTGCAGCCTTTCCTGATGGATTTCAATGCCGGCAGGATTCCGCCGGCTTTCCTGTTAGTTTAACGCATTTCCGGGGTATTTGCAATGGCCTGGGGGAACTCTTGAGTTTTAGAAAAGGGAATAGTATAATATTTACACTTTGCGGGAAGTTGTGGAGAACGGGATGGAGCAGAAATATACAGAGCAATTTCATAAGGCGGGAAGAGAAGAGCAGCGGCTTGCCGCGGCGGTCCGGGGCCTGGATCCATCGGTTCCCTTTACAAAAGAGGAGAGGGAAGAACTTCTGGGGTACCTGGGACACCGGAAACGTTCCGCCATGGAGCTGCTGATCCGGTGCGGGGATCTGTCCGGGATCCGGGCCATGGGAGAGCGGGGATGGATCGAACCGCGGTATCTGCAGGAATACCGGGAGATGGCGGCGGCCATCCGGGAGATGGAGATCTGGGCGTATCTTTACCCGGGATCGAAGGAAACGCGGCAGAGAACAGGTTCCGCGGATTTCTGCGGCCGGATCTGGACCCTGACACTGAAAAAGCTGCGGATGAAGCTGCCCGGATTTTCCGGGGCCTTTGGCGCCCTGGATTTCCGGGAGGACGGAAAAACAGAGTATCTGGCCGGGGACGGTTTCCATGTGTATTATCGAAGAGAGGAACTGCAGCGGCGTTTCTGCAGGGAGCCGGACGCCGTTGCCAGGGATTATATGCATCTTTTTCTCCACTGCCTTCTGTTCCACCCGGTCCTTTCCCGGGGAAAAGACCGGGAACTGTGGGACCTGGCCTGTGACATGGAGGTGGAGGAGATCCTGGACGGCTGGGAGATACGGGAACTGAAGAAACCGGGGCGGGACCGGCGGAGGCTTCTGCGGAAGGAGGCGGGAGTGCCCGGGGAAAACGCCTCCGCGGAGACGATTTACCGGGTCCTCCGAAGAAACACGCCTTCTCCCGGGGCCAGGGCGGAGCTGTCGGAGGCCTTTCATAGGGACGGGCACGGCTTCTGGAGGGAATACCGGCAGGAGGATCCTTCCCGGGAAGAAGGGCCCGGGAAAGCCGGAGAGGAAAACCGGCAGCGGGAAAAAAGCCTCCGCTATTTCCGTAAGTGGCGGCAGCTGCGGAAGGAATACGCCGGGGAACTGGAGAAAAGTCTGCAGAAACCAGGCGTCCGGGGAGGAGGCGGCCGGCAGGCGGCGCGCCCGGGCGCCGGAAGCAGGTATGACTACCGGGAGTTTCTGGAACATTTTATGGTCTCCGGGGAAGAGGTGGAGACGGATCCGGACAGCTTTGATTACATTCCCTACTGGTACAGCCGGGAACATTACGACGGGATGGTGATGCTGGAACCTCTGGAATACCGGGAGATCTCCAAGCTGCGGGAGATGGTCATCGCCATAGATACTTCCGGCTCCTGTTCCGGCCGGGTGGCGCGGCAGTTTCTCCGGGAGACCTATCAGATCCTTTCAAGAAGAGAGAACTTCTTCCGCAGGATGCAGGTGCATCTGATCCAGTGCGATTCCATGATCCAGGAGCATGTGGTGATCCGTTCGGAGGAAGAATTTCTGGACTATATGGAGCGCGCGGTGGTGAAAGGTCTGGGAGGAACGGATTTCCGCCCGGTTTTTCAGCTGGTGGACCGGCTCATGGAACAAAAGGAGGTCCTGGATCTGGGAGGACTGATTTATTTTACAGACGGAGACGGGATATTTCCCGCCGGAAAACCGGCCTATGACACCGCCTTTGTTTTTCTGAATGACGAGTACGAAAAGCACCGGATCCCGGACTGGGGCATCCGGCTGAATCTGGGCATGGAATTTTGGGAGGAATAGATGAACATACAACAGGCAAAAGAAGAGATCATCCATACGGTCCGGGTCTACACAGCCAAAGATCCGGAAGGAAATTACCGGATCCCTCCGGTGCACCAGAGGCCGGTGCTGCTGATGGGCCCTCCGGGCATCGGCAAGACGGCGGTGATCCGCCAGGCGGCGGAGGCGTGCGGCGTGGGGCTGGTGGCCTACACCATTACCCACCACACCCGGCAGAGCGCCGTGGGCCTTCCGGTGGTACGGGAAAAAGAATACCAGGGGAAGAAGGTCCAGGTGACGGAGTACACCATGTCCGAGATCATTGCCTCCGTCTATGAGTGCATGGAAAAGGAACAGGTCCGGGAGGGGATCCTTTTCCTTGACGAGATCAACTGTGTCTCCGAGACCCTCGCTCCCACCATGCTGCAGTTCCTGCAGAATAAAACCTTCGGCACCCACCGCGTTCCCAGGGGCTGGGTGATCGTGGCGGCGGGGAACCCTCCGGAATACAATAAGGCCGCCAAACATTTTGATATTGTCACGCTGGACCGTGTAAAGACCATTCAGGTGGACATTGATTTTCCGGCGTGGAAAGCCTACGCGGCAGGGCGGGGACTTCACGGGGCCATACTGGCCTATCTTTCCGGCAAACCCCGGAATTTCTACTATATCGAACAGGGAAGAGGAGACCGGGAGTTCGTGACAGCCAGGGGCTGGGAGGACCTTTCCGTGCTTCTTACCGCCTATGAAAGGGAGGGGATCCCGGCGGAGGAAGATACCATCCGGGAGTACGTCCACTGCGGCCGCATCGCCGAAGATTTCGCGGCTTTCTACCGGCTCTATCTTCGTTATCAGAGAGAATACGACCCGGGCCGGATCCTGGAAAAGGGGATTTCCCGGCAGGAAGCGGAGCGGCAGAAGGAGCTGTTCCGGAAGGCCGGGGCTGACGAGCGCTACAGTGTGATGCAGATGCTGCTTTCCGCGCTGGCGGCAGCGCTGGGAGCCTGGCAGGAGAAACGGCTGCTGGGAAAACGGAGAGGGGAACTGTACCGCCAGTTCCTCGGCCTGCCCGCCGGGGAGGAAGATGCCTGGCTTGTCCTGGACCGGTTTCTCGCCAACGGAGAGCATGTGCTGGAGGTGAAGGACGCCCATGGCCTGATCTCCGAGGAGGAGCGCCGGCGGGAAGAGACCGTGCTGGGAGAGTACCGGCGGGAAGCCTGCAGGCTCCGGGAGGAAAGAGCCTCTTCCCGGGAGGCCGCGGAAAAACTGCTGGGGGAATGGCTGGAGGAAAAAGACCGGGAGGAAGAGGATCTGGCCCGGGAAGGGGAAAGAATGCTGGATCAGGCCATTCTTTTTCTGGAAGAGGCCGGCGGCGGGGAGGCGGAGATGGGATGGTTTATGACTGCGCTGACCCAGACAGGAGCGGCGGCGGCTTTTCTGGGAGCGCGTCCCAGCAAAGCCTACAGCCGGCATCTGGAGGAGCTTTTCCTTACCGGGGAGGAAGAAGAACTGCGGCGGCAGATCCGGGCAGCCGAGGAACGGAGAGAAGAGTAAAAAACTGTATTTTTTTGCCGCAGAGGATGGCGTTCCTGTCAGTTTCTGGAAAAACAGGGCGAAAAACAGCGAACGAAAATGAAGAATGAACCGTGATATCTATTGAACTGGTCTCAGGGACTTCTTATAATACAGATAGTGTTCGGGAAAAGCAGAAGGGCGCCCGCTTCTTCCGGACCGGGAGAAATGCCCGAGGGGCTATGGAGGAGATAACATGGACAAATTAAATGTGGCGGTGGCGGATGACAACCAGCGCATCCTGGATCTGGTGGGCACCATCATCAGAGGCGACAGGGATCTGGAGCTGGTGGGCACGGCGGACAACGGGAAGGATCTGTATGAGATCATCCGGCAGAAACAGCCGGACGTTGTGCTCCTGGATATCATCATGCCGAAAATGGACGGTCTCACCATGATGGAAAAGGTAAATCACGATACGACCCTGAAAAAGCGCCCTGCCTTTATTGTGCTCTCCGCGGTGGGACAGGACAGGATCACGGAAGACGCGTTTAATCTGGGGGCTTCCTACTACATACTGAAACCTTTCGACAATGAGATGCTTCTGAACCGGATCAAGAATGTGAGGGGAAACCCGGCCAGACGGCGGGAACAGGGAGGCGCGGCCGCGGAGGCCATGGCCGCCCGGCAGGAGAGAAATCTGGAACTGGATGTGACCAATATCATCCATGAGATCGGCGTGCCGGCCCATATCAAAGGATACCAGTATCTGCGGGACGCCATCATCCTCTCGGTGGACGATATGGAAATGCTGAATTCCATCACCAAGATCCTGTACCCTACCATCGCGAAAAAATATCAGACCACTCCCAGCCGGGTGGAACGGGCCATCCGCCATGCCATCGAGGTGGCCTGGAGCAGAGGAAAAATGGACACCATAGACGAACTTTTCGGATATACGGTCAGCACAGGAAAGGGGAAACCGACCAATTCGGAATTTATCGCCCTGATCGCCGATAAAATCCGCCTGGAATACAGGAATTAGTTGGCAGTTGGGACTTTTCATCTGCGGGAAAAAGGAGTATAATCTATGTATATCCGCAGGTTCCGAATATGCGGAAGTTTTAGCCAAGGAGGACTCATCCAGAGATGAAAAGGATTTTGTTCGTGGCATCCGAATGTGTGCCGTTTCTGAAAACAGGTGGCCTGGCAGACGTGGTAGGTTCACTGCCCAAGTATTTCCCGAAAGAATACTTCGATGTACGGGTCGTGATGCCAAAGTATTCCGGCATCCGCGAAGAATTTAAGAACCAGATGCAGTACATTACCAATTTCTACATGGACCTGAACTGGAGACAGCAGTACGTAGGAATCTTTAAACTGGAGTATAACGGAATCACATTTTATTTTATTGATAACGAAGAACATTTTTCCGGTGACAAGCCCTATGCGGGGATGCCCTGGGATCTGGAGAAGTTCGCTTTCTTCTCCAAGGCGTCTCTGTCGATTTTGCCGGTGGTTGATTTCCGGCCGGATATCATTCACTGCCATGACTGGCAGACGGGACTGGTGCCGGTTTATCTGCATGAGCGATTCCAGGGGAGCGACTTCTACCGGGGGATCAAATCGATCATGACCATACACAACCTGAAATTCCAGGGCGTCTGGGATATCAACAGCATCAAGAGCATCACCGGCCTTTCCGATTACTATTTCACCCCGGATAAACTGGAGTTCAAGAAGGACGCCAACTATCTGAAGGGCGGGCTGGTATACGCGGACGCCATCACCACGGTGAGCCGGACCTACGCGGAGGAGATCAAGACTCCCTTCTACGGGGAGGGGCTGGACGGCCTGATGCGGGCCCGGGCCAATGATCTCCGGGGCATCGTCAACGGCATCGATTATGAGGAGTACAATCCGGAAACAGACGGTTTTATCTACCGCAATTACAGCGCCAGAAACTTCCGCAAGGAAAAGGTGAAAAACAAGACGGCACTGCAGCAGGAACTGGGCCTGGAAGTGGATCCCAAGATCATGATGATCGGCGTGGTCTCCCGCCTGACCGATCAGAAAGGGTTCGACCTGATCGCCTATATGATGGAAGAAATGTGCCAGGATGGGATCCAGCTGGTGGTCCTGGGGACAGGCGATCCCAAGTACGAGAACATGTTCCGCCATTACGCCTGGAAATACGACAAGAAGGTATCCGCCAACATCTATTATTCGGAGGCGCTGTCCCATAAGATTTACGCTTCCGCGGACGCTTTCCTGATGCCCTCCCTGTTCGAGCCCTGCGGCCTGAGCCAGCTCATGAGCCTTCGGTACGGCACCGTGCCCATTGTCCGGGAGACGGGAGGACTGAAAGATACCGTACAGCCATACAATGAATACGAGGGGACCGGCACCGGGTTCTCCTTCGCCAATTACAATGCCCACGAGATGCTGGGAACCATCCGCTATGCGGAGCGGATCTACTACGACAGAAAACGGGAGTGGAACAAGATCGTGGACAGGGGAATGGCCCAGGATTACTCCTGGAGCAGTTCCGCCAAGCAGTATGAAGAATTGTATAACTGGCTGGCATGATCTGCCGGATGGAAAAGAGATCCTGAAGAGGGTCTCTTTTCTGCTTGACGGCGAAGCGGGGGCATGCTACACTTAACCCATCAGATTCTTACTACAGCAGTTCGCTGGAATTCCCCTGTTCAGGCAGAAGAAGAGAAAACGAAAAACTTTCAGGTTGACAGCAGACAGAAAATATACTATTATGCTGAAAGAGACGAACGTATGTTCTCTGCAGCGGTAAAGGAGAGGAAAATGGCAGATAATCACAGTGAAAAATTGAACGCGCTGAGTGCGGCGCTGGGACAGATCGAAAGACAGTACGGAAAAGGAGCGGTGATGAAGCTGGGGGATTCCGGGGCCAACATGAACGTGGAAACGGTGCCTACGGGGTCTCTGAGCCTGGACATCGCCCTGGGTCTGGGCGGCGTGCCCAAGGGCCGTATTGTGGAAATATACGGACCGGAATCTTCCGGAAAGACCACCGTGGCTCTGCACATGGTGGCGGAAGTACAGAAAAGGGGCGGAATTGCCGGCTTTATCGACGCCGAACATGCGCTGGATCCTGTATACGCGAAAAATATCGGCGTGGATATCGACAATCTCTATATCTCTCAGCCGGACAACGGCGAGCAGGCGCTGGAGATCACCGAGACCATGGTGCGCTCCGGGGCGGTGGACATCGTGATCGTGGACTCCGTGGCGGCCCTGGTGCCCAAGGCGGAGATCGACGGCGACATGGGCGATTCCCATGTGGGACTTCAGGCGAGGATGATGTCCCAGGCCTGCAGGAAGCTGACCGCGGCCATCAGCAAGACAAACTGTATCGTGATCTTCATCAATCAGCTCCGGGAAAAAGTAGGCGTCATGTTCGGAAATCCGGAAACCACCACAGGCGGCCGGGCGCTGAAATTTTACTCCTCCGTGCGGCTGGATGTCCGCAGGATCGAGGCCCTGAAGCAGGGCGGGGAAGTAGTCGGAAACCGCACCAGGATCAAAGTGGTGAAGAATAAGGTGGCCCCGCCTTTCCGGGAGGCGGAATTTGATATCATGTTCGGCAAAGGAATTTCCCGGGAAGGGGATGTGCTGGACCTGGCGGTGGCGCAGAACGTGATCCAGAAAAGCGGCGCCTGGTTTGCCTATCAGGACAGCAAGATCGGCCAGGGCCGGGAGAACGCCAAGCAGTTCCTGAAGGAGCATCCGGACATCCTGGATACGGTAGAAAAACAGGTGCGGGCGGCCTGCGGTCTGCCCGGAGCGGAGCAGGAAGCGCCGGCAGAGGCGGAGACCCGGGAAAAGGCAGAGGAATAAGATGGACAGGGAACAAAGGATCCGGGCAGCGAAGCAGCGGGCCATGCGGAAACTGCTGGCCCGGGACCGGAGCCAGCAGGAGCTGGAAGGATTGCTGAAAAAGGAAGGCTTCGGGGAGGAGGAGATCCGGGAGGCCCTCTCCTATGTAAAGTCCTTTGGCTATGTCAATGACAGGCGTTACGCGGAAAATTATGTGATGAGCGCAGGCAGGAAAAAGAGCAGGACTGCCCTGCGCTCCTTTTTGCGGGATAAGGGAATATCTTCCGAGGACACGGAGGCGGCCCTGGCGTCGCTGCCGGAGGAGGAGGGGCCTCTGATCCGGGAACTGCTGGAGAAAAAAGCGGGACCGCCCCATAAGCTGGAGGACAAAGAACTTCGGAGATTTTTTGCCTATCTGGCCCGCCGGGGATTTTCCATCGGAGATATCCGCAGAGAACTGTTGGATTACAACCGGGATCCGGAAATGTAAACGGCTGCGTTTTTTTGGGAAACAGGAGTCCTGCTAATTGACAAATTTGTGAAAACAGTATAAAATTGTAGTGTTGTGATTGTACAATGAAAACGAAATAAGGAGGTGCTCCTGTGATGACAGATGTAATAATTCCCATTATTATTGCGGTCATTGCTGTGGTTGTCACCGTACTTATTGCAGTTCCTGTTGCAGGCAGGGCGGCAGTGGCGAAGAAGGTTCAGCAGGATGCTGAAAAGATCGGTACTGCCGAGGAAAAGGCGAGAAATATCATAGATGAGGCGTTGAAAACTGCCGAGACGAAGAAAAGGGAAGCGCTCCTGGAGGCCAAGGAAGAAAACCTGAAGGTCAAGAACGAACAGGACAGGGAATACCGGGAACGCAGAGCGGAACTGCAAAAGTATGAAAAGAGAGTGCTGTCCAAAGAGGAATCTGTGGACAGAAAAGCCGATGCGCTGGAGCGTCGGGATAACGATCTGACAGCCAAAGAAGCAGAATTAAAGAAGAAAGAAAAGAAAGTTGACGAATTACACGATCAGGGAGTGCAGGAACTGGAGAGAATCTCCGGTTTAACCTCCGAACAGGCAAAAGAATATCTTTTGAAATCTGTGGAAGACGAAGTGAAGATCGACACCGCCAGGCTTTACAAGGAACTGGAGAACAGAGCGAAGGAAGAGGCCGGGCGCAAAGCCAAGGAGTTTGTGGTCACTGCGATCCAGAAATGCGCGGTGGACCATGTGGCGGAGTCCACGATCTCCGTGGTACAGCTTCCCAGCGATGAAATGAAAGGCCGTATCATCGGCAGGGAGGGTCGGAATATCCGGACGCTGGAGACTCTGACCGGAGTGGATCTGATCATAGACGACACGCCGGAAGCGGTGGTGTTATCTTCCTTTGACCCGATCCGCCGTGAGGTGGCCAGGATCGCGCTGGAAAAACTCATCGTGGATGGACGTATCCATCCGGCGCGTATTGAGGAAATGGTGGAGAAAGCCCAGAAAGAAGTGGATACCATGATCCGTGAAGAAGGAGAGGCGGCGTCCATGGAAGTGGGCGTTCACGGGATCCATCCGGAACTGATCCGGCTTCTGGGACGGATGAAGTTCCGCTCCAGTTATGGGCAGAACGCGCTGAAGCATTCCATCGAGGTGGCGCAGCTGGCCGGACTTCTGGCCGGCGAGGTAGGACTGGATGTCCGTACCGCGAAGCGGGCCGGATTGCTGCATGACATCGGGAAATCCATTGACCACGAGGTGGAGGGATCTCATATACAGATCGGCGCCGAACTGTGCAGAAAGTACAAAGAAAGCGCAGTGGTGGTCAACGCGGTGGAAGCCCATCATGGAGATGTGGAGCCGCAGTCTCTGATCGCCTGCATCGTTCAGTCCGCGGACGCGATCTCCGCAGCCAGACCCGGCGCCAGAAGAGAGACTCTGGAGACATATACAAACAGATTGAAACAGCTGGAAGATATTACCAATTCCTTTAAGGGAGTGGAGAAATCTTTTGCCATTCAGGCAGGCAGAGAGATCCGTGTCATGGTCGTGCCGGAACAGGTGAACGATTCGGATATGGTTCTGCTGGCCAGGGATATTTCCAAGCAGATCGAGAGCGAGCTGGAATATCCGGGTCAGATCAAAGTGAATGTAATTCGTGAAAGCCGTGTAACAGATTACGCGAAGTAAACGCAAAGAAGGGCTGCGGTCCGACAGGTGAGAACCTGCCGGGCCGCAGCTTTTATATTCCCGCCGGAAAGGCAGGCGGACATTTATAAAAATCCTCGGGGATCCATCCTGAAAGCGTTAGTGGAAACACTGCAGGTAACTGTATCTGGACAGAATTTTAACCTATACTGTAGGAGTCAAAGCAATACCAACAGGAGGAAAGGATCTCATGTGTACACTCGGTCACAGGATACAGTTAAATCGAGAGAAGCGGGGCATGAAACAGGAAGAACTGGCTGAGAAGGCAGAACTGAGTACAAATTACATCAGTGCGCTTGAGAGAAATGCGAAGAAGCCCAGCATAGATTCTTTTATCAGGATTGCCAATGCGCTTCAGGTATCTTCTGATGAATTGCTGAAGGATTCTCTGGACGTACAGTTTGATATCCGTTCTACGGATCTGGGGCAGCGGATCTCCGCGCTGAAACCCAGGGAAAAGGAGCGGATCCTGGATGTGGTGGCAGTCATGGTCAAGCACGCCCAGAAATAGAAGGTAGATCAGGAAATTCAGAAAGAGTGATGAGGATGTTGAATGAGTGGGAAGTAAGAGCGCTTCGGATGTACTATGAAAAATTCGCGGAAAAGCTGTATTGCTATCAGCTGGCCCTCTGCGAAAACGATCAGGAACTGGCGGAGGACCTCTGCCAGGAGGTCTGGGTCAGCCTTGCCGGAAAGCTGAAAGCAATGAAGGGCTGGAAGGAGAAGCAGGTCCTGGCATGGCTGCGGCTGACTGCCAGGATCAAGTACAGGCGCTTCGCCTGCAGAGGTTCCGCCCGCTGCGAATTTCCGGAGGCATCTCCTCAAAGAGAGGAGGAGGGGAGCGCTTCCACCGAAGACATCGTCCTGGCTCAGCTTCTTTTTAAAGAAACCTTCGGGGAGCTGGAGGAAACGGAGAAGGAACTGGTCCGCTGCAAGCTTCAGGGGCTTTCCTATCAGGAGCGGCATCCGGAAGATACCCGCAGCGAAAACGCCTTGGCCGTGCGCTGCAGCCGTGCTTTCCAGAAGTGGAGGCAGGAACTGGAAAAAGAGTGGCCGGAGTATATCTGAGTCTGAGAAATCGGAAATCTTTCGAGAAAATTAAAAAATAAACGGGACTGAGGGATTGAAAAAACCGAAAATCATGTTACAATATTGTTACGGAAAAATTAAAGGTGGTAGCATGAATTTATATGAAGCAATTTTTGCAAGAAAATCGGTGCGCAGTTATACCAATGAAGCATTAAGCCCTCAGCTTTTAGATAACATCCGGGAACATTTCCGGGAAGTGACAGGCCTTTTCGGAGGCATGGAGACAGGGCTGTCCATTCTGGATAACCGGAAAGGCCAGCACAGGTTCCTCAGCTTGTTCAGTGTAAAGGCGCCCTATTATATGGCTTTTTATTCGGAGGAGGCCCCCAGGTACCTGATGAATATGGGCTATCTCATGGAGCAGATGGTACTGTATCTGTGCAGCCAGGGAATAGGCACCTGTTTTATCGCCAGCAAAAAAGTGCGCAGGGAACTCCAGACCAGGAACGGCAGGAAACTTGTGGGGATCATCGCTTTTGGAAAGAGCAAAGGCCCCTGCACCAGAAAACCCTCGGAGGCGAACCGGCTGGGAATGGACGAACTCTGTGTCTTTAAGGAAGTGCCCAGACAATGGATGAAACAGCTGCTGGAAGCAGCCAGGCTGTCGCCTTCCAGCATGAACAGTCAGCCCTGGAGGTTCGTGGTCTATGACAACCGGATCCATATATTCTCCAAAAAACACAACGCAGAGAAACTGAAAAAGTGGGATGAAATAAATTTCGGCATTATGTTCGCCAATCTTATGGTAGCTGCTGAAGAAGCATGGCTGGATGTGGATCTTATACGGCTGGAAGATATCTCTCAGAAGAATTTTTCCAACAGCCAGTATGTCCTCAGCGCGATCCTGAAGGCCTGAGTCCGGGGATGAAAGGGAACAGCCTGCGGACGCGAAGATTTCAGACAGGAATTTGTAAAAAACAATTGACTTTTCCCCTGAGCTATAGTATAGTATCTGTTGTGGTTCGGTAAATTTCATATATGCGCGAGTGGCTCAGGGGTGGAGTACAACCTTGCCAAGGTTGGGGTCGCGGGTTCGAATCCCGTCTCGCGCTGCAGAAAGAGCTTGCATTGCCAGGCTCTTCTTTTTTTCTGCTTCAGCCAGGTTTTTCGGAAAAAGTTTGTTAAGAATTCAGAAAGATTTCTTTAAATTTTAAAATTGTGTAAAATTATAGGGGGGGGGTATTGTGGAAAAGATGGATGCTGTGATAAAATGTAGCGGATGCGGAAACTGTCTGCCCTGTCCTGTGGAGATACGGATACCGGAAGTGTTCCGCATATATAATCTGTATCTGGAAGGCAGGGCCGGGGAGGCTTTTGCCGCTTACTCCGCGCTGGAGCATCCTGCCTCGGAGTGTCTGCGCTGCGGACGGTGTGAGAAGCTGTGTTCGGAACACATCGGCATCAGCGCCATGATGCTGGAGATCCAGGAGGAGATGGAGGAGTAAGTCCGGAGAGTGGGAGGAGACATGAAATTAGAAGTAAAAGGACTTTACAAAGCTTTCGGGGAAAAGGAAGTGCTCCACGGTATTTCTTTTTCTGTGGAGAGCGGAAAGGCCCTGGGACTTTTGGGCCGGAACGGGGCCGGGAAAACTACGACCATCCGCATCATCATGAATGTATTCCGGGGGAATGCCGGCGAGATCCTGCTGGACGGGAAGCCCTTCCGCGCCCTGGGGACCAATGTGGGGTATCTGCCGGAGGAGCGCGGACTTTACCCAAAGAAAAAGGTAGGCGAACAGATCCTGTATCTGGCCAGCCTCCGGGGGCTGAAGGGGAGCCAGGCACGGAAAAATATGCGTTACTGGCTGGAACGGCTGGAAGTCGGTGAGTATGAAAACCAGAAGCTGGAAACGCTGTCCAAAGGCAACCAGCAGAAGGTGCAGCTGGCCCAGACCCTGGTCTGCGATCCCCAGATCATCATTCTGGACGAGCCGTTTTCCGGTCTGGATCCGGTGAACTCCCAGGTGCTGAAGGATGTGATCTCCCAGCAGATTGCCCAGGGAAAGCTGGTGATCTTTTCCAGTCATCAGATGGGATATGTGGAGGAGTTCTGCGAGGATATCGTGATCCTGAACCACGGGAATATCGTGTTGGACGGAAACTTGCGGGACATCAAAAAGGAATTCGGCAAAGACCGCCTGGTATTGAGCCTGACGGACCGGAACGGAGAAGAGGCGGCGGCAGCCGCCGGGGAGATTTTCCGGGATCTGGCGGAAACGGAAGGCCTGCGCAGGGAACAGGTGATCCTGAAACTGAAGGAGGGAAGCACTAAACAGATGCTGCTGAAAAGGCTGGCGGAATCGGATCTGGATGTAGAGCGGTTCGGCAGCTATGAGCCCTCTCTGAATGATATCTTTGTGGAAAGCGCAGGTGATGAGGCATGAGACAGTTCTGGACAGTTCTGAAATTTGAAATGGGAAACTATTTTAAAAATAAAAGCTTTGTGCTGACGACGGTGCTCCTGGCAGCGGTGCTGGCGGCGGTGATCGTGGTGCCGACCCTGTTTATGGATCCCGGCGGTGGGGAGACCGCGGAAGCCGGCGGAGAGAACGCGGCGGTGCTGGCAGTGGCGGATGAGAGCGGGACCATCGGAGACCGGGAAGCTTTTGCCGCCGGCCTGCCGGGTTATGAGCTTGTCTACTGTGATACGGAGTCAGAAGTAAAGGATCTGGTGGAGGAAGAGCAGGCGGAGGCGGGCTTTCTGGTCACCGGGCCGGACAGCTACCATTATATCCTGAAGAACCGTTCCATGATCTCCGATCATCAGGAACCCTTTGAGGAGGCGCTGGCGCGAAATTACAGGACCGTGACGCTGGACGCCCTGGGGATCGACGCCGCGGAGGTGGAGAGCGTTTATTCCGTACCTATGCAGTCGGAGACGACGATCCTGGGAAAGGACAGCGCTCAGAATTACTGGTACACCTACGCCCTGATCTTCTTCCTGTATTTTCTGATCATTTTCTACGGCCAGATGATCGCGGTATCCGTGACTACGGAGAAGAGCAACCGGGCCATTGAGATCCTGGTGACCAGCACCAACAGCAACAGCCTGATCTTCGGCAAGGTGCTGGCGGGGGCAGCCGCGGGCATGATCCAGGCGGGGATCATTCTGGGGACGGCCCTGCTGGCTTACAGGGCGGTGGCGGATGCCTGGGGCCATGCCCTGGATTTCCTGTTTGAGATCCCGGCCCTAGTGTGGATGATCTTTATCGTCTTCGGCATTCTGGGCTATCTGCTCTACGCGTTCCTCTTCGGGATGATGGGCGCCCTGGTGTCCAAAACGGAGGATATCAGCAAGAGTTCCGGGATCGTTACCTTCCTGTACCTGGCTTCTTTCCTGATCACCATGTACGGGCTGATGACGCCGGATTCCCTTCTGGTGCGGGCGGCGTCCTTTATTCCCTTTACCTCCAGCAACGCCATGCTGCTGCGGGCCTCTATGGGAAGCGTCGCCGGCTGGGAGATCGGGGTGTCCCCTGGCAGTCCTTCTGGCCTCCTGTGTGCTGACGGGAATGCTGGCCGCCGCCGTGTTCCGCTTCGGAACTCTGCGGTACGGAAATCCCATCAAGCTTTCCACAGCGATCCGGAAACTGCGTGAAAAATAAAGAAAAAGCGGCTTGAATTTTTCCCTGGCCTATGGTAAGATTAGTAGCGTTCAGGGATGCCTAGTTAGCTCAGTTGGTAGAGCAGAGGACTGAAAATCCTCGTGTCTCTGGTTCGATTCCGGAACTAGGCATGGTCAATGGAGGGGCGGAAGTTTTCCGCCCCTTTTTGTGACAGAGAGAAGTCTGAAAGAAAGGAATGAGCGCATATGTATGATGTAACAGCCTTGGGTGAAGTGTTGATCGATTTTACTCCCTGCGGGACCAGCCAGGGGGGGAGAAACCTGTTTGAGCAGAATCCCGGCGGGGCGCCGGCCAACGTTCTGGCCGCGCTGGCCAGACTGGGGAAGAAGACCGCGTTTATCGGCAAGGTGGGGGATGATATGCACGGCCTGCTGCTGAAGGAAACTCTGGAGGCCTGCCAGGTGGACGTACAGGGACTCCTGGTGGATCCGGAGTACTTTACCACTCTGGCCTTTGTGGCCCTGAAAAACGGCGAGCGCAGCTTTTCTTTTGCCAGAAAGCCCGGAGCGGACACACAGCTGAGAAAGGAAGAAGTCAATACAGAGCTTCTGAAAAACAGCCGTATCTTTCACTGCGGTTCCCTGTCGCTGACGGATGAGCCGGCCAGGAGCGCCACCCTGTTCGCCCTTCAGACCGCCAGGGAGGCGGGAGCCCTGATCTCCTATGATCCCAATTACCCGAGAGCCTTTGTGGAGGAGCCGGGAAGAGGCGGTGGCGCACATGCGCTCTGTGATCCCCTATGTGGATATCATGAAGATCTCCGACGAGGAGACCATGCTTCTGACAGACCGGAAAGCGCCGGAGGAAGCGGCACAGGCGCTGCTGGAGCAGGGAGTTTCCTGCGTGGTGGTGACGCTGGGCGGAGAAGGGGCGCTGATGCGGACAAAGGATTTCTGCGTCCGGGAAAAAGGAAAGAAACGGCAGGTGGTGGACACCACCGGCGCGGGAGATTCCTTCTGGGGAGGGATCCTGGACCGCTTCGCGGAAACCGGGGCGGATCCCGGCAAGCTGACGGAGGACCAGGGCCGGGAATTCCTGCGTTTTGCCAACACGGTGGCAGGCCTCTGTGTGGAGCGCCGGGGCGGGATCCCCGCCATGCCCTCCCTGGAGGAAGTGCTGAAAGAGTTATGAAGATCCTGCTGACCGCTCTCAACGCCAAGTATATCCACTCCAATCTGGCGGTGTATTCCCTGAAGGCCTATGCGGAAAAGCACGGGGAGGAGGTCTCCCTCCTGGAGTTTACCATCAATCAGCCGGAAGATCAGATCCTCAGGGAACTCTACAAAGCCGCGCCGGATGTGGCGGCCTTTTCCGTCTACATCTGGAATGTGGAGCTGGTCCGGCGCCTGGCGGAGGATCTTCACCGGATCCTGCCGGATACGGCCATCTGGCTGGGCGGGCCGGAAGTCTCCTATGACAGCCGGAAGATCATGGACGAACTGCCGTTTCTTTCCGGGATCCTCCGGGGAGAGGGGGAGGAGAGCTTCCGCAGGCTCTGCGCCTGGTACCGGCATCCGGAGAGAGGCGGCCGGGCGGAGATCCCGGGGCTTCTGTATCGGGAACCTGCGGGGGAACTGACGGATACCGGGGAGGCGGCTCCGCTGCCCATGGACGAACTCCCCTTTCCCTACAGGGATCTGCAGAGCTTTGAAAACCGCATTCTGTATTACGAATCCAGCCGGGGCTGTCCTTTTTCCTGCAGCTACTGCCTGTCCTCCCTGGACCGGCATCTGCGGTACCGGAGCCTGGAACTGGTTTTCCGGGAACTGGAGATGTTTCTGGAACAGAAAGTTCCCCAGGTGAAATTTGTGGACCGGACGTTCAACGCGGACAGAAAGCGGGCGCTGGCTGTCTGGAGATTTTTGCGGGAGAGGGACAACGGGGTCACCAATTTTCATTTTGAGATCGAAGCGGATCTGCTGGGGGAGGAAGAACGGAAGGTGCTGTCCTCTCTGCGGAGCGGGCAGGTGCAGCTGGAGATCGGAGTCCAGACCACCAATGCTTTCACCCTGGAAGCCATCCGGCGGCGGATGGATTTTGAAAAACTCAGCCGGAACGTGGAGGCGGTCCGAGACTACGGCAACATCCATCAGCATCTGGATCTCATCGCGGGACTGCCGGGGGAGGATCTGAAGAGTTTTGCGGAATCTTTCCGCCGGGTGTACGCTCTCCATCCCCAGCAGCTGCAGCTGGGATTCCTGAAGGTGCTGAAAGGGACGCCCCTGGCCGGCGAGACAGAAAGGTGGGGCATCCGTTTTAAGGGAGCGGCCCCCTACGAGGTGCTGCGCACGGACTGCTTATCCTACGGGGATATCCTTGTTCTGAAGCTGGTAGAGGAGATGACGGAGGTATATTACAACAGCGGACAGTTCCGGAAAACCCTGGAAGCCGCGGAAGCATGGTTTCCGGATCCCTTTGCCTTTTACAGAAAGCTGGGAGAATTTTACCAGGAGCGGGGCTGGCTTTCCCTGTCCCATTCCAGGATCCGCAGATACGAGATCCTGGGAGATTTTTTCGCGGCAGAGCTGCCCCGGGAGACGGAACTTCTGCGGGAATGTATAATCTTTGATCTGTATTCCAGAGAAAACATGAAATCCAGGCCGGACTGGGCCGGGGAGCAGAAGCTGCCCCGGGAGAGAGTGCGGCGTTTTTACGAGGAAGAAGTGGAAACACCGGAGATCCTTGGAGACTGCCGGGGAAGAGACTGGCGGCAGCTGAGATCCATGACCCATCTGGAGGAGTTTTGGGAGGATCTTCCGGGCTTCCGGAAAGGACATAAATGGCTTCTGTTTGATTATGGGGACAGGAGCGGGCTGGACGGAAACGCCGCCGTCCGGGACGTAACAGACAGGATCTGTGAAGGGGTCCGGAGACGGCGGGACGAAGCGGAGAATCCAACAGGAAAGGATGGGAGTGCATGAATCCGAAAAAGAGGAGGACAGCAGCGGCTGTCATTGCGATCATACTGGTACTTGCCATGGTGGTTCCCCTGGTAGTGGGAGCGCTGATCTGATACAGAAAGAAGGGTGGACGGATATGAAAGATTTGAGAGGACTGCTGGCAGCGGCGGCCCTGGGACTGGGCATTTTTTTCCTGGCGCCGGAAGGGGTCTCCGCGGCGGAGCCGGATACAGCCCGGGAGGGAGTCTACATAGAAGACGTGGATGTTTCCGGCATGACCCGGGAGCAGATCAACCAGGCGGTTCAGGCAAAGCTGGAGGAACTGCGGCAGGATCCCATCCAGCTTCTGCTGGACGGAACGCCGGTCACAGTGTCCGCCGGGGAACTGGGACTGTCCTGGGCAAATCCGGAAATCGTGGAGGAAGCCCTGACTTTTGGGCAGAAGGGAAATGTGCTGGAGCGTTTCCGCACGGAAAGATTTCTCCGGGAGCGGGGAGCCTGCGTTCTGGAGATGGATCTCACGGTGGATCCGGAGACGGTGCGCAGCGTGGTGGAAACGAAATGCGCCTCGCTGGGCCAGGAGGCGGTGGACCACTATCTGGTCCATAACGAGGACGGTTCCTTTTCCGTGGAAGGCGGACAGGACGGGCTTACGGTGCTGGTGGATGAGACTGCCTCCAGAGTGACGGACTATATGGATACCCAGTGGCATGGAGGCCAGGGGGCGGTCACCGTGGATTTTGAGACCCAGAAGGCCCAGGGGGATGAGGAACAGCTGGCGCTGGTGCAGGATGTGCTGGGCAGCGGATCCACAGAGTATCAGCTGAACAACGAAGCCCGGAACATCAACGTGGAAGTGGGCGCTTCCAAGATCTCCGGCAGGACGCTGTATCCCGGCGAGGAGTTCTCGGCGCTGGATGTCCTGATGCCCTTTGACGCGGAAAACGGCTACGCGCCGGCTCCCTCCTACGAGTCCGGGGAAGTGGTGGATACTTACGGCGGCGGCGTCTGCCAGCTGTCCACGACTCTTTACCTGGCGGTGCTGCAGGCGGAGCTGCAGGTGACGGAGCGCCATGAGCATTCTATGCAGGTCCACTACGTGGATCCATCCATGGACGCAGCCATTGCCGAGTATGCCAAAGACTTCCGGTTTGTGAATAATACCGGCGCGCCGATCTATATCGAGGGCAGCGCCGGAGGAGGCTACATTTCCTTTACCATTTACGGCCATGAGACCCGGGATCCCGCCCGGGAAGTTACGTATGAAAGCGAGATCCTTTCCACGGAGCCCATCACGGATGTGCTCCAGGAGGACAGCAGTCTTGCCTTCGGCGTGACCTCCACGGAATACAGCGCCTACGACGGGCTGACGGCGAAACTGTGGAAGATCGTAACCGTCAACGGAGTGGAAGAATCCAGGGAAGAGGTGAATTCCAGTTCTTACCGGATGGTTCCCAATATCTGTTACGTGGGAACTGCCGGAGGAAGTCCGGAGGCTGTGGCGGAGCTCCAGGGGGCTATCGCCTCCAACAGCATGGATCAGGTCCAGGCAGTCATCGCCAAATACCCGGGAGGGCAGAGCGGATCCGGCGGAAGCCAGACGGAAACCCAGACAGAGAACGCCGGGGAGGAAAACTAGAGCGGAGGACAGAATGAAGATAGGAAAGTTGCCGGAACCGGTTTTGATCCGTTCCATTTTAAAACAGGTAGGACACAGGAGAGAGGAAGTGCTGGCAGGACCCTCTGTGGGGGTGGACTGCGCGGCGCTGGAGGTGGGCCCCGGGGAAGCCCTGGTCATGTCCTCGGACCCCATTACCGGGACCGTGAAAGATATCGGCAGCCACTGCATCCACATCACGGCCAATGATCTGGCGGCTTCCGGGGCGGAACCCCTGGGAGTCATGCTGACGGTCCTGTTGCCGGAGACGGTGGAAGAACCGGAGATCCGAAAAATGATCCGGGAGGCGGAGGAAACCTGCCGGGAACTGAACATGGAGATCCTGGGAGGCCATACAGAGATCACCCGGGTAGTGCGTCAGCCCCTGATCTCCGTGACCGGAGTGGGAAAGATCCGGAAAGAAGATCTGCTGAACCCGGCGGAGATTCGGCCGAGCATGGATCTGGTGATCAGCAAATGGATCGGCTTGGAGGCCTCTTCCATCCTGGCCAAGGAAAAAGAGGACCGGCTGCTGACTCGGTTTTCGCCGGAATTTATCCGTACCGCCAGGAATTTTGACCGATACCTGTCCGTGGTGCCGGACGCCAGAGCCGCCAGAGCGGCGGGAGCGGCGGCCATGCACGATATCACCGAGGGAGGAGTGTTCGGAGCTTTCTGGGAGATGGCTTCCGCCGGAGGCGTGGGGCTGGATATAGATCTTCGGGCTGTGCCGATCCGTCAGGAAACGGTGGAGATCTGCGAATTTTTCGGGGTGAATCCCTACCAGATCATGTCCAGCGGCTCCATGATGATCGCGGCGGAGGACGGCCAGGCAGTGGTGCGGGCCCTGGAGGACGCGGGGATCCCCGGCACGGTGGTGGGCAGAACCACCGACAGCAACGCCCGGATCCTCCGCAGCGGGGATGAGATCCGCTATCTGGACAAGCCGCAGCCGGACGAACTGTACCGGGCGCTGGAGGAATAAAGTATGGCATTGAACATTGTACTGCACGAGCCGGAGATCCCGACCAACACAGGGAATATCGGCCGGACCTGCGTGGCGGCGGGGGCCAGGCTGCATCTCATCGAGCCTCTGGGTTTCCGGCTGAATGAAAAAATGATCCGCCGGGCCGGAATGGATTACTGGGAGAAACTGGATGTGCGGAGATATATTGACTATGAAGAGTTTCTGCAGCAGAATCCCGGAGCCAAGATCTATTACGCCACCACCAAGGCGCAGAAGCTTTATACGGAGGTCTCCTATGAGGAGGACTGCTATCTCATGTTCGGGAAAGAGAGCGCCGGGATCCCGGAGGAGATCCTGGTGGACCATCCGGATACCTGCGTGAGGATCCCCATGCTGGAGGAGATCCGCTCCCTGAATCTGGCCAATTCCGTGGCCATCGTGCTCTATGAAGCCCTGCGGCAGAATCATTTTGCTTCTATGCAGACAAAAGGACAGCTCCACCGTCTTCGGTGGAGCTGATTTTCCAGGCGCCTCTGCTTAGGAGGGACTGTTTTCCTGTTTGGCCCGGTCCAGGGAAAAGACAAATTCCGTGCCGATCCCTTCCGTGCTGATGACGTTGATATTCTGTTTGTGGGCGCTGATGATCTCCCTGACGATGGAAAGGCCCAGTCCGGTGCCCTTCCGGTCCTTTCCCCGGGAGGCGTCGATCTTGTAAAATCTCTCCCAGATCTTGGAAAGGGATGCCCGGGGAATGCCGATCCCGTTGTCTTTTACGGAAACGAAAACTTTATCGTGGCGCTCTGTGGTCTCCACCCGGATGGTGGAATGGTTGGGGCTGAACTTGATGGCGTTGTCTATGAGGTTGTAGAGTACCTGCTGGATCTTCATCTTATCGGCGGATACGTAGAGCTTTTCCGCGGACAGCAGAAGCTCAATGGAGATCCGTTTGGCGGTACAGGTCCCCTCAAAGGAGGCCGCGGTATTTTTGATCACCGTATTGATGTCGAAATCCCGGATATCCAGATAAAATCCTTTATTGTCCATGCGGTTCAGAGCCAGCATGCTCCGGGTGAGTTTGTTCAGCCGGTCTGTCTCAAAGAGGACGATGTTCAGGTACTTTTCCTGCATCTCCGGAGGGATGGTCCCGTCCAGGATGGCCTCCACATAGCCTTTGATGGAGGTCAGGGGAGAACGGAAATCATGGGAAACATTGGCCACGAACTTTCGCTGGTATTCATCCGTGCGCTTCAGCTCATCGGACATATAATTCAGCGTCTGGGCCAGATACCCCATTTCATCGCCGGAGTGCCAGGGGATATTGTAGTCCAGATTTCCGGAGGCGTATTCCTGGGCGCCCCGGATGATCTTTTTCAGAGGCCGGTAGATGAAAAAAAGTACCAGCACCAGGAAAGTGAAAAAGGTCAGGAACAGGATCAGGAACAGCACGTAAAATCTGGACAGGATCACTTCGCGGCTGGCGAAAATATAATCCATTTCCATATGGATGGCCACATAGCCCCGGATGTTCAGATTGGAGGTGATGGGCACCATGACGCTCATGACATCATGGTCAAAATAGTCAAAAAAACGGCCGATGGTGTAGTAACCGGAACCCAGGGCCACCGGGTCAAAATCCTTCAGAACCGTCCTGGATTCCCCGATGGAAGCCTCGGAAGTGTCCAGCAGGATCTCGCCCTCCGGACTCAGAAGCCAGATCTGAGAATTCTGGTACTGGGAAAGAGCGGAAAGATTTTCGTAAATGTCCTCCAGAGAACCGGCGTCGGAGATAAAGATAGCGCCCTGGGAGGAAGCGATCTTGTCTGCTTCCAGATACAGATTCCGGCTGGAAGAGTCGATCAGGGCTTTCTCCACCATCCGGGATCCCAGGGTGGCAATGAGGATGAAGGAGGCGATCCCGATCAGGATGTAGGCCAGGAAAAATTTCCAGAACAGTTTTTTCTGCATCAGGATCTCACCTCAAATTTGTACCCGATGCCCCACACGGTGCTGATGGACCAGTTGGCGTGATCCTTGATCTTTTCCCGGAGACGTTTGATGTGCACGTCCACCGTGCGAGTGTCTCCGATGTATTCATAGCCCCAGATATGATCCAGCAGCTGCTCCCGGGTAAAGACCTGGTTGGGAGAGGAGGCGAGAAAATACAGCAGTTCCAGCTCCTTTGGGGGCATATCCACCGTCTCTCCCTTATAGGTGACGGAGTAGTTGGTCTGATTGACGATCAGATCCGGATACTCCACGTATTTGCCGTTGGTCTGAGAGGCAGAAGCGGCCTGGGGAGCGGCCGGCTGGAAACGCCGGAGCACTGCCTTGACCCTTGCCACCAGTTCCTTGGAATCGAAAGGCTTGATGATATAATCATCCGCGCCCAGTTCCAGCCCCAGCACCTTGTCAAAGATCTCGCCTTTGGCGGACAGCATGATGATGGGCAGATTGGATTTGTGCCGGACCTCCCGGCACACCTGATAGCCGTCCATGCCGGGGAGCATCAGATCCAGGAGGATCAGATCCGGCTGGAAGGTATCCAGCATGTTCAGAGCCGCTTCCCCGTCATTGACGATCTGGCATTCAAAGCATTCTTTTGTCAGATACAGTGAGATCAGCTCCGCGATATTGTTATCATCGTCTACGATGAGGATTTTCTGTTTGGCAACCATAAAACCAGATCCTTTCTGCGGTTATTTTTTAAACGTCACAATGGTAACACCTGCGTCGCCTTCCCCGAACTCTGCCAGGTGGAAATCCTGGATGTGCTTCTGCCGGCGCAGATAATTGTGGATCCCTTTCCGGAGAGCGCCGGTGCCTTTTCCGTGGACAATCCGGACGCTGGGCATATGCGCCAGGTAGGCGTCGTCCAGATATTTGTCCAGCTCCGCCACCGCTTCATCCACGGTCTTTCCCAGGAGATTGATCTCGGTGCTGACAGAGGCGGATTTGGACATGCGGATCTTTCCGGAGCTGGTGCGGCTTAGCCCGCCGCCGGTGATCACCGGTTCGTCGATGAGCTGCAGGTCGGAAATATGGACCTTGGACCGTATGATCCCCATCTGTACAAACAGGTATCCTTTGGGATCCGGCCGGGAACTGACGGTGCCTTTGAGGTTCATGCTCAGGACTTTGACGCTGTCTCCCAGGGACAGATCCGAGGGCTTCAGGTCCCCGGATTTTTTTTCGGCTTTTTTCAGAGACATTTTGTCGGCGGTTTTGGACATCTTCTCCCGGAGTTCAGACCGCCGTTTTTCCATTTCCTTGACGGAAATGCCGGCTTTTCCGAACTTCTGGAAATCCCGCATGGTCTGATCCGCGTATTCCTTGGCCTCCCGGAGGATCGCGTGGGCTTTTTCGTTGGCGGCCCGCAGGATCTCTTCCCGCTGACTGTCCAGGCGCTCCTGTCTGCCGGACAGCTGGGCTTTCAGCGCTTCCGCCTCCTGGCGGTAGCGGGACACCTCCTCCTTTTCCTTTTCCAGGGCGATCCGGTTCTGCTCCAGCGTGGTGAGCACGTCTTCGAAGGATTCATCCTGCTCGCTGAGCTGGTTCCGTGCTTCCCGGATAATGAAATCCGGCAGCCCCAGCTTGGAGGAAATGGCGAAGGCGTTGCTCTTTCCGGGAACGCCGATCAGCAGCCGGTAGGTGGGCCGCAGGGTCTCCACATTAAACTCGCAGCAGGCGTTTTCCACGCCTTCCGTGGAGAGGGCGAACAGCTTCAGCTCGCTGTAGTGCGTCGTCGCCATGGTCCTTACGCCCATGCGGTGCAGGTAAGAAAGAATGGCAATGGCCAGGGCCGCGCCCTCGGTGGGGTCGGTTCCCGCACCCAGCTCGTCAAACAGCACCAGGGAATCCCGATCCGCCTTTTCCAGAAAAGAAACCACGTTGGTCATATGGGAGGAAAAGGTGCTCAGGGACTGCTCAATGCTCTGCTCGTCGCCGATATCCGCGTAAACCTCCCGGAACAGAGCCAGCCGGGAGCGGTCCAGGGCCGGTATATGCAGGCCGGACTGGCCCATGAGGGTCAGAAGCCCCAGGGTTTTCAGGGACACGGTCTTGCCGCCGGTGTTGGGCCCCGTAATGATCAGAAGGTCGAAATCCTCTCCTAAAGTCAGATCGATAGGTACCACGTTCTTTTTGTCGATCAGGGGATGCCGGGCCTGCCGCAGCTGGATGATCCCCTCCTGATTGAAAACAGGCTCTGTGGCGTTCATATCCATGGCCAGAGAAGCCCGGGCAAAAATAAAATCCAGTTCCGCCAGATTTTCCAGATCGTAACGGATGGAGTCCAGATTTTCCGCGGCCTGGGCGCTTAAAGCCCCCAGGATCTTTTCGATCTCTTTTTCCTCGGCGATCTCCAGCTCCCGGATCTCGTTGTTCAGCTTTACCACCGCCATGGGTTCCACAAAGACCGTGGAACCGGTGGAGGACTGATCGTGGATCATACCGGGAACCTGGGAGCGGTATTCCGATTTAACCGGCAGGCAGTATCTGCCGTTCCGCATGGTGATCACCGCGTCCTGGAGATACGTCCGGAGGGAGCCGTTCATCAGGCTCCCCAGCTGGCTGTGGATCCGCTCACCGTTGGTCCGGATGGAGCGGCGCACCTGACGCAGGCCGGGGCTGGCGTCATCGCTGATCTCCTCCTCGGAGAGGATGCAGCGGCGGATCTCCCCGGAGAGGGGAGTCAGGGGCTCCAGAAGCTCAAAGAGGCGGTCCAGACAGTCCCCGGGAGCGTCCGGGCGCTCTTTTCGGCCATAGGCTTTGACCCGGGCGGTATTTTCCAGCAGTCCGGCTATGGACAGCAGCTCCGTCTGATTCAGGGAACTGCCCAGGGCCAGGCGGCCCAGGGCGGAACGGAGATCCCTCGCGTTTCCAAAAGAAATGCTGCCTTTTTTAAAAAGGCGGTTCAGGGCGGCCCCGGTTTCCTGCTGCATCCGGCGGATCGTATCCAGCTCCTCCTGAGGGACGAGAGCGCGGCAGAGAGCTTCCCCCATAGGGGAGGAAGCTCTGGCTGCCAGAAGATCTATGATTTTGTCGTATTCCAGTGTTTTTAATGCTTTCTTATTCATAACCAAACCTTTCCCATTATGAAATCTATTGTACTCTAAAACCCCGGCTTAGAAAAGGGGATTTTGTGGAATTTTATTCATAAAATGTTCATATCTCTCTGCTATGATATTCCGGAACATGCATATTCAATAGGAGGAATGCAGCCTATGGAACAGAAACCTGAGAATCAGGAGCATGAGCGGGAAGAACAGAAAGAGCGGGACTACAGCTTCATGCGGGAGATCATCAAAAAGAAACCTGTATCCGCCGGCTTTCTGCTGAAGCGGGTGCTTTGGATTGTCTGCGGAGCTGTTCTGGCGGGGATCATTGCCTCTTTTGTTTTTGTAAACATGGTGCCGGTGGCGGAACGCCTGAGGCGGGGAGAGGATTCCCGGGTCAGCCTGCCGGGTACCGGGGCATCCAGCAGCAGTTCTGCCGATGAAAGCGGCAGCGAAACTTCTTCCGCCTCCAGCTCGGAGACGGCGGAGGAGACTCCGGCGCCTGCGGAAACGCCTTCCCCCACTCCGGCTCCGGAGATCGGCATCACGGAGTACCGGCAGCTGTACAAGGATATGCTGGCAGTGGCGGAAACCCCCAGGCGGGCCATGGTGACGGTGGTAGGCATCTCCAACGAGATGGATTATTTTAATCAGAATTATGAGAACCAGAAACAGATTTCGGGGCTGCTGGCGGCGGAAAACCAGGAGGAGCTTTTTATCCTCACCGAATACCGGGTGGTGGAAAATGTGGAGCGGATCCAGGTGACTTTCTACGACGGCAGCGTGGTGGACGCCATCTATCAGCGCCATGACGCCAACACGGGCCTTACGATCCTCAAAGTTTCCAAGGGAGACCTGAAGCAGACAACCCGGGAAAGCCTGGAACTGGCGCCCCTGGGCAGTTCCCGCAGCGTGACCCAGGGAGAACCGGTGCTGGCGCTGGGAAGCCCCATCGGCTACAGCGACTCGGTGGCCTACGGAGTGATCACCTCCGTGACCAATACGGTGTCCACGCTGGATACGGAGTATAATCTGCTGACCACGGATATCAACGGCAGCGAAGAGGGCAGCGGCGTTCTAATGAACCTGAACGGGGAGATCGTGGGGGTGATCGCCCAGGCCTACAGCACGGAAAATATCGTGACGGCTCTGCCGGTTTCCCAGATCCGGGATCTGATCGAGAGCCTGTCCAACAATGAAGCCAGGCCTTACATAGGGATCCGGGGACAGGACGTGACGGAGCAGATCTCCAATACCACGGGGATCCCCAAGGGCGTTCTGGTGACCTCTGTCCAGCCCGATTCTCCGGCCATGCTGGCCGGGATCAAGGAGTACGATGTGATCGTAAAGATCAATGAGGATAAGATCGCCACGTTCCGCCAGTACCGGGACAGCCTGGACGAGCTGAAGCCCGGGCAGACCGCCACGGTCACCGCCATGCGCAAGGGCGCGGCGGGCTACGCGGAAGTAGAATTTCAGATCCCGCTGGGAGAGATCTGAGAGAATCCGCCTTTCGGGCGGGAACTGAAAAGAGGAGAGAACATTATTATGAAATATATCAGAGAACTCAGGGAAGGTATGCGCATTGCGGGGATCTATCTGTGCAAGTTCCGGCAGTCCGCAGTGACGAAAAACGGAAAACCCTACGAAAATGTGATCCTGCAGGACAAAACCGGGACCATCGACGCCAAGATCTGGGAACCCAATTCTGTGGGGATCGAGGAATTTGACAGCCTGGACTATATCGATATCATCGGAGACGTCACCAGCTTCGCCGGGGCCCTGCAGGTATCCGTAAAGCGGCTGCGGAAAGCCGGGGAGGGGGAATATGATCCGGCGGATTATCTGCCCTCCAGCCGGTTCAATACGCAGGAGATGTATCAGGAACTGCTCTCCTGGGTGGACAGCGTAAAGAATCCCTATCTGTCCCGGCTGCTGAAATCTTATTTCGCGGAGGACCAGGAGTTTATCCGCCGCTTTCAGATGAGTTCCGCCGCCAAGAGCGTACACCACGGCTTTATCGGCGGGCTGCTGGAGCACACCTTAAGCGTGACCCGGCTCTGCGGATATTTCGCCAAAGCCTATCCCATCCTGAACCGGGATCTGTTGATCACCGCCGCGATCCTTCACGATGTGGGGAAAACCAAAGAACTGTCGGCCTTTCCCGCCAACGACTACACCGACGACGGACAGCTGCTGGGGCATATCATGATGGGCGCGGAGATGGTCCATGACCGGGCAAAGGCGATCCCGGGATTTCCGGAACAGCTGGAAAATGAACTGAAGCACTGTATCCTTGCCCACCACGGAGAACTGGAATACGGCTCCCCCAAAAAGCCGGCTCTGGCGGAGGCCCTGGCCCTGAACCTGGCGGACAACACCGATGCCCGGATGGAAACCTTAAGGGAACTCTTCGAGAATTCCGACGGCATTTCGGACTGGCTGGGCTACAGCAGAATCTTTGAATCCAATATCAGAAGGACAGGGGAGATCTGACCCCTGTCCTTTTCAGCGGCGGCAGCGGGCCGCCGGCTATGTTTGAGGAGAATACAGATGGAGTTTAAAAAGAATGACACGGCAGAGATCCGGATCGAGGATATGAGCCAGGAAGGACTGGGTATCGGCAAGGCGGAGGGCTATACTCTGTTTGTAAAAGATACCGTCATCGGGGATCTGGCCAGGGTGAAGATCCTGAAAACAAAAAAGAACTACGGCTTTGCCAGGCTGGAGGAACTGCTGGAGCCTTCGGACAAGCGGACAGAACCCAAGTGCCCTCTGGCCCGGCCCTGCGGAGGCTGCCAGCTGCAGATGATGGAGTACGCGGAACAGCTTCGCTGGAAAGAGCAGAAAGTGCGGAATGATCTGCAGAGACTGGCCGGATTTCAGGAGATCCCCATGGAACCTATCCAGGGCATGGAAGAACCCTTCCGCTATCGGAATAAGGCCCAGTTCCCCATTGGATACGACCGGGAAGGAAATCTGGTGGCAGGTTTCTACGCAGGCAGGACCCACACCATCATCCCGGTGGAAGACTGCCTGCTGGGAAGCGAAAGGAATGCCCGGATTCTGGAGAAGGTCCTGGCATGGATGAAGCGGTACGGCATCACCGCCTACCGGGAGGCTGCCGGCCAGGGGCTGGTGCGCCACGTGCTGATCCGCAGCGGCTCCGCCACCGGGGAACTCATGGTCTGTCTGGTGATCAACGGGAAAAAACTTCCCAGGGGAAAAGAACTGGCGGAGAGCCTGCGCCAGATCCCGGGCATGGCGTCCATCACCTTCAGCCCCAATATCCGCCGGGACAACGTGATCCTGGGAGATTCCTACGAAGTTTTATGGGGGCAGGGAACCATTACCGACTGCATCGGCGAGATCCGCTATCAGATCTCCCCCCTGTCTTTTTACCAGGTAAATCCGGTCCAGACCCGGCGGCTGTACCGGCAGGCACTGGAGTACGCAGGCCTTACCGGAAAGGAGACAGTCTACGACCTGTACTGCGGCATCGGTACCATTTCCCTGTTTCTGGCCCAGAGAGCCGGAAAAGTCTACGGGGTGGAGATCGTGCCCCAGGCAGTGGAGGACGCCAAAGCCAACGCCCGGC
Source organism: Candidatus Scatomonas sp. (assembly GCA_963928055.1). Classification (GTDB taxonomy): domain Bacteria; phylum Bacillota; class Clostridia; order Lachnospirales; family Lachnospiraceae; genus Scatomonas. The sequence goes on along the minus strand of CAWVDN010000002.1, from coordinate 456,470 downwards.
TGAACGGCATTAAGAATGCGGAATTTTTTGCCGGCCGGGCGGAGGAGATCGTGCCCCGACAGTATCGGGAGCAGGGGATCCGGGCGGATGTGGTGGTAGTGGATCCGCCCCGGAAGGGCTGTGGGGAGGAGCTGCTGGAGACCATGACAGCCATGGCCCCGGAGAAGATCGTTTATGTCAGCTGCGACCCGGCCACCCTGGCCCGGGATCTGAAATATCTGTGCGCCAGGGGGTATGAACTGAAGAAGGTGAGAGCCTTCGATCAGTTCCCGCAGACCGTGCATGTGGAGACGGTGGTACTTTTGTCCAAACTTAATACCAAGCAGCATGTCGAGGTGGAGTTGAATCTGGACGAGCTGGATTTGACAGCGGCGGAGAGCAAGGCTACCTATGACGAGATTAAGGCGTATGTGCTGGAAAAGCACGGCCTGAAGGTGTCCAGTCTGTATATCTCCCAGGTTAAACGGAAGTGCGGGCTGGATGTTGGGCAGAATTATAATTTGTCGAAGAAGGAAAATGCTAAAGTGCCACAGTGTCCGCCGGAAAAAGAGGCGGCGATTGTAGAGACGTTGAAACATTTTCACATGATATAAGGATAGCGACTCATACTTAAAAACACGTTATCGGCTTAGTCGGTAGCGTGTTTTTCTTGTTGTGTCACAGTAAAAATAAACCCCCTGCTATGCAGGGGGAGGGCAGATCTTTAGATGTAAGTATGAGCTCCTGTGCTAGAATAAAAGTGGGTCTGCAAACCACAAATAAAATAGCACAGGAGGTCCAAAGAATGGACAAAAACAGTTTAGCTCATACAAAATGGGAATGCAAGTATCATATTGTTTTTGCACCAAAGTATCGCCGTCAAGTAATCTATAAAGACATAAAAGCGGATGTGGGACAAATACTGGGAACATTATGTAAAAGAAAAGGAATAGAAATTATCGAGGCAGAATGCTGTAGCGATCATATCCATATGCTGGTAAGAATCCCACCGAAATATTCAGTATCAGAAATTGTAGGGTACTTAAAAGGGAAAAGTTCGTTGATGATATTTGAAAAGCATGCGAATTTAAAGTACAAGTATGGAAACAGGCATTTTTGGTGTCGGGGATATTATGTAGATACTGTAGGGAAAAATACATCTGCAATCAAAACGTATATACAGAATCAACTAAAAGAGGATTTAGAATATGATCAGATGTCGTTCGTAGAGTATATTGACCCGTTTACGGGTGAGCCGGTGAAGAAAAACAAGAAATAAACCACTTGGAGTGGTAGTAGGAAAACAAAGCAAACCAGCAAGCCCCTTTTGGGGCTGTGCCGGAATAAGGAAGCACTGAAAATGCCCCTGAAAGGGGCAGCTGAGAATGTGGTGCAGTTGGCAGGCCTTCGGTGCGCCTTCCAGGCGCAAGCAGGTAATAGCCCCTTATAGGGGCAGAACAAGCCACCCGCTAAGCGGGTGGTCTTGACTGTTAAGGGGCTAACTTGAAATTTTAAATTCCAGTGCAGAGTTAAATTCCATCTGGGTTTAAAATTTCCCTGTTTTTAAAAGTTTTTTAATGCCGAATCCTTCAATAACTGTTATAATGAACCCAACTTCTCAAAAAATCTTTGTTTTCCGGGCATGGCAAACGGGCCACTGGAATTCCGTGTGCTGGACTGAATTCCACCGGCCATTGTGTGAAAATGTGAAAAGTTTACTTCCAGTCCGACAGCAGTTTTTTGAGATAGTTGTTTAGTGGTTAAAGCGGATCAGCTTAGGCGTCAGATTTACCTCATCCGGGGCAATCGGTCTAAGCTGAAACGCGTTTAAGACCTCTTCACCAAGTGTTTCCAGTGCAACACTGTATGGCGTCCTTCCGCCTAGGCTTTCCCTGGGAGTGGAATTGATGTGGTTCACGATCAGGTTGACGTCCCATTGCGTAAGAAATTCAAAGCTGGTTCCTTTGGGCAGGACCATCCGGAGCATGGTGTGAGCCTGTTCCAGCCCGCCTTTCTGCCCGCTCTGCATCGGGTCACAATAATAGATGCTGGAACGCTGTATTCCGGTTATACCGGTTTCTAACGCGTCAGGATCACCGAATTCGGAACCACGGTCTGTTAGGATATATTCAAACACGGAAGCGAATTCATAGGTTCCCATGCGCTTTTCCAGACGGTCAAAAACAAGACGGACAGCGCCTTTGGTGCATCGGTTCATCAGAAAAGCAAGGAAGAGTTTTTCTTTGGTCAAAAACATGGTCAGTAAGGTTTTTTTCGATTCCCTGGAAGAATGGACCGTATCCATTTGGACATAGCCCGTAAGGCCCAGGGAGCAGAATTCACGATACAACCGGTTGGTGAAGACTGCTCTGTCTGTGATCTGTGTTTTATGGCACTTTCTGGGCTTGAAATGGACCTTCCGCTTCAGATCTATATTCCTTGCCGTAAAGAGGCCCTGGTCAAGATAGGAATACATCGTACGGACAGACATATCCAGTTCCGGGTGGTTTGTCAGGATATGATAAGGAGACTGTCCCTGTTGGATCAGTGGAGAAATGATCTGATCCTTTTTGTGAAGTTCCCGCCTGGTCATGTTGATCCCGGTTCTGGAATCCCGGAGCTTTTCCCGGTATTTCCTGTCAGCGAACCTGGCGTTATAGGAGTATTTGTGGGCGATGGTGCAGTGACTGATCTTTTTTGTACAGCCGTTGCAGACATAAGGAGCCCGGTCAAGTCTTACGCAGCGCTCTTTTTCGAAGTCCCTGCAGGTTTGGTTGCAGGTAGGACAGGATGCACATTTGATCCCGCACAGGACAATCTTTCCGCAGGCGTTGGTCTTCTTACAGTGATAGCGGTGGATACAGAAGTTTTTGGCATTATAGAAGGTCCCTTTGTGATACCAGTCAGAAAGGCGGTGAGCTCGGACTTCTTTTGAGATCGTGGTAGGATCTTTACACAGGAACCGGGCAATATCTTTAAAAGAGGTGCCTTTGTTCAGTTCGTTTTCGATATAGATGCGGTTTTCAAGGGTAAGGTGCTTCTGGTTGCCAGGGATATATTTACTCATCATGTGCCTCCTTCTACTGCTGTCAGAAGGAGAGATAACCATACCATGAATGTATGAAAGAGTAAATATCAACTGTGCAGAAGTAAATGCTACTACCCTTGGAGGAGGTGGGATTTAAAATTTCATTTTTGGTGACTGTTAAGGGAAACCGTGCAACTTGACTTATTAATAGTGAATATAGTATAATTGTTCTATGTTATAGAACATAGAACGATTTCCAGAAAGGAGGTGCCGAATTGCCCAACAAGGTGGCTGTAGATCAACGAGCTAAAGATATGATCATCGAACTTGGTTTATTGATTCGTGATTGCCGTGGAACGCTCAGCCAATCTCAATTAGCCAAAAGGGTTGGCCTGCCCCGTTCCAACATGAAATACATAGAGGATGGTGTCAACGCTCCGACAGCGGATGTCTATGACAAGCTGATTAAGGAGCTAAAGCCGGATTTGCAGACGCACCACCACATGGATCATTTGTATATGGCGATTCGGAAAGTTCCTCCGCCCGATGTTTGCCGAACCATCACACAAAACAAGGATTTAGTGGATGCAATGAGGAAGTTAGAAGGTTGTAATCTGACTCCCGACCAGATTGAAAGTGTTTCCGCCCTGTTTGCGTCTTTTCAAAAGAATAGAGAAGGAGAACCCATAAAATGAGAGATAAGTATTTTTACGAAGTAATGTTTGATGATACGTCCATTGACGTAAGCAAGGAAGTCGGATTGGTCTGGTCCATTGCCAACTCGCTCCGTGGTGCCTATACCTCGGATAAATATAAGGACGTTATTATCCCCATGGTCATCATCCGCCGGTTTGAGTGCGCTTTGGAGGAAACCAAAGATGCAGTTGTGGCAAAGTACAAGCAGAACCCTAACCTCCCAGCTGCGCTTCTTTGCCAGGTGTCCAAATATCCCTTTTACAACACCAATGAATTTACACTGAAACGCCTTCTGGATGACAGCGACAGCATTGCGTCCAACCTCAAGTCTTACATTGAAGGCTTTTCTGCTAACATCCAGTTGATTCTGGAAAAGCTGCTGAAATTCAGCACCCAGATCGACAAAATGGATAAGAGCAACCGCCTTTACAGCGTGGTTAAAAAGTTCTCCGATTTGGATTTGTACCCTGCCCATGTGGACAGCATGAAGATGGGCTACATTTTCGAGGATATTATCCGCCGCTTTTCTGAAAACGCCGAGGCCGGTGATCACTATACGCCCCGTGAAGTAATTCGTCTGATGGTCAATGTACTGCTGGCAGAGGGCTGCAACGACCTGCTAACGGATGAGGGTAAAATTGCCACCGTACTGGACGCTGCCTGTGGTTCGGGCGGTATGCTATCCACTACCTATGATTTCCTGCGCCGCAAAAATCCATATGTAGATGTGCGCCTGTTTGGACAGGAAATCAACCCCGAATCCTACGCTATTTGTCTGGCGGATATGCTCATCAAAGGCCAGGATGTGAAAAACATCATGGGTGATGAGGAAGCCAACACCCTGAAAACGGACTGCTTCCCGGATCAGAAGATGCGGCTCGTGATTATGAATCCCCCGTTTGGTACACCCTGGGGCGGCAAAGATGCACCGGAAGGACAAGAGAAGAAAGTCCGTGAGGAAAACAAGAAGGGCGGACGGTTTGAGCACGGTCTTCCCGGAACCGGTGACGCCCAGCTGTTGTTTATGCAGCACGCCATCAATAAACTGGACGAGAAAAACGGGCGTGCAGCAATCATTACCAATGGCTCGCCTCTTTTCTCCGGCGGAACCACCAGCGGTGAAAGCCAAATCCGGCGCTGGATGCTGGAGGAAGATTTGATTGAGGCCATCATTGCCCTGCCGACCCAGCTTTTCTATAACACCGACATCGGTATTTATATCTTTATTCTGTCCCGCAACAAGCGCCCTGACCGCCGTGGAAAGGTGCAGCTCATCAACGCGGTGGATATGTGGAAGCCCCTTCGCAAATCTTTGGGCAAAAAACGTCGGGAAATTGACCGGGATAGCATGAAAAAAATCACCGAGCTGTACTCCAACTTTGAGGAAAACCAGTATTGCAAGATTTTCCCCAACGAGGAGTTTATGTACAAGGAGTATGCGGTCTATCAGCCGTTACAGCGCCGGGGTGTGCTGGATGCGGAAAGTATTGAGCGACTGCGGACCAGCAGCTACTTCACCAGTAACTCCAGCATTTTCAATGAGACGGATTTTGAGCAGTTGAAAGAGATGAACCCCCGCAGTGCTGCCGACGAGAAGAAATACCAGAAATATCTGGCGGGGCAGCAGTTTGTAGCGGATGTATTGAACATTCTGGAAGCCAACCGTTCTGACCAGGTGTTTATGGATTATGGCGAGTTTGAAAAGTATCTGAAATCACTGCTGGGCAAGGTCGAGGGGATGTCTGCCAGCCGGTTGACTGGCATTGCCATGGTGCTGGCGGTGATGGACAAAACCGCCGTGGTGCAGAAAGACCGCAAAGGCGAAATTATCAAGGATACTACCACTAAGGACACCGAGATCATCAAGCTCACCCAGGATCCCGAGAAATATTTTGAGGCGGAAGTATATCCCTATGTACCGGATGCTATCTGGGCCTATGAATTTGACCCGGAGAAAAAGGAAAGTGCCACCAACAAGGAAAAACTGGGCGCAGAGTTTCCCTTTACCCGATTCTTTTACGAGTACAAGGAGCCGGAAAAGGCAGATGATTTGCTGGCCCAGTTTATGGAACTGGAAAAATCCCTCTCCGAAAAAATTGCAGTCTTGCAGGAAAGCGAGGGAGTGTAATGGCTGAGCAGATGAAAGAAAGCGGGATTCAATGGATTGGGGCAATACCGTATAATTGGAATGTTGAACGTATCAAACATATCATCCAAAACAATGATAATGGAATAAAGGTAGGTCCTTTTGGTAGTGCACTTACAAATGAGGTTGTTAGTTCAGATGAAGGAAAATATAAGGTTTATGGACAGTCGAATTTGATTCGAAAAGATTTTTCGTATGGTGATAATTATGTGTCTGAACAAAATTATAAGCGGCTTATAAATTATGAGGTTCTTCCAAATGATATTGCTGTTTCGATGATGGGGACAATTGGAAAATGTTCCGTTGTTCCAGGTAATATTGAACCTGGAATTATGGATTCGCACTTGATCAAAATAAGGCTTTCCCAAAAGATGCTCCCTCGCTATTTTGAATATGCTTACGAAAGTGATATGGGGTATAGTCAACTTTTGATTAATAGCAAGGGCTCTATTATGAATGGCTTGAATTCTACGATTGTAAAAGGATTATATATTCCTGTGCCTGAAATTATCGAACAGCAAGCCATTGTAGATTTTCTCGACAAAGAATGTGCCCAGATTGACAGTATTGCCGCAGATTTGGAAAAACAGATTGCTCTTTTGCAGCAATATAAAAAATCCCTGATTACCGAAACAATAACCAAGGGGCTGGATAAGTCTGTACCAATGAAGGACAGTGGCATTGAGTGGATCGGGGAAATTCCCGAACATTGGAAAGTATATAGAATAAAAAATGTTTTGAATATATTAACGGATTATACTGCTAATGGTTCTTTTAAAGATCTGGCAGATAATGTTGAATACCTTGATTTTGAAAGCTATGCACGAGTTATCCGCTTGACTGATTTACGTGTAAATATGCAGAACTATGGAATCTATGTAGATGAACACGCTTATAATTATTTGCAAAAATCAGCTCTTTTGGGCGGTGAAACTTTGATTGCAAATGTAGGAGCATATGCCGGACTTTTTTGCGAAATGCCAACCATTCAATACAAAGCAACATTAGGACCCAATATGTATATGATGATTACCGATCCAAAACTTCTCCTACAGCATTATTTTTATTTATTAGGGCAATCACAAAGTGTTTGTGATCAATTACAAATTAAAGCAACTGCATCAGCTCAACCAAAGTTAAATAAAATGGATGTGAAGAGCGTGTATATTGCTATTCCACCTGTTTATGAACAATATAAAATATCAGAGTTTTTGGATAGCAAAATATCAGTTATAGATGAAACTATTGATGTGAAATATCAACAACTTGAAGCTATTCGTCAGCACAAAAAATCTCTTATCTACGAATATGTCACCGGTAAAAAACGAGTGAAGGAGGTGCGGTGAGATGGCTATTAAAGCAGGACAGTTAAAGGAACGGGCAGATTACCAGGCATACATTTTGGAAATGCTGCGGGAGGAAAACGGCTATCAGGTGCGCCCCTCTACCGCTTACGATCCAGGCTACGGCATAGATGTGGAACTGCTGTTTTCATTTTTGGAAGCAACCCAGCCGGATGCGTTGGCACGGCTTGAAAAACTCTATGGCGATAAGACCCGCCAGACCATCCTCAACTACATCAACAATGAGGTCAACAAGAAAAGCCGCAGCCTGCTGGATGTACTGAAGCACGGCGTGGAGTTTGATAACGGTGTCTCCCTGACCCTCATGTACCGCAAGCCTGCCACCACCTTCAACCAAAAGGCGGAGGCGCTGTATCAGCAGAATGCACTCTCGGTGATGGAGGAAGTCTGGCACAAAGAGGGTGAGCGCATTGACCTTGTGATTTTTCTCAACGGCATTGCCATTTTCACCTTTGAGCTGAAATGCAACACCAGCGGACAGAACTATGAGGATGCAATCCGTCAGTATAAGTTTGAGCGGGATTACAAGACCCGTCTGTTGAAATTTAAGGCGGGCTGCCTGGCTCACTTCGCCATGGACTTGAACGAAGTCTATATGTGCACCAATCTGAAAGGAAAATCTTCCTTTTTCCTGCCGTTCAATAAGGGCTGTGGTGTTGGAATTCACTCTGGTAAGGGCAACCCCCACAACGAAAACGGCATCAATGTTTCTTATATGTGGGAAGATATCCTCAAAAAAGATACAGTGCTGTATCTGATTGATAAAATCATTTTCCTGCAAAAAGAAACCAAGAAAGACCCGGATACCGGTAAGCGTGTTACCAAGGAAACGCTGATTTTCCCCCGGTATCACCAGTTCAATGCCGTGCGCAAGCTGGTGGCAGATGTCGCAGAACACCATAGCGAGAAAAATTATCTGATTGAGCACTCGGCGGGCAGTGGCAAAACCAATACCATTGCATGGTTGGCCCACCGTTTTGCCTCCTTGCACGACAGGGAAAACAAAGTCATTTTTGATACGGTTTGCATCATCACTGATCGTATCGTGGTAGACCGTCAGCTTCAGAATGCCGTACTGTCACTGGAGCACAAGGCAGGGCTTATCAAGGTCATGGATGAAAAATGCACGTCCAAAGATCTTGCGGATGCCCTCAACGGCAATACCAAAATCATTGTGACCACTATACACAAGTTCATGTACATTCAGGAACTTGTGCAGGAGCTGAGAAGCAAAACCTTTGCTGTGATCATCGACGAGGCGCATTCCTCTACCGCCGGAACTGCCATGGAAGCAGTGACGTATGCTCTTTCGGAGAGCAGAAAGCTGAGCGAGGCCACCCCTGTCGATATATCCGAAGAAGAAAAATCTATGGGCGATATTATCGAAGATGAGATTGCCCGCAGTGGAAAGCAACCCAATGTTTCCATGATCGCCTTTACCGCAACCCCGAAACCGACTACCTTACAGCTGTTCGGCTGCTTGAATGAAGAAGGAAAAAAGGTCGCTTTTGACCTATATTCTATGAAACAGGCGATTGAGGAAGGCTTTATTCTGGATGTGCTGCAAAACTATGTGACCTATAAGACCTATTTTGAAATTAACAAGGCCATCGAGGATGATCCGGAGCTGGAAACTATTGCCGCAAAGCGTAAGATTGCCAAGTATATTGAACTGCACGATACAAACATCGCCCAGAAAGTGGAAATCATCATTGAGCACTTCAAAAACAGAATCATGCAGGAATTGGGCGGCAAAGCAAAGGCTATGGTCATTACTTCGTCGCGGCAGGCAGCAGTCAAATACCGGAACGAGTTTGAAACCTATATTTCCAAGCATGGGTACACGGGGATTCGCGCATTGGTGGCGTTTTCGGGTAAGGTCTCTCTTGACGGCCACGAATACACCGAAGCAGTGATGAACGGCATTAAGGAAGAAGATTTGCCGGAAGTGTTTGACAGCAACAGTTATCAGGTGTTGCTGGTGGCGAATAAATATCAAACCGGCTTTGACCAGCCAAAGCTCTGCGCTATGTATGTGGACAAGCGCCTGCGGGGAGTCAATGCTGTGCAGACCCTTTCTCGCTTGAACCGTATTTGTGCGCCCTATGATAAGAAAACCTTTGTGCTGGATTTCAAAAATGAATATGAGGATATTCAAGCGTCCTTTGCCCCGTTCTATACCGAGACAATTCTGAACGAGACTATCACCCCTTCGGATATCCGGGCGGTGGAAGCTCAGGTGGATCAGTATAATTTTCTGGACATTGACGATATTGAGGAATTTAACGGATACCTGTATCAGGATAAACGAACCTCTAAAGGAAAGGCTCGGATGTGGGCTCTGCTGGATAAATCCCTGCAAATCATCAATCGCCACCCGGAACTGGAAAAGTTGGAAATTCGTGCAACTATCAAGCGTTTCTTGCGGTTTTACAGTTTCCTGATTCAGGCAACCTGCTTTGAAAGCGTGGATCTGCACAAGAAGTACAATTTCCTTTCATACCTGGTTAAGGAGATCGAAGTGGGCAGCGGTGGAAATGATTTTGACATTGCGGACAAAATCACTGCCTCTAATTTCCGTCAGAAAAAGACTGGGGAAAACACACACGAGATTGAATCCAAGCCGGAGGTTAGCTTGCCGACACCCAATGAGGTCTTTATGGATGAAGCCGTGAAAAAGAAGCTGTCCGAGATCATCGACGAGATTAATGCAGCGTATAACAAAAACTTCGATGTTGACGTAGCTTCTAAGTCTGCATTGCAAATGAGAGACATTCTGCTGAAGAATGGACATCTGCGGGACAGTGCACGGAATAACTCGCTGAAAGACTTCCGCTTTGCCTATTTTGACGCCGTACAGGACGCCCTGATTGCTGGGTATGAACAGAATCAGGACTTCTTTGCCCTTCTGCTTGATAACGACGAAAAGAAGCGGGAACTGATGCAGGTGTTCCTGGAGGATGTATATAAGCATTTGCGTAGTGATTAACCTTATGTCAATTAACAGCGCCCACTGACTACAATGTCGATGGGCGCTATTATATTGGTTACAACTCAAAACTTTCTATCTGCCTGTTCAAATGTCCTAAAACAAATCTTATTCACTTTTCTCGCGTTGTGTCAAGGAATTGTACTCCTTTAATTTGTTTTCTCGTACCTTTGTCTCGTATTGATTTGCCTTTTTTTCCAGAAACTGTACGAGAAAACGCTTTCCAACCGATACGGTATCAATCGTAGAAATTATTGCTAATATAGTTGCAATAATTAATGCAATTGTAAATAGCGTGTTTGAATGTATAGTAAAGGAAAAAACTGTGCCCAAAACACCTAAAACCGATAATGCAAACATGACAACGGATAATAGTTTCTTACGAGGAGAAATCCATTTTTCACGAGCTTGTTTCGCATATGAATCGGCTGACTTTCGATTCTTCTCAGCTTGCATTTTCCGCTGTTGTTCTTCAGATTCTTTTTGCTTGCGAAGTTCACAAGTGATATTTGACAATTCCTGAGTATGTTTTTGCGAAGCTCTTTCCATTTCTTTGTTTAGTTGGTTCAATTCGATTTGATGCCGTTTTTCTCTTTCGTTTAGTTCAGTTTGGTGGCGGGCTGTTTCTTCAGCTATTAATTGTTCTTCATATTTCCTTTGAGCTTCTTGTACAGATGTTTCGGTGATGCTATCAACCTCCCCAAAAGAGCCTAACCAGATTTCATTCCGAAATACCCGGTCAGCACGTAACGCCACAACTTGTTCTGGTGTCAACTTGCCAGATAGCTTAAGTTTTTGGAGAACCTCATCGACTTTTTTCATTATTTCTGGGATGGGTTGTAATGCACAATACGCATTCTTTAGTAATTCGCTTTCTGGCAAATTATTTACCTCACCACATTTTATCCAAGTAATTGCTGATAAATTACTATCAGAAATAATTAACTGAAAGGTTCTCTTGCTTATGTTCTCTTTATAGTATGTGTTAAAAGCTCTTGTAAAATCATAATTATTTGTGACAAAAATAAAACGGCATGTTTCAATATCGTTACTTGTATAATCTCCTCTAAGGCGATGAATGGCCAGTGCGGATTTTACGTCATTTTCCAAATTGGCTTCTGTATAATGCGGAGTATTATCTTTAATAAACTGCTTGAGTTCTGTCTCTCCTAACATTTTTTGTTCATCTACGGAACCATCGTCTTTTGTGTCATATGGAGGAATATCGTGTTCAACTATTCCAAAACGGCTTTCCAATTTACTTGGTAGTAATTTAATCTCTCTATCGACGTCATTGGAGTTGTAGTTGTGAGCGTTTAAACCGTCTAGAGTACGATAGCCATTGGATATTGCCGTTGGACTCAAAGAGTACTTATATGCAGATAAAATATCAATTATTTCCTGTCTTATATGGGGAAAATAGCAAAATTTTCCATTTTGCCGTTGCAGCATATTATGAAGCAATAGGGCGTTATGTTCTCTTTCGCTGCCGCTATATCCCAGTAAGTCTATTAAAAATGGTGTATCATAAAAGAACGTTGTATTTGAATAGTTGGCTGATTTTATATCTCCATTCTCTGGTTGAATATAGAGCGCTAAACGTAAAAAGTATCCTTTAATTAAATCGTTTAGATACTCAAATTCTTCATTACTCGCATCTTTGCACTCGAAAATGAATCTTGCGATATAGTAATCTGTTTCATAATCTTTTGGTGAGATACTGACACTTGCCAGATCATTTGTGCCAATCTGAAGACCGTATCGGGAAAAAAAGGTATGTAAACAGTTAATCGCCCGACTGTCGGTAAAATTCCCTGCTCTTTTACAATGTGCATTTAGGTATACTGATAATTTTTCGCCTAAAACATGTAAGTAGCGTTCACAATCTTTCCGTCGAGAATCCATTTGAGAAATCTCCGAATCGATTGGAGAAACAAGATAATAATTATGATTTCTTCTTTCAATAGATGAATAAGGTTTACGTGCAAACACTTTCTTTATGATGACTTCTGGCATATCTGTATACGCAAAATTATGTTGCACATAATTTTGCACCTTTTGTATGTCTACTTTTTCACCTGGAGATGTGAGAGTAGCGGTCGCATACATTACAAAAGGGGTAATAAGGTCGATCATGTCTTTTTTGCGACTTTGCCATACGGCTTCTAGCATTGCTGCACTAATCATTGTTTGATTATTGTTCATTTTCTGTCTCTTGTCCCTTTCTTTTTGAATTATCTCGTATGTAAACTAGCAGGCAAATTGAACATTTGCTTAAATCATTTTTGCTTTTTCTTTTTAGACGCATAATACGGCTTTGGCCTTGCTTTTCCTCGCATATTATTGGGATTTTTGAGCAGCTTGGACAGGCTCAGTATCCTCAGGAACGCCGAGAAGTCCTCCGAGGAAATTTTCTCGAAGGGTATCTGCATCCTGTCACAAAATTCATGGATCGCCATTTCCTCCTGGCTACCCTGTTCGAGCGCCCGTTCAAACTTTTCCTTGACGTCCTCCAGCGTGGGCTGCGGGTCGGCGGTGGTCTTGTCCTTCAAGTGGGCTTCCCGTATATCCCGGACGATGCTGTCTAGGTCATCGTGCATGACGTGGCTGTAAAAGTCGCTTTCCTGCACCTGCCCCAGCTCCAGCGTCCGCATATAGAGGTCATCTTCTCCGGGCGCATACTTGCTGAGGACGGTCCGCCGGGTGGCCTCCATCACCAGATTCATCTGCTCCACCCGCATATTGGCGATCCGGTCGATACAAATTTCCATATCCACCATCAGCCGCCGGAAGTTCGGATGCGTGGCAAGTTCGCAGAGAAGCCGGTTGTTGATCTTGCCGCTGCTCAAAAGTTCTACCATATCGTCACTCAGATGCAGAGCCTGAAGCTCTGTGTTTGGGTGATTTTTATTTTCGGACAGCCCCATCAGATAGTCGGTGGACACGCCGTAAAACTCTGCCAGCGTTGCAATTGCAAACGGGCTGATGTCCTTGTAGTCATCGCTTTCATATTTTCCCAGCGCAGATTTTGAAAGGCCGGTCTGCTCCGCCAGCTGTTCCAGCGTCAGGTGCTTGTCCACCACCCGCAGGTCTTTGAGCCGCTCCGGGATTGACAGCTTTGTGTACATCCAATGCCCCCCTCTCTCGTTATCGTTTTTTCAGTGAATACACCCATTATAGCACGATTCCATAAGCGTGGAAATATGCGGATTTCGAGCGTTTTTCCAACGTCTTGGATATACGGGAGCAGCCCCCTTTTTTCGATAGAATGGTTCTTGCAGACAGGCACTGAACCTTGAAAATCGAATGACCGGCTGCAAGGGGTATGACCTCCGGGGAAGTGACGCCAGGACAGAAATCGAGCGCACCAAAGAGGCCGATACGCCGGGAGAAATTCCGGGCAGGAGCGGCTTGCAGGCAGACCGGCAGACAGAAACAAGTTTATCAATCATGCGGGGCGTATGGCTCCGCAGCAAAGAAACGGAGGAAATCATTATGACACTGAGTATGAAAGAAAAGAAGATTCTCTACGCTTACGGCTGTCCCAGCCACCAAAATACGGTGACACGGCTGAAATGGCTGACGGCACTGACGGTTGACCCGGAGGCCAAACGCCGGATACTGGGGCTGGCCCGGAAGGTGGAGACGGAGGTGGGCGAAAACTGGTACGAGGATTTTTACCACCATCTGCGCATGGAGATGGACGCGTACCGCCGCCTCAAGCGCAGCCTGCGTGTGCTGAAATCTTACACTGATTATGAGGAGGATCTGTATGAGGAAGCTGTCTAAGTATGAGAAAGAAACCATTATCAACTGGAACGAGGCGGAAAACCTTGCCAGCGTCTACACCTTCAACGCCAGCTTGAAGCGCAGGCTGGCTGATTTCAGCCGGAAGTACCCGCTGCTGTGCCGGTTGGAGCGCAGCACGCCGGAGGGCAGCGTGACCTATGTGCTGGATAAGTCCCGGCTGTCGATCCGGCTGGTGCCGCCGTACAGCGAGGAACGGAAAGCCGCTGCCAGCGCCTACGCAAAAGAGCATGGCTTTCAGGTGGTAGGGGCGGAAGAAAAAATCGCCTGAAACCGGGGCGTTTACGGAAAAAATGACGGGTCTGCACCCGCTGTTTTGACCGGCAATCCCCGTAGACGTATTCCGTATCCATTCCCCGCCTATGGGCGCAAATGTGCGGATACGGAGCCGGTGAAACTGGCAAACACCGCTTCTACGGTGGAAGCCAGCTTCGCCGGTGCGGGAGTACAGAGGGCAGCCAGCCCTTTGTGCCGGGGTGCAGGGGCGGCAGCGCACTGCTGGGGTCAAGGGGCAACGCCCATTGGCAGGTTAAGGGCGGCAGCCATTATCGGGTCAAGGACGAAGTGCCTTGGCGGGTTGAGGGCAGCCGCCCCATCGGGTCAAGGGTGAAACGCCTTGCCCAGGGAGAGTTGATGCCTGCGTCAACTCGTACTGGGTATATTACCTGACGCAAAATTCGCAGGATTTGCGGCTTCGCTGCCCCTTCCCCGGCCCCGCAGCATCTTCGCAGGAAGGAGGAAATCTGTTTGAAACTGACACGACACAATGGGCGCTCTGGCAAGCATGGCACCTACAATCCCCGCCACAATGACCGCCGGTTCGATGTGGAGAACAGCGAACACATTGACGCAGAACGGGCAAGGAAAAATGTCTACTGGGACTGCTACCGGGGCTTTACCACCCATGAGTTCCGGGAGAACCCGGAGCAGCCGGATTTCAGCTTTGAGGAAATCGAGCGGATGTACTACTACGAGCATTATGGCGGCCATGTGGAGGCCCAAAACGCCCGGAATGAGAAAACCCGGCACACGGAGCGCAACCGCACCGTGGAGGACTTGCTGAAAAACAACAAAACCTGCCCGGAGGAAAGCATCTACCAGATCGGCACGATGGGAGAATCCGTCCCGCCGGACACGCTTTTTTCCATCGTCAATGAGTTTTATGAGGAATTTGAGCGCCGCTTCGGTTCCCATATCCACATCCTGGACTGGGCGCTCCATCTGGACGAGGGGACGCCCCACATCCATGAGCGGCACGTCTTTGACTGTGAGAACCGCTACGGGGAACTGTGTCCCCAGCAGGAAAAGGCGCTGGAAGAACTGGGCATCCCTCTCCCAAACCCTGAGAAGCCCAAAGGCCGGAACAACAACCGCAAGCAGACCTTTGATGCGGTTTGCCGGACGATTCTGTTTGACATCGCCAGACGGCATGGGCTACATCTGGATCAGGAGCCGTCCTACGGCGGGCGGGACTATCTGGAAAAACAGGATTATATCCTGATGAAACAGAAGGAGCAACTGGCGGCGCAGGAGAAGAAGCTGGAAGAACTGACGCTTAAAATCGAGGACGTGGAGACGCTGCTGGATGATGTTTCCGATGCGGCCTACGACAAGGCGGTGGAGGTGGTGACCGATACCGTCCGGCAGGAAACCCACAAGGAAGATATTCGTCTGATTGAGGAAACGAAAAAGTGGGTGTTTTCGCCGGAGCGGAAGGCATCGAAAAAAGAGCGTGACTACGCCGCCGCCCGTCTGGATGGAGTGATTACCAAAATCAAACGTGTTATGCAGAACGCCCTGGCAAAAATCCAGAAAACGCTTATGCAGCCGGAGGTTAAGAAGGCCGGTAAGGAGCAGATTAAGGAGAAAGCCAGGGAATCCATCCGGGAGAAGCTGGCGAAAGGCAAGGTGAACGCTGACCGGGATAACCGGGAACGCTGGGAACGTGAGGGGCGGATTGCCCCGAACAGAAAGAACGATATGGAGTTGTAAGGCATCTGATGTTCTGCGGAAACCAGGTGCTTTTTTCTCTGTCTGGAGGTGAGAAAATCGAATGTGTTTGAAGCGGTGAAGCAGGCTGTCCCCACAAGGCAGGCTGCGGAATCTTACGGGGTGCAGGTCGGCAGGAACGGGATGGCCTGCTGTCCCTTCCATGATGACAAACATCCCAGCATGAAGGTTGACCGCCGGTTCCACTGCTTCGGCTGTCAGGCGAACGGGGATGTGATTGATTTTACCGCCCGTCTGTTCGAGCTGAACAAAAAAGAGGCGGCCTTGAAGCTGGCGGAGGATTTCTCAGTCAGCTTTGACGCTAAAGGCCATGACCCGCCCCGCAGGAGGCCGGTCAAGAGAAAAATCAGCGAGGAACTGCGCTACCGGCAGGCGGAGCAGAAATGTTTCCGGGTGCTGTGCGATTACCTGCACTTGCTGGAACGCTGGGAAAAGGAATATGCCCCGCAGACGCCGGAGGAAACATGGAACCCGCTGTTTGTGGAGGCCCTGCAAAAGAAACCGTACACGGAGTATCTGCTGGATATTCTGCTGTCCGGCAGTATGGAGGAACGGGCCTGCGTGGTCGCTGAGTATGGAAAAGAGGTGAGGAAGATTGAGCAGCGAATATCAGAGTTTACCGCCAGCCACCCGGCAGGCCGCCATGAGCGCAGCCGAAGCCTTAGCGCCGGAGCAGAGCGTTGACGAGGTGCGGGAAAGCCTGTCCGTCACGGAGAAGGGCCAGCCCGCCAACACCATCGGCAACTGCCGGACAGTGTTCTGCCATGACCCGCTGCTGCGGGATGCCATCCGGCTGAACCTCCTGACTGACCGGGTGGACATCGTGCGGGATTTGGGCTGGCGCAGGAATACCAGCGCCCTGACGGATACGGATGTGAAGTATCTGCTTCTCTATTTTGAGCAGAACTACGGCCTGACCAGCGAGAAGAAAATGACGGCGGCGCTCTCCATCGTGGCGAATGAGAACTGCTACCATCCTATCCAGGTCGTGCTGAACGGCCTTGTGTGGGACGGGACGCCCCGCATCCGCCCCTGTCTCCATCACTTCTTGGGTGCGGAGATCAGCGACTATGTGGAGGAAATGTTAAAACACTTCCTGCTGGGGGCCATCCGGCGGGTGTTTTCCCCCGGCTCCAAATACGAGGAAATGCTCTGTCTGGTGGGCGGACAGGGGGCTGGAAAGTCCAGCTTCTTCCGCCTGCTGGCAATCCGTGACGAGTGGTTTAGTGACGACCTGAAAAAGCTGGACGATGACCGGGTGTTTTTGAAACTGCAAGGCCATTGGATCATCGAGATGTCGGAGATGCTAGCGACCAGCAGCGCCAAAAGCATTGAGGAAATCCGCTCGTTTATCAGCCGCCAGAAGGAAACCTACCGCACACCCTATGAGGCCCAGCCCAAAGATCGGCTGCGGCAGTGCGTGTTCGGCGGTTCTTCCAACACACTGGACTTCCTGCCCCTTGACCGGGCCGGAAACCGGCGTTTTCTGCCGATTATGATTTACCCGGAAAATGCGGAGGTTCACATTTTGGAGGATGAGGACGCTTCCAGAGCCTATCTGTTGCAGGTCTGGGCGGAGGCCATGACGGTTTACCGCAGCGGTCACTACTCCATGAAATTCAGCAAGTCCATCCAGCGGCAGCTTGTGGAGGTGCAGAAGGATTTCATGCCGGAGGACACGGAGGCCGGGCAGATACAGGGCTTTCTGGAACACTACACCGGCAGCATGGTCTGCTCCAAACAGCTTTTCAAAGAGGCGCTGGGCCACACCTATGACGAGCCGAAGCGGTGGCAGCTTCACAATATCAACGAGATTATGAACACGGTGGTGACGGGCTGGAAGCCATTCTCCAATCCGAGGATGTTCGCCGGATACGGCAGGCAGAAGGGTTGGGAACGGGACGTTTCCGGCAACGAACTGCCCGGCAACGAAGATGGATTTGTGGAACTGAGTGAGGAAGATTGCCGCCAGTTGGAGCTTCCGAAGGAGTGGATTGCCTGAAAATGGCGGTCTGTTGCCGGGATGGTTGCCGCTTGGTTGCCGGGGATTCCCCTGTCTGGATACGGGAAAAGCCAGTAAATAAGGGATATTTTAATATTTATCTTTATCTCCGGCAACGAAAGCAACGAGATTTTTCAAGAAAATTCACAAAGTAAGATTTACAGGCCAGACGGTAGTTTACAGGTTTTTGGAGGTTCGTTGCCGGACTTCGTTGCCGGTGCTGCCGTCTGGCCTGTCTCTCTATGGAGGTAGCCTATGGTAGATGAGTGGAGCGGTTTTGCAGACCTGTTGGCCAATCTGATTGAAAAATACGCTTCAGAGTTAGATATTGAGAATATGCCCGCTCCTTTAGTAGCTTCTGATAGGATGGGCAACGTCGAAGTAAATCAAAAAGATCCTGATTCCAAGCAGGAAGTAGTTGAAGGCAAAATTGCTGCATGATATAATAGACGTGATATAAGAGTCCAAACAAGAGGGCGACGGCCATTTTCTTTGCTCTCTTGAAACATAGAAAATGAAATCGGATAGGAGCGTGAACAAATGGCGGAAGACAAAAACAGACCGGGTCAGAGCCAGGGTGAGATTGTAATTTATCAGGCCGAAGATGGGCTCACAAAGGTAGAGTGCCGGTTTGTAGACGAGACTGTTTGGCTGACGCAGCAGCAGATGGCGGAATTGTTCCATACGTCCAGAAGCAACATTGTGGAGCATATCGGCCACATCTATGAAGAAGGCGAATTGGATGAGGTTTCAACCTGTCGGAAATTCCGACAGGTTCGAATGGAGGGCAACCGGCAAGTAACCAGAGAGCTGCCTTTCTATAATCTGGATATGATCATTTCTTTGGGGTACAGGGTAAAATCCTTGATTGCCACCCAGTTTCGCCGGTGGGCCACGGAGCGCCTGAAAGAGTATATGATCAAGGGCTTCACGATGGACGATGAGCGCCTGAAAAATTTGGGCGGTGGCAACTATTGGCGCGAACTGCTGGAACGGATTCGGGACATTCGTTCTTCGGAAAAAGTGATGTATCGTCAGGTGCTGGACTTGTACGCCACCAGTGTGGACTATAACCCCAGGAGCGCGGAATCTGTTGCGTTTTTCAAAATGGTGCAGAACAAGCTCCATTATGCGGCGCACGGACATACGGCTGCAGAAGTGATCTATGAGCGGGCCGATGCGGATAAGCCGTTTATGGGGCTTACCACCTTTTCCGGCGATTTCCCTACGGCAAAAGATATTGGGATTGCCAAGAATTATCTGACAGAGGAAGAACTTCGGGTTCTGAATCAGATGGTATCCGGTTATTTTGACTTTGCCGAGGTGCAGGCCATCCGTCACCGGCCCATGTATATGAGCGATTATGTGGAGCAGCTGGACAATATTCTTCGGGCAACCGGCGAAGAAGTGTTGACCCATGCAGGAAAAATCAGTCATGCACAGGCGATGGAAAAAGCAAAAGCGGAATATAAACGCTATCAGGCACAAACTCTTTCCCCTGTGGAGGAAGAATATCTGAAGACCATTAAGCAGCTGGGAAAAACGGCCAAGACAGAGACGGAAAAGCAGGATGATTCTTCTGACCCAAGTTAAAAACGACCAATCCATTTTTTGATTGGCACCACATGAGGAAGATTACGATGCAGAAAGAGAAGACAAAAGTTTACACCTACACCAGAGTCTCCACCGCTATGCAGGTGGACGGCTACTCGCTGGATGCGCAGAAGGCCAAAATGAAAGCCTACGCAGACTATAACGATTATGAGATCGTCGGCGAATACGAGGACGCGGGAAAATCCGGCAAGTCTATCGAGGGCCGGGCGCAATTCAGCCAGATGATGGAGGACATCAAATCCGGCAAGGATGGCGTGTCCTATGTTCTGGTGTTCAAATTGTCCCGCTTCGGCAGAAATGCTGCAGACGTGCTCTCTTCCCTTCAGGTCATGCAGGATTTTGGCGTTAACCTGGTGTGTGTGGAAGATGGCATTGATTCTTCCAAGGACGCAGGTAAATTGATGATCTCTGTCCTATCTGCCGTGGCGGAGATTGAGCGGGAAAATATTCGTGTCCAAACCATGGAGGGCCGCATTCAAAAAGCGAGAGAAGGCCGCTGGAACGGCGGCTTTGCACCCTATGGGTATCAACTGGTGGATGGGAAATTGGTCATCAACGAGGAAGAGGCAGAGGCCATTCGTGTCATCTACGACCAGTATGTTCACACGGACATTGGCGCAAATGGCATCGCAAAATATCTGGAGAACCATGGCATCCGCAAAATACCTCGGCAGAATGGGAAGAATCCCCTATTTGATGCACACCTGATCCGGCTGATTCTGAAAAATCCGGTGTACTGCGGAAAAATTGCCTATGGCCGCCGCAAGATGGAAAAAGTGCGCGGCACAAGGAACGAGTATAAGCTGGTGGAGCAGGACAACTACCTGCTGGCAGATGGTTTGCACGAACCGATTATTTCGGAAGAAGTCTGGCAGGCGGCACAGGTGAAGCTGCTGGCACAGGCCAAGAAATACGAACACGTCAATCGCGGGAAAGATGAACACGTACATCTGCTCTCCGGCATTGTAAAATGTCCTGTCTGCGGAGCCGGAATGTATGGGAATAAAAGCATCAAGCACAAAGCGGACGGCACCAAGTACAAGGATTTTTACTACTACGGTTGCAAGCACCGCTCTATGATTCGTGGGCATAAGTGTGATTACAAAAAGCAGATCCGGGAAGAACTGCTGGACGATGCCGTGGCAGAAGTCATTGTAAAGCTGGTGAGCAATCCAAAGTTTGCGGCTATGATGCAGGAAAAAATCAACATGAAAGTGGATACTGCCGCCATTGACCAGGAGATTGCCAATTACGAGAAGCAGCTGCGCCAGCATTATTCCGTCAAAGCAAAACTGGCGGAAGAGATTGACTCTCTCGACCCGGACGACCGGCACTATGTGCGGCGCAAGGCAGACCTTGATGACCGGCTCTACAAGATGTATGATAAAATCGAGGATGCAGAGTCCCTGTTGATTGCCGCTAGAGCTAAAAAGCAGGCTATTGAAGCAGAAAAGCTGACCGGCGACAATATCTATAAAGTCCTGATTTATTTTGAGAAACTGTACGGCGTGATGAACGATGTGGAGCGGCGGCAGCTGATCGAGGCGCTGATCTCTGAGATACAGATTTACCCGGAGCGTCAACCTAATGGACAGTGGCTGAAATCCATCAAATTTAAGCTGCCGATCATTGAGGAGGATATGAGTATCAGTTTGGACAACGAAGAACAAGTCGAGACCGTATGCCTCTTGAGCAACCGAAAATGCGCGGGCAATGAGCCAAAGTCGGAGCTTGCTCCAGACCTTGGCGAATACCGCGACACCGCAGAAAGCGTGAAAGGCTTTCTGCGGAAGCCTGACACTCATGTGGATCTGACCCTGGATATGGAAGAATATTACAGGATCAAGGATCAGGAGAAAAAGTCAAATAAATAATACACGGAACTTAAATCGGCAGCTGCTGATGCGTAAATGCATTGGCAGCTGCTTTTTGCTGTGAACACTTAGCGAAGCGTCAGCTGAGCTTAGTGAGAACGCACATCGCGAACCTTAGCGAGGCGAAGCCGAGGTTAGTTGAGCGATGTTTCAGGCAGAAGGATTTAAGGGAGGTGGTGCCGTTGGGTTGTTGACAGCCGATGGCAGAAAAACAAAGGCATTTCTAAAGTAAATATTCATTTACGGTTTAAGGAGGCACATCTATGGCGATGAAAAAATTCAGAAATATGAAAGTCTATGAGCAGAGCGGCTATCAGTATAAATCCACGCCGGCCATCATGCTGAAAGGGCAATGGCTCCGTGAAGCTGGATTTGACTGCGGGACATCTATCACGGTTACTTGTAAGGAGGGGCGTCTGGTGATCGTTCCAAGAGAGGAAGCGAGTTATGTGGATGCTTTTGAGGAAAATGGGAAGGCAATGGCGGACAAAGTTGCGGAAAAGAAAGGACGGTATGGATAATGAGAAAGATTTACGTTATCGGATCACAGAAAGGCGGGGTGGGGAAAACCACTTCCACCCTGAACCTCGCATACGTACTGCAGAAACTGGGTAAGAAAGTGCTGGCTGTAGATTTTGACAGCCAGGCGAACCTGACGGCCTGTTATGGGATTGAAAATACAGGGGAAGCCGGAACGATGAGCATAAATATGCGGTGGTGGCCACGCAGGAGGATTTTGATAAGTTTTAGGAATAATTTTTTGATAAATGCATAAAATATTCCCAACTTTATTCCCAATGTATTATAATATTAATGTTGGGAATAAAAGTTGGGAAAAGGATGAAGAATGATGAATATCGAAAAATTAGTCTTGGATTTATGTGCATATGATGACGAACAGGAATGGTTTGAATTTAAAGAAAACTGGTTTCAGCCGGAGGTGCTGGGCGAATATGTTTCAGCACTTTCAAATGCGGCCGCATTTCATTATAAAGCTCAAGCTTATTTTGTGTGGGGTGTAAATGATGAAACCCATGAGGTTGTAGGTACAACATTCAATCAATATGGGGACTACAATAAAGAACCCTATCAGAACTTTTTGGCGAGAAATTTATTTCCGAGTATCAATTTTTCGTTCGAGGAAGCAGTTATAGATGATAAAAGAGTTGTTGTTCTGGTCATTCCTGCAGCAGAAGAGATCCCGACTGCCTTTAAGGAAAAGCGATACATCCGCATTGGTTCGTCCAAAGCCAATTTGAAGGATTATCCGAAAAGAGAGATCCAGCTGTTTAAAATTCTGGATGGAAGAGTGGAGACCATTGAAACTCTGGCGGCAAAATATCAGGAACTGACGTTTTCTAAACTGTTTGGGTATTATGGCTCAAAAGGGATTGTTTTAAATGAAAAAACTTTCGAGAAAAATCTCGGCTTGAGAAATAAAAACGGAGAATATAATCTGTTGGCACAGCTGCTTTCGGATAATTCGCATTTTCCACTAAGAGTTTCGATTTTTGAAGGAGAAACGAAAGGCTCTAATTTATTCTCTGTAAGAGAATTTGGTAATAACTGTCTGCTCTATACGTTGGATGAAGTTTTAAGGTATGCAGATGTATTGAATCTGATCCAGACAGATGAAAGTGAGCGGGTAGTGGAACGTCCGGAAACACCGTTGTTTGATAACAAAGCCTTTAGAGAAGCAATTATAAATGCAGTTTTGCATAATCTGTGGGTAAGCGGAAATGAGCCAATGATTTCTGTGTTTTCAGACAGGATAGAAATTTTATCCAGAGGGAC
Organism: Candidatus Scatomonas sp.; assembly: GCA_963928055.1. Lineage (GTDB taxonomy): Bacteria > Bacillota > Clostridia > Lachnospirales > Lachnospiraceae > Scatomonas. The sequence continues at coordinate 433,167 of CAWVDN010000002.1, read as the reverse complement.
ACTGCCGCCGGCACAGACAATGGAGGGATTTCTTCTGGGAGAATCGGTTCCGGTAAATGAAAAACTATCAGAAATCTTTTTGCAGCTGCATATCAGTGAAAAATCAGGCCGTGGCGTGCCTAAGATCATTGAGACTTATGGAAGGGAAGCATTTACTTTCAGAGAAAATTCGATTGTTGTCACGATCCCACTGCATCGTATAAAAAAGGTTGGGAATAAAGTTGGGAATAAGGTGGGGAATAAAAAAGGATTAAATGCAAGAAGGCAAAGAATTATTACGGAAATGAGAGATAATCCGAATATTACTACCAGTGAACTGCATCAAATTTTGGGAATCAGTGAAACAGCAGTGGAAAAAAATCTTACATTCCTGAAAGAGAATGGATATGTGGAAAGAGTTGGATCTAAAAAGACTGGTTATTGGAAAGTACTTGAGTGAATGATATGAGAATTAATAAATGAAACAAGGCATCTATCAGAAATGGTAGGTGCTTTTTCTATGTCCATTTTCAGGAGGTGGTGACACATGGCGAGCCAGATCAAAGGCATTACAGTGGAGATCGGCGGCGATAGGTGCAGATGGATGACGTGGAAGCGGATTCCGGCGGGGAGACGGAGGCCGGGACGGTGCAGCGGGATGTGGTGCGCGCTGGCGTGGTGAGCATCCCGGTGACGTTTTCCGTGTCGGCAAAATGGCTGACGATCCTGACGGAGTTTAAACAGCAGGAAAAGATCACGGTGGGATATTTTGACACGGAGATGCTGGCGGTGAAGACAGCGGAGATGTATGTGGAGGGGTACAAGGCTTGACCGGTACATTTTGGAGGACGCGGAAGTGGAACTGTCCTACCACTTGCGGCTGGCGGACGGGACTTACGAAGCTGTCCCCATGGGGATCTTTGAAGTGAGCGAGGCAAACCGGACGGTGCATGTGTTGGAATTGAAAGCTTATGACCGGATGCTCCGTTTTGACCGGGCTTTCAATGGTTTTGAAATTATTGGTACCGCCTACGGGATGATGGCGCTGTGCAGTACCGCCTGTGGGGTGGAACTGGCATAGACACAGGCGGAGATCGAAGCGTTTCCCAACGGATCGGAATTGCTTTCCATTTATCCGGAGAATGACATTGAGACCTACCGGGATGTGCTGTATTTTACGGCGCAGGTGCTGGGCGGGTTCTTCTGCATCAACCGGGAGGGGAAGCTGGAGTTTCGGCAGTACGGGGAAACTCCGGTGATGGAGATATTGCAGAAACACCGGTTTTCCAGCAGTTTCTCTGATTTTGTGACCCGGTACACGGCGGTCAGCTCCACCAACCTGCGGACACAGATTTCCGAGTAACCATACCATGAATATATGAAAGAGTAAATATCAACTGTGCAGAAGTAAATGCTACTACCCTGGGGGAGGTGGAATTTAAAATTTCATTTTTGGAATGAATGCTCTGTGAATAGAACAGTAGAAAGAATTTGGATCTCATGGTATGATACAGCATATGGACTATTTTTAGCTTCAGATAATTTTGAGAGTGGACTTGGGAATTTTTTGCAGTTATGGGAAAACGAAAAGATAGGGCGGAGAAATAAGTGGATAAAAAAGACAATAAGAAGCAGTACAAGGTTCGTAATCTGCGTCATGATGAGATTGGATTATTGAAGGATTTCCTTTATGAGGCCATATATGTTCCAGAGGGAGTAATGCCTCCGGCAAGAGATATCATAGAAATGCCAGAATTGAAGCTTTATATTGAAGAATTTGGAACAAGACGAGGGGATAACTGTCTGGTTGCCGATTTCGGCGGAAAGGCTGCAGGGGCGGTTTGGGCAAGGATTATGGATGACTATGGCCATGTAGATGATGAGACGCCGTCTATCGCTATTTCATTATACAGGGAATATAGAGGTCGTGGGATTGGATCTCGGATGATGCGGGAGATGCTGGAACAGCTGAAGGCACAGGGATATAAAAGAGCGTCACTGTCCGTACAGAAGGCAAATTACGCAGTAAGGATGTATAAAAAACTCGGATTTGCAATAGTGGATGAAAATGAAGAAGAATATATCATGGTATGCGAATTACAGGGAGGTGCAAAGATATGATTTTGGAAACAGAGAGACTGCTTCTCCGTCCATGGGAGGAGAGAGACGCAGAAGATTTATACCGATATGCAAGTCATCCTGATGTGGGGCCTATAGCTGGATGGTCTGTTCATACAAGTGTGGAAAACAGCCGGGAAATAATCCGGGAAGTTCTTTCTGCGACTGAGACTTATGCGGTGGTTTTGAAAGAAAACGGTCATCCGGTTGGAAGTATAGGGCTGATGATCGGTGAAACCAGTAATATCGGACTTCCGAAAACAGAAGGTGAGATTGGATACTGGATCGGTGTTCCCTATTGGGGAAGAGGCTTGATTCCAGAAGCTGTTCGGGAAATTTTGAGACATGGATTTGAAGATCTGAATCTGTCTAAAATATGGTGCGGATATTTTGATGGAAACCAAAAATCCAAACGGGTTCAGGAGAAATGCGGTTTTCATTATCATCACACAAGTAAAAATGTTTCTTGCGCGATAGAGGGTGTTTTACGGACGGAACACATATCCTGCCAGACGAAAGAAGAATGGAGAAACATGAAAGAAGGAATGGAATACTGATGGATATTAATCAAATGTTTGGCACATTACAGCAGCTTGCTCCGCAAATTGCATCATCATATTGTGTTGTTAACGGTGCATTTATGGGACTTAATGAAATTGAAAATATGGGATATGAAGAATTCAGCTTAAGGTCTAAAATGAATATGCCGATGAAGCTGTATAAATATTTTTCAAACAAAGCCGAAGAAACAGATGGGAAAAACGTAATTATTCTATTGAGGCATTAAAAAATAATACAGTTTTTATGCAAGCGCCCAGTCAGTTTGATGACGTATATGATTCTGATATCAACCTGGACGGGGCAGAATATGAGAAGTTGCGACTGTCAGAATATTGCAGACGATGCGAAATTAAAATAGATGATAGCCTGTCAGTACAGGAAATTGGAAATCGCCTGGTCCAGACATTAATGGCAGCATTTGAATCTGCCCAGAATTTTTCTTCTGCATTCACTAAAATTCCCACATCCAAAATGGAAGAACTTTCAAATGAACATTTCTTTTTAAAATTGGATATGGAATTAAGGAAAGATGCAGATCTCGGACATGCTGTGGCAAAAATCATTTCTTCGGACTATGAGCAGTATTTGTCTTATTTGAAAAATGTTTTTAGAGTGTCCTGTTTCGCAACAACACCATACTCTCAATTAATGTGGGGAGGGGCTTATGCCGATTGCCACAGGGGATTTTGCGTTGAATATACAATACTGCCAAATGAAGAAAAATATCAAAGTGTATATCGAATTCTGTTTCCGATGATTTATTGTAAAACGAGATCAAATATAACAGACAGGCTGACTGCTTTGCAGGATAAAGAAATCACGGAGTCGGGGCTGTGGGACATCTATTCACATGGTGCGCTGAGGAAGAGTATTGACTGGGTATATCAAAACGAATGGAGATTATTGCTGCCGCTTCGCTGTGAAAATATTTCTGATTACAATATTGATTTTTTTCCAATAACGAAGGTATTTCTGGGCAACAGAATGGATTCGGACAAACGGAATGAAGTTATAGAAATTTGTCATGAGAGGCAGATCCCGTATGTGGGAGTTATGAGAAATCCAAATGTATTTGAAATGCAGGAATGTCCGGTAAAATGTGAAGAATGTTTTAGATATAATGCGGATACAAAATAAAGGATAAGATGAAGGAATTGTGTATCAAACAGAGCATAGTTTTTCTTGTCTAAAATATTTTCAGAAAAAAGTGAATATTGGCAAATTAGTCTGTTTGATAATACATAAAATTTTTAGACCCGTTGGGAAAATATGCCAACGGGTTTCTTTATGCAATATTTTGAGGGAGGGTAAATATAACTGCTTTTTCTTTGCCTGTGACATGAGGAAACAAAGCAGGGATGCTCCCTGCGGCAGGAGAGGCGGGAAACTCATGGAAAGACGGGAACTGGTCAGTACAGGCATGTACACAGAAAAACAGGCTGCACTGAACATGGAGCGCTGCGCCGAGTTTATGGCGCGGATGATCCAGAAGTACGGCGCTGAAATACTGAAAGAACTGGACGAAGAAAAGACGCAGGGATCTGCAGAAAAAACATCCTGAAATCACATCCTTACCGGCAGTACTCTGGGCTGTCGGCTTTTTGTACTGGCGACGAGCCGAAGTCCGGGCTCGCCCGAGACCTTGGCGACCGCTTACAATCCCGGAATGTGCCTTTTGGCACTTCCGGTGATTCTGTGCGTTCCGCATAGTTTTCAGAGAGAAACCTTGTGCGTCCTGCGAGTTGGCGGGGATGCCGGACTCCGATATATTAATCATGCACGGCGAACCGTGTGACAGTGAGCAACCGAAAGAGGTGAGGACGTGAAAAAGAAATGCTACATTTACACCCGGGTTTCCATGGCTGCTCAGACGGAGGGCTACAGCCTGGAAGCCCAGCAGGAACGCCTGCATCAGTACGCGGAGTATAAGAACCTTGAAATCGCGGGCGAATACTGTGACGCCGGAAAGTCAGGGAAGAGCATTGCCAGAAGGCCTGCCTTTATGGAGATGATGGAGGACATTGCCAGTGAAAAGGATCAGATCTCTTATGTGCTGGTATTTAAACTGTCCCGCTTCGGGCGAAACGCGGCGGATGTGCTGAATTCCTTGCAGTATATCCAGGATTACGGCGTGAACCTGATCTGTGTGGAAGACGGAATTGATTCTTCCAAAGATTCCGGGAAGCTGACCATCACCGTGCTGTCTGCCGTGGCTGAGATCGAGCGGGAAAATATCCTGGTCCAGACCATGGAAGGGCGCAGGCAGAAAGCCAGGGAAGGGAAATGGAACGGAGGGCAGGCGCCGTTCGGGTATTGGCTGGATTCCAAAAACAGCACGCTGATCGTGAACCCGGAGGAAGCGGAGATTGTCCGGCTGATTTTTGAAAAATTTGTCCATACGGACATGGGGGCAGATTCCATCAGCAAGTACCTGAACCAGCACGGGTATTCCAAAAAGAAGCTGCGGGAGCAGGAGGTAAGCCATTTTACCAGGAGTACTATCCTGAAAATCCTGGATAATCCGGTCTACGCAGGCAAGATCGCGTACGGGAAGAACGCGACGGAAAAGGTGAAAGGGACAAGGGACCAGTACCGGCGGGTAAAGAAGGAGGAGTATCTTCTGGCAGAAGGGCTCCATGAGGCGGTCATTGACCAGGAGACCTGGGAGGCAGCCAGGGCCAAGCGTAAGGTTACAGGCGTGAAATGGAATAAAACCCACAGCCTGGACCATGAGCATATTTTATCCGGGATCCTGAAATGTCCGGTCTGCGGTTCCGGAATGGCCGGGACGGTGAGGCGGAGGAAAAATAAGAAGACCGGGGAGTACAAGGACGATTTCTATTACAGGTGCCAGCACAGGAAGAAGATTGACGAAGAACATTTCTGCGATTTTAAACCTTCCCTGAACCAGGAGGAACTGAATGGGGAAGTGGTTCAGATCATCCGCGATATGGTGGCGATGGAAAAGTTCCGGGATTTTATCCAGGACAAGCTGCACGAGAAGGTGGATGTCTCCGCCCTGGAAGAGGAACGGGAGCAGATGAAGGGAAAGCTCCTGCAGGTGACGGGCGCCAAAAAGAAGCTGGTGCTTATGCTGGACAAGCTGGATGTGAATGACCGGCATTACGACCGGAAGTATCAGGATATGCAGGAACGCCTGGATAACCTGTATGACCGGATTTCGGAACTGGAGGAGATCCTTTCGGATGTGGAGACGAAGATATCCGCGTCCTGCGGGGAGCAGATCACCGGAAAACAGGTCTATCAATTCCTCCTGGAATTTGATAAGATATATGGAAAGATGACGGATCTTGAAAAGAAGAAATTTATGAGAACGTTCATCAAGACAATCGAGTTGTATCCCGATAGGGACGGCAGCGGGCGCATCATAAAGCAGATCAGCTTTAAGTTCCCGGTGTATTATAACGGCTGTGAAGGCGATACAATTCGGTTGCTCAACGAAAACACAGTCGAGACGGTAGTCCTTTTGGGTAGGAAAAAAGTCGACAGTGAAGAAAGTTTCCTACCCAATGAGACAACGGACGAGACGGTAGTACTTTTGTCAAAACTTAAAACGAAGCAGCATGAAGGAGGAGAAAAATGGTCTATCATAAAATGTCAGAAAATACTTTAGGGGGACATTCAACAAATATTATATCCTGAAGGGAGGTACATATATTGATTTGGCTCGACAAATTAGAGACTCGGAAATAGATCTACTATATGTGCGAGTAGATGAAAATGTAGAGAAGGATATGTAAAGTGTAAGTAGAAATTATAGTATTGATGAATTCCTAAATATGAGCAGCTATATTGAAAGCGCAGCGTATGATATTGATAAATTATCGTTTCTTTTTCTTGGCAGTTTAAAAGGCAAAACAGTAATTATAACTTCAACCGCAAATGATGATCCTCTCATAAAATTTTCATATGATGAGGATATGGAAATTGATGAAATTTTAAGAGGTTATAAGATTGTTAAGGAACAGCAGGTAGAACGGCAAGGAGTTTTTCTTGAAAATTATGTGATGATAAAGAAGCGGTAAATTTTAATTTGAGGAGATTCATTTATGAACGGAGTAATCCTATATCAATCAAAATACGGTGCTACAAAAAGATATGCTGAATGGCTGTCTGAGGAAACCGGGTTTCCGTGTATAGAAACAAAAAAAGCTGATATTAATGAAATTACTGCATATGACCCTATTATTTTAGGCGGAGGAATATATGCTTCCGGTATTGCCGGCTTGTCTTTCCTAAAAAAGAATGCCAATAAATTGATGGACAAAAAAATTATTGTATTTTGTTGCGGTGCATCTCCATATGAAGAAAATACATTTCTGCAAATCAAAGAGCGTAACATGAAAGATAACTTATCTGACATTCCCGTCTTTTACTGTCGTGGCGCATGGGATATGGACGCCATGTCTTTCAAAGATAGAATATTATGCAATTTGCTTAGAAAGGCTGTTGCAAAGAAAGATCCATCTGATTACGAAATATGGGAAAAGGCATTAATGGAAGCCGGGGACAATAACTGCGACTGGACTGACAAAAAATACATCGAACCAATAATTGAATGTATTAAGCGATAAACACCAGTTTGTAAAGCAGATAAATCCTAATTTGATATTTACCCAGAGACAGACAGTGACCTTATTGCATAAAACCAAGATATTTTTTCAGAGGGTGAATTCATATGCGAATAGTCGAAGCCAAAAACAGAGATCAGAAGTTAACAGGCCAATTATTAAATGTATGGGAGAACTCTGTAAAAGCAACGCATTTATTTTTATCTGAAGAGGAAAGAAATCGTATAAAAGAATATGTACCGGAAGCGTTGGAGAATGTTCCGATTTTGGTTATAGCAGAAAATGACGCAGGCAATCCGGTAAGATTTATGGGAATTGCGGATCAAAAACTGGAAATGTTATTTATTTCCAATGAGAACCGAGGAAATGGAGTCGGGAAAAAATTACTTCAATATGGAGCAGATCGATATTCGGTAAATACGCTTGCTGTTAATGAACAAAACCCGCAGGCAAGAGGAGTTTATGAACATATGGGATTCAAAGTATATAAGAGATCGGAACTGGATGAACAGGGGAAGCCCTATCCGGTGCTGTATATGAAAAGAGACGGTTAAAATATAAGGCAGGATCACATCATTTTGATATAACACTAATAAATCGGGAGGATCAATATGTATACATTTATATGCTATGACAAGTGCGGCACATGCAGAAAAGCTGAAAAATGGCTTCAGGATAATGGGATAGAGTATGAAAAGCGTCCCATAAAGGAAGAAAATCCGACGGCGGAAGAGCTTAAGGAATGGAAGGAAAAGAGCGGGCTTCCCCTCAAAAGTTTTTTCAATACAAGCGGGCAGCTTTATCGTTCTATGGGGATCAAAGACAAACTGAAGGATATGAGCGATGAAGAGCAGTTGGATCTCCTCGCCACAGACGGAATGCTTGTTAAGCGTCCGATACTTTTAGCCGGAGAGCGTGTTCTTGTCGGATTTAAAGAAGTGCAGTGGTCTGAATTGAAATAAAATAAAGTCAGCGGCGGATATTTTAAATGATTTACCAAGAATAGAAATCCTGAGTTTAGCCGTGTGCAATTCGAGTCGGTTAAAAAGGAGGCTGGATTAAATCGTTTTGTTATGGCACCGACAAAGTGGATTACGCAGATGAATGCCATTGGTATTGTTTCAAAAGCAGGACGTTATGGCGGAACATATGCCCATAGTGATATTGCGATGTCTTTCGCGACATGGATTTCTTCAGAGTTCCAGTTATATATTATGAAAAAGATTCACTGAGAGAATCGGAGGTATATTTGACAGAACTCTTTTGTCGCTTTATAATATATTTAACAAGACAGCCGGAAGGTGATTACACTTCACCCACCCCGGCGAAAGATATAAGTTATTTGAAATAGCCGTTTACTTTCTGAGGGTAGGACGGCTTTTTCTATGATTATCTGTAAAGCATAGTGGAATGTTAGCCTCTGTGCAAAAAAGACAGCCGGCCCGGATCATGATCCGGACCGGCCAAAATCTTTATCTGCTTTCAAGGATCTCCCGGAGCTCTTCCACGCTCAGGTGCTTATCCTCCATCAGCTGCTGCAGCTGTTCCAGCTTTAACTGGGAGATCTGTTCCGCTATCTCATCTTCTTCATCAGAAATTTTATTGATCTCATCTGCCAGAGAAATTTTTTTGTTCTCCAGGGCTTCGTATTTTTTCGTAAGAGCTTCGATCTGTTTTGCGTAATTCTTGGGTCTTGCCATAATCTACCTCCTGTTGCTTTTTTAAGATTATAGCACGGACGGGAGGAAAATACTATGTTTTTGTGGGAGGAAAATCCTGTGTTTTTCGCTTGATTTTCCGGAAGGAAGACAGTATAATAAACTCATCGATCAGGGGACGCGTTCCTGTGTTCCCGAAGGGACTTTTTTTCAAAAAAGTTCTTCATCTTATTTTTCAAAAAAGGAACATTTCGTTCCGGCATTCCAGAACCATGTAAGTAAATCTTTTCAGGGTATTTCTGCGCCATTTTGACCAAAGTCTGGATCTGATCTTAAGTTTTCCGTCCCCGTGGAGGGATGCGTCACAAGTTTTCGGTTTCAACCGGCATTGAAAAATGCGTCATGAATTTTCCCTTTTTTTGATCTGAGAGAGGAGGAACAGGTGTGCAGCGTTTTCTGGATTTCTTCTGCCTTCGGCCGGCCGGGGAACCCGCAGGCCCGGCGGATGAGCGCGGCCCGCCCCGTCGGAAGGGGCAGGTAGGATTCGTGATTCAACAGGAAAGGAGAGGCGGCTTGAAGCAAAGGTTAAAAAGGTTTCCCAGAGTCATGGCTGTGTTTCTGCTTCTGGCAGCGGCCCTGGCAGCCGGACCCCGTACGGTTCTGGCGGCGTTTTCCGGTTCTTATAAAACGGGAGATGCCTATGACGCTCTGCAGGTGGGGGATACCCTGGAGTTCAGTTATCTTCAGGGAACCGGCGGATATATGGAGGAAAAACAGCAGATCTGGGCGGTTCGGGAAGACGGGACCCTGGCGGACAGCTGGGAGGAACGGATCCTGGGATCCACGGAGGGGGTGCCCTATTTCTGTATAGAACAGAATGCGGAATATGTAGCGCAGCGGACGGCGGAAGTATTTGACGGGCTGGATTATCTGAGCCAGGAGGAGATCACCAGACTGGCGCTGGCCCTGAAATATCTGGAGGATCATATGGATCAGATGGATGGCAGCAGATCCGATCTCTATTATCTGCAGCAGCTGGCGGTCTGGAAGATAAGGGATGAAGCAGGTTACAACGCCTACGGCGAGCCCCTGGATTACGGGGCGGCAAGGCTGGAATCGCAGGAACCGGGGGAGGCTTCGGTGGCATTTTCTGTGGAGATGGTGCGGCAGGCCATAGCCTGGGCGGACGCCAACCGCAGCAGATATAAAGGATACTGTAAAATCCTGGATTCCGGACAATTTCAGAAATGCGCGGTATTTAAAGCGGAGGAGATCCCCGGGCGCTTTGTGCTTCCGGAGACCGGTTCGGCGGGTACGCTTGCGGTAACCGCTGCCGGCGGGATGTTACTTTTCGCTTCCGTGATCATGGGAAGAGCAAAAAAGAAAGGAGATACAGACGATGATGAGTAAAAAATGGTTAAGAACAGTATGGGTGCCCGCGGCCGTGTGCCTGGCACTTTCCGCCGGCACGATCCTGTGCGCGGCAGCGCCGGAGGAAACCGGCAGCCAGGCTCCCGCGGTGAGCAGAGCCTATGATCCGGATCAGGGGGAGGCGGCCATCATCCTTCAGGGTCAGGAGGGGCAAAGCCTGGAAGGAAAGAAATTCCAGGTCTACCGGATCCTGAACGCCCTGAATTCCCGGGAGGGAGAATCCGTTCAGTATTCCCTGAATCCGGAGTTCGAAGCGCCCCTTCGGACCGTGGTGGCCGCCAGGCTGGGAACGGAAGCGGAAGCCCTGACAGAGTATCAGATCCTGGATTATATACAGAGCCTGAACACGGAAAAAACAGAAGGAGCGCAGGCAGACCAGGAGGAGATCGGCCGGTACAGCGAGTTCCGGTATTTCGCGGAAGAGCTCAGGGATGAGATCCACCGTCAGCAGATCCCGGGACTGGAAGTCACGGTAGAGAACGTTACGGAAGAAAACCGATGGGAACTGAGAGGGTTATCCTTCGGATATTATCTGATCGATGAAGTGACGGAGGTGGACGGAACGTCCCAGGCCGCCTCTCTCTGCATGACAGATACCGCGAATCCGGAGGCGGTGATCCTGATCAAATCCGATATCCCCACAGGGGTGACAAAAACCATACGGGAGGACGACGGCGATATCGGCTGGAACGCCATCGGAGATTATGAGATCGGTCAGACGATCCCCTACAGGTTTGAAGCCCCCGTGCCGGATATGTACGGGTACGATACCTATTATTTCGCTTTTCATGATTCCCTGGATGAAGCCCTGGAATTTGACCGCGAGAGCGTGCGGGTGGAGATCTCCCAGGGAGAAAATACCTACGTTCTGAATGAGGAGGAGGACGAGTATGTGCTTCTTCAGGGCGAAGAAGAGGGAGAAACGTTTCAGATCGTTATCGACGACCTGAAGGCTGTGGTGGACCGGGAATTTGATCAGAGGGACGAAAATGGGAAAAACGTATATGACCAGACGGTGGCCGTGACCTACCAGGCGTCGCTGACCGACCGCGCGGCTGAGGATACAGGAAGGCCGGGTTTTGAGAATAAAGTTTCGCTGGAATTCTCCAATGATCCGGACAGCGGAGGAGAAGAAAAAACCGGGAGAACGCCCTGGGATACGGTAGTCTGCTTTACCTATCAGATAGACGGACGGAAATTGAATGAAAAGGGTCTGCAGCTGCAGGGGGCTCTTTTCAGCCTCTACAGTGACCCGGAATGTCAGGAAGAGGTTTATGTGAAAAAGGGGGCGGAAGGCGGATACATTGTGATTAACCGGGATTATCTGGGCGGCAGCGATCATACCGGCGGAAGCGCGCCTTCCTACGCGGCGACCATCACCTCGGACGCGGAGGGCGCTTTCCGGATCTATGGACTGGACAGCGGCGTTTATTACCTGAAGGAGACCCGGGCCCCGGAGGGATACCGGCTGCTGGAGGATCCGGTGGTCCTGACGATCACGCCTTCTTTTCAGGAGGACAGAACGGAATACCTGGAAGGGGACGGGGCCACGGATAAAACCCTGAAGACCCTGGAGGCCACTGCGGATATCCGGAGCTTTTACGATGGGGAATACACAGAAGAAAAAGGGACGGTGCTGGAAACCGATCCCGACACCGGCACAGTGAACCTGACGGTCATCAACCGTACCGGCAGCAGGCTTCCCTCCACGGGTACACCGGCAGTCCTTTTGCTGACCGGCGGAGGGGCCGCCATGATGGGGCTTTCGCTGCTGGCCGTCATAAAGAAACGAAGAAACCTCCGGGTATTGTAAAACCATGAGAAAATGGCTGGCAGGCCTGCTGTTCGGGGCGGGACTGGCGCTCTGTCTGGCGCCCCTGGCGGGAAATATCCGGGACCGGCAGCGGCAGGAAAACATTCTTTCTACTTATGAGAGCGCGGAGGCGGAAATCGAAGACAGAGAGCTCCGCCTTGCGTGGGAGCGGGCGGATACGTATAACCGCCGTCTCTTCCGCCTGAGAGAAGGGGCGGATATTGCCGGCGCCGGGGAAACAGAAGAACTGGGGGAATATGAAAACCTGCTGAATACGGCGGGTACAGGGATGATGTGCAGTCTGGAGATCCCGAAGATCGATGTGGATCTGCCCGTGTATCACGGGACAGCCCCGGAAGTTCTCTCTGCCGGCGTGGGACATCTGGAGGGGAGCAGCCTTCCGGTGGGCGGAAACGACACCCGCTGTGTCCTTACCGGTCATCGGGGGCTGCCGGGCTCCCGCCTGTTTACCCGCCTGGATGAGCTGAGGGAAGGAGACGATCTGTTTTTGAGAGTTCTTGGGCAGATGCTGGCTTACGAAGTAACCGAGATACAGGTGATCCGCCCGGAAGAAGTGGAAACCCTGGAGATCCGGGAAGGAGAAGACCTGCTGTCCCTGGTGACCTGCACTCCTTATGGGATCAATACGGAGCGGCTGGTGGTAACAGGACGGAGGACGGCTTACAGCCAGGAAATCTACCTGGGGATCCGTCCGGGCCTTCCTTCCGCCCGGGAACTTATTTTTTCGGCGATGCCCTTTCTGATGTCGGGGGCAGCGGCCGGGATCCTGATCCGGAGGAGCAGAGCCGGAAAGCGGAGAAAGGAGGTATGTGAGAACCATGGGGATTAGAAAAAGAAAAAGTTCGGGAAAATGCCGTGCCGCGGCGGCCGTGCTGGCCCTGGCGCTCTTCGGAACGCCGGCAGCCGTCCGGGCGGAAACGGTGGGAAGCATCACGCTGCTGCTGGAAGAAGGGATATCTCCGGAAGGGATCCGTTTTTCCTGTACCCGGGTAGGGGATGTTTTCCAGGGAAGATACCGGCTGGAAGACTCTTACCGGCAGGCGGGGATAGATCCGGATCAACTGGAAAACAGCGCGGAAATGCGGCAGGCGGCAGAACGGCTGTCCGTTCTGGCGGAAGAAGGAGAGGAGGCGTCGCCGGACGGGGAAGGCCGGATCCTTTTTTCCGGACTGGAGCCGGGACTGTACCTTTTAAAAGCCGAGGATACAGGCGGTTACCGGGCCGCGGATCCGGCGCTGGCCGCCATTCCCTCCTGGCAGGAGGAGGAAGGGACCATGGCCTATGATATTACGGTGGTACCGAAATTCAGACCGTATGAGCCGGAAAAGAGGACGCTGTTTGATACCGGAACAGAAAGCCGTCTGCCGCTGTGTCTGGCAGGAGCCGGAGGATCCCTTCTGGCGCTGTTCCTTGTAAACAGAAAGCCGGCACGGAAGCGATGAGGATCGGAAAGACCGCGGGAAACATCGCCCTGCTTCTGATGCTTTCCGGATCCTTATTTGTGGGAGGAAAGGAGGTGACGGGTTATGTCCGAACGGAAGAAGAAAATGAAATACTCCGAGAACAGGTGGAAAATCCTCCGGGATCCCGTTCCGGAACTGCGGAAGCAGAAGAACTGGAGGAACAGGGAGAGGAGATTGATTTCCGGATCCTCAAGGCGGTCAATCCGGACATCCGGGGGTGGATCCGGATCCCGGATACGGCCATCGATTATCCGATCCTGATCGGAGAAAAGGAAGGAGAGTATCTGGGAAAAAATTTTAAAGGGCAGGAAGACCCCCTGGGGTCGGTGTTCAGCTATGTGGGTACGGATCTGGGAGGCGGTTCCCGGATATTCCTCTTTGCTCATAACCTGATCTCCGGACAGATGTTCGGGGGACTGAAGAAGTTTCTGGAGCCGGGATACGCAGGGGAACATAGACAGGCATTCCTGTTCACTCCGGGAGGATGCCGGAAATTCCGCTTTCAGTCGGCGGAGATCCGCAGGGCGGACCAGGCGCTTCCCCGGCAGGAGACGGACAGAAAAAAGGTCCTCACCCTGATCACCTGCAGAGGCGGGGCGGGGACCGATTACAGGACCGTGGTGAATTTTACGGAAACAGAGCCAAAAGATCTTCCGGTTTCCGGATAACGGCGTCCGGCTGGTCTGCCTGGCCGAATCCGTAGGCGGCAAAGATAAAGGAGACGCCGGCCTCCCGGGAGGCGGCGCAGTCCAGCGCCGTATCGCCAATATACACGGCCCGCTTCAGGTGGTGCCGCTCTGTCATCAGACGGATGTTATCGGCTTTCAGCATGCCCGAGTCATCGGGACAGAGGTGGCCGCCAAAACAGGAGCCCATGCCGGTGACTTTCAGGAACCGCTCAATATAGCCGCCCTGGCAGTTGCTGACGATAAAAAGAGGAAAACGCCTGGAAAGCGTCTGCAGTACAGGACCCATCCCTTCGTAGAGACCGGGACGGGATTGCTCGATCGCCTTGTATTCCTCCTCGTAACACTGCCGGAGAAGTTCTTTCCGGCGCGGGTCCGGAAGCCCCTGAAACAGGATCGCGCCGATTTCCGCCAGAGGTTTTCCGAACAGCTGCCGGAGTTCCCGGCCTGTAATAGAAAGCCCCTTCAGATCCGGCTGTTCCCCGAAAAAACGGCTCCATCCGGCGGCAACCGCATCCGTACAGTCCCAGAGGGTGCCGTCCACATCAAAAATAATACCATCTGCAGTCATTTGCATGCTCCTTTATAGAATGTATTTGTAAAGGCGGAAGCCGCGGCGCGCGGCTTCCGCCTGTCTGTATACGCGCCGCACGTTTAGCATACCATGGAAAGGGTCGGAAAACCAGATTGATTTTTTGCGGATTTTATGGCATGATAGTAACAGCAGTGTGCCCGGAGAAGAAAGGATTTCCAGGCACGGTGCGGGGAGAAAATATGGATGGAGATGCAGGCTGTTTATGCTGGATGAAATCGTGGAACCGCTGCTGAGCTGGTACCGGAAGACAAAACGTTCCCTTCCCTGGAGGGAGCAGCGGAATCCCTACTATATCTGGGTGTCTGAGATCATGCTCCAGCAGACCCGGGTGGAGGCGGTCAAACCGTATTTCCGCCGCTTTATCCGGGAACTTCCGGATGTGGAAGCGCTGGCCCGCTGCCCGGAGGAAAAACTTCTGAAATTATGGGAAGGGCTGGGATACTACAACCGCGCGCGGAACATGCAGAAGGCTGCCAGGCTGATGGTGGAGCAGCACGGAGGCGCGCTGCCGGAAGAGCTTCAGGAATTAAAGAAACTTCCGGGGATCGGAAGCTATACGGCGGGAGCGGTTGCCTCCATCGCCTACAGGATCCCGGCTCCGGCTGTGGATGGAAATGTCCTGCGGGTCCTGGCCCGGCTCCGGAGGGATGGCCGGGATATGCAGAAGCAGTCTGTGCGCGGCAGTGTAGAGGCAGATCTGGCGGCGATCCTGCCGCAGAAAGATCCCGGGGAATTTAACCAGGCGCTGATGGAACTGGGCGCGATGGTCTGCGTACCGGGCGGAGCGGCAAAATGCGGAGAGTGCCCCCTGAGCGGATGCTGTCAGGCCCACAGGGCCG
Organism: Candidatus Scatomonas sp.; assembly: GCA_963928055.1. Classification (GTDB taxonomy): domain Bacteria; phylum Bacillota; class Clostridia; order Lachnospirales; family Lachnospiraceae; genus Scatomonas. The sequence goes on along the minus strand of CAWVDN010000002.1, from coordinate 417,411 downwards.
GGCAGGAGCTGGCTTACCCCGTAAAACCGGAGAAAAAGCCCCGGAAGATCCAGGACAGGACCGTTCTGGTCATTCGGGACGGGGAACGGGTCGTTCTGAGAAAACGCCCTGCCAGAGGACTTCTGGCGGGCATGTATGAATTTCCGAATATGGAAGGGCATCTTTCTTCGGAGGAAGCGCTGCGCTGGACGGAGGAGGCGGGGCTGACGCCGCTCCATATCCAGCGGCTGACCGACGCGAAACATATTTTTTCTCATGTGGAATGGCATATGACAGGGTACGCTGTCCGGGTGGCGTCGTTGGAAGCTGCCGGCACAGGTCCCCTGATACTGGCGGAGATCCAGGAGGCCAGAAAAAAATATCCGGTCCCGTCGGCCTTTTCAGCGTATGCGGAGTATATCAACCTGTCCCTGGGGGCAGAAAAGTCATACAGAGGATGAAAAAATGAAAATATTATCAGTTGCAGTGCCCTGCTACAATTCGGAAGCTTACATGAGAAAGTGTATCGACTCTCTCCTGGAAGGCGGGGAGGATGTGGAGATCCTCATCGTGGACGACGGTTCCACCAAGGATGCGACTCCGCAGATCGCGGACGAATACGCGGCCAGATACCCCTCCATCGTCCGGGCCATCCACCAGGAGAACAAAGGCCACGGAGGGGCGGTAAATACGGGACTGGCCAATGCCTCGGGACTGTATTTTAAAGTAGTGGACAGTGATGACTGGGTAAACGGCGAGGCTTACCGGGAGATCCTCAGAACCTTAAGAGAGATCATCCGGGGCCCCAGGAACGTGGACGTGCTGTTGTCCAATTACGTGTACGAGAAGGAAGGAGCAGAAAAAAAGCGCGTCATGCGCTATACCAAGTCCTTTCCGGAAAACCGGATCTTCGGCTGGGAGGAAATGAAGTATCTGGGCCCTGCCCATTATGTGCTGATGCACTCCCTGATCTTCCGGACGGAGCTTCTTCTGGAATGCGGGCTGCAGTTGCCGGAACATACCTTTTACGTGGACAACCTGTTCGCGTTCATTCCCTTCGCTTCGGTGAAGACCATGTATTATCTGAATGTGAATTTTTACCGGTATTATATCGGCCGGGCGGATCAGTCCGTAAATGAGACGGTGATGATCAGCCGGCTGGACCAGCAGCTGCGGGTCAATCGGGAAATGATCGACTTCATGTCGGCGCAGAAAGGTCTGAAGCCCAGGCAGAGAGAGTTCCTGATCCATTCTCTGACCATCATCATGACGGTCTCTTCGATCATGCTGATCCGGGCGGGAACGGAGGAAAGCCTGAAGCAGAAACGGGAACTCTGGGAGTATCTGAAGAAAAAGGATCTCAGCGTTTTCCTGCGGATCCGCTGGTGCCTGGTAGGTTCCGTCATGAACCTTCCGGGGCGTGGAGGCCGCAAGCTTTCGGTCTACGGATATAAATTGTGTCAGAAGATATACGGATTTAACTGAAACGGCTAAGTGCCGGGAAACATAGATTAGGAGGATGAAAAAAACTGTATGGAAGTTGATTTAGGGCAGTTGCGTATGCCCTGCTCCTGCGGCAGGGCACACAGTACATCTGTAAAAGGGATCTGGATCGAGGAGGGAGCCTCCCGGCGGCTGTACGAGATGCTGACGGAAGGCGAACTGAGAGAGTTTACCGCGCCGGTGATTGTCTGGGACGATCCCACCAGTGAGGCGGTGGAAGAAATCCTGGAGGACGTGCTGGAGATCTGTCAGGAAGAGATCTGCCTTTCCGGCGCGCCCCTGCGGGCGGACAACCGAAGCGTGGAGATCCTGGAGGAAACGCTTCCGGAAGAGGCGGATCTGATCCTGGCTGTGGGGGGAGGGACCATTCACGATCTCAGCCGGTACATTGCCGGGGAGAGGGGGATCCCCTATATTTCCGTGCCCACAGCGGCCAGCACCGACGGCTATCTGTCGGACCGAGCGATCCTTACCTGGAACGGGGAAAGAAGTCTGTTTCCGGCAGAGGGACCCATGTATGTATTCGCGGACACGGATATTTTTGCCAGGGCCCCGTATCACCTGACCGCTGCCGGCATTTCGGAGGTTCTGGGACGGTATATCTGTCTGTCGGACTGGAAGATCGCCCATCTGGTCACCGGAGAATACTTCTGTGAGGAGATCTGCGACCAGCAGCAGCGGGCGGTGCGGGATGTGGTGAAACACCTGGACGATATCCGGGAGAAAGACCCGGACAGCTGCGAGCGTCTGATGTACGCCCTGCTGTTTTCGGATCTCTGCGTCCAGATGACAGAGTCCCTGCGGCCGGCGGCCTGCGGGGAGCACCAGGTCACCCGGCTGTGGGACCTGGGACTGATCGGGACTCCTTCGGATCTGCTTCCGGGAGAGCTGACCGGAGTCAGCACGCTGCTTCTGGAGGAATACTATTCCGAATTCAGGCAGGCAATGAAGGAGAAACGATGCCAGGTGGCCTCCGGCACAGAACCGCTGGCGGAGGTGCTTCAGGAAAAGTTCGGTTCAGGCAGTCTTTATGACAGCCTGCTCCGGGAAAATACGCCGGATCCTCTGCAGGAGGTGGATCCCCGGCGGCTGGAACAGCTGCTGCCGGAGATCGCGGAGATCCTGGATGAAATACCTTCCGGCGAAAAACTGAGGGATATGATGGAAGAGGGCGGCTGCAGGCAGACCCTGGGTCAGATGGATCTGACGGGAGAACAGGTGGCAAAAACGCTGGATCTGGCTCCCTATATGCAGAGAAGCCTGAGTTTTCTGCGCCTTTCCAAAATGCTGAAGATCACAGGAGAATAACGGAGATGCGGGTTGGAACGGGATACGATGTTCACAGACTGACAGAAGGAAGAAAGCTGATCCTGGGCGGTGTGGAGATCCCCTTTGAGAAGGGGCTTCTGGGCCATTCCGACGCGGATGTGGCGGTGCATGCCATCATGGACGCGCTGCTGGGAGCGGCAGCCCTGAAAGACATCGGGTACCACTTTCCGGACACGGATCCGGAATACAGCGGGGTATCCAGCATGAAGCTCCTGGCAAGGGTCAGGGAAATGCTGGAAGAAAAATTATATGTGATCGAAAACATCGATGTTACGATCATTGCCCAGAAACCGAAGCTGCGCCCTTATCTGGAACAGATGGAAGCCAATGTGGCGGAAGTCCTGAAGCTGGAAAAAGGGCAGATCAACATCAAAGCCACCACGGAAGAAGGGCTGGGCTTTACCGGGGCCATGGAAGGGATCGCCGCCCAGGCGGTCTGCGCGCTGGCCTCTGCCCTGGAGTTTCTGCCGGATGACAGAGACGGGAAAAGCTGTGCCGGATGCTCCGGCCGCAGGGTGCCTTGACTTGGGGAAATCTCTGTGTTAATATGAAAACCGACAAGGGAGTAGTCGGCATGAAGATGTGACACGGTCAACACACGGACAGAAGTCCTGGCTGTGGATGAAATGACGAGACTTATCTGCTCAGCAGATAAGTCTTTTTTATCCCATCCGCGGCGGAAAATGAAAGGAGACAATTGTATGAAAGAGTACCTGTCAGACAGTCAGGAGGTACTGCGTCAGCTGAAGTCGGACAGCGGAGGCCTGAGCTCCGCGGAGGCTTCCGGAAGACTGGAGGAGCATGGAAAAAACAAGCTCCGGGAAGGGAAAAAGGAAAGCCTGATCCATAAGTTCCTGATGGAACTGAAAGACCCCATGATCATTATCCTCATCGCGGCGGCGGTCATTTCGGGGATCACGGCGGCTTATTCCGGCGAATCCTTTGCGGATGTGATCATCATTATGATCGTGGTAGTGATCAACGCGGTGCTGGGCGTGGTGCAGGAGAGCAAGGCGGAAAAAGCCATAGCTGCCCTGCAGGAGATCGCGGCGGCAACCTCAAAAGTCCTTCGGGATGGAAAACAGATCACGGTCCGCAGCGAGGAGCTGGTGCCCGGCGATGTGGTGATCCTGGAAGCGGGAGATTCGGTGCCGGCTGACGGCAGGATCCTGGAAAGCGCCAGCATGAAGATCGAGGAGGCGGCTCTTACGGGAGAATCCGTACCTGCCAACAAGATCAGCGCCGCTCTGGAGCTGGGAGACAGAAAGGATGTTCCTCTGGGAGACCGGAAGAACATGTGCTACATGGGAAGTACGGTGGTTTACGGCCGGGGCCGCGCGGTGCTCACAGGCACAGGCATGAACACGGAAATGGGCAAGATCGCCGACGCCCTGGAAAACGCCAGAGATGAAGCCACACCGCTGCAGAGGAAGCTGAATCAGCTCAGCAAGATCCTCAGCGTGCTGGTGCTGGTGATCTGCGCCGTGATCTTCGCGGTGGATATTTTCCGTGCCTACCCCAATGTCAGCGGGGAAAGCATGCTGGATACCTTTATGGTGGCGGTTTCCCTGGCGGTAGCCGCGATCCCGGAAGGACTGGCGGCGGTGGTGACCATCGTGCTGTCCATCGGCGTCACCAATATGTCCCGGAGGAACGCGGTGATCCGCAAGCTGACCGCGGTGGAGACTCTGGGATGTACGCAGGTGATCTGCTCCGATAAAACGGGAACTCTGACGCAGAATAAGATGACGGTGGTAGAGCACGCCGCCGGGGATGAGCGGAAACTGGCCATGGCCATGGCGCTCTGTTCCGACGCGGAGATGGGCGACGGGCAGGAGGCCATCGGGGAGCCTACGGAATGCGCGCTTGTGAACGACGCTTTTTCGATGGGTATGGACAAGCGGAAACTGAAGGAGGAGTACCCGAGGATCGGCGAGGCGCCTTTCGATTCCGGAAGAAAGATGATGTCCACGGTCCATCGCGGCGAGGACGGCTCTGTGATCCAGTTTACCAAGGGCGCGCCGGATGAGGTGCTGAAGCGCTGCGTTTCTGTCTGGAAAGAGGGGAAAGAAGTCCCCATGACAGAGGAACTGCGCCGGGAGATCCTGGATGCCAACAAGAAAATGGCAGATCAGGCGCTCCGGGTCCTGTGCGCCGCTTTCAGAACCTGGAAAGAGCAGCCGGGATCCTGGGAGGCGGAGAATCTGGAAAAAGACCTCTGTTATCTGGGGCTTTCCGGTATGATCGACCCGGTGCGGCCGGAAGTGATCCCGGCGATCCAGGAATGCCGGGAGGCGGGGATCCGTCCGGTGATGATCACCGGCGACCACCGGGATACGGCGGCGGCCATCGCCCGGCAGCTGGGGATCATTGACAGCCCGGACCAGGCCATTACCGGCGCGGAGCTGGATGAGTTCAGCGAGGAAGAGCTGGACAGACGGATCGAGGATTTCTCCGTCTACGCCCGGGTGCAGCCGGAACACAAGGTGCGGATCGTAAAAGCCTGGAAGAAAAAGGGAAAGATCACGGCCATGACCGGAGACGGCGTCAACGACGCGCCTTCCATTAAAAGCGCGGATATCGGCGTGGGAATGGGCATCACCGGCACGGACGTCACCAAGAACGTGGCGGATATGGTCCTGGCGGATGATAACTTTGCCACCATCGTGTCCGCGGTGGAAGAAGGACGGCGGATCTATGACAATATCCGCAAAGCCATCCAGTTCCTGCTGGCCTCCAATCTGGCGGAAGTGCTGGCGGTCTTTATGGCCACCATGTTTGGATTTACCATTCTGCGGCCGGTGCATCTGTTGTGGATCAATCTGATCACCGACTGTTTTCCGGCCCTGGCTCTTGGAATGGAAAAGAGCGAGAGCGACATTATGAAGAGAAAGCCCAGAGATCCTCGGGACGGCATCTTTGCCGGAGGCATGGGATTTGATGTGGTCTTCCAGGGCGTGGTGGTCACGATCATGGTGCTGCTTTCCTATTTTATCGGCCATTACGTGGAATCCGGCGTCTGGGAGATCAGCGAAAGCGCCGACGGCATGACCATGGCTTTCCTGACCCTGTCCATGATCGAGATCTTCCATTCCTTCAATATGCGGTCCAGGCGGCAGTCGATCTTCCGCATCCGCAGACAGAATCTCTGGCTGTGGGGGGCCATGCTGGTATCCCTGCTCTGCACCACGCTGGTCATCGAGGTGCCTTTCCTGGCCAGAGCCTTCCAGTTTGAGCATATCTCCCTGGAAGAGTACGCCATAGCCATGGGCCTCGCCCTTGTGATCATTCCCGTTATGGAGATCACCAAGGCCATTCAGAGAGGAATCGACAGAAAAAAGAAACAGGCTTGACAAATGGGCGGATTGTGCATAGACTAGGGAGTGTGAAGAAAGCAAAAGGCCTGGAAGGGATAGAGTAGCAGAGAACGGACGCGGACAGAGAGGACCGCCGCCGGCTGAGAGCGGTCTGACGTTACGATCTGTGAAAGTGCATCCCGGAGCCGGCCGGATGAAAGAACAGTACTCCGGCACGCTTTGCGCCCGTTAAGCGCCTGAGAGGAAAACACATCGTTTTCAAATAAAGTGGAACCGCGGAGAACTCCGTCTTTATGTTAAGACAGAGTTCTCCTTTTTGTTGTGTCACAGTAAAAATAAACCCCCTGCTATGCAGGGGGAGGGCAGATCTTTAGATGTAAGTATGAGCTCCTGTGCTAGAATAAAAGTGGGTCTGCAAACCACAAATAAAATAGCACAGGAGGTCCAAAGAATGGACAAAAACAGTTTAGCTCATACAAAATGGGAATGCAAGTATCATATTGTTTTTGCACCAAAGTATCGCCGTCAAGTAATCTATAAAGACATAAAAGCGGATGTGGGACAAATACTGGGAACATTATGTAAAAGAAAAGGAATAGAAATTATCGAGGCAGAATGCTGTAGCGATCATATCCATATGCTGGTAAGAATCCCACCGAAATATTCAGTATCAGAAATTGTAGGGTACTTAAAAGGGAAAAGTTCGTTGATGATATTTGAAAAGCATGCGAATTTAAAGTACAAGTATGGAAACAGGCATTTTTGGTGTCGGGGATATTATGTAGATACTGTAGGGAAAAATACATCTGCAATCAAAACGTATATACAGAATCAACTAAAAGAGGATTTAGAATATGATCAGATGTCGTTCGTAGAGTATATTGACCCGTTTACGGGTGAGCCGGTGAAGAAAAACAAGAAATAAACCACTTGGAGTGGTAGTAGGAAAACAAAGCAAACCAGCAAGCCCCTTTTGGGGCTGTGCCGGAATAAGGAAGCACTGAAAATGCCCCTGAAAGGGGCAGCTGAGAATGTGGTGCAGTTGGCAGGCCTTCGGTGCGCCTTCCAGGCGCAAGCAGGTAATAGCCCCTTATAGGGGCAGAACAAGCCACCCGCTAAGCGGGTGGTCTTGACTTTTGACAGAGCAGCCAAGGAGGTGGTGCTATGGGATTTTTTCAGGAGGTCCGGGAAGAATTTCAGGTGATCCGGGAACGGGATCCGGCCATTAAATCTCCCAGAGAGGTTTTGCTGTATCCATATTTCTGGGTCTTGCGCAAATACCGGAAAGCACATAAACTGTATGAAAAGGGCCATTTTTACAGAGCCAGGAAGATCTCTCAGAGGGCAGCCCGAAAATGGGGCATCGAGATCCACCCGGGGGCCCGGATCGGAAAAGGCCTGTTTATCGATCACGGCGCAGGCGTCGTCATCGGCGAGACGGCGGTGATCGGGGACAATGTGACGCTGTATCAGGGGGTGACTCTGGGAGGAACCGGAAAGGAAACCGGGAAACGCCATCCTACCCTCTGCGACAATGTCATGGTCAGCGCGGGGGCCAAGCTCCTGGGATCTTTCACCGTAGGGGAAAATGCCAAGATCGGCGCCGGAAGCGTCGTCCTGGAGGAGGTCCCGCCCAACTGCACCGTGGTGGGGATCCCGGGAAGGATCGTGAAGCGTGCCAATGAGAAGATCCCCCGGGAGACCATGGATCAGGGCCATCTGCCGGATCCGGTCCAGGAGGATATCAATGTGCTCCAGAAAGAAAATACCGAACTGGTGAACCGGGTGCTGGAGCTGGAGGCAGAGCTGCGCAACTGCCCGGGAAGAAAGAAATTAAAAGAGCTGGAAAGGAAAATGAAACGAGATGAAGCTGTATAATACCCTGACAAGGAAAAAAGAAGAATTTGTCCCGCTGCGGGAGGGAAAGGTGACCATGTACGTCTGCGGGCCCACGGTGTACAACCTGATCCACATTGGAAACGCCCGTCCCATGATCGTTTTTGATACTGCCCGGAGATATATGGAATACAAAGGCTATGAAGTGAACTATGTCTCCAATTTTACGGATGTGGACGACAAGATCATTGCCAGGTCCCTGGAGGAGGGGATCCCTGCGGAGCAGGTGTCCGCCCGCTATATCGAGGAGTGCAAAAAGGATATGGAGGCCATGAACGTGCGGCCGGCCACGGTACATCCCCAGGCTACCCAGGAGATCCAGGGCATGATCGACATGATCCGCACGCTGGAGGAGAAAGGCTACGCCTACAATGTCAACGGGACGGTGTATTTCCGCACCAGAAAGTTTAAGGAATACGGCAAGCTGTCCCACAAGAACCTGGATGATCTCCGCTCCGGCAACCGGGCTCTGCAGGTGACCGGGGAGGATCAGAAGGAAGATCCCCTGGATTTTGTCCTCTGGAAACCCAAGAAGGAGGGGGAGCCTTCCTGGCAGGCGCCCTGGAGCGACGGCCGCCCCGGCTGGCATATCGAGTGCTCGGAAATGGCGAAGAAATATCTGGGGGAGGAGATCGATATCCACGCCGGCGGCGAGGATCTGATCTTCCCCCATCACGAAAACGAGATCGCCCAGAGCGAGTGCTGCAACGGAAAGCCCTTTGCCCGGTACTGGCTCCACAACGCGTTCCTGAATATCGATAACCGGAAAATGAGCAAATCCCTGGGCAATTTCTTTACTGTGCGGGAGATCGGGGAAAAATACGATCTGCAGGTGCTGCGGTTCTTTATGCTGTCCGCCCATTACAGAAGTCCGCTGAATTTCAGCGCCGAGATCATGGAATCCTCCCGGAACGCGCTGGAGCGGATCCTGACGGCGGCAGACCGCCTGCGGGAACTGGAGCAGTCCGCGGCGGAGGAAAGCCTTCTGGAACAGGAGAAGGAAAAACGGCAGGAGATGAAAAGCTTCCGGGAAAAATTCCAGGAAGCGATGGACGACGACTTGAATACCGCCGACGCCATCTCCGCGGTTTTTGAACTGGTGAAATTCGCCAATACGGAGGCTGTCCCGGAGGGAAGCCGGGAGTTCGCGGGAATTCTCAGAAAAGAACTGGAGGAGCTCTGCGGGATCCTGGGGTTGAAGACGGAGCGGAAGGCCGAGGTCCTGGATGAGGAGATCGAGGAGATGATCCGCCAGAGGCAGGAGGCCAGAAAGGCCAGGGATTTCGCCAGAGCGGACGCCATCCGCAACGAGCTGCTGGAAAAGGGGATCCTTCTGGAAGACACCCGGGAAGGTGTAAAATGGAAGAGAGCATAACGGGGCTGGAACAGCTTTTCCAGCTGCCGGAGATCCATCCGAAGCAGTGTCCGCCGCTGACCCTGGCCTACATCGGGGACGCGGTATATGAGGTGGTGGTCCGCACCATTCTGGTCAGGCGCCACCACACCCAGGTGAACCAGCTGCACAGACGGGCCAGCAGCCTGGTGAAAGCCGAGGCCCAGTCCCGGATGGTGGAGATTCTGGAGCCTCATTTTACCCCTGAAGAGGAACACATCTACAAGCGGGGGCGGAACGCGAAGTCCTATACATCCGCAAAAAACGCCGGGATCCTGGATTATCGGAGGGCTACGGGCTTTGAAGCGGTCATGGGCTATCTGTATCTGAAGAAGGATTACCGGCGGATGCTGGAACTGATCAAACTGGGCATGGAACCGGAAGAGGAGCGGGAATAAATATGGACAGGGAAAAACAGGAGAATACAGGCAGACTGGAAGGCAGGAACGCGGTGCTGGAGGCCTTCCGTTCCGGCAGGACCGTAGACAAGCTTTACGTGCTGATGGGAAACCATGACGGCCCCATCCAGACCATTCTGCGGGAAGCGAAAAAACAGGGCACCGTGGTGAGCTACGTGACCAAGGAAAGGCTGAACCAGATGTCGGAAACCGGAAATCATCAGGGAGTCATTGCCCTGGCGGCGGCCTACCAGTACGCGGAGGTGGAGGACATCCTGGAAAGGGCCCGGGAGAAAGGGGAACCGCCCTTCCTGATCCTTCTGGACGGCATCGAGGATCCCCACAATCTGGGAGCGATCATCCGGACGGCCAACCTGGCGGGGGCCCACGGAGTGATCATCACCCGGCACAGAGCCGCGGGGCTCACCGCCGTGGCCGCCAGAGCTTCCGCGGGAGCCGTCCACTATACCCCGGTGGCAAAGGTGGCCAATCTGGCCCAGACCATCGAGCAGCTGAAAAAGGAGGGTCTCTGGTTCGTGTGCGCGGATATGGGCGGGACCCGGATGTATGATCTGGACCTGAAAGGCCCCATCGGTCTGGTGATCGGCAATGAGGGAGAGGGCGTCAGCCGCCTGGTCCGGGAAAAATGTGACTTTACCGCCTCCATTCCCATGAAGGGAGATATAGACTCTTTAAACGCGTCGGTGGCCGCCGGCGTTCTGGCTTACGAGATCGTCAGGCAGAGAGGATAGAATGAAACGGTACGATGGATATTCAGACGAAGAACTGATCCGCATGCTGCGGCAGGGAGAGCCGGAGGTGGCGGACTATCTTCTGGAGAAGTACAAATCCCTGGTACGCCGGAAGGCCAGAGCGCTGTATCTGGCGGGAGGCGACCAGGAGGATCTGCTCCAGGAAGGGATGCTGGGGCTTTTTAAGGCGGTCCAGGAGTATCAGCCGGACAAGGAGGCCTCCTTTCAGACCTTTGCCGGCCTGTGCGTTTCCCGGCAGATGTACTCCGCGGTGACGCAGGCCAGCCGGAAAAAGCACAGCCCTCTGAACAGCTCCATTTCCTTCAGTGAACTGGAGGAGAATCAGGGACAGTACAAGCTGCGGACGGTAGACAGCCCGGAAACGATCCTGGTGGACCAGGAGGCGGTGGAGATCCTGCAGAAAAAGATCCGGAACAGCTTAAGCCCCTTTGAAAAGAAAGTAATGGATATGTATCTTAGGGGCATGGATTATCTGCAGATCGCGGAAAGCCTGGGGAAACCGGCGAAATCCATTGACAACGCCCTGCAGCGGATGCGGTCAAAAGTAAATCGTTCCCTGGAAATTGAAAAAAATGCTTGACATTCCGGGAGGAGTTTGCTAAAATCTGTACTTGTGGTGAGCAGAACGCTCCCGGAACGCTGCTGTGGCTCAGGTGGTAGAGCGTCGCCTTGGTAAGGCGGAGGTCACGAGTTCAAGTCTCGTCAGCAGCTTACAAAACCCTTGATCATTCAAGGGTTTTTTTTGTGGCGTTTTTGCGTAAAAGAGGAGCCATTGCCGGATAGATGATTTTTCACATCTATTTTGCAATGGCTCCTTTGTTTCGCGGGTGGAGCGTCTGGCCCCCGCAGGCGCGGACAGACGTTCTGTTAAATGTATTTAAAGAAGTTATAAACACAGATGATCAGAATGATCACGATCAGAATACAGAACAGCTTATCCACTTTTTTGCTGTCCAGCTTTTTGTTGAAGACCCTGCCCAGGGCGGCCCCCACGATCCCGGCAGCTACCATGCAGATCAGCAGGCCCCAGGAGAATTCCGGAACGGATCCGGTGGCGATGGTCTGCAGAAAGGCGGAGATCTGGGAGAACATGATGATCAGCAGGGAGTTCTGGGCCGCGGTTTTCGTATCCATGGAGAAGAAGAAGGACAGGAACACCAGGTTAAAGGGTCCTCCGCCGATCCCCAGGAAAGAGGAAAGCAGTCCCAGGATGATGCCGATGACAATGCACACCAGGGGGTTGGTGAATTTTTTGGTATGAATAGAAGCTTTTTTCAGGGTATAGATCAGGGTCCCCAGGGTCAGCACAAACAGGATGGCTGCCTGGTAGGCGCCGATCTGATCCGGGTTGTCGCTGGCTGCCTGGATCAGGGCGAAGGCATGTTTGCCGATGAGCCCTCCGGCCACAGCTCCCAGAGAAAGCATGATGCCGGTTCTGGCGTCAAACCGGACCTCTTTGGCCAGCACCGTCTTTCCGATGGAATAGACGGACATACTCATGACCATCAGACCGGATAAAAAGCTGACCGTTTCTACACTCATGATCCCCATGCTGTCCAGGACCGGTTTTACGATAACGCCGCCGCCGATGCCGCAGATGGCGCCGATCACTGAAGCTCCCAGACAGACCAGTACAATAATACAGTAGTAAAGCATTCCGTACCTCCTCATTCTTGTTTTTTTCGTTCCTCGGGCGGCGGATTTCCGCCTGTGGAAGGAAGGCCGCCGCGGATGAATCTTAAAATAATACATGCGTTTCGCAAAAGCAAGGGGCAAGAACCGCGAAAATGGGAAAAATCAACCCTTAAAAAAGCGAAAAACCCAGTAAAAATCAGGGGTTTCGGGTACGCAAACGTTTGGTTAAAATTACCTTGAATTTGACTGGCAAAGTAACTAAAATTTTTTGTAACAAGGCAAAAAGTTATTCAAAATGCCAAAAAAATCATGTGTCAGAAAAATCAAAAAAGGAGGTCTGGGGAACAATGGGATTAGTTTCATTAAAACCGGTACTGGACGCGGCGATGCAGTACGGGTACGGGCAGGGAGCCTTCAATGTGAATGCGGTGGCCCAGGCAAAAGCGGTGATCGAGGTGCATGAAATGTTCCGGGCGCCGGCCGTTCTGCAGGGCGCGGATCTGGCCAACGGATTTATGGGAGGACGCACGGATTTTGCCAACGCTACGCTGGAAGACAAAAAGCGGGGGGCTAAACGGATCGCGGACGCCGTGAGAAAATACGGAGAGCACGCCTCTATTCCGGTCGTGCTGCATCTGGACCACGGCAGAGACTTTGATTCCTGCAAGGCGGCCATTGACGGAGGGTATACGTCGGTTATGATTGACGGCTCTTCTCTTTCTTTCGAGGAGAATGTGGAACTGACCAGGGAAGTGGTAAAATATGCCCATGCCCGGGGCGTCAGCGTAGAAGGCGAGCTGGGTGTCCTGGCCGGTGTGGAGGATCATGTGTTCGCGGCAAACTCCACCTATACCAACCCGCTGAAAGCGGTGGAATTTTTCAAGAAGACGGGAGTGGACGCTCTGGCCATCTCCTATGGCACCATGCACGGGGCGTCCAAGGGCAAGGATGTAAAACTCCGCCGTCAGATCCCCATTGCCATCCGGGAGTGCATGTCCCATGAGGGCATCCACGGAGCCCTGGTTTCCCACGGTTCTTCCACGGTTCCGAAATACATCGTGGACGAGATCAACGCCATGGGCGGCCAGCTGCAGAATGCTTACGGCATCTCCATCCAGGAGCTGACCGAGGCTGTAAAGTGCGGGATCAACAAGATCAACGTGGATACGGATATCCGTCTGGCGGTGACCAGAAATATGAAGGAGCTGTTCCGGGATCAGCCGGAGCTGCAGAAGAGTCCTTCCATCGGTGCGGTTTACGAGCTCCTGGAGAACAACCGGGATAAATTTGATCCCCGGGTATTCCTGCCGCCGCTGATGGATACGGTTATGTTCGGAAACATTCCGGATGAAGATACCGCCAAGATCATGGAGTGCGTGGAAAAGGGCGTGAAAGAGGTGGTAGGAACCCTGATCGTCCAGTTTGGAGCTTACGGAAAGGCGCCGCTGGTACAGTGCCGCAGCCTGGATGAAATGAAGGAGTATTACAGCAGCAATGAAAAATAATGTATTGGTGGTTCACGGCGGAGGACCTACGCCGGTTATGAACGCATCCCTCTACGGGGTGATCACCGAGGCCAAAAAGCACCCGGAGATCGGCGCTGTTTACGGAGCCATCGGAGGGATGGAAGGGATTTTAAAGGAAAGACTGCTGGATCTGACGGCTTTTCCCGAGGAGAAACTGCGGCTGCTGCTGCACACGCCGGGGACTGCCATCGGTTCCTCCCGTTTTCCGGTGGAGGAGGAGGATTACCGGGCGATCCCGGAGATCCTGAAAAAATATGATATCCGCTACATCCTTCCCAACGGAGGGAACGGCACCATGGATACCTGCGGAAAGATCTATCAGGCCTGTGTGAAATCCGGGATCCACGAGGTGAGGGTCGTGGGGATCCCCAAGACCATAGACAACGATATCGCTATTACGGATCATACTCCCGGATTCGGAAGCGCCGCCCGTTACCTGGCGGCCAGCGTGCGGGAGATCGCCGCGGATGTGAGATCCCTGCCCATCCATGTGTGCGTGGTGGAGGCCCTGGGCCGGAACGCCGGATGGATCACGGCGGCTTCCGCCCTGGCCAGAGATAAAGAGGGCGACGCGCCCCATCTGATCTACGTGCCGGAGAGACCGTTTAACGAAGAAGAATTTCTGGAGGATGTGTCCCGGCTTTACGAGAAGCTGGGAGGCGTGGTGGTCGTAGCCAGCGAAGGCCTGAAGAACGCGGACGGGACCCCTATTGTGGAGCCTATCTTTAAAACAGAGAGGGCCATCTACTACGGAGATGTAGGCACCCATCTGGCAAATCTGGTGGTAAAGAAGCTGGGCATCAAAGCCCGCAGCGAGAAACCCGGCCTCTGCGGCCGCGCTTCCATCGCCTGGCAGTCCCCGGTGGACCGTCTGGAGGCGCAGCAGGCAGGAGAGGAAGCCTTGCGGAGAGCCCTGGCCGGACAGACCGGAGTGATGGTGGGGATCGAGAGAGTTCCCTCCGCTGCCGGCGAATACAAGACCCGGTATATGGAAATACCGATCGAACAGGTGATGATGCTGGAAAAAACCCTGCCGGCGGAGTATATCAATGCCAGAGGCAACGACGTGACAGACGCCTTTGTCTCCTGGTGCAGACCTCTGATCGGGGAGGCTTTCGAGCCGTACCTGAATTTTAAAGATTACTGGGAGGAATCATAAGCATGAAGCATATATTCTTAAATCTGAAAAGGTTTGACGTGCCCAAAGCCCTGGGCGGAGTCAACGGGATCGCGGACATCCGGGAGTGGGCATCCTTTATCGTAAACGGAACCCAGGAGGAGCTGGAAAAATACAGAGGACAGGACGTGGAGTTTGCCATGTTCTTTCCGGAACTCCATATCCTGCCTGCTGCCGCCGCCCTGAAAAAGGATTCCATGATCCAGCTGGGCTGCCAGGGAGTTTACGGCCAGGATGTGCAGCCGGGAGGAAATTTCGGCGCCTTCACCACAGACCGTCCGGCGGCCGCCATGGAAGCTGCGGGCTGCGGGTATGTGATCATCGGCCACTGTGAGGAGAGAAATCATCTCAAGGCCGTTCTGGCGGAGGCCGGAGTGCAGGATCTGGCCGCGGTGGGCAGGATCCTGAATCAGGAGATCCGCGCTGCCGCCGCAAGAGGCATGAAGGTCCTTTACTGCATCGGCGAGAACAGCGAGGAGCAGGACCGCTGGGAAGAGGTTCTGGGCGGTCAGCTGGAAAGCGGACTGGAAGGCGTGGACAGATCTGCCGTCACCATCGCTTACGAGCCCATCTGGTCCATCGGACCCGGAAAAACCCCGGCAGGCAAGGAGTACATCACCAAGATCGCCAGATTCGTGAAGGAAAAGACCGGAGGGATGGACATCGTATACGGCGGCGGCCTGAAGCAGGACAACGCGGCGATGCTGGCCTCCATTCCGGAGATCGACGGCGGACTGATCGCTCTTACCCGCTTCCAGGGAGAGATCGGATTTTATCCGGAGGAGTACCTGGAGATCGTAAAACTGTATCTGGAAAACTGATCATCTGAATAAGGAGAAAGAATATGAAATTAGAATTTGAATACGGCCACGGCACCATGGCAGCGGAGCTGCCGGACAGCACGGATGTTTTTATCCCCGGAGAAACGGTAGCGGATCCCCCCTACATCCCGGAAGATAAGCTGAAAGACGCGTATCTGGAAAGCCTGGCGCATCCCATCGGCATGCCCAGACTGTCCGAGATGGCCCATAAGGGCTCTACGGTCACCTTCGTAGTGCCGGACCGGGTAAAGGGCGGCGAGCAGGCCACCAGCCACAGAAAACTCAGCATCCGCTATATCCTGGATGAGCTTTACGGCGCCGGCGTGGAGAAAAAGGACATCCTGTTCATCATCTCCAACGGCCTGCATCCCAGAAGCACCGAGGCGGACGCCAAGGCGATCTTCGGCGAGGAGCTTTTTAACGAGTTCTGGCATACCGGCCAGATCATCAGCCACGACAGCGAGGATCCGGATCACATGGTAGATCTGGGGCTGACAGACCGCGGGGATCCGGTATACATGAACAAATATGTATATGACTGCGATATCCCCATCCTCATCGGCCATGTACAGGGCAATCCTTATGGAGGATATTCCGGCGGCTACAAGCATTCCGCTACGGGGATCACCAACTGGAAGAGTATCGCCAGCCACCACGTGCCTTCCGTAATGCACCGGAAAGACTTTACGCCGGTAAACGGCGGCAGCCTGATGCGCACCAAATTTGACGAGATCTCCATGCACATGGAGAAGAAGATGGGCCATCCCTTCTTCTGCTGCGACGCGGTGCTGGATACCAGCTCCCGCCAGATCGCCATTTACTCCGGCTACGCCAAGGAGATGATGCCGGAGAGCTGGAAGATCGCGGACAAGCGCACCTATGTACACTGGGCGGAAAAGAAGTATGACGTGCTGGTATTCGGAATGCCGCAGAAATTCCATTACGGAGACGGCATGGGAACCAACCCGATCATGATGATGCAGGCGCTCAGCGCCCAGGTGCTGCGCTTCAAGAGGATCATGAGCGATCACTGCGTGATCATCTGCTCCTCCCTGTGCAACGGCTTCTTCCACGATGAGAAATGGCCCTATCTGAGAGAGATGTACGATCTCTTCCAGCATGATTACATGAACACCCTGCCGGATATGAACCGTTACGGCGAGTACTTTGCCACCAATGAGGAATATATCCGGAAATACCGCTTTACCAACGCTTTCCATCCCTTCCACGGCTTCAGCATGATCTCCTGCGGCCATATCGCGGAGATGAACACCAGCGCCATTTACATCGTAGGCGCCCAGGAGCCGGGCTACGCCAGAGGAATGGGACTGAAGACCCGGGCCAGCTTCGAGGAGGCCCTGGAGGATGCCAAGAAGAAATTTGTGGGCGAGAATCCCAACATCCTGGCTCTGCCCATGACCTTCAAAAAGGCTTCCGTACACCTCTGCATGAAGAATCCGGCGGAGGACTGCATGGACGAGTACGGCCACGTGCCGCCCTGCATGGGATAAAGCTATGAGAGTAAAAATTCAGAACCGGCAGGCTTCCGCGGAGATCGAAAGCCTGGGAGCCCAGCTGGTTTCCTGGAAGGACGCGGAGGGGCTGGAGCATATCTGGCAGAGGGAAAAGACCATCTGGCCGAAATGCTCGCCCATCCTCTTTCCGGTGGTGGGAAACTGCCGGAATGACCGGGTATACCTGGAGGGGCAGTGGTGGGATATGCCCAAGCACGGCCCCTGTAAGGAACTGGAATTTCACCTGAAGGAACAGAGGGAAGACGAAGTGGTCTTCGGGATCACCGAGGAGGATTTCCCGGAAAACTGTTATCCCTACCGGTTTTCCCTGGAAGTTTCCTACCGTCTGGAAGGGGAGAGCCTGACGATCCGGCTGGAAACAGCCAGCCGGGACACCCGGGAGGCCTGCTACTGCATCGGGCTCCATCCCGGATTTGTCTGCCCGCTGTCCCGGGAGGAAACCTTTGAGGATTACGAGCTGCGTTTCCCGGAAAAACCCGCGGAGGGATACCGGGAATACGATACGGAGCGGATGGAATTCGACAGAAGCCGCCGGGAGCCTTTCCCCGGGCAGGACGGAGTCCTTCCCCTGAAAAGGGAACTGTTCCGGGGGGATGCCATCTGGCTGGATCAGTGCTCCTGCCGGGAAGTGTCTCTGGTGGGAAAGAAAAGCGGACGCGGCGTCCGGATGGAATTTCCGGATTATGAGACCGTGGCATTCTGGTCCAGACAGGAGCCCCAGGCAGCCTTTGTCTGCATAGAGCCCTGGAATGGCTCGGCGGTCTGCTCGGATGAAGACGACAGCTTCCGCAGCAAGAATCATCTGCAGATCCTGAAGCCCGGGGAGACCAGAACCTATACGGCGCGGCTGACCCTGCTGGGATAAAAAGAGAATAACAGAAAAGAAAAAGCCGGGAGAGCGTTATGCTCCCCGGCTTAAATGTTTCTTTCTGGAAGGCCCGGTGCTTTCCCGGGTGGCGAGATAGAAAGGCATATTGATTTTCATGGGAAGGTGGTGCCCTCCCTCGATGCGGTCAATGAGGATCTTGGCGGCCATCTGGCCCATTTCCGTGATGGGAACGTGAATGGTGGAAAGCATGGGCGTCAGATACTGGACCAGATCGATGTCGTCGATGCTGATGATGGATACATCTTCGGGAATTTTCAGGCCGTGCTCCTGCAAGGCCTTCATGGCTCCGATGGCGGTAATGTCGTTGGGACAGAAAACAGCGGTAAAGTCCCGGCATTTGTTCAGAAGCTTCTGGGCGCCCTGGTATCCGCCGGAGGAAGTCATGGGGGTGTTGACGATGTAATCCCGCAGGACCGGCAGGGTTTTGGCGTTCATGGCCTCGCAGTAGCCCTCGAAGCGGATTTCGTTGGAGGTCTCGCCGATGTAGGCGATCCGGGCATGGCCCAGGCTCTGCAGCTCCGCCACAGCCTCCATAGCCGCCTGCTTTCCGTCGCAGATCACCTGGTCGTATTTTGCCTGCAGCTCGTTGAGGCCGCTGTATACCACATAATTAAAGTATTTTTTCAGAAAGCGGAGCATCTGCTTGTCGCAGCGCCCCAGGACCGCGGCCCCGTCCACCTGATTGTCGCTGATCAGCCGGAAGGTGGCGGGATTGTTGATCTCGATGGAAGTGATGATGTATTTTACTACATAATTATGTTTGAAAGCTTCCTGCTCAATGCCTCTGGCCAGGGTGGAGAAGAACGCGTCCTTCATAGGCTCCTGGGTCCTGGCGAAAATACAGGCGATGGAACGGGAATGGGGCGTGACATGCTCCTCCGCCTGGCCGGTCTTCAGATTCCTGGCGGCAGTGTTGGGAGAGTAGCCTGTGCGGCGGACGATCTCCCAGATCTTGTCCTGCACCGCCTGGCTGGCGGCGTTGGTCCCCTTGTTGTTGATGACTCTGGAAACGGTGGAAATGGAAACCCCCGCTTCCTGGGCGATCTCTTTTAAAGTCATATAGATGCCTCCCTGTAAAGATTAGTCAAAGTGTTTATAAATAGGGAAATTATTTTTGAGTATTATACTACAATGCATAAGAAAATTCCAGAAAAAAACATCAAACGTTTGCATTAAATTAATACAATTTCCGGGAGAATGCTTAGGAAAAATTCGACGAAAAACAGAGGACAAAATAGGGTAAAATGGCGAATGCGCATAAAAAAACTCCAGAAAATACCGTAAAATCAATACGCAAACGTTTGGTTAAATGGGTGGTGCAAATCTCTTTGTTTTTATAATATAATAAACGCAATCAAAGGGAGAAAAAATTGTTGGGTTTCAACAAAAAAGAAGGAGGTATTTTTTCATGGCTTCAAAGGCGACGACAAAGAAAAAGACAAAACAGAGCTTGTTTGCCAAAGTGCCGGGATGGGGCTGGGTGCTGATTTCCCTGGCAGCCGCGATCCTGCTCTGGTATGTGCTCTCGATCATGCCCAAGACGGCAAGGAGTTTTCCGTTCATTCCGTCCATGGTCGATGCGGCTCAGAGGATGGCAGGCAACGGGGCGCTGCTGGAGGACTTCACCAGTTCCATGATCTCGGTGCTGGCGGGCTTCGGTCTGGGATTTGTAACGGCAGTACCGGTGGCATTCCTGATGGCCTGGTACATTCCGGTGCGGGGGATCCTGGAACCCTGGATCCAGTTCATCCGTAACATCCCGCCCCTGGCTTACGTACCCCTGGTCGTTATCTGTGCCGGCGTAGGACGGAGACCGCAGATCATCGTTATCTGGATCGCAACCTTCCTGATCATGGCCGTCACCATTTATCATGGCGTCAGAAACATCGACAACACCCTGATCAAAGCTGCCAGGGTACTGGGAGCGAAAGACAAGGATATCTTTATTAAGATCGTATTCCCGGCCACCACACCTTTTATTCTGACAGCCGTTCGTCTGGGCGTTTCCGTAGCCCTGACAACCCTGATCGCGGCCGAGTCCACCGGCGCCTTCGCCGGACTGGGCATGAGGATCCGGGCCCTGTCCAATAACTACGATACGGCGGCAATGCTTTTCTACATAATCATTGTTGGTGTGATCGGACTTTGCATGGAGAAAATAATCAAATATCTGGAAAAGAGGTTAACAGGATGGCAGGAGAAGAGAGAGTGACGGATCAGAAAAATATCAAATTAAAAATCGACGGCGTAAAGAAAACCTATCAGGGAAGGACCGGCCCGGTCGTCGCCCTGAACGGTGTGAATTTTGAGATCAAGGAAAACGAATTCATCTGCGTGGTAGGTCCTTCCGGATGCGGAAAGTCCACCCTGCTGAACATTATCGCCGGCCTGGAGGAGCCCACCGAAGGCGCGGTCTACATTGACGGCGAGCGGATCGAGGGTACCGGCGTAGAGCGTGGCGTTGTGTTCCAGCAGTACGCCCTCTTCCCCTGGATGACCGTTCTGAAAAACGTAATGTTCGGTCCCAAACTTCAGGGAAAATCCCAGGAAGAGGCGGAGGCCATTGCCAGAAAGTACATCAAGATGGTACAGCTGGAGGATTTCGTCAACCACTATCCCAAGGAGCTTTCCGGAGGTATGAAGCAGAGGGTGGCCATCGCCAGAGCCTACGCGGTCAATCCGGCAGTCCTGCTGATGGACGAGCCCTTCGGAGCGCTGGACGCCCACCAGGACCAGGCCCAGCTGCAGTCTGAACTGCTGGAGACCTGGGAGAAAGAGAGAAAGACCTGTTTCTTCATCACCCACGATGTAGATGAGGCCATCATCCTGGCGCAGAGAGTTATTATCATGAGCGCCCGTCCCGGACGGATCAAAGAGGTCGTGGACATTGACATCCCCTATCCCAGGACCCAGGAGACCAAGATGAGCCCCCGGTTCATGGAGCTGAAGAATCACATCTGGGGCCAGGTATATCAGGAATACCTGGAGGTCAGAAAGTAATCCGGATATCTATTGTATTTAGATATAAGCAAAAAGGAGGAACAACTATGAAAAAAGCAGCAGCACTTATTTTATCTCTGGTCATGGCATTCTCCCTGACCGCATGCGGAGGCTCCGATAAGCAGGAGGCCGACAGCAGCGCCACCACGGGAAGCTCTACCACCACCGCTTCTTCCGCGGGAGATGAGGCAGAGGCCGAAGAGGGAACCGATGACACCGTAGAAAGAGTTACCGTAAACGTAGCGTATATGCCGGACTACGCCAGCCTGAACGGCGTGATCTCCGCGCAGCAGCTGGGATACTTTGACGAGGAAGGCATCGATCTGAACCTGGTGCAGTTCGCGGACGGCCCCACCATCATCAACGCTATGGAGTCCGGTTCCATTGATGTGGGATACATCGGACAGGGCGCTCACAAACTGTGCGTAAACGGAGCAGCCAAGATCTTCGCTTTGTGCCACGTTTCCAACGGCGATGCCATCATCGGCAGCAAGGCAAAAGGAACGGATACCCTGGAAGGACTGAAAGGCAAGAGCGTTGCGTATTCTTCCGGAACCTCCAGCGAAGATATCCTGGTAAAAGGCCTGGAGTCTGTAGGCCTGACCATGGATGATATCGAGCCCATTGATATGGACGCCACCAACCTGGTGACCGCTATGCTGTCCGGCGGCGTTGACGCCTGTGCCGCATGGGTTCCCAACACCACCAAGATCCTGAAAGAGATGGGCGACGACGGTGTGACACTCTGCGACAACATGACCTTCATCGATGACACCGTATCTCTGTCCAGCTGGATCTGCATGCCGGACTATGCGGAAGAGAACAGAGACGTCCTGGTAAGATTTGCCAGAGCGCTGTACAAAGGCTTCGACTACCGCGCGGATTCCGCGAATTCTGATGAAGTCTGCGGATGGATCGCCGAGCAGGTGAAACTGGAGAAGGATACCCTTCTGGAGCAGGTAGACGTTGCGGATTGGACCACTTCCGAGTTTGTAAGAGACAACATGGATGAAGTAAAGAATTATTATCAGATTCAGCAGGATACCCTGGTAGCAGCCGGAGACTGCGAGGCTACTCCTCTGGAAGATTACATCCTCTTTGATGTAATGGAGGAAGCAGTACAGTAACTTGTAGGTAAGAGCCGGCAGGTGTATAGCGGCACGCCACGCGTGTGAAAAGCTGTATATCTGCCGGCTTTTTATGACAGAAGCAGGAGGCTATGATATGCTGACAACAACAAAGGAGATGCTGAAAAAGGCCAGGGCGGAGCACTACGCGGTTCCGGCCATCAATACCCAGGGAGGCAACTACGACATCATCTGGGCTGTTTGCCGGGCTGCGGAGGAAATGGGATCACCCGCGATCCTGGCGCATTACGTATCCACAGGAGCGTATTCCGGTGACGACTGGTTTGTGCAGGTCTGCAAATGGTGCGCGTCCAAGGTACGGGTCCCCATCGCCATTCACCTGGATCACGGCGACGGCTTTGAGATCTGTATGAAATCCCTGAAAAACGGGTTTACTTCTCTGATGATCGACGGTTCCACTCATCCCATCGAGGAAAACGCCGCCATGACCAACGAGGTCCTCAAGGTGGCGAAATGCTTCGGGGTTCCCGTGGAGGCGGAGATCGGAGAACTGCTGCGCCTTGACGCCGAGGGCGCCCAGATGGAAAATAAGAATGTGGCCAATGTGGAGGATGTGAAGAAATTCCTCAGCCTCTGCCAGCCGGATTCCCTGGCCATCGGCATCGGCAATGCCCACGGATACTACAAGGGCGAGCCGGACATCCATCTGGGAGGTCCTGGAGCAGACGGCGGCGTTTACGGATATCCCCCTGGTGCTCCACGGCTGCACCGGCATGAGAGAGGATATCATCAAGAAAGCCATTCAGCTGGGCGTGGCCAAGATCAACTTCGGCACGGAGATCCGGTACAAATATGTACAGCATTACGAGGAGGCCCTGAAGACCAATCACCAGGGACATTCCTGGAAGTTATCCCAGATGGCCAACGACGCGTTGACAGAAGATATCAAAAAGATCATCCTGCTGGCAGGTTCCAACGGAAAAGCCTGAGCAGCGGCAGAGCAGACAAAACAGGAGGTTATGGAAAACATGAAAAAAAACGGAGAACTTACATATCCTGAGATTTACGGCCAGCCGGCTTCTTTTCTGGCGATCCAGAAAACCATGGACGAGATCTGCGGAACCCTGAAAGAGGTGTTCCGATCCGGCAAGAAGTACGGGGAGCTGATCTTTACGGGCTGCGGTACGTCCCTGTATCTGGCGCAGGCCGCGGCCAGCGCTTTCGCGGAGTGCTGCCGGATCCCGGCCAAAGCCGTGCCCTGCTCGGAGCTGTATTTCTTCCCGGAAACTTATATCAAGGATGAGAATGTGCTGATCCTTCCCATCACCAGGAAGAGCTATACCACCGAGGTGCGCATGGCCATTGACAAGGTGCGGACCTATCCCAACGTGACCACGCTGTCCATTACCTGTGACGCGGACAGCCGTGACTATAACGACTATATGATCCTCTCTCCCGATTCGGATGAGAAGAGTGTGATCATGACCCGCTCCTTTACCAGCATGGTATTTCTGGCTGTGATCGTAGCTTACTATGCCGGCGGCATGGAAGAGAAGCTGCAGAAACTGGAAAATTACAGCCAGGTTGCGGAGAAGGTCCTGAAGGAACAGGACGCTCTGCAAAACAGATCGTCACCGAGCATCCGGAACTGAACCTGTTCATCACCCTGGGCCAGGGCGTTTACTACGGCATTGCCAACGAGTGCATGAACAAGATGAAGGAAATGGGACTTTCCAATTCCGAGGGTTACTATGATCTGGAGTACCGCCACGGCCCCATGAGCCTGGTGGACGACAAGACCCTGATCGTATGCCTCAGCCACAGAGTTTCCAGAAAAGAGGATGTGGCCCTGATGGAACAGATGAAGAGCTACGGCGCTACCGTGGCGGTTCTGGGCGCGGAGCTGGGAGAGGATTTCCGGGACTGCGCGGACTACACCTACTCCCTGGAGGAGGGATGGTCCGAGCTGGAGTACGCTCCCATCATCGGATACATCGGACAGCTTCTGGGCTACTACAACGCTGAGAAGAAGGATCTGGACTGCGATACGCCTAGAAATCTTTCCCAGGCCATCGTGCTGAAATAAAACCGTTTCAGACGGCGCCGGGCCTGCCATGCCGGCGCCGTCTTTCCAAAAAGAGGAGGAAAAAGGCATGAGTCACGCATATTACAACTATACGAAGGAACAGCTGGTGGAAAGCCCCAAATTTCCTGTGCTGGTTATGAAAGACAATGAAGCCGTATTCCGCTCCATAGCCGACGAGATGATCCAGGAGATCCAGAAGCACAACGCGGCCGGAGAAAAGACCGTGTTCATCTGCCCGGTAGGCCCTGTGGGACAGTATCCCTTTTTCGTGGAGAGAGTCAACGCGGAGAATATCAGCCTGAAGAATGTCTGGTTTATCAATATGGATGAATATCTGGACGACCGGAAGCACTGGGTGCCCATGGATCATCCCTTAAGTTTCCGGGGATTTATGCAGAGGACGGTTTACTCCAAGATCCGCGAGGATCTGATCATGCCGGAGGAGCAGAGAGTCTTCCCGGATCCGGAACATCTGGACCACATCCCCGCGCTCATTGAGAAGCTGGGAGGCGTGGATATCTGCTTCGGCGGCATCGGCATCAACGGCCATGTGGCTTTCAACGAGGCGGATCCTTCACTGACCCCGGAGGAGTTCCTGGATCAGAAGACCAGAGTCCTGGAGATCACCAAAGAGACCAGAACCGCCAACGCCATCGGAGATTTTAACGGCGCTCTGGAGGATATGCCTCATTACTGCGTTACCATCGGAATGTATGAGATCAGCCATGCCCGGAAGATCCGTCTGGGATGCTTCCGCAACTGGCACAGAGCTGTGGTCCGGAGAGCCGCCTACGGAGAGAGAACCTCCGATTTCCCGGTTTCCCTGATCGCGGATCATCCGGACATCAATCTGAAAATCACTGAGTTTGTGGCGAATCTGGAGGACTGAGCATGAAAACGTGGTTTGTGAATGGAAAAGTTTTTACCATGGGACGCATGGTGGACAGGGATCTCTGCGTGGAAGACGGAAAGATCCTTGCCCTGGAAGAACCGGGCGCCGGAAACCGCCAGGGGGAGATCCGCGATCTGCAGGGCTGCTTTGCGGTTCCCGGATTTATTGATGTTCACACCCACGGAGGAGCCGGGGTGGATGTGAACGCCGCGGATAAGGAGGGTTTCCGGAAAATCGGACATTTCTTCGCCCAGCAGGGAACAACTGCCTGGAACTGCTCCATCCTTACGGACACGCCGGAGCAGACGGAGAAAGCCATCGGGGAAGCCCTGGCCCATATGGAGGACCACGAGGACTGCGCGGAGCTCCTGGGGATCCATCTGGAAGGCCCCTTCCT
The DNA here is from genome assembly GCA_963928055.1 of Candidatus Scatomonas sp. Taxonomy (GTDB): domain Bacteria; phylum Bacillota; class Clostridia; order Lachnospirales; family Lachnospiraceae; genus Scatomonas. The sequence goes on along the minus strand of CAWVDN010000002.1, from coordinate 391,777 downwards.
GGCCAAGGAATACAAAGGCGCCATGCCGGAGCATCTGTTGCGGCAGCCAGATCTGGAACTGGTAAAGCATTACCAGGAGTGCGCCCGGGGGCGGATCCGCTACATTACCGTGTCCCCGGAAATACCGGGGATCGCTGAAATGATCCCGGGCCTGCGGGCCCTGGGGATCACGGTGGCCATCGGCCATTCCGGGGCGGACTATGACCAGGCCTGGAAAGCCATCGCCAACGGGGCGGAGGCCGCCACCCATACTTTTAACGCCATGAAACTCCTGCATCAGCATTTTCCAGCGATCATGGGAGCGGTGCTGGAGTCTGACGTATATTGCGAAGCCATCTGTGATGGCCGCCATCTTCACCCGGGAACCTTCCGCCTCCTTCTGAAAACGAAAGGAAGGGACCGGGTGGTGGCGATCACTGACTCCATCATGGCCGCCGGGCTTCCCGACGGAGAGTATAAGCTGGGAGTCAACGATGTGATCGTGGAGGACGGGGACGCCAAGCTGAAATCCGACCGTTCCCGGGCGGGCAGCACGCTGACTACCGGACAGGCCCTGAAGAATATCATAAAATTTACCGGTCTGTCCCTGGAGGAGGTTCTGCCGCTGTTCACCCTCAATCCCGCCCGCCTGATGAAGGCGGAGGACCGCATCGGAAGTCTGGAGCCGGGGAAGGATGCAGACATCGTGATCCTGGACCGGGAATACAATGTGACCGATACTTATGTAAAAGGAAAGAAGATTACCCGGGATCAATAAGCCCGGCAGGAAAGGAACCGGAGCCCGTTCCTGAGAAGGAGGCTCCGGTTCCCGCTTCTTCTGCGGGATCCTGTAATTTTTACTAAAAATTCCTTGACTTCTCCCGCAAACGTGATAAACTGAATATGTTATCTGGAAGTATAGCTCAGCTGGGATGAGCGTTCGCCTCACACGCGAGAGGTCAGGGGTTCGAGCCCCCTTGCTTCCATGAAGGTAAAAGGGGAAACAGCTTTCTGTGACAGGAGGCTGTTTCTTTCATATAAGAGTAAGAGTATAGGAGGATGTTACCCATGGAGACGGGATCCAAAAATTTTATCGAGCAGATCATTGAGAAGGATTTGGCGGAAGGAACTTATGACAAAATCTGCACCCGTTTTCCGCCGGAACCCAACGGATATCTGCACATCGGACACGCCAAGGCAGTGCTGCTGAACTACGGGCTGGCAAAAAAATACCACGGGCAGTTCAACATGCGCTTTGACGACACGAATCCCACCAAGGAGCGCAGCGAGTTTGTGGAATCCATCAAGGAGGATATCCGCTGGCTGGGAGCCGACTGGGGAGACCACCTGTACTTTGCATCCAATTATTTTCCGCAGATGTACGAGGCGGCGGTAAAACTCATCAAAAAGGGAAAGGCCTTCGTCTGCGATCTGTCCGCCGAGGAGATCCGGGAGTACCGGGGAACTCTGACAGAGCCGGGAAAGGAAAGCCCCTACCGGGACCGCAGCGTGGAGGAGAACCTGGATCTTTTTGAGAGGATGAAGAACGGGGAGTTCCCCGACGGCAGCAAAGTCCTTCGGGCGAAGATCGATATGTCCTCCCCCAACATCAATATGAGGGACCCGGTGATCTACCGGGTGGCGCACATGAGCCATCAGAATACCGGGGACGCATGGTGCATTTATCCCATGTACGATTTCGCCCATCCCATCGAGGACGCCATTGAGGGAGTGACCCACTCTGTCTGTACCCTGGAGTTTGAGGATCACCGGCCGCTGTACGACTGGGTGGTGCGGGAACTGGAATACCCCCATCCCCCCAAACAGATCGAGTTTGCCAAACTGTACCTGACCAACGTGGTCACCGGCAAGCGGTATATCAAAAAGCTGGTGGAAGAGGGAACGGTGGACGGCTGGGACGATCCCCGTCTGGTTTCCATCGCCGCTCTGCGGCGCCGGGGATTTACCCCGGAATCGATCCAGAGGTTCGTGGAACTCTGCGGGGTCTCCAAAGCCCAGAGCTCCGTGGACTATGCCATGCTGGAGTACTGCATCCGGGAGGATCTGAAGCTGAAGCGCTCCCGGGTCATGGCGGTGCTGAACCCGGTGAAGCTGATCATCGACAATTATCCGGAAGGCCAGGTGGAGGAGCTGACGGTTTCCAATAACCTGGAAAATGAATCGCTGGGGACCAGGACGGTGCCATTCTCCAGAGAATTGTATATCGAGCGGGAGGACTTCATGGAGGAGCCTCCCAGAAAATACTTCCGCATGTTCCCGGGCAACGAGGTGCGGCTCATGAACGCCTACTTCGTAAAATGCACCGGCTGCGAGAAGGATGAGAACGGAAATGTGACCGTGGTCCACGGCACCTACGATCCGGATTCCAAGGGCGGAAACAGCCCGGACGGAAGAAAGGTGAAGGGGACGATCCACTGGGTATCCGCGGCGCAGGCTCTGAAGGCGGAGTGCCGGCTGTACGAGAACCTTATCGATGAGAGCAAGGGCGTTTACAACGAGGACGGCTCCATGAACCTGAATCCGGATTCTCTTACGGTACTGAAGGAATGCTATGTGGAGCCCAGCCTGCAGGGGGCCAGGGCCTATGACAGCTTCCAGTTTGTGCGGAACGGATTTTTCTGCGTGGATTCGCATGATTCCAGGCCGGGATCCCTGGTGTTCAACCGGATCGTTTCGCTGAAGAGCTCCTTTAAGCTGCCGGCGGCGGGAGGAAGTGACAAGGCATGAAAGAACTGCTGATCCAGCTGGATCCGGACCGGAAAATGCCGCTCTACGAGCAGATCTGCCGCTTCCTGAAAGAAGAGATCCAAAAGGGCAGGATCGCGGCGGGGGAGAAGCTTCCCTCCTCCAGGGCCCTGGCGGAGCAGCTTTCCGTGAGCCGCAGCACGGTGGATCTGGCTTACGGGCAGCTTGTCTCCGAGGGATACCTGGAGAGCGTTCCCTGCAGAGGTTATTTTGCGGGGGATGTCAGCGAGCTTTACCGGCTGGGACCCCTGGAAGAAAAACCGGTATACAGAAGGCAGGCGGCTCCGCCTGCCTTTTCTTATGATTTTGCCCTGAACGGCATCGATGAGGAGAGTTTTCCGCTGAATATCTGGAAGAAGATCTCCCGGGAGGTCCTGCTGGAGGAGAACAGCGGTCTGTTTCAGCTGGGAGACCCTGCGGGAGAGTGGAGCCTGCGGGCGGTGATCGCCGAGTATCTGCACCATGCCCGGGGCGTGAACTGCCGGCCGGAACAGATCGTCATGGGGGCGGGGAATGATTATCTGGTCATGCTTTTGTCCCTGCTGCTGGGGAAAGATACCCCCATTGCCATGGAAAACCCCACGTACCGCAGCGCCTGGGACTGTTTCCGGAACCTGGGGCATCCCATGGAGGCGGTTCCCATGGACGAGTCCGGCATGCGGACGGAGGAGCTGGAGCACAGCCGGGCCGGGGCGGCCTATGTCATGCCCTCCCATCAGTTTCCCATGGGGACCGTGATGCCCATCGGACGGCGGCTTCAGCTGCTGCAGTGGGCCGGGGAAAAAGAGGGGAGATTCCTGATCGAAGATGATTATGACAGCGAGTTCCGCTACCGGGGAAAACCCATTCCGGCTCTGCAGGGGTATGATACCAGAGGCCGGGTGATCTACCTGGGCACCTTTTCCAAAGCCGTCGCCCCCGGGATCCGGGTCAGTTATATGGTGCTCCCGGAGCCGCTGCTGCAGGTATACCGGCAGCGGGGCGCCGGATTTTCCGCCACCATCTCCCGGGTAGACCAGCGAATGCTGGAGGACTTTATCCGGGACGGGCATTTTGAGCGGCACCTGAACCGCATGCGTTCCGTCTACCGGGCCAAACATGATCTATTGCTGAAATGCCTCCGGGAATGCCCGGAACTGCTGGAGGTGTCCGGGGAAAACGCCGGAGTCCACGTGCTGGTCCGTTTCCGGAACGGCATGACGGAGCGGGAGGCCATCCGCCGGGCGGCGGCGGCCGGAGTCCGGGTGTACGGGCTCAGCGAGTATATGATCGGGGAAGGGCCGGAGAAATACGGACACACCGTGCTGATGGGCTACGGCCCCCTGAAGCTCCGGGAGATCCGGGAGGCCTGGGAGATCCTGAAAAAAGCCTGGAAATAACAGAAGAGGGAGAGCAGCTGCTCTCCCTTTGCTTATGCCTTTTCGGCGGCGGTATACGGAAGATCCGTATAATTCCGCTCATACGGTCTGTCTTCAAATTCATCCGTGAAATCCCGGAAATCTTCCTCCAGCTTTTTCTTGGAAAAACGGTTTCTGGAGTACAGATACAGAGCGCCGGCCGCGGCGGCGGCACAGGCCAGTGCGAAGACAACCTTTTCCAGGGTCTTTCCCATAATGTTCTGTCCCTTCTTCCTTTCCTTAGATCCGGGGATATCTCCCATGGAACGATTATACTCTTTTTTGTAAAAAAAGGAAGAGGAAACCCTGGGGTTTATGTTAAATTTCTGTTACGGCAGGGCCTCCGCCGGGCACAGGCCTGTCAGAAAAAGAATCGCTCCAGGATCTCCGCCACAGCGCTGTGATCGCAGTCCCGGGCGGCTACGTAGTCGGCGGCGGCTTTGGCTTCCGGCGCGGCATTGGCCACGGCGGCTCCGATGCCGGCAGTCCGCAGCATGGGGATATCATTTTCCGCGTCTCCGGCAGCTACGGTCTGAGAGAGGGGGATGCCCAGATGCTCGCAGAGAAACCGCATGGCTCCGCCCTTGGAGATGCCGTCGGCCATATGCTCCAGATACCAGGCGTTGGAGAAGGTTACGGTGAGCCGCCCCTTTGCCCAGGGAGCCAGCTCCTCCCGGAATTTTTCCAGACGCTGATGGTCTTCATAATCAATGACGATCACCTTCACCGGCGGCTCTTTCAGATGCTCAAGAAAATCCGGATCTTCCCGCCAGGTGATCTCCGTGTTAGCGCTGTAGCGCCGGGTCTCCTCCGTGCATCGGGGACAGATGAGGTTCCGGTCGTCGTAGGTGTGGGCGTACAGGCCGGCCCGGCCGGCCGCCTCAAAAATGTGGCGGACGTATTCCATGGCCAGGGGTTTTTTGAACAGGGTTTCGCCGCTGCCGCAGTCATAGATCAGGCCGCCGTTGTAGGTGATGGCGTAACAGCCGGGGCGCTCCAGGCCTGTGCGGCGGATGGTGGGCAGGGCGGCGGGCAGGGGGCGGCCGGTATTGATCACGATCTTGTGGCCGGCGTCCAGAGCCCTGTGCATGGCCGCCTGATCTTCCGGAGACACCTGCTTTCTGCTGTCCAGCAGGGTATCATCCAGATCCGTGAAAAAGATTTTCGTATTTTCCATGAGAGCTTCCTCCTGATGTGTGGGATTCTGAACTACCTTTTAGGTTATCACAGATATAAGACTTGCGCAACCTGGGGACAGAGGCTATACTGGAAGGGCAGTGAAGGGAGCGTTGCGTATGATAAAAGCCTGTATTTTTGATCTTGACGGTACCCTGACGGATACCGTGGAATCCATTGCCCGGGGCGTCAACCGAACGCTGGAATCTTTCGGCTACGATCCCAGGCCGGTGGAGGAATATAATTTTTACGCGGGAGACGGCATCGACATGGCCCTGAAACGGGCGCTGGCAGCGGCGGGCGATACGGAGGGGAAACATCTGCGGGAGGGGATCCCGCTCTGCCGGAAATGGTTCGGGGAGGATCCCCTTTACCATGTAAAACCCTATCCCCATATCTGCCGGGTGATCCGGCGGCTGGGAGAACTGGGGGTAAAAAGAGCCGTATTTTCCAACAAGCCCCACCCGGCGGCCGTGCAGGTGGTGGAGGCGGTTTTCGGCCAGGGATTTTTTGACCTGATCCAGGGGCAGACGGCGGAGATCCCCCGGAAGCCGGATCCCACAGGGGTCTTCCGGATCCTGGAGAAGCTGTCGGTACAGCCGGAGGAATGCCTGTATTTCGGAGATACCAATACGGACATGGAAACGGGACACCGGGCCGGCCTTTATACCGTGGGGGTCGCCTGGGGGTTCCGGCCCAGGAGCGAACTGGAGGCGTACCATGCGGACCGCATCATCGACGCGCCCCCGGAGATCCTGGAGGTCTTTAAGGAGAAAAACGTATGAAGAACAGAATCCGCCTCATTGCCAGTGATCTGGACGGCACGCTGCTGCTGAACGGGGCCCAGAGCCTGCGGCCGGAGACCTGCCGGCTGATCCATGACCTGACCATGAAGGGGGTGTATTTTATCGCCGCCAGCGGCCGGCAGTATCCCAATCTCCAGCGGCTGTTTTCTCAGGTGCGGACAGAGATCGGTTATATCTGCGAAAACGGCTGCCTCAGCTTCTTTCAGGGAGAACGGATCCACCGGGAGACCATGGAGCGGGAACTGGGCCAGGAGATCCTGCGGACGATCTGGGAACGGGAAGGCAGCGAGATCCTGCTGTCCGGAGCCAATACCAGCTATCTGCAGCCAAAGGAGATGAGCTACTACTATCATATGCGGGATGTGGTCCGCAACAATGTGACCCTGGTGCCGGATATCTTTCAGGTTCAGGAGGAGTACATGAAGATCTCCGTCTATGAGAAGACGGGGATCGATAAAAGCGCTTCCTTCTGGAAAGAAAAATTCGGGGACAAAGTGACGGTGGTCACTTCGGGGAATGAATGGCTGGACATGATGCCCAAGGGTGTCCACAAGGGCCTGGCCATGAAAAAAGTCATGGAATATCTGGATGTAAAGCCGGAGGAGTGCATGGCCTTCGGGGACAATTACAACGACCTGGAGATGCTGGAGCTGGTGGGGCATCCGGTGGCCATGGAGACGGCCAAACCGGAGGTGAAGGCGGCTGCCGGGTCCCTGACAGACACGGTGGAGCATGCCCTGGAGCGGCTGATCTCCCGGATGCAGAAGGAGGATTTTTACAGTGAGCGAATACAATGAGGTTTGTGTGAATACCTTTCTGAAACAGCAGAGCCGGCTCTTTGACGAGCCGGTGGCGGAAAGCTACGAGGAGGCGGAGGCCTTTCTGGAAGATTCCCTGGCCGTAGTGGCGGAGAGCCTGAAGGAGGTCAGAGAATACCTGGAGGAGGGCGGCATGGATGTGTCCGGCCTTTCGGAGGAAGAACTGGCGGAGGAGGCGGAGGTGTTCTCCCTGCCCGACGGGCGGTATCTGATCGTGGAGGCGTAGAGAAGGATGAAAGAAAAGAAATATGATGTGATCATTATCGGCGCAGGCCCTTCGGGGATCTTCTGCGCCTATGAGCTGAAAAGACAGCGGCCGGAACTGAAGGTGCTGATGATCGAAAAGGGGCGGGCCATTGAAAACCGCCAGTGCCCCAAACGGAAGACCAAGGTGTGCGTGGGCTGCAGGCCCTGCTCCATCACCACCGGCTTTGCCGGAGCGGGCGCTTTTTCCGACGGCAAGCTGTCCTTGTCCCCGGATGTGGGCGGAAATCTGCCGGAGATCCTGGGATATGACAAGGCCCTGGAACTGATCCGGGAATCCGATCAGATTTATCTGAAGTTCGGCGCGGATACGAAAGTTTACGGCGTAGATAAAGAAAAAGAGATCCAGGAGATCCGCAGAAAGGCCATTACCGCCAATCTGAAGCTCATCGAGTGCCCTATCCGGCATCTGGGCACGGAAGAGGGATACAAGATCTATGAGAGACTGCAGCACCATCTGGAGGACCAGGGGGTGGAAATGCAGTTTATGACCATGGTAACGGAGATCAATATCCGGGAGGGAGCCGTACAGTCCGTGACCACCGACAAAGGGGAAACCTGGTACGCGGACGAGGTGGTGGCCGCCGTGGGACGGGAAGGCGCCGACTGGTTCTCTCACATCTGTACGGGGCACGACATCGAGACCCAGGTGGGTACCGTGGATATCGGCGTCCGGGTAGAGGTCCGGGACGAGGTCATGGAATTCCTCAATCAGAATCTGTACGAGGCCAAGCTGGTGTACCACACCCCCACCTTTGACGATAAGGTAAGGACCTTCTGCACCAACCCTTCCGGGGAGGTGGCTACGGAGTACTATGAGGACGGGCTGGCGGTGGTCAACGGCCATGCCTATAAATCCAAGGAATATAAAACCAGCAACACCAATTTCGCCCTGCTGGTATCCAAAAACTTTACGAAACCCTTTAAGACCCCCATCGAGTACGGCAAGAAGATCGCGGAGCTGTCCAATATGCTCTGCGACGGGAAGATCATGGTCCAGACCTTCGGAGATTTCAAGCGGGGCCGCCGCACCACCGAGGAAAGGCTGTGCCGGAACAATCTGCTCCCCACCCTGAAGGACGCGGTGCCCGGGGACCTGTCCCTGGTATTCCCCCATCGGATCATGGTAGACATCGCGGAGATGATCGAGGCCCTGGACAAGGTGACCCCGGGCATTGCCAGCGACGAGACCCTGCTCTACGGGGTGGAAGTAAAGTTCTACTCCAACAAGGTCGTCGTAGATAAAGATTTTGAGACCAGCGTGAAAGGGCTCCGGGCAGTGGGAGACGGCGCTTCCGTCACCCGGGGGCTGCAGCAGGCTTCCGCCAACGGCCTGTCGGTGGCCCGGAGTATCCTGAAAAAATTGTCCTGAAAGAATTATTAGCACTCATTTTGAATGAGTGCTAATTTTTTCTTGACTTTTGGGGAGGCCGGGACTAATATAGGAATAGAATATTTTTATAAAGGAGTGTGACATTATCATGGAGATGAAACATGGTAATCTTTCAATTAACAGCGACAATATTTTCCCGATCATCAAGAAATGGATGTACTCCGATCACGACATCTTTGTCCGGGAGCTGATCTCCAACGCCTGCGACGCCGTCACCAAGCTGAAAAAGCTGGACGGGGCCGGGGAGTACGCCCTGCCGGAGGGGTATAAAGCCAGGATCGACGTCATCGTGGACGACAAGGAGAAGACCCTGAAATTCATCGATAACGGCATCGGCATGACCGGGGACGAGGTGGAAGAGTATATTACCCAGATCGCCTTCTCCGGAGCGACGGAGTTCCTGGAAAAATATAAGGATAAGACGGATCAGGATCAGATCATCGGCCATTTCGGCCTGGGCTTTTATTCCGCCTTTATGGTGGCGGATGAGGTCCACATCGACACTCTGTCCTTCCAGGAGGGGGCAAAGCCGGTGCACTGGGAGTGCGACGGCAGCACGGAGTACGATATGGGCGAAGGGAACAGGACCCAGGTGGGTACGGAGATCACCCTGTATCTCAATGAGGACTGCCATGAGTTTTCCAATGTCTACCGGGTAAGAGAAGTGCTGGAGAAGTACTGCTCCTTCATGCCGGTGGAGATCTACCTGTCCAGACACGCGGAGGAGCCGGAGACAGAGATCATCGATGAAAAGGATCTGCGGGAGGACGACGAGGTCATCGAGAGGATCCACACCGACGCCAAAACGGAAGAGAAGGAAAACGACAAAGGGGAGAAAGAGACGGTGGAGGTTTCCCCGGCCCGGGATGAAGTTAAGATCCGGAAACGTCCGGAGCTGGTCAACGATATCCATCCCCTGTGGGCAAAACACCCCAACGAGTGCACTGAGGAAGAGTATAAAGAGTTTTACAGAAAGGTGTTCCTGGATTACAAGGAGCCTCTGTTCTGGATCCACCTGAACATGGATTATCCCTTTAACCTGAAGGGTATCCTCTACTTCCCCCGGATCAACACCGAGTACGATTCCATTGAGGGAACCATTAAGCTGTACAACAACCAGGTGTTTATCGCCGATAATATCAAAGAGGTGATCCCCGAGTATCTGATGCTGCTGAAGGGCGTCATCGACTGCCCGGATCTGCCCCTGAACGTTTCCCGGAGCGCCCTGCAGAACGACGGTTTTGTGAAGAAGATCTCCGACTATATCTCCAAGAAGGTGGCGGACAAGCTTTCCGGCATGTGCAAGACTGACCGGGAAAATTACGAGAAATACTGGGACGACATCAGCCCCTTCATTAAGTTCGGCTGCATCAAGGACGCCAAATTCTCCGAGAAGATGATGGATTACGTTCTGTACAAGAACATTGACGACAAGTATCTGACTCTGGAAGACTGCGTAAAGGAAAACCAGAAGCCGGAGGAGGAAAAGGCAGAAGAAAAGACCCAGGAGAAGCCGGAAGAGAAGACCGAAGACGGTGAAAAGGAAAAGGAGCGGACCACCATCTACTACGTGACGGATCCGGTGCAGCAGAGCCAGTACATCAACATGTTCCGGGAGCAGAACATGGACGCGGTGATCCTCCGCCACAATATCGACTCCGCTTTCATCACCCATGTGGAGAGAGAAAAGGACAATGTGAAATTCCAGCGCATTGACGCGGATCTGACGGAAGACCTGAAGGAAGAAGGAGCGGATCTGGAAGAAGAGAAAAAAGCTCTGGAGGCCCTGTTCCGGAAAGTCCTGGAGGACGACAAGATGGAAGTCCGGGTGGAAAACCTGAAGAATGAGAAGGTGTCTTCCATGATCACTCTGTCTGAGGAGAGCCGCCGGATGGAGGAGATGATGAAGATGTACGGCATGGGAGGCATGGACGCCTCCATGTTCGGCGGACATCAGACCCTGATCCTCAACGCCAAGCATCCCCTGGTAAAATACATCTATGAACACCAGGAAGGAGACAAGACTCCGCTGTTCTGCCGGCAGCTGTACGATCTGGCCCTGCTCAGCAATAAGCCCCTGTCTCCGGAGGAGATGACCGCCTTCATTGCCAGGAGCAACGAGGTCCTGCTGGAGCTGGCAAAATAAATACAGAAAGCGAGAAGAAGAGATGAGCCGGAAGGAATCACAGGGCTGCCTGTTTCTGATCGGCTTTATGGGGGCGGGCAAGAGCGCAGTCTCTGCCCGCCTTCATAAATGCCATGGAATGGAACTTCTGGAGATGGACCAGGAGATCGAAAAAAGAGAACAGAAAAAGATCCCGGAGATCTTCCGGGAACAGGGAGAAGCGTACTTCCGTCAGGCGGAGACCGCGCTGCTGAAGGAACTGCAGGGGAAAAACGGGCTCGTGATATCCTGCGGCGGCGGAGCCGTCCTGCGGGAAGAAAACGTAAAACTCATGAAAGAAGCGGGGAAGATCGTGCTGCTTTCCGCCCGGCCGGAGACGATATTGGAACGGGTGGCAGGAAATGACGACCGCCCGCTGCTGCAGGGAAGAAAAACGGAGGAAGGGATCCGGGAACTGATGGAACAGCGCAGGCCCAGATATGAGGCTGCGGCGGATCTGACCGTAGACACCGACGGCAGGACTGTAGAGGAAATATGTAAAGAGATCCTCCGCCGGACCGGTTTTGACGGAAGGGCTTAATCCAGATCCTGGAGCCTTAAAAATTCCAGGAGCATCTGGTCCCAGGCGTAATCCAGGGATTTATCCATCGTAAACAGCCGGAGGGAAGACCCGGTGGTCAGGGTCAGCACCTCCCCGTTGTACTGGCAGTTCAGATAGAGACCGAAGACATCGTCGGCGCTCAGGTCCGGACTGCTTTTTGCTGTCAGGAGAGCCACCTCCGATGGCGGCAGCTGGAAGACCAGTTTAAAAGAAAGGGGAGTCCTTTTCCCGCGGATCACCGACAGGCAGAAAGGCTTGATCTCCTTCCACAGGACCTGGCGTCTGCCCGCCTCCCGGAGTTTTTCCGCCTGCTCGTTTTCATAAAAATCCGGGCGGAATTCCCCGTCGATGGAAAAGGTAGTGAAAGTGGTGATGGAAGCCTCCGAGACCAGAAAGCGGTCGAAGGTATCCTGGAGGAGCAGTTTGTTCATAAAGTCTTTCAGGTGTTTTATCTGCAGCGCGATCATTTGTCAAAGCCAGCCTTTCTTTTTAAAATACCAGATCTCCAGAAGGACCAGGACGCCGCAGACTGCCGTGAGGATAAAGTAAGCGGCGGGCTCCCGGAGTTCCGGCATATGGTCAAAGTTCATGCCGTACCAGCCGGTCAGCAGGGACAGAGGCAGAAAAATGGTGGTGACTACCGTCAGCATGCGCATGGTATCATTCTGCTTCAGATCCATCTGGGACTGATAGATCTCCCGGATCTGCAGGGCATATTCCCGGAGCATCTGCGTTTGGTCATAGAGCCGGTCGATCCGGGCGCCGAGCCGGGAAAAATGCAGGGAATACTCTTCCGGGAACAGTTGATTGTCGTTGGCTGCCAGAAGCTCGCACATATCCATGAGCTGCTGATAAAAGGAATGGAGCTTCAGCAGTTCCCGGCGGCAGGAGTTGATATTTTTTTCCCATTCCCTGGGAAAGGTTTCCGTAATGGCCTCCTCCATGGTGGAGAGCCGTTTTTCGTAATTCTGCAGCAGAAGCATATCCCCCTGGACCTGGAACCCCAGGAAACGGAAGAACAGCTGAAAGAGATCGGCGCAGTCCCTGAACGCTTCCCCTTCAAACAGTTCCAGGATCTGCTGCCGCCGGTCTTCCGGGACCATCAGGAGCATCCGCTGCCCGTTTATATAGAATACCGCGGAAAAGCAGCTTTGCAGGGAATTTCCCCGATCCGGCACGATCAGAGTGCCCAGGGTGCATTCCGGCAGCAGTTCCGCCCGGCAGTACTGGCCGGTTTCCGCCAGGATTTTTTTCAGGACCGGGCCTCCGGTCAGTTCCTCGCAGAGCTCCAGACCCTCCTGTTCCGTCAGGACTTCCAGCCGCGGATGATCCCGCCCGCTGCCTGCCGGTTCTTCCGGCAGCGTCCGGAGCCCCCGGATCACAGAAAACTGCATGTGGGTCACCTCCTGTATCACTGCTGATAGTGTGAGCTGCCCGTTTCATATTATACCTGAAAGGGAGAATTTGAACAACCATTTATGAATGTTTTGTGTTTTTCCGGTCCGGGGCTTTTCAAGCGGATAAAAATGTTGTATACTCGTTTTTAGTGAGCCTCTGCCGGGAGGAGGACGGAATCAGAAGAAGGAGAGCATTCAGGATGAGTCAGAAAAAAGTTGACAGATATAAACAGGAAAAAGTTAACAGAGAAAAAAATATGAAGAAAGAAAAAGTCCTGCGCCGGGTGGAGATCGGGGCGGCAGCCGTTGTGCTGGCCGCGCTGCTGGTATGGTTCTGTGTGGCCGTATACCGGAATTCTCAGGTCAAGGCTGTGGAAAACGCGGACACAGTCACTACCTCTATGGATGTAAGCGCTGTAGATGATTATCTCAACAGTCTGGGAACGGAATCCTCCAGTTCCGCGGAATGACCGCGACAGAAAAGGAATGAAAAAGGCGCCGTTGCGTCTCGCCGGAAAGGCTGAGAAAGCGGCGCCTTTCTGCTGCGTTAAAAAAGGGACCCCTGCTCCGCAGACGGCGGCTGCCGTCCGTATCGCGGGGGTTCCTTTTTTGTTTTCTCGCATCTGGGAAAGTTTTTCTATAATCTGATCAACATTTCACAACGTTGGCAGCCTGCATTCCTTTCGGGCCTTCCGTCAGATCATAAGTAACCGCCTGGCCTTCGTCCAGAGATTTGAAACCCTCGCCCTGGATCGCGGAGAAATGCACGAATACGTCTTTGCCATCCTCGCCAGTGATGAAGCCGTAGCCCTTTTCAGCGTTGAACCATTTTACAGTTCCCTTGTTCATGTTGTAGTACCTCCATTACAAATAAGAAAAATGAAATATTGCAAGCCGGTGAATCTGTTTCCACAGCCTGTCCGCTGCCCGCAGCCGCTGGACAGGGCTTTGTGTTTGTTAAAAGCCCGGCAGCTGCGCTGCCGTCCCGAAAACTCACAATCCGGACAGTCGTCCTCCTTGTTCGTTTCCGGAGCCTGTCCAATGTCTGCAGCCCTCGGCATGTAAACATGCCTCTGCCCGCAGCCGCTGGACAGGGCTTTTAACAAAAATTCACTGGCTATTACAGATTATATTGAAGGTGAATGAAATATAATCTCTAATAACCAGTGACTCCATGTGCATCTCAATAATTCCATATCTCTTTAAATTGTGATTTCATTATAGACAGTCAGGGTGCAAAAGTCAAGGGAAAGTTGCAGCTGCAGAGGGTTTACAAAGTTGCATTTCCGGGGGTTTTACTGTATACTGGGTCTTGAAGTTTACTCCCCTGTCAGCCGCCGCGGAAAGAGGCGGGAACAGGGGGTTCAGATGTGATCAAGTGTGACGGCGGGAGGATATTTATGAGTATTTTGATCAAGGGAGGACGGATCATAGATCCCGATACGAAGCTGGACCAGATCGGGGATCTGCTGATCGAGGACGGAAAGATCGCCCGGGTGGGAAAGAAGATAGAGGCAGAGGCGGATACGGTCCTCCGCGCGGAGGGATGCTATGTGATGCCGGGGTTTATTGATATGCACGTGCACCTTCGGGATCCGGGGCTCACCTGGAAGGAGGATATCGAGACCGGCGCCAGGGCCGCGGCCAGAGGAGGCTTTACCACCATTGTGGCCATGCCCAATACAAAGCCTGTCATGGATTCTCCGGACCGGATCGACTATGTGAGAGTGAAAGCCCAGGGCTGCGCTCCCATCCATGTGCTCCAGGCCGGCGCGGCCACCAAGGGGCAGAAGGGAGAAGAGCTGGCGGACATCGAAGGGATGGCGGCCCACGGGGCGCCGGCCATCAGCGAGGACGGAAAGTCTGTCATGAATTCCAGGCTCTGCCGGGACGCCATGCTGGAAGCCGCCAGGTGCGGCATCCCCTTCCTGGATCACTGCGAGGACGCGGATCTGGCAGCGGGGGGCTGCGTGAATGAGGATGAGAACGCCAGAAAAGCCGGGCTTCCGGGGATCAGCAACGCGGCGGAGGACGCCATCACTGCCAGGGATACCCTGCTGGCGGCGGAGACCGGGGTGCATCTGCATCTGTGCCACTGCTCCACCAGGAAAAGCGCTGTGATCCTGAAACTGGCCAAGGCCGAGGGGGTTTCCATCAGCGGGGAGGTCTGTCCTCACCACTTTACCCTCTGCAGCGACGATATGATCCCCGGAGATACAAACTACAAAATGAATCCGCCTCTGCGTACCAGGGAGGATGTGGAGGCCCTGCGGCAGGCCCTTCACGAGGATGTGTTCGATGTGATCAGCACAGATCACGCGCCGCACTCCACCGCGGAAAAATCCACCACCATGAAAAAAGCGCCTTTTGGCATCGTGGGACTGGAGACGGCGGCGGCGCTGACCCTGTCGGAACTGGTGGATACGGGGATCCTTACCCCCATGCAGATGGCGGAAAAGATGAGCGGAAATCCCGCGAAGATCCTGAAGCTGTCCGGGCGGGGCTCTCTGGCGGAGGGAAGCGAGGGGGACGTGGTGATCCTGGATCCGGAAGCGGAGTATGTCATCGACGCCCGGAAGTTTGCCTCCAAGGGAAGGAACACGCCCTTCCACGGCAGAAAAGTAAAGGGAAAGATCAAGGCCACCATCTGCGGCGGAAAAATTGTCTACCGGGATGAAGAAAAATAAAAGAAGCGAGGACAGAACAGATGATTAACAAACTGATCGAAAATATCAAAAAGACCAATGCTCCCATCGTTGTGGGTCTGGATCCCATGCTTTCCTTTGTGCCGGCGCAGGTGCAGAAGAAAGCCTACGCGGAGTACGGGGAGACACTGGAAGGGGCCGCGGAGGCTATCTGGCAGTTCAACAAAGAGATCGTTGACCACGTGGCGGATCTGATCCCGGCGGTAAAACCCCAGATCGCCATGTACGAGCAGTTCGGGATCCCGGGACTGATCGTCTACGAAAGAACGGTTTCCTACTGTCAGAGCAAAGGCCTGGCGGTGATCGGGGATATCAAGAGGGGCGACATCGGCTCTACCTCCGCGGCCTACGCGGCAGGCCATCTGGGAACCGTCCAGGTGGGCAGCAAAAGCTACGCTCCCTTCCATGAGGATTTTGCCACCCTGAATCCCTATATGGGACTGGACAGCGTGAAACCTTTTATGGATGTGTGCCGGGAGGAAAAGAAGGGACTCTTTATCCTGGTGAAGACCTCCAATCCCTCCAGCGGGGATTTCCAGGACCGTCTGGTGGAGGGAAGGCCCCTCTATGAGCTGGTAGGCGAAAAGGTAGCCCAGTGGGGCAGCGAGCTGATGGGCGACAGCTACAGCTATGTAGGCGCCGTGGTGGGCGCCACGTATCCGGAAATGGGAAGGACCCTGAGAAAGATCATGCCCAGAAGCTTTATCCTGGTGCCGGGCTACGGCGCCCAGGGAGGCCAGGGAAAAGATCTGGTGGATTTCTTCAATGAGGACGGCCTGGGAGCCATCGTCAATTCCTCCCGGGGGATCATCGCCGCCTATAAGCAGGAAAAATACGCGTCCTTCGGAGCGGAACACTTTGGAGAGGCGGCCCGTCAGGCGGTGGCGGATATGGTGCAGGATATCACGGGAGCGCTGGAGGCGGCAAAAGCATGAAAAGCAAAGAGTGGTGCAGGATCCTTTCGCAGGAAGAGATCGGAACAGATATATACAGTATGTGGCTGGAGACACCCTCCATCGCGGAAAGCGCCCGGCCGGGACAGTTTGTGTCGCTGTACTGCCGGGACAGCAGCCGGCTGCTCCCCAGGCCCATCAGCCTTTGTGAGATCGACAGAGAGCAGAAGCGGCTCCGCCTGGTGTACCGGGTGGCGGGAAAAGGCACGGAAGAGTTTTCCCGGATGAAAGCCGGGGAGGAGATCTCGGTGCTGGGCCCGCTGGGCAACGGGTTTCCCCTGGAGCGGGCGGAAGGGAAAAAAGTGATCCTGCTGGGCGGCGGGATCGGCATCCCGCCCATGCTGGAGACGGCGAAACAGCTCGCGGGAGAAAAGAGCATCGTCCTGGGATACCGGGATCAGCGCTTTCTGGAAAAGGAATTCGCGGCCCAGGGCGCTCTCTGTATCGCCACGGAGGACGGAAGCTTCGGCACCCGGGGAAATGTCCTGGATGCCGTCCGGGAACAGAGGATCCAGGGCGACCTGATCTTTGCCTGCGGGCCGGCCCCCATGCTCCGGGCAGTGAAAGCCTGGGCGGAGGAGACGGGCAGGGAGTGCTGGATCTCTATGGAAGAGCGCATGGCCTGCGGCATCGGCGCCTGTCTGGCCTGTGTCTGCCAGTCAAAGGAGAAGGATGAGCATTCCCAGGTGCACAATAAGCGCGTCTGCAAGGACGGCCCTGTATTTCTGGCATCGGAGGTGGAACTGTAATGAATATGAAGGTAACGATAGCCGGCGTGGAACTGAAGAACCCGGTGATGACCGCCTCCGGCACCTTCGGCTCCGGAGCGGAGTACAGCGAGCTGGTGGATCTGAATCAACTGGGAGCAGTGGTCACAAAAGGCGTGGCCAATGTGCCCTGGCCGGGAAATCCCACCCCCAGGATCGCGGAGGTCTACGGCGGCATGCTCAATGCCATCGGCCTGCAGAATCCGGGGATCCGGGTGTTCTGCCAGCGGGATATCCCCTTTCTGAAACAGTATGATACAAAGATCATTGTCAATGTCTGCGGCCACGCGCCGGAGGAATATCTGGAGGTAGTGGAGCGGCTGGCGGAGGAAGAGGTGGATCTGTTGGAGATCAACATTTCCTGCCCCAACGTCAATGCCGGATTTCTGGCTTTCGGACAGGATCCCGGGCATGTGGAAAAGCTGACGGCGGAGATCAAAAAAAAGGCGAAACAGCCGGTGATCATGAAACTGACCCCCAACGTGACGGATATCGCGGAGATCGCCCGGGCAGCGGAGGCCGGAGGCGCGGATGCGGTTTCTCTGATCAACACGCTGACCGGTATGAAGATCGATGTGAAAAAACGATGCTTCGCCCTGGCCAATAAGACCGGGGGCATGTCCGGCCCGGCGGTAAAGCCGGTGGCGGTGCGGATGGTCTATCAGACCGCCCAGGCGGTGAAGATCCCCGTGATCGGCATGGGAGGGATCGCTACGGCGGAGGATGCCCTGGAATTTATCCTGGCGGGAGCCACGGCAGTGTCTGTGGGAACGGCAAACTTTTATAATCCCGGGGCTGCCCTGGAGATCATCGAGGGGATCCGGCAGTATATGGAAGAAAATCATGTGGAAGATATCCGGGAGCTCGTGGGAGCGGTCCGGTGACAGTCAGCAGGAGGTTAAAAATATGGAAGCCTATAAACAGGAATTTATTGAGTTCATGGTGGAGAGCGATGTGCTGAAATTTGGAGAGTTCACTCTGAAGAGCGGCCGGAAATCGCCGTTTTTTATGAACGCCGGAGCCTACGTCACCGGCACCCAGCTGCGGAAGCTGGGGCAGTACTACGCAAAGGCCATCCACGATCATTACGGACTGGATTTCGATGTGCTCTTCGGGCCGGCTTATAAGGGGATCCCTCTTTCCGTGGCCACGGCTATGGCCATCAGCGAGCTGTACGGGGTGGACGTCCGCTACTGCTCCAACCGAAAAGAGGTGAAGGATCACGGGGATACCGGCATCCTGCTGGGAAGCAAACTGAAGGACGGCGACCGGGTGGTGATCATCGAGGATGTGACCACCTCCGGAAAATCCATTGAGGAGACCTTTCCGATCCTGAAGGCCCAGGCGGATGTGGATATCAAGGGTCTCATTGTTTCCCTGAACCGCATGGAGAAGGGAACGGGAGAAAAGAGCGCCCTGGAGGAGATCCAGGAAAAATACGGTTTTGGCGCCAAAGCCATTGTCACCATGGGAGACGTAGTGGAATACCTGTACAACCGTCCCTGCCAGGGGAAGGTGGTCATAGATGACGCCATGAAAGAATCCATAAAAGCATATTACGCAGTCTACGGGGCGGAGGCCATCCGAAAGGAACTGCTTTGAACCAGAGACAGAAACAGTGGATCCGCAGGGCCGGCTGGGTCCTGTTCCTGCTCTATGTGCTGGTGCTGGTCTATTTTCTGTTTTTCGCGGAGGAATACGGCCGGCAGGATCCCGGAACGGGAGCGTACCGGTACAATCTGGTGCCGTTTCAGGAAATAAAACGGTTCTGGATATACCGGCAGCAGGTGGGCGGCACCGCCGCTTTTCTCAATCTGGGGGGAAATATCCTGGGATTTATGCCCTTTGGTTTCCTGCTGCCGGTCATGGCGGCAGGATTCCGGCGTTTTCGGGTCACGGTGCCCCTGGGCTTTTTCATGAGTCTGGCCGTGGAGACGGTCCAGCTGTTTACCAGGGCAGGCAGCTTTGATGTGGATGATCTGATGCTGAACACCCTGGGGGTTATCCTGGGATTTCTGCTGTTTCAAATTCTGAACAGAGTAAGGAGAACGTGGGATCATGGCCAAAAAATATAAATATTCATTCGCAAAAAAGGACGGAGACCGCAGCGGACGGGATGCAGTGATACTGGCAGCGGTGTCTTTTGCTCTGTTTCTTATCCTGTGCCTGGCATCGTTTCTGTCGTCCGGCCAGGGGGGAGCAGCCCTGGGAGCCCTGGGATTTTTTGCTATGCTGCTTGCCCTGTACGGCTGCGTTCTGGGCTTCCGCAGCATCAGCAGAAAAAAAACCTTTCAGAGGGAAGCCGTAGTCGGCTCCATCTCTTCGGGGGTGATCTTTATTCTCTGGCTGGCTCTGTTTCTGGTGGGAGTGAGCTGAGATGGACAGGGAGAGATTTGAAAAACAGAAGCAATTTGTCCTGGAGATCGATCAGGAAAAAAAGATTCTCAGACAGACCCATCTCACCGGCGGAGGGCGCCGGGAAAACGACGCGGAACACGCCTGGCATATGGCGGTGATGGCCTATCTCCTGCGGGAATACGCCAATGAGCCCATAGACCTGGCGAAGACCCTGATGATAATCCTCATTCACGATGTGGTGGAGATCGACGCGGGGGATACCTACGCCTACGATGAGTCGGGAAAGGCCACCCAGAGGGAGCGGGAGGAGGCCGCCGCGGAGCGGATCTTCGGTCTGCTGCCGGAGGATCAGGGCCGGGAACTGCGGGAACTGTTTGAAGAATTTGAAGCCTATGAGACCCCGGAGGCCAGGTTCGCCCATACCATGGACAATTTCCAGCCGGTACTGCTGAACGATTCCAACGGAGGCGGAGACTGGCGGGAACACGGGGTCTGCCGGTCGCAGATCGAAAAACGCAATGAAAAGACCGGGACCGGCTCCCGGGAGATCTGGGAATATATGCGGGAGATCATCGAGAAAAATGTGCAGAAGGGAAATCTGCGGAAGGACAAGGAGGAATGAGGGCATGGAGAGAGAAGAGGAGGAGCGGTACGGTCTGGCTCTGGAACGGATCGGCCAGATCCGGCAGGAATATTCTGTCCCGGTGATCTTCCGGGATTTTTTTCAGAAGGAAGCTTCCTTTCTGATCCGCATGGATGTTCTGGCGGAAAAGCTGGCGGCGGGGGAATTCCGGGAGGCCTCCCTGGAGGAGCTGGAGCTGATCAACCGGGAACTGTACGCGGAACTGCTGCCGGGAGCCTATGAGGAATGCTACGGAAATCCCGCGTACGCCTCCGCTATGCTGGGCGAGGATTACGGCAGGTATTTCAGCTTCCTTTACACGGAACTCCGCGGGATGATCGTCTTTGCCTACGAAGGCCGGAAACTGGATATGCTCCGGTGCATGGAGCTGTTTCTGGAATGCTATCACATGTTTGAGGAGGAAGAACTTCCCACCCCGGACAATCTGCGGGAGACCCTTTACTGGTATGTCAGTGATTACTGTGAGGATATGGTGGAATACCGTATCCGGGAGCAGGTGGACCCTTCTCTGGATTTCGCGGTCCGGATCATTCTGGAGTCGGATCTCCGGGATATCCGCTATCTGTACCGGTTCGGAGAATATGTCACAGAGAACCAGCGCAGGACGGCGGAATTTCTGGCCTCTCTGCCGGAGGAGGAGATCCGGGCCATGGCCGGGACCTATACGGAAGGCTACCGGATCGGTTTTGAGGTGACGGGGAAGGATCTTTCCAAAAAGAAGACGGTAAATGTCCGCTACTGCCTGGGCTTTGAGCGCGTAGTCCGGGAAGCCATTCTGCAGTTCCGGGCTATGGGACTTGCTCCGGTGATCTACCGGTCGGCGGTCCACTCCATCAACAAGCGGCAGAATCTGCGGATCGGTTATTACGGGGCCATTCCCAATAAACAGTTTGAATACGACCACCGGAACGACGCCGCCATTTATCTGGACGAACAGCTGGCGGCCAGGAAGCTGCGGAGTCTGCAGGAAGCCTTTGAAAAGTACAGGGAACTGGCGGCGGTCCATGGGGGGCCCGCCTGCATGGAGATCTTCGGGGAACTCCCCTTCGTTCCGGAAAATAAAAAGAGCGCGTGTACGCTCACGGAAGAGCAGCAGAAGCTCCGGGTCCGCATGGACAGCGAATCCGGCCAGATCACCAACCGCTATATCCGCGGGGAGGAGCGGAGCTTTACCATCATTGCCTATCCGGTGCCGGAGATCGGAGAAAAGTATGAGGAGATCTTCCGTGAGACGGTGAAGATCAACACGCTGGATTACAAGAAATATCAGCGGATCCAGCAGACCCTGATCGATCTTCTGGACCAGGGAGCTTCCGTTCACATCGGAGGCAGGGACGGCAACGAAACAGACCTGACCGTACGGCTGCATCCCCTGAAGGACCCGGCGAAGGAGACGAACTTTGAAAACTGCGTGGCGGATGTGAACATTCCCGTGGGAGAAGTGTTCACATCTCCGGTGCTTGCGGGCACCAGCGGCCTGCTCCATGTGAAGCAGGTCTATCTGGAGGGGCTGGAGTACCGGGATCTGAAGATCCGGGTGCGGGACGGCATGATCACGGAGTATTCCTGCGGCAACTTTGAAAAACCGGAGGATAACCGGCAGTATATCGAGGAGAATATTCTTTTCCACCACAAAACCCTGCCCATGGGGGAGTTTGCCATCGGCACCAACACCACCGCCTACACCATGGCCAGGAAATACGGCATCGAGGACAAGCTGCCCATTCTCATCGCGGAGAAAACAGGGCCCCATTTCGCCTTCGGAGATACCTGCTACAGCTGGCAGGAGGACACCAAGGTCTATAATCCCGACGGGAAGGAGATCATCGCCAGGGATAATGAGCGGTCCCTGCTGCGAAAGACGGACGTATCCCAGGCCTATTTCAACTGCCATACAGATGTCACCATCCCTTACGATGAGCTGGGGCATATCCGGGTGATCATGGAGGATGGCCGGAGGATTTCCGTGATCGAGGACGGCCGCTTTGTGCCGGAAGGCACAGAAGAGCTGAACCGGGCGCTGGATTTCTGAGGATTTTCCGGAACCGGAAAGAAAGCGGTTGACAAGGCCAGAGGCTGTCAGTACAATGCTTATAAGCAGATATGAAGTGATTTGCTAAACTTATTAATATAGCTTATTAATAGTGAAAAGGAGAGAAAATTATGGCTAAGGTTGGAATTGTTATGGGCAGTGATTCGGACATGCCGGTGATGGCGAAAGCCGCCGACATTCTGGAAAAGTTCGGGATCGAGTATGAGATGACCATTATCTCTGCCCACCGGGAGCCGGATGTGTTTTTTGAGTACGCTAAGACCGCGGAGGAGAAAGGCTTTAAAGTGATCATTGCCGGCGCGGGCATGGCGGCTCATCTGCCGGGTATGTGCGCGGCCATCTTCCCCATGCCGGTGATCGGCATTCCCATGCATACCACTTCTCTGGGCGGAAGGGATTCTCTCTATTCCATCGTGCAGATGCCCAGCGGCATTCCCGTGGCTACCGTGGCCATCAACGGCGGTGCCAACGCCGGCATCCTGGCAGCCAAGATCCTGGCCACCGGCGATCCGGAGCTGCTGCAGAAGGTCAAAGATTACGCGGCGGAGCTGAAAGACCAGGTGGTGGCCAAGGACGCGAAGCTTCAGCAGGTTGGTTATAAAAATTACACAAAATAAACGGAGGGACCTATGGATTACAAGCATTCAGGCGTAGATATCGAAGCCGGTTACAAAGCGGTGGAACTGATGAAAAAGCATGTGGCCAGAACGGCGCGGCCGGAGATCCTGGGAGGTCTGGGCGGCTTTTCCGGGGCTTTCTCCATGGACAAGTTCAAAACCATGGAGCATCCCACACTGGTGTCCGGCACCGACGGCGTGGGAACCAAGCTGAAACTGGCGTTTCTCATGGATAAGCACGATACCGTAGGTATTGACTGTGTAGCCATGTGTGTCAACGACATTGCCTGCGCGGGGGGCGAACCTCTGTTTTTCCTGGATTACATAGCCTGCGGAAAAAATATCCCGGAGCGGATCGCGGACATTGTCAGCGGCGTGGCGGAGGGCTGCGTCCAGGCGGGAGCCGCCCTCATCGGCGGGGAGACCGCGGAGATGCCGGGCTTTTACCCGGAGGACGAGTACGATCTGGCGGGCTTCGCCGTAGGCGTGGTGGATGAAAAAGACCTGATCACGGGAGCTTCCTTGAGTTCCGGGGACGTGCTCATCGGCATGGCCTCCTCCGGCGTTCACAGCAACGGCTTTTCTCTGGTGAGAAAAGTATTTGAGATGTCCAAGGAGTCCCTGGACACCTATTATGAAGAACTGGGCACCACCCTGGGAGAGGCGCTGCTGGCTCCCACCAAGATCTATGTGAAGGCTCTGAAGAGCATCAAAGACGCGGGAGTCACCGTGAAGGCCTGCAGCCACATTACCGGCGGCGGCTTCTACGAAAATGTGCCCCGGATGCTGCGGGAGGACGTGGACGCCGTGATCCAGAAGGACAGTTATCCGGTACCGCCGATCTTCAAGCTGCTGGCGGAAAAAGGCCAGGTGGAAGAGCGGGTGATGTACAATACCTACAACATGGGCATCGGCATGATCGTGGCTGTGAATCCCGAGGATGTGGATACCGCCATGCAGGCCATCCAGGCGGCAGGGGAGAAGCCCTATGTGATCGGGCACATTGAGTCCGGCAAAAAAGAGGTACAGTTGATCTGAGAAAACGGCAGGCAGGCCTCCCCTTAAGAAAACGGGGCGGGGCCTGCTTTCTATCATCAGGAGGAAAGAAACATGTTAAAGACAGCGGTACTGGTATCCGGCGGAGGCACCAATCTCCAGGCGATCCTGGACGCGGTGGACGCGGGGAAGATCACCAACGCGGAGATCTCTGTGGTGATCAGCAACAACCCGGGGGCTTACGCTCTGGAGCGGGCCCGGGCAAAAGGGGTGGAGGCAGTCTGCATTTCCCCGAAAGATTTCAAGACCAGAGAGCAGTTCCACCAGGCGCTGCTTGCCAAACTCCAGGCAGAGAAAGTGGATCTCATTGTGCTGGCAGGTTTTCTGGTGGTGATCCCGGAGATGCTGGTGAAGGCCTATCCCAACCGGATCATCAACGTGCATCCTTCCCTGATCCCCTCCTTCTGCGGCACCGGCTACTACGGTCTGAAGGTTCATGAAGGGGCATTGGCCAGGGGCGTAAAGGTCACGGGAGCCACCGTTCACTTCGTGGACGCCGGCACGGATACAGGCCCCATTATCCTGCAGAAGGCGGTAGAGATCCGGGAGGGAGATACACCGGAGATCCTTCAGCGCCGGGTCATGGAGCAGGCGGAGTGGGTGATCCTGCCCAAAGCCATTGATCTCATCGCCAACGGAAAAGTAACGGTAACAGACGGCCTGGTACATATCAGCCAGTAATAATCAGAAAAGAGGATATACAGATGAAGATTTTGATCGTGGGAAGCGGCGGCAGAGAACACGCCATCGCATGGAAGATAAGCCAGAGCCCTCTGGCGGAGAAGATTTACTGCGCCCCCGGCAACGCCGGCATCGCGGAGGTGGCCGAGTGTGTGGACATCGGCGCCATGGAATTTGACAGGCTGGTCTCCTTTGCCAAAGAAAAGGCTATCGACCTGACCATCATCGGCATGGACGATCCCCTGGTGGGAGGCATTGTGGACGTTTTCGAGGCCCAGGGCCTGCGGGTGTTCGGCCCCCGGAAAAACGCGGCCATCCTGGAGGGCTCCAAAGCCTTTTCCAAGGATCTGATGAAAAAGTACCACATCCCCACAGCGGCCTATGAGACCTTTGACGATCCGCGGAAGGCAGAGGAATATCTGAAAACGGCAAAATTTCCCATTGTCCTTAAGGCCGACGGCCTGGCTCTGGGAAAAGGCGTGCTGATCTGCAATACTCTGGAGGAAGCCCTGGAGGGGGTAAAGACCATTATGCTGGACAAAAAGTTCGGCTCTGCAGGAAACCATATGGTCATCGAAGAGTTTATGACCGGACGGGAAGTCTCTGTGCTGTCCTTTGTGGACGGAAAGACTATTAAGACCATGGCTTCCGCCCAGGACCATAAGCGGGCCAAGGACGGAGACCAGGGACTGAACACCGGCGGTATGGGCAATTTTTCTCCTACGCCTTTCTATACCAAAGAAGTGGACGACTTCTGCCGGAAATACATTTTCCAGCCCACTGTGGACGCTATGGCGGCAGAGGGACGGGAGTTTAAGGGCGTGATCTTTTTCGGGCTCATGCTTACCCCGGAAGGCCCCAAGGTACTGGAATACAATGCCCGTTTCGGGGATCCGGAAGCCCAGGTAGTCCTGCCAAGAATGGAGAACGATATGGTGGAGGTGGTGGAAGCCTGCATCGACGGCCGCCTGGATCAGATCGATCTGAAATTCAAGGAGGACGCGGCCGTGTGCGTGGTACTGGCCAGCGACGGCTATCCGGTCTCCTACGAAAAGGGTCTGCCGATCCGGGGACTGGAGAACTTTAAAGGAAAGGACGGCTACTACGTGTTCCACGCGGGAACCAAGTTCGGCCCGGAGGGCCAGGTGCTGACCAACGGCGGCAGAGTCCTGGGAGTCACCGCTCTTGGAAAAGACCTGAAGGAAGCCCGGAAGAACGCCTACGAGGCCGTGGACTGGGTGGATTTCGACAACAAATACTATCGGCACGACATCGGAAAGGCCATCGATGAGGCATAAGGCTGCCGGCTGAAAAGGCTGTTCTCTGCATGCAGAGAAAGGAGGATGCAGGATGCCGCTGCAGATCGTAAGAAATGATATTACAGAGATGAAAGTGGACGCCATTGTAAACGCCGCCAATTCTACCCTTCTGGGAGGCGGAGGCGTGGACGGCTGCATTCACCGGGCCGCAGGCCCGGCGCTGCTGGCGGAGTGCAGAACTCTGGGAGGCTGCGAGACCGGGAAGGCCAAGATCACGGGGGCGGGAAAGCTGCCCTGCCGGTATGTGATCCACGCGGTAGGCCCCCGTTGGAGAGGCGGAACCCAGGGGGAAAGGGAGAAATTAACTTCCTGTTACCGCGCTTCCCTGGAACTGGCAAGAGAACACCAATGTGAGAGCGTGGCCTTTCCCCTGATCTCCTCCGGTATTTACGGGTATCCAAAGGATCAGGCGCTGCAGGTGGCGGTGGAGGCCATCAGCGCCTTTCTTATGGAGCATGAGATGCAGGTTTTTCTGGTGATCTTTGACAGGAAGGCTTACCAGATCAGCAGCCGGCTTTTTGAGGATATTACAGAATATATTGACGACCGTTACGCTGCGGCTCATACAGACCGCA
Source organism: Candidatus Scatomonas sp. (assembly GCA_963928055.1). Taxonomy (GTDB): domain Bacteria; phylum Bacillota; class Clostridia; order Lachnospirales; family Lachnospiraceae; genus Scatomonas. The sequence continues at coordinate 365,328 of CAWVDN010000002.1, read as the reverse complement.
GCCGCCGTCTGGAACAGCTGCTGTTTTTGGAGGGGGAACAGCTTCCGGCTTCTTACAAAGCGGCAAGCCTTGAGGAAGCTCTGTCCCAGATCGATGAGAGCTTTTCGGAAATGCTGCTGCGGAAGATTGATGAGAAGGGCATGAAAGATCCGGAGTGTTATAAAAAAGCCAATATTGACCGGAAACTCTTTTCAAAGATCCGGGGAGACAGACTGTACAGGCCCAGCAAACCTACGGCAGCCGCCTTTGCCATAGCTCTGGAGCTTTCCCTGGAGGAGACCAGGGAATTGCTGGGGAAAGCCGGATTTGCCCTTTCCCGTTCCAGCAAATTTGATATAATCATTGAGTATTTTATCGAGCACGGGAATTATAATATTTTCGAGATCAATGAAGCGCTTTTTGCTTTCGATCAGAACCTGCTGGGAGGCTGAAAAGCGGGAACCCGGATGAAATTGTCGCCTGCGGGGCGACCGGAAAAAAGAATCTCTGTTATAAAATGTGGCTGTAAGGGAAAGACAGCCACATTTTTTTATTCAAACAATAAGGAGGCAGAACCATGAGAAAAAATTTAACAGAGATTGTTTTTATTCTTGACCGCAGCGGATCCATGAGCGGCCTGGAGGCAGATACCATCGGGGGGTTCAACGCCATGATCCAGAAACAGAAAAAAGAGGAAGGCCAGGCTCTGGTGTCCACCATTTTGTTCAGCGATGAAAGTTTTTTGCTTCATGACCGGGTGGATATCCGGAAAGTTCCTCTGATGACAGAAAAAGATTACTGCGCCTGCGGGGGGTACCGCGCTTCTGGACGCCCTGGGAGGGGCCATTCACCATATTGGAAAGATTCACAAATATATCCGCCGGGAAGATGTGCCGGAGCATACGCTGTTTATTATTACCACTGACGGCATGGAGAACGTAAGCTGCAGGTACCGGCTGGAAGATGTAAAACGCATGATCGAGAAAGAAAAAAGAAAATACGGCTGGGAATTTTTATTCCTTGGAGCCAATATTGACGCGGTAGAAACCGCAGGCCGCTTCGGCATCGGCCGGGACCGGGCGGCAAATTATCATGCGGACCAGGAGGGTACCGCCCTGAATTATCAGGCTCTTGGCGGCGCGATCAGCGCACTCCGGAGGAATCAGCCGCTGGGAGCTGCCTGGAAAGAGCAAATCGATGAGGACTACAGAAAACGTGCCGGCAGAATCTGATTTACCTCTATCAGGTCAACATAAAAGAAATATTAGAAAAAAGATTGAAAATTACAAAATTTTCAGATATGATGGTTCTATACAAGCTTCACGGGGGTGACAGAAGCAAAAATAATGATTGTATTGGGAGGAACTTTTTATGTCAATGACAGTCGGGGCTTTTATGAAAATGATCGAGGACCATCATATCCAGATGATCGATTTTAAGATCGTGGATATCAACGGCCAGTACCGCCATGTGACCATACCGGTGCAGCAGTTTTCCGAGGATACGCTGAAGAACGGCATCGGTTTTGACGCGTCCAACTACGGGTACGCGGTGGTGGAGAAGAGCGACATGGTCTTTATTCCGGATCTGGATACGGCGATCGTAGATCCCTTCTGTGAGCCGCCTACGCTTTCCGTAACAGGAAACGCCATGATCATCGATCATCCGGAGAACCGTCCCCTGGATCAGTACCCCAGAAACATTGTGCAGGCGGCCAACCGCTACATGAAGGAATCCGGCATTGCCGACACCATGATCATTTTGCCGGAGTTTGAATTTTATCTGTTTGACAGCGTAGGCTGGGAGGTGCATCCCTACTCCATCAGCATGAGTCTGGATGTGGACCAGGCGCCCTGGAACAGCGCCGTGGAAGGCCGGGGATGCATCGTGCCCCATCAGAAAGCCTACCATGTGGCGAAACCTTTTGACAAGGCTTATGAGTGCCGTTCCGAGATGTGCATGGAGATGGAAAAGGCGGGGATCCCCATCAAGTACCATCATCCGGAAGTAGGAGCCTCCGGCCAGTTTGAGATCGAACCCCGGCTGGGGGAGATGACCAAGATGGCGGACGACACCATGATGATCAAGTACATCATCCACAACGTGGCCATGAAGTACGGAAAGACGGCCACATTGATGCCCAAGCCTGTTTACGGGGAGGCGGGGAACGGCATGCATGTGCATATGCTGCTTTTGAAGGACGGCCAGCCGGTGTTCTCCGATGACGAAGGATACTCGCATCTGAGCCGCACCGCCCATTATTTCATGGGAGGTCTGCTGAAGCATATCTCGTCCCTGTGCGCCATTACTAATCCCAGCACCAACTCCTTTAAGCGGCTGGTTCCCGGATTTGAGGCCCCGGTGACCGTGGGATACGCTACCTCCAACCGCAGCGCCGTGATCCGGATCCCGGCTTATGCCAAGGAGCCTTCCCTGCGCCGGTTTGAACTGCGGAACCCGGACGCCACCTGCAATCCTTACCTCTGCTACGCGGCCATCCTTATGGCGGGGCTGGACGGTGTGAAGAATCACATCGATCCCCACGAGAACGGCTGGGGACCCTACGATATGAACCTGTATTCCCTTTCCGAGGAGGAAAAGGCGAAGCTGCAGGCCCTGCCTACTTCCCTGGACGCGGCTCTGGACGCCCTGGAGGCGGACCACGGATACCTGACTGCCGGCGGCGTGTTCCCGGAGCAGCTGATCAGAAACTTCATCGCGGTGAAACGGCAGGAGTGCCTGGAACTGACGGCGGTGCCCCATCCCGCGGAGTTCGCGAAATACTACAATCTGTAAGGCGCGGGTCTGGCGTCCGTGTACAGGGGGGACATTGCCCCCTGTACACGGACGCTAATGTAAAATTTTTGTATTTTATTGACAAACCCTCTAAAATTGTATATGATAAAACCGTTATGGAAGTTTGGCAAAACAGAGTTTCCATGCAAATATTTTTGACCACCCTTTGGGGTTAAAGGCCATACGGACAGCCGGGTCAACTGCCGATTGGCGGCGCCGCCGCCTTATTGATTGAGTTAGAAGCTCAAATTTTATAAGTTGGTTACTTTATAACCGCCGCATATCATGCGCACATCAACTTGTGAAACGGTCAATAAGAGTAGTGAAAGTAATATTTGCGGGTACAGCGTTTCTGCTGCGGCCTTTACTAGAGACTCTGATTTCTGCTATTCCGAATGAATCGAAAAGACGGACAGGATATGAGGAGCCGGATTCTGAAAGGATCCGGTCCGGGAAAATGTCCGGGCAGAGAATATTCAGGCCGGGTAATGTGCTGTATCAGCGGATTGCCCGGCTTTTTCCGCGCCATGCGCCCGGCAGGCATCTGCCGTAAAACCGGCGGGGAGCAAAGCAACCCCCGGCCGTTGTGAGGAGGATACGAGATGGGAGAAAAATTAAAGCTGTACGGGTTCAACAACCTGACTAAATCTCTGAGCTTTAATATCTACGATGTCTGCTACGCCAAGACGCCCAGGGAGCAGAAGGATTATATCGCCTATATCGACGAGCAGTATAATTCCAAGCGGCTCACCAATATCCTCACCAATCTGACGGATATGATCGGGGCCACGGTGCTGAACATTGCCAGCCAGGATTACGATCCTCAGGGGGCCTCGGTGACCATTCTCATTGCCGAGGAGACCATGGTGCCCTGCGGGGAGACCCAGCTGGCCCATCTGGACAAGAGCCATGTGACGGTGCACACCTATCCGGAATACCATCCGGAGACCTGTCTGGCAACCTTCCGGGTGGATATCGATGTGGCCACCTGCGGGGAGATCACCCCCCTGTCCACCCTGGATTACCTCATCGGCTCTTTTGACTCGGACATCATCACCATGGACTACCGGGTCCGGGGCTTTACCAGGAACCTGGACGGGAAAAAGGTCTTTATGGACCATCCCATCCGGTCCATTCAGGACTACATCTGCCAGGAGACTCTGCGGCGGTACGACGCCGTGGATATCAATATATACGACGCCAATATCTATCACACCAAAATGCTGGTGAAGGATATCAATCTTCAGAATTACCTGTTCAAGACGGATGTCTACGAGCTTCCGCCCCGGGTAAGGCTGGAGATCACGGATAATCTGCGGCGGGAGATGATCGAGATCTTCAGCGGCCGCAACGTTTATTCAGGAGAATGAGACAGAATGAGAGAATTAGATCAGGAGCGGGCCCCCATCTACGAGGCCCTGCGGGATTTTTCAAAAAAGAGGGTGGTGCCCTTTGACGTGCCGGGACATAAACGGGGCAAGGGCAACCCGGAGCTTCGGGAGCTTCTGGGAGAAAAATGCGTGGGTATGGATGTGAACTCCATGAAGCCCCTGGACAACCTCTGCCATCCGGTGTCGGTGATCCGGGAGGCGGAGGAGCTGGCGGCGGAGGCGTTCGGAGCGGCCCACGCTTTTCTTATGGTGGGAGGAACCACCTCCGCGGTGCAGAGCATGATCCTTTCCGTGGTGAAGCGGGGAGAGAAGATCATCCTGCCCCGGAACGTGCACCGGAGCGTGGTGGGAGCCCTGATCCTCTGCGGAGCGGTGCCGGTGTATGTGAACCCGGAGATGAACCGCCGCCTGGGGATCCCTCTGGGCATGAAGGTGGAAGCAGTGGAGCGGGCGGTCCGGGAGAACCCGGACGCCAAAGCCATTCTGGTGAACAACCCCACCTACTACGGGATCTGTTCCAATCTCCGGGAGATCGTGAGGATCGCCCACAGCCACGGCATGCTCTGCATTGCCGACGAGGCCCACGGCACCCATTTTTATTTCGGGGAGGATCTGCCGGTGTCAGCCATGGCCGCCGGGGCGGATATGGCCTCGGTGTCCATGCATAAATCCGGCGGAAGCCTGACCCAGAGTTCCCTGCTGCTGGCAGGGCCGGCCATGGCCGAGGGCCATGTGCGCCAGATCATCAATCTGACCCAGACCACCAGCGCCTCTTACCTGCTGCTCTCCAGTCTGGATATTTCCAGAAGGAATCTGGCCCTGCGTGGAAGGGAAACCTTTGCCCAGGTGGTGCGGCTGGCGGAGTACGCCCGGGAGGAGATCAACCGCATCGGCGGCTACTACGCCTATTCCCGGGAGCTCTGCGACGGGGACAGCATCTACGATTTCGACGTGACCAAGCTGTCGGTGAATACCCTGGACATTGGTCTGGCAGGCATTGAGGTCTACGATCTGCTCCGGGACGACTACAATATACAGATCGAATTCGGGGATCTGGGAAACATCCTGGCTTACCTGTCCATCGGGGACCGCCCCCGGGACATTGAACGGCTGGTGGGAGCTCTTTCGGAGATCCGCCGCCGGTTCCGCCGGGAAAAGACGGATCTTTTTACCCAGGAATACATTGATCCCAAGGTGGTGGCTTCCCCCCAGAAAGCCTTTTACGCGGAAAAAGAATCCCTGCCCATGGAGAAGACCTGCGGCAGGGTGTGCAGCGAGTTTGTTATGTGCTATCCCCCGGGGATCCCCATTCTGGCTCCCGGGGAGGAGATCACGGATACCATCCTGGATTATATCCGCTACGCCCGGGAAAAGGGCTGCTCCCTGACGGGCACGGAGGATCCGGAGGTTTTGAACTTAAACGTACTCAAGGAGGTGTGAGACATGCAGCTTTGGTTTTCGGAAATGCAGACCCCCAACGTGAAATTTTCCATCCGGGTGGAGCGGCAGCTGTACAGCGGCCAGAGCGAGTTCCAGCGGATCGATGTGTTTGAGTCCCCGGAATTCGGAAGATTTCTCACTCTGGACGGCTATATGATGCTGACGGAGCGGGACGAGTTTATCTATCATGAGATGATCACCCACGTGCCCCTGGCGGTGCACCCCAAGGTAAAGCGGGTGCTGGTTATCGGCGCCGGGGACGGAGGTGTGATCCGGGAGCTGGTGCGGTACCCGGAGATCGAGGACATCGATCTGGTGGAGATCGATGAACTGGTGGTGGAAGTGTGCCGGAAATATCTGCCCCAGACCGCCTGCCGGCTGGACGATCCCAGGGTACACATCCATTACGAGGACGGGCTGAAATATATCCGTTCCTGCGAGGACGAGTACGACCTGATCCTGGTGGATTCCACGGATCCCTTCGGCCCCGGGGAAGGGCTGTTCACCCGGGAGTTTTACGGGAACTGCTTTAAGGCCCTGAAGGACGACGGCATCATGATCAATCAGCACGAGAGTCCCTTCTATGCCGAGGACGCGGCGGCCTGCCAGAGCATGCACAAGCTGATCGTGGAATCTTTCCCAATCAGCAAGATCTACCAGGCTCACATTCCCACCTACCCTTCGGGACACTGGCTTTTTGGCTTTGCCTCCAAGAAATACCATCCCCTGCGGGATCTGGACGAGACCCGCTGGAATCTCCGGGGACTGTCCTGCAAATACTATACGACGACGCTGCACAAGGGAGCTTTCTATATCCCGGCGTACGTGGAAAGGCTGTTAAAAGATGTTGAATAAATATACGGAAACATTTCTGGAATGTACCGCGGATGCCCAGGAGGCGAAGATCGTCCTTTTCGGGGCGCCCTTTGACGGTACCACTTCCTACCGGCCGGGGACCCGCTTCGGCAGCGGCGCCATCCGCCGGGAATCCTACGGAATTGAAAGTTACAGTCCCTATCAGGACGGGGACCTGCTGGATGGCCGGGTTCTGGACTGCGGGGATCTGGAACTGCCCATTGGAAATGCGGAAAAGGCCCTGGCGGCGATCCAGGCTATGGAGGAGGAGATCCTCTCCGCCGGAAAGCTTCCTTTTCTGCTGGGAGGCGAGCACCTGGTGACCCTGGGAGCCTTCCGGGCGGCGGTGAAAAAATATCCTGACATCCACATCCTCCATTTTGACGCCCACGCGGATCTGCGGCAGGAGTATCTGGGTGTGGAGCTGTCCCACGCCTGCGTTCTTCGCCGGTGCTGGGAGCTGACCGGAGACGGCAGGATCCATCAGTTCGGCATCCGTTCCGGAGACCGGGAGGAATTCCGCTGGGGAAAGGACCATGTGGAGACCCGGAAATTTGATTTTGAAGGTCTGGAGGAAACCCTGGACCGCCTGAAAGGGAAACCGGTGTATTTCACCCTGGATCTGGATGTGCTGGATCCCTCGGTATTTCCGGGAACGGGAACCCCGGAGCCGGGCGGAGTTTCTTTTGAGGAACTGCGGAAGGCCGCGGAGCTGGTCTGCCGGAAGGCGGATGTGGCGGCCTGCGATGTAAACGAATTAAGCCCGCCCTACGATCCTTCGGGGATCTCCACGGCGGCTGCCTGTAAAATTGTAAGAGAAATGCTGATCGCCCTGCAGAAGAAAGGAGAATAAACCATGGGAAAAGTGTTAGTTATCGGCTGCGGCGGAGTGGCCTCTGTAGCCATCCACAAATGCTGTCAGAACAGTGAGGTGTTTCAGGAGGTCTGCATTGCCAGCCGCACCAAATCCAAATGCGACGCTCTGAAGGAGAAACTGGAGGGGACCACCAAAACGAAGATCACCACCCGCCAGGTGGACGCGGACAAGGTGGAGGAGCTCATCGCCCTGATCGAAGAGCAGAAGCCGGACGTGGTGCTGAATCTGGCCCTGCCCTACCAGGATCTGACCATTATGGACGCCTGCCTGGCTACGAAAACCAATTATGTGGATACCGCCAACTACGAGCCGGAGGACACGGCAAAATTTGAGTACAGCTGGCAGTGGGCCTACCGGGAGCGCTTTGAGCAGGCCGGCATTACCGCTCTGCTGGGCAGCGGCTTCGATCCCGGGGTTACCGGCGTATTTTCCGCCTATGCCCTGAAGCATCAGTTTGACGAGATCCATTACATTGATATCCTGGACTGCAACGGCGGCGATCACGGCTATCCCTTCGCCACCAACTTCAATCCGGAGATCAACATCCGGGAGGTGTCCGCCAACGGCTCCTACTGGGAGGACGGCCACTGGGTGGAGACCAAACCCATGGAGATCAAGAGGGTCTACAATTTTGACCAGGTGGGAGAGAAGGACATGTACCTGCTCCACCATGAGGAGATCGAGAGTCTGGCCCTGAATATCCCCGGGATCAAGCGCATCCGCTTTTTCATGACCTTCGGCCAGAGTTATCTGACCCATCTGAAATGCCTGGAGAATGTAGGCATGACTTCTATTAAGCCCATTCTCTTTGAAGGAAAGGAGATCGTTCCCCTGCAGTTCCTGAAAGCTGTGCTGCCGGATCCGGCTTCCCTGGGACCCAGAACCAAGGGCAAGACCAACATCGGCTGCATCTTCCGGGGCGTTAAAGACGGCCAGCCCAAGGATTACTACCTGTACAATGTCTGCGACCATGAGGAATGCTATAAAGAAGTAGGTTCCCAGGCGGTGGCCTACACCACCGGCGTGCCCGCCATGATCGGCGCCATGATGCTGATGACCGGCACCTGGAACAAGCCCGGGGTCCACAATATCGAGGAGTTCGATCCGGATCCCTTCATGGAGGCGCTGAACAAGTGGGGCCTGCCCTGGCAGGAAAACTTCCATCCGGTCCTGGTGGACTGATGGGAGGCAGAAGCGCCGGCGCGCGCACCCCTTACTTTCTGCTGGAGGAGGAAAAACTCCTCCGCAACCTGGAGATTTTAAAGGAGGTCAGCGACAGGGCCGGCTGTAAGATCCTGCTGGCCCAGAAAGCCTTCTCCATGTTTTCCGTGTATCCTCTGATCCGGAAGTGTCTGGCGGGAACTGCCGCCAGCGGCCTCTACGAGGCCAGGCTGGGGGCGGAGGAGTTCGGCGGGGAGACCCATGTGTTTTCACCGGCTTACCGGAGAGATGAATTCGAAGAAATTCTGAAGTACGCGGACCATCTGGTCTTCAACAGCCCGGGGCAGGTAAAAAAATTCGGGGAGCGGGCAAAGGCTGCGGGAAAATCCATCGGCCTGCGGCTGAACCCGGAATGCTCCACCCAGGAGGGACACGCCATCTACGATCCCTGCGCTCCCGGTTCTCGGCTGGGGACCACCCTGGAAGAACTGGAAGAGAGCCTGCTGCCTATGCTGGACGGCTTTCACATGCACACCCTCTGTGAGCAGAATTCCGACGCCCTGGAAGTGACCCTTCGGGCAGCGGAAGAAAAATTCGGGAAATACTTTGCGGGAAAACGCTGGCTGAACCTGGGCGGGGGACACCACATTACCCGGGAGGACTACGACCGGGAACGGCTGATCCGCCTGATCCGCCATTTAAAAGACACCTACGGCACGGAAGTGTATCTGGAGCCGGGGGAGGCGGTGGTGCTGAATGCCGGGTATCTGGTAACGGACGTGCTGGAGATCGTAAGAAACAAGGGAATGGAGATCGCGATCCTGGACGCCTCCGCCGCCTGCCATATGCCGGACGTGCTGGAGATGCCCTACCGGCCGCCCCTGAAGGATGCCGGGGAACCCGGGGAAAAAGCGTATACCTACCGGCTGGGGGGCCCAACCTGTCTGGCCGGGGACGTGATCGGAGACTATTCCTTTGACAGCCCCCTCCGGGAGGGCAGCACTCTGGTCTTTGAGGATATGGCCCTCTACACCATGGTAAAGACCAACACCTTTAACGGTATGCCCCTGCCGGCCCTGGCCATCCGCCGCCGGGACGGAAGGGTGGAAACCGTGAAAACTTTCGGATATGAGGATTTTAAAAACCGTTTGTCCTGAGAGAATAAAAAAGGAGGCACGGCCCTAAACGGGCAGGTGCCTCCTTTGGTCTGATCTGTTTAATCCAGATACCTGAGTCCTTCCACGCCTTTGATGCCAAGGCCCGGATCGTCCGGAAGGGTGATGAGCTTTTCCTGGAATACGGCGCCGCCCAGGATGGGATCCTCGCTGCAGAGCACCGGTCCGTCCAGGTCGATCTTTTCGATGACCTGTTTGGCGCAGGCCAGATGCACCGCCGCGTTGACGCTGATCTTGGCTTCCAGCATACAGCCGATCATACACTTCACGCCGAAGACTTCCGCCGCCGAAGCGATCTTCAGGGCGTTGTAAAGGCCGCCGCATTTCATCAGCTTGATATTGATCATGTCCGCGGCTCCCATCTGCATGATCTGGATGGCGTCCTTGGGGGACCAGACGCTTTCATCGGCCATAACGGGCACATAGGAGCGCTCGGTGACATATTTTAATCCTTCCAGATCCCAGGCCTTTACAGGCTGTTCCACAAATTCAATGTCCAGACCCTTTTCCTGCATCTGGTTCAGAAGACGCACGGCCTGCTTGGGTTCCCAGCCCTGGTTGGCGTCGATGCGGATCTGCACATCCCTGCCTACGGCCTGGCGGATGGCCTGCAGCCGGGCCACATCCAGCTCCGGATGGGAGCCGACTTTAATCTTCAGGGTCTCATAGCCCCGCTCCACCGCGTTGACGGCGTCCCGGGCCATTTCTTCCGGGTCGTTGACGCTGATGGTAATGTCGGTGACGATCTGTTTCCGGCTGCCTCCCAGAAGCTTATACACGGGGATGCTGTACAGCTGGCCGTACAGGTCGTAAAGCGCCATGTCCATGGCGGCTTTGGCGCTGGTGTTTTTCAGGATGCAGCCGTCCAGGGCCAGCATCAGATTTTCAAAATCATCCACCTCCCGGCCTACCATGGTTTTGATGATGTGATCCTGCAGAGCGCCTACAATGGCTCCGGTGGTATCTCCGGTGACGGCTCCCGTGGGCGGCGCTTCACCGTAGCCCACTGCGCCGGTATCGGTGTGTACTTCCACGATCACGTCCTCCACGCTGGATACGGAGCGGACCGCTGTTTTAAAGGGAACGCGCAAGGGAATGGAAACTGTTCCCAGTCTCACTTCTGTGATTTTCATATATGATTCCTCCTGTTTTTATTTTGCCATTTCATACATAGCATGAGCCAGGATCTCCGCGTTGTCCAGAAGACGGCTCAGTTCCATGAACTCATCGGGCTTGTGTTCCCGGACCTCATCCCCGGGGAAGATGGGACCGAAGGCCAGGGTGTTGGGCATCATCTTGGCGTAGGTGCCGCCGCCGATGCATTTGGCTTCCGCCTGTCTGCCGGTGCAGCGCCGGTATACATCCAGGAGCATCCGCACCAGGGGGCTGTCCGGGCTCATATACAGGCTGTGCTTGTGACGGAGATCTGTCTCCGCGAAGTCGGCTTTTTCAAAGATCTCCCGGATCCGGGGACCGCAGTCCTCAAAGCTTCTGGTCACCGGATAGCGGTAGTTCAGTTTTACGGAGATCTCCTCCGGGCTGCCGCTGATCTGTCCCAGATTCAGTGTCAGCGGGCCGGACTCCGCATCCTCCATGGAGACGCCCAGGGACCTTCCGTCCCACTCCGTGCCGACCTTTTCCGCCAGCAGGGAGACCGCCGCCTTCAGGTCCCCGGTCAGGGGCAGCTGATCCAGGAACTGCATCAGAAGGCCGATGGCGTTGGTCCCCTCCCAGGGGGTGCCTCCGTGGGCGCTGACCCCGTCGGCCCGGATGGAGACCCCGTCGGCCTCCCGGGTGCAGCGGATGTTCTCCCGGGAAAGCGCCAGGATCTTTTCCGCGGTCTGCTCTCCGCAGAGAAGACGGGCCCGGGCATGGGCCGGAACAATGTTGGGAGCTTCTCCGCCGGAGAGCTCCGCCAGGCGGATTTCGCCCTCCGCTTTCAGTTTTTTGGTGTAAGCAGCGGTCACCAGGCCTTTTTCCCCGTTGATGACCGGATATTCCCCGTCCGGGGTAATGCCCATGACCGGCACTTCCCCGCCGTGGTTCAGATAATACTTCATGTCCTCGCTGCCGGTTTCCTCGTTGAGGCCGAAGATCAGCCGGATCCGCCGGCGCAGGGGGACGCCGGATTCCTTCAGGGCCCACAGAGCGTAAAGGGCCGCCATGGCGGGGCCTTTGTCATCCATGGCTCCCCGGCCGTAGATCCGCCCCTCTGTGATCCGCCCCTCATAGGGGGGCACCGTCCAGCCCTCCCCCTCCGGCACCACATCCAGATGGCAGAGCACAGCGGCCATTTCCGGCCCCTCTCCGAACTCGCACCAGCCGGCCTGCTCGTCCATGTTGTGGACGGAAAAGCCCAGCTTTTCCGCGGTATTCAGCATATAGACCAGGCAGTCATGAACGGGTCTGCCGTAGGGATAGCCGCTGTCGTCCCGGGTCAGGACGCTGGGAATACGGATGGCGCCGGCCAGATCCGCCGCCAGTTCCTCCTGTTTTGATTCAATGATCCTGCGAAACTCCATAGGGGGTTCCTCCTTCCTCGGTTTCTTCGCACAGGAGCACCTGCTTGCTGCGCGTAAATTCTTCGTACAAAAGTCCTCTGGTATCCGTTTCGATCTCCCCCAGCTGATTGTCATAGGGATCGCAGCGCCAGTGCCGCTTGGGGGGATCAAAGGGCTTCTGGAATCCCCGGTTGGCCGCCATGCGGAAGGGGTCCAGATTTCCAAAATAAAACTTCCTCCGTTCCGGATCCTGATTCCGCACCGCCGCCGTTCCGTAGGAGGGGTCCGCGTAAAGCCAGCCGTATTCCGGAATGTAGAACCGGGTCCAGTCGTGGGCGCCGCAGAAATCCGGCTCCGCCGTAAGGCCGCTTTCCCAGGCGGCAGGGATCCCCGCGCAGCGGCAGAGGGTCACGAACAGCAGGGCGAAGATCCCGCAGTCCCCGGTAAAGTTTCTGGCGCAGGTTTCCGCCAGATTTTCCTGAGTGAAATAGGAGGGCATGTAGGTATAGGTCATGTTCTCCGTGATAAAATCGTAGAACCTGCGGGCCTTTTCCAGGGGATGGTCCGCGCCTTCCGTCAGTTCCGCCGCCAGAGCTTTCAGATACGGGGTGAAAAGAATATGAGGCGGCTCTTCCGCCAGGAAGGGCCGCAGTTCTTCCTCCGAAAGGGTTTTCGCGGGATTTTCGGCGGGAAGAGGTCCCTTCCAGAGATCCCGGTACCGCGCGGTCCTTGTGTAGGAATATTCTATCATGAATGCATGGTTGGTTTCCAGAGTTTCCTGCCAGCAGACGGTCCGCTGCAGGGCGTCTCCCGGGGCCAGGATCCCGTTTTCCGGGAACATCCTTTCCACGCGGATTCCCCTCTGGGAATCGCATTCCAGAGGGATGGGCAGGTGGGCCGTCACCTGCATGCCCGGGGTAAAATGTTCTTCCGGGATCTGAAGGGAAGCACGGATGCGGATCCTTCGGCTGGCGGATCCTTTCTGCTTCATCTGCCGGATGCAGGCGTCCATCTGGGCCTCTTTTTCGGAAAGCCTGCCGGCGCTTTCCGCGCCGGGCAGGGAAACGCCTGCCCGCCGGGCAAAGCCGGCGTCGATCTTGCACAGAGAGTCAAAAAAACGTCCGAAATAGCAGGGTTCTCCCTGCCGATAGATCCAGCGGATCTTCCGGGCGTCCACGAAGCGGTCAAATTCTTCTTCCGTAAAATCCGGGATGTGCTGCCGCACCAGCGCCAGCGCCTCCTTTCTGGAAAAAGGGAATTCTTCGGGAAGCCGCAGGATCATTTCCCGCTCCGCCGTCAGGCAGCGCCGCAGGGCCTGAGGAAGATTCTGCTCCTGAAGCCGCAGATCGATGAGGCGCACGGCGTTCTGAAAGTCGCCGGCCAGCTTGCACTGCAGGATGTCCTCCGGCAGTCCGGCGAAGAGCGCTTCAAAATTTGTATTGGCGTCTGTCATACACACCTCCTGTTTGAAAAGAAAGGGCTGCCGGCCCGCCCATTTCTCCGCGGCTCCTGGAGGGACGCGGAGGAATGAGGGGATCGGCCGCCCCGTTCCGGTTTACAGCCGGCAAAGGTCCTCCGCCAAAAGCGGCGGAGGACTTCCCGGCTCCGGTCAGATGATGGAGTGCAGCAAGGCGCCCATACCCAGACCGCAGAAGTTTCCGATGGCGGCGCCCAGCACACCCATCAGCACACCGATACCGGCGAAGGATGGGTCGTAGGCCGTGGCCACAATGGGCGCCGAAGCCGAGCCTCCGATGTTAGCCAGGGACGCGGTGGATACCATACACAGATCCCAGTGGAATAGCTTGGACAAAATAAACATGAGCACCACATGGATGACCAGGATAAAGGCTCCGTAGACCACCCACATGGGAGCGGACACCAGATCCGTCAGGCTGGCGGTGGAGGCCAGCAGGGACACGACCGCGTACAGGTACACATTGGAGAGTTCTTCCACCGCCGGCAGCTTGCCAAGAGGAGAAAGAGCGCACACAAGGCCCAGCAGAGTTACAAATACGGTGGTACAGGTGCCCACGTCGAAGACCTTCAGGCCGATCTCCTCAAAGCCGGCGTTCATGGCCGCTCCCACCATCTGAGACAGGGCGGAAACGATCAGGGAAAGACCGATGAGGAAGATCCAGTCGCCTGCGGAGGCTTTCTTTTTCTCGCCGGCCACCTCGGCATTGGCTGCCGCCGCTACGGCGTCCAGCTTGGAGGTATCTGCCTTGACGGCGTTATTCCACTTTTTGGCGTAGCGGACAGCCAGCAGCAGAAGGGCGATCCACAGGGAATAGCAGACCGTATCCAGAGCCAGGGCGCAGCTGTAAGCGCCTGCGTCTACAGGAAGGGCTGCCTGCATGGCGGCCATGTTGGCGGAACCGCCTACCCAGGAAGCGTACAGGGCGGAAACGGCCGCCCAGGTTTTTTCACCGCCGCCCAGGACTCCCATGAACAGGGGGTAGCCCACAAAGAAACCGATGGCCAGTGTCAGGGAACAGCCCAGGAAGATGGCCACCATCCGTCCGCCCAGCTTGGCCAGCTTGCGGAAATCACAGCGGAGCAGCATAACGAAGATCATGGCATAAAGCAGATTGTTCTTCAGGGCGCTGTAAGTGGCGGAGACTCCCTCCGAGGAATACAGGCCCAGGGTGCAGAAGATCATATTCAGCACGTAGATCCATACCAGGGGAGGCACCACGTTGAAGACTTTCCACTTCGTGTACTTTTCCAGCGCCAGCATGCCGCCGGCCAGGAACATCAGAAACGCGATGTAGGTGAAACCGTTTGTAATAACCATACTCATCTCTCCTTTGTCTAAAAACCGGCGAACCTCCGTCTGCGGCCCGAAACAAACATGAAAACTCCGTCCAGTTTTTATAAAATTTTTATTAATTATACTCTTTTTTAACAATTCTGTCAATTTATGGGAATCGGAAAAGAAACCGCCGGGGCGGAAGCCCGGCGGGAAGTTCTGATAAACCGGTAGACCGAGGCTGTCCCCATGCTATACTGAAACAAGATTTTATCTTATTTATAGAAGGAGTTTGCATTATGCCGGTTTTTGATTTCCAACATGCTTCTGAGACCGTAAAGGAATCGGAATGTACTTACCGTGTTTTTTATTCCTGCAACAGCCAGACCTCCCCGGAGCAGCCCATCCTGCTCCTTGGCAACCGGGCCGGGCAGCTGAAGCACCACACCGACGGCCTGTTCCTGAATCCCATCAAACGGACGGCCTTTGAGTTTAAGGGGGCGGCAGGTGTCGTCAGTGAAGATATCCTGGAGATCGACGCCCGATTTGTCAGCCTTCTGAAATGGCTGGGCGAGAATCACATCAACGTGCGTCTGTCCGGAGCGGTCCGGGAGGACGGGTACGCCGTATACAAAATCCGGGAGATCGCTTTCGGGGGAGGCGTAAAGCTTTCCGCCGAGGACGGTTTCCTGCAGTTTATGATCGAGCGGCTGCTTTCCAGCGACGCCCCTTCCCGGGAAATCCCCGACGAGGATGAGGAGGAGACCGGGGACAGCATGAAGCTCACCAGCATTCAGAGCATCACGGATTTTCTCAACTGCGCCGGCAGGACCCTGCCGGACAATATCCGTCTCTGGGCCAGAAGAAATCTGGCGGTAGCCAAGTCCAGCGAGGTCTCCCAGGAGGAGCGGCGCCATGCCCAGCACGCCCTTTCCATTATGATGAACATTCAGTGGAAGGGGAACTATTTTCAGGCCATTGATCCGGAGGAGGCCAGGAGGATCCTGGACGAAGAGCTGTACGGCATGGAGCGGGTGAAACAGCGGATCATCGAGACCATTATCCAGATCAACCGCACCCATACCCTGCCGGCCTACGGACTGCTGCTCATCGGCCCGGCGGGAACCGGGAAATCCCAGATCGCTTACGCGGTGGCCCGGATCCTGAAGCTGCCCTGGACCACCCTGGACATGAGTTCCATCAACGATCCGGAACAGCTGACGGGAAGCTCCCGGATCTACGCCAACGCCAAGCCGGGTATTATCATGGACGCTTTTTCTGTAGCGGGAGAATCGAATCTTGTCTTTATCATCAACGAACTGGACAAGGCGGCTTCCGGCAAAGGGAACGGCAATCCGGCGGATGTGCTGCTGACTCTGCTGGATAACCTGGGCTTTACGGACAATTACATTGAGTGCATGATCCCCACGGTGGGGGTTTATCCTATTGCCACCGCCAACGACCGGGAGCAGATCAGCGCTCCTCTCATGTCCCGGTTCGCGGTGATCGAGATCCCGGACTACACGCCGGAGGAGAAAAAAGTGATCTTTTCCCGGTACGCTCTGCCGAAGGTGCTGAAACGCATCGGCCTGAAGGAAGGTGAATGCGCGCTGACGGAGGAAGGGCTGGAAACGGTGATCGATCTGCACCGGAATACCAGCGGCATCCGGGATCTGGAGCAGGCGGCGGAACATCTGGCAGCCAACGCTCTGTACCAGATCGAAGTGGATCACGTGAAAAAGGTTACCTTTGACGGAGCCATGGTGCGGGAACTGCTGGGATAAAAGGAGAAATCATGGGACAGATCATAGAGATCACAGATTTTCAGGCGGCGGAACTGGATGTTTACGCCAGGCTTACGGAAAATCAGCTGCTGCGCCGGGATTGTCCGGAGGAGGGACTCTTCATCGCGGAGAGTCCCAAGGTCGTTCTGCGGGCGCTGGACGCGGGATACGAGCCGGTGTCCATGCTGGCGGAGGACCGGCATGTGCAGGGGGAGGCCCGGGAACTGATAGAGCGCTGTCCGGACACGCCGGTGTATACGGCTTCTTTTGCAGTGCTGAGGGAACTCACGGGCTACAATCTCACCCGGGGTGTGCTCTGCGCCATGCGGAGAAAGCCTCTGCCCAGGGTAAAGGAAATCTGCCGTTCCGCCCGCCGCGTCGCTCTGCTGGAAAATGTGGTCAATCCCACCAATGTGGGAGCTATCCTCCGCTCCGCCGCAGCTTTACATATGGACGGGGTCCTGCTGACCTGCGGCTGCAGCGATCCTCTGTACCGGCGGGCTGCCCGGGTCAGCATGGGAACGGTTTTTCAGATCCCCTGGACCTATCTGGAGGAAGAAGAGTGCGGCCCCTGGCCGGTACAGGGCATGGAATACCTGAAATCCCTGGGATTTTCCACAGCTTCCATGGCTCTCCACAGCCAGTCGGTGAGCATTGACGATCCCCGGCTGAAAGAGGAAGAGAAACTGGCGGTGCTTCTGGGCTCCGAGGGATACGGCCTTGCGGAGGAAACCATAAGGGTTTCGGATTACACCATTAAGATCCCCATGTCTCACGGGGTGGATTCTCTGAACGTGGCGGCGGCCAGCGCCGTGGCCTTCTGGGAACTGGGAAAATAAAAGGAGGATACTCTGGTGCTTCCTGAAAGCGCCAGTGGGTACCGCAAAAGAATACGCGGCTGCCCCTGGCTGCTTTTTTTATTTCCGGAAATATGAGAATTTTACATAAAATTCCGGAAACGTTGTTAAGGCAACTACGTTTTTCCGCGAAAAGGAGTATGATGGCTCGGAAAGGAACCATACTATATCGAAAAAGGAGGAATGATCGGATGAAAGAGACCATCTTAGTTTCAGAGAACACTGTTCCCGGAAAAGACCCGGAAATCACCATGCTTGAATTCTTCTGGAGCAGAACTGCCTCTGTATGGCTGGCGGTTCTCTATATGCTGCTGGGTATTCTGCTGCTGGTATTTCCCGCCGCGGGGGGAACGGCTTTTGTGTGGGCGCTGGCGGCCGGCGCAGCGGTTTACGCGGTCAGCCATCTGTGGCGGTTTTTTCACTGCCGCCGCAGGGGCACTGCTTCCGGCGGAGATCTGTTTCTGGGGATCCTGCCGCTGGCCTTCGCGGTATTTGCCCTGACCAGTCCGGCTGTGATCCTGGCGTTCCTGCCGCTGGTGCTGGGGCTTCTGCTTCTGGCGGACGGCATCGGAAAGCTCCCTTTGACTTATCAGGCTATGAAAGACCGGAGTTCCGCAAGAGTGTCCTTGCTTTTTGCCGCGCTGATCCCCATCGTCCTGGGAGTGATCCTGGTGCTGAATCCCTTCCGGACTTACGGCATCGTGGTGATGGTATTTGGGATCACTCTGCTGGCAGACGGGCTCAGCGATCTGTTTACGGTTCTGGCAGTCCGCAGAAAACGCGGAGAGCATTAGAAAGGGAAAGGAGGAAGCGCATATGGAGAAAGATTTAGCAGACGCTCTGCGGAAAAGTCTGCTGTTCCGAAATATGTCCAATTCGGAGATCAGCAGCCTGCTCAGAAGCGTCGATTATCAGATGCGGACCTTCTCCAAGAAGGAAGTCATCCTCAGGGACGGGGAACTTCAGTCTCAGCTGGGCGTGATACTGAGCGGTCAGGCATACGCTTCCCACATCGACGCCAACGGAAACAGCAACCTTATGGAAGTGATCGGACCGGGCGGCAATATCGGAGTGCTCAGCGCTGTAGGGAAATATCGTCTGCACGTAACAGTCACAGCCCGCAGGGAGACAAAAGTCCTGTTTCTGTCTGTGGACAAACTTCTGGGAGAAAATGCCAGCATCGCCCCGGTGCAGGTCCGTTTTCTGCAGAACCTGATCTTTGCCCTGACCCAGAAGGCCCAGAGACTCACAAGGAAACTGGAGGATTCTGTCCGGCGCACGACCAGAGAAAAACTGCAGGATTATCTTTCGGATCAGTATCACATGGCGCACAGCCGCAGCTTTGTGATCCCGCTGAACCGGCAGGAGCTGGCGGACTATCTGTTCGTAAACCGCAGTTCCATGTCCAGCGAACTCTGCCGCATGCGGGATGAAGGACTGCTGAAGTTTAACGGAAGCCGGTTTGAACTGCTGGTGGAAATGCCCATTACGGAGCAGGAAGCAGATCCCTATGAATGCCGCGGATAAAAACAGAATAGAAAAAAAACAAAGGAAGGCCCCGGATGTTATGCGTCCGGGGCCTTCCTTTGGCGGTGGAATTACGGTTGATTTTGCAGACGTATGGGGGTAAAATATTCAGAGAATTTAAACGGATAAGGCGGATAAAATGCTGATCTATGACGGTACAAAAGCGGATTTTTTAACCAGTGTGGAGCGGGATACGATCGCCCTGGAAATAGAAAAAAATATCTACGAAAAAATAAAGCGCCATACAGCCAGAAGCGAATTCAGGGCCTGGGAAAATTCTATGGAATATATGTATAAGGTCCTGAACGATCGCGAGATCCCTGAAAATGCAGGAGTGGCCATTGAGTATAATATTCCGCAGACGGCTAAAAGAGTTGATTTTCTGATCTCCGGTTACGGCACAAAAAAAGAGGGAAACGTTGTCCTGATCGAATTGAAGCAGTGGGATGAACTGCAGGAGGTTCCCGGAAAAGACGGGCTGGTAGAAACTTTTACAGGCAACGGGCGCCGTCAGGTCGTGCATCCTTCTTATCAGGCCTGGTCCTATGCGGTATTGATCCATGACTACAACCGTTCGGTGCAGGAGGGAATGATTTCCTTATTTCCCTGCGCGTATCTGCACAATTACAGAAGGAGCCGGGAGGACCCCTTGGATGCGGAACAGTACGGGCCCTATCTGGAAGAGGCTCCGGCTTTTACCAGAGGCCAGGTGGAAAAACTCAGGGATTTTATCAAAAAAAGTATACGGACCGGCGATGATATCGATCTGATATACAGAATTGACGAAGGACGCATCAAACCCTCAAAGAGTCTGCAGGATTCCATAGCAAAAATGCTGAAGGGCAGCAGGGAATTTGTAATGCTGGATGAACAGAAGGTTGTCTATGAAGAAATCCTGGACCAGGCAAGAGCATCCTGCAGAGATGGACAAAAGAGGGTCATTCTTGTCAAAGGAGGTCCCGGTACGGGAAAAAGCGTAGTGGCAGTCAATCTTCTGGTTCAGCTGACCGGAGAAGAGCAGTACTGCCAGTATATTTCCAAGAATTCAGCCCCCAGATATGTATATCAGGCGAAGCTGAAAGGGAGCATGCGAAAGAGCAGCATCGATAACCTTTTCAAGGGCTCCGGTGTTTTTGTCAACGCCGAAAAGAATATCGTGGATACGGTCCTGGTGGATGAAGCCCACCGCCTGAACGAAAAATCCGGTATACGCCATAATCTGGGGGAGAACCAGATCCTGGAGATCATCCATGCGGCGAGATGCAGTGCCTTTTTTATTGATGAGAGTCAGAGGGTCACGCTGCAGGATATCGGCAGTGTGGAGGAGATCCGTAAGTGGGCCGAAAAAGAAGGAGCACAGGTCACAGAGATGGAACTTCTTTCGCAATTTCGCTGCAACGGCTCGGACGGATATCTTGCGTGGCTGGATCATACCCTGGGAATCCGTGAGACGGCGAACTGGGATATGAAGGAGATCGATTATGATATCCGGATCCTGGATTCTCCCTTTGAACTGCGGGAACTTATCGTTGAAAAGAACCGGATCTCCCACAACCGGGCCAGGATCCTCGCGGGGTATTGCTGGGACTGGCTGAAGGAGGGAAAAAGCAACCCCAATGTCCATGACATTAAAATCGGTGATTTTGAGATCAGCTGGAACCTGAACAATACCAACACCTTTGCCATCGATGAAACCTCTGTGGAAGAAGCTGGCTGCATCCATACTTCCCAGGGGCTGGAGTTCGATTATGCGGGCGTGATCATCGGGGATGATATGCGCTATGAAAACGGTTCCGTGGTGACGGACTTTACCAAAAGAGCCAGGACAGACCATTCCCTGAAGGGAATTAAAAAAATGTTTCGGGAAGATCCTGGCAGAGCCAGAAAAGAAGCGGATGAAATTATAAAAAATACATACAGGACGCTTATGACCCGGGGCATGAAGGGCTGTTATGTTTATTGTACAGATCGGAAACTGGCGGAATATTTAAAAGAATGTTTAGCGGACAGAAGAGAGAGGTAGAGCATGAATCAGGAAACCATTGAACAGGTATTAAGATTCCGGGAAGAGCGAAACTGGAAGCAGTTTCATAATCCCAAGGATCTGGCGATTTCCATTTCTCTGGAGGCAGCGGAACTGCTGGAGGTTTTTCAGTGGAGCGGGACCGACGACTGGTGCAGAGAGAAGATGGATAAGATAAAGGAAGAACTGGCGGATGTATTAAATTACTGCATTCTGATGGCAGATACCTGCGGCCTGGATCTGGATGAGATCGTCAGAGCAAAAATCAGGAAAAACGCGGAGAAATATCCGGTGGAAAAGGCCTACGGAAAGAAAGAAAAGTATACGGAACTGTAAGGCGAATGAAAATCGCATTTCCCGGTTGCACTCCCGGTGCGATTAATGGTACACTAGGCGGAGGATTTCAAACCTGCCACGGCAGGCTGGAACATAAACAGGAGGATACAAGATGAAGATAGCAGTAACCTACGATAACGGAAATATTTTTCAGCACTTTGGAAAGACGGAGTTTTTTAAGGTATATGAAGTAGAAGACAACCAGGTGGTCTCCAGTGAAGTCATCAGTTCCAACGGAACCGGACACGGAGCCCTGGCAGGATTGCTGGCAGGCCAGTCTGTGGACGTTCTGATCTGCGGCGGCATCGGCGGAGGAGCTCAGGCAGCTCTGGCGGATGCCGGGGTGGAGCTTTGCTCCGGAGCCCAGGGAGACGCGGACCAGGCAGTGGAAGCATACCTGAAAGGAGAACTGGTTTCCACAGGAGCCAACTGCGATCACCACCATGAAGAAGGCCACAGCTGCGGCGATCACGAGGAAAGCCATTCCTGCGGCGGTGGATGCGGGGACAGCTGCGGAGGAGGCTGTGGTTCCCAGCCGGCCCTGACCGGGAAAAATGTGGGAAAGACCTGCCGTACCCATTACCGGGGCACCTTCAACGACGGCACCCAGTTCGATTCTTCCTATGACCGGGGAGAACCCCTGGAATTTGTCTGCGGCGCCGGACAGATGATCCGTGGGTTTGACGCCGCGGTAGCCGATATGGAAGTAGGTCAGGTGGTAGATGTACACCTGATGCCGGAAGAAGCCTACGGCATGCCGGATCCCAACGCTATCCTGCACATCGAGATGGCGCAGCTGCCGGGATCCGAGAACCTGGAAGTAGGGCAGCAGGCGTATCTGTCCAATCAGTACGGTCAGCCTTTTCCGGTGAAAGTGACCGCCAAGGACGAGACCACCATCACTCTGGACGCCAACCACGAGATGGCAGGAAAGGAACTGAACTTCCGCATTGAACTGGTAGAGGTTCGGTAAAAGATCATGGGCTGCGTCTATTTTGTCCGTCACGGGCAGACCGTGTGGAATGTGGAAAATAAGATCTGCGGGGCCACGGATATTGCATTGACGCCCCTGGGCCATCAGCAGGCCATAGAAACCGGAAAGAAAATTCTGGCGGAGGGGATCCGGGCAGATGAGATCCTGGCTTCCCCGCTGATCCGGGCGGCGGAAACCGCCCGGCATATTTCCGAGATCACCGGGATACCGGTACGGCTGGAGCCCAGGCTGAAAGAGCAGAATTTCGGGAAATGGGAATCCACCGCCCGGGATGGCCTGGAATTCCGGAAAGCCAAGGAGGATTTCTGCTGCCGGTATGAGGGCGGGGAATCCATGCTGCACCTGGCCCAGAGAATCTACAATCTGCTGGATGAGATCCGGGAGGAAGCAGATCGGAAGACCTATATCCTGGTAGCCCACAACGGGATCGCCCGGGTGGTCCGGTCCTATTTCTTTGAAATGACAAACGCGGAGTACGCCGCTTTTGGGGTGCCCAACTGCGCGGTGCTCCGCTATGATTGTGTCACAGTAAAAATAAACCCCCTGCTATGCAGGGGGAGGGCAGATCTTTAGATGTAAGTATGAGCTCCTGTGCTAGAATAAAAGTGGGTCTGCAAACCACAAATAAAATAGCACAGGAGGTCCAAAGAATGGACAAAAACAGTTTAGCTCATACAAAATGGGAATGCAAGTATCATATTGTTTTTGCACCAAAGTATCGCCGTCAAGTAATCTATAAAGACATAAAAGCGGATGTGGGACAAATACTGGGAACATTATGTAAAAGAAAAGGAATAGAAATTATCGAGGCAGAATGCTGTAGCGATCATATCCATATGCTGGTAAGAATCCCACCGAAATATTCAGTATCAGAAATTGTAGGGTACTTAAAAGGGAAAAGTTCGTTGATGATATTTGAAAAGCATGCGAATTTAAAGTACAAGTATGGAAACAGGCATTTTTGGTGTCGGGGATATTATGTAGATACTGTAGGGAAAAATACATCTGCAATCAAAACGTATATACAGAATCAACTAAAAGAGGATTTAGAATATGATCAGATGTCGTTCGTAGAGTATATTGACCCGTTTACGGGTGAGCCGGTGAAGAAAAACAAGAAATAAACCACTTGGAGTGGTAGTAGGAAAACAAAGCAAACCAGCAAGCCCCTTTTGGGGCTGTGCCGGAATAAGGAAGCACTGAAAATGCCCCTGAAAGGGGCAGCTGAGAATGTGGTGCAGTTGGCAGGCCTTCGGTGCGCCTTCCAGGCGCAAGCAGGTAATAGCCCCTTATAGGGGCAGAACAAGCCACCCGCTAAGCGGGTGGTCTTGACTTTTAGAATTTCAAGACCAGAAACAGCCAGACAATCGATCCTATTTTTTGCGATTGATTTTCTGGCTGTTTCCGCGTACAATTTAGGAAATGAAACAGGGAAATCGAGGCAGAGGAAGAGGCAGTAAGTACATGATAACATAATGATTGCAGGAGGTTTTTTATGGCAGAGAAATTGAAGGTGCTGATCCTCAACGGGAGCCCGCGCGAAAACGGGAATACATCCATCGCGATCCGTGAAATGGAAAGCGTATTCGCGCAGAACGGCGTGGAGACGAAAACAGTACAGATCGGCCGTATGGACGTGCGGGGCTGTATTGCCTGCGGAAGCTGCGCGGAAAAAGGAAAATGCGTTTTCGACGATATCGTCAATGAGCTGGCGCCGGAATTTGAGGCGGCGGACGGTCTGGTGGCGGCCAGCCCTGTCTACTATGCTTCCGCCAACGCCACGCTGATCGCCTGTCTGGACCGGCTGTTTTACAGTACGTCTTTCGATAAGACGATGAAGGTGGGGGCCAGTCTGGTCTGTGCCAGAAGGGGAGGGTGCTCCGCGACCTTTGACGAGCTGAATAAATACTTCACTATTTCCAATATGCCCATTGTCTCCAGCCAGTACTGGAACAGCATTCACGGCAGGCTGGAGGGGGAAGCTGAGATGGACGAAGAGGGAAAACAGACCATGCGGACGCTGGCACGGAACATGGTATTTTTGATGAGGAGCATTGCCCTTGGAAAAGAACAGTTGGGGCTGCCGGAGCGCGAGAAAATGGTAGTAACGCATTTTATCCGGTAAACCGCGGGAGAAAGCGGCTACGCTGTCCTGACCGGCACGGTCCTTTACAGCCGCAGGAGAAAATACAGCAGATAAATGTGCCCTGAGGAAATATTTATGTGCCGTAAAGCAACATAAGAATTTGATAGGCAACCGCCTGCTATTCCAAGAAAACGGAGCAGATTCTGCTCCGTTTTCTTTAACTGTTACTGTTTTGCGCTTTGTAGCCTTCACCCCATGTCCACATGGCATCCAGGATCGGTTTCAGGCTTTTTCCCAGGTCTGTCAGACTGTATTCCACCCGCGGCGGTACCTCTGCGTACACATGGCGATGGACAAGGCCCTTTACTTCCATATCCCGAAGCTGGGCGGTCAACACTTTTTGTGACACATTGCCGATGGACTTCTTTAACTCTCCAAACCGCTTTGTTCCGGGCATCAGGTCGCGCAGGATCAGGACTTTCCATTTGTCGCCAATCAGCATGAGCGTTGTTTCTACCGGGCAGGCGGGTAATTCTTTGGCTTGCTGCATGAGATCACTTCCTCTTTCAATAGTATCCTTTTGGTAACTACGGTACAATAAAGTGCTTACTTTACAATTGGTGATTACGGACTTATTGTAATCTTGCAAGATAAAAATTGCAATCTCCAAAACCTATATTCAAAATCAGGAGGTAGTATGATGACCCAGGACGAGAGATTGGACTATCTGCTCCGCTGCCTGCTGGCAGAGCGCAAAGAATATGCCGACATCCGCATGCCGGATGCCCTTTCAGAAAAACGAAGGCTTCTGCGGAGCCTGATGAATGTGCGCCCGCCGGTCCCGGCCAGCGCGGAATTTTTAGCCGTACAGGACGCGTATCTGCAGGAGCGCCTTGCGGAACGGGGTGTCACGAGGCTGCAAGACCTGACGCCGGTATGCCCCGGCCTGTATCTCTGGCAGGGCGACATTACCACGCTGGCTGCAGACGCCATCGTCAACGCGGCAAACCGTCAGATGCTGGGCTGCTTCGCGCCTTGTCACGGCTGTATTGACAACGTCATCCACACCTATGCGGGCGTTCAGCTGCGGTTAGAATGTTTCGAAATGATGCAGAGGCAGGGGCATGAGGAAGAAACCGGCCATGCAAAAATCACAAAAGCTTATAACCTGCCCTGCCAGTATGTGCTGCACACCGTAGGGCCGATCATTTACGGCAGCGTCGCCGGAACAGACCGGGAACTGCTGGCAGGCTGTTACCGTTCCTGCCTGGAACTGGCGGCGGAACATGGCCTGCGCAGCGTGGCTTTCTGCTGTATCTCCACCGGTGAGTTTCATTTTCCGGCTGAACTGGCCGCAGAGATCGCTATCGGGACAGTTCGGGAATGGCAGCAGCGAAATCCGGATAAAATCGAGGTGATCTTCAATGTATTCAAAGACAGCGACTATGAAATCTACCGACGGCTGTTACGATAAAATATCCCGTCTGAAAGAAGAACTGAATACGGCGGACGCGGTGGTGATCGGCGCAGGAGCCGGGCTTTCCGCTTCCGCCGGGTTTACCTATACCGGCAAACGCTTTCAGAAATATTTCGGGGATTTTATCGCCAGGTACGGTTTCCGTGATATGTATTCCGGCGGATTCTATCCCTTTAACAGTCTGGAAGAACACTGGGCGTATTGGAGCCGGTATATTTACATCAACCGTTATTTGGACGCGCCGAAGCCGGTGTACAGTGACCTGTTCCAGCTCGTGCAGGAGAAAGACTATTTTGTCCTCACAACCAATGTGGATCACCAGTTTCAGAAGGCCGGGTTTGACAGGCATCGACTGTTCTATACCCAGGGTGATTATGGTTTGTGGCAGTGCTCCAAGCCCTGCCACCCAAAGACCTATGACAACGAAGTCATTGTCAGGAAGATGCTGGCCGAGCAGAAAGACATGAAAATCCCCGCCGAACTGGTGCCGTACTGCCCGGTCTGCGGCGCCCCCATGTCCATGAACCTGCGGGCGGACGACACTTTTGTGGAAGATGACGGCTGGCACGCCGCCGCCCGTCGGTATGAGGACTTCCTTCGCCGCCGCGAAGGAGAGCGTATTCTTTTTCTGGAACTGGGCGTAGGCGGCAATACCCCGGGTATCATCAAGTATCCTTTCTGGAGAATGACACGGCAGAATCCGAAAGCAGTGTACGCCTGCGTCAATTATGGGGAGGCATATGCGCCAAAGGAGATCACGGATCGGTCTATCTGTATCGATGGGGATATTGGGACCCTACTAAAAAATGGAAGCGAAGCCAAAATGCCGAAAAATAAATAACCAAAATACCGAAAAATTAATGGACAAAATGCAGATAAAATACTTGCCAAACTGCCGAAAAAGGGGTATGTTTTTAGAAAAACAGAAGAAAATATAAATATAGTACATGGAAGGAGGCGCAAGTTAAATGAAAAAATATAAGGCAAGAATTGCAGACAAAATCTTAAAAAAGCGTCTGCTTGGAAAAGGCGCTGTTTTGATTGAAGGGCCTAAATGGTGCGGAAAAACAACAACGGCTGAGCAGATTGCCGGCAGTATTCTTTATATGGCAGATCCAGAAAAAGAACAACAAAATCTTACAATGGCAGAAATCAGTCCGGGGAGACTTCTGAAGGGAAAAAGCCCTCGATTGCTTGATGAATGGCAAATTGCGCCGAAGTTGTGGGATGCCGTCAGATTTGAGGTCGATCACAGGGATGAAATGGGACAGTTTATTTTAACAGGCTCAGCAGTCCCCGCTTCCTATGAGCATATTCATCATACCGGAACAGGACGCTTCTCGTGGATCTTGATGCGTCCGATGAGTTTGTATGAATCTCTGGACTCGACTGGTGAGGTGAGCTTAGGAGCTCTTTTTGAGACGCCGGAACAGATTGAAGGCGAAAATCCGCTTGATCTGAATCAGTTGGCCTTTTTGGTGTGCCGTGGCGGCTGGCCACGGGCAACCGATCTGGAAGGAGAAGTCGCTCTTGAACAGGCTTTTGACTATTATGACGCGGTAGTGAAATCAGATATTTCCAGAGCTGATGGAATTACTAGAAATCCAGAGCGAGTAAAACGGCTCATGCGCTCTTATGCCAGAAACCAGGGCTCACAGGCAACAAATACCTTGCTTAAGAACGATATTATGACGAATGATGCGGAATCTCTTGACACAGACACGGTATATTCTTATATCAACGCATTGCAAAAAATATTCGTAGTTGAGGAAATGGAGGCATGGAATCCGAATCTTCGCTCTAAAACAGCAATCCGAACTTCAAATACCCGATATTTTGTGGATCCTTCCATTGCAGTTGCAGCACTGGGATTAGGTCCCCAGGATCTGATCGGAGACCTGAATACGTTTGGGTTGTTTTTTGAAACGATGTGCATCAGAGATTTACGGGTCTTTGCGGATGCGTTGAATGGAAAAGTATATCATTTCCGGGATAAAACAGGATTAGAATGCGATGCGGTGGTTCATTTGAGAAATGGATCTTATGGCTTGATCGAAATAAAGCTTGGCGGAGATAAACTGATAGAGGAAGGTGCAGAAAATCTTAAGATCCTAAAGGATAAAATTGATATAACCAAAATGAAAGCCCCTTCTTTTTTGATGGTTCTAATTGGGGTCGGGGACTATGCGTACAGAAGGCCGGACGGAGTATATGTAGTTCCGATTGGCTGTTTGAAGGATTGATTATGTAAAAATATGGCGCGCAATAAACATAACATCCCAGTCATTATCAAGTATCCCTTCTGGCGGATGACATACCGGAATCCGAAGGCGGTGTACGCCTGCGTCAATCTGGGGGAAGCCTGGGCGCCAAGGGTGATTGGGGAGCGGTCTGTTTGTATAGATGGGGACATGGGGGAGGTGCTGAAACAAGTATAAAACAGCAGATATTTAGCTTTTGCCTGCTTTCAAAAAAATAAAAAATTTTCAGTTTTGAAATCGGCTGCTTGCATATACTATCTGATGATCGTATAATAAATCCCAAGAGTGGTTTCAAAAAAATAAAAATATTCATTTTTTGAAAGCGGAGGCGCATATGAAAATAATAACGAGAACGGAGTATCTGAACAGGATCATCGAGCTAAATCAAACTCCGGACATTAAAATTATTACTGGTATCCGCCGGTCGGGAAAATCAGAATTGATGAGGGCATACATCGAGTATTTAAAAGGTCATTTTGAAAATATCAATATCATTTTTATTGATTTTATGGATATGGCCTATGAAAATCTCAAAGAATATCATTCGTTTCATGCGTATGTAGAAGAACATTATCAAGCAGGAAAAACAAACTATCTTTTTGTGGATGAAGTTCAAATGTGTCCGAGTTTTGAGCTGGCGGTCAACAGTCTTTACTCGAAGCGAAAATATGATATTTATGTTACAGGCTCCAACGCATTTTTGCTGAGTGCGGATCTGGCAACTCTATTTACCGGACGTTATATTGAGATTCATGTGTTCCCTTTCAGTTTTCGGGAATACTGTCGGTATTATGATGAAACGGATGATAAAGAGAATTTGTTTGAGGCTTATTCCTTAAGGGGAGGATTGGCAGGCTCTTACGTTTATAAAACAGAAGCAGATAGAATCCGCTATATCAAGGAGGTCTATGAAACGATCGTCACAAGAGATCTTGTGCAGAAGTATTCGTTGCCGGACACATTGGTTCTACAGCGGCTAAGCGAGTTCCTTATGGACAATATCAGCAATCTGACTTCTCCGAATAAGGTCAGCCAGCTCCTTACAGCGAATAAGACAATCACCAATCACGTAACGGTTGGCAAATATATCAAGTATTTGTGCAACGCCTTTGTTTTTTACGATATTAAACGATATGATATTCGTGGAAAGAAATACTTGGAAAGTTCTGAAAAATTTTATCTGTGTGATACAGGTATCCGGTATGCTGTTCTTGGGAGCAGAAATATAGATTATGGCAGAGTATATGAGAACATGGTTTGTATCGAATTGCTTCGCAGGGAATATGATGTATACGTGGGGAAGTTGTATCAAAAGGAAATCGATTTTGTAGCACAAAAAGGAGACGAAAAAATATATATTCAGGTCAGTGACAATATTTCAGATCCGAAAACGCTTGAAAGGGAGAGCCAGCCGTTACTGCAAATTCGGGATGCTTATCCCAAAATGATTATTGCCCGGACACGACATCCGAAATATAGTTATGAGGGGATTGAAATTTATGATATTGCCGACTGGCTGTTACAGGAATAAAAAATGGCGTGCAATCAACATAAAAACTTTTGGTAATCTGAGATGCCTGAAAACATCACCAAAACAGCCTTGATTTAAAACAGGTGCTGGCGGTGGTGGAACGATACAGTCAGGCTTTTGAAGCACTCTACGGGTATCCCAGATGCGCTGAACAGCAGCGCGAAAAAGAGGAAAGAAAAGTGAATAATGTGAAAGCATTGATCCGGGAGAGTTAATGGTATCTGCTGGATCTTTTTGCATTATTCCGATAAACGCTAAATATTATTCCGATAGCATTGCTATTATTCCGGTAATGGGGTATATTATTATCTAAGCGAGGTGAAATATTTATGTATATTTCAGTAAAACAAGCAGCAGAGAAGTGGGGAATTTCAGACAGAAGAGTACGAATCTTATGCTCAGAAGGCAAAATCCCGGGAGTTATTCGTGAGGGACGTAGTTGGAAGATTCCGGAAGAGGCAAAGAAACCGGAGGATGGTCGATATAGATCTGCAGAAAGTCTGTTAGAGATGATTGACCGAAAGAAAGCAGAATTGGATACCAGGCGCCCATTGACAGAAGGAGAGGTAGAGCGTCTTACAGAAGAATTTGTGGTGGAGTATACTTATAATTCCAATGCGATTGAAGGTAATACGCTGACCTTGCGGGAAACAGATATGGTGCTGCGTGGCCTCACGATTGATCAAAAACCTCTCAAAGACCATATGGAGGCGGTCGGACATAAAGAAGCTTTTTATTTTGTACGGGATCTGGCAAAGGAGCAGGTGCCATTATCAGAGAGTGTGATCAAGCAGATTCATTATCTGGTACTGGCGGATAAAAAAGATGACCGTGGGGTTTACAGAAGAGTTCCAGTAAGAATTATGGGAGCAAAACATGAACCGGTACAGCCTTATCTTATTCAACCTAAGATGGAGCAGTTGCTGGAAGCTTATAGGAACAGCACCGAGCATATCATTCCCAGGCTCGCACGGTTCCATATTGAATTTGAAGGCATTCATCCGTTTATAGACGGTAATGGTCGTACGGGGCGGCTGCTTGTAAATCTGGAACTGATGAAAGCAGGATATCCGCCGATTGATATTAAATTTACAGATCGGATTGCGTACTATAATGCTTTTGATGAATACCATGTGAAGCACAATTTGGGAGTCATGGAAAAATTATTTGCAGGATATGTGAATGATAAGTTGGACAGTTATTTATCTATAAGAATGGTTAGCATCAGTGTACAAGGGGACAATACGGTCGTTGAAGGGCTGATTTGAGCTCCTTCTGCGTTACTTTCCCTCCGCGTACGTCTCTGTACGCCGATTGAGGATAACACAGAAAATCACCGAAAATACGCGGTTTGGAGCGTGTCGCCCCTTGTACACTGATGCTACTAACGGAGAAGATGAAAGTGGATAATCAGTGGGAATGGATTCGGAACATGAATAGTATCCACAACCGTGCGGAAAAAATTGTACTGGACGAAATGATATATAGATAAAAATGAGAACTGGATTTCACTTGCCTGTGAAGTCCGGTTCTTTTTACGTTTCGATAATTGAAATTTCCGAAAACGGCAAAATATATTACAAAATGTAAAATTCAGATAGATTTATTGCCGATAATGTGATATACTAAAATATAGATTCATATAGTATTAGATTCGATTGCTAACGGAGGAAAGCAGATGCGATACCTTTCAGTTGCTGAAATAGCAAAAAAATGGAATATATCGGACCGTAGTGTAAGAAATTACTGTGCTCACGGGCGTGTGCAGGGTGCTTTTCTTACCGGAAAGACCTGGAATATTCCGGAGAATGCCGAAAAACCAGAGCGTTCCAACAAAAAGAAAGAACACCCGCTCACACTGCTGGATATTTTGCAGGAACAAAAAGCAAGTAAATATTCTGGCGGTATTTACCATAAAACACAAATTGATTTAACGTATAACTCAAACCATATTGAGGGAAGTCGTCTGACGCATGAACAGACCAGATATATTTTTGAAACCAATACCATCGGCGTGGAAAATGAAGTTCTCAACGTAGACGATGTGATTGAAACCGCAAATCATTTTCGATGTATTGATATGATTATCGACCATGCAAAGGTAGCTTTGACTGAGAAGTTTATCAAGGAGCTTCATTTGACTTTGAAAAGCGGAACCAGCGATTCCAGGAAGGACTGGTTTGCATTGGGGGATTATAAAAAAGTGCCTAATGAGGTGGGCGGCATGGATACTGCTCTGCCTGAAGAAGTTGCCGGTAAGATGAAAGCATTGCTGACAGAGTACAAAGTAAAAGGAGAAAAGACCTTTGAGGATATTCTGGATTTCCATGTAAAATTTGAGCGAATCCATCCATTTCAGGACGGTAACGGTCGTGTTGGCAGGCTGATTATGTTCAAAGAATGTTTGAAATATAATATAGTTCCATTTATTATTGAGGATAATCTGAAGATGTTCTACTATAGAGGATTGAAGGAGTGGGACAATGAAAAAGGCTATCTGACAGATACCTGCCTGACCGCACAGGATCGATATAAGGAGTATCTGGATTATTTCAGAATCCCATATTAAGTAATATAATTTTCAAAGTATCAAAAGTTGGTTCCAAAGTGTCAATTTGACACTTTGGAGAAGAGGAAATGGGATGATTGATGAGAATGAAATTATTATATTTGAGACAAAAGATAAAAGTATCTCTCTGCCGGTTAGAATAGAAAATGAATCCGTTTGGCTGAATAGAAACCAAATGGCAGAATTATTTGAACGCGATGTTAAAACCATTGGAAAGCATATCAATAATGCCTTAAGAGAAGAATTATCCGAACAAAATTCAGTTGTCGCAAAATTTGCGACAACTGCTTCTGACAATAAAACATATATGGTTGAACATTATAATTTGGATGTTATTATTTCAGTTGGGTATCGGGTAAAATCAAAACGGGGTGTTGAATTTAGAAGATGGGCCAATTCTGTATTGAAAGAATACATACTTAAAGGTTACGCCGTAAATCATAAACGTATGAATCAGTTAAATGAGGTAATGCGAGTTATGAAAAGAGTAGAAAACAGCCTTGATTCAAAACAGGTGCTGGCGGTGGTGGAACGATACAGTCAGGCGCTGGATCTGCTGGACGCATATGATCATCAGAATATGATGCGTCCGAAAGGAAATATGGCAACTTATATTCTGACCTACGAAGAGTGCAGAAAAGTGATTGACAGCATGAAATACGGAAACAGCAGTACGTTATTTGGAAATGAAAAAGATGATTCTTTTAAAGGCAGCATTGGAGCAATTTATCAGAGCTTTGGCGGAGAAGACCTGTATCCTACGTTGGAGGAGAAGGCTGCAAATTTATTGTATTTTATAACGAAGAATCATAGTTTTTCGGACGGAAACAAAAGAATAGCCGCTGCCATATTTTTGTATTTTCTGGATAAAAACAATGCTTTGTTTAAAAATGAAGAAAAATTGATTGATGATCATACAATTGTGGCGCTTACGATTATGATCGCGGAATCAAATCCCGAAGAAAAAGAGATGATGGTAAGTGTTGTCATGAACTGTATGAAATAATATTTTTAGATACCATTTACTACACCATTTGCCCGTGAATTTGCGTAGATTTACAAAAAATAGCGTGAATTTAAGGCAAAACAGAAAAATTGAAGAAAGCGCCGGAAAGCCCGTAGTATCAAGGTTTGAAGACTTATGAAGCACCCTCCGGGTATCCCTGGTGCGCTGAAAAACAGCGCAAAAAAGAGGAAAGGATATAAAAGATATGATAAAAATACTATTTATCTGCCACGGCAATATCTCGAAAAGTCCTGAAAAAGCCTGTAAAATCAGTGGTTCTTTGGAGCAGAAGGGCGCTTACTACACCACTGCTACACCATTTTTGAAAGAACCTTGATGTGACAAGTTTCGATATATAAGAACGCAAGCGGCGATATTCCAGAATAGGAGTATCGCCGCTTGCTACATGTAGGTAAGTATGTTCCTTGAGCAAATGCTCATGTGCCATAAAGTAACACAAAAAAGCAACAGACAGCCGCCACAATTCCGTAATGATTGTGTAGGTTTGTCAAACATTTGTTACACTGAGCGTAAATAATCCCAAAGCACTTCATTGGGTGTTTTCCATCCAAGGGGACGCATGGGGAAATGATTATAATCCCTCCGGTTATACACTTTGAGCTGGGCAGCAAAGTCCTCAAACGAATAGAACAGATGGGTGGCATAGAATCTCTCGTTATCCTTCCTGTGGCTGCGTTCCACTTTCCCATTATGTCTGGGTGTGTAAGGGCGGATTACTTTATGCCGTATCCCATGCTTCTCCAGACATTTCTGGAAAAGGGTCGGTTTATCCCGATGAGTGGTAAACCGGTTGGTGAACTCCGTTCCGTTGTCAGTCTGGATACATTCAATCCTGCAGGGGAATGCTTTGATAAGGTGCTCCACAAACTGTGCGGAAGAATAAGTGCTGTGTTCCTCAAAAGCTTCTACAAAACGCCATCTGGAATACTCGTCGATGGCGGTATACTGGAAGAATTGTTTTCCGATCACCTTGCTGTTTTTCAAACAGGCGGAAGGAACAAATTTGACATCTACCTGGATACGCTGTCCCGGATACTCCATCTTTTCATAAGGCTTGGGGATGTATTTGGGATTAGGCGGATGGACAGCCATCATGCCTTGCTTTTTGAGAAAGCGGTAAAGGCCGGAAATGGAACGGGAGTATCCTTTTTGCCGGAGCTTGACCCAGAAAATCACAAGCCCGGCATGAGGATTACGTCGGCGCATACGGGAGATCAGCTCTGCCTCATCCGTGGTATGCTGCTTTGGATGGTGGTGTGGACGCCTGGAACGATCTCTCAAGGAATCCCAGGAGCCGTCATAGCGTTTTTTCCAGCGATAGATATACTGTCGGTTGGTCTTATATTTTCTGGCGGCATTGGAAACACCATAGCGTTCAGAGTAGTTAATCAGTGATAGACGAAATCTCATATCTTGTGTTATACTAGCCATGCGGAAATACATCCTTTCTTGTTGTGTTTTGGTTTGGTCGCTAAAAATATAACACAGAAATGGTATTTCCGCTTTTTAAATATTCAGTTGTAACACATGTATTGTAATCCTACAAGCCGCCACAATTCCGTAATGATTGATGCTTGACAGTCTCCTTCAAGTTCGCTATAATAATAAACGCAAAATTTTAGTGGACTTTTCCGGATTCGGTCATCTTTTTGCCACACAGCTATCTTGTGATAGCCGTGTGGCTTTTTTGTTGTCTGCATCCTGGAAAATCTGGCAGAACGGAGGATGGTACTTGTATGGAAAATGATTTTTTGTCTCTTATCAAAACGCGCCGCAGCGTAAGGGCCTATCAAGCAGAACCTGTACCCGCTGAGGCTCTGGACGCTGTACTGGAAGCGGGGACTTACGCGCCTACCGGCGGCGGACGTCAATCCCCCACCATTATTGCAATTACAGACCCCAAATATAGACAGGAGATCGCAAAGTTAAACGCAGAAGTGATGGGGAGCAGCACAGACCCCTACTATGGTGCGCCTGTCGTGGTTTTGGTTTTGGCAGATGGCAGTGCAAGCACCTTTGTGGAGGATGGAAGCTGCGTCCTTGAAAATATGATGCTGGCCGCCCATGCCCTTGGCCTTGGAACTGTATGGGTACATCGGGAACGTGAGATTTTTGACAGTGAAAGTGGCAAGGCTCTCCTGCGGGAGTGGAAGCTGCCGGAAACCTTGCGCGGTGTCGGGGCGGTTGCATTGGGGTATCCAGCCCGGGAAGCCAGTCAACCCGCAGCACGCAAACAAAACTATATCGTTCGGATTTAATGATCCTGCTGTCCGGCGCAATTTTTTGCGCCGGACACTTTGTGGAGAGGAGGGAAAGTATGCAGACCAATAATAAAATGGCGGTCGCTCCTGTTGGAAGGCTCATTTGGCAAATGTCGATACCGCCGCTGATTTCCATGTTCCTGCAAT
This sequence comes from Candidatus Scatomonas sp., assembly GCA_963928055.1. Lineage (GTDB taxonomy): Bacteria > Bacillota > Clostridia > Lachnospirales > Lachnospiraceae > Scatomonas. The sequence goes on along the minus strand of CAWVDN010000002.1, from coordinate 329,521 downwards.
ATTCCTATAACCTGATAGACAGCGCGTTTGTAGCGCGGCTGAGTGAAAATGCTTTGACGGCGGTTTCCCTGTCGTTTCCCATTACAACACTGATGAATGCGGCGTCTATCTGGATCGGTGTCGGCGTGAATGTGCTGATAGCAGGATATCTTGGACAGAAAAAGCAGGATGAGGCAAATGCAACTGTCACACATGGATTGTTGCTGGCCTTTGGAATAGGTGCTTTGCTCAATCTTCTGTCATTACTGATTATGAAACCCTACTTTGGAGCATTCACCAATAATGAAGAAATTTATCAGCTGAGCATCGCCTATATGAGTGTGTGCTCCTTCATGCAAATTCCCAATATGGTGCATATCGCCATCCAGAAGATGATACAGGCCACCGGGAACATGGTCGCTCCCATGTGGTTCCAGATCGCGGGCGTGGTCGTCAACTTCGTGTTCGACCCCATTCTGATTTTTGGGATTGGTATTTTCCCAGCTATGGGAATCCGCGGCGCTGCGGTAGCTACCGTTGCAGGCTATCTGCTGTCCATGATTTTGGCATTTGCTTTACTGCTGGGCAAAAAGCAGAAAGTGCGGATAAAGATCAAAGGATTTCATTTGCAAAAGTGGCTGATTGGCCGTATTTTCACCCTTGGACTGCCGTCTTTTATTATGAATGCCCTTAGTTCTTTTATGGTGACTTTTGTAAACTTTTTTCTGGTCGCCTATTCCGATACGGCAATCGCTTTCTTCGGTGCGTATTTTAAGGTGCAGCAGTTGATTGTCATGACGGTCAACGGGCTGATCCAGGGCTGTCTTCCTATTATGCGGTTCAACTACGGTGCGGGAAACAGCGAAAGGCTGCACTCTGCTTTCCGCTACGGAACCGCTTTGGTCTCCGGTATGATGATACTGGGAACATTGACCGTCATCCTCTTTCCGGCGCAGCTTTTGGGATTATTTACGGCGTCGGAAGCCATGCGCTCCTTTGGAATATCCGCTATGCGGATTATGGCGGTCAGCTACCTGTTCTGCGGATGGTCTACCATGATCTCCACCTATCTTCAGGCAACAGAACAGGCCTTTCCAAGTATGCTGATCCAGCTACTGCGTCAGTTTCTGCTGCTCATTCCATTCATGTGGGGTCTGGAAAAACTCCTGAAGATTACAGGGATCTGGCTGTCCTTCCCTGTCACAGAAACGGCAACATTCGTTCTGGCGCTTCTGATCTTCCGAGCAGGCAGAAAAAAAGAAACGCTTTGCAGCGGTACAAAAACACAGTAAGAACAGGAAAAGGAGAGACGATATGGAAATACATATTAAAAAAGGGCTGGATGCTCTGCAAACAGAAACCGTACTTCGCCTTCTATCACAGACCGTATGGGCATGCAACAGAAAGAAAGAAGCAATTATGGAGTCATGGAAACACTCTATCTGCTATGGAGCCTATACCGCCGACGGAAAACAAATCGGATTTGCGAGGGTTATAACAGACTATGCCACCCAGTATTATATTTGTGATGTTGTTGTGGATGCAGATTTCCGGCACAGGGGTGTGGGCGCCTCTCTCCTAAAGGCGATTACGGCAGAAGACACATACCGTTCCCTGCTGGGAATGCTGATCACGGAAGAGGCTGAACAGTTTTATGAACCCTTTGGCTTCCGAAAAGATCCGATCTGTTTTATGACAAGAAAAGAAACACCGGAGGCAATCACGAATGAATGAAACTTTTATGAAAGAGAAACCGGTATTGCCTCTGATTTTATCCATGTCCCTGCCTATGGTGTTATCCATGCTGGTCAATTCCCTCTACAACATTGTGGACAGTTTTTTCGTCGCGCAGATCAGCGAGGAGGCTATGACGGCATTATCGTTGGTTTACCCGGTTCAAAATTTTATCAATGCTGCCGGAATTGGATTTGGCGTTGGGATCAATGCAGTGATCGCCTTCTATCTGGGCGCGGGGGATCATGAAAAAACGGATCAGGCCGCCACGCAGGGACTTGTGCTTGCCGTGATTCATGGCGTTGTTATGACAGTCTGCTGTATCGCCATCATGCCGGTTTTCCTGCGGATGTTCACTTCATCCGAAGCGGTCATTGAACTTGGCGTCCGCTATTCTATCGTTGCGTTCGCCTTTACGCTCATTGTTACCGTCAGCATGGCGTTTGAGAAACTGTTCCAGGCAGTAGGAAACATGAAGACAACCATGATCAGCCTGATGTGCGGGTGCATCACAAACATCGTCTTAGACCCCGTTCTGATTTTTGGCTATGGCCCATTCCCGGAAATGGGAATTGAAGGCGCTGCGCTGGCAACCGGCATCGGACAGGCTCTGACACTGGCGATTTACCTTGTAGTCTATCTTTTGCGGCCAATTCGCGTGCATATCCGCAGGCAGTACATTTTGCCCAGCAAAAAGATGGTCATCAAGCTGTATTCTATCGGCATTCCCGCAACCCTGAATCTTGCACTTCCGTCTCTTTTGATTTCGGCGCTCAATGCGATTTTAGCTGCCTATTCCGAAGTGTATATTCTGGTTTTGGGGATCTATTACAAATTGCAGACCTTCATCTATCTTCCGGCGAATGGCATTGTGCAGGGGATGCGCCCACTGATCGGCTATAACTACGGTGCAGGGGAGCACAAACGAGTCAGCAAGATTTATCAGATTGTTTTGTGCATGAGCGGTATCATTATGGTGCTTGGAACCGCGATATGTCTGCTGATCCCCGGCCAGCTGATAGGGCTGTTTACCCACACGGAAGCGACGATCCAGGCCGGGGAAACTGCCTTGCGCATCATCGGGGCCGGATTTATCGTCTCGGCGGTTTCTGTTACTTCTTCCGGCGCATTGGAGGGGCTGGGGAAAGGCACGCCCTCCTTACTGATTTCTCTTTGCCGGTATGTAGTGGTAATCATCCCGGCTGCGTTTTTACTCAGCAGGTTTCTCGGAGCGGTTGGCGTCTGGAATGCGTTTTGGATCACGGAAGTGATTACTGCGATCATATCCATTTACGTTTACCGCAAGGTAATAGCAAAGCCAGCCGAGCCAGTCAACGGTCAAGATGAACGACGCATTGAACTGCACCCCAAAAGTTGGACAAGAAAGTCAACGAAAGGGGTGCAGAAATCTATGGGAAAAGAATTGTTCAGTGAGGAATTAAAATTAGCAGTTGTTCAGTATGTACTGGAAGGGCATACACGCAAAGAGGCATCCGAGAAATTTTGCGTATCCTGTACGCCGATTGAAAAATGGGTAAACTTGTATAAGCTACATGGTGCAAAAGGACTTCTAAGCAGAAATCTGGTTGGCCGACAAAAAGGCTTTGATGGCGAGTTTCGCCTAAAAGTGTTACAATACAAGCAGGAACATCACTTATCCTGTACACAGACAGCTATGCACTTTTGCCTTGATGTTGTAACAGTGTGCCGGTGGGAGAAGAAATTCCAAAAGGAAGGTGCACAGGGACTTATGAAAAAGCAGGCGACAAAAGGCAGCGAAAAACGACAAAAGAAGCAGGAACAGTCGGAGCTGCAACAGGAAAATAAGCGGCTGTCAGAAGAAAATTACCGGTTGAAAATGGAGAATGATTACCTAAAAAAATTAAACGCCTTAATTCAGAAGCGAGAAAAACCCGAATAAGCGATGTTGTGGCTGCCGTTACAGAATTAAGGCGTGATTATCCTCTGGCAGCATTACTTAAACTGGCCGGCATTCCCCGAAGTACATACTACTATCATTCCCGGAAAGCTAATGCTGTGGATAAATACGCAAAAGAAAGGGCGGAAATCATAGCAATTTATCAGGAGAATCAAGGCCGGTACGGATATCGGCGGATTGGTATGGAATTACGCAACAGAGGCTTTTGTCTGAACCACAAGACGGTACAAAAGCTGATGAAGGAATCAGGCCTAAAATGTATGGTACGAATGAAAAAGTATCGTTCTTACCGTGGAGAAGTCGGCAAGATTGCACCAAATCTACTGGCTAGAGATTTCCATGCGGAAAGGCCGAATCAGAAATGGGTAACTGATGTGACTGAGTTTTCCCTGTTTGGAAGCAAACTTTATCTCTCTCCTGTGCTTGACCTGTATAATGGTGAGATCATCAGCTATGCCATCAGTGAACGGGCTAATTACCGCCAGGTGGATGAGATGCTGGATAAAGCATTCTCCCGGCTCCCGGACAGCAGCGGGCTGATCCTTCATTCGGATCAGGGCTGGCAATATCAGAACGTCAGGTATCAAAAAAGACTGTTAGAAAAAGGCATTCGGCAAAGTATGTCCAGAAAGGGAAACTGTCTGGACAATGCGGTTATGGAAAACTTCTTCGGACTGTTAAAATCGGAACTGCTATACCTGCGGACGTTCCAATCATTAGACGAGTTCTGCCAGGAACTGATCGCTTATCTTGAATACTATAACCATAACCGAATCAAAGAAAAATTGAATGGGTTAAGTCCTGTCCAATACAGAATTCAAAATGGCTTTGCCGCATAACTTTTGTCCAACTTTTGGGGAGCACTTCACATACGCGCCGCCGTTGACAGCCCCGCCCGCCTTTGCAGATAGGCAATCAAGGGGCGACAGCAAGGAGTGCTGCCGCCCCACACTATTATTCAGAGAGGGGGAATTTCCATGACCGACTTTGAAGCCTATCAGGAGTACATCCAGCGCAAGCACAACGCCTTTTGTAAGGCAGTAATCCGCTATGCTGCCCGCGATAAGATTTTGCAACTTCGCCGGAAATGGGAGCGGCAAATTTCCCTCGACTATCTGATGGACGAGAAGTTTGTCCAGTTTGCCGGGCCGGAGCCGGACGAGGAATATCCTTTTACCGTCTGCGGCCAGACCGTCCTGCTCTGCAACGAGACTCTTGCCTCCGCGCTCTCCGCACTGCCGCAGCAGACGCAGGAAGTGATTTTTCGCTACTATTTCCTGCGCCAGCCGCAGCGAGTGATCGGCGTACATATCGGCCGGACACGCAGCACAGCGGGGCGGCATATCCAGCTTGCCTTGCGGCGGCTGCGCGAGGAAATGGAGGTGTGCCGGTATGAGTAAGTTGCTCCCTTATGAAACAATCGTCAAAGCCCATGAGGGCGACCCGGAAGCCGTGAACGCCGTCCTGCGCACTACGCCGGATATATCCGCTATTTCTCCAAAGTGAACGGGCAGGTCAATGCCGAGGTGGAGGACTATGTGAAACAGCGACTAATTGACTGTCAATTCAAGTTCCGGTTTGACTATCCGCCGGACGAGCCATAAATCTGAATACCTGCCGCCTACTGGCGGCAAGCGAAAGCAGTAAGTCTTGAAAAAGATTTGCTGCTTTTTTTGTTTGACCGGTTCTGTTTTCGGCCATTTTGACCCTTTCAAGTTGGAGTAGTAAGTGAGGGAGAAATTTTTGCCCCGGCATTTGGCATTCTTGATTATTGTCCGTGGTAGAGGGCAAAGAGAAATTTTGAAAAATCCCCGTCCAACGGGTAGCTGGCAGCCTTTCAAAAGTATCTTTGGCGAAAGGAAAAAAGACCGTCCGCAGCGGGCCGGAAGCCCCGCCCTGTCCGTTCTATGTGCGAAAGAACCAGACAGGGGCAGTCTGCGGCAGTTACAGAGCAAGTTTCTACCACGGTGCCAAAATCCGCAATTCTGCGGTTTTGCCCCTCGCGGGAAACTTGTTGGGGAGTGCCTTCCCCAAACCCTGCTATGGCGGCTTACGCCGCAAAAATATTTCCGCAACAGCTACCAAGTTTTTGGGGAAATTTGTCCGTTGTAAAGTGAGAGGATGTTTAGAGCCAGCCCGCCCACACAGAAAAAATTTCAAGCGTTCCCGGACAAACGCCGAGAAAATGTCCGTTTTAAAGTGAAGGGAGATTTACAGCCTATGACAAAGCGATATAACACGCCCCATCGCATCCGCGTTGTGAAAACCCGGCTGTCCGAAGATGAATACGCCGACTTCACAGCGCGGCTTGCGCCCTATGGTATCAGCCAGTCCGAATTTCTCCGGCAGGCGATACGGCGCACCCTACAATGCGTTGTCCGGCGAGGTACGCGCCGCCATAGCCGACCTTGCCGCCCCCAAGTATGAAGTCCTGGGGAAAGTAGGTGATGCGGTTGGCAACACTCAAGCATATCAACTCTAAAAATGCCGACTACGGAGCCGCCGAACAATACTTACTCTTTGAGCATGACGAGTTTACCATGAAGCCCGTCCTTGATGAAACCGGCAGGCTTATTCCCCGCGAGGACTACCGGCTGTCCACGCTGAACTGCGGCGGGGAGGATTTTGCCGTTGCGTGTATGCGGGCAAATCTCCGCTACGGGAAGAACCAGCGGCGGGAAGATGTGAAAAGCCACCACTATATCATCAGCTTTGCCCCACGGGACGGGCCGGACAACGGCTTGACCGTAGACCGGGCGCAGGAATTGGGCGAGAAGTTTTGCGCCGAGCATTTCCCCGGCCACCAAGCCCTTGTATGCACCCACCCGGACGGCCATAACCACAGCGGCAATATCCATGTGCATATCGTTATCAATTCGCTGCGGATAGAGGAAGTGCCGTTCCTGCCCTACATGGACAGGCCAGCCGACACGAAAGCCGGCTGCAGCACCGCTGTACTGACGCGGCCTTGCGCTACTTCAAGTCCGAAGTCATGGAGATGTGCCACCGGGAGGGGCTTTACTAAATCGACCTCTTGAACGGCAGCAAGAACCGCGTCACAGACCGGGAGTATTGGGCGCAGAAAAAGGGACAGGCCGCGCTGGACAAGCAGAACGCCCCCATGATTGCAGGCGGTATCACGCCCCGGCAGACCAAGTTTGAAACGAACAAGGAGAAGCTGCGGCAGACCATACGGAAAGCCCTTGCCACCGCCGCCAGCTTTGACGAGTTTTCCTCTCTGCTGCTGCGGGAGGGCGTGGCCGTCAAGGAGAGCCGGGGGCGGCTTAGTTACCTCACGCCGGACAGGACAAAGCCCATTACCGCCCGCAAGCTGGGCGACGATTTTGACCGCGCCGCTGTCCTTGCCGTTTTGGAGCGGAACGCCGCCAGAGCCACAGAAAAGGCCGCAGCCATACCCGAATATCCCCGGCATGGGAAAACCGGCATACAGCCCACAAAAGCCCCACAAACCGCCCCGAAACAGGACGGTGTGCAGCGGCTTGTGGACATTGAGCAGAAAAAGGCCGAGGGCAAGGGCAAAGGCTACGAGCATTGGGCGAAGATACACAACATCAAGCAGATGGCCAAGACGCTGAATGTGTACCAGCAGTACGGCTTCACTTCCCCGGAGCAGTTGGAAGCCGTCTTTGATACCGCCTATCAGGAAATGCGCCAGACCAGCGGCGAACTGAAAGCACTGGAAACGAAGCTGCAAGGGAAAAAGGAGTTGCAGCGGCAGGTACTTGCCTACGCCAAGACCAAGCCCGCCCGCGACGGGCTGAAAGCTCAGAAATCCCCCAAAGCCCGCGCCGCATACCGGCAGGCGCATGAGAGCGATTTTATCATAGCCGACGCAGCCGCCCGGTATTTCAAGGCGCATGGCATTACCAGGCTGCCCGCCCGGAAAGCGTTGCAGGACGAGATCGAGCAGCTTGTTTCCAAGAAATCCGGCCTGTATAACACCTACCAAGAGCAGAAGCAGCGGTTCAAGGAGTTGCAGACGTTCAAGCGGAACATCGACCAGATTTTGCGCCGGGAGGAACCCCACCGCAGAAAGGAGCAGAGCCATGAGCGATAACCTGCCCCGCATGGACTACCGCCAGCACCGGCGGGCGCGGCGGCTGGTGCATGAGTGCTGTAACTACGACGGGGGGAACTGCCTGCTGTTAGACGACGGGGAGCCTTGCGTGTGCGTCCAGAGCATTTCCCTTTCCCTCATGTGCCGCTGGTTCCGTGTGGCTGTCCTGCCTCTTGACGGGGAGCTGGCCGTAGCCCTTTTGTACCGGGGGAGCCGGAAATGCTGCGCCGTCTGCGGGGCGGCCTTTGTCCCCAAATCCAACCGGGGAAAATACTGCCCCGGCTGCGCCGGACGCATGAAGAAAATCAAAGCCACCGAGCGAAAGCGGAAACAAAGGCAGAAATGTCACGCTTTAGACCCTTTCAAACCCGCATAAATCAAGGCTTTTTCCGTGGGTGTCAAAGGGTGTGCGATACATTTATCCTTTTCCCCCGGAAACGGCGTTCTAAATGCGTACAAACCGCCAAAATCAACCCGAACACAGGAAGGTGATCCTATCGCTGATTATATCACGGCAGACACGAAGCTGCCCGCCTATCTGCCTTACCCCCGTTTCCTGCTGAAAATGGAGATTTCCCAGACCGCCAAGCTGCTGTATGCGCTGCTGTTAGACCGTTCCACCCTCTCCCAGAAGAACAAGTGGCAGGATGATGAGGGCAGGATTTATATTATCTATCCCATCGCGGAGATAGCCGAAATACTGGATAAAGGCAGCACCACCATCAAGGGGGCGCTGAATGAACTTGACGCGGCGAGGCTGCTGGAACGGGAACGGGGCGGCTTCTCCGCACCGAACCGGCTGTATGTGAAAGTGCCGCGTGTGCCACAGGTACAGTTTTCCGACCAACTGATGGCCGGAAAACTGACCCTCATAGAGCCGGAAAACCGACCAACTGATGGTCAGAAAACCGGCCTTATGATGGTCGGAAAACCGTCCCCTAACCAAACTACTATAAACAACCTTACAGAGAACCAAACAAAGGGAGTGAGTGGAGAGCCGCCCGCCCCCTATGGCCGATACCAGAATATTTTTCTGTCACAGACCGAATACGACGAGTTGCAGGCAGAGTACCCCGACAGGCTGGAGCGGTTCATCGAGGAAATGAGCCGCTACCTTGCCGCCAGCGGGAAAAGCTACCAGAATTATGCCGCCGCCCTTCGGATATGGGCGGGGAACGACAAAAAGGGCGCCCCGAAAAAGGGCATCCCTGACTACTCATGCAAGGAGGGCGAGAGTTTATGAAGAACGAAATCAACGCTGTTTTGGAGAATATGACGGCTGCCACCCCGGAGCCGGAGGACTACACTGGCGAGGACGGTTTACTCTACTGCGGCAAGTGCCGCAAGCCGAAAGAAGCCTATTTTGCGCCGGACAAGGCCGCTGTCTTTGGCCGTGACCGCCACCCGGCAGAGTGCGACTGCCAGAAAGCCGCCCGCGAGGAACGGGAGGCCGCCGAGAAGCGGCGCAGGCACCTTGACACCGTGGAGGAACTGAAACGCCGGGGCTTTACCGACCCCACCATGCGGGGCTGGACTTTTGAGAACGACAACGGCAGGAACCCGCAGGCCGGGATTGCTCGCCGGTATGTGGAACACTGGGAGGATATGCGAACCGACAATATCGGCTGCCTGTTCTGGGGCGGCGTGGGAACCGGGAAAAGCTACCTTGCGGGCTGTATCGCAAACGCCCTCATGGAGAAAGAAATCCCCGTCCACATGACGAACTTTGCCCTTATCCTCAACGACCTTGCCGCCAGCTTCGAGGGCAGGAACGAATACATTTCCCGCCTTTGCCGCTATCCGCTGCTTATCCTTGACGATTTTGGCATGGAGCGCGGGACGGAATACGGGCTGGAACAGGTTTTCAATGTGATTGACAGCCGTTACCGCAGCGGCAAGCCGCTGATCGTCACGACCAACCTCACGCTGGACGACCTGCGAAACCCGGAGGACACCGCCCATTCCCGGATTTATGACCGGCTGCTTTCCATGTGCGTCCCGGTACGCTTTACCGGCGAGAATTTCCGGCAGGAAACCGCGCAGCGGAAAATGAAGAGCATGAAGAAACTGATTGCTGACTGAAAGGAGTATTGCCTATGAAGGAAGTCCCGATTTGGGAAAAGAGTAATTTGACCTTAGAAGAAGCGGCTGCGTATTCAGGAATTGGTATTGGTGTGGTATAAAAAAAGTTGACAGCTTATTCTCAAGGATTTCATAATAAAACCAAGAGAATAAGGAGGTATTCAAAGTGGCACGTAAATATGACCATGAATACAAAGTACAGGCAGTGAAACTTGCCAAAGAAATCGGCGGCGCTAAGGCTGCTAAAGAATTAGGAATCCCTGAAGGAACCATCCATACATGGCTGAAAGCTGTAAGAGCTGGTAAGCTGGATGTTGGGGAAGGTTCCCATACCCCTGCCAGTGCAATGAGCCTGTCAGAAGAAATTACCATGCTGCGTAAGCGGGTGAAGGAGCAGGATAAAGAAATCCGCCGCCTGAAGGAAGAAAATGAATTTCTGGAGGAAGCCAGCGCTTTTTTCGCCGCCAGCCGTCGGAAGTCAGCAAAAACCAGAGAATGATCTTTCTCGCTTTGAAAACAGAGGACGGCAGGATTACCGGAAAAATTTCATTTTATTGCCGGATGCTTGGTATCAGCCGGCAGGGCTTCTATAAATATCTCGCAAACAAAGACCGTCCATGGAAGTACCAGGATCTGGCGGATGCCATGAAAGAAATCATCAGTGAGGATGAATGTAACGATACTTATGGACGGATCCGGATGTATCAGGCGCTGTTGCTGAAGCAGCCGGAGGGCGTACATATACCCAGTGAACGGACCGTATACCGGGTTATGGATCAGATCGGCCTGAGCCATCAGCCAAAGAGAAAGCCGAATGGACTTACAAAGGCAGACCGGGAAGCCATGAAATCGGATGATCTGTTGAAGCGGGATTTCCATTCAGATGCCCCATTAGAAAAATGTATTACAGATATCACGGAGATCCCGGCGCGCAATGGGAAACTGTATGTATCTGCGATTTTCGACTGCTTTGATCTTAGCGTCCTCGGTCTGTCAATGGGGACAAACATGAAAGCAGATCTGTGTATCCAAACACTGGAAAATGCCCTGACTGCATATCCCGCATTGGAAGGAGCGATCATCCACAGTGACCGTGGGACACAGTAGTTATGTCATATCAAGGCTCTTTCCATCACGGAAAGGAGTTTGACAATGTCCGAGAAACGCAAAGACCATAAAGGAAGAATCCTGCGGACAGGAGAGAGCCAGAGAAAAGACCTGATTTATCAGTACCGCTATACAGACGTTCAAGGCAAACGGCAGACCATCTATTCCTCTGATTTGAAGGAATTGCGGGAAAAGGAAAAAGAAATCCAGAAGCAGCTTGACGAAGGGATTGACTATGCCGCTGGAAAAGCAACCGTGATTGCCCTTGTGGAACGCTATATCAGCTTGAAACAGGGTGTGCGCTACAATACCAAAATCGGGTACAATTTTGTTCTGAACCTGATTAAAAAAGAAGATTTTGGCTACCGGAAGATAAGGGATATTAAGGTATCAGACGCGCAACAGTGGATTATGAAGCTCCATAGCGACGGGAAAGGGTACAGCACCATCACCAGTGTCAGGGGCGTTGTGAAACCCGCTTTTCAGATGGCATACAACGAGGATATTATCCGCCGCAATCCTTTTGACTTCAAATTAGTGGATGTGGTTCCCAATGACTCACAGAAGCGGATTGCCATGACGGAGGAACAGCAGGAGATTTGGATGGACTTTATCCGGGAGGACAAAACCTACACCAAGTATTATGATGAATTTGTCGTGCTGCTGGGAACGGGTATGCGTGTCAGTGAATTTTGCGGCCTTACAAAAAGTGATTTGGATTTTGAAAACCGGCGAATCCGGGTAGACCACCAACTTGTCCGGGAACGGGGCGGAAAGTATTATGTCGAGAAAACCAAGACGGAGTGCGGCTGCCGCTTTATTCCCATGACAGAGGAAGTCTATCAAAGTCTGAAGAATATTCTTGAACGCCGCAGGAAGATAAAGACGGAAATCATTTTAGACGGATACAGCGGATTTCTGCTGTTGGATAAGGACGACAAACCCAAGGTGGCGTTGCATATCGAAAATGAAATGCGCTGGGCGATGAAAAAGTATAAGAAGCTGTACCCGGACAAGCCGCTGCCGCATATCACACCCCATGTGTTCCGCCATACTTTCTGTACCAATATGGCAAACGCTGGTATGGATATAAAGACCTTGCAGTATGTGATGGGACACTCTGACGTTGGAGTAACGCTGAATGTCTACACCCACGCCAGCTATGACCGGGCAGCAGAGCAGATGGCAAAAATTATAGATTTCAAGGGAACTGTCATGCCGGAAAAGCAGAGAAAATCAGGTTGAAAATGCACCAAGTTACTACACCAATTACTACACCATTTGCCCGTGAATTTGCGTAGATTTACAAAGAAGAGCGTGAATTTAAGGCAAAACACAAAAATAGAAAAGAGCGCCGGAAAGCCCGTAATATCAAGGTTTGAAGGCTTTTGAAGGGATATAAGAGATATGATAAAAATACTATTCGTGTGCCACGGCAATATTTAAAGTATGGCGAGAAAGCCTTGATTTTGTAGGATTTCTGAGATAGAGACGAACAATTTACACCTTATTTATACCTTTGGAAGATCGAATCGGTAATTAAAATGTAGGGAACTACAAAAGATATGTTTTGAAAATTAGAAAATGTTAAATGCAAGCATAATCTCAAAAAAATAGGAAGTTGCTGATTTTTTACAAAAGAAATCTTGACAGCAACATCGGAAACTGTATAATAATATTAACAGAAACCACCACGCCTCTGATTTTTCATGCGCAACCCGGTGGGATTTTTTATTTATGGGGTGTTTTATGTATCAGTATCCAAAACAAATATTAACAATAGAACAACAAGTGCAATCTTATGCAGATGCAGGAATGGAGATTACATCTCGTGAAGATGTAGAGAAAGTATTAAAAACAATTGGGTTTTATCGTTTGAGAGGCTACTCGTTTCACCTATATGATAATACTGATAAGAAGTATTCAGATGTTAGAGTGTATTATGAGTAAGGATATTGAGACCGCTCTTGAATGTTATAAAATGTGGACGAGCGTATCAATGGGAAACATACTTGATGTTTTGAGAGATTGTGAGACATGGCAATCTATTGCACTATTGTGAAATTAGAAGATGGGATAGACACTATTGAAAACTAAAAGATATTGGAAAATAAGAAGGATACTATTAAATTGGATTTTTAAACTTAAAAAGATACGCTTTACTTTGGAAAGTCGAAGACAGTCATCTAAGGAATATTGGTCGTTTAACAGACTTCTTTTGGAGAGATTTGTTTCTGGTGTTATTAAGGGAATAATATTAGCAACAATTCTTGGTTTGTTGGATAAGCTGTTACTTAGCATTGGCGTGATACTGGTTATAAATAGTAATATTTTGTCAGATGTACTTATTGGAGAATTAGGCGTTGCAGGTGTTATTTTAGGATTGTATTGCTCTAATATTTCAAGTATATATTCTACAAGATATGCTAATGCTCCAGAAAAAATAGCTATTGCCTTTCAATATGATAGGTTGACGGTAAAGTGTTTAAATGCCATTAGTAGTTGTATAATATATGGAACAATTATACTTGTTGAATTATTAATGGGATATGACGTTGGTTGGGTATCTGCCTGTACATTAATTATATGGTCAATAGTGGTCGTTATTTCTTTTGGAATAACTGGAAATAGAACATACCAGTTGTCAGATGTATTTAGAGTATCAGATGATGCTTATATTGCATTAGGAAGAGTGATTACCAAAAGTCTTAATCGAGAACTGTATGCATCAGATGCAAATTATCAAAATCACTTTTGTAAGATTGCATCAGATAGAATTGAATTACTAAAAGTTATTCAAAAATATGGATGTAATCCTGATTCGGCAGATAGCTCATCTATTCTTAATTTTATGTGTACGAATCTAGGCCTTATTGAACAGTATTGGCTTATTAAGAGGCATATTTCGAGAGATTCATTGTGGTTTAGGAGAAAAGGAGTATATCAGAAGTGGCATTTTGCTAATGACACGGAAACCTCAATGGCGTTAAGAACAGGAACCTCATTAAGACCAAAGGAAAAACCTGATTTTTATTGGTTCGAAGATGAATTAATGTCAATAAATCATGCATGTGTAAATTATTTGATTAAAAGGAATGACTGGGGGACTTTATATAGTTATTTTTCAGTCTTTGAGTCAGTTTGTAAATCCGCAATAGAACAAAAAGAGGCAAATTACTATGTAGGACAAATTGATTGGCTAAAAAGTGTTATTCAAAGTTTTGTAGATAACACTAAAATAGAAGAAAATGTTGCCTTTGCAGGAATTGTCGAACATATTTCTCTTTTATATTTGGATATAATATTGGAGTCAAGTAAGTATTTTAGTAATCTTGATATTAATGCAATAAGCAAATCGGTTATAAAAGGAATTGACACCGGAAAGAGATACAACTCTATAAAGGCAATTAGGGGAAGAAATTATATAGAAATATATAAGAAGATGATAACTGAGGTTTATGCAGAAGGACATCGGATCACTCCTGATTGGTTAATTAAGCAGTATGTGGCAAAAGAGGAGTTTGTTTATGTAAATACCTTATTTGATATGGTTAAAGAAGGGGTCGAACAGGCATATTCATTGAGTAGTTTTTTTGTTGAAAAAAATATGTATTATGAAGCGTGCATTATGCTTACGAGATTCTATGAATATGAGTCTAAGTTGTCAAATTTCTTTAAGTTTGCAAATCAGGTAGAAAAGAATTTAAATAAATATCATTTGGATTCTGCAGATAAATGGGATGACAGTAGATTAGCAGGAGTAGAAGAAAAATTTTTGGAATGTAAAAAAGAACTTCCAGAAATGTTGCTAAAATGTTCAAGTGCTTTTGCAATTAAAAATTGGGATAGAAGAGAAGAATATCCTGACTTTTTAGGTGAGTGCTATAACCATATTGCAGAAGATACGGTTGAGGCTATTGTCAACTCAGATAAAAAGCAATTTGAAAAAGATTTTGAGATTTTAACAAAGATAATGCTTTTATACCAGGAGTATATCAGAACGGATTTTATAAAGAACAAAGATTTATATAGAGTAGAATATGCATATTATATGTTTACGTCTCCGATTGTTGAATGGGCACAAATTGGTGGACTTGGAATATTGTGGGGCGAATTTTTTAAAGATGTAGAATGGTGTAGTATCGTAAAAGAAGCTTCAAAAATTGTACTTAATGTAAAAGAGGATGAGGAGAAGTCAACAGAGCTTGCAGCTCAATTAATCGAATTTGCATCACGGAGAAATAAATTCCTTTTTGGTATAGGGGCAAGAGATATCCTTGAAACAAAGTGGAATCAATTTGTCGCAAATGCAATAAGAGAGTCTGCTACTATTGAAACGGAATATGTTATGTTCAGACAAGAGATAAAGACTGATAGTAAAATTATTAAAGCATTTTGCTCAAATTTTTTAGATATGGGATTTACGACAGATCCATCCGAAGTATTTTGGGTTATATGTATTAATCCGCTACTCCCTAAGGAAAAGAGATTTCACACTAGATTTTCGTGGGAGGATGATTTGAATGAATAATATATTAAGAATAAAAAGGAAGATGGAAAAAGTATATAAACGTCCCATTGATAACATTTATTCGCATAGTTTTTACAGTGAGTTGTTTTCAGGTTATGAGTATTCGTTAAGCGAAGAAAAAATTAATAGAAGAGATTTCTATATAATCATTCCAGATGATAAAGAGATTGTAGAATTATTTGGAAACGGTAGGCATTATGATTTTTCATATGAGTTTAGTCAATCTTTTGATAGAGTCCTTTATAGCATGGCTGTTTATGGAAAGGCATATATTTTCGTAAAGCCAGATTATATTAACGAATCTGATGCGAATGGAAAAGAAATTAAAAAACTAAGCGCTATTCATATAGGAGAAGTAAAAGGAATTCCAAAGAAAGGTAAGTTTTACTCAAAGACTTATTCAAATGGAATATCTGAATTCAATATTGAAGAAGGTAAATTAATTACTTTTGACTTAAAGGAATTTGGATATAAAAGAAATTACTTTAAAAACCTTGTAAAACATTTGGGAAAATATGATATTACATCTAATTCTCTAGAATTAATAAACACTGAGCCTGCATATGATTTTAGCGTACATGCAGATAAAAACAGAAAAAAGTTCTTAAAAAAGGTGAGAAACATTGGTTGGAGTTTTGGAACGGATGGTTTGTCGGATAGTTACATTTTGTATAAGGAAATCCAAATGAAGTTATTTAAAATGCAGATGCTTCAAAATGTTCTTATGAAAATTAATCAAGTGATAGCAACAGAATATATTCCTAATAAAGAATTTGAAATAAAAGCGTTAACCAGTAATGTTGACTATGTAGGAGCGTGGACTAAATTCCAATCTGGAGAATTAACAGTTTCGGAATTGAATAATATAGTATGGAAAGGACTTACTGATTAAGTGAACATGTTTACTGTAGAATGCAGGCTCCTCTTGCGGAAGTATCCTAATTGCAAATCTTACCTCACTAAAACAGGGCCTTCCATTAATGACTTTAGGTACAAGCTAAAATGAGAAATTCCAAATGCACATAAGCATGATGTGAGAGAATTTGCCATAAGTTTCCTTGGTTACCTTACAGCGAACCACTCTGGAAATGTCAATGTCTGGAACGACTTAACATTTCTAGAGTGGTTCGTTTCTTTTATATATTTAGGCAAGTGATAGTATGAAAATGATGAGAAAAATGTTGATAATTTTCGCGGGTGAGATTATAATAAAGAAGATTTGATATATAAGGAGATTATACTTATAGGCCCAAATGGTGAAAGTGCCCATTTGGGCCTATTATTGTATGAATTCATACATTATAACCAGAGCAAGATCCACCCGTGTAATACAGTATTGTCATTTTGACAATTTTGTATTACTTACGAGTAGCAGATCTTGATGGGGATTACGTCCCCATACCCACGTGAAAATATAATTGCTGGCAATTACATTTTAGCAGATACGCAAGCATATCTGAGCAAGCGTCACAGACAACAAAATAAGGAAATTTTGATAAGGCATTCACCTGGAATAGGTGAGTGTTTTTTGTTTTTAAGTATTCAATTAACCGAAAAAATAAAAAAATTTCCTCAGGGGGCTGTAAAAATGCCTCTCAGCGTTTCGTATTAATGAAAGGGTATTTCTTGCAGGAAAAATAAAAATTTTTCATTAAGAGGCTGTATTTATGCCCTTTATCTTTTGTATATGTGTAAGAACATTTTTTAGCCGGCATAAAAATGATTTTTACAACAATTAGAAACAGAAATGAGGCGAGAAAAGAATGAAATATGAATACATGAAGGAGTCAGAGCAGATGCTTCAGTACTTCCAGTTTCCGAAGTTTTTGCTAAAGCTGCGAATTTCTCAAACTGCAAAATTTCTTTATATGATTTTGTATGACCGGGCACGGATATCGAGAAAGAATAGATGGATAGATAAGTATGGAAATGTTTATCTGATTTTTCCGATAGAGGAATTGTCTGTTCAAATCGACAAATGCAAATCTTCTGTAAAAACAGCATTGAAGGAATTGGATGATGTGGGACTATTGGTTCGCAGATCCGATGGATTTTCAAAACCCAATCATTTATATGTAAAAATTCCATCGGATGAGATAGGTTTACAGACGGTTGATGATAAGGCGGTTGAAAAGATGGCTGTAATAGAGTCGGAAAAGCACCCATCATCTGGTCGTAAAAATGGCTGTGCAGGAGTCGGAAATGTGGCACCTAGTAAAGTAACTGAGAAATATAAAAGTAATAAATATCATGAAGTAAATTATTGCTATGGGGAAGGAGAGAGTTTGTGATGCGAGAAGAAGATACCGTATGTGTAGGCAGTGATGGTTTGCAATACTGCAAAGTCTGTGGGGAAGCGAAAGAAGCTTTTTTTCCTGAGGGTGGCTTTATGGGGATGAAGAAACATTCCAGACAATGTGCCTGTGACAGAAAAACGTATGAAGAAGAACAAAAATATTTTAAAGACAAAGAGTACCAGGAATTAGTCAGCAGAAATACAAGTATCTGTTTTGACGAGAGCAGAATGGAAGAGTGGACATTTGAGAATGCAGATATGTCAGACGCGGTAATGCATAAGGCAAAAAGCTATGTTGATAACTGGGAGGAAATGAAAAGAAATCATATTGGGTGTTTGTTCTGGGGACCGGTTGGTACCGGGAAAAGTTATATTGCCGGGTGTATTGCCAATGAACTTTTAAAGCAGGAAGTAACGGTAAAGATGACAAATTTCAATACCATTATCGATGATATATTTCCACTGGCAGACAAAATGGAATATATCAATGCATTGGCTTTATATCAGCTTTTGATTATTGATGATCTTGGTGTGGAACGAAATTCAGAATATGCATTAGGAATTATTTTTAGCGTCATAGACCGCAGGATCCGTTCGGGACGACCTTTGATCATCACGACCAATCTTCCACTGAAAGAAATAAAAAGCGAGACCATGTTAGATAAAAAACGTATCTATGATCGTATTTTGGAAATGTGTACACCCATGTATGTTGGAGGCACAAGCAAACGAGAAGCGATTGCAAGTATGAAAATGGAGAAAGCGAAAACCTTGTTGAATACAAACCGAGGGAAGGAGGAATGCGAATGAATTATACAGAAAAAACAATACCTGTTTGGAAGAAATATTCTTTAAATGTTTCCGAAGCAGCAGAATATTACGGAATTGGAGAAAAGAGATTGAGACAAATCGCAGGTGAAAATGAAGGAGCAGATTTTATTTTGGAAGTAGGTTCTCATATTCGATTCAAAAGGAAATTGTTTGAAGATTATCTGGATACAGCCAGTACAGTTTAAGTAACAGAATAGAAGAAATAGTAATGAAAATAATGTTCATTTTATCTTAGCGAAGAGAAGGTCTTGTGGTATAATGAATAAACCGAGACGGTCTTCCAAGTTAAATGAACATTTAATGAAGGAGACGAAATATTATGAGTGAAAAAAGGAGAGATCATAGAGGACGTATATTACACAAAGGAGAAATACAGTTATCTGATGGCAGATATCGATTTAAGTATGTCGATGAGATGGGAAAGGAGCGCTGCGTATATAGCTGGCGCTTAGACCATAACGATGCAGCTCCGAAAGGAAAGCGCCGTACTTTGTCGCTTCGAGAGATGGAGAAGAAAATCCAGGCGGATCATTTTGAGCAGATTGCAACAAATGGCGGAAATATGACGGTACTGGAACTGGTTGAAAAATATACATCAACAAAAACCGGTGTCAGACCTACTACAGTTGCAGGATACGGAACAATTATCAATTTATTGAAGAAAGATCCATTTGGAAAAAGAAGGATTGATACGGTTCGGATTTCGGATGCAAAATGTTGGCTGATACATCTTCAGCAGGTAGAAAAGAAAAGCTATAGTTCCATCCATTCGATCCGAGGAGTTCTTCGTCCGGCATTTCAGTTGGCAGTGGATGATGACCTAATCAGGAAAAATCCATTTCAGTTTCAGCTAATGGAAGTGGTTGTGAATGACAGTGTGACAAGAGAGGCAATCAGCAGGGCTGAGGAACGAAAGTTCCTACGGTTTGTGAAGGAGGATCCTCATTTTTGCAGGTATTATGAGGGAATTTACATATTATTTAAAACCGGCCTTCGCATCTCGGAATTTTGTGGTTTGACGATTTCTGATATTGATTTTAAGGAGCATACGATCAACATCGATCACCAATTGCAGAAAAAATCAAAAATCGGATATTATATTCAAGAGACTAAAACAACCAGTGGAACGCGAAAGATACCTATGAATGCGGATGTAGAGGAATGTTTTCGGAAAATAATAGAAAAACGAAACCCGCCCAAAGCAGAACCTATGGTAGATGGAAAAAGTGGATTCTTATACTTTGATAAAAATGGAAGTATCTGTTATTCCCTGCACTGGGAGCATTATTTTCAACACATCATTCAGAAGTATAATAATACTTATAAAGTACAGATGCCTGTCATCACCCCGCATGTATGCCGGCACACCTATTGCTCAAATATGGCAAAATCCGGAATGAATCCAAAAGCATTGCAATATTTGATGGGCCACTCAGAGATCAGCGTAACGCTGAATACATATACGCATGTAAATCTTGAGGATGCCAGGGCAGAAGTTGCCCGGATTCAGGTTGTGTAATTACGATTTTTAATTAAAAATAGCAAGGTGTAAAATAGAAAAACATACACCTTATTTTACACCTTTTGCGGACAATATTATGCGAAAATAAACCAGATTATGCCAGGAAGCAAAAATTTACAAAGGCTTACAAAGCCCGAAAAACTAAGAAAAACTAAGAAATGCGAGGTTATACAACAATGATTAAAGTACTTTTCATCTGCCACGGCAATATCTGCCGTTCACCCATGGCGGAGTTTCTTTTGAAGGACCTGGTCCGCCGCCGGGGCATTGCCCGGGAATTTTACATAGCCTCCGCCGCCACCAGTTCCGAGGAAATCGGCAATCCGGTCCATCGGGGCACCAGGAAAAAGCTTGCGGAGCTGAACATTTCCTGTTCGGAAAAGCGGGCGGTGCGCATGCGGCCCGAGGATTACCGGAAATACGATTACCTTATCGGCATGGATGCCTGGAATCTGCGGAATATCATGGCCATTGTCCGGCAGGATCCCCAGCACAAGGTGCACCTGCTGCTGGATTTTAGCGAGCATCCCCGGGACATCGCGGATCCCTGGTATACCGGGGATTTTGAGACTACTTATAACGACATTATGGAAGGCCTGGAAGGTTTCCTGAAGCATTTGGGCTATGGAGAGAGGTGACGGCATATGGGAATGAATGATACGCCTTCCGGAGAGCGTCTGCATATCGGCTTTTTCGGGAGAAGAAACGTGGGGAAATCCAGTCTGGTGAACCGGGTTACCGGCCAGGATCTGGCAGTGGTCTCCCGGGTGAAGGGAACCACCACGGATCCGGTGCGGAAAGCCATGGAGCTGCTGCCCCTGGGACCGGTGGTGATTATCGACACCCCGGGCATGGACGACGAGGGAGATCTGGGAGAACTGCGGGTACGGAAAGCCCGGCAGGAACTGAACCGGGTGGATGTGGCGCTGTTGGTGGCGGATGCGGCGGAGGGCCTGGGGACGGCGGAGAAGGTTCTGCTGGACCTGTTTCGGGAGAAAGAGATTCCCTTCCTGATCGTATTCAATAAAGCGGATCTGCTGGATCCTCGGCAGCAGGAGGCGCTGCTGCGGTCAGCGGAAAAAGAAGGAAAGGCGCTGCTGGTCAGCGCCAGGGAGGACTGGCGGATCCGGGAACTGAAGGAGGAGATCGGCGGTCTTGCGGGAAAGCAGGAGAAGGAGAAGCATTTAGTGGCAGACCTCATAAGTCCTTCGGATTTTGCGGTGCTGGTGATCCCCATTGACAAAGCGGCCCCCAAGGGCCGGCTGATCCTGCCCCAGCAGCAGACCATCCGGGATATCCTGGACGCGGGAGCCAGGGCGGTGATGGTACAGAAAGACGAACTGGCAGACACCCTGGCATCTCTGAAAAAGCCGCCGTCCCTGGTGATCACCGACAGCCAGGTGTTCGGAACTGTGGCTTCCGTGACGCCGCCGGAAATCCCGCTGACTTCTTTTTCTATCTTGTTTGCCAGATATAAAGGAAATCTTCTTCAGGCCGCCGCGGGGGCGGCGGAGCTGAAGAAACTCCGGACCGGGGACCGGGTCCTCATTGCCGAGGGCTGCACCCACCACCGCCAGTGCGGGGATATCGGCACGGAAAAGCTTCCGGCCATGATCCGGAAATATACCGGCGCGGAACCGGAGTTTGTGTTTACCTCCGGCCGGGAGTTTCCGGAAGATCTTTCGGAGTTCCGGCTGGTGATCCATTGCGGCGGCTGTACCCTCAATGAAAAAGAGATGCAGTACCGGCTGCGGACCGCGGCGGACCAGAGGGTGCCTATGACGAATTACGGGATTGCCATTGCCTGTATGCAGGGGATTCTTCTGCGGAGTGTGTCCATGTTTCCGGATGTAAAAAAGGTTCTGGAAAACGGCGGAGAAGCGGAGTAAAATTTTTAGTAAAAACTACCGGAATACAGCGCGCATTTTTAGTAATATTTTTCTCGGCCAAAGCCTTTATAAAATCGGCGGAACGAGATATAATAAGGACAGAAATGAGGCGGACCGTCCAGCTGAGCCGCTGTGAAGGCCATCACTGCAGAATGGGAGGAAAAAAGCATGAGGATTTTAGTTACCGGAGGAGCAGGATACATCGGAAGCCATACCTGTGTGGAGCTTCTCAAAGAGGGCTATGAAGTAGTCGTAATGGATAATCTTTATAATTCCAGCAAGAAGGCTCTGGACAGAGTGGAGGAGATCACCGGCAAAAAGCTGACTTTTTATGAGACCGATATGCTGGACCGGGAAGGCGTGAAAAAGATTTTTGATCAGGAGAAGATCGACGCGGTGATCCATTTTGCCGGTCTGAAGGCAGTGGGCGAGTCCGTGCGCAAGCCCATTGAGTATTATTACAACAACATGGCCGGAACTCTGATCCTCTGCGATGAGATGAGAAATCACGGAGTGAAGAATATTATCTTCAGTTCTTCCGCCACAGTGTACGGAGATCCGGCGGAGATCCCTATTACCGAGAACTGCCCCAAGGGAACCTGCACCAATCCCTATGGCTGGACCAAGTCCATGCTGGAGCAGGTGCTGACGGATATCCACACGGCGGATCCGGAGTGGAATGTGATCCTGCTGCGGTATTTTAATCCCATCGGCGCCCACAAGAGCGGCCTGATCGGGGAGGATCCCAAGGGGATCCCCAACAATCTGCTGCCTTACGTGGCGCAGGTGGCCATCGGCAAGCTGCCGAAGATCAATGTGTTCGGCAATGATTACGATACTCCGGACGGAACCGGCGTCAGAGATTATATCCACGTTGTGGATCTGGCCAAAGGCCATGTAAAAGCGATTCAGAAACTGGCGGCCAAAGAAGGGGTTTCTATCTATAATCTGGGAACCGGCAAAGGCTACAGCGTGCTGGATGTGATCCATGCCTTTGAAAAGGCCTGCGGCCATGAACTGCCCTATGAGATCCAGGCCCGCCGCCCCGGCGATATCGCCACCTGCTACGCGAAATGCGATAAGGCGAAAGAAGAGCTGGGCTGGGAGGCGCAGTACGATATCGAAGAAATGTGCGCGGATTCCTGGAACTGGCAGTCTAAAAATCCCAACGGCTACGCAGACTGAGAGGAAAGAGCTTCAGCCGGAAACAAAGGCGCTGCCGGACCATCGGCGGCGCCTTTGCTCTTAAAAGTTTGCATGCGGACGGCTGCCCGCGGAAGCCCCCGGTCTTTCTTTTTGCAAAAAAACCTGCTGACAAAAGTCAAGGACTTTTCAGTAGGTTTTTTGATGGAGATCTTCGGCCGGGTACACCGGGGTTACTGCGGATAGACCAGCCGGTCCGGGGTTATGGCATAAAGTACCTGTTCCAGGTATTTCTTTGCCAGATAGCGCGCCATGTTCAGGTTCATATCCAGGTAGTTGCCGCAGTCCCTGGGAGAGGCTCCCGGGATCTCGCCTTCAAAATCCCGGATAAACTCGAAGGTCCTGGTGACCAGAGGCAGAATGTCCGCGGAAGTATAGTCGCCGGCCAGCAGCAGATAAAAGCCGGTGCGGCAGCCCATGGGGCCGAAATAAACGACGCGTTCCATGAATTCCGGGTCGTTCCGCAGATAGGTGGCGCCCAGATGCTCTATGGCATGGACCTCGGCCGTGTTCATGACAGGCTCCTCGTTGGGGGAAGTCATGCGCAGGTCAAAGGTAGTGACTGTCTCGGTGCCGATGCGGTCCTTCCGGGAAACATACACGCCGGGCTGCAGTTTTATGTGGTCGATGGTAAAGCTTGCGATCTTTTCCATAACTTATTCCTCCTGTGCTGTTGATGGCCCGCAGAGGATTCCGGTCCTGCGGACAGTAATATTTTAATCAGTTTCCGGGGGAAAGTCAACGGCGGCCTCCATTGACTTTCAGAGGACGGAATGCTAAACTGTTACCAGACTAAATTTAAAGAAATCCGCCAGGCGGATCGGGAAGATCCGCCCGGCGCGGAAATGAAGAGGACAGAGACTATGATCAATGACAGAAAAGTATTGTTTTCCGGTATGCAGGCCACAGGAAATCTGACCTTGGGAAATTATCTGGGGGCTCTGAAAAACTGGATTACTTTAAGTGATGAATATGAGTGCTTTTACAGCGTGGTGGATATGCATTCCATTACGGTACGGCAGGATCCGGCGGTCCTGCGGAAGCGCGCCAGAGCGCTGCTGACCCTGTATATCGCCGCCGGGCTGGATCCTGAGAAAAACTGTATCTACTACCAGTCCCATGTTTCCGGACATGCGGAGCTTATGTGGATCCTTAACTGCTTTACCTACATGGGCGAGCTGAACCGTATGACCCAGTTTAAGGATAAAGCGGCGAAACACGCGGACAATATCAATGCCGGCCTGTTTACCTATCCGGTGCTGATGGCGGCGGACATCCTGCTGTATCAGACGGATGTGGTGCCGGTGGGCATCGACCAGATGCAGCACCTGGAGATCACCCGGGACATCGCGGAGCGGTTCAACAACATTTACGGGGATGTGTTCACCATACCGGAAGCTTACGTGGGCAAAGTGGGGGCCAAGATCATGAGCCTGCAGGATCCGGAGAAAAAGATGTCCAAGTCGGACGAAAATCCCAATGGCAGCATTTACCTGATGGACGATGCGGATACCATTGTCCGCAAGGTAAAAAGGGCTGTGACGGATTCGGAAGGCGTGATCCTCTACCGGGATGAGCAGCCGGGAGTAAAAAATCTGCTGAACATTTACTGCGCCTGCAGCGGAAAGACACCGGAGGAAGCGGTGAAGACCTTTGACGGCCGGGGATACGGCGATCTGAAAACCGCTGTGGCGGAGGAGGGTAGTGGCGCTGCTGAAACCTCTCCAGGAGCGGGTGGCCAGTCTGGAAAAAGAGAAGGCCTACCTGGACGGAGTGATCAAAAACAATGCGGAGAAGGCTCAGTATTTTGCCAATAAGACTCTCAGGAAGGTCCAGAAAAAAGTGGGATTTCCCGAGCGGCCAAGATAGAAAAGCAGGAAGGTGAGAGTATGACCATTGAGGAACTGTTAAAAGTGCTGGAGATGCAGGAGGAGATCCTGCAGTTTTCCCATTTCACCCACGGAGATGCCTGGGAGCTGGGGAATATGATCGTAATGGAGGCCCGAAGGAGGAATACTCCTGTGGCGCTTAAGATCCAGATGAACAGCGGACAGACGATCTTTCAGTACGAGTTTGACGGCATCACTCCGTACACGGACGATCTGGCGGATAAAAAACTCCGGGTGGTGCGCCGGATGGAAAGCAGCAGTCTTCATCTGCACATGCTTCTGCGGCAGAACCAGGAAACTCTGGCGGATATGGGACTGGAGCCCGGGCTCTACGCGGACTGCGGCGGCGGGTTCCCCATCCGCATAGAAGATGTGGGCGTGGTGGGCGCCATCAGTGTGGCGGGTGTCAACCATGTGGCGGATCATGATCTGCTGGTGAAGTGCATCAGCAAGTATCTCCATATCGATGAAGTGCCCAGGATCCGGGCAGTATAAGGTTCAGGCCCTGAGCAGGGTCTGCATATCCGAAGGAAGCGGTGCGGTAAAACGCATCGCTTCTTTTGTGATGGGATGCCGGAAATCCAGGGCGTAGGAGTGCAGGGCCTGCCGGCCGATCAGGGGAGAGGTCCCGGGGCCGTAGAGAGTGTCGCCAAGAAGCGGATGGCCCAGAGAGGCCATATGGACCCGGATCTGGTGAGTGCGGCCGGTTTCCAGCCAGAGTTCCAGATAAGAATACCCGGAAAAGTACGCCAGGGTGCGGAAATGCGTCACAGCCCTTTCTCCCTGAGGGTCGATGCGGCGTTCGATGATCGAGCCGGGCTTTCGGCCGATGGGACGATCCACCACGCCCTCTGCGGGGGTTCTTCCAGCGGCCAGGGCACGGTAGGTCCGGCGGATCTTCCGACCGGTCATCCCGGCGGAGAGTATGGCTCCGCTCAGGGCATGGCGGGCCAGCAGGAGCAGCCCGGTGGTGTCGCGGTCCAGCCGGTTCAGGCAGCGGAAGACAAAGGGCTCCCTCAGCTGCTGAAAATGCCAGGCCAGTCCGTTGGCCAGCGTGTTGTCATAATTGCCCGGGGAAGGGTGCACGGGGGTTCCGGCCGGTTTATTTACCACCAGGAGATCCTCATCCTGGTAGATCAGGGAAAACGGGACGGGACGGGGCAGGATGGAATCGGAACTCTCTGTTTCCGGAAGCCGTACAGTCAGCAGATCTCCTTCCCGGAGCAGCCGGTTGGTGTAGGCGGGAGAACCGTTCAGGAGAATGTTTTCTCCGGCGCCGCGGATCCCGGTGAGTACATGACGGGAATATCCCCGCTGTCTCAGAAACATACCGATGGACAGGCCTTCCTCCGGGGAAGAGATGCGATAGTGAAAGATCCTCTCCATGAGAGCCTCCTTTCTGACAGTTTGTATAAAATTATAAAAGAGGAAGAAGAATCCTGTCAATGCCGGGATAAAACCCCGAAATCCGAATTTCTCACAAACAAGTTGTCCTGAAATGGGTTTCGTGCTATACTGTCTGTGGGGAAAAAATTCAGAAAGGAAAGAAATTTCAGATTATGGCGGATAAATATGTGGCATATGTGGGAACATACACCCATGGAAGCAGTATTGGGATTCATTTATACGATATAGATGTGGAAGAAGGCACCCTTTCGGAACGAAAAGTGGTGAAGGTCAATAATTCTTCCCATATCTGCCGTTCTCTTAACGGAAAATATCTGTACTCCATTGCCGACGAGGGCGTGGAGGTGTTTAAGGTGGAGCCGGACGGGGATCTGACTCCGATCAATAAGATCGGCATTGACGGCATGCGCGGCTGTTATCTTTCTGTGGATCAGACGGGAAAATATCTTTTTGTGGCCGGTTATCATGACGGCAAAGTGACGGTGGTCCATACCCATCACGACGGTCGGCTGGGCCGGGTCATGGACGGCGTCTTCCACAAAGGCCTGGGCAGTGTGGCGGAACGGAATTTCCGGCCCCATGTGAACTGCGTGGTGCCCACCCCGGAAAATAAATTCCTCTGCGCTGTGGACAACGGCATCGATCAGGTGAAGATCTACCGGATCAGCGAGCACAACAAGCTCTCGCTGGTAGATATCCTCCGCTGCGCCCGGGAATCCGGTCCCAGACTGCTGCTTTTCAGCCGAGACGGCCGGTTTGCCTACCTGCTCTATGAGCTTTCCAATACGGTGGATGTATTTGCGTACAGCTGCCCCAAGAGTCCGGTCTTTGAAAAACTGCAGACAGTCAGCACCACCTCCGACAATGTGGATCAGATGCATGACGCCGCTTCCGGCATGTGTTTTTCTCCGGACGGCCAGTATCTGTTTACTTCCACGGCGGGAGACAATACGGTGGCCATGTTTAAGATCGATCCGGAGACCGGAATGCTCACCAAAGAGTTCGCTCTGCCGATCAGCGGAGAATATCCGAAGGATATTGCCATGTTCCCGGACGGAAAACATATCGCGGTGGTGAACCACGAATCCAATTCCATCACGACCTTTACCGTGGATTACAAGAAGAAACTGCTGGTCATGAAGGGAAAGCCCATGAAAGTGGAGACGCCCAACTGTATCCTGATCACCAAAGAAGGCATCTGAAGTTTTAGAAAAAGGGACAAAGGGGATGGAGGACATCCCTTTGACGGAAAAGTGATAAGGCCTGTCTGGGCGTGAGAAGATTTTCTCCGCCCGGGCAGGCCTTTGCGCAATTATGAGCCTGGCCGAAAATATTGCGAAATATTGAAGATACTATTGAAAAAAAAACAAATTTCATGTATGATGAAAAAAATGTTTGTTATTTTTTATAAATAGCAGACAGGCCGGCTTTTCGAAGCCCTTCGCGGCGGAGAGACAGGCCGGAAGCGGTATAGAGTATAGGATAGAAAGGAATGGAGAACCATGGCAGAATCACACAAAGACAAAATTGTAGTAGTAGGCGCCGGCAATGTGGGCGAAGCGATCGCCTATACCTTAATGGTAAGAAAGCTGGCAAATGACATCGTGCTGGTGGACCTGAATGAAGACAGAGCCCAGGGAGCGGCTCTGGACATTGCCCAGGGAACCAGTTTCTTCAAACAGGTATGGGTCCGCAAAGGCGGATATGAGGAGTGCGCGGACGCGCAGCTGATCATCATCACCGCCGGTATCGCCAGAAAGCCCGGGCAGACCCGTCTGGATCTGGCAAAGACGAATGTGTCTATTGTTAAGAGCATTGCGAAAAGTATCATGCAGTACGCAAAGAATCCGCTGATCCTGGTGGTTTCCAATCCGGCGGACATTACGACGGCCGCCATCTGCGAGGAGACCGGACTTCCCAGCCATCGGGTCATCGGCAGCGGAACTTCTCTGGACACCGCCAGATTCCGTTATTTCCTGAGCCAGGCCCTGAACGTGAATATCGAGGATATCAGCGGTTATATCCTGGGCGAGCACGGAGACAGCCAGGTTCCCATCTGGAGCGCTATCACCGTGGGAGGCATGCCCCTGGATGAGTACGCGAAACAGGTTGGAGTGGATCTGGACAAGGCGGCCATCGCCAAGCGCACCAAAGAGGGCGGAGCGGAAGTCATCAAGCTGAAAGGCGCTACCTTCTACGGCATCGCCATGGCTGTTTCTAATATCGTAGAGAAGATCATGAAGGATGAAAACGCTGTACTGCCGGTTGCCCATGTGCTGGGCCAGGAGTTCGGCGACTGGGCCGGCGTGGCCATCTCCCTTCCCTGCGTAGTGGGCTGGGACGGCATCGAGAAGACGCTGAGCCTGCCCATGACGGAGGAAGAGAAAGCGGCTATGGACAATTCGGTAAATGTCCTCCGGGATTTCCACAATAGCGTAAAAGATATGTAATATCCAATAAGATCCAACAAGAAGTGAAAGGAGTTTTGAATCATGGACGTGAAAGAAAAAGCGCTGAAGATGCACGAGGATTGGCAGGGCAAGATCGAGGTGGTCAGCCGGGCAAAGCTGGAGACTCCCGAGGATCTGTCCATTGCCTATACGCCGGGTGTCGCGGAACCCTGCCTGAAGATTTCCGAGGATGTGGATCTTTCCTATAAATACACCCGCCGGGGCAACATGGTTGCCGTTGTGACCGATGGTACGGCTGTGCTGGGTCTGGGCGATATCGGACCGGAAGCCGGTATGCCGGTTATGGAAGGAAAGTGCGTGCTGTTCAAGACCTTTGGCGGCGTAGATGCCTTCCCTCTGTGCGTGAGAAGCAAAGATGTTGACGACATCGTAAATACCGTAGCTCTGCTGGCCGGCAGCTTCGGCGGCGTAAACCTGGAGGATATTGCCGCTCCCCGCTGCTTCGAGATCGAGCGCAAGCTGAAAGAACGCTGCGATATCCCCATTTTCCATGACGACCAGCACGGTACCGCCGTGGTTACCGCCGCGGCTATGATCAACGCCCTGAAGCTTACCGGAAAGAAGCTGGAGGACATCAAGGTGGTTACCTCCGGAGCAGGCGCTGCCGGTATCGCGATCATCAAACTGCTGGTAAGCCTGGGCCTGAAAGAGGTCATTATGTGCGACCGCCACGGAGCCATCTATGAGGGCAGAGACGGGCTGAACGCTGAGAAAGAGGAGATGGCAAAGATTTCCAACCTGCAGAAGAAACAGGGAAGCCTGGCGGATATGCTGGTGGGCGCCGATGTATTTATCGGTGTTTCCGCTCCCGGAACGGTGACTCCCGAGATGGTGAAGACCATGGCTCCCAACCCCATCCTCTTCCCCATGGCGAACCCGGTTCCGGAGATCATGCCGGATCTGGCCCGTGAGGCAGGCGCGGCTGTTATCGGAACCGGCCGCAGCGATTTCCCGAACCAGATCAACAACGTGCTGGCATTCCCGGGAATCTTCCGGGGCGCTCTGGATGTGCGCGCGAAAGATATCAACGATGAGATGAAGGTGGCAGCCGCCTATGCCATCGCGGGACTGATCGATGAGAAGGATCTGAATCCGGACTACATCATTCCCAATCCCTTCGATAAGAGAGTAGCTCCCGCCGTAGCCAAGGCAGTCGCCGAGGCGGCCAGAAAGTCCGGAGTTGCCAGAATCTGACTCTGAATTTTTACAGAAGCCCCGTCAGGAAAGTTCCGGCGGGGCTTCTTGTTCGGACAGGCATTCCGGGGACTGCCCGGGAAAGGGCGGAATAAGGAGGACCCATGAAAAGCAGAGTTGTCTTGATCCCCTGCGGCACTTATGCGGAGGAGCAGGTTTATGAAAAACTGAAAACAGGGATCCGGCTGCTGGGAGGGCTGGAGGCTTTTGTCCGGAAAGAGGAAAAGGTACTCCTGAAACTGAACCTGGTCCGGAGCGCTCCGGCGGAACGGGCGGTGACCACCCATCCGGCAGTGGCGGCGGCGCTGGCCCGGATCTTTTGGGAAGAGGGATATGAGCGCCTGGCCGCAGGAGACTCCTGCGGTTTCGGCTCTCCGGTGAAGATCATGGAGGATCTGGGACTGGGGCCGGCGTTTCAGCGGTATCATACAGAAATGCGGGAGTTCAGGGAAGGGGTCCCTACGGAGTTCCCTGAGGGAGTCCACGCGAAGCGGTTCATGCTGGCCCGGGAGGTGCTGGAAGCAGACGCCCTGATCAGCGTCTGCAAGATGAAGACCCACGCCCTGGAGTACATTACCGGGGCGGTGAAGAACCAGTACGGCTGTGTCCAGGGGTTCCACAAGGCCAAGGGGCACACTCTGTATTCGGATCCCGTGAGCTTCGCCCGGATGCTGGGAGATCTGAACCGGCTTGTGAAGCCCCGGCTGTATATCCTGGACGGCATCACCGCCATGGAGGGCAACGGCCCCACCTCCGGGGATCCGGTGCCCATGCGTCTGCTGCTTTTGTCGGCGGATCCGGTGGCTCTGGACAGCGTCTTCTGCCATCTGATCCATCTGGATCCCCAGCTGGTGCCCACCAATGTCCAAGGCGAACAGATGGGCCTGGGGACCTGGCGGCCGGAAAACATAGAGCTGTTGACGGAGGAGGGCCCCATGGAACTTTCCCAGGCGGTGGAGCGGTATGGAAATCCGGATTTCCGCGTCAAGCGAAGCCGGGAAAAAGCCCGGGGCTGGATGGGCGCTGTGGGAATTTTTAAGATCTTCCGCAGAAAGCCCAGGATCCGGGGGGATCTCTGCCGGAAATGCGGCGTCTGTGTGGAGAGCTGTCCGGTGGAAGGGAAAGCCCTGCATTTTACCGATGGCAGGGACAAGCCGCCGGTGTACGATTATAAAAAGTGCATCCGCTGTTTCTGCTGCCAGGAAATGTGCCCTCACAGAGCGATTTATGTAAAATAAGTTTAGAAGGAGATCAAAAGCTATGAATATGGAAACACTGCGGGCGGATATGGTAGCCGCCATGAAAGCAAGGGAAAAGGAGAAAAAAGAGGCGATCTCTTCTCTGGTATCTGCTGTAAAAAAGGCAGCCATCGACGCGGGCTGCCGGGAGGATATCCCGGAGAGCCTGGTAGACCAGGCCATCCTGAAAGAACTGAAGACCGTAAAGGAGCAGCTGGATACCTGTCCGGAATCCCGGCAGGATCTGAAAGCAGAGTACCAGTTCCGCTATGACGTCATTGCCGGGTACGCCCCGAAGCAGATGAGTCCGGAGGAGGTGAAAGCCTATATCCGGGAGCATTTCGCGGAGGTGCTGGCCACAAAGAACAAAGGCCAGATCATGAAGGCGGTCATGGGCGAGATGAAAGGCAAGGCCGACGGCAAGGTCATCAATCAGACGGTAGCGGAGCTCTGCAGATAAGATGAACCTTCTCACTGCGGAACACATTACAAAAGCATACAGCGAGAGAGCGCTGCTGAAGGATGTAACTCTGGGGATCCAGGAGGGAGAAAAGATCGGTGTCATCGGCGTCAACGGCATGGGAAAATCCACTCTGCT
Organism: Candidatus Scatomonas sp.; assembly: GCA_963928055.1. Classification (GTDB taxonomy): domain Bacteria; phylum Bacillota; class Clostridia; order Lachnospirales; family Lachnospiraceae; genus Scatomonas. The sequence continues at coordinate 297,533 of CAWVDN010000002.1, read as the reverse complement.
GCGGATCCTGGCCGGGGTCGAAAATCCGGACGAGGGAACGGTGATCCGGGGACGGAATGTGAAAACAGGTTACCTGCCCCAGACGCCGCGCTTTGAAGAAAACGATACGGTGCTCTCCGCGGTGCTCTCCGGAGAGTCCGGAGAAAACCCGGAGGGATTTACCAAAGAAAGCGAGGCCAGGGCCATGCTGACCCGGCTGGGCCTGGACGCGTTTGACAAGCCGGTGGCGGAGCTTTCCGGCGGACAGAGAAAACGGGCGGCTCTGGTGCGGGTGCTGCTGGATCCGGCGGATTTTCTGGTGCTGGACGAGCCCACCAACCATCTGGACAGCCAGATGTCTGACTGGCTGGAGGACTATCTGAACCGGTTCCGGGGAACGCTGCTGATGGTGACTCATGACCGGTATTTTCTGGACCGGGTGGCGGACCGGATCCTGGAAGTGGATCAGGGAAAGGTTTACAGTTATCCCGGCAGCTATCACATTTATGTGGAGCGGAAGGAAGAACGGCTGGACATGGCCCGGGCTTCTGAGCGGAAGAGGCAGAGCATTCTGAAAACAGAGCTTCAGTGGCTGGCCCGGGGCGCCAGGGCCCGTTCTACCAAGCAGAAGGCCCACATCCAGCGGATCCGGGACCTGCAGGCCGTGGAGACTCCCGCGGAACAGAGCAGTCTGGAACTGTCCTCCCTTGCTTCCCGGCTGGGGCGCAAGACTCTGGAACTGAAGGAGATCTCCAAGAGCTATGACGGCAGGAACCTCATTGACCGTTTCAGCTATATCTTTCTGAAAGGGGACCGGGTAGGATTTGTGGGAAAAAACGGCTGCGGCAAGACCACTCTGCTGAAGATCCTCACGGGAAATCTGCAGCCGGATTCCGGGGAAGTGGAAGCGGGACAGACCGTAAAGATCGGATACTTTTCCCAGGAAAACGAATACATGGATGAAAGCCTGAAAGCCATTGATTATGTAAAGGAAATGGGAGAGTACATCGAGACGCCGGAGGGAAAAGTGACAGCCTCCGCCCTGATGGAGCGCTTCCTCTTTGACGGGACCATGCAGTGGAGCCGGATCGAAAAGCTTTCGGGAGGGGAGAAGCGGCGGCTGTATCTGCTGCGGATCCTGATGGGGGCGCCCAACGTGCTGGTGCTGGACGAGCCCACCAATGATCTGGATATCCAGACCCTGACCATTCTGGAGGATTATCTGGACAGCTTTCAGGGGATCGTGATCGTGGTTTCCCATGACCGGTATTTTCTGGATCGCACCGTGCGCCGGATCTTCGCCTTTGAAGAAGGGGGCAGGATCCGGCAGTACGAAGGCGGCTGGTCCGATTATCAGGCGGCCAGACAGCTGGAAGAGAAGGAAGCCCCCGGGAAGGTCCCGGAAAAACCGGTACCGGAGGAAGGGGAAAAGAAGCAGAGCCGGGAGGGGCGCGCCCACAGCCAGAAGCTGAGATTCACCTTTAAAGAACAGCGGGAATTTGAAACCATCGACGATGAGATCGCCGCTCTGGAGGAAAAGGTGGGGGAACTGGACGCGGCCATAGCGGAAGCGGCTTCCCAGTACACGAAACTGGAGGGGCTGATGAAAGAAAAAGAAGCCGCGGAGCAGGCGCTGGAGGAAAAAATGGACCGCTGGGTGTACCTGAATGATCTGGCGGAGCGGATCCGGTCGGAAAAGTAACGAAAAACCCTACTTTTTCTGGTGTTTTTTTAGGAATACATGCCTGTTGCACCGTGGACATTACGCGGAATCGGTGTTATAATGAATACGTATGTTTTAGAGGCAGTACATTTTTTAAGGAGGATAACAAAGATGGCAAGAAAGATGAAAACCATGGATGGTAATCATGCCGCCGCTCATGCGTCCTACGCGTTTACGGATGTCGCGGCTATCTACCCGATTACCCCGTCATCTCCCATGGCAGAAGCTACCGATGAGTGGGCGACCCAGGGGAGAAAGAACATTTTCGGACACGAAGTGCAGATCACTGAGATGCAGTCCGAGGCAGGCGCTGCAGGCGCTGTACACGGTTCTCTTTCCGCAGGCGCTCTGACCACCACCTACACGGCTTCTCAGGGTCTTCTGCTGATGATCCCGAACCTGTACAAGATCGCCGGCGAGCAGCTGCCGGGTGTGTTCAACGTATCCGCCCGTGCTCTGGCAAGCCACGCTCTGTCCATTTTCGGTGACCATTCCGACGTATACGCATGCCGCCAGACCGGCGTTGCCATGCTGTGCGAGTCTTCCGTACAGGAAGTTATGGACCTGACCCCGGTTGCCCATCTGGCAGCGATCAAGGGCAAAGTTCCCTTCATCAACTTCTTTGACGGATTCCGTACTTCCCACGAGATCCAGAAGATCGAGACCTGGGATTACGAAGATCTGAAAGATATGGTGGATATGGATGCGGTGGACGCTTTCAGAAAACACGCTCTGAACCCCAACCATCCCTGCCAGAGAGGTTCCGCCCAGAACCCGGATATCTTCTTCCAGGCAAGAGAGGCCTGCAACCCCTACTACGACGCTCTTCCGGCTGTTGTACAGGAGTACATGGACAAAGTAAATGAGAAGATCGGAACAGACTACAAGCTGTTCAACTACTACGGAGCTGCTGATGCTGAGCATGTGATCGTTGCCATGGGTTCCGTATGCGATACCATCGAGGAGACCATCGACTATCTGATGGCTGCCGGCAAGAAAGTGGGCGTTGTAAAGGTACGTCTGTACAGACCTTTCGTTGCGCAGGCTCTCATCGACGCTATTCCGGATTCCGTAAAACAGATCTCCGTGCTTGACAGGACCAAAGAGCCGGGTGCCCTGGGCGAGCCCCTGTACTTGGACGTAGTGGCTGCCCTGAAGGGAAGCAAGTTCGACCAGATCCCGGTATTCAGCGGACGCTACGGACTGGGCTCCAAGGACACCACTCCCGCTCAGATCGTTGCCGTATACGAGAACACTTCCAAGAAGCTGTTCACCATCGGTATCGTGGATGATGTGACCAACCTGTCTCTGGAAGAGGGCGCTCCTCTGGTAACCACTCCGGAAGGCACCATCAACTGCAAGTTCTGGGGACTGGGCGCCGACGGTACTGTTGGAGCCAACAAGAACTCCATCAAGATCATCGGCGACAATACCGATATGTATGCCCAGGCATACTTTGATTATGACTCCAAGAAGTCCGGCGGTGTGACCATGTCTCACCTGCGTTTCGGCAAGAAGCCCATTAAATCTACTTACCTGATCCATAAAGCAAACTTTGTTGCGTGCCACAATCCTTCTTATGTGAATAAATACAACATGGTTCAGGAACTGGTAGACGGCGGTACCTTCCTGCTGAACTGCGCATGGGATATGGAAGGCCTTGAGAAACACCTTCCGGGCCAGGTAAAAGCCTATATCGCCAACCACGACATTAAGTTCTACACCATCGACGGTGTGAAGATCGGTATCGAGACCGGCATGGGACCCACCCGTATCAACACCATCCTGCAGTCCGCTTTCTTCAAGCTGGCCAACATCATTCCCGAGGAGAAGGCCATTGAGCTCATGAAGGCTGCCGCCAAGGCTACTTACGGCCGTAAGGGCGACGATGTGGTTCAGAAGAACTGGGCTGCCATCGATGAGGGCGCAAAGCAGGTAGTTGAGGTTCAGGTTCCCGACAGCTGGAAGAACGCCGCTGACGAAGGCCTGCAGATGACCCACGCAGAGGGCGGCAGAGCCGATGTGGTTGATTTCGTAAACAACATCCAGAGCAAGGTAAGTGCGCAGGAAGGAAATTCCCTGCCTGTATCCGCCTTCAAGGATTACGTAGACGGTTCCACTCCCTCCGGTTCCTCCGCATACGAGAAACGCGGTATCGCGGTAGATGTTCCGGTTTGGAATCCCGACAACTGTATCCAGTGTAACAGATGTGCTTATGTATGTCCTCACGCCGTGATCCGCCCGGTAGCTCTTACCGAGGAGGAGGCCGCAAAGGCTCCGGAAGGCATGAAGACTCTGAAGATGACCGGCATGGACGGCTATCAGTTCACCATGGTGATCTCTTCTCTGGATTGTACAGGCTGCGGTTCCTGCGCCAACGTATGTCCGGGCAAGAAGGGCGCCAAGGCTCTGGCTATGGAAGCTGCAGAGTCCACCATGGCACAGCAGAAATATTTCGATTACGCGGTAGAACTGCCCGAGAAGACCGATGTGGTAGAGAAGTTCAAAGAGACTACCGTAAAGGGAAGCCAGTTCAAGAAACCGCTGCTTGAGTTCTCCGGCGCCTGCGCGGGCTGCGGCGAGACTCCTTACGCGAAGCTGATCACCCAGCTGTTCGGTGACAGAATGTATATCGCCAACGCTACCGGATGTTCTTCCATCTGGGGCAACTCTTCACCCTCTACACCTTACACGGTGAATGCCAAGGGACAGGGCCCCGCATGGTCCAACTCTCTGTTCGAGGATAACGCCGAGTTCGGATACGGCATGCTGCTGGCTCAGAACGCTCTGCGTGACGGCCTGAAGGAGAAGGTGGAAGCGGTTATGGCCAATGAGAACGCTTCCGCTGAAGTAAAAGAGGCCTGCCAGAACTGGCTGGATACCTTCGGCTGCGGCGCCACCAACGGAACCGCTACCGACAAGCTGGTATCTGTTCTGGAGGGCGTTGACTGCGATATCTGCAGAGAGATCGTTAAGAACAAAGACTTCCTGGCTAAGAAATCCCAGTGGGTATTCGGCGGTGACGGCTGGGGCTACGACATAGGATTCGGCGGCGTTGACCACGTACTGGCCAGCGGCAAAGACATCAATGTGATGATCTTCGATACCGAGGTATATTCCAACACCGGCGGACAGGCTTCCAAGGCTACGCCTACCGGAGCCATCGCTCAGTTCGCTGCCGGCGGCAAGGAAGTGAAGAAGAAAGATATGGCATCCATCGCCATGAGCTACGGCTATGTATACGTTGCTCAGATCGCCATGGGCGCTGACTACAACCAGACTGTAAAAGCACTGGCTGAGGCTGAGGCATATCCGGGACCGTCTCTGGTGATCGCGTATGCTCCCTGTATCAACCACGGCATCAAGAAAGGTATGAGCAAAGCTCAGACCGAGGAAGAGCTGGCTGTTAAGTCCGGATACTGGCATCTGTTCCGCTACAACCCGGCTCTGAAGGCAGAAGGCAAGGCTGCGTTCACTCTGGATTCCAAGGCTCCCACCGAGTCCTATCAGGAGTTCATCAACGGAGAGGTGCGTTACAATTCTCTGAAACGCGCAAATCCGGAGAAGGCGGAGAGACTGTTCGCGAAATCCGAGCAGGAAGCAAAAGAGAGATACGCATATCTCAACAAGCTGATCACCCTGTACGGCGCAGAAGAATAATCAAGCAGAGAATCTGCCTGAGTAAAGAAACCAGAAGGGACTGTTCCTGAACGATGTTTCAGGGCAGTCCCTTCTGCTGTGCGGAAGAGAAAGCCCCGGGTGTTGTTTTCCTGTGATATACTTATAAAAACTGGTAAAAGAGTGAGGCGGAAAAATGAAAGTTGTGATAGCCATAGATTCTATGAAAGGTTCTTTAAGCTCTCTGGAGGCCGGACGGGCGGCGGCCCGGGGGATCCGCCGGGCCAGACCCGAAGCGGAGATGGTTGTGAAGCCTTTGGCGGACGGCGGAGAGGGAACCGTGCGGGCTTTGACAGAAGGCCTGGAAGGCGTCCTGCGCAGAACAAAGGTCAGAGGTCCTCTGGGAGATCCTGTTTGGGCCTCCTGGGGCGTCCTGAGGGACGGGAAGATCGCGGTGATGGAAATGGCGGAGGCATCGGGATTGGCTTTGGTGCCCCGGGAAAGGCTGGATCCATGGAGGGCCTCCAGCTTCGGCACCGGCCAGATGATCCGGGAAGCCATCTGCCACGGATGCCGGGATTTTCTCATAGGCATTGGCGGCAGCGCTACCACCGATGGCGGCGCCGGTATGCTGACAGCTCTGGGATATGAATTTCTGGATGAGGAGGGGCATGAGGTGGAACCGGGAATCGGAGCCCTGGATCGGATCGCCGGCATACGGTCCGGCCGGAAGCTTCCGGAGCTGGAACAGTGCCGTTTCCGCATTGCCTGCGATGTCACCAATCCGCTGCTCGGGCATCAGGGAGCCGTCTGGGTCTATGGCCCCCAGAAAGGTATCAGGGAAGAAGAGAAGGAACTCCTGGACGCAAAGATGCGGCATTTCGCCGATAAAACAGAGAAATATACGGGGAGAGACTGCAAAGACCGGCCGGGAGCCGGGGCTGCCGGAGGGCTGGGATTCGCCTTTTTGAGTTATTTTCCCCGGGCGGAACTTCTGCCGGGAGCAGAACTGGTGATGGAGGCGGCGGGATTCCAAAAAGAGATCGCAAAAGCCGATGTGCTGGTGACCGGAGAGGGACGGCTGGACGGGCAGACGGCTATGGGAAAGGCGCCGGCGGCCGCGGCCCGTTTGGCGAAAAGATATGGAAAGAAGGTCATTGCCTTTGCGGGGCAGATCGGGGAGGATGCCGGGGTCTGCAACCAGGCGGGAATAGATGCTTTCTTTTCAATCCTGCCGGGGATCATGCCTTTGGAGGAGGCGATGAGGCCGGAACGGGCGGCAGAGAATCTGGCACGGACGGCGGAACAGGTATTTCGGCTGCTGTAAGCCGGGGAGAAATGAATTTATTTGGGCTGAGAGAGAAAGGAAGTAGACATACATGGAACAGAAGCGTGCCAGCAGACCTGAAGCGAAGAAAGTAAATCTGGGAGAGGGGAAGATCGGGCGGCTGTTATTCCGCCTTGCCCTGCCGGCGATCACGGCGCAGATCATCAATCTGTTTTACAACCTGGTGGATCGGATGTATATCGGCCATCTGCCGGAGATCGGGCCCATTGCTCTGGCGGGGGTGGGCGTCACGATGCCGGTGATCCTGGCGGTATCCGCGTTTTCCTATCTGTTCAGTTCCGGGGGAGCGGCCCGGGTTTCTATTATGATGGGAAAGAAAAAAGACCGGGAAGCGGAACAGATCATGGGGAACTGCGCGGCGGCGCTGCTGGCGGCCGCGGTGATCCTGACGGCGGTTATGCAGATCTTCGGGAAGGATATCCTGATGCTTTTCGGAGCCTCCGAGAATTCCATCGGGTATGCCTGGGAATATATGCAGATTTATTCTCTGGGAACGATCTTTGTGGAGATCTCCCTGGGTCTCAATAATTTTATTAACGCCCAGGGGTACACCCTGACGGGGATGCTCAGCGTGGTCATCGGGGCCGGCGTGAATATTATCCTGGATCCGATCCTGATGTTCGGTCTGGATATGGGAGTAAGAGGGGCGGCCCTGGCCACGATCATTTCGCAGTCTCTTTCCGCGGTATGGATCCTGTGCTTCCTCTGTTCCGGGAGAAGTTACCTGAAACTGCGCGCCGGAAATATGAGGATCGTACCCGGGGTTTTGGGACCGTGCATTGCCCTGGGAGCTTCTCCCTTTGTGATGCAGTTTACGGAAAGCATTTTGAATATCTGCTTTAATGTGTCCCTGCGGGCATACGGGGGTGACTTGGCAGTGGGGGTAATGACTGTGCTGTCCAGCGTGATGCAGTTCGCGATGCTTCCTGTGATCGGCATGGCCCAGGGCTCTCAGCCGATCATCAGTTACAATTACGGAGCGGGAAAGATCGACCGGGTGAAACGGGCGGTCTGGCTGCTGGTGCGGAGCTGTTTTCTCTATTCGCTTACCCTGTGGGCGCTTACCATGCTGGTACCCCAGGTGTTTATGAAAATGTTTACCACAGATCCAAGCTATATCGCCATGGGGACCTGGGGACTGCGGGTATATTGCGGCGGAGTCTGCGTCATGGGGATCCAGAATTCCTGCCAGCAGACCTTTGTGTCCCTGGGAAATGCCAGGACTTCTCTGGGGCTGGCTGTGCTGAGAAAGGTTTTCCTGCTGATCCCTCTGATTTTTATCCTGCCGCATTTGATCACGGACAACCGGGTGTTTGCCGTCTTTCTGGCGGAACCCATTGCGGATTTCATCTCCATCAGTACGACAGCGCTGCTGTTCTGGCGGTTTATGAAAAAAATCATCGGAAAGGGAAACGAACCGGCCGCTGCAGGTGCAGGCGGCCGGAAGAAAAAGAAAGCATAACTTGCCCTGGTCCTGCCGCTATGCTATAATAAGCCGTGTGACAGAACGGCGGCGCAAGAGGCAGGCCGCAGGGAAAGAGGAAGAATACCATGACAATAGACAACCGGTTTCTGATTAAAAAGTTTGAAAGTTTTGAAAATATTTTCGTGCTGTTTTCACAGACTACAAAGCTTCCTTTTGTGGAATGTGATGAAGAATCTTTTGACGATCAGGTATACGTGTTCACGGATGAAGAACGGACCAAAGAATTTGCCCGGAAATACACGAAAGAGAAGATCCTGCTGGTAGCGGTAAAGATCCCGAACCCCCAGGTGAAACCTTTTCTTTCCGGCCTGTATTCCATAGGCGTCAACGCCCTGGTAGTACAGGACGAAGGGGCGCCGGTGCGGGTGGAGCTGGAACAGCTGGCGCCGAAGCCGGACCTGGAAGCGCTGAAGGCAGAGGCGATCCCTAAGCTGAACCCGGAACTGCAGCTGACCGCGCTGTATTTTCTTCAGGAACTGCGCCGTCCGGTGGAGCGTACCCAGGCGGAGAAAAAACAGCTGCGGGATCTGGAAGAGGAAATGGCGGTCAACCTTATGAAGTCCCGCTTTATCGTGGCGGTGGATATCACGGATCTGGAGGGCGAATGGAATCCCAAAGAGGGGAATCAGAAGGTGAAGATCCCCTTTGTGAAGAATAAGGAGGGGGATATTTTCCAGCCCTGCTATTCGGATATGGGAGAATTTAAAAAGTTTAACGCCAGGAATAAGAACGCCAAATTCAGGCTGATGGGAGTGTCCTATGACGATCTGCCGAAATATCTGATCAAAGATGCCAAGGGCTTTGTGTTCAACCCGGCGGGCTTCAATCTCACCCTTACCAGGGAACAGATGGAGCAGATGAAAAAGAATTACGCGTAAATCAGAATGAGGCTGCCCTTTCCCGGGCAGCCTTACTGCAAGGAAGACAGAAGGAGTGGAGAAGGATGCTGGATGCATATGAATTTATAAAACAGGAGAATATCCCGGATGTCCAGTCCAAGGGATATCTTCTCAGACATAAAAAGACGGGGGCGCGGGGTGGCGGTTCTGGCCAATGACGATGAGAACAAGGTGTTTTCCATTGCCTTTCGGACTCCGCCGGAAAACTCCACCGGGGTGGCCCATATCATCGAGCACACGGTGCTCTGCGGTTCCCGGAAGTTTCCCCTGAAAGATCCTTTTGTAGAACTGGCCAAAGGGTCTCTCAATACGTTCCTGAACGCCATGACCTATCCGGATAAGACGGTCTATCCGGTGGCCAGCTGCAATGACAGGGACTTCAAGAATCTCATGGATGTATATCTGGACGCGGTGTTTTATCCCAATATCTATAAAAACGAAAAAATCTTCCGGCAGGAGGGGTGGCATTACCACCTGGAAAAGCCGGAGGATCCGCTGACCTACAATGGGGTGGTCTACAACGAGATGAAGGGAGCCTTTTCTTCCCCGGAGGGAGTCCTGGAACGGACGGTCATGAACGCTCTGTTTCCGGATACTCCTTACGGGGTGGAATCCGGCGGCGATCCGGAAGTGATCCCGGAACTGTCCTATGAGGAATTTCTGGACTTTCACCGGAAATATTATCATCCCTCCAACAGCTACATCTATCTTTACGGAAACGTGGACATGGAGGAAAAACTGGACTGGCTGGACCGGGAATATCTGAGCCGGTTTGACCGGGCGGAGGTGGATTCCCGGATCCCCCTGCAGAAGGCTTTCACGGAAAGCCGGGAGATCCGCGCCGCTTATCCGGTGCTGGAGCAGGAGCCTCTGGAGGATAATACGTATCTGTCCGCCGGCAAAGTGGTGGGCCAGAGCCTGGACACGACCCTGAACGTGGCTTTTTCCGTGCTGGAATACGCTTTGCTGGACGCTCCGGGAGCCCCGGTGAAGCAGGCGCTTCTGGACGCCCGGATCGGAAAGGATGTGGAGGCTTCCTACGAAGACGGGATCCTGCAGCCGTATTTTACCATTACTGCCAAGCAGGCGAATCCCGGAGACGCGGAGCGCTTCCGCCAGGTGATCCGGGAAAGCCTGGAAAAGATCGCGAAGGAGGGCGTGGACCGAAAAGCCCTGGCTTCCGGCATCAACTATTTTGAGTTCCGTTTCCGGGAGGCGGATTATTCTTCCTTCCCCAAGGGACTGATCTACGGTCTGGATATGCTGGATTCCTGGCTGTATGACGGGGAAAGGCCCTTTGACTATCTGAAGCAGCTGTCCATTTTCCGGGAACTGAAGCAGAAAATGGAGGAAGGGTATTTTGAGGAACTGATCCGGGCCTATCTGCTGGATAATCCCCACGGCGCCGTGGTGATCCTGGAGCCGGAGCGGGGACTGGCGGAAAAAACGGGAGGCGGAGACAGCGGAAAGATTGGCGGCATATAAAGAGTCCCTTACGGCAGAGGAGACAGAGGCGCTGGTACGGGAAACAGCGGAGCTGAAGGCTTACCAGGAAGAGGAGGACAGCCCGGAGGCCGTGGAGAGCATCCCCCTGCTCCGAAGAGAGGATATCACCAGAAAAACGCCTGTGAAGCTGCGGATGCGGAGAACAGAGGCAGAGGGGCTGGAAATCCTTCAGCAGGATTATCCCACCAACGGCATCGCCTACCTGAACCTGCTCTTCGACGCGAAAAATGTCCCGGATGCGCTCACTCCCTATCTGGGACTGCTGAAATCCGTGCTGGGCTCCATCCGCACGGAGCACTATGATCATACCGCCCTGTTTCACGAGATCAACGGCAATACCGGAGGACTGAGCTGCGGGCTGCAGGTATTCCCCAACCGGGAACAGCCGGAGGAGTTCCGCAGAATGTTCGGGGTCCGGGTGAAATATCTGTACCCGAAACAGGAATTTGTTTTCCGTATGATCCGTGAGATCCTTCTGACCTCCTGCCTGGAAGACGAAAAGCGTCTGCGGGAGATCCTGTCCAGCGTCAGAGGACGTCTGCAGAGCGCCATTCCGGCGTCGGGACACCAGTCGGCTTCCGCCAGAGCCCTCTCCTACCAGTCTCCCGCCTATGAGTGGCAGGAGCGGACCACCGGCATTTCCTATTTCCGGCTGGTGGAGGATCTGGAAGCCCATTTCCGGGAGAAAAAAGAGCAGGTGATCCGCGATCTCAGACTGCTGATGAAATATCTTTTCCGGCCGGAGAATCTTACGGTGAGCATTACCGCGGAGAAGGAAGGAATGGACGGACTGGCGGATGCCGCCCTGGGACTGCGGAAGGAACTCTGCCGGGAGGAACTGAAGAGCGGCGGAACGGTATTCCGGCTGGAGCGGAAAAATGAGGCCTTCCGCACTTCCGGCCAGGTTCAGTACGTGGCCGCGGCCGGCAATTTCCGGAAGGCCGGCTTTGCGTATACGGGCGCGCTGCGGATCTTGCGGACCATCCTGAATTACGATTATCTGTGGATGAATCTCCGGGTCAAGGGAGGGGCCTACGGCTGTATGGGGGCATTCCAGAGGACAGGGGACAGTTACCTGGTATCCTATCGGGATCCCCATCTGAAAAGGACCCTGGAGGTGTATCGGGGACTGCCGGAGTATCTGCGGGAATTTCAGGCGGAGGAGCGGGAGATGACCAAGTATATCATCGGAACCGTCAGCGAGCTGGATACGCCCATGAACGCCGCGGCGAAGGGAGCCCTCTGCCTTAATGCCTGGTACACGGGATATACGGAAGAAGACTTCCAGAGGGAGCGGGAGGAGATCCTGGACGCGGGACCGGAGGAGATCCGCCGGCTGGCCGGGATCGCGGAGGCGATCCTGGATCAGAACAACCTTTGCGTCATCGGCAGCAAGGCGGCCATTGAAAAACACGAGGATCTCTTTGGAACCGTGGAAAATCTCACATCAGCCTGAAAGGGAGAAGACAGATATGAAGGAACAATATAAATCCGGGTTTGTCGCCCTGATCGGACGGCCCAATGTGGGAAAGTCCACCCTGATGAACCACCTGATCGGCCAGAAGATCGCCATCACTTCCCGAAAGCCCCAGACGACCAGAAACCGTATTCAGACCGTGTACACCAGCGAAAAGGGGACAGATCGTTTTTCTGGACACCCCGGGGATCCATAAAGCGAAAAACAAGCTGGGCGAGTATATGGTGACGGCGGCGGAAAGCACCCTGCGGATGTGGACGCGGTCCTGTGGCTGGTGGAACCGGGAAGCTATATCGGCGCGGGAGAGCAGCATATCGCCCAGGTGCTGGGAAGATGCGGAAAACCGGTGGTGCTGGTCATCAACAAGATCGACCGGGCGGAGAAAGAAAAGCTGCCGGAATACGCGGAAGCTTACCGGAAGCTGTATCCTTTCGAGGAGATCCTTATGGTTTCCGCCCTCAGGGGGCTGCACCTGAATCAGATCCTGGACGTTCTGTACCGGCTGCTGCCGGAAGGACCGCAGTTTTTTGACGAGGATACGGTAACGGACCAGCCCCTGCGGCAGATCGCCGCGGAGCTGATCCGGGAGAAGGCCCTGCGGTCCCTGGGGGATGAGATCCCCCACGGCATTGCCGTGACCATTGAGAAAATGCGGCAGCGTCCAGACGGAGACCTGACGGATATCGAGGCCACCATCATCTGCGAACGGGACTCCCATAAAGGGATCATCATCGGAAAGCAGGGCTCCATGCTGAAAAAGATCGGCACGGAAGCCCGGGGGGATATCGAAAAACTGCTGGAGGGCCGGGTCAACCTGAAGCTCTGGGTCAAGGTGCGGAAGGACTGGCGGGACAGCGACATCCTGATGAAAAATTACGGGTATGATAAAAAGGATCTGACCTGACGACAGGGGCGAAAGTATGAGTGAAACAGTGAAAATGTCGGGAATGGTGCTCTCGGCCATGCCCCATAGGGGATTATGACAAGAGGCTGGTGCTGGCTGACCCGGGAAAGAGGAAAGATCACCGCTTTTGCCCGAGGGGCCCGGCGGCCCAACAGCGTGCTGCTGGCTGTATCCAATCCCTTTGTGATGGGGGAGTTTCTCCCTGATCCAGGGGCGGACCTCCTACAATCTGGTCCAGGCCTCCGTGCAGAATTATTTCACGGAGCTGGCCATGGCCCAGCCGGAGGTATACTACGGCTTTTATTTTCTGGAGCTGGCGGATTACTACGGCCGGGAGGGCCTGGAGGGAAGGGATATGCTGAATCTTCTGTACTTTCGGTAAAAGCCCTGTTAAATCCCCGTCTGGATAACCATCTGGTACGGCGGATCTATGAGCTCCGGATCATGACCATCAACGGAGAGTACGCTCCGGAAGAAAAGGGCATAAGCCCCGAAACCCTGTACGTCTGCCGTTACGCCATGACGGCCCCCGCTGCAGAAACTGTTCACCTTTACTGTGACTCCGGAGGTACTCCGGGAACTGGAGCAAGTGGTGGACCGGCACCGGAAACGTGTGCTGGACCGCAGGATGAAGAGCCTTGAGATACTGGAAACATTTATCATGTGAGGAGAAGAGTATGCGCTATTTAGAGAAAGAGATCTACGTAAAATATCCTGCCGGCGCCAAAAGGGATGGGTACCAGCCTGCGCTGGGATGTTATCTGCAGAACAGAAGCGAGGACCTTCTTTACTCCCGCAAACGGCCGGCGGTGATCGTATGCCCGGGCGGATGCTACAGTTATAAATCCGACCGGGAGGGGTGAACCGGTGGCCATGCGCTTTCTGGCGGCGGGCATGCAGGCTTTTGTGCTGCAGTACTCCACAGATCCTCAAAATATCCCTGCGCCCTGCTGGAACTGGCGGCGGCGGTGGCTGTGATCCGGGAGAACAGCGAGGCGTGGAGCGTAGATCCGGAAAAGATCTTTATCTGCGGATTTTCCGCGCGAGGCCATCTGGCGGCGTCCCTGGGAACCCTGTGGAAAGAATCTTTTATCGGCCGGGCTCTGGGCTGCGGTAATTATGAGTGGAAACCGGACGGTATGATCCTCTGTTACCCGGTGATCTCCATGGAAGATTATACCATGAGGAGAGCCGGCAGTGCCTGCTGGGAGAACGGGCCCAGGAACTGGCGGGAAAGCTTTCCCTGCAGCGGCGGGGTGACGCGGGATACGGTGCCGGCGTTTCTCTGGTGTACCCAGGAAGATGAGGCGGTCCCTATGGAAAATTCCCTGCTGTTTGCCGCGGCCTTAAGGTCTAACGGGGTTCCCATGGAACTGCATATTTACGAGAAAGGCCGGCATGGGCTGGCGCTGTGTGATCTTACAACGGAAAGAGAGCCTTCTCAGGTGGTGGAGGACAACGCCGGATGGATCGATCTGGCGGTGCGCTGGATCCGGAGAAGGTAAAATAGTAAAAGAAATAGTAAAAAACAGTAAAATGAGTAAAAGGCTCCCTGAAAGACAAAATGGTCGCGAGGGAGTCTTTTTTGTGCAATATGTATAAATTGATGATTGAAATAATGTGCAAATATGAAAAAGAAGCGGCATATAAGGAAAAATAAACAAAAATTTACTGTAAAAAATGTATAATAAATCAGGAAAAATAGTTGCGGTTCACGGGGCGTATGTTATACTTACTATGTCAATCAATTAAATAGAATTCTTTTTCCGAATATTACACAAGAGAATGGCGATGTTTCCTAAAAACGGAAGAAAAGGCAGGAAAAAAAGGATAGAATGAAGCTCATGAAGAACAAGCTTAAGCATTCTTTATTAGAAATCCTTGGAAGCCCTGAGTTCCACCTTGGGATCCGCAATGCGGGAAGGTTCCGCTTCCCCACCAACTATCTCTTTCATCTGCACAGCCACCAGGAATTTGAGATGAACTACATCCCGTTCCGGCAGCTGTGTCATGGAGATCGGAGGGATCCTGACTTCTCTGCGGGAAGGCGACTGTATCCTGATATCCCCGGGCGTCCCCCATTATTTTATGGTAGGGATCCGGAAAGGCTGCAGCATCGTACAGCTGGAATACCGGCTGGATCTTCCGGAGAAGATGGATGATGAATTTCAGTTCCTGCGGGGGCAGGAGGAGAGTCTGCAGCTTTCTGAATGCGGTTCCGTGGGCGGCATCATGGAAGAGATCTGCCGCTGCTTCCGGGAAGACAAGCCGGAGTTATATATGGAGCCTCAGCTGGAATTTGGGTTTGCTCAGTTATTCACGGCGCTGGCGTACATTCTGGCGGAAGACAGGAAAAGTAAAACAACAAAAAATTTTAGTAAACAGAGCCAGCTGCTTCAGTATATTAACCGGAATTATGACAGCAAGCTGAACATCGAGGAACTGGCGGAGGAATTCGGCCTCAGTTCCCGGAGCGTGCGGAAGTATTTCGAGGAAAGCCTGGGTATGGGCTGTTCGGAGTATATCACCATGCTTCGCATGGAAAAGGCCAAGGGTATGCTTTGGAACACCGAAAGGAGCATAACCGATATAGCCATAGGCAATGGGCTACAGCAGTTCGCAGTATTTCAGCAACGTGTTCAAAGAGTACACAGGGATGACCCCGGGAAAATTCCGGGGAAGCTGGCGGGGTGTCAACGCAGCGCTCGACTGTTATGAATAAGAGAAAATTTATTAAGAGCACTGAGAAGAGACAATCCGGAGAGGGTTCCTTTTTGATTTTGACCTGTGTCCCTCACAGATCGATAATTTTGAAAAAGAGAACGGAACCCGGAATTTTCGTGAGTTTTTCGATTTCCCCCATGCGCTATGTGGAACTGAATCCCACAAAGCAGCATTATGATTACAGCAAGTATTATGAGGGGATCGAGGGAGTGCTGGAACCCATCGAGTGGAATCCCGAGTGGGGCGTTATGGGCCGCAGAGAGGTACCATCGCGCACTTTCAGGAAATGATGCATCCCATGCGGAATTTCCAGAGCATTCAGGAGATCGAGGAGTATCCTTTCCCGGATATGACGGCGGATTACCGCTGGGAGGGGCTGAAAGAGAAAAATCAGGAACTCATCGACCAGGGGCTACGCTACCGCGGCGTTTATGGAGATGACCATTTTTGAGCTCTGCTGGTACATGAGAGGCATGGAGAATTTCATGATGGATTTCTACGCGGATCCGGAATTCAACGACGCGCTTATGGACAAGATCACGGACATCCGTGTGGAAATGGCCAGACGCTGGGCGGAAGTGGGAGTTGACATCCTTATGCTGGGAGATGATGTTTCCACCCAGGAGGCCATGATGATGGCTCCCGAGCTGTGGGCGAAGACCCTGAAGCCCAGAATGGCAAAGATCATCCGGGCGGCCAAGGAGGTAAAACCGGATATCCTGATCTTTTATCATGGAGACGGAAATCTGGAGCAGATCATCCCCGGACTGATCGAGATCGGCGTGGATGTGCTGAATCCCGTACAGCCGGAATGTGTGGATCCCTTTAAAGTGAAAAAACTCTACGGTGACAAACTTTCTTTCTGGGGATGCGTGGGAACGCAGACGACAATGCCCTTCGGAACGAAGGAGGAAATTTTTGAGGTATGTAAACGGCTCATCTGTGAGGTGGGAAAAGGAGGTGGACTGCTGCTGGCACCGACACATACACTTGAGCCGGAAGTGCCGTACGAAAATATCGAGGCATTTCTGAAGGCAGTGGAAATGTACGGCACATATATCAAGTAACAAGTAGAAAAACCCGGCGGAGGACGGACGAAAAGCCCCGAGGCCGCCGGGGGATAATCAAGGAGGGAAAGAATGGGCAGTGTATTGGAATTTCAGAATATTTCCAAGTACTTTCCTGGCGTGAAGGCTCTGGACGGCATCAGCTTTAAGGCATACGGCGGCGAAGTCCTGGCCTTCCTGGGAGGAAAACGGAGCCGGAAAGTCCACTTTGCTGAAGGTTCTGAATGGAGATTACCAGCCAAACGGCGGTAAATATCTGCTGGATGGAGAAGAAAAAACATTTCCGCTCACCCCATGAAGCCATTGAGGCGGGAATCAGCGTTATCTATCAGGAACGCCAGATCCTGCTGGAGCTTTCCGTGGCGGAGAACATTTATCTGGGAAGAATGCCGGCCAACAAACTGGGCGTGATCGATACCAGAAAGGCAAATGCCATGGCGCAGAAGATCATTGAGGACTTCGGCCTTCCGATCCAGGCTACCACCAAGGTAAAGGATCTGAACGTGGCATATCAGCAGATGGTGGAGATCATGAAGGCGTACAGCCGTGAGAATCTGAAGGTCATCTGTTTTGACGAGCCTACCGCCAGCTTAAGCGACGCGGAGATCGACGTGCTGTTCCAGATCATCGAAAAACTGAAAGCAGAAGGAAAGATCATCCTTTACGTATCCCATCGTATGAATGAGATTCAGAGGATCACCGATAAGGTCGCCATCTTTAAGGACGGCCGCTACATAGACACCTTTGTCACGAAGGAGACAGACGAGCAGGTCCTGGTCCGCAAGATGGTAGGCCGTGACCTGGGCGATGTTTACAGCAGCCTGGATCGTGACAAAGAGATCGGCGATGTGCTTCTGGAGGTCAAGAATGTTTCCTCCGATTATGTAAAGCCGGTATCCTTCACCCTGAGAAAAGGCGAGGTCCTGGGATTCTCCGGACTGGTAGGCGCCGGGCGTACAGAGGTGATGCGTGCCATCCTGGGCGCGGATCACATGCGGACAGGGGAAGTTTACCTGGAAGGAAAGAAAATCGTCAATCGCTCCCCGAAGCAGGCCATGGAGAACGGAATCGTTATGGTTCCCGAGGACAGAAAACTGCAGGGACTGATCTCTAACTTAAGTGTATCCGGAAACATCAACATTTCTCTGCTGAAACAGAATTCCAACGGTCTGGGTATTATCAGCAGCAAAAAGGAAAAAGAGCAGGCAGAGGCGGGAATTAAAGACTTTAACATCAAGACCCCCTCACCGGACAAAAAGATCCTGGAGCTCTCCGGCGGTAATCAGCAGAAATGTATCGTTGCCCGCTGGATCGCCACCCACCCCAAGGTGCTGATCCTGGATGAGCCCACCAAAGGTATCGATGTTGGAGCGAAATCCGAGTTTTATCAGATGATCTGTGATTTCGCAAAGCAGGGCCTGGGCGTGATCCTGATCTCCTCCGAACTCCCGGAGGTCATCGGGCTGTCAGACCGGATCATTGTTATGAGAAACCTGCGGGTTTCCGGCGAAGTGTCCCACGAGGATGCTACCGAAGAAAAATTATTATGTTTGGGAATGTTAGGGGAGGAAGCAGATGAATAACAAGAAAGAAAGCAAGGCAAAACAGATAATTTCTTATATCGGCGGCGACAAGCTGGTCCTGATCGCGGCCATCGTCGTAGTATTTATTTTGTTTACGTTTCTGAATAAAAACTATCTGAGCGTAGCGAACATCACCAGTATCCTGCAGGCGATCTCACTGGTCGGCATGGTGGCCATCGGCCATACGTACCTGATCATCGCGGCGCAGAACGACCTTTCTCCCGGATCCCTGGCGGCTTTCTCCGGCGTACTGCTGGCACTGCTGCTGAGCTGGGGCGTACCGGCTGTACCGGCTGTTCTGCTTACTCTGCTGGGCGGTGTTGTAGTAGGACTGTTCAACTCCTGGATGGTCACCAAGATCAAGCTGGAAGCTTTCATCGCTACCCTGGTAACCCAGTCCATCGTCCGTGGACTCGCCTATATCATCGTAGGCGGCAAGCCGCTGTCCATCAGCCATCCGGCTTTCATTGCCATCGGTAAAGCCAGATTCCTGGAGATCCCGGTTTCCGTATGGGTAATGCTGATTTGCATGGTTATCTTCGGTTTTATCCTTGCTAAGACCCGTTTCGGCCGCAGCGTATACGCCATCGGCGGAAGCACCGAGGCAGCCAGACTGGCAGGTCTGAATCCCACCAGGATCATTACTCTCTGCTTTATCCTGATCGGCGTTCTGACTTCTCTGGGCGGTATCATTTTCGCCTGCCGTATGAATGCAGGACAGCCGGCCGCTAACATCAACCTGGAGTTCGATGCCATCACCGCAGTTATTCTGGGCGGCGTATCCTTCACCGGCGGTGTCGGCAACATGTTCGGAACCTTCCTGGGCGTTGTACTGATCCAGTCCTTCAATACCGGTCTGACCATGGTCAACGTCAATACCTTCTGGCAGAACCTGGCCAAAGGCGCCCTGCTGCTGTTCGCTCTGACCTCTGACTACATCCGTAAAGAGAGAAGAGCCAAAGCTCTGGTGGAAGCCAGCATGAAGGCAGCCGAGGAGAACAAGTAATTTTCTATGGTACACAGATGTGCCCGGCACATTTGTAAATATTATTTCACCTAATAAAGGAGGAAACAAAATGAAGAGGAAAGTATTAGCAGCAATCCTTGTAGCAGCAATGGGAACCACCATGCTGGCAGGCTGCGGCGGCAACGATGCCGACAGCACCAGCGGATCTTCCGCCGGAACTACCAGCGAGAGCGCAGCTGAGGGTGATTCTTCCGCGGAATCCACCAGCGGAGACAGCGGTGAGGCCGCAGCAGACGGCGATCTGCTGGTTTACGGTATCTACAAATCCGGCGACCAGGCATGGTTCATCAACGAGGGCGCAGCAGCTCAGGCAGCTGTAGAAGAGCTGGGCGGCACCTTCACTTATGTAGACGCCAAGATGAACCCCGAGGAGTTCCTGAAAGCCATCGACAACGCCATTGCCAATGAGGCAGACGGCATCGTAGCCTGCGTACCGGATCAGACCATGTCCCAGGCTGTTGTTGACAAATGTGAAGAGGCAGGGATCCCCATCGTGGCAGCCGATGACGCGCTGGAAGTAAACGGCGAGAAGCTGGCTCCCTGGGTAGGAATCGATGGATACAACATCGGTGCTGCCAACGGCGAGTGGCTGGCTAACTACATGACCGAGAATGATCTGGTTACCGATCCGGAGATGGGCGTGCTGATCATGACCATGGATACTGTTACCAGCTGTGTTCCCCGTGCGGACGGCGAGATCGACAAGCTGACCGAGATGCTGCCGGATCTGGATCAGAGCAAGATCTACAGAGCAGACTATGACGGAACTACCGACAAGGGCAACACCGCAGCAGCAGCTGTTATCACCGCACATCCGGAGATCACCAAATGGATGGTAACCGGTGCCAACGAGGAAGGCTGTATCGGAGCTGTTCGTGCTCTGGAGAGCGCCGGACTGGATGCTGACGCCTGCGTAGTAGGCCTGGGCGCTTACATGGCGAAAGACGAGTGGAATGA
The DNA here is from genome assembly GCA_963928055.1 of Candidatus Scatomonas sp. Lineage (GTDB taxonomy): Bacteria > Bacillota > Clostridia > Lachnospirales > Lachnospiraceae > Scatomonas. The sequence continues at coordinate 277,235 of CAWVDN010000002.1, read as the reverse complement.
CAAGGGAGCAGACGGCACCTGTATGAAGGCTTCCGCATACTTCTCTGAGACTCAGGTAGGCGAGGGATCCATCGAGGTTCTGATGCAGATCATCAACGGCGAGGAGCCCACCATGGAGACCGCTGTACCGGCTACTGTTGTTACTCCCGAGAACTACAAGGAAGTAATGGGCGCAGCCGCAGAATAATGCAAGAGGTTATTATACAATAACACATATAGCCCAAAGGGCGCTCCGCCTGTGGAAACACAGGCAGGGGCGCCCCCTCTTTTTGGTGGGAAAAGATTCATCTTCCGGATCTGGAGCAAAACATTTAAGAGTTCACACCTTCACACCTTCACACCTTCACACTTTTTTGGTTGAATGAAAAAGTAACTGCAACCAAGTAGAAACCATTAAAAAATCAGTAGGTTTTGAAAATGTTATTGCAGTCAGGAACTGAAATTTCCCAGTAAGACTGGCTATCTTTTGATATTTTTATTATACTTAAGAAGCAGGAAATATGATGGGATTCGCTTTTTCAGGTATCACAAAAAGACGGCTGAGTTACTTTTGCAGAAGTAACTGCTACCCGTCAAACAGTACTTTAATGACGCCTGTACCCGAAGCTAATGTTGTTTGTCTATTTTAAGAGTGACGGCTTTAGTATCACCTGATCAGCCGATATACTGGTCAGACAACAGAGTTCTATCAGTTTCTTATCCAATAGCATCTGAGCCAGTTCAAATGGGGTGTGGCCATTTAAACTGGCTCTTGCTGTGCTGTTGATATGGTTTGCCATCCGTGTGGCGTCTTCCTGGGTAAGACCTGAAAAATGGCTGCCTTTTGGAAGGACATAACGGATGAACTCATGATTCTTTTCTAATCTTCCTTTTTGCCAGGATGCCATGGGGTCACAGTAGTATATATGTGTAGTTTCTCCATTCCCGTTTTCCCGTTCAAAGATTCTCGGATCCTTAAAAGCAGAGCCGTTGTCTGTGAGGATCACAGGGAACAGCTGCCCATAGGATATGGCTCCCAGTCCGTCATAAAGGAAATCAAAGACCTCTTCGATATATTCTCTGCGATCAGCGGGAAGCAGGAAGACCAGCATAAGCAGGCAGCTCCGGAACAAAAGTGTCAGAAAAACCTTTCCGTCTTTTCCGCCGGCCCCTTCTACAACGTCCATTTCTACTACGGAAAAGTCCGGGTGCTGTGCCATATAAAGTTCAAAATTAGCATAAGTACGCCCTTTCCTATAACCGGGGACTTCTCTGTCACCACGGCGTTTCTGCCGGGGCTTATAGCGTACTTTTCGAGGAAGATCCAGATTAATGGCAGAAAAAAGGTTCTGGTCGATATAGTTGTATAAAGTCCTCTGGGAACAGCCGATCAGCTCTTTGTGGGAAAGATAGATATGGGAAAGGGGCTGCCCCTGTTTTAAAAGCGGAGAAATGAGCTTGTCCAGCTGTTCCAGGGATTCCGGGGTCTGGTTGATGCCGCTGCGGGAAGAAGATTTGACTTCGTGATAGGCGTCATCTGCATATTTTGCCCGATAGAAAAAGAAATCATGAGAACAGGAGCGCAGTTTTGGGCATTTGTTACAGACATAAGGCGGCTTTTTGAGAAGGGGGCATATTTTAGGAATGAAGCTTTTACAGTAAAGCGTACAGCGCTTGCTGCGGCATTTGGAGCAAAAGGCCTCACAGTGTGGGCGTCCACATAGGCCTTTCACCGTGCAGGAGCCAAACTGTTCACATTCCGAACGCTTCCTTGCCATTTCTGTGGAATAATGGTGCATAACAGAGCGGTGCCTGCATACCTCCCTTGAAATAGTTGTAGCAGACCGGCCAAGTTCTGCAGCAATCTGGGAGAAACTCCTTCTTTCTTCCAGAAGGGCTTCAATACGGATCCGTTCAGAGAGAGTCAAATGTTTCATAAAGAACCTCCAATCTGCTTCGGGTCTAGGTTCAGATAGGAGTATCATAAAGCATTGCAGGAGTAAATGCTACCCCTGTTTTGCAGGACTTACTGCAATGGCAAATGCAATAGAAGGTATTTTGGTTATCAAAAACTTGCAGTTACTTTTTCATTTAACCTTCACACTTTTTTCACAAAAAAATTAGCACTCACCCCTTTACAGTGCTAACAATATGTGCTATAGTACACATAGAACAAAGGAAGAGGAAAAGGAAATCTTCCGGAGTGTCAAAAAAGTATAGAAAATGTGAAATAGAATGGAGGAATGACTTATGTTAATGCCCAGTATTTTTGGAGAAAACCTGTTTGATGATTTCATGTTCAGTCCCTGGAGGAGCGAATTCTTTTCCGCCCCCAAGAGCGCAAAAAGAGTGATGAGCACCGATGTCCGGGAGAACGAGGATTCCTACGAGCTTGACATTGAACTGCCGGGCTACAAGAAAGAGGATGTCAGCGCCAAACTGGAGAACGGGTATCTGACCATCCAGGCGGCCAGAAAGTCCTCGGAGGATCAGAAAGACGAAAAAGGCAATTATATCCGCAGGGAGCGCTACGCGGGAACCTGCAGCAGAAGCTTTTATGTAGGCGAGGATGTGGAACAGAAAGACATCCACGCGAAATTCGAGGATGGGATCCTGAAACTCACGGTTCCCAAAGTAGATCAGAAAAAGGTGGAAGAAAAGAAATATATTTCCATTGAGGGGTAAAACCATCGCGGTCAGCCCGCCGCTTCATATAGCAGAGGTCATCCGTTCCCAGCGGTTTTACCCCTGACAGAGAAGGAGGAGACGATCCGGCAGGATCGTCTCCTCCTTCTGGCGTCCGTGTACAAGGAGCGTTTTGCTCCTTGTACACGGACGCTATTGATATTTATAAAAAAAGATAGCGGCGGCAGGACGGCTGTATTATAATAGTGATATTCGGAAAATCAAGCTGGAAGGAGAAATAGAGCGTATGCGGAAAGAGGAAATTGAGGAGCTGGCCCGGGAAGCGGGGTTTACCAATACGGCCAGGATCCCGGCGGATCACCTGGTGTTTGAACCCTCCCTTAGGAAGTACTGCGAGGACAATCTCTGCGGGAATTACGGAAAGAATCTTTCCTGTCCCCCGGCCTGCGGCACCCCGGAGGAGATGAAAAAGAGAACAGAAGTCTATGAGACAGCCTGGATCTTTCAGACCGTGGCGGAGGTGGACTGGCATGACGCCGAAGCCCTGAAAGCAGTCCGGGACAGGCATAACGCCGGCAGCAGAAAGCTGCTGGAAGAATTTCAGAAAAGAGGCATGGCGGGACTGGCCATGCTGGCAGGCCCCTGCAGGGCCTGTGAGGTCTGCTGCGGCGCGGAGGGGAAGCCCTGCCGTTTCCCGGACCAGCAGGTTTCCTGCATCTCCGCCTACTGTATGAGCGCGGAAAAAATGGCGGAAGAGGCCGGACTTCCCTACTGGTGCGGGGAGGGAAGGGTAGGCTTTTTCAGCTTATACTTAACCGGAAGAAAGGAAGGATAAAAAACTGGATTTATGGAATCAAAACTGCTGACGAAAAAATATTTTTTGTATGCTACGGAATTTTTCGCGGGTATGTCTGTCATGGCGGTGGAGCTGGGGGCCAGCAGGCTGATGGCTCCCTATTTCAGCTCTTCCCAGATCGTGTGGACCGTGATCATCGGCGTGATCATGATCGCCATGGCCATCGGCAATGTCTGGGGCGGCCGTTCCGCGGACAAGTTCCGGAACCCGGGAAAGCTGTACGGCAGGATCCTCATAGCAGCTATCTGGATCGCCCTGATCCCCTTTGCGGGACGGTATCTGATCGCCGGCATTTCCCTGCTGCTGGCCGCATTTGTGAACCATAATTTTCTGGTGTGGGCGGCTCTGGTCACCTGCCTGGTGATCTTCGCCTTTCCCTGTGTGCTGCTGGGAACGGTGACGCCCTCTCTGGTAAAATATACCATGCACAGTCTGGACAATAACGGCAAGACCATGGGAGAACTGGGGGCGCTGAACACCATCGGCAGCATTATCGGTACCTTCCTGCCTACCTTTGTCACCATCCCGGCAGTGGGCACGGCGGCCACCTTTCTGATCTTTTCCGGAGTGCTGGGAGTGATCGCCATTCTGTATTTTGTTTCTGTGAAGCAGAAACGGATCCTCTGCGGAGTCCTGGCGGCGCTGCTGGTGGTTCTGGGATGCCTGACGCCCCGGTTCAGCTTTGCCTTTTGGGAGCGGGAGCAGCTGACGCTGGAGGATGAGTCTATCTACAATTATCTGCAGGTCAGGGATACACCGGAGAGCACTATTCTTTCCACCAACGTTCTGTTTGGAGTCCAGTCCATTAAGATGAAGGAAGACGGGCTTACGGGCCTGTACTATGATTATGCCCTGGCGGCGCCTGTCATGGCCGGCATGAACGAAAAAGCGGACAGTCAGGTGATGATCCTGGGCCTTGGGTCCGGTACCTTTGCCGATTACTGCAGCCGGTATTTTCCGGAAGCGGGGATCCAGGGGGCGGAGATCGATGAGAAGATCGTGAACATCGCCAGGGACTATTTTCAGCTGCCGGAGAAGGTAGAGGTGGCCGTGGAGGACGGCCGCGCATATCTTCACGCTTCGGAAGAACAGTTTGATGTGATCATGGTGGATGCCTACCAGGATATTACCATTCCCTTTCAGATGTCCTCCATTGAATTTTTTACGGAGGTCAGCGATCATCTGAAAGAAGACGGAGTCATGGTGGTCAACATGAACATGAAATCCCAGGCGGAGGATTCCATCAACGACTATCTCTGCGATACCATTGACGCGGTCTTTGAACACGTATACCGGGTGCCGGTGGAGGGCAGCACCAACATGGAGGTTTACGCCACCAATTTCCATACCCTGCCGGAGGATTTTGAAACCCATCTTCAGGCCCTGGAACCGGGGGAACTGAAGGATATGATGGAAGTGGTAGCGGAGAATATGACGGAATACCGGGGAGAGGACCGGATCCTTACCGATGATAAGGCGCCGGTGGAACTGCTGGGCATGAAGGTTCTGGACGAGATCATCCAGGAGGAACTGGATTACTACAGGGATTTATATTTATAAGAAGCAGGGACGGCTGGAAATCAGCTGTCCTGTTTTTTTGCGACGCTTTGGACTGTTTTGTCGTTCTATTTAGTAAAGGGAACGAAAACAGCACAGATGAGGGGGAATACACATGGAAGATCAGCAGATCGTAGCCCTGTATTGGGAGAGAGATGAAAGAGCCATCCGGGAGACGGACAGGCAGTACGGCCGCTATTTGTTTCAGATCGCCTATCAGATCCTGCGGGAGCGGGAGGACAGCCGGGAAAGCGTCAATGATACGTATTTAAGAGCCTGGACCTCCATTCCGCCCGCCCGGCCCGCTGCTTTGGGGCTTTATCTGGGGAAGATCATCCGGCACCTGCCTATCGACCGTTTCCGCAGCCGGAACCGAAAAAAACGGGGGGCGGGAGAGTACGTGCAATCTCTGGAAGAACTGGAAGAATGTATTTCCGGAGGCAATACCACGGAACAGTACGCGGATGTCCGGGCTCTGGCAGAGACATTGAACCGGTTTCTGAAAGGAATGAAGCCGGAGGCGAGAGGGGTGTTTATCAGCCGTTATTACTATATGGATTCTGTCCGGGAAACGGCTTTTTACTACGGGATCAGTGAATCGAAAGTAAAGAGCATGCTGCAGCGGATGCGGATCCGCCTGAAAGCCTATTTGCGGGAGGCGGGCTTTGAGCAGGGGAAAGTGGAGGAGATCCAGGACCTCAGAGTTTTGCTGGAGGCGGTGGGCGCCCAGGGAACCCCGGCGGTTCTTCTTGCTAATTATACAGCCCTGTATGAACTGCGGCGCAGGCTGTAAGGCCAGGTAAGGATACTATGTACAGCCGGAGCTTTTGTGTGAACACAACGCACCTGCTGTCAAGTCTGAAACGTCTGTGAATCGTAACCAGGTGAAAAAAGTTCTGCCGGCGGCTCAAAAAATTTGATAAAATCAGGGGAATCCTGTATACTGATTACGTACCAGGGGGATTGCATGGGGCAGAATGTCCTGCCGGCAATCCTCTTAAGAATGCGCAGAATCAGCAGGAGGAAAAACCATTGAAATATGATTACCTGATCGTAGGGGCCGGCCTGTTCGGTGCGGTTTTCGCCCGGGAGGCAGTGCAGAGAGGGAAACGGGTGCTGGTGCTGGACCGCCGGGATCATATCGGAGGCAACATCTACACCAAAGAAATAGAAGGGATCCAGGTGCACCAGTACGGCGCCCACATTTTCCATACATCTGATAAGAGGATCTGGGAGTATGTGAATCAGTTCGCGGAGTTTAACAATTATATCAATTCTCCCATTGCCATTTATAAAGATGAACTGTACAATCTGCCCTTTAATATGAATACCTTCAGCAAAATGTGGAAGATCCGCACGCCCAAGGAAGCGAAGGAGAAAATTCAGGAGCAGATCCGGGAATTAAACATCCAAGAGCCGAAAAATCTGGAGGAACAGGCTCTGTCCCTGGCGGGCCGGGATGTCTATGAAAAACTCATCAAGGGCTATACCGAGAAGCAGTGGGGCAGAGACTGCCGGGAACTGCCGGCCTTTATCATCAAGCGCCTGCCCTTCCGCTTTACCTATGACAACAATTATTTCAACGACCGGTTCCAGGGGATCCCTATGGGAGGCTACACCCGGATCGTGGAAAACATGCTGGAGGGCTGCGAAGTCCGGACGGGAACAGATTATTTCTCCTTCCGGAAAGAGTTCCCGGAGATCGCGGAAAAAACCGTGTTCACCGGCATGATCGATGAATACTTCGGCTACTGTCTGGGGGCTTTGGAGTACCGCAGCGTCCGCTTCGAGACCGAGGTCCTGGACTGCGAAAATTACCAGGGCAACGCGGTGGTCAATTATACGGACCGGGAGGTGCCCTATACCCGGATCATCGAACACAAACATTTTGAATTCGGAAAGCAGCCAAAAACCGTTATCTCCCGGGAGTACTCTTCCGAGTGGAAGGTGGGTATGGAGCCCTACTATCCGGTGAATGACGAGAAGAACAACGGCCTTTACAGCCGGTACAAAGCTCTGGCGGAAAAGGAAGAGAAGGTGATTTTCGGAGGCCGGCTGGGCCAGTACAGATATTACGATATGGACAAGGTCATCGCCGCGGCTCTGGAGGCTGCGGAGCGTGAGTTTGCCGGATGAGGGAGGAAACGATGAACACCATGGAAGGCATGAATCCTCAGCAGCAGGAAGCGGTGGAATACACGGAGGGGCCGCTGCTGATCCTGGCGGGGGCGGGCTCCGGCAAGACCCGGGTCCTGACCCACCGCATCGCGTATCTTATGGAAGAAAAAGGGGTAAAGCCCTGGAATATCATGGCCATTACCTTTACCAACAAAGCGGCCCAGGAAATGCGGGAGCGGGTAGACCAGATCGCCGGTTTCGGCGCGGAGAGCGTCTGGGTGTCCACGTTCCATTCCAGCTGCGTGCGGATCCTGCGGCGCTATATTGACCGGCTGGGATATGACAATCGTTTTACGATTTATGACACGGAGGATTCCAAAACTGTTATGAAGGAAATCCTCCGGCGGATGAATCTGGATACCAAGATCTACAAAGAGAGAAGCCTGCTGGCGAAGATCTCCGCGGCCAAAAACGAGATGATCTCGCCGGATGAATATGAAAAAAGCGTTTCACGCTGGGAAGATAAGCGGGTGGCGGAGATCTACCGGGCCTATCAGGAGCAGCTGAAAAAGAATAACGCCCTGGATTTTGACGATCTGCTGCTGAAGACGGTGGAACTGTTCCGGGACTGCCCGGAGGCGCTGGACTACTACCAGGAAAGATTCCGCTACATTATGGTAGACGAATACCAGGATACCAACACCGTGCAGTTTCAGTTTGTGAGCCGGCTGGCGGCCAGGTACCGGAATCTCTGCGTCGTGGGAGACGACGATCAGTCCATATATAAGTTCCGGGGGGCCAACATCGGCAATATCCTGGATTTTGAAAAGGTATTTCCCGACGCAAAAGTCATCAAGCTGGAGCAGAATTACCGCTCCACCCAGAACATCCTGGACGCGGCCAATGAGGTGATCCGTCATAACAAGGGCCGAAAAGAAAAGCGGCTGTGGACGGAGAACGGAACCGGGGATAAAGTGAATTTCCGTCAGTTTCAGAGCGGTTTTGAGGAGGCGGAGTTTGTGGCCGGGGAGATCGGCAGAAAGGTGCGGACCGGGGAGAATCATTACCGGGATTTCGCGGTGCTCTACCGGACCAACGCCCAGTCCCGCCTGTTCGAGGAAAAATTCCTGCTGGCCAATATTCCCTACAAGATCGTGGGGGGAGTAAACTTCTACGGCAGAAAAGAGATCAAGGATCTGCTGGCCTACATGAAGACCGTGGACAATTCCCTGGACGATCTGGCGGTGCAGCGGATCATCAACGTGCCCAAGCGGGGGATCGGAGCCGCCACCATCGGCAAGGTGGAGGCCTACGCCGCGGAGCAGGACATCCACTTTTACGACGCTCTGCTGGAGGCGGACTACATACCGGGCCTTGGCAGGGGAGCGGCGAAGATCCGCCCCTTTACCCTGTTTATCCAAAGCCTCCGCTCCCAGATGGAATACCTTTCTGTGAAGGAACTGCTGGAGAAGATCATTGAGGATACCGGCTACGTGAAAGAACTGGAAGCCGAGGATACCGAGGAAGCCCGGGCACGGATCGAGAATATTGATGAATTTATCTCCAAAGCGGCGGATTATGAAGCCTCCGCGGCGGAACCCTCTTTAAGCGGCTTCCTGCAGGAAGTGGCCCTGGTGGCGGATATCGATTCCGTGGACGACAGCAGCGACTATGTGCTGCTGATGACTCTCCACAGCGCCAAGGGTCTGGAATTTAACGAAGTCTATATGGCAGGCATGGAGGACGGCCTGTTTCCCAGCTATATGACCATCACCGGAGACGATCCCTCCGAGCTGGAGGAGGAGCGCCGTCTGTGCTATGTGGGCATCACCCGGGCAAGAAAGAAACTGACTCTCACAGCGGCCCGGCAGCGGATGATCCGGGGAGAGACCCAGTACAGCAAGACCTCCCGCTTTGTCCGGGAGATTCCCCGGGAACTCATTGATCTGGGCCGGGACGGGAACACGGAGCATACATTTAAAAAGCCTTCCCTGTTCGGAGGGGTGGAGCCTCCCAGAAAGAAATATGCCGCCGAGACCTTCAAGCCCCGGCAGTTTACGGTCACCAAAGCGGATTCTCTGGATTACGGAGTAGGGGACACGGTCCGCCATGTAAAATTCGGAGTGGGCGTGGTGCGGAGCATTGTAGAAGGGGGAAGAGACTATGAGGTCACGGTGGACTTTGACCGGTTCGGAGTCAAGAGGATGTTCGCTTCCTTCGCGAAACTGAAGAAGCTAGGGTGATCCTGCAGTGTTTTTTTCGGGAATTTATGATAGATTATTCTTAGGATTGCGGGCACACGAAATGCGGAGCAGCTCGTGCCTCAATTCATTTTTGATACCTGCCGACCGTGTTCATGGAGAAAGAAGGGAGTCGTATGCCGCTTATACTTATCCTGCAGGTTCTTTTGGAGATCGCGAAGGTAGCTGCCCTGATTCTTGTGATCCTGGCATGCCTGAAATATCTGGGATGGTGGAAACATTGAATCCGGAACTGCCGGCAAAAGCATGATATGCTCCCTTCCAAGTGAAAGAATAAAACTTGTCGCTTGGAGGGGAGCATATTTTATGAAGAAAAGGAAGACCGGGGGATACCGCTCAAATGACTGCAGACATCACACCACTGGCAGGATACGGGCGAATTATGGAGTTTTCTCAGCTTTACAGTAGAAGGACACTGGGAAATACGGGAAAATTTGAGATTATCTTGAAATTACGGTAGAAGCGCTGTAGGAAGTACGGGTACCCCTGGGATCCTTTCGAAATGTACGGTAGACGAATACCGGAAAAATCGAGATTTCTTCTAATCGCCCGTAAAAGGTTACCGGAAGATTTTGAGTGTTCCCTGAAATGCCCGTAGTAAGCGCTTACAGAATACCGTATAAAATGAGATTTCTTCAAAATTCCGGTATTTGGGCGGCCATGGCAGGATAGATGAGAAATCATCCGGAGCCAGGGCTCTTTTTTGTAGGAAAGCCCAAAGGGAGTGCCGCTCAGTCATATGACTGAGCGGCATTCCCTGGACTTTTTTATGCATAAAATATGCTCCCCTCCAAGCGACAAGTCATATTCTTTCACTTGTCTGCCCGGAGGGGAGCATATCGTTATTCAACTGCCGTTTTTTTTACCCGTCCCGGGAGCAGTTCCGGCCGGTAGATGAGTACATAGAGCACTGCGTTCATAGCGAAGGCTCCCAGCACGTCCATGACGGAATGCTGTTTCAGGAACACGGTGGCCAGGACGATCAGAGTGGACAGGATAAAGGCGCCTGCCCGGATCACCTTCCGCTTCCGCAGAGCCTTGCAGCGGTTGATGGCAATGAAGGCCACTACGGAATTGTACACATGAATGCTGGGGAACACGTTGGTGGAGGTGTCTCTTTGATAGAGGTCAGCCACCAGTCCTGTAAAAAAGTTATCCCGGGGGAAGGTTTCCGGACGCAGATCCAGTCCGTTGGGCCATACCCAGGAGATAAACAGAAAAATGGTCATGCCGATGCCCAGCGAAAACACCAGCTGGTTAAATTCCCTTACATCAGCGCCGAAAAACGAAAAGTAGATCAGAATGGCGATAATGTAGAGGAACCACAGGTAGTAAGGAATAATAAAATATTCACAGAAGGGAATGTACCGGTCCAGAGGCGAGTAAATAATGTGGACGTTTGTCACATGCCGCTCCAGGAACATGAAAGTTACAACATAAAAAACAGTATACAACGGAATCAGCCAGCGGGCCTTTTTTGTCGTCAGTGCTTTTAACATACTCCCTCCCGATTTGTCGGATTCACACGCTGACGCTAGTATCCCACAGGGATGCAGGGAAGTCAAGCGGATTTCGAGAAACTTAAGAAATACTTTGCAAGATCATTCAGTTTTCCTGCTCCGGCAGAAAGTTTTCAAAGATCACAGCGGAGTACTGTTTCCGGCACCGCTGATAGGCCAGACGGGAACGCACGGTCCAGACAAAAACGGGGACCTTGAACAGGCCGTGGTTCAGGCGGAAGCCAAGCCCCCGGGCGTGTTTGTAATTGTAGGCTACAAAATCCGGTCGGCTGGCGGCGTTTACCATCAGGCTGGTGGAGAGCCGGTTCAGCAGCGCGGTCAGGCCCCTGGCGGGCGGATAGCGGCTGGCCAGCTGTCCCCGGAGGATCTCCGGACGGTGTTTCCGGTACCAGCGGAGTCCCAGGGAATTAAAGGATTCGATCAGATATTGCCCGGGATAGGACTCCAGCATCCGGTCCAGCAGAGGACAGAGGGCAGTGCTGCTGGTGGGGAGCTTCAGCTCGATCAGCAGGGGGACGCGGCCGCCTACCAGTTTCAGAACCTCGGTCAGCAGGGGGATCCGGCAGTCTGTATTCAGGAGACGGTACCTTGAGAGCTCGTCCCAGGTCATGGATTCCACCGGCTGATCCAGCTGGCACATCCGTTTCAGAGTATCGTCATGGAAAACCACGATCCTGTCATCTCGGGTGAGATGCACGTCCAGTTCGATGGCAAAACCGTGCTCCACGGCTTTTTTAAAGGCGGGCAGGGAGTTTTCGGGGATGCCCCGCTCCATATCCCAAAGACCCCGGTGGGCAAAATCCCACCGGGTAAAGGCCAGACAGCTTTCTTTCCGGGAGGTATCCGGGCGGATGGCCCACAGATAAAATCCCAGAACGGCCGCGGCCGCAAGAAGCAAGATCAGAAATAAGATCCACATAGGCAAACCTCCAGCGAAGAATTGTCTGCCGTAAGTGTAACGCAAAAGCAGCCGCAGGTAAAGGGAAAGTTTTTTCAGACAGTGATAAAGGTGGAATATCCGCTGCGGCGCAGCCGGCGTTCCATGAGGACTGCGTTGGCCAGGATCTTAAATGCGCCTGCCTGTACCTTGTAGTAGCCGTTTTCATAGAGAATGAATGCGGGGAAACCCTGATCCAGAAGCTCGTAGAGCAGCTTGTCGGCATTGCCCCGCTCCCGGAAGGAACCGACCTGGACCCGGTATAAGACGCTGTCCTCCTCCGGCTCTTCCGGAGCGGGCGGAGTGGGGGAACCGCTGTCCTCTTCGATGGTTTCCATATCCAGAGTCCCCAGGATGGCGTTGGCGATGGCCCGTGGGATCTCGTCTTTTTTCTCGTCGTAAAGGACGTTATCCTGATCTGTATTGAGAAAACCTGTTTCAATGAGCAGGGCCGGCATTTTCGTCCGCCGCAGGACCACCAGACCGGGCCGTGCTTTTACTCCCAGATTTTTAAAGCCCAGAGCTTCCAGGGCGCCGTTGATGTTTTCCGCCATGGTGAGTTTTGTGCCGGACTTATCGTAGACCAGCGTCTCCACACCGTCGTACTGGTCCGGATCAGGGCTGGAATTCCGGTGGAAGGAGATAAAATAATCCGCTCCCGCCCGGTTGGCGATCTGGGCTTTTTCGAATGGCGTCTGGTATACATCCGTGGTCCGGGTATAGATCACATCGATGCCCTGGTTTTCCAGCAGTTTTCCTACGGCCAGAGCCAGTTCCAGGTTGTCGTCCTTCTCCTGGCGGCCGTTGTATACGGCTCCCGGATCGGCGCCGCCATGGGCCGGATCCTCTTTGCGCAGAAACTATGTAAATAATGAACAAATTAAAATGAATTTTACTGGACAAAACCGCCAAAATACACTAAGATAGTACTATCAACGCACAACGGAGGTGTCAGAAATGAAAGGAAATGTAATTGTCGGACAGTCTGGCGGCCCCACGGCTGCCATCAATTCCAGCCTGGCCGGTGTATACCGGACGGCGAAAGACCGGGGGGCCAAGAAGGTTTATGGAATGCTCCATGGGATCCAGGGCCTGCTGGAGGAGCGCTATATAGATCTCTCCGAACATATCACCAACGAGCTGGACGCGGAGCTGCTGAAACGGACTCCTGCGGCTTATCTGGGCTCCTGCCGTTACAAGCTGCCGGAAATCTATGAGAATATGGAGCTTTACGACAAGATCTTCGAGATCCTGGACAAACTGGAGATCGAGGCGTTTATCTACATCGGCGGCAACGACTCCATGGATACCATTAAAAAGCTTTCAGATTATGCCATTGTCAAAGGGCATTCCCAGAGATTCATCGGATGCCCGAAAACCATCGACAACGATCTGGCGCTGACTGACCATACGCCGGGCTTTGGCAGCGCCGCCAAATACATCGGCACCTCTGTAAAGGAGATCATCCGGGACAGTTTCTGCCTGGAATATAAAAATGGGCTGGTTACCATTGTGGAGATCATGGGAAGAAACGCCGGCTGGCTCACCGGAGCTTCCGCCCTGGCCAAGGGGGAGGACTGCAAAGGGCCGGATCTTATTTATCTGCCGGAACTGACTTTTGATCTGGATAAATTTATGGTCAGGATCCGGGAGCTTCTGGAGAAGAAACCTTCTGTAGTGGTTACCGTCTCCGAGGGCATCCGTCTTGCCGATGGACGCTACGTATGTGAACTGGGCCAGAGTTCAGACTTTGTGGACGCATTCGGCCATAAACAGCTGACAGGAACCGCGGCGTATCTGGCGAATTATGTGGCCAACGAGATCGGATGCAAGACCAGAGCCATTGAGCTCAGCACCCTGCAGCGTTCCGCTTCCCACTGCAGTTCCCGGGTGGATATCCTGGAGGCTTACCAGGTGGGCGGCGCCGCCGTGAAAGCTGCGGACGAGGGGGATACCGGAAAGATGGTGGTCCTGAACCGCCTTTCCGATGATCCTTATCAGTGCGGCACAGAGGTCAAGGATGTGCATAAGATCGCCAATGACGAGCGCCTGGTTCCCAGAGAGTGGGTAAATGAGGACGGTACCTATGTAACGGATGAGTTTGTTACCTATGTAAAACCCCTGATCCAGGGGGACGTTTCTCCTGTCATGGTGGACGGCATTCCACGGCATCTTTACAAACCGGGACATCTGGGACAGATCTGACAGCGCTTTTGCGCAGAAGGGATCCGCCATGGCCGGCGTCAATGACAATTTTGTAGGACATGGAAATACCTCTTTGCAGAATCTTTCTGTCTATTATATGAAAGTTTTTACCTGAGGGTGCATCAGGATCAGAGAATTCCCTGCGGATCCGCTTAGGCGGCGGATCGCAGGGAGTTTTCTTATTAATGAGATTAATAAATACAATTAAATACATTAATTTTACTAATAATAAAAAATATGCTATGCTGTTCCTAACGAATGTAAGATGCTGCTATGCGGAAAGGAAGAAAAGTATGAGTACAGTCAGACGGGTATATGTAGAGAAAAAACCGGAGTTTGCCGTTGCGGCAAAGGATCTCCGCCATGAGATCCGGCATTATCTGGGAGTATCCGGGGTTACCGGCGTCCGGGTGCTGATTCGGTACGATGTGGAAAACGTCAGCGAAGCTGTATTTGAGAAAGCCTGCCATGTGGTTTTCGCGGAACCGCCTGTAGACCTGTTATACAGAGAAAATTTTCCGGCCGAAGAGGGGGCCAGGATATTTTCCGTGGAGTATCTTCCCGGCCAGTTTGACCAGAGGGCGGACTCCGCGGTGCAGTGCATCCAGTTTCTGAAGGAGGACGAGCAGCCCATCATCCGCTCCGCCACCACCTATGTAATAGAAGGAGAGGTGACGGACAGGGAACTGGCTGCCATCAAGAAGCACTGCATCAACCCGGTGGATTCCCGGGAGACCGGGCTGGAAAAGCCGGAGACCCTGGTAATGGATTTCCCGGAGCCGGAAGATGTGAAATCCTTTGAGGGTTTCACGGAAATGGAGAAGGCAGAGCTGAAAAAGCTCTATGATTCCCTGAATCTGGCCATGACCTTCCGGGACTTCCAGCACATTCAGAAGTATTTCCGCGGGGAGGAGAAGAGAGATCCTTCCGTGACGGAGATCCGGGTGCTGGACACCTACTGGTCCGACCACTGCCGTCACACCACCTTCTCCACGGAGCTGAAGCATGTGGAGTTCGGTGAGGGAGATTACCGGGAGCCCATAGAAAATACTTACAAAGAATACCTGAAGGACCGGGAGGTCCTGTACAAAGGACGGGACGACAAATTTGTCTGTCTTATGGACCTGGCCCTGCTGGCTATGAAGAAACTGAAAGCGGAGGGCAAGCTCCAGGATCAGGAGGAGTCCGATGAGATCAACGCCTGCAGCATCGTAGTCCCGGTGGATGTGGACGGAAAGGAAGAGGAGTGGCTCATCAACTTTAAGAATGAGACCCACAACCATCCCACCGAGATCGAGCCCTTCGGCGGGGCTGCCACCTGCCTGGGAGGCGCTATCCGGGATCCTCTGTCAGGCCGTACCTATGTCTATCAGGCTATGCGCGTTACCGGCGCGGCGGATCCCACGGTTCCGGTGAAGGATACTCTGGAGGGCAAACTGCCCCAGAAGACCCTGACCCGGGGAGCTGCCAAGGGCTACAGCTCTTACGGCAACCAGGTGGGACTGGCCACCGGATACGTAAAGGAAGTGTACCATCCCAATTACGTAGCTAAGAGAATGGAGATCGGAGCGGTCATGGGAGCCGCTCCCAGAAAAGATGTGATCCGGGAAAACTCCGATCCGGGAGATCTGATCATCCTGCTGGGCGGCCGCACCGGCCGGGACGGCATCGGCGGTGCCACCGGGTCTTCCAAGGTGCACACCACCGCTTCCCTGGAGACCTGCGGAGCGGAGGTGCAGAAAGGAAACGCCCCCACAGAGAGAAAGATCCAGCGCATGTTCCGGCGCCCGGAGGTGAGCCGCCTGATCAAGAAGTGCAACGATTTCGGCGCCGGCGGCGTCTCCGTGGCCATCGGAGAGCTGGCGGACGGACTGCGCATCGATCTGGATAAAGTACCTAAGAAATATGCCGGCCTGGACGGCACGGAGCTGGCCATCTCCGAATCCCAGGAGCGAATGGCCGTGGTGGTGGATCCCAAGGACGCCGAGGAATTCCTGCAATACGCGGAAGAAGAAAATCTGGAGGCGGTGAAGGTGGCTGTGGTCACGGAAGAGCCCCGTCTGATCCTTTCCTGGAGAGGAAAAGAGATCGTCAACCTGTCCCGGGCTTTCCTGAATACCAACGGCGCCCATCAGGAAACCGATGTTTTCGTGGAGATCCCCGGCAGAGCCGGCAACGTCCTGGAGCGCAGCGGGGACATCGCGGATGTGAAACAGAAATGGCTGGATACCCTGGCAGACTTGAACGCCTGCTCCCAGAAAGGCCTGGTGGAAATGTTCGACTCCTCCATCGGCGCCGGCAGCGTGCTGATGCCCTACGGCGGGAAATATCAGCTGACGGAGACCCAGTCCATGGTAGCCAAGGTGCCGGTGCTGAAGGGAAAGACCAACACCGTCACCATGATGAGTTATGGCTTTGATCCCTATGTGTCCAGCTGGAGTCCCTACCACGGAGCTGTTTACGCGGTGACGGAGTCCATTGCCAGGATCGTGGCCTGCGGCGGAGATTTCCGGAAGATCCGTTTTACCTTCCAGGAGTATTTCCGCAGGATGAGCGAGGAGCCCGGCCGCTGGAGCCAGCCCTTTGCCGCTCTGCTGGGAGCTTACGCGGCGCAGCTGGGCTACGGACTGCCCTCCATCGGAGGCAAGGACAGTATGTCCGGCACCTTTAATGATATCGACGTTCCGCCTACCCTGGTCTCCTTTGCCGTGGATGTGGCCAAGGTGCAGGATGTGGTGACGCCGGAACTGAAAAAAGCCGGGAACAAGCTGGTGTGGATCCATATTCCCACGGACAGCTATGAACTGCCGGTCTACACGGAAGTTATGGATCTTTATGACCGCCTTCACCAGGATATGCAGGAGGGACGGATCCGGGCCGCTTACGCCCTGGACCGCATGGGCATTGCCGCCGCGGTCAGCAAGATGGCCTTCGGCAACGGACTGGGTGTCCGCCTGGAGCACGATCTGGATGCCAGAGACCTATTCAGCCCCTTCCTGGGAGATCTGATCTGCGAAGTGTCCGGGGAGGATGTGGGAAGACTTCAGTGCAGCTACCGGGTGATCGGCGAAGTGACAGACCGGCCGGAATTTTCCTGGGGCAGTGTGGTGATCCCGGAGAACGAGGCTCTGGATGCCTGGATGGGAACGCTGGAAGGCGTGTTCAAGACCCGCTCCCAGGCAAAAGGAGACGGTCCCACAGCCGTAGGTCTCATCGGAACTCCCGCCGACAAAGAGGCGGTGCTGGAGAATGGTGTATATAAGACTTCCGGCATTCATATCTGTTCCCACAAGATCGGTGTGCCTACGGTATTTATTCCGGTCTTCCCGGGAACCAACTGTGAGTATGACAGCGCCAGAGCTTTCGAGAGAGCCGGGGCAAAAGTGGAGACCCGGGTATTCCGCAATCTGAGCGCGGAAGGGATCCGCGAATCGGTCCGGGCCTTTGAAGAGGCCATCGGCCAGGCCCAGATCATCATGTTCCCCGGCGGCTTCTCCGCAGGCGATGAGCCAGACGGCTCCGCCAAGTTCTTTGCCACCGCTTTCCAGAACGAGAAGATCAAAGAGGCGGTAAGGAAGCTCCTGGATGAAAGGGACGGACTGGCCCTGGGCATCTGCAACGGATTCCAGGCCCTGATCAAGCTGGGACTGGTGCCTTACGGAGAGATCACGGGGCAGAAGCCGAATTCTCCCACCCTGACCTTTAACACCGTGGGCCGCCATGTGTCCAAGATGGTCTACACCAAAGTGGTCTCCAACAAATCTCCCTGGCTGGCAGGAGCGGAGCCGGGAGGCGTGTACACCAGCCCCGCTTCCCATGGAGAAGGCCGGTTTGTGGCCAGTGACGAATGGATCGCCCGGCTGATGGCCGGCGGGCAGATCGCCACCCAGTACTGCAATGCGGACGGCGAAGTGGATGGAGACGAGTACTGGAACGTCAACGGCTCCTACTGCAACATTGAGGGGATCACCAGCCCCGACGGCCGGGTCTTCGGAAAGATGGCCCACGCGGAACGTCGGGACGACGGAGTCGCCATCAATATCTACGGCGAGCAGGATCTGAAGATCTTTGAGTCCGGGGTGCGCTATTTTAAATAAGTTGACATGATACAGGGTAATATACTATAATCCAGATAGCAGGCTGCCATTACAGTGCAGCCTGTTATTATAAAATCAGAATGTTCCGCCCCGGCGGAAC
Organism: Candidatus Scatomonas sp.; assembly: GCA_963928055.1. Taxonomy (GTDB): domain Bacteria; phylum Bacillota; class Clostridia; order Lachnospirales; family Lachnospiraceae; genus Scatomonas. The sequence continues at coordinate 258,959 of CAWVDN010000002.1, read as the reverse complement.
AGATACAAAGAGGAGGAATTTATTTTGGACGGTGACCTATTGTTGCCCATTTTGCTGCAGATCGTTCTGATCGCTCTCAATGCGGTATTTGCCTGTGCGGAGATCGCGGTGATCTCTGTCAATGACGCCAAGCTGGAGAAGATCTCGGAGACGGATAAGCGGGGCAGGACCCTGCAGAAGCTTACCCGGGTACCTACAAAGTTTCTTTCCACGATTCAGGTAGCCATTACCCTGTCCGGCTTTCTGGGCAGTGCGTTCGCGGCGGACAATTTTGCCCCCTACCTGGTAAACGGACTGAAAAGCGTTGGGATCACGCTGCACCAGTCGGTGGCGGTGGTGCTGATCACGGTCATTTTGTCTTATATCACGCTGATATTCGGGGAACTGGTGCCCAAGCGGCTTGCCATGAAGAATCCGGAGAAGCTGGCTCTCGGCATGGCCAAGATGCTCTACGTGGTCTCGGTGATCTTTTCACCCCTGGTCTGGCTGCTGACGGTTTCCACCAACGGGGTGCTGCGGCTGCTGGGAGTGGATCCCAACGAGGAAGATGAGCAGGTTACCGAGGAGGAGATCCGCCTGATGGTGGACGCCGGAAGTGAGAAAGGCACCATCGACACGGATGAAAAGGAAATGATCCAGAACGTTTTTGAGTTTGACGACATTTCCGCGGATGAGATCTGCACCCACCGGCCGGATGTGGCCCTGATCTGGGCGGACGACAGCCTGGAGGAGTGGGAAAAGACCATCCACGAGAGCAGGCATTCCCTGTTCCCTGTGTGCGGGGAGGATGCGGACGATATCCTGGGCATCCTGGACGCCAAGGATTATTTCCGGCTTCGGGGCAGCAATAAGGACGAGATCCTGGCCCAGGCGGTCAAACGCCCCTATTTTGTGCCGGAATATATCAAGGCGGATGTGCTCTTTGCCAATATGAAAAAAAGCGGAAACTATTTCGCTGTAGTCCTGGATGAGTACGGCGGCATGGACGGTATCATCACCCTGCGGGATCTGATCGAGCAGCTGGTGGGAACCCTCACCGAGGAGGATGAAGAGGACCGGACGGAGGAGATCCAGAAGATCTCCGAGGAACTCTGGCGGATCCAGGGATCTACCCCCCTGGACGATGTTTCCAAGGCTCTGGGCGTGGATCTTCCGGAGGAAGACTACGATACTTTCAGCGGATACATTTTCGGCAAACTGGCGGTGATCCCCGAGGACGGAAGCCAGTTCGAGCTGGAGGTGGACGGCCTGCACATCAAAGTCCTGCAGGTAAAGGAACACCGGATCGAGGGAACGCTGGTGCGGGTGCTCCCCAAGAAATCCGAGGAGGACGGCGAAAAGGAGAAAGCCTGAGGCCCGAGTCTTGCATTTCAGAGGAAATTCGTATATACTATAGCAGTCAGTCCCGCCGGAGGCCGGACTGGACTTGCGGGAATTTTATTTAAAGGACGGTAAGAAAAGATGAGCTTGTTACAGGATTGGAGAGACATAGCCTACGATCAGCAGGCAGACAAGAGAAAACTGCAGAAGTTCTGGACGGATTATTTCCTGCTGGAAAAAGGGATCTATGAGCAGCTGCTGACCAACCCGGACGAAGTGGTGAAGGGTACGGTAAAGGAACTGGCCGAAAAGTATAACATCAGCGTCATGAACATGGTGGGATTTCTGGACGGCATCAACGACAGTCTGAAGATTCCCAACCCCATCGAGGAGATGGACGAGAATACCGAGGTAAATCTGGCATTCGACAAAGAACTGCTCTATAAGAACATGGTGGACGCCAAAGCGGACTGGCTGTACAATCTTCCTATGTGGGATGAGATCTTCACCCCCGAGCAGAAGAAAGCGCTGTATCTGGAGCAGAAAAAATCCGGGACTGTGGTAAAGGGAAAGAAGATCGGCAGAAACGATCCCTGTCCCTGCGGGAGCGGAAAGAAATATAAATACTGCTGCGGCAGATAAATCACAGGAGGCCTTTCCAAGCGGCCTCCTGTCTTACAGTAAAGGAGAATCGGAACAGATGATACTGGCGATCGACGTGGGAAACAGCAACATTGTTGTGGGCTGTATAGAGAAGGACGATATACGATTTATCGAGCGCATGGCTACGGACCGAAAGAAAACGGAATTGGAATACGCCGTGAGCCTGAAAGCCATTATGGAGATCTATCACATCCAGGCCGGGGACCTGGAGGGAGGGATCATTTCCTCCGTGGTGCCCCAGGTCACAGAGGTGCTGAAGCGGGCGGCGGAAAAGCTGATCAAGGCGCCTGTAAAAGTAGTGGGCCCCGGGCTGAAGACCGGGCTGAACATCCTGATCGATAATCCTGCCCAGCTGGGAGGGGATCTGCTGGTGGATTCCGTGGCGGCTCTGGGAGAGCACAAGCCGCCGCTGGTCATTATCGATATGGGAACCGCCACTACGGTCTGCGTGATCAATGAGAAGAAACAGTATCTGGGCGGCATGATCCTGCCGGGGATCCGGACCTCCCTGGATTCCCTGGTGTCCAACACCTCGCTGCTGCAGCAGATCGCTCTGGAGCCGCCGGCAAAAGTCATCGGCAGCAATACCATTGACGGGATGAAGAGCGGTATCCTTTACGGAAACGCGGCGGCGCTGGACGGCCTGATCGAGCGGATCGAGGAAGAACTGGGACAGAGATGCACCATTCTTGCCACCGGCGGGCTGGCCAAATACGTGATCCCCTTCTGCAAGCGGGAGATCATCATTGACGATGATCTTCTCCTCAAGGGCTTGAAGATTATTTATGATAAGAACCGGTAAGCGGAAAAAGGCTGTATTTTGCGATACAGCTTTTTTCTTGCAATTCCGGGAAAAGTCTGTTACACTCTGTGTATAACAAAAGAAGAGGGTGTCGGTATGATATTTGAAAGTATCCGCATAGATTTTAACAGCGATGAAGCGATCTATATGCAGCTTCGAAATCAGATCATTCTGGGGATCGCCACTTCCCAGATCCAGGAAGGGGACGCCCTGCCCTCTGTCCGTCAGCTGGCAGGAATGATCGGCATCAATATGCACACGGTCAACAAGGCCTACAGCGTGCTGCGCCAGGAGGGGATCCTGAGTATCGACAGACGCCGGGGGGCGGTGATCCGTATCGACGCCGACAAGCTTTACGCCGTGGAGGAACTGCGGGAGGAACTCCAGGTCCTGCTGGCCAAAGCTTTCTGCAAGAATATCACCAAAGAAGAGATTTTCCAGCTGGTAGATGAGATTTACGACTCCTACCGGGAAGAGTGACAGATAAAGGAGAGACTATGGCAGAACTGTATACGAAACAGGCAAAGAATGTTCTGCTGCTGGCAGGCAAAAGCGCCAGGCAGAGCAATCAGAATTATATCGGCACGGAGCACATTCTCATGGGCCTCCTGAAAGAGAGGGAAGGCACGGCGGGAATGGTCCTGGCCGAATACGGGGTGGAGGAAGAGCAGCTGAAAAGCCTGATCGACCGGCTGATCACCCCTACGGGGACCGCGGCTCTGGAGGAGGAGCCGGGGTACACACCCAGGGCGGAGAAAGTGCTGGAGAACAGCGGCCAGGAGGCGGCGCATTTCGGCAGCCGTACCGTCGGTACAGAGCATATCCTGATCGGGATGCTGCGGGAGACAGACTGTGTGGGAACCCGGCTGCTGTTTACCCTGGGAGTGAACATTCAGAAACTGTACGCCGGCGTACTGGCGGCCATGGGAGAAGAACAGGGCCGGGAGGAACTGCCGGGACAGCGGGGCAGAAACCCGGAAGCGGGCACGCCTACGCTGGATGCCTACAGCCGGGATCTGACGGAAATGGCCAGGCAGGGAAAACTGGACCCTGTAGTGGGGCGGGAACAGGAAATTGACAGGATCATCCAGATCCTGAGCCGCCGTACCAAGAACAATCCCTGCCTCATCGGTGAACCGGGCGTGGGGAAAACAGCCATTGCCGAGGGGCTTGCCCAGCGGATCGCCTGGGGACTGGTGCCGGATACGGTCCGGGATAAGCGGGTGGTGGTCCTGGATCTGTCCGGCATGGTGGCCGGTTCCAAGTACCGGGGCGAGTTTGAGGAGCGGATCAAGAAGGTGGTCCGGGAGGTGATGGAGAATCAGAATATTCTCCTGTTCATCGATGAGCTTCATACCATTATCGGCGCCGGCGGCGCGGAAGGGGCTCTGGACGCTTCCAATATCCTGAAGCCTTCCCTGTCCCGGGGAGAGATCCAGCTCATCGGCGCCACCACCATAGAGGAGTACCGGAAATATATTGAAAAGGACGCGGCCCTGGAACGGCGGTTTCAGCCGGTGATGGTGGAGGAACCCACAGAAGAACAGGCGCTGGCGATCCTGAAGGGACTGCGCCCGTATTACGAAAAACATCACGGGGTGCAGATCACGGATGAAGCTCTGGCGGCTGCCGTGAAAATGAGCGTCCGCTATATCCATGACCGTTTTCTGCCGGACAAGGCCATCGATCTCATCGATGAAGCCGCATCCAGGGTGCAGCTGGGAGGCTACAAGGTGCCGGATCATATCCTGGAGGCGGAAAAAGAACTGAAGGCCATCCTAGAGGAAAAGGAGGAGGCTATTCAGGCCGGCGATTTTGAAAAGGCAAGGAACTGTCAGGAGCGGCAGGAGCAGACCCGGAAGGAGTTAAAAGCAGCCAGGGATAAGTTTGAGAAACGCTGCCGCGGCAAAAAACTCCAGGTGACGGAGGAGAGCATTTCCCAGATTGTGGCCGGCTGGACCAGGATCCCGGTGGAAAAGATCGCTGAGGGCGAGTCGAAACGGCTGGCCCGGCTGGAGCAGACCCTGCATAAGAGGGTCGTAGGCCAGGAAGAAGCCGTGACCGCCGTGGCCAAAGCGATCCGCAGAGGCCGGGTGGGCCTGAAAGATCCAAACCGTCCCATCGGGTCCTTCCTGTTCCTGGGGCCCACCGGCGTGGGGAAAACGGAGCTCTCCAAAGCGCTGGCGGAGGCGGTCTTCGGAGACGAGCAGGCCATGATCCGGGTAGATATGTCGGAATATATGGAAAAGCACAGCGTCTCCAAGCTGATCGGTTCCCCTCCGGGATACGTGGGCTATGAGGAGGGAGGACAGCTTTCGGAAAAAGTCCGGAGAAATCCCTACAGCGTGATCCTGCTGGACGAGATCGAGAAAGCCCATCCGGATGTGTTCAATATCCTGCTGCAGGTTCTGGACGACGGGCATATTACAGACTCTCAGGGCAGAAAGGTGGACTTTAAGGAAACCTGTATCATCATGACCTCCAATGCCGGGGCGCAGTCCATTGTGGAACCGAAAAGACTGGGCTTTCTGTCCCAGGAGGACGAAAAGAAGGACTATGAATATATGAAGGGCCAGGTGATGGAGGAGGTCCGCCGGATGTTTAAGCCGGAGTTCCTGAACAGGATCGACGACACCATCGTGTTCCATGCTCTGACCAAAGAGAATATGAAGAAGATCGTCAACATCCTGCTGCGGGATCTGGAAAAGCGGTGCCGGGAACAGATGAATATCCATCTGCGGATCAGTGACCGGGCCAAGGAACTGCTGATCGACAGCAGCTATGACAGCAAGTACGGCGCGCGGCCGCTGAAAAGGGCGATCCAAAGCCGGATCGAGGATCCTCTGGCGGAGAAGATCCTTTCAGGCGAGATCAGCCGGGGAGACACCGTAACGGCAGGGGTCAGCGGGAAAGAGCTGGTATTTCGGAGCAAACCGTGAAGCCTGAATTTTTTATAAAAGATTTCCGGCCTGTCTGGTAAATCCGGGCGAAATATTATATAATCAAAAAAACGAAAGACAATCTTGGGAGGATACTTTTATGTCAACGATACAGGAACTGCTTCGCACCGAGGAAAGCGGCGGCATCAGCTTTGGCAACTACGAATTGGACAGCAAGACAAAGTTATCGGATTTTGAGTATCAGGGGGATCTTTATAAAGTAAAAACATATCGCGAAATCACCAAGCTGGAGCGGAACGATACCTTTGTTTATGAGTCCGTACCGGGAACCGCGGTGCACGAAATGCGCTTTTTCGACGGCGGCGTGGAGTTCACCGTGGAAGGGGACGAGGATGCGCAGATCACCCTCGGCATGGAGGAAGATACGGAATATAAGGTGATCCTGGACGGTGTCAACGTGGGGCACATGACCACCAACCTGGGAGGAAAGCTTTCTTTCAGCGTGGAGCTGGAGCAGGCGGAACAGGTGAAGGTGCAGATCCTCAGAGTAGAAGGCTGACCGGACTCCGACGGGGCAGGAACGAACAGCGGGGCTGCCGCAGACATGCGGCGGCCTCTTTTGTATGAAAGGATTTTCAGACATGGCGAAGGATAAAAAAACAGTCTATTTCTGTCAGAACTGCGGATATGAATCCGGAAAATGGATGGGCCAGTGTCCGGCCTGCCGGCAGTGGAATACCTTTGTGGAGGAAGTGGTCTCCGCGAAGCAGGGCG
>CAWVDN010000002.1:0-247500 GCA_963928055.1 Candidatus Scatomonas sp. | reverse complement strand
GTCCGGGGCTGAAACACGACACCGAAGCTCAGGAATGTGAAAACATTGGTAGAGGAGCATTGAAGACGCAGCGAAGCGGTACCGGAAGGAGCCGTGGAGTGTCTTGAAGAGAGAATGCCGGAATGAGTAGCGAGAGAGAGGTGGGAATCCTCTCGGCCGAATATCCAAGGTTTCCAGGGTAAAGCTGATCTGCCCTGGGTCAGTCGGGGCCTAAGGCGAGGGCGCGAGCCGTAGCCGATGGACAGCAGGTTGATATTCCTGCACTGCAGTATGACAGAACTGTGGGGACGCATGTGGAGAGCATAGGCGCGGAATGGAAAGCCGCGCGCAAGCGGGGTAGGAGTACGGTTGGCAAATCCGCCGTGCAATCCGAAGACGTGATGCGGACCGAAGCAAAGTAGGGAAGTATGTGAGCCATGTGCCGAGAAAAGCCGCTATTGTTCATATTGTACCCGTACCGTAAACCGACACAGGTGGATGAGGAGAGAATCCTAAGGCCGGCGGAAGAAGCATTGTTAAGGAACTCGGCAAAATGGTCCCGTAACTTCGGGAGAAGGGACGCCATCGAGAGATGGCCGCAGAGAAAAGGCCCAAGCAACTGTTTAGCAAAAACACAGGTCTATGCGAAACCGGAAGGTGAGGTATATGGGCTGACGCCTGCCCGGTGCTGGAAGGTTAAGAGGAGAGGTTAGCGCAAGCGAAGCTTTGAATTTAAGCCCCAGTAAACGGCGGCCGTAACTATAACGGTCCTAAGGTAGCGAAATTCCTTGTCGGGTAAGTTCCGACCCGCACGAAAGGCGTAATGATTTGGGCGCTGTCTCGACAATGCATCCGGTGAAATTGAAGTGCCAGTGAAGATGCTGGCTACCCGCGCCAGGACGGAAAGACCCCATGGAGCTTTACTCCAGTTTGGTACTGGGATCCGGTATTGCATGTACAGGATAGGTGGGAGGCTTTGAATCAGGGACGCCAGTTTCTGAGGAGCCGCTGTTGGGATACCACCCTTGTGATGCTGGGTTTCTAACCTGCGGCCGTAAACCGGCCGGGGGACAATGCCAGGCGGGGAGTTTGACTGGGGCGGTCGCCTCCGAAAGGGTATCGGAGGCGCCCAAAGGTTCCCTCAGGATGGTCGGAAACCATCCAAAGAGCGCAAAGGCAGAAGGGAGCTTGACTGCGACACCGACGGGTGGAGCAGGTACGAAAGTAGGGCTTAGTGATCCGGTGGTATTAAGTGGGAATGCCATCGCTCAACGGATAAAAGCTACCCTGGGGATAACAGGCTTATCACTCCCAAGAGTTCACATCGACGGAGTGGTTTGGCACCTCGATGTCGGCTCATCGCATCCTGGGGCTGTAGTAGGTCCCAAGGGTTGGGCTGTTCGCCCATTAAAGCGGTACGCGAGCTGGGTTCAGAACGTCGTGAGACAGTTCGGTCCCTATCCGGCGTGGGCGCAGGATATCTGAGAGGAGCTGTCCTTAGTACGAGAGGACCGGGATGGACGGGCCGCTGGTGCATCGGTTGAGCCGCCAGGCTCACGGCCGAGTAGCCAAGCCCGGAAGGGATAAACGCTGAAGGCATCTAAGCGTGAAGCCCCCCTCAAGATGAGATATCCCATTCGCAAGAAGTAAGACCCCTTGAAGACGACGAGGTAGATAGGGCAGAGGTGGAAGCGCAGCAATGCGCGGAGCTGACTGCTACTAATCGGTCGAGGGCTTGACCTGAGCACTTGATGAGCGCGAGCCGAAAGGCGAAGCGGGAATCCTAGTGCGAAGGTCGTTCAGCAGAGCGAAAGCGAGGCTGGACTTCCTAAGCAGTATGAGGCAGGAAATGGAAGACAGACAGGCGAGACGCAAGTCGAGCCGGTACTGGAGCCATGGAGAGCTCATCAGGTGATGGCCAGATTCACAGGAAGGTTTGGAAAAAGAGTTTTGTGTGCGGTTTTGAAGGTATGTCAGATATATCTTCTGAAGAGATGATCCTCGATAGCTCAATGGTAGAGCATTCGGCTGTTAACCGAAGGGTTGTTGGTTCGAGCCCAACTCGGGGAGTAAAACCTGTAAGCGTAAAAGTTTACAGGTTTTTTGTATGAATGAAAAAAGGGCTGCCGTACATTTTTGGGGGATCGGCTGCCGGAAATGAGGGTACCGCAGAGCCATCGGTTTTGATGACTCTGCGGCACCCTTTGATAGAAAGTATTTTCCGGTATATTACTGGAGTTTTTCTCCGGTCAGCATCTCATATCCCTGCAGATATTTGTCGATGGTCTTCTGAACGATGTCCTCTGGCAGCGTCCAGTTGTTGTCCGGGTTGGCTTTCAGCCAGTCTCTGGCAAACTGTTTGTCGAAAGAAGGCTGGCCGTGACCCGGCTCATAGCCTTCCGCAGGCCAGAAACGGGAACTGTCGGGAGTCAGCATTTCATCTCCCAGAACGACGTTTCCGTTTTCATCCAGACCGAACTCAAATTTTGTATCCGCGATAATGATGCCGCGGCTCAGAGCGTAATCCGCGCATTTTTTATACAGGGCAATGGTGTAATCCCGAAGCTTGGCGGCGTATTCTTCACCCTTTCCGGGGAAGTATTTCTCCAGATGTGCGATGCTCTGCTCATAAGAGATGTTTTCATCATGATCGCCGATCTCCGCTTTGGTGGAAGGCGTATAGATGGGTTCCGGCAGTTTGTCGGATTCTTTCAGGCCCTCCGGAAGTTTGATGCCGCAGACGGTGCCATCCTTCTGGTAGCTGGCCCAGCCGCTTCCGGTTATGTAGCCGCGTACGATACACTCAATGGGAAGCATGTTCAGTTTCCGGCACATCATGCTGTTGCCGTCAAACTGAGGCTGATGGAAGAATTCCGGCATATCTTTCACATCCGTGGAGATCATATGGTTGGGTACGATATCTTCGGTCATGTTGAACCAGAACTTGGACATCTGGGTCAGAACGGTACCCTTTTTGGTTACGGTATTCTTCAGGATCACATCAAAGCAGCTGATCCTGTCCGTGGCTACCATGATCAGGCTGTCGCCGTTATCATAAATCTCGCGGACTTTCCCTTCTTTGATAGGTTTCATCTCAGTTCCCTCTCTTTACTATAAAATCATTAGCGTCAGTGTACAGGGGGCAATACGCTCCGAACCGCGTAATTTCGGTGATTTTCTGTGTTATCCTCAATCGGCGTACGTTCAGTACGCCTCTATCGTCTGCCTTGAAAATCACCGAAATTCCTGCGGTTGGAGTCTTCAAGTCGTGGAGGTGCTGATTTTGGCCCCTTCAAGGCACTTGATCGACGCGTACAGGGACGTACGCGGAGGGAAAGTAACGCAGAAGGAGCCCAAATCAGCCCTTCAACGACCGCATTGTCCCCCTGTACACTGACGCTACTATAATAGAATATACAAGTTTCAGGGAATAAACAATAGGATTCTTGAAATTTTTTTATTTTTATCTGCGGAGGGCGGATCGAAGAGGCTGCCGGTACAGGTTTTGCAGCCGAATGGTTCCCGGCCGCTGCATAACTTGACTTTGCCATCTGCATATGCTATGCTTTTTTCCCTGGAGCAAAGGAGGAATGAGACATGTCGATGATCCGGGTTGAAAACCTGACTTTTGCCTATCCATCCAGCTATGACAATATCTTTGAAAACGTTCATTTTCAGATCGATACCGACTGGAAACTGGGATTTATCGGAAGAAACGGAAGAGGAAAAACCACCTTCCTGAACCTCTTGCTGGGAAAGTACGAATACCGCGGGAAAATACAGAGTTCTGTGCAATTTGATTATTTTCCGTATGCTGTCCAGGATCCTGACAGAATGACAGAGGAGGTTCTCAGGGAAGTCTGCCCGCTGGCGGAAGAATGGGAACTCCTGAAAGAATTATCCTGTCTGGAGGTTCGGGAGGACGTACTCTGGAGACCATTTTCCACCCTTTCCAATGGGGAACAGACAAAAGTGCTCCTTGCCGCGCTTTTTTTAAATGACGGAAACTTTTTGCTCATTGACGAACCGACCAATCATTTAGATGCGAAAGCAAGGGAAACGGTCTCCGCCTATTTAAAGAAGAAAAAAGGGTTTCTTTTGGTTTCTCATGACCGCTGTTTTCTGAATGGCTGCGTCGACCATATTCTTTCTATCAATCGATCGAATATCGAAGTGCGGAGCGGGAATTTTACCACCTGGTTTCAGAACTTTCAGCGCCAGCAGGAATTTGAACTGGCGCAGGACCTGAAACTGAAAAAAAGCATCGCCGATCTGCAGAAGGCCGCGAAGCGGGCCTCCGCCTGGTCGGAGCGGACGGAATCGTCTAAATATGGGAACGGGCCTGTGGACCGGGGATATATCGGTCATAAATCCGCCAAAATGATGAAGCGGTCGAAATCCATGGAGCTGCGGAAACAGAGGGCAGTGGAGGAAAAATCCAGACTTCTCAAAAACCTGGAAACCGCGGAAGATCTGAAGATCATCCCGCTGTCTTATTATACGGACACCCTGGCCGTGTTTTCCGAGGCAGCGCCGGTGTTTCATGGAAAAGCGGTCTGCCGCCCCGTCTCCTTTGAAATAAAAACGGGTGAACGGATCGTCCTGGACGGGAAAAACGGGGCAGGAAAAACGAGCCTGCTGAAACTGCTGGCGGGACAGGAGGCAGAGCATCAGGGGAAGATCACTCTTGGCTCCGGTATCGTACTTTCCTATGTGCCGCAGGATACTTCTTTTCTGAAAGGCTCTTTATCTGAGTTCGCGGAAGCCCATCATTTAAAGGAAAGTCTGTTCAAAGCAATCCTGCGGAAAATGGATTTTGAGCGGGTACAATTTGAAAAGAAAATGGAAGATTTTTCCGCAGGACAAAAGAAAAAGGTGCTGCTGGCGAAAAGTCTTTGCGAGCAGGCGCACCTGTATGTCTGGGACGAGCCGCTCAATTATATCGATTTGTACGCCCGAATGCAGATTGAAAACCTGATCAAAGAGTTTTCCCCTACGATGATCTTTGTAGAACATGACCTGGCGTTCAGAAATAACATAGCGACAAAAATCATACATCTGACGGCGGAGGAGCAGAATCAGCCCTGAAAAGGATCCGGAAGCCTTCTCCGCTTTCCCTCAAAAAAATGCTTGTGTTTTTAATGTTTTTATGGTAACATACTACTGTTGTTGGCTCCGTGGTCAAGCGGTCAAGACATCGCCCTTTCACGGCGGTAACACGGGTTCGATTCCCGTCGGAGTCATTGTTCATTCGGCAGGCTGATTACAAATCAGCTGCTTGGAAGTTAGTTTCATAGGCCGATGTGGCACAATTCAGGCAGATTGACTTTCGTCAATCTGAGGCAGAGCAGGCTGATTACAAATCAGCTGCTCGAAAGTTAATTAAATAGGCCGATGTGGCACAATTCAGGCAGATTGACTTTCGTCAATCTGAGGCAGAGCAGGCTGATTACAAATCAGCTGCTCGAAAGTTAATTAAATAGGCCGATGTGGCTCAATTGGCAGAGCAGCTGATTTGTAATCAGCAGGTTATCGGTTCGAGTCCGATCATCGGCTCTCTGGACCTTTAGCTCAGTTGGTTAGAGCAACCGGCTCATAACCGGTCGGTCCTGGGTTCGAGTCCCCGAAGGTCCACTTTTACAATTTTATATCTGATACATGGCCCGGTGGCTCAGCTGGTTAGAGCGCCGCCCTGTCACGGCGGAGGTCGTCGGTTCGAACCCGATCCGGGTCGCTGTGTAGAAAAAGATCCTGTCTTTCCGACAGGGTCTTTTTTTTGCAGGAAATACTTGACAAATCGGTTAGTCTGTATTAACATTAACCTCGTGAGAAAGTTAGCAATTTCTAACCTGTTAAAGTAAAAGGAGGTAGTATGATGCCCTTGACAATGACCACAGCAGGAGAGACAGCGACCATCCGGCGGGTAGGCGGCAATACAGAGGTACGACGCCACCTGGAGAATCTTGGATTTGTAGAGGGAAGCAAGGTGACCATTGTTTCCGCCATAGGCGGCAATGTCATTGTGAATGTGAAGGAATCCAGGATCGCTATCAGCAGAGAAATGGCCAATAAGATCATGGTCTGATCTGTGGAACAGGTGGGGATTGTATAGAACGGTTAAAGGAGGAGCATAGGAAGGATGCGTACACTGAGAAATGTGAAATGCGGCGAGACGGTTTCCGTCGTAAAGCTGCACGGAGAAGGTGCCATCAAGCGCCGGATCATGGATATGGGCATTACGAAAGGCACCAGTATTTATGTTCGGAAAGTGGCGCCTTTAGGGGATCCCGTGGAGGTGACCGTGCGGGGCTATGAGCTGTCCCTGCGCAAGGCGGATGCGGATATGATCGAAGTGTCCTGATTTTTTACAGACATAAGTTAGTCTACATTAACATTTTAGCCAAAGGGCGCATGGAAAATCAATGAAGGAGGACAAGGAGAATGTCAGTCAAAATCGCATTGGCAGGGAATCCCAACTGCGGCAAGACAACGCTGTTCAATGCTCTGACCGGAGCCAATCAGTTTGTAGGAAACTGGCCGGGTGTTACCGTGGAGAAGAAAGAAGGCAAGCTGAAAGGCCATAGGGATGTGGTGATCATGGACCTTCCGGGGATTTATTCTCTGTCACCGTATACCCTGGAGGAAGTGGTGGCCAGAAATTATCTCATCACGGAACGGCCGGACGCCATCATTAACATTGTAGACGGAACCAACCTGGAGCGGAACCTGTACCTTTCCACCCAGATCCTGGAGCTGGGGATCCCGGTGATCATGGCCGTGAATATGATGGATCTGGTGAATAAGAACGGAGATAAGATCGACATGGGTCAGCTCTCCCGGCAGCTGGGCTGCCAGGTGGTGGAGATTTCCGCTCTGAAAGGCACCGGAGTCAAAGAAGCCGCGGAGAAGGCGGTAGGTCTGGCTCGGAGCCAAAAGGCGGATCCGGCGGTACATACCTTTGATGAAAAAGTAGAGAGCGCTCTCAAGGAGATCCAGGGTCAGCTGGATTCCGGGATCCCGGAGGAGCAGAAACGGTTCTATGCCATTAAGCTGTTTGAGAGAGACAGCCGCATCGGGGAACAGATGAAGACGATCCCCAATGTGGAAGGAATCATAAAAAAGGTCGAAACGGATCTGGATGACGACGCCGAGAGCATTATCACCAACGAGCGGTACAATTACATTGCGGGAGTCATCAAAAAATGTTATGTTAAGAAAAACAAAGAGAAACTGTCCCTCTCGGACAAGATCGACCGGGTGCTGACCAACCGCTGGCTGGGTCTGCCGATCTTCGCGGCGATCATGTTTGTGGTGTACTATGTATCCGTTACGACTGTGGGTACCATTGTCACCGACTGGACCAATGATGTCCTGTTTGGCGAATGGCTGATCCCCGGAGTTTCAGGAGCCCTGGAAGCGGCCAACTGCGCCCCCTGGCTCACCAGCCTGATCTCTGATGGCATTGTCGGCGGCGTGGGAGCGGTGCTGGGCTTTGTGCCGCAGATGCTGATCCTGTTTATCTTCCTGGGATTTCTGGAAGGCTGCGGTTATATGGCCCGGGTGGCTTTTATCCTGGACCGGGTGTTCCGGAAGTTCGGATTGTCTGGAAAATCCTTTATCCCCATGCTCATCGGCAGCGGCTGCGGGGTTCCCGGGATCATGGCTTCCCGTACCATCGAAAACGACAGGGACCGTAAGATGACGGTCATGACCACCACCTTTATTCCCTGCGGCGCTAAGCTGCCCATTATCGCCCTGATCGCCGGCGCTCTTTTCGGAGGAGCTGCCTGGGTAGCGCCGGTTTCCTATTTTATCGGTATCGGGGCTGTGGTCTGCTCCGGCATTATTCTGAAGAAATTTAAAAGGTTTTCCGGGGAACCGGCTCCCTTCGTTATGGAACTGCCGGCGTACCATCTGCCTACGGTGGGAAGCGTACTCCGCAGCATGTGGGAGCGTGGCTGGTCTTTCATCAAAAAAGCCGGTACCGTGATCCTGCTGTCCACCATTGTCATCTGGTTCCTCCAGGGCTTTGGCTTCGAGAACGGCGCCTTCGGCATGGTGGCGGATGTAAATCACAGTCTGCTGGCGGCCATTGGCGGGGGGATTTCCTGGATCTTTCTTCCGCTGGGATTTGGCTTCTGGCAGGCAGCCGTGGCCACAGTGGGCGGACTGGTGGCCAAGGAAAATCTGGTATCCGTCTTTGGCGTCCTTTACGGATTCGCGGCGGTAGCGGAGAATGGGGAAGAGATCTGGGGTCTGCTGGCCCAGGCTATGACGCCTCAGGCAGCTTTTGCCCTGCTGGTGTTCAATCTGCTGTGCGCTCCCTGCTTTGCCGCCATGGGCGCCATCAAGAGGGAGATGAACAATGCCGGCTGGTTCTGGTTTGCCATTGGCTATCAGTGTATCTTTGCCTACTGCGTATCCCTCTGTGTATACCAGATATGGAACCTGATCGTTACGGGAAGCTTTGGAGTCTTTACCATCGTGGCCTTTGTTCTGATCGCTCTGTTCCTGTATCTGCTGTTCCGTCCTTATCGTGAGAGCAGCAGCTTCCAGGTGAAAGTAAAAGCCGGAAAGGCAAATGCTTGATACTTTTGACAGAGCGCCGGGGCTGGGCCGGAAAGGAGAGTAAGATATGGGAACCGTGATTGTTCTGCTGATCATAGCGGGCCTGGCGGGGCTTGCAGTCAGAAGTATATGGAAAGATAAAAAATCCGGAAAATCCTGCAGCGGCTGCGCCGGCGGATGCGGAAGCTGCGGGGGAGGCTGTCACAGTACAGCGGAGAAAAAACATTAAATGCAGTCAGGGGGGTGTCTTCGGATGCCCCCTGTTGATAGAAAAAAGTAAATCTTAAGGAGGGACTTGGAAATGAATAAGATGTTTAAAAACTGGAAATTCTGGTGCTTTGCAGGCGGGGTTGCCGCAGGGATCTTCGCCCGGAGCCAGACTGCCAGAAAGGCCTGTGTGAATGGGATCGCCCGGGGAATGCTGCTGAAGGACAGCGCTTCGGAAACTTTGCAGAACATGAAGGAGGAGGCACAGGACATCTACGAGGACGCGAAAGCAAAAGCAGCGGAGCAAAAAGCTAAGGCAGAAGAAGTAAACGGGAAGGACTGATATAATTTGAAGTATCAGATCATTTATGATCAACCGGGAAGGCTGCGGCTGCGCATGGGAAAGTACAGCTTTACCCGTGAACAGGGCTATGGGATCGCCCGGCTGCTGGAAAAGTTTCCGGGGGTGCGGCAGGTGGAATCCTCCTCGGTGAACGGAGGTCTCCTGATCTGTTATGAGGGAGATCAGAGAGAAGGGCTGCTGCGGGCAGTAAGGAGCCTGGATCGGAATGCTCTGCCCCTGGGAAAAGCTTCTGACAGGGACAAAATGCGGGAACTGGATGAAAGTTTTCAGAATCGTGTGGCCGCCGCGGCAGCCGGATATCTTTTTAGAAAATGGTTTCTGCCGGCTCCGCTGCGGCTGTTTCATGCTTTGTTCCGGGCTTCCGGATTTATGAAGAAAGGCCTTCGGGCTTTGCAAAAAGGAAAACTCAGCGTAGAGGTCCTGGATGCGGCTTCCATTACCTGTGCCTTTGCCCAGGGATCTCAGAAGACGGCCTCCTCCATTATGCTGCTCCTTAAGATAAGCGAATATCTGGAGGAATATACAAGAAAGAAGACAAGATCCGCGCTGGCCGGCAGTCTGGCGATCCAGGTGGACCAGGTGTGGAAAGTGACCGAGGAGAGAGACGAGAAGGTTCCCATGGCATCTATACAGCCGGGAGATCAGATCCGCATCCGGGCCGGCTCCATGATCCCGGTGGACGGCACAGTCAGCCGCGGAGAAGCCATGGTGAATGAGGCATCCATGACCGGAGAACCTCTGGCGGCAAGAAGAACCGCCGGTCACACGGTCTACGCGGGAACCGTTGTGGAAGAAGGGGAGCTTGTGGTGGAAGTCCGGCAGCTTGCGGGAAACAGCCGCATCCATGCTATTGTAGGAATGATCGATCAGTCGGAGGCGCTGAAGGCAGGTATCCAGGGAAAAGCGGAACGGCTGGCAGACTCCATTGTCCCCTTCAGTTTTGCCGCTTCTCTGGCCGCTTTTCTGCTGACCGGAAATCTCACCAAGGCCATGTCCGTACTGATGGTGGACTATTCCTGCGCCCTGAAGCTGTCCATCCCTATTGCGGTGATTTCCGCCATGAAGGAAGCGGCAAATCACCGGATCCTGGTAAAAGGCGGCAGATTTCTGGAAGCCTACGGCCAGGCGGACACCATCATTTTTGATAAAACAGGTACCCTGACAGCGGCGGCGCCCCGGGTAGCAAAAGTGATCCCTTTCGGGTCCTGGACCAGGGAGGAAATTTTAAGAGATGCCGCCTGTCTGGAAGAACATTTTCCTCATAGTGTAGCCAAAGCGGTTGTGGCGCGGGCAGCGGAAGAAAATCTGAAGCACGAGGAAGAACACGCGAAGGTGGAATATGTGGTGGCCCACGGCATCAGTACGATCCTGCGCGGACAGAGAGCACAGATCGGCAGCGCCCATTTTATTTTTGAGGATGAGAAAATTGACTGTCCCGCGGAAGCAAAGAGGGCAGAAGATGAAGAGATGCAGGGACTTTCAGTCATCTATCTTGCCATAGGCGGAAAACTGGCCGGGATGATCGGCATTGAAGATCCGGTACGTCCGGAGGCGGCCTTTGTAGTGGAAAAGCTAAGAGAAAACGGATTTAAGCACATCCTTATGATGACAGGGGATAATGAGGCTTCGGCGAAAAGAGTCTGTTTTGAACTGGGCATTCACGGGTATCAGGCCCAGGTGCTGCCGGAAGATAAGGCAGAGATGGTGCAGCGCATGAAAAAGCAGGGACACAAAGTGGTTATGGTAGGGGACGGGGTAAATGATTCCCCGGCGCTGGCGGCTGCGGATGTTTCCATTGCCATGAAAGAGTCTGCGGACATCGCCCGGGAGGTGGCGGATATTACGCTGCTGTCAGAGGATCTGAGGGATCTGCTGCGGCTTCGAAAATTAAGCGAGAGGCTTATGAGACGGATCCGCAGGAATTATGGGCTTATTTTAGGCGTTAACACAGGCCTTCTTGGGTTCGGTTTTGCAGGGATCCTGCAGCCTTCTGCCACTGCGTTGCTGCATAATGCTTCGACAATGACGATCAGCGGACTGAGTCTGAGACCATATCTGAAAGAGGAGGAGAAAGATTTATGAAGCTTACCTCGTCCCAGATGAAGTATATCATGGCGCTCTGGAAACTGGACCGGAGGGAAAAGGGAAATAAGATACGCTGTACGGATGTAGCCCGTGTCCTGGGCGTTAAGAAACCCAGCGTATGCGGAATGCTCTGCCGATTGGAAAATATGGGACTGATCCGGCAGGATCCCTATTCAGACATTCAGATCACGGAAGAGGGGAGAGACATTATGGAAAAGTGCCAGCGCAGCGTCCGCACGCTGGCAGAATTTCTGGCAGCGCGCCTGGATTTATCGGAGGACGCGGCGCAGGAGATCGCCTACCTTCTGTTGGGAAATCTGGAAAAGCATGCGGTGGAAAAGATCCTGGAGGGAAAAGCAGAATCTGTCACATAAAAAATAAAAAAAATACTTTACAAATTTGCTCGGGTATGATAGTATAAGGATGTGGGTTAGAAACGGCTAACCGAACTGCATACAAAAATCCTTTCAAATGATGTGATGCCTGCGTGTCAAGGCAGACATCATCGCTGCCCGGAGAAAAACGGGGAAGACAGGGCCCCGTTTTTCAAAGGATGGCGGTCAGCAAGGGCTGAATGTATGCGGGATATTACACGGCAGTCACTACTGTTTGTATACATTACCCATCATTTATGGCGGGATACGCTCATCTGAAAAAATATCCCGCCACCTCCTCAAAAAACTCTGAGAAAAACGGGGCTTTGATCCCCGTTTTTCAAAACAGAGTGGTTAGACAAAACTAACTAAAAGAAGGGAGAGGAAGCCTATGAACAGCCATTTGGAATACACAAGAATGCAGGGGGCCAGGCAGTGCGCTCCTGTACTGGCTCGGATCAAGCCCTCCAATCTGCTGATCCTGCAAGGAGTAAGGCTTTTTGAAGTACTGGAACTGATGGACGGAACCGGCTTGTCTTTTGAATATCTTTACGGCGAAAAGAACAAACAGGTGTGGCTGGTATACTGGCTGGAGGAACTGAAGGAAATCCTGGGAAATCGGGGAGAACCGTCTGTTTCTGCGGAAACTGGGCTATGAAAGCCTGGAGGACCGCAAAGTTTTCGGACAGCTGAAACGCAGGTACGCGGCATATCTTTGCGGGAGAGGTTCCTATCCCCATGAATTGGGCATTTTGTTGGGGTATCCTTTGGAAGATGTAGCTGGATTTATGAAAAACAGGGGGAAGAATTATCTATATTCCGGTTATTGGAAAGTATATAAAAATGCGGAAAACGCGAAAAAACTTTTTGAACGATACCATGCGGTGCGGAAGGAAGCAGAGAAGCTGGCATTGGAAGGAAAGGGACTCTGGGAGATGATCGGCAGTTTTGCCGGGCCAAGAGAACTCCCTTCAGCAATATAAAAACGCGGAAAGGCGTACAATTTTTCACAGGAGGATTTTCAGAATGAGTCAGATCATTGTAGCTTATTGGAGCGGCACAGGCAATACGGAGATCATGGCCCAGGCCATTGGTAAAGGGATTGCCGAGGGCGGAGGAGAAGTTCGTGTAGTCTCTATGGAGGAAATACAGCCCCGGGAACTGAAAAAATGTGACGCCTTTGCGCTGGGCTGTCCGGCCATGGGGGCGGAAGAACTGGAAGATACCATTGTAGAACCCTTTGTCTCAGAAGTGGAAACCTTCGCGGCAGGGAAGCGGATCGCTCTTTTTGGCTCGTATGATTGGGGGGGATGGAGAATGGATGCGGATCTGGACGGACCGCATGAAGGAGTCCGGAGCCTCCATTGTAGGAGAAGAAGGCCTTATCTGCAATAACGAGCCGGATGACACGGCGAAAGCCCAATGTGAAGCCTTAGGAAAAAAACTTTTATCTGTATAATTACCCATCATTTACAGCAGGGTGCTTTTCAACGGAACACCCTGCTGCCTCCTCAGAGAACACGGGTGTCCAAAGCCTGAAAAGGGCCGGCGGACGCCCTTTCTTTTTTTGCGGATTGCTTCCTATGCGAGAAAATGATATGATGTTTTCAGCACAGATGGGAGAACCGTTTTCCCATTTTTATTAAAAAGGAGCTTTTATGGCGAAAAATAATAAATGGTATGAGCTGGATAATGCCGCGAAGATCGTGCCTTCCACCACGGTGGGAGCGGATACCCGGGTCTTCCGCATTACCTGCGAACTGAAGGAGGATGTGCGGGAAGAGATCCTGCAGCGGGCCCTGGACAAATCGATCCGGGAATTTCCTCATTTTAACTGTGTTCTGAAACGGGGACTGTTCTGGTATTATCTGGAAGCCAGCATCCGGCAGGCCCGGGTTTTTGAGGAGTGTCTGCCGCCCTGCCATGAAATATACAAAAAAGGCAGCAAGGATCTTCTGTTCCGGCTGTTTTATTATAAAAAAAGGATCAATCTGGAAATGTTCCATGTACTTTCCGATGGAACGGGAGCCTTTGTGTTCCTGAAGAGCATCGTTTCCAATTATCTGGTGGAGCGGTATGGCCTGGATCCCGGAGAAAAACTGGAGGATCCTTCCTCGGTCCGGGAGAAGGAGGGGGATGCTTTCAGCCACTTCTACTCCAAGAAGAACCAAAAAGGAACTGGCTGAAGGAAAGACTGCCGGAAAAAGCCTACCGTCTGAAGGGGGGAGAGAGACGAAAATCTGGAGAATTCATCTGCTGGAGGGCACGGTTTCCGTAAAGAAATTACTGGACAAAGCCCATGAATACCCAGGCCACCATCGCCGTGCTGGTCACAGCGGTGTATATCGAGGCCATTATGGCAGGAGATGGACGGTGAGAGATCAGAAATCCCCGGTGGTGATCACGGGTGCCCATCAATCTCCGCAACTATTTTCCTTCCCACACCACCAGGAACTTTTTCGGCGTGATCAATGTTCCCTTCTACTGCCGGGATTACCATGGCAGGCTGGAAGATATCGTGGAAAGCGTAAAAGCGTCCTTCCGGGAGCTCCTCTCAGAGGAATCGGTTTTTAAGACCATGAACAGCTACACAGCCCTGGAACACAACGCGGCAGTCAAAGTGGTCCCTCTGACCTTGAAGGATCTGGGCCTTCGGGGGATCGCTACCCTGGTCCAGCGGGGCGTTACCAGTACGGTTTCCAATGTGGGCAAGGTGGACATGCCGGAATCCATGGTTCCCTATATTGAAAAATTCAGCAGCTTTATGTCTACGAACAGCGTGCAGATGTGCATCAGTTCCTTCCAGGATCATCTGACCTTCGGTGTTACCTCCGCTTTTACGGATAACACCATGATCATGCACTTTTTCCGCAGGCTGGTGGAATTAGGGATCCCGGTGGAACTGGCCACCACCGGAGACAACGCGCAGGAGGTGAAGAAGCGTGCAGTACTGTCCAAAGTGCAGAATAAACATAAAAGGAAATAAAAGCTGCTGTCCCCTGTGCCAGGGGGAACTCACAGGAGAACCGGTGGAAGATGTTTTTCCGCAGCTGGTACAGCGAAAGATCAGCCAGGCTTCTTTGATGAAGATCACCACCTTCTGTTTCGCGGCGGTGGAGATCGTTTTCGCGGCCATTTATTTTCTGCTGGTTCCGTTGATCTGGATCCCCTTTACCATGGCCGGACTGGCGGCGGTTTGGCTGGATTTTGTCCTGGGGGTATATTACAGGCACAATATCATCAAGAATATCACCCTGCAGGTATACCTGGCCATGCTGGTCTGCCTGCTGGCGGATCGCTTTTATACCAATCCGGAATTTCAGGGATGGTCCATCCAGTGGGTCCTGCCCTGCTGCTTTGTGGGGCTGGTGATCACCACCATCTCGGTGGGCAAAGGGCTCCGATACCGTCTGGATGAGTATATCCTGTACCTGGCCGTGGACATGGTGCTTTCCATGATCCAGCTGGTCTTTATACTGCTGGGGATGAACGCGTTTGTTTGGCCGGCAGCCATCAGCCTGATCTTTGTGTGGGTCCTGGCGGCGGCGGCCCTGATCTTCCGTTTCCGGATCCTGAAAAACGCCGTGCAGAAAAGCTTTCATATGTAGAGTACAGCAAAGAGAGGTTGGCAGAATGAAAATGAAAGATGTGACCCGCGGAGAAGCCATCAGCATCCGGGTGGGAGACTTTGTGGAGAATTCCATTGAGAAACAGATCATCCATTCCAGAAAGGAGGCGCCCTATCTGGAAGGAGAACCGGAACAGGATACCTGGTACCGGGTCGCCATTCCCGAAGGGATCACCGGGGACGGATCGGAGTACCATATCTATATAAAAAAAGGATCCGGAAAAAATCTCTGTGTGTTTCTTTCCGGGGGAGGGGTCGCCTGGAATGAATACACGGCGGCCCGTCCTGTGACCGGCGGCAAAGTAGCGGCCGGCCTTCCCAATTATTACTGGAATAATCTGCGGCCCTTTACGCAGATCATGAATATTCATGCAGGGATCATGGAGAATCGGAAATCCGAAGAATCCCTTTGACGACTGGAATTTTATCATCATTACGTATGCCACCGGGGATTTTCATGTGGGAAACCATGATTTTCCCTACGAGGCGGAGGACGGATCTCAGCAGATCCTGCATTTTCCACGGCCACGGCAATTTCCGGGCAGGCATGGAGGCGGGAAAACGATATTTTCCCCCAGGCGGAAAAAACTGCTGATCGCCGTGGGACAGCGCCGGGGCTTTCGCGGTTCCCGCTCTGACCGGGGGAGATCCTGGGCGATTTTTATCCGGACTGCCGGGATGTGACCCTTCTCTCCGACAGCGGCCAGCTGCTGTACGACAGATGGCGCCGCACCGCCCGGGATGTCTGGAAGGCGGAGGGAGCGGGTCTGGAGATCGATCCACGGGGATAATATCACGCTGGAGTGGTACCGCCAGCTGTATAAAGAGAGAAAGGATTCCATCCGCTATCTCTACGCCAGTTCCGTGCGGGATTACCTGCTCAGCGCCTACTATAACGATGTGTGCCAATAAAACCTACAAGACCGATGGGGGGAAGTACAGGAGATCTTTCGGGAACAGCTGAAAAAAATGGTCCATGATCTGAAAAAAACTGACTCCCCGGTTCAGCTTTTTTCTCTAACGACTGGAAGAACCTGTTCCTGATGCGGGGAGGCACGGTGCACACAGCCGTGCGCCAGAAACGGTTCTATACAAAGCTGAACGGTATTTCCATGGCCCGGTGGCTGGGGGGACGCCGTGGAGGGAAAACTGCGGGATGTGGGGATGGAACTCCTATGAGCGGCGTGATCGAAAAGTTTGGAGGCTATGTCAGCGGCCTGGTCCGGGAGCATCCGGAGCGGGCCAGAAAACTGCTGGTGACCGCGTACCGGGGAAAGAAGCTGCAGCTGGACCATTTTCCTGAGAAAACCCTGAGCCCCGCCCGGCAGTTTATGGCCCGGGAGTCCATGAAGGCGATCCTGGAACCCCTGCGTCATCCGGAACGGGCGGCGCTGGTAAGCATCTTCATGCCCTGCGAGCTGCTGCAGGCCTTTGGGATCCATCCCATGTTCGCGGAGGCCATGTCCTGCTACATCAACGGCGCCATGGCGGAGAAGGGGTTTGTGGAGTACGCGGAAAGCTGCGGCATTGCGGAGACCTACTGCTCCTACCACAAAGTCCTTCTGGGAGGGATCCTTTCCGGTGTCATTCCCCGTCCGGGATTTGTGGTCAACACATCCCTGGTCTGCGACGTCAACAACCTGACCTTCCGCCGGGCGGCGGAGCATTACGGCATCCCCTGGCGGTACATCGACGTGCCCTACGAGCGCTCCACGGAAAGCGAGGCCTACGTGGCGGATCAGCTCCGGGAACTGGCCGGTTTTCTGGAAGCGTTTACGGACCGGAAGCTGGACGCCGAGGCTCTGCAGGCGGCGGTGGGGGAGAAGCGCCCGCACGGTGGAGCTGTTCCGCCGGTGCCAGCAGGGAGGAAAAAAGGAAAGTATCTGCACAACGATATTACCAGCGAGCTGTACGAGGTGTTCGGCACCCATGTGCTCCTGGGTACGCCTCAGATGGAGACATACGCGTCCATTGCTGCTGCGGGATATTCAACAGGCGCGGCAGGACCGGGGCGTCCGGCTGCTGTGGATGCACACGATCCCCTATTACCAGGAGCCTTTGCGGGAACTTCTGAATTTCAGCCCCAGATGCCAGATCGTTTCCTGTGATATGAACTTTGACGCTTTCTGCGAGATGGATCCCCGGAAGCCCTTTGAGAGCATGGCCCGGCGGCTGGTGTTCAACAGCTTTAACGGCGCTTCCGACAATCGGATCCGCCGCAGCATCCGCATGTGCCGGGAGCAGGAGATCGACGGCGTGGTCTATTTCTGCCACTGGGGCTGCAAACAGACCCTGGCGGCGGCAGGCAACGTCCGGCAGATGATGGAGGAGGCCGGAATCCCGGTGCTGATCCTGGACGGGGACGGCTGGCGACCGCAGCAACACCGGAAACGGGCAGATGTCCACCAGGATCCAGGCGACGCAGCGCTCGACTGTGAAAGAAAACGATGATCTTTTATATGTGCAAATATACGCCCCTGGAGATCTTCGCCGGCTTCGAGGCAAAGACCCGGCGGCTGGAAAAGGAAAAGGATGATTTTCCGGAGGCGGACGCCCTGGGGCATCCGAATCTGTGCGGCTACGGGAAAGCCATGCTGGAGGCGGCCATGGAGCCCCAGGTGCGGGAAGTCGTGCTGGTAAACTGCTGCGATGTGGTCCGCAGGATCTATGACATCCTCAGAAGAAACCGCAGGATGGACTTTCTGTATCTGCTGGATCTGCCCCACCGGAACGGGGAGAGGGAACGGCAGCTGTTTGCGGAACAGCTGAAAAAACTGACAGAATCCTATGAAACTTACGCGGGCCGCGCCTTCGACTGGCGCCGGGCCTGGGAAGCGCTGCCGGCGGAAGCGCCCGGGGAGGAAGAACCCTGCGTCAGCCTTATGGGCGCCCACGGAGGACCGGGTCTTCTGGAGACCGTCCGGGAATTCCTGGGAGAGGGAAGGGTGCGGGACGACACCTGCAGCGGAAGGCGAAGGCTGCTCCGGCCGGAAAAGTCCCCCGGAAACCGGGAGGCGTTTTTTGAAGAGTATGCGGGCCTTTTGCTGGAGCAGTACCCCTGCATGCGCATGCAGGATACAGGGGACCGGCGAAAGCCGGATCCGGCGGTCCGGGGCATTGTCTACCATACCATGAAATTCTGCGATTACTACAGCTTTGAGTACGCGGACCTGAAAGACCGCGCGGAGGTACCTCTGCTGAAGATCGAGACCGACGGCACCCGGCAGAGCCGTGGCCAGCTGGCTACCCGCATCGCTGCCTTTGGGGAAAGCGGCCTGGGAATGAAAAAAGCGGTACAGGACAGAGCTGCCGCAGGAGGCGGCGGATACGCGGCCGGGATCGACAGCGGTTCCAGCAGCACGGATGTGGTGATCCTGGACGGCAGCGGGAAGCTGGTCTCCTGGGCGATCGTGCCTACCGGGGCAGGCGCTGCCGCCGGCGCCGGAAAAGCTTACCGGGAAGCCCTTGACAAAGCGGGGATCCGGGAGCAGGATATAGAAAGAATAGTCACCACCGGTTACGGCCGGGAACACATCGGCATGGAGGCCGGATCGGTGACGGAGATCACCTGCCACGCCCGGGGCGCCAGGTATCTGGATCCGGAGATCCGGACGGTCATCGATATCGGCGGCCAGGATTCCAAGATCATCTGTCTGGATGAGCAGGGCAATGTGGAAAATTTTGTTATGAACGACAAATGCGCCGCCGGCACCGGGCGTTTTCTGGAGATGATGGCCAGGACCATGGAGTTATCCATGGAGGAGATGAGCCGGCTGGGGGACAGCTGGAAGGAGGATGTGACCATCTCCAGCATGTGTACGGTGTTCGCGGAATCCGAGGTGGTCTCCCTCATTGCCGGCAATACGGCGGTGCCGGATATCATCCACGGCCTGAACAGATCCGTGGCGGCGAAAACGGCGGCTCTGGTCCGCCGGGTAAAAGGCCGGGGGCCCTGTCTCATGACGGGCGGCGTGGCCAAAAATTCCGGCGTGGTCCGGGAGATCGGCAAAAAGCTGGGAATGGAGATCCGCGTCTCCCGGTATTCTCAGCTCTGCGGCGCCATCGGAGCGGCGCTTTTCGCTCTGGACAAATAAAACATAAAGGAGAAAGCTATGCGCAATACAAAGGTATATTACGGGATCCGGATCCTGGTGGGAGGATATCTGGCCTATCTGGCAGTTCAGCTGCTCCAGGGAGTTGCCAAGGGGGATGTGCCCAATATGGCGGAAAAAGTCATCATGGTCCTGGCGGGGATCCTGTTCCTGGCGGTAGGAGCCGTTGCTGATCATCACGGCGCTCCGGACGCTTGGCAGGAATGACGACGAAGTACAGGAGACAGAGGAGCCGGAGGAAAAGCAGGAAGAAGCCGCCGGGGAAGAACCGGAAGCGGCGCGGGATCCGGCAGCGCTGGAGGAATCCGCGGAGGATCCCGAAGAGGAAGAAACAGACCGGGATCAGGAAAAAGAATAAAACGGATAAACAGATCATCCCCCTCATACAATAGCGTGAGGGGGATTTTGCATGGAAAAATTCAGAAAACCCGGAAATCTTTCTTACTGGAGATTTTTTATGATCCTGTATCTGGCCGGTTTTGCCCTGGGGATCATTTTTGTAAATCTGGTGTGGGGAACACCGTTCCCGGGATCTGGAAGCGCTGACTGTTTTCCGTATCCAAGGAGATCCGGGGGTTCGCGGCAGCGGCTATCTCTGTTATCTGATCCGCAGAAGGCTGGGCGTCATGCTCCTGTATCCGCTGCCGGGACTGACGGCCCTGGGAGGCTATCTGGTCCTGGCGGGGCTTTTATGGACGGGTTTTCTGGGGGGCGTTCTGTCTGCTATGGCTGTGCTGCAGCTGGGAGTGCGGGGGCTTCTTTTTCTGTCGGCCGCCGTTCTGCCTCAGGCACTGATCTATGTGCCTGCCAGCCTTTTTTATCTGACGGCAGTTTACCGGATGTCAGAGAAAAGCCGTCTTGCAGGCGGGCCGGAGAGAAAAAAATACAGAGAATACTTTCTGGCGTGCGGGAGCCGGGATGGCCCTGGTCCTCTGCGGCGTTTTTCTGGAATGTTATGTAAATCCCATGGTACTGCGCTGGGTTTCAGAGCTTTGAAAAAATGTTACAAAAAATTAACAATTATTTTTTTTACAACATGTAGTGCGAGGGCCGTCAGGTCTGCCGATATCTTGTTGAAAACTGTCGAAACCTCCGAAAAAGCCCGGTTTTCCCGTAAAAACCGCGTTTGCATTTTTTGAAATTTATGTTTATAATGGCTTATATATTTTTGAAGGGTGAATTGCTTTTAGAATATTAGACAGAAGGATTTTTAGTATGATAAATGCAATTCAGGATTATATATGTTATTTACATAATGTAAAAAGAACCTCCCGGAATACGGAGGTTTCCTATGAAAGGGATCTGAAAAAGGCAGAGGTCTATTTCAGGGAACACGCGATCACAGAACCATCGCAGATCACTGC
The DNA here is from genome assembly GCA_963928055.1 of Candidatus Scatomonas sp. Taxonomy (GTDB): domain Bacteria; phylum Bacillota; class Clostridia; order Lachnospirales; family Lachnospiraceae; genus Scatomonas. The sequence goes on along the minus strand of CAWVDN010000002.1, from coordinate 226,819 downwards.
CACGAATCTGAATTCCTATATGCTGTATCTTGAACGGGAGAAGCTCTCGCCGGCAACGGTGTCGCGGAATATCGCAGCTCTCCGTTCTTTTTTTCAGTATCTTGTGAAGGAGCAGGGACTTAAGGGAGATCCTACCGAAGGGCTGAAAGCCCCCCGGGTGGAAAAAAAGGCTCCTGCCATTCTCACAGTAGAAGAGATCGATCTGCTGATGCGTCAGCCGGATGCCGGCACACCCAAGGGGATGAGGGACCTTGCCATGCTGGAACTGCTGTACGCCACAGGGATCCGGGTCAGTGAGCTTACCCATCTGCAGCTTCGGGATCTGAACTGGCAGATGGGCTGCGTCACTTGCGAGGAGCAGGGCAGGGACAGGATCATTCCCTTTGGGGAAAAGGCCAGGAAAGCTTTGGAGCAATACTTGGGGGAGGCCAGAGAAAAGCTTTTGAAAGGCCTGGAAAGTGAGTATCTGTTTGTCAACTGCAGCGGCGGGGCCATGAGCCGGCAGGGCTTCTGGAAGATTCTGAAAGGATACGCGGCCGAGGCCGGCATTACCGCGGATATCACGCCCCACACACTCCGGCATTCCTTTGCGGCCCATATGCTGCAGAACGGGGCGGATCTCAAGAGTCTGCAGGAAATGCTGGGGCATTCGGACATTTCCACCACGCAGATGTATCTGAACATGGGGATCTATAAGATCCGGGAAGTGTATCAGAAAGCTCATCCACGGAAATAGGACCGGGGGAAAGCCAGGACAGAAAAAATTCACCCGCGGGATTGCAGAAGGATCACATCTGCAGTTCCGCGGGTGAAACTATGTTCAGCAAAGATCAGCGATCTCGTAGATCAGCCGTTCGGATTCCTCCCAGCCCAGACAGGGATCGGTGATGGATTTGCCGTAAATGTGCCGGCCGCAGCCGATCTTCTGTGCTCCCGGCTCCAGATAGCTCTCGATCATGAGGCCTTTTACCAGGTCCTTGATCCGGGGATCGTAGTGGCGGCTCCGCAGTACTTCCCGGGTAATGCGGATCTGCTGCTCGTATTTTTTGTTGGAGTTGGAATGGTTGGTGTCCACAATGGCGGCCGGGTTTTTCAGGCCGGTCTGCTCGTATTTATCCAGCAGCAGTTCCAGATCCTCGTAGTGGTAGTTGGGGATGGCGTTGCCGTGTTTGTTGGTGGCGCCCCGAAGGACGGTGTGGGCCAGGGGGTTCCCGGTGGAATGGGTCTCCTTGCCCCGGTAGATAAAGGTGTGGCCGTTCTGGGCGGCGATCACCGAATTCAGCATTACGGAAAGGTCGCCGCTGGTGGGGTTTTTCATGCCCACGGGAATGTCCAGCCCGGACACGGTGAGCCGGTGCTGCTGATTTTCCACGGAGCGGGCGCCGATGGCTACGTAGGACAGAAAATCGGAGACGTAGCTCCAGTTGTCCGGATACAGCATCTCATCCGCGGCGGAGAGTCCGGTCTCCTCCAGGACCCGGATGTGCATATGCCGCATGGCGATAAGTCCCTGGGCCAGGTCCGGTTTCTTTTCGGGATCCGGCTGGTGGACGATGCCTTTGTAACCCTCCCCGGTGGTTCGTGGTTTGTTTGTGTATACTCTGGGGATCAGGATCAGCTTTTCGGCCACCTTTTCCTGCACGCTTACCAGCCGGCTGACGTAATCGCAGACCGCGTACTCGTTATCGGCGGAACAGGGGCCGATGATCACCAGAAATTTATCAGACTGGCCGGTGATGACCTGTCTGATCGCTTCATCCCTTGCCTCTTTGGCTTTTCTGGCGTTTTCGGAGAGGGGATATTGTTCCCGGATCTCTGCCGGAGAGGGAAGGGGCTTCATCATGGAAAAACTCATATCTGTAACTCCTATCTGTAATGTCTTTTGGTCGTCTGATATTTCATGATACTACAATCTTTTCCGCTTGTCGAGTTCCGGAAAAGATATTTTTTCCACTCTTCCGGGAAAAACAAAAGATAGGAAAGCCCCAGAAGGATCAGCTTCAGCAGCAGGGCTGCCAAAGTGGGAATTGCGAAAAGCCCCCGGCCCCATCCGCTGAAAAAAAGGCAGATGCCCAGGCTGAGAAAAAAGGCGGCGGCGGGCTTTAGCAAGGTGCGCGGGAGGTTGGGGCGGAATCGGGTCAGTCGGCGCAGACAGCAGAGATTCATAAGGGCGGAAGTGACTTCTCCCAGAACCAGACCGGCCAGGCAGCCGCGGATGCCAAGCCGGGGGACAGCCAGCAGAACAAAGAGGATGCGCAGTCCGAGAGAAACAGCGTTTTCCGCCAGGTGAAAGCGGGTTTTTCCCAGCCCGTTCAGGATCCCGGACAAAGTGCCGTTCAGATACAGAAAAGGGCAGAGCGGAGCCAGGTCCTTCAGAAATCCGCCTGCTTCCGGGACGCCGAACAGGACAGAGCCGATCTGGGATCCGAAAAAGAAAAAAACGCCGCCCGCGAAGATTCCCAGGATCATGCAGTAGTGAAAGGCGGATTCCACCGTCCGCCGGATCCGGGTCTGATTGCCGCGGGCCTGATCCTCCGCCACGCTGGGCAGCAGCATGACAGCCAGGGAATGCGTAACAGCGGAAGGGAAAAACAGCAGAGGCAAAGTCATTCCCGTGAGAATGCCGTACAGGCTCAGGGCGCTGCTCCGGGTCAGCCCCGAGGCCAGCAGCATGCCGGGGATCAGGATGGCCTCCGCGTTGTGCAGGACGGTGACGAAAACGTGGTTGATAGTAAGCGGTACAGAGAGCGCGAGGATCTCCCGGATCCGGGAAAAGGGTTTGGAAAGTTCCCGGAGAGCATATTGGTATCGGCTGAATTCCAGGCGGATCAGGAGCAGAGAAAAAAGGCAGGCGGCCAGTTCCCCTGCCAGAGCGCCGGCGGCTGCCAGGGCGGCGGTGGGGGTGAGGCCCTTTTCCAGAGCGTAAAAATAGCACAGCAGAGAGGCGGCGGTCCGGACCCCCTGCTCCAGCAGCTGGCCAAGAGCCGGGATCCCGGCGCGTTTTCTGCCGTAATAGTAGGCGGTGATACAGGCGTGGAGGCAGGAAAAAGGCAGTGAAAGAGCCAGCAGCCGTAGCAGAGCGGCACAGCGGGGTTCCTTCAGGAGCAGGGAACTCAGGGGCGCAGCGGCACGGTACAGCAGAAAAGCAGAGCCCAGGGACAGCAGCAATGCCATGAGGAGTCCGGAAGCAAAGGTATCCAGGGCCCGGCGGGGCTGCTCCCGGGCAAAACAGGCGGAGATCAGCCGGGAGAGAGCGGACTGGATCCCGGTGACGCAGAGGGCGAAGGTCAGGGCGTACAGAGGGACGGCCAGCTGGTAAATGCCGATCTGTTCCGCACCAATGGAGTGGGAAAGGAATATTTTATAAAAAAAGCCGATGACCCTGCTGACCAGGGCGGCAGAGGTCAAGATCAGAGTTCCCTTCCATATTTTTTCTCTGAATTCAGACATAAAGATCCCCCGGCTGTGGTTGAGATAATGTATGCGGAAAAAACGGCACATATGTGTGCTTGACAGTGGCAGGAGTCTGTGGTATTCTGAGGATGCCAATAAATCCGACATAAATACTCGGAATTAGAAGGAAGGTGCATGCGATGAAACTGTCCACAAAGGGAAGATACGGGCTGCGGGCGCTGGTGGATCTGGCACTGAACAGCCGGGAAGAAGCGGTCTGCATTCAGAGTATTGCCGGCAGGCAGAATATTTCCGAAAGCTATCTGGAGCAGCTGATGCGTCTTCTGCGGAAAGCCGGACTCATTAAAAGCGTCCGGGGCGCCGGAGGCGGATATCAGCTGGCGAAGCCGGCGGAAGCGATTTCTGTCGGAGACGTCCTTCGGGCCCTGGAGGGAAACCTGGAAGCGGTGGAATGCGGAGCCTTTCAGAAGGAACACCCCTGCGAGGGAGCTGATGTATGCGTGACAAAATATGTATGGAAAAGGATCAACGATGGCATCTGCCAGGCAGTGGATTCCATCATGCTGGCGGAACTGGTGGAGGAAAGCCGCAGGATCCAGGACAGCCATCGGGGAACCATCGCCAATGTCTGCAGTAAATAGAAAAGGAGAAAAGACCATGATTTATTTAGATAACGCAGCGACAACCAAGACAGCGCCGGAGGTAGTGGAGGCTATGCTGCCGTATTTTTCCGAAGTATACGGAAATCCCTCCAGCATTTATTCCATCGCTTCGGAGAGCAAAGAGGCTGTCACCAACGCCCGGGAGGCCATTGCCGGCGTCCTGAACGCCAAGCCGGAGGAGATCTATTTTACCGCCGGCGGAACAGAGTCGGATAACTGGGCGATCAAGGCGGCCTTTGAAGCCTATAAAAATAAAGGGAACCACATCATTACCACAAAGATCGAGCATCATGCGGTCCTGCACACCTGTCAGTATCTGGAAAAGGAAAGGGGGGCCAGAGTCACCTATCTGGATGTGGACGAGAACGGCGTGGTAAAGCTGGAGGATCTGGAACGGGCGATTACTCCGGAGACGATCCTGATCTCCGTGATGTTTGCCAACAATGAGATCGGTACCATCCAGCCCATCCGGGAGATCGGCATGATCGCCCGGGAGCACGGGATCCTTTTCCACACGGACGCGGTGCAGGCCTTCGGCCAGCTGCCCATCGATGTGGATGACTGCCGCGTGGATATGCTCAGCTCCAGCTCCCACAAGATCAACGGCCCTAAGGGTATCGGCTTCCTGTACATCCGTAAGGGGGTGAAGATCCGCTCCTTCATCCATGGAGGCGCCCAGGAAAGAAAGCGCCGGGCCGGCACGGAAAATGTTCCCGGGATCGTGGGATACGGCGCCGCCGCGAAACTGGCGGCGGATACGATGGAAGAACGCACGGCCAAAGAGCGGGAACTGCGGGATTATCTGATCGGGCGCATCCGGTCGGAGGTGGAGTGCTGCCGGCTTAACGGGGATCCGGTGAAGCGGCTTCCCAACAATGTGAACTTCAGCTTTGAGTTTGTGGAGGGAGAATCCCTGCTGATCATGCTGGATATGGAAGGGATCTGCGCTTCCAGCGGCTCCGCCTGTACTTCGGGATCCCTGGATCCCTCCCATGTACTGCTGGCCATCGGCCTGCCCCATGAGCTGGCTCACGGATCCCTGCGGCTGACCCTGTCGGCGGAGACCACCAAAGAAGAAATTGACTATACAGTGGATAAAATCAAAGAGATCGTGGCAAAACTCAGAAATATGTCCCCCCTCTACGAGGATTACACGGCGGGGAAGACAAAATCCATGATCAGAGGATAAAGGAAATCAAAACGGAGGAAATCAGGTATGTACAGTGAAAAAGTAATGGACCATTTTCAGAATCCACGGAATGTGGGAGAGATCGAGAACGCCAGCGGCGTGGGCACGGTGGGAAACGCCAAGTGCGGCGATATCATGCGCATGTATCTGGATATTGACGACAACGGGGTGATCCGGGACTGCAAATTCAAGACCTTCGGCTGTGGAGCCGCCGTGGCTACCAGCAGCATGGCTACGGAACTGGTAAAAGGCAAGACCATCCAGCAGGCCCTGGAGGTCACCAACAAGGCGGTAATGGAGGCCCTGGACGGCCTGCCTCCGGTGAAGGTGCATTGTTCCCTGCTGGCGGAGGAAGCCATTCACGCGGCGCTCTGGGATTACGCGGAGAAGCATCACATAAAGATTGAAGGCCTGCAGAAACCCAAATCGGATATCAGCGAAGGCGAGGAAGAGGAAGACTATTAAAATGGCCCGGGAAAAAGTGATCATCGGCATGTCCGGCGGGGTGGATTCCTCGGTGGCTGCCTATCTTCTGAAGGAGCAGGGGTATGAAGTCCGGGGAGTCACCCTGCGGACATGGCAGGAGGAAGGAAACGGCAGTTCCGCTCCGGAGGAGGACGCCCGCCGGGTAGCCGCTCTGCTGGACATCCCATTCTGTGTGCTGGATTTCCGGAAAGAATTTCAGAAATCCGTGACGGACTATTTCGTCCGGGAATATCTCCGGGGAAGGACGCCCAATCCCTGTGTGGCCTGCAACCGTTTCGTAAAGTGGGAGGCCATGCTGCATAGCGCCCGGGAACTGGGGGCAGACTATATTGCCACCGGCCATTACGCCAGGATCCGCCGGCTGCCAAACGGCCGGTACGCGGTGAGCAATTCCGTGACTGCCGGCAAGGACCAGACCTACGCTCTGTACGGGCTGACCCAGGACCAGCTCCGGCATACCTTAATGCCCGTGGGCAGCTACACCAAACCGGAGATCCGGCAGCTGGCGGAGAGGATCGGCCTGCCTGTGGCGGACAAGCGGGACAGCCAGGAGATCTGTTTTATCCCGGACAGGGACTATGCCGGTTTCATCCGGCGGTATACGGGGATCCAGGCGCCGGAAGGCAACTTCGTTACGGACAGCGGAGAGATCCTGGGACGCCATAAAGGGATCACGCACTACACCATCGGCCAGCGCCGAGGTCTGGGACTTCCCATGGGCCGCCGGGTGTTTGTCAGGGAGATCCGCCCGGACACCAATGAGGTGGTCATCGGGGAGGGGGACCAGGTGTTCTCCAGGATCCTGGAAGCGGATCAGGTCAACTACATGGGCGTGCCGGAGCCGGAGATCGGGGAGTCCATTGCCTGTACGGCCAAGATCCGCTACGGACACCGGGGAACTCCCTGCCGGGTGACCAGGACCGGAGAGGACAGGATCCGCTGTGAATTTCAGGAGCCTGTGCGGGCCGTGACTCCGGGACAGTCCGTAGTTTTTTATCAGGAGGATTTTGTGGCCGGAGGAGGGACGATCTTATGATGTCAGACTGCCACATGCATACGGGATTTTCCTCGGACAGCGATGCCAGGCCGGAAGAAATGGCGGCCCGGGCGGAAAGACTGGGCATGAAAGCCATTTGCTTTACGGATCATTATGATATGGATTATCCCGGCGGAGAATTCCAGCTGGAAACAGAACCGTATCTGGAAAAACTGGAGGAACTGCGGGAGGCGTACCGGGGCAGGCTGGAGATCCGCCTGGGAGTGGAACTGGGCCTGCAGCCCCACCTGGGGCAGCGGATCCGGGCGTACACCCGGCAGTATCCCTTTGATTACGTCATCGGCTCCGTCCACCTGGTAGACGGGCTGGATCCTTATGACCGGGAGCAGTACCCGGGCACGGACGAAGAACTGTACCGGGACTACTTTCGCTGCACTCTGGAAAACATCCGCGGGATCCGCGGCTTCCACGCCCTGGGGCATCTGGATTACGTGGTGCGGTACGGATATACAAAGGAAAAGAACTATTCCTACAAAGGTTTCCGGGAGCTGATCGATCCGATCCTCCGGGAACTGGCGGAAGGGGGGATCGCCCTGGAGGTAAACAGCGGCGGACTGAAATACGGACTGGGATTTCCCAATCCTCATCCGGATATCCTGAAACGGTACCGGGAACTGGGGGGAGAGATGGTCACGCTGGGCTCCGACGCTCACCGTCCGGAGCATGTGGGATACGGGTTTTCACAGGTCCGGGAACTGCTGCTGGCGTGCGGTTATAAATACTACACAGAATTTCGCCGGGGGAAACCGGTATTTACAAAAATATGACCGCTTTTCCGGGGGATTCTGAAAAATAAGCCTTGAATTTTTAACCAGAATTAGGTAATATAGAGTTTGAGTTGATGCCTCTTTCCCGAAACAGGAGGCACAACAATTTTTAAACACTTTTAGGAGGAATGAAATCATGGCAGTAAGAGTAGCGATCAATGGTTTTGGCCGTATTGGACGTCTGGCTTTCAGACAGATGTTCGGAGCAGAGGGTTACGAAGTAGTAGCAATTAACGACTTAACATCTCCCAAGATGTTAGCGCATCTGTTAAAATATGATTCTTCTCAGGGCAAATACGCTCTGGCTGATACCGTTACCTCTGATGAGGAAGCCGGAACCATCACTGTAGACGGCAAGACCATCAAGATCTACAAAGAGGCTGACGCTTCCAACCTTCCCTGGGGAGAGCTGAAAGTAGACGTTGTTCTGGAGTGCACCGGCTTCTACACCTCTAAGGCAAAAGCCGAGGCTCACATCAAAGCAGGCGCAAGAAAGGTTGTTATCTCTGCTCCCGCAGGAAACGATCTGCCCACCATCGTTTACAATGTAAACCATGAGACTCTGAAACCCAGCGATACTGTAATTTCCGCAGCATCCTGCACCACCAACTGCCTGGCTCCCATGGCAAAAGCTCTGAATGAGCTGGCACCCATCAAGTCCGGTATCATGGTTACCATCCACGCTTACACCGGCGATCAGATGACTCTGGACGGACCCCAGAGAAAAGGCGATCTGAGAAGATCCCGTGCAGCAGCTGTTAACATCGTTCCCAACAGCACCGGCGCAGCAAAGGCAATCGGTCTGGTTATTCCGGAACTGAACGGCAAGCTCATCGGCTCCGCTCAGCGTGTACCTACCCCCACCGGATCCACCACCATCCTGACCGCAGTTGTAGAAGGCAATGTAACCGTTGACGAGATCAACGCTAAGATGAAAGCTTCCGCAACCGAGTCCTATGGATACAATGAGGACGAGATCGTTTCTTCCGATATCATCGGCATGAGATACGGCTCTCTGTTCGACGCTACCCAGACCATGGTTCTGCCGCTGGACAACGGCACCACCGAGGTACAGGTTGTTTCCTGGTATGACAACGAGAATTCTTACACCAGCCAGATGGTTCGTACCATCAAATATTTCTCCGAATTACAGTAATAGACAGGCTTAAGGCGAGAACCCAAGGGGTCCGGTCAGTTTGGACCGGGCCCCTTACATTTATACGTTGGAGGTATATACTATGTCTTTAAACAAGAAAACCGTAGATGATATCAATGTAAAGGGCAAAAAAGTCCTGGTAAGATGCGATTTCAACGTTCCCCTGAAAGAGGGAAAGATCACCGACGAGAACCGTCTGGTCGCCGCTCTGCCCACCATTAAAAAGCTGCTGGCTGACGGCGGAAGAGTCATTCTCTGCTCCCATCTGGGCAAACCCAAGGGAGAGCCCAAACCGGAACTGTCTCTGGCTCCCGTAGCGGTACGCCTCAGCGAGCTGCTGGGACAGGAAGTAAAATTCGCCGCGGATCCCGAGGTGGTAGGACCCAACGCCAAAGCCGCTGTGGAGGCTATGAAAGACGGGGACTGCATCCTGCTGGAGAACACCCGTTACCGCGTGGAGGAGACCAAGAACGGAGAGGCTTTCTCCAAAGAGCTGGCTTCCCTCTGTGACGTATTCGTAAACGACGCTTTCGGTACCGCTCACCGTGCCCACTGCTCCAACGTAGGCGTAACGCAGTTTGTAGATACCTGCGTGGTAGGCTACCTGATGGAGAAGGAGATCGCTTTCCTGGGCAACGCCGTTGAGAATCCGGTCCGTCCCTTCGTAGCTATCCTGGGCGGAGCCAAGGTTGCCGACAAGCTGAACGTGATCTCCAATCTGCTGGAGAAATGCGACACCCTGATCATCGGCGGAGGCATGGCCTTCACCTTTCTGAAAGCCCAGGGCAAAGAAGTCGGAAAATCCCTGGTGGACGACACCAAGCTGGATTACTGCAAAGAGATGATCGCGAAGGCTGACAAGCTGGGCAAGAAACTGCTGCTTCCGGTAGACGCAGCGGTAGCCGCTTCCTTCCCGAACCCCATTGACGCAGCCATCGATGTAAAGAATGTATCCGCCGACGAAATCCCGGCAGATATGATGGGCCTGGATATCGGACCCAAGAGCGCCGAGCTGTACGCCGAGGCAGCCAAGACCGCCAAGACCGTTGTATGGAACGGACCCATGGGCGTATTCGAGAACCCCACCCTGGCAGCCGGAACCATTGCCGTGGCAAAAGCACTGGCTGAGACCGACGCCACCACCATCATCGGCGGCGGAGATTCCGCTGCAGCCGTAAACCAGCTGGGCTTCGGCGACAAGATGAGCCACATCTCCACCGGCGGCGGAGCTTCCCTGGAATTCCTGGAAGGCAAAGAACTCCCCGGCGTAGCTGCCGCGAACGATAAGTGACCGAAAGCAACTTAACGAAAGCGAGCCAAAGGCGAAGCTTGAGTTTAGTGCGAGGTCGTTCCCGAACCTTAGCGAAGGCAAGCCGCCAGGCGCAGCATGAGCTTAGTTGAGGGAACAAACAGCTGAAAGCAACTTAACGAAAGCAAGCCGTCAGGCGCAGTTCCGGAAACACACAGGTATATAGAAGGAAGAGAGGATAAAGCAATGGCAAGAAAGAAAATTATCGCAGGAAACTGGAAAATGAACATGACTCCCAGCGAGGCAGTTGCTCTGGTTGAGACCCTGAAGCCCCTGGTGCAGAATGAGGAAGTAGATGTAGTCTTCGGCGTTCCCGCCATCGACATCGTTCCGGTGGTTGAGGCCTGCAAGGGAACCAACATCCAGGTTGCCGCCGAGAATATGTACTATGAAGAAAAAGGCGCTTACACCGGCGAGATCGCTCCGGCCATGCTGGTGGACGCAGGAGTTAAATACGTGATCCTGGGCCATTCCGAGAGAAGAGATTACTTCAAGGAGACCAGCGAGGATGTCAACAAGAAAGTACTGAAAGCCTTTGAGCACGGCCTGACTCCGATCATGTGCTGCGGCGAGTCTCTGGAGCAGAGAGAGCAGGGCATCACCATGGACTGGATCCGTCAGCAGGTGAAGGTTGGATTCCAGAATGTGACCGCAGAGCAGGCGAAGACCGCTGTCATCGCGTACGAGCCGATCTGGGCCATCGGCACCGGAAAGACCGCTACCAGCCAGCAGGCAGAGGAAGTCTGCAAGGGCATTCGCGAGTGCATCGCGGAGATCTATGACACCGATACCGCAGAAGCCATCCGCATTCAGTACGGTGGTTCCGTAAACGCAGGCAACGCCGCAGAACTGTTCGCTATGCCGGACATCGACGGCGGACTGGTAGGCGGAGCTTCCCTGAAACCGGACTTCGGAAAGATCGTCTGCTACAACAAGTAAATGGATCAGCGGCATCTGCCGCCCTTTCGGGGCGCTGCAAAACAGATGAGGATCATCTGCGGAGCAGCGCTCCTTTTTTCTGCCGGAACAGAAAACGGACTGCGGCTGTTTGGGTGGCATTTCATGGCTTTTTGTGATATGGTAAAAGAAATAACAGAATCAGGACAGGAGGGACCGGAAACTTGGACAGATGTACTTTATGCGGAGGCAGGCTGAATGCGGACCGGATCTGTACCGAGTGCGGTATGGACAACAAAAAAGATGACAGCCAGTATCGGCTGAATGAAAATCTTCCCGTCGAACAGCCCGGCGCCATTCCCCGGGACACAGGACAGAGGGGGCCCGGCGGGCAGACCGGAGCCGGACCGAGGCCGGGCAATCCGGGGAGAGGCGGATACGGTTATGGATCCTTCCCCAAGGCCGGGAGCAGGGGAAGCACACCCAGGCAGAACAGCGGCCTTGCCGGAAAAATTGTATTTGTGGTGGTTCTGGTGACGGTGATCCTCTCGGCGGTCCTGGGGTTCCTCCAAGAAGAAAAGCAGGCGGTCACGGAAACCTCCTCGGAAGACTGGGAAATCCCGAACTGGGAGGCGCTTTCGGAACAGAGGGAATTTACCATTACCTCTGAAACCGGGGAGGTTTCCGCCAGGATCTCTCTCCTGGAGGATCAGATCTACAGTTACGGCGGCGAAGGGTATCTGTCCAGCATGCAGGAAAACTGGGAGGACGAGGAATATCGGACGTACCTTTATGCCTTTGAAGCCTACATCGCGGCCGAAGATATGTGGGACATTTATGTGGATCCTGCCTGGATGGAAGGTACCGAAGAATACCGGGATATAGAAACCAGCGAAACCGCGGTCATGGATGTGGACGGCCGGACTGTGTACTGGGCCGGATTGGATTATGTTTACGACGACGGGAACAGCGTTTCAAAACAGAGAAAACTCTGCGGCTGGACCCAGGCGGAAGACAGCCTGTTTGTGATCCAGCTGGATGACAGCTGCGGCGGAGAAAACAGAGAAGCGACGGCTTCTGAGGAAAACCTCAGGGAAGCTTTTCGGAGGGTGGAGTTTTTGTGATCCGCCCTCCGGTTTTTCAGTCCAGGGCCAGGGGGCTGCCGTCCAGGGCGGCGGAAAGCAGACGGCCGTTTCCGTCGTATACCAGCTTCAGGGAAAAGAACGGCCGGTCCTGGGCCAGCAGGCGGAAAAAGATCTTATCCCCCTCCCAGATATTGAGGGTCTCCACCTGATCGATGTCGACCCAGGCCAGTTCCCCCTCATCGCAGGGAATGGGATCTCCCTGAAAACCATCGGCGGTGAAAAGAGACATGTATTCGGTGACCCCGTCTCCGGAGACGAAGGTAACGATCCCCCGGTACCGCCAGGAGGTCAGGGTATAGCCGGTTTCTTCCCGGACTTCCCGCAGAAGGCATTCTTCCGGGCTTTCGTCCTTCTCAAAATGCCCGCCCACGCCGATCCATTTTTCCTTGTTCACATCGTTTTCTTTGACGGTCCGGTGCAGCATCAGATATTTTCCGTCTTTTTCTATGTAGCAGAGTGTGCTGAGTCCTGTCATGACGATCCTCCTTTGTACGGTTCATTGCCTATATTCTGAGGGACGGGACGGAATTTGTCAAGAAATTACAAGTTTGGTTCTTGACTATGAACTGTTTTATGATACAATAAATGTGTGCGCCCGGAAGGCCGCACATGACTATTGTATGTAGGTATTTCACGGAATATTCCGGGAATACTTTACTAATACATATCAACCAATTCTATATTTTAGGAGGAAACGCAACATGGCAAACAAATGGGTCTATTTGTTCACTGAAGGCAACGCGAACATGCGTGAGCTTCTCGGTGGAAAAGGCGCAAACCTGGCTGAGATGACCAATCTGGGTCTTCCCGTTCCCCAGGGCTTTACCATCACCACAGAGGCTTGTACTCAGTACTATGAGGATGGCAGAAAGATCAACGATGAGATCATGGGCCAGATCATGGAATACATCGGCAAGATGGAGGAGATCACCGGTAAGAAATTCGGAGACAAAGAGAACCCGCTGCTGGTATCCGTTCGTTCCGGCGCAAGAGCATCCATGCCCGGTATGATGGACACCATCCTGAACCTGGGTCTGAATGAGGACGTTGTGGCGGTACTGTCCGAGAAATCCGGCAATCCCCGCTGGGCCTGGGACTGCTACAGAAGATTTATCCAGATGTACTCCGACGTTGTTATGGAGGTTGGAAAGAAATACTTCGAGGAGCTCATCGACAAGATGAAAGCCGAGAAGGGTGTTAAGCAGGATGTGGAGCTGACCGCTGAGGATCTGAAGACTCTGGCTGAGCAGTTCAAGGCAGAGTACAAAGAGAAGATCGGTTCCGACTTCCCCTCTGATCCCAAGGAGCAGCTGATGGGCGCCATCAAAGCCGTATTCCGTTCCTGGGACAACCCCCGTGCCAACGTATACCGCCGTGACAACGATATCCCCTATTCCTGGGGAACCGCTGTTAACGTACAGATGATGGCATTCGGAAACATGGGCGACGACTGCGGTACCGGTGTTGCGTTCACCAGAGATCCCGCTACCGGAAACAAGGGCCTGTTCGGCGAGTTCCTGACCAACGCTCAGGGCGAGGACGTTGTGGCCGGTGTTCGTACCCCCATGCACATTTCCGAGATGGAGCAGAAGTTCCCGGAAGCTTTCGAGCAGTTCCAGGATGTCTGCAAGAGACTGGAAGCTCATTACAGAGATATGCAGGATATGGAGTTTACCGTTGAGCACGGCAAACTGTACATGCTGCAGACCCGTAACGGCAAGAGAACTGCTCAGGCCGCTCTGAAGATCGCCTGCGATCTGGTAGACGAGGGCATGAGAACCGAGGAAGAAGCCGTTGCTATGATCGATCCCAGAAACCTGGATTCCCTGCTGCATCCCCAGTTCGACGCCGCTGCTCTGAAGGCCGCTGTTCCCATGAGCAAGGCACTGGGCGCTTCTCCGGGAGCTGCCTGCGGTAAGATCGTATTCTCCGCTGAGGATGCAAAAGAGTGGGCTGCCAGAGGCGAGAAGGTCGTTCTGGTCCGTCTGGAGACCTCTCCGGAAGATATCGAAGGCATGAAGGCCGCTCAGGGTATCCTGACCGTTCGCGGCGGTATGACCTCCCACGCAGCCGTTGTTGCCCGTGGTATGGGTACCTGCTGTGTATCCGGATGCGGCGACATCACCATGGATGAAGAAAATAAGAAATTCACTCTGAACGGCAAAGAGTTCCATGAGGGAGATGCTATCTCCATCGACGGCTCTACCGGAAACATCTACGACGGAATCATCCCCACCGTAGACGCTACCATCGCCGGCGAGTTCGGAAGAATCATGGCATGGGCTGACAAATACAGAACCATGAAGGTAAGAACCAACGCGGATACTCCGGCTGACGCTAAGAAAGCCCGTGAGCTGGGCGCTGAGGGTATCGGCCTCTGCCGTACCGAGCATATGTTCTTCGAGGGCAACCGGATCGACGCGTTCCGTGAGATGATCTGCTCCGAGACCGTTGAGGAGAGAGAGGCCGCTCTGGAGAAGATCCTGCCCGAGCAGCAGGGAGACTTCGAGAAGCTGTACGAGGCTCTGGAAGGCAACCCGGTTACCATCCGTTTCCTGGATCCGCCGCTGCATGAGTTCGTTCCCACCGAGGAAGAGGACATCGCGAAGCTGGCTGAGGCCCAGGGCAAGAGCGTAGAGCACATCAAAGCCATCATCGCAAGCCTGCATGAGTTCAACCCCATGATGGGACATCGTGGATGCCGTCTGGCTGTCACCTATCCGGAGATCGCCAAGATGCAGACCAAGGCTGTGATCCGCGCGGCCATCAACGTGAAGAAAGCTCATCCCGACTGGACCATCGAGCCGGAGATCATGATCCCGCTGGTAGGTGATATCAAAGAGCTGAAATACGTGAAGAAATTTGTAGTTGAGACCGCTGACGCTGAGATCGCGGCAGCCGGTATCGATATGAAGTACGAAGTAGGAACCATGATCGAGATCCCCAGAGCAGCTCTGACCGCGGATGAGATCGCCAAAGAGGCTGAGTTCTTCTGCTTCGGAACCAACGACCTGACTCAGATGACCTTCGGCTTCTCCCGTGACGACGCAGGCAAGTTCCTGGATGCTTACTATGATGCCAAGATCTTCGAGAACGATCCTTTCGCAAAACTGGATCAGGTTGGCGTTGGCCGTCTGATGGAGATGGCTGTAAAACTCGGAAAGCAGACCCGTCCGAGCCTGCACTGCGGTATCTGCGGCGAGCACGGCGGAGATCCCAGCTCTGTAGAGTTCTGCAACAAGCTGGGCCTGGATTATGTATCCTGCTCTCCCTACCGTGTGCCCATCGCAAGACTGGCAGCGGCTCAGGCAGCGATCGCTCAGAAAAACGCATAATAGCTGATGTATCTGCAGCGCTCTGTTCTTCGGAACAGGGCGCTGTTTTTCTAAAAAACGGTTTGTTTCAGGATAAAGGAGAAAGGAAGCATGACGGAAGGGTACGATGTACTGATCGTGGGGGCGGGAGTGATCGGCTGCGCGGTGGCCCGGGAACTGTCCCGGTACAGACTGTCCATCTGCGTGGTGGAAAAAGGGCCGGATATCTGCATGGAAACCAGCAACCGGAATTCAGCGGTACTCCATGCGGGATATAATAATCAGCCGGGCTCTTTCATGGCCAGATTCTGTGTGGAAGGCAACCGCGGCTTTGACAAGGTGGCGGAAGAGCTGGATATTCCTTATAGACGGACAGGAAAACTGGTGGTGGGCTTTACGGAGGAGGATCTGGAGGCCCTGCGGAAGCTGAAAGCCCAGGGAGAAAAAAACGGCATCAAAGGAATGGAAATCGTGGGCCGGGATTTTATTGCCGGAAAGGCTCCGCTGGTTCAGGGAAATTTCGCCCTCTGGTCGCCCACCACCGCGATTCTCGACCCTTTTCAATTTACCTTCGGCCTGGCGGAAAACGCGGCGGAAAACGGGGTGCATTTTTTCTGCGGCAGGGAAGTCACGGCAATTTCCCTGGAAGAAGATGGGATCTATACCATTGCCGCGGGCAGCGGCCGGTTCCGGAGCAGATGGATCATCAACTGCGCCGGGCTGGGAGCGGATAAAATTTCCGCCATGCTGGGCATGGAGGATTATACCATCTATCCCTGCAGGGGAGAATATTATGTTCTGGATAAAAGGCTGAAGGAGACCCTTCCTCTGCCGGTCTATCCGGTTCCCAATTATAAAACGGGAGGTCTGGGAATCCATCTGACCCCTACTCTGGAAGGAAACATTCTTGTGGGGCCCAGTACGGAGTACATCCGCAGCCGCGGCGATTATTCCTCCACAAGAGAGATCATGGATCTGCTGATCCGGGACGGCAGCCGCATCTATCCGTATCTGAAGCAGGAATATTTTATCCGGAATTTTGCAGGGATCCGTCCCAAGCTTTCGCCCAAAGAAGTGGGAGGCTATCATGATTTTGTCATCGAACGGCGGGCGGATACGGCCCCTCACGCAGTCAATCTTGTGGGGATCGAATCCCCGGGGCTTACCAGCGCGGTCCCCATTGCCCGGCAGGTGGTAAGCCTGATGCGGGAAGAGGAGGATCTGCAGAAAAGACCGGATTTTCAGCCGTTCCGACGGCGGTTCCCGGTTTTTCGGGATAAAACCCCGGAGGAACAGGCGGAGCTGATCCGGCAGGATCCGGACTACGGGGAGATCCTCTGCCGCTGTGAAACCATAACCAAAGCGGAAGTTCTCCATGCCATCAACAGCGTTCCCGGGGCGGGAACCGTAACCGGGGTAAAGTACCGCTGCCGCGCTATGATGGGTCGCTGCCAAGGGGGATACTGCCAGACCAGGATCACGGAACTGCTCATGAGGGAAAAGGGGTTCCGTCCGGAAGAACTTCTCTATGAACGGCAGGGCTCCTATATCTTTACAGGGGAGGTGCGGGAAAAATGAAAGCGATCCATAAGCAGGCGGTGATCATAGGCGGCGGCCCCGGGGGCCTGGCGGCGGCTGTGGAGCTGCAGAAAAAAGGGATCCGGGATCTGCTGATCCTGGAACGGGAGCGCCATCTGGGCGGAATCCTCCGGCAGTGCATTCACGATGGCTTCGGCCTTGCAAGGTTTGGAGAGAGTCTGTCAGGGCCGGAATACGCCCAGCGGTTCGCGGAGGAAGTTTTTAAAAGAAAGATCCCGGCAGCCACGGATACTACGGTCATCGGCCTTGACGGCAGCAGGACCATTACCGCTGTTTCCCGGGAAGGGCTGACGCGGTATCAGGCGGATGCCGTGATCCTGACCATGGGATGCCGGGAGAGGACCCGGGGGGCCCTTTCCATTCCCGGAGAGCGGCCTTCCGGAGTGTTTACCGCCGGAGTGGCGCAGGCGTATATGAATCTGAAGAATCAAAGGATTGGAAACAGGGCTGTGATCCTGGGCTCCGGGGACATCGGCATGATCATGGCCCGGCGTCTGACTCTGGAGGGCATAAAGGTGGACGCGGTCTTTGAGATCCGGCCCTATGCCAGCGGGCTGCCCCGCAACGTGGAACAGTGCCTGAAGGATTACGGGATCCCTCTTTTGCTCAGCCATACGGTGACAAAGATCCTGGGATCCCGGCGTCTGGAGGCGGTGGAGGTCAGCGCGGTGGACGAAGACCTGCGGCCGATACCCGGAACAGAAAAAACCTATCCCTGCGATACCCTGATCCTGTCCGTGGGACTGATCCCTGAAAACGAGCTGTCCCGGATGGCCGGCGTGGAACTGGATCCCAGGACCAGAGGCGCGGTGGTGGACGAGTTTTATCAGACCAGCGTTCCCGGGATCTTTGCCGCGGGAAATGTACTTCACGTCCACGATCTGGTGGATTTCGTTTCCCTGGAAGCGGAGCGTCTGGCGGATTCGGTGGCAAGATTTCTGGAGAAGGGGCTGCCGGAGGCGAACATCCCTGTAGAAACCGGCGGGCTCATCGGTTATACCGTTCCCCAGAAAATAACGGGGCAGCAGGAGGTGACCTTCTCCTTCCGGCCCCGCCGGCCCGGGAGGAATGGCTGGGTGGAAATCCGGCAGGGAGACACTTGTCTGGTAAAGAAAAAATATCCGCGGCTTCTGCCGGCGGAAATGGAAACCATCATTCTGCCAAGAGAAAAGCTGCTTTCGGATTCTGCAATAAAGGTGGTGAGCCGTGATGCGTAAAACGTATACCTGTATTCTCTGCCCCAATGGCTGTGAGATAGAAGTGCGGTTTGAACAGTCGGAGATCCTTTCTGTGTCCGGGAACAAATGCCCAAAAGGGAAGGAATACGCGGAGCAGGAGACGAAAAATCCTCTTCGAGGCCTTACCTCCTCGGTGCTGGTGGAAGGAGGAGAACTGCCCCTGTGCAGCGTCCGTCTTACGGCGCCCATCCCCAAGGGACGGATCTTCGATGTCATGAAAGAAATCCGGAAATGCAGAGTCTCCGCCCCCGTCAGAGCGGGGCAGGTGCTGATCCCCGATGTCCTGGGACTGGGCAGCCATGTAATCGCCACAAGGGATGTAAAAAAAGAAAAGAACGGATGATAAACGGGCTGCCGGGTATCTGTATGGGAATACGTACCCGGCAGCATGATTTTTTTCTTGATTTTTTTGGAGATTCAGATTATAATAATGGACATGCAGATATAGTTCATCGGTAGAACGCTAGCTTCCCAAGCTGGAGAGACGGGTTCGATTCCCGCTATCTGCTTTCCAAAACCCTTGATTTTACTGGGTTTTTTTGGCGATGGCAATTAAAAGGTAATCAAAAAGGTAATCAGAACGCGCGTTCTGGTTATCTTTTATTTGTGTCACAGTAAAAATAAACCCCCTGCTATGCAGGGGGAGGGCAGATCTTTAGATGTAAGTATGAGCTCCTGTGCTAGAATAAAAGTGGGTCTGCAAACCACAAATAAAATAGCACAGGAGGTCCAAAGAATGGACAAAAACAGTTTAGCTCATACAAAATGGGAATGCAAGTATCATATTGTTTTTGCACCAAAGTATCGCCGTCAAGTAATCTATAAAGACATAAAAGCGGATGTGGGACAAATACTGGGAACATTATGTAAAAGAAAAGGAATAGAAATTATCGAGGCAGAATGCTGTAGCGATCATATCCATATGCTGGTAAGAATCCCACCGAAATATTCAGTATCAGAAATTGTAGGGTACTTAAAAGGGAAAAGTTCGTTGATGATATTTGAAAAGCATGCGAATTTAAAGTACAAGTATGGAAACAGGCATTTTTGGTGTCGGGGATATTATGTAGATACTGTAGGGAAAAATACATCTGCAATCAAAACGTATATACAGAATCAACTAAAAGAGGATTTAGAATATGATCAGATGTCGTTCGTAGAGTATATTGACCCGTTTACGGGTGAGCCGGTGAAGAAAAACAAGAAATAAACCACTTGGAGTGGTAGTAGGAAAACAAAGCAAACCAGCAAGCCCCTTTTGGGGCTGTGCCGGAATAAGGAAGCACTGAAAATGCCCCTGAAAGGGGCAGCTGAGAATGTGGTGCAGTTGGCAGGCCTTCGGTGCGCCTTCCAGGCGCAAGCAGGTAATAGCCCCTTATAGGGGCAGAACAAGCCACCCGCTAAGCGGGTGGTCTTGACTTGTTTGAAATTCCGGAATGGCGCTTAAAGAATAAGCAGGGAAATTTTTGGGATAAAAAATTTTCCTGCTTATTCTTTTCTGAGGAATTTTTATGAAAAGGGTTTCCGTGAGAAAATCTACGCCTGAACCAGCTGATCCAGGGAACCGAAGCGGTAGCCCATTTCTTCCCAGCGGGTCAGCAGCTCATCCAGGATCTCCGCGTTGGTGGAGGAGGTGCTGTGCAGAAGGACGATGGCGCCAGGATGGATCCGGTTCAGGAGTTTTTCAAAAGCTTCCTCTTTCGTGGGCTGATCGTCCTGGAGCCAGTCGACGTAGGCCAGGCTCCAGAAAAAGGTGCTGTAGCCCAGATCCCGGGCCATTTCCAGATTCGAGACGCTGTATTTTCCCTGGGGAGGCCGATAGTATTTTTTCATGGGCTTTCCGGTGATCTCCTGATACAGGTCTTCCACCTGGGTCAGTTCTTTCTGAAAGGCTTCGGCTGTGGAGATCTGCGACATGTCCGGATGAGAGTATGTATGATTGCCCACGATGTGGCCTTCTTCTTCCATGCGTTTTACCAGTTCCGGGGAGGAGGTGATAAAGCTGCCCACCACAAAGAAGGCTGCCGGCGCCCGGTGCTTTTTCAGAGCGTCCAGGATAGGCGCTGTGCAGCCGTTTTCGTACCCGGCATCAAAGGTGAGATAAAGGACTTTTTCCTCTGTATCATCGGCATACCAGGCATTGTACTGCCGCAGTTCTTCGAAGCTGGCATTGGCCGTCGGGGGCTGCCCCTCTTCCTGAAAACTTAAGCCCCAGTTTTCTCCGGCAGGCTGCAGGATCGCGGAGGCCTCTCTGAGACCGGAGGTGCCCAGGGCGACGCCGCGGCCGGCCAGAAATGCCATGGCCAGGAGAAAGGCTGTGACAGCAAATTTCCGGAGCGTTTGTCGTGAAAACATGAAAGCTTGCTCCCTTGCAGGATTTGCTTTACTATATGCGGGAACAGGAGGCAATTATGAAAAAAAGGAAAAAGGTATAGAAATAAATTGTCTGAAAAAAATGAAAAGTTTAGAAAAATAAAAAAATTCAAAAATACCATTGACTTATAGGGGGATAGGTGGTATTATAATCGTTGTCAGCGGGAAAGCCGCTGAGAACAGAAAAAATGCAGGAATGGCGGAATTGGCAGACGCGCAGGCTTCAGGTGCCTGTGGTAGCAATATCGTGCGGGTTCAAGTCCCGCTTCCTGCATTCTTTTTATGCAGAAAAATGCGAGAGGCCTCAAAACCCGATACGTACACGGGTTTTGAGGCCTCTCTGTTTTATGCCCTAAAAGCAGAAGGGGAGTGCCGCTCAAACTGCTGCAGGCATCACCCCGCTGGCGGAATACGGGTGAATTATGGGGTTTTCTCAGCCTTACGGTAGAAAGACACTGGCAAATACGGAAAAATTTGAGATTATCTTGAAATTACGGTAGAAACGCTGGAGGAAGTACGGGTACCCCTGGGATCCTTTCGAAATGTACGGTAGACGAATACCGGAAAAACCGAGATTTCTTCCAATTGCCCGTAAAAGGCTACCGGAAGATTTTGAGTGTTCCCTGAAATGCCCGTAGTAAGCGCTTACAGAATACCGTATGAAATAAGATTTCTTCAAAATTCCGGTATTGGGGCAGCCATGGCAAGACAGATGAGAAATCATTCGGAGCAAGGGCTCTTTTATGTGGGAAACCCCAAAGGGAGTGCCGCTCCATCATCTGTTCATGATTTTGTGGCACTCCCTTTGAAAATTTCTTTAGCGTTTGCTTCCGTGAAGATTTTTTACTGCCGTGGAGAGCATCAGCTTGATCCGGTTCAGCTGGTTGACCTCGGAAGCGCCGGGGTCGTAGTCCACAGCCACGATATTGGCCTTGGGATATTCCTTGCGGATGGCCTTGATGACGCCCTTGCCCACGATGTGGTTGGGCAGGCAGGCGAAGGGCTGGATGCACACGATGTTCATTACACCGCCGTGGATCAGCTCCATCATCTCGCCGGTGAGGAACCAGCCCTCGCCGGTCTGGTTGCCTACGGAAACAATGGGAGAGGCGTATTTGGCCAGATCCCGGATATCCGCCGGCGGGGTAAAGTGAACGCTCTTCGCGAATTCTTTGGAGGCGGCGCTCCGCAGCCAGTTGATGGCCTTGATGCCCAGGTTGCAGAGAGCCGCTGTGGATTTCTTGGTGCCCAGGTGCTCTGCCTTGAAATTGGCGTTGTAAAAGCTGTACATGAAGAAATCAATCAGGTCCGGGCATACCGCCTCGGCGCCCTCCCGCTCCAAAAGCTCAGCCAGGTGGTTATTGGCCGCAGGCAGGAATTTTACCAGGATCTCGCCCACGATGCCCACCCGGGGCTTCTTCTCATCGGTGATGGGAAGCCGGTCAAAATCCCGGATCATGGTGCGGCAGATCTGTTTGTATTTCTTAAAGGAAAGCTTTGGTCCGCTGACAAAAGAAATGCAGATCTTTTCCCATTTCCTGTGTAAGCGGTTGGCAGAGCCTTTTACCTTTTCATAGGGGCGCATCCGGTACAGACACTTCATGAGGATGTCCCCGAAAACAGCGCCGAACACCACCCGCAGAGCCAGCCTGGGGGTGATCTTAAAGCCGGGGTTGCTCTCCAGGCCGCTGAGGTTCAGAGAGATCACGGGAACATACTCCATGCCCACCTTCTTCAGGGCCCGGCGGATAAAGCCGATATAATTGGAGGCCCGGCAGCCGCCGCCGGTCTGTGTCATGATGACTGCGGTCTTGTGGGTGTCGTACTTTCCGGACAGCAGGGCCTGCATGATCTGTCCCACCACCATCAGGGAGGGGTAGCAGGCGTCGTTGTTGACGTACTTCAGCCCTACGTCCACAGCGTCCTTGTTGTCGTTGCCCAGGATCTCCAGGTGGTAGCCCTCGGAGTTAAAGGCCGGCTCCAGGATGTTGAAGTGGATGGGGGACATCTGGGGACAGAGAATGGTGTAATCCTTTCTCATTTCCTCGGTAAATACCACTTTTTCTATGGAAGAGGGATGCAGATCCCGCTTCTCGGGATTTTTTTCTCTTGCCCGCAGGGCTGCCAGCAGGGAGCGCACCCGGATCCGGGCGGCGCCCAGGTTGTTGACCTCGTCGATCTTCAGGCAGGTGTAGATCTTGCCGCTGCCGGTGAGGATCTCGTATACCTGGTCTGTAGTGACAGCGTCCAAACCGCAGCCGAAGGAGTTCAGCTGGATCAGATCCAGATCCTCCCGGGTTTTTACATAATTGGCGGCGGCGTACAGACGGGTGTGGTACATCCACTGGTCGTTGACCCGCAGAGGCCGCTCCAGAGGAGCCAGGTGGGACACGGAGTCCTCGGTGAGCACGGCAATATCGTAGGAATTGATCATATCCGGGATGCCGTGGTGGATCTCCGGGTCGATATGGTAGGGACGGCCGGCCAGGACAATGCCCCGGTGTCCGGTCTCCTCCATCCATTTCAGAGTCTCCTCGCCCTTGGCTTCTATATCCTTCCGCATGACGGCCATCTCTTCCCAGCCGGAATGGCAGGCATCCCGGATCTCCTCCTCGGGGATCTGGGGGAAGACCTTGACCAGCTCGTCCGCAAGGATCTTTTCACTGGTGAGGGCCAGGAAGGGGTTCATAAAGCGGATCTCCGGATCGTTCAGCTCATCCACGTTGTTTTTGATGTTTTCCGCGTAGGAGGTGACGATAGGGCAGTTGTAGTGGTTGACAGCCCCGGGATCCTCGTTCCTCTCGTAGGGGATGCAGGGGTAGAAGATAAACTTCACTCCCTGTTTCAGCAGCCAGCTGATGTGGCCGTGGGCCAGCTTGGCAGGATAGCACTCGGACTCGCTGGGGATGGATTCAATGCCCAGCTCGTAGATCTTCCTGGTGGAAACCGGGGAGAGCACTACCTGATACCCCAGTTTGGTGAAGAAGGTAAACCACAGGGGATAGTTCTCGTACATGTTCAGAACTCTGGGGATACCCACTTTGCCCCTGGGAGCCTCGTCCTCCGTGAGAGGGGTGTAGCCGAAGAGCTTTTTCATCTTATATTCAAAGAGGTTGGGAATGTGGTTGGCATTCTTCTCCTTGCCGATGCCCCGCTCGCAGCGGTTGCCGCTGATGTACTGGCGGCCGCCGGAGAAACGGTTGATGGTCAGACGGCAGTTGTTGGTACAGCCCTTGCAGTTGGCCATTTTGGTAGAGTACTGCAGGGTGTTGATCTTCTCAATGGGCAGCATGGTGGTTTCGCTGCCCTCGTAACGCTCCCTGGCGATCAGAGCCGCGCCGAAAGCCCCCATGATGCCGGCGATATCCGGCCGGATAGCCTGGCAGTCGGCGATGCGCTCAAAGCTGCGGAGCACCGCGTCATTGTAGAAGGTACCTCCCTGGACCACGATGTGGTTCCCCAGTTCTTTGGCGTCGGAAACCTTGATCACCTTGTACAGGGCGTTTTTGATGACGGAGTAGGCCAGTCCGGCGGAGATGTCCGCCACTGTAGCCCCTTCCTTCTGGGCCTGCTTTACCTTGGAGTTCATGAACACGGTGCAGCGGGTGCCCAGGTCAATGGGATGCTCCGCGAACAGAGCCTCCCTTGCGAAGTCCTGGACGCTGTAGTTCAGGGACTGGGCAAAGTTTTCAATAAAAGAACCGCAGCCGGAGGAGCAGGCCTCGTTCAGGAGGACGCTGTCCACGGCGTGATCCTTGATTTTGATGCATTTCATATCCTGGCCGCCGATGTCCAGGATGCAGTCCACCTCCGGGTCAAAGAAAGCGGCGGCGGTGTAGTGGGCGATGGTTTCCACTTCGCCTTCATCCAGCATCAGAGCGGCTTTGATCAGGGCCTCCCCGTAACCGGTGGAACAGGAGTAGGCAATGTGGGCGGAATCCGGCATCTGCGCGTAGATCTCCTGGATGGCCCGGATGGAAGTGGCCAGGGGGTTGCCCTGGTTGTTGCTGTAGAAAGAATACAGCAGGGAGCCGTCCTCGCCCACCACGGCCGCTTTGGTGGTGGTGGAGCCGGCGTCGATGCCCAGATAGCAGTTGCCCTCGTAGGTGGAGAAATCCGCGGTGGCCACGTTGTTGACGCTCTGGCGCTCCAGGAAGGCGTCGTATTCCTCCTGGGAGGCGAAGAGGGGCTCCATGCGGGCTACCTCAAAGTCAATGGACACACCGGAACGGAGTTTTTCCGCCAGGGCTTTCAGGGATACGCTGTTCTCCGGAGCGGCGTTCATGGCGGAGCCGATGGCCGCGAACAGATGGGAGTTGTCCGGCACGATGGTATGCTGGTCGTCCAGTTTCAGAGTGCGGATAAAGGCCTGGCGCAGCTCCGACAGGAAGTGCAGAGGCCCGCCCAGAAAGGCGATATGGCCCCGGATGGGCTTACCGCAGGCCAGGCCGGAGATGGTCTGGTTCACCACGGCCTGGAAGATGGATACCGCCAGATCCTCCTTGGTAGCTCCGTCGTTGATCAGGGGCTGGATATCCGTCTTGGCAAACACGCCGCAGCGGGCGGCGATGGGATAAATAGCCTTGTAATCTTTGGCGTATTCGTTGAGGCCGGTGGCGTCCGTCTGCAGCAGGGAGGCCATCTGGTCGATAAAGGAGCCGGTGCCCCCGGCGCAGATGCCGTTCATGCGCTGCTCGATATTGCCCCCTTCAAAGTAGATGATCTTGGCGTCCTCGCCTCCCAGCTCAATGGCTACGTCCGTCTGAGGGGCATAGTGCTGCAGAGCCGTGGATACGGCGATGACCTCCTGGACAAAGGGAACCTCCAGGTGATTGGCCAGGGTCAGGCCGCCGGAACCGGTGATCACCGGGCTGACGGAGAGTTCCCCCAGCTTTTCGCAGGCCTCGCTCAGAAGATCCGCCAGGGTCTCCTGGATGTTGGCGTAGTGCCGCCTGTAATCGGAAAAAAGCAGATGGTTTTCTGCGTCTAAGATCGCGACTTTTACCGTAGTGGAACCGGTGTCGATTCCCAGGGTATAGCGTTTATCACTCATGTAATTCTCCTCACTTTCGCTTCTTATGATTATACGACAAGATCCTGGCAAATACAATTAGTAAAAGTCACCGCAATTCTTAAAAGAATATAACCTGGGGCTGTGGCAAATATCTGAAGCCCATCCGGTCCGGAGATTGATTTTTGCGGCGGAAACAGCTATACTGGTTCCAGCGAAAAAACAAGTAGGAGAATCCTGAATATGAGTGAATACAAGATACTGACGACGGAAGGCAGGGCCAAACGGGCGGAATTCCGCACGGTCCACGGAGTGATCCAGACGCCGGTGTTTATGAACGTGGGTACCGTGGCGGCTATTAAGGGGGCTGTGTCCACCGAGGACCTGGAGGGCATCGGTACCCAGGTGGAGCTGTCCAACACCTACCATCTTCATGTGCGTCCGGGTGATGAGGTGGTCAAGAAGCTGGGCGGGCTCCACAAGTTCATGTCCTGGAACAAACCCATCCTTACGGATTCCGGCGGCTTCCAGGTGTTTTCCCTGGCAACCCTGCGGAAGATCAAAGAGGAGGGGGTGTATTTCCACTCCCATGTGGACGGCCGGAAGATCTTTATGGGCCCGGAGGAGAGCATGCAGATCCAGTCCAACCTGGCCTCCACCATCGCCATGGCTTTTGATGAGTGTCCCTCCAGTGTGGCGGAGCGCTCCTATGTTCAGGCTTCTGTGGACCGGACCACCCGTTGGCTGGCCCGGTGCCAGGCGAAAATGCGGGAGCTGAACCGGCGGGAGGATACCATCAACAAACAGCAGCTGCTGTTCGGCATCAACCAGGGAGCGATTTATCCGGATATCCGTATCGACCACGCCAAACGGATCAGCCAGATGGAGCTGGACGGCTACGCCGTAGGAGGACTGGCTGTGGGGGAGAGCCATCAGGAGATGTATTATATTCTGGAAGAGGTGGTTCCCTATCTTCCGCAGGATAAGCCCACGTATCTTATGGGCGTGGGAACTCCGGCCAACATTCTGGAGGGAGTGGAGCGGGGCATCGATTTTTTTGACTGCGTATACCCCAGCCGCAACGGACGCCACGGACATGTATACACCAACCGCGGAAAGCTGAATCTGCTGAACGCCAAATACGAGCTGGACGACCGGCCCATCCAGGAGGGCTGCGGCTGTCCTGCCTGCCGCCGGTACAGCAGAGCCTACATCCGTCACCTGCTGAAAGCCAAAGAGATGCTGGGCATGCGGCTCTGCGTACTCCATAACCTGTATTTTTACAATCACCTGATGGAAGAGATCCGTGAGGCGCTGGAGCAGGGAAGGTTCGCGGCGTATAAGAGAGAAAAACTTGCCGGCTTTGAGGCGGGCGAGGATTAAAGAGATATCAAGGAAGGGTAAAGTGTGAAACGAGCGCAGAGAAAACGGCAGATCTACCGCAGATGTTTTCTGCTCGGAGCAGCTGTCGTCGGGGGGATCGTCATCAGCGTTCTGACGCTGAAAAAGGGGGAGGCGCCGGCAGCGGAGCCGGAACCCGCGGAGAGTGCTTCTGCAGTCCTGGAGGAGGAAAATGCAGCTGTCCTGGGCGGCAGCCTTCCGGAGCCGGAGGATACTTCAGAACAGGGAAAGGATCCGGAGCCGGAGGATACTTCGGAGCCGGAAATCGCTCCGGAACCGGAGGAAACGCCGGAACCGGAGGAACGTGTCTTCGTTCATAAAAACGAAACGTTAGAGCTGCTCCGCCGGATGGGAGAATCCAACCCGAAGATCGCGGAGATCCTGGAACAACCGGAACGGTATCCGGAGGAACTGCTGGAGGCGGTGGCCTACGAGGAAGAACTGGCAGATTTTGCCCTGGCTTATCCGGAGAAAAAAGACATACCTCCGGCAGATTCTATCGAAGAACTGCAGCCGGGAGAAATCCCGGAACTGTTCCAGTGGGATGACAGATGGGGATATGTCTGGTACGGGGACGGCCCCTTAGGCGTAACCGGCTGCGGTCCCACGACGCTGGCTATGGCAGCGGCAGGCCTGACCGGGAACGAGAAGATCACGCCGGCAGCGGTGGCGGAGTTTGCCGAAGAAAACGGCTATTACGTGGAAGGGACCGGCACCAGCTGGAGACTTATGGAGGAAGGGTGCGAAGCCTTCGGCCTGCGCGGCCGGGAGATGGTTCTGGATAAACCTCTGGTTTTCGCGGAGCTGGAGAAAGGCAATCCGGTGATCTGCAGCATGAAGCCGGGGAATTTTACCATCAAAGGGCACTTTATTTTGTTGACCGGCCTGGAAGAAGGGAAGATCCGGATCCATGATCCTTTCAGCAGGGACAACAATCAGAAACGCTGGGAGTATGAGGAATTGGAACCGCAGATCAATAATCTGTGGGTTTTTGAAAAAATTTCTTAGAGAAGAACGCCGCGATCCCCAAAAGCTTGACATTTTACGACTACAAATGTAGTATATATAATAGAAAAAGGAAAAATGAGTCTTGCGGGGGATTTCAGACATGAAGAAGCTTTCAAAAAACGGAAAAGTCCTGATCGCGCTGCTGGCGGTTCTGGCAGCGGGGCTGGCGGCTGCCTATCTGGTTGGAAAAAACTATTTTTCCGACCATTTTTTTCCCGGAACCTTCCTCAACGGCATAGACTGCAGCGGCATGACGGCGGAGGAGGCCAAAGAGCAGATCCAGCAGGGACTGCTGGAATACCGTCTGACCCTGTATGAGCGGGGAGGCGTTTCCGAGACGCTGGACGGCAGGGAACTGGGGATCCGCTATGCGGATGACGGAGGCGTGGACCAGGTTCTGCGGCGGCAGGGAAAGCAGATCTGGTTTCTGTCTGTGGGCCGGAATAAATCTTATCAGGTGACCGCGGACTACACCTGGCAGGAGAACTCCCTGGAGGGACTTCTGAATGAACTGGAATGCTTCCGGCCGGAAAACCTTACAGCGCCCGCGGACGCCTATGTGGCGGAGAACGGTACTTCCTATGTGGTCATGCCTGAGGTGCAGGGAAATACCCTGGACAGGGAGAAAACGGTCCGGGCGGTGCGGGAAGCGGTGGACGCCGGGCAGCGGGAACTGGATCTGGAACAGGCGGATCTTTACGTGAAGCCGAAGGTAACTGCCGCGGATGAGGGACTGCAGGCGGAGGCAGCTCTGCTGAATCAGATGACGGCGGCCAGCGTCACCTATGATTTTCAGGACCGGCAGATGACCGTGGACCGGCAGGTGATCAAAAACTGGATCCGCCGGGGAGAGGACGGAACCTTTTATCTGGATGAGGAACAGGCGGTGGAGTGGGTAAAGCAGATGGCTTACGAGACGGATACGTTCGGGCTGGAGCATGAATTCCGCACTACCTCGGGCCGGGTGATCACCCTTGCCGCGGGAGGGGATTACGGCTGGGTGATCGACCGGGAGGCCACGGTGGAAAATCTCCTTCGGCTGATCCGGGAAGGGCAGTCCGCCGTCATAGAACCGGAGTATCTTTATGAAGGCGTGGACCGCTCGGTCAATGATATCGGAAATACTTACGTGGAGATCTGCATTACCGAGCAGAAGATGTGGTGCTATGAGAATGGGGTCCTGGTGACAGAAACGCCGGTGGTCACCGGCTGTCACAGCACCGGCTACGATACCCCTTCCGGAAGTGTATGGGCCATTGACGCAAAAAAGAAGGACGCGCATTTTGATACGTATAACAGCGATGTCACCTTCTGGCTTCCCTTTAACGGAGACTGCGGGATCCACGACGCGTCCTGGAGGGCTCCGGGAGATTACGGAGGAAACACCTGGCTGAGCAACGGTTCTCACGGGTGTGTGAATACTCCTTATGACGCGGCGGAAAAAATCTTCCATACCATGGAGATCGGTTACCCGGTGATCGTATATTACAGTACGGAGCAGGTAGTGGGGCCGGCGCCTACCCAGGATGTGGAGATGGGCTGAAGTTTGTAGGATGTGGAGATGGGCTGAAGTTTTACTTGCTATTTACAGGCTGATTGTGTATTATATTACTAGTGCGCAAAGAAGCGCAGGAGCAGCTTAAACAGCAGGAGGAAAGAAAAAAATGATTTTTGCGAGTGAATCAGCCAATGCCTCTGCCGGAGGCGGTATGGGCATCATGCTTATCTGGATCGTAGTCCTGGTAGCCCTGATGTATTTCATGATGATCCGTCCCCAGAAAAAGGAGCAGAAGAGAATGCAGAACATGCTGGCGGATCTGGCGGTGGGCGATGCCATTGTCACCAACAGCGGTTTTTACGGCATTGTCATCGATATCTCTGAGGAAGATGTGATCGTTGAGTTCGGCAATAATAAAAACTGCCGTATCCCCATGAGAAAATCCGCTATCGCGGCGGTAGAAAAACCGGAGCAGGCAGCGGCCGCGGCGGAGACCAAGAAGGAAGCCGAGGCAAAAACCGAGAAGGTTGAGACCAAGAAAAAATAATCGAAAAAAAGAGACCCGCAGAAAAGACAGGGGATTCCCCTTCTTCTCTGCGGGATTTTTTACCTTTATGGGCAAAATCACCGGATTTTCTTGTGTTTTTTGTTGAAAATTCCGTAATGTTGAAGTATCATAGTATCTATATCGGTCCGGCAGAAGGGAAAAACAGCTGCGGGGGCGAAACCGGAGAGAAAAGAGGAATCGTATATGGAGTATAAGATCGGATTGATCCGGGGCGACGGCATCGGCCCGGAGATCGTAAATGAAGCGAAAAAAGTGCTGGACGCGGTCTGTGAAAAGTACGGACATGTGTTCCATTACTGTGATATGCTGCTGGGCGGGGCATCCATCGACGCCCACGGCGTGCCCCTGACAGAGGAGACCATCGCCCAGGCAAAAGCCTGTGACGCGGTGCTCATGGGCTCCATCGGAGGGGACGCGGCCACCTCCCCCTGGTATCAGCTGGAACCCTCCAAACGCCCGGAGGCCGGACTGCTGGGGATCCGCAAGGCCCTGAACCTGTTTGCCAATGTGCGTCCGGCGTACCTGTACCAGGAACTGAAGGCCGCCTGTCCCTTAAGGGACCAGGTCATCGGCCAGGGCTTTGACATGGTGATCATGCGGGAGCTCACCGGCGGCCTGTATTTCGGAGAACGGAAAACCTATGAGGAAAACGGTCTGCGGACCGCGGTAGATACCCTGGTCTACAATGAAAACGAGATCCGCCGCATCGCCAGACGGGCCTTTGACATCGCCCGCAAGCGGAGGAAGAAAGTCACCAGCGTGGACAAGGCCAATGTGCTGGATTCCTCCCGGCTGTGGCGCGCGGTGGTGGAAGAAGTGGCAAAGGACTATCCCGATGTGGCGCTGGAGCATATGCTGGTAGACAACTGCGCTATGCAGCTGGTAAAGGATCCCGGCCAGTTCGACGTGATCCTTACGGAGAATATGTTCGGGGATATCCTTTCGGACGAGGCCAGC
This sequence comes from Candidatus Scatomonas sp., assembly GCA_963928055.1. Taxonomy (GTDB): domain Bacteria; phylum Bacillota; class Clostridia; order Lachnospirales; family Lachnospiraceae; genus Scatomonas. The sequence continues at coordinate 195,770 of CAWVDN010000002.1, read as the reverse complement.
ATGGTCACCGGCTCCATCGGTATGCTGTCCTCCGCCAGCCTCAATGAGACCAGCTTCGGGCTCTACGAGCCCAGCCACGGCTCCGCTCCGGATATCGCCGGCCAGAATGTCGCCAATCCCCTGGCGACCATCCTTTCGGCGGCAATGCTGCTCCGCTATTCCCTGAACCTGGATCGGGAGGCGGACGCGGTGGAAGCGGCAGTGAAGGCAGTGCTGAAAGAGGGATACCGCACCGGGGACATTCTGTCAGAAGGATGCAGGAAGGTTTCTACCACCGAGATGGGTTCTCTGGTGGCAGCCAGAATATGAGGAGATGAGAAAATGAGAAGTGACGCCGTAAAGAAGGGGATGCAGCAGGCACCCCACAGAAGTCTTTTTAATGCTCTGGGCATGACGAAAGAAGAGCTGGACCGCCCTCTGGTAGGCATCGTCAGCTCTTATAATGAGATCGTTCCGGGCCACATGAACCTGGATAAGATCACGGAGGCCGTAAAGATGGGGGTAGCCATGGCGGGAGGAACTCCCGTGGTATTTCCGGCCATCGCCGTCTGCGACGGGATCGCCATGGGACATATCGGCATGAAGTATTCCCTGGTGACCAGGGATCTGATCGCGGATTCCACAGAGGCCATGGCCATGGCCCACCAGTTTGACGCCCTGGTGATGATCCCCAACTGTGACAAGAACGTGCCGGGGCTTTTGATGGCCGCGGCCCGGATCAATATCCCCACGGTGTTTGTCAGCGGCGGCCCCATGCTGGCCGGCCATCTTCACGGGGAAAAGCGGAGCCTGTCCTCCATGTTTGAGGCGGTGGGAGCTTATACTGCCGGCACCATCACCGAGGAGGATGTGGAAGAATTTGAGAATAAGGCCTGCCCTACCTGCGGTTCCTGCTCCGGCATGTATACGGCCAACAGCATGAACTGTCTGACGGAAGTGCTGGGCATGGGCCTTCGGGGCAACGGCACCATTCCGGCAGTTTATTCTGAGAGGCTGAAGCTGGCCAAGCACGCGGGCATGCAGGTCATGGAACTGCTGCGGAAGAACATCCGTCCCCGGGACATCATGACAAAAGAGGCCTTTTTAAACGCTCTGACCGTGGATATGGCGCTTGGCTGCTCCACCAACAGCATGCTGCATCTGCCGGCCATCGCCCACGAAGTGGGATTTGATTTCCTGCCGGAGCTGGCCAACGAGATCAGCGCCCGAACCCCCAACCTGTGCCATCTGGCGCCGGCGGGGCACACCTATATCGAGGATCTCAATGAGGCAGGAGGCGTTTACGCCGTAATGAACGAGCTTTCCAAAAAGGATCTGCTGCATCTGGACTGCCTGACCGTCACCGGAAAAACAGTGGGTGAGAATATTAAAAATGTAAAAAATAAAAATCCGGAAGTGATCCGGCCTATTGAGAATCCCTACAGCCAGACCGGCGGCATCGCCGTGCTGAAGGGCAACCTGGCGCCGGACACGGCGGTGGTAAAACGTTCCGCTGTCTGTGAGGAGATGATGGTCCATGAGGGACCGGCCCGGGTCTTTGACTGCGAGGAGGACGCCATCGCCGCCATCAAAGGCGGGAAGATCGTGGCCGGTGATGTGGTGGTCATCCGCTATGAAGGCCCCAAGGGAGGCCCCGGCATGCGGGAGATGCTGAACCCCACCTCCGCCATTGCCGGCATGGGTCTGGGCTCCACCGTAGCCCTGATCACCGACGGAAGGTTTTCCGGGGCTTCCCGGGGAGCTTCCATCGGCCACGTAAGCCCTGAGGCGGCGGTAGGAGGCCCCATCGCCCTGGTGGAAGAGGGGGATCTGATCCGCATCAATATTCCGGAAAACAAACTGGAGCTGGCGGTTTCTGAAGAGGTGCTGGAGGAGAGACGGAAAAACTGGAAACCCAGAAAGCCCAACGTGACCACCGGTTATCTGGCCAGATACGCCAGACTGGTGACCAGCGCCAACCGGGGAGCCATTCTGGAGATCCCGGATTAAGGACCCCGGGCCTTGCGGTCCCGGGATAAAAGGAAAGGAGAGATTGCCATGCAGTTAAATGGTTCACAGATCATTATCGAATGTCTGAAGGAGCAGGGGGTGGACACCATCTTCGGGTATCCCGGAGGCACCATCCTCAATGTTTACGATGAATTATACAAGCATCCGGAGATCCGCCATATCCTTACCTCCCACGAGCAGGGAGCGTCTCACGCGGCGGACGGTTACGCCAGAGCCACCGGAAAGGTGGGCGTCTGCTTTGCCACCAGCGGTCCCGGAGCTACCAATCTGGTGACCGGCATTGCCACGGCGTATATGGATTCGGTTCCCGTGGTGGCCATCACCGCCAACGTGGGTACGTCCCTTCTGGGAAAGGACAGCTTCCAGGAGATCGATATCGCCGGAGTGACCATGCCCATTACCAAGTACAGCGTGATCGTTAAGGATGTAAAGGTCCTGGCAAAGACCATCCGCAAGGCGTTCCGCATCGCCCGTTCCGGCCGTCCCGGACCGGTGCTGGTGGATGTGACCAAGGATGTCACCGCGGATGTATGTGAATATACTTATATGGAGCCGGAAAAAGTCCTGCCCAAGACGGATAAGATCCGTCAGGAGGATCTGGAGCGCGCGGCGGAGATGATCTCCCAGGCCAAGAAGCCTTTCCTTTTCGTGGGCGGCGGCGCGGCCATTTCCGGCGCGGACGCGGAGGTGCGGGAACTGGCCCGGAAGATCCAGGCCCCGGTCTGCGACAGCCTTATGGGCAAGGGAACCTTCCCGGGCACCGATGAGACCTATACGGGTATGCTGGGCATGCACGGCACAAAAGCTTCCAACCTGGGCATGTATAAGTGCGACCTGGTGATCGTGCTGGGCGCCAGATTTTCCGACAGAGATGTAGGAGATACCAGCCATTTCGCCAATCAGGCCAAGATCCTGCAGATCGATGTGGATCCGGCGGAGATCAACAAGAATGTCCAGGTGGACGCGGAGATCATCGGAGATGTAAAGGAAGTGCTGAAACGGCTTCTGCCCATGATCCCGGAGGAGAAGCATCCGGAGTGGATCGCGGAGATGGAGGAGCTGAAGGCGGAATATCCCATGACCTACCATGAGGAAGGTCTTACAGGCCCCTATGTGATCGAAGAGATCTACCGGATCACCAAGGGAGACGCCCTGATCTGCACCGACGTCGGACAGCATCAGATGTGGAGCGCCCAGTATTACAAATATACGAAGCCCCGCACCCTGCTTACCTCCGGCGGACTGGGGACCATGGGCTACGGTCTGGGAGCCGCCATGGGAGCCAAGTGCGGACGGCCGGAGAAGACGGTGATCAATGTGGCGGGAGACGGCTGCTTCCGCATGAACATGAATGAGATCGCCACCCTGGCCAGGTACAATATCCCGGTGATCGAAGTAGTGATCAATAATCACGTGCTGGGCATGGTGCGGCAGTGGCAGACCCTTTTCTATGGAAAGAGATACTCTCAGACCATCCTCAACGATAAGACGGATTTTGTTAAGGTGGCGGAAGCCATGGGCGCTGTGGGCATGCGGGTGACCAGGAAGGAAGAGTTCGGACCGGCGCTGGAGAAGGCCATTTCCCTGGGCGTGCCGGTGGTCATCGACTGCCAGATCGACAGCGACGATAAGGTGTTCCCCATGGTGCCCGCGGGAACGGCCAACAGCAATGTCTTCGATGAAAAAGACATGGAGCAAAAGAACGCTTGACGAAAAATGCGGAATAGATGTATGATGTTAGAGTGCGGATCTGTGAAAGCAGGTCCGCAGTCGAGTTGTGAAAAATAAATGCTTGCAATGGAAACAGGAGGAGAGAAAAATGAGCAGAGTCTATAATTTCTCCGCAGGCCCCGCCGTCCTTCCGGAGGAGGTCTTAAGAGAAGCTCAGGAAGAGATGATGGATTACCGCGGCTGCGGCATGTCAGTCATGGAGATGAGCCATCGTTCCAAAATGTTTGACAATATCATCCAGGAGGCGGAGGCGGATCTGCGGGATCTGCTGAACATCCCTGCGGATTATAAGGTGCTGTTCCTTCAGGGCGGCGCTTCCCTGCAGTTTGCCCAGATCCCCATGAACCTTATGAAGAACCGGGTGGCAGACTACATCGTTACGGGACAGTGGGCGAAAAAAGCATGGCAGGAGGCCCAGAAGTTCGGTACCGCCAACAAGATCGCTTCCTCAGAGGATAAAACCTACAGTTACATTCCGGACTGTTCCGATCTGCCCATCAGCCCTGACGCGGACTATGTGTACATCTGCGAAAATAATACCATCTACGGAACCAAGTATAAAACCCTGCCCAACACCAAGGGCAAGCTGCTGGTATCCGATGTGTCCTCCTGCTTCCTGTCGGAGCCCATGGATGTGACAAAATACGGCATCGTCTACGGCGGCGTGCAGAAGAACATCGGACCCGCGGGCATGGTGATCTCCATTGTCCGGGAAGACCTGATCACTGATGATGTGATGCCGGGAACCCCCACCATGATGAAGTTCAAGACCCAGGCGGACGCCGGATCTCTGTACAACACCCCCAACTGCTGGTGTATCTACATCTGCGGCAAGGTGTTCAAATGGCTGAAGAAGATGGGCGGACTCTCCGCCATGAAGGAAAGAAACGAAAAGAAAGCCAAGATCCTTTACGATTTCCTGGATTCCAGCAGGCTGTTCAAGGGAACCGTGGTAAAAGAAGACCGTTCTCTGATGAACGTGCCCTTCGTTACCGGCGATAAGGATATGGACGCGAAATTCGTAAAAGAAGCTGCGGAAGCAGGACTGGAAAACCTGAAAGGACACCGCACCGTAGGCGGCATGCGGGCCAGCATCTACAACGCTATGCCCATGGAAGGCGTAGAGGCGCTGGTAGCCTTTATGAAAAAGTTTGAAGAGGAGAATGCGTGATGTTTCAGTACAGCTGTTTAAATCCGATTTCAGAAGTGGGCCTCCGGGAGTTCGGGGAGGGCTATGCCCGCACCGAGAATCATGAGGAGGCGGACGCCATCCTGGTGCGGAGCGCCAAGATGCATGACATGGAACTGCCGGAGAAGCTTACCGCTGTGGCCAGAGCCGGCGCCGGCGTCAACAATATCCCTCTGGAGCTCTGCGCGGAGCACGGCATCGTCGTGTTCAACACGCCGGGAGCCAATGCCAACGGCGTAAAGGAACTGGTGCTGGCAGGCATGCTGCTGGCTTCCCGGGATATCGTCGGCGGCGTGGAATGGGTAAAGAGCCAGGAGGATAACCCGGAAGTGGGGAAACTGGCGGAAAAGCAGAAAAAGCAGTTTGCCGGCTGTGAGATCAGCGGCAAGAAGCTGGGTATCATCGGCCTGGGAGCCATTGGCCAGCTGGTAGCCAACGCTGCCACCCATCTGGGCATGGACGTGTACGGTTATGATCCCTACCTGTCCGTGGACGCGGCCTGGAACCTGTCCCGGTCCATCCACCACATCCAGGATGTAAACGATATTTACAGGGAATGCGACTACATTACCATTCATGTGCCCCTGACCGACAGCACCAAGGGCATGATCAGCCGGGATGCCATCGGCATGATGAAGGAAGGGGTCGTGCTCCTGAACTTTGCCAGAGATATCCTGGTAGATGAGGACGCTCTGGTAGAGGCCCTGAAGTCCGGCAAGGTAAAGAAATATGTGACCGACTTTGCCAATCCCACCGTGGCCGGAGTGCCGGGAACCCTGATCACTCCCCATCTGGGAGCTTCCACCGAGGAGGCGGAAGACAACTGCGCGGTCATGGCGGTAAAAGAGCTCCGGGATTATCTGGAGAACGGAAATATAAAGAACTCTGTAAACTATCCGGCCTGCGACATGGGCAAATGCTCCGCTGCCGGAAGGATCGCCATCAATCACCGGAACATCGTGAACATGATCAATCAGTTCACCAAAGTCATCGGCGAGGCGGGCATCAATATCTCCGATTTTACGAACAAGAGCAAGGAAAATTACGCATACTCCCTCATCGATCTGGAGGAGCCTGCCACAGAAGAGATGGTGAAGGCTCTGGAGGCCATCGACGGCGTACTGAAGGTGCGGGTGGTAAAATAAACATCAGAGATCCGAAGGCTGCAGCAGGACTTTTGCCCTGCGGCAGCCTTTGTGCGCCTGTATGGCGGAAACAAGGAGGAATCAGATATGGCGGTAATAAGACCTTTCCGGGCCCTGCGTCCGGCGGAAGGAAAAGAGGCGGCGGTGGCCGCGCTTCCCTACGATGTGTACAGCCGTGCGGAAGCCCGGGAGGCGGTCCGGGGAGACGAGCTGACTTTTCTGCGGATCGACCGGCCGGAAACCCAGTTCTCACCGGAGCAGGATATGTACGCGGACTGCGTGTACCGGAAGGGAGCGGAAATGCTCCGGGAAATGGAAGAAAAGGGCAGTTTTGTCCAGGATGACGCCCCCTGCTTTTACATTTATGAGCTGACCATTGGCGGGACGGGTGCAGACAGGGCTGGCGGCCTGCTCCGCTGTGGACGACTATCTGTCGGGAGTCATCAAGAAACATGAGAATACCCGCAGGGACAAGGAGGAGGACCGGATCCGCCACGTGGACGCCTTAAGCGCCCAGACCGGACCGATCTTCCTGGCCTATCGGGCGGACCGCAGGATCCGGGAACTTCTGGAAACGGAAAAAAGCAGACCGGCCCTGGCGGATTTTACCTCCGGGGACGGAGTGCGGCACCCGGGTATGGAAGATCGGGGAAGAGCCGGTGATCCGGAAACTTACGGAAATCTTCCGGGAAATCCCCCACACGTATATCGCGGACGGCCATCACCGGGCCGCCTCGGCGGTGGAGGTATCTCTCATGCGCCGAAGGGAGCATCCGGACTATACCGGGGAGGAGGAGTTCAACTATTTCCTCTCTGTGCTTTTCCCGGACAATGAACTGCATATCCTGGATTATAACCGGGTGTTAAAGGATCTGAACGGCCATACGGAGGAGGAGATCCTGGAAAGATTCCGGGAGGCCTTCACGGTGGGAGAGCCGGAAAAAGAGCCGGTACAGCCGGGAGAGAAGGGAGAGATGGGCCTTTATCTGGGAGGCCTCTGGAGAAGATTGAAAGTCCGTCCGGAACGGGTGAAGCAGGATCCTGTGGGCTGTCTGGATGTGGCTTACCTGCAAAGAGAGATCCTGGAGCCGGTGTTCGGCATTGAGGATCCCAAAACAGATAAGCGTATAGACTTTGTAGGCGGGATCCGGGGACTGAAGGAACTGGAGCGCCGCTGCGGGGAAGACTGCCTGGCGGCAGTGTCCCTGTATCCCACTTCTATGGAAGAACTCTTCGCGGTGGCGGACGCCGGCCTCTTAATGCCGCCGAAGTCCACCTGGTTTGAGCCCAAGCTCCGCAGCGGACTGTTCATACATAAAATTGAAAGGTAGTTTCCGGCTCCCGGAGCAGCCGGAAGGAGAGCTCCAGATACAGCCGGGTATCGTAGTCGCTGAGGTTCAGCCGGGTCAGTTCCTGGATCCGCTCCATGCGGTTGATGAAAGTGCTCCGGTGGATGTAGAGCTTTTCCGCTGCCTTTGACATGTTAAACTGCTGTTCAAAGTACATAAGAAGCGTCGCGTAGTAACTGGTCTGCCGCTGCTGGTCGTGCTCCCGGAGGGTGAGCAGGGCCGGGTGGCAGACCTGTTCCGGTTTAAAGATCCCCGCGCCGTAGGACAGGAGATACTCCAGGCCGTAATCGTTAAAACGGAAATACCAGCGGGTGCTGTCTTTTTTGCGCCCGAATTCCAGCGCGTAGACGGCCTGGCGGAAGTAAAGGCTGATCTCCCGCAGTCCCGTAAAGACGCGGCTGCAGCCGGCCACCATGAGCCCGTCCCGGACCAGGTAGGCCAGGGACTGGTAGAAATCCGGGAGCTTGTCGGGGCCGTAGAGGGTCAGGTTCAGCAGCATGGCCACATTCCCCTGGTGTTCCACCGCGCAGGCTCCCCGCCACCGTTCCTCCACCTGGGAGATCAGATAGGGGGGATACAGATCCCGCTTCAGCCGGTGTTCCGGCAGGAACAGCAGCATCAGGTAGCTGTGATCCTCCGACCAGCCGGTGTTCTGCCCCAGCCGGCTGATGTCCCGGAGATGGGGGACCTTTCCCGCCAGGCTGTCGGAGAGAAAGGAATGCAGATAGGTCTGCACGGAGGAGGTAAACTGGAAGGAGCCGAAGCGCTGCAGCAGGATCTCCACGCAGTCCGCCAGCTTTTCCAGCACGGGGCTCAGCCGTTCCCTGGCCTCCGGGGCGTCGGCGGCCATGACCAGGCGGCCGCAGTATTTTCCCCCGGAGCGGAAATTGTAGAGGAGATAATTTTTGTCGTAGTCGAATTCAAAAATGCCTCTGGCCGTCTCCAGATCCCGGAAGTGGGGGTTGGAGATCATATCATTGACGGTATCCAGGTTGATCTGCCCTTCGTCCGCGAAGAGCGCATAGGGGGATTCCGATTCATGCTCCGAGGCGATGATATTGAACTGATTGTCCAGCAGGCACAGAGGGATCCGGAAACACTGGTAGGTATAGCGGATCAGATTCCGGAAGTCCTGGAATTTTTCTACGATCTGCAGGCAGGTATTTTCCCATTCGTCATAAAAATCGTAAAGCTGCTGCAGCTCATTGTAGAGGGCGTCCTGATCCAGCTGCCGGGGAAGGAGAAAGAGGGAGGCCTGTTCACTCTTCCGGACCGGCTGGTCGGAAAAGCAGAGAAAGGTTTCCGGAAGCGAAGGGATCTCCTCCCCCCGCAGGAGCAGCAGATGGCCGGACTGGCCGGAAGCTCCGGAAAAATAAAGAGGCCTGCCCAGGCTGTCTGCCGGGGCCTGGCCGGGCAGATACCGGAGATTGTATTTTTCTGACAGGTGAAAACGGATGATAGAACTGTTTAATTTCATGGAAAATTCCTTTCAGATCCGCCTCCGAAGAGGCCGGCTCTGTCGATTCTGGTATTTTTTACACACTACACATTGTAGTGTGCGGGGCTTAAAATGTCAACTATTTTAACGGATTTACGAAAAACCCTATATACACTATAATGTGTTTAAATCAATTTTTGGTAACCCATTACTACTCTATACACATGGAAGGGGCAGAGCTTAACGGCTCTGCCCTTTCTGTGTCCTCCGGGAAAACACAGAAAATTCATTTGCAAAATCCATGTAAAGTGATTACAATAGTAACATCTTTGTTTTGGGAAAGAATCCCGGAACTGAAAGGACGGCTTGTATTTTGCGATGATACAGTTGTGGAGAGAAAAACTGAAGGAAGACGGGGGCAGAAAGCACCTGATCTTCTGGAGTATTTACTGGGGGATCACCCTGGCGGTGATCCTGGGGCATATGCCCCTGCTCACCAGCGCGGAGGGAGGGGAGCGCCTGCCTTATACCCTGGCAGGGGCGGGAATGCTGATCCTGCTGGCGGTGCTGGTCCCTCTCTGCGAGAGAATGTGGGTGAAGAACGTCAGCCGCCGGGAGAAAAAGCGGATCAAGATCTGGCATTTCCTGATCCTGTTCGCGGATGCGGTCTATCTCTTCTGGGCCATGGAATTTGTAAACAATACCAAGTTCGCGGAGATGGAGTTCGGCTATATGGCCCTGAACGTGCTGGGGATCTTTATCATCGGGCTGATCTTTCTGTTCTGGCTGAATTCTTTCCGCAGGGGCCTGCTGGCGGTAACGATCCTCTTTACTTCCCTGGCCGTTTCGTTTTATTATGTATATAAGTTCCGAGGAGAACCGCTGCAGCTCATCGACTTTTTCAGCTTCGGCACCGCCATGGATGTGGCGGGGGATTACGACTTTTCCTTCCCCCGGCAGATGGCGGTGATCGTTCCCGTGGCGCTGTGCCTCATCGCCCTGATCCTGCACCTGCCGGACTGGTATCTGGCCAAAAAGAAGGCCGGAAAGATCGGCATCCGCCTGGGAGTGGCCGGCTTTATGGTCTTCGGCTTTTTTCTTCTATCTGAATGTGAACTGGAACGGGGGCCTGGGGATCATTACCAACCTCTGGTCGCCCATCAGCACTTACCGGGAATACGGCAACACCGTGGGCTTTTTCTGCGTGGCCAAGTATATGCGGCTGACCCCTCCGGAAGGGTACAGCCAGGAGGAAACAGAGGGGATCGCGGAGTCTGTGGACACCTCGGAGGGCGGCAGCCAGGGGACTGTGCGGCCGGTGAACATTATTGCCATTATGAACGAATCCTGGGCGGATTACCGGATGGTGGGGGGAACTGGAGACCAATCAGGAGGTTATGCCCTTCTACGATTCCATGGAGGAAAACACCATCAAGGGGCATACCCTGGTATGCATCCGGGGCGGCGGCACCGCCAAGACGGAATATGAGTTCCTGACAGGAAATTCCGTGAAAAGATTTCCCTCCATGGTTCCCTATGTAAGCTACTACACCCACAGCCAGTATTCTCTGGTGACCACCCTGGAGGCCCAGGGCTACGATTCCGTGGCCATGCATCCCAATAAGGGCTCCAACTGGAAACGGACCAGCGCTTACCGCTTCCTGGATTTTGACGTCTTCTATGACCTGGATGATTTTGATGAAGACGCGGAGCGGGTGCGGGACAATATCAGCGACAGAGCCAATTACGAGAAGATCATCGAAGTGGTGGAGTCCAAGGAAAACAGCAGCGATCCGCTGTTCCTGTTTGATGTGACCATGCAGAACCACGGAGGCTACACGGACGACGACTACGAGGGAGAGATCCGGGTGGAAGGCTACAACGGCCAGGCCGCCAATCAGTATCTGTCCCTGGCCCATGAAAGCGACAAAGCCCTGGAGTATCTCATCCGTTATTTTGAAGAGTGCCAGGAGCCTACCATCATCTGTATGTTCGGAGATCATTACCCCACGCTGCCGGACAGCTTTACGGAGTACATCTCCGGCTCGGAGTACGACGATCTGACCCTGGATGAGCAGGAAATGTATTACGCCACCCCCTTCTTTATCTGGGCCAACTACGATATCCCGGAAGAAGAGGGGATCCTCACCAGCACCAACTATCTGGGCACCATGATGCTGGAGCAGACAGATCTGGAAATGGCTCCCTATAACTATTATCTTCAGGATCTGCAGGAGACCATGCCGGCCCTGAACCATCTGGGCTATATGGATCCGGAGGGGAAATTCCATTCCTGGAGCGACGGGGATGAGGACACCCTGCGGAAAGAGTGGGAGTATGAGTGTCTGCAGTACAATAATCTGGCGGAGGAACGCCGGCGGCTGGACTGGTTTTTCACGGTGGGTACCGGGGACGGGCAGGGATGACGGTCCGGACCTTTCCGGCCGCGGTGTTTCAGTAACAGAAGGAGGGCTCTGCCATGAAAAAATCGATTCCCAAACTTCCGGCATCGGAACTGCAGATCATGATGGTCCTCTGGGAAGGCCATCCGGAAATGGCCAGGACGGAGATCGAAGAGGCCCTTGCCGGGGACAGGCATCTGGCTCCGACCACAGTGAATTCCCTTCTGGCCCGGCTGGAAAAGAAGGGCTGCGTTTCCGTGGCGCGCCGGGGGAAAAACAATTACTACACGCCGCTGATCTCCAAAAAAGAGTATCAGAGCCGGGAAAGCCGCTCCGTGCTGCAGCAGCTCTTTGACGGCTCGCTTTCGGATTTTGTCACGGCGCTGTACGACGGGAAAAAGATCCCCGCGGAAAAAATGGAAGAACTGGGAAATTTCCTTCAGTCTCTGGAGGAGGAAGAAGAAAAAGAAGCCGGGAGCTGAAAAACACAGCCCCGGCTTAAAATATGCGAAAACCTCTTGCAAATTCGCCGGAATACGGTACAATGGTAAACTGTAGGCTTTCAATGGAAAATCAGGAAAGGAAAGAACGAGGTTTACTATGATTTCAGCAAATAATGTGACTCTGAGGGTAGGCAAGAAGGCTCTTTTTGAGGACGTGAATATTAAATTTACTGAGGGAAACTGCTATGGACTCATCGGCGCCAACGGCGCGGGCAAGTCCACCTTTCTGAAGATCCTCTCCGGACAGCTGGAGCCCACCAAGGGAGATGTGTCCATTACTCCCGGTGAGAGACTGTCCTTCCTGGAACAGGATCACTTTAAATACGACGCGTTTACGGTGATCGATACGGTCATCATGGGCAATCCCAGGCTGTATGAGATCAAAAACGAAAAGGAAGCGCTTTACGCAAAAGAGGATTTTACCGATGAGGACGGGATCCGGGCCAGCGAACTGGAGGCGGAGTTCGCGGAGATGAACGGCTGGGAGGCGGAGTCCGACGCGGAACAGCTGCTGAACGGTCTGGGCATCGAGACAGAGCTTCATTATTCCCAGATGGCGGATCTGACCGGTTCCCAGAAAGTGAAGGTGCTGCTGGCCAGAGCTCTGTTCGGTAATCCGGACATCCTGCTGCTGGACGAGCCCACCAACCACCTGGATCTGGATGCCATCGCCTGGCTGGAGGAGTTTCTGATCAACTTTGACAATACGGTGATCGTGGTATCCCACGACCGTTACTTTTTGAATAAGGTCTGCACCCAGATCGCGGACATCGACTATGGAAAGATCCAGCTCTACGCCGGAAACTATGATTTCTGGTTTGAGTCCAGCCAGCTGCTGATCAAGCAGATGAAAGAGGCCAACAAGAAGAAAGAGGAAAAGATCAAGGAGCTGCAGGAGTTTATCTCCCGTTTCTCCGCCAACGCGTCCAAATCCAAGCAGGCCACTTCCCGAAAGAGGGCGCTGGAGAAGATCCAGCTGGACGAGATCAAGCCCTCCAGCCGGAAGTATCCTTACATTGACTTCCGTCCCAATCGGGAGATCGGCAACGAGGTCCTGCAGGTGGAAGGCCTGACGAAGACGGTGGACGGCGTGAAGCTCCTGGACAACCTTACCTTTACCCTGGGACGGGAAGACAAGGTGGCCTTTGTGGGCGGAAATGAGCAGGCCATCACCATGCTCTTCAAGATCCTTATGGGGGAGGAGAAGGCGGACGCCGGCACTTACAAGTGGGGCGTTACCACCAGCCAGGCCTATTTCCCCAAGGATAACACGGCGGAATTTGACAGCGATCTCACCATCGCCGAGTGGCTGACCCAGTACTCCGAGATCAAGGATGTTACCTATGTCCGGGGCTTCCTGGGCAGAATGCTCTTTGCCGGGGAGGACGGAGTGAAGAAGGTGCGGGTGCTCTCCGGAGGAGAGAAGGTCCGCTGTCTGCTGTCCAAGATGATGATCTCCGGGGCCAACATCCTGCTGCTGGACGAGCCCACCAACCATCTGGACATGGAGTCCATTACGGCCCTGAACAACGGCCTCATCAAATTCCCGGGCGTGGCGCTCTTTACCTGCCATGACCATCAGTTTGTGGAGACCACCGCCAACCGGATCATGGAGATCACGCCGGCGGGCACGCTGATCGACAAGATCACCACCTACGACGAGTACCTGGCCAGCGATGAGATGGCCAGAAAACGCCAGGTCTACACCATGACCGAGGAGGATAACTAAGATGAAAAAACCGGTTCTGGTAATCATGGCAGCGGGAATGGGAAGCCGCTACGGGGGATTGAAGCAGATCGATCCGGTGGACGATCAGGGACACATCATTATGGATTTTTCCATCCAGGACGCCCTGGAGGCCGGTTTTGAGGAAGCCGTGCTGATCATAAAAAAAGAAAATCAGGCGGATTTCCGCCGGGCCATCGGCGACCGGGTCAGCCGGAAAATAAAGATCCACTACGTGTATCAGCAGCTGGAGAACCTTCCGGAAGGCTTCGCAGTCCCGGAAGGACGGGAAAAGCCCTGGGGCACCGGCCACGCGGTCTTAAGCTGCCTGCAGGCGGTCCCGGGAGCCCCCCCTTGCCGTCATCAACGCCGACGACGCAGCGCTCGACTGTCTTTCCGGCTCATCTACCAGTATCTCGTTTCCCATGAGGATGATGAGAAGTACCGCTATGCCATGGTGGGGTATTCCCTGAAAAACACCGTGACGGACAACGGCTACGTATCCCGGGGAGTCTGCCGGGTGGATCCGGAGGGGAAACTGGTGGATATCACGGAACATACCCGCATCGAGAAACGGCAGGGCGGGATCGCCAGCACCGAAGACGGAGGAAAAACCTGGGAGCCTCTGGATCCGGACACGGTAGTATCCATGAACCTGTGGGGATTTTCCGGCAGTATCCTGGAGGAACTGAACCGCCGGTTCCCGGAATTCCTCCGGGAAAATCTGGGGGAAAATCCCCTGAAATGCGAGTATCAGCTGCCGGCGGTGGTGGATCAGCTTCTGAAGGAGGGAAAAGCCTCTGTGGAAGTGCTCCACACCCCGGATCCGTGGTACGGAGTCACCTACCAGGAGGACAAGCCTATGGTGAAGGCGGCCATCCGGGCCATGGAGGAGAGGGGAGAGTATCCCCCGGAATTCTAAAACACGCGAGGAGGGAGTTTCAGGAGACATGAGGCCCCTCCTTTTTTGATCTGCGCAAATTTTGATGTGAATTGCGGGTTCAGGAAAAAAATTCTTTGCGAAACTGCCGGAAATGACATATTTTTACCGAATTGCATTGACAAACGGAACTTTTAAGGGTAATATAACCGGGTATATAAAAGATTTATGCTTTTAAGGAGGAGAGATTATCATGAAAATGAAAAAGATCCTTGCCCTCTCCCTGGCAGCAGCCATGGCGCTGTCCCTGGGAGCCTGCGGCGATAAGGCTGACAGCGAAGGCGGCAGCGGCAGCAGCACCACTTCCGAATCCGGAAGCACCGGCGGAAGCGCCGAGGGCGGCACCCTGAAGATCGGCGGCATCGGCCCTGTGACCGGCGACAACGCTGCATACGGCCTGGCAGTACAGCGCGGCGCGGAGATCGCGGTAGAAGAGATCAACGCTGCCGGCGGCATTAACGGAATGACCATCGAGTTCAGCATGGAAGACGACGTCAGCGACGGCGAAACAGCGGTCAACGCGTATAACACTCTGAAGGACTGGGGCATGCATATGCTTCTGGGAACCGTTACCAGCGCTCCCTGTATCGCGGTAGTTGCCGAGACGGCGGACGACAATATGTTCCAGCTGACTCCCTCCGGCACAGCCGTTGAGTGTCTGGGCGACGCGGGCAACGCCTTCCGCGTATGCTTCTCCGATCCCAGCCAGGGTTCTGTTTCCGCGGATTATATCTCCGAGCATTCCCTGGGTGAAAACATCGGAGTGATCTACAACAGCTCCGATACCTACTCCACCGGTATTTACGAGAGCTTTAACGCCGAGGCCCAGGCTCTGGGACTGAACATCGTAGCGGCTGAAGCCTTTACCGACGACAGCAAATCCGATTTCAGCGTACAGCTTCAGAAATGCAAGGATGCCGGCGCGGATCTGATGTTCCTGCCCATCTACTATCAGGAGGCATCTCTGATCCTGCAGCAGGCCGACAAAATGGGCTATGCTCCCACCTTCTTCGGCGTGGACGGCATGGACGGCGTGCTGGGTGTAGAGAATTTCGATACTTCCCTGGCCGAGGGCGTTATGCTCCTGACTCCTTTCTTTGTGAACTCTGAGGAGGAGAATGTAAAGTCCTTCGTTTCCGCATATCAGGATGCCTACGGCGAGACCCCGATCCAGTTCGCGGCGGACGCGTACGACGGCGTTTACGCCATCAAGCTGGCTGCCGAGAAGGCGGGCATCACCGCTGATATGAGCGTTTCCGATATCTGCGACGCCATGAAGACGGCTATGACGGAGATCGAGCTGACCGGTGTTACCGGAACCATTCGCTGGACAGAAGACGGCGAGCCAAACAAAGAGCCCATGGTTCTGATTATCGAGAACGGCGCATACGCCATGGTAGAGTGATCAAAGACACGGTTTTTTGGAAATGAATCATAACAGCCGCGCGCTGTATTCGGTGAGAGCGCCCCGGAGTTTCCGGGGCGGTTTCCCCGTTCATTTCATTGATAAGCGCACAATTTGGGACGTATACCGGTGAAGGGACTGGTTCGCCGGCATACGCCCCAAATTGGCCTTTTAACTCCAGAACATTTATGCTATGATAAAACAATCAAAAGAAAAAACTGAAGGGGTGCGTTATGAGTTTCTTGTCTTATCTGATCAATGGAGTCAGTCTTGGAAGTGTGTACGCCATCATCGCCCTGGGATATACTATGGTCTACGGCATCGCTAAGATGCTGAACTTTGCCCACGGGGATGTCATTATGATCGGGGCTTATGTCGTCTTCACTGCCATGACGGGATTTCATGTGAATCCCATCGTTTCTGTTATCATCGCCATGGTCCTGTGTACGGTGCTGGGGATCGTCATCGAGCGGGTGGCCTACAAGCCCCTGCGGAACGCCAGCTCCAACCTGGCGGTGCTGATCACCGCCATCGGCGTCAGCTACCTGCTGCAGAATGTGGCCCTCCTGGTGTTCGGAGCGGATACAAAATCTTTCAGCAGCGTGGTACAGCTTCCGCCTCTGGTCCTGGCCGGCGGGGCGCTGACCATTCAGGCCACGACCATTGTGACCATCGCGGCAAACATCGTGATCATGATCGCCCTGATGCTGTTTGTAAACCGGAGCAAACCGGGACAGGCCATGCAGGCGGTTTCCGAGGACCGGGGAGCGGCGGAGCTTATGGGCATCAACGTCAACGGCACCATCGCCCTGACCTTTGCCATCGGATCCGCCCTGGCGGCTATCGCAGGGGCGCTGCTCTGCTCCGCCTACAGTACCCTGACGCCGTATACCGGCGCCATGCCCGGCATCAAAGCCTTTGTGGCTGCCGTGTTCGGCGGCATCGGTTCCATTCCCGGCGCTATGATCGGAGGTCTTCTGCTGGGCGTGATCGAAAACCTGAGCCGCGCCTATATTTCTTCCGAGATCGCGGACGCCATCGTCTTCGCGGTTCTGATCATTGTGCTTCTGGTGAAGCCGACCGGTCTGTTTGGAAAGAATGTTCAGGAGAAAGTGTAAGGTGGACGGTATGAAGAGACGAATGAGTAAATCAACCATAAGCAGCCTGTCCAATTACGGGCTGGTGATCGCTATTTTTATCATCGTGCAGATCTGTTCTGCGGCAGGGGTCCTGACCAATCAGATGGAGGGTCTTCTGATCCCGGTCTGTATTTATGTGATCGCGGCCATCTCCCTGAATCTGGTGGTGGGTATTTCCGGGGAACTGAGCCTGGGACACGCGGGCTTTATGTGCGTAGGAGCTTTTTCCAGCGCGCTGTTTTCTAAGATCATGGAAGATTCCATGACCACCGGCCCCCGGTTTTTTATCGCCATTGTCATCGGCGCGCTGGCGGCGGCGCTGTTCGGATTCCTTATCGGCATTCCGGTGCTGCGGCTTCGGGGAGACTATCTGGCCATTGTGACGCTGGCCTTTGGAGAGATCATCAAGAACCTTTTGAACATCGTCTATCTGGGCCGGGATGAGAACGGATTCCATCTGGCAAGAGAGGTAGGCGGCCTTCAGATGTCGGCGGAGGGAGAAACTCTGGTCAAAGGCGCCCAGGGCATTTCCGGCACCCCCAGAGATTCCAGTTTCCTGGTGGGGATCATCCTGATCCTGGTGACCCTGTTCATCGTACAGAATATCATCAACTCCCGGACCGGCCGGGCCATTATGGCCATCCGGGACAACCGGATCGCCGCCGAGTCCATCGGCATCAATGTGACCAAATACAAGCTGCTGGCCTTTACGGTATCCGCGGCGCTGGCCGGCGTGGCCGGAGCGCTGTACGCCCATAACCTTTCCAGCCTGACTGTAAGCAAATTCGACTACAACACATCCATCCTGATCCTGGTGTACGTGGTACTGGGCGGGATCGGAAGCATCAAGGGCTCCATGATCGCGACCATCATCCTTTACGTGCTGCCGGAGATGCTTCGGTTCCTGCAGGACTACCGGATGCTGATCTACGCTGTGGTGCTGATCATCATGATGCTCTTTAACTGGGCGCCGGGAGCCATTGCCTGGAGGGAGCGGATCGTAGAAAAATTCAAGAGAAACAAGACAAAGGGGGTATCCTGACATGGCACTGCTGGAAGTAAAGAATCTGTCTATCTCCTTTGGCGGTCTGCGGGCCGTGGATAATTTCAGCGTTCAGATCCAGAAGGGAGAGCTTTACGGTCTCATCGGCCCCAACGGCGCCGGAAAGACTACCGTTTTCAACCTTCTGACAGGCGTATACAAACCCGACGAAGGGTTTATCCTGCTGGACGGAAAAGATATCACCGGACATAAGACGGTGGAGATCAACAAGGACGGAATTGCCCGTACCTTCCAGAATATCCGCCTGTTCAAGCAGCTTTCCGTGCTGGACAACGTGAAGGCCGGACTGCACAACCATCATTCCTATTTTACGCTGACGGGGATCTTCCGTCTGCCCGGATACTGGAAGGCGGAAAAAGAAATGAATGAGCGCGCCATGGAGATCCTGAAGGTGTTCGGGCTGGACGCTCATGCGGACAAGCTGGCCAGCAACCTGCCTTACGGTCCCCAGAGAAAGCTGGAGATCGCCAGGGCCATGGCCACCGATCCCAAGCTGCTGCTGCTGGACGAGCCGGCGGCGGGCATGAACCCCAACGAGACCCAGGAGCTTATGGATACCATCCAGTTCGTCAGAGAGCATTTCAAGATGACGATCCTGCTCATCGAGCACGATATGAAGCTGGTAAGCGGGATCTGCGAGCGGCTGACCGTGCTGAACTTCGGTCAGATCCTGGCGGAGGGCAAGACCAGCGAGGTTCTCAACAATCCGGAAGTAGTCAAGGCTTATCTGGGCGACGAATAGGAGGACGGAATCATGGCTATGTTGGAGATTAAAGATATAGAAGTATATTACGGCGTGATCCAGGCCCTGAAAGGGATCTCCTTTGAGGTAAACCAGGGAGAAGTCATCGCCCTCATCGGCGCCAACGGCGCGGGCAAGACCACGACGCTGCAGACCATCACCGGTCTGCTCCAGGCGAAAAAGGGCACCATCACTTTTGAGGGAAAGGATATCACCAAAACCCCGGCCCACAATATCGTAAAACTGGGCATCGCCCATGTGCCGGAGGGCCGCCGGGTGTTTTCCAATCTGACAGTGTACCAGAATCTGCGGATGGGAGCTTATACACGCACGGATAAAAATGAGATCGAGGAGAGCCTGAAGCTGGTGTATGAGCGATTCCCCAGGCTTCAGGAGCGGCGGAACCAGATGGCCGGAACCCTTTCCGGCGGCGAACAGCAGATGCTGGCCATGGGCCGGGCACTGATGTCCAAGCCCAAGCTTATCGTTATGGACGAGCCCTCCATGGGACTTTCCCCCATCTTTGTCAATGAGATCTTTGATATCATTCAGAAAGTAAGCGCCGGGGGAACCACGGTACTCCTGGTGGAGCAGAACGCCAAAAAGGCCCTTTCCATCGCGGACCGGGCGTACGTGCTGGAAACCGGAAAGATTGTTCTTTCCGGAAAAGCGGAGGAACTGCTGAACGACGATTCTGTAAAGAAGGCTTATCTGGGCGAATAAAAGGAGGTGCGGCATGGAAAATATCATCATTACCATTGCGAGACAGTACGGCAGCGGCGGAAAGACCATCGGCGGCATGGTGGCGGACCGGCTGGGGATCCCCTGCTACAACCGGGAGATCCTGCGGATGGCTTCCGACGAGAGCGGCATCAACGAGCAGCTGTTCGCCAAGGCGGATGAAAAGATCAAAAAAAGCGCGCTCTTCCGCATTTCCCGAAGCGTCTATGAGGGAGAACTCCTTCCTCCGGATTCCGACGACTTTGTTTCCACCCGGAATCTGTTCAATTATCAGGCAAAGATCATTAAAAAGCTGGCGGAGACGGAATCCTGCGTCATCGTGGGACGCTGCGCGGATTATATCCTGCGGAATTATCCCAACGTCATGAGCGTATTTGTCCATGCGCCCCATGATTTCTGCATGGAGCAGGCCATGCTGCGGAACAGCATGACGGAAAAAGAAATGGAGAAATTTATCGCCAAGACCGACAAATACCGGGGAGAGTATTATCACTATTATACAGGCAGGGAGTGGAGCAGCGCTCTGAATTATGACCTGTGCCTGGACAGCAGCAAGCTGGGCTTTGAGAAATGTGCAGAGGAGATCCTTTCCTACCGGAAGATCCGTTTCGGGGAGGACTAAGGTTCTATGAGTAAAAAAGCAGCCATTTACAGCATAGGGATCATCGGACTGATCCTGGCGACGATCCCCCTTCTGGGGGCGGACAATGTACCCTTTTTAAAATGGTGGATCATGGTTCTGCTCCTGGGGATCGGATATTATCCTCTGGGAGCGGCATTGTTTTCCTCTTTCCGGGACCGGGGATTTATTTTTTCCAAGGTGCTGGGGATCGCCCTTTCCGGATTTCTTACCTGGGTGCTGGTGGCTTGCGGCGCGGCAAAATTTACCAGCGGAGCGGCACTGGGAGTGACCGCGGTTTCCATAGCGCTCTGCTGGATCCTTTATTTAAAGAAGGCGGAAAAGAAGGGACCGGATCTGGATCTGGTCCTGGGTGAGGAACTGATCTTTCTGGCCTTCTTTTTGTTGTGGACCTATTTTGCCGGGTTCCGGCCGGAAGCCAAGGGTACGGAAAAATTCATGGATTACGGCTTCATGGCGGCCATGACGCGCAGCGACACCCTGCCGGCCCGGGATCTCTGGTACAGCGCCGGAACTATGAACTATTATTACGGGGGGCAGTACTACGCGGTCTTCCTCACCAAACTGTCTTTTACACGGATCCAGGAGACCTACAACCTTATGCGGACCCTGGTGGCGGGGTTTGCGTTTGTGCTGCCTTTCAGTATGGTATTCCACATGATCCGGGAAATTCCCGGGAGAGCCAAAAAGGTACCGGGCTGGATTGCCTCCCTGGGCGGCCTGCTGGCCGGAGCGGCGGTATCCCTGGCGGGGAACATGCACTATGTGCTGTACGGGCTTTTCGGGGATGTCTTTCAACTCTCTGGCTACGAGGAATACTGGTTTCCGGATTCCACCCGCTACATCGGCCATAACCCCCTGACGGAGGACCAGTGCATCCATGAGTTCCCTT
Source organism: Candidatus Scatomonas sp. (assembly GCA_963928055.1). GTDB lineage: Bacteria > Bacillota > Clostridia > Lachnospirales > Lachnospiraceae > Scatomonas. Next base: position 174,715 of record CAWVDN010000002.1, on the reverse strand, counting down.
CTTATTCCTTTGTGCTGGGAGACCTCCACGCCCATGTGGTGAACGTTTTGTTTGTGCTGCTCCTTGTGGGGATCCTGTATGCCTGGATGCGGCGGGTCCGGGAGAAGGAAGGGGCCGGGCAGGCTTTTTCTCTGAAAAAGCTGCTGCGGGAACCGGCGGTCCTTGCCTGCGGGGTGCTGACGGGGATCTTCCATTGGACCAATTACTGGGATTTTGTCATCTACACCATGGTGGTCTTTATCTGTATCTTCTTTACCGCCATGTACCGGTACGGAGGCCGGGCGAAAGCGGCCGCGGCGGCCATGGGGATCCAGACGGCGGAGGTGCTGCTGCTGGGAACTCTGGCGGCGCTGCCTTTTACGGTCTCCTTTCAGACCATGGTCTCCGGAGTGGCCCTGTCCATCCATCACACGGCGCTGTATCAGCTGCTGATCCTCTGGGGCCTCCCCTTTGCCCTGGTCCTGATCCTTCTTCTGGCGGTGCTGATCCGATATTTCAGGGACTGCAAAGGGCCGGGCAGATTCCGGGAGTTTTTCCGCCGGGTTTCTCTGTCAGATACCTTTGCCCTGATCCTGGGGATCTGCGGCATCGGTCTGGTGCTGATCCCGGAACTGGTCTATGTGCGGGATATTTATGAGAACGGATACGCCCGTTCCAACACCATGTTCAAACTGACCTATCAGGCCTTTATCCTTTTCGGTATGGCCATGGCCTACGCCATTGCGCGGCTGCTGCTCTGGAAGGGACGGAAGCTGGCCCGGACGCTGGGAGCTGTGGGGCTTGCTCTGGTGCTGCTGACCTGCGGGTATTTCAGTTACGCGGTGAACTGCTGGTTCGGCAATGTGCTGGATCCTTCCGGTTACCGGGGCCTGGACGCCACGGCTTACCTGGAAAATGTGTATCCGGAGGACGCGGCGGCCATCCGGTGGCTCCAGGAAAATGTGGAGGGCAGTCCGGTGGTCCTGGAGGCCAACGGGGACAGCTACAGCGACTACTGCCGGGTATCCGCCATGACGGGACTTCCCACGGTGCTGGGATGGTATGTCCATGAATGGCTCTGGCGGGGAGATCCGGAGGATCTCAATGAAAAATCCGCGGAGATCCAGACCATTTACACCTCCGGGCAGGAGGAGGAAGTAAAGGCGCTTCTGGAGAAATACGAAGTGGAGTATATTTTCGTGGGCAGCTGTGAGCGGGAAAAATACGGAGAGGCCCTGAACGAGGAGCTGCTGGCCGGTCTGGGAGAGATCGTTTTCCGGAGCGGCGGAGGCTCCGCGGGAGAAACGGATGGGGCTTATATCATAAAAGTGCGTTCCTGAGCATATACTTCAGTAATGGGGTCTGTGGCGGAGCGTGTATGAAAGATTGGAAAACAGGACTGCTGATCCTCTGCGCGGCACTTCTGGCTGTTTTCGGGAAGAAAATGTATCTTGCCCGGACAGCCATGGGTCAGGCCGGCGCGGAGCCTGAGGCAGCGGAAGCGGACGCGGACCGGGATGTTCGGAGGGTGGCTCTCACCTTCGACGACGGTCCGCATCCTGTCTGTACGCCCCGGCTTCTGAAGGGGCTGCGGGAGAGAGGCGTCTGCGCCTCTTTTTTTCTTCTGGGACAGAACATAAAGGGCAATGAGACCATCCTGGAACAGATGCGCGGGGATGGTCATCTGATCGGAAATCATACCTTTTCCCACAAAGACCTTACCGCTCTTACGGAAGAGGAGGCGGAGAGAGAGGTGATCCGCGCCGGCAATGCCATTTACGAGGCCGCGGGCGTTTATACGGCGTTTGTGCGCCCTCCTTACGGGCGCTGGCCGGAGGATCTGGAGTTTCGCCTTACCATGATACCGGTGCTCTGGACCCTGGACTCCCGGGACTGGGAACTGCGGGAGGCGGAAGCGGCAGCGGAGGAGGTGCTGAAACAGGCGGAGCCCGGGGATGTGATCCTGATGCATGACTGCTACGAGACTTCTGTGGACGCGGCCTTTCTGATCATCGACGGACTGCGGGAAGAAGGATATGAGTTTGTGACAGTGGATGAGCTGATTTTTCCCTGAAAAGCATAGAAAACCGTTTTTCCGCAAAAGCTACCCGTGGATCCGCGCAAGAGCAGGAGGAGGAACGGGTATGAGATCAATGCGCAAAAAAACTCGAAGGCGGTCCCTGCGGCGGCTGCGAAACGGTATCTGCGGGCTGATGCTGACAGCGGTCTGCTGGAATTATCTGGTCAGTTACGGCGCTGTCCCCTCGCCCTTTTCCCTGCCGGATCAGGAGGATCCGGCTTATACGGAGATCCGGCTGCCGGAGGAGGACGCCGCGGCGGCGGAGGCGGGGGCCTCCGCTGCCGGTCAGGAAGGATATCCGGGAGAAGAACTGCCGGTGCCGGAGATTTTATCCTGGATCATCTGGGACGTACCGCATATTTATCAATATGACAGTTATCCCACCGGCTGCGAGAGCGTCAGCGCCGTCTGCGCCCTCCGTTACAGCGGATCGGACATCTCTGTGGACACCTTTATCGACCAGTATCTGGTGAAAGGAACGCTGGGGGAAAATCAGGAAGGAAATCTTATAGGGCCCAGTCTGGACGATGCCTTTATCGGGGATCCCCGGACGGTTCACGGCTGCGGCTGCAATGCCCCGGTGATCGTGGAGGCTGCCGGACGGGTGCTGGAAGGTACGGACAGGAAGATCCGGAACCTGACCGGGACAGGCCTTTCCACCCTTTGCCGGGAATATATCAGCCGTGATATTCCCGTGATCCTCTGGGCGACCATTCAGATGCAGGCCTGGACCAACACTATTACCTGGACAGATGAGGTGAAAGGCGATACCGTTACCTTCTACACGGCGGAACACTGTCTGGTGCTCATGGGTTTTGACGAAGAAAATTATTATTTCAGCGATCCCGCCTCGGAATCGGAGATCACAGCCTATGACCGGGCCAGCGTGGAGGCGGCCTACGAAAAGCTGGGAAAACAGGCGGCAGCGGTGGTGCCGGCGGACAGGGAACTGCTCCGGGAATAAGGAACCGCCGGAGAAGCATGAAATTTCTTGCGGAATGGTTTCTTTGTGAGTATAATAAGAGGAAAAAAGTTCACGGAAGCATTTTCCGCAGATTGTCTGTGACGATCCGGAAAAGAACAACAGGAGAGGAAGACAGCATGGATCTGTTTGAGTATGTGAAGGAAAAGAACCTGGAGAAGGAGTCCCCTCTGGCTTCCCGGATGCGCCCGGACACCCTGGAGGAGGTGGTGGGCCAGCAGCACATCATCGGGCCGGGAAAACTTCTGTACCGGGCAGTGAAGGCGGACAAGCTCAGCTCCCTGATCTTCTACGGGCCGCCGGGCACCGGCAAAACCACCCTGGCCCAAGTCATCGCCCATAGTACCAGCGCGGAGTTTACCAGGCTGAACGCCACCCTGGCAGGGAAAAAGGATATGGAGGAGGTGGTGAAGGCCGCCCAGGAGAGGATGGGCATGTACGGAAAGCGCACCATTCTCTTTGTGGATGAGATCCACCGGTTCAATAAGGGCCAGCAGGACTACCTGCTTCCCTTTGTGGAGGACGGCACGGTGATCCTGATCGGAGCCACCACGGAAAATCCTTATTTTGAAGTGAACGGGGCGCTCCTGTCCCGGTCGGTGATCTTTGAACTGAAGCCCCTGTCTCCGGAGGATATCAAAACTCTGCTGCAGCGGGCAGTAACGGACCCGGTGAAAGGGTTGGGCAGCTATCATCCGGTGCTGGAGCCGGAAGCGGCGGAGTTTCTGGCGGACATTTCCGGGGGAGACGCCCGGTCCGCCCTGAATGCCCTGGAACTGGCGGTGCTGACCACCAAACCCCGGGAGGACGGGAAGATCCACATTGATCTGGAGACTGCCTCCGACTGTATCCAGAAGCGGGTGGTGCGGTACGACAAGGGCGGGGACGAACACTACGACACGATTTCCGCCTTTATCAAGAGCATGCGGGGCTCCGATCCGGACGCGGCGGTGTATTACCTGGCAAAAATGCTGTATGCCGGGGAGGACATCAAGTTTATTGCCCGGCGGATCATGATCTGTGCCTCGGAGGACGTGGGGAACGCGGATCCCCAGGCCCTGACGGTGGCGGTTTCCGCCGCCCAGGCTGTGGAGCGGGTGGGGATGCCGGAAGCCCAGATCATTCTGGCTCAGGCGGTGACCTATGTGGCCAGCGCCCCCAAGAGCAACGCCTCCTGCAACGCGGTCTTTGAGGCCATGGAGTCTGTGCGGTCTGTAAAGACCACAGTTCCGGCCCATCTGCAGGACGCGCATTACAGAGGGGCCGCCAAGCTGGGACACGGCACCGGATACAAATACGCCCATGATTATCCCAACCACTATGTAGAACAGCAATACCTGCCGGAGGAGATCAAGGGCGCTTCCTTTTACCGCCCCACGGACATAGGCTATGAAGCGGTGATCCGGGACTACTTTAAGAAAATACATCAGGAATAAGGGGAGAAAAAGAAAATGAAAAGTACAGGAGCATGGGGAGCCTTCCGGGCTTTCCTGAAACGCAAAAATGTGGAATTTTCCGCCAAACGGTACGGGATCGACGCCCTGGGGGCCATGGCCCAGGGGCTGTTTGCCTCCCTGCTCATCGGCACCATTATCGGGACCCTGGGAGAGCAGCTGGGACTCCAGGTGCTGGTGGAGATCGGGGATTACGCCAAGGCAGCTTCCGGACCGGCCATGGCGGCGGCCATCGGCTACGCGCTGAAATGTCCGCCGCTGGTGCTGTTTTCATTGATCGCCGTAGGAGGCGCGGCCAATACCCTGGGGGGAGCCGGCGGTCCTCTGGCGGTGCTGGTGGTGGCTATCGTGGCTTCTGAATGCGGCAAGATCGTTTCCAAGGAGACCAAGATCGATATCATTGTGACCCCCAGCGTCACCATAATCGTGGGCGTTCTTGTATCCATGTGGTGCGCCCCCGCCATCGGAGCGGCGGCCAACGCTGTGGGAAGCGCCATTATGTGGGCCACAGACCTGCAGCCCTTCTTCATGGGCATTATCGTCTCCGTGGTGGTGGGCATCGCCCTGACTCTTCCCATCAGCAGCGCCGCCATCTGCGCGGCCCTGGGGCTTACGGGCCTTGCCGGAGGAGCGGCCGTCGCCGGATGCTGTGCCCAGATGGTGGGCTTTGCGGTTATGAGCTTCCGGGAAAACCGCTGGGGCGGATTGTTTGCCCAGGGCATTGGTACCTCTATGCTTCAGATGGGGAATATTGTCCGGAATCCCAAGATCTGGATTCCGCCCACCCTGGCCTCGGCCATTACCGGTCCCATCGCCACCTGTATCTTTAAAATGCAGATGAACGGAGCGGCCATCTCTTCCGGTATGGGCACCTGCGGCTTTGTAGGGCAGATCGGTGTCTACACCGGCTGGGTCAGCGATGTGGAGAACGGGGTGAAGGCAGCCATTACCGCCTTTGACTGGCTGGGACTGGTGCTGATCTGCTTCCTTCTGCCGGCAGTGCTGACGGTGCTGATCGCCGCCCCCTTAAGAAAACATGGGTGGATCAAAGAAAATGATCTGAAACTGGATCTGTAAAACAGAGGAGAGAACATAAGGAAGCCGCTGCTCTATAGAGGAGAAAAGCATCTATAGAGCAGCGGCTTCCGTTCTGTTTTTGAAAGCATTCCTTTCTCTGGGAGGATTTTTCATGTTCTGTCACATCAGAAGCTTCATGACCGCCGCGTAGACTTCCTGGCTTTTTTTCTTCCAGTTGTCGCAGAGAGTCTGGGCGGCACCTTCGGTGGGAACGGTCACCGTCAGATCGATGAGGGTGGTCTTTCCCTCCTTTACGGAACAATGGGCCGCGTATTCCTGGCCGGGAGTCCGGTAATAGTCGGCGGCAAGGGAAGATTCGTTCCGCATCTCATACGCGTGGTCCTTCAGATAGCGGTCGATATCCCGGCGGATGTCCGGGGAGATCTCTTTCTCGAAGAAATCCAGAGTCTGCCGTCCGCTGTCCGTCATCCGGTAATAGGTGGCGTTGCGGCTGCTTTCTGTTTCGATAAGATGGGATTCCGTCATTTCCGACAGCACTTCCTGGAGATGAAAGTAGGAAGTGTATTCCTGGCCCAGGATAAAATCAGAGATCTGGGCGTTGGTCAGAGGAAAGCTGACCTTTTTCAGCATGTATAAGATGATGAGTTTATAAAGAGAATAAGTGGATTCGATCATGTTCTGCATCTCCTTTCATTTATTTACGGGGATCATACAGCCGGCCCTGCCAGGTGCGCCGCTCGGCCAGCTGATGATGGAGTTCGTTGAGAACGCTGCGCTTGGCGCGGCTCCAGAGAGGCGCGATCAGAAGGTTTTTCGGCCCGTCGCCGGTCAGGCGGTGGATCACCATATCCGGCCGCAGTTCCTCCAGGCAGCGGATGAGAAGATCGATATATTCTTCTTTCTCCAGGATCTGAAAAAGCCCTTTCCGGTAATCCTCCGCCAGGTCCGTGCCGGAGAGCACATGGAGCAGCTGCAGCTTGATCCCCCGGATGGGAAGCCGGTTCAGATACCGGACCGTCTCCAGCATCTGCGTCCGGGTCTCCCCGGGAAGGCCCAGGATGATATGGACGATCACATCCAGTCCCCGGCAGTGGAGCTCGTTTACAGCTTTCTCGAAACAGGAGAGGGAATATCCTCTGCGGATATACGCCGCGGTCTTTTCGTGGATGGTCTGGAGCCCCAGTTCTACCCATACCGGCTTTTCGCGGTTCAGCCGTTCCAGCAGGTCCAGCACCGGAGGCGGCAGGCAGTCGGGGCGGGTGGCGACGGAAAGACCGGCCACTTCCGGCCGGGCAAGGGCCTCCCGGTACAGGCCGTCCAGCTGCTCCGCCGGAGCGTACGTGTTAGTAAAGGCCTGAAAATAGGCGATAAATCTGCGGACAGGACGCTTGGCCCGGATGGATTCTACCTGGGCATCCAGCTGCTCCCCGATAGACAGGCGCCGGTCCCCGGCAAATTCCCCGCTTCCTCCGGCGCTGCAGAAAATACAGCCCCGGGTATCCAGAGTGCCGTCCCGGTTGGGGCAGGTGAACCCTCCGTCCAGGGAAACTTTATAGACCTTTTCCTGAAACTGTTCATGGAGAAAGGCGTCGAGAGAATAGTAGGGCTTTCCCCTCCAGGTCTGCATACAGGCTCCTTTCCGTGGATTTTTAATCATTCTTTACTGCCGGAAACATCCCGGCCCCTCTATCATATCACAAAAGAACATTTCCGACAATCTGCGGCTTTTCGTGAAATTTCCACTTGTTTTTCAATAGAATACTGTTATAATAGCTTTATGCATATTTATAAAAATTTTACAAATGCATTCCGACCTGTGCCAACAGGACAGATCCGGAGGAAGGAGATACTATGAAAAATTTAAAGAAATTTACCGCCCTGGCTCTGACGGCGGCGATCACTCTGTCTATGGCTGCCTGCGGCAGCAAAGATTCCACAGCGGACGGTTCCGGAGAACCGGCGGCATCCGGAACTTCTGAAACCTCTACATCCGGAGATTCCGCCGCTGCCGGCAGCGATTCCGAAGAGGGGATCACCTCTATTGAAGATCTCGCGGATCTGAAGATCGGCGTGCAGACGGGAACCACCGGCGACAGCCAGGCAACCGAAGCGGTAAACGAGGATTCCCAGATGAGCCGTTTCAATACAGGCGCGGATGCCGTGCAGGCTCTGAAAAACGGCAAGGTAGACTGCGTGGTCATCGATTCTCAGCCGGCAGCCAAGTTCGTGGAACTGAATGACGATCTGAAGATCATCGAGAACATTTTTGAGGTGGAAGAGTATGCCATCTGCCTGAAAAAGGGCAACACTGAGCTGCGGGATGAGATCAACGGCGCTCTGAACGAACTGAAGGAGGACGGCACCATCGACTCCATCATGAGCAACTACATCGGCGATGAAGTGGGACAGCATCCCTATGAGTCTCCGGCGGATGTGGGCCGCTCCAAGGGAACCCTGAAGATGGCTACCAACGCGGCCTTTGAGCCCTGGGAGTACTATGAGGGCACCGAGATCGTGGGAATCGACGCGGATATCGCCCAGGCCATCTGCGACAAACTGGGCTACGAGCTGGAGATCGAGGACATGCTCTTTGAGACCATCCTGGCGGCAGTGGATACCGGCAAGGTGGATTTTGGCATGGCAGGCATGACAGTAACCGCAGAACGTGAGGAGAGTGTGGACTTTACCGATACTTACGCGGACGCCAGCCAGGTTGTAATCGTTAAGAAATAAGGGAGGGTATCAAGTTGGAAGCTATCCAGCACTGGTTCATGCGGTATTTTGTAAATAATGGAGCCTATGAATGGTGGCTTACCGGTCTGAAAACCACCCTTCTGGTGACTCTCCTTGCGCTGGCCATCGGCATAGTGCTGGGATTTCTGGTGGCTATTGTCCGTTCCACCCATGAGCAGACAGGGAAACTGAAGTTTCTGAATGTGATCGCCAAGATCTACCTGACCATTATCCGGGGAACCCCTACCATGGTACAGGTCCTGATCTGCTATTCCATCATTTTTGCCAGCGTGGATCTGGACAAGATCATCATAGGAGGAATTGCTTTCGGTATCAACTCCGGAGCCTATGTGGCGGAGATCGTCCGTTCCGGTATTATGTCTATTGACAAAGGACAGACGGAGGCAGGCCGCAGTCTGGGATTGAATTCCAGCCAGACCATGAAGCTGATCATCATGCCCCAGGCCTTCAAAAACGTGCTGCCGGCGCTGATCAACGAGATGATCGTTCTTCTGAAGGAGACCTCCATCATCGGTTACATCGGCACCATTGATATCACCAAGGCAGCTACGCTGGTGCAGAGCCGCACCTATGAGCCTTACGTACCGCTGCTGACGGCAGCTGTGTTCTATCTGGTGCTGGTTATGATCCTGACATACTTCATGGGCAAACTGGAAAGGAGGCTGAGAAAGAGTGACCACTGACGGAAGAGTTTTGATCGAAGTAAAAGAACTGAAAAAACAGTTCGGAGACAATCTGGTCCTGGACGGCATCTCCACGGATATCCGTCAGGGGGAAGTGGTGGTCATCATCGGCCCCTCCGGTTCCGGAAAGTCCACCTTTCTGCGGTCCCTGAACCTGCTGGAAGTACCCACAGGAGGAAAGATCCTCTTTGAGGGGGTGGATATCACAGATCCCAAGGTGGACATCGACCGCCACCGTCAGAAGATCGGCATGGTATTTCAGCAGTTTAACCTGTTTCCCCACAAGACGGTGAAGGAAAATATCACTCTGGCGCCGGTCACCCTGAAGCTGATGACGCCGGAAGAAGCTTCCGCCCGAGCGGACGAGCTTCTCCAGAGGGTAGGATTGCCGGATAAGGCGGACGCCTATCCGGGCAGCCTTTCCGGCGGTCAGAAGCAGAGGATCGCCATTGCCAGAGCCCTGGCCATGAATCCGGATGTGATGCTTTTTGACGAGCCCACCTCCGCTTTGGATCCTGAAATGGTGGGAGAGGTTCTGGAGATCATGAAGGAACTGGCAGAAACGGGTATGACCATGGTGGTGGTAACCCACGAGATGGGCTTTGCCAGAGAGGTAGGCAGCCGGGTGCTGTTTATCGACGATGGAAAGATCCAGGAGGAGAACTCCCCCGAGGAATTTTTCGCCCATCCGAAGAATCCCAGGCTTCAGGAGTTTTTGTCAAAAGTATTATAAATTCGCCTTTACCGGCCCGGTGTTTCGTGATAGAATATGTCTCGGACAGAACTATTACGGACCCGGGCCCTTTTGCGGCCTATAAAAAACAGGATAAATTTGCGCGGCGGAGGAACCTCCCGCGCGCCGAGAGGAGCAGAGCATGAAGAAAAAACCAACAGTACTGATGATTCTGGACGGCTACGGCCTGAACAAGAGCTGTGAGCACAACGCGGTGTGTGAGGCAAAAACGCCGGTGATGGATCAGCTCATGAGCCAGTGCCCCTATGTAAGCGGACAGGCCAGCGGCCTGGCAGTGGGACTGCCGGAGGGCCAGATGGGCAACTCCGAGGTGGGACATCTGAACATGGGCGCCGGCCGCATCGTGTATCAGGAACTGACCCGCATCACCAAGTCCATTGAGGACGGGGATTTCTTTGAAAACAAAGAACTGCTGCGGGCAGTACAGAACGCTAAGGAGAAAGGCACCGCCCTGCATATGTACGGCCTGCTCTCCGACGGCGGCGTGCACAGCCACATCACCCATGTGTTCGGCCTGCTGGAGCTGGCTAAAAGACATGGCCTTAAGAAAGTCTACGTGCACTGCTTCCTGGATGGAAGGGACACCCCGCCGGAATCCGGCAAGGGCTATGTGGAGCAGCTGACGGACAAGATGAAAGAACTGGGCGTAGGAGAAGTAGGCGTGATCTCCGGACGCTACTACGCCATGGACCGGGATAACCGCTGGGATCGGGTGGAGAAAGCCTACCGGGCCCTGACTCTGGGAGAGGGCGTCAACGGCGGAGAGGATCCCGCCGGGGCGGTACAGGCTTCCTACGACGACGGCAAGACCGATGAGTTCATGCTTCCCACGGTGATGCAGAAGGACGGCAGGCCGGCAGCCACCATCCAGGAGGGAGATTCCATTATCTTCTTCAACTTCCGCCCCGACCGCGCCAGGGAGATCACCAGAGCTTTCTGCGATCCGGAGTTTTCCGGCTTTGAGAGAGAGCGGATCCGGGATCTCACCTATGTGTGCTTTACGGAATACGATGAGACCATCCCCAACAAGACGGTGGCCTTTCAGAAGGAAGAGATCACCAATACCTTCGGGGAATGGCTGGCAGCCAATCATATGACCCAGGCCCGCATCGCGGAGACAGAAAAGTACGCCCATGTTACTTTCTTCTTCAACGGCGGCGTGGAGGAACCCAATGAGGGAGAGGATCGGATCCTGGTAAAATCCCCCAAGGTGGCTACCTACGATCTGCAGCCGGAAATGAGCGCTTATGAAGTATGCGATAAGCTGGTGGAAGCCATCCGGTCTCAGAAATACGACGTGATCATCATCAACTTTGCCAATCCCGACATGGTGGGACACACCGGAGTGGAGAAGGCGGCCATCGCGGCCATCGAAGCTGTGGACGCCTGCGTGGGAAGAGCCGTGGAGGCCATCAAAGAAGTGGACGGCCAGATGTTCATCTGCGCGGATCACGGAAACGCCGAGCGCATGGTGGACGAGGAGAGCGGAGAGCCCTACACCGCCCATACCACCAATCCCGTACCCTTCCTGCTGGTAAATGCCGGACCGGAATACGGACTGGACGAAGGCGGCCGTCTGGCGGACATCGTGCCCACCCTCATTGATCTGATGGGTATGGAGAAGCCGGCGGAGATGACCGGAAGGTCCCTGTTGATCAGAAAATAAAAGAACACAGTTATAGAGCCATTCGATTTTCTCGTCATCGAATGGCTCTTTACCTGTCGATCTGAAGTTTTTTCATCATGTACTTGATCCGGAACCTCCTTTTCTTTTGAAGTATGAGGGTGTTACCTTACGTCTTCGGTGGTTTGTCCTCCTCTTCTTTTGATGGTTTTATTATAGCAGGCAATAATGGATATGTCAACAATTATTTTGAAATTTTTTAAAATAAATTTTATATAACAGTTTATAAAGAATGAAAAGTATAAATATTCTGAAAAATATGGCGCAAAAACAACAAAACAACCCATGGACCCGAGAGAGCTTCGGGGTCGGATCCATGCGGAAAACCCCAGGGAGGCAGGAAATATGAAATTTGTGATCCAGAGAGTGCGATCCGCCTGTGTAGAGGTGGAAGGACGCAGGGTGGGAAAGATCGGAGCCGGGCTTCTGGTGTTCGTAGGCGTAGGCCGGGAGGACAATGAGGCCGCGGCAGAGAAATATCTGAAGAAATTGCTGGGTCTGCGGATCTTTGAGGACGCGGAGGGCAAGACAAACCTCTCCCTGAAGGACGTGTCGGGAGAACTGCTGCTGGTCTCTCAGTTTACCCTTTACGCCAACTGCCGGAAAGGGAACCGTCCCAGCTTTGTGGAGGCGGGAGATCCGGAGACAGCGGAAAAACTGTATCAGTATCTGATCGCGGAAGCCAAAAAACAGGTGCCGGTGGTGGAGACAGGAATCTTCGGCGCGCATATGGAGGTATCTCTGGTCAATGACGGCCCCTTTACGGTGATCCTGGAAAATCTGTGATTTTTTTAGAAAGATTTAATAGCATCCTGCCCTTTTCGGCGCTATAATAAATACAGTCCCCGGTTCCGGGGACTGGGGGGCAGGTTTCGAAAAACTTCTTTTTTTCTTTCCCGGTTCCGGGAAGTATTCCATTTTTTTTGAATTCCGTTTCATTTGTCTCAGTTTCAGGCGGTGACAGTATGGAAAAAGGCAGGATCATTGGCGGTAAATACAGGATCAGGGAGGCCCTGGGCCGGGGCGGCGGCGGAACCGTGTATCTGGCGGAGGATCTGCGGGTAGGGACCCTTCGGGCGGTCAAACGGGGAGGCAGGGGGAATGCCGGGGTGTTCCGGGAAGGGGAGATCTTAAAAAAGCTGGAACACCCGGCCCTTCCGGGGATCGTGGACCGGCTGGAGGAAGAAGACGGCGTGTTTCTGGTCATGGAATACATTCCGGGCAGAAATCTGGAAGCCTGCCTGAAAAGCCATGGACCATTTGAAAGCGACAGGATCCGGGCATGGGCGCTGGAACTCTGCGGGATCCTGTCGTATCTGCACCGGCAGGAGCCGCCGGTGCTTTACCGGGACCTGAAACCCTCCAATCTGATCCTGGACCGGGAGGGAAGGCTGCATCTGGTGGACTTCGGCATTGCGGCGGAGGCCGGGGAAACCTTCACGCCTGCCGGAAGCCGGGGATATGCCGCCCCGGAACAGTTCCGCCGGGGGGAGGCGCAGCAGGCTTCCACGGATCTGTACGCTCTGGGGGTCACGCTCTACCGGCTGGCGGCCGGGCGTCTGCCGGAACCGGGAAAGGAGCCGCGGAGGCCCGGGGGCATGTCCCGGGGAATGTTCCGCGTTCTGAAAAAATGTATGAGAGCGGATCCGGAGAAACGGTTCCGGAACTGCCGGGATCTTCAGAAGGCTCTGGAGAGATGCCGGGAAGGGCGGATCAGCGGAAGAAAGTCCCGGAAAGGAGTCCGCAGAATCCTTCTGGCCGGGGCGGCGGCAGTGCTGGTGTGGGCCGCCGGGGTCCAGGAAATCCGCAGCGGAAGCAGGACCGATTATCAGGCGCTGCTGGAGGCGTTCCGGGAGGACGGCCGCTTTACGCCGGAGGAAGAAGCGCTGCTTCTGGAAAAACTGGAACAGATCCCGGAGGACCGGCGAAACTCCCCGGAATACAGATATCTGGCCTACGAGACCGGTCGATTGTACCGGGAATGCTACATCTACGGAGGAGAAGAAGGAAGGGAAAACCGCATGGTCCGTGCAGCCGCCGCGGCGCCCTGGTTCCGGCGCGCGCTGGGAGGCCGGGAGGGGTGGACCATCCAGGCGGAACAGTTTCTGGCGGAGGCGGATTTTTATCAGAAGCTGGCCGCCGGGGTGGGACAGTCCACAGGAGAGGAAGGAGGCTGAGGATTGGAGCGTATCACCTTTGAGATCCGGGAACCGGAAGGGCGGACGAAAAACGGTCTGGATCTGTACCGGGGGCAGGCGGAGGTCTTCTTTACGGTTTCCAACCCGGCTTTCGGCATCGCGGAAGTGCGCTGGGTCCTGGAGTCCGAAGGCCGGGAGATCCTGGATCAGGGAACAGCGGCATTTTACGGATCCAGGGCAGGCTGCTGCCGCGGGGTTTCAGGTCCTGGAACAGCAGGGGGAGAGGGTGCTGTCTGCCGGAAAGCCCCTGGGAACAGATCGGGATTCCCAGGAACTCATGCTGCGGGTGGGCGTCCGCGGCTGGTCCGGGGAGGAAAGCTGGGAAAGTATTTACTTCGCTCAGGATCAGACACCTCCGGAACTTTCTCTGGAAGCCACGGGGTCCGGGGATTTCCGCCGGGAGTCCCAGCGCTATGTGCTGACGCTTCGGGACCGGAATGCGGATCCCGTCCTGCTCTCTCTGGACGGGGTTCTGCCCCTGCCGCTTTCCTGGCAGCAGACGGAGGAGGGATACCGGGCGGAATTCACCTTGGAGGAGGAAGGAACCTATGCGTTTCGGATCTCCGCCGGAGATCTGGCGGGAAACCCCTCGGAAGGGAGCGTGGGGGATACCTTTACCCTGGACCGTACGCCTCCGGCGGTTTCTATTACGGAGGCGGACGGCAGCCCTCCGGATCCCCACAGCCGTCAGCTGAAGATCACGGTGGAGGACCGGAATCTCCGGCGGGAAGGGATCCGGGTGACTCTGACGGGCCGGGGGAAGGGCAGGATCCCCCTGAATCTGACGGAAGCGGAGGAGGCGGAGGATAGCCTCAGCTATCTCACGGAAGTTTTTCCGGAAGATCCGGCGCTGGACGGTGTGTACACTCTGCAGGTCAGCTGTACGGATTCGGCAGGAAACCAGGGGGAAGCCCGCGGGGTTTTTACCCTGAACGCGGGGGGCTCCCGGTATGAAACGGAAGGGGAGGCGGCTTATCTGCCGGGGGCCTATCTGCCGGAGGCGGCGGATTTTGTCCTTCTGGAAGAAAATCTGGACCGGCTGCTGGAGGAGAGCCTGGAGGTGCGGCTGGAGGTCAACGGGGAGGAGCGTTTTCTGGAAAACGGCAGGGAGTATACGGTTCAGATGGAAGAGAGGGAGGATTGCTTCCGGTACCGCTACAGGATCCCGGCCCGGCTCTTTCGGGAGGAGGGAGTCTACGCCCTGGAGTTCCGCTCTGTGGATGAGGCGGGGAATCATAACAACAGCAGCCGTTTTTTCGGGGAGAGAGCGCTTTCCTTCTGCGTGGACAGCGTAAAACCGCTGATCCGCTGCCTGACTCCGGATCCGGAGGGGGCGGCGGAATTTCTGATCCGGGACAATCTGCTGCTGGAAAAAACGGGATTCTTCTGGAATGGGGAACCGCTTTCCCCTGAACGGCAGGAAGAAACATATCGGATCTGTCTGCCGGAGGGGGAGCAGGGGGAACTGAAGGTCCTGGCGGAGGACGCCGCGGGCAATCAGACAGTGTTCGTCAAGGCCCTGGAGGATAAGGATCCGTCCCCGGGGAAATGGGGCCTGCCGGCTGCCGCCGGGACGTCGGCGTTCCTGCTGTTTCTGCTGATAAAAAGAAAAATCAGGAAAAGGCGCTTTACATAGAACCATGAAATCTGTCCATACTGTTTCCAGGGAGTTTTCAGCTTCAGGCTGCGGTCCCAGAATGATGAAGGAGGAATAACCATGTATCGTTATTTACCCATACGGCGGATAAATGCAAGAGAAGTGCTGGACTCCAGAGGAAACCCCACGGTGGAGGTGGAAGTGACCGCGGGGGAAGGGATCCTGGGGCTCAACAGCTTTACCGGAAGAGCTCTGGTCCCCTCCGGCGCCTCCACCGGGAAATTTGAGGCGGCGGAGCTCCGGGACGGGGACCAGCGGTATCTCGGACAGGGCGTCAGGAAAGCTGTGGAGCATGTAAACCAGGAACTGGCAGAGGTCCTTCTGGGAGAGAGCGCCCTGGATCAGAGAAATATCGACCGGATCCTTATAGAGACGGACGGCAGTCCAAACAAGGAAAATCTGGGCGCCAACGCCCTTCTGGGGGTATCCCTGGCCACAGCCAGAGCGGCGGCGGAGGCCCTGGGAATGCCTCTGTACAGGTATCTGGGCGGCTGCAATGCCTGCCGGCTTCCGGTGCCCATGATGAATATTCTCAACGGAGGACGGCACGCGGACAATACGGTGGACTTTCAGGAATTTATGATCCTGCCTGTGGGCGCCTGCTGTTTCCGGGAAGGACTCCGCATGTGCGCGGAGATCTACCAGACCCTGAAACAGCTGCTGAAGGATCGGGGGGCTGTCTACAGCCGTGGGGGATGAGGGCGGCTTTGCCCCGGATATAAGGGATACCCGGGCGGTTCTGCGGCTGATCCTGGAGGCGGCGGAGAAAAGCGGATACCGGCCGGGGGAGGATGTGGGCATCGCTCTGGACGCCGCGGCCAGCGAACTGTACGATCCGGAAAAAAATATCTACTGCTTTCCGGGGGAAAGTAAGATGGCAGGAGAAACGGTCCGGCGGGATACCCGGGAAATGATCGAGTATTACAAGGAACTGGTCCGGGAATTCCCCGTCCTGTCTCTGGAAGACGGCCTGCAGGAGGATGACTGGGAGGGCTGGAAACAGATGACGGCGGAGCTGGGGGACCATCTGCAGCTGGTGGGAGACGATCTGTTCGTGACCAATGCCCGCCGTCTTCGCTGCGGGATAGATCTCTCCGCGGCCAACGCGATCCTGATCAAAGTCAACCAGATCGGCACGCTCACAGAAGCGCTGGACGCCGTAGAGCTGGCCCGCCGTTCCGGATTCCGGGCGGTGATCTCCCACCGCTCCGGGGAGACGGAGGATGCCTTTATCGCGGATCTGGCCGTGGGAACAGGAGCCGGCCAGATCAAGGCGGGAGCCCCCTGCCGGAGCGACCGGAATGCCAAATACAATCAGCTGCTGCGGCTGGAGGAACTTCTGGACCGCTCCGGGGTATATAAAAATCCCTTTTTAGACGGAAAAAGACAGGGATCGGTTGTATAAACAGCCGGTCCGTGCTATGATAACCGTATAATCTTCCTGCCCGGGCAGGATGTAAGGTACGGATGGAACCATGACACAAAAGAGAAAAAAACGAAGAATCAGCAGAAGCAGAAGAAGGCGTATCCTGCAGATCCGCATGCAGATCGCCGCTGTGGCGGCCGCTGCCGCGGTCCTGATCGTTCTGGGCGTCAGAAGCAGAATGGCGGCCGGCAGCGGCGGGGAGACGGCGGAAGCGGGCAGCGGCACGCAGGCAGCCCTTCCGGAAGCTGCCGCGGATCACGGCGTTTCCGAGGATGTGCTGCATCCGGAAAGGGAACCTGCCCCGGAACAGAAAAGCGGGGTGCAGGTGACCATCGGCATGGTGGGGGATATCATCCTCCACGACGCGGTCTGCGAGGGGGCTTACGAAAACGGAGCCTATGATTTCAGCGGTCTTTTTGCCAATATTTCCGGGGAAGTCCGGGATCTGGATCTGGCCATCGCCAATCAGGAGACCATTCTGGGCGGCGAGGAACTGGGGATCACCGGATATCCCGAGTTCAACGGCCCCTTTCAGCAGGCGGACGCTCTGGCAGCGGCCGGGTTTGACGTAGTGCTGCAGGCGACCAACCATACCCTGGACGCTGGAGCGGCAGGGGTGGACAATAACCTGCGCTACTGGAAGGAGCATTATCCGCAGAT
Organism: Candidatus Scatomonas sp.; assembly: GCA_963928055.1. GTDB lineage: Bacteria > Bacillota > Clostridia > Lachnospirales > Lachnospiraceae > Scatomonas. Next base: position 157,366 of record CAWVDN010000002.1, on the reverse strand, counting down.
GGCGGTCCTGGGGATCCACGAAAGCGGCGCTTCCGCCAGAGACATCTACGTTTACGAAAAAGAAGGTTTCCGTATTGCCGTCCTCAATTATACCTACGGCACCAATATCAACCAGGAGCTGCTGGACGCCCCGGAGACGGCCTGCCTGGTGGATGTGCTGGACGAGGCGGTGGTGACGGAGGATATCCGCCGGGCCGGGGAGCTGGCGGACTACATCATCGTATGCCCTCACTGGGGAACGGAAAACAGCTATGAGATCAGCGAGGACCAGAGATACTGGACCCAGCTGTTTCTGGATAACGGAGTGGATCTGGTGCTGGGCGCCCATACCCATGTGATCCAGCCGGTTGAGACTCTGCGGGAGGAAAGCGGAAAGGAAATGCTGGTCTATTATTCCCTGGGAAACTGTATTTCCAATCAGGAGCATGCGGACCACATGGTGGGGGGCATGGCGCGGCTCACCCTCCGCAAGGACGGGGACGAGGTCTATGTGGACGAATACGGCGTAAGGCCGCTGGTTACCCAGGAAACGCCGGAGGGAAAGTATACCGTCTATTTTCTGGATCAGTACACGGAGGAATTGGCAGCGGAAAACGGCATCCACAATACGGACGAAGGCTTTTCGCTGGATTACTGCCGGGAACTTTGCCAGGATGTTTTCGGAGCCGACAGAATTTTGTATTGAAATTACCGGAAGCATATGATAAAATACACCTTGGTTAGTTTTAGGAGGTGAAAAAATGGCAGCAGTTATCCGCACGATTTTGACCGTTTTTTTCGTTATAGATTGTATCGCGCTGACCATCGTGGTCCTGATGCAGAAAGGCAAGGAACAGGGCCTGGGGGCCATTGCCGGAGGCATGACATCCTCTACGGAATCCTACTGGGATAAGAACAAGGGACGTTCCGCCGAGGGCAATCTGAAAAGAGCGACAAAGATTATGGCAGTTTTATTCATCGTGATCGCCGTAATCCTCAATATGAAGTTTTAGAACGACACGGCTGCTGCAGGATCCTGCGGCAGCCTGTTTCTTTGCGCGCGCCGCAGAGGCTTTAGAAAGACAGGAGAATACATTATTTGAAAAAAGAAACTTTAAAGAACAGGAAGAAAATGCTCTTTGATCTGTTCTGCGCAAAAAACTATAAACCCATGAAGGCCAAAGAGATCGCGGCCCTGCTTCAGATCCCCAAGGGAAGAAGAAAGGATCTGCAGGAAGTGCTGGACGCGCTGGTGACGGAGGGCCGGGCGGAAACGGACGCCAGGGGCCGCTATCGGAAAAAGAAAAAGGAAAAGCCGGAGGAACTGGTCAGGGGTATTTTTATCGGCAACAAAAAAGGGTTCGGCTTTGTGGAGATTCCGGACAGCGAAGAAGAGGATATCTTTATTCCCGAAGAATGTACGGCGGGAGCCCTTCATATGGATGAAGTAGAGGTGTCCCTGCACCGCCGGGAGGGCGGCAGAAGAAGGGAAGGAAAGGTGGTAAAGATCCTCGCCCACGCGGTCACGGAGCTGGTGGGCACTTATGAGAGGACCAATCAGTTCGGATTTGTGACAGCGGACAATCCCAGGATCTCTGTGGATATTTTTGTCCCGCAGGGACAGGATTCCGGGGCAAAGACCGGCCAGAAGGTGGTGGTGCGCCTTACCGCCTACGGGGATGGAAAAAAGAGCCCTCAGGGTAAGGTGACAGAGATCCTGGGCAATGCCGGGGATACCGGAGTGGATGTGCTGTCCATTGCCCGGGGCATGAATATTCCCATGGAGTTTCCGGAAAAAGTGCTCCGGCAGGCGGAAAAATGTCCGGACACCCTGATCCCCAATGACTTCAACGGCAGACTGGATCTTCGGAACTGGCAGATGGTCACCATTGACGGGGAGGACGCCAAAGATCTGGACGATGCCGTTTCCGTGACCAGGGAGGGGGCATATTATATACTGGGCGTCCACATTGCCGATGTAAGCAACTATGTACAGGGCGGAAGCGCCCTGGACCGGGAAGCCCTGAAGCGGGGCACTTCCGTGTATCTGGTGGACCGGGTGATCCCCATGCTGCCGGAGCGGCTGTCCAACGGGATCTGTTCCCTGAATGCCGGGGAGGACCGGCTGGCCCTGTCCTGCATTATGAAGATCGACGGACAGGGAAGAGTGGTGGAAAGCCGGATCGCGGAGACCGTGATCCGGGTGGACCGGCGGATGAGCTATCCTGTAGTAAACCGGATCCTTACGGAGCAGCCGCCGGAACTGATGGAGGAATACCGGGAGCTGACGCCCATGTTTTTCCTTATGGAGGAACTGGCCTCCATTCTGCGCGGGAACCGCAGCGCCAGGGGCGCCATCGATTTTGAGTTTCCGGAGAGCAAGATCCTTCTGGACGGAAAAGGCCGGCCGGTGGAGATCCGGCCCTATGAGCAGAACGCGGCCACCCGCCTGATCGAGGATTTTATGCTCATGGCCAACGAGACGGTGGCCAGGACCTACTGCAAAAAAGAACTGCCTTTTCTGTACCGCACCCATGAAAATCCGGATATGGACCGGATGGAGGGGGTCCTGACCTTTATCCGGAAGCAGGGGATCCGGGTGGAAAAATCCTCCGAGGAGATCACGCCGGGTGAGATCCAGAAGATCCTGCAGCAGATCCAGGGAAGTCCCAAAGAGGCGCTGATCAGCCGTCTGCTGCTGCGGTCCATGAAGCAGGCCAGATACACCACCGGCTGCAGCGGCCATTTCGGGTTGGCCGCGAGATACTACTGCCATTTCACCTCCCCCATCCGCCGGTATCCGGATCTGCAGATCCACCGGATCATCAAAGACGATCTCCGGGGACGGATGAAGGAAGAAAAGATTGCCCACTACGCGGGGATCCTGGAAAACGTGGCGCTGCAGTCTTCCCTGACCGAACGCCGGGCCCAGGAGGCGGAGCGGGATACAGACAAGCTGAAAATGGCGGAGTATATGGCCGCCCGCATCGGGACAGAGTACGAGGGAGTCATCTCCGGAGTCACCGGATGGGGCTTTTACGTGGAATTGGAGAATACCATTGAGGGACTGGTCCATGTCAGCACCCTGGAAGGGGATTATTACCGGTTTGACGAGGAAAATTACTGCCTGACGGGAGAAGTCACAAAGCGGGAATTCACCCTGGGCCAGAGAGTCCGGATCCGGGTAGCGGATGCGGATACAGAGACCAGGACCATCGATTTTGTACTGGCAGGAGAGAGGGAAAATGAGTAAAGAAAAAGACAGCCGTCTGATCGCCAACAACAAAAAGGCGTACCACGATTATTTTATAGAAGAAAAATATGAGGCGGGGGTGTCTCTTCACGGCACGGAAGTAAAATCTCTGCGCATGGGGAAATGTTCCATCAAAGAAGCCTTTATCCGCATAGAAAACGGGGAAGTCTACGTCTACGGGATGCATATCAGCCCCTATGAGAAGGGAAACATTTTTAACAAAGATCCCCTGCGGCCCAAAAAGCTTCTGATGCATCGGGCGGAGATCCGCAAGCTCCAGGGAAAGATCGCGGAAAAAGGCTATACCCTGGTGCCCCTGCAGGTGTATTTTAAAAATTCTCTGGTGAAGGTGGAGATCGGCCTGGCCAAAGGAAAGAAGCTGTACGACAAACGCCAGGATATCGCGAAAAAGGATCAGCGCCGGGAGGCGGAGAGAGACTTTAAAGTTAAAAACCTATATTGATGTTCCGCGGGCTTGACGGCCCGCGGGAGATATGTTATAGTTCCTACAGAACAAACTTCGGGCTTGTACTGGTTTCGACGGGGGTTTTGAAGTTTGGGAAGCCATCCGCGGACTCCGGGACCGCGTATCAACCTGGAACCTAAAATTAAACGCAAACAACGAAGATTACGCGTTAGCTGCTGCTTAAGCAGCTATGTCGGACCTGCGGTTCCCGCGCCGCGGACTCCGGCATCAAATAAGGCGGGGCACTTTTTCTCCTAAGCTTTGCGGAGAAAAAAGAATCTATGAAGCTACTGAAGGCAGGAGCCTGTCATCCGGCGCCTGACGGAGGGAATGTCAAAAGAATGACTGTGATGGGAGATGCCCGAATGAATAGGCTTTCGGACGCGGGTTCGATTCCCGCCAGGTCCATAATCTAAAACGTGGAAGTATTATTCGACTCCGTCTGCTTCTAATCATGGATAGGAAAGCATAGCGCAACAGCCGATTTCCGATCATAATATTGTCGTTACAGTATATGGATATTGTGTGTCCTACTGGCCTGCATAGGGGTGATAATTATGAAATGTCCATTTTGTAATATGGAAATGGAAGAAGGAAATTTATTTGGAGCAGCAAGAGCGGGAGACTTTTTTTGGCTGCCGAAAGATAAACAGCCATCGTATTTTGCTTATTCAAGAAAAGGGGTAGAAAAAAAAGAAGGTATCATACTATGTCAAGCGACATATGATGTTTGTCTTCCGCAAATCACTACGTATATCTGCCGAAAATGTAGAAAAGGAATTGTTGAATATTAAAAGAAGTTAGCGTCAGTGTACAGGGGGCAACGACCGTATTGCCCATTTGTACACTGACGCTAAAGTTTACTTAGCGACATCATCCGTAATAAACCTTTTCTGCACATAAGTCCCTGCCGTTTTTCTGCTTTGCTGCCAGGTATTTCCTGACCGGAGGAATATCCACGCCCGTTTCCATGAGGCGAAGTCGTAGAGATTTTGACCGCCCTCCGGTCAGAATTCAGCTGCTTAATCTTCTGAAATTCATTATTTCCCTTTGTTTAATTGCTGTTTCGGTTGATATTGTAAATCGAAATAGATATAATATAATCGAAAGGCGGTGATTAAATGGCTACAGCACCTACTCAAATCAGAATTGATGCAGATATCAAAAAACAGGCCACCGATTTATTTAAGGACCTTGGCCTCGATATGTCTGGCGCAGTGAATCTGTTCCTCCATCAGTGTGTTCTCAGAGGCGGTCTTCCTTTCAGCGTTGAAATGCCCCGCTACAGTCAACGCACACTGGATGCGATGGATGAAGCCAGACGCATTTCCTCTGATCCTGACGTCAGGGGATATACCAGTATGGATGAACTTCGAAAGGCACTTGAAGAATAAGTGTATACAGTAAAATTTACCACTGCTTATAAGAAGAGTTACAAGCTCATGAAAAACGCGGCCAGGATCTTTCGCTTTTGGATGATGTCGTTGATACGCTTCGTCAGGGCAGGCAACTCGATGCGAAATACCGGGATCACGAATTAAGCGGCAAATTTAAAGGCTTCCGGGAATGTCATGTTAAACCAGACTGGTTATTAGTTTATCTGATCGAAAACGATATTCTGACGCTTACGCTTGTTGACACCGGAACACACTCCGACATTTTTAAACTTTGACGCTAAGGGGGTTGTCGGATAAATCCGATTTTTAATCTCTAATACTTTAAAAAGAGACCTTTCTGCAAGATTCAGGCTTTTCAAAGCCTTGAGTCAAAACAGGAAGGTCTCCTTATAGCGATACAGGCATTTTGTTTCGTGTTCACATCCGCCGCAGTCTGCACAGCCGTATATTTCTAATAACGGAAACAGTTATGTTATCGTGTGATTTGCGTCACACCGGCCCTTTAACGGCCCGTCAGACTTCTTTCAGAAATTCTTCAATATAAAACAGAGCGGCCCCCATGGCGGGAGTATATTGTCCGTGGACGCCGGCCAGGATCTGGTCTTTTTTTATTGTAAAAGGAGAAGAGGCGTTTACCCGTTCTAAAAGATCGCAGATATCTTCTTCCGTGAAATAAGGAGCCAGATATCCGCTGAGGATCACAGGCGCGTCAATGACCATATTCAGGTTTCTTATGGCAAAGGCCAGATGGTTCAGATAATCTTCCCAAATCTGTGCAAGGCGGGAAGATTTTTTTTCTCTCAGAAGCGGAAAAAATTCCTTGATGGGAAGGCTGGAAGCATGTTCCAGGGCATTGGCGGAGCAGTAGGTTTCCAGGCAGCCCCGATTGCCGCAGTAGCACAGAGGACCTTCCGGATTGACACACATGTGTTCCAGAACGCCGCTGTGCATAGAACTTCCCTGATGGATCTGATGGTTGGCGATGATCGCTCCGCCTAAATTCCGATTCAGCAAAAAGATAACGGCGCTGTCCAGATCCGGATGGTTCCACAGTTCCAGGCATGCCGCGGATTTTGAATCGTGTTCCAAATGGCAGGGACAGGGAAGATGCTGAGAAAAATTTTCCAGTTTCATGCCGGTATTGTCCATGATCCTCCCATAGGTTACAACGGTATGGTCTGGAGAAGTGATCCCCTGGGTAGCAAAGGAAATCCCCAGCAATTTATCCTTGCCGTAATGGTTTTCGGTCAGAAACTTTTTGATTTCCCCGGCGGCTTCCCGGTAATAGGCGGAAGTGTTGGAGTAAGGAAGGGAAACTGTGCCGGTGTAGACGGCATCCCCGTATAGATTGACTGCCGTGATATGGAACATATTTTTCAACAGACCGATGCCTATGGAAATTTTAAAATCCGGGACGACGCGGATGGCCTGTGCCTTTCTGCCGCCGGTGGACTCAAAAAATCCTTTCCTTTCGATGAGCCCGGCCTCCTCCAGCAGGTTAAGATTTTGGCTGACGGTAGACAAACCCATCTGGAGATCCTGGACGATCTGCTGTTTGGAAGTCACTTTTTTTTTGTAAATATAGTGATAGACTTTTGAACGGTTTATTTTTTTTAAATTTATGGTAGTCAATCCCTTTTCATTCATTTTGATTCTCCTGAACGGAAAGCGTCAATGTACACGGACGCTTTCTTTTCTATGTACTTAAGATTTAAGTCTATTTTATTACTGGCCCGGAAAAAAAGCAATCGCTGGAAGAATTATGAAGAAGCATTGGTAAAATCCTCCAAAAAATTAGGAAAAGATTGTGTTTTCTGTCAATTGATTTAGGAAAAAGTTGGTTATATAGTATGCTTACAACTTAGAGATAAGCGTAAGTATAAAGTGAAAAGAATGGAGGAAGCAAAAATGAAATTGACAGTGGCGGGAATCAAAAATCAGGAGGTCTGGGAGAAGGCGGGGATCCGGCTGCCGGGTTATGACGTGGAGGCAGTTTCGGAAAAAGCCAGACAGGAACCCGGCTGGGTACATTTCGGCATCGGCAACATTTTCCGCATCTTTATCGGAGGGATCGCGGACGGCCTTCTGGAAGAAGGGGCAATGGACCGGGGGATCACCTGTGTGGAGACCTTTGATTACGATGTGGTGGACAAAATTTACAAACCCTATGACAATCTGGCCCTGAGCGTGATCCTTCACGGCGACGGGACCAGAGAGTATAAAGTGCTTGGTTCCCTGGCGGAAGCGGTTAAAGCCCAGTCTTCGGATCCGGAGCAGTGGAGCCGTCTGAAAGAGATCTTTTCCAGCCCCTCTCTGCAGATGGTGTCTTTTACCATTACGGAGAAAGGGTACGCTCTGCGGAAAGCGGACGGAACCTGGTTCCCCTTTGTGGAAGAAGACATTCAGAAAGGACCGGATCAGGCCACAGGAGCCATGGCCGTCGTAACAGCTATGCTGTACGAAAGATATAAAGCGGGAACATATCCCCTGGCGCTGGTTTCTATGGACAACTGTTCTCAGAATGGCGCGAAACTCCGGGAATCCGTGCGGACCATGACGGAGGAATGGCAGAAAGCGGGATATGTGGATGCCGGCTTCGCCTCCTATGTCAGCGATGAAAAAACAGTTTCTTTCCCCTGGACCATGATCGACAAGATCACGCCCCGGCCCAGTGAGCAGATCGCCGCGGATCTGGAAGCCCTGGGTGTGGAAAACATGCAGCCGGTGATCACCGGGAAGCGAACCTATATCGCTCCCTTTATCAATGCGGAAAAGCCCCAGTATCTGGTGATCGAGGACAGCTTTCCAAACGGGCGGCCCGCTTTGGAAAAAGGTTTCGGCGTCTATCTGGCAGACCGTGAGACAGTGAACCTGTCCGAGCGCATGAAGGTAACCGTGTGCCTGAATCCGGTGCATTCTGCTACGGGGCCTCTGGGAGTGGTGCTGGGCTATGACCTTTTTGCCCATATGCTGAACACGGATCCGGATATGATGAAAATGGCCCGCATGGTGGCTTACCATGAGGGACTTCCGGTGGTGCCGGATCCGGGGATCCTTTCTCCCCGGGAATTTGTGGACGAGCTTTTCAACGACCGGTTCCCTAACGAATATCTGGGGGACACCAATCTGCGGCTGGCGGTAGATGTTTCCCAGATGGTGGGCATCCGTTTCGGGGAGACCATCAAGGCGTATACGGCGAAATACGGAGACGCCTCTCGTCTTACAGCCATTCCTCTGGGAATCGCCGGATGGCTCCGGTACATGCTGGCCGTGGATGACCAGGGGAAAAAATATGAACTTGCCCCGGATCCCATGAATGAAGAGCTGCAGGAACAGTTAAAAGAGATCGTGGTAGGGCGGCCGGAGACCTTCACCACCCAGTTAAAACCCATTCTTTCCAATGAGCGGATTTTCTTCACAGATCTTTACAGAGCGGGGCTGGGAGAAAAGATCGAGACCATGTTCCGGGAAATGATCGCCGGTCCCGGCGCGGTAAAAGCCACGGTACATAAATACATGGAAGGAGGAAGATAAGATGACAGATCCGGTATTCGCGGCGGATCCGGCCAGACTGCTGATCGCGGCGGCGGCGGGAATCGCGTTATTGCTTCTGCTGATCATTAAATTTAAGGTCCATCCGGTGCTGTCCCTGCTGATCTCCGCCCTGGGGATCACCGGCCTGGCAGTGGGAACAACTGTCTTTTTTGAGGCGGGCGTGGTGATCCTGATCCCCCTGGCCTTTGGCCTGGCAAAAAAGACAAAAAAATCCACCTTGTATTATGTGATCCCTCTTCTGGCGGGACTGGCCACAGGCTTCGCCTTTGTCCCGCCCTCCGCAGGCTCTGTGCTGGTGGCGAACATGCTGCAGGTGGATCTCGGGGTGATGATCGCCGTAGGTTTGCCGGTGGGAATTCTTTCCCTGATCTTTGCGGGGATCCTCTGGTCCAAATGGATCGGCAGACGGATCCATACGGGGCTTCCCTCCAACATTCAGGAGGTCCGGGAAGCGGAGGAAGGGAAACTGCCCGCTTTTTCCACTGTGCTGTGCATCATTCTGCTTCCCCTGGTCCTGATCCTTCTCAGTACCGTATCCGCGTACATCCCGGGACTGGAAAAAATCCGGCCGGTGCTGGACTTCCTGGGAACGCCCTTTGTGGCGCTGATCATCGCCGTGCTGACAGCGATGTATTTTCTGGGAAAAAAGCAGGGATATAACGGGAACAGTTAAAAAAGATCCTGGACCGCTCCCTGCGTCCTACGGGGCAGATCCTTCTGGTGATCACCGGCGGAGGGATCATCCGCTGGGTGCTGCAGGACTGCGGCATGGGGAATATCATCGGACCCGCCCTGGAAAAAAGCGGACTTCCTCTGGTGCTGATCGCCTTTTTGATCGCGGCCTTGATCCGGGCGTCAGTGGGGGCCGCTGTGGTGGCCATGACCATGGCGGCCGGGATCATGGCGGCCATGCCCGGGGTGGCGGAACTTCCCCCGGTCTATCTGGCAGCTATGGTCTGCGCCATCAACAGGGGAGCCACAGCCTTCAGCCATGTGAATGATTCCGGTTTCTGGCTGGTGAATTCCCTGCTGGAAATCGACGAAAAGACAACGCTGAAATCCTGGACCATGATGGAGACCATCATAGGGATCACCGGCCTGGCAGCCGCGGTTGTCATTACGCTGTTTGTGTAAGAATCGGAGGTTTTCCGACTTGCAATCCCACCTTTTTGACGGTAGTATATTATAGAAAGAACTGCTGATTTTTCCTGATTTCACAGAGACGACATAATCCCCTGCTATGATAAGGAAAAAGCAGGCTGCCGATACAGGAGCGCAAGGAGGTGCCTTTATGGATAAATTGAAAATACTGGTAGTGGATGACGAGAGCCGCATGCGGAAGCTGGTGCGGGATTTCCTGATAAAAAGCGGTTTTGATGTGGTGGAGGCCGGGGACGGGGAAGCAGCCCTGGATCTGTTTTATGAAGATAAGGAGATCGCCCTGATCATCCTGGACGTGATGATGCCCAAAATGGACGGCTGGGAGGTCTGCCGGGAGATCCGGCAGCACTCCAAAGTCCCCATTATCATGCTGACTGCCAAAAGCGAGGAGCGGGATGAACTCCTGGGATTTGAACTGGGAGTCGATGAGTATATCTCCAAACCCTTCAGCCCCAAGATCCTGGTGGCCCGGGTGGAGGCCATCCTCCGCAGGACCAGCCAGATCAATCCCGGGGAAACCCTGGAGGCAGGGGGCATCGTCATCGACAAGGCGGCACATATGGCTTCCATCGACGGCAAACCCATGGAACTCAGCTATAAGGAGTTCGAGCTTCTGACCTATTTCCTGGAAAATCAGGGGATCGCCCTTTCCCGGGAAAAAATCCTCAACAATGTGTGGAATTACGATTATTTCGGCGATGCCCGCACCATTGATACCCATGTGAAAAAACTTCGGAACAAAATGGGGGAAAAGGGCAGCTATATCAAGACTATCTGGGGAATGGGCTATAAGTTCGAGGTGGACGCATGAAGCGGTCCATTAAAAAAAGAGTCGCCGCTACCTTTATCTGCGTCATGGTCCTGACCCTGGCAGCCATCGGCGTTTTCCACTGGGTGTTTATGGAACGGTTTTATCTGGCCAAGAAGATAGACGTCCTCTCGGACAGCTGGGACAGTGTCAATGTTCTGGCGGATCCGATCGACGGCCTGAGCCAGGAATTTGATCAGTTCTGCGAGTCCAATAACCTGACCTACGCGGTGGTGAACCTTGCCTCCAATCCTTTGCGGATCAGCACCAATTCCGCGGAGGATTACTCCCTGGCCAACCGCCTCATCGGAAATATCATGGGGCAGGAGGACGGCAATACGGAAGTGCTTCGGATGGGAGAGCAGGGAAAATACCGGATCGTCAAGAGCCATGACCGGTTTCTCGGCACCAATTATCTGGAACTGTGGGGCCGGCTGGACAACGGAGAATTCTACATCGTCCGCTGCCCGCTGGAGAGCATCCGGGATTCCGCGGCGATCTCCAATCAGTTTTATATTTATATCGGCCTGACAGTGATCCTGGCCAGCGGCGTGATCATCTGGCTCCTTACCAGAAAAATGGTGCGGCCGCTGCAGGAGCTTACCGTTCTGTCGGAAAAAATGGCCCGGCTGGATTTTAACGTCAAGTATACCAGCGGCGGGGAGGACGAGATCGGCGAGCTGGGGAAAAATTTCAATATCATGTCCCGGAAACTGGAAAAATCCATTTCCGAGCTGAAAAGCGCCAATCTGCAGCTGCAGAAAGACATTGAGGAGCGGAAACAGATCGACGAGATGCGGACGGAGTTCATCTCCAATGTGTCCCACGAGCTGAAGACGCCCATCGCCCTGATCCAGGGCTACGCGGAGGGGCTGAAGGATAATATCAGCGATGATCCGGAAAGCCGGGAGTTTTACTGTGATGTGATCATAGACGAGTCGGCCAAGATGAACAAGATGGTAAAGCAGCTGCTGACCCTGAATCAGCTGGAATCCGGCGGAGAGCAGCTGGCCATGGAATGCTTTGACCTGGCGGAGCTGATCCGCGGGGTGATCCAGTCCTCCCACATCCTGATCGAGCAGAAGAAGGCCAGGATCCTGTTCAGCCAGGAGACGCCGGTGCCGGTCTGGGGGGATGAGTTCAAGATCGAGGAAGTGGTCACCAATTATCTCACCAATGCCCTGAACCATCTGGAAGGGGAGCGGGTCATCGAGATCAAGTGCCGGGAGGAGAACGGCACAGTGACGACTACCGTGTTCAACACAGGAAACCCCATTCCTCAGGAAGATCTGGGGAAAATCTGGGATAAGTTTTATAAGGTGGACAAGGCCAGGACCAGAGAATACGGGGGCAGCGGCATCGGCCTTTCCATCGTAAAAGCCATTATGGACAGCCACAAGCAGAAATGCTGGGCCGTGAATTACAGCAACGGGGTGGCCTTCGCCTTTACCCTGGAAAGCAGGTAGGCAAAAACCTTCACAAATTTCGGGAAATATGCTATGATAACAGTGGACTTTTCGGGAATTTCCCAAAAGTTACACTGACAATGGAAGTGATGCTATGCCCGATGCCAATATAACGAAAAATGCCCTGGCTTCTTCCATGAAAAGACTGATGAAGGAGAAAGCATTTTCAAAGATCAGCGTCATTGATATCTGTGAAGGCTGCGGTATGAACCGCAAAAGCTTTTATTATCACTTTAAAGATAAATACGATCTGGTAAACTGGATCTTTTATATGGATTTTATCGGTCTGGTGAACACCACCCATTATCAGACGGGGTGGGACCTTCTGGTCTCGGTGGGAGAACTGTTTTACAGGGATCAGGAGTTTTACCGGGCGGCCCTGAAAATCGAGGGACAGAACTCCTTCAGCGAATATTTTCACGAATCCATGACCCCCATCGTCAGCTTTTTCCTGCGGGAGATGGGAGACGGGGAGGAGGATCAGGAAATCTTTATTTCCTTTTTCTGCGACGCGTACCTGTCGGCGGTGGTCCGCTGGCTGGAGGACGGGTGCCGCATGACCCCGGAAAACTTTATCAGCCAGATGAAAAAAATGATCCTCAGCATGGCCCGGCAGATCGAAAGGGAAGAAGCGGAACAGAAAAAATAAACAGGCGTTTCCGAAAAACGGAAATGCCTGTTTGTTTTTTCGGTGGCCGGTATCCCGGGGCGGCGGGCGAAACACTGCCTATTCCGAAGGATTCCGGGGAAGCGCCAGGGTAAAAAGCCGTTCCAGAGAACTGGTGCGGTGATAATCCCGGATGTAACCGTTCTGTGTGTGGATGGTCCCGTCCTCCATCAGCTCAAAATAGCAGGGCTCGTTGGAGATGCTGCGGTCGATCTGAAAGACATCTGAATAGAGGTTCAGCAGCACGAAGGGGTGAAGCTGCTGAAGCCGGGCTTTGCGGATGTAGCGGTCGACCTCCTCCCGGTATCCGCTGCTGCAGTGGTCTGTGGGGACCATCAGCACAAAGGAGGATTCATAGGAAACAAAATCCTGGCAGCGGTTTTTGTGGGTCCAGCTGTCCCCGTCGGCATCCTCATAGTAAGCGTAGATCCCGTAGAGGGATTTCTGCCGGCGCAGGCCCCGGACCGCGCTGTCTGTCCAGCTGCCGCCGGCGGCCAGCATCGTCATGAGGTTGGTGCAGGGTTTCAGCAGGGCCAGATGTTCCGGGGAAAGACTTTTATCCGGCAGGAAGAACAGGAAGGAGCAGCGGGAATATCTGCGAAAAAGCTCTGTGAGAGCGGTCAGATCCGGAAGATCCCCCCGGCAGCGGATGATATACGTGTAGATTCCCATTTCGATCCCCTGACTGATGAGCAGCTTCAGCTCCGACGCGTCGATGCTGTCGGGAAGCCGGGAGTTCATTCGCAGGATCAGTGTCCAGGGGATCTGGTAATCCCGCTTTTTTTCCTGGCCGCGGATCAGCTTCGCCCCGTAGGTCAGGCTGTTGTAGCCGATGTTGATGCCGAAATCCTTCAGAGCTTTGCGCTCGGTATTGCGGAGAAGGTGTTCAATGGCTGTATAATAAGGGCTGTCGTCGTTCCGGAGAAGTTCCTGAAACAGTGTGTACAGATCCTGCACATACCTTCCCTTGGAAAACTGCTTTCCCATGTCCGCCAGTTTCCGGATGCTGCGCTTGGGATCCTCCTCGATCTCCCGCAGGCCACGGTCCAGGGTAGCGTCGATAATAGCCCGTGTGATTTCATTTGGTTTCAAGACGGCACCTCCCATATCATTCTGCAGTCATTATATCAAAAATCCGGCAAAGGAGGTGTTAAAAAAGTATGAAGAATCCCGCGGGCGTGGTATAATCAATTTGTCAGAGGTGAAAGGTTCATGCTTTCTACAGAAAAGGAGCGGATCGAATGAAGTTTGATATGCACTGTCATACAAAAGAGGGATCGACGGACGGGAGAGTCATGATCGAGGAGTATATCCGAAAACTGCGCAGCATGGGATTCGGCGGCATGATGGTAACAGACCACAACTCTTATGACGGATACCGGGAATGGAAGAATTCCCTCAAGGGAAAGGAATATACGGACTTTGTAGTCCTCAAGGGCATCGAGTACGACACCATGGACTGCGGGCATATGCTGGTGGTCATGCCGGTGGGGGTAAAACTGCGGATCCTGGAGATGCGGGGACTGCCCATTGCCCTGCTGGTGAAGATCGTCCACCGGTACGGCGGGATCCTGGGGCCGGCCCATCCTTACGGGGAGAAATATCTCAGCGTGGTGACCACCCGGGAAAGAAAGAGAAAATATTCCAAACAGGGCAATAAAAAGCTGATCGAACAGTTTGATTTTATCGAGATCTACAATGCCTGTGAAAAAGACGAGGTAAACATCCGGGCGGCAAAGCTGGCCAGGAAATACGGCAGGCCCGGGTTCGGAGGCAGCGACGCCCATAAGCTGGAATGCATCGGCCGGGGCTGGGCGGATCTGCCGGATACCATCCGCAATGAAAACGACCTGATCGAGTTTGTGAAAAGCGGTCCGGAAATCTCCTGCGGAGGCAGGTTCTACGACAGCACCGTTCGGGACAAGCTGGGAAAATGGAACGCGGTGCGCATCGACGGCTTTTTCGTCTACAACAAACTGGGAGCCATCAGTAAGCATCTGAAGCGGAAACGGGAGTTAAAACGGCTGTATCCGGAGTACAAAGAGACCATGAAAGGGGAAAAGGATCCGGAAATCCCTCTGGACATGAGAAATATGCAGAATCTGTAAATTTTCCTTTACTTTTCAAAGCGCTTGTGCTAAAATGTTTCCCTGTGGGACGCATCCCGCAATCCTTGTTTCCTGGGAAGTATCAGGAAGCCAAAAGACCAGAAGGAGGAAAACAGCATGAACAAGTATGAATTAGCATTAGTTGTGAGTGCCAAACTGGAGGACGAGGAGAGAGCAGCTGTAGTGGAGAAAGCCAAAGGCTACATTACCCGTTACAACGGCGTGATCTCTGAAGTGGAAGAGTGGGGCAAGAAGAGACTGGCCTACGAGATCCAGCACCAGAAAGAGGGATTCTACTACTTTATTCAGTTTGAGGCTGACGCGGCTTGTCCGGCGGAAGTGGAAAGACACGTACGCATTATGGACAATGTGCTGAGATACCTGGTTGTCCGCAAGGATGCCGAGTAAACCGGAAGATTGGATAATAGAATCGTAGAAGGAGGACAAAGAGATGGCATTCGAAAATAATAATGAGAGAGAAGAAGCTCCGGTAAGGAAGAGAACTCCCCGCAGAAGAAGAAAAGTCTGTGTGTTCTGCGGAAAAGATAATGTAATCGATTACAAAGATGTAAACAAGCTGAAAAGATACGTGTCTGAGAGAGGCAAGATCCTTCCCAGAAGAGTGACCGGAAACTGCGCGAAGCATCAGAGAGCGATCACCGCTGCCGTAAAACGCGCGAGACACATGGCGATCATGCCCTACGTACAGGACTGATCCCCTGCGAAAAGTCAGATCAGAGGATTCCCGTTTCGGGAGTCCTCTTTTTTTGCCGTCTCCGGCGGTTCAAAAGGAAAAAATCCCAGGAAAACGGCAAAAACAAATGACAGATCCCGCTCCGGAGCATATACTGGGTGATAAGGAGGATAAGAAACATGAATTGGGAACTTTTTCCGGGGATCCTGATCCCCTTCGCCGGAACCACAGCGGGAGCCGCCTGTGTGTTCTTTATGCGGAAAAATTTAAGCGGAAGACTGGAAAAGATGCTTCTGGGATTTGCCTCCGGGGTCATGGTAGCGGCCTCGGTCTGGTCGCTGCTGATCCCTTCCATGGATATGGCGGAGGGAATGGGCAGGTTTGCCTGGGTGCCGGCGGCCGCGGGACTTCTTCTGGGCGTCGTTTTTTTAATGATCATGGATAAAGCTGTACCCCATCTGCATCTGAACGCGGAGCAGCCGGAAGGACCCAGGAGCAGGCTCAGCAAGACCATGATGATGGTCATGGCCGTGATCCTTCACAATATTCCCGAGGGAATGGCCGTGGGAGTGGTCTTTGCCGGAGCCGTTACCGGACAGAGCGACATGACCGCGGCGGCGGCCTTTGTGCTTGCCCTGGGCATCGCCATTCAGAATTTTCCGGAGGGAGCCATTATCTCCATGCCCCTGAAAAGCGCGGGGCTCTCCAAAGGAAGATCTTTTCTGTACGGCATGCTGTCCGGGGCAGTGGAACCCGTGGCCGCGCTGCTCACGATCCTGCTGACCGGGATCATCACGCCGGTGCTGCCGTACCTGCTGTCCTTTGCCGCCGGGGCTATGCTCTTTGTGGTGGTGGAGGAACTGATCCCCGAGGGAGCCGCCGGAGAGCATTCAAATCTGGGAACAGCGGGATTCGCCGCCGGATTTGTGATCATGATGATCCTGGACGTGGCTCTGGGATGACCGGGGCCAGGGGAGAATACGGAAAACGGGGAGAACTGCCAGGGAGCGGAAGAGCTGTCAGCCCGGTTTAGAGGTTCCGGGCTGAACGCGCGTCTTCCCGGCGGATCTTTCCGCCTTACTGGCAGGAAGGACAGGAGGCCGGAGCGTCGAAGGAAGGGTTAAAGGCGTAGAAGTTCCGGGAATCCAGCTGATCCTGGACGCTGCGGATGGCTTCTCCGAATCTCTGGAAGTGGACGATCTCCCTGGCCCGCAGGAAGCGGATAGGGTCGGCCACCTCGGGATCCTTTACCAGCCGCAGGATATTATCGTAGGTGCTGCGGGCTTTCTGCTCCGCTGCCAGATCCTCAAAGAGATCCGTCAGGGGGTCTCCCTTAGACTGGAATTCGCAGGCGTTAAAGGGAATGCCGCCGGCGGCCTGGGGCCAGATGCCGGCTGTGTGGTCTACATAGTAGCTGGCAAAGCCGGATTTTTCAATGTCCTCCATCGTCATATTGCAGGTGAGCTGATGGACGATCGCGGCCACCATTTCCAGGTGGGCCAGCTCCTCCGTGCCGATGTCATTGAGGATCCCCATGGTCATGCGGTTCGGGGCCGAAAAACGCTGGGACAGATAGCGCATGGAGGCCCCCATTTCTCCGTCCGGCCCGCCGTACTGGCTGAGGATGATCTGTGCCAGTTTCGGGTTGGGCCGGCTGATGTTCACAGGATACTGAAGCCTTTTTTCATAATTCCACATCAGCGGCATCCTCCTTTCCGGACAGGCTCCCAGGGCCAGGGCTGGTTCACCCATTCCCAGGAGCGGGAACTGGAATCGTTGGCGGTGTCAATGGTCAGCGGGCCGTAGAGGCGGGCATATTCTTCCAGCGCCTCCCTGCGGAGAGCGGATTTTTCTTCAAAGTATGCCCGGGCCTCCTCGTTGTCCGGATGGGAATCCAGAAACAGGGTCAGTTCATTGACGGCAAAGCTGACCTGGTGGATGTGGTTCAGAAGCTGTTCCCGGGAAGGGCGTCCGTTTACCTGCATACGGCGCCTCCTTTCCCGCAGAAGGGTTTGCAGAGATCCGGGAAAATAGTTCCCATCTGCAGTCCTCTGGCGAGCTCAAAGGGAGTACTCCATTTCTGATAGGGGACGTACCCCATGGCTGCGGGCAGATGGCCGTCCAGGCAGCTGTAGGGATCGGGAGTCTCCCGGGTCATGGGCGCTCCGGCGGGCCGGCAGCCCCCGCGGCATATATTCTGAGAACCGGCGGTCCTGAGGCAGGAATTCCGGTTCATGCGGCAATGATCCATAATGATAAACGGTCCTTTCTCATTGATTTCTTCTCTATATAATTTATGAGAGAAGCACGGAGGGGACACTGGGAATTGACTGACAGGCGCGCGGCGCAAAAAAAATCCGGATCCTCCGCAGAAGATCCGGGATGTGAAAGACGTTTCACAGGTTATGAATTTTTCAGGATCACGGTTTCCACCACATCGGAGATGTGCTCGCAGGCATCCATGCAGTCCTCCAGATATTTGAAGATATCTCTCCAGACAATGATCTCCACCGGATCCTTGGAGGTGACGTGCAGGTTGCGGACGGAATCCATATAGAGACGATCCCCGTCCTCCTCCAGGCGGTTGATCTCGATCAGCGTCTGTTTCAGATCCTTGGATTTTTTGAAATTGGAGAATTCCTGCATGGTCGCTTTGACCATTTCGCAGCAGCGGATCACCAGTTTGGCAAAGCGGACGGATTCCGGACGGATGGTGGAGACGTTGCCCATGTAGATCCGCAGTACCACATCTTCGATCTTGTCGGTGATGTCGTCCAGATACTGGCTGATGGACATGATGTCTTCCCGCTCAATGGGGGTGATAAAAGCCCGCATCAGTTCTTCCATGAGATCATGTTTTTTTACATCGGCGGTGTGTTCCACCTCATGGATGGCGTCGATCCGCTCGCTTAAATGCTCCGGATCGAACTCCTCCAAAACCTTTTCCAGGATCTTGGCGGCCCGCACTGCGCAGTCGGCGCAGGCAACAAAATTATCGAAATAAATCATATCGCTTTTTTTGGACATTTTCTGATACCTCTTTTTTTTATTGTAGGAATGGGATGAAAGAAATTCGTATCTCCGTCAGTGGATAAACAGCGCCATAAACAGCTTGGCCATTAAAAAGCCGATGATACCGCACCCCGGGAAGGTAAGGATCCAGGTCATGACCATTTCCTTTACCACCTTCAGGTTAATGGAGGAGAGACGTTTTACCGCGCCTACGCCCATGATAGCGGTGGTCTTTGTGTGGGTGGTGCTTACCGGGATACCGAACAGGGAGGAGACCAGAAGGCACAGGGACGCCGCGATGTCGGCGGAAAAGCCCTGATACTTCTCCAGTTTTACCATATCCATTCCCACGGATTTGATGATCTTTTTGCCGCCGACACTGGTGCCGAGGCCCATGACCACGGAGCAGAGGAGCATCATCCACACCGGAAGCACAGCCCCCTCGGTAGTGTCCTGGCCGTTCATGAGAAAGACGCCCAGCAGCAGAACGCCCATAAATTTTTGGCCGTCCTGGGCGCCGTGCATAAACGCCGTCATGGAAGCGCTGGCGATCTGCCCGTACTTGAAAAAGGTGTTGGACTTGTGGCGGTCAAAGCCGCGGCAGATCAGAGTGGTCACTTTACAGACAAGAAATCCCAGCGCGAACCCCAGAAGCGCGGAGAGGAGCAGTCCGTAGATCACCTTGATCCACTCGTTGCCGTTGATGCCGGAAAGGCTGCTCTGCAGCGCAATGGCCGCGCCGGACAGTCCGGCGATCAGAGCGTGGCTTTCACTGGTGGGTATGCCGAAGTACCAGGCGGCTACCGCCCAGACCACAATGGCCACCAGTGCCGCGCAGAGAGCCACCAGAGCGCTTTGCGTGTCGCTGTTGAAATTCACCATGTCCTTGATGGTCATAGCCACCGAAGAGTTGATCATGGTCATCACCAGAACGCCCAGAAAATTAAAGGCCGCGGCCATAAGGATGGCGGGTTTGGCCTCCATGCACCGGGTGGTGACACAGGTGGCGATGGCGTTGGGAGCGTCCGTCCAGCCGTTGACAAATATGACGGCCAGTGTCAGAATAACAGAGACCATCAGCATGGGGTTAGAGGTCACCTGCTCCCAGAAGACTAGAAAAGATGTGTCCATGTTTGTTTTCCCCTATTCATAAATAGTGATATTGCAGAGCTATTATAACATGGTTTGTTAAGAAATGGGAAAGAAAAACAAAAAAACATGTAAAATTTTGTTCCCGCGGAGGAAGGATTTCTATTCTAAATGGATGAAACAGGGGAGACAGGGCAAAATATCCCTGAAAAAAAGGAGGGCCAGCACCCCTGTCAAGGAGTACTGGCATATGAAAAAGAAAATTATATATGAAAAAGTCAGTAAGCTTTTTGTATGATATTATCTTATAAGAGAAGTATGAGAAAAGTATGATTGGCTTTTGAAAGATTTGTGAAAAGTTTGTATCCAAAATATGAACAAACGGAAGTGGGTGGGCTGTGAAAAGTTTCTTTCGATCTGCCGGGCAGATCCTGAAAAAAAATTTAATGAGTCTTTTTCTGTTCGAGCTGACCTTTCGGGTGCTGGGAGCGGTCTTTCTGCTCCGGGCAGGGAACGGGATCATCGGTCTGCTTCTGGAATACCAGGGATACAGTTTCCTGACGGCGGATAATTTTCAGCAGTTCGCGGGCCATCCCCTGACGGTGCTGACGGTCCTGCTGCTGTTTCTGGCGGTCCTGCTGGCGCTGCTGTTTGAAAGCTGCGGCATCCTGGCCTGCTTTGAGAGAAGCTGGCAGAAAGAAAAGATCACTCTGCCCGGGATCCTTCGGGGAGCCGCGGCGGGGAGCATCCGGTTTCTGCGGCGTTATCCTCTGCGCTGGATCTTTTATATGGCCGGGGCGGCGCCGTTTCTCTGCCTGCATCTGATCCTCTGGGAACTTTCCAGAGCCAGACTGGCCGCGGCGGCGATGCAGAGACTTGCGGGCGCGGTTCCCCTGCCGGCCCTGGGAGGGATCCTGGGGACCGTCTTTCTGCTGTCCATGCTGTACTCCTTTACGCTGCCGCAGCGGCTGCTGCGGCCGGACCGTGGGAAACGCGTTCCGGAGGATACGAAAAAAACGCTGCAGGGAAGGAGGATCCGGGCCATCGGCTGGACCCTGCTGCTGCAGGTTCTGGCCTTCGCCCTGGTCCTGCTGCTGTTTCTGGCAGTGATCGTGGCAATGACTGCCGGCGTGAGATTCGGCAGAAATCAGAGCAGCCAGATCAGCGCGGTCCTGGTATACGGAAGCTGGATCCGCCTGACTGCGGGGGTGGCGGCCGGGGGCGCCGGCATGACCGCCGCCCTGCTGGCTTCCTATACTATTTTCGCCTGGGGGGATAAGGCGGGCGGATCCCGGGAAGCTTCCGGGAAACCGGGATGGATCCGCCGGCTGGCGGCCCGGCCGGGAATGCTGAGCCTGTGGACCGCCATGATCCTGGCGGCGGACAGCCTGCTGGTGCTGGTGATGATCGGGGACAGCATCCCGGAGCGGATCCCGGGAAATGACTCGGTGGCAGTGACGGCCCATCGGGGAGGGGCAAGAGTGGCTCCGGAAAATACCCTGAGCGCTATGGAGGCCGCAGTGGAATCCCTGGCGGACTACGCGGAGATCGACGTCCAGGAAACCAAGGACGGGGAGATCGTTCTGCTCCATGACACCAACCTGAAAAGAGTCACAGGCCTCAACGCCAATATCTGGGATCTGACCTATGAGGAGGTAAGCCGGCTGGACGCCGGGGTAAAGTTCCATAAAAAGTTCCGGGGAGAGCAGATCCCCACTCTGGGGGAGGTCCTGGACTACTGCCGGGGGAAGATCCGGCTGAACATTGAACTGAAATACAACGGCCATAACGGGCAGATCGTTCCCAAAGTAGTGAAGATCATTGAAGAGCACGGCTTTGAGGACAGCTGCGTGGTAACTTCCATGAATTACCGGTATCTGGAGCAGATCAAGGAACTGGCGCCGGATCTTGTGACAGGCTACACCCTGTCCATGGTCTACGGAGATCTGTCCCAGATGACGGCGGCGGACTTTTTCAGCGTCAAATATACGTACCTGAACCGTTCCTTTGTCCGCAGGGCCCACGCCCTGGGCAAGGAGGTCTGCGCCTGGACCCTGAATTATCAGGGGGATATCCAGCGGATGATCGACTGCGGGGTGGATAACCTCATTACCGACGACCCGGAAATGGTCCGCCGGGTGACGCTGGGGGAAACGGGAACGGATCCCTCCTTCGGAGAACTGCTGGAATACGCCCTCCGCTGAACCGGGAGACGGATACAGGGTTGCCCCGGCAGAAAGCCTGTGCTATAATCAGAAAAATGAGGAGTGAGTATATGCAGGGAGTTACTGCGGAGAAAACAGTCCGCGGCAGCAGGAGCAGGGGTTATTATGATTACAACCTGCTGGCCGTGGTGATCATTTTAATCTGTTTCGGACTGATGATGCTGTACAGCGCCAGCGCTTATGAGGCGTCCAACATGTTCGGAAACGATATGTATTATTTTACCAGACAGACGCTGATCAGCGCCGGGGCAGTGGTCATGGCCCTGGTGATCGCAAGGATCGATTACCATGTGTTTATGAAGTGGTCGCCGTTTCTTTTTGGGCTGGCGCTGATCCTTATGGCAATGGTGCGGTTTTCCCCTCTGGGAGTATCCGCCGGCGGAGCCAGGCGCTGGCTGAAGCTCGGCATGCAGTTTCAGCCTTCCGAGATCGCCAAGATCGCGGTGATCCTTTTTCTGCCGTATATGATCCTGAAAATGGGAAGACAGATCCGCCGGGGGCGGGCAGTACTGCTTCTTCTGTTCCTGGGGCTTCTGCAGGCCGGGGGCGCCTATTTTCTGACGGATAATCTGAGTACGGCCGTGATCATCATGGCGATCAGCTGTGTGATCATTTTTCTGGCGCACCCGAAGACCAGGCCCTTTATCATCCTGCTGCTGATCGCGGCAGTGCTGATCGCCGTGGGCCTTTATATTCTGTACCATACCATGGAGTCCACCACGGATTTCCGCCTTCGCCGGATCCTGACCTGGCTCCGGCCGGAGGAGAATCAGGAAACCGGAGGCTGGCAGGTCCTTCAGGGGCTGTACGCGGTGGGTTCCGGAGGCTTTTTCGGCAAGGGGCTGGGAAACAGCACCCAGAAGCTTTCCTATATCCCGGAAGCCCAGAACGATATGATCTTTTCCATCGTCTGTGAGGAGCTGGGACTTTTCGGAGCGATCCTTCTTCTGCTGCTGTTCGGCTATCTGCTGTACCGGCTGTTCTTTATCGCGCAGAACGCTCCGGATCTGTACGGCACCCTGATCGTCAGCGGCGTGTTTGCCCATATCGCGCTGCAGGTCATCCTGAATGTCTGCGTGGTGCTGAACGTGATCCCCACCACCGGCGTGACCCTGCCCTTTGTCAGCTACGGAGGTACGTCCATCCTGTTCCTCATGGCGGAGGTGGGAGTGGCCTTAAGCGTGGCCAGGCGCATCCGGCTGGAGTAGCGGGCGGGCCCGCATAATTTTTTAAAAGCGTACTTGACAAATGGGGTATTAACCATTACACTTTGATTGTCAAATTAATCTGAAACAAATTGGAGGAAAGGGATTCATGTTAGAGAAAATGCGTCAGATCCTCGCTGAGCAGTTTAACTGCGAGGAGGATTCCATTACAGAAGAAACAAATTTCAAAGATGATCTGGGAGCCGATTCACTGGACCTGTTCGAACTGGTGATGGCACTGGAGGAAGAGTATTCCATCGAGATCCCGGCAGACGATCTGACAAATCTGACAACTGTGGGCGATGTAATTGAGTATCTGAAGGACAAAGGTGTGGAGGCATAAATCCACACCTTTTTAACTGAACCAGGAAATTCCCCTGCTTTGCGGGACCCGGGGCGGCCGGCAGGGGAGGCGGACGCCGGAAGGGCGCACGAGAAGAAGGGAGGCTATCGGATGAGTGTGGAGTATTTGAGACAGATCCTCACAGAGGGGAGAAATATCGTCTGCCTGCTGGGCCGGGCTCTGGCCATGGACGGAGGCTGTGATTTTTACCGGGAGGAATACGCCTATGAGATCGAGACGAAATACGGGCGTTCTCCGGGAGAAATCTTTTCCAGCTCCTTTTACATTAACCGTCCGAAAGCCTTTTACCAGTGCTACCGGGAGGAAGTCCTGAAAAAACGGGGCGGTCCGGATGAAAGCAATTACGCCCTGAAGAGGATGGAAGACGACGGACGGCTGATCGGGATCATTACCCGCGGGTTCTTCAATCATTCCCGGATGGTGGGCTGCCGGAACGTGATCCAGCTTTACGGAAACATCGACGCCAACACCTGTCCCCACTGTGGCAGGGTCTACAACGCGGATTATATTCTGGAACACACGCCGCTTCCCTGCTGCGAGGAATGCGGGGCGCTGATCTATCCGGGCATCGCCCTCCGGGGAGAGATGCTGGACAACCAGCAGATCACCAGAGCCGCGGATCTGATCGCCCGGGCGGAGATCCTGCTGGTCCTGGGGACCAGCCTTCAGTCAAACCTGGGAGAACTGGTCAAGTATTTTCATGGGAAAACGCTGGCCGTGGTGAACAGCCGGGAGGAATTATCGGATTACAAGGCAGACTGTTTCTGCCTGGGAAACGCGGCCCAGGTCATGGGAGAGGCCTATCCGGGCCATCACCCTCTGGGATGAATATAAAATATAGGATAGGACAGGGAGATTGAGACATGAGTACAAATGTTAGAACAAGATTCGCACCCAGCCCCACCGGCAGGATGCATGTGGGAAATCTGCGTACCGCGCTGTACGCGTATCTGACCGCCAAGCACGCCGGCGGACAGTTTATCCTGCGGATCGAGGACACGGATCAGGAGCGCTTCATGGAGGAGGCTCTTGGCATCATAAATCATACACTGGCGGAGACCGGCCTTCAGTACGACGAGGGACCGGATAAGGACGGGGGCGCGGGCCCCTACGTGCAGAGTGAACGCTGCCGGCAGGGGATCTACATGAAGTATGCCAAACAGCTTATCGACCAGGGGGACGCTTACTACTGCTTCTGCGACAAGGAACGGCTGGAATCCTTGCGCTCTCAGGTGGCCGGCAAGGAAATCGTAGTGTACGACAAGCACTGCCTGCACCTTTCCAGGGAAGAAGTGGAAGCCAACCTGGCGGCAGGGAAACCCTATGTGATCCGTATGAACATGCCCACGGAGGGCACCACCTCCTTCCACGATGAGATCTACGGCAATATCACCGTGGACAACGCGGAGCTGGACGATATGATCCTGATCAAATCCGACGGCTATCCCACCTACAATTTTGCCAACGTGGTGGACGACCACCTGATGGGGATCACCCATGTGGTCCGGGGAAATGAGTATCTTTCCTCTACCCCTAAATATAACCGCATTTACGAAGCCTTTGGCTGGGAGATCCCCACGTACATCCATTGCCCGCTGATCACCAACGAGGAGCACCAGAAGCTCAGCAAGCGCAGCGGCCATTCCTCCTACGAGGATCTGATCGACCAGGGCTTCCTGACGGAGGCCGTGGTGAATTTTGTGGCGCTCCTGGGCTGGAGCCCGGCGGAGGACCGGGAGATCTACAGCCTGCCGGAGCTGGTGGAGGCCTTTGATTACACCAGGATCAGCAAGTCCCCGGCGGTTTTTGACATGACCAAGCTGAAATGGATGAACGGGGAATATATGAAAGCCATGGACGATCAGGAGTTTTACGAGCGGGCGCTTCCCTATATGAAGGAGGCTCTGCCGGGAGACTACGATTTCCGTAAGCTGGCGGCTATGGTGAAGACCAGGATCGAGATCTTTCCGGATATCCCGGAGCTTCTGGACTTCTTCCGGGAGGTGCCGGAGTACGATGCCTCCATGTACCGCCACAAGAAGATGAAGACCACGGAGGAGACCTCCCTGGCGGTCCTGCGGGACACGCTGCCCATCCTGGAAGCCCAGGAAGATTACAGCAATGACGCCCTCTTCGCCGTGCTTTCCGCCTACGGCAAGGAGAAAGGATACAAGACGGGATACATCATGTGGCCCCTGCGCACCGCCCTTTCCGGCAAACAGTCCACGCCGGCAGGCGCCACGGAGATCATGGAGATCCTGGGAAGGGATGAAACTGTGCGGAGGATCCGCGCGGCCATCGACAAACTCAGCTGATGGAATATAACGAGGCACAGAAAAGGGCGGCAGCCCACGGAGAGGGGCCCATGCTGGTGCTGGCAGGGCCCGGCTCCGGAAAAACAGCAGTTATCACAGAACGGACCGCCAGGCTGGTGCGGGAAGGGGTTGCCGGATCCCGCATCCTTGTGGTAACGTTTACCAGAGCCGCGGCGGCGGAAATGAAAAGCCGCTTTCTGAACATGGCGGGGGGTTCCGCCAGACAGGTCACATTCGGCACCTTTCACGGTGTCTTCTACGGGATTCTCCGCAATACCTACCATATCAACGGAAACAATATCTTGAGCGAGGAAGAGAAACGGCGGCTTCTTCTGGAACTTCTGGACCGCTTCTGTCCGGAGGAGGAAAGAGACCCGGATCTGCCTTCCGGAGTGGCCCGGGAGATCAGCACGGTAAAATGCGGACGGATCCAGGCGGAGCATTTTTATTCTTCTCTGCTGCCGGAACAGGCGTTCCGGCGGATCTATAGGGAGTACGGAAACTGGATGAGAGAACAGAGAAAGCTGGATTTTGACGACATCATGACCCAGTGCTGGCAGCTGTTCCGGAAACATCCGGAGATCCTGGCCCTGTGGCAGAAGAAATTTCAGTATATCCTGGTAGACGAGTTTCAGGACATCAGCCCCATCCAGTACGATATCGTGAAAATGCTGGCGGCCCCGGAAAACAATCTGTTTATCGTGGGGGACGACGACCAGTCCATTTACCGGTTCCGGGGAGCCAGCCCGGAGATCATGCTGAATTTTCCCCGGGACTATCCGGAAGCGGAGACGGTAAACCTGAACGTGAACTACCGCTGTACCCCGGAGATCCTGGAAGCGTCGGTCCGTCTGATACGCCGGAATCAGAAGCGGTTCGCCAAGGAACTCCGGGCGTCCCGGGACCGGGGGGAACCGGTGCGCTGCCTTCGCTTCCCGGACAGCCGGAGCGAGATGCGCGCGGCGGCGGAAGAGATCCGCCGGGCCATGGACCGGGGCGAAGCGCCGGAGGAAACGGCGCTGCTGTTCCGCACCAATCTGGGCTGCCGCCGGGCCGTGGAGCAGCTGATGGCCTACCAGATCCCCTTTGTCATGAGGGATGCCGTTCCCTGCATCTACGATCACTGGATCGCCCGGCAGATCTGCGGGTATCTGCGGCTGGGAGCCGGAAGCCGCAGAAGAAGCGATTTTCTTCTGGTCTGCAACAAGCCCAACCGCTATCTGTCCAGGGAAGCCTTCCAGGAATCGGAAGTGTCTTTTGAAGATCTGTATCGGTTTTACGAGGACAGAGCATGGATGACGGAACGGATCGAGAAACTGGAGGCGGACATCCTGGCCCTGAAGCATCTGGCCCCCTTCGGGGCGGCCCAGTACATCCGCAAGATCATCGGGTATGAGGGATATCTGAAGGAATACGCCGCGGAACGAAATCTGCCGGAGGAGGAGCTGTTTCAGATCCTGGAGGAGCTGACGGACAGCGCCAGAGAATTCGACCGGACGGAGGACTGGTTCCGCCATATGGGAGAATACCGGGAACAGCTGAAAAACCGTTCCGGAAAGCGGGCCGAGGCGCAGAAAGGCGTGGCGGTGTCCACCCTCCACGCCGCCAAGGGCATGGAGTACGACCGGGTGTATATCCTGGATGTCAGCGAGGGAGTGATCCCCTGGCACAAGGCGGTGCTGCCGGCGGATCTGGAGGAAGAGCGGAGAATGCTGTACGTGGGCATGACCCGGGCAAGAAAATCGCTTCGCCTTTCCTGGGCAGAGTCCCGGATGGGCAAGGAAGCGGAGCCCTCCCGCTTTCTGAAAGAAATCTTCGGACGGTCCCCGGGGCCGCATGAACCGGCGGAGCCGGGGAATACTGGAAAAGAAAAGGAGGAAACGCTGTGAAGATTTTATTTTACGACACAAAACCCTACGATCACGAATTCTTTGAACTGGCACGGAAAGAGTATCCCGGCGTGGAGATCGATTACCTGAAAACAGAGCTGGCGCCCAGGACTGCTTCTCTGGCGGCGGGATACGACGCTGTCTGCGGCTTCGTAAATTCTGACGTCGGCGGGGAGACCCTCCGGACGCTGGCGGAACAAGGGGTGAAGCTGGTGCTCATGCGCTGCGCCGGTTTCAACAACGTGGACCTGAAATGCGCCGGACAGCAGGGCATTACCGTGATGCGGGTCCCCGGCTATTCCCCGGAAGCGGTGGCGGAACACGCCATGGCCCTGGCTCTGGCAGTCAACCGGAAGCTTCACAAAGCCTATGTAAAGGTGCGGGAAAATGATTTCTCCCTGAACGGCCTTCTGGGCTTTAACTTCTGCGGAAAGACGGCTGGCATCGTGGGGACCGGAAGGATCGGCGCCGCCATGGCGCGGATCTGCAAAGGCTTCGGCATGCGGGTGCTGGCCTACGATGTGTATCAGAATCCGGAACTGAAGGCGCTGGTGGAGTATACGGAACTGCCGGAGCTGCTGGGACAGAGCGATCTGATCTCCCTCCACTGCCCCCTGACGGACGATACCTACCACCTGATCTGCCGGGAGACCATTGCCGGGATCAAAGAGGGAGCGATCCTGGTAAATACCTCCCGGGGCGCCCTGGTGAATACGGAAGACCTGATCGAGGGCATCCGGGCCCGGAAATTTTTCGGGGTAGGGCTGGATGTGTATGAGGAGGAGTCTCCCAATGTTTTCGAGGACCGCTCGGACCAGATCCTGGAGCATTCCGTCACCGCCAGGCTCCTGTCCTTCCCTAACGTGGTCATCACCTCCCATCAGGGATTCTTTACCAGGGAAGCCCTGACCGCCATCGCCCGTACGACCCTGGACAACAGTCTGGCCTGGGAGAAGGGGGAAAAGAGCCCCAATACGGTTGAAGGTTGATTCCGCCCCTTTCCCGTGTTAGAATAGAACAGCATAAAGGAGCTGTATCATATGGAATGCAAGCACGCGCAGAGTCTTATCTCCCGCTATCTGGCGGATCAGCTGGGTCCCGGGGAACTGGAGGAATTTATCCGGCATGTGGAAGCATGCCCTGAGTGTTACGAGGAGCTGGAAACGTATTTTATGCTGAACCGGGCCCTGAAATTCCTGGACGAGGAAAACGGGATCTCGTATAACCTGAAAAGCCTGCTGAGCAGGGATCTCAGGGCGAAGAAAAACCGTCTGGCAAAAAGAAAACGGAGGCAGATCTTCTGGATCGTTTTCTGCGGCGTCGGGATCCTGGCCCTGCTCCTGGCGTGCATGGACGCAGCCGGTGTGCTGGATCTTTCAAAACTTCTCCTGCAGTCCTAAAGCGCAGGAAACGAACCAAAGGGAAAGGAGCGCCGATGAAGGGAAAGCTTGTTTTAATTGACGGCCACAGTATTCTGAACCGGGCATTCTACGGAATGCCGCCCCTTACCAATTCCCAGGGAAAACCTACGGGAGCTGTGTACGGTTTTCTGAATATCCTGTTTAAAATCCTGGAGGAAGAGAAGCCGCAGTATCTCGCTGTGGCTTTTGATCTTCATACCCCCACCTTCCGCCACAAAATGTACGAGGCCTATAAGGGCACCAGAAAACCCATGCCGGAGGAGCTGCGGGAGCAGGTGCCGGTGATGAAGGAAGTCCTCCGGGCCATGAACGTATACGTGGTGGAGCTGGAGGGCTACGAGGCGGACGATATCCTGGGGACCCTGGCCCGCCGGGGGGAGGCGGAAGGACTGACGGTGACCATTGTCTCCGGGGATCGGGATCTGCTGCAGCTGGCCACGGATTCCGTGCTGGTCCGCATTCCCAAGACCCGGGGCGGGAAAACGGTGATCGAGGATTATCACGCCAAAGAGGTATTGGAAAAATATCAGCTGACCCCGCCCCAGATCGTGGATCTTAAATCCCTCATGGGAGATTCCTCCGACAATATCCCGGGGATCCCCGGCGTGGGGGAAAAAACCGCCACGAAGATCCTCGCCGCCTACGGAAGCCTGGAGGAGGCTTACGGACATCTGGAGGAGATCAAACCCAAAAAGGCCATGGAATCCCTGCGGGACCACTATGATCTGGCCCTGCTGTCCAAAAAGCTGGCTGCCATCTGCACGGACAGCCCTCTGGAGCCGGACTGGGCGCAGGCAGAGCTTTCGGAGCTCTATACGCCGGAGGCTTATGAGCTGTTCCGTCAGCTGGATTTCAAAAATCTGCTGTCCAGATTTCAGGGGCAGGGGAAGCCGCAGGCAGAGCCTGCCTGGGAACGGGTGGAGGATTTTCAGAAGGCGGAGGAGATCTTCGAAAAGGCAGCCGCGTCTTCGGAGCTGGGGTTTGCGCTCCTGGGGGAGGGGGAGATCCTGGGTCTGGCGGTTTCCCTTTCCGGGGAAGAAACATACTATATCCCGGCAGGCGGCTTTCTGAGCGGACCTTATCTGAGGGAGGCGTCTCTCCGAATGGTAAACGGAGCCGCCCGGGTCAGCGTTTTTGATCTGAAAAACATTCTGAAGTACCTGGAACCGGAGCGGAAGGGCCAGTTTTTTGACGTCTGGATCGGCGCCTACCTGCTGAATCCTCTGAAGGCTTCCTATACGTACGATGATATCGCCAGGGAATTCCTGGGAATGACCCTGCCCTCCGGGGAAGAGATCTTCGGCACGGCAAAACTCCCGGAGGCCTCCGCCATGGATCCCCAGGACGCCGGCCGCTGGTGCGCCCTCCATGCCTGGACGGCCAGGGAGGCCAGGGGTCCCATGGAGGAAAAACTTCGGGCGCTGGGCATGGAAGAACTGTTCCGCCAGGTGGAGATGCCCCTGGTATTTACCCTTCACGATATGGAAAAAGCGGGCATCGCTGTGGAAGGGGAGGCTCTGGCCCGGTACGGCAGAAAGCTCCAGGAAGGCATCAGGACCCTGGAGGAGCGGATCTACCGGCAGGCCGGGGAAACCTTTAATCTGAATTCTCCCAAGCAGCTGGGCGTGATCCTTTTTGAAAAACTGAAGCTGCCGGGAGGAAAGAAAACCAAAAGCGGCTATTCTACGGCGGCGGACGTGCTGGAGAAGCTGGCGCCGGAGGCTCCGGTGGTGGCGGATATCCTGGAGTACCGGCAGCTGGCCAAACTGAAATCCACCTATGCCGATGGACTGGGAAGCTGCATTGCCCCTGACGGGCGCATCCATTCCAGCTTTCACCAGACCATCACCGCCACCGGGCGCATCAGCAGCACGGAACCCAACCTGCAGAATATTCCCGTGCGGATGGAACTGGGACGGCAGATCCGCCGGGTATTTGTTCCCAAAGAGGGCTGCCTTTTTATCGACGCGGATTATTCCCAGATCGAACTGCGGGTGCTGGCCCATCTCTCCGGGGACGAGAAACTGATCCAGGCTTACCGGGAGGCAAAAGACATCCACCGCATCACCGCCTCGGAGGTGTTCCATGTGCCCTTCGAGGAGGTGACGCCCCTGCAGAGGCGGAACGCCAAGGCGGTCAATTTCGGCATCGTCTACGGCATCAGTTCCTTCGGACTCAGCCAGGATCTCAGCATCAGCCGGAAAGAAGCGGCGGAGTATATAGAAAAATATTTCCACACCTATCCGAAGATCAAAGAGTTTCTGGACCGGACTGTGGAACAGGCGAAAAAAGACGGTTACGTCACCACGCTGTTTGGAAGAAGGCGGCCGGTGCCGGAGCTTTCCTCCGGAAATTTCATGCAGAGATCCTTCGGAGAGCGGGTGGCCATGAACTCTCCCATCCAGGGCACGGCGGCGGATATCATCAAGATCGCCATGGTGAGGGTCAACGAGCGGCTTGCCCGGGAAGGATACGCCTCCCGGCTGCTGCTGCAGGTCCACGACGAACTTCTGGTGGAGGCGCCGGAGGCGGAGGTGGAAGCGGTCTCCCGTCTTCTGGAGGAGGAGATGAAGGGGGCCGCCAGCCTGTCCGTGGAGCTGGAGGTGGATATGCACACGGGAAAAAGCTGGTACGACGCCAAGTAAACAGGAAAGGCAATGGATACAGAAGATGAGAATGATCGGGATCACCGGAGGCGTAGGCTCCGGAAAAAGCGAAGTCCTCTCTTACCTCCGGGAACACTACGGGGGGCGGGTCATCGAAGCCGACAAGGCGGCCCATCAGCTGATGAAAAAGGAAGGCCGCTGCTGGCAGCCCATCGTGGATCTTTTCGGGAAGGAGATCCTGGATCCCCAGGGGGAGCCGGACCGGAAGAAAATGGGCGGAATGGTCTTCCGGGACAGGAACCTGCTGGATCAGCTGAACGCCATCGTCCATCCCGCGGTAAAGGAATGGATCCTGGAGGAGCGGGACCGGGCCAGGGAAGCCGGGGAAAAATATCTTTTTCTGGAGGCCGCTCTGCTGATCGAAGAAAAATATGATGAAATCTGCGATGAACTGTGGTATGTTTATGCAGAAGAGGGCGTCAGAAGGGAACGGCTGAAGGCCAGCCGCCGGTATTCGGATGAGAAGATCACCGACATGATGTCCAGCCAGCTGCCGGAGGAGGAATTCCGCCGTCACTGCTGTTTTGTGCTGGACAACAGCGGCAGTTTCCGGGAGACGGCACGACAACTGGAACAGAGGATGAGTACGTATGAAAATGTGTAGTATCGCCAGCGGAAGCAGCGGCAACTGCATCTATGTAGGCAGCGACTCCACCAGCCTGCTGATCGACGCGGGGATCAGCGGCAAGCGGATCGAGGAAGGGCTGAACACCATAGGCCTTACAGGGCAGGAGATCGACGGAGTGTTCATCACCCATGAGCATTCCGACCACATCCGGGGGCTGGGGGTCCTGGCGCGAAAACGAGAGATCCCCATTTACGCCACCAGAAAAACCTATGAGGCCATTACCGGCTGCTCCTCCCTGGGGAAGATCCCGGAAGGACTTTTTCATGAAATCCGGCCGGACGAGAACGTGGAACTGGGCGATCTGACCGTGGAGCCTTTTTCCATTTCCCACGACGCGGCGGATCCGGTGGGCTACCGGGTGAACCACGGGAAGCAGAGCATGGCGGTGGCCACGGATCTGGGGGTGTACGGCACCTATACGGTGAATCACCTGAAGAATCTGGATGTGCTCCTTCTGGAGGCCAACCATGACATCCATATGCTGGAGGTGGGGGTTTACCCCTATTATCTGAAGCAGAGGATCCTGGGAGAAAAAGGGCACCTGTCCAATGAGATGGCGGGACAGCTGCTCTGCGAGGTACTCCATGACGATCTGAAGCGGATCCTGCTGGGCCATCTCAGCAAAGAAAACAATTATCCGGCTTTGGCCTACGAGACGGTGTGCGCGGAAGTGACCATGGGGGATAACCCCTACAAGTCCGGGGACTTTCATATCAGCGTCGCCGAGAGAGATACCGTGGGAGAGCTTATCGAGATCTGAGCCGGCCAAGGAGGAGGAAAAACGTGAAGAAAACGATTATTACAGTGGTAGGACACGACCAGGTGGGCATTATCGCCCGGGTATGCAATTATCTGGCGGAGAATCAGGTGAACATCGAGGATATCTCCCAGACCATCCTGCAGGGGTATTTCAACATGATGATGGTGACAGACACCTCCCGCTCCGAGAAGGACGGAGGGACCCTGGCGGAGGAGCTGAAGGCGCTGGGAGAGGAGATCGGCGTGGTGATCCGCTGCCAGCACGAAGATATTTTCCACATGATGCACCGGATTTAGGGAAGGGGCTGACAGAGCATGATCAATTTATTCGAAGTAAAAGAAACGAATCAGATGATCGAGGAGGAGAACCTGGACGTCCGCACTATTACCCTGGGCATCAGTCTCATGGACTGCATTGACGGAAGCCTGGACAAGGTCAACCGGAAAATTTACGACAAGATCACCACCACCGCCCGCAACCTGGTGGAGACGGGCCGGGAGATCGAGAGAGAGTACGGGATCCCCATTGTCAACAAGCGGATCTCTGTGACTCCCATTGCCCTGGTGGGGGGCGCTGCCTGCCGGACCCCGGAGGATTTCGCCTCCATCGCGGAGACATTGGATCGGGCGGCCCACGAGGTGGGCGTCAACTTCATCGGCGGCTATTCCGCCCTTGTCTCCAAGGGCATGACCCGAGCGGACGAACTGCTGATCCGCTCCATCCCCCAGGCTATGGCCAGGACCAGCCGGGTGTGCAGCTCCGTCAACGTGGGCTCCACCAAGACCGGCATCAATATGGACGCGGTAAAGCTTATGGGAGAGATCGTCAAGCAGACGGCGGAGAGCACCAGGGACCAGAACTGCATGGGCTGCGCCAAGCTGGTGGTGTTCTGCAACGCGCCGGACGACAATCCCTTTATGGCAGGGGCGTTCCACGGAGTCACCGAGGCGGACGCCATCATCAACGTGGGAGTGTCCGGCCCCGGCGTGGTGAAGCACGCCCTGGAAAAAGTGAGAGGCGAGAATTTTGAGGTCCTCTGCGAGACCATTAAAAAGACCGCTTTTAAAGTGACCCGGGTAGGCCAGCTGGTGGCCCAGGAGGCTTCCAGAAGGCTGGGGATCCCCTTCGGGATCCTGGATCTTTCTCTGGCGCCTACCCCGGCGGTGGGAGATTCCGTGGCGGAGATCCTGGAGGAGATCGGCCTGGAGGCGGCGGGAGCGCCCGGGACCACGGCGGCTCTGGCGCTGCTGAACGATCAGGTGAAAAAGGGCGGCGTTATGGCGTCCTCCTATGTGGGCGGCCTCTCCGGAGCCTTCATCCCCGTCAGCGAAGATCAGGGCATGATCGACGCGGTAAACGCAGGCGCCCTGACCCTGGAAAAGCTGGAGGCCATGACCTGTGTCTGCTCCGTGGGGCTGGATATGATCGCCATTCCCGGCAGCACCGGAAGCGCCACGATCTCCGGCATTATCGCGGATGAAATGGCCATCGGCATGGTCAATCAGAAGACTACGGCGGTCCGCCTGATCCCGGCTATCGGCAAGGAAGTGGGA
Organism: Candidatus Scatomonas sp.; assembly: GCA_963928055.1. GTDB lineage: Bacteria > Bacillota > Clostridia > Lachnospirales > Lachnospiraceae > Scatomonas. The sequence continues at coordinate 122,685 of CAWVDN010000002.1, read as the reverse complement.
GACGTGATCGAATTCGGAGGGCTTCTGGGCCGGGCGCCCATTATGCCCGTCAACCGTTTCTCCTGCGAAGCTTTTATCAGCAGAGGGGGAAGGATCCCGGCCCCCATCCACAGTTTTAAAAATTAATCTTTTTCAAAAAGACAGCCGGTCAGACAATGACCGGCTGTCTTGTGCGTTCCTCCCGGAATGGCTGTCCTGTTTTCTGCGCGCGGACTGCCTCGTAGAGGTTGGCGGCCCGGAGATCCGCCCCTGCGGCTTCGGCCGGCAGGGCTCCCGGCCGGGCCTCGGGCAGGAGCCTGCCAGCCTCTTTGACGACGGAGAGCAGGGAAACCGCCCTGCGGCGGAAGCCCAGGACCCTGACGATCCCCGCGTCGGTAAGGGTGGCGCAGGGCAGGCGGCCCGAGAAGGAAGCGCCGGGATCCGCCCCTCCGTCCTGGGGAATGTCCAGAAGAAAATGCAGAAGCGCCCGGTCCATGCTGCTCCTGGTGCGCTCCCGGGTTTTCAGAAGCTCCGCGAACTGGGAGAAGGACCGGAATTCATTGCGGAGACGCAGGACGCGGCGGGCAGTATCCTCCGGCATAAAACGCCGCAGATCCTCTTCCCGGCTGTCCAGAAGGCGGCACATCAGCAGCAGGGAGAAGTCATCCTCCAAAAGAAAGCCCTCTGTTTTCAGCGCTTCCGTAAAGAAAGAATAGACTTCCGGGGGCAGCTGCCGGTCCAGCCCCTCCGGAGAACCGGAGGCAACAGCCTGCCGGATGGCCGAGGCGGAACAGAGGGGCCCTTCCAGGGATGGATCATGGTAGCCCCTGCCGGCTCTCTTCATCGTCCGGGGGCGCAGGGAACTGCCCAGCCGCTCCAGGGCGATGCAGTATTCCAGCCCCAAGATATTGTTGGGCGCGGTCAGCAGATCCGCGGGGAAAGTTTCCTGAGAAGTTTCGGCAAAATACACCTCCAGGGCTTTCTGCCGGGCCAGAGGAAAAGAGCGGCCCTGCCGCAGAAACTCCCGCAGAGCCTGGCGGTAGGGTTCCGGCTCCCGGGCCAGCACGCCGGCCAGAGCGGCCAGAGGTTCCAGCTTTCCGGCTTCGCTGCCAAACCAGAGCTCCTGCACGACTCCCAGGCCGTCCAGGATCCGGACCGCCTCTCCGGCAAAGCGGGCGGCGCTTCCGCAGGCCGCGGCGCAGGGAAGTTCCAGCACCAGGTCCGCCCCGCCCAGAAGAGCCATGCGGGTCCGGGCGTACTTGTCCAGCAGGGCGGGAGTTCCCCGCTGCACGAAATCCCCGCTCATGACCGCCACGACAAAATCCGCTCCGCTCCGGCGGCGGATCTCCCGGATCTGGTAGGCGTGACCGTTGTGAAAGGGATTGTATTCGGCAATGATCCCGGCGGTTTTATGATCCGCGGAACAGACAGAAGGGGACATGATCCGGCTTCTCCTTTCAAAAGAACTGACGCTATTATAGCAAAAATAAAAAAAAGGTACAATGTTCAGAAAAAAATACAGAATTAAGGTGTTAAAAATTTAACTTTTCTTGTGGCGCCGGCATAATCGTACTATAATTCAGATAGCGGGCATAGAGAGAGCAGTCATGCCCGAAGATTGACGCCTGCCCGAAAGGGATCGAAGGCGTTAAAATTGCGGAAAGGAGTCAATAGCATGCGTTTTATTGACAGAATCAAAGAAAGAGCGAAAAAGAACAAAAAAACCATCGTTCTCCCGGAGAGCGAAGACAGACGGACTTTTGTGGCCGCCGAGAAGATCCTGAAAGAGGGGATCGCCAATCTGATCATCATCGGAGACGAAGAGACCGTAAGAAAAGGCAGCAAGGGCCGCGATATCTCCGGAGCGACCATTGTGGATCCGGCTACTTATGAAAAAACAGAAGCCTATGTTGAGAAATTTGCGGAACTCCGTGCCAAAAAGGGAATGACCAAGGAAAAAGCCAGGGAGATCCTGCTTCACAACTATCCCTATTTCGGCGTTATGATGGTAAAGATGGGAGACGCTGACGGTATGGTTTCCGGCGCCTGCCATTCCTCCGCGGACACTCTTCGTCCCTGCCTGCAGATCCTGAAGACAAAACCGGGCACCAGACTGGTTTCCGCATTCTTTATCGTTTCTGTACCGGACTGCGAGATGGGATCTCACGGAACCTTCCTGTTCTCAGACGCAGGACTGAACCAGAACCCCAATCCCGCGGAGCTGGCAGCCATCGCGGAGTCTTCCGCGGAATCCTTCGAGCTGCTGGTAGAGGATCGGGCGAAGATCGCCATGCTTTCCCATTCCACCAAGGGAAGCGCCAGCCATCCGGATGTGGATAAGGTTGTAGAGGCTACCAGGATCGCCAAGGAAGAATGTCCGGACCTGTTCCTGGACGGCGAACTGCAGCTGGATGCCGCCATCGTTCCCGAGATCGCTTCTTTCAAGGCTCCCGGAAGCAAGGTGGCAGGAAAGGCCAATGTTCTGATCTTCCCGGATCTGGATGCAGGAAACATCGGCTACAAGCTGGTGCAGAGACTGGGCAAAGCGGACGCTTACGGCCCCATCACCCAGGGGATCGCGGCTCCGGTCAACGACCTTTCCAGAGGCTGTTCCGCGGATGATATCGTAGGCGTTGTAGCGATCACCGCTGTTCAGTGCGCGGCGGATGACGGCGAGGCAACAAACTAAAACCGGGAGGATAAGGAAATGAAAGTATTAGTGATCAACTGCGGAAGCTCATCCCTCAAATATCAGCTGATCGATTCCCAGAGCGAGGAGGTTCTGGCCAAGGGACTCTGTGAGCGGATCGGTATCGACGGCCGTCTGGTCTATCAGAAAGAGGGCTGCGGGAAAGAGATTACCGAGTCTCCCATGCCCACGCATAAAGAAGCCATTCAGATGGTGCTGCACGCTCTGGTCAATGAGAAAACAGGCGCGGTAAAAGATCTGTCCGAGATCGAAGCCATCGGCCACCGGATCGTTCACGGCGGAGAGAAATTTGAGAGTTCCGTGATCATCAACGAGGAGATGATCGAGGCTGTCAAGGAATGTACGGAGCTGGCTCCCCTGCACAACCCGGCAAACCTCATCGGCATTCAGGTATGCCAGGAGCTGATGCCCGGCGTACCCATGGTAGCAGTATTCGATACCGCTTTCCATCAGACCATGCCGCCCAAGGCATATATGTACGGCCTGCCTTATGAATATTATGAGAAATACAGAGTGAGAAGATACGGTTTCCACGGAACTTCCCACAGCTTTGTGTCCAAGGAACTGGCAAACTTCCTGGGACTGGATATCAACAATTCCAAGCTCATTATCTGCCATCTGGGCAACGGTTCCTCTGTCAGCGCGGTGCTGAACGGTAAGTGTGTGGACACCAGCATGGGACTTACTCCGCTGGAGGGCCTGGTAATGGGAACCCGTTCCGGAAGCATCGATCCGGCGATCGTGGAATTTATCGCCAAGAAAGAAAATCTGGATATTGACGGAGTCATGGATGTTCTGAACAAGAAATCCGGCGTCTTTGGACTGACCAAAGGTCTGTCCAGCGATTTCCGGGATCTGGAAGACGCCGCGGAGCACGGAAATGAACTGGCTCAGCTGGCCCTGGACATTTTCGCGTACGATGTGGCTAAATATATCGGAGCTTATACGGCAGTGATGAACGGTGTGGACGCCATCGCCTTTACCGCGGGTATCGGCGAAAACGGCCCCATTACCAGAACCGATGTGGCCAAGTATCTGGGCTATCTGGGAATCAAGCTGGATGAGGAGAAAAATCAGATGCGGGGATCCAACAATAAGATCTCCACAGAAGATTCAAAAGTAGCTGTCTGCGTGATCCCCACTAACGAAGAGCTGGCGATCTGCCGCGAGACCGTAGCGCTGGTAGGAAAGAATTAAAGGCTGTGATTCATTTTAACCGGTACAGTCTAAAGCAGGAAATCCTGTTTTGGGCTGTACCGGTTATTTTTTATCAGAATAAAAAAATGGAAGCAATGGGGCTCGAACCCATGGCCTCCCGCTAGTCAGGCGAGCGCTCATCCCAGCTGAGCTATGCTTCCACTGGAAAGATTATAACACAGAGAGGCGCAAAAAGAAAGAAATTTTCCTGAAAACTAAATAGACTCTGTATTTCGTCCGGCCGGCAGTGATTATTTTGCAAGGCGAAGGTCCGTGGTGTTGCGCGAAATCTGGTTCGTGTGTATTTCCAGCTGCCCTTCAATGGTCTTAAAACGGTCTCTCACTTCTGTGTTGAACTCCTTTTGGCTGACGTAAAATTCCTGCAGCATCTCGAAATTCCTATTGACTACCACTGTAAGAGAATCCATTTTGAAATCGAGGCCAATCACCTTGGAGTCAAGGCCGCCCACCTTGGAATCGAGATCGTCCACTTTAGAGTCAAGGCCGTCCATTCTGTTTTCGAGGCCGTCCATTCTGTTTTCCAGGGCATCCATTCTGCTGTCGAGGCCGTCCATTCTGTTTTCGAGGCCGTCCATTCTGCTGTCGAGGCCGTCCATTCTGTTTTCGAGGGCATCCATTCTGCTGTCGAGGCCGTCCATTCTGTTTTCCAGGGCATCCATTCTGCTGTCGAGGCCGTCCATTCTGTTTTCCAGGGCATCCATTCTGCTGTCGAGGCCGTCCATTCTGTTTTCCAGGGCACCCATTCTGCTGTCAAGGCCGTCCATTCTGTTTTCCAGGCGGTCCATTCTGTTTTCCAGGCGGTCCAGCTGCTGGTGTATCGGAGCCAGCTTTTCGTCCAGCTTTTTGTCCAGTTTTTCGTCTAGTTTCCGGTCCAGCTTTTCCTCCAGCTTTTCCTCCAATTTATGATCAAATATATCGGCAATGGCTGTCAATAACTGTGTATCTGTCATCTTTATTCCTCCTTGTTTCATGGAAGTATGTAAATTATAGCACGGACGGAGTGTAAAGTCTATTTAGTTTCAAGGTGCGATAAATTGTTATATAAGGGATTTACTGCCTGAAACGGCAGACCTGATAAAAAAAACCGCCGCAGAAGGACGGTTTTCAGAATGGAGCATAGGGGATTCGAACCCCTGGCCTCCACAATGCCATTGTGGCGCGCTCCCAGCTGCGCTAATGCCCCGAACAAAAGGAAGTATACCACAATTTTTTCGGTTTGTGAATCCCCTTTTTGAAAAAATATATCTCCATCGTCCGTGTACAAGGATCAACACGCTCCAAACCGCGTAATCCGCAGCCTATGTGACCGTTGCATTTTGGCATTTCCTGGTGTATACTTACTATCCGGTGGGAGTACAAAATAGGAAGGCTTTCATCGGGTATACAGAAAGAAGAATAGCGTCCGTGTACACGGACGCTGCAGGTGATTTTGGATAGACCATGAAGGAGGAAATGCCATGCTTACGCTGGATAAGGTCAGCTGGACAGCGTCTGACGGAGAAGAAATTCTGAGAGATATAAGCCTGGAGATCCCCGCGGGAAAGATGACGGTCATTACGGGCCCCAACGGAGGCGGAAAAACTTCCCTGGCAAAACTGATCGCAGGCCTGGTAACGCCTACCGAGGGACGGATCCTGCTGGACGGAGAGGATATCACACGCTGGGATATGACAGAACGCGCGCGGGGAGGCATCAGTTACGCCTTTCAGCAGCCGGTGCGGTTTAAAGGACTGACAGTCAGGGATCTGCTGGAGATCTCCGCGGAGGAGACGCTGAGCCAGGAGCGGATCTGCAAATACCTGGGAGAAGTGGGACTCTGCGCCGGGGAATATATCGACCGGGTGGTGGACGACAGCCTTTCCGGCGGCGAAGGCAAGCGGATCGAGATCGCCACGGCTCTGGCCAGAAAGAATGTAAAAGTGCGGGTCTTTGATGAGCCGGAGGCGGGGATCGATCTCTGGAGCTTTACGAATCTCATCGATGTTTTCCAGAGACTGAAAAACAGCCCCCATGAGGCGCTGCTGGTGATCTCGCATCAGGAGAGGATCCTGAACATCGCGGATCGTATCGTAGTGGTGGCGGACGGCCATGTGCGGACAGCCGGCGACAGGGAAAGGATCCTGCCGGGACTGCTGGCCCAGGAAAAAACGGCCCGCTGTCCCATGGAAGAAGAAAGGAGTTGCGCGGGATGAACAAGATCACAGAGCAGCTGCTGAAAGCTGTGTCCGACTGGAAGGGAGATTTTAAAGGAGCCTACAATATCCGGGAGGACGGAGGCTGCGCAGGGAGAAAGTCCTCGGAGCACATCAAAATAGAGAACAAACCGGACGGCCCCGGCCTGGTGATCCGCATCAGCCCGGAAGCCCGGCAGGAGACCGTCTATATTCCTGCCTGCGTCACCAGGGGAAATGTGGACGATCTTGTATACAATGATTTTTACGTAGGGGAAGGGGCGGATGTGACCATTGTGGCCGGCTGCGGCGTCCACACGGACAATGAGGGGGAGGCCAAGCACGACGGCATCCACCGTTTCTTTCTGGAAAAGGGGGCGCATGTCCTCTACAAAGAAAAACATATCGGAACCGGCACGGGAACCGGACTGAAGAAGATCAATCCGGTAACAGATATGGAGCTGAAAGAAGACGCCGTCATGGAAATGGATACGCTCCAGATCGGCGGCGTGGACAGCACGAAGCGCTCTACCAAAGCCGTGCTGGGGCCAAGAGCCCGGCTGATCATCCATGAGAGGATCATGACGGACGGGGAAGAGCAGGCTTCCACGGATTTTGAAGTGGAGATGCAGGGAGAAGATTCCGGCGTGGATCTGATTTCCCGTTCTGTGGCCCGGGACAACTCCTACCAGGAGTATCATTCCAAGATTCGGGGCAACTGCCGCTGCACCGGCCATTCCGAATGTGACGCGATCCTGATCGGAAACGGAAAAGTCAATGCGGCTCCGGAACTCTATGCCGGGGATATCGACGCTTCTCTGATCCATGAAGCAGCCATCGGAAAGATCGCGGGAGAGCAGATCGTAAAGCTGCGGACCCTGGGGCTGACGGAAGAAGAAGCGGAAAAGAAGATCGTGGAGGGATTCCTTCGCTGAGGCCGGAGGACCGATCCCGCAGCAGAAAAAGAAAAGCGCCTGAGGCCGGCATTGCCGGCTGTCAGGCGCTTTCCGCGTCCTTTCAGAAAGTAATGGTCCTGGGTTCGCTGGTAAAGGAGCAGAAGGTGGCGGTGGCGTCCTTCAGATAAAAGACTTCGCAGTTTCCGTCATCGGCGGCGTATTTATCCTGCAGGGAGGGATACTCCGCCAGAACAGCGGCTCTGGCCTCGTTGCGGTCGTCCCGGACGGCGGTGCCTGCCAGACGGAGCCAGGTGCCCTCGGCGGGACAGAAGGTACAGATCTCCACTTTGGGATTCTCTGTCAACTGGCGGTAAACATCTTTTACATGCCCTGTCTGGAAATACAGTTTCCCCTCAAATTTGGCGATGGTGCCGAAGGGACGGACCCGGGGCTGATCGCCTTCTGCAGTGGCCAGATAATACGTGGGGTTATCTTTCAGAAATTTTAATACTTCATCCATAAATGACAGCTCCTTTCTGATAAAAATATCTATGTTCTTATTTTAACTACATTACGACAGCTTTGCAAGATAATAGAAGCAAAAACAAAGGGAAACTTTACTTTTCCCCCGGATTGCGGTATGCTATTAACAGTCAGCCGCGCCGGAACACGGTTCCCGCTTCCGGCGCGCATCACGGATCAAGGAGGAGATCATGGAGAATTCCAGCCGGTTTTTTGCCAATACATCCTGTCAGTATTATCCCTGCCACAGAGGGCTGAAGGATTTTAACTGCCTGTTCTGCTACTGCCCCTTTTATCTCCGGGAAAAATGCCCGGGAGCTCCGCGCTTTCTGGATATCCGGGGGAAGATCATCAAGGACTGCACAGACTGCGTCTTTCCCCACCGGCCGGAGAGTTACGATGTGATCCTCGCGTGGATCAAAAAAGAAAACGAGCACCGGGAATTCAGCGAGGAGATCCGGAAGCAGGCAGTAAAAGTGGAACCAAAGGAGCGAACATGAAGCCGAAAGCGGTTTTTCTGGACATCGACGGCACCCTGGTGGATTTTCAGGGGAAGCTTCCGGCGTCTGCCGGAAAAGCACTGAAGCTGGCCCGGGACAAAGGACACCGGCTGGTGCTCTGCACCGGACGCACCAGGGGGCAGGTGTATCCCTGGCTGCTGGATTTCGGATTTGACGGTCTGATCACCGGGGCAGGGGCCCGGGTGGAGGCGGAGGGAAACCTACTCTGCAGCCATGTGATCCCGGAAAAAGACCTGGCCCGGGCCGTGGACTATTTTGAGGAGATCCGGGCGCCCTATTATCTGCAGGCGGAGGCGGGGATCTACGCTCCCGGCTGGTGCATCCGGCGGCAGACCGCGGTGTTTCAGGGAGAGATGACCGAAGAAGAACGGGAAGAGCGTTTTGGAAAGATCTTTCAGGAGGACCGGCCCGCGTCCAGGCAGGATGTAGAAAAGATCGCCTACTATCAGTCCCCGGAGCAGCTCCGGCAGGTCCGGCAGCGGCTGGGGGATTTCTTCACCGTGGAAGCCTCCAGCTTTCAGCTGGTGGACTCCTCAGACGGGGAAGTGACCATCCGGGGGATCGATAAAGCCAGCGGGATGAAAGCATACCTGGAAGCCGCCGGGATCCCCAGGGAAGATACCTACGCGTTCGGGGACGGGCCCAATGACCGGGAAATGCTGGGATTTGCCGGCACCGGCGTGGCCATGGGCAACGCGGCGGAGGAACTGAAGCGTCACGCGGATCTTGTGACCGCTCCCCTGCAGGAGGACGGCCTGTACCGCGCGTTTGAGAAACTGGGGCTGATCTGAGAAAGGGCGCCATGGAGATAAAAATACTGGTCTTTGATTTTACAGATACGGTGCCCTTCCGGCATGAGCCGGGAGCAGAGAGCCTTCGGCTGCGGGATCTGCCGGGGACCGACGGCTACTGTTCCCGGGAGGCGGAAGCCTTTCTGAGGGAGCGGATCTCCCGGGAAGGTTTTTCGGGCGTCCATTTTCTGGACTCGGGAAATTATCATTACCTGACGAAATTCTTTCTGGAGCAGATCCGGGAGCCTTTTGATCTGATGGTTTTTGACCACCATACAGATATGCAGCCTCCGGCCCTGCTGCCTCTGCTGTCCTGCGGCAGCTGGCTGAAGGAGGCGCTGGAACAGAACCTTTTTCTGCGCAGGGTTTTCCTGCTGGGACCGCCGGAGGGAGCCCAGGCGGAGATCCGGGAAGAGGAGAGAGGGCGGCTTCGCTGGATCACGGCGGAGCAGATAAAAAAGGAAGGAGAAATTTCCGCGCTGACCGCGGAGGACTTGCCTAGGCCGGTGTATCTTTCCATTGATAAAGATGTGCTGCGCCGGGAAGACGCCCGGACCAACTGGGATCAGGGGGAGATGCGCCTGGAAGAGCTCTGCGGATGCATCCGCTTTCTGGGCAGCCGCGCGGAGATCCTGGGGGTGGATATCTGCGGAGGAGAAGTTCCGGCCACCGCCGGAGGAGAAGCCATCAACAGCCGGACAGATGGAAGGCTGATGGAGTGTATAAAGGAGATACCAAAGTTGAGGAGGTAAAAAAATGTCATTTGAGAAAGCGACACTGACAGAGGATGCTGTAAAGCTGGGATTTTCCCATGCGGGGCTGGCCAGGATCGAGACACTGAAGCCTATGGATGAGGTGCGGGACATGTGCGCGGTGGACAAGTGCCACGCCTACAACAAAACCTGGACCTGTCCTCCCGGATGCGGAACCATTGCCGAATGTGCCGAGAGAATGAAACAGTATGACTGGGGGATTCTGGTGCAGACCACCGCGGAGCTGGAGGACAGCCTGGATTTCGAGGCCATGCAGCAGGGACAGGAGGATCATACAAAACACTGCAAGGAATTCCTGAAGGAGCTTCACGAAGTGTACCAGGACATTCTTCCTCTGTGCAGCGCCGGCTGCGATCTCTGCAAGGAGTGCACCTATCCCGACGCGCCCTGTCGGTTCCCGGACAAAGCCCTGTCCGCCATGGAAGGATACGGACTGCTGGTAAGCCAGGTGTGCCAGGACAATGATCTGAAATATTATTACGGGCCCAACACCGTCACCTACACGGCGCTGTTCCTGATCAAGGAACACCAGGCGTAAAACGGCCGGGGGATCCGCGGAAAAAAGAGAAATACACGGATCCGGCCTTGTGAAAAACGCCGGACCGTGGTACAATACGGATACATCGAAATATACCGCAGGGGAGCTTGTGTGCAGGCTGAGAGGAAGTCATCAACTTCGACCCTTATACCTGATTTGGATAATGCCAACGTAGGGAAAAGGCTTTAAAAACCGAAAGCCGTTCTTGTTTGACAGTTCAGACAGGAGCGGCTTTTTCCGCGGGGAAAGCCGGCGGTATTTCCGGAACAAAGCATAAGAACTGGAAAAGGAGAAACGATATGAGCTATACCACACAGATGGACGCGGCGAGACAGGGGATCATTACTCCTCAGATGGAGGCAGTGGCCAAAAAAGAGTACCGGACTCCGGAGGAGATCCGGGCCTGGGTGGCGGAGGGCAAAGTAGCCATCTGCGCCAACAAAAAGCACACCTGTCTGGATCCCAACGGCGTGGGTTCCATGCTGCGGACCAAGATCAACGTAAACCTGGGGGTATCCCGGGACTGCAAGGACTACGACATTGAGATGAAAAAGGTCATGGAGGCGGTGAACATGGGAGCCGAGGCCATTATGGACCTGTCCTCCCACGGGGATACCCAGCCCTTCCGGCGGAAACTGACGGCGGAGTGCCCGGCCATGATCGGCACCGTGCCGGTGTACGATTCCGTGATCCATTACCAGCGGGACCTGGCGGAGCTCTCCGCCAAGGATTTCATCGACGTGATCCGGCTGCACGCCGAGGACGGCGTGGATTTCGTGACCCTGCACTGCGGCATCACCCGGAAGACCATCGAGCAGATCCGGAAGCATAAGAGAAAAATGAACATTGTCTCCCGGGGAGGCTCCCTGGTGTTTGCCTGGATGAGCATGACAGGAAATGAAAATCCCTTCTATGAATACTACGACGAGATCCTGGAGATCTGTCGGGAACACGATGTGACCATTTCTCTGGGAGACGCCTGCCGTCCCGGCTGTCTGGCGGACGGCAGCGACGTGTGCCAGATCGAGGAGCTGGTGCGACTGGGCGAACTCACCAAACGGGCCTGGGCCAGAGACGTCCAGGTAATGGTGGAAGGGCCCGGGCACATGCCCATGGACCAGATCGCCGCCAACATGAAGCTGCAGCAGACTCTGTGCATGGGCGCTCCCTTCTATGTGCTGGGACCCATTGTCACGGACATTGCTCCGGGCTACGATCACATTACCTCCGCCATCGGCGGAGCCATCGCCGCTGCCTCCGGCGCGGCCTTCCTGTGCTACGTGACTCCGGCGGAGCATCTGGCGCTGCCCAATGTGGAGGATGTAAAGCAGGGCATCATGGCCAGCAAGATCGCCGCCCACGCGGCGGACATCGCCAAGGGCATTCCCCATGCCCGGGACATCGACGACCGCATGGCGGACGCCAGAAGAGCGCTGGACTGGGAGGGCCAGTGGGCCTGCGCCCTGGATCCGGAAACAGCCAAAGCCATCCGGGCGGACCGGAGTCCGGAACACGACGACACCTGTTCCATGTGCGGAAAGTTCTGCGCGGTCCGCAGCATGAACAAAGCCCTGGCGGGAGAATACATCGATATCCTGTAAAAGAGAGGGATCCCATGAGAGAAGATTTTGAGAAAGGAGCCGGGTATGAAGTGCGGTAGAAAAAGCCTGCGGCTTTATGCGGTAACAGACCGGAGCTGGCTGAGGGGTTCCACTCTGGAACAGCAGGTGGAGGAAGCCCTCCGGGGCGGCGCCACCTTTGTGCAGCTGCGGGAGAAGCAGCTGGACCGGCAGACCTTCCGCCAGGAGGCGGTGGGGATCCGGGACCTCTGCCGGAAATACCGGGTGCCCTTCGTCATTGACGACGACGTGGAGCTGGCCCTGGAGACAGACGCCGACGGAGTCCATATCGGCCAGAGCGACATGGCCCTTCGGGACGCCAGAGAGCAGCTGGGACCGGAGAAGATCATCGGCGTTTCCGCCAGGACTCTGGAGGAAGCCCTGGAGGCAGAGAGGAACGGGGCGGATTATCTGGGCGTGGGGGCGGTGTTCTCCACCTCCACCAAGCTGGACGCGAAAAACATCAGCCGGGAGACGCTGCAAGCCATCTGCCGGGCAGTATCCATCCCCGTCGTGGCCATCGGCGGCATCAGCCGGGAGAATCTCCCGCAGCTGAAGGGGACCGGCATCGACGGAGTGGCGGTAGTCTCCGCCATTTTCGCGGCGGAGGACGTCCGCGGAGCGGCTGCGGAGCTTCGGAAACTGGCGGAAGAAACATTCGGGGGAAAGGCGGGAGAAGGAAAATGAAAAAAGTACTGACCATCGCCGGCTCGGATTCCAGCGGCGGCGCCGGGATCCAGGCGGACATCAAGACCATTACCGTCCACGGCATGTACGCCATGACAGTCATCACCGCCCTGACGGCCCAGAATACCACCGGGGTCTCCGGGATCCAGGAGGTCCCGGCGGAGTTTGTGGCAAAGCAGCTGGACGCGGTGTTCCAGGACATCCGCCCCGACGCGGTGAAGATCGGCATGCTCTCCGGGCCGGAAGTCATGGAGACCGTGGCGGAGCGGCTGCGGTTTTACCAGGCGGAGCACATTGTGGTGGACCCGGTGATGGTGGCCACCAGCGGCAGCGCCCTGATGAAAAACGGAGCCGCGGAGACGCTGCTGAAAACCCTCCTGCCGCTGGCGGAGCTGATCACCCCCAACCTTCCCGAGGGGGAAGCCCTGAGCGGCATGAAGATCGAAAATTCCGGGGATATGGCCAGAGCGGCGGAATGGATCGGAAAACAGACAGGCAGCGCGGTGCTGCTGAAAGGCGGGCACTTAAAAGACAAAGCGGACGATTTCCTGTGGATCCGGGGCGGCGGCCGCTGGTTCGTGGGAGAAAAGCTGCAGAATCCCAATACCCACGGCACCGGCTGCACCCTGTCCTCGGCCCTGGCCTGCAGCCTGGCGGCAGGAAGAAGCCTGCGGGACAGCGTAGAGCGGGCCAAAGCCTATGTGGCCGGAGCCATCGGCGCCGGCCTGGATCTGGGAGCGGGCAGCGGCCCTCTCAATCATATGTACGCTCTGGGCGGATCCGGATCCCGTTGACCTCCACCTCCCCGTCCAGACGGATCACCAGGCATTCCTGGCCGTCCAGGTTCCGGGTCTCCAGCAGGTCCGCGCGGTCCGGGCTGACCTGCACCGTGATATCCGGAGTTTTCACCTGGAAGCTGCGGGCGCTGGCCACATTGGCGGCCATGAGGCTGGCCCGTTCCCCGGCTTCCCGGTCAAACTCCTCCTCAAAGCGCTCCAGCTGCTCCGGGCTGGCCCCGCAGTCGGAAAGAAGGCGTTCCACCTCGGCCTTGCCCAGGGCAGCAGGTTCCGGATCGTCTTTTTTTTCTTCCAGCAGGCGGTTCAGGTTCTCGTGGATGGTCTTGGCTACCTCAAAACCGCAGTCCTCCCCGAAGGTTTCCTCCACCAGGCTGCTGAAGGTTTCCTTCTGGCTCTTGGCGGGGATGGGCAGGGAGCAGCCCAGCAGATCTTCCGGGATCTCGGCGTGGAGCTCCTCCGGGTTCCGGGAGTAGTAGAGCATGCTGTGGAGATCCGTGTTCCGGTCATTGAAAGCCGGGTACAGAAAGCCCAGATCCGGCCGCTGGACCATCCAGTCCTGGATCTTGTCGATAAAAGCGTTGCTGTCGGCGTCATAGCAGAGCCCCGGCTTGGAAAGAGCCACGGGGCAGATGCTGCAGAGCACGAACTGGTACATGTAATCCGAAGCGTCGTCCATCTCCAGGCCGTCGGAGGTCCGGGAGGGGATATCGTAGACCCCGTAGACCAGCAGGATCAGATAATTTTCCGGGAACAGATAGGTGCTGATGATCTGATCGTAAAATCCGTCCAGCAGCTCCTGATCCTGAAGAGCGCTGTCCCGGAGAGCGAGCAGCAGTTTCTGCCGGCCTTCCCCCAGCTCTGCCTTCAGGGGGAACTCCAGGTTCAGCAGATTTTTGCCGATGGTGCCGGAGAGGGTGCGCTTGAAGATGTCAATATATTTAAACATTTCCTCCTCGGGCAGAGAAAGGAACGCTTCCTTCATCTCCAGCTTTTTTTCCTTGTGGCCGTCCACGTAGCAGCCGCAGATCCGCTCGATGCGGCAGCGGTCCTTATTCAAAAGTTTCCGTATTTCCAGAACTTCTTTTTTATTCATATCCAAAACCTCCAATGGCAGTATTTTAGCAGAGAAGGCCGCCATTGGCAAGCAGGCAGTTTCTGTGCTATACTTTACCGGATGAGACAGGACTCCCCGGAGGGGTCCTGCATTTCGGAAAGGGGGTCCGGCCATGAACAAAGTAATCTTCCACGTAGACGTAAACAGCGCCTATTTAAGCTGGTCCTCCCTGAAGGCTCTGGCGGAGGGGGAGGAGACGGATTACCGCACCATCCCCTGCGTGGTGGGCGGGGACGAGAGCAAGCGCCACGGGGTCGTGCTGGCCAAAAGCCTGCCGGCCAAAAAGTACGGCATCCGCACCGGGGAATCCCTTTTTGAGGCCCGGCGGAAATGCCCGGTGCTCACCATTCTCCGGCCGGATTTTTCCACCTACGTGAAAATGAGCCGGGCCATGTTCCGGATCTTTGAAGCTTACACCCCGGACGTGTACCAGTATTCCATCGACGAGGCTTTCCTGGATATGACCGGTATGGAAACCCTTCTGGGCCCGCCGGAGCAGGCGGCCCGCCGGCTGAAGGATGAGATCCGGGATTCCCTGGGCTTTACGGTGAACGTGGGGATCTCCTCCAATTATCTTCTGGCCAAGATGGCCTCGGACTTTGAAAAGCCGGACAAGGTCCATACCCTGTATCCCCGGGAGATCCGGGAAAAAATGTGGCCGCTGCCGGTGGGGGATCTGTTTTCCGTGGGCCGCAGCGCCCGGAAAAAACTGGAGCGCCACGGGGTGCGGACCATCGGGGATCTGGCGGCCCTGGACCGGAACCTTCTGCTTTCCGAGATGGGGGTGCAGGGGGGCGTGATCTGGGACTACGCCAACGGCATGGAAACCTCCCCGTTGATCCAGCGGGAGATCAAGGAAAAAAGCTACGGCAACAGCATCACCACCCCGGCGGATGTGGAGAGCCCGGAGGAGGCCTGCCAGCTGCTGCTGGGCCTCTGCGAGAACGTGGGCACCCGGCTGCGGCTGGACTCCATGAAGATCAGCACCGTATCCGTGCAGGTGACGGACTGCAATTTCAAAAAGCGTTCCCATCAGAAAAGCCTGGGCCGCAGCACCGATGTGACGGCGGAGATCTATGAGGCCGCCTGCGCGCTGATCCGGGAAATGTGGAACGGCACGCCTTTGCGGCTCATCGGCGTTTCCGGGGGAAAGGCGGCCGTGGAGGAGTACGAGCAGCTGACCCTGTTCACCAACGAAAAAACAGAAAAAACAGAAAAAGCTGGACCGGGCCATGGACAGCCTGAAATCCCGGTTCGGGGACGGGGCGGTGGTCCGGGCCAGCCTGCTGAAAAATCCCGGACGTCCCGGGGGCATGGCAAAGGCCAAGATGGAACAGAAGCTGGAAGGCAAAGAAGAAGGGAGAAAGGGAAAACAGCCATGAATTATAAAATGATCCTGGCCTACGATGGGGCCAGGTACGACGGATGGCAGAAGCAGGGAAATACCGAGCGGACCATCCAGGGAAAGCTGGAGGCGGCCCTTGGCCGGCTGACGGGGGAGACCGTGGAACTCCAGGGAGCCGGCCGCACGGACGCGGGGGTCCACGCCCGGGGCCAGGCGGCCAGCTTTCATCTGGCTTCCGAACGGGACTGCCGGGAGCTTCTGGAGGAGCTGAACCGGTATCTGCCGGAGGATCTGGCGGTGCTGTCTCTAGAGCGCGCGCCGGAGCGGTTTCACGCCCGGCTGAACGCCCTGGGAAAAAGGTACCGCTACCAGCTGGCCTTCGGCAGTCGGAAACCGGTGTTTGAGCGGAAATACCTGTACCGGGAGGAAAAACCTCTGGATTTTGAAGCCATGGAGCAGGCGGCGCGGTACCTGGAGGGAACCCACGATTTCCGCTCCTTCTGCGGCAACCGGCGGATGAAAAAATCTACGGTGCGGACCCTCTTCCGCATAGAACAGCAGGTAGATCTCCGGCAGGGCCGGGGGGATCTGATCTTCGAGGGAGACGGGTTTCTGTATCACATGGTGCGGATCCTGACGGGAACCCTGCTGGAGGTGGGGACGGGAAAGCGGAAGCCGTGGGAGATCCCGGGGATCCTGGAGGCCCGGGACCGGGAAGCGGCAGGCTTTACCGCCCCTCCTCAGGGACTGTTTCTGGAAAAGGTATGGTACAGCGAGGAGGAGCGATGAAAGACGTAAAAGGAATGATCTTTGACCTGGACGGAACCCTGCTGGATTCCATGGGAGTGTGGAGCCAGATCGACGTGGACTTTCTGGCCAAAAGGGGCCTTGACCTGCCGGAGGATTATCAGCGGATCGTGACCCCCATGGGGGCCCGGCAGGCGGCGGATTACACCATCGAAAGGTTCCATCTGCCGGACACCCCGGAAATGCTCATGGAGGAGTGGCTGGAGATGGCCCATGAGGAGTACAGCCGCCGGATCCCCCTGAAGCCCTGGGCCTACGAGTACGTAGAAAAAATGTACCGTCAGGGGAAAAAGCTGGCCATCGCCACCTCCTCGGACCGGTACCTGGTGATGCCGGCCCTGGAGCGGACGGGGCTGCTGCCCATGATGACCTCTGTGGTCACCGCCGCGGAAGTCAGGCGGGGCAAGGGTTTTCCGGACATTTACGAGAAAGCCGCCGAAGATCTGGGCCTCGCCGCCGGGGACTGCGCTGTGTACGAGGACATCCTGGAGGGCATCCGGGGGGCCAAGGCAGGAGGCTTCCTGGCCGTGGGGGTCTACGAGAAGCAGAATGAGGAAAATTATGAACGGATCCGCAGGGAGGCGGACGTGTACATCCACTCCTTCCGGGAGCTGCTGTAAAGGGTGAGGGATCCAACACGGAAAAATATGAAAAAACGGGGGAATTTCAGAGTTCCCCCTATAATTTTGGGCATTTTTACCGGGCTGAATGGGCATTGGCGTGTTGTTGTCCGGGTAAAAATGTGATAGAATATTTCCGTTAGAAATCGAACGGGAAAGAAGTCTGTAAAATGAAGATACATTTCGAAAAACTGACGCAGAACAGGGAAGCCATGATCCGTGGGCTGCTGCTCCTTCTGCTGGACGCGGTCATGGTGATCGTGAGCATGACGGGGGCTCTGTGGGTGCGTTTTGACTTTCGTTTTCAGAATATCGAAGCCACGTTCTGGAATTCCGTCAGGGAGTACATGTGGTTCAATGTGCCCTGCACCCTGGCGGTGAACGCCCTGTTCCGCATGTACACCAGTCTCTGGCGCTTCGCCAGCATCGTGGAACTTAAGAACCTGGTATTTTCCGTGATCGTATCCTCCGGCCTGCAGGTGGCGGGCATGCGGCTCCTGCACCTGCGGGTGCCCAGGAGCTATATCATCATCTACGTCCTTCTGCTGACGGTGCTGATGATCGTGCCCCGGTTTTCCTACCGCTTCCTGCGGATCCGCCATCGGAAAAAAATCGTTTCCCAGGGGGAGCCGATAGTGACCATGATCGTGGGGGCCGGCGCCGGGGGCTTTATGATGCTCCGGGAGATGAAGAACAGCCGGCACCTGAACCGGAAGGTCCCCTGCATCATCGACGACGATCCCAAGAAGACCGGCACCTGGCTTCAGGGAGTGCCGGTGGTGGGCGGCAAGGAAGACATCCCGGCCATGGTGAAAAAGTACGGCATCGAGGAGATCGTCATCGCCATCCCCACCCTGTCCCCCGGAAAAACGGAAGGAACTGCTGGAGATCTGCCAGCAGACAGCCTGCAAGATCCTGATGCTGCCGGGCATCTACCAGATGGTGAACCAGGAGGTGGACGTCTCCATGCTGCGGGAGGTCCAGATCGAGGACCTGCTGGGCCGGGAACCTGTGCAGCTGAAAATGGACGAGATCGGGGAATACATAGAAAACAAGGTGATCCTGGTCACGGGAGGGGGCGGCTCCATCGGCAGCGAGATCTGCCGGCAGGCGGCCCTGCACAATCCCAGACAGCTGATCCTCCTGGACATTTATGAAAACAACGCTTACAGCATCCAGCTGGAGCTGCGGAAAAAGTATCCGGACCTGGACCTGGTGACCCTCATCGGCTCCGTCCGGGACAAAAAGCGGGTGGAGGAGATCTTCCGCGAATACCGGCCGGATATCGTCTACCACGCGGCGGCCCACAAACACGTGCCCCTGATGGAGGAAAGCCCCAACGAGGCCATCAAGAACAATGTCCTGGGCACCTACAACGTGGCTACGGCGGCCAATAAATTTCACGCCCGGAAGATGGTGCTGATCTCCACGGACAAGGCCGTGCGGCCCACCAATGTCATGGGGGCTTCCAAGCGGGTCTGCGAGATCATCATGCAGGCCTTTGCCCAGCTGTCCCCCACGGAATACACCGCCGTCCGCTTCGGCAATGTCCTGGGCAGCAACGGCAGCGTCATCCCCCTGTTCCGGGAGCAGATCCGAAACGGAGGTCCGGTGACCGTGACCCATCCGGACATCATCCGCTACTTTATGACCATTCCGGAGGCCGTGAACCTGGTGCTCCAGTGCGGAGCCTACGCCAAAGGCGGGGAGATCTTTATCCTGGACATGGGAGAGCCGGTAAAGATCCTGGATCTGGCCAAAAAGATGATCCGCCTGTCAGGCCATGTGCCGGACAAGGATATCCAGATCCAGTTCACCGGGCTGCGCCCCGGGGAAAAACTGTACGAGGAGCTGCTCATCGATGAGGAGAACCTGATCGACACGGAGAACAAGCGGATCTTTGTGGCCCGGATGGGAGCAATCGATCCCGTGGCCGTGGCCCTGAAGATCCGGGGGCTCATTGACAGCGCCTTTGAGGAGACCGACAATATCCGGGAGAAGATCCGGGAGATGGTGCCGGAGTATCATGAGGAAAAGCACGATTAGGTGCAGCCAAGGCTGCGCCTGTTTGCGTTAGAGTAAACGAGTCGGTTGAGGAGAAAAACAGCGATGCGGAAAGAAAAAAACATCAGAATCTATCCATACATAAAGCGGGCCGGAGATTTTCTCATCGGCCTTGTGGGAGTTGTGATCCTGAGTCCTGTCTTCCTGATCACCGCCATCCTGATCAAGATGGATTCTCCCGGAAAAGTCCTTTTTGTACAGGAAAGACTGGGCCGAAACGGGAAAGTTTTCAGGATCCTGAAATTCCGGACCATGCGTGAAAACGCGGAACATACCGGATCCGGCGTGTATTCCGGAAAAGAAGATACCCGGATTACCAGAACCGGAAAATTTCTGCGGGCTACCAGCATTGACGAACTGCCTCAGCTGATCAATCTGATCCGGGGAGATATGAGCCTTATCGGCCCCCGACCGCCGCTGACCTATCATCCTTGGCCGGTGGAAGAATACACGGAAGAGCAGTTTCATATGTTCGATGTCCGTCCGGGAATAACCGGCTGGGCCCAGATCCATGGAAGGAAAGGCGTGGAATGGCATGAACGCATCCGATTAAACGTCTGGTATGTGAGAAATATGTCTTTTCTGCTGGATCTGAAAATCTTTTTTATGACGATCCTGAAAGTGCTCAGAAACGAGGGAAACGCAAATACCGGGGCAACGGTAAAAAACAGCGGGGAAGAGTGATCAGAATGTCTTTAACGTTGATGTATATCACCAATGAACCGGATATCGCCGGCATCATCGAACAGGCGGGGATCGACCGGATCTTTATTGATCTGGAGACCATCGGCAAGGAAGAACGCCAGCATCACATGGATACGGTAAAATCTTTTCACCGGACAGAAGATATCGGGAAAGTGAAATC
This sequence comes from Candidatus Scatomonas sp., assembly GCA_963928055.1. Classification (GTDB taxonomy): domain Bacteria; phylum Bacillota; class Clostridia; order Lachnospirales; family Lachnospiraceae; genus Scatomonas. The sequence continues at coordinate 102,648 of CAWVDN010000002.1, read as the reverse complement.
TGTGCTGAGGCAGGCGGAATTGCTGGTGCGGGTGAACAAAATATATCCGGATTCGGAACAGGAAATTGACGAAGTGATCCGGCAGGGGGCAGACATTGTCATGCTTCCCTATTTTAAAACACTGGGAGAAGTTCAGACCTTTTTGAACTGCGTGGGTGGCCGGGCAAAAACGAATCTGCTGCTGGAGACGCCGGAAGCAGTGGAACTTCTGGATGATATCCTGGACCTGGAGGGAATCGACGAGATCCACATAGGGCTGAATGATCTTCATCTGGGATACCACAGAAAGTTTCTGTTTGAGCTTCTGGCTGACGGGACAGTAGAGGAAATATGCGCCAGGATCAGAAAAAAAGGCGGGATCCGGTACGGCTTTGGAGGGATCGCTGCCCCGGGACACGGGGATCTTCCGGCAGAACGCATCCTCCGGGAACACTGCAGGCTGGGTTCTTCCATGGTGATCGTATCCCGGAGCTTCTGTGATACCGGAAAGATTACGGACAGAAACGAGATCCGCAGGATCTTTGAAAAGGGAGTGGCGGATATAAGAAGGTTTGAGCAGGAAGCACAGGGTTACTGGAACTATTTTGAGGAGAACCGGCAGGAGATCCGGAAAATCGTCAACAGGATCACAGGAGTCAGGTAATGTCGAAAAGTGTATTGCTTACAGGCGCATACGCATATACCCCGGAACAGATCCGGGCGATCGAAGAACTGGGCTGGAGAGTCACCCTGATAAAAGAAGAAAGGGAGCCTCTGGGGATCCCGACCGATCATTTTGAGGCGGTGGTCTGCAACAGCCTGTTTTTATATAACGATATCGTGGATTTTAAACGTTTGAAATTTGTCCAGGCCACCAGCGCCGGGCTGGAGCGCCTGCCCGTGGAATACATGGAAAAACATCAGATCCTGTACCGGAGCGCCGCAGGAGTTTACAGCGTCCCCATGGCGGAATGGGTGGTCATGAGCATTCTGGAGATATACAGGGACGCCTTTGGATTCTTTAAAAAACAGCAGGAAAAGAAATGGGAGAAAAACCGCGGCCTGCTGGAACTGAGCGGAAGAAAGGTATGCATCGTGGGCTGCGGAAGCGTGGGGCAGGAAACGGCCAGAAGACTGGCGGCATTTGATACGGAGATCACAGCGGTAAACCGCAGCCGGGTGGAAAACGAAACGATCAAAAGATGGGTCCCATTCGGTCAACTGAACCAGGTGCTGCCGGAAACGGATATCGTGATCCTGAGCATTGCTCTGACGGAGGAGACAAAAGGACTGATGAACGAAGAACGGCTGGGTCTTATGAAAGAAGGCAGCGTTCTTGTAAATCTTTCCCGGGGAGGGATCGTGGAGGAAGAAGCGCTGATCCGCGAACTGAAAAAAGGAAGACTCCGGGGAGCGGCGCTGGATGTCTTTGAAGAAGAACCCCTCAGGGAGGAGAGCCCATTGTGGGAGATGCCGGGGGTGCTCGTAAGCCCGCATAATGCATTTGTGGGGGATAAGGTACGGGAACGGATGTTTTCGGTGATCTACAGAAATTTAAAGTATGCAGCGGCAGATTTTGACAGGATGCGCACGGAAAAGTAAGGAGTAACGATTATGTCATATCATACACCTCAGGAAATGAAGGAACTATTAGAAGAGTATCCCCAGTTAAAAGAAAAATTGTACTGTCGAGGTTTTTTGTTAACGAATGAAAAATTATACAACATCGGAGAATTTCCTTTTTATCAAAACTGGAGTGTGCAGATTTTACATATAGGGAATGCGGTTTATTATGCATATACTCACAAGGATACTCAAATCCATACATTCTCAGATCAGGAGCATATATTCTTTCTGTTCGGCCACGCCTACAACCCCTTCCGAATGAAAACGGATGAAACCGATATATTAAAGGATTTATCAGAAGCCTTAAAAAAAGATCTGCAGTCTTTCTGGGCGGCAGAAAGTGAATTGACAGGAGTGTTCTGTGTTGGATATCTCACAAGGAATGGAGTCGTTTATTCTACAGACTGCGCCGGAATGCAGTTAGTCTACCATGGGACTGTGGAGGGAAAACTGTTTCTGACTTCTCATAGTAAATTGGTGGCAGATCTGAAAGACCTGCACCAGAGCAGATACGTGCTGCGGCTGATCAGCAGCAGATTTTGGCATTATTGGGGTACATGGCTTCCGGGTGATCTCTCTCCGTTTCCTGAACTTAGAAGGATGCAGCCAAACTGCGCGGGTGTATATACGGAGAGTTCAGGAACAATAAAAGTTAAACGTTATTATCCGTTTTGCTCTGTAGAAGAAACAAGAACAGAGGAAGAATACCGAACAACCATAAGTGAACTGGGAAAGATCATGAGCAATACCATGAAGTGTATTGCGGATAAATGGCCGGATAAAAAGACATCTATTTCCGTAACCGGGGGAAGAGATAGTATGACTGCTCTGGCTTGTACCAATGGGATTTACGACAGATTTTCATATTTTAGCTATATCTCTAATTTTGATGAGTCTGTTGACGCGGAAGCGGCAGAAAAAATCTGTTCCCATTTGGGATTGAAGCATGAGACTTATCGGATCCCAGAAGAATGGGAGGGATATGAGTATCTAGATGCGTTTAAAAAGATTATGGAGTGTAATGCAGGATGCATTGGGGAAAACAATGCTAACGACCTGAAAAAAAGACTTTATTTCTGTCAGAATCCGCCCTGTGACATAGAAGTCAAATCCTGGGTAAACGAGATGGGGAGAGGATGGTATTATAATAAATACAATAAAAAAAAGTTTCCGAAATATCCATATCCCAGTTATTGGAGGGCTATGCACAAAGTGTATGTATCGCCATGGCTGATAAAAGAGACAGATAAAATTTTCGCGGATTATCTAAAACGTTATTACAGCAAAAAGACTTTTGATCAGTTGTCCTGGCTGGAACTTTATTTTTGGGAATTTGCCTGGAGCGGTGGGGAAGGAGTTTTTCTGACGACTGAGCATCGCGTTTCCTATGAGATAACAATTCCATTTAATAATCGGAAATATCTGGAAAAAATGCTGACAGTTCCTTTGGAAAAAAGAAAAGCAGATGCTATTCCCAATGATCTGATCACCTATATGGAGCCAAGAATCGCGGAAACAGGAATTGTGATCAAGGATGTTTCCCATACCAGTTTTCGGGCGCTTGTTGTCAGAATGTATTTAGAGATTTTTTCAAAAATAAAATTTTAGTATTTGAGGGGAACCGTTATGGACTACGGATATGGGCTGCTGACGCTGTTACCGGCGATTCTTGTAATAGTAACAGCGGTTAAAACCAAACGTACAACGGAGGCGCTTTTGATCGGTGTTGCTGTTTCTTATCTGATCATCTGTATCTCCAAGGGAGACAATTTTGTTACAACTGTAACAAACTCTTTTTTCAATGTGGTGACAGATTATGATACCATGTGGCTGGTCGTGGTATGTGGACTTTTCGGCAGTCTGATCGCATTGATTAATAAAGCCAGGGGTACGCATGCTTTTGCCGGTCTTTTGGGAAGAATATGTAAAACGGAAAAGGCAACTTTATTTGTGGCCTGGATACTGGGGATTATTATTTTTATAGACGACTATATGAATATCCTTACCGTGAGTGCGTGTACGAAAAAGCTTTCAGATAAGAGGAAAGCTCCCAGAGAGGCGCTGGCCTATATTATCGATTCGACCGGGGCGCCGGTGTGCGTGCTTCTTCCATTTTCTACCTGGGCGATTTTCTTTTCAGGTGTATTCTATGAACAGGAAAGCATCCGCAATCTCGGCTATGGAAGTCCTATACAGACTTATATCCATACAATCCCGTATATGTTTTATGCTATAGCGGCTGTCATGATTGTTCCGCTTTTTATCTTTAGTATCATACCAAAACTGGGAGCAATGAAAAAAGCCTATGAAAGAACCAGACTGACGGGCAGAGTATATAGCGAAGCCAGTGAAAAATTTAATCAGAAGACAGAAGAAGAGCCGGAACAAATGGATAGCAGGGCCAATATATGGGATTTTATAATACCTATCGCAGTCATGATCATTGTTCAGTTTATGGCAGACGATATGTTTGTAGCGCTCGCAGCCGCTATCCTGGTCTGTGGTATCTTATATATCCCGAGAAAAAAGATAGGCGGAGGACAGTTCTGCGATCTTTGGATCAAAGGTTTTGCGGATCTGATGCCCTCGTTGGCTATTATTATCGCGGCATTATTTATGCGGCAGGCGTCAGAAGATCTGATGCTTTCAGAATATGTCATTGGAATAATCGAGCCGCTGATGAGCGCAGAACTGTTTCCGGTGATCGCATTCATAGTTGTCGCAGGACTGGGATTTATTACGGGAAGCAATTGGGGCATTCCGGCAGTCTGTGCCCCTATCATTATCCCATTGGGAGCGGCAGTCGGGGCAAATCTTCTGCTGGTGATGGCGGCAATCGTATGTGGCGGAACCTTCTGCAGCCATGCATGCTTTTATTCTGACGCAACAGTTCTGACATCCAGCGTATGCGGGATCGAAAATATGGATCATGTCTATACACAGCTGCCGTATGCGGTTCTGGCGCTGATCATATCCTGCGCCGCCTTTTTAATCGCAGGATTTGTTATGTAAAATTTATAAAACAGAGGATGATCATTTGAAAAAAGTACTATTGACAGCAACTGTACAAAGCCATATTGCTCAGTTTCACCGCCCGCTGGCGGAGGTGCTGCACGAACATGGATACGAAGTTCATGTGGCGGCAAAAAACAACCTTGATGAAAAAAACGGGTTGAGTCTGGACTTCGCTGATCAGGTGTTTGATGTGCCTTTCGCGCGGTCTCCGAAAAGCAGGGATAATGTAAGGGCATATTTACAACTGAAAAAAATTCTGGAGGAACATTCTTACGAAGTAATTCACTGCAATACGCCTATGGGAGGGATTATCACAAGGCTGGCGGCGGTAAAAGCGAGAAAGCAGGGAACAAGAGTATTTTATACAGCCCATGGCTTTCATTTCTATAAAGGAGCATCGAAGAAAAACTGGCTGGTTTTCTATCCTGTTGAGAAGATAATGGCCAGATTTTGTGATACGCTGATTACAATTACGGAAGAAGATTATCAATTGGCTAAAAGAAAATTTCATACAAATGTAGAACGTATGCATGGAGTAGGAGTTTTTCAGAAGAGATACCATCCTGCAAATCTGAAAGAGCAGTTAGTAATGAGAGAAAAAGAAAACCTTCGTCCCGATGAGTTTGTGATTTTATGTACTGGCGAACTGAACCAGAATAAAAATCAAAAAATGCTGATTGAAGCGACATCGGAACTTAAGAAATATATACCCGATTTAAAAGTACTTCTGGCGGGGAATGGACCGTTAAAAGAAAAATTACAGGCTCAGATTAAAAATCTGCAGTTGGAACAGTATGTAAAATTAATTGGGTACCGAACAGATCTGGAATATTTGACCCCAGCGGTTGATCTGGTAGTGTCCTGCAGTTTTCGGGAAGGATTGCCGCTAAATATTATTGAAGCGATGTTATGCGGAAAGGCCGTAGTAGTATCGGAGAACCGCGGGCACAGGGAGTTGGTTAAGGAAGGATTTAATGGCTGTTTTGTTTCCAATGATAATATGAATAGTTATATATGTGCTGTCAAAAATCTATACACTCATCCTGATCTGTTAGCACAAATGGGGAAAAACGCGTATAAAGTGGCGGAACAATATACGGCAACAGTGATTAAAGAAGAATTGAAAAAAATATATGGTTTAGATTAACTGAGGTTATCTCAATGAATGTATATTGGTTTTTTTTAGTTATGTCCATGATAGGCTGCGTAGTATGTAACATACATCCGCGAATCTTGAAAGTAAACAACCATTACGAAGAACGAGCCAGATTGTATCAAGCGCTGATTTTGTTTGGAATAGTGATTGTATTCTGTGGCTTACGAAGCGGAGTGGCGGATACACCTGCATATATTGACGAGTTTAATAGCGCAGTGACGAATATAGAACAATTAGATATAGCTGCCATCCAAAAAGATAAAGGATATGTAATCCTAGAGGTGCTGTTCAAACAATTTGTATCAACAGATTACCATGTGTGGCTTTTTTTGATTGCCTGTATCAGCGGCATGGCAGTCATGTATACATTATATAAACATTCTGTTGATTTTGGAATGAGCTTTTTTCTGTATATAGCTACCACCGAATTTACATGGCTTATGAATGGCATGAGACAGTATCTTGTGATTTCTTTACTGTTTGTATCCGTTGATTTATTGCTCGAAAAGAAAATTTGGAAGTATCTAATAATAGTAATATTATTGTCCACGATTCATGGAACTGCTCTTATAATGATTCCAATATATTTTATTGCGCACCTGAAGCCATTTAGTTGGAAAATATTTATTGCAGTATGCTGTATGGCAATTATGGGACTAAATATAGAAGCTTTTGAATTTTTGTTTGATAACACGCAGTATGAGGGATATCTGGGCGAAATCATTGGGTCTGCAGGGATGAACGCCTTGCGTTTTTTGGTTGCAGTTGTTCCTTTTGTAATATGTATCTGGGCAAAGAAAATCATTCAGTATGAAAATGATCAGTTGATCAATTTGTGTGTTAATATGGAGTGCTTTTATCTGGCAATTCAATTTGCCGCACTGTTTATCGGAGCTAATTATTTGGGAAGATTAGCTGCTTATTTTGGGATATATTCTCTTTTGCTTCTCCCATGGCTTATGAAAAAATGTTTTACGCCTAGAAGTTCCAAAATTGTTAAGTTGGGCTGTATAGGGTTTTATATAATTTATTTTTATTATCAAATGGTAATTACATGGAAGTTGGATTATATTAGTGACATAATTAACATATAAATCAATGTAAGTATGGGGGAAATGATGATAAGTGTAATCATGGGTGTATATAATTGCCAGGCGTATCTTTCAAAATCAATTGAATGCATTCTAAACCAAACATATAAGGATTGGGAACTTATTATGTGTGATGATGGTTCAACTGATCAAACATATGAAATAGCTAAACAGTATCAAGCATGTTATCCTTCCAAAATTATTTTGTTGCAAAACAAGACGAATAAAGGTTTAAATTATACGTTGAATAGATGCTTAAAATATGCCAGAGGAAAATATATCGCTCGAATGGACGGAGATGATCTATGCTCACCAGATCGTTTTGAAAAAGAAGTTAATATCTTAGATTCTCGAAAAGACATTGCGATTGTTAGCTGTTATTTGGAATATTTCGATGAAGGCGGTGTATGGGGAATTTGCAAGTATAGTGAATATCCTAGAAAAGAGAGTATGGTGAAAGGCTCAGAGTTTTGTCATGCGGCATGCATGGTTCGAAAAGAAGCATTTGATAAAGTAGGTGGATATACCATTGATAAACGTCTTCTTAGAGTGGAGGATTATCATTTGTGGATGAAAATGTATGCGGCTGGGTATATAGGCTATAATATCCAGGAACCTCTGTATCAAATGCGAGATGATAAAAACGCATATTGTCGACGAAAGTTTAAATATAGGATTAATGAAACATACGTAAAAATTCTTATCATAAAAACATTTAAACTTCCTATTTATAATTATGTTCTTGCGTTAAAACCGATTATTATAGGTATGCTTCCAATATCAATATATAACTATATGCATAGAAAAAGATTGACGGGTAAGAAGGTATGAAAATAAAGCTTCTCTTTATGATTCCAACGTTAGGGCAGGGCGGAGCAGAAAAAGTGTTTGTTAATTTGGTTAATAATCTGGACAAAACTCGATTTGATGTGACAGTATTGACTTTATTTGACGGCGGTGTAAATAAGCCATTTTTAAAATCACAAATTAGATATAGAGCGTGTTTTCCTCAATCATTTCGAGGAAATATCCATATATTTAAGCTTTTTTCGCCTGCGCAATTATATAAGTATTTTATTCATGAAAAGTATGACATCGTAGTTTCTTATCTTGAAGGACCTACTGCGAGAATTATAAGCGGGTGTCCGGATAAAAGCACAAAAATGGTATCCTGGATACACGGTGAACAGTATACGCGAAAAACTGCATCTATCAGTTTTCGATCAGGAAAAGAAGCAGCAAATTGTTACAGAAAATTTCATAAGATAATCTGCGTGTCCGAAACTGTTAAAACTGATTTTTGCCGAATTTTTCCAGAGATATCATCATGCAATGTTATTTATAATACGGTGGAATCAGAACAGATTATATCGATGTCTGCCGAGGTGGCGCCGGAACTTGTGGACGACGGAAAAATCCGTCTGATTGCAGTTGGTACTTTAAAAGAAGTAAAAGGCTTTGATCGACTTCTGAGAATTACTAAGCGGCTATTAGAAGAAGAATATTCAATACATCTTTACCTGTTGGGGAAAGGTCCTATGGAACAACAGTTTCGACAGTTTGTTAGAAAAAATGATTTATCGGATAATATCACGCTGCTTGGATATCAGATAAATCCTTATAAGTATGTGGCAAAAGCGGATGTTTTTTTATGCTCAAGCTATAGAGAAGGGTTTTCTACTGCTGCTACGGAAGCTCTTATTTTGGGTGTACCTGTCTGTACGGTAGAAGTATCTGGAATGAAAGAAATGCTAGGGGATAATAATGAATATGGAATTATAACTGAAAATAATGAAGATGCACTTTATAGAGGACTTAGATCGCTGCTTAATAATCCGAAGTTATTATTGCATTACAAAAAAAAGGCTGAAATGCGTGGAAAGTGCTTTAATACAAAGCAGACGGTTGCGGCGGTAGAGAAAATGCTTGAAGGGATACTGGAAAAAGAATGAAAACAATATTGCAGGTATGCGCCTTTGGAGCGCCGAATCCGGGGAATTGTATTGCCTTTTTGCCAGAGATAGAGAATCCCTTTTTGGAAATGAGAGGTATAGTCTAGTATGAATTTAGTAAAAGAGTTAGTATACCGAATACGAGGAGAATATACAACAGAGAAATTAATTAATATGGGAATGAAGGTAGGGAAACATTTTAAACGGTTAAATGGCGTTATATTGGATCCGTCCCATTGCTGGCTCATAGAAATTGGTGAGAATGTTACACTTGCTCCAAGAGTACATATTTTGTGTCATGATGCAAGCACCAAAAATTTTTTGGGATATACAAAAATTGGACGAGTTACCATAGGAAATAATGTCTTTGTGGGAGCAGAAACTGTAATTATGCCAGGTGTTAATATAGGGAATAACGTAATAATTGGTTCCAACAGTACGGTAACACATGATATACCTGACGATGTTGTTGTGGCCGGCTCTCCAACCAGAATTATTTCAGATTTAGAGACTTATCTTTTAAAAGAAAGAAATCGAATGAAAAATGCGCCATGCTATGATGAACAATATTCATTGAGGTGCAATATAAGTATGGAAAAACGAATGAAACAAAAGGAACAGTTAAAAGATAGGATGGGTTATATCGTATGAATACAACGATAAAAGTATCGCTCATAATGCCGGCATATAATATAGAATCAGAAATTAAACGTAGTATAGAAAGCGCTTTGAATCAAACATATTCTAATATAGAGTTAATAATTATAGATGATGGATCGGAGGATTCAACACCTAATATTATAGATCAATACGCAAAAAATTATGATAATATTATTCCAATTCATAGAAAAAAGGGTGGTGTATTTAGCGCTCGCATTGAGGGAATATGTTTAGCAAAAGGTGAATTTATTGGATTTATAGATGGCGATGATTATATTGAACCTAATATGGTAAAGCAACTTTTAAAAAATGCAATAGAGTATAATGCTGATATATCACATTGTGGTTATCAGATGGTATTTCCCAATGGTAAAGTTGATTTATATTATGGAACCGGAAATAAAGTGATTCAGGATAATGAAAAAGGAGTTGTAGATCTCCTAGAAGGAAAATTTATTGAACCAGGATTGTGGAATAAACTTTACCGAAGGAAATTATTTAAAAAAATAGGATTGGATGAATTGGATTATAGTATAAAAATCAACGAAGATTTTCTGCTTAATTATTATCTTTTTAAAGCATCGAAATGTGCCATATATGAAGATCAGTGTTATTATCATTATATGCTTCGAGCGAATTCTGCAGCAACATCAGAAGTAAATGAAAATAAGTTGTCTGACCCATTAAAAGTTCTAAAAATAATGCTTAAGGATAATACTCAAGAGAATATATATTATGAGTTGATTTTAGTACGATTGATACGCCAGTTGATTTCGCTATCGACTATGAGTTGTAAAGCCAATCCAAAATTAATTCGATTTCACAAAAAAAAAGCACAATGGGAATTGAGAAATCGGTTGTTTTCGATTTTGAAGTGTAAAAAAATTAGTTGGAAAGTAAAGATAATGTCTATATGGGCGTCTGTTTTTCCTGCAACATATCAATTAATACACTTTATATATGAAAAATATACAGGGTTGGATAAAAAGTATTCTTTAGATAAATAGAGAGGGCTGCTTTGGAACTAATTAGTGTAATCATTCCTATATATAATGTAGAACAATATTTGGATCAATGTATTAAAAGCATAATAGATCAAACTTATCGTGAACTGGAAATTATTCTTGTAGACGATGGTTCTTCGGATAAATGTCCGTTAATATGCGATGACTGGGGTGTACGAGATAATCGAATAAAGGTTATACATAAAAAAAATGGTGGTTTATCCGACGCTAGAAATGAAGGATTAAAATTAGCAAATGGAGAATATATAGCATTCGTTGATAGTGATGATTGGATAAATATTAAATATATAGAATATTTATATACTGCTATAAAAAAAGAGGATGCAGATATTGCTGCTTGCGATATACAAAAAGTGAAGAATGATTTAGAGCCTTTTGACGTGTACCAAAAATCTTTTAAGATAGAAAGATTTACTTCAAAAGAGGCGATAAAAGATATATTACATAACCGGCGATTCCGCACGGTAGTGTGGAATAAGTTATTTAAGCGAAAAATATTACATGGAGAGCTGTTTGAGATTGGGCGTCTTCATGAAGACGAATTTTTTAGCTACCGTATATATGATAAAGCAAAGAGTTTAGTATATATAGATATTCCGTTATACTATTACCGTCAGAGAGCAGATAGTATTATGAGTACTTTTTCGCTAAGACATTTAGATGTTATCGATGCGTTTTGTAGAAGAATAAAGTTTTTAGAGAGAAAATATCCGGATTTAGCTACGAAAGATAAAATCAATTTTTGCAGCGCGTGTATTAATTTATATAGTTTGGTTCCTAAAGTAAACAAGAAGGAGGCAGTAATACGAATTCAAAATTGTAGAAAACAGATTCATTTTTCGTATAAAGAGTTTTTTGGGCTTTCTCATAAAGAAAAGTATTATGTAGTTATATCAAACAAATGGTTAATTGAAATAGGCCGTCTGCTTAAAACCTGGAGGAGAAATGTCTAATTTATATAGTAGAATAAAAAAACGTTTTGAGATGACTCAACAGAATTGGAAAAGAGATTGTGGATTTTCGAAACAACTTGCCTGCTTTCGCTTGATCGATGATATAGGTGGGCGAGTTGGTTTACGTGATTTGGCAGAATGGGCACATTTAAAGAAAGATGCTTGGATTTTAAAATATTTGCAGAATAAATTACAGACTGCAATTGATAAATACCAGAATGATACATTTATGGGGAAAGAAAATATAAATGCACCAATTTGGGTATGTTGGTGGAGTGGTGAAAAAAACGCACCTGCGTTGGTCAGACAATGTATAAAAAGTATACGAGAAAATGCAGGACAGCATCCGGTATGTTTAATTTCTGAAAACAACTATAAGAAATATCTGGAACTTTCAGAGCACATATTGAGGAAACTTAATTCTGGGTCAATGTGTATTGCGAATTTTACAGATTATTTAAGGGTCTCATTGTTAGAAAAATATGGTGGGTTATGGCTTGATGCGACTATATTTTGCACAAATAAGATACCAACAGATTATTTTAACGCACCTATTTTTACGTGTAAAAGTAATTTGGTGAAAACCAGATATATTTCTAATATGCGTTGGACATCTTTTTGTTTAGGTGGCTGGAAAGGTTCTTTGTTCTATCGTTTCTGTAAAGAGGCGTTTGAAACGTACTGGCAGGATGAAATGGAAGCTATCGACTATTTGCTTATTGACTATATAATAGAACTTGCACATCAAAATTTACCGAAGGTAAAGCAATATATAGATATAATTCCAAATAATAATATTCATAGAGATGATTTACAGGCAGCAATGAATAAATGCTTGCCGGCAGAAAGTTTCTGGAAAGTAATCCAAAAAGATACAATTTTTTATAAACTTTCCTGGAGAGAAACTTATTTGTCTGAAACGTTGGAAGGTAATGAATCGATATATGCATATTTTTTGAAAATGGACATTTAAGAGGGAGGACACTTGTGATACCTAAAGTAATTCATTATTGCTGGTTTGGAAAAAATGAAAAACCTGATATTATTAAGAAGTGTATTGAAAGCTGGAAAAAATATTGCCCAGATTATAAAATAAAAGAGTGGAATGAAACTAATTTCGACGTTAATTGTATTCCATATGTAAGGAAAGCGTATTTGGATAAAAAATGGTCATTTGTTTCGGATTATGCTCGCTTATATGCCATTTATACACAGGGGGGTATATCTGGATACTGATGTTCTACTTCATGGCAATATTGATGAATTACTAAAATATAAATGTTGGTTAGCTTCTGATGACGTTAGATATGTAGCAACAGGATTAGGGTTTGGTGCCGAAAAGGGAAATGAGATAATTAGGGCAATTATGCGTGCCTATTATACTTATGAATATCCATCAGGAACGAATGTTAAACGAGACACAAAAGTCCTTGAAAAATTGTATCCATCATGGAGCAAGTCTGATCGAAGTATATTATTGCGAGGACTTTTGATTATCGGATTAAAAGATTACGGGAAATATGCTACTCATTTGTACACGTATACATGGGCGGACAATTCACAACAAAAACAACGGGAAAATGATATTTTAAATAAAAAGAAAGATAAATTAAATGTAAAAATAATATGGAAATTTAAATGTTTAATAAGACGGCCAAAGTTTATATCGTATTTTGATAAAAAAAGAGGAAGCCGTCTTGAAAGAATTTATACATTTATAGCATATGATTTAATTGATTGTGGCGTGTGGTATTACGTAAAGCGTTTATGGAAAAGGATGAAAAAATGAAATACAAAATTACCGTCTTTACACCTACATATAATAGAGGATATATAATTGAAAAATTATACTTATCTTTACAAAGGCAAAACTTTTATGATTTCGAGTGGCTAGTGATTGATGACGGATCAACAGATAATACGGAAACACTTTTTGAATGCTGGTGCCATCAAAAAAACAAATTTGCTATTAGATATTATAAACAAAAAAATGGCGGAAAATGTAGAGCTATTAATCATGCGTTGGGTTTGGCACAAGGAGAGTTGTTTTTTACTGTTGATTCTGATGATTATTTGACAGACGATGCTTTAATGAAAGTAAATAATTGGTTTAAAGAAATAGAAGGAGACAAGCAGCTTGTAGGTATTGTCGCTAATAAAGGAGACAGTTATAACCATACTAATAATTATTGCTTTTCAGAAAAATATTTGGATAAAAATTTACTAGATATTTATTCCTTTCAAAGAAATGGAAAGAGAGTATTTGACGGAGAACGGGCATTTGTGTTTTATACAGAATTTCATCGCCGATATTTGTATCCTGAATTTGAAAATGAAAAATTTATGACAGAAGCAGTTGTATGGAATCGTATGGCAAACGATGGCTATAAAATGCGCTTTTTTAACGATATTATTTGGATTTTTGAATATAAAGATGATGGCTTAACAAAAGCCGGAAGTAAACTGTTTTTGAATAATCCGAGAGGATACGGACTTTGGCTAAAAGAAAAGGCAGAGTTTGAAAAATATCCATTGAAGAAAAGAGTCAAAATGTATGCTACATTTACATGTGATATGTCGTCACGATATAGTAGCCGAATGATTGCAGAGTATATTGGAGCTCCAATATTTTTGATTTCATTTTTTAACATTTGCCATAAAGCATTCCATAAATTACGTAAGATGAAAAAAGATAAGTGATTTGGATAGGTATTATTATGACAAGCCTGAAATTTTGAATGTACATAGATGTGTGATCCTATGGATAAATACAAAAGAGGGGATGTTGTAAAATGAACGTTCGATCATTAGAAGTGCGTTTTGAGCTTAGCATTATAAACCATGAATCAAAGCATTATTTTATTTTTCGTGTATTTTTACTCTGTTGGAAAGAGGAATTAATATGAATATCCTGGAGAGAGTTCGAACCAGTATAGAAGCTCGCATATTTCAACCATTTATGCAGAATCATTATTCAAAAACAAAGTATGGGAAGCGTATTTCAAAATATAAAAGCACCTTTTCAGGAAAAAGATGTTTTTTTATAGGTAATGGACCAAGTTTGCGTGCAGATGACTTGACAGTACTTTATGAGCATGAAGAAATTACTTTTGCATTCAACAGAATTTATAATATTTTTGACGATACGTTGTGGCGTCCTGATTTTTATATTTCGCAGGATGAAAAAATGTTAGCAGGGTGTGAAGGAAAAGTAAATCAATTAAATTTACCAGTGAAATTCATCCCAATTCAAATGAAATGGTATTACGGTATTAATATTGATGATGCTTTGTATTTTAATATGAATTGGCGGCAGAAAGAAAATTATGAGGAATTTATTTTCAGTGATAATGCGGCAAAAGAATTGGCATGTGCCAATACGGGAATGTATACAGCAGCACAGTTGGCAGTGTATATGGGTTTTACGGAAATTTATCTTTTAGGCGTTGACCATCATTTCCAGGTGAGTCAAAATAATAAAGGCGAAATTATAGTTGACAATACGGTTAAAGATTATTTTTGCGAGAAATATAATGAGGATAAAAAGGACTTATATATTCCTAATGTAGAGAAAAGTACATTGACTTATTTAGCCATGAAAAAGAATTGTGACCAGCGTGGAGTAAAGGTTTATAACGCCACACGTGGGGGAAAATTAGAGGTTTTTCCCAGGATCGATTTTGATACGTTGTTTTGAATATAAGAGTCGGAGGAAAAATAAATGGAGCAAAATTGGACAACCATTATTCGCCCGAAAACAAAATTGTTAGATTTGAAATTTGGTGAATTATGGAGATACAGAGATTTAATAATTCTGTTTGTAAAGCGCGATTTTAAAACATTTTACAAACAGACGATTTTAGGTCCATTGTGGATCATTATAAATCCCTTGCTGACAACAATGATGCAAGTTCTCGTTTTTGGAAACATTGCGGGCTTGTCTACAGATGGAACACCGCAGTTTATTTTCTATTTATCAGGAAATGCCATATGGTTATATTTTTCCAGCTGTTTTACTAAAACAGCAAATACGTTTGTAAATAACGCAGGCGTTTTTGGAAAAGTGTATTTTCCAAGACTGGTTACGCCAATTTCAGTTACTATATCCGGCCTTGTTACATTTGCGGTGCAGTTTGCAATATTGGGTATTAGTTTAATATATTACTATATACATAGCATATTAAATCCCAATTTATATATAGCGTTACTTCCCTTATTGCTTCTGGAATTAGCTATGTTATCCTTAGGGTGCGGCATTATTATTTCAGCTTTGACAACAAAATATAGAGATTTAAATATTCTGGTGACTTTTGGAGTTCAGCTCTGGATGTATGG
Source organism: Candidatus Scatomonas sp. (assembly GCA_963928055.1). Taxonomy (GTDB): domain Bacteria; phylum Bacillota; class Clostridia; order Lachnospirales; family Lachnospiraceae; genus Scatomonas. Next base: position 86,856 of record CAWVDN010000002.1, on the reverse strand, counting down.
CAGTGCGATCGTTTTTCCGGTGTCGGCATTGCCAGCTCGATTAGCCGATCTTCTTATGTTAAATCCGGTAGTCCCCATTGTGGAAACATTTCGATACGCAGTGACAGGAAACGGAAGCATCCCTTTGACATATTTATTAATTAGTGCAATAGAAACAGTTTGTATTCTGTTTGTCGGCATTATAATTTTTAACAGGGTTGAGAAGACTTTTATGGATACCGTGTAATTCGAAAGGATTTATATATGGAAAATGAAGAAATAGTTCTAAGGGTAGATAATATCAAAAAGAAGTATCGACTGGGTGTCATTGGCGGAGGAACACTTCGAGGAGATATCCAGAGCTGGTGGGCGAGAATCAGAGGAAAGGAAGATCCTAACAGTAAGATAGGGGATGATCCAACTGCTAAAAACGGTACATTTATGGCATTAAAAGGTATCAGTTTTGAAGTGAAAAAAGGAGAACGCCTGGGGATAATCGGCGGAAACGGAGCAGGTAAATCAACTACGCTGAAAATCCTGTCGCGGGTTACGGCGCCCACAGATGGAACCGTCTACATAAAAGGCCGCATCAGCAGTATGCTTGAAGTTGGGACAGGATTTCATCCGGAACTGACAGGCCGTGAAAATATTTATCTGAACGGAGCGATCCTTGGCATGTCAAAGGAAGAAGTTGACAGAAAGATTGAGGATATTATTGAGTTCTCGGAATGCCGTCAGTTTATTGATACTCCGGTAAAAAGATATTCCTCAGGTATGTATGTGAAGCTTGCCTTTTCTGTTGCGGCACACCTGGATTCTGAGATCCTGATCATGGACGAAGTGCTGGCCGTTGGAGACATGAAATTTCAGCAGAAATGTTTGAAAAAAATGCGAGAAGTAGCTGATAATGAGGGCAGAACAGTTTTGTATGTCAGCCATAATATGAATACGATCCGGCAGCTTTGCAATCGTTGTATAGTTTTGCAAAAAGGACAGGTCATCTATAATGGTGACGTAGAAGAGGCAATTCAATTATATTTGGGAAATGAAAAAGAATCCTTGCAGAATCTATACAATTTGAGGGATTTGGAGCGACCGGAAAATTCGCTGAACTTAATTTGCATGGAGCAGCTGGAGTTTGTTGATAAAGATAAATGTATCTATTTTAACAACGAAAAGATACGGTTCAAAATCAGATGGTACGCGAAGGAAAATTTTGAAAAAATACGTTTTAGAATGATCGTTCGATATTTTGATGAAACACCGGTGGGACTTGTTGTTTCGCCTGATTTATGCGAAATAAAAGAAGGACAGGAACAAGTGACGGATTTTGAATTTGGGGCTGATCTGCTTGCTGAAGGAAAATATTATCTGAGTATTTGTTTTTATCAGGAAGATGATAATGGGAATAGTGTTATTCTGGATCATTTAAGTCAGGTGTGTATGGTAGAAATTATGAATGCACTTGAAGACGACAACAAATTGATATGGGAGCATAGATGGTGGGGATCCGTAAAATTTCCAGAACTTACAATCGGGCATTAGAAGTAGGTAATTTATCGTGAGGATTTGGCAATGAAGGAAATAAGATTAAATGCTATCTGTAAAAAAGGACGGGAAATTCAGTTTGACTATGAAGTTCATGGAGAAATTGCAAGATATTTTACAGGAAAACCATTTGTTATAGAATATCCGGATTGTGTGGAAACAGTACCGGACTCTGTTGCCTGCGTACCGTTTGTTTGTAACGTGCTTCCAATTATATGGTTGACAGATTCTGTTTTAGTCCTTCCTGAATTGGATAAGACGTTTTATGAAAGTATTCCTGAGTTCAAGAAGGGCTATGTGGAAATGTTCCCGGAAGCAGACTTTAAAGGAACTATAGTCGTAGATCAGATGGTAGAAAATCATTATTCGAATACCGGTAAGGCGGCCATGTTTTATTCCGGCGGTCTGGATTCCGTTCAGACTCTTATCAGTCACTTAGAAGAAAGACCGGTTCTTTTAGCTGTCTGGGGATCTGATATTCAATATGAAAATGAAAAAGGTTGGAAATTAGTACATAAGGTCATAACGGACACGGCTCATAGATTCCAGCTGCAGGAGGGGATTATACATAGTACATTTCGTGAATTTGATAATGAAACTCTGTTGGGAAAAAGTTATGCGGAACAGCTGAAGGATAATTGGTGGCATGGATTAAAGCATAGTATCGGATTGTTGGGCCATGTTGCTCCATATGCTTGGATCCATCAAATTAATATCATGTATTTTGCAGCTACTAATTGTCCTGCCGATGGAAAAGTCCGATGTGCATCGGATCCAAGTATTGATAATTATGTAAAATTTACGGATTGCAATGTGGTTCATGATGGATTTGCGTATAGCAGACAAGATAAAGTACATAATTTAGTGGAGTTTTGTAAAAAGAAGAATGAGTATTTCTCGTTGCATGTCTGCTGGCAGTCTCAGTCAGGTTCTAATTGCTGTTATTGTGAGAAATGTTACCGGACAATGTCAGAATTGCTGGCAGAAGGTGAGAATCCGGAAAATTTTGGGTTTCATAATGCAAAAACGGGTTTGAAAGATATGAGGTATTTTTTGATCACTAATCCACCTGCATATAAAAATTTCTGGATCGATATAAAAGAAAGGGCTGTTGAAAATAGAAAAAAGGTTTGTAAAACGCAGTACTATAAAGAGTTTAAGTGGATATTCAACGCGGATTTTGAACATCCGGAAACCCTGCGATTACCGTTGTCTTATATTATTAGAGGAAGGCTTGGTAAATTGGAAGTCTATCAATGGCTCCATAAGATTAAAACAAAATTAACAAAGGGAAAATAAGAATGAGTGAAGATATCTTATACCCATTACGGCGGATACATGGTTATATTCATGATTGGATCGAGAAGGAAAAGGCACGGTTTAAATATTGGGTGTATTTGGGATTCTCATATGATCGTAAATATTTTATAATTGGGACACCGGTACACGCTAACTTGGGGGACAGTGCGATTGTATTAGCGGAAATTTCTTTTTTAAAAAAATGTGGGATCAGGCAGAAACAAATTAAAGAAATTACAGTTGACGAATACAAAAAATATGCGGATATAGTGAAGCGTAAGGTGAGACCCAAAGATATTCTTGTTTTCCCTGGCGGGGGAAATATGGGAGATCAATGGTTCAAAGAGGAGTTGTTGAGACGCAGTATTTTGGCAAGGTTTAAGGACAACAAATGCATTATCTTTCCTCAAACATTATTTTATTCTGATACGGAAAATGGACGTTTAGAAGAAAAAAAATCTATCGATTTTTATGATCGGCAGAAAAATCTCACAATGGTGGCGCGGGAAAAAGTATCTTATGAACGGATGAAACAGCTTTACTCAAATGCAAAAATATTGCTTACACCAGATATTGTTTTGTCTGCCGCAATAAATGAATGGGATATATCGGCTCAAAATAGAGAAGACGTTTTGTTGTGCTTCAGGAGCGATCCAGAACAGGAAATGACATCGGAGGAACATCAAGATATCACAGAGTTTCTATTCAACCATAATATTCATTATAAACGAACAGATATGTACGCAAAGCAGCCTGTTACGAAAGACAATCGCAGGGAACGCATTCAGGATAAATTGAAAGAATTTTCCTCTGCAAGGCTGGTGGTAACGGATCGGCTGCATGGAATGATTTTTGCAGCTATTACAGGAACCCCCTGTATTGTTTTTAGAAATTACAATTATAAGGTAAAAGGAACGTATGAGTGGATTAAATATCTGCACTACATTCGCTTTGTAGATTCTGTAGAGGAAATGAAAAAAGTATTTCCAGAATTAATATCTATGAAAACCGAAGAATTTGATAACAGTCCTCTTTTGCCGTATTTTGAGAGGTTGGCTGAGGTAGTGAAGGGTTATGGCATTAATTAGTGTAATTGTTCCTGTTTATAACGTGGAAAAATATATCCATCGATGTATAGACAGCATTTTATCACAGACATTTACGGATTTTGAGCTGATATTGGTAGATGATGGAAGTCCGGATCAGTGTCCGCAGATTTGTGACAGATATGCGGAACAGGACAGCCGAATTCATGTGATTCATCAGAAAAATGGCGGATTATCCGCAGCGCGCAATGCTGGGATTGATTGGGCGTTCGCAAACAGTAAAAGTCAATGGTTGACTTTTGTAGACAGTGATGACTGGGTTCATCCGGAACTGCTGGAAAGGTTATATGATGCAGCGTTAGAAAAACGAGTGAATATCAGTGTGTGTAAGTATCAAAGAACCAATGGGGATAATCCGCAGGTGGAATCGGCCCCGGTGCAACTTTGGACGCCGGAAGACTTTTATGTTCAGCATAACGTAAACGCCACTGTTGCCTGGGGAAAACTTTATAAAAAAGAATGCTTTTCTAAACTACGCTACCCGGTCGGAAAAATTCATGAAGATGAGTTCATTACGTATAAAATTTTATTTAAAGAAAAAAAAATAGCTTTCATCGATATCCCGTTATATGCGTATTTTTCTAATCCGAATGGAATAATGAAAACCAAATGGAGACCAGATTGTCTTTCCGGAATTGAGGCGAGGGTTGACCAGATTGCATATTTTAGTGGCAATCATTTTGAACGGGCAAGGAATAGGGCAATAAGAGGGCTGTTATGGGGAACAAAGGAACAACTGGAAGATGTGATTTTTAATAATGAAAAAGAGTATATTACATATCTGAGAAAAATGCTGCGAAAAGAAATTCACCAATACAAAAAGATATTAATGTTATCGCCATCCAATGCAAGCGATTTATATGAATTAGCTTATCCTATGGGAATGACAATGTATTGGAGGATAAAATCTTTTTTAAAAAAACGTAATCAGGTAGATATGAAAAGATAGCGACATTATAAATGGGCAAGGATAATAGGGAAATTGAAAATGATACCTAAAATAAGTATTATAATACCGATTTATAACTCTGAGAAATTTTTGGAAAGATGCATAGACAGTTTACTAAATCAGACTTTTAAAGACATTGAATTGCTTTTGATAAATGATTGTAGCCAAGATAAAAGTGGAGTAATCTGTGATGCATATGCAAAAATAGATACTAGAATAAGAATTATACATAAAGCAAAAAATGAAGGAGCCTCTGCGGCCAGAAACACAGGCATTGATGCAGCAAAAGGGAGCTATATTATGTTTTGCGATAGCGATGATTATGTTTCTCCCATGTGGTGTCAGATTTTATATGATGCCATATTAAAAAATAAAAGATCTTGGATAGTTTCGAATCTCTGGCGTGTAAAAAACAACCAAAAAGTTTTACAGACAAAAGAGAAGGACTTAACGGATTATTTTCAAATTTATAAAGCGGGATTATCTGCATATACAGTCAACAAAATATATGACCTGGATATTTTAAAAAAGACTTGTATACGGTTTGATATGAATTATTTTATAGGAGAGGATGTCCTGTTTAATATAGATTATTATAAACAGTGTGAGTCTATATTATTCATAAATGAACCATTGTACTATTATTGTGAAAATCCTGAGGGGGCGATGGGAAAGTATCATGCAGATTCTTTCTCACTGCATCTGCCATTGTTTTTTAAGCGATGTCCGTTTATAAAAAAGGAAGAATTACAAGAGTATTGTGATATATGGTTTTATCTGTTTTGGAAACTTTTTGATAACGTATTTGATCTTCGCAACAAGAAGATGTCTTTTTGGGCAAAATTGAAATATAATCAAGAGATGATGCATACACAGGAATTTAAATATTGTGTAGAACATTCTTCACAGTTAGAAGCCAAAGAAATGTTTGCGAGAATTTTAAGAACTTATAATTATTATCTGATATATTTGTTCCAAAAACTTTCTGTTGCGAAAAAAATGATTTTAAATTTATTTAGAAAATAGATTTATAAGTATTTACTACAAAGAATCAGTTGTTGGAGGAATAATAAAATGAAGATTATCGGTATGATCCCGGCCCGTGGCGGCTCAACAAGATTTAATAATAAACCGCTTGCTAAGATCTGCGGCAGACCCATGGTGTACTGGGTCTGGAAGCACAGCAAGGAAGTGGAATGTTTCGAGGAGGTCTATGTTGCTACGGATAGTGAAGAGATTAAAGAAGTGGCAGAAGGATTTGGCGCGAAAGTGCTGATGACTTCTCAGGACTGTGAAACAGCTACGGAGCGGTTATATGAAGTTTCCAAAATAGTGGATGCGGATCTGTATGTAATGGTAAACGGGGACGAGCCGCTGGTACAGGCAAAGGATATTGTAAAATGTATTCCGGAAAAGATCCCGGAAGATGGATTTTATGTATCCAATCTGATGACAGATTTTTCTGATCCGGTAGAAGTGGTAGATCCCACAAATCTGAAGATTGTGACCAATAAAGATGGGATCTGTCTCTTTATCTCCCGGGCGCCGATTCCTTTCCCAAAAGGCGAGATGAATTATGCGTATCAGAAGTTTGTCGGTGTGGGAGCATTCACCCATGGAGCGCTGGAATATTATCACAACACGCCCAGGGGCCCCATTGAGAAAATCGAGGAAAATGATTCTTTTCGTTTTATAGAAAACAGAAAAGACTGTTACTATATCAATGCGCACTGCAAAACCCTGTCTGTGGATACTCCGAAAGACCGGGTTCAGGTAGAAAGATACATGAAGGAGAATCATCTGGCGGAATAACCTGGGCAGAAATGCTTGTTTATTAAGATACCTTCAGGGGGAAGTGAGAAAAAGTTGGATCTGGAACAGATTCTTGGAAATGGCAATGCAAAACGTCAGTTGGAACGTATAGAAAGAGATGATCCCAATATCCGGAGAATACTTGCGGATATATATCAGAAATATAAATGCATCTGTGACGCGGAGAATGAGAAAGATTCAAGTTTGGAGAAGAAGGCGAAAGAAATACGCGGGCTCTTTGAAAAAAAGCGCTGTATCTATCATATTTCGTACCGAGTAAAAAAAACCGGAGAGTCTCATTAAAAAAATCGTAGACAGAAAATACAGAGGCCGTAAGCAGTACGCGCATATTGAAGCGGACAATTATCATAAGATAGTAACTGATCTTATTGGAATTAAGTTCATCCACAGATTTCCAGACGAGTGGACGGAGATCAATGACTGGATATATAAGTTGTTTTATAAAGGGGATCAGTTTTTTGTCGATAACTACGAACAGGAATATAGAAATGATTCTGCAGAAGAGTTTCTGATTGAGCCACCGGTCATTTATCATCTTCCGGAGGAAGACCTGAGCCTTTATCGAGAAACGGAAGAAAAAAACGATGATTTTAAATTTCGATATGAAGCGAAAGAAAATTATCGCAGTGTACATTATCTGATCAATTTCAGAGGGATTTACGTTGAACTGCAGGTCAGGACTTTGAGCGATGAGTTATGGAGTGAAATAGAACATGACATGGTCTATAAGCAGGAGATCTCTTCGCTGAGGGATACCCTTTCAGAAGCTTCCGGATTGCTGCGGATCATTTTAAGAAGCGTGGATGAAATCCGTATGTATATGAAGCAGGAAATCGCGCAGAATAGAGAAGCGGCAGAAAAATACTGGAACAGAGGAAGAGAAAGGCTGCAGGAGGCAGCAAAGCTTGTTTCTGAGAAAGGAGAAGATTATGCAAGGTAAGGGGTATGGAGCAGGAAAGAGCGCCAGTTTAGCAGGGGAATTTGTGGAGAAGCTCCGCAGCGGAGAAATATGTGAGGCGACCCGCCCCAATTCCGGAAAAGATTACACAGGTTCTTATGAGCAGATGGATTTAATGGAATATAAAGAATTTATTGCATCGTATACATATCGTGATCTGTTCGGTAATCCGGAGGTGGATTATGGAAAATATTAAGGAAATTGATATTTTATCTCTGTTCAAAGGGGGAAAATATAGTTATCTTCTTGAGGAGTTTAAAGAACAGAAAATAGAGGAAAAATTTTATACATTATACGAATATCTATATGCCTTTATAGAAACACATCAGCTGGGGGACAAAGTACATATTTCGGTTGAGTTGTTGGAACAGACACTGGTAGATTATTTCGTAGATGTTTATCGGCTGAAAAAGTTTCACCATATCGAAAAAATCAACGATATAAAAATTCATGCTTTTACTGCATATTGGCTGGCCAATGAAAAGGTTCTTCAAATGAAAGAAAATGTGCAGGATAAAAGATTGACTGCCGTAAATGAGTGGATGGCCGCAAGCTATCTCATCTCTTATCTGTTCAAAGATTCCGGAAAAAGTATTGTTATCAATGCGCAGTCGACAGCGGCTCTGGAAGAATTCAAAGATAATCTGATCTATTCGCTCAGATATCGTCAGTTTACGCCTTATATGCTGGAGACGGTTTTGCTGGCGTTTCAGGCAGGAGCCGGATGGCAGTATTCCCTGGATCATAAAGATGAATGAGCTGAGCTGCCGCGTAAAATGGAAAAATCAGAAGGCAAAAATAATGTGTAAGAGAAAAAGGAGGGAGCAGATCTATGTTTCAATTAATAGCGGGTCCCTGCGTGATCGAGTCAGAGGAGCAGGTTCTTTCGATTGCGGAAGAGATGAAAGGAATAACAGAAGAACTGGAGATTCCGTATACTTTTAAAGCGTCTTTTGATAAAGCAAACCGCACTTCTATTAGCAGCTTTCGGGGGCCGGGCATCGAAAAAGGACTGGAAATTCTGCGGAAAGTAAAGGACACCTATCATCTTCCGATCTGCACGGATATCCATGAAGCCTGGCAGGCGGAAAAAGCGGCAGAAGTGGCGGACATCCTGCAAATCCCGGCGTTTCTCTGCCGTCAGACAGACCTTCTGGTTGCGGCAGCCAAAACGGGAAAATGTATCAACATTAAAAAGGCCCAGTTTCTGGCTCCCTGGGATATGAAGAATTGCCTGGAAAAAGTGCGCCAGTCCGGAAATGAAAGGGTGATGCTTTGTGAGAGGGGAACCAGTTTCGGATATAATACTTTGGTTGTAGATATGACTGGCTTAAGAGTGATGAAAGAATTCGGAGTTCCGGTAATCTTTGATGCCACACACAGTGTGCAGAAACCCGGAGGAAATGGGACCAGCACCGGAGGCAATCGTCAGTTTGTGGAATATCTCGCGAAAGCAGCGGTGGCAGTAGGCGTAGACGGTCTGTTTATGGAAACTCATCCGGATCCGGATCATGCGAAGTCTGACGGGCCCAATATGGTGCCGCTTTCAGAGATGAAAGATCTTTTGATCAGACTTAAAAAGGTATACGAAGCGGTACAGTAGAGAGGAACAATGGACGATGAAGACAAATTCTGAGAAAGAGCAGTTTGATATCATACAGGAAGCCAGGAGTGTCTTTGATAAAGAAATAGAGGCTCTGATTCTGACCCGGAATGCAATCGGACAAGCTTTTGAAGAAATACTTCAACAGATTTTAAACTGTAACGGCAAGGTGGTCATTACCGGTATGGGAAAACCCGGCCATATTGGGACGAAGATCGCGGCAACGTTTGCCAGTCTTGGGATTCCGGCATTTTTTATGCACCCTGGAGAGGCGATGCACGGCGATCTTGGGATGGTAGAAGAGAAGGATGTCGTCTTGCTTCTCAGCTACAGCGGGGAGAGTACGGAAGTTACGGAATTAATGCCGGTGCTTCTGGAAATCGGCTGTGTCACCATTGCTATTACAGGGAAGGCAAAATCTACGCTTGCCAGAGAATGTCAGTACTGTTTTTGTTTCCCGGAATTTGAAGAGGCGTGTTACATGCATCTGGCGCCTACTTCAAGCACAACGGCGCTGCTCGTGGTAGGAGACGCGCTTGCTGTGGTGGCGTCCCGCATCAGGAATTACACAAAAGAAGACTTCGGACTGCATCATCCGGCGGGGGCCTTAGGCAAAAAGCTGCTGGTGAAAGTGAAAGATATCATGCATCAGGGGAATGAGAATGCCGTTGTAGCAGAAGGAAGTTCTCTCAGAAATGCGATCGTAGAAATGAGCAGCAAAGGGCTGAGCATGGTTACGATCATTGATACAGAGCATCATCTTAAGGGGATCATAACCGACGGCGATCTGCGCAGAATGCTGGAAAAAGGTGTAGATGTTTACAATGAATCCGTTGATAATGTTATGACAAAATCACCGAAATGGATCGATTATCGCGAGATGGCAGTGAATGCGCTCCAGAGAATGAGCGATATGAGAATTACCTGTATGCCGGTGCTCGATGAAGAGCGAAATGTAATTGGATCTGTGCTGATGCAGGATATTTTTAAAGCGGGAATTGTAAGATGAAGATAAAAATGCTAGTTATGGATGTGGACGGTACCCTGACAGACGGACGAATTTATATCGGAGCGGCTGGCGAGATGATGAAGGCTTTTGATGTAAAAGACGGGTATGGGATCGCGCAGTTAAGAAAACGAGGCATAGTTCCGGTAATCATTACAGGAAGGACCTCGGATATTGTGAGCCGCCGCGCAGAAGAGCTGGGGATTACGGAGCTGTATCAGGGAGTACCGGATAAGTTACAGAAACTAAAAGACATTGCCGGGAGTTATAATTGTACGCCTGATCAGATCGCTTATATCGGAGATGATCTGAATGACCTGGAGTGTATCCGCTATTGCGGTGTGACAGCATGCCCGGCGGATGCGGTAGAGGAAGTGAAGGCTCTTGTAGGATATGTATGCGAAAATCAGGGCGGCCGGGGCGCGGTACGAGAGTTCGTCGACTATCTGAGCGTGAACATCAATGCGTTCAAGTACAACAGTTTCGTAAAAGGAAGCAAAACTGAAAGAGGTCAAGATACAACTGGAGGCGGCCTTTTATAGAACGCAACAGGCTTTTGCACATAGCTATATGAATGAAAAAAGGAAAAATCGGCATAAAGAAATGATGTGAGGATATACAGAATGGGTGAGGACAATAAAGAGTTAAGGGCAAGTATTATTATAGGCGGAATACAGATCCTTCTAGCCTTTATACAGATTTTTACCGAGCATAATATGATCTATTCTGTTTTGATTACAAGTCTGTCCGGTGTTCTGTTGATTTTGCTGATCCTGTATATCCTAAAATATAAAAAGCTGGCGTATGACTATACACTCATTCAGTATTTATTTCATAACCATGGAAGAAATCAGTTTAATTCTCTTCCCAAGATGCTTTTGCTGCAAAAGCAGCAGGGAAGATATAATGGCGTGGAGATTGATAAGCTGAAAATTAACTGGAATATGTATCCGTCACAGGTCCCTGGCTGGCTTCATTCGATTTTTGAGTGGGAGTTTGGCTCTATCACCAATATAAGCCGGGAAAATATTTCCGAGTATTTAATGTATAATACATACGATATAGCAAAAAGCAGTAAGGCAAATCTTTCGTTTTTTATTGATGATGCCATGGCAGACTATGATCTGAAGTTTGAAGAGAGCAACAAAGTAAGAATGCTTTCCTTTGGGCTGCCGAAGATATTAAAACCGAAACAGAGAATAGACAAGTTTAAGATCGTACTAAAGTCGCGGGATTCCTTGCGGATAGGGCGGAATGACGCTTTGTGCATTTGTCCTTTAAATTATGGAAAAAAAGTGAAGAGTATAGATATAAAAATCAATATGGGTATTCCATCGCCGCTTTACGAACTGGAACTGATAGAGATCGGAAGAATCCCCGGTGTTAAAGGGATTTCTGAAAGAAGCATAGAAAGAGGCGTTCCGAAACAGCGGGAAGGGGGCATCAGATACCGCTTTTCTCTGGATGAAGAGATCATGAATATGCAGAATATTTATGTGATCCTTCTGAAGGCCCGGTAAAGACCATGCGGCCGCCTTTCAACCATTCTTCCGCCTTTACTTCCGGAGCGGAGATCAGCGCCAGCTCCAGTTTTTCACGTTCTTTAACAGAGAACTGCATTTTTTAGCGGGGCCTGCCGTATCTGTTCAGCAGGAGCAGATCAAAGTGATTTTTTTCAGCGGCATTTTGGGTAATGTGCAGTTGAGAACAGTCCTTTAAAATCTATTTAGGGGGAGCCGGGTCGAAGGGGATTTCCGTTGACAGAAGTGAAAAAATATACTACCTTGGTGTTCAGAAAGCAAACTTTACCGGGAAGGAGAGCGGTCATTTGATTTTTAAAAAGAAACCCTTCATCTTTGCAATCTGCCTTCTGGCGGCCCTGGCGATTTATACGGCGGTCAGCCTGTGGGTTTCGGCGGAAGTCCTGACGGTCCGCCGGTATCAGACGGATTTCGGCAGCGGCCCATCCATCCGCCTGGCAGTGCTGGGAGACCTTCACGACCACCAGTTTGGGCAGGAGAATCAGAAGCTGGCCGAAAAGGTCCGGGCCCAGGAGCCGGATCTGATCCTGCTCCTGGGGGACATGCTGAACGGCACTTCCGATTCGGCGGAGGTGCCGGTGCGTCTCATCGCGCAGCTTCGGGACATCGCGCCTGTCTATTACGCGCTGGGCAACCATGAGCTGGAGTATATGGAACAGGGGCATCCGGAGCTGATCCGGGAACTGGAAGAGGCCGGAGCGGTGGTACTGGAGCGGGAATATCTGGATCTGACCGTGGGGGATGCAAAGCTCCGGCTGGGAGGCATGTATGAGTATGCCTTCGGGCTCAACGGGAATAATGACGCGGCGGCGGCATCGGAGGAGGTTCTGGAGTTCCTGACGGAGTTTCAGGATACGGACCGGCTGAAGATCATGATGAGCCACCGTCCGGACAGTTTTATCTTCGGGGACGCCAGTCGGGTCTGGGAGATCGACCTGGTGGTCAGCGCCCACAATCACGGCGGCCAGGTGGTGCTGCCATTCCTGGGCGGGGGCCTTTGGCGGTGACCAGGGTTGGTTTCCGGAGTATGTCCACGGATTGTATACAAAAGACAACCTCCGCCTGTTTATTACCAGCGGCCTGGGAACGGATCAGGAAAAATTCCCCAGGTTCAACAATCCGCCGGAGATCGCGGTTTTGGACGTAACATTACCGTAAAATTTCCAGAAACGGCGAAAACAGGAAAAAAGCAAAAGAATCCTTAAATTTGTGGGATTTTTACAGTAATAGAGTAGTTGCATTTCTAACATCTCTATAGTACAATGTATTTGCCCGGCTGGTAGCCGGTAAGGAGAGAATTTTTTGAACAAAGGGAATGAGATGTGCATGAGAGTACAAGATGAGTTTGTCCTGAGGGAGATCGCGGGGGATTATGTGATCATTCCGACGGGGAAAACTGTACTGAAATTTAATGGCTTGATCACAGTCAACGAAGTGGGGGCCTTCTTGTGGAATATGCTCCAGAAGGAAGTCAGCCTGGACGACCTGGTAAAAGGCGTGCTGGACGAGTACGATGTGGACGCTGAAGTGGCCAAGGAAGATATCCAGGAATTTCTGGGCACCTTGAAAGAGGGCGGCATTCTGGAAGAATAGCGGAGACGGGGAATCCTGCGGGAAAGCGGGGTTCCTTTTTTGCTGCGGCGCAGGGGCAGAACCCGGACAGGGTTTGTCCGGTAAATTGCGATTTAAAACTGAAAAAGAGTAAGGGAAAAAGCTCTGAAACACGCTGAAAAATCGTGTGTTTCAGGGCTATTTTTGCGTTTCGGGGACACCGGGTAAATTCGGATTTGTCGGACAACCTGCAGGGCGGAAAAATGATGAAGGAGGAGCGAACATGAAGAATCGCAAACGTTTGAAAAAAGCCGCGGCAGCGGCGTTAGCGGCAACCATGGCGCTGACGGTTCCCAGTGTCCCCGTCAGCGCGGGCATATTCGGCGGCGGCTCAAGGATCAGCGGATTCTGGTCTTCGGTGACAGGCTTTTTTGACAGACTGCTGGGCGGCGATGACGCGGAACAGTCAGAAGATTCCCAGCAGAGCGCCGAGAGCGGCAGCACAGAGCCGGAAGCTAATCCGGGTACGCCTCTGAAACTGATCAGCGACGAAACCACCGTCAGCGCGGCCACGGACCTGCGGGCCAGCACCTATCAGACCACGGACAGCCGGGCGCAGACCATTACATATTTTCCGGTGACCCTGTTCAACTATGACAAGGACACCATCAACGACCTGATCCTCCAGGAGGAGGCCGGCGCCGCTGTGGAAGCAGGGGGAAGCGAGGTAGACTACTGGAAAGGACTTTACTTCTCCAGCGGCGATCCGACGAAGGATGGCATGCCAACACAGGTAGAAGTGGAAACAGAAAATTCCTGGACAGAATATCATGAGATAACTGTGAACTATAGGAATAATAATGATTACAGTACCTATGAAGACGGTACCTATTATCTGGATAAACAGGGACAGAACCAGGTCACAAGCATTCACTGTGATTATGAAGAAGGCTGGTGGCCTTTTGGAGAAGATTCATACGACTGGACGGTTACCTACAACAATAACCGTACAGAACGTTTTGACACCAGCTCCATTACCCTCTATCATGCCGTTACCACCGGAACTGAGACCGTTCAGTCCGGGGGCTATGCCGGATACAACTACTGGACCGGTAATGAGAATGCGGACAGCAAGCCGGCTACAGGGGTTACCTCTGGCGAAAACGCAAGAGGATACATTTATTCCGGCCTGGTGGAAGAAGAACTGGACAATGCCGGAAATATCCAGATCAAAGTGCCGGACGGCGGTATCTTTGATGTGACAGATACGGAAAACAAAGAAGTATATACCAACGTAGGACTGCCCTTTGAGTATGATGCGGAAACCGGGTATTACACCTTCGATTCCGATGAAATGGCGGCCTATTTTGCGGATGAACCCTCCAGCGGAGAAAATCTTGCCTATTCAGAGGATCCGGCTGCCTTTCATTATTCCGGCAGCACCTCCTACAATACCGGATTCCTTCCGTTTAATACGTTGAGTGCTTCTTCGGAAAGAGCGACAAGTTCTGCAGGGAAATCGGTAAATGCGCATCCGGTGACCGGAACGAATTCAGACGGGGAGAATGTCAGCGATAAGACCGGAAATGAGGCGGCGGATTTCTGGTTCGGCATGACGGCGAATGTATCCTTTACCATGAATCCCAACGGGAAGATCACGGCATCGGATGATTCTGCGGATGCGGAGTTTACCTTTTCCGGTGACGATGATGTATGGGTATTTATCGACGGCCAGCTGGTGCTGGATCTGGGCGGCATCCACGACAGTGTTTCCGGATCCTTCAACTTTGCGGACAACACTATCACCATGTGGTCTACCAATGCTTCTAATGCGTCCGGAGATGTTGCCGGAGCGTACGGAAGCGGGAGCGGAAAAGTTTCCCAGGGCCAGCTGTTCAATGTGCTGAACGAGGACGGTACCGTGGCTTCTCAGGGAAAACTGAACACGGATATCAATACCTTCTGCGCAACCGATGAGCATACCCTGACCATTTATTATTTGGAGCGGGGCGGCGGCTTGTCTAATAATAAGATTCAGTTTAACCTGCCTCAGAGGGACAGTCTCAGCGTGTCCAAGATCGTTGACAGCAAGGACAGCGAGGGGATCGCCCTGACCCAGGAACAGCAGCAAACGGCAAATAATCAGAGGTTCACCTATACCCTTTACGATGGCAATGACCAGCCTATGGCATACCAGGGCTACAGCCTGTATTCTTCAGCAGGTACCTTCCTTGCCAATGGTTCAACCAATGGCAGCGGACAGTTCTCTATCCGAAACGGACAGACAGCAAAATTCTACGGCCTGACTTTTTCTGACGAGAATACCTATTATGTAGTGGAAAGCCAGACGACCGGATATGAAACGCCTGCATGGAATGTGGAAGTTACCGGAACGGAAGACTATAACATGACAGAGGAAAGCGGATATACCTCCGATAAAATTACCATCCGCGGTGCGGATGAGGCCACGGAGACGGTGGCTTATACCTGTACCAATACCCTGATCCATGTGGATGGAACCAGCGTGACTCCACAGAACGATCAGCGGGTAGTGGACTACGGGCTTCCCATCGAGATCGATGTGCTGGCCAATGATCAGTATACCGGCGGTACCCTGACCCTGGAAGAAGTGAAGGGGGCAGAATTCGGAACCGCTGAGATCGTTGACAATAAGCTTGTTTATACCCTGAACAAACAGTTGACAGACGTAGAGGTACTGACCTATACCGTTAAGGTGGACGCCGGCAACGGCGTAGATGTGAAAACCGCTGCTGCAGAGGTAAGGATCATTCCGGCTACATCCATGTATTATGAAGAGGATTTTGGCAGTCTCGTGACCTATACTGACGGAAAATCGAACGGATGGACGCCGGAAGGTATTGCGCAGACAGACCGCCAGGAGTCAGAACTTGTGGGCAGTACAACGGACAGCCCTTACGGCACGGATGCCGCCTACCGGAACAATACAGGAGACAGCTACGGAACTTCAAAGAGGGTGGATACTGCAAGCGGAGCGGCACAGTTCTCCTATGAGTTCACCGGTACGGGGACTACCGTTTTTTCCAGAATGACAGGAAATACAGGGTATCTCCAGATCAAATTGTATCAGGGGGAGCAACTTCTCAGCACAACCTACCGGGATACAAAGATCCTTGGCGAGAATATAGACACTCTGTACAATGTGCCGGTATATGATACGCAGGGACTGGAATACGGAACATATAAGCTGCAGATCACGGTGGCAAAAGCAGGAACAAAGACAAATACCAGCACGGGAGCAGGAAATGAGTTCTATGTCGACGGTATCCGGATCTACGAGCCTATGAATGCAGGATCGGAGGAGTACGGAACAGCGACGGATGCATATCTCGCTGATGCTGAGTCTAATGTAACTGTTGCGCAGGTGCGCGAGAAGCTGTTGACAGAATATGCTGTCGATGGAGAAGAGGGTCTGGAATGGTCTACGGAGAATGGATTTGTAACCTTTACGGATACAGACGGCCAGCTGCAGACTGCGGAAGATTACGCCTCCATCGGACCGAAAAATGAGACGTATCTCAATGACGGACAGAGCATTTCCTTCTCCCTTGCCAACTGGGATTCCAACGCGGGAAAAGTATACCTTGGCATCAAGGCGCCCACAGGCAACGGAACGGTCCGGATCGGAAATACTACTCTGGATATTCAAAACACCGTAGACAGCTATTACGATATCAGCACTATGGGAACGATTCGTGAGGTAGACGGGCAGCAGATCGTGACTTTCAAAATCACTGCCGGATCAGGCGCGCTTATATCTGTTACAAACATTAAAGTAACAGGCCTTGCCGATTTTGTGATCATAAAGCAGGATGATATCAACGTGGATGAAGGGGGAGACATAGTGATCCAGTCGGAAGCCCAGCCGACCCCTGATACAGAGGAAGCCTCCGGCACAGAGGAAGCGCCCGAAGCGCCGGAAGATCCATCAGAAAATATTGTGGCGGAGCCTCAGGAGGATGCCGCGGCTGACGCCCCGGCAACGGAACCGGAAGTTCAGGAATCGGATCCTTTGAAGGAAACAGAGGAGGGCCTGCCGGAGGAAGACACCGCAGATGCCCCGCAGGAAGGAGAAACAGAACAAAATGAAGAAACCTTACAGTAAACCCCAGGCGGTCCTGGAGAAATATGAACTGAATGCCAGTATCGCCAGCGGCTGCACCAATGTGGTGAATCTGGGTCCCGGAGATGCGAGTCATACAATGTGCGATGATTACGATGATGCATGGGAGATATCATTGTTTAACTGGGAACAGGGAGATCATATGTCCGGCATGCAGACTAATTTTTATCCGGAAAGCTGCGATTGTTATCTGGACGCAGGAGAAGGCTTGATGTTTACATCATAAGGGAATTTCAAACCGGCAGTATGCGGCAATACTGCCGGTTTTTTACCCGATTCTGGACGAAGGACGGATGCGCATGAATCTTCAGGAAAAAGAAACCATTTATACTTCCGGCTGCCGCTACCGTTTCCGCTTTGCAGGGATCACCATCGACATCCGGTCGCCCTTTCCGCTGTTGATCGGAAAAGGACTGGCAAAGTATATTCTGGCAGAGGGGGATCCGGATGCCGGCGATAGCGTCAGGATCTGTGTAAGCAGAATGGCAGAAACGGGAAAAGAGGGATTTGTCCTCTGCGGCAAAGACATGCTGCTGGAATATTATCAGAAAGAAACCGGCAGCGGAACCCTCTGGTGCTGCGAGGCTCCGGGAAAATTCGGGCCTGTTACACGGGCGCTTTATACCGATGGGTTTCATCAGGTTTTCTACGAGATCAACGAGAAGGCTTATCCCCGGCACATCACTTCTGCCGATAAGATCCTGCAGCTTTTTCCCATGCGGAAGCTGCTTTTTGAAAAGCGGGTTTTTCTGCTGCATGCCAGCCAGGCGGTTTTAGAGGGAAAAGGAATCCTTTTTACCGGCGACAGCGGGGTGGGAAAGACTACCCAGGCCAGACTCCTGGAACAATTCTACGGGGCGGAGATCACCTGTAATGACCGCACAGGGATATTGAAGGAAAAGGGGAAATGGAAGACCTGCGGATTTCCTATTGACGGGAGCATGCCGGTCAACCATGTAGGAAACTGGGAACTGGGAGCAGTGGCCGTACTGGTTCAGTCGCGGAAAAACCGTATTGCCAGGTACAGCGGAATCGAGGCGGTAAAAGATCTGATGCGGCAGCTGATGCTGGATGTGTGGAATTTCCGGATGTGCGCGGAGACTGCCCGGCGGGTGATCGATCTGATCAAGGAAGTGCCTGTGTATCGGCTGGAGTGTACCGCGGACAGGGGAGCGCCGGATTGTCTTACAGAGCAACTGAGAAAGGACGGGATACTGAAATGCAGGATGCGCGTATAGGCAGTTATTTGAAAAGTAAAGCGGCGGCGAAGCGGATCCCGCTGGTCTCTGCCTTTGAGATCAGCCCTATCTGCAATTTCCGATGTAAGATGTGCTACATCCGCCGGACGCCGGAGGAAGCGGAGAAGGCGGGAGGGATCCTGCCGGCGGAATGGTGGATAGAGACAGCCAGGCAGGGAAGGAACGAAGGGCTTCTGTATCCGCTGCTTACAGGCGGAGAGCCTTTCCTCTATCCAGAAATCCAGAAGCTTCTCAGAGAATTTAATAAGATGGGACTTTTCGTTACGATGAACACCAATGCCGCGCTGATCACAGAGGAAGTAGTACGGTGGCTGCGGGAAGTGCCGCCTTTCCGGCTGAATATCACGCTCTACGGGGCCAGCGATGAGACCTACGGCGCTTTGTGCGGAGATCCCCGGGGCTTTACAAAGGTGCGCCGGGCGGTGGAACTTCTGAAAAAAGCCGGGATTTCTTTCCGGTTTAACTGCAGTCTCACGCCGGAGAATAAAAAAGAACTGAAACAGATCATTGCATACGGACAGTCGGAAGGGGTTCCCGTGAAGATCGCAACCTATATGTTCCCGCCCATCCGGCGGCTGGAGAACGGCTTCGGGGAAAATGCCAGAATGACTCCGGAGGAGGCAGGATATCAGAAAGTTCTTGTGGACTATCTGCAGCTAAGCAGAGAATCCTTTGAAAGAAATGCCGCGTATTACTGCCAGTTTACTCCTCTGGAACAGATTGATTTTTCCGGTACGGGCAATTCCGGGGGAGAGTCTATGAAATGTCTGGCCGGGAAATGCACTTACTGGGTGGACTGGCAGGGAAATCTGTCCGCCTGCGGCATGATGGACACGCCGAAAGTATCCCTGAAAGAGAAAGGCTTTCGGGAGGCCTGGCAGGAAATCGTAAATTATGCGGATCATGTTTCCTGCAGGAGCGTCTGCGCAGCCTGCCCCAATCATAAACTCTGCCATACGTGTATTACCATCGTATACAGTGAGACAGGAAATAAAGACGGTCGTCCGGAGTACTACTGCCGGATGATGGATGCCCAGGCAAAGGCCTACCGGGAATTTTTGGAAAGGATGAAGGCAGCAAAGGAATAGCTATACAAAGACAAAAGAGAGGAAAACAAGAATGAGACAAAAACTATGGAAAAAGCTGACTGCGGGGGTCATGGGAGGCCTGCTTTTCTGCACCTCCCTGCCGCACAGTATCCGTGCGGAGGAGTCAGCGGACAGCAGCACCCTTTACGGGGCGGAAGAGACAGTAGAGGTTTCCGGCGGGCTTTCCGCCAGCCGGGAGATCGATTTCAACAGCGGATGGAAGTTTTACCTGGGGAATGCGGGGCAGGCCCAGAACCCCGGGTTTGACGATTCCGGCTGGGAGCAGGTGACCCTGCCCCACGATTACAGCATAGAGCAGGATTATACGGTCTGGGGCGAGGCGGAAAGCGGCTTCCTTCCGGGAGGCACCGGCTGGTACCGGAAGAGCTTCACTCTGGATGAGAGCCAGCAGGGCAGCCGTGTGTACCTGAACTTTGACGGCGTCTATTCGGACTCCTACGTGTACGTCAACGGCCAGTATCTGGGAGAGCATCATTACGGATATACGGCGTTCTCTTTTGATATTACAGACGCCCTGGTCTGGGGAGGCAGCGCGGAAAATGTCATTGCCGTACGGACCGTAAATCAGGTGCCCTCCAGCAGATGGTATTCCGGCAGCGGCATTTACCGGGATGTGACCCTGGATATTGTGGATCCGGTCCACGTAAAGAAAAACGGCATTACCGTGACCACCCCGGACATCGCCTCCGGCCTGGGAACGGTGCTGGTGGAGACAAAAGTAGAAAATCAGGGAGAGGAAAATGCGGAGATCACCGTTTCCCAGAAGATCTACGACCAGGAAGGGACTCTGGCGGCAGAGGGAAGTTCGGATCCCCTGCAGACTGCTCCGGGAGAGGAGAGCGGAGCGGAGACTCGGCTCACGGTGGCGAATCCGGACCTCTGGTCCGTGACGGATCCCGCGCTGTATACGGTGGAGACGGAGATCCTAAAGGACGGGGAGGTCCTGGACCGTACAGAGACCCGTTTCGGATTCCGCTATTATTCTTTTGACGCCGACAGCGGCTTCAGCCTCAACGGAGAGAACCTGAAACTTAACGGCGTGTGCATGCACCACGATCAGGGAGCCGCCGGAAGCGCCGCCTACAGCGATGCCATGTACCGGCAGCTTTCCATTATGAAGGATATGGGAGTCAACGCCATCCGCACCAGCCACAATCCCGCGGACCAGGATTTTATCCGCATCTGCGATGAACTGGGCCTGCTGGTCATCGAGGAAGCCTTCGACACCTGGGCGTATCCCAAGAACGGCAATACCTACGACTATTCGCGGTATTTCAACAGCCAGATCGCCGGGGACAATCAGATCCTGGGGGGCGAGGAAGGCATGACCTGGGCGGAGTTTGATGTCCGGTCCATGGCGGCCAGGGATAAAAACGCCCCCTCCGTGATCCTCTGGTCCCTGGGCAACGAGATCCAGGAAGGGCTTACGGTCACGGCTTCCAATTATCCTCAGATCGCTCAGAACCTGATCGACTGGATCGAAGAGGAGGACGACACCAGGCCCTGCACCTTCGGCGATAACCAGATCAAGAACAATAACAGCATCGCCATGGAAGTGGCGCAGGTGATCCATGACAACGGCGGCGTGGTGGGGCTCAATTACTGCTCGGACAGTCAGAACAGTTCGACGCACAGCCGGGAGCCGGAATGGCGGCTGTATGGAGCGGAAACTTCCTCCGCCATTAACAGCCGGGGCGTGTATTATACCAGAGGCCAGGACAGTTCCGGCCTGCAGCTGACTTCCTACGATGATTCGGCGGTAAGCTGGGGCATGACCGCCCACGATTCCCTGTACAACACGCTCACCAAGGATTACATTGCCGGAGAATTTGTCTGGACCGGATTTGACTATCTGGGAGAGCCGACGCCCTGGAACGGAACCTGGACCGGTTCTGTCAGCGGTCAGGGAGCGGTTCCAAACAGCAGCTTTTTCGGTATCGTGGATACGGCGGGATTTGAGAAAGATACCTATTATCTGTATCGGAGCCAGTGGAATCAGGATTCCGTGACCCTGCATCTGGTGACCGCCTGGGATCCGGACAATCAGATGACCAGCGGCGGAAGAACTCCGGTGGTGGTCTACAGCAACGCGCCCCAGGTAAAACTGTACCGAAACGAGGAACTCATCGGCACCATGATCCGCCAGGAGCATGTGACGGAAGCGGGACATACTTACTACACCTACACCACAAAGAGTGAAAATACCGGCGTCTGCCAGGCCATCCAGAGCAGCGGGGCGGACACTCTTTACGGAGAGTTCCGGGTAGCCTATGGGGAGGGCACTCTCCGGGCGGAGGCCTGTGATGCCGGCGGAAACGTGATCCCGGCAGAGGCAGGCACCGCCAGCGTTTCTACCCCGGGAAGCGGCAGAGGGATGGAAGTGGCGGCAGACCGCACAGAGACTACTGCCGACGGTCAGAGCCTGACCTACATAGAAGTGCAGCTTACGGACGGCGAACATCCGGACAGTACCGCGTCCGACGCGGTTTCCTTCCAGCTGGAGGGTCCGGGAGAGATCCTGGGAGTGGACAACGGAAATCCTTCCACTACCGAAAAATTCCAGCAGTCCTCGGTATTGTCTGACAGCGGCAGCGCCAGGATCCAGGCCTTCCACGGCAAAGCCCTGGCGATCATCCGCTCCGGGGAAGAGGCCGGGGAGATCCGGGTCACGGTATCTACAGAAAGTGCCGGCTCCCGGGAGATCGTGATCTCTGCTTCTGAACATACAGAAGGCGGTCAGGAAAGCGGTATTACCGCCTACACCATGGTGCGTGACTATTCCGTAAAAGAGGGGAATGCCCCGGCATTGCTGACAGAGGCTAAGGCGGTTACCGCTGATGGCGGAGAGATCCCGGCCGCAGTGGCATGGCAGGAGATCACGCCGGAAATGTACGGCACTGCCGGAGATTATGTGATCTCCGGGACCCTGACCGCCGGGGAGGAGACGCTGGAAGTCAGCGCACGGCTCCATGTGATCCCCCAGGTGATCGCTATGCTGAATTACGCCACCGCGACGGCGGCAGGCAATCTGCCGGTGCTTCCGGAAACCCTGGAGGGCGTCCGGGCGGACGGAAGTACAGCGGGAGCTTTTTCCGTACAGTGGCAGGAGGTAGATGCCTCTCAGTTCCAGAACGTGGGCGATGTGGTCAGCGTCAGCGGAACCGCCGCCGTATTCGGGGAGGAGACCCTGCCGGTGACTGCCAGCGTGCGGGTGGCACAGCCGGTGCAGACCGAGAGCAGCAACGTGGCCGGACAGTATCTGGAGCTCACGGAAGACTGTACGTATACCTCCGATAACCTGGCCTCCATCACGGACGGCATCTTCAATGACGGGACCAACGAGAGCGCCCGATGGACCAACTACAACAACCGCAACGTATCTTCCCAGGCTTCTGTGACCTTCACCTGGGCCACTGCCCAGTTCATCGGGTCTGTGAATCTGTATTTCTTTACCGATTCCTTCAGCGCGGCCCTGCCGGAAGAGGTGACCTTCGAGATGTCCCTGGACGGACGGACTTTCCGGGAAGTCTCCTATACCCAGACTGAGGCGGTGAGCTTCACGGAGGGCCCGGTGACCTACACCTTTGACCAGCCCGTGAACCCCATTGCTCTGCGGATCACCCTGACCCAGCAGAGCGGCCGCTGTGTAGGCCTCACGGAGGCAGAGATCATGACCTACGCCGCCTCCCTGGAATACCAGGAGAGTTCCGCACTGGCAGGGATCCTCATCAATGGCCAGGCCCTGGAAGGCTTCTCCGGAGAGCAGCTGGAGTACAGCTGCAGCGTAGAAGACCCGGAAGGGATCCAGGCAGAGCCGGTCCAGGGAGAGCATACGGCGGTGACCGTGCTGCCCATGCGGGAGAACGTCATCCGCATCCTGGTTTCCGCGGAAAACCGTGCGGCCCTCTCCACCTATGTGCTGCATGTCAGCAAAAAAGAAGTGGAAAAATCGGTCCCGGAGGTCACGTTCTCCGCTTCCCAGGGCCAGAACGGCAAGATACGTCTGACGGGACAGTTTACGGACTTTGAGAATCAGGAGCAGTATTACGAAGTAACGGCCCACGGCCTGATCTATTATTCTTCCAGCAAGCTGGGAACCAAGCTCCTGACGGTCAACACCGCCGGCAGGACCCGGGTAAACTTCGGAAGCTATCAGGCTGACGGAAGCTTCAGCTATGAGATGAAGCCGGCTTACGCCAACACCCGCTATACCGTCCGGGCCTTCCTGGCCTACACAGACCAAAACGGACAGACAAAATATGTTTACTCTGTGCCGCAGAGCGTCAGCTATAATACCCTGTAAACTGTAACGGACAGGGCTGCTCTCCTTGCGCCCCCCTTTCGGATGTAGTAAAATAAAACTACATTCGGAAGGGAGGCGTTTTTGTATGAGCTGGATACCTCTGCCAATCGGCGTGGAAAATTTTGAGGATCTGAGGTCAAAGGGCTATTATTATGTAGATAAAACGCTTTTTATAAAAGAATTGATCGATATGAGGGGGAAGGTAAATCTATTCATCCGCCCCAGGCGTTTCGGGAAGACGCTGAACATGAGCATGCTTCGGTACTTTTTTGAACAGAGAGAAAAAGATCCTTCCGAACTTTTTTGCGGCCTGAAGATCCTGGAGGCCGGAGAGGGGTATCTGGCGCATATGGGGAAATACCCGGTGATCAGCGTTTCTCTGAAGTCCATGAAGCAGTATTCCTATGAACTGGCGTATGAGATGCTGAAAAAGGCGATGGCGGGAGAATATTCGCGGCATTGGGAGATGGTTGAAAAGAGTGGGAAACTGTCAGAGGAAAATCTGGATCGATATCTGCGGATCCGGGATCTGAAGGGGACAGAAGCGGACTACGCGGATTCCCTGAAGTTCCTGTCCGAATGCCTGTATACCTGTACCGGACAGAAATCCATCATCCTCATCGATGAATACGATGTGCCCCTGGAGAACGCGTATTTCAGCGGATTTTATGACCGGATGGTATCTCTGGTCCGCTCTCTTTTCGAGTCCGCCCTGAAGACCAACGACAACCTGGAGTTCGCCGTGATCACCGGCTGCCTGCGGATCAGCAAGGAATCCATTTTCACAGGACTGAACAACTTGAATGTCGTATCCATTACGAATCAATGGTTCTCAGAACACTTTGGCTTTACGCCGGAAGAAGTGGAACAGATGCTGAGGGATTACGGGCTGGAAGAAAATCTGGACACGGTACGGCGGTGGTATGACGGATATCGGTTCGGAGAGACAGAGGTTTACAATCCATGGAGCGTCATCAATTATGTGAACTCCTGTTACAAAAATAAAAAGGAATTCGCGAAGCCCTACTGGTCCAATACCAGCTCCAACAGCATCGTGCGGAATCTGGTGGAGCATGCGGATCTTTCCGCAAAGCAGGAGATCGAGCGCCTGATCGAGGGCGGCACCATCGAAAAGCCGATCCATGAGGACATTACCTACGACGATATGGATTCCACCCAGGACAATCTGTGGAACTTCCTTTTCTTCACCGGCTATCTGAAGAAGATCAGCGAACGGCAGGAGGGGGAGACTATCTACATGGAGATGGCGATCCCCAACAGCGAGGTGCGGTACGTGTATAAGAACGCAGTGCTGCGCTGGTTCGAAGAAAAGACAAAGAAGAAAGAGCTGACGCCCCTGTATGAGAGTATGCTGGCCGGTGATACGGAACGGATGGCACAGATCCTGTCCGCGAACCTGATGGAGACCATCAGTTTTTACGATTATCAGAAGAGCTATTATCACGGCTTTCTGGCGGGTATGCTGAAAAATATAAGCGGTTATATTGTTCAGTCCAACCGGGAATCCGGGAACGGCAGGCCGGATATCCTTGTAAGATATCCCAGCGTCCGGGGTAAGGCGATCATCCTGGAGATCAAGGTGTCGAAGACCTATCAGGGGCTGGAAGAGAAATGCGAGGAAGCGCTGCGCCAGATCGAAGAGCAGAACTACGAGGCGGCGCTGCGGCAGGAGGGATATCAGGATATCCTGAAGTACGGGGTGGCATTCTACCGGAAAGAATGCATAATAAAAAAATCGGAATAAGTCATTGATGCCATGGATATAACAGAAGCGCAGCGGATCGTCTGGAAAAGCGGCAGGAAAGTAACGGAATACGGACCTTGTGCCTCCCATCCGGATGTAGTAAAATGAAACTACATTCGGAAGGGAGGCTTTTTGTATGCAGGAACAGAAAAAATTCATGGCGGGAAATTCAGATTTTCTCAGCCTGCAGGCGGGCGGATATTATTACGTGGATAAAACCCTTCTGATCAGAGAACTGCTGGATCACCCGGCGATGGTCACCCTGATCACGCGTCCCCGAAGATTTGGAAAAACCCTGAATATGAGCATGCTGCAGACGTTTTTTGAAATGAACAGCGGCGGAGAGGCATATTTCCGGGAACTGAACATAGGACGCTGCGGGGAAAAATATATGAAGCACTGCGGCGCCTATCCGGTGATCAGCCTTTCTTTAAAGGATGTAAAAGGAAACGACTGGAACAGTATGTATGGCCAGTTCTGTAACGTGATCCGCAATGAGGCAGGACGGCTGGAAGCAAAAGGGATGCTGTCCGGGGCAGACGCGGTGCAGCGGATCGCGATAGAAGCGATGATCAGCGGGCGGGCAGACCGAACCGTTTACATGAACTCCCTGCAGACCCTGGCGATCGCTGTCAGCAGGACGGCAGGCAAGCAGCCGATCATTTTTATTGATGAATACGATGTGCCGATCCATGAAGCGCATGAAAAGGGATATTACGAGGAAGCGCTGGATTTTGAGAAAACCTGGCTTTCGGCAGGACTCAAGGATAATCCGCAGCTGCAGTTTGCCGTGATCACGGGAGTGCTCCGGATCGCGAAGGAGAGTATCTTCAGCGATCTGAACAACCTGAAAGTCTACTCGATCACGTCGGAGCTGTACGCGGAGTATTTCGGCTTTACCGAACAGGAAGTCCGGGATCTGGCAGAATATTACGGGGTACCTGACCGCATGGACGAGATACAGGACTGGTATGACGGCTACCGCATAGGAGGAAAAGAAATCTATAATCCATGGTCAGTGGTCAACTATTTCGCGGAAAACTGTCAGGCCCATGCTTTCTGGAGCCAGACGAGCCGAAATGCCATTCTGCGGTCCATGCTCCGGAAAGCCGATGAAGGACAGCAGCAGGAACTACGGGAGCTGCTGGAAGGCGGATCCTGCGAGAAGATCCTGAGCGACAGCATTACTTACAGTTCGCTGGATAAAAATTCGCTGGAGAGCGCGCCGTCGGATTCCGTAGCGCTTTATACCCTTCTGGTCATGACAGGATATCTGAAAATTGAGAGGATCCTGCGTATTTTATCCACCGCATATGTTTGTGAGGTGAAGCTTCCGAACCGGGAGATCCGTTCATTGTTTGCGGATGAGATACTGGATGCCTGCCGGGAACTGATGCCTGTATCGATATCGACCCGCTTTGATGACGCCCTTGTCAGCAGCGATTCAGAAAAACTCCAGAAGACCATGCGGGAATTTCTGCTTCAGTCCACAAGCGCACATGATCTGGCGCATGAGGTGTTTTATCAGGGACTTTTGACAGGGCTTTGCGCAGTCATGTATGAAAATTATTATCTGACCGGCAATCTGGAGTCCGGAGAGGGACGCTATGATATCCAGCTGAAACCAAAGCACAGCGGGCAGCCGGGAATCCTGATCGAGCTGAAAGTTTATTCGGGCAGGAAAAAAGGCGGGGAACTGCAGGAAGAACTGAAAAGCCTGGCGGATCTGGCGGTGAACCAGATAGAAACGAAATCGTACTGTACAGAATTGTTATCCTGCGGATGTCCATCGATCTTGCTCTATGGAATGGCTTTTAAAGGGAAAAAGGTTGCGGTGGCAGTCAAAAAGCTGGAGGTGCCGACGGAGCAGTAAAAATTAAGCGGTCCCGGACAGGATTAGTCCGATAAATTGCGATTTAGGCAAGAGGATCTTTTGAGTCTTTCTGAAAAAAGGCCGCAAAAAATAAAGGTATATCTCAAGAATAAATAAATATACGAAAGAATTTATAATTATTAGCAAACGTATTTCTGATGAGAGCGTTTGACATTCGTTTCATTTACCATAGCATAATGCAGGGTTGTATTGATCTGGGTGTGCCCCAGCAGTTTTTGAAGCTGCTCGATGGGCATGCCCTTTTCTATTGCCATGGTTGCCATGGTGCGCCGGAATTTGTGGGGATGTACATGCCTGACCTGGGAAGCGGACCCCAGTCTGGTGAGAAAACGCTCTACGCCGGAGATGGAAAGCCGCCGCCAGGGGGTGTGGAAGCTTACAAAAAGGGCAGGATTGCTGTCATGCCGTGTCTCCAGATACTGCTGGAGATGGATCTTGGTCTTGGCGTCAAAATAAACGCGCCGTTCCTTGTCGCCCTTGCCCAGGACGATGCATTCCCGCTCTATAAAGTCTACGTCGGAGCGGTTCAGGTTCACAAGTTCGCCCACCCGGACGCCGGTGGAGATCAGCAGGTCGATGATCGCCAGATCTCTGGGATGGGTGCACTGATCCCGCAGGCATTCCAGGTTTTCATCCGTAAGAGTCTCTTTTACAAACTGCGTTGCTTTTACTTTGTGGATCCTCCGCACCGGGCTTTTGACAATATAATCCTCGTCCTCCAGCCAGGAGAAAAAGGAGGACAGGATCCGGCGGATGTTATCCAGAGTCACCTTGCTGGAATGCTTGATCTCCTGATAACGGGAGAGATAGAAACGGATATCGTCCGTGGAGATCTCCCGGATGTTCTTCTGAACGGAATTGATCATGTTGAGCAGGGTGGCGGAGTAATATTTCAGCGTGTTTTCGGAACAGCCTTCCACTTTTTTTGCCGCGAGAAAAAGGTTCAGGAGCCGGGTATTTGCCTGCTGCTCTTCGTCAGAAATATGATCTGAAGAATCCGGGATGTTAAATTGCCGGAATACGCGGTGCAGTGTTTTCTCAAGCAGTTTTTTCTGGGCTGCGGTCAGATGCTCGTCCATCAGCTGGCAGATTTCGTTTATAAGTGTCGTTTTCATGGGATACCTCCTTCTCTGTTTTTTGAGCCAGGCGGACATCCGCCGTCCGCCGTCGTCCAGGCCCGATAAAAAAGGGCATATACTTCCACATTACTTCAAATAAATCGAATTGAATAGCGGAATATAAAAAAATGACCGACGTCTGGAAAAGTTTGAAAAAATCCGTTGCATTTCTAATACTTTTGTATGAGGCGGTAAAATTCTCAGGTGGTATAATTATTTAGATTCCAAAGATATGCAGTGATGGAACGGCGGATTCGGGTAAATTCGGATTTGTCGGATAACCTGCAGGCGGGATCACAGGGAGGAAAGAGACTTGAGCAGACACGCGAAAAAACGAAAGAAGAAGGGACTTTCCCTCTGGGCCAGGGTGGTGCTGATCGCGCTGATCCTGCTGGCGGCGCTGCTGGTGGGAATCGCCGTTCTAGGGGAAAAATCTGATGGATCCGCGGAGGACAGCGGAAGCGGGGAGAAAAAGAATTCTTCTATAGAAGAAAGCAGTTCCACGGAGAGCAGTTCTTCCGAGAAGGTCCCGGGGATTGCATTTCCCTATGAACTGGGGGAAGGAGGCCTGGCGGTGGATTCCCTGTTCCAGTTTACGGGATTTAATCCGGACTGCGGTAACCAGGAGGGAGAAAATGTCGCGGGCCTTACAGTCAGGAACCAGTCGGAGCGTCATCTGACCTCCGCTTCCCTGGAAGCAGAGATGGAAGACGGCTCTGTTTTTCATTTCGAGATTGCGGATCTGCCGCCCGGCGCTTCCGTGATGGTGTTCGAGAAAGACAATCAGTCCTATGAACTGGACAATGTCTGCGTGAACCTGGAGGGGGACGCGGAGTTTGAGGATTCCCAGCCGCTGCTGGCGGACAGCCTGACCATAGACGTTCAGGAAACGGCCGTGACCCTGACTAATCGTTCCGGAGGGGATTTGAATGATCTGGTTCTCCACTGCCACTGCCTTATGGACGAGGAGTATTTTGGCGGTCTTACATATACCTATCCCATTGAAAGCATTCCCGCGGGACAGAGTGTAACTGTCCAGGCGGAGGACTGCTATCTGGGCCAGGCGGCGCCTGTCCGGGTCAGCCAGGGCAGCCAGGGAGAATAAATACAGGCAGAACGCCTGGGAAGGAGGAAAAAATGAAGGTTTACGAAAAACCCAGAGTGTATATCGAAAGGTTTGAATTGTCCCAGCATATCGCGGCATGCGCCTGGGATATGACCAACCAGAGTGACCAAAATCAGTGTACGGCTGTAGGTGACTCAGAATGGGGACTGCCAGGATTAGCTATGTTCACAGATACTCCTCGGTGTGACTTTACGCCAGAAGCATTCGGAGATGATTTTTGTTACACAGTAGGGACTGAAGGCGGCAACCTCTTCAATTCCTGATTGGGATCATGTACGTAACAATATTGAATATTGCGGGACTGGATATAGAACTGGAGACAGAGCGGCAGCTGCACATTAATAAATGTTTTGTCCCTTTTCTGGTAAATAAAGAAGAAGTAGATGAAATCATCGGAAGATACCAAGCTTTTTATAGGGAGACGGATCGTCTGGAAGTTCCGAAGGGAAAAGAGGCAGTCCGCACCCGGGATTTCACGGTATACGAGAGAAGTCCCGGCCATTATCTTCGGGTTTACCACGATGGCAGGGATTTCGTGCCTTACGGGACGTCGGAATTTTATCAGGAAGAACACCGGGTAGAGATCCGTTATCTGCCGGAGGCAGAGAAGTATTTCAGCGAAGCGGGAAACAGTTTTTTTCCATATAGAATGGGAAAATCTGCTGATACGGAAGCAGCGGATGCTCCTGCATGCGGCCTGTGTCCGCCAGGAGGAAACGGGCGGGATTCTTTTTGCCGGTCCGTCCGGAGCGGGAAAATCCACCCAGGCGGAACTGTGGCGCCGGTATCTGGGGGCTTCCGTGATCAACGGAGACCGGACCATCCTCTGCCGGAGTACGGAGGGCTGGAGGGGCTGGGGTTCTCCCTATGCCGGGTCGTCGAGAGTTTATGTCAATGAATGCTGCTCTGTGGACGGCCTGGTGTTTGTGAAACAGGCTCCGGAGTTCGGGCTGCGGAGGCTGAAGCCGGTAGAGGCTTTTCAGAGGATCTACGAAGAACTGACCATTAACAGCTGGGACAGGAGTTTTGTTCGTGCGGCGTGCGGACTGACGGAAACGCTGATCCGGGAAGTACCGGTCTGGGAGATGACCTGTACCCTGGAGCGGCGGACGGCGGAACGGCTGTACCGGGAATTGCGGCGGGAAAGGGCAGATGGAAAATAAAGATTTAAAAATTCAACCCATGATCACCAGATATATGTACAGTAAGGCGGCCAAAGCCGGGATCCCTCTGGGAGGGACCTTTGAGCTGACGCCCCTCTGCAACTTCCGCTGCCGGATGTGCTATATCCGGAAAACGCCGGAGGAAGTAAGCGTCCATGACCGGCCGGCCATGATCCTGGAGCGCTGGATCGCCCTGGCGGAGGAGGCAAAAAAGGAAGGAATGCTGTATCTCCTGCTTACCGGAGGAGAGCCCTTCCTGTGGCCGGAGTTTTGGGAATTGTATGAAAAACTCAGTGAAATGGGCTTTCTGATCTCCATCAATACCAATGGGGCCCTGATCAGCCGGGAGACGGTCCGACGGCTGGCGAAACGGCCGCCGATCCGGGTCAACATCACGCTTTATGGGGCAGGGGAAGATTCCTACCGGCAGCTCTGCGGTTCCGCGGAAGGCTTCGGGAAAACGAAGCAGGCCATTGAAATGCTGCAGGAGGCGGGGATCCTGGTGAAGCTCAACGGTTCCCTGACTCCGGACAATCAATCGGACCTGGAGGCCTGCATCGCGTATGCCCGGGAACGGGGCCTGATCTATGAGACCAGCACCTATATGTTCCCGCCCGTCCGGCGGGACGCGGGGATGACCGGCAGGAACGAACGGTTCACGCCGGAGGAAGCGGCCCGCTTTCGGCTGAAGAGCTACCGGCTCCAGTTCGGGGAAGAAAAGTATATACAGTATCTGCAGAATATTGACAAAGGATATGTTCCGCCCATAGGTGCGGATGCATCCTGTACGGACCCCGCAGACGGAAAGATCCGCTGCCGGGCGGGCAACGCGTCCTTCTGGATCACGTGGGACGGATGGCTTACCCCCTGCGGTCTGATGACGGAGCCCAAAATCGATCTTTACCGGGCCGGGTTTACGGAGGCCTGGCAAAAACTGGTAAAAGAATGCGCGGAGCTGAAGCTTTCCGGCATCTGCGCCAAATGCCCTGACCGGAAGCTGTGCCATGCCTGCGCAGCCATGGCGGAGGCGGAAACCGGGAGCCCTTCCGGGATCCCCACCTATCTGTGCGAGACAGTGATCGCACTGAAAAAACTGGCCGGGGAAGAACTGGCCGGAATAGAAGAAAAAAAGGGAGGTAAAAGACAATGAAAAGACTGAGAAAGCTGCTGTCTGTGGTTCTGGCTTTCTGCATGATCGCCGGGCTGGCGTTTTCCACGCCGGCGGTCACCTTTGCGGAAGAAACATCGGAAACCGCAGGCAGCGCGGAAACAGACAGCCTTTACCGGATCGTTCATCTGGATGCCGGACGGAAGTATTTTTCCGTCGACAGTATCAAAGCGATTCTTGATACCATGGCTTCCGCCGGATACAACTATCTGGAACTGGCAGTGGGAAATGACGGCATGAGATTCCTGCTGGACGACATGTCCCTGACCGTGGGCGAACAGACCTACGACAGCGACGCGGTAAAGACAGCCATCCAGAACGGGAACCGGGCATATTCTGATTTCGGGACCAATGAGCTGACCCAGAGCGAGATGGGTGAGATCATCCGTTACGCGGGAGAAAAGGGCATCAGCATCATTCCCCTGATCAATACCCCCGGACACATGGACGCCATTCTGGATGCCATGACAGAACTGGGTGTTCAGAATGCGGCGTATGGAAATAGCTGGAATAAATCCGGACGCACCATCGATGTGACCAACGAGGAAGCCAAGGCCTTTACGCTGGCCTTTGTGGATAAATATATCCAGTATTTCGCCGGCATGGGCTGCAGGGTTTTCAACATGGGAGCGGATGAGTACGCCAATGATGTATTTACCAGCGGCGGCATGGGCTTCGGACAGCTGCAGAGCAACGGCCAGTACGGCGCCTTTGTACAGTATGTCAACGACATGGCTGCGCAGATCCGAAACGCGGGCATGCGTCCCATGGCGTTCAACGACGGTATTTACTATAATGGAGATACCGGCAGCGGAACTTTCGACAGCGATATCCTGATCGCCTACTGGAGTTCCGGATGGAGCGGCTACAATGTGGCCTCCGCTTCCTTCCTTGCAGGCCAGGGATTTGATCTGGTCAATACCAACGGGGATTATTACTGGATCGTAGGAAAAGATTCCTGCACCGCGGAGAAAGCGGCAGGCTTTGATATCAGCAGCTTTATGGGAGAAAGCGCTCCCATGGAGGCTGCGGGAGCCATGTTCTGCATCTGGTGCGATTACCCGCAGAATATGACAGAGCAGCAGGTGGTCAGCGAAACAGCGGATGTGATCACCGCCTTTGGCTCCGCCCTGCCCGGGACGGAGGAGCCGGAACCTACGCCGGAGCCCACACCCGAACCTACACCGGAACCCACGCCGGAACCGGAACAGGGGACCGTTGCGGATGAGGCCACGGGGATCTCTGTCAAAGCGGAGGGACTGACCCGCGTAGAGGTGGCCCAGGTGTCGGAAGAAGAGGTACCTGAAATTCAGGAAGCATCCAAAGTTGTTGCCTACGAGATCACTCCCTATGCCGGGGAGGAGGCATATACCGGAGAGGCGGAAGTATCCCTGCCTGTACCGGAGGGATGGGATACCGCAAAACTTCATGCCTATGTGCAGGAGGCGGATGGAACCTTTACCCAGGTGGAAGGTACATACGCGGACGGAAAATTCACTTACACAGCGCCTCACTTCTCGATCCATGCCCTGGGAGAGGATGCGGAGCCTCTGGCAGACGGAACCCAGAGAGTGGAAGTCAACGCGGGAAGCAGCACCACCATTACGGTTCCCGGTGTGGATCTCACAGACAGTGTGGACAGCAGTGCACTTGATACAGGGATCGCCACGGTAGATGTGCAGGCGAAGGAAACCGTAGCGGAGAACAACTGGCAGCTGGTGACCAATGGAGCCGCAGGGATCGTTCCCGGCGAGCAGTACCTGATCGTCAGCGGCAACAGCGGTTCCCAGTACGCCCTGACATCCGGCGGCGGAGCTTCTGCGGTCAGCATCTCGGAGGGGAAGATCGAGAGCGCGCCCAGAGGAACGGTATTTACACTGATGCGGAATGGAAACGGTTACAGCCTGCAGGACAGCAATGGAAGGTATCTGTATCCGACGGCGTCTAGAGGAATTTTTGGTTGGAGTTATTCACTTGAGACAAACCAGAATTCCGCACAGGCGGTTACGATTAATGGAAGTAACTCGGTGACGATTTCAAGAAGCGTTGAAAGTGGATGGAATAGTACAACAAGTTATATTTCTTATTCAGCACCTACATCTGGATGGTGGGGATCAGACGCTGATTACGATGCATCCTCCTCTTCTTCCAACCTCTACCTCTTCCACAAGGTGGAGACGGAAGCCGGAACGAACACAGAGATCACCATCTCCGGCGTGTCTGAAGGCACAACTTCTGTGACCATTGGTGGTACAGAATATCAGATCGTAGTTACAGACCAGGCGCCCTCAGGGGCTCTGACTGGCAATAACCTGACCGTAGAATACTGGATCACCAACAGTACAGTACGCGGGCAGGCAAACGATTACGCAGCTAATTCCACTACGATCAGCAGAAACGATGCATCTGATGAAAATGGCGTAGCCATTGCAGACCAGGTGCCGGAGACTGCCTACTCCAATTATGACGACTGGGTGGAAGTGAAATTCTGGCAGGCCATGCGACTGGATTCCCAGAATCACCAGAGCGGCGACAGTGGAGATGACGAGACAGCAGACGGAACTACATTTACGCATGTGCGCTGGCACAACGGTGCATGGCAGTATAAGACTGTGGATGGGTTATGGCATTATTTCATGTCCGGAGATCAGGCGGTAGCCTACTACATGCGGCATACAGAAATCACTAAAGAAATCACTACTGCTATGAAGGACTGGGGTTATTCCACAGATGGAGAGACGCCTGATACCAGTAGTGGAGAGGGCCAGGTGGCCCTTACTGTGGCTGTAGTATATCCGGACAATACAGTTTCTCCTTCAGAGAACAATATGTATCATCAGTCTACAACTATTCTTAATTTCTGGAATAAACCGGATACAGGACTTCGTGATATCGGTATCATTGCTCCGCTGAACAACAGCGAGTATGAAGTGTCCAAGATTACAGTGACAGATGGTGCAAGGGATAGAAACACGAATTCGAATACCTGGAATGCAAGTGATTCGATCAATTGGGAAAAGACACAGACGGATTCCGGAAGCTACTGGTACGACGAGACGGAAGTCTGGAATAAGGACATGGGAACGGAGCCGATGGTAAACGGCAAGGCTTCCAATATTGTCTTTACCGGAAAGAACACAGCCAAACTGGTTCTGATCTATCTGGAGCCGGTACAGAATGACAACAACCTGACGGTCAACTGGGTGGACGACAGCAACAGCGGCGCTCTGATCAATACCATGCCGGTGGTTGTAAGATACGAAGGATCCAACGCGATCAACTTCTTCAACGGACTGGTGCAGAAGTCAGACGTGCCCCAGACAGGCGGATCCTTTACGCTGGATGATGATGCCTATATCACCAACAGTTCCGGTGTAAATCAGACCTTTAATAAAGACATTACGGTTATGGATGTAGACCCTCAGTACCGGAGCGGATTGTACCAGTACTCGGGAGCGGATCTGTCCGAGGACGGCAAGACTCTGACCCTGCACTATACCCTGAACGCGGAAGCGCTGAACGTAAGATATATCGTAGACTTCGGTCTGCCGGTACAGGTTCCGGTCAGCGACCTGGTAGAAAATGCAGATCAGGTACAGAGTGTGACGTCAAGCTCTGACAAAATTTCTTATGACAGCAGCACAAAGACCATCACCTACACACCGTCCGAGATCCTGACAGGAATCGATGC
The DNA here is from genome assembly GCA_963928055.1 of Candidatus Scatomonas sp. GTDB lineage: Bacteria > Bacillota > Clostridia > Lachnospirales > Lachnospiraceae > Scatomonas. Next base: position 50,725 of record CAWVDN010000002.1, on the reverse strand, counting down.
GGTTACGGTGCGGGTAAATTACAGCGGCAATACCCAGCGGTTCAGCGTAGGATTTGTTCCGGCTACCAACGTATATTATGAGGAGGGCTTCGCAAGCTACTCTGATGGCTGGACCGGCTATTCCAAGGGCAGCGGCACACAGCAGACCGCGGCGCCGGGGGCAGAGAACGCCAATCAGTACGGGTATGACGCGAAGTACGCGAATGAGTCCTATGGCGCCAGCAACGGCACCCAGGCGGTAAGTAACGCTTACGGCGATTCCGCGGAGCTTACATTTACCGGAACAGGCATTGACATTTACACAAACAGCACGCCGGATTCCGGACGCCTGTTTGCCACCGTGTCCAACGACGCGGGCAGCATTGTAAAAGTTGTCCAGGTAGAGACCTCGCTGAAAGACGGTACCACAGGTGCAACAGCAGGACAGGCAGGGAACGGGTACAACGTGCCGGTGATCAGCCTGGATCTTGGAACAAGAGACAGCTATACCGTAAAACTGACCCATATGAAGACGACGGCAGAAGATGAGGGTGATACGGTCAGTATCGATGGATACCGTGTATACGGCACCCTGGAGGGAGACAGACCGGCTTACGCATCGGACGGAGAAGCGAATCCCACCTATGTGGAGCTTCGCGACCAGGTACTGGCGGCGCTGATGGTTGATACCTCTGGCAGCCAGTATGCGGACCAGATCGCTGAGAATGCGCTTTCCCAGGTATATTCCGAGACTGGAACCACTGCAGGCGCGGTATTGCTTTCAAATGTTAAGTACGAGACAAGCAATGCCCAGGATCTGCTGGATAACGGCCCGAAGAATGAGCTGTATTTAAGAGTCGGTGAAAGCGTTGTGTTCAGCGTGACAGGCAGCGTACAGGTGGGCATGAAGGCACTGAACGCAGATGTAAACTACACTATTAATAATGGCTCGGAGGCAAAGCTGACTTCCAGTACAGATATGTACTATAAAGTGGACGGAAGCAATGTGACTATTACGAACAACAGCGGCGGCATCCTTGCCATCACCAAGGTGAAAGTTCTCGGTGGTAGCGGCACATTTGCGGAGCTCACCAAAGCGGATCTGATGCCGGCCCTTATGAGCCTCGGCTTCACTTCCGGGTCAGAAGAAACCCCGGAGGTTCCGGAGGTGACCACCGCCGACGCCATCGCCAACATCGTCCTGACGGACGCTGCCGGAAGCGAACTGGCTTCCACAGCCCTGACGGCCAACGGCGCGGCAGGTGAGACCCATACCTTCGCGGCGGCCGACATCCAGGCGGCAGCCCAGGGCATCCTGCCGGAAGGCTATGCGCTGACCGGAGAAGCTTCCGATGTGGAAGTGGCATACGGCGAATCTGAGACCGTGGAACTCCAGGCAGAAGAAGCGGTACAGGAAGAACCCCAGGAGCCGGAAGAAGACGAATCCCAGGAAGAAAGCGGCGGCTTCTTTGAGCGGCTGGGCAATACCGTCAAAAAGGTTGTCAACGACGTTGTCGACACCGTGACAGGCTTCTTCGGATCCCTGTTCAGATGGTAATGCCATCCGTTAAAACAGAATAAAAAAGCAGAGCCTCCCTTTTCATGCGGAAACAAGAAACCGCATTGGAGAGGGAGGCTTTTTTTCTGCCTTCAGATTAGCGGGAATCCTTCTGTGGGTCTTTTACATATTTCAGGAGGAACTTTCTTTTTACGGGATCTACACGCTGTTCAGTTATAGAGTCAGTGAGGCGGCAAGTCTGATCCCCTATGTGTGTTTAGCCGCCACGCTTCTCTGGTGCGTTCTGCTTCTGATAAAAGGAGTGAAAAGGAAAAACAGTAAATGGGATAACCTTTTTGCGGTTTTTCTGGTTTTGCTTGCTGTCCCTCAGTGCCTGTATACGTTTCAAATGGGAAAATCCGGCAGCTGTACAATCACGGCAGCAGTTAAAAGCGTCAACAGCACCGAAAGCGAAATAGAAGCGGAAACCGCAGGATATACAATCTTTCTGGAGGCGCCGGATCTCGTGACCCGGCTTCTGGAGGAGGGTGAGGAGTATGTGTTCATGTATATTCCGGACAAAAGCGGCGGAGGCAGACTACAATCGGCAATGCGGATACCGTAAAAGCTGAGTGACAAACAGCAATACATGTCTGTGAAGAAAAACAAGAACACCGATAAGAACAGCTGAATCCGTATGGATTGATAGAAAAAGCAGAACCGACTTCCGGAGCGGGAATCACAAATTAAAAAAGAGAAACAGTTGAAAACCCCCATCGATTGTGGTAAACTTTGAAAAAACAAAAGAGGACTGTTTCTCTTTTTTTTTGCGCGTAGGCAATGAGCCGTGCATCCAAAAGCAGGGGCAGTCCAGCAAATGCTCGCATTTAAGCTGAACTGCCCCTGCTTTTGGATATAGGGCGAAGCCCGCGAGTGCGGGCCCCGAAAGGGGCCGCACTGCACGGCGAAGGAAAGCCGAAGGCGAAGCCCGCGAGTGCGGGCCCCGAAAGGGGCCGCACTGCACGGCGAAAAGAGCCGGAGGCGAAGCCCGCGAGTTCGGGTTCTGAAAGGGGCCGCACTGCACGGCGAAGGAAAGCCGTGGCGAAGCCCGCGAGTTCGGGTCCTGAAAGGAGCCGAACTGCACGGCGGAGGGAGCCGAGGGCGGCCTGCGCGCCCGGGAAGCAAAAACACAGGGGCAAACAAGGAAAGGACAAGGAGCGACTATGAAAGCTTTTCTGATTTTGGAAGACGGCCATGTTTTCACCGGAACCAGTATCGGTTCGCGGAAGGAAATCATCAGTGAGATCGTCTTTAACACTTCAATGACTGGTTACCTGGAGGTCTTAACCGACCCGTCTTATGCCGGACAGGCTGTCTGTATGACTTACCCCCTGATAGGAAATTATGGAATCTGTTACGAGGATCAGGAATCCCTGCGCCCCTGGCCGGACGGCTACATTGTCCGGGAGCTTTCCCGGATGCCCAGCAACTTCCGCAGCCAGGACACCATTCAGAACTTCCTGAAGCGTTTTGATATTCCCGGTATTGCCGGCATCGACACCCGGGCTCTCACCCGGATTCTCCGGGAAGAGGGCACCATGAACGGCATGATTACCACCAACGAGAATTACGACCTGCAGGAGATTCTGCCCAGATTAAAGGCTTACCGGACCGGTAAGGTGGTGGAAAAGGTAACCTGCTCCGAGCCGGTGAAATGGAAGGGAACCGGCTATAAAGTGGCCCTGATGGATTTCGGGGTTAAGAAAAATATTCCCGCGTCCCTGAACAAGAGAGGCTGCCAGGTGACGGTGTATCCGGCGCAGACGCCGGCGGAGGAGATCCTGGCCGCAAGGCCCGACGGCATCATGCTCTCCAACGGCCCAGGGGATCCCAAGGACTGCGGAGACATCATTCAAGAAGTAAGAAAGCTGTACGACTCCGATGTGCCCATCTTTGCCATCTGCCTGGGCCACCAGCTCATGGCCCTGGCTACGGGAGCGGATACGAAAAAGCTGAAATACGGCCACCGGGGCGGCAACCATCCGGTGAAGGATCTGGCCACCGGCCGGGTCTACATTACATCGCAGAACCACGGCTATGTGGTGGACACGGCCACCCTGGATCCGAAAGTGGCGGAGCCGGCCTTTGTCAACGTCAACGACGGCACCAACGAGGGCCTGCGCTACATCGGCAAAAACATCTTCACCGTCCAGTACCATCCGGAGGCTTCTCCGGGTCCCCAGGATTCGGCGTATCTGTTTGACCGGTTTATCGACATGATGGGAGGAAAGAAATAATGCCAAAGAATCCAGACATCAAAAAGGTACTTGTGATCGGCTCCGGCCCCATTGTCATCGGACAGGCGGCGGAATTTGACTACGCGGGAACCCAGGCCTGCCGTTCCCTGAAGGAAGAGGGCCTGGAAGTGGTGCTGCTGAACTCCAACCCGGCCACCATCATGACGGATAAAGATATCGCGGACCGGGTCTACATTGAGCCTCTGACCGTGGAGGTGGTGGAGCAGCTGATCCTGAAAGAAAAACCGGACAGCGTGCTGCCTACCCTGGGAGGCCAGGCGGGCCTGAATCTGGCCATGGAGCTGGAGGAGAGAGGCTTCCTGAAGGAAAACAACGTCCGTCTCATCGGAACCACTTCCTCCACCATCCGCAAAGCGGAGGACCGGCAGGAATTTAAAGATACTATGGAAAAGATCGGGGAGCCGGTGGCGGCTTCTCTGGTGGTGACCAATGTGGAGGACGGTATCGCCTTTACCAATACCATCGGCTATCCCGTGGTGCTGCGGCCGGCCTACACTCTGGGAGGCAGCGGCGGCGGCATCGCCCACAATGAGGAAGAGCTGGTGGAGATTCTCTCCAACGGCCTCCGTCTCTCCCGGGTGGGAGAGGTGCTGGTGGAGCGCTGCATCGCCGGCTGGAAAGAGATCGAGTACGAGGTCATGCGGGATAGCGCCGGCAACTGCATTACGGTCTGCAACATGGAGAACATCGACCCTGTAGGCGTCCACACCGGAGATTCTATCGTGGTGGCTCCCTCCCAGACCCTGGGAGACAAAGAGTACCAGATGCTCCGTACCTCCGCCCTGAACATTATCAGCGAGCTGGGCATCACCGGCGGCTGCAACGTGCAGTACGCCCTGAACCCCGACAGCTTTGAATACTGCGTCATCGAGGTAAATCCCCGGGTCAGCCGTTCTTCGGCCCTGGCCTCCAAGGCCACCGGCTACCCCATCGCCAAGGTGGCGGCCAAGATCGCCCTGGGCTACACCCTGGACGAGATTCCCAACGCCATTACCAAAAAGACTTATGCCAGCTTTGAGCCCATGCTGGACTACTGCGTGGTGAAGATCCCAAGGCTGCCCTTCGATAAGTTCATCAGCGCCAAGCGGACCCTGACCACACAGATGAAAGCCACCGGGGAGGTCATGAGTATCTGCAATAACTTTGAGGGAGCCCTTATGAAGGCCATCCGCTCCCTGGAGCAGCATGTGGATTCCCTGATGTCCTACGATTTCACCGGCCTTTCGGAGGAAGAACTCCTGGAGCAGCTGGAGATCGTGGACGACATGCGGATCTGGAGGATCGCCCAGGCGGTGCGCCGGGGCGTTCCCTATGAGAAGATCCATGATCTGACCAAGATCGACTGCTGGTTCATTGACAAGATCGCTATTCTGGTGGAGATGGAGCAGTCCCTGCGGACAAAGGAACTGACGGAGGAGCTGCTGCGGGAAGCCAAGAGAATGGAGTTCCCGGATTATCTCATCGCCCGGCTTTCCGGAAAGACCCAGGAGGAGGTCAAAGCCCTGCGGAAGCAGTATAACATTGTGGCCGCCTACAAGATGGTGGACACCTGCGCCGCGGAATTCGCCGCCACCACGCCCTACTATTACTCGGTGTACGGCGGGGAAAACGAGGCGGTGCCGGAAAACACCGGGAAGAAAAAAGTCCTGGTGCTGGGCTCCGGCCCCATCCGCATCGGCCAGGGCATCGAGTTTGATTTCTGCTCCGTGCACTGTACCTGGGCCTTTGCCAAGGAAGGCTACGAGACCATTATCATCAACAACAATCCGGAGACTGTCAGCACGGACTTCGATATCGCCGACAAGCTATACTTTGAGCCTCTGACGCCCGAGGATGTGGAGAACGTGGTAAACAACGAGCATCCCGACGGAGCCGTGGTGCAGTTCGGCGGGCAGACCGCCATCAAACTGACGGAAGCCCTGATCAAAATGGGCGTGAAGATCCTGGGCACCTCCGCGGAGGATGTGGACGCCGCCGAGGACCGGGAGCTCTTTGACCAGATCCTGCAGAAGTGCGAGATCCCCAGAGCCGCCGGCCACACGGTGTTCACCGCCGAGGAAGCCAAGGCGGCGGCCAACGAGCTGGGCTATCCGGTGCTGGTGCGCCCCTCCTACGTGCTGGGAGGCCAGGGCATGCAGATCGCCATCAACGATGAGGATATCGAGAAATACATCGGCGTCATCAACCGCTACACCCAGGAACATCCCATTCTGGTGGACAAATACCTGGAGGGCAAGGAGATCGAGGTGGACGCCGTCTGCGACGGGGAGGACATTCTGATCCCCGGCATTATGGAGCACATTGAGCGGGCCGGCATCCATTCCGGAGACAGCATCTCCGTGTATCCGGCCCAGAGCATCAGCCAGAAGGCCAAGGAAACCATCGAGGAGTACACCAGAAGGCTGGCCCGGTCCCTTCATGTGCTGGGCATGATCAACATTCAGTTCATCGTGTACCGGGAGCAGGTGTATGTGATCGAGGTAAATCCCCGGTCTTCCAGGACCGTGCCCTACATCAGCAAGGTAACGGGCATTCCCATTGTGCCCCTGGCCACCCGGGTGATCCTGGGCCACAAGATCCGGGAAATGGGATACACCCCGGGACTGCAGCCGGAGGCGGATTACATCGCCATCAAGATGCCGGTGTTCTCCTTTGAGAAGATCCGGGGAGCGGATATCAGCCTGGGACCGGAGATGAAGTCCACGGGAGAGTGCCTGGGCATCGCCAGGACCTTCAACGAGGCTCTCTACAAGGCCTTTCTGGGGGCGGGCATTCACCTGCCCAAATATAAGAATATGATCATCACTGTCCGGGACAGCGAGCAGCAGGAGATGCTGCCGGTGGCCAGGCGGTTTGAACAGCTGGGCTATAAGATCTACGCCACCCGGGGCACTGCCCGGATGCTGAAGGAAAACGGAGTCCACGCCATCCGCACCAACAAGATCGAGCAGGACAGCCCCAACCTTATGGACCTGATCCTGGGCCACAGGATCGATCTGGTCATCGACATTCCGGAGCAGGGCGTGGAGCACGCCAAAGACGGATTCATCATCCGCCGGAACGCCATTGAGACAGGGGTCAATGTGCTGACTGCCGTGGACACGGCGGAGGCTCTGGTGACCTCATTGGAAAATACCGATATCAAAAAACTGGAACTGGTGGATATCGCCACCATCGCCGGCAGGTAAGGGCCTGCGGCGGGGCCGGGAGAAAAAATAAGTGTTTCTCCCGGCAGTTTTGGTATATAATGAGGACAGCAGCCCAAAGTGCGGAGCAATCCTTGGTGCCGGGGGGTAAGATCTGACCCTGGCATCATATAATGGTATTGAGGTCAAAAGCCTCCAACTATGATGCCTGCGGATTGTTCCGTGCTGCGCACTTCCACAATCCTACCAAATATTCGCATATCGTGGGATGTGCATCCCACTTTTATGCTCATATTAGGGCGGGTCCCAAGCCCTTAAACCCACTTATGAGCAAGCTCATGTGGGGTTAGGACTTTTGACCCTGGCATCATATAATAAGACAAGGGAAAAACGGAGAAGAAAAAATGGAATTACTGGAATTCTTTAAGGTAGTGATCCTCGGCATCGTGGAGGGCATTACCGAGTGGCTGCCCATCAGCAGCACCGGCCATCTGGTCCTGGTGGATCAGGTGGTGAAGCTGGCGGCCAGCGACAGCTTCAAAGAAATGTTCAACGTGGTGATCCAGCTGGGCGCGATCCTGGCGGTGGTGGTCCTCTATTTTAAAAAGCTGTGGCCCTTCCACAGCCGCCGCCGGGAACCGGCAAAAACCTGGTTCGCCAATCCGGCCCAGTCCGGAGCGGCGGCAGGCTTCCAGCGGTTTGCCGACCGCTATCTCTACATGGATAAGATCGTCATGTGGCTGAAGATCGCCGTGTCCTGCCTGCCGGCCATTGTCATCGGTCTGCCCCTGGACGACTGGGTGGAGGAGCACATGCACCGGCCGGTGCCCATTGCGGCCATGCTGATCCTGTACGGCATCCTGTTCATTATCATCGAGAACTACAATAAGCGCAGAACGCCCAGGATCACCAGGATCAGCCAGATCACCTGGAGGGACGCCCTGCTCATCGGCATCTTTCAGGTACTGGCCATTATCCCCGGAACCTCCCGTTCCGGAGCCACCATTGTGGGCGGGATCCTCATCGGCATGTCCAGGACCCTGGCGGCGGAATACACCTTCTATCTGGCCATCCCCACCATGCTGGGGGCTTCCGCCATGAAGCTGGTAAAGTTCGGCCTGCATTTTACGTCCACAGAAGCCATGACCCTGATCCTGGGAATGGCAGTGGCCTTTGTGGTTTCCATCCTGGCCATTAAGTTCCTGATGAGTTATATCAAGCGCCACGATTTCAAAGTGTTCGGCTGGTACCGGATCGTTCTGGGCGCCCTGGTGCTGGTTCTGTTCAGCGCCGGATTTTTAAGAGGATAAAAGGAGGAGTATCGTGGAGATTTTAACGATTATCAAGGGGTTTATCATCGGCGGCAGCATGCTGATCCCGGGAGTCAGCGGCGGCACCATGGCCATGATCCTGAAACTGTACCGGAGGCTGATCACATCCATCAGCTCCTTTATGAAACATAAGAAGGAGAGCGTTCTCTTCCTTCTGCAGTTCGGCATCGGCGCGGGAGCGGCCTGGCTGATCCTTTCCCGCCCCATGGTGGCCCTGAACGGGGCCTTTCCCAAGCAGATGGCCTGCTTTGTGGTAGGCGCCATCGTGGGAGGCATCCCGGTGATCTACCGGGAGACCAGGGAAACGAAATTCAGCATCTGGAGCCTGGTGTTCCTGGCCATCGGCCTGGTCCTGGTCTTCGGCCTGGCGGCCCTGCCCAGCAACGGCTTTGAAAACACCGGCGCCGGCCTGGGAGGCGTGATGATCCAGTTCCTGGCGGGGATCCTGGGAGCCCTGGCGCTGATCCTGCCCGGGATCTCTTTCTCGTCCATGCTTTATATGATGGGCGTGTACGATTTCATCTGGGGAGCGGTGGGCAACCGGGATGTGGTGGCTCTGCTGCCCTTCGGCTTGGGCATGATCATCGGCATTCTGTTCCTGACCAAATTCCTGGACATTGCCATGACCAGATTCCCCCACGCCACTTATATGATCATTCTGGGCTTTGTCATCGGATCCATCTGGGATATCCTGAAAGAGATGCCGGGCGCGCCTGCGGGAGGGGAGATCCCCGTGTGCATCCTGCTGATGGTCCTTGGATTCCTGATCATCTACCTTCTGTCCAGAGCAGAAGACAAATACGAAAAGAATAACCAGCAGTAAAAATACAGCAGCCAGGGGAAGGAGAACATACAAATGAAGATTCTGGAGGATCGGATCAGAAAAGACGGCGTGGTAAAAGCCGGCAATGTACTGAAGGTGGACAGCTTTCTGAACCACCAGATGGATGTGGAACTGTTTGACGAGATGGGAAAGGAGTTCAAGCGGCTGTTCGCGGACAAGCCCATCAATAAGATCCTGACCATTGAGGCTTCCGGCATCGGCATCGCCTGTGTGGCGGCCCAGCATTTCCATGTGCCGGTGGTCTTCGCCAAAAAGACCCAGAGCATCAACATTGACGGGGAGGTGTATTCCACCAAGATCGAATCCTTCACCCACAAGCGGGTGTACGATGTGATCGTTTCCAAAAAATATATCGGCCCCGGGGATCACGTGCTGATCATTGATGATTTCCTGGCCAACGGCTGCGCGGTCCAGGGGCTGATCCAGCTGATCCACGACGCGGGCGCCGTGGTGGAAGGCGTGGGGATCGCCATCGAGAAAGGGCAGCAGACCGGCGGGAGCACCCTGCGCAGCCAGGGGATCCGGGTGGAATCCCTGGCGATCATCGACCATATGAATGACGAGACAGGGGAGATCGTTTTCCGGCAGGCCTGAAGGTCAGCACTGTCCGGGAGGCCTGGGAGGAGGCTGCATTTCCACCAGGATGATGTCTTCTCCGATCTGGCAGATGCATTCCCAGGGAATGAGGATATCGTTTTCCCGGCCCAGCAGACCGCAGAATCTGGCGGGGCCGGGAACAATGAGCGCGGTGATCCGGCCGGTGCGGGGGTTGAACTCCACATCCGCCGGGCAGCCCAGGGAACTGCAGGTACAGATATTGATGATTTCCTTTTGCCTTAATTCAATGAGCCGCATGGGGAAATCCTTTTTTTATAAAGTATATGAGGAACGGGAGGATATTTAGAAGATGAAGTGTCCCTATTGCAACCAGGACAACACCCGGGTCGTGGACTCCAGGCCGGTGGACGAAAACAGCGCCATCCGCAGAAGGAGGATGTGCGACGAGTGCGGCCGTCGGTTTACCACCTACGAGAAAGTGGAGACCATTCCCCTGATCATTATCAAAAAGGATCAGAACCGGGAGCAGTACGACCGCTCCAAGCTGGAGGGCGGCATTATCCGGGCCTGTCACAAACGGCCGGTGCCCATGCAGGAGATCGATCATCTGGTGGACCGGGTGGAGACAGAGATCTTCAACCGGGAGGAAAAAGAGGTGCCCAGCACCGTGATCGGGGAGCTGGTGATGAATTACCTGAAGGATCTGGATGCGGTGGCCTACGTGCGTTTTGCCTCCGTATACCGGGAATTCAAGGACGTCAACACCTTTATGGATGAATTGAAGAAAATGTTGAAATAACTTGCTCTTTTTCTGAAAGAATGGTATACTCAAAAAGTCTAAAGAAAGTGCTTTAACGCGTCAAAGCGTAACGCTTTTTACGGATAAAGTCATGAATCGAAAAAGGGAGGGACTTTTTATGAAATGGAGAAAATTCAGCGCGGTATGCCTTTCCGCTGTTCTGGCGGCAGGATTACTGGCAGGCTGCGGAAATAAGGAAGAAAGCAGCAGCGAGGCCAGCCAGGATACCAGCAGCGTATCCCAGACGGGAGGCGCGGAGGAGGAAACTCCCGAGGCATCCTCCGACGGAGCGGAAACCTCGGATACCGTATATAAGATCGGCGTCCTGCAGCTGATCCAGCACGACGCGCTGGATCTGGCAAATCAGGGATTCTTCCGGGCCCTGGATGAACTGGGAGTCCAGTACGAGGCGGACCAGCAGAACGCCAGCGGCGAGCAGTCCAACTGCCAGACCATTGCCGCGGGCTTTGTCAACGACGGAGTGGATCTGATCTTCGCCATCGGCACCCAGGCGGCCCAGTCTTCCGCGGCAGCCACCGAGGACATTCCCATCGTCCTGACGGCGGTCACGGATCCGGCTTCCTCCGGACTGGTGGATTCCAATGAGGCTCCCGGGAAAAATGTAACGGGAACTTCCGACATGAACCCGGTCACGGACCAGATCGCCCTGGTGAAGCAGCTGGTTCCGGATGCCAAGACCGTAGGTATCCTTTATAACTCCGCGGAGTCCAATTCCGAGATCCAGGCGGAGATGGCGGAGGAGGCCTGCAAGGCAGAGGGCCTGTCGGCAGAGCGGCTGACTATCTCCAGCACCAACGAGATCCAGACGGTGGTTACCGCGGCAGTGGGCAAGGTGGATGTGATCTACGCTCCCACAGATAACATGGTAGCCAGCGCCATGGCTACAGTAGCCATGGTGGCCAACGAGAACGGTCTGCCCACCATCGTGGGCGAGCCCGGCATGGTGGCCAACGGCGGTCTCGCGACTTACGGCATCGATTACGAAGAGCTTGGCTATCAGGCAGGCGAGATGGCGGCCCAGATCCTCACGGAAGGGGCGGATCCCGCGGAGATGCCCATCGGTTATCAGGACAGCTCCAAATGTGTCTTCCAGGTAAATGTGGATACAGCGGAAGAGCTGGGGATCGATGTTTCCGGGCTGGATGCGGAGCAGGTGCACACAACAGCCGGAGAAGAATAAAAATAAAAGGAAGGTCAGGGCCGCCGTCCGGCGGCCCTGTTTCCTGTGAAGGAGGAAATGTATCATGAGTTTACTGCTGAATCTTCAGGACGCGGTGTCCCAGGGGATCCTCTGGGGCGTCATGGTCCTGGGGGTCTATATTACCTTCCGCCTGCTGGATGTGGCGGATCTGACGGTGGACGGAAGCTTCGCCACCGGCGGCGCGGTCTGCGCCGTTCTGCTGATCAACGGCTGGAATCCGGTGCTCGCCACGGTCATGGGAATGCTGGCGGGAGCCGCCGCGGGAGCCATTACGGGGATCCTGCACACGGTCTGCGAGATCCCGGCCATCCTGGCGGGAATCCTGACCCAGCTGGCGCTCTATTCCGTCAACCTGCGGATCATGGGCAAGGCCAATACGCCTCTGGGCAATGAGGATTCCATCTTCAGCTGGCTGGTGGACGCCACCGGCTGGAAGCAGAGCCAGGCGGCCCTGCTCATCGGAGCGATCCTGGCCGTGCTGATCATCCTGGCTCTGTACTGGTTCTTCGGCACCGAGATCGGCGCAGCCATCCGGGCTACGGGAAATAATGAGGATATGGTCCGGGCCCTGGGAGAAAACACCAAAAAGATCAAGGTCATCGGCCTGGCCCTGTCCAACGGGCTGGTAGGACTGTCCGGCGCCCTGATCTGCCAGAGCCAGAAATACGCGGACGTGAACTCCGGAGTGGGAGCCATCGTCATCGGTCTGGCTGCCATCGTCATCGGCGAGATCCTGCTGGGCCGCCTGCTTTCCTTCGGCAGCAAGCTGGCCGCCGTGGTCGTGGGCTCCGCCATTTATTTCATGATCCGGGCCTTTGTCATCTGGCTGGGCCTGAACACCAACGACATGAAGCTGATCTCCGCGGTGATCGTTGTGCTGGCGCTGTCCGTTCCGGTATTGTCCCAGAAGTGGAAGATCCGGCGATCCTATGCGAAGGGAGGACAGTAAGATGCTGCGAGTTCTGAATGTAGAGAAAACTTTTAATAAAGGCACGGTCAATGAAAAAACCGCTCTCAACGGTCTGAACCTGGAGCTGGAGGACGGGGATTTTGTCACCGTCATCGGCGGCAACGGAGCCGGAAAATCCACCATGCTGAACGTGATCGCCGGGGTGTATCCCATCGATAAGGGCCAGATCATCCTCAACGGCGAGAACATCTCCACCTGGCCGGAGCACAAGCGGGCCCGCTTTGAGGGCCGTGTGTTCCAGGACCCCATGAAGGGGACCGCGGGCAACATGCAGATCCAGGAGAATCTGGCCATGGCCTACCGGAGAGGCCAGAAACGGGGCCTGAAATGGGCCATCACCAAAGAGGAGCATGCCCGCTATCAGGAAGCCCTGAAGACCCTGAACCTGGGGCTGGAGGACCGGATGACCGCCAAAGTGGGACTTCTGTCCGGCGGACAGCGGCAGGCCCTGACCCTGCTCATGGCCACCCTGAGAAAGCCGGAGCTGCTGCTGCTGGACGAGCACACCGCGGCCCTGGATCCCAAGACCGCTGCCAAGGTCCTGGACCTGACCGAGCAGATCGTATCCCAGAACCGGCTCACCACCCTGATGATCACCCACAATATGCGGGACGCCATCCGCATGGGCAACCGCCTGGTGATGATGCACGAGGGACGGATCATCTACCAGTCGGAGGGCGAGGAGAAAAAACGGCTGCAGGTGCCGGAGCTGCTGGAAAAATTTGAGCAGGCGGCGGGAGATGAATTTGCCAACGACCGCATGATCCTGGGCTGAAAAGAAAAGCCGTACCGCGGACGGAGAAGCGTTAAAGAGCGCCTCTCCGTCTGTTTTTCGGTACGGCTTTACTTATTGTCTGAAAAATGGTAAAATATCTCATATATTTGTTTGCAACCTGTAGACGAGGGGTGTGACAGACGGCCGCAGAGCCGATGGGAGAGAGAAAGGAGAGGATGAGCATGAGCTTTAACATGAAAGTAACGCCGGAGATCCTGGCGCTGACGGAGGAATGCGTCAATAATTCCAGTATCGATCCGTCCCTTTACGGAAAATACGATGTAAAGCGGGGACTCAGAGACATTAACGGAAACGGAGTCCTGGCAGGCCTGACCGAGATCTCGGATATCATTGCCTTTAAAAACGTGGACGGAGTCAAGACTCCCTGTGACGGCGAGCTGTATTTCCGGGGGATCAACATTTACGACCTGGTGGGCGGCTTCCTGGCGGAAGGCCGGCTGGGATTCGAGGAGGCGGCGTATCTGCTGCTGTTCGGCAAGCTTCCCACGGAGGAGCAGCTGAAGAATTTCAACGGGATCCTGAAAGCCCAGCAGTCCCTGCCCAAGAACTTTGTCCGGGACGTGGTGATGAAGGCTCCCAGCCGGGATATGATGAATACCCTGTCCCGAAGCGTATTGACGCTTTACGCCTATGATCATCAGGCGGATGACACGTCCCTGCCCAACGTGCTGCGGCAGTGCCTGACGCTGATCGCCGTATTCCCCATGCTTTCGGTGTACGGTTTCCAGGCCTACAATCACTACATTATGGGCAAGAGCCTGTATATCCACAATCCGTCCAAGAAGCTTTCCACAGCGGAGAATATCCTGCGGATGCTGCGGCCGGACATGAAATACACCCAGATGGAGGCTCTGGTGCTGGATCTGGCGCTGGTACTCCACATGGAGCACGGCGGCGGAAACAACTCCACCTTTACCACCCATGTGGTATCCTCCTCGGGAACCGATACCTATTCCACCATCGCGGCGGCCCTGGGCTCCCTGAAAGGTCCCAAGCACGGCGGCGCCAACATCAAGGTGGTGCGCATGGTGGATGATATGAAGAAGCATGTAAAAGACTGGACCGACGAGGACGAGGTTTCCGATTATCTGAGAAAACTGCTCCATAAAGAAGCCTTCGATCAGAAAGGCCTGATCTACGGCATGGGACACGCGGTGTATTCGATCTCCGATCCCCGTGCCACCATCTTCAAATCCTTTGTGGAAAAGCTGGCCAAAGAAAAGCACAGAGAAAAGGATTACGGCCTGTACTCCATGGTGGAGCGTCTGGCTCCCAAGATCATCGGCGAGGAGCGGCATATTTACAAGGGCGTGGCCGCCAACGTGGACTTCTACAGCGGCTTTGTCTACAGTATGCTGGATCTGCCGCTGGAGCTGTTTACGCCTATGTTTGCCTGCGCCAGGATCGTGGGCTGGAGCGCCCACAGGATGGAAGAGCTGATCAACGCCGACAAGATCATCCGTCCGGCCTACAAGAACGTGAAAGACCATGACGCCTACGTGCCTCTTCGGGACAGAGGGTAATGAAGGAGCGGAGCGACAGAAATGGAAGAAAATAAGCTGATAAAGGCCGCCCTGGTGCTGGAGGGCGGCGCCATGCGGGGGATATTTACCGCGGGTGTCCTGGACTGCCTTATGGAAAAGGACTGCTGGCTCTCCTACGTAGTGGGAGTGTCCGCCGGCTCCAGCAACGCCGTGGACTACGTTTCCAGGCAGAAGGGCAGGACCAGGGACTGCATGGCGGTCCGGGAGAAAGACAAACAGTACATCAACACCAATCCCCTGAAATTTCTGAAGAGCGGGGAGATCTTTGACATGGAGATGCTGTATGACCGCTATCCCAACGAACTGTTTCCCTTTGATTATGATACGTATTTCCGGTCGCCCATCCGATGCGAGCTGGTGCTGACCAACTGTCTCACGGGCAAGGCGGAATATCTGGACGACCGGCAGGATAAAAAACGCCTGCTGTCCCTGGTGGCCGGGTCCAGCAGCATCCCCCTCCTGAGCCGCATGGTGGAGGTGGACGGCACCCCCTACCTGGACGGAGGCCTGGCGGATTCCATCCCCATCCTCCACGCCATGGAGCAGGGATACCGGAAGCAGGTGGTGGTGCTGACCCGGGAGCGGGGCTACCGCAAGAAAGAAAAAAGCTTCAGCCACAGACTGGTGAAGATGTATTACCGGAAATATCCGGAACTGGTGCGCACCACAGTCAACCGGGCCAGGGTCTACAACCGGGTCATGGATCTGGTGGAAAAATGGGAGGACCAGGGAAAGATTTTCGTGATCCGCCCGGAGATGCCTCCGGTAGGCAGGACCGAGAAGGACTGTGAGAAGCTGCTGGCCTTTTATCAGCACGGATATCACCTGATGGAAGAGCGCATGAGCCGGCTGGAGGAGTATCTCGGCGGCGGAGCGGGGACAGAATGAAGGGCGGGATCTTTTCCGGATTTTATCCGGATGAATGGTGGGATTCCGCCTACGAGCTTCCCTATGAGCAGTGGTACCGCCAGGGAAAAAGAGGACTGATCTTCGACATCGACAATACCCTGGTGCCCCACGGAGCCCCGGCGGACCGGCGGGCCGTGGAACTGTTTCAGCGCCTTCACCGATTGGGGTTCCGGACCTGCCTGATCTCCAACAACCAGCTGCCCCGGGTGAAACCTTTCGCGGACGCGGTGGAGTCCTCTTTTGTGGAGAACGCCCACAAGCCCTCCACCCGGAATTATCTGGAGGCCTGCCGCCGGATGGGCGTGGAAAAACAGCAGGCGCTGTTCATCGGCGATCAGCTGTTTACCGACGTCTGGGGAGCAAAGCGGGCGGGGATCCGCAGCATCCTGGTGAAGCCCATCCATCCCAAAGAAGAGATCCAGATCGTGCTGAAGCGCAGGCTGGAATGGATCGTTCTGTTTTTTTATAAGCGGCATCGCAAAAGAAATTCTTGAAAAAAGAAAAAAAATGTTATAGAATAGCTTTGGGTCTGCCGCGTACAGCCGCGGCGCGTACAGTGAAGGAGGAATATCAGAATGATTTCAGCAGGTGATTTCAGAAACGGCATTACCCTGGAAATTGACGGAAATGTCGTTCAGATCGTAGAATTTCAGCATGTAAAGCCCGGAAAGGGCGCAGCCTTCGTAAGAACGAAGCTTAAAAACGTTATCAACGGCGGAGTGACCGAGAAAACCTTCCGTCCCACCGAGAAGTTCCCCCAGGCCCGGATCGACCGGGTGGATATGCAGTATCTCTACAACGACGGGGATCTGTACTATTTCATGGATGTTCAGAGCTATGATCAGGTTGCCCTGAATAAGGACACCATCGGCGACGCCCTGAAGTTCGTGAAGGAGAACGAGATGGTGAAGGTGTGCTCCTACAATGGAAATGTGTTTGCCATTGAGCCGCCGCTGTTTGTAGAACTGGCCATCACCGAGACGGAGCCCGGTTTCGCCGGCAACACCGCTCAGGGCGCGACCAAACCGGCCATTGTGGAAACCGGCGCGCAGGTCAGCGTTCCCCTGTTCGTAAACCAGGGAGACGTCATCAAGATCGATACCAGAAGCGGCGAATATCTGAGCCGTGTATAAAAACTGATATTGCGGAAACCGGCAGGATCCCGGGCGGATCCCTGCCGGCCCCGTATCTTTTTCAATTTCTTCAGGCCCGGGATTTCCGGAGCTTATCCAAAATCTTTATTTCAGTCCAGTTTCGGACATATTTCAGAAAAAAAGAAAACCGCATACCGAAAAAACCGCCGCGCCGGAACTGCTGGGTAAAGATCCTGCTTTCAGCCTTTCTTCCGAACGGGGCGGAGTAAAAGCATGTGAGTGCGCAGCACATGAAAATAAAAAAGAAAGGTGGAAGCAATGATGAACTATGAAAAATTTCAGGAAGCCCTGGCGGAGGAAGTCAGGAGAAAATCAGAGGGCAGACTGCAGGTGCGGCTGGACACCCTGACCAAAAACAATGGCGTGCAGGCGGACGCTATGGAACTGCGGGAGCCGGAAAACCGGTACGCGCCGGTGCTGTACCTGGACAGCTTTTACGACCAGTATCTGAAAGGGGTGGGGATCTCCCATCTGGCCTCGCTGGCTCTGGACTGCTACGAAGAATTCCGGAAAAATCCTCCGGTGTCCGCGGATCTGGTGGAGGATTACAGGACGGCCGCTCCCTTTCTGTTCTGCAAGATCATTAATTACGAGCGGAACAGACGGCTCCTGGAGGAGGTGCCCTTTGAGCGGTGGCTGGATCTGGCTGTGGTCTGCTATTTTCAGATGGAGCTTCCGGAGGAGGGAAACGCCGCGGTGCTGATCCGCAGGAGCCATCTGCGGATGTGGGGCATTGAGGAGGAACTGCTGTGGGAGACTGCCTGGAAAAACACCCGGGAAAAGCTGAAGCCCCTGTGGCAGAATCTCCGGGATCTTCTGGCGGGGGACGAACGCTTTGAGGACGACGCGCCCGGGGAGATGTCTTCCATTTATCTGCTGACCAACGTGCGGAAATGCCTGGGGGCCATCTGCATCCACTATCCGGGGATGACCGAGGTGATCGGGGAGAAGCTGAAATGCGATTATTATGTACTGCCCAGCAGCGTCCACGAATGCCTGATCCTGCCGGCGGAAGGCTACAGCGGCGGCCAGCTGCGGGAGATGGTGGAGGAGATCAACGAGACCAGGCTTCCGCCTCAGGAGGTGCTGTCGGATCAGGTATATTACTACGACAGAAGCCTCCGGAGGCTGATGATCCAGGGGGAAGCCTGAAAAAATACACTCAGCGGCTGTTTTCAGAGCCGGAAGAGCCTTGGGAACTCTCATCCCGGGCCTGTTCCACCGCGTCTGCCACCGCGTCTTTTAACGCTTTGCCCTGACGGACCGTCTCTTCGCCCTTCTTGGCCAGTGTGTCCACAACGTTCTTTGCCGCCTCAGCGGTGACCGACATGGCGCCGATACCGGCCATGACCGTCTTTTTGAATCCTTTTTCTAAACTCATATTCTGTTCCTTTCTGGAATACGTTTCCCAAATGCAAAGATCCCGATGCTGCATTTACAGTATGGGAAGAAATGAAACGGTTTATACCTTTCTGTTTCCCGGTGCTGCAGTAAAATACTTGACGGCGCACGTATCTTGTGCTAATATAATAGCCGCAGGTGTTTTGCGTTTGTAGCTCAGGGGATAGAGCAACGGTTTCCGGTACCGTGTGTCGGGGGTTCGAATCCCTCCAGACGCGTGAACAAAAAGCCGGATATTTCATATCCGGCTTTTTGTTTCTACTGGAGTAAAATCTAAATCAACAGAAAAGAAGAGGAAGATCATGGATCAAAAGGGGAAAAGACCTGTCAGGAAGGAGAATCCTGTCCGGGAATGGATATCAGACAATCTTCGCTATATTATGCTCATCGGGGGCATTGCGGTGATCGCTGTAGCGGTGATCTTCGGGATCCGTGCCATTGTCGGTCATCGGGAGGATGGCGGGGTGGAGACGGTTTCGCAGTCTCAGGACCCTGAGAACACAA
Organism: Candidatus Scatomonas sp.; assembly: GCA_963928055.1. Taxonomy (GTDB): domain Bacteria; phylum Bacillota; class Clostridia; order Lachnospirales; family Lachnospiraceae; genus Scatomonas. The sequence continues at coordinate 31,752 of CAWVDN010000002.1, read as the reverse complement.
AGGATCCGGAGGAAACCCAGGAGCCTACGGCCACACCCACCGAGGAGCCCACGCCTACGGCGACGGCAACGCCCACAGCCACGGCCACACCCACCGAGGAGCCTACGCCTACGCCGACAGCAACACCTACGCCGACGGCGGAGCCTACGCCGGCGCTGAGTCAGGAGAATCAGCCGGTGCAGGATCTTATCAGCACCTACTACACGGCGCTTACCAATCGGGATCCGGATACCGTATCCGGTCTGGTGGACAGCTTCGGGGAAGAGGACCGGGCCGCGGTGGCCGGCAACCGGCTCATCGAGTCTTACAGCAATGTACAGACGTATACCTATCCCGGGGAGCAGGCGGATACCTATGTGGTGTTTGTCTCCTATGAATATAAATATACGGATTATGAAGAACAGCTGCCGGCGCTGACACAGTTTTATGTGTACCCGGGGGAGGACGGACAGCTTTGCCTGGCTTCGGAGATCTCCGATGACAGCGTGCAGGAGTACATCCAGCAGGTGGCTGGGCGAGCCGGAGGTACAGGCGCTGATCGGTCAGGTGCAGGCGGAATATGACGCGGTGCTGAATTCCAATGAGGAGCTGAAAGCCTACGTGGACAGCCTGGGGAACTGAGAGCCTGCGGAGAAGGACAAAAGGGGCTGCTTTGAACCGTTTGCGGTTTGAGGCAGCCCTCTTATCAGTATAAGCAGAGGAAACAATGAGGATCAATAAATATCTGAGCGAGGCGGGGATCTGTTCCCGCAGGGAGGCGGACCGGCTGATCCGGGAGGGCCGGGTCACTCTGGACGGGGCGCCGGCGGAGCCGGGAATGCAGGCGGGACCGGAAAGCCGGGTCCTGCTGGACGGGGTCCCGGTGGAGAGCAAACAGCGGAAGGTATATCTGAAGTTTTATAAGCCCCGGGGAATCGTGTGCACCGCGGACCGCCGGGAGCCCGGGAATCTGGCGGACTATCTGAAGTATCCGGTGCGGGTCACCTACGCGGGAAGACTGGACAAGGATTCGGAAGGCCTGCTGCTGCTGACCAACGACGGGGAACTCATCGACAGGATCATGAGGGCAAGGAACCGCCATGAAAAAGAATATCTGGTGACGGTAGACCGGGAATATCCCGAAGGATTTCTGGAAAAACTGCGGAAAGGCGTCTACCTGGAAGAACTGGGAGTCAGGACCAGACCCTGCAAAGCCCGGAGGACGGGAGAGCGGTCTTTCCGGATCGTGCTGACCCAGGGACTGAACCGGCAGATCCGGCGGATGTGCCAGAGCTGCGGGTTCCGGGTCAGAACTCTGCGGAGGGACCGGATCCTGAACGTGACGCTGGGGGATCTGAAGCCGGGAGAGTACCGGGAACTGACAGAACAGGAGCTGGGGAAGCTGCGCAGCCTGGCAGGAGGAGCGGAACATGAATGAAATGAATCGGATGAAAGAACTGGCGGAACTGCTGAACCGGGCCAGCCGGGCCTACTACGCGGAAGACCAGGAGATCATGAGTAATTATGAATACGACAGACTTTACGGGGAACTGGAGGAACTGGAGAAAAAGACGGGCACTGTGCTGTCCAATTCCCCTACCCTGCAGGTAGGCTACGAGGCGGTGGAGGAGCTGCCCAAGGAGCCGCATCCCAGTCCCATGCTGTCCCTGGACAAGACCAAGGATGTGGAGGAGCTGCGGGCCTTTATAGACGGCCAGCCCACCCTGCTGTCCTGGAAGCTGGACGGTCTGACCATTGTCCTGACCTACCGGGAGGGAAGCCTTGTCAAGGCGGTCACCCGGGGGAACGGAGTCGTCGGGGAGGTGGTCACCGGCAACGCCAGGGTCTTTGACAACCTGCCCCTCCGGATCCCCTATGAAGGCGAGCTGGTGCTGCGGGGGGAAGCCATCATCCATTATTCGGACTTTGAAAAGATCAACCAGGAGATCGAAGATGTGGATGCCCGCTACAAAAATCCCCGGAATCTCTGTAGCGGCTCCGTGCGGCAGCTGAACAACGAGATCACCGCCCGGCGGCATGTGCATTTTTACGCCTTCGGCCTGGTGCAGGCGGAGGGCGTGGATTTCCGGAATTCCCATGCCCGGCAGATGGAATGGCTGAAAAGCCAGGGGTTCGAGTGCGTGGAGTACCGCATGGTCACCGGGGACACCCTGGATGAGGCCATGGAATATTTTTCCGGCCAGGTGAAAAAGAATGATTTTCCCTCCGACGGCCTGGTGGCCCTTTACGAGGATATCGCCTACGGGGACAGCCTGGGGGCTACCGCCAAATTTCCCCGGAATTCCTACGCCTTTAAGTGGGCGGATGAAATACGGAACACTCATCTGCGGGAGATCGAGTGGAGTCCTTCCCGGACGGGGCTTCTGAACCCTGTAGCTGTTTTTGAGCCGGTGGAGCTGGAAGGGACTACGGTGTCCCGGGCCAGCGTCCACAATATCAGCATCCTGCGGGAGCTGGAGCTGGGAGTGGGGGATGAGATCCAGGTATACAAGGCCAACATGATCATTCCGCAGATCGCGGAAAACCTGACCCGCAGCGGCGTCCGGGATATTCCGGAACATTGCCCCGCCTGCGGGGGAGATACCAGGATCGCTGACCGGGAGGGGGTGGAGACCCTGTACTGTACAAACCCGGATTGTCCCGCCAAAGCCATGAAGGCCTTCACGCTTTTTACCAGCCGGGACGCGCTGAACATGGAGGGTATGTCCGAGGCCACTCTGGAAAAATTCATGGCCCACGGCTTTATCCGCCATTTCAGCGATCTTTTCCACCTGGACAGCCATCGGCAGGAGATCGTAGAGATGGACGGCTTCGGGGAAAAATCCTATGAAAAGCTTTGGCAGAGCGTGGAAAAGGCCAGAGAGACCACCCTGCCCCGGGTGGTCTACGCCATGGGGATCCCGGGCATCGGCCTGGCCAACGCCAAGGTGATCTGCCGGGCCTTTGACAGCGATCCGGGAAAACTGCGGAAAGCCTCCAAAGAAGAGCTTACGGCCATTGACGGCATCGGGGAGGTGCTGGCCGCCGGGTTTGTGGACTGGTGGAGCCTGGAAAAACATCAGCAGGAATTCGACCGCATCCTCCGGGAGGTGCGCCTGCGGAAGGAGCAGGGCAGCGCGGAGGCAAAGCTGAAGGGCAAAACCTTTGTCATCACCGGCAGCCTGGAGCATTTTTCCAACCGCAGCGCCCTGAAGGAACTCATAGAGAACCAGGGCGGCAAAGTCACCGGCAGCGTTACGGGGAAAACGGACTATCTCATTAACAACGACAGCCAGTCCGGTTCCGCCAAGAACAAAAAAGCCCGGGAACTGGGGATCCCGGTGATCACAGAAAAAGATTTCCTGAATCTGCTGGATGAAGAGGAAAATCTGTGATATAGTAATCCTGTTGATGTCTGTTTGAAACACGGCGGAAGGGCCTTACGGCCGGCCCGCGGCATAGATAAAAGGAGAAAGACATGCCTATTAAGATACAGAGCGACCTGCCCGCCAAGGAGATCCTGGAAAAGGAGAATATTTTTGTCATGGACGAGATCCGGGCGCAGCATCAGGACATCCGTCCGCTGCAGATCCTGATCCTAAACCTGATGCCCCTGAAGGAGGAGACAGAGCTGCAGATCCTGCGCTGCCTGTCCAATTCCCCTCTGCAGGTGGATGTGACCTTTATGATGGTCTCCAGCCACGCGCCGAAAAACACGTCTCTCAGCCACCTGAACAAGTTCTATGTTCATTTTGAGGATGTGAAGCGGGACTACTTTGACGGCATGATCATCACCGGAGCGCCCATTGAGTTTCTGGATTACGAGGAGGTGGACTTCTGGCAGGAACTGACCACCATCATGGACTGGACGGACACCCATGTGACCTCCACCATGTACCAGTGCTGGGGCGCCCAGGCAGCCATGTATTATTTTTACGGCATCCAGAAGCGGATTCTGCCGGAAAAGAAGTTCGGACTGTTCTGGCATAAAGTCAACAACCGGAAGATCCCCCTGGTGAGAGGCTTCGACGATATGTTCCTGGCACCCCATTCCCGGCACACGGAAGTGCGGCTGGAGGATGTGAAGGCCTGCCCGGAGATCACCGTGCTGGCGGAGTCGGCGGAAGCCGGATTTTTCCTGGGCATGGCGGACAACGGCCGCAAGGTGTTCATTCAGGGCCATCCGGAATACGACCGGGTTACCCTGGATCAGGAGTACAAGCGGGATCTGGCCAAGGGCCTGGAGATCGCTCCTCCGGAAAATTATTACCGGGACGGGGATACGGAGGTGCGGCCTCTGCTGATGTGGCGGGCCCATTCCACCAATCTGTATATGAATTGGCTCAATTATTATGTTTATCAAATCACACCCTATAACCTGTACGGGGCCCCGGAATTTGGCAAATGATCAGACTGGCGGTGAGTCGGAAAAGTATGAGGGTTTCTCCGACCGTCAGGGGATCCTTCGTTTGAAAATAAGGAATTGCCGCATAAGTGGTTTTCTGTTGAAACAGGCCACCGGATACAGCAAAGATCCACAGGATTTTTCTATATCCGGTGGCCTTCGGCATGAATTTGACGTTTTTTGGATTATCGCAGAAAGAACATGGGGGAGACCAATGGGCGAAGGTTCTTTTTTTGGCTCTCTTGTGACAGGCGAAGTCCGTTTCCCTTCGTGTGTAAAATATGTTATAATTTTGCAGGAAAGAAAGGCCATGCCAAAGAAAAATCATTGGAAAGAAGGAAAAACATTGAAACGTTACGAACTGATTATGGAAATGTTTAACAACTGCTGCGGAAAACCCCAGACCTTTTTTAAAGAGATCCAGACCGACAGCCTGGATCAGTACATGCGGGATCACCTGCAGCCGGGGGCGGTCTGCGAACAGATCCAGCCCGATGACGGATCTATTATCTACGAAGTAGACTGCGCGGGCCTGCGGTCCAAATATACCTTTACGGAGATCTGACAGAAATAAGAGTTATAGGATTTTGATTTCTGTAAACATACGAAGGGAGGAATAGAATGAAAAGAATATCCTGGATATTTTTTATTTTGGCAGGCGCGCTTATATCCAGCGGCTGCCACTCAACAGAAGATAGATCTTCTTCCATAACAGCAGAGGCAACGCCGACGCAATCCCCTATACCTACGGTAACGTCAATCCCAACAGAAAAAACAACTACGGTTCCAGAAGAAGAAACGGAAAATCCCGGTATTCCGATGGTGTCCTCCGTTCCTACCCCGGAAATCGTACCGACTTCTGAACCAACACCGACGATGCAAAGTTCGGAAGAAACTCCTGAACCAACTGTCTTAATTGTGGATATGATGGATTATCTGGAAAATTTCAAGGCATTACCGGAATTACTGGATATGGGGCAGGGAGATGAATGGCAATTCAGTGAGGGAAATTCCTATGCGAAGGGTGGTTTTAAGGTGACCTGGCTGGAAGGATACGATATTTTCAGCGCAAGAAATGAACAGGTCAACCAGGTGACAATTTTCGGCATTCAGATCGGCGACACGCTTGCGCAGGCAAAAGAAGCTGCTCTCGGGAACGGATGGTACACAGAGTATGAGCGGGCTGATCGTTATAATTGTATTGCTATTTTCAATGATCAGGAATACTATCTGTCTTTTACAGGGGATAATAACGGGATAATTACGGATTGGTACTTAAACAATTGGCCGGAAGGTGAATGGGTGGCAGAGACCTATGAAAGGCTTCGGCAATATCTTGCAGGGGAAATACCGAGCTTTTATGGACGGTAATTTGTCTGCCTTATGGGAATATTCCCGTTACAAAACCTGATCGGTATGGTGTATAATAGCATTAACATTAAAAAGCAAAGAAAATCGAAGGGGAGGGTATATGATGTTTTGCCGGAAGTGTGGAAGAGAGATCAAAGATAATGAAAAGTTTTGTCCCGTCTGCGGAGAAATGCATACGCAGGCCCCCAGGTAGCGGGAGGATATTCCTGTGCAGGCGCCAAATCCAAAGAAACAGAAAAATACACCTGCGATCATCTTAGGGATCATTGCTGCTGCTTTAGCAGTCCTTCTGGTTCTTCAGAACCTGTCTGTCATCAAACCGCTCATAAATCCCGCGGAACAAACGAGGGATGTCGGCCACAGCACGCCGGAAGAAACAGCGGCAGCTTTTGCGGACGCCATCGCGAAGAAGGATCTTGACGTGGCGGTTTCCCTGTTTGCCTGCAACCAGATGGCGGAAAATTATGATTTTGCGGGAATGATCAACAGACTGCAAAGCTGGCTTTCCACTATGACAATGCCGTATCCATCGGAAGGTACATTATTTACAGAGATCAATAAGGAATTTCAAAAGAATGATGTCCTGAAACAGATCGCAAACGTTGTATTCAGTCTTGAGGGAGAAGAAGATTATATGAATAATTCCTATGTCTCAAGTAATGAAAAAAACGTAAATGAGATCGTTTCGGATATGGAAAATGCCTGTGATCCGGAAGAACTATCCACATTCGAGTTTGTACGGATGGATGTGTCGAATCCGGAACTGCAGTTAACGGAGCAAAACCGAACGAATCAGGCAAAAGTCAGCGAAATATACGGAGCGGATGATCTGATGGAATATACTGTCTTATATTCTTATAATGGGCAGTTATATGCCGGTGGCATGACATTTATTTGCTATGAGGATGATTGGTATATATACGCTCTTTTTGCGTCCCTGGCAGGCCAAAGTACCTATGGATATCTCACGCCAACTACCGAGCAGGAATATAGTGAAATGATCGAAAACTGGTAACCGGCAAGGAACACGGAGCTGTTGCGAAGATGAGAAGTCATCTGGAGCAATGGCTCCTTTTTTGCGCCGTTCCTCTTTGAAGGAAAGAGAGATAGATTTTGAAAACGTTTTCCCGCATGCCGGGAAATTTGCAAAAAAGCCCTTGCAATCAGCATTTTCGGGTGCTATACTGTATACGTTTAATGATGTAACTAGTTGGAGAGTGGACGCAGGTCCACTCTTCTTTGCTGAGTGGACAAAGGTGGTGAGAAGATGAGCAGAAGAGAAACCTACGAGCGGAAAGCGGAAGAACTTCTTACTCCCATTATAGAAGCCCATGGATTTGAGCTGGTGGATGTGGAGTATGTGAAGGAGGCCGGAAACTGGTATCTGCGCGCCTACATCGATAAGGAGGGCGGGATCACGGTGGACGACTGCGAAACGGTCAGCCGGGCTTTCAGCGACCGGCTGGATCAGGAAGATTTTATCGAGGATTCCTATATCCTGGAGGTCAGCTCACCGGGCCTGGGACGTCCGCTGAAAAAGGAAAAGGATTACCGGAGGAGTATGGGAAAGGAACTGGAGATCCGTACCTTCCGCCCCCTGGAAGGGAAAAAGGAATTTTACGGGATCCTGCGCGCATACGATGATAACAGTGTGACGATCCAGATGGAGGACGGTCAGGAGAAGACGTTTTCCAGAGCGGATCTGGCGCTGATCCGTCTGGCATTTCATCTGTAAAGATCAGGAGGAAGAGAAAAAAATGAACACAGAATTGATCGAGGCCCTGAATATTCTGGAGAAGGAGAAGAATATCAGCAAGGAGACGCTGCTGGAAGCCATTGAGCAGTCTCTGCTGCAGGCCTGCAAGAACCACTTTGGAAAATCCGACAATGTAAAGGTCAACATCGATCCGGAAACGGGAGACTTTTCCGTTTTCGCTGAGAGAGAGGTCGTGGAGCAGGTGGAAGATCCCGCGCTGCAGATCAGCCTGGCCGACGCGAAAATGAGGGATCCCAAATACGAGGTGGGAGATATCGTCAATGTGGAGGTGAAATCCAAGGAATTCGGACGGATCGCCACCCAGAACGCCAAAAACGTGATCCTCCAGAAGATCCGCGAGGAGGAGCGGAGCGTGCTCTACAATCAGTACTATGAAAAAGAACACGATCTGATCACCGGTATCGTACAGAGATATGTGGGAAGAAACCTGAGCATCAACCTGGGCCGGGTGGACGCCCTGCTGACGGAAAATGAAATGGTAAAAGGAGAGACCTACCGCCCCAACGAGCGGCTGAAGGTGTATGTGCTGGAAGTCAAGGATACGCCCAAGGGGCCCAAGATCCTGGTGTCCAGAACCCATCCGGAACTGGTGAAACGGCTGTTTGAAGAAGAGGTGGCCGAGGTCCGGGAGGGGATCATCGAGATCAAGAGCATTGCCAGGGAGGCGGGATCCCGAAGCAAGATCGCCGTCTGGAGCAATGATCCCGATGTGGACGCCGTAGGCGCCTGCGTAGGCGTCAACGGAATCCGGGTCAACGCTGTGGTGGAAGAACTCCACGGGGAAAAGATGGATATCATCAACTGGGATGAGAACCCGGCGCTGCTGATCGAAAACGCCCTGTCTCCCGCCAAGGTGATCTCGGTAGCCGCGGATCCGGATGAAAAGACGGCGGAAGTGATCGTGCCGGATTACCAGCTGTCCCTGGCCATCGGCAAAGAAGGGCAGAACGCCCGCCTGGCGGCCAGACTGACAGGGTACAAGATCGATATCAAGAGCGAGACCCAGGCCAGAGAAGCGGGAGACTTTGACTACTACGAAGAAGACGAGTACGAGGACGCTGATTATGAGGAGGAGCCTCTGGAGACGGAGGACGGCCAGCCGGAAGAATAAAAGTTCGGGAGGGATTTCTTGAGTACAGTGCGTAAGGTGCCGATGCGGAAATGCGTCGGCTGTGGAGAGATGAAAAATAAAAAGGAGCTGATCCGCGTTCTGAAGACTCCCGAGGGGGAGATCGTTCTGGACGCCACCGGCCGAAAAAACGGGAGAGGCGCCTATCTCTGCGGAAGCCGGGAATGCCTGGACCGGGCAGAGAAAAATAAAGGTCTGCAGCGCTCTCTGGGCACCGCCGTACCGGCGGAGATCTTTGAACGGCTCCGAAAGGAGATGGAAGAGCTTGGAAAATAAAAAAGCCAGATTCCTGATCGGGCTCTCCATGAAGGCAGGAAAGATCGCCGGCGGTGAGTTCGCGGCGGAAAAAGCGGTAAAACAGGGAAAAGCGTTTCTGCTGATCCTGGCGGAGGACGCCTCGGCCAATACCGCCAAAAAGTTCCGGAACATGTGCGCGTATTACCGCGTGCCCCTGGTAAGCTTTCTGGATAAGGAAGACCTGGGAAGAGCCGTCGGAAGGGATTACAGAGCCTGCCTTGCGGTGCTGGATGAGAATCTTGCCCGGGAGATCAGACAACAGTTAACGCAGCAAGTAAAGTAGTAGGAAAGGTCGGTGCGTCAGATGCCAAAAATCAGGATACATGAGCTCGCCAAGGAGCTGAATGTAGACAATAAAGCAGTTATGGATTATTTAAAAGAAAACAAGGTAGAGGTTAAGAGCCATATGAGTACACTGGAAGAGAATCAGGAGGCGATGGTGAGAAAAGCGTTTTCTCCCCAGAACTCCGCAAAGGAAGAAAAGCAGGAGGCGTCTCCCAAGAAGCCGGAAGGCCATAAAAAGAAAAATATCATCCAGGTGTTCCGTCCTCAGAATGCCACCACCAGAGAGGCCAAGAATTCCAGAAGGTTCCAGGAACGCCCGGCAGGAAACCGTCCCCATCCGGAGCGGCGGTCCGGAGAGAAGCCTCAGGTCCAGGCGGCGGAGAAAGCAGAGCCCAGGGCCGCGGTGAAGCCCCAGCAGCCGGAAAAGCCTCAGGCACAGCCGGAGGCACGGGAGGTACGCGCTCAGGCGGCAGCCCCGCAGGGTACTCAGGGAGACCGTCCCCAGCGCTCCTTCGGAGACCGGAATCAGGGAGGCCGCCAGGGAGACCGTCCTCAGCGCTCCTTCGGAGACCGGAATCAGGGAGGCCGCCAGGGAGACCGTCCTCAGCGCTCTTTCGGAGACCGGAATCAGGGAGGCCGTCCGGGAGACCGTCCCCAGCGCTCCTTCGGAGACCGGAATCAGGGAGGCCGTCCGGGGGATCGTCCCCAGCGCTCTTTCGGTGACCGTCCCCAGGGACAGGGCGGACGTCCGGGATTCCAGGGCCGTCCGGAACGCCGAGACGACGGCAGCGGCAGAAGAGGATTTGACAGCAGGAGCAGAGGTCCCCGGACAGATCGGGACAGAAAGCCCCAGGAGGTTATGGACGTAGGTCTGAAGAAACCGTCCAGGGACGCCAGCTACAAGGACAGAGATAAAGATAAGAACAAAGATTCTTTAAGAGAGAATAAGTTTGCCAGCGACCGCAGGAGCGGTTCCGGAAACCGGCCGAACCAGGGACGCCGCCAGCAGCACACCCTGCCCAAGGCTCTGCAGAAGCCGGTGCACAGACCGAAAGAGGAAAAACATGAGGAGATCAAGGAGATCACGCTTCCGGAGAAGCTGACCATCCGGGAGCTGGCTGACAAGATGAAGATGCAGCCCTCCGTGATCGTGAAAAAACTGTTCCTGGAAGGGGTCATGGTGACCGTGAACCAGGAGATCGACTTTGAGAAGGCCCAGGAGATCGCGCTGGGATACGATATCATCGCCGAGCCGGAGGAAAAGGTGGATGTCATCGAAGAACTCCTGAAGGAGGCCGACGAGGATGAGAGCAAGCTGCAGGCCCGTCCGCCGGTAGTCTGCGTCATGGGCCATGTAGACCACGGCAAGACCTCCCTGCTGGACGCCATCCGCCATGCCCACGTTACAGACCGGGAGGCCGGCGGCATCACCCAGCACATCGGCGCGTACGTGGTGACCATCAACGGCCAGAAGATCACCTTCCTGGATACTCCGGGACACGAGGCTTTTACCGCCATGCGTATGCGGGGAGCCAACTCCACGGATATCGCGGTGCTGGTGGTGGCCGCGGACGACGGCGTGATGCCCCAGACCATTGAGGCCATCAACCATGCCAAAGCCGCGGAAGTGGAGATCATCGTCGCCGTAAATAAAATCGATAAACCGGGAGCCAATGTAGACCGGGTAAAACAGGAGCTTTCCGAGTACGGACTGATCCCTGAGGACTGGGGCGGAAGCACCATTTTCGTGCCGGTATCCGCCAAGACCCAGGAGGGCCTTGACAACCTGCTGGAGATGATCCTGCTGACTGCCGAGGTCATGGAACTGAAAGCCAATCCGGACCGTCTGGCCAGAGGTCTGGTGCTGGAGGCCAAGCTGGATAAGGGCAAAGGCCCGGTGGCCAATATCCTGGTGCAGAAGGGAACGCTTCATGTGGGCGATTACATCGCCGCGGGCTCCTGCTCCGGAAAAGTCAGGGCCATGATGGATGAAAATTCCCGGAGACTGAAGGAGGCAGGTCCCTCCACGCCGGTGGAGGTGCTGGGCCTCAACGATGTGCCCAACGCCGGTGAGATCCTGGTAGCCACAGAGACGGATAAGGAAGCCAAGAATTTCGCGGCCACCTTCGTTTCCGAGGGCAAGAACCGCCTGCTGGAGGACACCAAGGCCAAGATGTCCCTGGACGATCTGTTCAGCCAGATCCAGGAGGGCAGCCTGAAAGAACTGAACCTGGTGGTAAAAGCCGATGTGCAGGGTTCCGTGGAGGCTGTGAAGCAGTCCCTGCTGAAGCTGTCCAACGAGGAAGTCGTGGTGAAGATCGTTCACGGCGGCGTAGGCGCCATCAACGAGTCCGATGTGACTCTGGCGGCGGCTTCCAACGCCATCATCATCGGATTCAACGTGCGCCCGGACGCTACGGCCAAGACCATTGCCGAGCAGGAGGGCGTGGATGTCCGGCTGTACCGGGTTATCTACCAGGCCATCGAGGATATCGAGGCGGCCATGAAGGGCATGCTGGATCCGGTATACGAGGAGAAAGTCATCGGCCATGCGGAGATCCGTCAGCTGTTCAAGGCCTCCGGCGTGGGAACCATCGCCGGCAGCTATATCCTGGACGGAAGCTTCCAGAGAGACTGCAAGGTGCGGATCAGCCGGGAAGGCAAGCAGATCTTCGAGGGAGCGCTGGCTTCCCTGAAGCGGTTTAAAGACGATGTGAAAGAAGTAAAAGCCGGATACGAGTGCGGTCTGGTGTTTGAGGGATTCAACGAGATCCAGGAGCTGGATCAGGTGGAAGCCTATATTATGGTGGAGGTTCCCAGGTGAGAAAAAACAGTATTAAAAACACCCGGATCAACGCGGAAGTCCAGAGAGAACTGAGTTCCATCATCCGGACGGAAATCAAGGATCCCCGGATCGCCATGATGACTTCCGTGACCGGGGCCCAGGTGGCGCCGGATCTGAAGACCTGCAAAGTCTACATCAGTGTCCTGGGAGATGAGAAGGCCAAGGAGGATACCATCCGGGGCCTGCGCAGCGCGGAGGGATACATCCGCCGGCTGCTGGCCCGGAATCTGAACCTCCGCAATACGCCGGAGCTCACCTTCCTGCTGGACCAGTCCATTGAATACGGTGTGCATATGTCGAAACTCATTGATGAGGTCGTAGAAAAAGAAGGTGGAGGAGATGACGACATTTAATCTTGCCCAATGCCTGCAGGGAGTTCGGACAGCCGCCATTGCCGGGCATGTACATCCCGACGGCGACTGCATCGGATCCTGTATGGGTCTGTACCTGTACCTGAAAGAGAATTTCCCGGAGATCCAGGCGGATGTTTACATGCAGCCGCCCCGGGAGGTGTTCTATTACATAGAGGACCTGGAGAAAGTCCGCACGGAATGCGACCCGGACAAAAGGTACGATCTGCTGATCCTGCTGGATATCAGCAGCAGCGACAGGATCGGAGTGGCCGGCCCGTATCTGGAAACGGCGGGGGCGGTCCTCTGTCTGGACCACCATGTGACTAACCAGGGAAAATACACCTGGTTCTGCAACCGGCCAGGGGCCAGCTCCGCCAGCGAGGTGGTGTACAGCTTCCTGGATCCGGAAAAAGTCAGCAAAGCCTGCGCGGAAGCGCTGTATACCGGCATTGTCCATGATACGGGCGTGTTCCAGTATTCCAACACCTCCCCGGCTACCATGCGCACGGCGGCGGAACTCATGGAAAAAGGCATTGATTTTTCCAGGATCGTGGATGAATCCTTTTACCAGAAAACCTATGTGCAGAATCAGATCATGGGCAGGACTCTGATGGAGAGCATCATGCTCATGGAAGGGCGCTGCATCGTGGGGATCGTCCGCCAGAAGGAGATGCGCTTTTACGGCCTGGAGCCCAGCGACATGGACGGCATCGTCAGCCAGCTGCGGAATACCATCGGCGTGGAGGTGGCGATCTTCCTTTATGAGCTGAAGCCGCAGACCTTTAAGGTAAGCCTTCGGTCCAAAAAGATCGTGGACGTCAGCAAGATCGCCATGCTGTTCGGGGGCGGCGGCCATATCCGGGCGGCCGGATGCACCATGGAGGGAACCCCCTACGATGTGGTGAACAACATCACCCCTTATGTGGAGCGGCAGCTGAAAGAACAGGAAGAAGAGCATGAACGGGATTCTTAATATTTATAAAGAAGCCGGATGGACCTCCCACGACGTAGTGGCGAAGCTGCGGGGGATCACCGGCCAGAAAAAGATCGGACATACAGGCACCCTGGATCCGGAGGCGGAAGGGGTGCTTCCTGTCTGTCTGGGCAAAGCGACCAAGGTGGCGGATCTGCTCATGGAGGAGACGAAAACCTATGAGGCGGTGCTGCTGCTGGGGACTGTGACGGATACCCAGGATACCGGGGGACAGGTGCTGCGGACCCGGCCGGTGACCTGCAGCCCCGAGGAACTGGAGGACTGCCTGAAAGGCTTTCTGGGAGAGCAGATGCAGGTGCCGCCCATGTATTCCGCTCTGAAACAGAACGGGAAAAAATTATACGAACTGGCCAGAGAGGGAAAAACCGTGGAGCGGCAGCCAAGGAAGGTGCATTTTTATGAGCTGGAGCTGCTGGAGACGGATCTGCCCCGGGCCAGGATCCGGGTCACCTGTTCCAGAGGAACGTATATCCGCACCCTCTGCCAGGACATCGGGGAAAAACTGGGCTGCGGCGGCTGCATGGAACACCTGGTCAGGACCCGGGTGGGGGATTTCACTCTGGAGGAGGCCGGGACCATCGGCCAGATCCGGGAAGCGGCGGAGCAGGGCCGTCTGGAGGAACTGCTGCTGCCGGTGGACCGGATCTTCCGGGAGCTGCCGGCGGCGCGGGTACGGGCGGCGGCGGACCGTCTGGCGAAAAACGGAAATCCCCTGGAACTGCGGCAGATCCTGCCGGAAGATCCCGGGGCTCCGGAAGCCGCGGGGAAACTGAGACTGTACGACAGCCGGGGCGAGTTCCTGGGATTGTACCGTCTGGGGGAGAAGGAGCCCAGAGTGCGCCTGATCAAAATGTTTTATCAGGCGGGGGAAGACAGCCGGGAGACAGAAGGATGAAGTATATAAAAGACATACACGCATTTCAGGCAGAGAAGGACAGCGCGGTCACTCTGGGAAAATTTGACGGCGTCCACCGGGGACACCGGAAGCTTATCAGCCGGGTGCTGGAGATCGCCGCGGAGCAGGGGATAGAACCGGCGGTGTTTACTTTTGACGTATCTCCCCAGGAAGCCCTGGGGATCCGGGAGCGGGGACTGCTCATGACCAACCGGGAGCGGAGCCGGTTCCTGGAACAGCTGGGGATCCGCCTTCTGGTGGAGTGCCATTTCAGCGCCCTGCGGGATATGGAGGCGGAGGATTTTATCCGGGACATCCTGGTAAAGCGTATGCGGGCCCGCTGGTTCGTGGTGGGACCGGATTTCCGCTTCGGGAAAGGCCGCAGGGGAAACCCGGAAATGCTGGAGCGCATGGGCCGGGAACTGGGCTTCCGGGTGGAAGTCCTGGAAAAAGAGATGGACGGGGAGCGGGAGATCGCCAGCAGCTATATCCGGGAAGAGCTTCTGGCAGGCCGTATCCGCAAGGTCAACGAGCTTCTGGGATACCCATACTTTATCACCGGGGAGGTGATCCACGGCCGCCATCTGGGACATGAGCTGGGCTTCCCCACCATCAATCAGGAGCCTCCGGGAGAAAAGATACTGCCGCCCCGAGGCGTCTACGCCTCCCGGGTCCGCATGGACGGAGAAGTGTTCCGGGGCGTCAGCAACCTGGGCTGCAAGCCCACGGTCCACGGAGACCGGGAGGGGCTGGAAACCCACCTGTTTCACTGCAGCCGGGATCTTTACGGGAAAACAGCCAGAGTGGAACTGCTGGAGTTCCTGCGGCCGGAGAGGAAATTCTCCTCGGTTCAGGCGCTGAAGGAGCAGATGGCAAAGGACGTACAGGCGGCGGAAGCGGACTTCATCTGATCCCGGTGTGTTCTTGACTGTAAAGTTTTACTGTGCTAAAATGTCCCTAGATCGGACAGAGCACAGGAGGCACGGGATCATGAGCAAAAACATACATACAGAGGCAGTGGACCAGCTGTTTGAGGCGATCCTCTGTCTGAAGAACAAAGAAGAATGCTACACATTTTTTGAGGACGTCTGCACCATCAACGAGCTGCTGTCCCTTTCCCAGCGTTTCGAGGTGGCGAAGATGCTCCGGGAAAAGAAAACCTATCTGGAGATCTCCGAGAAGACCGGGGCCTCCACCGCTACCATCAGCCGGGTAAACCGGTCCCTGACCTACGGAAACGACGGGTATGAGATGATCTTCCGGCGGCTGGAAGAAACACAGGAAAGGTGACCTCTTTCCGGAAAAAAATCAGAATGTATGATCCATGGAAATCGCTGCAGTCCTGTTTCAGGCTGCAGCGGTCTTTTTCCTACGACCGGGAAACCGGCGGCAGACAGGAAGGCGAAGGAGAAGCGGGAGCGATGAGCGGAATTTACATATCGGAATTATTGGCCCGGGAGGAATTAAAAGAGGTCATGGAGAACACCGGCGCCGGCCTGGAGCTGATCGGTTTCAGCGTGGCTGTGAACCTGGATGCTTTTGACCGGCAGCTCCGGAGGAGCCGGGAAATGCTGAAGGCTCTGGGCTGTAAGCAGCTGACTCTGCACGGCCCCTTTCTGGATCTGAATCCGGCCAGCTACGACCGCCTGGTACAGGAGGCGGTGTTCCGCAGGTTTGAGGAAGCCTTCCGGGCCGCGGAGCTGCTGGGGGCGGAGAAGATCATCTTTCACAGCGGCAGGATCCCGGCCACCGTCTATCTGGAAGGATGGGCGGAGAGAACGGCGGAATTTTTTGAGCGGTTCCTGGAGGGAAGATCCGGGATCCAGGTGCTGGTGGAGAATGTCTTTGATCCGGAATATACGGGTCTGCTGGAGCTGGCCCAAAGGGTCAGGCATCCGGATTTCGGCCTCTGCCTGGACATGGGCCATGCCCACTGTTTTTCCCCGGCGCCGGTAACGGAGTGGGCCCGGGCCCTGGGACCCTATGTCCGGCATGTGCATGTCCATGACAACGACGGCAGCGGAGATCAGCACCTGGCCCTGGGCGGGGGGACCATCCCGGCCCGGGAGGTCATAGGGGAGATCCTCCGGCAGAACCCGGAGGTTTCCTGGACGGTGGAGTGCAGCAGGAAAGACCAGGCCGAGGCCACGGTGGGTACGCTGAAAAATTGCATTTCACAGTTGAGTGTGTTAGAATGAAAATCAGCTTGTGCCCATAAGAAAGAACGATAGAAGAAGCGGGAGAACAGAAGAGATGATCGCATTAATTGACTATGACGCCGGAAATACCAGAAGCGTGGAGAAAGCTCTGCAGTTTCTGGGACAGGAGGCAGTGCTGACCCGGGACCGGGAGCAGCTGCTGGCAGCGGAAAAAGTGATCCTGCCCGGGGTGGGAAATTTCGGGGACGCCATGGGAAACCTGGAGCGGTTCGGGATGGTGTCGGTGATCCGCCAGATCGTGGAAAAGGGCACGCCTTTTCTGGGGATCTGTCTGGGACTGCAGCTCCTGTTCGAGGAGAGCCAGGAGGCGCCGGGGGTTTCCGGCCTGGGGATCCTGAAAGGAAAGATCCTTCGGATCCCTCCGGCAGAAGGGCTGAAGATCCCCCACATGGGCTGGAATTCCCTGCGCCTGAAAAACAGCGGCCGGCTCTTCCGGGGACTGCCGGAGGAGGCTTTTGTCTATTTTGTCCATTCCTTTTATCTGAAGGCGGAGGAAGAGGAGATCGTAAAAGCCACCGTCTCCTATGGGGTAGAGATCGACGCCTCCGTGGAAAAGGACAACGTGTTTGCCTGCCAGTTCCATCCGGAAAAAAGTTCCGGGGTGGGGCTGACCATTCTGAAAAATTTTGTGGATCTGGGAAAGGGGGAGTGACGGATGTTTACCAAAAGGATCATTCCCTGTCTGGATGTAAACGGCGGAAGAGTGGTGAAGGGCGTGAATTTCGTGAACCTCCGGGACGCGGGGGATCCGGTGGAGATCGCCGGGGCCTACGATCAGGCGGGAGCGGATGAGCTGGTGTTTCTGGATATCACCGCCTCCAGCGACAACCGTGCCACGGTGGTGGACATGGTCCGCCGGGTGGCGGAGCGGGTGTTCATCCCCTTTACCGTAGGCGGAGGCATCCGTACGGTGGAGGATTTCCGGGCCATTCTCCGGGAGGGAGCGGACAAGATCTCCGTAAACTCCGCGGCCCTGAACCATCCGGAGCTGATCAGCCAGGCGGCTATGAAATTCGGCAGCCAGTGCGTGGTGGTGGCCATTGACGCCAAGCGCAGCGGGGACGGATTTCATGTGTTTAAAAACGGCGGCCGGGTCGACACCGGGCTGGACGCGGTGGAATGGGCCGTAAAGGCGGAGCGCCTGGGGGCCGGCGAGATCCTGCTGACCAGCATGGACTGCGACGGCACCAAAGCCGGGTACGATCTGGAACTGACCAGGACCATCGCGGATTCTGTGGGGATCCCGGTGATCGCCTCCGGCGGAGCGGGAACCATGGAACATTTTTACGATGCCCTTACAGAGGGCGGCGCCGACGCGGCTCTGGCGGCCTCCCTTTTCCATTACAAGGAGCTGGAGATCCGGCAGGTCAAAGAGTATCTGCGGGACCGGGGGATCCCCGTGCGGCTGTGAACAGGAAGAAAGAGAGGGAACGCCATGCCGCCGATCAGCGGAGCCTGGGCAAAAGCCCTGGCGGGAGAATTTAAAAAACCTTACTATAAAAAATTATTCGAGAAAGTAGGGGAAGAGTACCGGACCCACCGGGTCTATCCCCCGGCGGAGGAGATCTTCAACGCCTTTCACTTCACGCCTCTGGAGCAGGTGAAGGCGGTGATCCTGGGCCAGGATCCCTACCACGGGGAGGGCCAGGCCCAGGGCCTGTGCTTTTCCGTCCGTCCGGGGGTGGACATCCCGCCCTCCCTGGTGAATATCTATAAGGAGCTGGAGGACGATGTGGGGTGCTACATCCCCAACAACGGCTGCCTGGAAAAGTGGGCCAGGCAGGGAGTCCTGCTGCTGAACACGGTGCTGACGGTGCGGGCCCATCAGGCCAATTCCCACCGGGATATCGGCTGGGAAGAATTTACGGACGCGGCTATCCGGGTGCTGGCGGAACAGGACCGGCCCCTGGTCTTTATCCTCTGGGGACGCCCGGCCCAGGCCAAGAAAGCCATGATCCACAATCCGGCCCACCTGGTGCTGGAAGCGCCCCACCCCAGCCCCCTGTCGGCTTTCCGGGGCTTTTTCGGCAGCAGGCCGTTTTCTCAGACCAATGAATATCTGAAACAAAACGGTCTTGCGCCCATTGACTGGCAGATCGAAAATATCTGAAGAACCAGGAGAATGAAAGCGGGCATGTCCCGCCGAAGGAGATATACGACTATGGGAAAGAAGAATTCCTTGATCAAAAACGCCTCGATCCTCATGGTGGCGTCCATTATTTCCAGGATCATCGGACTGATCTACCGGAGACCTCTGGGGGAAGTGCTGGGAAGCGTGGGCCTGGGCTACTACGGCTACGCCAGCAATCTGTATTCCATTTTGCTGCTGATCTCTTCCTACAGCATCCCAATGGCCGTGTCCAAGATCGTTTCCGAGCGGCTGGCCCTGAAACAGTATAAGAACGCCCACAAGGTTTTCCGGGGTGCCCTGTTTTACGCCATGATCGTGGGCGGAGCCACGGCTCTGTTCACCTTCTTTTTCGGAAAGTACCTGCTGCCTGTGAACCAGCAGAACGCGGTGCCGGCCCTGCAGGTGCTGGCTCCCACCATCTTCCTTTCCGCCGTGCTGGGAGTCTTCCGGGGCTACTTCCAGGCCCATCAGAACATGACTCCCACCTCCATCTCCCAGATCGCGGAGCAGATCATGAACGCGGTGGTCAGCATTGCGGCGGCGGTGGTGCTGGTAAACAGCTTTGCCCCTGCGGGACAGGAAGCGGTCTACGGAGCGGTGGGCGGCACCCTGGGCACCGGAGCCGGCGTCCTCACCGGCCTGGCCTTTATGCTCCTGGTATATCTGCTGAACCGGGGCATTTTAAGAAGGCAGCGGGAGAGGGACCGGAATCAGAGAGAGGAAACCTACGGAGGCGTGTTCCGCATCATCTTCTTCCTGATGACGCCTATCATCTTCACGACCTTTATCAATAACGCCAGCACCTATCTGGACAGCTACATCTATTCCAGCGTCCAGGGCTGGCACGGGATCGACGGGGATCTGATCTCCGCCGCCTACGGGGAGTTCAGCAATTATTATGTCCCCATCATCAACATTCCCCTGGCCATGGCCTCCGCCAGCGCTTCGGCCATGATGCCGGAGGTGTCCGGCTGTTATGCCATGAACCAGAAACAGGAAGCCAGCGGCAAGATCAATCAGACCATCCGGCTGACCATGTTCATCTGCATTCCCGCCACGGTGGGACTGACGGTTCTGGCCCATCCGGTCATGGGAGTCCTTTTCCCGGCTTCCACGGAACTGGCGGAACGTCTGCTGCTGACAGGAGCCGCCTATGTGATCTTTTCGGCGCTGGCCACTATTACCAGCAGCGTTCTCCAGTCCATCGGAGAGCAGAAATGGGCCCTGATCAACGCGGGGATCTCCCTGGGACTGAACCTGGTGATCCTGACGGTCCTGCTGCTGCTGTTCCCGGGACTGGATATCTACGCGGTGATGACCGCCAACATCCTTTTCTCCGTGATCATCTGTATTTTAAACGGGATCTCCATCCGGAAATTCCTGGGCCATAAAAATGAGTGGAAAAAAACGTATCTGCAGCCCCTGATCGCCTCGGCGGGCATGGGAGCGGCGGCTTTCGCCGTCTACCAGGGCCTGTTCCTGGCAACCCGCCGGCCGTTTATCGGGCTGGTGGTCGCCATTCTTCTGGCGGTGGTGGTCTATCTGATCCTGTACGTAGTGGTGACCAGGACCTCCGAGGAAGAAATGCGGAAATTCCCCATGGGCGGAAAACTGGTGAAGGTGCTGCGGATGCTGAAGGTTTACCGGTAAGAAAGAACAGAGCATCGGGACGAAAATGACAGAGAATAAGAAACAGGACGGATTTAAGGACGAACAGTATATTGTGATCCCCACAGAGGCCTTCAGTACCTTTGCCCAGCATCCGCTGGTAAAGGGCCTATATCTCACCGATGTGGGATTCTTCCCCCACGCCCTTCACCATTACCGGGAACGAAGGGACGGAGCCGATGAATGGATCCTTCTTTATTGTACGGAGGGGGAGGGCTACGTCCAGCTGGACGGCAGGATCTACACGGTCCGGGCCCGGGAGGCGTTCTGCATCCCCATGCACGCGGGACACAAATATTACGCCAGCCAGACGGATCCCTGGAGCATCCTCTGGGTACATTTTAAAGGAGAAAACGTAAAATACTTTCCTCTGGAGGAGCCAAGGGTGCTCTCCGTCAGTTCCCAGACGGCGGACAACCGGATCATGACGCTGTTCCATCTGCTGTTCCGGGTCCTGCGGCGCAACTATACCCAGGGAAACTTTATTTATATCTCCCAGGTCCTTTCCCTGATCCTGTCGGAGATCTATTTCCGGGAGAAGGGGAACGAGACGGGCAAACAGAATCGCCATATTACCTCCATCGTCCATTATATGTACGCCAATATGGACAAATCCTTGAGTCTGGAGGATCTGGCAGAGGAGTTTCATCTCTCCAAAAGCTACATCAACGCCATCTTCAAAAAGTACGCGGACCGGGCGCCCCTGGATTTCTTCCAGAACATCAAAATGCAGGAAGCCTGCAAGCTTCTCCGGTCCACGAAGGAGTATATTTCCCGGATCGGCCGGCAGCTGGGCTACGAGGATCCCTATTATTTTTCCAGGGCTTTCAAAAAGGTCATCGGTATCTCGCCAAAAGAATACCGGGATGGAGAATAAAACAGGAATATTGTCCATCAAATAAAAAGATAAGGTATTTCCGGACCTTCTTTTTCCTGGTAAAATGTGTGTAAAGACAAGGGCAGGAGCCCAACAGGAAAAAGCGGAGGTAAGAAAAAATGACAGGTAGAGAGAGATTGATCGCAACACTGAATCATCAGCAGCCGGACAGAACGGTTATCGATCTTGGCGGAACCAGCCAGACCGGTATCAACGCCAGCACGCTGTATCGGTTCCGCAAGGCCCTGGGCCTTCCGGAGAAACCCATCAAGATCACAGAGCCGGGACAGCTTCTGGGCGAGGTGGATTATGATGTGATCAATGCGGTAGGAGCCGATATCGTCGGCCTTCTGAATCCCGTAAATTTCTTTGGATATAAAAATGAAAACTGGAAGCCCTGGCAGATGGACGACGGAACGCCTGTGCTGATGGGCGGCGGCTTCGAGTATGACGAGGACGAAAAAGGAACCAAGTTCGTATACCCCCAGGGCGACAGAACCGCGGAGTATTCCTGCATGATCCCCAAGGGCGGCAGCTTCTTTGATTCCGTTCCCAGAGAAAAATTTGATTTCGATCTGGACGAAGAGGATCTGACTCCGGTGGAGGATTTCAAAGAGGATTTCACCGTGGTAGACGATGAGACCGCGAAATTCTGGGAGAAACAGTCCTACGATCTGTACAATAACACGGATCTGGGCATCGTGGGTATGCTGGGCGGCGGCGCCCTGGGCGATGCCGCTGTGATCCCGGGACCGGCTGTAAAGCATCCCAAGGGAATCCGCCGGGTAGACGACTGGCTCATGGCCAACGCCATGTATCCGGAGTACGTCAAGGCTGTGTTCCGTCTGCAGACAGACGTAATGCTGAAGAACCTGGAGATCTACAAACAGGCAGTAGGCGAGCGGATCCAGGTCGTATGGATCTCCGGCACCGATTTCGGCAACCAGAGAGGCCCCATGATCGGACTCAACACCTTCCGGGAACTGTACAAACCCTTCTATAAAGAGATCTGTGACTGGGTACATAAGAATACCGGATGGAAGACCTTCTTCCACACCTGCGGCGCCATCTATGATTTCCTGGATGATTTCGCGGAGATGGGCCTGGACTGCCTGAATCCGCTGCAGCTGTCCGCCAACGGCATGGATCCCGTGAAGATCAAAGAGAACTACGGCGACAAGTTCACTTTCTGGGGCGGCGGCGTAGACACCCAGCACGTGCTTCCCTTCGGAACTCCCGATGAAGTGCGGGCACAGGTTCGGGAGCGCATTGACATCCTGGGCAAGGGCGGCGGATACGTGTTCAACACCATCCACAACATCGTGGCAGGCGTACCGGCGGAGAACCTGATCGCTATGTACGACGAGGCCAGAAAATAAATCTACAAAAATCAGAAAAAAGCAGATAGATACCGCAGAAAGAGGTACGGGCCGAAGGGTTCCGGCCTCTTTTTGTCCGAAAAACCGGAAGAAGTTTACCCCGGGGTTTGTCCGGTAAATTGCGATTTAAAACTGAAAAAGAGTAAGGGAAAAAGCTCTGAAACACGCTGAAAAACCGTGTGTTTCAGGGCTTTTTTACGTTTCGGGGACACCGGGTAAATTCGGATTTGTCGGACAAGTGCCGGATGGAAAAACATTCGTTTTGCTGTCCGCTTTCAGGCAGAGCCGTTCCGTTCTTCTATCGGAGGCCAGGCGGATGAAACCGCCGGAAGGAACGAAAAGTAAACAGGGAAGGAGAATGCAACATGCGAGGAAAAAGCAAAAAATTCCTTGCGCTGATCCTTTCGCTGGTGATGGTTCTGGGAATGCTGCCCATGACGGCAGCTGCGGCCCCGGAGACCGGCGAAATGGATGAAAGCGCGCAGACATCCGCAAATGTGACGGCAGTATTCAGCTATGCCGCGCAGATGCGGGAGGAAAATCAGAAAGACGATCTTTCACAGGGCCCTTTCACCTGGGATACCGAGGGGAAAAAAGATACCTGGCGGTATTTCAACGGGCTGATGATGGATGCGCTCCTGATGACAGGAGATGAGACAAGCAGAGCCTTTGCGGAGCAGTTTTATGATGACAACATTTCAGACGACGGCTCTATTGCGGACTACGGTACCGGGGAACTGGACGCGGTAGAATCCGCCAGAGGTATCTTTGACCTGTTGGACAATGTGATCAATGACGACAAATACGAGAAAGCCATCCAGTTTGTATACAGAGAACTGGAAAAGCAGACTGCTTATGAGCAGTGCGGCGGCAATTATCTGCATAAACAGGAGGAGGACGGTCAGCCTACTGAGTCCTGGAGCCAGTGGAATATCGGTCTGGACGGCCTGTATATGGCGGAGCCTTTCCTGATGGAATGCGCCAACGCCATTGACGAGGGCAAGATCCGGCTGATCGGCCAGGATGGCGAAGAGGTTGCCTCCGCCGCCATCTACGAGGAAGCTTATGCTCGCATGGCGTGGGTTGCCTCTGCTATGCTGGACAGTGAAACCGGTCTGTACCATCACGGCTGGAATGTAGAGAACATGGAAGGCAACGGTCATTTCTGGGCACGGGGTATTGGCTGGTATGCTATGGCTCAGGTAGATATCATTGAAATGATGCCGGAGGGCGAGTACCGCAGCGAAATGATCCGTCAGTTGCCGGCGTTTTTTGATGCTATGCTGCAGTATCAGGACGCGGAGACCGGCATGTGGTACAACGTGGTCAACCGGGATGAAAGCCTGACTGCTAAAAACGGAAACCGGCTGGAAACCTCCGGCTCCGCTATGATGGCCTATGCCCTGATGAAAGCCTACAATAACGGCTATGTGACGGATGCAAAATATGGAGAGGCCGGTCTGAAAGCTTTTAACGGCATTGTGGAGAATAAGTTCTCCGGTGAAGAAGGTAATTATTCTGTCAAGGATATTTATCAGAAATCCGGCGTAGGAACTACGGATGACTATTACTGTGCAAATCTCTACACCGATGACGAGGCCAAAGGTACCGGGGCGCTGATCATGGCGGCAGCCTTGGCTAATACCACAGCGGAACTGCTTCCGGAAACGGAAGATCCGGACGTGCCGGAAACACCGGAACAGGTAACAGATGAGGCAACCGGCGTGATAGTATCCGGCACGACAGCCACAGGGCTTACTGTAGCAGATGTAAGCGGCAATGAAACAGTTGCGGCAGCGTTAGCGGAGAAGCTGGAAACGGGATTCACGGCCTATGATATCGATCTTGAAGGCTACACTCAGGGAACAGAAGCAGCTGTGACCATGCCGGCACCGGCAGGCGCGGATACGGTCTTCTATGTATCCGATGACGGCACGACGGTGGAAGAGATTGCAGGGGCAGAGTTTCAGGATGAAACCGTAGCCTTTAAGACCACGCACTTTTCCATTTTTGCGGCTGGTCAGGCAAAAGCTGGCGGTGAAGACCCAGCTCCTGTACCTGGGGAAAATACAGTGACCGGAAACCTTCAGGGAGAGACCCGGTACGAATTGGATACGGATGGAGTGGATGACGGAGCCAATTACCTGATTTTGAACAGCAGCACGAATGGAAGCAGCAGATATGCTTTCAGAAATAGTAATGGATCCAGCGCCAGACAGGAGGTCACTGTATCCAATGGAGTTGCCACGATCAGTGAAAATGAAGAAGCCTGTGTATGGACCTTTAATCGGACAGGCAATGGCTGGAATATTTCCAACGGATCCCAGTATCTGCGGCTGAACAATCGTAATATAATCAGTGACAGCCAGGCGGAACTGCAAGTTACGAACAGAGAAGAGGGTGCATACCGAATTAGCTATACTAGAAGTTGGACTTCGTATTATTTAAGCTATCGCTCAGATGTATGGCAGAGCTATGACCGAAGTAGTAATGTCTATCTCTTCCGGCAGGTTGCCATGCCCGGCGCGTCCGTTTCCTTCTCTGTAATCCCAGACTCTGCTTCCCTGCAGACCGGCGCACAGATGAATCTGACACCTACTGTTCTGGTGGGCGGCGCAGCGGCAACTGACTATGAGATTACCTGGACTTCTGAGAATGACGAAATTGCTACTGTTGCGAATGGAACAGTAACCGGCGTATCTGACGGTACAGTAAACATCACTGCCACCCTGACAGCGGCCAGCGGCACGGCGATGCAGGAAGACCTGACCATCATCATTCCGGTTACGGTTTCCAGCAAGACAGTGACAAGCGCGGTGCTTAACGGAAACACGACCCGTTATACAAAGCAGAATATGGAGCCGGATTTTGGCGGCATTGTGCTGCAGGTGACTTACGAGGATGGAACGACCGCCGAGATCACGACAGCAAACGGGCTTCAGATCAGCGGATATGATATCAGCCGGATCGGAACACAGACGGCAAGGATTACATATCTTGGGAAAGACTATGGCGCAGTGGTCGTAGTAGTAGAGGGCGATCCTTACGAGGGTCTGACTCCGGCGGAAGATTATCCGGAATACCCGGACGACGGCGCGGTGCGGATCAATAAAACCGCGATCGGGCAGGACTTTAACTCCACCGGCGCTGTAAAAGTAGAACTGGATGCGGCCGGCATCTCTGTAAAGAGTGGCGTAGATGTGGTTCTGGTGGTAGACGTATCTAACTCTATGGGGTGGACAGACGACTGGTTTTTAACAAATCCGAACGCGACAACTGATAATCTCAAGATTCCAAATGGAAGTGCTGAAACGACTACAGATAAACTGGATCAGGCAATGGCTTCCGCCCAGGAATTTGCCAATATACTTCTTGGAGAGAACCAGGAGGGCAGCAGCACAAATAATTCGCTTTCCTTTGTGACGTTTGCCGGTTTTGATGCAGATAATACGAGAGAAACCGGGGAAGATTTAAACTATATTGATTCTGTACAGACAGTATTTACAAACGTACAGGATGCGAAAGCGGCCAACACAGCTTTTTCCAATACGAAGTTTACAAACTACACAGTGGACGGAACCCATGTTGATTTTACGTTACAGATTGGAAATACTAATGGTCAGAGGTTTGATTCGGGAATCAACCGCGGAAATACCAACTATGATTACGCGTTTGCCCAGGCAAATGAAGCAGTAGACCAACTGAAAAACAGCTATGGCGGAGCAGAGAAATACGCAAACTCGGGACGTGAGACCATTGTTGTCTTTATGACAGATGGAGCGCCGTCCCACTATAATGATAATCGTCTAAACGGTAATGCGGACGACACAAAATATGGTACAAATAATATATATGAAGCAGTTGGCGCCTACAATGGAAACAGTTCGGATAATGCGGAAACATGGCTTCAATATATTAGCAATCCTAATCAATATGCACAGACATTGAATGGAAATATTGATTCTTTCTATGCAGTCGGTTTTGATCTGAATCACGGTGGTTTCAGCAAATACAGCTGGTCTGAAGAGGAACTTCGTCCGGTGCTGGAAAATATTGCCGGAGAGAATACGGTGGATGTGGAACTGGTTGAGAATGGCGCTGCATTAGAGGAATTCTACAGAAGTCTGGCGACTCAGATCAAATACGCCGGCACCAATGCCAGAGTTACCGATACCATCAAGAGCGATTTCACCCTGCTGACCACTCAGACCACCGGCACTGCCGGCGGCACCCAGGGAACGCTTACCTCCGCTCCTGTCATTGAAGTTCGGGCATATGATCTCTGGACAAAAGCCGATACATCGGATGAAAATCTGATCGGTACACGCAAGGATGGCGGTACGGCTCTGGAGACAGTGACTTTCAGCGATGACGGACAGCAGGCGTTTTCCGATAAGATCGGCAATGGCCGGGAGAACATCATGACTATTGCCCCGGATGGCAGTGTCACCATTGCGGCCCAGTCCTTTACTTATACAAAGGACGCATCGGGAACGGAACGTTTTGTGTGGAACATCGGCAATATTACCGATCAGGAAGTGGCCCTCAGCTATTATGCTTACCTGAAGGGGTCCATGGAAGGGGATAGAGACGGCGGCGTTTACGACACCAATGAGAGCGCGGTCCTGGAATATGTAGATATTAACGGCGATTTCGCGACCCAGACCTTCCCGCTGCCGAAAGTAAACTGGCAAGGCGCTATCACCACCATCCAGTATTATCTGGTCAATGAGGATGGCTATCCGGTGAATGAGAACGGCGTTGTCATTCCTTTCGCCAACCGTTTCGTTGTGGGACAGGGGGCAACCCGTACCTTTAACCTGAATGATTCCCTTACCGTCAACGGCGCAGGCTATACTCCTGCCGGATATGAGATGTACAATCCAGGGGCACGGTATACTGTGCAGGCAAACAGTGACGGGACCGGTTCGCTGACGATTGACGATAATAAAACAATCAGCGGATTAAAGGAAGTAACAACCAGGCGCTTTGATGAAGATGAGGACAACTATACAGCAACAGCCGTTGCGTTCGGTGTTATTTTCAGAGGAGAACCTGTAAATAAGACTCCGCTGCAGGCAGACCAGATCGTCATTGACTATGGCAAGGCTGTTCAGGTGGATGTGACAGCTAATGAAACCATATCTGATTCTACTACCTATGAAGTGGTAGGCTTCATGCAGTACAACCCGGATACCGATACAAGCTTGACCCAGTTCGCCGATGGTACAAAGACCTTTAATGCGGACAACGGACAGTTTACCATCACGGAAGATGGCAAGGTACAGTATCAGCTGAACCGCATGCTCTCTGAAGTGGAGCGGATCTTCGTAGTTGTGAAGGTGACGCCGGATGGTGAAGAACAGCAGGCTTACCGGATGCTGAATGAGCTGGATGTGATCCCGGCCACGACCATGTACTATGAGGATGATTTTGCCAATGCGATTACTTATATCGGCACCGAAAGCGCGAATTGGGGAATCTATAAGTCCAGTAATAGCAGTAACGACAACTTACAGAATGATGGAACGGTAGGGCAGAATTCACCATATGGATACGATGCATCTTATAACGATGATGGGAAGTATTCCAATGGAACTGCAAATCACATTTATGTCTCATCTACCAGTGACGGAGGCTACGATATTACTTACGCTCAGTTTACATTTACCGGTACGGGATTCGACCTGATCAGCAGTACAGATGATGAAGCAGCTATGATACGGACGGAAATCTATCAGGGTGAAGCAGCGGAAGGAACCGTATTCAAGAGCCAGCAGGTTGCAAATAAAGGGGCTTCAGAGTTATACCAGATTCCGGTGCTTTCCTGTGAAGACATGCCTTATGGTACTTACACGGTAAAAGTACAGGTATATAAAGAATATACCAATGAAGCTTTCCCGGCGTTGAACCGTGGCGGTCACTTTATCTTTGATGCCGTGCGGATTTACGATCCCATTGATGTAACGGGAAGCACGCTGACCGGAGACGCGGCAACGGCCCAGGGAGCGTATATGGCAGATACAGAAGCCTACGAGCAGCACCTGGAACTGAGAGAAGCAATCGTCAGCAGAGAGGATTACGACAGTACCACCGAAGGAACAGAAGGGGATGGAGCGGTTTATATTGATGCATCGCCGGATCTGCCGACAACTGCCATGGAAGAAGCTCAAGTTGCGGACTATGAAATGGCGGGACCGAACAACGAGACGTATCTGAAAAATAAGAGTTGTAGCATCGGATTTATCTTAAATGTAGATCAGATACCCAAGACGCTGCAGATCGGTGCCAAGAGCGTGCTGGGCGGAGAAGTCCTGCTGGATGTATCTCTGGAAAATCCGGAGTCTGGAGAAGCGGCATATCTGTCTAAAGCTTTCAGTCAGGCATCTGCGCAGAACTACCGTACATTTGTTGCCTATGAGAATGACGAGGATGAGACTGGCACAGTAGTAACAGATCTTGCCCCGTACTTTGCGGAAACAGACAATGGTTACCAGGCTTACGTTTATATTGCCAATTATGGAGGAGATGCAGACCAGATCCTTTCCATCACAGACATCAAAACCACTTTTGCTTCGCCTGCGTCTATGAGTTTCGGCTACAGTACAGATTTGGTAGCGCTGTTTAATGAGAAGCTGCAGGCAGATGCGCCGGAGCAGCCTGCAGGGGAAGCCCAGCTGATCTCTGCGGCCTTTACATCAGACTCTATCCGATATACCAAACAGGCGGAACTGAAAGTTGAGACAACCGCCGATGTGGAAGACATTGTTGTCCTGAAGGAAAACGGCAAGGAACAGTCCGCAACTGTCAAGTCAGAGATCAATGACGCCGGCAACAAGGTATGGACGCTGAAGTTCAAGCCTGGCAAGGCAGGTGTCTATAACTATACAGTATACGGACTTGACGCTGAAGGCGGACAGACGGGATCTGCCGCAGTCAGCATTGAGACTACAAGAAGGTAAGGAGGGGAAAACAGTGAAAAAGAAATACAGCAAACCCATTGCGGTGTTTGAATCCTTCCAGCTTGACACCGGAGTCGCGGCCTGCTCCGACAACGGGATTCCCATTAATAAAAACGAATTGGACTGTGAGTTTGCCGCAGGCGACTTAGTTTATTTTACTAATAGTAACACTGACTGCAATTTTGACGCAGTCAACCCCGGTAATTTTGATGACAAGCTGTGCTACCATGGGTATAATAACGACTTAGGAATGATTTTTATCTCCTCATAATTTAGAATCTGTCAACAGCAGTATGCAGCGGGGGCATATCTCACTGAGATATGCCCCCGAAACGTAGGAGGATCCGATGGCTATGGAGTGGTTTCAGATTGGGGAAACAGGGTTTTCTATGGAAATTCCCGAAAGGCAGCTTCCGGCAGGCAGGTTTCTGCAGAAATTTCATGTTTCGGAAGAGGCCTTTGATAAACTGGAGGACAGAATAACAGTGTCGGTTGCGGAGAGGGCAGAACTGTTCCGGAAAATGACTAAAAGAGTTCCTGTTTTTCGAGAACAGAGGGAGGGAAAAGCAGTCTGGCAGCAAAACGGGAAATTATTTACGGCAGCCTCCTATGGCCGTTGCCGTTATGCGGTTATTTTTTCTCCGGAAGACTGGAGAGGACATGAATTTTCCATTCAGCTGGATCCGGAGGTGTATCAGGAGCCTGCTTTTAATCTGAATCAACTTCTTGCCCTGACAGGCCTTCATACCCCTTTGCTGTACCGAAGGGCTTTGACTCTTCACGCCTCCTGCGTGGAGGCGGACTTTGGGGGAAACTCCGGGGCCCTTTTGTTTACTGGACCCAGCGGCATAGGAAAGTCCACGCAGGCGGAACTCTGGCGGGAATATGCCGGAGCCGGGATTCTGAACGGCGACCGGGCGGTGGTTCGGCAGGAAACCGTCTACGGGATTCCGGTCTGCGGATCCTCCAGGATCTGCGTCAACTTCAGCCGGAAGCTGCGGGCAGTGGCGGTGCTGTGCCAGGGCAGAGAAAATCGTGTGGAAGTCATGAGTCCGGGGGAAAAATACCGGGCGCTGCTGCTGGCTTCAGCCTTTTATCCCTGGGATCCTCAGGAGTCAGAGCTGGCCCATCAGTTGGTCCTGCAGCTGATGGAGAAAACGGAGATCCTGCGGCTGGTCTGCCGTCCGGACCGGGAGGCAGTTCAGATTCTTCGGGACTATCTGGAAAAAACAGGAGGAAAAGAAAAGTAATATGACTGTAAAAGATTATCTGTTCCGGAAAGCCTCCAGGAACCGGATTCCTCTGGGAGGAACCTTTGAGCTGACTCCCGTATGCAACTTTGCCTGCCACATGTGCTATGTGAGAAAGACCAGGCAGGAGTTGCGGAATGAGGGATTCCGGGAGCATACGGCGGAGGAGTGGATCCGTCTGGGAAGAAAGTGCCGGGAACAGGGCATGCTGTATCTGCTGCTGACCGGCGGAGAGCCTTTTTTATTTCCGGATTTTCACTATCTTTACGAAAGTCTCCAGAACATGGGCTTGATCCTTTCCCTTAACACCAACGGTACGCTGATCGATGAAAAGGAGCTGACCTGGCTGAAGGAACATGCTCCCGCCCGGGTAAATCTGACCCTTTACGGGTCTTCCCCGGAGACTTACGGCAGAGTCTGCGGCAGGCCGGAAGGTTATGAGCGGGCGGTGCGAGCCGTTCTAGGCTTGAAGGAGGCCGGGATCCAGGTGATCATCAACGCCAGCATGATCCCGGAAAATGCCGGAGATATGGAATCTATCCTGGACTTTGGAAAAGCCCATGACATTGTAGTACATATGTCCACCTATATGTTTCCTCCAGTCCGGCGGACGCCGGAAGCGGAGGATTCCAGACTGTCGGCGGAGGAGGCCGGGCGCATGGGCGTCAGGAAGCAGTATCATCAAATGGATCCGGAAGCCTTTCTGCGGCGGGGCAGAAGGGTTTTGAAAAAGATGGAAGAAAAAAAGCGGCAGCAGGAGGAAGATTCCGGCGAAAAACAGAAAATTTTACCGGAGGAGAACTGGGGAGAGACCCAGGAAAGCCATATGGAATGCCGGGCGGGCCGAAGTACCTTCTGGGTGTCCTGGGAGGGAAAGATGAATCCCTGCGGGATCATGGATTTTCCGGCAGTGTATGATCCTTTCCAGAAAGAATT
>CAWVDN010000001.1:1162500-1565381 GCA_963928055.1 Candidatus Scatomonas sp. | reverse complement strand
CATTAAAAAACTTTTAAAAACAGGGAAATTTTAAACCCAGATGGAATTTAACTCTGCACTGGAATTTAAAATTTCAAGTTAGCTAAATTTGCTTCTTTACAGCTTTTCAATTTTCCGATTTTTATGGTATGGGTTGTCGTCCCATATTTGCAGTAGAAAAGTTCATAACTCCGTGGTATACTCTGATTTAACAAAAAAATCAGAAGTTAAAGGAGAAAACATGAAGTATACAATAGATGAATTAACCGCGGCCAAAAGGCAAATTGATTCAACTCTGCACAAGCTAAGAGAAACAGTAAAAACATTTGAATCAAAGGATAATTCCGAGCGTTATAAATCACAAATCACATTGGCAAAGAGAAGAATAAAAGCCTTTGAAATTGCAAATTATTTTATAGAGAATGAGATTAAGAATTGCTAAAGCACTTCCGATTTTCGTTCCAGCGGTCATGCTCCCTGGCATGGCCGCTTTTCCATGCCCCGGTTCACGCCGGATAAGTCGGCTCCTGTGTAGCAGCGGCTTCCGCTTCCAGTACCCGCGCCATTTTGTCGGCGGCTGTGGTTGTGGTGTCTTTCTTGAAATAGCCGGACACGACAAGGACGGAATTGCCCATGCGGATTTCCGTCACACAGTCAGGGCGGCGGGTGGTGCGGGTGTCGTGCTGCTTGTTATCTGCCATAGGCAATACTCCTTTCAGTCGGTAATCAGTTTCTTCATGCTCTCCATTTTCCGCTTGGCGGTTTCCTGCCGGAAGTTGTCGCCGGTAAAGCGTACCGGGACGCACATGGAAAGCAGGCGGTCATAAATCCGGGAATGGGCGGTGTCCTCCGGGTTGTGCAGGTCGTCCAGCGTAAGGTTGGTCGTGACGATCAGCGGCTTGCCGCTGCGGTAACGGCTGTCAATCACATTGAACACCTGTTCCAGCCCGTATTCCGTCCCGCGTTCCATGCCGAAGTCGTCAAGGATCAGCAGCGGATAACGACAAAGGCGGGAAATGTACTCGTTGCGCCCCTCAAAGCTGGCGGCAAGGTCATTGAGGATAAGAGCAAAGTTCGTCATGCGGACGGGGATTTCTTTCTCCATGAGGGCGTTTGCGATACAGCCTGCAAGGTAGCTTTTGCCGGTGCCTACGCCGCCCCAGAACAGGCAGCCGATATTGTCTGTCCGCATATCTTCCCAATGCTCCACATACCGGCGGGCAAGCCCGGTCTGCGGGTTCCTGCCGTTGTCGTTCTCGAAAGTCCAGTCCCGCATGGTGGGGTCGGTAAAGCCCCGGCGTTTCAGTTCTTCCACGGTGTCAAGGTGTCTGCGCCGCTTTTCGGCGGCTTCCCGTTCCTCGCGGGCGGTTCTCTGGCAGTCGCACTCTGCCGGGTGGCGGTCGCGCCCGAAGATAGCGGCCTTATCCGGCGCAAAATAGGCTTCTTTCGGCTTGCGGCACTTGCCGCAGTACAGTAAACCGTCCTCGCCGGTGTAGTCCTCCGGCTCCGGGATGGTGGTCGTCATATTCTCCAAAACCGCGTTGATTTCATTCTTCATAAACTCTCGCCCTCCTTGCATGAGTAGTCTGGTATGCCCTTTTTAGGGGCTTCCTTTTTGTCGTTCCCCGCCCATATCCGCAGGGCGGCGGCATAGTTCTGGTAGCTTTTCCCGTTGGCGGCAAGGTAGCGGCTCATTTCCTCGATGAACCGTTCCAGCCTGTCAGGGTACTCTGCCTGCAACTCGTCGTATTCGGTCTGTGACAGAAAAATATTTCCATATCGGCCATAGGGCGCGGACGGCCCCCCACTCACTCCCTTTGTTTGGCTCTCTGTAAGGTTGTTTATAGTAGTTTGGTTAGGGGACGGTTTTCCGACCATCATAAGGTCGGTTTTCTGACCATCAGTAGGACGGTTTTCCGGCTCTATGAGGGGCGGACTTCCGGCCATCAGTTGGTCTGAAAACTGTACCTGTGGCACTGGCGGTACTTTGACATAAAGCCGGTTCGGTGCGGAGAAGCCGCCCCGTTCCCGTTCCAACAGCCCCGCCGTGTCCAGTTCATTAAGCGCCCCCTTGATGGTGGTGCTGCCTTTATCCAGTATTTCTGCTATCTCCGCGATGGGATAGATAATATAAATCCTGCCCTCGTCGTCCAGCCACTTGTTTTTCTGGGAGAGGGTGGAACGGTCTAACAGCAGCGAATACAGCAGCTTGGCGGTCTGTGAAATCTCCATTTTCAGCAGGAAACGGGGATACGGCAGATAGGCGGGCAGCCGCGTGTCTGCCCTGATATAATCAGCGATAGGATCACCTCCCTGTGTTCGGGTTGATTTTGGCGTATTGTCACGCATTAAAACGCCGTTTCCGGGGGAAAAGGATAAATGTATCGCGTACCCTTTGACACCCACGAAAAAAGCCTTGATTTATGCGGGTTTGAAAGGCTCTAAAGCGTGACATCTCTGCCTTTGTTTCCGCTTTCTCTCGGCGGCTTTGATTTTCTTCATGCGCCCGGCGCAGTCGGGGCAGTATTTTCCCCGGTTGGATTTGGGGACAAAGGCCGCCCCGCAGACGGCACACCGTTTCCGGCTTCCCCGGCACAAGAGGGCTGCGGCCAGCTCCCCGTCAAGGGGCAGGACAGCCACACGGAACCAGTGGCACATGAGGGAAAAGGAAATGCTCTGGACGCACACGCAAGGCTCCCCGTCGTCCAATAGCAGGCAGTTCCCCTCATCGTAGTTACAGCACTCATGTACCAGCCGCCGCGCCCGCCGGTGCTGGCGGTAGTCCATGTGGGGCAGGTTATCGCTCATGGCTCTGCTCCTTTCTGCGGTGCGGCTCGTCCCGGCGCAAAATCTGGTCGATGTTCCGCTTGACGGTCTGCAACTCCTTGAACCGCTGTTTCTGTTCGTGATAGGTGTTATACAGGCCGTCTTTCTCGGAGATAAGCTGCTCGATCTCGGCCTGCAACGCTTTCCGGGCGGGCAGCTTGGTAATGCCATGCGCCTTGAAATACCGGGCTGCTGCGTCGGCTATGATAAAATCGCTCTCATGGGCCTGCCGGTATGCGGCGCGGGCTTTCTCGGATTTCTGTGCCCGCAGCCCGTCGCGGGCGGCCTTGGTCTGGGCGTAGGCCAACACCTGCCGCTGCAACTTCTTTTTCCCTTGCAGCTTCGTTTCCAGTGCTTTCAGTTCGCCGCTGGTCTGGCGCATTTTCTGATAGGCGGTGTCAACGGCGGCTTCTAACTGCTCCGGGGAAGTAAAGCCGTATTGCTGGTAGACGGACAGCGTTTTGGCGGCCTGCTTCAGATTGTGTATCTTCGCCCAGCGTTCATAGCCCCGGCCTTTGCCCTCGGCCATTTTCTGCTCAATGTCCACAAGCCGCTGCACTCCGTCCTGTTTCGGGGCGGCTATCTCGGCTCTGGCAACCTGCAAGCGGTCTTTTATGGTGCGTGGGGGATCGGGGGATCTGGCTGGCGCTTCGGCTGCTCTGGCGGCGTTTTGCTCTAAAACGGCAAAGACAGCGGCGCGGTCAAAATCGTCGCCCAGCTTCCGGGCGGTAATTGGCTTTGTCCTGTCCGGCGTGAGGTAGGAAAGCCGCCCCCGGCTCTCCTTGACGGTCACACCCTCCTGCAGCAACAGAGAGGAAAACTCGTCAAAGCTGGCGGCGGTGGCAAGGGCTTTCCGTAGGGTCTGCCGCAGCTTCTCCTTGTTCGTTTCAAACTTGGTCTGCCGGGGCGTGATACTATCGGCAATCATGGGGGCGTTCTGCTTGTCCAGCGCGGCCTGTCCCTTTTTCTGCGCCCAATACTCCCGGTCGGTGACGCGGTTCTTGCTGCCGTTCAAGAGGTCGATTTGATAAAGCCCCTCCCGGTGGCACATCTCCATGACTTCGGATTTGAAGTAGCGCAGGGCAGCGTCGGTACATCGGTGCTTGCAGCCGACTTTCGTATCGGCCGGCCTGTCCATGTAGGGCAGGAACGGCACTTCCTCAATCCGCAGGCTGTTTATGACGATATGCACATGAATGTTGCCGCTGTGGTTATGCCCGTCCGGGTGGGTGCAGACAAGGGCCTGGTGGCCGGGAAAATGCTCTTTACAGAATTGTTCCCCCAACGCCTGCGCCCGGTCTACGGTCAGGCCGTTGTCCGGCCCGTCCCGCGGGTCAAAGCTGATGATGTAGTGGTGGCTTTTCACATCTTCCCGCCGCTGGTTT
Organism: Candidatus Scatomonas sp.; assembly: GCA_963928055.1. Lineage (GTDB taxonomy): Bacteria > Bacillota > Clostridia > Lachnospirales > Lachnospiraceae > Scatomonas. The sequence goes on along the minus strand of CAWVDN010000001.1, from coordinate 1,561,191 downwards.
TTCTGATAGCGGAGATTGGCCCGCATACACGCAACGGCAAAATCCTCCCCGTCGCAGTTCAGCGTGGACAGCCGGTAGTCCTCGCGGGGGATAAGCCTGCCGGTTTCATCAAGGACGGGCTTCATGGTAAACTCGTCATGCTCAAAGAGAAGATATTGCTCGGCGGCTCCGTAGTCGGCGTTTTTAGAGTTGATATGCTTGAGTGTTGCCAACCGCGTCACCTACTTTCTTGAGGACTTCATACTTGAGGACGGCAAGGTCGGATATGGCGGCGCGTACCTCGCCGGAAAGGGTGTTGTAGGGTACGCCGTATTCGTTCAGATACCGGGCAATCTGATTGAGGTTGCCGCCGATCCTGCCGTACTCGGCTGTCAGCTTCCCGACAGCGGAAAGCAACTCGTCATTGACCGACGACACATGGACAACCGGGCGTATGGTCGCCCGCCGTATCGCCTGCCGGAGAAATTCGGACTGGCTGATACCATAGGGCGCAAGCCGCGCTGTGAAGTCGGCATACTCATCTTCGGACAGCCGGGTTTTCACAACGCGGCTGCGGTGGGGCGTGTTGTATTTCTTTCGCATGGTGTGACCTCCTTTCTCGCCCGTAAGGGCGCATGAGCAGGGTTTGGGGAAGGCACTCCCCAACAAGTTTCCCGCGAGGGGCAAAACTGCAGAATTGCGGATTTTGGCACCGTGGTAGAAACTTGCTCTCCGTGACTGCAAACTTTCTCTCACTTCCGTCCGCCACTTTTTTGGAAAACTGCAACCACAAAAGTTTGTTTCTCTTTTTCTGCTACTACTAATCCTGTAAAGGGCATTCCTGCCCGCTTTCGCTAAAATGACACCGGACGCAGTGGTTTCTACCCGGTGTTGGAGAAATCCTTTCTCTTTGCCCTCTACTACGGGTAAATGCTCCAAATGCCAAACACCAGGGCAGAAAAATTCCCTCCTCGCTTACTACTACAACCGGCAGGGGGCAAAATGGCCGGGAGCGGAGCCGGACAACAAAAAAAGCAGTAAATCTTTTTCAAGACTTACTGCTTTCGCTGGCCGCGTCGGTGGCGGCTGGTATTCAGTTTTTATGACTTGTCCGGTGGTTCGTCAAGCCGGAACTTGAATTGACAGTCAATTAACCGCTGCTTTACATAGTCCTCCACCTCGGCGTTGACCTGCCCGTTCACTTTTGAGAAATAGCGGATATATCCGGCGTAGTGGAGCAGGACAGCGTTCACGGCTTCTGGGTCGCCCTCACGGGCTTTGAGGATTGTTTCATAGGGGAGAAGTCTACTCATACCGGCTCACCCCCATTTCTTCGCGTAGCCGCTGCAAGGCAAGCTGGATATGCCGCCCCGCTGTGCTGCGTGACCGGCCAATACACGCGCCGATCACGCGCTGCGGCTGGCGCAGAAAGTAATAGCGCAGGATTTCTTCCCGCGTCTGCTCCGGCAAAACAGAGATCGCGTCGGCAAGGGCGGCGTTGCAGAGCAGGACGGTCTGACCGCAGACGGTAAATGGGTATTCCTCGTCCGGCTCCGACGCGGCAAACTGGACAAACTTCTCGTTCATCAGATAGTCAAGGGAAACTTGCCGTTCCCATTGCCGTTTAAGCTTCAAAATCTTGTCCAAGGCGGCACAGCGGATAACAGTCTTGCAAAAGGCGTTGTACCTGCGCTGGATATATTCTTGATAGGCTATCTGGTCGGTCATGGAAATTCCCCTTTCTGAATAATAGTGCGGGGCGGTGGCACTTCTTGCTGTCGCCCCTTGATTGCCTACCAGCAAAGGCGGGCGGGGCTGTCAACGGCTGCGCATATGTGAAGTGCTCCCCAAAAGTTGGACAAAAGTTATGCGGCAAAGCCATTTTGAATTCTGTATTGGACAGGACTTAACCCATTCAATTTTTCTTTGATTCGGTTATGGTTATAGTATTCAAGATAAGCGATCAGTTCCTGGCAGAACTCGTCTAATGATTGGAACGTCCGCAGGTATAGCAGTTCCGATTTTAACAGTCCGAAGAAGTTTTCCATAACCGCATTGTCCAGACAGTTTCCCTTTCTGGACATACTTTGCCGAATGCCTTTTTCTAACAGTCTTTTTTGATACCTGACGTTCTGATATTGCCAGCCCTGATCCGAATGAAGGATCAGCCCGCTGCTGTCCGGGAGCCGGGAGAATGCTTTATCCAGCATCTCATCCACCTGGCGGTAATTAGCCCGTTCACTGATGGCATAGCTGATGATCTCACCATTATACAGGTCAAGCACAGGAGAGAGATAAAGTTTGCTTCCAAACAGGGAAAACTCAGTCACATCAGTTACCCATTTCTGATTCGGCCTTTCCGCATGGAAATCTCTAGCCAGTAGATTTGGTGCAATCTTGCCGACTTCTCCACGGTAAGAACGATACTTTTTCATTCGTACCATACATTTTAGGCCTGATTCCTTCATCAGCTTTTGTACCGTCTTGTGGTTCAGACAAAAGCCTCTGTTGCGTAATTCCATACCAATCCGCCGATATCCGTACCGGCCTTGATTCTCCTGATAAATTGCTATGATTTCCGCCCTTTCTTTTGCGTATTTATCCACAGCATTAGCTTTCCGGGAATGATAGTAGTATGTACTTCGGGGAATGCCGGCCAGTTTAAGTAATGCTGCCAGAGGATAATCACGCCTTAATTCTGTAACGGCAGCCACAACATCGCTTATTCGGGTTTTTCTCGCTTCTGAATTAAGGCGTTTAATTTTTTTAGGTAATCATTCTCCATTTTCAACCGGTAATTTTCTTCTGACAGCCGCTTATTTTCCTGTTGCAGCTCCGACTGTTCCTGCTTCTTTTGTCGTTTTTCGCTGCCTTTTGTCGCCTGCTTTTTCATAAGTCCCTGTGCACCTTCCTTTTGGAATTTCTTCTCCCACCGGCACACTGTTACAACATCAAGGCAAAAGTGCATAGCTGTCTGTGTACAGGATAAGTGATGTTCCTGCTTGTATTGTAACACTTTTAGGCGAAACTCGCCATCAAAGCCTTTTTGTCGGCCAACCAGATTTCTGCTTAGAAGTCCTTTTGCACCATGTAGCTTATACAAGTTTACCCATTTTTCAATCGGCGTACAGGATACGCAAAATTTCTCGGATGCCTCTTTGCGTGTATGCCCTTCCAGTACATACTGAACAACTGCTAATTTTAATTCCTCACTGAACAATTCTTTTCCCATAGATTTCTGCACCCCTTTCGTTGACTTTCTTGTCCAACTTTTGGGGTGCAGTTCAATGCGCCGTTCATCTTGACCGTTGACTGGCTCGGCTGGGTTTGCTATTTACCCGACAAACTTGAATTTATTTTAAGCTATCACGTTTTACCTTCTTAAGCCTTACTATCATTACCATAGGAATTTCTTTGTTGGTTTTAAAACATTCTTCATAAAATCCATCAATGACAAATCCAGCTCTAAAACAAAGGTTAAAAATATCTTGTATGGAACGATGATAATAAATCTGCTCTTTCGGTTGCCCTTCAATCGCTATATCATAGTAACTGTGCGGTGTCATATATTTTTCAGTCAACGTGACAAAACAAGGGTGTTGCGTTGCAAAGACAAAAATTCCGCTTTCCTGCAACAGTTCATAAACAGCCATAAGAAGTGGTTCAATATCCGTAATATCCATAATTGCCATATTAGAAACTGCTTTCGTAAAGGCTCGATTTCTTTTTAATTCTAATATACTTTTTCTATCGGTCGCATCCGCCACACAAAATTCAATTTGTTTTGCATATTGTGATTGCCGTCTTTTAGCCAATTCTATCATTTTTTTGCTGTAATCAAAAGCGACAACCGAAGCGCCTCTTTGTGCAAGATACGAAGAATAATTTCCATTGCCACACGCAATATCCAAAATGTAATCCGCAGGATTAGGAGATAGAAGTTCCGTTACTTTGGGACGCACTACCTCTCTGTGAAATTCATTAGATTCGTCACCCATTGCATTATCCCAAAATTGTGCGTTCTCCTCCCAGATTTTTTTACTTTCCTCTGTTCCCATGTTCTCTCCCACTCCCCAAATTTGCTTTTTTGCTTCCATTAAATCTTCCTTACTATATTCCATTGTTACCCTCCATAACTTCTGATTGTTGCCGTCTTGACGATTATGTATCTTTACATTACCTTCTGAAACATATGGCGCACCTTGTCCAGGCGGCTGTTTGGACGGCGGGGCTGGATGACCGGCTGACCGACAGCGGCCTGATATCCTTTCAGCTCTGTAAGGCATACGCTCCGCCCGTTGGTGTAAAAGGCCAGATCAGTACGGTATGCCTGTATACAGCGGGCGGGAATCTCGCCAGTAAAGACAACTTCATCCTTTTTTACCTGGGCCGTTTCGATGGTGGCACAGTATTTCGGTGCATCATGATAAGCCCTGGAAAGGTATTCCTGGGGCGCATAGAGGATGAAGGAGAGATAAGGTTCCAGCAGCTGCGTCCCCGATTCCTTCAATGCCTGTTCCAATACAATCGGGGCCAATGAGCGGAAGTCCGCCGGCGTGCTGACCGGACTGTAATAAAGCCCGTATTCAAAGCAAATCTTACAGTCCGTTACGTTCCAGCCGAACAAGCCCTGCTCCAGCCCGTAACGGATACCATCCCTGACAGCGTTTTGAAAACTCTGGTTCAAGTATCCCAGCGAAACCCGGCTCTCGTATTGTACACCGGAGCCAAGCGAGAGTGGTGTAACAGACAGTCCTATGGATGCCCAAAACGGGTTGGGCGGCACCTCGATATGGATGGTGTGGCTGGCTGCTTTGAGCGGCCGCTCCATATAAATGACGGAGGGTTCCTTTACCACTGTTTCAAGCTTGTATTTTTCCGACAGCAAAGCGGAAACAACCTCCAACTGCACCCGGCCCAAAAAAGAAAGAATGATCTCATGGGTGATGGAATCCACTTCGCAACGCAAAAGCGGGTCAGTATCCGCAAGTTGCGTAAGAGCGTCCAGCAGCCGTTCTCTTTGCGCTGCCGTTTTCGGCGCAATCGTCGTCCGCAGCATGGGGAGGGGGTCCTCGCGCCACCTTTTACGAGGGAGCCGGGTTTGGTCCCCTAATACATCGTTTAACCTCACGCTGTCGCTGGGAAGGATAACAATTTCACCCTGATAAGCGGTGTCTGTCCGAACAATTTCCCCTTTGGATGGAATACGCATCTCTGTGATTTTCAGCTTTTCTCTCCCGGCCAGGGCCACCGTATCCCGCAGGCGCAGCGTTCCGCTGTATAACCGTAGATAGACACGCCGCTGGCCGCAATCGGTGTACTCAACCTTGAAAACGCTGCCGCATAGGGCGGCGCCCCCCTGTTCCCCAATCGGTTGGAACAGCCCTGTCACCGCATCCATCAACGGTTGAATGCCAAGGCCATTTTTGGCGCTGCCATGATAGACTGGGAACAGGGAGGCGTCCTTGAACCCGCTGCTGTTCCTCCCGCGCAAGTTTTTCCCGGCTGATTGGTTCTCCACGCAGCGCTCGACTGTTAATTCATCGTTATTTTCGATGACCGCATCCCATGCTTCTATGTCGGTATTTTCCTCCAGGACTATTTCCGGGGACAGCGACACCGTCTGCTTGATGATAATATCGGCGGAGAGCTTATCCCGAACAGACTGAACCACGCTCTGCAAATCAACGCCAGCCTGGTCGATCTTGTTGATAAAGATAACGGTGGGAATGTTCATTTTCCGCAGGGCATGGAACAGAATACGGGTCTGGGCCTGCACGCCATCTTTAGCGGAGATCACCAAGATGGCCCCATCTAAAACAGCCAAAGAGCGGTACACCTCCGCCAAAAAATCCATGTGGCCGGGCGTATCCACAATGTTAACTTTACATCTGTGCCACTGGAAGGAAGTGACTGCCGCTTGAATGGTAATCCCACGCTGCCGCTCCAAAAACATGGTGTCCGTCCTCGTTGTCCCTTTTTCGACGCTCCCCGGTTCTGAAATGGCTCCGCTGGCATATAGCAGGCTCTCCGTCAAGGTCGTCTTTCCAGCGTCTACATGGGCAAGAATTCCAATATTGATTATTTTCATGTGATTGTCCTCCCTTTACAGCCCCAAAGGGCATAAAAATCCCCAGCAGTAAAATACTTTTACCACTGGGGATTATAAGTTGCGGACATACACATATACAGCATACACCTGTTTGTGATTGCTGTTTTTGGGGATATGTCAAAATTGATAAGGCAAAAGTATTCTTAAATTGGGTACAAAAAACTAAGCCCCTACAAAAGGAGCTATCATAATCCTTTGTTCCCACTATTTGATTATAGTTTTATTTAAGAATACCTTGCCGCATATTTTTTACTCCTTTTCTGGATTAAATCATTGTATCACATCAGTTTTAGGAAAGCAAGTACCTAAAAGAAATTTTTCTTCCCCTTATATGTAACAATCATACCGGCTTCCTAGCGTTCAGAATGTTTTCTGCTGTCTGCTGTGGTGTTTGGTTGGAATTGTCCAACCAAAAGCCGATCCGTGGTGTTGTCTGCATTTTACTAAATACAAATTCAATGTATACAGAAAGATATAAGGAGTGGGAGGGATTCCGCCGTAGTTGGCATTGTAGGAAAATCCAAAAGTTTAGATTTTCCCACAATGCTTATCTTTTGGTCTTTGGTTCGGAATAGTGTAGTGCTGGCGGTCTATCTCTTGTTTTCGGTTGCTTGCTTCCTTACCGTACATGAGCATTTGCACCGGGGTTATCGTTGCCATAGCCTTCCATCAAATTTACAACGCCCCATATTCCAAGTCCGGCTCCAAGAGCTATAACAAGTGTCTGCAGTAGATCTACTGCTGAAGAAAAAAACGCCATTTCAATCCTCCTTTAATATTCTGTTTGAAAAAATCATTAAAAAAACAGCAGGTCACTTTTAGACTTGCTGTTATTAACTATCTGCAGAGGCTGAATTCACAATTTATTAAGCCTCTTTTTTATTAAATTTTATGTTTACATCATTCTTAACTTCATTACCCCATACATCCCAGCCGTCAGTCTTTTCCCTCCATGAGCCGCCGGGGCCGCTGCAAGGCAAGCTGGACAAACTTCTCATTCATCATGTAGTCAAGAGAAACTTCCCGTTCCCACCTCCGGCGCAGATTCAAGATTTTATATCTATGGCTGCGTGACGAATGACAATCTTGCAAAAGGCATTGAATGTGTACTGGATATGCACTTTGTAGGCTTCATCTTCGGTCATAGAAATTCCCCCTCTCTGATAATAGTGCGGGGCTGTCAACGGCGGCGCGTATGTGAACTGCACCCCAAAAGTTGGACAAGAAAGTCAACGAAAGGGGTGCAGAAATCTATGGGAAAAGAATTGTTCAGTGAGGAATTAAAATTAGCAGTTGTTCAGTATGTACTGGAAGGGCATACACGCAAAGAGGCATCCGAGAAATTTTGCGTATCCTGTACGCCGATTGAAAAATGGGTAAACTTGTATAAGCTACATGGTGCAAAAGGACTTCTAAGCAGAAATCTGGTTGGCCGACAAAAAGGCTTTGATGGCGAGTTTCGCCTAAAAGTGTTACAATACAAGCAGGAACATCACTTATCCTGTACACAGACAGCTATGCACTTTTGCCTTGATGTTGTAACAGTGTGCCGGTGGGAGAAGAAATTCCAAAAGGAAGGTGCACAGGGACTTATGAAAAAGCAGGCGACAAAAGGCAGCGAAAAACGACAAAAGAAGCAGGAACAGTCGGAGCTGCAACAGGAAAATAAGCGGCTGTCAGAAGAAAATTACCGGTTGAAAATGGAGAATGATTACCTAAAAAAATTAAACGCCTTAATTCAGAAGCGAGAAAAACCCGAATAAGCGATGTTGTGGCTGCCGTTACAGAATTAAGGCGTGATTATCCTCTGGCAGCATTACTTAAACTGGCCGGCATTCCCCGAAGTACATACTACTATCATTCCCGGAAAGCTAATGCTGTGGATAAATACGCAAAAGAAAGGGCGGAAATCATAGCAATTTATCAGGAGAATCAAGGCCGGTACGGATATCGGCGGATTGGTATGGAATTACGCAACAGAGGCTTTTGTCTGAACCACAAGACGGTACAAAAGCTGATGAAGGAATCAGGCCTAAAATGTATGGTACGAATGAAAAAGTATCGTTCTTACCGTGGAGAAGTCGGCAAGATTGCACCAAATCTACTGGCTAGAGATTTCCATGCGGAAAGGCCGAATCAGAAATGGGTAACTGATGTGACTGAGTTTTCCCTGTTTGGAAGCAAACTTTATCTCTCTCCTGTGCTTGACCTGTATAATGGTGAGATCATCAGCTATGCCATCAGTGAACGGGCTAATTACCGCCAGGTGGATGAGATGCTGGATAAAGCATTCTCCCGGCTCCCGGACAGCAGCGGGCTGATCCTTCATTCGGATCAGGGCTGGCAATATCAGAACGTCAGGTATCAAAAAAGACTGTTAGAAAAAGGCATTCGGCAAAGTATGTCCAGAAAGGGAAACTGTCTGGACAATGCGGTTATGGAAAACTTCTTCGGACTGTTAAAATCGGAACTGCTATACCTGCGGACGTTCCAATCATTAGACGAGTTCTGCCAGGAACTGATCGCTTATCTTGAATACTATAACCATAACCGAATCAAAGAAAAATTGAATGGGTTAAGTCCTGTCCAATACAGAATTCAAAATGGCTTTGCCGCATAACTTTTGTCCAACTTTTGGGGAGCACTTCAATGCGCCGTTCATCTTGACCGTTGACTGGCTCGGCTGGCTTTGCTATTACCAGAAATCGTATTTATCTTGTGACACGATGTTTGCACATTCCCGTTTTACCGCATTTAGGACAGGTCAATCTGCGTTTTGTAAAAGTATGATAGCTTTTTACATACTCATTCATGCTCGGAACAAAAAGTTCTTTACAATGAGGACACTCAAAATAACCGGCCTTAATGTCAAGCATTGCGCCCGCTGCTATGCCCGCTACCGCCACTAAAACAGCACCCACAATCAATATGATCCGTACCACCGTAGGCAGGTCAATATAGGATGCTATTACTATCAGGGCGCATACAGCGACGACCGTGATTGCGACGGTAATGACGCACAACACCATTCTTTTCCTATTTTCTTCGTTTTCCTTCATTAAGTTCACCATGTTTCCCTCCGCTTTCTTTTGATAATCAGTTGAGGAAACCTTTTCACCCGAAAGCAAATCATTGACAGTAATATCTAATGCCGCACACAATGGTAGCATGAGCGAAACTTCGGGAAGTCCTTTTCCACACTCCCATTTGGAAATTGTTTTGTCACTAATGGAAAGTGCGTCGGCAAGTTGCCTTTGGGTAAGGTTCATTGATTTTCTTGATTCGGCTATAAATTTGCCGATTCGGATTTGGTCCATTAGTTTCTGTCCTCCTTTCTGCCTTTATTGTAGGTGATGGGTAATTTAATAAACACACACGGAGCGTAGAGTTCCTTATATCTGCGGAATATCTACGGAGCGTAGACCTTAATTTTCCCCTTGCTCTGCCCTAAAAGTATTATATCATTCAGATGTAAATTGTGTATTGCTTTCTCTTTGTTACACGGAAATAATGGGCTGCTGTCTATCAAATTCTTGTGTGTTACTTTACGGCACATGAGCATTATGCTGGGACGGGAATCCCGGAGGATCTCAGACCGGATCAAAGCCCGGGAAACGGCCCGGTGCGATTTTCCCGGCGGGAGCCTGGAGACCGTGACTCTGGATGTGTCGGAGGAGGGCATTGCCCTGGCGCTTCCCGGAAAACAGGCAGGAGAAAAAAGAAGCCTGCCCGCGAAAGGAGAGTCCTTCCGGATCCGGGTGGTGACGGAGCATTACCGGGCGGAGCTGAAGGCCCGCTGTGTTTACCGGGGAGAAGAAAAGCTGACCGCTTCCGTAGAACCGGCGGATGAGACCAGCCGCCGCCACTGGCTGCAGATCATTCATGACCGGGAGCATTCCCTGCCCCGGGAGCTGGATCCCTGGATGACCGTATACGATGAGATCCGATGGAACCTTCAGGCCCGATGGAAAGGAAAGAGGTGAGATACAAAACATGGAACCGGTAAATCCCGCGGGAATCTGCCTGCTGCTTCTGTCTATGGCCGGGTATTTTTTTGCCCTCCGGGGACTGTGGAGGATCCGGTTCTGGTTTATGCCTCTTTTCTGTGCCGCCGGGATCAGCCTCTTCCTTTTTATAGGGGCCCTGGCGGGAGAGCTGATTCTTTTCGCGAATCTGAGCCTCTCTGCCGGGCTGGCCGGTTTTTCCTGCTTTCTGGCCCGGGCCTGCCGGAAAAAGCTTTCTTTTCCCGGGTGGACCCTGGAGCGGGTCTGTATCGGGACAGGGATCCTGGTTTTTCTTTTCCTCAGCCTCTGTCTGAAACTGACCCATTATGACAATTTTTCCCACTGGGCCCTGATGGTAAAATACCTTCTTGGCGCGGGGAAACTGCCTGGGGCGGATACGGTCCTGATCCCCTTCCGGGATTATCCTCCGGGGATCAGCCTGTTTCTTTTCTATATCTGCCGGTATGCCGGACATGCCCAGGGAATTCTGCTCCTGGCCCAGAACAGCGTGCTCCTGGCCTGTTTTCTGGCCATTTTCGGCATCGTAAGAGAGAGGCGGCGGTTCCTGCTCTACTCGTTTCTGGCCATGGGCTGCTCCATGCTGTCTTATCTGAATCTTACGGTGCGGATCAATAACCTGCTGGTGGATTTCCTGCTGCCCTTGCTGGCCCTGGGATCTGTTTCCTATTCTCGGGTGGAACAGAAGGACTCCCGGCTTCTGGTCGGGCAGATCCTGCTGCTGGGCTTTACAGGCATTGTAAAAAGCACCGGGCTTTTTTTTGCCGGAACGGCGGGGCCCTATCCATTTACGTTCGCCTGGAAAGAAAGCCTTCCTGGAAGCCCTGGAGGATCCTGGCGCCGGTGCTGCTTCTGACCCTGGTTTACTACGAAGGCCTGCTGTATCTGTACCTGTACTCTATGCCGGAAGAGGAAGCGCTGCGCCTGGCCGGCTTTGAGCGGTACGCCTGCAGCGGCGTCACCCTGTCCGCCGGGCTGCTGCTCCTCTGGGCGGAAGGCAGGCTGGAAGGATCTTTTTCTGTGGGGATCGACGAGAGAGGCGCTTACCGGGCCTATTCTTCCCCGGCGGCCAAGCGCCGGTATCAGTACGCGGTCCTGGGGACCTTTCTTTTGGCGGTAAATTTTCTGTATTCGGAGATCGGAGGCCTGCTTGCCATCCGGGAAGAATATGAGGCCTCTCTGCCGGGCCGGGCGGAAGCCCTGGTGGGGGACCGGTGGTACCCGGGCGGAGAGGCGGACGAGAAGAGGTATCTGATCATTGCTTCCGATGAGGAAGGACAGGTTTCCAGCGGGGAAGTGCGGTATGTGTTCCGCTATTTCCTCTGGTCGCCCTATGTGGAGGCGGCCGCCGGTCTGACGGACCGGGAACTGGAAGAGGCCGGGAAGGAATATGACTGTGTGATCCGTTTGCCCTGAAACGGGCCATCCCGGCCTTTTACATCAGGGGGGCGAAAAGCCGCAGGAACAGCTGCCAAAGCCGCAGGCCGGCGCTGCGGCCGTTGGTGTACTGTTCCGTCACCTCCCGGCTTTCCGACATAAGAACTTCAAAATCTTTTTTCGTATCCAGTACGGCATCGCATTTCATGTAGAGGCAGCCGTTTTCAAAATGGTGATACAGGCTCCGGTAATCCAGGTTGATGGTGCCGCAGGCGGCGGCCCGGTCGTCCATGACGCACATTTTGCAGTGGCAGAAGCCGGGGGTCCACTCATAGATCCGGACGCCGCTGCGGGTGAGAGAATGATAGTAGGAGCGGGTAACCTTGTACACCAGTTTTTTGTCGGGGATCCCGGGGGTGATGATTCGGACGTCCACTCCCCGCCGGGCGGCCAGCCCCAGGGCATGGATCATCTCATCAGTGAGGATCAGATAGGGGGTCACAAACCAGCAGTAATCCACCGCTTTTTCCGCCAGGGAGATGTATACATCCTCCCCCACATGCTCCCCGTCCATAGGGCTGTCCGCGTAGGGCTGCACAAAGCCCAGGGCGTCCGGCAGAGGCGCCGGGTCCGGCAGCCAGGCCCGGAGATCTTTTTCCATGGGGTATTTTTCCCGGCGGTTGTCCCGAACGGCATTCCAGTTTTCCAGAAAGGTAAGGGTCAGACTGCGGACCGCGGCACCGGTGATGCAAACCCCGGTGTCCTTCCAGGTTCCGTAGGGGCGCGTAATGTTAAAATATTCATCCGCCAGGTTGTAGCCGCCGGTGAAGCCCACTTTTCCGTCGATCACCGTAAGCTTGCGGTGATCCCGGTTGTTGAGAAACAGGTTCAGACCTGGGAAAAAGGGATTAAAGACCCGGCACCGGATCCCGGCGCGTCTCAGCTTATCCCGGAAACCTGTGCTGACAAATCCGATAGAACCCATATCATCGTAAAAAACCCGGACTTCCACGCCGGCCCGGACCCGGTCTTCCAGGATTTCCTGGATCCCCTGCCAGGCCGTGCTGTCTTCAATGGCAAAGTATTCCATGAATATAAAATGTTCCGCCTGCCGCAGAGCGGCTTTCAGAGCCTCCAGAGCCTTTTCCGCCTGGCTGAAATACCGGACCTCTGTATTTTCGTAGAGAGGGTAGGAACTTCTGCGGATCAGGTAATGGGAAACCGCGGCCAGCTGGGGATCTTCCTCTTTCAGCTTCTGAAAAGCCCTGTCCTGTCCGGGGGCCTTAAGAAGGGGCTGCAGGGTCTGGTTGATCTTCTGATAGCGGCGTTTCATCTTCCAGGTGCTGCTGTTAAGGCCCACAATGAGATATAGGCCCACTCCCAGAATGGGGAACAGCAGGATCAGGATGATCCAGGGGGTCTTCATGCTACTGGTCTGGTTCCGCCCGTAGATCGCCAGTACCAGGATCAGAGCAGACAGCCGTGTGGCCCCGTCGATCCAGACTGCGTAACGGTTCAGGGAGGTGAACAGGGAAATCAGGAACCAGATATCCAGCAGAAGGACCAGCAGGGAAAAGACCATGCGGCCTATGCCGTTTTTGGTGGATGCCTTTTTTTCAAGGGTTGTATGATTCATACATATTTCTCTCTTTCCTTTTGGTGGAATGTCCGCTTGCGCTAAGGACAGCATAAAGGGAAATAACAAAAAATACAATAAAAAAGCCGGCAAAATAAAAGGATTTGCGGAAAAACCAGGAAATCCAAGAAACGGATTGACGTTTTCCGGCGAACTGCTATATTATAGTAAGGATATTTTGATACAGATAGAAGGGATGTAGTATGATACAGTTTCTGGTCCGCCGGTTTGTGAAGAATCATGAAGATACGGAAAATCCCGATGTGCGCACCGCCTACGGGATCCTTTCCAGCGTGGTGGGGATCTTCTGCAACGTGCTGCTGTTCGGAGTGAAGATGACCATAGGGACTCTTATGGGCTCCATGGCGGTTATGGCGGACGCCTTTAACAACCTGTCGGACGCGGCTTCCTCCGTCATCGGTTTTGTGGGAGTGAAGATGGCCAATAAGCCTGCGGACAAGGACCACCCCTTCGGCCATGGCCGTATGGAATATATCGCGGCCCTGATCGTATCCTTCCTGGTCATCGAGGTAGGCATTACCTTTTTCAAAAGTTCTATAGAAAAGATCCGAAATCCGGAGGAACTGGCCTTCAGCTGGATCTCCTTTATCATTCTGGCTCTGTCCGTAGGGGTAAAGCTGTGGCTGTCGGTGTTCAACCGCAGCCTCGGCAGGCGGATCGATTCCAAAGTGATGCTGGCTACGGCGGCGGATTCCATGGGAGATGTGATCACCACCACCGCCACCCTGGTTTCCATTATTGTCTGCCGGTTTTCCGGGCTCAATATCGACGGAGTCGTGGGACTGATCGTTTCCATCGTTGTCATTCTGTCCGGCATCAGCATTGCCCGGGATACTCTGGAGCCCCTCATCGGCGAGGGAACAGATCCAAAGCTCTGCGCGGAAATCCGGGAACTGGTGGAATCCTATGAGGGGATCGTGGGCAGCCATGATCTGATCGTTCACAATTACGGGCCGGGCCGCAGCATGGCATCCATCCACGCGGAGGTTCCCCGGGATGTAGATATCGAGACTTCCCACGAGATCATCGATAAAGCGGAGCGGGAGGTCAGCAAAAAGCTGGGGATCTTCCTGGTGATCCATATGGATCCGGTGGAGGTCCACGACGCCCGGGTGCTGGCTATTAAGGAGAAGCTGGGAAGAGTCCTGCACGCCCTGGACGATCAGCTGACCTTTCACGATTTCCGGGTGGTGTTCGGAAAGCAGCAGATCAACCTGATCTTTGATCTGGTGGTCCCGTTTACGTACAAGGAAGAAGATGAGGTGAAACTGAGCCAGCAGGTCATGGCCCTGATGCAGGAGGTGGACGCCAGGTATCAGTGCGTGATCACCATGGACAGGAGTTTTGTGGCGGAAGGAGAGTAAGCCTTCTGCGGGAAAGGAGTACAGAACAATGGAGGAACAGGAAATTGATATGCCGATTTACCTGATCACAGGTTTTCTGGAAAGCGGCAAGACTACATTTATAAATTTTACCGTGCAGCAGGAGTACTTTCAGATCGAGGAACCCACCCTTCTCATTGCCTGCGAGGAAGGGGAGGTGGAATATGACGAGGCCATGCTGCTGAAGCACAACACGGTGCTGGAGGTGCTGGAGGATCCGGAGGAACTGACCAGAGATAAGCTCCGGGCCTTTCAGCGGAAGTACCGGCCGGACCGGGTGATCCTGGAATACAATCCGCTCTGGGGGGTCAAACATCTGGAAGAGATGGACCTGCCCCACGGCTGGGGCATTGTCCAGCACATCGTCACGGTGGACGCCAGTACCTTTCAGGTTTACATGAACAACATGAAGTCTCTTTTTGTGGAGATGGCGCGGAACGCGGATATGGTCATGTTCAACCGCTGCAAAAAGGAGCAGCCCCTGGCCAACTTCCGCCGCAGCATTAAGGTGGTCAATCCCGGCTGCGAGATCCTTTTTGAGGATGAAGAGGGAGAGCTGACGGATATTTTTGAGGATGAAGTTCCCTACGATCTGAAAGCGGATGTGATCGAGATCGAGGACATCGATTACGGGATCTTCTATGTGGATATGCGGGACCATCCCGAGCGTTATCAGGGCAGGACTGTGAAGTTCAAGGGCATGGTTCTGAAAAGCCGGGACGTGGGAGCCAACTTTTTCGTCCCCGGCCGCATGGCCATGACCTGCTGCGCCGACGACACCACCTTTATCGGCTATGTCTGCCAGAGCAAGAACGCCCCCAAACTTCCCATGGGAAGC
Source organism: Candidatus Scatomonas sp. (assembly GCA_963928055.1). GTDB lineage: Bacteria > Bacillota > Clostridia > Lachnospirales > Lachnospiraceae > Scatomonas. The sequence goes on along the minus strand of CAWVDN010000001.1, from coordinate 1,545,824 downwards.
TGGGTGGAGGTGACAGCCACTGTAGACTGGAAGTATCTGGATGTATACCACGAGGAAGGGCCGGTGCTGAAGGCCAAAGCCATCCGCTCCGCCAAAGCCCCGGAATCGGAACTGGTATACTTTAATTAAGAGACGAGGTAAACAGCATGTATCTGATCGCGGGCCTGGGAAATCCGGGCAGAAAATACGAGCGGACCAAGCACAACGTGGGATTTGACGTCATCGACTATGTGACGGACCGCCACAGCATTCCCTTCTCCGGCATCCAGTTTCAGGCAGAGTGCGGAAAAGGGAGCATCGCCGGGCAGAAAGTGATGCTGGCGGAACCCCTGACCTACATGAACTTAAGCGGGGAAGCCGTGGCTGCCCTGGTGAACTATTACAAGCTGGATCCGGAGGAAGAGCTGATCGTGATCTACGATGACATCAGTCTGGATCCGGGGCAGATCCGGGTGCGGAAAAAAGGCAGCGCCGGGGGGCACAACGGCATCAAGAATATTATCGCCTGTCTGGGTACGGATAAATTCAAACGGATCCGGGTAGGGATCGGAGCCAAGCCGGACCGCTGGGATCTGGCGGATTATGTGCTGGCCCCCTTTACCCCGGAAAACCGGGAAAAAATCGAGGACGCCATCAAGGACGCGGCGGATGCCCTGGAGCTGATCCTTTCCGGGGACATGGACGAAGCCATGAACCGCTACAACCATAAGGCGACTAGGGAGCCAAAGAAATGATGAAAGCATTGATGCAGCCTTTCCGGGAGGTTGCCGGATTTGAGGATCTGGAGCGTCAGCTTCTGAAAAACCGGGGTGTGGTCATGGTCACCGGCTGTCTGGAGTCCCAGAAAGCCCACCTGGCCGCCGCCCTGCTGCCAGCCTCTTCCGCCGCTCTGCTGGTGGCGGAGAATGAACTGAAGGCAAAAGAATTATATGAGGACCTGAAGCTTTATGACCGGGAGGTCCTCTACTATCCCGCCCGGGATCTGATCTTTTATCAGGCGGATCTTTCCGGCAATCTGCTGACCAGGCAGAGGATGCGGGTCATACAGGCCATACTGGAGCAGAAGAAAGTAACCGTGGTCACCAGCACAGGGGGCTGCCTGGACTATCTTCTGCCTCTTCGCGTGCTGAAAAATCATATCATTACTCTGAAAAATGACAGCCCACTGGATCTGGAACAGCTGGCGGTGAAGCTGACGGACATGGGCTATGAGCGCTGCGGCCAGGTGGAGGCCTCCGGCCAGTTCGCGGTCCGGGGCGGGATCCTGGATGTGTTTTCCCTGACGGAGGAGGTGCCCTGGAGGATCGAGCTCTGGGGAGATGAGATCGATTCCATCCGCAGCTTTGACCCGGAAAGCCAGCGTTCCATCGAAAATCTGGAATCCATCTCTATTTATCCCGCCACGGAGGAGATGGGCAGGGACAAAAAAGATTTTTACCGGCAGCTGACGGACACCCTGCCGGATTATTTTCCGGAGGAGGCCAGGTTCTTTCTGGATGAGCCCGGCCGGATCCTGGAGAGCGCAGGCTCCCAGTTTCAGGAATACCGGGAGTGCATGACCCACCGGCTGGAAAAAGGCCAGGCCCGTCCGGAGGAGTGTGAGCGGCTGTTAAGCCCGGAGCAGCTGGCCTACAGTCTGAACCGAAGGAACTGTGTGGGAATGTCCCTGCTGGAGCAGCGGAAAAATGCCTTCGAGGTCACCGGCCAGTACACGGTGACGGTGAAATCCGTAAGCCCCTACAACAACCAGTTCCCCATGCTGGTGAAGGATCTGAAGCACTGGAAAAAAGCCGGCTGCCGGGTGATCCTGCTTTCCGCCTCCCGGACCCGGGCGGCCCGTCTGGCGGAGGACCTCCGGGAAGAAGGACTGAACGCTTTCTACAGCGAGGATGAAGAGCGGCTGCTGGCGCCGGGGGAGATCCTGGTCATGCACGGCAGCGCCCGGAAAGGCTTTGAGTATCCCATGCAGAAGTTCGTCCTGATCACGGAGACGGACATTTTCGGAAAAGAGCAGAAAAAGAAAAAAAGAAAGAAACCCCAGTACAGCGGCGAGAAGATCCACAGCTTCGCGGAACTGTCCGTGGGGGATTATGTGGTTCACGAAAACCACGGCCTTGGAATTTACCGGGGCATTGAAAAGGTAGAAGTCGATCATGTGGTAAAAGACTACATGAAGATCGAATACTCCGGGGGCAGCAATCTGTATATCCAGGCTACGCAGCTGGATGTCCTGCAGAAATACGCCGGTTCCGATGCCAAAAAACCCAAACTGAACAAACTGGGAGGCCAGGAGTGGAATAAGACCAAGAGCCGGGTCCGGGGAGCGGTGGCCAACATTGCCAAAGAACTGGTGGCCCTCTACGCCGCCAGGCAGGAGGAGCAGGGATACCAGTACGGGCCGGATACCGTGTGGCAGAAGGAGTTTGAAGAGCTGTTCCCCTTTGAGGAGACGGAGGATCAGACCGCGGCCATCGAGGCCACCAAGGCGGATATGGAAAGCCCCAGGATCATGGACCGGCTGATCTGCGGAGACGTGGGCTACGGCAAAACAGAGATCGCCATCCGGGCGGCCTTCAAGGCGGTCCAGGAAAATAAGCAGGTGGTGCTCCTGGTGCCCACCACCATTCTTGCGCAGCAGCACTACAATACCTTTGTCCAGCGGATGAAGGACTTTCCGGTGCGCATTGACCTGCTCTGCCGGTTCCGCACAGCCGCCCAGCAGAAAAAGACCCTGGAGGATCTGAAAAAAGGGCTGGTGGATATCCTCATCGGTACCCACCGGGTCCTGTCCAAGGATGTGAAGTTCAAGGATCTTGGGCTGCTGGTCATCGATGAGGAGCAGCGGTTCGGCGTGGCCCATAAAGAAAAGATCAAGCAGCTGAAGCAGAATGTGGATGTGCTGACCCTGACGGCGACCCCCATTCCCAGAACGCTCCACATGAGCCTGGTGGGGATCCGGGATATGAGCGTGCTGGAGGAACCGCCTCTGGACCGGGTGCCTATCCAGACCTACGTCATGGAGTACGACGAGGAGATGGTCCGGGAGGCCATCAGCCGGGAGCTGGCCCGGGGCGGCCAGGTGTTCTACGTATACAACCGGGTCCACAATATCGTGGATCTCACCAACCGGGTGGCGGCCCTGGTGCCGGAGGCTTCCGTGGCCTTCGCCCATGGGCAGATGAAGGAACGGGAGCTGGAGCAGATCATGTACAGCTTCATCAACGGGGAGATCGACGTGCTGGTGTCCACCACCATCATCGAGACGGGCATGGATATCTCCAACGTCAATACCATTATCATCCACGACGCGGATCAGATGGGCCTTTCCCAGCTGTACCAGCTTCGGGGCCGGGTGGGGCGCACCAACCGCACCGCCTACGCCTTTCTCATGTACCGCAGGAACAAGATGCTGAAAGAAGTAGCGGAAAAGCGGCTCCACGCCATCCGGGAATTTACGGAGCTGGGAAGCGGCGTAAAGATCGCCATGCGGGATCTGGAGATCCGGGGGGCCGGGAATCTTCTGGGAGCTGAGCAGCACGGCCATATGGAGGCAGTGGGCTACGATCTGTACTGCAAGATGCTGAGCACCGCGGTGAAGGAGGCAAAAGGCCTGAAGACCGAGGAGGATTTCGAGACTTCCATTGACCTTGCCCTGGATGCCTTTATCCCCCCGGGCTATATTCCCAATGAGAGCCAGAAGCTGGATATCTACAAGCGGATTGCCGGCATCGAGAACGGTGAAGAGGCGGAGGATATGCTGGAGGAACTGCTGGACCGGTTCGGGGAACCTCCAAAGTCCGTTCAGAACCTGCTGGCGGTGGCGGAGCTGAAAGCGCTGGCCCACAAAGCGTACATTACGGAGATCAAGCAGACCGGGGATCTGATCCGCATGACCCTCTACGAGAAATCCCGCCTGCAGGCGGAGGGGATCCCGGCCCTGCTGAAGCAGTACGGAAACGATCTCAGCTTCAAGCTGGAGACCAATCCCTATTTTCTGCTGAAATACCGGCAGCCAAGGCAGGGAAAGACCACCGTCCTGGACCGGGTCAGAGGATTCGCGGAAGCCCTCTGCCGGTACGCGGAGGAATAGCGCGGGAAAGACCGGAGGGTTTGTGAAAAAAGGATGAAATAGTTGCCGGGTCCGTGAAAAAAGGATATAATCAGAAAGAATATGTTGTAAATTTACGGGAGGATATTATGAAGACAGCAAAAACAGCAGCGATCTGCGGAATGACATCCCTGGCTCTGGCTGCGGCCGGACTGGCAGGGTGCGGAGATAAAGCGGTGGACGGGACGCAGGCGGCCCTGATCATCAACGATGAGGAGATCAATCTGGGAACAGCCAGCTTTTATCTCCGGCATCAGCAGGCGGAGACAGAGAACATGATGGTCAGCTACGGGTTCGGCACCAGCGGGTCCATGTGGGGCACCGGGTTGAATGAAGGGGATTACGGCCTGGAGTTCAAGGACTCCATGACGGATTCCCTGACGGAGATGGTGCTTCAGCGCCAGCACGCGGAGGAGTACGGGGTATCCCTCAGCGAAGAGGAGCAGCAGGAGATCCAGACGGCGGCGCAGACTTTCGCGGACAGCAACCCGGAGGCTATGGAGCGTATGGGCGCTGCGGCGGAGGATGTGGCCCAGGTACTGGAGCTGTATACCTATCAGACCAAGATGTGGGATCCCATGGTAGAAGATACGGACCGGGAAGTCAGCGATGAGGAAGCGGCGCAGACCAGCATCACCTATGCCCGGATCCCGCTGACGGAAGATGACCAGGAGATCTCCCAGGAGGAAAAAGATGCCCGCCTGGAAGACGCGGAGGCGGTCCTGGCTCAGATCCAGGCTTCCGAGGATCCTTCCACCGTGGAGTTCAATGATATTTCCGAAGCCCAGAACGAGGACTTTGTTTCCGGAAATTACAGCTACGGAAGCGACGACGACGTTATGCCGGAGGAGGTCCACGAGGCGGTCGATTCCATGACGGACGGCCAGGTGTACGGAAGCGTGCTGGAGACGGACGAGTATTATTATATTGTCCGTCTGAACAAGGCTTTCGACCCGGACGCTACCGAGTCCAAGAAGCAGTCCATTATCCAGGAGCGGGAAAGTGATAATTACAGCGCGAAGCTGGAAGACTGGAAGGCAGCCAGCACCGTTGAGGAGACTTCGGTCTGGGAAGATATCCTGGTGTCTGACAAAGATCTTTTTGTGATCAAGACGGAGGAGACCGCCGCGGACAGCAGCACCGAGTCTGACAGCAGTACGGACAGCAGCACCGGGTCTGACAGCAGCACGGCCAGCAGCAGTTCCGGATCCGACAGCAGCAGTGTATCCGGATCCGAGAGTACGGAAAGCACGGCAGAATAATTTCGCGGCGGAAACCGTCTGACGGGAGAAAGAAAATGAAAAGAGAAGAATTTCAGGCTTTTGCGGCAGGGAGGATCCTGCTTCTGGACGGAGCCACCGGATCCAATCTCATGAAAAAGGGAATGCCCAGGAACATCTGCACGGAAGCCTGGATCCTGGAACATGAGGACCTTCTGGCGGAACTGCAGGGGCAGTACCGGGAAGCGGGCAGCGATATCATCTACGCGCCCACCTTCGCGGCCAACCGGATCAGCCTCCGAAAACACGGAATGGAACAAGAGGTAGAGCGGCTGAACCGGGGACTGGTGGAGGCCAGCCGCCGGGCAGTGGGGGATGGCGTGCTGGTGGCCGGCGATATGACCACCACCGGTGAACTGCTGGAACCCCTGGGGGAGCTGACAGAGGAGGAACTTCTGGAAGCGTATAAAGAGCAGGCCGCAGTCCTGGAGGCGGCCGGAGCGGACCTTCTGGTGGCGGAGACCATGCTCAGCGTGGCGGAAACGGAGGTGGCTCTGAAAGCGGCCCTGGAGGCCACAGATCTTCCGGTGTTCTGTACCCTGACGGTGCAGGAGGACGGAAGAGCCCTTTTCGGAGGCACGGCCGAGGAAGGGGTGCGGCTTCTTCAGGAGCAGGGAGCTTCCGCTGTAGGGATCAACTGTTCTCTGGGACCGGATCAGCTCCTGCCGGTGGTGGAGTCCATGAAGCGGGCCGCCCGGATCCCCCTGATCGTCAAGCCCAACGCCGGGATCCCGGAAACGGACAGCCAGGGGAATTCGGTCTATTCCATGACGCCGGAGGCCTTTGCCTCCCATATGGAAAAACTGGTGGAAGCAGGAGCGGAGATCATCGGCGGCTGCTGCGGCACCACTCCGGAACATATCCGGCTGCTGCGAGAGAAGATCGCGGCGGAAAGACATTAAGAGAAGGCGGAAAAAACTATGTATAATGATCTGTTGACCATCGGGCCGGTAACGATCCACGGCTACGGACTGATGACGGCCGTGGGGATCCTGGCTGCCTACTTCAGCGCGGAATACCGGGCCAAGAAAAAAGGACTGGATGCGGATAAGGTCTTCGGCCTGGTGATCTGCTGCGTCGTCCTGGGATACATCTGCTCCAAGCTGCTGTATATCATCACCGTCCTGCCGGATATCCTGGCGGATCCCTCCCTGTTCCTTTCCTCCCTTGCCAACGGCTGGGTGGTGCTGGGAGGCATCCTGGGAGGGATCCTGGGCGGCTATCTGTACTGCCGGTGGAAAAAGCTGCCGGCCTGGAAATTTTTTGATGTGGGACTGGCCAGCGTGGCTCTGGCCCAGGGCTTTGGCCGCATCGGCTGTTTTCTGGCCGGTTGCTGTTACGGCGCCGAGACCAGCGGACCTCTGGCGGTCACCTTTACCCATTCGGACTTCGCCCCCAATGGGGTGCCGCTGGTGCCCACCCAGCTGATCTCCAGCGCCCTGGATTTTCTGCTGTTTTTCTTCCTGATCCTTTATCACAACCGGATCCAGAAAAAGGACGGCGAGACCACCGCCTGGTATCTGATCCTGTACAGCGCCGGACGGTTCATGCTGGAATTCTGGAGAGGAGACACCATACGGGGATTTGTGGGGCCCCTGTCCACCTCTCAGTTCATGAGTATCTTTACCTTCGCGGCAGGGATCCTTCTGCTGATCCTGCGCGTGAAGAGCAGATCCGGGGAGGAGAAGCCCCGGGAAGATAAAACTACACAGAGGGAGGTAGAAAACGCATGAAGGTATTAAACTTTGGGTCCCTGAACATTGATTACGTCTACACCGTAGACCATATCGTCCAGGGAGGCGAGACCATCTCTTCCACAAAGACGGAAACCTTTCCCGGCGGCAAGGGGCTGAACCAGTCCATCGCCCTGGCAAAGGCAGGGGTTCCCGTTTATCACGCGGGGGCCGTGGGGGAAGACGGAGAAATGCTCCTGGATCTCTGCGGGGAAAACGGGGTAAATACGGAGTTTATCCGCAGAACTGAAGGCAGGAACGGCCATACGGTGATCCAGGTGGACAGAAACGGCCAGAACTGCATCATTCTCTTCGGCGGAAGCAATCAGAAACAGACCAGAGAGCATATCGACGAGGTGCTGGGCAATTTTGCGGCAGGGGATATGCTGGTGCTGCAAAACGAAGTCAACGAACTGGATTATATCATCGACAAGGCCTATGAGAGAGGCATGGTGATCGTGCTGAACCCCTCCCCCTTTGACAGCAAGCTGGAAGCCTGTGATATGAAGAAGGTCACGTATTTCCTGGTCAATGAGGTGGAAGCGGAGCAGATGACAGGCGAAAGCAGCCCGGAAAAACAGCCGGAAAAGCTGCTGGAAATGTATCCCCAGGGGAAATTTGTCCTGACCATGGGCTCCCGGGGCTCTCTGTACAAGGACAGCACGCAGGAGTACCATCAGGGGATCTATAAAGTAAAGGCGGTAGATACCACGGCGGCAGGCGATACCTTTACGGGATTTTTCCTGGCCTCCGTTCTGGAGGGAAAAGAAATCCCGGAGGCCCTGGACATGGCGGCCCGGGCTTCGGCCATCGCGGTATCCCGGGCGGGAGCGTCGTCCTCCATTCCCACCGTGGAAGAAGTGAAACATTTTCAGGCAGAATAAAAACAGAGAAACAGGCAGGGAGTGCCGCGGGTCAGAATGGCCTGCGGAGGGCGCTTCCTGTCTGTTCTGCTTTTCAAAGAACAGGGAGGTGCCTATGACAGCGAGAGAAAACTATTTAACGGCCGCCAGAGGCGGAAAACCGGAATGGGTCCCGATCTTTCCCGGGGACTGCAACGTGTTTATGCCGGATTACTGGCTGGAGAGAGATCCGGAGACGGGAGCGGATTTCTGCAATATCGTATGGGTAAAAAATGATATGGGCGAGATGCCAAAGCCCGGGCGGAAAGCCATGGAAGATATCTCCCTGTGGAGGGAGACCGTCAGATTTCCGGATCCCGACGCCCTGGACTGGGAAGGCATGGCCCGGCGTTTCCGGGAGACGGCAGACCCGGACAAGGTAAATATCGCCATGCTGAATACCACGGGGATCTTTCTGATCCCGGTCAACATGCTGGGATGGGAGGACGCCCTGTGCGCCGTCTGCGAGGAGCCGGAAGAAGTGGAAGCCTTTGCCTCGGCCATTGCGGATTTTCTGGTAAAAACAGCCGCGAAGATCGGGGAATATATCCATCCGGACATTATGTTTACCGGGGATGATTTTGCGGCGGCAGGGGGCCCGTTTCTGGCAAAGGATGTATTCCGGCGCATTTATAAGCCCCATCTGAAACGGATCAACGACGCCATCCACGCGGCGGGAGCCCTGGCCGAATTTCACTGCTGCGGCAACTGCCAGTGGCTGATCCGGGAATTCCTGGACTGCGGATCGGACATCTGCCAGCTTCCGGAACCCAATGAACAGCTTCTGGAGGATAAGCGGGAGCTGGGGAACCGCCTGGTGCTTACGGGAGGCTGGGACCGGCATGGGCCGGGATGCGCTCCCTTTGCCCCGGAGGAAACCGTCAGAGAATCCGTGCGGACGGCCATAGACACCTACGGGAAGGAAGGAGCCCTGATCTTCTGGGACGGAGGGATCTGCGGCAGCAGCGAGGACGCCCTGAACAAGACCCGCTGGGTCTGCGATGAGGTAAAAAAATACGGCGGCTCCTTTTACCGGAAAGCATAAGCCGCCGCGTTTCCTTATGTCACAGGGGAAAGGTACCTGGCGCAGAAAGGCTTGATCTTTCCGCGGTCATAGACATGGAGGCTGCACCGGCGCAGCCGCTCCACGTTCAGGTTCATGGCGTCCTGAAAGGCCATGGCCGTAAGGCTCAGGCTTCGGTGGCGCATCTGCCACAGGAAAGTATCGAAATCCATTTCCTCGGAAAACCCGCCGGGGGGAGGAGCTTCCTCCGGGGACCGGCGCCAGCGGCGGGCGGTATATTCCCGGCTGTCCCTGGCAGTGCCCCGGCTGCGGGAGGAATAGGTGATGGAGGTCAGAGGCTTCAGGCCTCCCGCCGGGCTCACCAGAAAATTGGCGTGGAAGCCGCAGAGGGGATGATCGCAGCGGGAAGGCATAAAGCTTTCCGCGGGGATCCCTGCCTGGCCGCTGATATCCGCCATGAGCTGATCCAGCGTATAGCGGTCTTCCTCCGCCGGGATCTCCGGAAAACGGCCGAAATAGGATACCGGCTGAAAATGGATCCCCCGGACCCCGGGCACCAGGGAGGCGGCCAGGGAGATCAGGTTCCCCAGGTCCTGATCGTTGACGCCTCTGACCACGGTGGGCACCAGGGTCACGCCCACCTGCAGCTCCGAACAGATCCGGAGGGCCGCCAGCTTGGTCTGGAGGAGGGGGCGTCCCCGGAGAAGCTCGTAGATCTCCTCCCGGGTGCCGTCAAACTGCAGAAAGACAATGTCCAGCCCGGCTTCCGCCAGGGCCGCGGCGTATTTCGGATCTTCCGCCAGCCGGATGCCGTTGGTGTTCACCTGCACATAGCTGCAGCCGGCTTCCTTGGCAAAGCGCACCAGCTCCGGCAGATCCTCCCGGAGGGTAGGTTCGCCTCCGGAGAGCTGGAGCAGGGGCTGGCCGCACTGCGATACGATCTCCCGGATGGCGGCCTTCAGCTCCTCCAGGGAGGGATCCGCTGTGTTCCGTCCTCCATCGGCGAAGCAGTAGCGGCAGCGCAGATCGCAGCGGTCCGTCACTTCCAGCAGGGCGCAGCAGGTGCCGCTGTCGTGTTCCGGACAGATGCCGCAGTTTCCGGGGCAGCCGGTTCCCTCCCCCGGTCCCAGAGGTTCCGTTCCCAGAAGCCACTGCTCAAAGTCCATTTTTCCCTGCCAGACCAGCGCCTGAAAAGGCCCGTGTTCCGGGCAGGTTTTTTCCAGAAAGATCCTTCCGTCCTCCCGGCGGCAGAGAGCCGCGGGCAGATTCCGCAGGCACACCGGGCATACGGAACGGGTTTTGCGAATTTCCATATCTTTTATTCTCCCATGCCGAAGCATTCTTTTTTGAAAATGGCCAGTTCCAGCTGATACCTGCCGGAGACCTCCTGTACCGTTTCGGTGAGCAGGGAATCCAGGGCATCCGGCGGACAGGCGGCGCTGGCGTTCAGGATCACGGCCACGGCGGTGCAGTCTTTTACAAAGCGGTGGGAAACTTCCGCCGGACGGTCTGTTCCCAGCAGATCCACCTTGCCGAAATCCCCTTCCGGTTCCCAGGCCAGCAGCTTCAGGTGGGGGATCTCGGCTCCCCGGGCACGGATCCGGGACTGCGCCTCTTTTGCCATTTCCATGAGATAGCGGTTTCCGTCAAAGGTTCTGCAGCAGACCACCGCGTGATACTGAAGGTAGTACTCGCTGAGCTTTCCCATGGCGGCCTGGAAGGCGGCACCCCCGTAGCCGATATCCGGACGGCGCATGGAGGCTTTCCCCTGCTTCAGGATCCGGGACAGGGCGTCCAGCCCTTCCCCCTTCAGGGCGCTGATGGAAAGGACCCGGGCCTGGGGGCAGCGCTGCTCCAGCCAGGCTCTGTCTGCTTCCGCCTGCTCCCGGCGGATCAGATCACATTTGTTGAGAAGGATCAGATCCGCTTCCGCCAGCTGGGCCGACAGCAGATACTCCATATCTCCCCCCAGTCCCCGCCGCAGAAGATCCACGGTCCTGGGCTCTGTCAGCACCGTAAAAGGCGCCAGCTCAAACTGGCCGGGGAATTTTTCCGCCAGGCCGTGGTACACATGCTCCAGGGCCCCTACTCCGAAACCGGGGATATCGGAGACCACCAGCTCGCAGCCGTCCTGATAGTAAGCGTTCAGCCGGTCCGCCAGATTTTCGTTCTGATAACAGATACAGGTTTCCGTCATTTCCGAGGCGTTGCAGCCCTTCAGCAGAGCCAGCCGGTGATCGGCCAGGTTCACTCCGTGGCCCAGATCGTTGGAGATCATGGCCGCCTTTCCGTAATGTTCCGTGTAATACCGGGTCAGAGCCATCATGGCGGTGGTCTTTCCGGATCCCAGGAATCCGCTGAACACAGCAAATTTTCTCATGCGTCCGCTCCTTTCCTTTCTTTCTTTTATCATAATGGAAAAGAGGATCTCTTTCAATACAGGCATATTTTTTTCCTTTTTACAAATACTACCTGTAGCGTCAGTGTACAAGGAGAGCGAGTTGTCCCTTGGACACGGGCACTGCGGATACACAGGAAAAGAAACGGGAAGTAAGACGGAGGAATGTTTATGAAAGCGACAGGAATTGTGAGAAGGATAGATGATCTGGGCAGGGTGGTGGTCCCCAAGGAGATCCGGCGCACCATGCGGATCCGGGAGGGAGAACCCATGGAGATCTTTACCGGAAAAGAAGGGGAGATCATCCTTAAAAAATACTCTCCCATCGGGGAGCTGGGAACCTTTGCCCGGGAATACGCCCAGTCTCTTTCCCAGGTCAGCGGTCATCTGGTCTGTATTTCCGACCACGATCAGATCGTCGCGGCCTGCGGACCGGAGCAGAGAGAATATCAGGGAAAACCGGTCAGCACCGAACTGGAGAGGATGATCGCGGACCGGGACAGCATCTGCGCCGGCAGGAACGATAAGGATTTTATCCCTGTAACCGCAGACGACCGGATGAATACCGCCTCCCAGGTGGCCGTTCCCATTCTCTGCGCCGGGGATGCCATCGGAGCGGTGGTCCTGCTGGGAAAAAACACCGGGGAGAAAATGGGGGAGACAGAACAGAAACTTGCTATGACCGCCTCCCTGTTTTTGGGAAAACAGATGGAACAGTGAGCGTCCCTGCCTCTTGACTTTTCGTATGCCTTGTGCAAAAATACTTATCTAGCAGGAAAATCCGGGGGAAAAACCGGATAGAGAGCGTAAAAGTTAAGGGGCGGTACATAAAATGGGAAAAATTTTTTATATCATGGGGAAAAGCGCCTCCGGAAAAGATCATTTTTATGAAGCGCTGCTGCGGGATCCGGAGCTTGCGCTGTCTCCGCTGATCTTATATACCACCAGGCCCATTCGGAGCAGTGAACAGAACGGCCGGGAATATTATTTTACGGACACAGAAAAACTGGCCAGGCTGCGCCTTTCCGGAAAGATCATAGAGGAGAGGGTCTACCAGACGGTGGAGGGGCCCTGGTATTACTTTACGGCGGACGAGGGGCAGATCGATCTGGAACACAGAAACTATCTGGGGATCGGCACCCTGGAATCCTATGGAAAGATGAAAGAACATTTCGGCGGAGACCGGGTCTGCCCCGTCTATGTGGAAACGGAGGACGGGATCCGTCTTGGCAGGGCTCTGCGGAGGGAAGCAAAGCAGGACGCCCCGGCCTACCGGGAGATGTGCCGGAGGTTCCTGGCGGACTGCGAGGATTTTTCCCCGGAGAAGCTGGAGGAGGCGGGGATCCGCCGGAAATTTGAGAACAACGGCGCTTTTGAGGAATGCCTGCAGGAGATCCGAGGGTATATCCTGGAAGAAAAATAACGCTGTATCTTAAAATAAATCTATGCTATACTGAATGTGCGCCGGAACACCGGCGCCTGGAAAAGCAGAGGAGGTGATCCAAGTGGAAGAAGTGAAAGGTAAAAACGGATTTGACGGAGTCGTCGGTCATGAGGAAATTATTTCACATCTTCAGAATGCGATCCGCCTGGGGAAGGTTTCCCATGCGTATATTTTCGGGGGAGAACATGGAGCGGGCAAAAAGCTTTTGGCCTCGCTGTTCGCCATGACTCTGCAGTGCGAGGAGCAGGGGGTCGAGCCCTGCATGAAATGCGGCTCCTGCCGCAAGGCGCTGAACAAGAATCATCCGGATATCATCAGCGTGACCCATGAGAAGCCCTCTTCCATCGGCATCGATGAGATCCGGGCGCAGCTGATCAACGATGTGGGCATCAAGCCCTATGAAAGCCCGTATAAAATATATATCGTCAACGACGCGGACAAGCTGACGCTGCAGGCGCAGAACGCTCTGCTGAAGACCATTGAGGAACCGCCTTCTTACGCGGTGATTCTGCTCCTGGCGGACAATCCGGACGCCCTGCTGCCCACCATTACTTCCCGCTGCGTGCTCCTGAGCCTGAAGCCGGTGGGGGACAGGCTGGTGAAGGACTATCTGATGGAGCGCATGCACATTCCGGATTATCAGGCGGAAGTGCAGGCGGCATTTGCCCAGGGGAATATCGGCAAAGCCCGGAAGACGGCGGATTCCGCCGAATTCGCGGAGCTGACCTCCAATGCCCTGCGGATCCTGAAGCATGCCAGGAATATGGCGGTTTACGAGCTGGTAGACGCCATCCGGGAAATGTCCGGGGAGAAAGACCGGATTTATGACTACCTGGATCTGTTTTTAATGTGGTTCCGGGATGTCCTGCTGTTTAAAGCCACAAAAGAAGTAGACAATCTCGTCTTCAGAGAAGAAATCAATTATATCAGGGAACGGGCTGCCACCAGCTCCTACGAGGGGATGGAGAAGATCATCGAGGCCATACATACGGCAGACAGCCGGCTTCATGCCAATGTAAACTTCGATCTGGTGATGGAGCTGCTGTTCCTGACCATTAAGGAGAATTAAAATGACCAGAATTATCGGAGTGAGATTTCGCAACGTGGGAAAGGTATATTACTTCGGACCGAAATCTCTGAACATAAAGGCCGGGGATCATGTGATCGTGGAGACGGCCCGGGGGGTGGAGTACGGCCTTGTGGTACTGGGCCCCAGGGAGGTGGAGGATTCCAGGATCGTCCAGCCCCTGAAAGAAGTGATCCGGCTGGCCACGCCAAAGGATGTGGCCAGGGAGGAGAGCAACCGCAGAAAAGAAAAAGAAGCTTTCCAGATCTGCCAGAAGAAGATCGCGGCCCACAATCTGGAGATGAAGCTTATCGACGCGGAATACACCTTTGACAACAATAAAGTCCTGTTTTACTTTACCGCCGACGGACGGGTGGACTTCCGGGAACTGGTAAAGGACCTGGCTTCCGTGTTCAAGACCAGGATCGAGCTGCGCCAGATCGGCGTCCGGGACGAGACCAAGATCCTGGGAGGCATCGGCATCTGCGGCCGGCCCCTGTGCTGTAGCACGTACCTTTCGGATTTCGCGCCGGTGTCCATCAAGATGGCCAAAGAACAGAATCTTTCCCTGAATCCCGCCAAGATCTCCGGCACCTGCGGACGGCTCATGTGCTGTCTGAAGAACGAACAGGAGACGTATGAATATCTGAATAAAAAACTCCCGGGCAACGGGGATATCGTGATCACGCCGGAGGGAGTCCGGGGAGAAGTGCAGAGCGTCAACATCCTCCGTCAGATGGTAAAGGTCATGGTGGATGTGGATGATGAAAAAGAACTCCGGGAATATCCCGCCGATGAGCTGAAGCTGAAGCAGAGGCACAAAAAGGGCCGGGATAAAGAGAAGGAAAAGGAAAAAGACCTGACCCGGGAAGAGCGGAAGGAACTGGAGCTTCTGGAAAAGGAGCAGTCCGGAGAATCCGGCGGACGGAGAGAAAAGAAAGAGAAAAAACATCAGACCAGGAAGGAATCGGAGCATGGAGGACATAAGGCTTCAGGCGGACGAACATCTGGATGATCTTCAGAACGGATATTTTATCATCCAGGCTGCGGAGGGGTTCCGCTACGGGATCGACGCGGTACTCCTTTCTTCCTTTGCCAGAGTAAAGGAGGGAGAGTCCGTACTGGACATGGGTACCGGCACCGGGATCCTGCCCATCCTGCTGGCGGCCAAAACTCCGGGAAAATCCTTTACCGGCCTGGAGATCCAGGAAAAAAGCGCGGATATGGCCTGCCGGAGCGTGGCGTATAACCATCTGGAAAACCGGATCCGTATCCTGCGGGGAGATATCAAAGAAGCCTCGGCTTTACTGGGCCCGGCTTCTTTTGACGTAGTGGTCAGCAATCCCCCCTATATGACGGGAAGCCACGGACTGGTCAACCCGGAGGAGGCGAAAGCTGTGGCCCGCCATGAACTGCTCTGCACCTTTGAGGATCTGGCGCGGGAAACAGCCCGGGTGCTGACTTCCAGAGGGAGGTTTTATCTGATCCACAGGCCCTTCCGTCTGGCGGAGATCTTCCGTGTCCTGTCCGCCCACAGACTGGAGCCCAAACGCATGCGCCTGGTGTATCCTTTTGTGGACCGGGAGCCCAATCTGGTGCTGGTGGAGGCCTGTAAAAACGGAAATGCCAGGATCACCGTGGAAAAGCCCCTGATCGTATATCAAGAGCCGGGAGTATACACCCGGGAGATCCGGGAGATCTACGGGGACGGAAGATAGAGAGGAAGAGAGAACATGGCGGGAACCTTGTATCTGTGCGGAACACCCATCGGAAATCTGGAGGATATGACCTTCCGGGCGGTGCGGATCCTGAAGGAAGCGGACCTTATCGCGGCGGAAGATACCAGAAACAGCATCAAGCTGCTGAATCATTTTGATATCCACACGCCGATGGTCAGCTACCATGAATACAACAAGATCCCCCGGGGCCGGGAACTGGTGGAGAAGCTTCTGCAGGGCATGAACGTTGCCCTGATCACGGACGCGGGGATGCCGGGGATCTCGGATCCCGGCGAGGAGCTGGCAGCCATGGCCTGGGAGGCGGGGATCCAGGTGACGGCGGTGCCGGGTCCGGCCGCCTGCGTGACTGCCCTGGCTGTTTCGGGACTGCCCAGCCGCCGTTTTGCTTTTGAGGCCTTCCTGCCCCAGGAGAAAAAAGAGCGGAAAGAGATCCTGCGGGATCTGCGGGAAGAACTGCGGACCATTGTGATCTACGAGGCGCCCCACCGGCTGCTGCAGACCCTGGAAGAGCTGCGGGATACCCTGGGAGGCGGCCGCCGGATCGCCGTGTGCCGGGAACTGACCAAAAAACATGAGACCGTGCTGAGGACAACCCTGGAGGAGGCGGTCCTGCATTATCGGCAGGAAACGCCCCGGGGAGAATGTGTGCTGGTGATCCGGGGGCGCTCCCGGGAAGAGCGCCGGCAGGAACAGGAGGAAGCCTGGAAGGCGCTGCCTCTGGAGGAGCACATGGCCCGGTATACGGATCAGGGCATGGACCGGAAGGAGGCCATGAAACAGGTGGCCCGGGACCGGGGATGTTCCAAGCGGGAGATCTATCAGCAGCTGCTGAAGGAAAACGAATAAAGCGCAGGACAAAAGAAGCGGGGATTCCCCGCTTTTTTTCTGTGAAAAGCACAAAAGTGAGAGATGTTTTCTGTAAAAAATTGTGCTTCGAGGATATAGTGGAACGAATGGAAAAGTGCTACTTTATAAAAAGAGAAGTGTGTGCGGTGTGCAGGAAAAAAGAAGGGAGGTTTTCGTATGCCGGATTATGAAAAACTGTATGAGGAAAGAAAAAACAGGGTAGAGACAGCGGTGCGGGGCGGCCAGCCGGACCGGGTGCCCAACGTGCTGATGGTGGGAACGTACCCCATCCACAAGGCGGGGATCACCATGGCGGAGAGTATGGTGGACCATGAAAAGGCCTGTCAGGCCATGCTTTCTTTTTACGAGACCCATTCCTCCACGGACACGGCCAGCATCAGCAATTTTATGCCGGCAGCCAAGGTCCTGGAGAATCTGGACGTAAAGACGGCCCGCTGGCCCGGGGATCCCAAGGGGCTGGATGTGAACAACACCTACCAGTTTATTGAGTTTCCCACGCTGGAAGCGGAGGAGTACGAGGAATTCTTCCGGGATCCCGCCGGGTTCTGGATCCGCAAGCATCTTCCCCGGACCATGGGGATCTTTGAACCCCTGGCGGATCTGAATTATTACGAGATGATCCTGGGCGGAGCCCAGATGCTGCTGACATCGCCCCAGGCGATCCCCGTGTACAAACGGCTGCTGGCCGCGGCGGAGGAAAACCTGCGGATGAACGAGATCATCGGAACATACGATAAAAAACTGAGAGATCTGGGATATTATTCCATTATGGGTGGCGGTTCCGCCACGGCCTTTGATATGCTGGGGGATACTTTAAGGGGAACCTTCGGCATGATGCCGGATCTGATCGAGGAGCGGGACAACGTAAAGCGGGCGCTGGATATTTTCGTGAAGCTGCATCTGAAACAGAGCCTGGATTTCTGCAGGACTACCGGAAGCAAGTACGCCTGGGTCATGCTGCATAAAGGATTCGACAACTTCATCAGCGATGAAGATTACCGGGAGCTGTACTGGCCGTACCTGCAGGAGTGGATCCTGGGCCTGATCGATCACGGGATCACGCCGGTGGTATACACCGAGGGTTCCTACAATACAAGGCTGAAATACCTGAAGGAAGTGCCGGCCCACAAGGTGATCTATCACTTCGAGGAGGTAGATCTGAAACTGGCCAAAAAAGAATTGGGAGATATCGCCTGCCTCATGGGCGGCTTCCCGGTCTACACGGTGCGCTACGGCAATCCGGAACAGATCGACCAGCAGGTCAGGGAGCTGATGGATATCATGGCTCCCGGCGGCGGGTATCTGTTCACCACCGGCTATTCTCTGGAAGACTGCCCGGAGGAGAACATGGAAGCCCTGCTGGAAGCGGTGGAGAAATACGGAAAATATTAAGAGCCTGTTCGGACAAACAGAGCCCCGGGACTGCGGAGAAAAGCGGTTCCGGGGCTTTTTCACGCTTCCGCGGCATACACTGGTAAAAAACAAGGCGGCAGAGGGATGAATTATCTGTGGGGAGGAATGCTTCTGCTGGGGATCCTATACGGGGCCCTGACGGGCCGCATGGATCAGATCACCGAAGCGCTGCTGGATTCCTCCAGGGAAGCGGTAAACCTGTGTATTTCCATGGCGGGGATCACCGCTCTCTGGTGCGGGATCATGAAGATCGCGGAACAATCGGGGCTGATCCGCAGGATCACCCGGAAGATCCGGCCGCTGCTGGGATTTCTGTTTCCCGGGCTTCCCCGGGACCACCCGGCCGGAAAATACATTTCCATCAATATGATCTCCAATGTTCTGGGGCTGGGCTGGGCGGCCACTCCGGCGGGGCTGAAAGCCATGGAGGAACTGAAAAAGCTGGAGGATGACCGAAGAGCCGGACGCCAGGCAGGTCCCCGCCGGGAAAAAGGCACGGCGGGCAATGAGATGTGTACCTTCCTGATCGTCAATATCTCTTCCCTCCAGCTGATCCCGGTCAGCGTTATTGCCTACCGCAGCCAGTACGGCAGCGTGAATCCGGCGGGGATCATCGGTCCGGGGATCCTGGCCACGGCGGTGAGCACGGCCGCGGCGGTGATCTTCTGCAGGATCATGGACCGTTCAGGCGGAAAACCTATAGTGTAACCTCCGGGATTTTGTTATAATTACAGTATGATCCGGAAAAAATCCAGATATCACACAAGACAGAAGGAGGCGTGCATATGAAGCTGACATTCTTGGGAGCGGCCCATGAGGTGACAGGAAGCTGTTATTATCTGGAGGCCGCGGGAAGGAAGTTCCTGGTGGACTGCGGCATGGAGCAGGGGACCAACGTGTATGAGAATCAACCGATCCCGGTGCCGGCCTCAGAGCTGGATTTTGTGCTGCTGACCCACGCGCACATAGATCATTCCGGTGAGCTTCCGGCCCTTTATGCCGCGGGCTTCCGGGGTACGGTGTACGCCACGGAGGCCACGGCGGATCTCTGCGATATCATGCTCCGCGACAGTGCTCACATACAGATGATGGAGGCGGAGTGGAAAACCAAAAAGAACCGCCGGGCCGGAAAACCGGACTGTATACCGGCGTATACCATGGAGGACGCCCTGGGGCTGATCCAAAGGCTGGCCGGCTGTCCTTACAATCAGATCCTTACTTTATATGAAGGGATCCGGGTGCGGTTTGTGGATGTGGGGCATCTGCTGGGTTCCGCCAGCATCGAGATCTGGCTGCGGGAAGGGGATACGGAAAGAAAGATCGTGTTTTCCGGAGATATCGGCAATGTGAATCAGCCCCTGATCAAAGATCCGGGCTGCGTGGAGGAGGCGGACTATGTGGTCATGGAGTCCACCTACGGGACCCGGGAACACCAGGCGCCTCCGGATTACGCCAAAGCTCTGGCCCAGGTGATCGGGAGGACCCTGTCCCGGGGCGGCAATCTGGTGATCCCTTCCTTTGCCGTAGGCAGGACCCAGGAAATGCTCTACTTTATCCGGAAGATCAAGGCGGAGCGCATGGTGCCCTTTGATTTCCCGGTTTACGTGGACAGTCCCCTGGCTGTGGAGGCCACCGGCATTTTTGACGAGCACTACCGGGACTGCTTTGACCGGGAGGCCAGAGAACTGGTGGAACAGGGGATCAATCCCATCCGTTTTCCGGGACTGAAGGTTTCTGTCACCACCGAGGAATCCAGGGCCATCAACGTCAACCAGCAGCCGAAAGTGATCATCTCCGCCAGCGGCATGTGCGACGCGGGGCGGATCAAGCACCACCTGAAGCATAACCTCTGGAGGCGGGAGAGCACCATCCTGTTCGTGGGCTATCAGTCCGCGGGGACGCTGGGCCGGGCCCTGGTAGAAGGGGCGGAGAAGGTAAAGCTGTTCGGGGAGGAGGTTCATGTGGCGGCGGAAGTGCTGGAACTTCCGGGAGTCAGCGGCCATGCGGACCGAAAGGGACTGCTCCGCTGGGCAGGGGCGTTTCGGAAACCGCCCAAAAAAGTTTTTGTGACTCACGGCGAGGATGAAGTGACCAAGCAATTCGCGGAAAGCCTGAAGCGGGAGCTGGGATATGAAGCCATGGCTCCTTACAGCGGCACGGTGTACGATCTGGCGGCGGACGAACTGCTGGCGGCGCCGGCGCCTGTGAAGGTGGAGAAGGCCGCGAAACAGGCAGTCGCTTCCAGGCCCAGGACCGTCTTTGACCGTCTGCTGGCAGCCGGTCAGAGGCTGCTGACGGTGATCCGGCGGAATGAGGGCGGAGCCAATAAGGATCTGGCTAAATTTACGGACCAGATCAATTCTCTCTGCGACAAGTGGGACCGATGAGCGGAAAATAAGCCGGGGAATCCCCCGCCCGGAAGGGCGGCGGGGTTCCCCGGCAGTTTGTTTTGGTGAGGGAAGGTTTTACAGGGCCTGTTTCAGGGCTTTTGCCAGCTGATCCGGGCAGGAGGTGTTCTTAAATCCGCAGCGGATCCCCTCCAGCTTGGAGATGGCCTCCCTGGCATCCATGCCTTCCACCAGGGCGCTGATGCCTTTCAGGTTTCCGTTGCATCCTCCCGTAAAAGAGACATTGTGTACCTTTCCGTTTTCCAGCTCAAAAGAGATCAGCTGGGAACAGGTCCCGTGTGTCTTATATACCATATCTGCATGCTCCTTTCTTCGTATCACAGGGGTCCGGCTCTGTTTGACTGCGTCCGGCCTATCGTGTTATTATAGCAGAAAGCGCAAAAAGATTCTACATCGAATATCAGGAGGAAGAAATACTATGAGTTTAGTAGGGATCATCGGAGCCATGGAGGAGGAAGTCAGCCAGCTGAAGGAACAGATGACGGAGGTGCAGGTCAGACAGAAGGCGGCCATGGAATTTTACAGAGGAAACCTGAACGGAAAGCCGGTGGTAGTGGTGCGGTCCGGCATCGGCAAGGTCAACGCGGGCATCTGCGCCCAGATCCTGGTGGACGATTATCAGGTGGACTATATCATCAACACGGGCATTGCCGGCAGCCTGAAAAATGAGATCAATATCGGGGACATTGTAGTCTCCACAGATACCCTGCAGCACGATATGGACGCCACCGGCTTCGGCTATCCGTTGGGACAGATCCCCCGGATGGACACCCTGTCCTTCCCGGCGGACGAGAAACTCATCGCTCTGGCCCAGGAGGTCTGCCGGGAGGTGATCCCGGAGATCCAGGTATTTGCCGGAAGAGTGGTCAGCGGAGATCAGTTTGTCTCTGACCGGGCCAGCAAGGAGCGGATCAGCAGTAATTTCCAGGGATACTGCACGGAGATGGAAGGAGCGGCCATCGCTCAGGCGGCATATCTCAACGGGGTTCCCTACGTGGTGCTGCGGGCCATTTCCGATAAAGCGGACGACAGCGCCTCCGTGGATTATCCCACATTCGAGCGGGAAGCCATCCGCCACAGTGTCGAACTGATGCTGCATATGGTGAAACGTCTGTAAAAGCGAAAAATCCGTCGGAATAAGACGAACGCTTTTTGTTTACAAATCCTGCCCGGCGGGTATATCATGGCCTCACAAAAAAGCAAGGAGGTAATGATTATGCTGCAAATGTGCATGGATCAAAACTTTTTTCTATACGGCATGATAGCCGCAGGCATTCTGGGAGTATGGTGCCTGTTCTGGAGCAGCCGTTTTTATCATACGGCGGTAAAGGATATGAAGAGGCGGGAGGCGCCCCGGGGGAAATGGACTCTGGAGCTTTTGGATACAGTCGAAAGGCGGGGGACTGCCATCAAGGACCCGGAGGCATTTCTGCGAAGCCGGCTGCAGGAGGGAAAGATCCTGAGCCAGCGGGCGGGCAGTCTCCTGGGCGGCGTGAATCTGGCGGTCAGCCTCTGCGGCGTCTGCCTGCTCCTGGGGATCTGGGGTATCTACCTTCTCCAGTATGAGCAGTATGTACTGTACCAGTATCTGCTGCTTTCCGGCAGCATCATCAGCCTCCTTCTGCTGGCCAGGTACACCCTGAATTTTTCAGACAAACGGCAGCGGCTTCTGGAGGGCTGGAAGGATTATCTGGGGAACCGGGAAGCTCCCGCGGAACCGGCGGTCCCGGAACAGGTCACGGCTTCCGTTCAGGAGAACGCGAAGATCAGCCCTCTGAAACGTTCGGAGCAGGAGGCAGCCATCACCCAGGTGGAAGAAAAGATCCGGGAAAAGGCCGGCGGAAAAAGCAAGTTTGCCGCACTCATGAATCCGGAGGACGAAAAGCTCATGAGGGAGGTGATCCGGGAATATTTGACTTGATTCCGCTGTGCGGATTTGCTAAACTAAAAGCAGAATGATAGATCAGCCCCATGGCCGGAAAACGGCCGGCTGGACTGTGTAGAATTACACAAAGGAGATAAGGAAAAATGGGAACAAAAGTAGCATTTGATTATTCCAAAGCAGCAGGGTTTATCCGTGAGCATGAGATGCAGTCTTTCGAGCAGATTGCCAACGCGGCCAAAGAGGTGCTGGTATCCAGAAGCGGCCAGGGCAACGATTATCTTGGATGGATCGATCTGCCGGTCAACTATGACAAGGAAGAGTTCGCCCGCATCAAAAAAGCCGCGGAGAAGATCTGCAGCGATTCCGATGTACTGGTAGTCATCGGCATCGGCGGTTCCTATCTGGGAGCCCGGGCTGCCATTGAGTTCCTGCGCCACGGATTTTACAATAACATCCGCAAAGAGCAGAGAAAGACTCCGGAGATCTATTTTGCCGGCAACAGCATCAGCAGCAGCTACCTGCAGGGCCTGATCGATGTTGTGGGCGACAGGGATTTCTCTGTAAATATCATTTCAAAGTCCGGTACCACTACGGAGCCTGCCATCGCTTTCCGTATCTTCAAGGAGATGCTGGAAAAGAAGTATGGCAAGGAAGAGGCGGCAAAGAGGATCTATGCCACCACGGACAAGGCCAAGGGAGCCCTGAAGCATCTGTCGGATGAAGAGGGCTACGAGACCTTCGTCGTACCGGATGATGTTGGAGGCCGATTCTCCGTACTGACTGCTGTTGGCCTGCTGCCCATCGCAGTCAGCGGAGCTGACATAGATAAGCTGATGGAGGGCGCCGCCTCCGGAAGAGAGATGGCGCTGAACCTGCCCTACGCGGAAAATGACGCCATGCAGTACGCGGCGGTCCGCAATATCCTGCACCGCAAGGGCAAAGCTGTGGAGATCCTGGCCAACTACGAGCCCAGCCTGCACTATGTATCCGAGTGGTGGAAGCAGCTCTTCGGCGAGAGCGAGGGCAAGGACAACAAGGGGATCTACCCCGCTTCCGTGGATCTGACCACAGACCTGCACTCCATGGGCCAGTTTATCCAGGATGGTTCCCGGATCATGTTCGAGACCGTTCTGAATGTGGAAAAATCAAGAGTGGAGCTGACCATCGGTGAGGAGCCGGTGGATCTGGACGGACTGAATTACCTGGCCGGAAAGACCGTGGATTTCGTCAACAAGAGCGCCATGAACGGCACGATCCTGGCCCACACCGACGGCAGCGTTCCCAATCTCCGGGTAGATATTCCGGAGCAGAACGAGTTCTATCTGGGACAGCTGTTCTACTTCTTCGAGTTTGCCTGCGGCATCAGCGGCTACGTATCCGGCGTGAATCCTTTCAATCAGCCGGGTGTGGAAAGCTACAAGAAGAACATGTTCGCGCTTCTTGGAAAGCCTGGCTACGAGAAGGAGAGAGAAGAGCTCCTGAAGAGACTGTAAGCAAGAGATCAGCGACACCGCCTTCCGATCTGCCGGAGGGCGGTGTTTTGATGTGCCCGGAG
This sequence comes from Candidatus Scatomonas sp., assembly GCA_963928055.1. Lineage (GTDB taxonomy): Bacteria > Bacillota > Clostridia > Lachnospirales > Lachnospiraceae > Scatomonas. The sequence continues at coordinate 1,522,002 of CAWVDN010000001.1, read as the reverse complement.
GGCGGCGCCTTACGGGAACAGGAAAGGAGAAAGCCCATGAAGATCGTTATGCTGGAAGCTGCCAGTCTGGGGGATGACCTGGATTTTGGCGGATTCGCGAAATACGGGGAGCTGGTGATCTACGGAAAGACCACCAGGGAAGAATGCCCGGAGCGGATCCGGGACGCGGATGTGATCCTGGCCAACAAACTGATGCTGGACGCGGGAACTCTGGGGCAGGCGGAGAAACTGAAGCTGATTTGCGTCACCGCCACCGGGATCAACAACGTGGATCTGGATTACGTAAAAAGCCGGGGGATCGGCGTGGCCAATGTGGCGGGCTATTCCACTGCCAGCGTGGCCCAGCACACCTTTGCCCTGTATTTTTACGTGGCGGAAAAACTCCGCTATTTTGACGAGTATGTAAAGAGCGGGGCTTACGCGGCCAGCGATACCTTTTCCAATCTGCAGGAAAAGTTTTCGGAACTGAACGGGAAAACCTGGGGCATCATCGGCCTGGGAACCATCGGGAGCCGGGTGGCCGCCATTGCGGAAGCCTTCGGCTGCCGGGCGGTCTACTATTCCGCCTCCGGAAAGGACCGGGATCCCCGGTATCAGCGGCTGGAGCTTTCGGAGCTCCTGGAGACCTCGGATGTGGTTTCCGTTCACGCGCCTCTGACGCCGGCTACCGAAAAACTCTTTACCTATGAGCGGTTCTGCCGGATGAAGCCCTCCGCTGTTTTCGTCAACGTAGGCCGGGGGCCTATCGTGGAGGAAGCAGGGCTTCTGCGGGCCCTGGAGGAACACCGGATCGCCGGGGCGGCGCTGGACGTACTGGGCGTGGAACCCATGACGGCGGATAATCCCCTTTTGAAGTTTCAGGACAGCCGCCGTCTGCTGATCACCCCGCACATCGCCTGGGCTTCCCGGGAATCCCGGCAGCTGCTGGTACGGAAGCTGGAAGAAAACCTCAGGTCCTACGCGGAAGGCGGGCGGCTGAACCGGATCTGCTGAGTCACTCCTCCAGGATCTGGATCTCCAGATAGTCAAAGTCGATGGTTTCAATAAAATTGTCCTGGTAAAAGCGGGCCTTCTTGCAGCGCTTGAATTCCGCGATGGTGGAATCCAGCCAGATAGGCCTGCCAAGATCCCAGGCATAGCAGATATCCTCCAGGGCCTGAAAAATCTTGTGGGTGCGTGTATCTTCCGTGTCGTTGGACACCGTCATATCTTTTATGAGATGATTCTCTCGGATCATTTTTCCCCAAAGCCGAAACATGGGAGCCTCCTTTTCTGACAGTTTTTTTGAACGGTATTTTAAAAATTCCCGTCAGCGTCCGTATACAAGGGACCGTATTGTCCCCCTGTACACGGATGCTGTTTTTACCCTAGCACAAACCTCTGAAAACATCAAGCCATTGCGGAGGGCTGAATAAAATCGATCCGGCAGAATGGATTTCAGGAAATCTTAATTTTTTCCCCAGCTGCAAATAAAGATTTATCTGCTATGCTTTCCTTAGAAACGGCAGGAGCAGGCGCCCTTGAGTTCCCAAAGAGGATAGGGTATACTGAAACAGGCGGAAAACCGCCGGGGAGCAGAATGGCATAAAATGGAGGAGGGAAACCATGAACATACTGGTATGCGACGATGATAAAGAGATCGTGGAGGCTATAGAGATCTATCTGTCTCAGGAGGGCTATACCATCCTGAAGGCCTACGACGGCCTGCAGGCCCTGAAGATCCTGGAGGAGCAGGAGGTGCATCTGCTGATCATCGATGTGATGATGCCCAGGCTGGACGGCATCCGGGCCACTCTGAAGATCCGGGAAAAGAGCAGCATTCCCATTATCATCCTCTCTGCCAAGTCCGAGGATGTGGATAAGATCCTGGGACTGAACATCGGGGCGGACGATTACATGACAAAGCCCTTTAATCCCCTGGAGCTGGTGGCAAGAGTAAAATCTCAGATCCGCCGTTACACCAAGCTGGGAAATATCCAGGGGGAGGAGGCCAACGTCTTTACCGTGGGAGGGCTGTCCATCGACGACGACCGGAAGCAGGTGACCGTGGACGGAGAGGCCGTGAAACTGACGCCCATTGAGTACAACATCCTTCTGCTGCTGGTGAAGAATCCGGGAAAGGTCTTTTCCATTGAGCAGATCTATGAGAGCATCTGGAACGAGGAGGCCATCGGAGCGGACAATACGGTGGCGGTCCATATCCGTCATATCCGGGAAAAGATCGAGATCAATCCCAAGGATCCACGGTATCTGAAGGTGGTCTGGGGCGTGGGATACAAGATCGAAAAGCTGTAGCCGCCGCTTTTGTCTCCTGCCGGAGAGGAGTGTGGAACAATGGAAGCTGAAAAACAAAACCGGATTTTTTACGGAAATACTTTAAAAGTGCTGATGGTGCTGCTGACCTTCTGCGGAGTCCTGCTCTGCGCCCTGTTCGGCAGCGCCCTGCTGCATCTGGGCAGTGTCAGCAGCACGGATCCCTTTCAGCTGGAAGAGGAGACGGAGTATCCGGAGACGGACGGCTGCGGGGAGCGGATGATCTACGATCTGTCTCTTCTCTCGAATTATCTGGAGCAGAGATCCCGCTTTGACGTGGAGGGAAGATACGATCCGGAGCGGCTGGTGGACCTTGCCGGGGCGGAAGGTTCGGAGCCGGATAAAAATACCGCCTACACCCTGGAGGATCTGTACAGCCTGTACGCCAGCGGCGTTTCCGACCAGCTGAGAGAGCTGGCGGAGGATTCCCAGGGAATGGCCGGGGAGGAACTTCAGGAGGATGCTTCGGAAAGCGCCGGAGCGGAGTACGGAAGCTATTTTATGAGCGGGGATCTCTGGGAGCATCTCCAGAGCGTAGCCGGAGGCGTCCAGTTCAGCCCGCAGTTCCTGTATCTTTACGGGTACGGGTACCAGACGGAGGCGGAGGCAGGCGTGCGCACCGCTGCAGGCTCCACCCTGGCGGACTACGCCGCCGCGCACCCCAATGAAGTATCCCTGTACGACCTGTACATGAATCTTTATCGAAAAGCCTCCCAGGCTGCGGAATACATGTGGGCCCTGGAAGAGGGGACCGCTCTGCAGAACAGCAATTTCTGCTATTATATCTCCGACGGCGAAAAGGTCTACACCAACGTAAACTCCTGGGCCGGGGAGGAAACGGAGGACATCCTCCGGCAGATGGAAGGCTGGCCTCTGCGGATCTCCTACACAAGAGAGGCGGGCACTCTGACGGAGGGTGGTTCTTTTCCGGATACGCCGGCGGGATACCGCCTGCAGGAGTATCTGTCCCTGAATTCCCTTCTCGGCGAGGAGGAAACCGTTATCCTGGGCCTGCGCTCCGGATATCCCCTGGAGGATGACTATCGGGCCAGGGCGGAGTTTTTTGACAGCCTGATCCCCTATAAGAATCTTCTGCTGGGGCTGGCGGCGGCGGGACTTGCGCTGGCGGCGGCCTGCCTGGTGGCGGGAACCCTGCAGTCCGGCAGGAATCCGGAGAACAAAGAAATCCGGCTGTACGCCTTTGACCGGCTGCCCACCGAGGCGGCGGGGGCGGGCTTCCTGCTGCTGCTCTTTTTTGCCATGGCCGTTACCGGCCGGGCGCTGATGGAACTGGCCTATTATTTTGAACGGCTTTCGCCTCTGTCGCTGGCTTTTACCTCGGCGGCGGTGGTGCTGGATACAGGGATCTTCCTGCTGCTCTACTATTCCCTGGTGCGGCGGCTGAAGGCGCATAACCTGTGGGAGCGAAGCCTTCTGCGGGCGGTGATCAGCCTGGGACGGAAGGCCTACGGAGCCAGAAAGGCCTCCACCCGGGTGATCTGGGCAGGGATCCTGCTGATCCTCATCCATTTTATCCTGCTGCCCAATACGGGAATGTTCGGGCACCTCTTCTGCCTGGTGCTGGATATCCTGGTGCTGCTCTATATGCTCCGGGACGCTGCGGGCAAGCAGACCGTAGAGGAGGGGTTAAAGCAGATCGGCACGGGAAATCTGGATTATCAGGTGGACACCGCGGAACTCCGGGGTGATAATCTGGAACTGGCGAAGCTGGTGAACTCCATGGGCCAGGGGCTGAAGGAATCCGTCAGCAGGCAGATGAAAAACGAGCGGATGCAGGCGGATCTCATCACCAATGTGTCCCACGATCTGAAAACCCCCCTGACTTCTATCATCAACTATGTGGATCTGCTGAAGCGGGAAAATATCCAGGATCCCCGGATCAAAAACTATATTGATATCCTGGAGAAAAAATCCCAGCGGCTGAAGCAGCTGGCGGAGAACCTGGTGGAGGCTTCCCGGGCCAGTTCCGGCAACGTAAAGCTGGAGATCGTTACCCTGAACCTGAACGAGCTGGTGCAGCAGGTAAACGGGGAGTTCAGCGAGCGCTTTGAGGCACGGGACCTGGAACTGGTCTGCCGCCTGCCTCTGGAAAACGCCGGCATAAAAGCGGATGGACGCTATATCTGGCGGGTGCTGGAGAACCTTTACGGCAATGCCGCCAAATACGCCATGCCTTCCACCAGGATCTACGTGGACGTGGTGAAAAAGGCGGGAATGGTCATGTTCTCCATCAAAAATGTCTCGGAACAGACCCTGAACATCAGCGCCGACGAGCTCATGGAGCGGTTTGTCCGGGGGGACAGCTCCCGGACCACCGAGGGCAGCGGGCTGGGCCTTTCCATTGCCAAAAACCTGGTAGTCCTTATGGGCGGAGATTTTGAACTGTACGTGGACGGGGATCTGTTCAAGGCGATCCTGACTTTTCCGGAATCCCGGGGAGGGGAAGCGCCCTTCGGAGGGAAAGAGGGCGCAGGATTTTAGCTTGCGAAAATCAGTAAAATAATATATGCTAAAAGGTAGCGTAAGTGATACTGATTTTGAAGGAGGAAAGACCATGATACAGTTACTTGACGGAGGCGCTTACCTGGTAAACGGCCGGACCGTGATCCCCGCGGACGGGGAAGCGGCTGCCAGACTTCAGGCGGAGGCCGGTGTTTCCACGACTCCGGAAGAGGCCAGGAAGCAGACCATTGCCTACGGCATCCTGGAAGTCCACAATACTTCCGGAAATATGAAAGAACTGCAGATCAAATTTGATAAGCTGACTTCTCATGATATTACTTTTGTAGGGATCATCCAGACAGCCCGGGCTTCCGGACTGGAGAAGTTCCCCATTCCCTATGTGCTCACCAACTGCCACAACTCTCTGTGCGCCGTGGGGGGTACCATCAACGAAGACGACCACATGTTCGGCCTCAGCTGCGCCAAGAAATACGGCGGCGTTTACGTTCCGCCTCATCAGGCGGTGATCCATCAGTTCGCCAGAGAGATGCTCTCCGGCGGCGGAAAGATGATCCTGGGCTCTGATTCCCACACCCGCTACGGCGCTCTGGGAACCATGGCCATGGGCGAGGGCGGTCCGGAGCTGGTCAAGCAGCTGCTGAACAAGACCTATGATATCCCCATGCCCGGGGTGGTGGCCGTTTACATGACCGGAGCTCCCGCTCCCGGCGTAGGCCCCCAGGATGTGGCCCTGGCCATTATCGGGGCGGTCTTTGACTGCGGCTATGTGAAGAATAAAGTTATGGAGTTTGTAGGCCCCGGCGTTTCCAGCTTAAGCGCGGATTTCCGTATCGGCGTGGACGTCATGACCACCGAGACCACCTGTCTGTCCTCCATCTGGAGAACCGACGACGCCATCAAAGAGTATTACGAGATCCACGGCAGAAGCGGAGAATATAAGGAACTGAACCCGGGAGCGGTGGCCTACTACGACGGAGTGATCACCGTAGAGCTGGATAAGATCAAACCCATGATCGCCATGCCCTTCCATCCCAGCAATACCTACACCATTGAGGAGCTGAACAGCAACCTGATGGATATCCTGGAAGAGGTGGAGAAGAGGGCTGCCGTCTCTCTGGACGGAAAAGTTCCCTTCACTCTGAAGAATAAAGTGCACAACGGAAAGCTGCTGGTAGACCAGGGCATCATCGCCGGCTGCGCCGGCGGCGGGTTTGAGAATATCTGCGACGCCGCGGACATCCTGAAAGGACACAGCATCGGCGCCGACGAATTTACCCTCAGCGTGTACCCGGCCAGCACCCCCATCTATATGGAACTGGTAAAGAACGGAAAGATCGCGGACCTGATGGAGACGGGAGCCATTGTGAAGACCGCCTTCTGCGGCCCCTGCTTCGGCGCGGGAGACACGCCGGCCAACAACGCCTTCTCCATCCGCCACACCACCAGAAACTTCCCCAACCGGGAAGGCTCCAAGATCCAGAGCGGACAGATCTCCTCTGTGGCTCTTATGGACGCCCGGTCCATCGCCGCTACCGCGGCCAACAAGGGGTATCTGACCCCGGCGACGGAGTACGCCGGCACCTACAGCCGTCCGGTGTATCACTTCGACAGCCAGATCTACGCCAACCGTGTCTTTGACAGCCACGGCCAGGCGGATCCTTCTGTGGAGATCCACTTCGGCCCCAACATCAAGGACTGGCCCAAGATGCCGGCCCTGGCGGAACATCTGCTGCTGAAAGTGGTTTCCGAGATCCACGATCCCGTCACCACCACCGACGAGCTGATCCCCTCCGGAGAGACCTCTTCCTACCGGTCCAATCCCCTGGGCCTGGCGGAATTTACCCTTTCCAGAAAGGATCCGGCCTACGTGGGACGGGCCAAGGAGGTGCAGAAAGCGGAGAAAGCCCTGGAAGCAGGGGAGGATCCCATTGCCGCCCTGCCGGAACTGCAGGCCGTGCTGGATACGGTAAAGCAGACTTTCGGGAATGTAAAGAACGACAATCTGGGCATCGGTTCCACCATCTTTGCCGTGAAGCCCGGAGACGGCTCTGCCAGAGAGCAGGCGGCTTCCTGCCAGAAAGTGCTGGGAGGCTGGGCCAACGTGGCCAACGAGTACGCCACCAAGCGCTACCGCTCCAACCTGATCAACTGGGGCATGCTGCCGCTGCTGATCCCTGCCGGGGACCTGCCTTTCGCCAACGGAGACTACATTTTCCTGCCGGAGATCCGCAGGGAAGTAGAGGAGAAGGCGGAGGTGATCCAGGCTTACGCTGTATCCGGCGGCAAACTGACGCCCTTTGAGCTGAAGCTGGGAGATCTGACCGAAGACGAGCGGGAGATCATCCTGAAAGGCTGCCTCATCAACTACTACAGAGGCTGATCCAACAGAAACAGAAAGAGAGAGCTGCTGCTCCGCGGACCGCATGCGATGCCCCGGAGAGGCGGCTCTTTTTCTATAAACACCCCGCCGGCGCTTCTTCCTGGGCAGAGGAGGTCCCATCAGGATCTTGTTTAAATAATCTGAAAAATATATATAATTTATACTATTTATAGATTATAAGTGTTTGAAAATTGCGAAAATAATTAAATTAAATTTTTTTATAAAAATGTGTTGACAAAAGGAGGATCATCTGTTAATATACAATCATCAACAGAGAGAACAAACAAATCTGGTAAGGAAGACCAGATGAGGGAGTGAAATCTAGTAAGGAGGTGCAGTCCATTGGCAACAGAACCTTCAAACCATCAATATGAGAGTGGTATTACCTGATATTCCCGGCAAGAAAGACCTTTCATAAGAGAGAAAAAAGGAAGATCATCAAAAAAGAAGAAGCTGAAAAGCAAAAGAAGAAAAATTGATGAAGAACATGAAAGGTATATGCAGTAGGTACTCATATTGAATACATACCACAAAAATAATAAAAAGACTTCTTCTCCGTGTAAAGAAACGGAAGAAAGAAGAGCAATTATCTATATTGATCCAAAGTACAGGAAGGGAAAGTAATTTCCAGTCGTAAGTAGAAAAGAAAAATCGAACAGGCACTGTATCCGGTGAAAGTATAAGTATAGCTGCTGAAATGATATAAGACGAGAAATTATATCAGGAAACTTTTTATTATCATATAGATCGCATATAAACTTTCTAAGTAAGATTCCACAAAGTAATTCCTCAGAGAATGAAAGAAGAACTTACGATGCAGGGAAAAGAAATACAAAATACGAGAAAAGGAAAAGGGTAAAAGACAATTGAATAAAGAAGAACATTAAGACAGCCGTTTTATTGAGATAAAGAAATCCGATAAGACGGCTGTCGACGTTGTATCCTCGTGGACGGATCCCCTTGGGAACAGTTGACACGGGGATTTTTTTGCGTTACGATTCAGCCGAAAGGAATGGATCCGCAATGAACAGAATACAGATCATAGAAAAAACGAAAGATTTTCTGGTGGTGTATAAACCTTCCGGGATCCCGGTGCAGACAGCCAGAGTCGGGGAGATGGATGTGGAGCACTGGCTGAAAGGAGAGCTGTATGCGGAGGAAGGCCGGGAGCCGTATCTGGCGGTGGTCCACCGGCTGGACCAGCCGGTGGAGGGGCTTCTGGTATTTGCCCGGAACCGGCGGGCAGCGGCAAGCCTCTCCCAACAGGTACAGAGCGACGATATGCGCAAGGAATATCTGGCAGTGGCCGCGGCGGCTCCGGCGGAGGACCAGGGAAGGCTGGTGGATGATCTTCAGAAAGACGGGAGAAACAATTCTTCCCGGGTGGTTCCCCGGGGAACCGCGGGGGCAAAGCGGGCGGAGCTGGAATACCGGTGCCTCCAGAGGACAGCGGACGGAAGAGCGCTGCTGGGGATCCGCCTGCGGACCGGACGACATCATCAGATCCGGGTGCAGCTGGCTCAGGCCGGTATGCCTCTGGCCGGGGACCGGAAATACGGCGGCAGCCGGGTGGGCCGGGGAGGCCTTGGACTCTGCGCCTGTACCCTGAGTTTTCTGAGCCCTTCCAACGGGCAGAGACTGTGGTTCCGCTGCGAACCAAAGGGAGAACAGTTCCGGGATTTTGACTGCGCGGCCTTCATAAAGGATTAAGAATTAAAGAAGTCCTATGGATTGGATTTCCGGGCTTTTTTGTGTATAATGATAGCAAAGCGCAGAGAGGCAGATGCCATGATGAAAAGGCGAACAGAAATCTTTCTGACAGGCCTGCTGACAGTGATCCTTATGGGATGCGGAGAAAACGCGGATCCTGTCAGCGTGTCCGGCCGGTCCACGCAGCGCTCGACTGGAGGACAGCATTGAACTCCCTCTGGAAGAAGGAAAAAAACAAAAATATATGGACGTACAGGGATTGAATCCCCGGCCCGGCACCCATCTAGCCCTTGTCCTCAAGGATCTCAGCACCCCCTACTGGAAGGCCGTCCAGGAAGGGGCAGAACAGGCGGTGGAGGAGATCAATGAGGAGCTGGGGTATACCGGCGAAGAAAAAGTATACGCGACCATAGACGGGGTGGAAGGAGAAGGAGGAGACGCGGTGGACGCGCAGATCAATACGCTGGATGCGGTCCTGGCGGAAAATCCTTCAGCGCTGTGCCTGGCCGCCATTGATATGCAGTCCTGTGAAGCCCAGATGGAAACAGCGGCAGAAAGCGAGATCCCTGTGGTGATCCTGGACTCAGGCATTGAAAGCGAGCTGGTGGCCGCTTCCTGTATGACGGACAACCGGGCGGCGGCCGCTGAGGCCGCGGACCGGCTCTGCCGGGAGATCGGAGAAAAAGGCCAGGTGGCCGTGCTGTCTTACAGTAAGCACACGGAGACCAGTCAGCAGAGAGTGCAGGGCTTTCTTCAGAAGATCCAGAAAGAATATCCCCAGGTGGAAGTCATGGATATTCTGTATGAGGATGAAGAGCAGACCGCGGCAGAGCTCTGGGATCAGCTGCGGGAAACGTATCCGGATCTGGACGGACTTTTCTGTACCAGCTCCACCGTAACGGTCCAGGTTCTGGAGCGGCAGGGGGAGGAGAGCGGTCCGGTGATCGTCAGCTTTGACGCGGAGGAGGAGCAGCTGGAAGCCATCCGGGATGGGCGGCTGGCAGGGACGATCTGCCAGAATCCCAGGGGAATGGGATATGCCTCTGTGGCGGCGGCTCTGCGGGCGGCGGAGGAAAAAAGCCGGTGGACCGGAAGATCGACACAGGATATCAGTGGATCGATCAGAAGGTGCTGGAAAAAAAGGAAAGTGAAAAATATCTCTACGACTAAAAAGAGAAAGAAAAAGCCCCGGGGATCAGGATTCCTGATCCCGCGGGGCCTCTTTCAGGCTGTTTTCCTGTTCCTGTCGGTAGATCTCGCTGACCTCCTGAGAAAGTTCCTGCCGGACTGCCGACAGATCCGGATCGGCGGTCCCTGCAGCCGGAGCGGGAGCGCGGTCCGCACGGTCGGCGCGGTCAACGGGGCCGGTACGGTCAACGCGGTCTGCGCGGTCAGCATGGTCAGCGGCTTTTTTCTGCCGCGCCGGTTTTTGCTTTCGGCGTTTTTCCGGGGCTTTTTTTTGCTTCGCCGGATCCGGCGGCGCCGGCGTCGGCCTTTCCCGGCTTTTTTCTCTTTCTTCCGGAGCTTCTGATCCTGTTCATCCCAGTATTCTTTCGGCTTCCAGGGCTTTAACTGGACCAGGATCCCCAGAAAGGCAAAGAGCAGAGTCAGGAGCAGAAGCAGGAACGGGGAATCCATACCTGTGAGGACCAGCAGAAATTCCGCGGATCCCCAAGCCGCCGCCGATGGCTGTGGCCAGGGAAACGGTAAGCCTTTCCCGCAGCAGGGCAAGGATCCCCACCAGGATCCCGGAGAGCAGGCAGATCCAAAGAGCCGCCGCTGTCTCCGGACGCAGAAGCCGCACGGCGACAAATACAGTCAGGCCGGAGCAGAGGAGAAAAAGTCCTGCCCGGTACAGAAGAAAGGCCGCCGCTCCGCAGAGAAGTCCGCCGGCCAGCGCTGCAAGAAGCGTCAGGGCCGCGGAAGAAAGATCAAAATGCAGGCAGATCCAAAGACCCGCGGCTGCGCCGGCCAGAAATCCGGCCGCCGCGCTCCAGAATTTTCTCAGGCGGAAGCCGAAAAAACAGTTCAGGAGAGAAAGCGCCAGTCCGGGAATAGCGAGTAAGGTGCCGTAATTCTGAAGAAAAACTCCCAGAGACCGAAAATGTCCGGCCAGCTGGAAGAGAAATTGAAAACGTTCCATGGGATCCTCCTTTTGCGCACAGGATCAGTCTGTCTGTTATGGGTGATTTTAGTACGCCTCCGAAGGTTTGGCAAGAAAGTTCACACTTTTTTCAGAAATGCATAGGATAGAAAGAACGATAATGGATAGGTGCTTGCAGATGTTTTATGAAAAGCCGATGCCGTTTTATATGTCATATCCCATGCCCTGGCTGACAGAGGAGGAGTGGGAACAGCGCCGGGATCTGCAGAGAATGAAAGCCTGCTGGTCGAAAAAAGCTGCCCGGATCCAGGAACTGGCGGAGGAAGAATGCGACCGGCTGGAGTACGGCGGGAGCAGAATGTATGATGAATATCCGGATCGGTGGATGATGCGCCGGCTCTGCGGAAAGATCGAAAAGAGGCTGAAGGAGCAGGGGGAGGCGCCTGCCGGCGGAGAGCAGGAGGAGAATCTGCGGGATCTGATAGAGGTTCTGCTCTATCATGAAATATACCGCCGCCGGTGCAGCCGGAGAAAATGTCGAACTTTTTTTTAATTTCCGGTTGCTGATTTTCCGGAGACAGATTACAATAAAACCATGCGTAAAAACACCGGCTGTTTCCGGGCAGAGGGAAACAGGCCTTCTCCCGGGACAGCGGAGGGCACAGGAAGGCGGCGGGGGGCCGGCAAGACCGGGCCGCCGGAACTGATGCTTTAAGGAAGAAAGAAAAGTACAAGGGGAACATCCGTAAAATGAAAAAAGTATTCTTCAGAGCCGGAGTACTCATTGGCATATTCATTGCCGGGGTCCTTATTTTTTCCGGAATTTTTAATAGACAGGAGATCGCGGATACCAGGGCTATGAGCAGCCCTACGCTGCCGGTCATGTATATGGAGATCGAAGGAACGGCCGTGAACCGGCTGTACGGCTACAGACAGGAAGTGGACGGGCAGTCCATGCGGGAGACGCTGACGCCGCTGGATACGGGCCGGGAGCTGGCGTTTCAGCTGAACTCCTTCGGAAACGAGATACGGGAGATCGAATATGAGGTGACCTCCCTGATGGACGGAAGCCTGGTGGAAAATGCCCGGGTGAAGCATGTGGAGGAAGAGGACGGGCTGTACGCGGCGTCCTTCCAGCTGTCCACGCCGATCCTCATGGATCAGGAGTATCTGCTGACGTTTTCCGTGGATATCGGGGAAGAGGAGCCGGTCCGCTACTACACCAGGCTGGTCCAGCGAAGGGGAGTCAGCGCCGGGGGCTATCTGACGTTCGCGGAGGAATTTTATCAGAACTGTCTGGAGGGAAATCTCACCGCGGATCAGATCGCGCAGCTGGAGCCGGACAGTACGGCGGACAACAGCAGTTTCCATACGGTGGATATTCATTCCAGCCGGGAACTGATCACCTGGGGAAGCCTGGAGCCTACCCTGGTAAAAAAACCGGTGCCGTATTTTACAGAGATCAACGAGAGCACCGTCAGCCTCTGCCAGGATTATGTGATCAGCGCCAAGGATGGAGAGGATGTTACACGGTACTATACCGTGCGGGAATTCTATCGGATGCGGATGGGGCAGGAAGAAGTAGTCCTGCTGAATTTTGAGCGCTCCGCCACCCAGGTGTTTGACGGGGATCAGCCGTCGCTGACCGGCACAGGCCTGAACCTGGGGATCGTAGGCGAGGATACCCAGTATCTGGCCAATCAGAACGCGGAGATCGTGGCCTTTGTGGTCAACGGGGAACTCTGGTCCTACAACCGCAGCGCCGGCAAGATCACCCGGGTGTTCGGCTACCGCAGCGGCCAGTGGGATGAAAGGGAAGAAAATCAGAATTATGCCATCAAGATCGCCAGCGTCAATGAGACGGGAGATATTTCCTTTGTGGTCTACGGCTATATGAACAGCGACTGGTACGAGGGAGAACTGGGGATCAGCGTCTATACCTACAGCGCGGAGCAGAATGTGGCGGAGGAGGAGATCTTTATACACAGCCGCTCCAGCTTCCAGGAGATGAGCCACAGCCTTTCTCTGCTGTCCTACGTAAACGGATCCGATCAGCTGTATCTGTTCCTGGAGAACACCCTGTACCGCATCGATCTTGCGGATGCCTCCTATGAGGCGGTCAAGGAAAATATCGATCCGGACTGCTTTGTGGTATCGGAAAGCCAGAGGACGGCGGCATGGATGGAGGACATGCAGATCAACAATTCCTCCGGGATCACGGTCATGAACCTGGATACAGGGGAGACACAGTCCATATCCGCCGGCGGGGGAGAGAAGATCAAGGCCCTGGGCTTTATCAATGAGGATCTGATCTACGGCCTGGCCAGGGACGGGGATATCGTCACAGACGGGGCCGGCAACACCGTTTTCGGGATGTACCGGGTATGCATCCAGAGCTTCAGCGGAGAGATCCGGAAGGATTACCGGCAGGAGGATGCCTATGTGACGGATATCCGGATCCGGGACGGCCTGATCGAATTGTTCCGAGCCCGGAAGACGGGAAACGGCTATGAGGAGATCAGCAGCGATCATATCATGAGCAACGCGCCGGCCAGCGAGGAGTCGGTGTCCGTGCGGCTCAGCGTTTATGATCCGGAGAAGACCCGGGTGATCCTGGAATTCACCACCTCCGGAAGTACCGAGAATCTGCTGGCCCTCCGCACCCAGTATCTGGAGGTGTCCGAACTGCCGGAGCTGAATATGGAGATACCGGCGGCAGAGGGAGACAGCTATTACGTTTACGGCCAGGGGAAACTGCTGGATATCTTCACCAGCCTCAACGAAGCGGTGCATCTGGCGGACAGCCAGGTGGGAACGGTGCTGAATGAAAGACAGCAGTATGTCTGGGAGAGAGGAAACTGGGGAAGTTCCGCCATGCTGGATCCGGAGCAGCTGCCGGAGGTGATCCTGCAGGGAACGGTGGATGCCGAGGCGGTCAGCAGAGCCCTGGGAGCGGATTACCGGGTGCTGAACCTGACAGGATGTTCCCTGGAAAGCCTTTATTATCAGCTGAGCCATGGCTATCCGGTGGTGGCCCAGCGGGCCGGCGCGGCGGCGGTGATCGTGGGATACGATATCTACGATAATATCTGGATCTGCGATCCGGCGACCCGGGAGGTGACGCCGCTGGCCTTTGAGGATGCCCAGGCCCAGTTTGAGGCAGGCGGAAATGTCTTCATCAGTTACCAGGAGAATCCCGCCTGATCAAAATCAATACAGCGAAAATCGTTTTTTTCAACAGCCCTGAAATTTACATCGAGAAATTTTCAGGGCTGTTTTGTCGATTATTTACAAACTTCGTAAAATGTCGAAAAACCACTGGACAAACAGATGGGGCGTGCTATAATGAGTTCACAATCAATCAAGGTTCATTGATAAGCAGTCCGGTTTCCGGCTGCATCTCCCTCGAGGTTTATAATTGAAAATTGGATCAGGAGGTGGGGCAGTGTTCTTATCTTACTGCCTGGTGCTTCTATTGGCTGCCGCAGCCGCCCTTATGGATCTGCGCAGGGAACGGATCCCGAATGCCTGGCTGTGCCTGGGATGGGCCAGCGGTTTCGGCTTCCAATATCTGACAGCACAGGGTCAGGGCATGAAACACTTTGCGGTCGGGAGTCTGTTGCCCGTGATCCTGCTGTGGGGTCTTTTCCATTTCCGGATGCTGGGCGCGGGGGACATAAAACTGCTGTCTGTGCTGGGCGGGTTCATGGGAATACCGGCGATTCTGTCATGTGTTATCTGGTCTGTAATCTTTGGCGCGGTCTTGTCCGCCGGAGTCGTAATCATCTGCGGGGATCTTCCGCAGCGTCTGAATTATTTTACCAACTATCTTAAAACTTATTTGCGTACAGGAAAAAGGGTTCCCTACCGAAAGGAGGGAAGCCGGCCGGAGCATATTCATTTTTCCGTGGCGGTCCTCATGGGAGCCCTTCTGTGGACGGGAGGTTTCTATTGAATCAGAAAAAGAGAAGGCATATTTTCGCGGTCTGCGATGTGGAAGTGGATTACGCGTACAATTTTATGGAGTATCTGAATCGGAAAAAGAGTCTGCCCTTTGAGGTGCAGGCGTTTACAGGCCCGGAGGTCCTGTGCGCGTTCGCCCGGGAGAATCCCATTGAGATCCTGCTGATCTCGGATAAGGCGATGACGGAGGAGGTCCGGAAGCTGGAAGTGGGAAAACTGATCATCCTCTCGGAGGGGGTCCACAGCCCGGATCTGGACCAGTATCCCAGCGTATACAAATATCAGGCTTCCGACGCGGTGGTCCGGGAGGTCATGGACTGCTACGGGGCGGAAAAGCTGGCGCTGGAAGGCCTGCCGGTCCTGAAAAGGACAGCCTCGGTGATCGGCGTCTACAGCCCGGTGGGCCGGAGCCAGAAAACCTCCTTCGCCCTGACGCTGGGGCAGATCCTGGCCAGGGAACGAACGGTTCTGTATCTGAACATGGAAAGCTATTCCGGATTTGAGGAACTCCTGGGGGAGGACTACGAGAGAAACCTCAGCGACCTCCTGTATTTTGCCAGACAGGAGAATACGAACCTGGTCCATAAGATCCAGGGCATGGCGCGTTCCCTGCAGAATATGGATTATGTCCCCCCGGCCATGAACCCCATGGATATCCAGGAGGCCGGGCTCCGGGAGTGGCGGCTGATCCTGGAACAGATCGTGCAGAACAGTGCCTATGAGGCGGTGATCCTGGATCTGGGGGACGGGGTGTCGGAACTGTTCCGGATCCTGGATTTCTGCGATCAGATCTATATGCCGGTCCGGGGGGACGCCTTTTCCGCAGCCAAGATCAGCCAGTTTGAAAATCTGCTGCGGATGTGGGATTTTACCGGCGTGCTGGACAAGATCCGAAAAATAAAGCTTCCCTTTCACAGCACCAGCAGGACCGGGAAGGGATATTTTGAGGATCTGGTGTGGAGCGAGCTGGGGGACTATGTGAGGCAGCTGCTGCGGAAGGAGGGCGGATGAGCGATTTTGAGGAAATGAGAGCCCTGCTGCTGGAACGTCTGGATACAGGCAGGGAGCCGGAGGAGCAGGAGATCCGGGAGAGCATCGATGAGATCCTGCTGTCTCCGGAAAGGAAGCGGAAACTGACCCTGAAGGAAAGGGCGGAACTGAAGAAGGAACTTTTTTACTCGGTGCGGGGGCTGGATATTCTCCAGGAGCTGGCGGAGGATCCGGAGGTTACGGAGATCATGGCCAATGGATACAGGAATGTTTTTTACGAGAAAAAGGGGAGGCTGTACCGCTGGGAGAAATGCTTTTCCGCCCCGGAACGGCTGGAGGATGTGATCCAGCAGATCGCCGCGGGCTGCAACCGCTCTGTGAATGAGCAGATGCCCATCCTGGACGCCCGGCTGGCCGGCGGGGAGAGGGTCAGCGTCGTTATGGCTCCGGTAGCCCTCAACGGCCCCATCCTCACCATCCGGAAATTCCCGGAAAAGCCCCTCACCATGGATACGCTGACGGCCTGGGACAGCATTACCCGGGAGGCGGCGGAATTTCTCCGGGAACTGGTCATGGCCAGGTATACTATCCTGGTGGGAGGAGGAACCTCCACAGGCAAGACCACCTTTTTGAATGCCCTGTCCCGTTTTATCCCTGAGGATGAGCGGATCGTGACGATCGAGGACACCGCGGAACTGCAGCTGCAGGGCACGGACAATCTGGTGCGGCTGGAGGTCCGGCCGGAAAACCTGCAGGGCGGCCGGGAGATCGGGCTCCGGGAGCTGATCCGCACCGCTCTGCGGATGCGGCCGGGAAGGATCATCATCGGCGAGGTCCGGGGCGGGGAGGCGGCGGATTTTCTGAACTGCCTGAATACCGGCCACGAGGGAAGCCTGGGCAGCGCCCACGCCAACAGTATCCGGGATATGATCGGGCGTCTGGAGATGATGGCGCTTATGGGGCAGCAGCTGCCGGCGCAGGTGATCCGGAGACAGATCGCCGCCGGGATCGAGATCCTGGTCCATCTGGAAAGGGACCGCCGGGGGAAAAGGCAGGTAGCGGAGATCGGAGAGATCGCGGGCCTTCAGAAAGGGGAAGTGCTCGTAAAGCCGCTTTACCGGAGAAACAGGGAGAACAGGCTGGAGCGGACCGGGCAGCTCAGCAGAAAGGAGAAGCTGGAAAAATGGCGGGAGGCGGAATATGGAAAAGACAAAGATCAATTATGACAGATACCGGTTTTCGGCGGCGGAATGGGTCCGCTGTCTGGGCGCGGGAGGCGGACTGGGGATCTTCGCGGTGTGGCTGTGCTACCACTCGCCCCTGGCGGCGCCGGCAGCGGTACCGGCTGCCTGCTGGTACGCGGCGGGGAAAAATAAAGAGCTCCGGGAGGAGCGAAGGCGGCGGCTGAACCATCATTTCCGGGATTTCCTGGAATCCCTGCACACGGCGCTGTCCGCCGGGTACTCCGTGGAAAACGGCGTGGCGGAGGCGTATAAGGACATGGAAAAACTGTACGGAGCCAAAGATGAAATGACGCAGGAACTGAAGCGGATGTCCGTTCAGCTCCGCCTGCAGATCCCGGTGGAGGCGCTGTTCGCGGAGCTGGGAACACGAAGCGGGCTGGAGGATATCCGGAATTTCGCGGAGGTCCTGGCCATTGCCAAGCGGACCGGCGGGCGGATGGATAAGATCCTGGACGATACGGCCAGGAGGATTCGGGAGCGGATCGACACCGAGCAGGAGATCGAGACGGCGCAGGCGGCCAGGAAATACGAGCAGCAGATCATGAGCCTGGTGCCCGTGGGGATCATCCTGTACCTTCGGTTTTCGTTTCCCGGATTTGTGGAACAGCTTTACGGGAATCCCACCGGCATCGCCATCATGAGCATCTGCCTGGGGATCTATCTTCTGGCCTGGTGGCTGGGGAAGCGCATGGTAAGGATCCGGGTGTAGGGAGGAGGCGGATACATGCTGATACTCCACGGATGTATCTTTTTCGGCGTATTTCTGGGGCTTCGGAGGAAAAAGCTGGACAGAACCGCCGGGATCCTGATCCTCTGCGGAAATCTCCTGGGGTTGTTTCTCACCGCGGCCGGCAGCCTGGCCGGGAAAACCGAGGTTACGGAGCTGGAAAGACAGCCGGGGGAAACCCGGGAAGTGCGGCTGGAGGCGGAGGAAGAATCCGGGAAAAAGGAACAGATCCTCCTGGAGATCCCGGAGCTGCAGTATACGCCTACGGAGGCCAGGGAACTGCTCCAGGAAAAGCTGGAGCAGCTGGACCGCCTGATCCTGGGAGACAATCCTTCCCTGAAGGAAGTGCGGTCGGATCTGGAGTTGCCCTCCTCCTTTCCGGATTCCCCGGTGGCCATCCGCTGGAAGACCGGAGATCCCCGCTTGCTGGAGAGCAGCGGACGGCTGGGGGAGGAGATCCCCCCGGAGGGGGCGGAGGTCTCCCTGGAAGGACAGCTGACCCTTCAGGGGGAGGAGCTTCTTTACCTGCGTACCCTGAAGCTGTATCCCCCGGAACAGCCGGCGGATTTTTCCAGCAGGCTCCGGGAGGAGACGGAGGCCCTGAATGAAAGCGGCGACGGAAAGACTTACAGGCTGCCGGATACCGTGGACGGCAGGCAGGTGGCCTGGTTCCTGAAAAAAGAAGAGCGGGGAGGGCTGACAGCCGGTCTGTTTCTGCTGGCGGGGATCCTGCTGACCGTTTCCCGGCAGAACAGCCGGTGGAAGCAGGAACAGAAGCTCCGGGAGGAAATGAAAAGGGAGTATCCGGAGATCATCAGCAGGATCCAGCTCCTGCTGGGGGCAGGCATGAGCATGCGGAAGATCTTCGGGCGGATCACGGCCGATTACAGGAAGCAGCAGGCAGAGCAGGGGATCCGCAGGCCTGCCTATGAGGAGATCGCCTGCACGTATTACGAAATGGAAGGAGGGACGCCGGAACAGGAGGCTTATGAACATCTGGGGGAAAGGAGCCGTCTGACGGATTACAGAAATCTGTCCGTGCTCCTGGTACAGAATCTGAAAAAGGGGAAAAGGGAGCTGATCCCGCTGATGGAGCAGGAGGTACGGGCCGCGCTGGAGGAGAGAAGGCGCAGAGCCAGAGCGGAAGGAGAGAAGGCTTCCACCAGGCTGCTGCTGCCCATGGGCATGATGCTTCTGGTGGTGCTGATCCTGATCATGGTGCCGGCTTTCCTTTCCCTGTAAAGGAAAAGATCATGTGAAGGAGGTATGGATATATGGGTGAATTAAAGGCTTTCTGGAAGGAAGAGGACGCGGTGGGAGTCGTGGAGATCATTTTAATTTTGGTGGTCCTTATCGGGCTGGTGATCATATTCCGGGACCAGCTCACCAGTCTGGTGGAAAGCATCCTGGCGAAGATCACCGATCAGAGCAACAGTGTCTGATGAAACGGGGCAGCATTACCCTGCAGCTGTGTCTGGTATTGGGCCTGATCCTTTCCCTGGTGCTCTACAGCATCCGCTCCGTCCGCATAGCGGAAGGGAGAGTCCTGCTCTCCTGTGCCGGGGAACAGAGCCTGTATTCTCTGTTCGCTCAGTATGAGAGAGATCTCTATGAGGATTACGGACTGCTGTTTCTGGACGGAGGCTACAGCGGCCGGGATCTGAAACCGGGGGAACTCTGCCGGGAACTGCTGGAGGCGGCGGAGTATATCACGGATCCGGGAAAAGGCAGGATCCTTCCGGGCAGGACGCTTTCCGGACTGGAGCTGTCAGACTGCGAACTGACGGGCTTTCAGCTGGCTACCGATCTGGAGGGAGCCGCTTTTCGGAGGCAGGTCTGCCGGGAGATGAAAGGCAGTCTGGGAGTCCGGGCGCTGGAAACCCTGAGGGAAAAACTGGACCAGCAGCTGCAGATCACCCGGGAACAGGAGGATTACTGGGAAGCCTCGGATCCGGAAGGAACCCTGAAGGCCTACGAAACCATGAAAGCGGGCCAGGCGGACCCGGAAGCATCCTCTGTGCCGGCGGCCGCGGCGGTCTTCCGCGCGGATCCTGTGAAGGCTGTACTGACAGCGGAGGAGGAGCCTGTCTCCCCGGAGGCGCCGGAAGATTTTGAAAATCCCATCGAGACAGTCCTGAATCTTCGGAGACTGGGGATCCTCAGCGCAGCTGTTCCGGAAGATCCCGGCCTGTCCGGCGCGGAGGCGGATACGGGTGATATGGTAAGCGGACGGCTTCTCCAGAAAGGGATGGGTATGCTCCGGGAAGCGGAGGACGGCCTGGCGGACAGAGTGCTGCTGATGGAATATCTGCTGGAGAATTTCCCCTGCTATACCAGCCGCGATTCGGGAGAAGGGCTGAAATATCAGGTGGAGTACGCCATCGGAGGCAAAGATAAGGATGTGGATAATCTGAAAAGTGTGCTGACAAAGCTGTTGCTGATCCGGGAGGCTTCCAATTTTATATTTCTCATGAAGGACAGCGAAAAAAGCGCGGAGGCGGACCGGACGGCCATGATCCTCAGCACGCTGCTGCGGGTCCCGCAGATGAAAGATCTGGTCTCCCTGCTGCTGAAGATGTGCTGGGCTTACGGGGAAAGTATCATGGATCTGCGGGCGCTGCTGGCAGGGGGAAAGATCCCCCTGATCAAGGACAGGGATTCCTGGCAGCTGTCCCTGGGCTCTCTGGCGGGAATGCTGTTCGGTCTGGAGGGACAGGCCAGGAGCAGTGAGGAGGGCCTGAATTATACCTGGTATCTGCGGCTGCTGCTCTGCATGGAAAGCAGCAGCCATCTGACAGAGGCCCTTATGGATCTGACAGAATACAACGTGCGCCTCCGCAAAGGAAGACCGGATTTTTCTCTGGATTCCTGCGTGGAGTCTCTGGAGATCCGGCTGACCGGCAGGGTGGACGGACAGGAACTGTTCCTGACCCGCAGCTACGGTTATGATATGGAAGACTAAAAGGAAAGGAGGTGCGGAAGGGTGCCCTTTTATCTGGATAAACGCGAATCTGAACTGACAAATCTTTACAATTGCATATCTGAAAAAATCAAAAAAATCTCTCTTCTTAAAATGGCAGGAAAAAATTTCCAACCCCCAAAGGAAATGAAGCTGATATCCAATAAAAGGGCAGCCTTCCGCGCCTTCGGCAGAGGCAGCTTTACCGTGGAGGCAGCCATGGCCCTTCCTCTGTTCCTTTTGAGCATTCTTGCCTGTATCTCCCTGATGGATCTGTACCGCCTGCGGATGGAAACAACGGCCGCCCTGCAGGAAAGGGCGGAAAAGCTGGGGATGTACGCCTATGAGCTGGGAGAGGATGCGGCGCAGCCGTACGTGGATCTGACGGAGACGGTCAGATACCGGATCCCTTTCCTGCCCTTCGGCCTGCCGGATGTGGAATTTGTCTGCAGGGCCAGGGTGCATGCCTGGGTGGGACGCCTGGAGGCGGATCCCGCGGAGGGATCGGGAACGGCTCCCGAGCTGGTATATGTGACGGAAAACGGGAGCGTGTACCATACGACTTCCCGCTGTACGCACCTTTCCCTCAGCATCCGCCAGCTGCCGGCGCTGCTGGCGGAAAACGCCAGAAACCAGGAGGGGGACAGGTACCGGGCCTGCGAAAAATGTGTGGGGGACGGGGAGAAGAATTCCCTGCTCTTCGTGACGGAACAGGGGGACTGCTATCACAATTCTCTGGAATGCAGCGGACTGAAGCGGAGCGGCCGCCTGGAGGAGGCAGCTTCTCTGGAGGGGATACCCCTCTGCAGCCGATGCGCGGCCCTGGGGGAGGCGTCATGAGGAGCCTGCGCCTCCTCTGGGAGGTTCTGCTGGCGCTGAACACATGGAGGGACATCCGAAAACGGGAGATCTTTCCGTGGGTCACCGGGGCGGGAGGTCTGCTGGCGGTTTTGCTCCGGATCCTCTGGGATACAGGAGGCTCTCCGGCGGCGGATCTTCTTCCGGGGGGATGCTTTCTTCTGACGGCGGTGCTGAGCCGGGGAAGAGTGGGAGCCGGGGACGGGATCTTTCTCTGCGCCGGGGGCCTCTGCCTGGGCCTGGAGGAAATCCTGCTGGTGGCAAGCCTTGGCCTGCTTCTGGGGATCCCGGCAGGACTGGCCCTGAGGCGGCGGAGAAACAGGGCGGAGGGATTCCCTTTCCTGCCCTGCCTGCTGGGGGCGTATCTGATAGAAAGGATCTGGCTGTAGTGAAAAAGAACAGATGGAAAACGGCCGTCATGACGGTGGAGGCGGCATTGATCGTGCCGGCAGTGTGGTTCTGCATCGGGCTGCTGCTGGCTCTGAATTTTTATGTGCATAACCGGGTCTGGTACCAGGCGGCGGCCTGGGAAGCGGTCCTGGCGGGAAACGGAAGAGAAGGGCAGCTGGGAGAAGCGGATCCCCGGGGGCTGGCGGAAGAGAAGCTGACCGCCAGGCTGGAGGATCGGATCATGCCGGGCAGCCCGCCGGAATTTCTGGTAACGGGGGACGGCGGGAGCATCCGGATCCGGCTCCGGGGAGAAGTGGTCTCTCTGGGCAGCCGGCCGCTGCTGGTTTATGAGGCGGCGGCGGAGGCAGAGAGCGTGCGCCCGGCGGAATACCTGCGGAAGCGCAGGTTTCTGGGCCAGCTGACCGGCACGGAATAGGAGATGCGTATGCGGGTAGACTATAGAAGAGATCCGGACAGCAATCATCTGGTGCTGTGGGAAGAACAGCAGCCGGAGATATCCTCCTATCAGGTCCGGATGCTCATGGCCAATGAGCTGAAGGGCTTTCTGGAGTGCAGGGTCCATCAGATGGACGGGGAGCTGCTGTTTTATTACGATATCACCTCCCGGCAGGATCTGGCGATCCTGTTCCAGCATCAGAGCATCCGCGGTCCCATGCTGACGCTGCTGCTGAACAGTCTGGTGGAAGCCCTGGAGACACTGCGGGAGTATCTGCTGAATATGGACGATCTGGTGCTGGATCCCCGGTTTATCTATACAGACGCGGACAGAGGAAGGATCTGGTTCTGCTATCTTCCGGGGCACAGGATCCCTTTTGGCCGGCAGCTGCGGGAATTCAGCGAATTCCTGCTCCCAAAGCTGGATAACGGGGACCGGGAAGGGGTGGTGCTGGGCTATGCATTTTATCAGCTGGCAGTGAAAGAGGATTTTACCGCGGATGATATCCGGGCCCTGATCCACGGGACCCGGGAGGGAGGAGACCCCCAAAGAGAGCCTTCCGGAGAGCCCGAGGAACTCCCGCCGCGGCAGAGCGGGCAGCGGGAAGAGAAAATCCCGGAGACCCGGGAAGAACTCCTGGAAGCATTTTTTATGCCGGAGACGGCGGAAGAGAAGATCAGCTGGAAAAAGGCGCTGGTGCCCGGCGTTACGGGAGCGGCGGCAGTCCTGCTGGCAGCCGGGGCCGCCTGGATGGGAAAGCCCCTGGCCGGGGCCGGGGCGGGGGCCGCGCTGACTGCCGCGGTCCTGATCCCCTACTATTTCCGGCTCTGGAAAAAAGAAAAAAAGGAAGAAGAGAGCCGTATGGAGCGGTACAGCGCCGGGGACTTCTCGGTCCGGGAGGAAACGTATCAGGACAGCGGGTTCCCGGAAGAACCGGAATCCGGGGAACAGACCCTTTATCTGGGACCGGAGGGGAATTCCTGCGGGGGATGTCTGATCCCCGTGGCGGGCGGGGAAACTCTCCGGCTGGACCGGCAGGTGATCCTGCTGGGAAAAAGCCGGCAGTACGCGGACCTGCGGCTTCCATCCCCCTCCGTGAGCCGCCTGCACGCCAGGATGGTCTGGAACGGGGAGACTTATGAGCTGGGAGATCTGAACTCCCGCAACGGCACCTGGATCAATGACCAGCTTCTCGGATCGGAGCAGCCCCGGGCCCTCCATGACGGGGACCGGATCCGGTTCGCCGATTTGACGTATCTGTACCGGAAGTAGTATAGTAGTACCATCCTAAGGAAAGCGGGTACGGGTGATGGGGTATATGCCGGAAGAACAGTATGATCCCAATGAGGATATCATAGACAGGATCCTGAAACGGAAAAAGAAAAGCTGGGTCAATCTCGCGCTGATCGCGGTGAATCTGCTCCTTTTTCTGCTGGTGGAGATCACCGGGGATCCGGAGGATACGGCCCACATGATCCGCTGGGGAGCGGCGTATACCCCGCTGATCCGGGAGGGGGAATATTACCGCCTCTTTACCTGCATGTTCCTCCATTTCGGGTTCCAGCATCTGCTGAACAATCTGCTGCTGCTGTTTTTCCTGGGAGATTATGTAGAGCGCTTTGTCGGCCGGATCCGGTATCTGATCCTTTATCTGGCCGGGGGACTGGGAGCCAGCCTGTTTTCCTGGCAGCAGGAAGTCCGCCGGGGCCAGGAGACCGTATCGGCGGGGGCCTCGGGAGCCATCTTCGCGGTGCTGGGAGGGCTGGTGGTGCTGATCCTGATCCACCGGGGTCGTCTGGAAGATCTGACGTTGCCCAGAGTCCTGATCATGGCGGTCCTTTCTCTCTGGGTGGGCTTTCAGTCTGCCGGGGTGGACGGATTTGCGCATTTAGGAGGATTCCTGGCCGGAATGCTGCTGATGGTCCTGCTGAAGCTCCCGGAACTCTTTCGGAGAGACAGCCGGCAACCCTGAGGCCGGAAGCCAGAGGGTAAATACGGGATCTCCTTCCGGAGAGGCGGAGATGGATCCTCCGTGGGCTTCCAGGATTTCCCGGCAGATGGCCAGGCCAAGGCCGGTCCCGTCCTGTTTGTGGGTGACCAGGGGATCAAACAGGGTGGCAAGGTACTCCCGGGGGATCGGCGGCCCGCTGTCCCGGACAGTGATCCGGATTCCCTCCCGGTAGGGCAGGGCGGAAATCCGAATGGCCCCGCCTCCCGGCATGGCTTCCTCCGCGTTGCGCAGAAGATTGTAGAAGACCTGCAGCATGCGGGTCCGGTCTATAAAAACCCGTGGAAGGTCCGGACCGGAGGCCAGCTCCAGGGAAATGCCCTTCAAGGCCAGGACCTCCCCGGCGGAGCGGACCAGTTCCCGCAAAAACATACGAAGATCCACAGCCTCCGGATGAATTCTGGAGGCATTGTTATAGCGTGACATTTCATCCAGAAGCCGGTTCAGCAGCTTCATATTTTCTTTTATCTGCCGGTAATAAGGGCTGGCAGTGATCTGGGGAAAGTCCCGGGCCAGCAGCTGGAAGAAGCTGCTGATCAGCGCTGCCGGATTTCTGACTTCATGAGAAAATCTGGATAGAAGTATATGAGATTCCTGACTGTTCATGGCTTTTCCTCTTTCACCGAAAGTTTATCACGGAGTTTTTTGAAAATCAACGAGAAAAGTGTTGCATATTGCGACAGAATTTGACAAAATAGAACTATCGGAAGGAGGTTATTCATATGGACTGTATTTTCTGTAAGATCGCCGCTGGAGAAATCCCCTCCGCGACTCTTTACGAGGATGAGGATTTCCGGGTGATCCTGGATCTGGGACCGGCCACCCGGGGCCATGCGCTGATCCTGCCCAAGGGACACTATAAGGATCTCACGGAGCTTCCGGAAGAGCTGGCGGGCAAGGCTATGATCCTGGCAAAGAAGGTGGTAACCGCAGCCATAAAGGCCCTGGGCTGTGACGGCTGCAACGTAGTACAGAACAACGGCGAAGCTGCCGGACAGACTGTTTTTCATTTTCATATGCATCTGATCCCCCGCTACAACGGCGATCAGGCAGGCGTGACCTGGAAGCCGGGAACTCTCTCGGAAGAAGATAAGGAAGAGATCACAGCCTGCATGAAGGCGGCGCTTCAGTAATCTAAGAGCAGGAAACAGAATATGAAGAATACGGACTTTGACAGTCTGTATCTGAAATACGTAGACCTGGTCCACTATACCGCCTACAGTATGGCCAGGGATTATTATCTGGCGCAGGATATCTGTCAGGAAGTCTTTGAGAAAGTGTATCGGGCGCTCCAGGGATTGAACAGTCAGAACGTAAGAGGCTGGATCACCGTGGTAACCAGGCTTACGACTATAGATTTTCTGCGGAAAAGGTCCCGGAGAAGAGAGGAATTTCTGGAAGACTGTCTGAGTCCGGGATCCGGAAAGGAGCCGGCCAGTACCTTCAGTTTTGAGGAGGAGTACGAGCGGAAGGAGTTTCGGGATGAACTCTTCCTGGAACTGTACAAGAAAAATGAGATGTGGTGTGAGGTCCTGCTTCATCTGGATGTGCTGGATATGCCGCCGGCGGAGGTGGCACGGCGGCTGGGGATCTCGCTGAATCATCTGCGGGTCCAGCACCACCGCGCCAAACGCTGGCTGCGTTCCAGGTTCGGAAAAGATCTGAGGGAACTGCTTTAATCTTCCCGGCCGTATTCCTGGATCAGAGAAATGATCCTGCCGATGGAATCCATCTGGCCGCTGGCCTTCATGGCCGCGATGTAGGTCTCTCTGTTTTCGTAGAGGGAGCGGATGCCCTCCAGAAGACGCTGGGGGGTCAGTTCTTCCTCCTCCAGGACCATGCTGTATCCCTGCTTTTCAAAGGAGCGGGCGTTCAGGATCTGATCGCCGCGGCTGGCTTTGGCCGACAGGGGGATCAGCAGGTTGGGTTTAGCCAGGGCGCTGATCTCACAGATGGCGTTGGCCCCGGCCCGGGAGATCACCAGATCCGCCAGGGCAAAAAGATCAGCCAGTTCTTTGCGGATGTACTCATACTGCACGTAGCCTTCGGTGCCCTCCAGGGAAGGATCCAGTTTATCCTTTCCGCAGAGATGGATCACCTGGAAGTTCTGCAGGAGTTCCGGAAGGATCTGGCGGACCGCGTCGTTGACGACCACGGAGCCCAGGCTTCCGCCGATCACCAGGATCACCGGCTTATTGGCGGTGAAATGGCAGAACTTCAGAGCTTCCAGCTTGTTGCCCTGCATCAGTTCCTGGCGGATGGGGGTGCCGGTGACCACTGCCTTATCGGCAGGAAGGCTGTCAGCGGTCTCCGGGAAATTGCAGCAGACCTTGGCTGCTGTGGGAATGCAGAGCTTGTTGGCCAGACCGGGAGTCATGTCAGATTCGTGGATGATTACCGGGAGTTTCAGCCGGCGGGCTGCCAGGACCACAGGGACGGCCACAAAGCCGCCTTTGGAAAAGATGATGTTGGGACGGAGCTTTTTCAGGATCTTCCTGGCTTCCCCGATGCCTTTCAGGACCAGGAAGGGATCCGACAGATTTTTCAGGTTCAGGTAGCGGCGGAGTTTGCCGGAGGAGATCCCGTAATAGGGGATCCCCATATCCTCGATGAGTTTTTTCTCGATCCCGTCGTGGGAGCCGATATAGGAAATCTCGTATCCCAGCTCCTGCAGCCTGGGGATCAGGGCGATGTTGGGAGTGACGTGGCCTGCAGTGCCGCCTCCGGTAAGTACAATATGTTTCATGGATAATCCCTCCTGTGATGCGGATTCATCATGGGCCAGAATGCCTTATGACTTTAATATCCTCATTATTAGGCCTGCGGGCGGAAAAGTCAAGGATTTCTCCCGGAGAAACCGGGTACGGCCCCTGAGGATCGAAAAAAAGGAAACCAGAATGAACAAAAAGAAGGATAAAAAGTGGAAAGAGCAGCTGCTGAAGGCGCTGGACAGGGAGGCGGACAAGATCCAACAGCAGGCGGAACCCTACAAAGCCACTCTTTCGGAGGAAAAGAAGGAAGAGATGTTCCGGAACATCCTGGCCAGAGTCCAGGAGTCCCCGGAGCCGGAGGAAGAAGCTGCCGCCACAGAGAAGAAAGGAGTGATGCGAACCCCCTTCTGGCGTCATCCGCTGAAAGTGGCAGGCGTTCTCGTTGCCGTGACCGCAGCGGTCTTCGGCACCTCGCTGATCAGCGAGGGCAACCGCATGTACTGGCTGGGGAAATGGGAACAGCTGACCGGCGGAGGAAAAGTAGAACAGTCCAACAATGGCGGCGACAGCCTGCTGACAGAGACATCCGAGATAGAACTGCGGGAGAAGGCAAAGGAGGAGCTGGGGATAGTAGTGCCGGAGTTCTTTTATATGCCGAAAGATACGATTTTTGTAGAGGGAACGATTGATCTGCAGCAAGGGAGGGTTGTTGCTAGGTATAAGGGAATACAGGGCTATCTGTATTTAACGATTGATAAGAGTGAGAATCCTTCTGTGAGAAGCGAAGTTGCAGATACGCAAAAAGTGATTCAAATGGAAATTAATACACCGGAAAGCGATATAGAAATCCTGGTTTCGGAATATCAGGAAGATAGCGCGTTAGTACAACAGGGAGAATGGATCTATAAAAACTGTCACTATACTTTTTGGGGAATTCTGGCCCAAACAGAGGTTGTAAAAATTATGGAAAATATGTATTTTATGTCTTAGGGAAATAATAGAAAGAACTGGTGAGGAATATTGAAAAAAAGAATTCATAAAATAGGTATTGTTTTGATTATACTTGTACTAATGCAAATGACCGTTCTTAGCGTGGGCGCAGAGCCAGAGAGAAAAGTACCCATGTGGGAAGACTTTGCGTCAAAAAAAATGAAATACGTGGAAGATACATACAGTCCCCTGAGTAAGGGATCGCTTATGTATCATGGCTATATTAAGCTGGAAGAAAACGATGGAAAAGCAGGTGTTTACGGAGAAACCCTGGCTTCCCGCGATGCGGATGAAGTAGGACTTAATATTTATCTGGATCAGTATAGTGGAGTGGCGTATAATAACTATACATATTGGAAAACAATTGAGTATAATACTAGCATGAACATAAAGAGTTATATGGTATCGGTTCCTCAAGGTTACTATTACCGCCTTCACGCCTACCATTACGTGGAAGACGGTTCTGATTTTGAAAATGGGAGTACTTTAACCCAGGGCTTAATGATCCCACAATAACATTTAATCGCGCATTACCGAAACAAAAGAGAGTGTATCGGTTCCGCTGGGAACCCCTGCACTCTCTTTTTTCGTCCTTTTTATTTCTCAATAAGCTCCTTCAAAAACGTGTCTGTCTCCTCCGCGGAGCAGAGCAGATCCCCCTTCTCCAGGGCGGCGGAGAAGTCGTAGAAGGCGTTCAGCAGATTCTGCTCCTTCAGGACCAGGTAGTTGAGGCCGTTTACTCCATCTTCAAAAAGAATGTATCCCAGGTCCGAGGAGGAGAACAGGTGCAGATGCAGAGGGAATCTGTCCAGAGGAGTGTTCAGGAGACGGATCTCGTACCCCATGGAGAGATAATGGCGCAGCTGCTTCAGAAGCAGGATCCGGTCCGGATATTCCAGGGGGGAATACAGTTCCCGGGGAACTTCGTGGAGGCGGCCGGTTTCCAGAAAGGCGCGGGCACCTTCCCGGGTGAAGCAGCTTTTGACATCTATCTTGGAAAAGGCGCTGATATAGGCAGTTACGGCGGCAATGAGCTTCGGCCTGGAATCCGGGCTTCCCTTCAGATATTTTCGGAGCAGGTCGGCGGTTATGCAGGGCATCAGGCAGGGCTCCGCGCTGAGGGAAAAGGCGCTTTTTACGGAAGCCATGGTCTCTGGAAA
The DNA here is from genome assembly GCA_963928055.1 of Candidatus Scatomonas sp. Classification (GTDB taxonomy): domain Bacteria; phylum Bacillota; class Clostridia; order Lachnospirales; family Lachnospiraceae; genus Scatomonas. The sequence continues at coordinate 1,492,554 of CAWVDN010000001.1, read as the reverse complement.
GTTTCGCAGATGGGTTGCCAGCGAGGAGGGAAAGGAGGAGATCAGGGGCTGGACCGATTTCCGCAGAGTGTTAAAACGGTTCTGCAGCAGGGAGATCATGTCCGGGGCGGAAAAAAAGATCCCTTCTTTCAGGCTGCTGGAGCACAGCACAGCGGACTTTTGCGAGAGAAAAACGCAGGGCATAAAGTTCAGGTTGTTAAAGTGGGAGTTCACATCGTCGTAGTAGTAATAGGGCTGATACCGGCAGCGGATGCCGAAAAAGGGAATGATCTTCGTCAGGCACTGCAGATTATAGTCCTGCTGGGCTCGGATGAGGCTGCGGTTGTTGTTGACGCAGAGGATATGGCGGATGCGGAGCGAGGAGCCGCCGGCCAGGGAGGAGACGATGTCCAGGGTTTTCAGATGTTCCGGCTGGGCAATGATATCCAGCGTCCCATTGGGATCCGCCAGAGCCTCCAGGCAAAGGCTGTGGACAGCGGCGGACACCTGGAGGCGGCCGGAAAGGGGACGGGCGTTCCGGTCCTCTTCCGGTTGGGATGCCGGCGCCCCCGGTTCCGGAGCGGCGGGAAAGCCGGAAAAACTGGGGGAAAGGTTCTGAAAGTTCAGGATGAACTCCAGCACCGCGGTGCGCCGGCAGAAAACATCCCAGCCAATGCGGGTGATCAGATACGCGTTCAGCAGTTCCCGGTTTTCCAGGGGATTCAGATTCATAAATTCCGAGATCCGAAGGACCTGCTCCCGGGAGGAGGGGTTCCGTCTGCCGTTCAGGAGTTTGTACATCGTGGAGCGGTCCAGGCCGCAGTAGGCGGCCAGACCGGTAACGTTGATGTCTCTGGAACTGACCAGCATAGAAAACAGATCCGAAAATTCTGACATGCTTTTAACCTCCGTATGTCTCTAAAGTGTTCAGAAGGAACTCACGGGTTTCTTCGGCTGTGGCCAGAAGCTCCGTCTCCGCCAGGGAAGAGGCGAAATCCAGGAAGGCGTTCAGCAGATTGGGCTCCTCCAGGATCAGATAGGAATAATGGTTTTCCTGGCTGATAAACATCAGATATCCGAAGCTGCCGGCAGCCCGCATATGGAAGTTTGCGGGGAACTCGCTGAGAGAATCCCGGTACATACGGATATCCAGGCCCGTATCCAGAAGATGGATGTACTTTTTCAGGAGACGGACGCGTTCCGGATACTCCAGAGGATGGTACAGTTCCGCTGGGATCTCGTTGACGCGGCCGGTTTCCAGAAAACTGCGGAGCCCCGCGGGCGAGAAATAATTGTGGGTCCAGCCGGAAGCGCGGAAATAGGACCTGGCCTGGGCCAGAAAATCTTCCCGATGTTCCAGATCCTTTGCCAGATACTTATCTACCAGATCCGGATGGAGACAGATGCCCAGACTCGGCTCGTAGCTCAGGCTGTAGGATTCCTTGACGCCTTCTGCCAGTTCCGGATATTTTCTGAAATGGAACTCCAGGGAGGACTCAAAAGAAAGCACCAAGGGATGCGCCATGGAAAAGAGCTTCCGGAAATGCCGCTTCAGAGGAGCAATCATTTCTTCCGTGCGGAGATAATAGCCGTTTTCCAGGCCGGCGCTGCAGATCACCGCTTCGTTTTCCGTGAGGAACCCGCAGGACAGGAGATCAAAGCTGCCAAAGTGGGATTCCAGGCTGTCATAGTAATAATAGGGATAGTATTGGCAGCTGGTTCCGTAAAAAGGCACGATATCCGACAGGCTCTGCAGATTGTAATTATAGTTCAGGGGAAGAGTCGCCTTTTTATTGTTCAGGCAGATGATATGCCGGATCCGCAGATTTTTTCCGGCGCTGACCAGGGCGGCCACCAGGTTCAGGACCTTCAGATGGACGGGCTGGGCCAGGATCTGGATCTCTCCCGCGGAGGCGGCGGAAGCCCTTCGGAAGATCCCGTGGATGGCGGCGGAGACCTGGATCCTGCCGGTCAGCGGCAGCGCGTTTCCGGACGGGGCAGGCAGGGCCTCCTGGGGTTCCCCGGCGGGCAGGGAGGGCTTCTGCAGATCCTGGATATTGAGAATGAATTTCAGGATATCCCGGCGCTGATAGAAGATCTCCGATCCCAGACGGGTGATCTCGTAGGCCTCCAGCAGTTTCCGCCGTTCCCAGGGACTCAGCTGGACGTAGTCGGCGATCTTCTGCACCGTCTCCAGGGATCCGGGACTGCGCTTTCCATTGATCAATTTATACATGGTGGACCGGTCCAGACCGCAGTAGCGGGTCAGGTCCGCCACATGGATCTCTTCGGAGCGGATCAGCTCAGACAGCAGATTGGAAAATTCGGACATATGACACCCCTCTTTTCTGATATAGAAAGCCCTTTATCCGAAGAGCCGCTGCGGGATCGGAATCTCCTCCAAGCTATACGTGCCCGCACAACCCTTATCCGCAGAGCCGCTGCGGATAAGGGCCTCTCAGCCGGAACCGCAGCTTCCGCAGGGGGAATAGCCCTGACGGATCAGAGATTCCCGGCTGCCCCGGTACGTTTTCCGGTTGGAGTCTTTGATGTCGGAGACGCTGGAGCAGGAGGGCAGATGAAATCTGCGGGTGTTGGTATTCAGGATATAGGTCTCCTCCGTCTCCTGATCGGATCCCGCCTGCTCTTCCGGGGCGATCTGACTGTCGCCGGTGGCGTAGTCGATGCGTACGCCGGGCTGTACATTGTACACGTATACATGGAAGCTGACAGCTTCTCCGCCGTCCTCCACAGACATGGCTTCCATCTCCACGCCCCGGGCCACCAGTTCCTCCCCCTGAAAATCGGGAGTCACCCGGTAGAGGACGTGGCCGCCGGTTTCTTTTATGTAGTCGGCGGTCATATTTTCAAAGGGAAGCATCCCTTCTACGTTCATGTAGCGGGTTCCGGTAATCAGATTTTTCTCGTTGGCGTTTTCTCCGGAAAGCTGAAAGCCGATGAGATGACAGCGGTTGTACAGGCTCTGGCCGTCCACGAAATCATAGCGGACGCTGTGCCAGCCGGAGGGCCTGACGCTGTGGATATCTCCCCGTTCCTCCCGGGGCATGAGTTCCTGTCCCAGGCAGGCGTATGCCGCGCCGCAGCGGCCCAGGCTGTCCAGAGGGCTGTAGGATTCAAAGGGCTCCGCGGTCAGGTCTTCCTCCGTGAAGGAGGGGACGTTTCCTTCCAGCGCCGTGTAGGGCTGGCCGGCATAGGCGGGGATATTTTCCAGGGTGACCGCGGAGGATCCGGGGGCGGCTGTTTCCGGCTCCCCGCTGCCGGACAGTTCCAGGGAGCATCCTGTGAGCAGGACCGCCAGGAGGAGCAGCAGCGGGAGAAGGGAGCCTTTCCGGCGCCGCATCAGAGATAGTCCTCCCGGGTGATCTTTTCGTGGGAAGAACCGGGAAATTCCGCGGCTACGGTCAGCTTCCGCCCCTCCAGAAGGCTGCGGTCAAAATAGACATCCGCAGGATAGGATCGGTTCCAGCGGAACAGGATGATCTTTTCGATCCGGTCCCGGTAAGGGGCGGGATCCAGGTCCTCCACAAAACAGAACTCTCCCTGGCCGGCCCTGGCAAGGCAGTCTTCCTCCGTCAGGATCGCCCCCGGTTCCAGGAACTGCTTCCGGCTGTAGGCGTTCATCCACAGCCGGGAATGCCCGGTCATTTCCAGGATATACTGCCGCAGGACCCGGTCCTGGCTCTGGCGGCGGCCGTTAAACATCATGCCGAGATCGTCATCCGCGCATGCTAAAAGAATCATTTTCAACCTCCCTGAAATGGCTTATCGAATCTCCGCGCAGCGGAGCAGCCCGGGTACCCGGGCTGGATTGCACGTATGTGCAATCATTATACCATGCCGGGCAGGATCCGGCGCCCGGAAAAGCAAAATTTAATATTTTTTTCAGACTCAATCCCCGGGAAGTGTGCTATCATTTACATAGAAAACGGAGGGGCCCGGAGCTTCTCCGGAGAGCATACCCGCGGGGAGGAGGCCTTTATGTCTGCTTATGTGGCAATGGAAGATGTGACAAAGGTGTATCAGATGGGGGAAGTTTCCATCAAGGCCTGTGACGGCATTCGTTTTGAAATAGAAAAAGGACAGTTTGTGATCATCGTGGGGCCTTCCGGGGCGGGAAAGACCACGGTGCTGAATATTCTGGGAGGCATGGACACGGTGACCTCCGGCAGGGTGCTGGTGGACGGCCAGGAGATCAGCGGTCTGAAGGGCCGGGGGCTGATCCAGTACCGCCGGGAGGATATCGGCTTTGTGTTCCAGTTCTATAACCTGATGCAGAACCTGACCGCGCTGGAAAATGTGGAGCTGGCCCTGCAGATCTGCCGGAATCCCCTGGACGCGGAGGAAGTGCTGGCGGATGTGGGACTGGGGGATCGGATGGATAACTTTCCGGCCCAGCTTTCCGGCGGGGAACAGCAGCGGGTGGCCATCGCCAGGGCGCTGGCGAAAAATCCCAAGCTCCTGCTCTGCGACGAGCCCACGGGAGCGCTGGATTACGTCACCGGAAAATCCATTCTGAAGCTGCTGCAGGACACCTGCCGTCAGAAGGGAATGACGGTGCTGGTCATTACGCACAATACGGCCCTGACCCCCATGGCGGACCGGGTGATCCATATCCGCAACGGGCAGGTCAGCGGCATTGAGGATAATCCCGCGCCGGTGCCGGTAGAAGAAATCGAATGGTAAGAGAATAATGAAAAATGCGCTGAGAAAAGATTTCTTCCGGGAGATCCGGAGAAATTCGGGAAGATTCATTTCCATATTGTTTATCGTCCTTCTGGGAGCGGCCTTCTACGCGGGGATCCGCTCCGCCAATTACGATATGAAATACTCGGCGGACCACTATTACGATACGTCCAGGCTGATGGATATCCGGGTGGTCAGCACACTGGGCCTGACAGAGGAGGACCTGGAGGACATACGCCGGGTGGAGGGCGTGGAGAACGTCGTGGGGGGCTATACCCAGGACGTTCTTTGTGATGCCGGCGAAGCGGAGCATGTGCTGCAGATGATCGCCCTGACGGAGGATGTGAACCGTGTCAACCTCATGGAGGGCCGGATGCCGGAAGGTCCCCGGGAGTGCGTGGTGGACACCATTGTGCTGACAGAACTGGGTTATGAGATCGGAGATACCATTACCGTGGAATCCGGAACGGAGGATCCCCTTTCGGATTCCCTGAAGTACGATACCTTTACCATTGTGGGCAGCGGAAGCATTCCCTATTATCTGGACCTGACCCGAGGGGAGAGCAGCATCGGGGACGGCGCCCAGGACGCTTTTGTGCTGGTGGAGCCGGAGGTGTTTTCCCTGGAGGTCTACACAGAGGCTTACGTCCAGGTGGAGGGAGCCCTGGAATCGTTCAGCTACAGCGACGCCTACGACGACACCGTGGCCCCGGTAGTGGAGCGGCTGGAGGAGATCGCCGGCGGCGCCTGCCAGCGGCGGTACGACCAGCTCAGGGAGGACGCCGAGGCGGAACTGGCAGACGCCAGGCAGCAGGTGGAGGACGCGGAGACGGAGCTTACGGACGCCAGAGCGGAACTGGACGACGGCTGGAAGGAGCTGACCGAGGCGGAGGACCTGCTCCGGGAGAAGGAACAGGAACTGGCGGACGGGGAAGCGGAACTGAAAGACGGCGAGGCGGAGCTGACAGACGCCAAAGCCCAGCTGGCGGACGGAGAAGCCCAGTACCGGCAGGGTGAGGAGACCCTGCGGGAAAACCAGGACCAGGTGGATTCCGCCAAAGCCCAGCTGGCCGACGGCTGGACCCAGCTGGAGGAAGGCGAGGCTCTGCTGGAGCAGAACGGGGCGGAGCTGGAAAATGCCCGGGCGCTTTATGAAGAGGGTGAGGCCCAGTATCAGGCGGGACTCCAGACCTATCAGGAGCAGAAGGCCCAGTATGACAGCGGCCTGGCGGCCTGGGAAGAAAAGAAAGCGGAATACGACAGCGGCCTGGCGGCCTACCAGGCGGCTGAGGGACAATACGAGGCGGAACTGACGGAATTCCAGGCAGGCTGGGACGCTTTTGTGAGCCAGGCCGGGGAACCTTTGGAGATTCTGGATCAGTTTGCCCTGCTGGAGGAACAGAAGCTCCAGATGGAGGAAGCGCTGGCGGCGGCAGGGGTGGATCCCTCGGAAAGCCCGGAATATCAGCAGCTGCTGACCCAGTGGACGCTTCTGCAGACTGCCGCAGAGAAGGCGCAGCTTCTGCTGGATGGGCAGGCGGAGTTAGCCGCAGGCCGTCAGCAGCTGGATGAGACCAAGGCTCAGCTGGAAGCGGCAGGTCCCTTGCTGGCGGAGACCAAAGCGCAGCTGGATGGGGCGGCGCCGGCACTGGAAGAGGGAAGGAAGAAACTGGAGGCCTCCAGAGCGCAGCTGGACGCATCGGCGGCGCAGATCGCGGAGGGGGAGGCCCAGCTGTCCGCCGGCTGGCAGGAACTGGAAGCGAACCGTGCCCAGCTGGAAGCGGCAGAGGCAGAGCTTGCTTCCGGGGAATCCCAGCTGGCACAGGGCTGGCAGGAACTTTGGGACAGTCAGACGGAGCTGGAATCCGCCCGGACCCAGATCGCGGAGGGCGAGGCGGAACTGGAGGAAGCCAGAACCCAGATCGCGGACGGCCGCAGCCAGATCCAGGAGGGCTGGCAGGAGATCGAGGAAAACCGCCAGACCCTGACGGACGCGGAGGCGGAGTATCAGGAAGGCTATGAGGAGGCCCAGCCGGAGCTGGCGGACGCCCGGGAGCAGATCGCGGACGGAGAAGCAGCCCTGGCGGAGCTGGAGGTGCCGGAGTGGTATGTGCTGGACCGGGATATGATCAGTTCCACTGCCAGCTACGGCCAGGACGCCCAGAGGATGGAAAACCTGGGACAGGTATTCCCTGTGTTCTTCTTTCTGGTGGCGGCCCTGGTAAGTCTGACCGCCATGACCCGCATGGTGGAGGAGCAGAGGATCCAGATCGGGACTCTGAAAGCCCTGGGCTACCGGGACGGAGTCATCGCCCTGAAATATTTCAGCTATGCCATGATGGCCACGGTGACCGGGGCGGTGCTGGGGATCCTCATCGGCGAGAAGTCGCTTCCCATGGTGATCATGAACGCCTACGGCATGATGTATACAGGCTTTACGGAATATTTTACCCCCATCAACTGGGATCAGGCAGCTATGGCCCTGGGGGCCTCTGTGGCCAGCACCGGCATCGCCACAGTGGTGGCCTGCGTCCGGGAGCTGCGGGCCAAACCGGCGGAGCTGATGCGGCCGGAAGTCCCCAAGAACGGAAAAAGGATCCTGCTGGAGCGGATCCGGTTTATCTGGAAGCATCTTTCTTTTAACCGGAAATCCACCTTCCGCAACCTGTTCCGCTACAAGAAGCGGTTCTTTATGACCATCATCGGTATCGGAGGCTGTATGGCGCTGATGCTGGTGGGCTTCGGCATCCAGGATTCCGTGGCGGATATGGCCAAGAGCCAGTACGTGGACATCTTTACCTACGACGCGGCCCTGAACCTGGATACCAACGCTTCTTCCGAGGAGACCAGGGAACTGCTGGAGTTTGCGGGGAGCTATCCGGGCGTTACGGACTCCCTGGAGCTTTCCATGGAAAGCGTGGAACTGGAAAACAGCGGCGAGACCATAAGCGCCTATCTCTATGTGCCGGAGGATATCCGCCGGACAGGTCCCTTCGTGACTCTGAGAGACCGGGCCTCCGGGGAGGAATACGCCTATCCGGAGACGGGGGCGGCCATATCGGAGAAGACGGCGGATATGCTGGATCTGTCTGTGGGCGATACCGTGACGGTGGAACTGGACGGGGATACCGCGGAGATCCGGATCGAAGAGATCGTGGAAAACTACGTGATGCACTACCTGTTCCTCTCCCCGGAACAGTTCCGGGATTCCTTCGGCAGGGATCCGGTCTGCAATCAGCTGCAGATCAACTATGAAGACAATTCTCCGGCGGCGGAACAGCAGCTGGGGAACGCGCTGATGTCCTATGAGAGCTGCATGGGGGTTTCCTTTGTCACCGAGCTGGAACAGCAGATCAGCGACATGCTCCGCAGCCTGAACATGGTCATTTACGTGCTGATCCTTTCCGCCGGTCTGCTGGCCTTTGTGGTCCTCTACAATCTGAACAGCATCAACATCACAGAGCGCCGGAGGGAGCTGGCGACCCTGAAGGTGCTGGGCTTTTACGATTCGGAGGTGGCCATGTACGTGTACCGGGAAAATGTCATCCTGACGCTGATGGGCATTCTGGCAGGGGTCTTTATGGGAACGATCCTCCACCGGTTCACCATCCTCACCGTGGAGGTGGATATGATGATGTTCGGCAGAGAGATCAGCGCTTCCAGCTACCTCCTGAGCGGACTGATCACCCTGCTCTTCTCGGTGCTGGTGAACCTGGTCATGTACCGGAATCTGAAGAAGATCGACATGATCGAATCGCTGAAGAGCGTGGAGTAAAACAGGGCCAAGCATTGCATTTCAGCGGTTTCATTGGTATAATAAAGCTACTTACAGGAAGCGGAAAGGAAGCCCTGTAAAATCTATAGCAAAGGGGTTGATGTTATGAATATCACCATCAGCGGCAAAAATCTTGAGGTTACGGACGGGCTGAGAGCGGCGATCAATGATAAGCTCAGCAAGCTGGAGCGGTATTTCACACCGGAGACCGAAATCATCGTGACCCTCAGTGTTGAAAAGGAAAGACAGAAGATAGAGGTTACAATCCCTGTAAAAGGCAGTATCATCCGTTCGGAGCAGGTCAGCAACGACATGTACGTATCCATCGACCTGGTGGAGGAAGTCATCGAGCGGCAGCTGCGGAAATATAAAAACAAGATCGTGGACAAACACCAGTCCGGCGGCAATTTCCAGAAAGCCTACATGGAAAATGATTACATGGAGAACGAGGATATCCAGATCATCCGGACCAAGAAATTTGATATCAAACCCATGTATCCGGAAGACGCCTGTGTGCAGATGGAGCTGCTGGGCCACAACTTCTTCGTGTTCTGCAACGCGGAAACGGACGAAGTCAACGTGGTTTATAAAAGGAAAGGAAATACGTACGGGCTGATCGAGCCGGAACACTGACCGATCGGTTCTGAAAAGATCTCAGCCCGCGGGCCGGAAGGCAGATCCTGCCGGCCCGCGGGCTGAAAGTATGTCCGCCGGGTTCTTGCAAAAGAACACATTCTTCTGTATAATGCATAAGGTAGATTAAGCCTGCCGGTTCCGGCGGGAAGAAAGAGAAAAAGAGGGTTTATCATGGTTTATAAGAATGTGCTGGAGGCTATGGGCCATACGCCGATGATTCGGCTGAACCATATGGGAGATAAAGACGGGGCGGAGATCCTGGTGAAATACGAGGGACTGAACGTAGGAGGCTCCATTAAAAGCCGCACCGCCTATAATATGATCCGCGCGGCGGAGAAACAGGGACTGATCCACGAGAATACCGTGATCGTGGAGCCCACCAGCGGCAATCAGGGCATCGGGCTGGCTCTGGTGGGGGCGGTCCGGGGATACAAGGTGATCATCATCATGCCGGATTCCGTCAGCGAGGAGCGGAGAAAGCTGGTCCGCCATTACGGGGCGGAGGTGATCCTCATCCATGACGCGGGGGATATCGGCGCCTGCATTGAGGAGTGTCTGCAGACGGCCCTGAAGATGGCGGAGGAGGATCCCAACGTCTATGTGCCCCAGCAGTTTTCCAATCCCGCCAACAACGACGCCCACCGCTACCGCACCGCGGTGGAGATCCTGGAGCAGGTGGAAGGCCCCATCGACGGCTTCTGTTCCGGAGTGGGCACCGGCGGCACCATCTCCGGCATCGGGGAAGTGCTGAAAGCGCAGAATCCCCAGATCGAGATCTGGGCGGTGGAGCCGGAAAACGCGGCCATCCTGGCCGGGGGCAACATCGGGACCCATCTGCAGATGGGCATCGGCGACGGAGTGATCCCCGACAATCTGAACCAGAGCATTTACAGCGATATCTGCATCATCTCCGATGAGGAGGCCATCCAGACCGCCAAGGACCTGGCCCGGAAGGAAGGGCTTATGTGCGGCATCTCCAGCGGCACCAACGTGGCCGCGGCCATCAAGCTGGCCCGGAAGCTGGGCAAGGGGAAGACCGTGGTGACGGTCCTGCCGGATACGGCGGAGCGGTACTTCAGCACGCCGCTGTTTGAGGAATAGGGAACTCCTGTACCCTAGCGGTCTTTTTTTTCGCGGGGTTTCTGCAGAAAACGGTACAGTTCCTCCATGGACTTCTGAAACCTGGCAAGCCGCCGGCAGCGGCAGGAGGTTTCGTACAGCAGGAGATTCAGCTTCTGCAGGAGAGAGGGCTGCTTTTTCATAAACAACAGATCCCGGAGCTTTTCATTTATTATATGAAGAGCTCCGGGATCTGTTTATGGTTCGGAGGGATTTCCCGGCCGGGCGATGAGCTTGCAGATGGGATTTCCCCGGGAAGAAAATTTTTCTTCGTATTCGGTCATAATATTACCGGCGACCAATTCCGGGTCATGGTGGAGGTCAAAGGTAGAAGCCTCCAGGATCCAGCCCCGGGCCCGGATCTCTTCCAGAGAGAAGAGGAACAGGTCCCGGTTGTCGGTTTTGAACTCCACATGGCCGCCCGGGGCCAGGATCTGCTCATAGCGCTCCAGGAACTGGCGGGAAGTGAGCCGGCGCTTGGCATGGCGGTCCTTGGGCCAGGGATCGGAAAAGTTCAGATAGATCCGCTCCACCTCCCCGGGGGCGAAGACGGAGGGGAGTTCCCTGGCGTCCAGCCGCAGGAAGCGGAAATTGCCGGAGGGCTCCGGAAGAGCGTCCGCCTTCTGGATGGCCCGCAGCAGCACGCTGCTGTACATTTCAATGCCGATATAATTCCGGTCCGGATGGGCGGCCGCCAGGTCCATGAGGAACCTTCCCTTGCCCATGCCCACCTCGATGTGCAGCGGCCGGGGAGCTTCAAAAACCTGCTCCCAGCGGGAACGGTGTGCCGCCGGATCCTGGATCACCCAGGGGCTTTCGGCGATGACGTCTCTGGATCCGGGGATATTTCTTAAACGCATAAAACTGCCTCCTGTCGGTTATTGGTTACGCAATGGTTTTCTTATACACATTGAAAGAATTCCGGGCTGCAACCATCATTCTACTATATAAAATGTCTAAATAGAAGTTCTTTGTAAAAAATAGCTGGATTTTTTCGAAAAGGGGGTTTATTATATAGGGCGATACAGGGAGGTGTCTATCCTCTGCTTGCACTGCTGAGCATTGCAAATAGAGGCGGCGTTCCTGTAGGAAACAAGATGGGAGGTAGAAAATGGACGAAATTTTAAGCAAGCTGTCCGAGATTGAGACTGCCGCATCCCGGATTCAGGAAGGAGCCGAGCAGCAGAAAAAGGCTCTGGACCAGCAGCAGGAGGAGCGTATCGCCCAGTATGACCGCCAGATCGATCAGGAGGCGGAGCAGGAACTGGAAGAGCTTCGGAAGGAACTGTCCGTGTCTGTTCAGAAGGATCTGGAGGATCTTAGGAAAAACGCGGAAAAATCCCTGGATGACCTGGAACGGTACTACCAGGAGCATCATGAGCAGCTGGTGGACGACATTTACGAAAAAATTATAAGGAAGTGATATATTGGAGGGATTGATGTCCTACAGCGGATTGACCACGAAGATCCGCGCCATGCAGAGCCATCTCCTGAACCTTCAGAACTTCCGTGAGATCGTGGAACTGTCCAGCGTGCCTCAGGCCCTGGCTTATCTGCGGGAGAAACCGTCCTACAGCGAGCTGCTGGGCAGCCTGGACGGAAACGACATCCACAGAGGCCAGATCGAGCGGGCGCTGAAAAAAAGCATCTACCGGGATTTCACGAAGCTGTACCGGTTTTCCAATGCTTCCCAGAGAAAGTTTCTGGATCTGTACTTCGGGCGCTACGAGGTATACTTCCTGAAGATCTGCCTGACAAATCTGCTGGATCACCGGAAGCCCTCCCTGGATCTTTCCAGGTTTCGGGAGTTTTTCGACCGGCATTCCAGGCTGCATCTGGAGACGCTGGAAGCTTCCGGCACGGTGGAGGAATTTATCGCGAATCTGAAGGGTTCGGAATACTATCAGCCTCTGGCCAATCTGGGCAGCGTGCAGGAGCCTACCCTGTTTGACTACGAGATGGCTTTGGATCTGAATTATTTCCGGAGACTCTGGGAAAACCGGACGGTGATCCGGGAGAAACAGGGGATCCGGGGCCTTACAAAGGCGCTGGGATCCAAAATGGATATGCTGAATGTTCAGTGGATCTATCGCTGCAAGAAATATTATCATATGACCAGCGCGGATATTTACGCGCTGCTGATCCCGGTGAATTACCGGCTGAGCAGCCGTACGATCCGGGAGATGGTGGAGGCGGACAGCCTGGAGACCCTTCACAATCTCATTGAGAAATGCTATTACGCCAGGCACTATCACGAATTTACGGAGACGACCCTGGAATCCCTGTACGCGGAGATCATGAAGTATATCCTGAGTACGGAATCCCGGCGGCATCCCTATTCCGCGACAACGATTTATTCTTACCTTTATCATAAGGAACACGAGGTAGACCGGCTGATCATCGCCCTGGAGTGCGTGCGGTACCGGATCGCCCCGGAGGAGGCCATGAAACGTGTGGTCTGCCGATAAGGGGAGGAAGAAAAAGGAAACCAGGAGGTGATAAGAATTGATTGTTAAAATGAAATTTTTAAGTATCACCGGCCCCAAGGAAGACATCGGAAGAGTGACGGAGAAGTACCTCTCCAAATATGAGATCCATCTGGAAAACGCTCTGTCCGAATTGAAGGATGTAAAAAATCTCATGCCCTATATTCAGATCAATCCCTACAAGGAGAAGCTGAAGCTGGCTGAGGAGTACACGGAAATGCTTCCGGAAAAGAGCCGGATCCCGGGAAAGGATCTTTCCCTGGAAGAGGCGGTCAGGTGCCTGGAGGAGATTAATCTGACCCTGTCCCAGAGCCGGGAGGAAAGGTCCCAGCTGGAAGCCCGGAGAAATCAGTGCCGGGAACTGCTGGTAAAGATCGAGCCTTTCCAGGACATTCCCTACAATCTTTCGGAACTGCTGCAGTTTCAGTATATCAAGTTCCATTTCGGCAAGATCCCGAAAGAGTATTACGATAAGTTCGAGAATTACATTTATGACAACGCCAACACCATCTTTTACCGCTGTCATTCCGACGATCAGTTTGTATGGGGGATCTACTTTACCCCCAAGGAGGAGCTGGACAAGATAGACGCGCTGTTCGCGTCCATGCACTTTGAAAGGATCTTCCTTCCCAACAAATACGAGGGAACGCCGGAGGAAGCTTACCAGAAGCTGGCGGACGAGATCGCGGAGCTGGACGAAAAGCTCAGCGCCTGCGACCGGCGGATGGAAGACGCGCTGACCAGCAGGGCCGCGGAAGTTATCGGGGCCAGGGACCGGCTGGCAGCCATGTCCAGAAACTTTGATGTGCGAAAACTGGCGGCCTGCACCAATTCCCAGGCGGAGACCTTCTATATCCTCTGCGGATGGATGGCGGAGGACGACGCCAAAGCCTTCCAGAAAGAAGTGGACGGGGACAAGGATCTGTTCTGCTACGTGGAGGACGACGACAACAATGTGCTGAGTACGCCCCCCACAAAACTGAAGAATCCCCGGATCTTCCGGCCCTTTGAAATGTTCATCAAGATGTACGGGCTGCCGGCCTACAACGAGCTGGATCCCACCATTTTCGTGGCCTTAAGCTATACTTTTATCTTCGGCATCATGTTCGGGGATGTGGGGCAGGGCGCCTGCCTGGTGATCGGAGGATTTCTGATCTACGCCCTGAAAAAGATCCCCCTGGGAGCCATCCTGGGGACCGCCGGCATTTCCTCGGTGGTCTGGGGCTTTATCGACAACAGCTTTTTCGGCTTTGAGGGCTTCTTCCCCTACGAGGCGCTGCTGCATCCCAAGGAGGACATGGTCACCCTTCCCATTGTGGGAAGCATCAACATCGTGTTCGTCATGGCCATTGCTTTCGGTATGTTCATGATCCTCTTTACCATGATCCTGAACATCATCAATTCCGTAAAGGCGAAGGATAAGGAGAACACCTGGTTCAGCCAGAACTCCGTGACCGGGTTCGTGTTCTACGGAGCCCTGGTGGTGATGATCTTTATGGTCATGGGCAAGAGCAACCGGCTGGCCACGGTGCTTCCGGTGCTGATCACGCTGATCGTCGTCGGACTGGTGATCATCATGCTGAAGGAGATGCTGGGCAGAATGGCCGCTCACAAGAAGCCGGCCATCCAGGAGGGCAAAGTCATGTACTTTGTCCAGGCCTTCTTTGAAACCTTTGAGACCGCCCTGAGCTTTTTGTCCAACACCCTGTCCTTTGTCCGGATCGGCGCCTTCGCCGTCAGCCACGTGGCTATGATGGAGGTGGTTATGATGCTGGCGGGAGCAGAGAACGGCGGAACCCCCAATATGGTGGTGGTGGTCATCGGAAACGCCTTTGTGGCGCTGATGGAAGGCCTGATCGTGGCCATCCAGGTTCTGCGTCTGGAATACTATGAGATGTTCAGCCGCTTCTATAAAGGCAGCGGACGTGAATTTAAACCATTTCTGAAAAAAAATAATTAATTTCATCAGAGGAGGAAACTATTATGACAACCATGATTCAGGTATTAACAGCAGTTGCAATGGTATTGACTATCGTGATCCCTATGGCTTATTTCTTCGGAAGCAGGCAGAGAACAAAGAAAAGATATAAAAAATCTCTGGCGATGAACTGCGCGGCATTCTTCGGCCTGCTGATGATCACCGCCGTGGTGACCCTGTCCGGAGCTTCCACCGCTTCCGCGGCTACCGGCGAGGCGGCTTCCGGCCTTGGCTTCATCGGCGCGGCGCTGGCCGTAGGTCTTTCCGGCATCGGTTCCGGCGTGGCAGTCGCCAGCTCCGCCAGCGCGGCTCTGGGAGCTCTGAGCGAGGACAGCTCTGTATTCGGTAAATCCCTGATCTTCGTAGCTATGGCCGAAGGTATCGCCCTGTACGGCCTGATCATCGCCTTCATGATCATCGGCGCACTTTAAGTTTCAGCCCTGTAAAGGTGGGATTAGACATGAAAATGTATTTGATCAGCGATAATGTGGACACACTGACCGGCATGCGTCTGGCCGGTGTGGACGGCGTGGTGGTGCATGAGCGCGAGGAACTCCGCCAGGCTCTGGAGACGGCATTGGCTGATAAAGAGGTGGGCATTATCCTGCTGACGGAAAAGTTCGGCAGAGAGTTTCCGGAGATCATTGACGATGTCCGCCTGAATCACAGAATGCCCCTGATCATCGAAATCCCCGACCGCCATGGTACGGGGCGCAAAGCGGACTTTATCACGTCCTATGTGAACGAAGCAATCGGATTGAAATTGTAAGGCAGGTGAAAGCTTTGACAACTGAAGAAAAGTTAGAGAATTTTTACAACCATTCCATAGAGAGCGCCCAGAACGAGGCAGAGCGCATGGTGGCGGAATACCAGGACGCTCTGGACAGGCTTTTTGCCGAGCACCAGGAGCAGAAGAAAGAGCAGGCGGAAGAAGAACTGGCGGCAGAAAAAGAGAACCTGAAACGGGAGAACAATAAAGCGCTTTCCGCGGAACAGCTCCAGCTCAAGCGTTCGCTGTCAGCCAAGAGCATGGAGATCGAGAAAAAGATTTTTGCCGAGGTGGAGGAAAAGCTTAAGGCTTTCCGGAAAACCCCGGAATACATGGAGTATCTTTGCGGAAAGATCCGCAAGGATCTGGAATTCGCCAAGGGCAGCCGGATCTGCTTTTATCTGGACGCTTCCGACGAAGGGCTCCGGGAAAAGCTGGAAAAAGAAACCGGGGCTTCCATCCGCATTTCGGAGGAGAAGCTGGCCGGCGGGATCCTTGCCACCATCGAGGAGAAGAATCTCCTGATCGACGACTCTTTCCGGGCGATGCTGGCGGAGGCACGTGAGTCTTTCCTGCTGGAAGGAGGTCACGTACATGAGTAAAGAAAAGAAAACAGGAGTGATCTACGGCATCAACGGTCCGGTGGTCTATCTGAAAGGCAATACCGGCTTTAAAATGTCGGAGATGGTATACGTGGGACAGGAGCGGCTGGTGGGAGAGGTTATCAGCCTGACGAAGGATACCACCACCGTGCAGGTCTTTGAGGAGACCACGGGCCTGAAGCCCGGAGCCGTGGTGGAGGCCAGCGGCGACGCCATCTCCGTACTGCTGGGCCCCGGGATCCTGAACAATATCTTTGACGGTATCGAGCGGCCCCTGAAAGAGATCGCGGAGCAGTCCGGACATTTCATCACCAGGGGTGTGAACGTGGATTCCCTGGACACGAAAAAAGAGTGGCAGGTGACCCTGAAGGTCAGCCCCGGAGACATTGTTTCCGCCGGCACCATCATCGCCGAGACCCCGGAGACAAAAAGTATCGTCCATAAATCCATGGTACCCCCGGATATCGAGACCGGTACGGTGACCTGGACGGCGGAAAACGGCCCCCACACCATTCTGGATCCCATCGTAAAGCTGGAGCTGGCCGACGGGACAGAGCGGGAGCTGACCCTCTGCCAGAAATGGCCCATCCGGGTGCCCCGGCCTACGGCCAGCCGCTATCCGGCTTCCGAGCCCCTGGTGACGGGACAGCGTATCCTGGATACCATGTTCCCCATTGCCAAGGGCGGCACCGCAGCCGTACCCGGAGGTTTCGGAACCGGCAAGACCATGACCCAGCACCAGATCGCCAAGTGGTCCAACGCGGATATCATCATCTACATCGGCTGCGGCGAGCGTGGAAACGAGATGACCCAGGTGCTGGAGGAGTTCTCCGAGCTGGTGGATCCCCGTTCCGGCAACCTTCTGATGGACCGGACCGCTCTGATCGCCAATACCTCCAACATGCCTGTGGCCGCCCGTGAGGCGTCCATCTACACCGGCCTGACCCTGGCGGAGTATTATCGGGATATGGGCTACGACGTGGCCATCATGGCCGACTCCACCTCCCGCTGGGCGGAGGCTCTCCGTGAGCTGTCCGGCCGTCTGGAGGAGATGCCGGCGGAGGAAGGCTACCCGGCCTATCTGGCTTCCCGGCTGTCCGCGTTCTACGAGAGAGCCGGCATGACCCAGAACCTGAACGGCACGGAGGGCAGCGTCTCCATTATCGGAGCCGTATCTCCCCAGGGAGGCGATTTCTCCGAGCCGGTGACCATGAACACCAAGCGGTTCGTCCGCTGCTTCTGGGGACTGGATAAGTCCCTGGCCTACGCCAGACACTATCCGGCCATCCACTGGCTCACCAGCTACAGCGAGTACCTGACGGATCTGGCCCCCTGGTACAAGGCCAACGTCAATAAGAACTTTGTCAGCGACCGGAACCAGATCATGGGCATCCTGAACCAGGAAAGCTCCCTGATGGAGATCGTGAAGCTCATCGGAAGCGATGTGCTGCCGGACGATCAGAAGCTGACCCTGGAAATCGCCCGGGTGATCCGGCTGGGCTTCCTGCAGCAGAACGCCTTCCACCAGGAGGATACCTGCGTGCCTTTGAGCAAGCAGTTCCAGATGATGGAGACCATCCTGTACCTGTACAAGAGGGCAAAATCTCTGGTGACCATGGGACATCCCATGTCCGTGCTGAAGGAGAGCAATATTTTTGACAAGGTTATTTCCATTAAATACGATGTGCCCAACAACAAGCCGGAAATGTTCGCCGACTACCGGAAAGCCATCGATGATTTCTATAACGAAGTACTGGAAAAGAACGCGTAAAGGAGGGAAACCATATGTCCATTGAATATCTCGGCTTAAGTGAAGTCAATGGCCCTCTGGCCGTTCTTGAGGGCGTGGAGGACGCCGCCTACGAAGAGATGGTGGAATTCAGCCTGGACGACGGCGCCAGAAAGCTGGGCCGTATTGTGGCTGTCTACGAAGATAAAGCCATTATCCAGGTGTTCGAGGGCACGGAGGGGATCTCCCTGAAGAATACCCACACCCGGCTGACCGGCCATCCCATGGAGATCGCTCTTTCCGAGGATATCCTGGGAAGGACCTTTGACGGCATCGGCAAGCCCATTGACGGGCTGGGTCCCATTGCCTCCGATCATAAAGTAAATGTAAACGGCCTGCCGCTGAATCCGGTATCCAGGCGGTATCCCAGAAACTACATCCGCACGGGTATCTCCGCCATCGACGGACTGACGACCCTGATCCGGGGACAGAAGCTTCCTATTTTTTCCGGAAACGGTCTGCCCCACGACCAGCTGGCTGCCCAGATCGTGCAGCAGGCGTCTCTGGGGGAGGGCAGCGATGAAAAATTCGCCATCGTCTTTGCCGCCATGGGCGTCAAGTACGATGTGGCCGAGTTCTTCCGCCGCACCTTTGAGGAGAGCGGAGTATCCGATCACGTAGTCATGTACCTGAATCTGGCCAATGACCCGGTGGTAGAGCGTCTGATCACTCCCAAAGTGGCCCTGACCGCCGCGGAGTACCTGGCTTTTGAAAAGGGCATGCACATCCTGGTGATCCTGACGGATATCACCTCCTTCTGCGAGGCCATGCGTGAGGTGTCCTCCTCCAAGGGAGAGATCCCTTCCAGAAAGGGCTACCCCGGATATCTGTACAGCGAGCTGGCAACCCTTTACGAGCGGGCCGGCATTGTCCAGGACGGCACAGGATCTGTGACCCAGATCCCCATTCTGACCATGCCCAACGACGATATCACCCATCCCATCCCGGACCTGACCGGGTACATCACCGAGGGGCAGATCGTACTGGACCGCCAGCTGCAGGGCCAGTCCGTGTATCCGCCGATCTCCGTGCTGCCCTCCCTGTCCCGTCTGATGAAGGACGGCATCGGAAAGGGCTATACCCGGGAAGACCATCAGGATGTGGCCAACCAGCTGTTTTCCTGCTACGCCAAGGTGGGAGACGCCAGGTCTCTGGCTTCCGTTATCGGTGAGGACGAGCTGTCTCCGCTGGATAAAAAGTATCTGATCTTCGGCCAGCAGTTCGAGAAGCATTTTATCGGCCAGAGACCGGACGAGAACCGCTCCATCCAGGAGACCCTGGATATCGGGTGGAAGCTGCTGGGCCTGCTGCCCAGAGAGGAACTGGACCGTGTGGACACGAAACTGCTGGATCAGTACTACAAGCCCACGGAGTATGACGCGGTCCGGGAGGCAAAAGAAGAAGCGGACAAAATGACGGCCCGGATCTGATGCCGCGGACAGATACAGGAAAGGGGGAATTCTGTGGATCCGAATACATTTCCTACCAAAGGTAATCTGATGCTGGCGAAAAATTCCCTCGCCCTGGCCCGTATGGGATATGAGCTGATGGATAAAAAGCGGAATATCCTGATCCGGGAGATCATGGATCTGATCGAGAAGGCCAAAAATATCCAGGCGCAGATCGATTCTACGTTCCGGGAGGCTTATGGGACCCTGCAGACGGCCAATATCGAAAATGGTATCGACTACGTGCAGACGATCTCCTATACGGTGCCCCTGGAGGAATCGGTCCGGATCAAGACCCGGAGCATCATGGGGGTGGAGATCCCGCTGGTGGAGGCGGATCCCTCCGGCACGGCGCCCACCTATGCCTTCTACACTACCAGGGAGTCCATGGACAAGGCGAGGATCGCCTTTACAAAGGTAAAAGAGCTGACTTTAGAGCTTTCCATGGTGGAAAACTCGGCCTACCGCCTGGCGGTAGCCATTAAAAAGACCCAGAAGCGGGCCAACGCCCTGAAAAATATCACCATCCCGCATTATATCCAGCTGTCCAAAGATATCTCGGAGGCGCTGGAGGAAAAAGAGCGGGAGGAGTTTACCCGTCTGAAGGTCATCAAGAGAATGCAGCAGAAAGCTTAGAGGAAGACTTTGAGGCTTCCGATGGAAGAGCTCCGGAACAGGCTTGTTCCGGGGCTTTTTCTGTAGTACAATGAAACCAGGGTTCCGGCAGGGGGACGTTCCCGCCGGAAACAGAAAATCTTGAGAAGGGAGTCCAAAAGATGAAATGTCCTTATTGCGGATATGAAAATAAAGAGGGATCCAGGTTCTGTTCCGGCTGCGGGAAGGGGCTCATGGCTGCTCCCCCGGAGGAGCAGTCCGGCCGCGGCCGGGAGGAGAAGAAGATCATTCTCATCGGGGTGATCCTGGCCGCTGTGATCGTGGCCGGGGGCATCGGCGCCTATTTCGGCTTCCGGCATTTTTGGGGAGAGGATCCCGGAGACCAGGAAGCTCAGAGGCCGATTGCCCAGAGCAGTTCCTCCGACTCAGTTTCCGGGGGAGAAACGGAAGCAACAGACACGCCGGCTCCCACAGTTTCCGCAACCCCCGCGCCCCAGACGGCAACCCCGACGCCCACGGCTTCTCCGACACCGACTTCCACGCCTGCGCCCACGCCGGAGCAGACCCTGGTCTCTCTGACGGAGGTAAGGAGCGCCAACCTGGACGCGTACGCCAAGGCGGAGGTCACCGGGGGAGCGGCATCCTCCACAGTTGTGCAGGAGGGCTATGACAATTCGGTGAACATGGTCTTTGACGAAGACGTGGTGACTTCCTGGCAGGAAGGCGCGGAGGGCAATGGAGAAGGGGAATTTTTCAGCCTGCAGCTGGACCGGGAATATCAGGTGAAATATATCACCCTGAATCTTGGAAACTGGAGAGATCAGCAGCGGTACGATGAAAACGGCGTGCCGAAGACCCTGACCATCTGGCTGGACGAGCAGAGTTTTCAGATGGAATTTCCCCATGAGCGCCAGCAGTTCTGTCTGGAATTTTCCAAAGAATGTCCCGCCAGCGAGATCTATGTGCGCATCGACGAGGTTTATGAGGGAAATCTCTGGGACGATACCTGTATTTCAGAGATCGGCATCTACGGGGTTTAGACGGATATGAAAAAAAGAACAGCGATCCTGTGTGTGACGGCGGCCGTCCTTCTGTGGGCACTGACCGGGAAACCGGGCGGGGAAGCGGCAGCGGGGCTTTCGGAAAAGGAGCCGGTCCTTTCGGCAGCGCCGGAAAAAACGCCGGAACCGGAAGGGAAGCCTGACCCGGCGGAGAAAACAGAGCCAACGGAAACGCCGGAGCCCTCCCTGGCGGAGCGGCTGGAGGATCTGCCCGCCGGGACCATCGTAACGGAAGAAGAGGTAGACTTTACAGAGCTTGGACAATATTTTCAGGATTATGAGATATCCGATGGGCTTTTTGCCAGGATCTACGGGGACGACCGCTCCTACAAAACCTACTGTACGGTGCCGCGGGAGGACCTGCGCTACATCAAACTGCTGCACCGCGGTTATCAGGGAGAGATCCGGGTGGGGGAGCTGATGGTGAACGCCCTGCTGGCGGAAGAGATAAAGGAAATTTTCCGGATCTTATTTGAAAACGGGTATCAGATCGAAAAAATGCACCTGGTGGACGACTACGAGGCGGATGACGACCGCTCCGTAAACGACAATAACACTTCCTGCTTTAATTTCCGGCTGACCACATCGGGGAACGGCCTGTCCAATCACGCGGCGGGATGCGCCATCGACATCAATCCCAGACAGAATCCCTATTTTGAAGTCCAGGCGGACGGAAGCCTGCGGGGAGAAAACGAGGACGCGGAACTGTATCAGGACAGGGACGTCCCGGACGCGGCGGAAAAACACATGATCGATCATGAGGATCTCTGCTGCCGGCTGTTTCTGCAGCGAGGGTATGTCTGGGGCGGAGACTGGGAAAATCCCGTGGACTATCAGCATTTTGAAAAAATCGTCTATACGGCGGAGATGCCCTGAGGCAGAAAAAGAAGGAGGCCGGATATGTCAAAAGAAGTAAAAACCAATGCCATGAGGATGCTGGACCGGCAGAAGATCCCTTACCGGACCATCCAGTACGAATGCGACACGTTTATAGACGGACTCCACACGGCGGAAAAGACCGGGGCTCCCGTGGAGCAGTCCTTTAAGACCCTGGTGACCCGGGGAAAAAGCGGACAGTTTTACGTCTGCGTGATCCCCATCGCGGAGGAACTGGATCTGAAGCAGGCCGCCCGGCTGGCCGGGGAAAAATCCCTGGAAATGATCCATGTAAAGGAGATCAACGGGATCACCGGGTACGTCCGGGGCGGCTGCAGCCCCATCGGCATGAAGAAACAATTCCCCACGTTTATCCACGAATCCGCGGAAAACTATAGTGAAATCTACATAAGCGGAGGAAGAATCGGAACGACTCTTTGTCTGTCTCCCACAGACCTGCGGAAAGCATGCCGGGGCGTCTTCGGTAAACTCACATGAAAATCAGATTTTTCTTAAAAAACGCTTTTCAATCGGGAAAAAATGGGATATAATCGCCTTGAAAATGAAAACCAACTTTAATTTCAGGAGGTAAGCAAGATGAGAGTTGAGAACATCAAAGATATAGACAAATTTTTCAGCGTAATAAACAGCTGCAAGGGACGTGTGGAGCTGGTTACCGGTGAGGGCGACAGACTGAACCTGAAGTCCAAACTGACCCAGTACGTAGCCCTGGCCAATATCTTCTCCAACGGTGAGATCCCCCAGATGGAGATCATCGCTTCCGAGAAGGAAGACGTAGATAAGCTGCTGAACTTCATGATCAACGGCTGATCCCGGCGGAAGAGCAAGGAATAGAAAGGAGTCTGGTCTGAAAGGACCGGGCTCCTTTTTTTCAGAGGGATCCGTCTGACGGCCGGCCCGCGGGATTTGACAGACTCGGGTGCCGGTGCTATGATAATCCCGTGAAAAAGGAGGAAAATTTATATGGCAAAAATAGATATCATCTCCGGCTTTCTGGGAGCCGGAAAAACGACCCTGATCAAAAAACTTCTGCAGGACGCTCTGAAAGGCCAGCAGGTCGTCCTGATCGAGAATGAATTCGGAGAGATCGGCATTGACGGAGGATTTCTCAAGGACGCGGGCATTGAGATCAAGGAGATGAATTCCGGGTGCATCTGCTGTTCTCTGGTGGGAGATTTCGGCACCGCCCTGAAAGAAGTAGCGGAAACCTATCATCCTGACCGCATCATCATCGAGCCCTCCGGCGTGGGCAAACTTTCCGACGTGATCCACGCGGTGGAAAGAGTGAAAGGGGAGGCGGACCTGGAACTGAACTGCGCCGCCACGGTGGTGGATGTGACCAAGTGCAAAATGTATCTGAAGAATTTCGGGGAATTCTTTAAAAACCAGGTGGAGGCGGCCGGCACGGTGATCCTGAGCCGCACAGATCTGCCCAAGGCGACAGATGAGAAGGTAGAAGAGGCAGTGAAGCTGATCCGGGAGCTGAATCCGGAGGCTACCATTATCACCACGCCGGTGGAGGACCTGGGGGGAAGAAAAGTTCTGGATACCATGGAAGGGGTAAAGATCGACCTTTCCCATGTGGAGGAAGAACATGAGCACCACCATGACCACGACCACCACCATGAGCATGAGCACCACCACGAGCATGAGCACCACCATGAGCATGAGCACCACCATGAGCATGAGCACCATCACGAGCATGACCATGACCACGAGCACGAAGCCTGCGGCCACGGGCATCATCACCATCATGCGGATGAGGTGTTCCAGAGCTGGGGCCGGGAAACGATCCGCAAGTTTGCTCCGGAAGAGATCCGGGAGATCCTGGGGAGACTTTCCGAAGACAGTTCTTTCGGGACTGTCCTTCGGGCCAAGGGCATGGTAGAAGGCAGAGACGGCCGCTGGATCTATTTCGACATGGTGCCGGAAGAGGCCGATGTCCGGGAAGGCGCTCCGGAATACACGGGAAGGATCTGCGTGATCGGAGCAGGATTAAAAGAAGAAAAACTCGCGGAGCTCTTCGGACTTTAAACGTATCGGAGGCAGCGGGAAATGAGGGATACCTCAATAGGAAAGGAGCCATTGCATCGCAGATGATTTTTCCTCTGTGTTGTAATGGCTCCTTCCTATAACTTCAGGTGGCTACCGGAATTTTGAAGGAATCTTATTTTATACGGTATTCTGTAAGCGTTTACTACGGGCATTTCAGGGAACACTCAAAATCTTCCGGTACCCTGTTACGGGCGATTGGAAGAAATCTCGATTTTTCCGGTATTCTTCTACCGTACATTTCGAAAGGATCCCAGGGGTACCCGTACTTCCTCCAGCGCTTCTACCGTAATTTCAAAGAAATCCCGAATCCAACTGTAGTTCACCGGATCCCTCTACTGTAAGGTCGAGAAGAAAACGAAATCCACCCGTATCACCGCCAGCGGTGTGATGCCTGTAATCGTTTGGGCAGCATCCCCTGGCCTTTTTTACACACAGAAAAGGAGCCATTGCTCCGCAGATGATTTCTCCTCTGTTTTGCAATGGCTCCGGGAAGCGCGCAAGTGGCGCGGCAAAGCTCAGACTTCCCTTCGGGTAAAACCGTCGTAAGCAGTCAGCAGGAAAACGGCCATGTAAACGGCCAGAACCGCTGCCGCAAAGGGAAGCGTCTGCCCGGGGAAGGGAGGGCTGCCCCCGGCGATGGAGGAGAGGCCGGTGTTGGAAAACACCAGATAGCGTCCCCAGTCGATCCCCATTTCCGAAAGGATCGAGGTGATCATGCTGCCGCCCATAAGTCCTCCCAGCCCCAGGGCGATGGAAAGGGCGGAGCTGCGGAAAAGAGAACTGATGGCGAAGGCCATGGTCATCATCAGCAGAGGATTTACCGCTGCCAGCATAAACTGCTGAAATCCGTAAAGAAGGATGGGGGTTCCCGTGACCACCCCGGCCGCCGCGTGTACGTATTCTCCCCCGTAGCCGGAAAAACCGTAGCTGACGCCCAGGAGCAGCACCTCCAGACCAAAGAGCAGGAAAGTGAGCAGGACCAGCAGACTCAGGCAGCAGAGATACTTGCTCCAGAGGATCTTTCCCCGGCGGACCGGGTTGATCAGCAGGAACTTGATCGTGCCCTGGCTGGATTCATTGGCGATGATGCCTCCGGCGAATACGATCATCACCAGGGCGATGAGAGTCATGAGCACAGGGGCGTTGTTCAGCGTCAGGATCAGCAGAGAGTCGGTCACGGCGTAGCCGTAGTCCTTGTCAAAGGTAAGGCTGTCCGCCAGCTCGTGGTCCTCGATATATTGATTCTCCAGATACGTGCTTTCCGCTTTGTCCAGGGCGGCCGGATCCACAGGCGTGCCGGCGTCCTGCTGCTGCTTCAGGGACTGGTACTCCAGCCGGGCAGATTCCGTGCGCTCATGGCGGAGCTGCTCCGGGGAGGGCTCCTCCGTTTCCGTCTCCTGGGAGGAGGCGATGGTCTCATAGCTGGTATCTGTCTGCACAAAGGGCAGATGAAAGAAAAAGGCGAGGCCTGCGGCGGACAGAAGCAGCAGCAGGATCAGGATCCGGGATGTTTTCCGGCGCAGCAGTTTGCAGTATTCGTTTCTGATCAGTTTAAACAATTTGATCACCTCCTTCGTCCGTCAGGCGGATGAACGCGTCTTCCAGGGTATGGTCCTGGGTTTCGGAAACCGTATATAATTCCATGCCGGCTTCCATCAGCAGCCGGTTAAAACCGGAGAGCTCTTTCCGGAAGGACAGATCCGCCGGGGAAGCGGCAGCCGGAGATTTCAGGCGCACCTGGAATTCCCGCTCTGTCAGCAGTTTTACGGAAAGCCCGGGGTACCGCTCCCGGAGCAGGCCCGCGGCCTCTTCCGCCCGGTCCACCTGATAAAGGAAAACCGCGCTGCCGTCATAAGCCTCCTGGATCAGGCTGTCTATGGGCTTTATTTCCCGGATCTCCCCGTTTACGATCAGCCCCACCCGGTCGCACATCAGCTCCATCTCGGACATCAGGTGGGAGGAGACCAGGACCGCCGTGCCCTCCTCATGGGCGGTTTTTTTCAGGATATCCCGCAGCTGCCGGATGCCGGCGGGATCTAACCCGTTGGTGGGCTCGTCCAGGATCAGCAGCTTCGGGTTGTGGAGAAGCGCCTGGGCCACCCCCAGCCGCTGGCGCATGCCCAGAGAGTACCGCCGCACCTGTTCGTGGATACGGTTTTCTAGGCCTACAAGGGTCACCACCTCTTTCATGCGTTCTTCCGTGATGCCGGGCCGCATATTCCGGTAAAGCTGCAGATTCTGCCAGCCGGTCAGGTGCCGGTAATGCTCGGGGTTTTCCACGATGGCCCCCACGCAGGACATGGCTTTTTCAAAGTTTTTCCGCAGGTTGGTCCCGCAGATCTCGATCTCCCCGGAATCCTCCCGGATCAGTCCGCAGATCAGCCGGATGGTGGTGGTCTTTCCCGCCCCGTTGGGCCCCAGGAAGCCGAAGACTTCTCCCGGGAGGCATTCCAGGCTGACATCTTTTAAAATAGGACGTTTTCCAATGGTCTTGTTCAGATGCCGGATCACCAGAGCCGGCGTTTTTGTCATGTTCGGATTCATACGGGCACCTCCTGGATATCTACAAGTTCAGAGGAGGAGGACATGGCATACATCTGGCTGTAATTGATTTTCCAGGAGCCGTCCTTCTCGGAAAGCTGCAGAAAAACATTCAGCTGGCAGGATAGCTTTACGGCCTGACTGCCATTCCGGACGGATTCCGGAGTTTCCGTTTCCAGGCTGTAGTCCTCCGCGGTTTCATCGTAGGCGTAACCTACGCCGAAGGGGGAGAGATAGGAACCGTACTGATCCAGCCAGACGGTGCTGTCCACCACCAGTTCCGCGATACAGCTGCCTGGCCCGTTTTTGCGGATCCTGCAGCTCTGGAGGGTCTCCCGGCAGGACAGAGGGAGGAATATGTAGTCATCCTCCAGGTACTTGTAAAAAGAAGAAGGGGTATCATAGTAGCGCATAGCCTGGGAAACGGTTTCCGGTTCCGCCCAGAACTGTTCCACCGTTTTCAGGAACGCGGAGCCTTCCTTCTGTTCCGGACCGCGGTCCAGGGCTTCCGTGGCCTGAGCGTCATATTCCCGGATCGCGTCGCTGATGCCGGGAATGGCTGATCGAAAACGGGCCTGATCCACCGTCTGGAAGACGATGACGCCCAGGATAAGAACGGCGGCGGCCATCAGCCCTCTGTTCCATCGTTTCAGTTTTTTCATGAAATTCCTTCCTTTCGCGTGCTTGATGATTCTGGTATAGCACGAGGGAAAGGCGGAATCAATACGGGCAAGAAAGGCTTAAGAAAGTTTAAGAAAGGGAAAGGGGAAAGCTCAGAAAATCTTAAGGAAAGCAGGAAAAGGCGGATCCGCGCACAAAAAAAACACCGTCCCCGCAGCTCTTATGTCTGCAAAAACAGTGCTTTTCAGTGCGCCTTCAGGGACTCGAACCCTGGACAAATAGATTAAGAGTCTACTGCTCTACCAACTGAGCTAAAGGCGCTCGCGGTTACCGTTTTTCGTAACGCAAAAATTATTATAATCGATGAAAAATAAAAAATCAAGCTTTTTTTACAAAAATTTCAACAAAAATTTATTTTTTCGCCCGTCAGGGAGCAAGAGCAACCCGGCAGGGGAAAACTGCGGAAAAATGTACCGCTTCCTTTCCTGTGCCCGTGGTATAATGATTGCACATACGTGCAATCCAGCCCGGGTACCCGGGCTGCTCCGCGGAGCGGAGATTATACCGGAAAGCCACGGCTTGGAAAGTAAATGCCGCCTGCGGCGTCGCTTCCTTTCCTGCGCCCGTGGTATAATGATTGCACATACGAGCGATCGAAAGGAGAAATTCTGTATGCGGGCGGTGAATGATACGTATTCTCTGGATCCCCAGCTTCCTATGCACATGAACCGTGTCTGGATGGGACGTCAGCATCCGTCCCGGGAACATTTTCACTGGCATGATTTTTACGAGATATCCTGTGTGCTGTCAGGGAAAGCGCTCTGTATGGTCAGCGGCCGGCAATACTCTATGGCGGAGGGGGATATCGCGGTTTTTAACGCGGGGGAAGTACATGGATGGAAAATGGAAAAGGATGTAGAACTTCTGGTGCTGACGTTTTCGGAACGCCTGTTAGGATCCGCGGAGGATTCGGCAGGGGAAGAGTGGCAGAGGGTTTTCGGCGGGCAGGCAGCGGCCTTTCAGAGTAAGCTTTCAGCGGAAGAAAAACATACCCTGGCGGTAAAGAGCCTGATGCTGGACGCGTACAAGGAATGGCGGGCGGAGAATTTATGCCGCAGGCTGATGCTGAAATCCTACTGTTTTCATATCCTGGCTTTGCTGGTCCGGCATTTTGTTTCTCCGGACCTGGGAGGATCGCGGAAGCTGGCGTTAAAAAAAGCGGATAACCTGAAGCTGGCTTTAGATTATGTGAATGGCCATTTCAGAGAGGAAATTTCCCTGGCGAAGGCGGCCTCGGCATCCTGCATGAGCCCCAGCTATTTTTCCTCCAGCTTTCACGAGGTTTTCGGCGAGAAATTTACCGAATACGTAACACGCCTTCGCCTGGAGGCTGTCAGGGAGGCGATGGAAACCAGCCGCGACAATATCCTGGACATCGCGGTTTCCTGCGGCTTTCACAATATGTCGAATTTTTATAAGCAGTACAAAAAGTATTACCATTCCCTTCCGACGGAATGGAAAAAATAGAAAGAAAGCATAGATAACCTGTAAGAAAACATACGAAACCCGCGCGCTTTTTGGTATCCTGGAGGAAGAAGAAGCCGGATGAAAGAATCCTTTTCCTCTCTTGACAATTTTTCGGCAAATGAATAAGATGGACATAAGTTCCGTCTTCGCGGTCTGCGCGTATGCGGAACCGGATGGTGGAGGAAAGAGAATGGAACTTGGCAAAATATTTAATCTGGAGCGATGGGAGCAGCTGCAGGATTCCCTGGCGGATGTGACGAAGATGGCGATCCTCATCGCGGATTACAAAGGAGTGCCGGTGACAAAGCACAGCGGCTGCCATGAGTTCTGCCAGAAGATCCGTCAGGATCCGCAGTTGAACGGCTATTGTCAGAAGTGCGACTCCCGGGGCGGTTTTGAAGCCATGAAAAACAACAGCCCCTTTATTTATAAATGCTATTTTTCGATTGTAGATATGGCGATCCCCATCATTGTGGATAACCAGTATGCCGGGGCGATCCTGGCGGGGCAGGTGCGCCTTCGGGAAGGCGGGGAGGAGCTGGAGCAGCTGCTGAATCCCGGAAATCCCCGATACGTGGACGCGAAGAAGGAAGAACTGATGGAAAGCTACCAGGCGCTTCCGGCGCTGTCCTACGGCAGGATCAAGGTCATCGCCAATATGCTGTATTATCTCTGCAACTATATGTGCGCGGAGACCGCCCGAAAAGAGGAGGCCCTGTCTATCTATGAGACCATCCTGGAGGACGACCGGCAGGAGGAGCGCCGGGAAGAGCAGCAGGAGCGGCCGGGCGCGGAATATCACTCCAACAGCGAGATCATCAAAAAGGTATTTGAATACATACATAATAATAAGTACGAAAATCCGTCCCTGAAGCAGATGGCAGACTATTGCCATGTCAGTACCGGTTACATGAGCAGGCTGTTTTCCAAAGAGGTGGGGGAGAGCTATTCGGTTTTTCTCACAAAGCTGAAGATCGACTGGGCCAAGGCGCTGCTGGAAACCACCGACGATTCTGTCAACGAGATCAGCGAAAAGATCGGCTACAGCGACGCCGGATATTTTATCCGGGTCTTCAAACGGATCGTGGGGGTTACCCCTCTGGTTTATAAGAAATACTGCAAGATCAGAAAGTGAATACAGGAGCGCGGAGCATCAGAGGCTGTCCGGAGCAGATTCCTTTTTATGGAAAGAATGCGTTTAAGCATATTTGATAAAGGAATCTGTCCCGGGCAGCTTTTCTTTGTGTTATTTAGAGAGAAAAAAGGTCATAATTGTACGATTATGATCTGTGAGGTAAAAAAAGTACGATTCCAATTTGAAATTTTCCGTCATCGTCTTCCAATGTAATCCGGCTTCCGCCGTGCTAAGATAAGGTTACCATAAAAAGCCGGCTTTGAAAAATGAGAAAGAGAGGAATCGAAAAATGAGAAAAGCGTTTATCTGTCCTACAAAGTATGTACAGGGAGAAAATGAGATCGAGAATCTGGGATATTTTGTAAAGACATTTGGAAACTCCGCGCTGCTGATCGCGCATCCGGATGATTCCGCCAGAGTAAAGGATAAATTGGACCGTACCGCTGAGAAGTTCGGCATCACCTTCGTTCAGGGTGATTTCAAGGGCGAGTGCTCCAGAAAAGAAGTAGCCAGAATGCAGGCGCTGGCCAAGGAAAAAGGCTGTGACTGCACCATCGGTCTCGGCGGCGGAAAAGCCATCGATACCGCAAAATGCGTGGCTGAGGGCGAGGCTCTGATCATCGTTCCCACCATTGCCGCTACCGACGCCCCCACCAGCCACTCCGCAGTGCTGTACACCGAGGACGGAGCTTTTGACGACTACGCGTACTTCAAACAGAGCCCCAGCGTGATCCTGATCGATACCACGGTAATTTCTCAGGCTCCTGTAAGGTTCCTGGTATCCGGCATGGGCGACGCTCTGTCTACATACTTTGAGGCCAGAGCCAACGTGCAGTCCTTTACCAAGGTAAACGCGGGCCTTCCCTGCGGCTACCGGGAGGGACTCTGCGGCGAGGCCATGGGAACCCAGGCGGCATTTGCCATGGCGACCCTGTGCTATCAGAATCTTCTGAGAGACGGCATGAAGGCCAAGATGGCCGCGGAAAGCAAGGTGGTCACACCGGCCCTGGAAAATATCATCGAGACCAATATCCTGCTTTCCGGAATCGGATTTGAGAGCGGCGGACTGGCTGCAGCCCACGCGATCCATGACGGCCTGACCGTTCTGGAAGGAACGCACAAATACATGCACGGCGAGAAAGTTGCCTTCGGTACCATCTGCCAGCTGGCCCTGGAGAACGCTCCGGTGGAAGAAATGGAAGAGGTTCTGGAGTTCTGCGTATCCCTGGGCTTGCCGGTATGTCTGGAAGACATCGGCGTTACGGAGCTGTCCCATGAGCAGCTGATGGAAGTTGCCGAGAAGGCCTGCATCCCCGAGGAGTCCATCTACGCCATGCCCTTCCCGGTTACCGTAGAGAGCACTGCCGCAGCGATCCTGGCAGCGGACAAGATCGGTAAGAAATACAAAGAGACCGGATGCATCTGAGCATTCTGAAAGTACTGTCTGGGGCGTCGCGGGGCCGAAGATCTTTTGGCCCCGCCGCCATTTGAATAAGGTTGATTATGGGGGATAAATGATATGAAAAAAATTATTAACACTCCGGAATCCGTAGTTATGGAAATGTGCCGCGGCATTGTGATGGCACATCCGGAGCTGGAGCTTCTGCCCAGATATAAAGTGATCAAGAGAAAACACATGAATCCGGATAAGGTTACCCTGATCAGCGGCGGCGGAAGCGGCCACGAGCCTGCCCACGCCGGATTTGTGGGAATCGGTATGCTGGACGCGGCCGTATGCGGCGATGTGTTCGCTTCCCCTTCCCAGGTCCAGGTCTATCAGGCCATCAAGAGCACCGCGGGAAACAAGGGAACTCTGCTGATCATCAAAAACTACAGCGGCGATGTGATGAACTTTAAGAATGCCGCTTACATGGCCCAGGAAGACGGCATCGATGTGGACTACGTAAAGGTAGACGACGACGTAGCCGTTAAGGACAGTCTGTATACCGTTGGAAGACGAGGCGTCGCCGGAACGGTTCTGGTACACAAAGTGGCCGGAGCAGCCGCCGAGAAGGGTCTTGGCCTGGCGGAAGTAAAGAAAGCCGCGGAGCATGCCGCAGCCAGCGTCCGCTCCATCGGATTTGCCCTTACTTCCTGTACGGTTCCCGCCAAGGGAACGCCTACCTTCGATATCGGCGAGGGTGAGATGGAGTACGGCGTAGGGATCCACGGCGAGCCCGGAATCCAGAGAGAGGCCGTTGCTACCGCCGACACACTGGCAGAGCGCATGGTGGACGACCTGCTGAAAGAGTGGGATTCTACCGAGGGCATGAAGGTTACGGTCCTGGTGAACGGTTTTGGCGCCACTCCTCTGCAGGAGCTGTACCTGTTCAATAATTCTGTCGTAGACGTTCTGAAGAAACGCGGCATTGCCATCCATCGGATCTTTGTCGGAAACTATATGACCAGTATCGATATGGCGGGAGCTTCCTTAAGCCTCATGAAGATGGATGAGGAGCTGGAGGGCTATGTGGACAGCGTCAGCAAGACTCCGGCCTTCTCCGTGGCAGGCAAACCGGAAGAACTGGTATGCCCGGAGATCCCCAAGGCCATCCAGGCAGGCGAGACCGATGATTTTGCCATCGATGCCGCTACCGGAAGCGCCGAGATCAAGGGCGACAAGATCACCCTGGACAATGTGATGTTCCTGGTGGATAAGATGAGCGAAGTGATCATCAAGAACGAAGTTCCCTTCTGCGAGCTGGATTCCCACGCAGGAGACGGCGACTTCGGCATGAGTGTCGCCAAGGGCTTCAAGCAGCTGAAGAGAGAGTGGAAGGAACTGCTTTCCGAGCATGTGTCCTCCATCGGCGACTTCCTGCAGGCCTGCTCGATGATCATTATGGAGCACTGCGGCGGAGCTTCCGGCCCCATCTGGGGATCTGCTTTCCGCGCGGCAGGACGCTGCGCAGGCGATAAGAAGGAAGTGACCGCGGAAGAGTTCGCGGAGATCCTTCACGCAGTGACCGTAGGAATCCAGAAGACAGGAGAGAGATCCTTCGGCCGTGGCGCGGATATCGGCGACAAGACCCTGATGGATGCCTGGATCCCCTGTGCCCGGGCATGGGAAAATCCTGCAGGAAAATCCTGGAAGGAACTCTTCGAGGCTGGAGCCAAGGCTGCCGTGGAAGGCGCTGACAGCACCAAGACCATCGTAGCCCGCATGGGAAGAGCCGGCACCGTAGGAGAGAGAAGTATCGGTTATCCGGATGCAGGCGCTTACGCCCTGGGCGTGATCTTTACAGAACTTGCAGGCTGCATCAGATAAACCAGCGGAACAAGAAAAACTGCCGCCCGGGATGGACCGGGCGGCAGATCTTATTCGGAGATCCCGTCAGAAAACAGGATCTGTTCCATGCAATGGCAGCGCAGCCGATATACGGCTTTTGGGAGAGGACCGTATTCCGCACGCAGAAATGTTCGGGCAGGATAGGGTTCCGCTCCATAAGGCTTTGATTGAACTCCTGAAAGAGAGTGTCGCTTTTAAAAAACTGCGCGTAGAGAACTAATTTTTCAGGCGCCAAAATGATCACGGCATTGTTGACCGGCGTTTACAAGTTTCTCAATAAAACTGCGGACCAGCTTCCGGAGAGACGGACGGTCGGAAGTAATATAGGAGAGAAAATTGTCGCTGGAGGGAGGGCCGTAACGCGCGGCCAGTTCCACGCAGCGCTCGACTGTCTTTCCGGAGGCCAGGGAGGCGCTTGAGCTTTTCCACCATGGCCTGTTCGGAGATCACGGTTTCCAGGCAGCCTCTTCTGCCGCAGCGGCAGCGGATCCCCTTGCCCCGGGAAAAGGAGTTGTGGCCGATCTCCGGGGACTGAAAACGGTATCCTTTATAAATGTTTCCGTTGATGGCCATGGCGGAACCCACTCCGGGGCCCCATTTCAGCATCAGTACGTTGTTGTGTTCCCGGATATAGTTGCGGAAGGTCAATTCGCTCTGCAGCACAGTGCATACATTGCTTTCTACGGCGATGGGCATCTGCAGGGAAGAGGCCAGGAGTTTCCGCACGGGGCACAGGCCCCTTCAGGATATAGGGATTCAGGGGCGATCCCGTTCAGCGGGTCCACATCCCCCTGCATGGAGACGCCGGCGCCCAGCATCTGCTCGGGAGTCAGCCCGGCGCTTTCTATGAGGGCATGGCCGTCCCCGGCGATCTTTCCGAAAAACTCTTCCAGGGACGGGATCGATTCGGGAACCGGGAAGGACCGGGCCGAAACCGTGTCGCCCATCAGATCGGTAATGGCGAGATTGATGTTTTCGGGAAAGATTTCTATGGCCAGGATATATTTCCAGCGGGGATTGATAGTCAGCAGAGACTGTTTTCTCCCCACGCGGGAGTGGTCCTGGTTTTCATAAGGAACTTCGTAGGGGATCACGATCCCCTCGTCCAGAAGGCTTTTTGTGGTCATTGTCACAGCAGCGGTGGAAATGTTCAGAGCTGCGGCGATCTCCGTCCGGGACAGGGCATGGTTAGCCAAAAGTAATCGCAGGGTATTAAAACGGGCTGTTTTCTTTCCCGTTGGAGCTTGGATACGGTGTGATACTCATAGTATAAAGGAATTCCCTTCGTTTACATTGATTTTGCATTCCGTCTGGTATTCTGCGGGGGGTCTGAACCGGGAAGTCTGTGCCTGAAAGCGCCAGATGAAAGGACTACCATTCATTTTAATATGATTTTCCGGCAAAATCAATGGCAAAAGCCGGGAATCCGCTATGGTCAAATTGCATAAAATTCAGCTTGAAATTCTATATATATGAGCAACTTGACGGGGAAAAGAAAAAGGGTATACAATACAATTAATTAACTTAGTTAATTAAATATTGAAATAAAAAGAGAGGAGGAACCAGAGGATGAGTTGGGATTATATCCAGCCGGTAAACATAAAGTTCGGAGAGGGGATGCTGGGAAAACTAAAGGATATCACCAGTGAAATGGGATTAAAAAAAGGTATTCTTGTCAGCGATCCCTTTTTTGCCCAGAACGGCCTGGCAGACCGTCTGCTGAAGGAGAACGAGGGACTGCTGGTCTGCATGTATTCGCAGATCTCCCCGAATCCTGAGGTGAAGGAAGTGGATGCCTGCGCGGCGCTGATGAAAGAGGAAGAGGTGGAATTCACCGTGGCCCTGGGAGGCGGAAGCGCCCTGGACTGCGCCAAGGCCGCTTCCACCATCTGCTTTACAGAGGATTCCATCCGCAAATACCATGGAACAGGAGTTCCCCTTCCGGAGAAACATCTTCCGATCATCGCCATTCCCACTACGGCGGGAACCGGCAGCGAGGTAACCTGCGTGTCTGTTCTGTCCGATCATGAACTGGGAAAGAAGGGCCCCATCAACAACAACAACTTCTATCCCGCGGTAGCTCTGATCGATCCGGAACTGACCTACACCCTGCCGCCTTACATGACGGCCAGCTGCGGCATCGATGTTCTCTGCCACGCGGTGGAGGGCTTCTGGAGCAAAGGCCATCAGCCCATCTGCGACGCCCCTGGCCCTGCATGCCAGCCGTCTGGTCTTTGAAAATATTAAAACCGTTTACAACGATCCTCAGAATAAAGAGGCAAGAGCGAAGATGGCGGAGGCTTCCGTGATCGCCGGCCTGGCCTTTACCCTGCCCAAGACCACCAGCTCTCACGCGTGCTCCTTCCCGCTGACCAATCTTCTCCACATTCCCCACGGAGAAGCCTGCGGGCTGACCCTGGATTATTTCGCCCGGATCAACGGGGCGGATCCCGTGGAAGGAGGAAGGATCAATGCCTTCGCGGCGCAGCTGGGATTTAAGGATATGAACGATATGGCGGACGCCATTGCACAGCTGAAGAAGGATCTGAAGCTGCGGACGGATCTGAAGGAGTTCCATCTGACCGACGAGCAGGTGGCGGCCCTGGTGCAGGGCAGCAAGCATCCGAACCTGCTGAACAACCCTGTAGAGATCACCGAAGAGATGCTGGATAAAATGTATCAGTCCATGAGATAGTTTCGAGGAGAGCAGAACATGTCATTCAGAGAAAAGAAAATCGCGTATTTAAATGAGAAGGCAAAAAAGATCAGGGAGCTTACGGTGGAGTGCATCGGAAAGCTGGGCTTCGGCCATATCGGCGGAGCTTCCTCCATCTGCGAGACCCTGGCAGCCCTGTATTTCGATATCATGCATGTGGATCCGGAAAATCCGGATATGGAGGACAGAGACCGTCTGGTGCTGTCCAAAGGCCATGCGGGCCCGGCTCTCTACTCGGCGCTGGCGCTGAAAGGCTATTTCCCCATTGCCGAGCTGGATACCCTGAACCGCCCCAACACCCATCTCCCCAGCCACTGCGACAGAAAGCTGACCAAAGGCATCGACATGACCACGGGATCCCTGGGACAGGGCTTTTCCGCGGCGGTAGGCATGGCCCTGGCGGCGCAGCTGGATAAGAAAGATCTGTTCGTGTACGCCATCATCGGCGACGGCGAGAGCCAGGAGGGACAGATCTGGGAGGCGGCTATGATGGCAGGCACCAGAAAGCTGGACCACCTCATCGCCTTTACGGATTACAACAAGATGCAGATCGACGGATACACCGGCGATGTCAATACCCTGGATCCTCTGGATAAGAGATGGGAGTCCTTTGGATGGAACGTGCATGTGGTAGACGGCCATGACATCGGACAGATCCTGAGCGCGGTGGATACGGCTAAGAAGCAGAAGGGACGTCCCACCATGATCATTCTGAACACCATCAAGGGCAAGGGACTGTATTTCGCGGAGAACAAGCTGGACAGCCATAACATGAACATTTCCGAGGAAATGTGGAAAAAGGCTGTTGCCCAACTGGAAGAGGAGGAAATGTAAATGAAGCTGGAGGACAGATGGCTCAGAGAGACCTATGTGGACCTTTTAATAGAGAACGCCAAGAAAGATCCGAGGATCGTAGATGTGGAAGCGGATCTGATGAAGGCAGGCGGAACCCTTCGTTTCCGGGAAGCCTTCCCGGACAGAGCCTTTGACTGCGGCGTGCAGGAGGCCAACATGATCGGCGTGGCAGCCGGCATGTCCGCCATGGGCAAGATTCCTTTTACCCATACCTTCACCGCTTTCGCCACCAGAAGATGCTGTGACCAGGTCACCCTTTCCGTATCTTACGCAG
Organism: Candidatus Scatomonas sp.; assembly: GCA_963928055.1. Lineage (GTDB taxonomy): Bacteria > Bacillota > Clostridia > Lachnospirales > Lachnospiraceae > Scatomonas. Next base: position 1,455,683 of record CAWVDN010000001.1, on the reverse strand, counting down.
GGCTGAATGTAAAAATGATGGGCTCCGACCCGGGCGTGACCGCCGAGTTCAACGGGGGGACCCATATGAGCATGGAAGATGTTTCCATTATGCGAAACATTCCGGACATGGTCATTTACGAGCCGGTAGACAGCGTACAGCTGCGGGCCATCTTCCCGCAGATCCTGGAGCACTACGGACCGGTGTATATCCGCCTGCTGAGAAGAAACGCCATGCAGATCTTTGAGGAGGGAGAGACCTTTACCCTGGGCAAAGGCAAAAAGATCCTGGACGGATCCGATGTAAGTATCTTCGCTTCCGGGATCATGGTAGAAGAGTCCCTGAAGGCAGCGGAGCAGCTGGCCGGCCAGGGGATCCGGGCGGAAGTAATCAACATTCATACCATTAAGCCCCTGGATGAGGAGATCGTTCTGGAGAGCGTCGCCAAGACCGGATGCGCGGTGGCGGCGGAAAATCACTCCATCATCGGAGGCCTGGGAAGCGCCGTGGCCGAGGTGCTGTCAGAGAACCATCCCGTTCCCCTGCAGAGGATCGGCGTGACCGATCACTTCGGAGAAGTGGGGACCACGGAATTCCTGAAAAAGAAATACCACCTGACAGCGGAGGATATTGTTGAGGCTGCCAAGGCGGCGATCGCCCGCAAAAAATAAATCATACAGCGAAAGGAGAGGATCGGAGATGAAAGAGAAAAAGATCGTCATAGCCTCGGATGGTTCCGGATTTGCCCTGAAAGAAGCAGTCAAGAAGCATCTGGTGGAGAAAGGATACGAGGTTGCCGATGTGGGAACCCAGGAGCAGGACAAGCCCATGATGTTTGACGCGGCGGCAAACCTGCTGGCTCCCAGGATCTCCAGCGGAGAGTTCGAGATGGGCATCCTGGTATGCGGCACCGGCATGGGCATGAGTATCGTGGCCAACAAGTACAAAGGCGTGGCAGCGGCTGTCTGCGAGAATCTGTATGCGGCGGAAAAGGCCCGGGCCATTAACAACGCCAACGTGCTGACCATGGGCGGCTGGATCACCGCGCCGGAGATCGGCATCGCCATTACGGACACCTTCCTGGAGACGGAATTCACCCAGAATCTGGAAGACTGGCGGGCTGCCAACCTGCGGAAGGCACAGGAGAGGATCGCCAGCCTGGAGGAGCAAAATTTTAAATAAAAATATATAAGGAGGGAGCAGCAATGAAATATTTTCTCGACAGCGCAAAATTGAATGAGATCGATTTTGCCTACAAAAATTATGGGATCGACGGTGTGACCACCAATCCGAAGCACATCAAGCTGAGCGGCAAGCCCTTCATGACCTGTGTGAAGGATATCGCGGCGTGGATCAAGGAGAACAACCTGGAAGGAATGGATAAGTTCCCGGTTTCCTTTGAGATCAATCCCCATCTGGACAAGGCGGAGGACATTATCGAGGCAGCCAAGGAAGTATCTTCCTACAGCCCCAACTATGTGATCAAGATCCCCTGCGTCAAGGAAGGCCTGATCGCGGCCAAGAAGCTGGAGGAGCAGGGCATCCGCACCAATGTGACCCTGGTATTCTCCCCCTCTCAGTCGATCATGCCCGGCAAGCTGGGCGCCAAGTTCGTTTCTCCTTTCATCGGATGGAAGGAAGAGTCCGGCGACAGCGGCGACTATGTAAAACAGATCGTCGAGATCTACAGAAAATATAACTTTAAGACCGAAATCATCGTAGCGGCTGTCAGAAACGGCAGACAGATCGGCGAGTTCGCTGCCGCGGGCGCGGACATCGTGACCGCAGGTCTGGAAGTATACGAGAAATCCTTTGAGCATCCCTTTACCGCTCACGGACTGAAAGTTTTCCGGGATGCCTGGGACGCCACCGCGAAGGAATAAGGAAGAGAGGGGATTACAAATGGAATTTTTAGGAAAGCTGCATGAAACAGTTGTGAAATATCCTATGACTGATATCTGGATGGATTCCTGCGGCGAAGAGGAGCTGGAATACGGCCTGAAGAGAGGCATCGTAGGCGCTACCAGCAACCCCTCCATTGTAGGCGCGGTCCTGAAAGAGGAACTGCCCCAGTGGGAAGGCAGGATCAAAGAGCTGATCGCGGAGAATCCCGCGGACGGAGAGGAAGATATCGTCTGGAAGCTGATCTACGAGATGGTAAGCATCCGTTCCAAGAAACTGCTCCCCATTTTTGAGGAGACCAAGGGCAAAAAGGGAAGACTGTCCCTGCAGGTGAGCCCCAAGTATTACCGCAACAAGGATAAGATGGTAGAGCAGGCCGTTTACATCAGCAGCCTGGCTCCCAATATGCAGGTGAAGCTGCCCGCGTCCAAGGCCGGCATCGAGGCCATGGAGGAGGCGACCTACCGGGGCGTCAGCATCAACGCCACCGTATCCTTTACCGTAGCCCAGGCAGTCGCCGTGGCGGAAGCGGTAGAGAGAGGCCTGAAGAGAAGAAAAGACGATGGCCTGGACGTGGATACCATGTCTCCCATCTGTACCATCATGATCGGACGTACCGACGACTGGCTGAAGAAATACAGCACCCAGCAGGGGCTGGTCCTGATGCCGGAAGCTCTGGAGTGGGGCGGCGTCGCGGTGATCAAAGAGGCGTACCGCATCTACAAAGAGAGAGGCTACTGCACCAAGCTGCTGAGCGCGGCGGTAAGAAACCAGTATCACTGGTGCGAACTTATCGGCGGCGAGCTGGCGCAGACCATCAACTACAGCTGGCATAAACGTCTGAACGCCTGCAAGGTTGAGGTGACAGAGCGCATGAGCCATCCGGTAGATCCCAAATATCTGGAAGTGCTGAATACTCTGCCTGAGTTCCACAAGTCCTTTGAGGAGAAGGGCATGGCTCCGGAAGATTTCGTAAATTACGGCGGCTTCAAGGATACCATTTCTTCCTTTATCGCTGACTACGACAATCTCTGCAGGATGATCCGTTCCTACATCATCGGATGATCCCATCGGGAGACGGGAACTCCCGAAATCCACAATGAGCATTATGGCGGTGGAAACTGCTGTAGTATATGCAAAAACCTATAGGGAGGTAAGAAACTATGAAAAAAAGAAAAATGTTGGCACTGGTGCTGGCGGCAGCTACGGTCGCAGGAATGATGGCCGGCTGCGGCGGCGGCGGAAATGACACGGACAGCACATCCGGCGGCTCTGCGTCTACCACCACATCCGGAAGCGGCGGAGACGCCAGCGAAATTTCCGGAACCGTAGTATTCGCGCATCAGAACGATACCACAGGCGCCATCAAAGCCATGATCGAGGCCTTCAATGAGAAGTATCCCAACATCACCGTGGAGGATCAGGCTCTGCCCGGTTCCTCTGACGATGTAAAGAAGAGCCTGATGACCACTCTGGCAGCGCAGGGTTCTGACATCGATGTTATCGAGGCAGACTCTATCTGGGTATCCCAGTTTGCCGCGGCCGGCTGGCTGGAAGACCTGACGGAGTTCCTGGATCCCATCAAGGATCAGTATCTGGCAGGACCTCTGCAGACCTGCTACTACAACGACAAGGCATACGCCCTTCCCAGCTACACGGACGTAGGACTTCTGTACTATCGTTCCGACCTGATCGAGACAGCGCCCACCACCTGGGATGAGCTGGTAGCTATGTGCCAGGAGCATCAGGGCAAGGACGGCATCGAGTACGGCTTCGTATTCCAGGCACAGCAGGGCGAGCCGGTTTCCTGCAACATGCTGGAGTTCATTAAGCAGAACGGCGGCCATGATCTGGATGAAAACGGCGAGTTCACCATGAACAACGACAACACCATCGAGGCTCTGGAGTTTGTGGAAGGCCTCATCGCCGACGGCATCTCTCCGGAGAGCGTTCTGAACGCGAAACCCGATGACAGCCGTGCCATCTTCGAGGAAGGCCAGGCTCTGTTCATGAGAAACTGGACCTACGCATACGCCAACGCTCAGGCTGAGACCTCCAAGGTAGCCGGCAATGTAGGCGTTGCGGCTCTGCCTCTGGGCCCCAACGGTGAGAGCAGCTCCGGAACCCTGGGCGGCTGGAACTATGTCATCAACACCTATTCCGAGAACAAAGAAGCTGCCAAGGTATTCGTAGAATTCATGGCCAGCGAGGAAGCTCAGAAGATCCAGGTGCAGATGCGTTCCACCCTGCCGGCCATCGAGGCTCTGTACGACGACGCGGAAGTACAGGAAGTCCTGCCCTACATCGCTGACGCCAAGACCGCTGTAGCGGAAGCACAGCCCAGACCTCAGGTAAGAGATTACGCTACCATCTCTTCCGTATTCCAGCAGTATTTCCATGCGGCCCTGACCGGAAATCAGGACAACGCTTCTGCTATGGAAGCCATGGATGCTGAACTGAATGAGAAACTGGCCGGAATGCAGTAAAGCTTCGGACGGAAAATTTATGAAACAATCGGTGATTTGAGTTGGTCAGGGTTCGGTCCGCTTCTTTGCCGGATGCGGACCCTGACTCATTCTAAAACTGAAATTCAGGGGGCGAATGAAAAACTCATAGAATTATTGTATTTGGTGGTGAAAAAATGGAAAATACGATAAAAGTTAGAAAGAAAAGGATGTCCAGGGAAGCCCACGACAACATCATCGGATATGGTCTGATCGCGCCGTCACTGATCGCGCTGATCGCCATCGGCGTGGTTCCCATTCTCATCACAGTATCCTACAGCTTTCAGTACTATGTTCTGACCGATCCGCTGAATCAGCATTTTGTTGGACTGGAGAACTATATCACGCTGTTCCAGAACCCGCTGTTCTGGAGGATCCTTGGCAACACCCTGATCTTCGCGATCCTGTCCATGATCTTCCAGCTGCTGCTGGGATTCGCGGGAGCCATCCTCATGAGCAAAGCCATGAAGGCTACCGGTCTGGTGAGAACGGCCGTGCTGATCCCCTGGGCCATCCCCGGAATCATCATTGCCTACACCTTCTCCTACATGTTCAACGATCAGATGGGCGTGCTGAACTCCATCCTGATGGCGTCCGGCGTATCGGAAACCGGCGTTTCCATGCTGACCTCCGGAGCCGGAGCGATGCTGGTAGTGGTACTGGCGGATACCTGGAAGCAGTTCCCCTACGTGGCCCTGATGCTGATGGCCGGCCTGCAGACCATTCCCGAGGAATATTACGAAGCGGCCTCCATCGACGGAGCTACCAAGGTGCAGCAGTTCTTCCGTATTACCCTGCCGAACCTGAAAGGGATCCTGCTGATCGTACTGTTGTTCAGAACTATGGGTGCAGTCAGAATCTTCGATATCATCTTCGGTATCACGGGAGGAGGACCCTCCAACTCTACCTCGACGCTTTTGTATCAGGCATACAAGTATCTGTTCGGAGACATGAACTTTGGCTTGGGCTCCGCGCTGTCAACGATCATTACGATCATAATCCTGATTATAAGCTTTGTGTACCTGAAAACACTGAAAACAGACGATTGATGAGGGTGATGGTATGAAAAAAAGTAATGTTGGAGGAAAAATCGGGAAAGTCATTTTCTTCGTCATCTTTATGGTGATCGTTATTTTCCCGTTCTATTATCTTATTATCAGTGCAGTAAAGGATCCGAGAGATATCAGTATGATGCCCACGGAACTGTGGCCTTCCAGATTCTCTCTTGATTTCTTTGAAAACGCCTTTATCGATCACAATCTGATGGTTTACCTGAAGAACAGCGTGATCGTGTCTCTGGGCGCTATGGCTCTTACAATTGTGATCGCTTTTCCGGCGGCATACGCGTTTGCCAGGATCAAGTTCAAATTTAAAAAATTCTGGAGAAACTTCATCCTGATTTCCAATATGTTCCCGATCATCGCGGTTGTAACGCCTATGTTCGTTATCTTCCGAAACATGGGACTGCTGAATACATACTGGGGCCTGATCATTCCCAGCGTGATCATCACACTGCCCATGGCTATCTGGACGCTGATCGCCTTTATCAATACGCTGCCCTACGATCTGGAGGAAGCAGCTCAGATCGACGGCTGTACCCGGTTCCAGTCAGTGATCAAGGTCATCCTTCCCCTGGCTGCCCCCGGTATCTTTACCACGGCCATCATCGCGTTCATCACAGCCTGGAACGAGTTCATGTTCTCCCTGGTATTGGTCACCAGAGATTCCATGCGGACCGTTCCGGTCGCCATCTCCCTGTTCCCCGGACAGTACACCGTACCCTGGGGCGACATGGCGGCGGCTTCGGTTGTGGCGACAGTGCCCATCGTTATCGTAGTATTGATCTGTCAGAAGAAGATCGTATCCGGACTGACTTCCGGTGCGGTAAAAGGCTGATTTTATTTTGAATGGGAGGCGGCTCATGATGGAAAAATTCAGAGAACTGAAAGCGCTGAACCCGGAGATGAAGCTTTACAGGGTGGAGGATCCGGAATTCACGGAATATGGAAAAATAGTGACAGGGTACGACTTCGGTGAGGTCCTGGAGATCATGAACCGCCGTGCCATTCCTGCCGAGGGAAATGTCTATGTGGCAAAGGATGAGGAAATGATGAAGACGGAAGCTGCCGGCGAGATCAGCCAGCGGTTTTACGGGTATATGCCTATCCAGATCGGGTACTGCAACGGCAACAGCTCCAAACTGAACGCCTTTGAGTACCACAAGGGATCGGAGATCGACATTCCGGCCACGGATCTGGTGCTGATGCTTGGAAGACTCCAGGAGATCCGTCACAATATTTTCTCTTCCGAAGACATGAAGGCCTTTTATGTACCGGCGGGAACGGCGGTGGAATTGTACGAGACCACCCTTCACTTCGCGCCCAGCAGAGTGGAGGACAGCGGGTTCCGCTGCGTGGTCATTCTGCCGGACGGCACGAATCTTCCGCTGGATTCTATCCCGGAACCGAAAAATGAGGAGGACAGCCTTCTGTGGATGCGGAATAAATGGCTGATCGCTCATAAGGAAAGCGTTCCGGCGTCCAAAGGCGCCTGCGTGGGGATCACGGGAAGAAATCCGGAGCTTCGTATCAGATAACGCAAGGAGAACAGTATGGAGTGGACAAGAACTGAAACGGGATTTGAGATTACATACGGCGGACAGACCTATTTAAAATTTGACGCGGAAACTCCCATGGTCTTTGTGGGACGGGGCGAGGAAACCATCCACGAACACAGGGGATATTTCGACATCCGCGATCATGTGGTGGAAAGACTGCCGTTGACTGTGAGAACGGTGGAGCAGGAGGGACAGGATATCCGCGTGAATTTTTCCGGGATCCTGCAGGCAGAGTTCCATGTGGACCAGGATCGGGTCGATATGAAATTCCAGTCCCTGGATCCTTCTGTGAACCGGTTCTGGCTCCGCCTTCCGGCGGATAAAGAGGAAGCCTGCTACGGATGCGGCGAGCAGTTTTCCTACTTCAACTTAAGAGGAAGAAACTTCCCCCTGTGGACTTCCGAGCCCGGCGTGGGAAGAGACAAGAAAACGTACCTGACCTGGGAATGCGATACGGCGGACGGCACGGGCGGTGATTATTATCATACCTATTTCCCCCAGACGACCTTCGTATCCTCCAGGCACTACTACTTCCATGCGGAGACCACCGCTTACGCGGATTTTGATTTCCGGAATGAAGAGTATCATGAACTGCAGTTCTGGGCCGTGCCGGAGACTATGGTCCTGGAGAGAGCGGATTCTTTCCCGGAACTGATGCGGAAACTTACGGATCTTCTGGGGAGAGTCCCCCAGATGCCGGACTGGGTTTACGACGGGATCATCATCGGTGTCCAGGGCGGAACGGAGAGATCCTTCCATCTGGCGGACCGGTCTCTGCGGAACGGCATCCGGGTCTGCGGGATCTGGTGCCAGGACTGGGAAGGCAAGCGGGTGACCTCCTTCGGAAAACGCCTGCAGTGGGACTGGAGATGGGATGAGAAAATGTATCCCGGACTTCCGGAAAAGATCAAAGAATACCGGGAGAAGGGGATCCGTTTCCTCGGCTACACCAATCCCTATCTGGTCCAGGGGGGACAGCTTTTCCAGGAAGCTCTGGAAAAAGACTATTTTGTGAAAAACGAGGACGGTAGCATCTGCCTGGTGGATTTCGGCGAGTTTGACTGCGGAATCCCGGATCTGACCAATCCGGAAGCCTACGAGTGGTTTAAGAACCGGATCCTGAAGAAGAACATGATCGAATTCGGACTGTCCGGCTGGATGGCCGACTTCGGCGAATATCTTCCTTCCCGGGGAATCAAGCTGCACAGCGGCAAGCCTGCCATGATCGAACACAACCACTGGCCGGCCCTGTGGGCGAAATGTAATTTCGAGGCTCTGCAGGAGACGGATACGCTCAGCAAGGAAGTCATCTATTTCATGCGTTCCGGCGCCATCGGCAGCCAGAAATACTGTACGCTCATGTGGAACGGCGATCAGAGCGTGGACTTTACCAGACACGACGGACTGCCTTCCGCCATTGCCGCCACCTTAAGCGCCGGCATCATCGGCTGCGGCATCAGCCACAGCGATATCGGAGGCTATACCTCCATGTTTGAGAACTGCAGGACCAAGGAAGTGTTCCAGCGATGGGCGGATATGGCTGCCTTTACCCCGGTCATGCGGACCCATGAGAGCAATCGTCCGGAGACGAATTTCCAGTATTATGACGATGCGGATACCATGGAGCTTCTGGCAAAACAGGTACAGATCCATGTGGATCTGAAACCCTACATCAAAGACGCGGTGGAAGAGTACACCAGGACCGGCGTTCCGGCTCAGAGGCCTCTCTTCATGCATTATGAAGAGGATGCCAGAGGATACGATATCCAGAATGAATACCTTCTGGGACGGGATCTGCTGGTGGCTCCGGTGTATGAGAGCGGAGCGGAGGAATGGTCTCTGTATCTGCCGGAGGATCAGTGGGTACACCTGTGGACCGGTGAGGAATATGCGGGGGGCGATGTTACGGTGAAAGCTCCCGTGGGACAGATCCCTGTATTCTACAGAAAAGATTCTAAATACTGTGCGCTGTTTGAAAGCATCAGACAGAAGTACGGCTGCTGACATGTGTGACAGGCAGTCCGGCGGGCTGCCTGCCACGAAACTTATGTGTATATGAGAGAGGAAACAATGATGGCAGATTTTCAAGTTGCATACATTCCGGTAGGAGTTCCTACCTTCCATCTGGAAAGCGCCCAGAAGGAGTTTGAAAGCTCCATCGCCGCGATCAAGGAAATTACCGATCAGTGCGTGTATCCGGAGGAAATGCTTCTGAGCATTGATTTGCTCCAGAAGTTTCTGGATAAGATTGATCCGGACTGCATTATCCTGCAGAACATTACCTTTGCCAACGCGGCATATCCCAGCGAAGTCCTGAAGAGATTTGACTGCCCGGTGCTTCTCTGGACCTTAAGAGAGCCGGTCATCGACGGAGGACGTCTCCGGCTGAATTCTCTGACCGGAGCTTACTCCGCGGGCAACGCGCTGATGGAATTCCGGGATGGAAATTTTGAGTATGTATTCGGGGGACCGGGAGAAGAAGAGGTAAAAGATAAGATCCGCACGGTGGTAAAGGCTGCCCGGCTGAAGAAAGCTCTCCGGGAGTTAAAGCTGGCATCCATCGGCCATACGCCCCAGGGCTTCGGCTTCGGACGGGCCATGGACGCGGATATGATGAAATACTTCGGCGTTACCCTGGATTCCATTGAGGCAAGAGAACTGATCAACAAGGCAAAATCCTATACAGATGAAGAATGCGCCGAGTACCTGGAAAAAGCCAGAAAGAGCATGTGCGGACTGGATCAGGTGGCGGAGAACAATGTAAAGGATTTCGCGAGACTTTACAAGGCCTATGAGACCTATGTAACGGAAAACCACGTAGGAGCCGTATCTTCCAGATGCTGGCCGGATTTCTTTACGGATTTCGGAACTCCGGTGTGCGCGGTGCTGGCCATGTTAAATGACGCCGGCGTTGTGGCAAGCTGCGAGGCGGATACCTACGGAGCCCTGTCCATGTACATGGGAACCTTCCTGACCGGCAAGCCGGTATTCTTCGGAGATCCCGTATCCATGGATGAAAAAGAAAACACCATTACTTACTGGCACTGCGGAACCGCCGCCTGTTCTCTGGCAAGAGAGGACGAGGGAGCCGCTGTGGGGCTTCACTGCAACCGCCATATCGGCCCCACCATGGAGTTCGGATGCAAGGCCTGCGAGAAAGTAACGGTCTTCCGGGTAGGCCGCATGGCCGACGGAACCTTCCGCTTCTTCCTGGCTTCCGGAAAAGCTCTGGATAAACCGAAACAGTTCTACGGAACTTCTGTGGTGGTAGAGACGGAGAATTCCGCGAAAGACATCATCTATGGAAGCGTGAAGGCAGGCTGGGAACCCCACTTCGTGGTGATCTACGGGGATGTGGCCCATGAGCTGGAAGTTCTGGGAAATATGTTAAAGATTAAGGTGGAGAAATACTAATGCTGCAGAACGCGCTGTTTCTTATCATTGTCCTGGTGACCAATATCATCCAGGCCATTACCGGATTTGCCGGAACGCTGCTGGCCATGCCGGCAAGCATCATGCTGGTGGGAGCGGACGATGCCAAGATCATGCTGAATCTGGTGACCCTGGCCACCTGTGTGATCCTGGCTGTCCGGAACCGGCAGTATATCCAGTGGAAGATACTGATCAGGATCCTGGTATTCATGGGCATAGGAATGGCGGTGGGCGTATGGCTCTTTGATCTTATCGAGCTGGATCTGCTGCTGAATCTCTATGGCGCCATGATCCTGGTGATCGCCATTATGAATCTGGCGGGCAAACAGATCAAGCATATCGCCCTTTGGGCGGGGCTGATCGTCTTGCTGGTATCCGGGATCATTCACGGAATGTTCCTGTCCGGAGGCGGCCTGCTGGTGGTGTACGCCACCATCGTGCTGCAGGATAAGAATGAATTCCGCGCGACGATTTCCTCGGTATGGGTGGTCCTGAACTCGATCCTGCTGATCCAGCAGTTCGCTTCAGGCCAGATCACCAGAGACAACGGGCTCTTCGCCCTGGTGGCCTGTATACCGGCCCTGGTGGGCGTGTTCATCGGCAACAAGCTGCATGACCGCATGAGCGGACAGGCATTTATGCGCCTGACCTATGTCCTGCTGATCGTATCAGGGGTTCTCTGCTTCTTTTAAGAACAATCGTTTCGAGGAGGTATGAATCAATGGCTAGTTTGTCATTAACAAATATTAACAAAGTTTACTCCAACGGCTTTCAGGCTGTAAAAGATTTCAATCTTGAGATTGAGGATAAAGAGTTTATCATCTTCGTAGGTCCCTCCGGCTGTGGAAAATCCACGACCCTTCGTATGGTAGCCGGACTGGAGGATATTTCTTCCGGTACCCTGAAGATCGACGGCAAGGTCATGAATGATGTGGAGCCCAAGGACAGGGATATCGCCATGGTATTCCAGAACTACGCTCTGTATCCCCATATGACGGTATACGACAACATGGCCTTCGCCCTGAAGCTCCGGAAGGTGCCCAAGGACGAGATCGACAAGAAGGTCCGCGAGGCAGCCAAGATCCTGGATCTGGACAAGCTGCTGGACCGCAAGCCCAAGGCTCTGTCCGGCGGTCAGAGACAGCGTGTGGCCATGGGACGCGCCATCGTCCGCAACCCCAAGGTATTCCTTATGGACGAGCCGCTGTCCAACCTGGACGCCAAGCTCCGTGTGCAGATGCGTATCGAGATCTCCAAGATCCACAAGAATCTGGGAGCCACCATCATCTACGTAACCCATGACCAGACCGAGGCCATGACCCTGGGTACCCGGATCGTTGTTATGAAGGACGGCGTGGTACAGCAGGTGGATACCCCCAGGAATCTGTATGAGAATCCCTGCAACCTGTTTGTAGCAGGCTTCATCGGATCTCCCCAGATGAACTTCCTGGACGCCACGGTGGAGAAGAAGGAAGACGGCGTGTACCTGAACATCGGCGAGCACGATCTGAAGGTTCCCCACGCGAAACAGCAGGCGCTGCTGGACGGCGGCTACGTAGGAAAGACCGTTGTGATGGGCATCCGTCCGGAAGATATCCATGATGAAGAAGTGTTCATCAACAGCAATCTGGACAGCGTCGTGAAGTCCAAGATCAAGGTTTACGAGCTGCTGGGCGCCGAAGTGTATCTGTACTTCGATGTGGACGGGACCCAGGTAACTGCCAGGGTGAATCCCAGAACCACGCTCCGCAACGGCTCTGACGCAGTCTTTGCTCTGGATATGCCGAAGATTCATGTCTTTGACAAGGAAACAGGACTTGCAATTGTGAACTGATGGTCTTAAAATCAGAGGGAAGGGCTTTTCTTACGGGAAGTGCCCTTCCCATTTCTTATTATCAAATACGTGAAAGGAACAGAAGAAAAGAATGGAAGATGCGTTTTACGAACAGCTGGTCCCGGTAAAAAGGCCGAAAATGCTGATCTACCTGGGCATACTGCTGCTGGCGGTGATCCTGGGGGCCGTTCTTGCCGTGGGATTTCTTTTTCTGGGGATCGCTGCCATTGTGGTAGCCTGGTTTGTGGGGATGATGTTTTACTTTTTTGTGTACCCCAAGTTTTATGTGGAGTACGAGTATACCCTGGTCAACCACAGCCTGGATATCGACGCCGTATATCATAAGGTCAAGAGAAAGCACCTGTTTTCCGTGGATCTCCGGGAGGCGGAAGTGATCGCTCCGGAAAACAGTTCCGCGCTGCGGCCTTTCGCGGATATCCGTCCAAAAAATCTTACGTCCAGAACGGGAGAATACAAAGCCTACTCCCTTATCGTACTGCAGGACAGGAAAAAGCTGCATCTGCTGATCGAGCCGGATGAGGAGCTGCTGGAACGGATCCGCCAGTGGTCCGGAAGAAAGTTTATCGCTGAGGATTAACAAGCAGGAGGAAAGAACACCATGATTTCAGAAACTATGTGCAGACTGGGAAAACATAAATCCGTGATCCGGGAGATCTTCGAGTACAGCAAAAAGCGGGCGGCGGAGATCGGACCGGAGAATATCTTCGATTTCAGCATCGGCAATCCCAATGTGCCGGCGCCCCAGAGCGTAAAGGAGACCATCCGGGAACTGCTGGATCGCCGGGATGACGTGTATCTTCACGGCTATACTTCCGCCCAGGGAGACGCAGAGACCAGAGCGGCCATCGCGGAGGATCTGAACCGGAGATACGGCACCCGTTTTCATCAGGATAATTTTTACATGACCTGCGGAGCCGCGGCTTCCCTGAAGATCTGCCTCACCGCCCTGACCGTTCCGGGAGATGAGTTTCTGACCTTTGCCCCCTATTTTCCGGAGTATCAGGTGTTCGTAGAAACGGCGGGGGCTTCCTTCCGGGCCGTGGATACGGAAGACGGGACTTTCCAGATAGATTTCCGGAAACTGGAAGACGCTATTTCAGAGCGTACCAAGGGGATCCTGGTAAATTCCCCCAACAATCCTTCCGGTGTGATCTTCCCGGAGGAGGCGGTCAGAAAGCTGGCGGCGCTCCTGGAGAAAAAAGCAGAGACCTTCGGACATCCCATTTATCTGATCGCGGATGAGCCCTACCGGGAGCTGGCTTACGGGAAAGACGTCCCCTATCTGACGAAATATTATAAAAACACCCTGGTCTGCTATTCCTACAGCAAATCCCTGTCCCTGCCGGGAGAGCGGATCGGCTATATCCTGGTACCCGATGAGATGGAAGACCATGAAGATATGTACGCGGCCATCTGCGGCGCCGGACGGGCTCTTGGCTATGTATGCGCCCCCAGCCTGTTCCAGCATGTGATCGCGGCCTGTACCGGACAGGTCTCCGATCTGAGCGTGTACCGGGAGAACCGGGAGCTTCTGTACGGAAGCCTGACAGAATACGGATATACGTGCGTGTATCCGGACGGAGCCTTTTATCTGTTTGTAAAGGCGTTGGAAGAGGACGCCTATGCTTTCTGCGAGAAGGCGAAAAAATATGAACTGCTGCTGGTGCCGGGAGATGATTTCGGCGCGCCGGGCTATGTGCGGATCGCCTACTGTGTCACGACGGATCAGATCCGCCGGTCCCTGCCGGCTTTCAAGGCCCTGGCCCGGGAGTATGGGAAATAACAGATCCAAAGGAACAGAAGACCTCCAGGGGGACTGTTGCAAATAGAGAAATCTATGAAGCAGCAGTTCCCTTTTTATACAAAAAAAGACCAGGGGATGCCGCTCAAACTGCTGTATGCGTCACACCACTTGTGAGATACGGGAAAATTATGGGATTTTCCGGCATTACGGTAGAAACGTGCAGGGAAGTACGGGTAGATCTGGGATTTCATAAATATTACAGTAGAGCCGGGCGGGGAAGTACGGGTGGATCTGAGATTTCTTAAATATTACAGTAGTGACACAAGTGTTCCCTGAAATGACCGTAGTAAACGCCTGCAGAGCTCTTATTCGTTGTAAAAAGTTCTGCCGTACTCATTTGCTATGCTCCCTTCTGGGTGTGCGACAGCCCTTTTCCGCAGGCTTGTATAGAATCTTCCAAAACGGAATATACTGTGGCGGAGGTGATAGATCATGCTGAAAAAATATACTCTTGCCGGATTTTTCTTTACGTCGGTTCTGGGTACGCTGCTGCATTTTGTCTATGAGTGGTCGGGAGAAAATCCTCTGGCAGCTCTTTTCTCTCCGGTCAGCGAGTCTGTCTGGGAGCATATGAAGCTGCTGTTTTTCCCTATGCTTGCCTGGAGCATCCTGGAATCTCTGGTCCTGAGAAATAAGGTTCCGGATCTGTTCTGGGCGGACGCTGCGGGGATCCTTACAGGCCTGCTGCTGATCCCCGCCGTTTTTTATACGTATACGGGGATCCTGGGGAAGAGCCTGATGTGGGCGGATATTCTGCTTTTTTATCTCAGCGTGGCCGGGGGGTTTTTTGTCCGCTGCCGGCTGGCCGGGAAAAGGAGCCGGCCGGGAATCTCCCGCTGGCTGCTTCTGGCAGCCCTGCTGGCATTTGCCGCAGCCTTTTTTGCGTTTACCCGGAATCCTCCGGAACTTGGGATCTTTCAACCGCCTCTTTGACAGAGAAAATCAAAAGAAAGCATAGATAATCCGTAAAATTTCATACGAATTATCTGTGCTCTTTTTTTATGATAAAGGTGCCGGGAAGGTTAAGGCATCTGAAAAAACACACATGAAAAAGGAGAAGAGTCATGAATCAGAAAGGGAAAGAGATCAACGCAAGAGTCTGCGGCGGGAAGATCGGGGGCTTTCACTCCGATTACCTTCCGGAAAAAGACCTGTATTTTTACAGAAAGGAGCCGGCAAAGTATAAATTTAACGTGATCGGCGCGGGTGTGATCGCCCAGGAGCACATGCGGGTCACTATGCTGGAGGGAAGAGGGACCATCCACGGCATCTATGACCCCAGCCCCTACAGTGTTTCCCAGGCACTGAAAATGTTCCGCGGACTGTATCCGGATACGGAGGTGAAGGTATATGAGGATCTGGCTTCCGCCTGCCATGACCCGGAGGTGGATGGACTGATCATCTGCACCCCCAACTATACCCATATCCAAGTGGTCCGGGAGGCTGTCAGATCCGGCAAGCATATTCTCATGGAGAAGCCCATGGTCACCACCCTGAAAGACGCTTTTGAGATGAAGAAGCTGGCTGAAAACTATTCCGCCACCTTCCAGATCGGTCTTCAGTACCGATACAAAGCCATTTACACAGAGGCACGCAAGGAAGTTCTGCAGCAGAAGGCCCTGGGAAATGTGAAGACGGTCAGCATTATGGAACACAGGATCCCCTTCCTGGACAAGGTGGATCAGTGGAACAAGTTCTCCAAATATTCCGGAGGCACTCTGGTGGAAAAATGCTGCCACTATTTCGACCTGCTGAATCTGTTTGCCCAGTCGAAGCCTCAATCTGTGTACGCAGTGGGCGGTCAGAATGTAAACTTTATAAACTTTGAATATAACGGGGAAACGTCCGATATCCTGGACAATGCCCTGGTGACGGTAGTCTATGAAAACGGCGTAAAGTGCAGCTTTAATCTGTGCATGTTCTCTCCCATGTTTTACGAGGAGATCACCATCTGCGGAGACGAGGGACGGATCCGGGCTTATGAGGATGAGAATTATCTGCCGGCGGAGGGACACACGACTCATTTTGAAATGACCTGCGCGGACCACCGTCCCAGCCTGATCTCTACCCCCTGTTATCCACAGGCTATTCAGACCAGCGGACACATGGGCGGCACTTTCTTTGAGCATATGCATTTTATTGACAATATTGACGGCAAAGAGACGGATACCGCTACCGTGGAAGAAGGATTCTGGGCGGTCGTCGTGGGGATCGCGGCGGAAGAATCCGTGAAGACAGGAAAGATCGTGAGGATCCATGAGATGCTGGAAAGAGAAAAATAACGGAGTATTCTTTTAGAAAAACGATCCCTCCGGTTCCGGGCGGATGCAGCGTCCGCGGATCCAGAGGGATTGCTTTCATATACGAACTATTTAAATTTCTTTAAACCGAGTTCGGATCATATGGATCACGAAGGGAATGAACAGGGTGATCAGCGCCGCATATCCCAGGTAGGAATATCCCTTGCTGACCACGGCCATGAGTCCGAACTGGGCGATGGCGAAGGCCAGGAAGGTGAAGATCAGGGTGAACACAGCGTTCCGGGCCAGGTGTCCGGATTTCTTCTTTTCCGGAGAGGGGATCCGGCGTTCCACCGCGTTGACACAGCGGGTAACAATGCCGGAGATCATGTTTACGGCTGTGGAGATGGCTCCCAGGATGATCAGCAGGGAGATCACAGGGGTCAGCACCAAGGCGCCTACGCCGTTCTCCACCAGCACCAGCATGGGCACCGAGGCAGTAGCCAGCTCCGCCACATAGGAAACAGCCAGCAGGCCCACGATGGAAAGCTCCATAGCGAAGAAGTTGCAGATAAACATGCCTACCGCCGCTTTATTGATCTGTTTCACATCGGTTACAGGCTCCACATGCTGATACATAACCGAGACGGAGGACAGCTGGAAGAAGAAGTACAGCACCGCGGACCAGAGAGCCGGGCCGAAGGCGCCGGATTCTTTGGAGAGCACGGTCATCTCCCCGCCGGCCATGCGGCTGGCGGAAGCCACAATGGCATCCCACTGGGCAATGATGTTGGGCAGCAGCACCGCCACCAGACCGATAATGATCAGCACGCTTAAGGTAGAGGCGCATTTGCGCACCACGCCGGTTCCGAAGAGAGCTACCAGGAAGATAAAGACAGCCACGATCACAGTACACAGCCAGTAGGGCATACCGGTCAGGGTTTGGATGGTGGAGCCGCCGGTGGCGAAGGCCGCCGCGGAGGCGGTGCCGATCATGATCAGGTAGCAGACCTCGTGCAGGTTGGACATGACATGGCGGGTTTTTCCGTAAAAGCTGTCGGAGAAACTCCGGTAGTCAAAGGTTTTGTGTTTGTAGGCGTAGCGCATGCCGTACCAGAAGAACAGGGAGTATAATCCCTGGGTCAGGAGCGGCAGCACCAGGCACCAGATGCCGTAGTTGATAAAATACTGGTAGATCTGGGCGCCGGAGGCGAAGCCGCCGCCGAACTGGGTGGTAAAAGCCACGAAGGCGATCCCCATGACCAGAGGCATTTTATTTTTGTCTACCAGGATGGATCTTTTTGTACTCATTGTTCTGTTCCCCCGTTACATTGTGGTTTGTGTATCCTGAAACTCGATCATCTTGCCGGGGTTCAGGATCAGCTTGTCGTCAAAGGCAAGTTTGATGGATTTGTAGAGAGCGATCATCCGCGGCCCCACAAATTCTTTTAAAAACTCCAGGCGGCCGTTGCCGATGCCGTGTTCTCCGGAAAGCTGGCCCCCCAGCTCTTTGGAAAGGGCGTAGAGCTCTGTCAGACAGGCGTGGGTGGCGCTCTTCCACTCCTCGTCGCTCATCTCCGGTCCCCGGAGCATTTCCGTATGGATGTTGCCGTCGCCGCAGTGTCCGCAGGGCTCCACCCGGATACCATGGGAGAGGGCGATGCGCTTGGCGGCCTTTACGTACTCGGCAATGCGGGCTCTGGGAACCACCACGTCGCACTCCTCCTGAGACACGGAGTCCGCCTTCATACCCTCCAGGACGGCGCCCCGGACAGACCAGATGGATCCGGCCCGCTCCGGCGTGTCGGCGATGAAGCAGTCAAAGGCTCCGTTGGCCAGGGCCGACTCGGCGGCAGCCTCCACGGCGCTGTCCAGCTCCTGTTTGCTGGAGGCGTCGTACATGACGATGAGCACGGCTTCTCCCTGCTGTACCGGGAACGGCTTGTTCAGGGTGCGCTCTACGATATCGATGAGCTCCCGTTCCAGAAACTCAATGGCTGTGGGCACAAAGGGAAGTTCCAGCACCTTGGGCACCATGTCGGCGCATTCCTCCAGGCTTTTGAAGGGCATCACCAGGGTGGCGGAGCAGGTGGGAGCCGGCAGAAGCTTCAGGGTTACCTGGGTCAGAATGCACAGGGTTCCCTCGGAGCCGATGACCAGATCCTTGACTGCGTAGCCGGTGGTGTTTTTTACTACGTTGGATGAAAAATTCATAATGGAGCCGTCCGGCAGCACCGCCTCGATGCAGCGGACAAAGTCCCGGGTCAGACCGTAGCGGACGGCCTTCATGCCTCCGGCGTTGGTGATGACGTTGCCGCCGATGGAGGCGGTTTTCTCGCCGGGATCCGGGGGATAGAACAGGCCTTCCGCGGCGGCGGCCGCCTGGACGTCCACCAGCAGAGCTCCGGGCTCCACGGTAATGGTCTGATTTTTGTGGTCCACGGGGAAGATTTTGTTCATCCGCATGACGGACAGCATGATGCCTCCGTATTTGCAGGTGGCGCCTCCGGCCAGGCCGGTGCCGGCGCCCCGGCAGACCACCGGGATATTTTCTTTGTAAGCGTAAGCCATAATGGCGGAGATTTCTTCTTTATTGATAACTTCCACGTAGAGCTCCGGGGGATAGCTTCCGTACTCCGGCATCTCGTCGTGGTAATATTCTTTGGCGATCTCCTGGCCGGTCCATACCCGGTCCTCGGCGGTGAAAGAACGGATCCGGGCAAAGTCTTCTTCTGTCATTTTTTTATATGGATATGCCATGACCTTAATCCTCCTTTCGATCCCGCACCAGCTGGGTCAGCATGGGAACCACCTGATACAGGTCGTCCACGATGCAGTAGTGGGCCACGTTGAAAATCTGCGCCTCCGGGTCATTGTTGATGGCCACGATACATTCCGAACCGGTCATGCAGGAGGTAAACTGAATGGCGCCGGATACGCCGCAGGTGATCAGTAGCTTGGGACGGACGGTCCGTCCGGACAGGCCGATCTGATGGGCGTTATCTCCGAAACCGTTTTCCACCATGGGACGGGTGAAAGCCAGCTGGCCTCCCAGGGCTTCCGCCAGTTCCCGGCACATTTCCACATCCTTCTCGGTGCGGACGCCCCGGCCTACGGCCACCAGGATGTCTTCCTCTTCCAGGGTCTTCTGCTTCCGGATCACTTCCGAGGAAAGGATCTTGATCCTGGAATTTACCATTTCCTCTGTTACCTGGCAGGGAACGATCTCTCCGGAGGGGTGTTCTACTTTAGAAGCCCGGTCCATGACCCGGTAGCGCACGGTGGCAAACTGGGGTCTGGAATGGGCGATCTGGATCTGAGCCATGATGTTTCCGCCGAAGGCAGGGCGGATCTGGACCATATCCGTGTTTTCCTTAATATCCAGGGTGGTGCAGTCGGCAGTCAGGCCGGTGTGGAACCGGGTGGACAGCCTGGGAGCCAGAGAGCGTCCCAGGGAAGTGGCGCCGATGAGGATGGAACTGGGCCGGACGGCGGCGATGCAGGCCGCCACCGCGTCGGCGTAACAGTCCGCCCGGAAGCCCTCAAAACCCGGATGCTCATAGACATAGACCTTGTCCACGCCGTAGTCCAGGAGCTTTCTGGCGTTTTCCCCGGTGCCGGCTCCGCCCACGATGACGCAGTTTACTTTATAGTTCACTTTGGGAGCCATTTTTCTGGCCTCCCCGATAAGTTCAAAAGCCACCGGGTGGATGTCGCCCCGCTCCTGCTCCACAAAGATCAGGAAATCCTTCCAGGAGTCCTTGTCGAAGGTGTCCGCCTTCTGCTCAAAGTGAATGGCCTTTTCCGGACAGATGCGGACGCAGAGGCCGCAGGCCCGGCATTTATCATTGACGGTAATGCCCGTGTTTTGCATGGCGAGAGCGCCGAAGGGGCATTTTTCAATACATTTTCCGCAGAGGGAACACTTCTGCGGATCAAATTTCAGCAAATCCATCTGTTTCCCCTCCTAAATGATCTTCTTTCCTGTGAGAATGGAAAAGAGTTCTTCCGTTTTCTCCCGGGCCGAGCCCTTAAGGTATACCTGCTTTTCCGCAGGTTCCGGAGAAAACATCCGTTCTACGGAGGTAGGGGAGCCGATGAGGCCGTAGCGGGTCATGTTCTGATCCGGAAGATCCTCAAAGCTCAGGAATCTTACCGGCCGGCTGGCTGTGCCGCGCTTCAGAAGATAGGAAGGCAGACGGGGCACACAGCTGTCCTTGTCCACGGTGATGAGGCAGGGATAGGGGATTTCCGATACCTGTGTGACGCTGGCCAGATCCTGGCGGACGGTAATGGACGTTTCGTCTGCCTTGACGATCTCCGCTACCCAGGCCGCGTGGGGAATCCCCAGATGCTCGGCAATAGCCGGCCCTACCTGGGCGGTGTCGCCGTCGGTAGTCTGGCGTCCGCAGATGATAAGATCCGCCCCGCCTAAAACCTGGATTCCCTGCATCAGGGTGTAGGAGGTGGCCAGCACATCGGCGCCGGCAAACTTCCGGTCGGAGAGGATCACCGCCTCATCCGCCCCCATGGTGTAGGCATCCCGCATCATTTCCTCCGCCTGGGGCGGTCCCATGGTCAGCACCGTCACGGTGCCGCCCAGGGTTTCCCGGAGGCGCAGGGCCGTTTCCAGGGCAAAAAGATCGTAGGGATTGGTGCGGGTCCCGCCGGACAAACGCTTCATGGCCCCGGTTTCCGGGTCGATCTCCACGTTGGTCCCGGCAGGGACCTGTTTCATGCATACAATGATTTTCATGGTCTTCTGGTTCCTTTGTAAAAAATTACGCTTTTCCGCGTTAGTCGGATAAAACATTAGGTATAATATACCATTTTTGTGCAGAAATGTCGAGAATTTTATGAAAGTATACAGGTTTTTATACAATATCGAAGTTGAAAAATTCTATCGTTGCTTGACGGGATCCTGCCGCCGGGATAATATAATATGGAAAGGGGTGATATGTATGCGGAGAAGAAAAAGGATCGTGTTACTTTCGGTTGCGGTTCTGGTGGTTTTGGGTGTATTCCTTTTCCTGTATTTCCGACCGAAGTCCCTGATCAAAGCGGTTCATTCCTGCGAGCTATCGCAGATTGTGTACAGAGGAGAGGAGATCACGGACAAAACAGTGTATGAAGATGTTCTGCAGGTATTAAGCCGCTATAAAAGCAGGGCATCCTTAGAAACCGTGCATTCCTATCCCACAGAAAATCTGGCAGTGGAAATAAACGGCAATGACAACGGGAAGCCATTTCACATAGTTTTGGGCGAAACGAATTTCAAATATGAACATGCCGGAGGTTTTCTGCAGAAAATTATGGATGGAGAAGATTTATTGGATGAAATAGAAAAAATCCTTCAAGATTCTAATTAACAGAAGGGAGTGCCGCGCTGCCGTGTGAGCAGTTCACATGACTGAGCGGCACTCCCTTTGGGTTTTCCTGCATAAAAGAGCCCTTGTACACTGATGCTATGGCCGCCCAAATACCGGAATTTTGAAGAAATCTTATTTATACGGTATTCTGTAAGCGCTTACTACGGGCATTTCAGGAAATACTCAAAATCTTCCGGTACCCTTTTACGGGCGATTGGAAGAAATCTCGATTTTTCCGGTATTCGTCTACCGTACATTTCGAAAGGATCCCAGGGGTACCCGTACTTCCTCCAGTGTTTCTACCGTAATTTCAAGATAATCTCAAATTTCCCCGTATTTCCCTGTGTCTTTCTACTGTAAAGCTGAGAAAACTCCATATTTCACCCGTATTCTGCCAGTGGTGTGATGCCTGCGATAGTTTGAGCGGGATGCATCACATAATTCTGGATAATCTTGATCCTATCGCTTTGGAAAAAACACTTGCAAAATACCCTACAGGGGTATATAATGCAGTCAGAAAAATCAAGCGAGGTAGCGCTTATGGAAGAAAAAAAAGAATGCTGCGTGCATGAGAACAAGGTCCGTCCGGAAAAGGAGTACAAAGACCTGATCAACCGGTTAAACCGCATTGAGGGACAGGTCCGGGGGGTCCGGAAAATGGTGGAGAACAGCGCCTACTGTCCGGAGATCCTGATTCAGGTATCCGCCATCAACGCGGCCCTCAACAGTTTCAATAAAGTCCTGCTGGCCAACCACATCCGTACCTGCGTGGCGGAGGACATCCGGGAAGGCCGGGACGAAACCGTGGACGAACTGGTTCGTACTCTGCAGAAACTAATGAAGTGATGCCAAGGGTCAAAAGGTCATGCGTGCCATGCTAGCATGGGAAAGCATGACATTGGGACCCGCAAAACATGAGAAAGGAGCCCGAAGAGGGCGGATTTCGAATGTTTTGAGGATTTCGGGAGCACGAAGTGCGGAGAAATCCGTGGCATCACGCGAAAAAATAAGGGTCAAAAGGTCATGCGTGCCATGCTTTGCATGGCAAAGCGTGACATTGGGACCCGCAAAGGATGAAAGGAGGAATCCCTTATGGAACAATACAATGTCACCGGCATGAGCTGCGCGGCCTGCAGCGCCCGGGTAGAAAAGGCAGTCTCCAAGGTGCCCGGCGTAACCTCCTGCTCCGTGAGCCTTCTTACCAATTCTATGGGGGTGGAGGGTACGGCAGCCGCCTCGGAGATCATCGCGGCGGTGGAAGAGGCCGGATACGGCGCGTCGGTAAAAGGCGCAAAGACGGAAGCCAGGGCGGCCGCCGGGGGGGCGGAGGAAGATATGCTGAAGGATAAGGAGACTCCCAGGCTGCGGAGGAGGCTCATTGCTTCCCTGTGCTTCCTGATCCCCCTGATGTATTTCTCTATGGGGCATACGATGTGGGGCTGGCCGGTGCCGGGATTTTTCGCGGACAACCATATGGCCATGGGTATCCTGCAGCTGCTGCTGACCACTATTGTCATGGTGATCAATCAGAAATTCTTTATCAGCGGCTTCCGGGGCCTGATTCACCGGGCCCCCAACATGGACACCCTGGTGGCCCTGGGTTCCGGTGCCTCTTACGGCTACAGTGTTTATGCCCTGTTCGCCATGTCGGCGGCCCTTACCCGGGGAGATCTGGAAGGGGTCATGTCCTTCCTGCATGAGTTTTACTTTGAGTCGGCGGCCATGATCCTGACCCTGATCACCGTGGGCAAGATGCTGGAGGCCCGCTCCAAGGGCAGGACCACAGACGCCCTGAAGAGCCTTATGAAGCTGGCGCCCAAGACAGCCACAATCCTGCGGAACGGTCAGGAAGTGGAAGTGTCCATCGATCAGGTCCGGAAAGGGGATGTGTTTGTGGTGCGGCCCGGGGAGAACATTCCTGTGGACGGCATTGTGCTGGAAGGAGTCAGCGCGGTGAACGAGTCTGCCCTGACCGGGGAGAGCATTCCTGTGGATAAGAATCCCGGAGATCCGGTTTCCGCCGCTACGGTGAACCAGTCCGGCTTCCTGAAATGTGAAGCGGCCCGGGTAGGAGAAGATACCACTCTCTCCCAGATCATTCAGATGGTCAGCGACGCGGCGGCTACCAAGGCGCCCATCGCCAAGATCGCCGACCGGGTGTCCGGCGTGTTTGTACCGGCGGTGATCTCCATTGCGGCGGTGACCATTCTGATATGGCTGCTGACGGGAGAGACCGTGGGCTTTGCCCTGGCAAGAGGGATCTCCGTGCTGGTGATCAGCTGTCCCTGCGCTCTGGGACTGGCTACGCCGGTGGCCATTATGGTGGGCAGCGGCATGGGAGCCAAGCACGGTATCATGTTTAAGACGGCCGTGTCCCTGGAGGAAACGGGAAAAGTAGAGATCGTGGCCCTGGATAAAACGGGCACCATTACCAGCGGCGAACCGAGAGTGACGGACATTATTCCGGCGGAGGGGATCAGCCAGGAAGAACTGCTGACCCTGGCCTGCGCTCTGGAACAGAAAAGCGAGCATCCCCTGGCCCGGGCCATTCTGGAAGAAGCCGGAACCCGGAAGCTGCAGGTGGAACAGGAGGCGGAAGAGTTCCAGGCATTGCCCGGAAACGGACTTTCCGCTCTCTGGATGGGGCAGAAGCTTGCAGGCGGGAATCTGAACCTGATCAGCGGCATCGCGGAGATCCCGGCGGTGGTCCGGGCAAAGGCGGAAGCTCTGGCGGAAAACGGCAAGACCCCGCTGTTCTTCAGCCGTGACGGGCAGCTGGCAGGCATCATCGCCGTGGCGGACGTGATCAAGGAGGACAGTCCCCGGGCAGTAAAAGAACTGCAGAACATGGGCATCCATGTGGTCATGCTTACCGGAGACAATGAGCGGACCGCCAGAGCCATCGGCCGTCAGGCGGGCGTGGACGAAGTGATCGCCGGAGTTCTGCCGGAAGGCAAGGAAAGCGTCATCCGGGAGCTGAAGAAAAAAGGCAAAGTGGCCATGGTGGGAGACGGCATCAATGATGCTCCGGCCCTTACCCGGGCAGATATGGGCATCGCCATCGGTGCCGGCACGGATATTGCCATTGACGCCGCGGACGTGGTGCTGATGAAGAGCCGCTTAAGCGATGTGCCGGCCGCCATCCGCATGAGCCGGGCCACCCTGCGGAATATCCACGAGAATCTGTTCTGGGCTTTCTTTTATAATGTCATCGGCATTCCCCTGGCTGCGGGAGTGTGGATCCCGCTGTTCGGCTGGGAACTGAACCCCATGTTCGGAGCGGCGGCCATGAGCCTGTCCAGCTTCTGCGTGGTCACCAACGCCTTGCGTCTCAACTGGTTCAAAATGTATGACGCCGGGAAAGATAAAAACATCAAAACGAAGCATCCTAAGAAACAGGAGGAAACAACCATGAAGAAAACCATGAAGATCGAAGGAATGATGTGCGGACACTGCGAAGCCAGAGTCAAGAAGTGCCTGGAAGCCCTGGAGGGAGTCAGCCTGGCGGAGGTCAGCCATGAGGCAGGGACCGCCATTGTCACCCTGGACAAAGAGGTGGCCGACGAGGCGCTGAAAAAGGCAGTGGAAGATCAGGATTATAAAGTGCTGGAGATCCTGTAACAGACAAGAATATCCCGGGAACGGAAATTCCCGGGATATTCTTATACATTTTCCGGAAGCTCTATGATATGATAGAAAAAACAGCGGACGATGCACGCGCTGAAAGAAAAATGCGGGGGAAAACACATGGGCGATCATCAGCTGCCCCGGGGCACGCTTCTGGATGAACGGTACCGGATCCTGGAAGTCCTGGGAGAAGGGGGCTTCGGCATTACCTACGCGGCGGAAAACCAGCGGATCCGTCTGAAGGTGGCGGTGAAGGAACTGTTCTGGCGGGACCACGTGCGGAGAGATCCGGATTCCCCGGAGCTTTCCGTGATCCGG
The DNA here is from genome assembly GCA_963928055.1 of Candidatus Scatomonas sp. Classification (GTDB taxonomy): domain Bacteria; phylum Bacillota; class Clostridia; order Lachnospirales; family Lachnospiraceae; genus Scatomonas. The sequence continues at coordinate 1,430,036 of CAWVDN010000001.1, read as the reverse complement.
GAAGAGGAGATGGAGGATTACCAGGCTCTGAAAGAAAAGTTCATGCGGGAAGCCCGGCTGCTGCGGGATTTTGACCGGGAACCGGGAGTGGTGCGGGTCCTGGATTATTTTGAGGGAAACAATACCGCGTATCTGGTCATGGAATATCTGGAGGGAGTGACCTTCCGTCAGGCGATCAAGAAGCAGGGAATCTTTGAGCCGGAGGACTTGTTCCGCCGGCTGCTCCCATTGCTGGACAGCCTGGATCACATCCATCAGGCCGGGGTGATCCACAGGGATATCAGCTCGGACAACCTGATGCTCCTGGAGGACGGCAGCCTGAAGCTGCTGGATTTCGGGGCGGCCAGAAATTATAAGTCCGCGGCGGGAGGGCAGTATACCGCCATCGCCAGAGAAAATTATGCCCCGGGGGAACAGTTTGACCGTAAGGGAAAGCAGGGGCCCTGGACGGACATTTATGCCCTCTGCGCCACTCTGTACGAAGGGCTTACGGGATCCCCTCCGGAGAGCGCGGTCCAGCGGATGTTCCTGGATGAACTGAAAAAGCCCTCCCAGCTGGGGATCTCCATAGAACCGTCTTATGAGAAGATCCTGATGAAAGGCCTGGAAATGCGGCCGGAGGACCGCTATGATGATGTAGGGCAGATGAAGAGAGCTGTGGAGGCTGCCCTGCCGCTTCTGGTGGAACGGGACCCCAAAAAGCGGGCGCTCATAACCGGCATTCTGGCCGGCGCCGGTCTGGCGGGCCTGCTCATCGGTATGTTTCTGTACCGGGAGTACGACAGGACCCACAAATTCCGCAACGTGGAAACGGAGATCTTTTGTCTGACCGCCGGGGAAGATATGACCGCCGAGGAATTTGCGGAGGCGCAGGGACTGGTGGAAGAACGGCTGAAGGAATTTGCCGGGGAGGAGAATTACATCATGGAAACAGAGGGGGACGCGGTGACGGTCACCCTTCCTCTGGAGGAATTTGAGGGCCGGGAGATCGCCCGGGTGCTGGAGGAGGAATTTGTCTTCGTCAACCGGGAGCATCCCTTCCGGTATGAGTATGAGATCCAGGCGGTCTGGGAGGATCCCCGGGGTTCCCTGACGGCCGGAGAGAACCAGTGCCTGCCGGAGGAGGTGGAAGGCATCACCGTGACCCAGGTCTACGCCTGCAGCCGGGACTCCGCGGTGGAGCAGATGACCCGGGGAGAGTGGAGCAATCTCCTGACGGACCTGAAGATCCGGCTGGACAGCCTGGATACGCCGTATGCCCTGGGACTTTACTGATGTTCGATAAAGAAGTAATAGAAGTGTAAAAAATTTTGCCGTTCCTATCCGGCACTTGCGCATTGTGTCGGATAGGTCGGGCGGTTATTCGGGCAAGTCCACCTTGCCAACAAAAGAATAATAAATCTCAATGTCCTGTCTGCGGGTCTTGTTCTCGTCATAGCTGCACTCATGCACAACGATTTTCTCTACAAACTCCCGCAGCAGAGTAGGGGTAAGTTCTTCAAAGCTGGTATGCCGCCGGACAACATTCATAAACTTTTCTGCGTTCACGGTGGCTTCCTGTGCTTTGGAAAGCTCCGCTTGGATAGCAGCGGCTCTTTCTTTCAGCTCCCGTTGTTCTGCTTCATAGTCTGCCGACAGTTCTGTGAAACGCTCGTCTGATATGCGCCCGGTCACGCTGTCCTCATACAGCCGCTTGAAGATAGCGGATAACTCGGCTATGCGTTTCTCGGCGGCTTCCAGCTCCTTTTTCTTGGCGGCGTTCCTGCGCTTGCCCCCGTCCTCGTTCTGCTCAATCAAGAGCTTCATAAACCGGGCTTCATGCTTTGCCGCATAGCTGGTCACTTTCCGCAGATTGGAGAGTACACCAGCGGTCAAAAGGTCAGTGCGGATAAAGTGCGCCGTACAGTCATGGGTGCGTTTCTTGTAGTTGCCGCAGATATAACAGTCCTGCTTGCGCTTGTCCGTCTGGTATCGCTGCTGATACATGACGCTGCCGCAGTCTGCACAGAACAGTATGCCGGAGAACAAGCCCACTTCATCATAGCGGTTGGGGCGTTTGCGCTGCTTGCGAAGCTCCTGTACCCGTTCCCATGTTTGGGTGTCTATGATAGGCTCGTGGTGGTTCTTGAAAATCACTTGCTTTTCCGGGGGATTTTCTACACTGTGCTTGACTTTGTAAGAGAGTTTTTCCGTCTTGAAGTTTACCAGACAGCCTGTGTATTCCCGGTTTTCAAGGATATGCACAACGGTATTGGTCGCCCACTTGCACTCATAGCCAGGGTGGTAGCGGCGGGTGCTGCCCGTCCTGCGGTATTCCAGCGTCCCCGGCGTGGGGATTTGCTGCTCTGTGAGCATACGGGCTATCTTGGTCGGACCATTCCCGGCAAGGCAGAGGTTGTATATCTGCTTGACTACGGGTGAAGCTTCCTCGTCAATAATGAAATTTTCGTCCTCGTCCATGAGGTAGCCATACACAGGCTTGCTTGTGATGGGCTTGCCACTCATGCCTTTTGAGCGTTTTACTGCTTTGATTTTCTTGCTCGTATCTCTCACCAGCCATTCGTTAAAGATATTCCGCAGCGGGGCAAAGTCATTGTCGCCCTGTGCGCTGTCCACTCCGTCATTGATAGCGATGAAGCGGACACCTTTCTGTGGGAAAATCATTTCCGTGTACATTCCCACTTGTAGGTAGTTTCGCCCTAACCTCGACATATCCTTTACGATAACTGTCCCGACTTTTCCGGCTTCAATGTCTGCAAGCATGGCTTGAAAACCGGGTCTTTGAAAGTTCGCACCAGAATAACCGTCGTCCGTGTACCAGCGCAGATTGGAAAAGCCGTTCTGCTTTGCATAGGTTTCAAGGATACGCTTCTGATTGGAAATGGAATTGCTCTCGCCTTGCAGCTCGTCCTCATGGGAAAGTCTTGGGTAAAGGGCGGTAATTGGTTGTTGGTTGGTCTGTCTTAACATAAAATCCTCCGTTTCCGACAGCCAGCCCCACTATTCCGTACCTCGATTGTACCACATGGGGCGGCTGTCTGTATAGCGGCAAAAGCGTCAAATCTGCTTCTTTATGGTCGGTCAAATCGCCGTTTTTTGTGTAGCAGCTTCCGCTTCCAGCACTTTCATCATCTTGTCGGCTGCGGTGTCGGTTGCGCCCTGCTTGAAGAAGCCGGAAACGGTAAGGACGGAGTTGCCCATGCGGATTTCCGTTACACAGTCCGGGCGGCGGTCTGTTTTGGTGGTGCTTGTCTGTTTGGTTTCTGTCATAGGCTCTCCTTTCGCTGCTTCATCAGTTGCTTTAAGCGTTCCAGCTTTTCCTGTGCGGTTTCCTTTCGGAAGTTGCTGCCCGTGAAGCGGACGGGGGCGCACATGGAAGTCAGCCTGTCATAGATACGGGCGTGAGGCGTGTCCTGCGGGTGCTGCAATTCCTCCAGCGTGAGGTTGGTCGTGGCGATCAGCGGCTTGCCGCTTCGGTAACGGCTGTCAATCACGCTGTAAACCTGTTCCAGCCCGTATTCCGTCCCTCGCTCCATACCAAAATCATCAAGTATCAGCAGGGGATAGCTGCAAAGGCGGGAAATATACTCATTCCTGCCCTCGAAGCTGGCGGCAAGGTCATTGAGTATCGTTGCAAAGTTTGTCATGCACACCGGGACTTCCTGCTCCATAAGGGCGTTGGCGATACAGGCAGCAAGGTAGCTTTTTCCTGTCCCCACGCCGCCCCAAAACAGGTAGCCGATATTTTCAGCCTGCATGGTTTCCCAGCTCTCTACATAAAAGCGGGCGGTTTCTTTTGAAAAGTAGGCTTCTTTTGGCGTATGGCACTTGCCGCAGTATAAAAGCCCGTCCTCGCCTGTGTAGTCCTCCGCTTCGGCGGTAGTGGCTGTAATGTCCGTAATCATAGCTTCAATCTCGTTTTTCATAAGCTCTCGCCCTCCTTGCATGAATAATCGGGTATGCCCTGTTTCGGGGCAGCCTTGCCTTTGGCAGCGTCCTCCTGCGCCCACTTGTAAATGGTGGCTGCATGGCTGTGGTACTGTTTCCCGGTGGAAGCGATATGGCAGGAAAGCCGGTCAATATAATACTCCCACTTGTCGGGCAGCTCTGTTTTCAGCCCGGAAAGCTCTGTATCGGTCAGTATCACATTGTTGTATCTGCCATAAGCGGCGGGGGTGGGGTGTCCCGTTTCTCCCTCTCTCTCTTTTTCTATCTCTATCTCTTTCTCTAACTCTATCTCTGGTGGACGAATGTCGGACAAATGTCCGCCTTTTGTCCGGGGCGGTAAAAGTGCCTTGTTTTCCAGCCTTGCAGCCCGTTTTCGCTCGGCTTCGGTAGAGGACTGTCCTATCATCAGCTCAATGTCGGTCATATAGAAAGCCCCGCTGTCAAGCTGCTCCACAAGCCCCAACTGCCGGAAAATCTCTAAAGCCCTCTCAACTGTCCCTATCTGGTGGCGGGTCAGTGTCGCTATCATCTGCGCTGTGTAGGGGATATGCTCGTCAAGCTGCAACTTCCCGCCGTTTTTCAGCGATTTTAAGTACAGCTTCAAGAGAATATTGGAATATAAAATCCCGTCTTTCATATCTTCCAGCAGTACAATGGAGTCGCTGTCAAAAAAGTTCTCTTTCAGCTTGAGGTAGTAATACTTGCGGTTATCTGCCATTGTCCCTGTCCTCCTTTTTCCGGCGTTTGGAGTAGTAGCGGGGGCAGAGTATGATAACCGCCCGGAAGCTCTGCTTGCAGCTATGGGTACAGCTCCGGCAGAGGTCGTTGTATGTGATACGGTCGCAGGTGGCATTCCCGACTTTCACTTGCCGCAGGAAAAAAGACCATTCCAGCCGCCGTTTCTTGCTCATTCTTGGCATGGGTGCGCTCCTTTCTGCCGTTTCCGCTGGTGTGGCGGTATCGGCGGTAATTCTGTATCATCTCGGTATCATTTTCGGGGTTTTTCTGCCCTGTAAGCCCGTTAAAAAATCCTTTGGTATTGGGGATAGGGTACGGGGCAGCCCCCTTGTTCTGTATGGGTTCGGGTACATTTTGGGGTGGTTTTTATCGCTCCTGTTCCTGCCTTTTCACAGGCTTGCGCTCCCGGCGTAAAATCTGGTCGATATTGCCCTTGACGGTCTGTAAGCGGCGGTATTCCTCCCGTTTTGCCCGGTAATCGTTGTAGCCGCTGTTTTTCTCTTTGATAAGGGTTTCAATCTCTGCTTGCAGGGCTTTATAGCTTGGCAGCTTGGAAATGCCGTTCTCCCTAAAATAACGGGCGGCTGCGTCTGCTATGATAAAGTCGCTTTCGTGCTTCTGTCGGTAGGCTGCTTTTGCTTTGGCGTTTTTCTGCTGTTTCAGCCCGTCCCGGACAGGGCGGGTCTTGGAATAGGCAAGCACCTGCCGTTGCAGCTCCTTTTTCCCGTCCAGCGTCTTTTCCACCTGCTTCAGCTCTGTAAGGCTTTCCCGCATGGCGGTATAGGCGGCAGAACAGGCTTCGTCCAGTTCCTCCGGGGAAGAAAAGCCGTACTGCTGGTAGGCGGTAACGGTAGCCGCCATTTGCTTTAGATTGTACTTTGCCGCCCAGCGGTCATAGCCCACGCCCTTGCCCTCGGCTCGCTTGGCTTCCCGGTCAACCATGCGCTGCAAGGTGTTGTCTGCCGGGGTGGTTTTTGTGGTTTTTTCCCCTTGTGACGGCTTTTTAACTGCGGCAGGGTATTCGGGTATGGCTTTGGTCTGTTCGGCGGCTCTGCGGGCGTTCTGTGTAAGCAGGGCAAGGACAGTAGCCTTGTCAAAATCGTCCCCCAGCTTCCGGGCTGTGATAGGCTTTGTCCTGTCCGGCGTGAGGTAGGAAAGCCGCCCCCGGCTCTCCTTGACAGTCACACCCTCACGCAGCAAAAGGGAAGAAAACTCGTCAAAGCTGGTAGCTTGGGAAAGTGCCTGCCGTATCGTCCGGCGCAGCTTCGCCTTGTCCGTTTCAAACTTGGTGGGCTTGGTCGGCTGTCCGGCGGCTTCTCTGGCGGCGTTCTCTTTATCAAGGGCAAGCTGCCCTTTCTTTGCCGCCCAGTATTCCCGTTCCGTTATCCGTTCCTTGCTGCCGCTTAGGAGGTCGATTTGGTAAAGCCCCTCCCGGTGGCACATCTCCATGACTTCACTCTTGAAATATTCCATAGCGGCGTTGGTGCAGCGGTGCTTGCAGCCCTCCCGTGTATCGGCTGGTCTGTCCATGTAGGGCAGAAGCGGGACTTCATAAATCCGCAGGGAGTTGATGACGATATGCACATGGATATTGCCGCTGTGGTTATGCCCGTCCGGGTGGGTGCAGACAATGGCTTGGTGTCCGGGGAAATGTTCGGCACAAAATTTCTCGCCCAATTCTTGCGCCCTGTCTACGGTCAATCCGTTGTCCGCTGCGTCCCGTGGGTCAAAGGAAATGATATAGTGGTGGCTTTTCACATCTTCTCGTTTTTGGTTTTTGCCGTATCGGAGATTTGCCCGCATACAGGCAACGGCAAAATCTTCCTCGCCGCAGTTCATAGTGGCTATTCGGTAGTCCTCCCGGAGTATGAGCCGCCCGGCTTCGTCAAGGGCGGGTTTCATGGTAAACTCGTCATGCTCAAAGGTTAGATATTGCTCGGCTGCACCGTAGTCCGCATTTTTAGAGCTGATATGCTTGAATGTTGCCAACAGCGTCACCTACCTTTCGCAAGACTTCAAACTTCAAGGCGGCAAGGTCGGAAACCGCCGCCCGTACCTCCCCGGCAAGCTGCGGGTAGGGGCTGTGCCACTCGTTCAGCGTCCGGGCTATCTGGTTTAAGTTGCCGCCGATCCTGCCGTATTCGGCGGTCAGCTTCCCGACAGCGGCAAGCAGTTCGTCATTGACCGGGGAAACGGTGATGATGGGGCGTATGGTCGCTTTCGTGATGGCTTGCCGGATAAACTCGGCTTGGCTCATTTCAAAGTGAGACAGACGCTCGGTGAAGTCGGCGTATTCTTCCTCGGTCATGCGGGTCTTGACTACATGGCGGCGGTGGGGCGTGTTGTATCTCTTGGTTATGGGTATCAACTCCTTTCACTTATCATCTTTTTGAGGGCATTTTTGCAAGGTTGTTTTCGGTGGGATTTTGAAAAATCCGAAAAAATATTTTGAGGTTTTTTCAAGCGGCGCAAGCCGCATAGCAGGGTTTGGGGAAGGCACTCCCCAACAAGATTTACCGCAGGGGCAAAACCGCAGATATGCGGATTTTGGCACCGTGGTAGAATCTTGCTCTACAAAGCTGCCGACTTCCTCTGCCGTGGCTTTTGTCGTTTTCCCTTTCACTCCCAACACCACATGAAAAAGCGTTTTTGCCAACTCAAAGGGGCATTTGGGGAAAACGGCTGCGAAAAAGTTTTGTGTTTTCCTTTGCTGCCCTCCACGGACAGGGCGGCAGTTTTTCCAAACACGTTTTTCTTTTTCATCACTACTACGGTAGGCAAGCCCGGTTTGGGAAAAATGGACGCAAAAAAAGTCGCAGGATTTCAAAAAATCTCTGCGGCTCATGGCTCGTCGTTATTCAGTTTTTGTTTTCATAGTAAAGGGGGAGCGACAGCATTTTAGGCTGTTGCTCCCCCCCTTGTCTGCCCATATAGCAGGGGCGGGCGCACTTGTCATACGGCGGGCGGCAGCCCGTTCATTTTACCGTTGACAACGGGTGCTCGGCTCTGCTTGTGTTCACACAAATGTTACAAGTGATTTTGTTGGAAAGAGTTGCGTTTATGCTATTGATACGGTAAAATTATCTTGCGGGTGGTTTAATCCGTCCGACATTTATAAGATTGGAGGTAGTGTCATGTTCCGTTTCTGTCGCAAGCAGTTTGGTTTATGGCGTACACGATTTTGGTGTAGCCCCCAGTTGTGGAGAGAGCAACTCAAAATCATTCACATGGGCGCATAAGTCAGACTGTTGATTGTCGGCTTATGCGCTTTTTCATGTGAATTTGTAAAGGAGGCTGTCTATGAATAAAAAAAAGAAAATTATTGTAGTAATAATCATTATTACATTGTTACTATGTTGTATTCCCATTAAATATACATATAAGGATGGGGGAACGGTATCATATAAGGCTATTCTATATTCATACACAAAATACCATAAATTACAAGAGAACGACGCCTATTATGATGCGACTGAATTTCTGTTGTTCCCCTTTAATTTTTTAAGCTGAAAGGAGTAAATTATGAAAAGAAATTTACGGAAGTATTTATCGGGTATGCTGTCCGCTCTTCTGTTCGTAGCTTGCATTCTCACACCAGTAAATGCACACGCAAGTAGTGGTTTGGCTGTATCAGCAGGTAAAAATTTTGGCGATGGTGTAGATACTCGACAAGATGCTATTGATGCATCTACCGCCTATGGAAATGCCGGATACTCGACGGTTACTCTCCAATCCCCAACAAAAAGCGACTTTACAAGTGAGAATTTGAGTGCAGACATCCTTTTTTTATCTGGTCATGGCAATGCAGATGTTCTTAGTTTTGGAACATACAAGATAGTATGTCAGTCTGGGACTGCAAGTAGCAGTTATACCAACCTGTGGAATACTGCATCCAACCAAAAACTTATCACTTTTGCAGGGTGCAATACCGCTGGAGGAGGCGATAAAAATGGAGGTTCTGGCTCAACAAGTGATAATATTACTAAACGAGTAGTGGATCAAGGAGCAGACGCAGCGGTTGGTTGGACAACTACTGTAAGTGCTGGTTCGCACACAAACTGGTTGAAACGATATAATAATTCCTTGGCTGGTGGAAAAACAGTTTCACAGGCGGTGTGAAAGTTTTTCTGTAAATACGTAAATATAAGAGGTTCTTCTATGATAAAATCTAAATCATAGGAGGGCCTTTTATTATGGCAAAACAAAAGAAACCTGTTCATCGGGTACAAATGACGGAAGGAAAACGAAACATTATCCATCAACTCCTGGAAGAATACGACATTCAGACCGCTGAAGATATCCAGGATGCCTTGAAAGATCTTCTTGGCGGGACCATTAAAGAAATGATGGAAGCAGAAATGGATGATCATCTTGGCTATGAAAAGTCTGAACGTTCTGACAATGACGATTACCGGAATGGCTATAAGCGCAAACGGGTAAACAGTAGTTACGGCTCTATGGAAATCGAAGTCCCGCAGGACCGCAAATCAACCTTCCAGCCGCAGGTGGTCAAAAAACGTCAGAAAGATATCTCGGATATTGACCAGAAGATCATATCCATGTATGCAAAGGGAATGACAACCCGGCAGATTTCAGAGACCATAGAGGATATTTACGGTTTTGAAACATCTGAGGGTTTTATCTCAGATGTGACGGATAAGATCTTGCCGCAAATAGAGGATTGGCAAAACCGGCCTTTGGATGAAATATATCCGATCCTTTTTATTGATGCAATCCACTATTCTGTGCGGGATAACGGCATCATCCGAAAACTGGCGGCATATGTGATTTTGGGTATCAATACAGATGGCAAGAAAGAAGTCCTAACCATTCAGGTTGGTGATAATGAGAGTTCAAAATACTGGCTGTCTGTCCTGAATGAATTAAAAAACCGCGGTGTAAAAGACATCCTGATCCTTTGTGCAGATGGTCTGACTGGAATCAAGGAAGCTATTGCAGCTGCCTTTCCGAAAACAGAGTATCAGCGCTGTATCGTACATCAGGTACGGAATACGCTGAAATATGTTCCGGATAAAGACAGGAAAGCCTTTGCAACGGATTTAAAAACAATCTATCAGGCATCCGATGAGAAGAAAGCTCTGGACGCACTTGACCGGGTAACAGAGAAATGGACGCCTAAATATCCGAACTCCATGAAACGCTGGAAAGATAACTGGGATGCGATTTCTCCGATTTTCAAATTTTCAACAGATGTGCGGAAGGTCATATATACAACCAATGCTATAGAATCATTAAATTCCACCTATCGGAGACTCAACCAGCAGAGAAGCGTTTTTCCGAGCGATACAGCACTGCTGAAAGCCCTGTATCTGGCCACCTTTGAAGCCACCAAAAAATGGACAACTACCATCCGAAACTGGGGCCAGGTCTATGGTGAGTTGAGTATTATGTATGAAGGACGGCTGCCAGATTAAATCCATATCCAGGTTAAAACAGGCGGAAAATCCGCCTGTTATTGACATGCCATCAAACGGATGGTATATATAAAACAAGGGTGAAAAGCTTATTTTTCAAGCCTTTCACCCGTTCTTATCATAGAAGAATCCTATTTACAGACTTTTCTTCACAGGCTCGTTTCACAAGCTATCAATGATGCAAATTCTTATATCTATCTTCCTGGTTCTGGTGTAAAGAATGTAAAATACTATGGCAATGGCAATCTCACAATCACTTCGTCAAAATCATCGTCGAGTAATCGACAAAGTGATATGTCACTTTTGAATTATGACGATAATAACGCTACATTTGAAGAGATTGTCAAATTAGCACTTACAAACAATGAATCCTTTGATACAGAAAAGTATCTTGGCTATATTTACGATGCTGATGATGGGTATGTTGTGGATGTGTACTATAAAAATCGTGATATTGTAACTAACGTAGCAATTACCCTTTATATTGGTACTACTGGTGAAATCAGAGAAATAAAGCCACATAATATTCCCACAAAATCACTTTCCAACATCCCAATAATTTTGTCAAAGGAAGCGATAACTTCTGCTTCGGAGTCTTTTAAATCTCGTATTGCGGTTGAAGAGCAAGGAAAGATTAGGAGTTCTGAACGAGTATCAAATCAAGTTCAGTTTGAGTATTATGATGTGACAGAAAAAACGACATATCTAATAACTTATACTGAAATTACAGATGATATTGGTGCAAAATATATTACAGAAACCGTTTCTCCTATTAAGTAATACTTAAGAGTGTGTTCCACTTAATTCCCCATCTGTACAGGTAGTAACAGTTAACAGCGGTGCAGTATACACCGCTGTTAACTGTTATTACCTGTTTTTTTACTATCTATCCTTGGGCTGTACGGAATAGCGTGGAGCATCTGTCCTTGTCGTTTGTTACTGCTTCTCAATGTAACATGAGCATTTGCACCGGGATTGTCGTTTCCATAACCTTCCATCAGATTTACAACACCCCATATTCCAAGTCCTGCTCCAAGAGCTATAACAAGTGTCTGCAGCAAATCTACTGCTGAAGAAAAAAACGCCATTTCAATCCTCCTTTAATATTCTGTTTGAAAAAATCATTAAAAAAACAGCAGGTCACTTTTAGACTTGCTGTTATTAACTATCTGCAGAGGCTGAATTCACAATTTATTAAGCCTCTTTTTTATTAAATTTTATGTTTACATCATTCTTAACTTCATTACCCCATACATCCCAGCCGTCAGTCTTTTCCCTCCATGAGCCGCCGGGGCCGCTGCAAGGCAAGCTGGACAAACTTCTCATTCATCATGTAGTCAAGAGAAACTTCCCGTTCCCACCTCCGGCGCAGATTCAAGATTTTATATCTATGGCTGCGTGACGAATGACAATCTTGCAAAAGGCATTGAATGTGTACTGGATATGCACTTTGTAGGCTTCATCTTCGGTCATAGAAATTCCCCCTCTCTGATAATAGTGCGGGGCTGTCAACGGCGGCGCGTATGTGAACTGCACCCCAAAAGTTGGACAAGAAAGTCAACGAAAGGGGTGCAGAAATCTATGGGAAAAGAATTGTTCAGTGAGGAATTAAAATTAGCAGTTGTTCAGTATGTACTGGAAGGGCATACACGCAAAGAGGCATCCGAGAAATTTTGCGTATCCTGTACGCCGATTGAAAAATGGGTAAACTTGTATAAGCTACATGGTGCAAAAGGACTTCTAAGCAGAAATCTGGTTGGCCGACAAAAAGGCTTTGATGGCGAGTTTCGCCTAAAAGTGTTACAATACAAGCAGGAACATCACTTATCCTGTACACAGACAGCTATGCACTTTTGCCTTGATGTTGTAACAGTGTGCCGGTGGGAGAAGAAATTCCAAAAGGAAGGTGCACAGGGACTTATGAAAAAGCAGGCGACAAAAGGCAGCGAAAAACGACAAAAGAAGCAGGAACAGTCGGAGCTGCAACAGGAAAATAAGCGGCTGTCAGAAGAAAATTACCGGTTGAAAATGGAGAATGATTACCTAAAAAAATTAAACGCCTTAATTCAGAAGCGAGAAAAACCCGAATAAGCGATGTTGTGGCTGCCGTTACAGAATTAAGGCGTGATTATCCTCTGGCAGCATTACTTAAACTGGCCGGCATTCCCCGAAGTACATACTACTATCATTCCCGGAAAGCTAATGCTGTGGATAAATACGCAAAAGAAAGGGCGGAAATCATAGCAATTTATCAGGAGAATCAAGGCCGGTACGGATATCGGCGGATTGGTATGGAATTACGCAACAGAGGCTTTTGTCTGAACCACAAGACGGTACAAAAGCTGATGAAGGAATCAGGCCTAAAATGTATGGTACGAATGAAAAAGTATCGTTCTTACCGTGGAGAAGTCGGCAAGATTGCACCAAATCTACTGGCTAGAGATTTCCATGCGGAAAGGCCGAATCAGAAATGGGTAACTGATGTGACTGAGTTTTCCCTGTTTGGAAGCAAACTTTATCTCTCTCCTGTGCTTGACCTGTATAATGGTGAGATCATCAGCTATGCCATCAGTGAACGGGCTAATTACCGCCAGGTGGATGAGATGCTGGATAAAGCATTCTCCCGGCTCCCGGACAGCAGCGGGCTGATCCTTCATTCGGATCAGGGCTGGCAATATCAGAACGTCAGGTATCAAAAAAGACTGTTAGAAAAAGGCATTCGGCAAAGTATGTCCAGAAAGGGAAACTGTCTGGACAATGCGGTTATGGAAAACTTCTTCGGACTGTTAAAATCGGAACTGCTATACCTGCGGACGTTCCAATCATTAGACGAGTTCTGCCAGGAACTGATCGCTTATCTTGAATACTATAACCATAACCGAATCAAAGAAAAATTGAATGGGTTAAGTCCTGTCCAATACAGAATTCAAAATGGCTTTGCCGCATAACTTTTGTCCAACTTTTGGGGAGCACTTCATATGCGCCGTTCATCTTGACCGTTGACTGGCTCGGCTGGCTTTGCTATTACCAGAAATCGTATTTATCTTGTGACACGATGTTTGCACATTCCCGTTTTACCGCATTTAGGACAGGTCAATCTGCGTTTTGTAAAAGTATGATAGCTTTTTACATACTCATTCATGCTCGGAACAAAAAGTTCTTTACAATGAGGACACTCAAAATAACCGGCCTTAATGTCAAGCATTGCGCCCGCTGCTATGCCCGCTACCGCCACTAAAACAGCACCCACAATCAATATGATCCGTACCACCGTAGGCAGGTCAATATAGGATGCTATTACTATCAGGGCGCATACAGCGACGACCGTGATTGCGACGGTAATGACGCACAACACCATTCTTTTCCTATTTTCTTCGTTTTCCTTCATTAAGTTCACCATGTTTCCCTCCGCTTTCTTTTGATAATCAGTTGAGGAAACCTTTTCACCCGAAAGCAAATCATTGACAGTAATATCTAATGCCGCACACAATGGTAGCATGAGCGAAACTTCGGGAAGTCCTTTTCCACACTCCCATTTGGAAATTGTTTTGTCACTAATGGAAAGTGCGTCGGCAAGTTGCCTTTGGGTAAGGTTCATTGATTTTCTTGATTCGGCTATAAATTTGCCGATTCGGATTTGGTCCATTAGTTTCTGTCCTCCTTTCTGCCTTTATTGTAGGTGATGGGTAATTTAATAAACACACACGGAGCGTAGAGTTCCTTATATCTGCGGAATATCTACGGAGCGTAGACCTTAATTTTCCCCTTGCTCTGCCCTAAAAGTATTATATCATTCAGATGTAAATTGTGTATTGCTTTCTCTTTGTTACACGGAAATAATGGGCTGCTGTCTATCAAATTCTTGTGTGTTACTTTACGGCACATGAGCATTCTGTACGGGGATGAATCCCGGATCGCGGTAAAGATCGCCGCGGAGGATACGGGAGATTTTATCGCTTCCACCCTTGGCCAGAACGGAGCCGTGTACATTCAGGGGCAGTGGGCCTGCGATACGATCTCCGTGGTCCGAAACGCCTACCTGGAGGGAGGCACAGAGGTGCTGACCGTAGAAGAAGGACCGGAGGACCTTCAACTGGTCTGCCGCCTGGCAGAGCCGGATGCCGCCGCCAGACTGGAGGAACTGTCGGCATACAGCCTGGAAGCGGGAGAACCGGTCCTGTATCTGGATCTGGCGTACAGTGATCCCGTGGCCGGGGCGTCTCTTACGGAGCCGGTCACGGACGGTACCCTGGAGTTTACGGATTTTTATGTGGAGAGCAGCAAGGGACGACGGGAACTGCTGGAATACCTCTGCGCCCTGATCAACGATACTCATCTGCCGGAGACGCTGCTGCCGGAGGACAGGATCTTTCAGGATGAAAAAGGAGGGATCCTGTTCGGCGCGGAGGGGGAAGACTATTACGATGTCCGCGTAAAGGAATCTCCCCCCGAGGAAGAATTCCGGCAGCTGATCGGGGAGATGGAAAAAGACGGATGGGAGATCTCCCGCACAGACGGGCGGACCGCCTGGGTGCAGCTGGGGCTTGCAGCCGGGCCGGATCTGATCCGGGAAGGCTTCCGGCTGGCAGAGGAGATCGTCCGGCAGTACGATCTGGGGGAACCCAGGGGAAGCTTTTATCTGTGCTTTACGGAAGAACAGGGAGAGGAGCGCTGCCGGATCATCGTAGGGGATTCCGGCCTGGAGCGGACCGTGACCGCCCGGCTGGTCATGACAGGAGAGACCATGATCCCCTACTTTGAGGAAGCCAGGGAAGCCTGGCGCGGGTTTTCTCTGGGAGAAACTATCGCTGTGCAGGAAGAGCCGGATCTGCGTGAAACGCTTTCCTGACAGAAAACGGGGGAATAGAGAATGGCAAAGGATAAGCATAAGATTTTTGAGCAGATGATGCAGGGGATCCTTTCAGGAACTCTGGGCAGCCGGGCGCTGGAGGACTGTATGTCCTTTCAGCCGGAGGTGATCAAAAATATCTCCGTCCGCTATCGGGTCATTGCCCTGGGCTTTGTGAAGAAGCTGAGCCTGGAAGAACTGAATGAAAAGCTGGAAGAGCAGGGCTGTCCCCGGCTCTACTCCCGGAATTTCTGGGAGGCCACTCTGATCTACGCCTTCCTGAAGGGGTTGTCCTGGCAGGAGTGGAAACAGGTGCTGGAGGAGTGCGGGGATCTGTATCCCGCCGGCCGGGGCGGCGGATATTTTCAGGAGAAAAAGATCACCTACGGGGAACTGGAACGGTATGTCACCGAAAATTCCCGGCAGGAGGGAGACCATATGGGAACGGTCATGGTGACCCGGCAGATGGACGCGGGGCTGGCGGAGGCTGCCAGCGTGGCGGATCTGAAACGGTTTCTGGCCGCCAACCTGCAGTCCTTCAGCGGCGTCCGGGAAAAATCCCGCTACTATTTCTGCAAATATCTGTACTATTATCTGAACCGGCGGATCGAGAATTATTTCAGCGCCTGCCGCAGGGGTCTGGGAGTGGAGCAGGCCCTTTCCGAACTGCTCGCTTTGAAAGTGGTGACGACCCTGCGGAGGAAAAAGACCATGCCGGAGCCGGAGAAGAGAGCGCTGATCCGGGGATCCGCCATTTCCTGCGGAGAGATCTTTGACGAGTTTAATTATTTTTATTTTGAATACGTATCCATTGACTGGGTAGAGATCCTGATGGAATATTACGGGGAACCGGAGGAGGTGCCGCCGGCGCAGCAAAAGCGTCTGGCGGAGGCGTTCCGCAAGGGACGGCCGGAGTGGAAAAAACTGGAGGATCCGGAGGTCATCCGGGCAAAAATGCGGGAGATGGAAGAAAAGGAAGAGCAGCTGCAGGAAGTATACGCCCGGGACAGCAAGACCAAAGGGTACGGGAAAAACCGTTCCGGGGAACTGGCGGTCTACAAATATATCCAGGGGGCCCTGGATCTGGAGCGGACCACGCTGATCTGTTTCCTGCTGTTTTTTGCCAGCGACGGGGAGATGCCAAAGGAGCACCGGCTGACCGTGGAGCGGCTGAACCGGATCCTGCTGCAGAGCGGGTTTGCCGCCCTGCAGCAGGACAGCGAGTTCGACGGGTTTGTGGAAGAATTCCTGCTCAGTCCCTATCCCAAGGATCTGCTGATGGAGGAGGTGGTCTCCTACGCCAAGCAGCAGGAGAATTCCTTCTTGTATCATATTTACGGAAATTCTGTAAATTATGAAGAAGAAATTTTAAAGATCATGCTAGGTAAAAACAAAATTACAGATAGCCTGCGGTATCCTGTAATCAGATAAAACAAAGAAACAAGTTTTACAGGAAAGGCAGGAAAATATTATGAAGAATCAGAGTACGATCACCAGAGAAGAGTGTAAAAAAGGGATCCTCTCCGGAGGAGTTCTGGCAGCCATGGGGCCCTTGTTCGCCCTGTATGTATCCGAAAACCGGGAGATCCCCTTCCTTCACCAGTACGTTCGGGGAGATGCCCTTCCGGCCATCCGGGTCATGGGAATGATCCTGTTCTTCGTGGGGATCTGCATTATGCTCAGGAACAAACGCCGGCTGAACGCACTGGAAGGAACCGGCGGAAACTCCGGCGCGGGAAATCCCAAGAACCCAGGCGGCGGAAATTACGCGTACTATTACTGCGAACACTGCGGAAAGAAGCTGCGGATCACAGGCGGAAAAGGACGGCTCCAGATCACCTGTCCCCTGTGCGGCCATTCTTTTATCGTAAAGCGATAAAGCAAGCCTGTATCACACCTGAAAAGCAGGATAAGTAAAAAACGGAATACCTTGGGAAAGGAGTGGTTCTTTTGAACATTGAGCTGGTAAAGGGAGATCTCTTTTTCATCTCCTGTGATGCCATTGTGAACCCAACAGATGTAAAACTATCCGGCAGCGGCGGTCTGGACCGGGAGATCCGCCGCCGGGCCGGGGAAGAGGTGGACCGGCAGTGCGCCGGTCTCCGAAAAGAGATGAAGCCCGGAGGGACGGTGGTTACCTCCGGAGGCTTTCTGCCGGTGCGCTGGATCCTGCATACGGCGGCGCCGGACTGCGGCAGGGAAACAGGGGAGAGTTATGAGCTGCTGAAAAAATGCTGGATGGATCTGCTTCTGGCAGCCGCAAAGCAGAAGGGGATCCGGCACCTGGCGGTCCCTCTGGTGGGTACCGGTTCCGGGGGCTATACCCTGCACAGTCCCTGGTACGGGGACAGTCTGTGCAGCCGGACTGCCGCGGCGGTTTTTTCCGCCATCGCGGAATTTCCCTGCTGCTACCCGTACGCGCGGATGCCGGAAAAGATCACCCTGGTCTGTTCCTCGGAAGAAAAATATCAGTCCATGGAAAGGGCCAGAAAATGGATCTTCGGAAAAGGACTCAGCAAGAGAGAGCGGATCTGCGGATCTCTGTTAGGAGGAGCTATCGGGGACGCCCTGGGTTATCCGGTGGAGTTTCAGGACGCCGGACATTCCTGGATTCATGAGTATATCCCGGATCCGAAAACCGGCATGGCGCTGATCTCCGATGATACACAGATGACGCTGTTTACCGCCTGCGGCGTGCTGTGGGGATACAGCCGGTCCTGCATGAAAGGCATCGGAGGGGATATCTGGCATTATATCGGCTTTGCCTACGACGACTGGCTGAAAACCCAGAATCCTGACGGCCGGAAGCAGAAAATGCCTGTCAGCTGGATCCGGAATATCCCGCAGCTGAATGCACGCCGGGCGCCGGGAAATACCTGTCTGTCCGCTCTTGAGGCAGGGGGAGGTAGCATCGAAAAACCGATAAATAACAGCAAGGGGTGCGGAGGCATCATGCGGATCGCCCCGGTCGCCCTGTATGGCGGGGCCCATCATCACTGGGATAAAAAATATAACGCCAGAGCCTGCGCGGAAACAGCCGCCCTGACTCATGGGCATCCGTTGGGATGGCTTCCAGCGGCTGCTCTGGGAAATATCCTGTACGATATCATGCAGAATTTTTCTCTGGCCTATGCCATCGAGGATACTCTTCTTCTGCTGCGGGAAATGTACGGGGAATATCCCGAAACCCGGAGACTGACAGAGCGGATCAAATTGGCGATGTCCCTGGCCGCCATGGACGGGTACACCAGCTCCGTGAACCTTATGGCGGAGTTTGAAGTGACGGAGCGGCTGGGGAAAGGCTGGACGGGGGAAGAAGCTCTGGCGGTGGGCCTTTTTTCCGCGGCAGCCTGTCTGGGAAGAGGATTTGACCAGTGCGTGTGGAACGCCGTAGGGCATGAGGGGGATTCGGACTCCACGGCTTCCATTGCCGGACAGATCTGGGGCGCTTATATGGGAGAGGGCTCTTTGCATGATAAATGGCTGAAGAATCTGGAACTTAAGGAAGTAATCCGCGAAATCGCCGACGACCTGACCAATGACTGCCGGATGAGTGAGTACGGAACGTATTATGACGCGGCCTGGGTCAGAAAATATCTTTCCGGAGAAGACGGCAGCCATCTTCCGGGTCCGGGGGAAGATGCGCCCCATGTTTTTGTGCAGCGGCCCTGGGAGGAGAAAATAGATGCGAAAGAAAAAGAAAGCAGCGGCTGCAAGGTGGATTTCCGCCTGCTTCCGAATCCGGCGGAAAAAAACCTGGAGATCTTAAGCAATACAGGACCCAATCCCTGGATGGGCAGAGTCCGGCGGAGATGGGATGAGTGGGGAAATCCCATAGAAATGGAGTTTGTAACTTCCTATGCTGCCCGGAATTTTCAGGAGAGAGTGGTTCGGCAGATCAGGGAGGATCCTGCACTCAGAAGCATATTGGAATGATCCGGAAGCAGCTGATTTTATGGATCAGATGAAAAGAATATCAGAATTCCTGTAAATTCTGGTTGTAGTTTTTTCAGCCTGTGCTATAATGGATTGCAACAGAACAGATGCAAAATAGGACCTCATGCGTCAAGTGTTCAACGGATGGGGAGTTGCCGTGAAACGAAAAGCTCGTCTTACGATATGAGGTCCGCACCCGTTGCAATCAAGTAGATGAAAACACCTTGTATTGTGAATAGGGATACAGGGTGTTTTTTCGTTTATCCGGAAAGCAGCGGTACAATGGAGGAAAAAAGATGGATGAGAAAAAAATCGAGGAAGCGGTACGGCTGTTTCTGGAGGGGATCGGCGAGGATGTGAACCGGGAGGGGCTTCTGGAGACTCCGGCCCGGGTGGCCAGGATGTGCCGGCAGATCTACGGGGGACTGGCCCGGGATCCGGAGGAACATCTGAAAAAGCAGTTTGTATCGGAAAGCAGCCAGATGGTGTTAGAAAAGGATATCACCTTTTACTCTACCTGTGAGCACCATCTGCTTCCCTTCTGGGGGAAAGCCCACGTAGCCTATCTGCCGGAGGGAAAGGTGGCGGGACTCAGCAAGCTGGCCCGTACGGTGGAGGTCTACGCCCGCCGTCCCCAGATCCAGGAAAACCTTACGGCGCAGATCGCGGACGCTCTGGAGAAATACCTGAGCCCCAAAGGGGTAATGGTCATGCTGGAGGCGGAGCACATGTGCATGTCCATGCGGGGGGTGCAGAAGCCGGGGACCAGAACCGTGACCACTGCGGTTCGGGGAGCCTTCGCGGAAGATTTCCAGCTGCAGCAGACCTTTTTCCAGATGGTGAAAGCATGAAGCGGGTGAACCGGATCTGGGAGCATCCCCTGTACCGGGAGGCCTATGCCAGGATCCAGGAGCTGGAACAAGACCGGGAGTTCTGCGGCCACTCCGCGGAGCATTTTCTGGCGGTGGCCCGGCTTATGCGGATCTATGATCTCCAGGAGGGCACGGGGCTTTCCAAAGAAACTATTTACGCGGCCGCGCTGCTTCACGATATCGGGCGGCACCTCCAGTATCTGGAGGGAACGCCGCATCAGGAGGCCAGCGCCGCCCTGGCGGCAGAGATTCTGCCGGCCTGCGGCTTTCAGGAAATAGAGACGAAAGAGATTCTGGAGGCCATCCGGGCCCACCGCTCTCCGGAGATCCGGCAGGAAAAAAGTCTCCGGGGATATCTGTACCGGGCGGACAAGGCTTCCAGGAACTGTCTGGCCTGTCCGGCGGAGCCGGCCTGCGACTGGCCAAAAGAAAAAAAGAATCTGGAGATCACAGATTAGACGGGAGAACAGGCAGCATGAGAATCGGAACACAGGAATTTGATACTCAAAATCAGACTTATATTATGGGAATCCTCAATGTGACGCCGGATTCCTTCTCTGACGGGGGAAGATATGATCAGCTGGACGCGGCTCTGTTTCACGCGGAAGCTATGCTGCGGGAAGGAGCCTCCATTCTGGATGTAGGCGGGGAATCTACCAGGCCCGGCTATGACCCCGTGCCGGCGGAGGAGGAGATCCGGAGAGTCGTCCCGGTGATCCGGGCGCTGACCCGGCGGTTTGAGGCGCCGGTCTCGGTGGATACCTGGAAAAGCTCGGTGGCGGAGGCGGCGGTACAGGCGGGGGCCAGCATGATCAATGATATCTGGGGCCTGAAGGGGGATCCTCAGATGGCCCGGGTGGCCGCGGAGAGCGGAGCCGCCTGCTGCCTGATGCACAATCGGAAAGAAGCGGTGTATGAGGATTTTATGAGAGAGGTGGCCGCGGATCTCATGGCTTCGGTGGAGATCGCCCGGGAAGCGGGAGTGGGGGATGACCGGCTCATCCTGGACCCCGGCGTAGGGTTTGCCAAGAGCTATGCCCAGAATCTGGAGGTGATCGCCCGCCTGGAGGAATTGGTTCATCTGGGATTTCCGGTGCTGCTGGGAACATCCAGAAAATCGGTCATCGGTAAGACCCTGGACCTTCCGGCGGATCAGCGGCTGGAGGGCACGCTGGTGACCACGGTTTACGCGGCGCAGAAGGGCTGCGCTTTTGTGCGGGTACACGATGTAAAAGAAAATCTGCGGGCCATTCAGATGACGAAGGCCCTGATGAGGGGGTAGATCATGGATCGGATCAAAATTCAGGAACTGGAAGTGTTTGCCAACCACGGGGTGTATCCGGAGGAAAACGCCCTGGGGCAGAAGTTTGTCGTCTCGGCGGATCTGTACACAGACACCCGCCCCGCGGGGAAAAGCGATGATCTGGAGCAGTCCGTCAACTATGGAGAGGTGTGCCGGCGGATCAAAGAATACGTGGAAGGCCATACCTGGAAGCTGCTGGAGAGCGTGGCGGAGCATCTGGCCTTTGAACTCCTGACTGCCTGGCCAAGGATCCGGAAGATCCGCCTGGAGATCCGGAAACCCTGGGCTCCGGTACGCCTCCCCCTGAAAACCGTGGCGGTAGAGATCCGGCGGCAGTGGCATCAGGCAGCCGTCGCGCTGGGATCCAACCTGGGAGATAAAAGGGCGCATCTGCAGCGGGCGGTGGAGCTTCTGAAGGAAACGGCAGGCTGCCATGTGACGGCGGTCTCGGATTTTATCACCACGGCCCCCTACGGCTATGTGGAGCAGGATGATTTCCTGAATGGCTGTCTGCTCCTGGATACCCTGCTGACCCCGGAAGAACTGCTGGACCGCCTCCATGAGATCGAGCAGGAGGAAAAGCGGGAGCGGCTGATCCACTGGGGGCCCCGGACGCTGGATCTGGATATTATTTTCTACGATGATCTGGTGCTGGATACGGATACCCTGCACATTCCCCATGTGGAAATGCACAAAAGAGATTTTGTACTGAAGCCCCTGGCGCAGATCGCCCCCTGGATGCGGCATCCGCTGAACGGAAAAACCGTGGCGCAGATGCTGGAGGAGCTGGAGAATTTTAGTTAATGGTTGACACCGCCGGGCCCGGATGCTATTATATATTTGTGCATAAATTTCATATCAATCATGCAAGTGCACCCCGCGGTCCGCGGCGGTGAAAAGGGAATCGGGTGAGAGGCCCGAGCGATCCGGTCACTGTAATCAGGGAGCAAGACGCAGAAAACCATTGTATGTCCGCACATATGAGAAGGAGCGTTGCGCGATAATCTGAGAGCCAGGAAACCTGCTTGGATGATATAAGGTTGAAGCTTCCGAGCAAAGCTTTCCATCTATCCATCCGATATGGAATGCCTGATAAGAGTATTCACTCAGCCGGGAACCTTCGAGCGGGATTTATGTATCGTTTAAACGGCAGGGTGAAATACTTCGGCTGTCAGAAAAGCTGTTTTATACCGCGTCATGATTCCTCCGCAAAGAATTGACGGTCCGGTTTTCCGCTTGACAGCAAGATCGGGAGCCGAAGGGATTTCCCCCACAAGTTCATAAAAAGTCATTTTAGTCTCCTGTAATCGGGAGACTTTTTTATTCTATCATACAAGGAGGCCCCATGAAACTGATCCATCTCTCCGACCTGCACCTGGGAAAGCGGGTCAACGAATTTTCCATGCTGGAGGACCAGGCCTTCATTCTGCAGGAAATCCTGCGGATCATAGACGAAGAACAGCCCCAGGCAGTGCTGCTGGCCGGGGATATCTACGATAAATCCGTACCCTCCGGGGAGGCGGTGCAGCTTTTTGACGGGTTTCTCTGGGAACTGTCTTCCCGGAAACTGCAGGTTTTTGTCATCAGCGGCAATCACGATTCCCCGGAGCGGCTGTCCTTCGGGGGACGGCTCATGGAGGGCAGCGGCATCCACCTGGCCCCGGTGTACAGCGGAAAGGTGGAGCCGGTGGTGCTGGAGGATGCATACGGCCCGGTGAATGTTTATCTGCTGCCGTTCCTGAAGCCGGCCCATGTGCGCCGGTATTTTCCGGAGGAGGAGATCGGCACCTACACAGAGGCCCTGGGGAAAGCGGTGGAGGCCCTGGAGATCCATAAGGAGCAGAGAAATGTGCTGGTGACCCACCAGTTTGTCACCGGGGCTTCCCGGTCGGATTCGGAAGAAATTTCCGTGGGAGGCTCCGACAACGTGGACGCCTCGGTGTTTGACGATTTTGACTATGTGGCCCTGGGCCACATCCACGGCCCCCAGAATATCGGGTCCCCCAGGATCCGCTACTGCGGCACCCCTCTGAAGTATTCCTTCTCTGAGGCGGGACAGCAGAAATCCGTGACGGTGGCGGAGCTGAAGGAAAAGGGGACTCTGGAGGTGGCTGCCCGGCCCTTAACTCCTCTGCGGGATCTGCGGGAGATCCGGGGCTCCTACCTGGAGGTTACGGCGAAAAGCTTTTATGAGGGCAGGAACCGGGAGGATTACCTCCATATTACCCTGACAGACGAGGAGGATGTCCCCGACGGAGCGGCAAAGCTGCGGGTGATCTATCCCAATCTTATGCGGCTGGATTACGACAACGCCAGGACCAGATCCCGGAATCTTCCGGAGGGCGCGGAAGAGCCGGCGGCAAAACCGCCCCTGAAACTGTTTGAAGAATTTTATGAACGGCAGAACAATCAGCCTATGACGGAGGAGCAGATCCGCTTTTCCAGGGAACTGATGGAAACCATATGGGAGGATAAGCTATGAGACCGCTGAAACTGACCCTTTCCGCTTTCGGCCCCTATGCCGGGCGGACCGAACTGCAGATGGAACAGCTGGGCTCCGCGGGCCTGTATCTGATCAGCGGTGACACAGGAGCCGGAAAGACCACTCTTTTTGACGCTATCACCTTTGCCCTCTACGGGGAGGCCAGCGGCTCCAGCCGGGAGCCGGGCATGTTCCGCTCCAAATACGCCGGGCCGGAGACTCCCACAGAGGTGGAATTGATCTTTTCCTACGGCGGCAAGGTGTATCAGGTACGGCGGAATCCGGAGTATCTCCGTCCCGCCAGGCGGGGCGGCGGACAGACCCTTCAGAGGGCGGAGGCGGAACTGACGCTGCCGGATGGGCGTCTGGTGACCAAGGTCCGGGAGGTAAACCAGGCGGTGAAGGAGATCATCGGCCTGGACTATCAGCAGTTTTCCCAGATCGCCATGATCGCGCAGGGAGATTTCCTGAAGCTGCTGCTGGCGGACACCCGGGAGCGCCAGGGGATCTTCCGGGACATTTTTCACACCGGCCCCTATCAGGTTTTTCAGGAGAAACTGAAGACGGAATCCGGAAAGCTGCGGACAGAGTGCGACAGAGCCAGAAGCAGCGTAGCCCAGTATATCCAGGGAATCCAGTGTCCGGAGGACAGTCCCCTGGCTTCCCGGGCGGAGCAGGCCAGATCCGGGGAACTGCCTGCCGCGGAGGTACAGGAACTTTTTTCTGAGCTTCTGCAGGAGGACGAAGAAGGCCGGAAAGCCCTGGAGGCGGAAACCGGAAAGCTGGATCGGGAACTGGAGGAGGTCCATGCCCTTCTGGCCCAGGCGGAAGAGCGGAAAAAAGCGGAGATCCGCCTTCAGGAGGCTGAGAAATCCAGAAAATCTGTTTGTGAGAAGCTGGCTCTGGCTGAGCAGATGGTGGAGGAAGAAGAGAAGAAAAAGCCTCTGCGGGAAGAGCTGTCCCGAAAGGCTGCCGTTCTGCAGGGAGAGCTTCCCCGGTATGAGGAACTGGAGGAGCAGAGAAAGGTATGCCGGCAGCAGGAGCAGGAAGCAGAGGAAGCCGCCGGTAAGCAGCGGCAGGCGGAGGCGGAGCTGGAGAAACAGATCCGGGAGCTGCAGGAGAAGAAGGAAGAGCAGGCCTCCCTGGAGCAGTCCGGGGAACGGGCCGGACAGCTGAAACTGGAACGGCAGCAGGCGGAAAACCGGAAAAGGCAGCTGAGGGATCTTGCGGAACAGGTCCGGCAGAGAAATACTCTGAAAGACGCTTTGGAACAGGCGGGCCGGGAGGCGGAGCAGCTCCGCCGGAACTGCCTGGAGCTGGACCGGCAGCGGGAGCAGCTGACAGCAGAGGCAGAAACTCTGGGGAAGAAGTTCCAATCTCTGGAAGACGCGGCCGGAGAAAAAGAAAAACTTTCCGGGGAGAGAACCAGGCTGGAGCGGGAGCTGGGGGAACTTGAACGTCTCAGGGACGCTTTGGATGAGTACGGGATTTCCCGGGAGAAACTGGAAGCCGCTCGTGCCGCTTACCGCAGGGCGGCGGAGCGCGCGGAAGAGGCAGGGCGGGTGTACCGCAGCCGGAACCGGGCGTTTCTGGACGAGCAGGCGGGGATCCTGGCGGAGACCCTGGCAGAGGGAGAACCCTGCCCTGTCTGCGGCTCCAGAGAACATCCGGCCCCGGCGGAAAAATCCCTGGAGGCGCCTGCGGAAGCCCAGGTGGAGGAGGCCAGAGCGGCTTTTGAAAAGGCGCAGGATCTGGCGGAAAAGGCCAGCCGTCAGGCGGGAGAACTGAAAGGCAGCGTGCTGGCCCAGGAAGAAACCCTGCTGGATCAGATGAAGCTTTACGGGGAACCGTCTGCCCCGGAACAGGCCGGGGAGCAGCTGAAAGCGGCGGAAGAAATCCGGCGGAAAGCCATGGCTCGGCTGGAAACTGCAGAGAAAGAAAACCGGGAAAAACTTGCCCGGCGGGAACAGCTGCGGCGGAAGCTGCAGGAGCAGGAACAGAGGAGCGAAAAACTGGAGAAAGAAAAAGAAGGAGCCTCCCGGCGGCTTCAGGAAGCGGAAGGCCGGAAGAAAAATCTGGAGGGGCAGCTGGAAGGGCAGGAAGACAGCCTGGGCAGAGGATTTCGGGAACTGGGAGCCCATCTCTCGCCGGAGGACGCGGAAGAGTTTCTGGCGGAAGAAAGCCGGAGGGCGGACCGGGAACTGGCGCGGCTTGGGCAGCTTCTTCAGGAGGAAGAGACGAAGCTTGCCAGAAAAAAAGAACTGAGCATCCGGATTCCGGAAAAAGAGCGGGAAAAAGAGAAGACGGAGCAGCAGATCAGCCAGTGGAAGCAGAAAAGGGCAGAGGCGGAAAGCAGGAGCCTCCTGGCCGGGGAGCAGGCGGAGCGGCTGAAAGCCGGATTGACCCGGGAGAGCCGGGAGCAGGCGGAACAGCAGATCCGGAGCTTTCAGGCAGAAGGGCAGACCTTGGAGCAGGCCCTGGAAGAGGCGAAAGAAAATCGGGATACAGCCGCCAGGAATCTGTCCGCCCTGGAAGGAAGGATCCGCCAGCTGAAGGAACTTCTGGAACAGAGCGGGGAGATCGACGGGTCTGTTCAGGAGAATCGGAAAGTCCTTCTGACAGAGCAGAGGGAGGAGCTTCTGAGAGCGCAGAAAGTTCTTCATGCCAGGACCACCGCCAACCGGCAGGCGCTGTTCCATATGGAACAGCGGTCCGCGGAACTGCGGAAGCTGGAGGAAAAGTGGGCCTTCGTCCAGTCCCTTTCCAATACCGCCAACGGGAACCTTGCCGGCAAAGAAAAGATCATGCTGGAGACCTATATCCAGATGACTTATTTTGACCGGATCATCCGCCGGGCCAATTTAAGGTTCCTGGTCATGTCCGGGGGGCAGTATGAACTGAAACGGCGAAGGGAGGCCTCCGGCAGCAGAAGCCAGAGCGGTCTGGAGCTGGACGTCATTGACCACTACAACGGCACGGAGCGCAGCGTCCGCACCCTTTCCGGAGGAGAATCCTTTCAGGCCTCCCTGTCTCTGGCATTGGGGCTCTCCGATGAGGTCCAGTCCTCCGCCGGGGGCATCCGGCTGGATACCATGTTCGTAGACGAGGGCTTCGGCTCTCTGGACGAGGAATCCCTGCAGCAGGCGGTCCGGGCGCTGTCTTCCCTGACAGAGGGGAATCGGCTGGTAGGTATCATCTCTCACGTAGGAGAACTGAAAGAAAAGATCGACCGGCAGATCCTGGTGAAAAAAGACCGGGAGGGAGGCAGCCGGGTAGAGATCCTGGTGTAAGGAACATCCCTGTTTTTTAGATTCACACAGCACAAACTTTTTGTTTTCGACAAAAATGTACGGTCAGCAGCTGTCGGGTTTTAAGACGCGGAACAGGCAGACCGCTTCGCTTTAACAGGACAAGGCAGAGAATCTGCCCGGAAAAACCTTGACAAACCCCGGAATCCTTACTATGATAAGTTCAGTTTAAAGGCGATGAAAAAGAGGAGTACGCGGAACCGCTCCATCAGAGAGGACGGCCCCAGGCTGAAAGGCTGTCCGGGAAGGCATTTCGCGGAAGGTAGCTTTGGAGCCCGGCGGCTGAAGCGGAGCGTGGAGTTTGATCTGCCCCGTGGGTAGGCGGCCGCGGAGGTCCCCCGTTACGGGACATAAGGAGGCACGCGGGGATCCGCGTGTGAAGTAAGGTGGTACCGCGAGATATTCGCCCTTTGCGCAGACGCGCAGAGGGCGTTTCTGGTTTCAGGAGGAGAATATGCGATGCAGCCATTGCGGGCGGGAAAATCCCCCCGGAGCTAAATTTTGTGACCGGTGCGGATCGGATCTGAGGATCCGGCCTCCGGAGGAGGCAGAGCGCAGGATCCGAAAAAAACGGATTCGATGGATCCCTTTGTTGGGGATTTTTGCCGCGGCGGCGGCAATCCTGCTGGCGGTTCTGGTGATCCGGCCGGGACAGAGCGGGCAGGATGGGAATACGCTGGGGACAGAAAAAACGGAGTCCGCCAAAACCCGGGGGCCGTCTCAGGAACCGAAGCCGTCATCCACGGAAACTCCCACCCGGACGCCGGCTGCCACGGAGGCTGAGGAGCCTGTTCCCACCGCCGCTCCCGCAGAGACGCCGAAGCCCACGGAGGAGCCGGAACCCACGGCGCTCCCCACAGAAACGCCGGAGCCGGAAGCAGAGCCTATGAGTTCCGAAGAACTGGAGGCGGAGATCCAGGAGATCCGGGATCTCTATTACGGGATCCAGTATGATCTGGACAGCCTCAGTCCGGAGAGTCCCGGGGCGGGGCTTACCGCGTACCGGAACGAAAAGGGGCAGCTCCGTAAGATTTCCGCGGAGAAGGGAGCTTACGGGGACAGCCTGTCCGGCACCTACAGCGCGGAATACTATTATGAGACAGATCCGGAGACCGGAACGCCCCGATGCCGGTTTGTCTTTGTGTTCGGGGCGGGAGAGGAATATCGGATCTACCTGACGGAAGATTTCCGGTGCCTCCGCTATATCGGACCGGACGGGATTACCGTGGATTATCCTGTTCCGGAGGCGTCCCTGGACCAGGTGACAGAAATGTATTCCTTCTGCTTATATGCCCGGGAGGCAGTAAGCTGAGGACAAAGATTCAGATAAAAATGAGGTGCCCGGCAAACGGGCAGGAGACATGGATCGTTCCGCGCAGGAACAAGAAATCATCAAAAGAGAGGATTTTCAGAATGAAGAAAGAACTTGCCAAAACCTACGACCCGAAAGGACTGGAGGACAGACTGTATCAGAAATGGCTGGACAAGGGATATTTCCACGCCAAGGTAAACCCGGACAAGAAGCCCTTTACCATTGTCATGCCGCCGCCCAATGTCACCGGACAGCTGCACATGGGCCACGCCCTGGACAATACCATGCAGGACATCCTGATCCGCTATAAGAGAATGCAGGGCTATGAAGCTCTGTGGCAGCCCGGCACGGACCACGCGGCCATTGCCACGGAGGTAAAGGTCACCAATATGCTGAAGGATCAGGGCATCGACAAGCACGAGATCGGCCGGGAGGAGTTCCTGAAGTACGCCTGGAAGTGGAAAGAGGAGTACGGCAGCCGCATTATCAACCAGCTGCACAAGCTGGGCGCTTCCGCCGACTGGGAGCGGGAGCGGTTCACCATGGACGAGGGCTGTTCCAGGGCCGTGGAGGAAGTATTTGTCAAGCTGTACGAAAAAGGCTGGATCTACAAAGGCAGCCGTATCATCAACTGGTGCCCCAAGTGTCAGACGTCTCTGTCCGACGCGGAAGTAGAGCACGAGGATCAGAACGGTTTCTTCTGGCATATCAATTACCCCATCGTGGGGGAGGAAGGCCGTTTTGTGGAGATCGCCACCACCCGTCCGGAGACCATGCTGGGGGATACCGCGGTGGCTGTAAATCCCGAAGATGAGCGGTACAAGGATCTCATCGGCAAGACTCTGAAGCTGCCCCTGACAGACCGGGAGATCCCGGTGATCGCCGACGAGTACGTGGACAAGGAGTTCGGGACCGGCTGCGTGAAGATCACCCCGGCCCACGACCCCAACGATTTTGAGGTGGGGAAACGCCACAGCCTGCCGGAGATCAATATCATGAACGATGACGCTACCATGAACGAGCTCTGCGGCAAGTACGCCGGCATGGATCGCTATGAGGCCAGAAAAGCCATGGTAGAGGACCTGAAAGCCCAGGGACTGCTGGTGAAGGTGGTGCCCCACACCCATGCCGTGGGCACCCATGACCGCTGCCATACCACCGTGGAGCCCATGATCAAGCCCCAGTGGTTCGTGCGCATGAAGGAAATGGCCCGGGCCGCCATGGATGTGCTGGCCACGGAGGATCTGAATTTTGTGCCGGAGCGGTTTGACAAGATCTACATGCACTGGCTGGAGAATATCAAGGACTGGTGCATTTCCCGGCAGCTCTGGTGGGGACACCGGATCCCGGCCTGGTACTGCGATGAATGCGGCGAGGTCGTGGTGAAAAAAGGCGGCGCGCCGGAAAAATGCCCCAAGTGCGGCTGCACCCATCTGACCCAGGACGAGGACACGCTGGACACCTGGTTTTCCTCCGCTCTGTGGCCTTTCTCCACCCTGGGATGGCCGGACAAAACTCCGGAACTGGATTATTTCTATCCCACCAGCGTGCTGGTGACCGGATACGATATCATTTTCTTCTGGGTGATCCGCATGGTATTTTCCGGCCTGGAGCAGACGGGGAAATCTCCCTTTAAGCACGTGCTGATCCACGGTCTGGTGCGGGATTCTCAGGGACGGAAGATGAGTAAATCTCTGGGCAACGGCATCGATCCTCTGGAGGTCATCGACAAGTACGGGGCGGACGCCCTGCGGCTGACCCTTATGACCGGAAATGCTCCGGGAAATGACATGCGCTTCTACTGGGAGCGGGTGGAGTCCAGCCGGAACTTTGCCAACAAAGTGTGGAACGCTTCCCGGTTTATCCTCATGAACCTGGACGCCGCCAAGGTGCCGGAGACTGTGGAGCCGGAAAGCCTGACCGGAGCCGATCGGTGGATCCTCAGCAAGGTAAACCGCCTGGCCTGCGAAGTTACGGAGAATATGGAAAAATTCGAGCTGGGCATCGCGGTGCAGAAGGTCTACGATTTTATCTGGGAGGAATTCTGCGACTGGTACATCGAGATGGTGAAGCCCAGGCTCTACGGAGAAGGAGACAGCACCAAGGCGGCGGCCCTCTGGACCCTGAAGAAGGTTTTAAGCAGCGCCCTGAAAATGCTCCATCCCTTTATGCCCTTTATCACCGAGGAGATCTACTGCACCCTGAATCCGGAGGAGGAGTCCATCATGATCGCTTCCTGGCCGGAGTACCGGGAAGACTGGAACTTCGCCAGAGAGGAAGCGGAGGTGGAGATGATGAAGGAGGCAGTCCGGGGGATCCGGGCGGTGCGCACCCAGCTGAACGTGCCCCCCAGCAAGAAGGCCAGCGTCTATGTGGTTTCCGCTGAGGCGGGGATCCGGGAGACCTTCTCCCGCAGCCGGGTCTTCTTCGCTACTCTGGCCTACGCCGGCGAGGTCCACATCCAGGAGGATAAGACCGGCATCGGGGAGGACGCCGTATCCGCGGTGATCCCCGGAGCTTCCATCTATATTCCCTTCGCGGAGCTGGTGGATCTGGAGAAAGAACTGGAGCGCCTGAGCAAAGAGCAGCAGCGGCTGCAGAAAGAGATCGCCCGATCCAACGGTATGCTGAACAACGAGAAATTTGTCAGCAAGGCCCCGGCCGCCAAGGTGCAGGAGGAGAGGGACAAACTGGAAAACTATGCCAACATGCTGAAGCAGGTGGAGGAGCGGCTGGCGCAGCTCAGAAAATAAATGAAAAAGATCAGAATGAACAGAGAAAAATGCATACGGATCTGCAACAGGTTCTCAGTGCCCCTTCAGGCACTGGGATCCTTTCTGCTGTATTTCGTGATCGAGGCCCTATCCAGGCACTCGCTGTACAAGGCATGGCATTTTCTCACGGCCAGGCCCCTGATTTTTCTGTACAACGTTTTTCTGATCTTTATGACCACCACCCTGATCTATCTGTTCCGCCGGAGGATCTTTGCCCGGGTCATCGTCTTCAGTTTCTGGCTGCTCCTGGGGATCATCAACGGAGTCGTGCTGATGAACCGGGTGACGCCCTTTACCGGGCCGGACCTTCAGCTCTTGTCAGACGCGGGCCGGATCATCGGAAAGTATATCTCTGTTCCCGGTCTGATCGGGATCCTGGCGGCCCTGGCGGCTTTCGCGGCTTTTCTGGTATGGTTCTGGTTCAAAGCGCCGAAATACCGGGGAAAGCGAAGCTGGCCGGCGGATCTGGCTCTGATCGGGGGCAGCATTCTTCTGTTTGCCCTGAGTACGCACGGAGCTTTGAGTCAGCGGATGCTGTCCACGTACTTCGGGAATATCGCCTCCGCCTACGAAGATTACGGGTTTCCCTACTGTCTCAGCGTGACCCTCTTCGATACCGGGATCCAGGAGCCCAACGGCTATTCGGAGCGTCTGGTGAACAATATCCTGGACAGCGAAGGCTCTCTGGAGGAGAGCGGCGAAGAAAGGCCGAATCTGATCTTCCTGCAGCTGGAATCCTTTTTTGATCCGGAACTGGTGAATTTCCTCGATATTTCAGAGGATCCCATTCCCTATTTCCGGCAGCTGAAAGAAGAATATTCCTCCGGTTATTTCCGGGTGCCCGCCGTAGGCGCGGGAACCATCAACACGGAATTCGAGGCGATCACAGGGATGAGCCTCCGGTACTTCGGTCCGGGAGAGTATCCCTATAAAACGGTGCTGTCGGAAGAAACCTGTGAGAGCGTCCCCTATGTGCTGAAAGATCTGGGGTATGGCACCCATGTGATCCACAATAACGAGGCGGCCTTTTACGACAGAGACAAAGTCTACCCCATGCTGGGATTTGACAGCTTTACTTCTATGGAATACATGGCGGATACCACCGACAGAACCCCGGGAGGCTGGCTGAAGGATCATATCCTGACGGAGGAGATCCTGAAATGCCTGGATTCCACAGAAGAAAGAGATTACATCTATACGGTTTCCGTTCAGGGCCACGGGGATTATCCCCAGGAGCCGGTGCTGACGGACCCGGAGATCCGGGTCACAGGGGCGGAACGCCGGGAAAAGAACAACTATGCCTGGGAATATTACTGCAATGAGATCCACGAGATGGACGATTTTCTCCGGGAACTGACAGCCGCTCTGGAAGAGTATCCGGAGCCGGTGATCCTGGTCATGTACGGGGACCATCTTCCCACCATGGGGCTTAAGACGGTAGATCTGGAAAACCGCTATCTGTTCCAGACAGAGTATGTGATCTGGGATAATATGGATCTCCCTGTGGAAGACGGCAACCTGTCCGCCTACCAGATAGGCGCCAAGGTGCTGGACATGGCAGGAATCCATGAGGGAACCATGATCCGCTATCATCAGGCCAGAAGAAAAAGCAGAAATTATCAGCGGGATATGGAAGTGCTGCAGTACGACATCCTTTACGGGGAACAGTATGTATACGGAGGCGAAGATCCCTACAGTGTTCCCTCGGACATGAAGATGGGCACAGAGCCGGTGACCCTGGAAGGGGTGCAGACTTCGGCCGGAGATATCTTCTATCTGACCGGGCAGAACTTTACCGCGGCCAGCCGGGCGGAGATCAACGGAGAGATCCTGGAGAACACTCTGTATGTCAATACAGAAATGCTGATGGCGCAGGGACAGGAACTTGAAAACGGAGACAGCATCCGGGTGGTCCAGGTGGCGGAAGGCCAGGAGGACCGGATCCTTTCCGCCACCGGCACCATCCGCTATATCCGTTCCTGAACTTTTTTGTCGAAGGTTTTTTAAAAAAGGGTATGGACTTATGGTGCCGCTATATTATAATGAAAAGAGCCGGTCAGACAAACCTGGCGGCGGAAGAAGAGAATGGTGAAAACAGTGAATTACGAAGAAGCAGTCAGATATATTGAAGAAATACCGAAGTTTACCAGCAAGACTTCTCTGGACCATACCCGCAGGCTGCTGCGGCGTCTGGGAAATCCGGAGAAGGATATGCGGATCATTCACGTGGCGGGGACAAACGGAAAAGGAAGCGTGTGTTCTTTTCTGAACGCCATGCTCATGGAGGGAGGATACAGCTGCGGTCTGTTTACTTCGCCGCATCTGGTGAAGATCAACGAGAGGTATCTGATCAATAACCGCATGATCGATGATGAAACCTTTCTGGAAGCCTTCCGGCAGGTGATGGAGGCAGTGGACGCGGCCATGAAAGAAGGGGAGACCCATCCCACGTATTTTGAACTGCTGCTGCTGATGGGCATGCTGATCTTCCGGAGACAGCAGGTGGATTTTGTGATCCTGGAGACGGGCATGGGCGGAAGGCTGGACGCCACCAACGTGGTGGAAAAGCCTCTGGCCTGCATCATCACCTCCATCAGCAGGGATCACACAGAGTATCTGGGGGACACCATCCCTCAGATCGCCGGAGAAAAGGCCGGGATCATCAAGCCGGGGGTGCCGGTGATCTATGACGGGCACGACCCGCAGGCGGCCCAGGTGATCCGGAAGCGGGCGGAGGAACTGGGAAGTCCCGCTTACGCCCTGACGGAGGATATGTACCATCTGGTCAGCAATACCAGACAGGGGATCACTTTCCGGTTCTGTTTCCCCGGGGAGCAGGAAACGGAGCTGCGGATATCTTCCATCGCGGAATATCAGATGATGAACGCTTCTCTGGCATACTTTACCATGAGAAAGCTGTCGGATCACCACGGGATCGGCGGGGAAGCCCTGATCCGGGGAATCCGCGGAGCGGTCTGGCCCTGCAGGATGGAGACCGTCATGGACGGGGTGATCATCGACGGGGCCCACAATGAAGACGGAGTGGCCCAGTTTATCCGCACCGCTTCCCATTTCCGGAAGGACCATGAGATCACGGTGCTGTTTTCCGCAGTGGCCGATAAGCACTATCCGGATATGATACGGGAAATCGCAGCCGGCATCCGGCCGGCCAGGGTGGTGGTGACGGAGATCCCGGGATACCGCCGGGTTCCGGGAGAGGAGCTGGAAGAACTGTTCCGGAAAGCAGGGTGCAGGGAAGTGATCTGCGAGAAAGAGCCGGGGCCGGCTTTTGAAACAGCCCGCCGTCTGAAAGGCGACGGCATGCTGTTCTGCGTGGGCTCTCTGTACCTGGCCGGAGAACTGAAGGACTGGATCAATACCCACAAAAATAAGGAGGCGGAAGCGTGCTGAATTACGAGGAAGAACTGAAGAAATTTGAGCCATGCCTGGATGTAGAGGAAGTAGAGGACGCGATTTACAGACGGGATCTGACGGATGTGATAGATCTGCTGAAAGAGATGCAGAAGACTCAGAGCGAGCAGACGAAGGAGTAAAGCCTATGGATTGTATGTACTGCGGCGCGGCGGTAAGCAGCGGAGAGGCGGTCTGCCCGCAATGCGGGGGAGATCTCAGTGTACAGAAAAGGGCTCTGCAGCTTTCCAACCTGTATTATAATCAGGGATTGGACAAGGCGGAGATCCGGGATCTGTCCGGAGCCATAGATCTGCTGCGGAGAAGCCTGAAATATAATAAGAGGAATATCCAGGCCAGAAATCTTCTGGGGCTGGTATATTATGAGACAGGAGAGGTGGTTTCCGCTCTCAGCGAGTGGATCATCAGCAAAAATATCAAGCCGGAAGAGAACCTGGCCGTGGAATACATCCAGAAGGTCCAGGCGGAGCCGGTGAAGCTGGATGCGGTGAATCAGACGATCAAGAAGTATAATATCGCTCTGAAGTGCTGCCGGGAAGGTAATGAGGATGTGGCGGCCGTGCAGCTGAAGAAGATCCTGACGCAGAATCCCAAGCTGATCAAGGCGTACCATCTGCTGGCCCTGATCCAGATCCGGCAGGAAGAGTATGAAAAGGCCAGAAAGGTCCTGAAAAAGGCGGCCAGGATCGACCGGACCAATTCCACCACCCTCCGTTTTCTGAAGGAAGTAGATCAGCAGACGGGAACCGTGACCAGACTGGAGGACAGGCGGAGGAGACTCTGGAAGCAGGAGCCGGAGAAGGAAAAGATCTATGTGCCGGAGGGGGATGTGGTGATCCAGCCGGCTTCCTTCCGGGAAACGACCATATTTGCCAATTTTGTGAATATCGTCGCGGGACTGGTGCTGGGAATCCTTGTCACATGGTTTCTGCTGGTCCCTTCGGTCCGTCAGGACGCCAGCCGGGACGCGGATGAAAAGGTTGTGGAGTACAGCAATATCATGGCAGGCCAGGAAACACAGATCTCCGGCCTGACAGAGCAGCTGGCGTCGGCCACCTCCCGGGCGGAGACGGCGGAACAGCAGCTGGAGCAGTCAGGGCAGACTTCCGATTCCTATGAAAACCTTCTGCGGGCTTACAACGCTTACCAGAACGGGGATTATACGGAAGCGGCGGAAACCCTGAGCAGGATCCAGGCGGACGCGCTTTCCGAAGAGGGGAAAGCTACGTATAACAGCATTTACGAGGATGTACAGGGGCTCATGTTCGAGCAGCTGTCCAATGACGGCATGGATGCCATGAACGGAGGGGATTACGATACTGCCATTGAGTATCTGACCCAGGCCAGGGCCATCAACGGCAACGATTACGCCACCTTAAGTTCCCTTGCCAACGCCTACCGTCTGAAGGGAGACAACGCGAATGCGGTGGCGGTATTCCAGGATATCATCCAGCGCTTCCCGGACAGCCGGGAGGCCTCGGTAGCCCAGAACTACATCGATCAGATACAGCAGGGAGAAACAGAATAAGAAAACACGAAAGAGAAACCTCCAGACAGGGGATGCGTACAGTGTGCGCATCCCCTGTCTGCGTTTACCGGAAGATCATCAGTCAAGGAGGACGGGAAATGGAAGGGATCATGGAAGTAAAAGGGAACACGCTGACCATCAAAGTGCCGGAGGAGCTGGATCACTGCCGCGCCCAGGAGATCCGGCAGGAGACAGACCGTCTGCTGATCCGGAATCAGATCCGGCACATTGTGTTCGATTTCAGCCGGACAGGCTTCATGGACAGTTCCGGCATCGGAGTGATCATGGGAAGATACAGGAGTATCCGCCTGCTGGGAGGCACGGTAAAAGCCGTTCACGTAGGCGGACAGGTGGAGAGGATCCTGAGACTCTCCGGGATACACAAGGTGATCCGGATCGAAAAAGAGCCGGAGTCCAGAAGGGAAAAGGGGGTATAAAACATGGAACACACCAATGAAATGACCATCGAGTTTGACAGCCGGGTCTGCAACGAAAGCTTTGCCAGAGTGGCCGTAGCGGCTTTCTGCACGCAGATGAATCCTACCCTGGAGGAGGTGGCGGATATCAAGACGGCCCTGTCCGAGGCGATCACCAATGCCATCATTCACGGGTATGAAAATCAGGTACATAAGATCCGCATCGAATGCAAGATCGCGGGGAGGGATCTGTATGTGACCGTCATCGATCACGGAAAAGGGATCGAGGATGTGAAAAAGGCCATGGAGCCTCTGTACACCACCAAGCCGGAGCTGGAGCGCTCCGGTATGGGATTTGCCTTTATGGAAGCTTTTATGGATGAGATCGCGGTGGCTTCTCAGCCGGGAGAGGGCACGGAGATCCATATGAGAAAGCGTATCGGTTCCGGCGGCAGCCCCTTTGCCTGAGGAGCGCCTATGGAAGAAGCGAGGATTCTGCTGGAGCGGGCACACCGGGGAGACAAAGCCGCCAGAGACAGGCTGGTGGAGCAGAACACGGGGCTGGTATGGAGCATAGTCCGCAGATTTCTGAACCGGGGAACGGAGGCGGAGGATCTGTTTCAGATCGGAAGCATCGGGCTTCTGAAAGCCATCGATAAATTTAATACGGCATACGAAGTGCAGTTTTCTACCTACGCGGTTCCCATGATCTCCGGCGAGATCAAACGGTTCCTGCGGGACGACGGGCTTCTGAAAGTCAGCCGTACCCTGAAAGAGCTGGCCGCCCGGGGCTATGCGGCCCGGGAAGAGCTGGAGCGGGAACTGGGACGGGAGCCCGGGCTGCAGGAGATCGCGGAGAGGCTTTCCGTATCTCCCGAGGAACTTTCTCTGGCCCTGGAATCCGGATCGGAAATAGAATCCCTGCAGAAAACCATCTATCAGGGGGAAGGGAACGATATCCTGCTCATGGACAGACTTCCGGAGAAAAAGGACGCGGGAGAACAGCTCCTGAACCGTCTGCTGCTGGAAGAACTCCTGGAGGAGCTGCCCCCCCAGGAGCGTCAGCTCCTGTACCTGCGGTATTTCCGGGAGGAGACGCAGACCGTGATCGCCGGGAAGCTGGGCATCTCCCAGGTACAGGTATCCCGCCTGGAAAAAAAGATCCTGCAGAAGCTGAAAAGGCAGGCCGAACACCGATGAAGGTATATTTTTCCCTCCGGCGGTCCATACTAAGGGCGAAGAAAAGGAGTGATACCGTGGGGAAGATCCTGTATCTGCAGACAGACAAAAATGTAAAGGTGACAAAGGAAAAGATTTTGCTGGGAGAGATCGCGTCCCTTAGCTGCAGGGACAAAAACATCCTCGCCAGATGTCAGGCACGGACCGTGGCAGTACTCCCCCGGGGAAACTACGGCCGCTACGGGTTCTCCGCCCTGGAATTGATCCGGGCAGTAGAAAAGGAAGAGCCGGAACTGGAAGTGGTCCATATAGGAGAACCGGAATTTGTGGTCGCCTATGAAAATCCCCGGGGGAAGAACCGGATCTTTTCAGGAATGAAGATCGTGTTTGTCAGCCTGGTGACTTTTTTCGGCACAGCGTTTTCCATTATGACTTTCAACACGGATGTAGATATCCATACTCTTTTCGCGAATATCTATCAGATGTTTACCGGGGAGGCCTCCGGGGGATTTACGGTGCTGGAAGTTACTTACTCCGCAGGTATCGCTCTGGGAGCCCTGCTGTTCTTTAACCATTTCGGACGGTTCAGGATCTCCGACGATCCCACGCCCATGGAAGTGCAGATGCGGATCTACCAGGAGGATGTGGATGCTACCGTGCTGGAAAAAGAGCGTAAGAAGGAGTGATGCGTCATGGGAGAACAGATCCTTATGGCTGTGATCGGCCTGGGAGGAGGATTCATTGCCGCCAGCGGCGCCGCGGCCCTGGTCATCGGTCTGGGGATCATTCCCCGTTACGCCGGGATCACCAGAACTCCGGAGCAGATCCTCTGGTATGAGGACTGCGCGGTGCTGGGGATCACCCTGGGAAATCTGGCGGTGCTGTGGCAGGGAAGGATCCCTGTGGGGATTCCGGGGCTGGCGGTGCTGGGGATCTTTTTCGGGATCTTTCTGGGAAGCTGGATCATCGCATTGGGAGAGGTGGTGGATGTGTTCGCCATCCTGGCCAGAAGGCTGAAGCTCCGCCACAGTTTTCCCTGGATCATCCTGGCCATGGCGGCAGGCAAACTCCTGGGTTCACTTCTGTATTTCAGCAAGGGATGGTATTAAAAATGGAATGTATCAAGACGGACGAAGAAACAAAAAAAGAATATGAGCAGTATGTCGAGCAGGTAACCCCCCGCCACAATCTGCCCGCCCATATGCTGCGGGCGTTTGTGACCGGCGGCCTGATCTGCGCCCTGGGGCAGTTTATCCTGAATTTCTGCGCCGACCGGGGGATCCCGGAGAAAGAGGCGGCGGCCTGGTGCTCCCTGCTCCTGATCGCTCTCAGCGCGCTGCTGACGGGACTGAACCTATACCAGCGGCTGGTTACCTTCGGCGGCGCGGGAGCCCTGGTGCCCATTACCGGGTTTGCCAATTCCGTGGCCGCGCCGGCCATTGAATATAAAAAGGAAGGGCAGGTCTTCGGCGTGGGCGCCAAGATTTTTACCATTGCCGGTCCGGTGATCCTTTACGGGATCTTTACCAGCTGGATCCTGGGGATTCTTTTCTGCCTGCTGGAGAGGTCCGGTCTTTACTGGGTATAGCCGTCAGAGTTCACAGGGATGGATCAACCCCGGGGCAGGGCCCGGGAGATCCGTCCTTTTTCTGTTGCATTCGTGAAGAATATGGATTATGATACCTTCATCCGGGGCGAGACAGGAAAATATTTTCTTTGCTGTTTCTTTACCGGTTTCATGCTATAAATATAGGAGGACTGTAAGGCGGGACAGAAAGACCATGAAAAATTTTATGAAAAGCTTAGGAGTAACGGTATTTGTGCTGGGGGCTGCGTTTCTGATCAGTCTGTTTTTTCAGAAAACGTTTCAGACCCGGACATTGATACCGATGATTTTTGTTCTGGCAGTCTTTTTGATCGCGCTGCTGACCCAGGGGTATCTCTGGGGGATCCTGGCGTCGCTTGCCGGGGTTCTGGCAGTGAATTTCGCTTTTACGTTTCCGTATTTTGAAGTGAATTTTTCCGTGCCGGAAAGCCTGCTGTCCGCCGTGGTGATGCTGGTGGTGGCGGCGCTGACCGGTATGCTGACCACCAAGATCAAGCGTCAGGAAAAAATACGGGCGGAGAGCGAGCGGGAGAAGATGCGGGCCAATCTGCTGCGGGCAGTCTCCCACGATCTTCGGACGCCGCTGACTTCCATCTACGGTTCCAGTTCCACCATCCTGGAAAATAACGGAAGGCTCCGGAAGGAAAAAGAACTGCAGCTGCTCCGGGAGATCCGGGAGGATTCCCAGTGGCTGATCCGCATGGTGGAAAACCTGCTGTCGGTGACCCGCATCGACAGTGAACGGGTGGAGGTCATCAAAAGCCCCACGGTTCTGGAAGAACTCATTGATACCGTCATGATCCATTTTCAGAAAATGTACCCCGGCCAGCAGGTGCAGGTGGAGATCCCGGAGGAATTTGTCAGTATCCCCATGGATCCGGTCCTGATCGAGCAGGTGCTGATCAATTTTCTGGAAAACGCGGTGTTCCACGCGGAGGGAATGCGAAATCTGATCCTGCGGGTGCGGCTGCAGGGGGATCAGGCGGTTTTTGAGGTGGAAGACGATGGGTGCGGGATCCCGAAAGACAGGCTTGACCGGATCTTTACGGGATTTTTACAGAAAAAGGATTTGCCATCCGACGGGAGAAAGAGTAATATGGGAATTGGTCTGTCAGCCTGCGCAGCCATTATCCGCGCCCATGGCGGGAGTATCGAGGCCCGCAACCGGCAGGAGGGCGGAGCGGTCTTCCGCTTTGCTCTGGAGAGGGAGGTGACAGACGATGAGCAGCAACAAATATAAGATCCTGGTGATCGAAGATGAGGCCAATATCCGCAGCTTCGTGGAGACCAGTCTGGAAGCCAACGGCTACC
Organism: Candidatus Scatomonas sp.; assembly: GCA_963928055.1. Taxonomy (GTDB): domain Bacteria; phylum Bacillota; class Clostridia; order Lachnospirales; family Lachnospiraceae; genus Scatomonas. Next base: position 1,389,607 of record CAWVDN010000001.1, on the reverse strand, counting down.
AGGTATACACCGCCTCCGCCTGCCGTCAGGGGATGCTGATGTTTTCTTCCCACTGTCCGGATCTGATCATTCTGGATCTGGGACTTCCGGACGCGGACGGACTGGAATTTATCCGCTATGCCAGAAAGACCTCCGCCGCGCCCATTCTGGTGCTCTCCGCCAGGACGGGGGAACGGGATAAGGTTTCCGCTCTGGATCTGGGAGCCAACGACTATGTTACCAAGCCCTTCGGCACCGCGGAGCTTATGGCCAGAGTGCGGGCGGCTCTGCGGAACAGCCGTCACAGCTCTGAAATGGGGGCGGTTCCGGGAGGAACCTTCCAGGTTAAGGATCTGGTCATTGATTATGACCGCCGGCTGGTGACGGTAGGGGGAAGAGAGGTCGGACTGACCCAGACGGAATATAATATCGTAACCCTGCTTTCCGAGCAGGCCGGCAAAGTGCTCACCTATTCCCAGATCATCTGCGGGGTCTGGGGAAGCGCCGATTCCGGCAGCGTCAAAAAACTCCAGGTCAATATGGCCAACATCCGCAAAAAACTGGGCACCCGGCCCGGAGACAGAAAATATATCTCCAATGAGCTGGGAGTGGGATACCGGATGCTGGCGGACGAGGAGTAAACGCGGCCGGAGCGGAGAGGTTTTTTTTACATAAATAAAACAGACAAAGAGGTAATCATCATGCTGAGAAGTATTAAGCGGCTTTCGCCCGCAAGGATCATCGCCCTGGGCTTTGCCCTGGTGATCTTTATCGGTTCCATCCTTCTGATCCTGCCCTGCAGTGTCCAGGAGGGAGTGACCGTGCGCTACATAGATTCGCTGTATACATCTACCAGCGCGGTCTGCGTGACGGGGCTGATCGCCATTGACGCGGGAAACACCTTCACGCCTCTGGGACAGTTTTTCCTGGGAATGCTGATCCAGATCGGAGGCCTGGGCGTCACCGCCATGGGAACCGGCATCATCATCGCCATGCGGAAAAAACTGGATTTTAAAGGCCGGACTCTGGTGCAGGAGGCCATGAACCTGGATTCCCGGGAAGGGATCGTAAAGTTCGTCAAAAGCATTTTTATCACTACCGGAATTTTTGAACTGACAGGAGCCGCTCTGAGCTTTATTGTGTTTGTGAAGGATTATCCGCCCCTGAAGGCCCTGGGAATCAGCCTTTTCCATTCGGTGGCGGCCTTCAACAACTCGGGCTTTGATATCCTGGGAGATTTTCAGAACCTGATCCCCTACCGGGACAATATCCTACTGAATGTGGTGACCTGCGGTCTGATCATTTTCGGAGGTATCGGTTTCCTGGTGATCCGGGAGCTGTGGATGAAAAAATTCCGCTGGAAAAAACTGTCCATGCATGCCAAGATCGTGATCTCCATGAGTATCATCCTGATCGTGGCCGGCGGCGTCCTGATCAAAGCTACGGAGGATGTCACCTGGATGGGAGCCTTCTTCCACAGTGTTTCCGCCAGAACGGCAGGATTTTCCACGTATCCTCTGGGAACCTTTACCACCTCGGGCCTTCTGATCCTGACAGTGCTGATGTTTATCGGAGCATCCCCGGGATCTACGGGAGGCGGTATCAAGACCAGCACCTTCTTTGTGCTGATCCAGAGTATTAAGGCCATGGCGACCAACAAATCCGAGAAGGCTTTTCACTACAGCCTTCCCATAGGGGCCTTCCGAAAAGCGGCGGTGATCACGCTGCTGGCCCTGGGCGTGGTGGTCACCGGCACGTATCTGATGTCTGTCATGGAACCCCACCTTTCCCTGGTGGATATGCTGTTTGAAGTCACCAGCGCTTTCGGTACGGTGGGACTGTCCACAGGGATCACGCCGGATCTCTGTGACGGAAGTAAATTTTTATCGATCCTGATCATGTATATCGGGCGGCTGGGGCCGCTGACTATCGCGTCCATCTGGCATTTCTCCAGAGGGGAACGCACCAGTTATCCGGAAGGAAATGTGGCAATCGGTTAAAGGAGGAAAAAATGAGCGTATTTCACAATCGCAAAAACACGAAAATGTCCTATGGGATCGTAGGCCTGGGGAGATTCGGATATGCCCTGGCCATGGAACTGTCCCGGGCAGACGTAGATCTGCTGATCCTGGACCGGGATGAAGAAAAAGTAAGGGAACTGAGAGATATCACGGAGAACGCCCTGGTAGTCAAAAGCATGGATAAGAAATCTCTGGCGGAGACAGGGATCCAGAACTGCGATGTGGCAGTGGTGTGTATCGGAGAGCACATTGAAACCTCCATCCTGACGACCCTGCACCTGGTGAGTCTGGGGATCCCCAAGGTGGTAGCGAAGGCCACCAGCGCGGAGCATGGAGAGATCCTGGAAAAGCTGGGGGCAGAGGTGGTGTATCCTGAACGGGATATGGCCATCCGTCTGGCCAACCGGCTGGAAACTGCCAGAGTCCTGGATTATATCCAGCTCAGCGAAAAGATCAATATCTCCAAGCTGCAGATACCGGAGCAGCTGGTGGGGAAATCCGTGCTGGACATGGATCTCCGAGCCCGCTTCGGCCTGAACATCATCGCCGTGGAGAACAGCGGAGAAGTGCTGGAGCACGTAAAGCCGGATTATGTTTTTAAAGATCACGACGTGCTGCTGGTGTCCGGCAGCCGGGACGGTCTGGCCCGGCTGTCCGAGTGGCTGGAAAGCCACCGTTAAAACAGGGGCTCCAGCAGAACGTCCACAAGGCCGCCGCAGACCATGCCTTCGTCTTCCGCGTCCCGGCCGGTCATGTCGGCGTGATAGAGTACAGGGGACGGATGTTCTTCTGTCATCAGCCGGAGGGCTTTCTGGAAAATATCCGCTTCCAGGCAGCCGCCTCCGATGGTGCCCACGCACCGTCCGTCCCGGTAAACCAGCATTTTGGTCCCCGCCTCTCTGGGGGCGGAGCCTTTCCTGGCCGCAATGGTGGCCAGGACTTTTTTTGTCTCTGCCTCGGACGTGTCCAGGACCGCTTTCAGGATTTCTCTGGTAAAGCCGCCTCTTCGGCGGTTTTTATTTTTTTCCTGAATGATCTCCGCCATAATCGAAATGCCGATCTCCTCCGGGGTCTCCGCGCCGATGGGAAGGCCGATAGGAGTGTGTACCGTTTCCAGCACTCTGGGGTCTGTGCCGGATTCCCGCAGAGCCTCTTTTACTTTGGCGGTCCTGCCCCGGCTGCCGATCATGCCGATGTAGGCGTGGGGCTTTTCCGCGATGAGGCCCAGGCAGGTCTGATCGTACCGGTGCCCCCGGGTAACAATGACAAAAAAGGTATCCGCGTCCCCGGGGGTCTTTGCCAGACCCTCCTCAAAGGATTCGCAGAGGACCCGATCCGCCCCGGCTCTCCGGGCATTGTCCGCGAATTTGGGACGGTCCTCCAGGACGGTCACGGAACAGCCGATCATGCGGGCCATGCGGATCACCGGGATGGAGACATGGCCGCCGCCGCAGATCACCAGCTTCTGTTCTCTGGCGGGAAATTCGCAGAGGACCCGGCAGCCGCCCAGGGTATGGATCCCGGTGGCGTCCAGGGAAGAAAGGTCTTCCTTCAGATGGGAGAAAAACCCTCCGCTTTGGGATTCCCATTGAAGGGCTCCATCGGTATACAATGCTTTTTCGCCGGCCTTCTCTCCCTCCAGCAGGGTCAGCACCACCGTCTTTCGGTTGGGATTGCAGTCCGCGATCTGTCTGTATAATTCCATCATCATCGAATCTCCTCCTGGTTTTTATTCTTGTTTGACCAGCACTCCGCTGCCGTGAAGATCCGGCAGGGGAAGGACGGTCAGTCTGTGCTCCCGGCAGAATTCCCGGACCGCGTCTCCTGCGCCGGGAAACTGGGAATTGTTGTAGTCATGGATCAGGATCATGCCTCCCGGTACCAGCAGAGGCCAGAAGATCTTCAGGCCCTGGCGGACAGGTTCATAGAGGTCCGGGTCCAGGCTCACCAGTGCCAGAGCCGGCAGGGGATCCTGCAGCACTGCCAGGGAATCCGGAAAACGCCCCGGACAGAATACGGCCTGTTCCGGGTAAGGCAGACAGGAACGGACCAGTTCCAGGCTGGTATCTTGAAAAGTCATGGGACTTTTCTGCCCCGGATGCCTTTGTTTTTCCATGCATGTGTCCTCTTCCGGAAAGCCCTGAAAAGTATCAAAGAGGTACAGCTTCTTTTCCGGCAGCAGCCGGTTCATCTCCCGGGCAAAAGCTCCCCGGTACACCCCCAGCTCCGCCATTTCCCCCGGCAGCTTCCGGTCCCGTATTTCCTGTGCCAGCATCCGCAGGCAGGCTCTCCGGAGATCCATGGAATCGCAGAACTCCGTAAGGCTGCGGATGTCCCCGGAAAACCCCATGGCTTCCAGGCGCTGTCGGATCTGGCCGGAAGCTTCCCGGTTGCGGACGGCGATCCAGACCAGGTCCGGCTGATGCCGGGGGATCTCCTCCGGGGGGATCACCGGAACGTTTTCCCGGAAGGTATGCTGCAGGGCGGGATCGCTGTCAGCGAAGGCCAGCAGACGGGCATCCGCCGGAAGCCAGTTTTTTACTGTGCGGCCTCCCTGGCCGCAGCCCCAGATGATCACGTTCATAGTGTTTTTTTCTCCGTTCTGTCCGCAAAAAGCGGATTTTTTATCTGTAAATCATTGTAATATATTCGGCAGTTCCTGTCACTTGCTTTTTGCTCATGGGATCAACACTCCGCTTGGGAGTTCTTAAGAAAAACACCAGGCATGTTGTTTCGACAACATACCGGGAAGAGGTGCTGTTCTATAATAAAACCATACCAGAAAGGGAGGTGCGGCCATGATCTTAGAAGGATGCCAGAGCAAATCGAAAGAGATTTCTATTGAAGAACGAATCTGTCCTCAGTGCGGCCATGAAATCGAAATTTTTTCTGTGGACACAGAGGCGGCCTGCGAACACTGCGGTTTTGTGATCTATAACGATAAATTAAGCTGCGTGCAGTGGTGCAAATATGCCAGGCAGTGCGTGGGGGATCGGATGTATGAGGATATGATGGAAATAGCCAGAAGAAATATAGAGAAAAGAGGGAAGAGCGCATGAAGAGAAAAATCATCCGGATCGATGAAGGAGCATGCAATGGCTGCGGCCTCTGCGCCTCGGCCTGCCATGAAGGAGCCATCGGTATAGTCGGCGGAAAGGCAAGGCTTCTGAGAGAGGACTACTGCGACGGTCTGGGGGACTGCCTGCCGGCTTGCCCGGCAGGAGCGATTACCTTTGAAGAGCGGGAGGCGGCTGCCTATGACGCGGAAGCAGTGAGGAAGAAGAAAGAACAGCAGAACGCCCGGACGGCTGGGGAGGTCTACTCCCGGCTGGGCCAGTGGCCGGTGCAGATCAAGCTGGTGCCGGTAAAGGCGCCGTATTTTGACGGAGCCCGTCTTCTGATCGCGGCAGACTGCACAGCCTACGCCTACGGGGCCTTTCATGAGGAATTTATGAAAGACAGGATCACCCTCATAGGCTGTCCCAAGCTGGACGGCGTGGATTACTCGGTAAAACTGACGGAAATCCTGAAACACAATGAGATCCAAAGCATCTGTCTGGTCCGCATGGAAGTGCCCTGCTGCGGCGGTCTGGAGCATGCGGTACGAAAGGCCCTGGAAAACAGCGGAAAACAGATTCCCTGGAAGGTAAAGATCGTTTCCACGGAAGGGAAGATCACAGAAGCATAAACAGTAGAAAAGGGACCGATGCAAAATAGAGAAATCTATGGAGCAGCGGTTCCCTTTTTATACAAAACAGATCAGGGGATGCCGCTCAAACTGCTGCAGACATCACACCTCTGGCGGGATACAGGCAAATTTCTGGGTTTTTCTCAGCCTTACAGCAGAAAAATTCAGGGGAGTACGGGCGCAATACGTGATTTCTGTTTCCTTACGGTAGACTGCGCCATGCCCCTACGGGCGCAATACCTGATTCCTGTTTCCTTACGGTAGTCTGATCTGTGCCCCTACGGGCGCAATTGCTGTTTTCTGCTTCCTTACGGTAGTCTGATTTGTGCCTGTACGGGTGCAATACTTGCTTCCTATTTCCTTACGGTAGTAGATAATTACCTACAGAGTTCTTATTCGCTGTAAAAGGTTCTGCCGCACGAATTTGCTATGCGCTATGCTCCCTTCCAGGTAGTGCGTACGTTACGATTCACAGCCACCCCGCCCACATGCGCGATTGTCGCGCTTACCAGCAGGTGCTTTTTTGCGAGGACAACGCGTCTGCGGTCAAGTCTGAAATGGCTGTGAATAGGGAATATTATTCTCAAAATAGTATAAATGAAAATAGAAAATTGATTGACTGATTTACAGAAAATACACTATACTTAGGGTACAAGATTCAGAAAAATTGTGCGTGAACTATGAATGTGTGCCGCAGGGATCCTCATCCGGGCCTTTGCCCATCAGGTCCTTCAGGCGGCGCATGCCGGTGTCCGAGAGGAAGACCAGCTCGCTGGGTTTTCCGTTCATATCTTCTCCCCGGAGCCGGAGAAAATTAGCTGTTTCACAGTAGTCCACAGGCAGAGTCCTGCGATAGGTTTCTCCTGTGGTCTCATCCGTTACCTCAACGGTGATCTGGCTGGCGCGGATTTCATTTGGCTGCATGGAACGACTCCTTTCCGGAACTTTCCCGGTTCCCTGTATGCGGATGTTTTCGGTTTCTGATATTGGATAGGCATTATAGTTGGGGGGCTTTTGACCTCAACATCTTAACCTCATTGTATCAGAAGCAGTCCCGTTTGACCAGATGCCTGGGCAGTAATTAGGGCAGATGCCTTAATATAAAATGAGTTATGAGACACGGATTGTTCCGCGCTGCGTGTTCACGCAGTCCTGTCTCATAAACTTATCGCGGCGGGGAGCGCCGCAGAACACAAAAAAGGAAGTGAACAGGATAGGAGGTTGAAGGATGGTAAAGAAAGTTCTGATCATTAACGGAGTTGAGAGAACGATCGTGGTGGAGGGCACCGAGTCCCTGGCGGAGATCCTCCGGGACCGGCTGCTGCTCACAGGATGCAAGATCGGCTGCGGGGCCGGACACTGCGGCGCATGCAACGTGATCATGGACGGAAAAGTGACCCGCTCCTGCATCACCAAGATTTCCAAAGTACCGGATTACGCCAGGATCGAGACCATCGAGGGTATCGGAATCCTGGAGGATCTTCATCCCCTGCAGGCTGCCTGGGTAGCCCACGGCTGCGCCCAGTGCGGATTCTGCTCCCCGGGATTCATCATGAGCGCCAAGGTTCTTCTGGAAAACAATCCCTCTCCCACCAGGGAGGAGGTCAGAGACTGGTTCAACAAAACCCGGAATCTCTGCCGCTGTACCGGCTACAAACCCCTGATCGACGCGGTCATGGATGCCGCCAGAGTGCTTCGGGGCGAGATCACTAAGGAAGATCTGATGTTCCAGCCTACGGACAATAAGATCCTGGGAACCACGTACGCGAGACCTTCCGCAGTGGCCAAGGTAACGGGAGCCTGGGATTTCGGAGCGGACGAGATCAAGAAGCTGCCGGAGAACACCCTGCAGATCGCCTTGGTGCAGGCGGAAGTTTCCCATGCGCTGATCAAAGGTATCGACACCTCCGAGGCGGAGAAGATGCCCGGCGTAGAGCGGATCATTACTTACAAGGATGTGCCCGGCAAAAACCGGATCACCGGACTGATCACCTTCCCCACCAATAAGGGAGACGGATGGGACCGGCCGATCCTCTGCGATGAAAAGGTATTCCAGTACGGCGACGCCATCGCCATGGTATGCGCGGACACGGTGGCCCATGCCAAGGAGGCCGCCAAGCACGTGAAGGTGGATTTGGAGATCCTGCCGGCCTATATGTCGGCTCCCGAGGCTATGGCCCCGGACGCCATTGAGATCCATCCCGGCACGCCCAATATTTATTACGAAACCAACTGTATTAAGGGAGAGGACACGGCGCCCATTATGGAGAGCGCTCCCAATGTGGTGGAGGTAGACGCCTACTGTTCCCGCCAGCCCCATATGCCCATTGAGCCGGATGTGGCTTATGCCTATATCGATGAAGAAGGAAGAGTGACCATCCACTCCAAATCCATCGGTATCCATCTGCATCACGCCATGATCTGCGCCGGCATCGGTGTGGAGCCCGAAAAGCTGCGTCTGGTCCAGCTTCACGCAGGCGGAACCTTCGGCTACAAATTCTCGCCCACCATCGAGGCTCTGGTAGGCGTGGCCGCGCTGGTCACCGGACGGCCGGTAGCCCTGAATTTTGATATGTACCAGATGATCACCTATACCGGCAAGAGAAGCCCCGGCTTCATGCACATTAAGCTGGCAGCGGATGAGAAGGGCAAGATCCTGGCCCTGGAAGGCGACAACTTTATCGATCACGGCCCCTATTCCGAGTTCGGCGACCTGCTGACCATGCGCCTCAGCCAGTTCGTGGGAGCCGGTGTGGATATCCCCAATATCCGCAATAAATCCCGTACGGTCTGCACCAACCACGCCTACGGCGCGGCATTCCGGGGCTACGGAGCGCCCCAGTCCTTTATGGGCGGCGACATCGCCATGGACGTAATGGCAGCCAAGATGGGCATTGATCCCTTTGAATTCCGGGCCATGAACTGCTATAAGGAATCCGCGGGATCCACCACACCCAACGGCTGCAAGCCGGATGTATACTGCCTGGAGGATCTGTTTGATCTGGCAAGGCCCTATTATCACAAGAATCAGGAGTACGTGGAAAGCCTGAACCGGGATAAGAGCGAGGGCGGAAAATACAAATACGGCGTGGGCGTGTCCCTGGGTATTTACGGCTGCGGCCTGGACGGCGTAGATTCCTCCGAGGCCTGGGCGGAACTCAATGAGGACGGCACGGTCACCATCTACGATTCCTGGGAAGATCACGGACAGGGCGCGGATATCGGAACTCTGACCCATGCCCATGAGACCCTGCGCCAGGCGGGCATTACCCCGGAGCAGATCAAGCTGGTGATGAACGATACCGGCAAGACCCCCAACTCCGGACCTGCCGGCGGTTCCCGTTCTAATGTCATGACCGGAAACGCGGTGCGGGTAGCCTGCGAGATGCTGATCAACGCCATGAGAAAACCCGATGGTACTTACCGTACCTGGCAGGAGATGGTGGATGAAAAGCTTCCTCTGAAATATGAGGGCAAATGGGTAGCCACCGCCTGCTCCGACTGCGATCAGGAAACGGCTCAGGGTAATCCCTTCTCTGTATACATGTACTGCATCAACCTGCCGGTGGTGCAGGTCAATATGGAGACCGGAAAAGTAAAGGTTGTGAAATTTACCATGGTATCTGACTTTGGTACCATTATCAACAAGTCGGTGGTGGACGGACAGGTTATGGGCGCTATTGCCCAGGGCATCGGCCTGGCGCTGACCGAGGACTTCGAGGATCTGAAGAAGCATACCAGCCTGCTGAAATGCGGTATTTCTTATCCCAACGACATTCCGGATGATATCGAACTGGTATACCAGGAGAATCATCCCCGTCCCCTGGGACCCTACGGCGCCGCAGGCTGCGGCGAAGGACCTCTGGCGGCACCGCATCCCGCCATCCTGAACGCCATCTACAATGCCACCGGAGCCCGGATCACCCGAGTGCCGGCTCTGCCTGAAGTGGTTAAGGAAGCGCTGGCAGCGCTGTAAAAGGAAAATCTCAGAAAAGAGCCAGGGCGGAAGGCCCTGGCATCTTTTCCAGATAATTTATCCTTAAAATGGATAAACGGAGAAAATCTATGGAAAAAAAAGAAGAAGTTTATCTGGGAAAACATTACCGGATGAAACAGGCCTTCGGCCAGGAGGAACTGCATCAGCGGGAAGCGGTCTGCACCCGGGAGGAGCCGCCGGGGTGCCAGGCGGCCTGTCCCCTGCATCTGGATATGCGGGCGGTCTGCGGCCATGAGGCCAGAGGGGATTTTAAAAAGGCGGCGGCGGTGATCCGCCAGACGACGCCTTTTCTCTATCTGCTGGCCAGGACCTGCTCCGCTCCCTGTCAGAAGGCCTGCACCCTGTCCCGGCTGGGAGAGGGAGTGAGGGTACGGGATCTGGAACTTGCCTGCGCTCTGTACGGAGGACCGGCCGGAGGAAGCCGGTTTCTGATCCCCAGAAAGAATAAAAAGGTATTGGTGGCCGGGGACGGGATTTTTGCCCTGGCCTGCTGCCGGGAACTGGGAAAGAAGGGGTATGAGGTTCACTGGCATACGGCCTGCGCTTCTTTCCAGGCCCCCCTTCTGGAGATGGGCCTGTCCCCGGAAGAGGCGGCGGCGGATCTGTCGGAATTTTCTACTCTGCGGATCACCCGGGAAGCGGCGGAGAAATTTTCCGGAGAAACCCTGGAGGACTGGAGCTGCCGGGCGGACGCCTTCTGCGTGTCCCCGGAGCTTGTGTTTGGCAGACTGCCGGAAAACGGATTTACCGGACCGGCGGGAAAGGAAACGGTCTGGATCCTGGCGGCCGCCCGGTACGCGGCCATGCAGGCGGACCGCTATCTTCAGGGGGCTTCCCCGGAGGGCCTGGAGGAACCAAAGGTATACGAAAGCCGCCTCCATGTGACCCTGGACGGAGTCACAGGCAGCAGAGCGGTCACCGGACAGGGAGCGCTGACCCGGGAGATGGCGGCGGAGGAAGCCGCCCGCTGTATCCAGTGTCAGTGTCTGGAGTGCGTCAAGGGCTGTGTCTACCTGCAGGAATTTAAGCGGAATCCCCGGGGAGCCATCCGGGAGATCTACAATAACCTTTCCATTGTTATGGGAAATCATATGGCCAATGGGCTGATCAACGCCTGTGATGAGTGCGGCCAGTGCAAAGCGGCCTGCCCGGAGGGCTTTGACTATCCGGATGTATGCCGCATCGCCCGGAGGACCATGGTGGAGACGGGGAAAATGCCCCCATCGGCCCATGAATTTGCTCTTCTGGACCAGGAATTTTCCAACGGAGAAGCCTTTCTGGCAAGACCCCAGCCGGGGTATGAAACCTGCCGGTACCTGTTTTTTCCCGGCTGCCAGGCTGCGGCCGTATCTCCCCGGACGGTGGAGATCACCTACCGGCGCCTCCGGGAGGAACTGGAGGGAGGGACGGGATTACTGCTGGGCTGCTGCGGAGCAATTTCCCGCTGGGCGGCCAGAGAGGAGCTGCTGCAGGAGGCTCTGGAGAAGATCCGGGCTGCCTGGGAATCTATGGGAAGACCGGAGATTCTCTGCGCCTGCCCCACCTGTCTGAAAAATCTCCGGGAGCTGACCAGCCTGCCGGCGCGTGGGGTCTGGGAGGTCCTGCTGGAGCTGGGAACAGAGCCGGTGACGGATCAGAGGGTCAGCATCCATGACGCCTGCGGAGCCAGGGAGGATGGAGAGATCCGGGCCCAGATCCGCAGATTTGCGAAAGCCCTGGGCTGCCGGGTGGAAGAGATGCCCTTTGCCGGGGAACTGTCCCCCCTGCTGCGGGTACGGCGGTCTGGTCCGGTACGCTAATCCCAGGATGGCGGAAAAGAAAGCCGCCTTCGCCTCCGGCCGGTCGGAGCACAGGATCCTGACTTACTGCATGGCCTGCCGGGATCAGTTCCAGAGGGCCGGAAAGGATTCCATCCATATTCTGGAGCTGGCCTGCCAGGTGGAGCCGGGGCCGGTGCCGGATCTTTCCCTGCGCCGGGCCAACCGGCTGAAGCTGAAAGAAAAACTGCAGAGAGAACTGTGGAAGGAAGAGGGGAGGATGGAAGAGATGCTGCCGGTAATCTATATGGAAGGGGCCAGAGAAGAAATGGATCAGCGCATGATCCTGGAGAGCGATGTAAACGCGGTGCTGAAGGCCTACGAAACCTCCGGAGAGGCTGTGGAGGATCCGGAAAAGGGCTGGCTGGCGGCCTCCCTGCGGCTGGGAAATGTGACCTTCTGGGTGAAATTTACGGATACAGAGGGCTGCTATCGGGTATACGGCGCTTACAGCCACCGGATGACAGTGGAATAAGGAGGAAAAGATGGCGGAAAAAACCTATTATTCCATGGATCCCATGGGAAAACTGAAATGTCACAAATGCAAAGTGGATCTGGTCCGGGGCCGGGCGGCCTTCAGCTATCTGGGGAACGCCTTTCCGGTGGAGCTTCCGGTCTGCCCTCAATGCGGCTACATTTACGTGCCGGAAGAGCTGGCGCTGGGAAAGGTCCTTACGGTAGAGCGCAGCCTGGAGGATAAATGATCGGGGGACATCCCGGGGGCAGAGAACTGACGGAACGGCTTCTGTCCCTGGGCGGCCTGCTCCCTTTCCCCGGAGCGAAGGCATTGGATCTGGGAGCCGGGGAAGGGATCTCCACGGAGTATCTGCGGCGTCTGGGATTTTGGACGGCGGCCATTGACCGGGAACCGGAAAACGGCAGCACGGCGCAGGGAGATATGCGGGAGCTGCCCTTTTCCCGGGAAACTTTTGATCTCTGCCTGGCGGAGTGCAGTCTTTCCTGCTGCGGGGATGGAGAGGCGGCCCTTGGGGAAGCCTGGCGGGTGCTGAAGCCCGGCGGGATCCTGTTGGTTTCCGATGTGTTTTTTGGAAAAAACCGGCGCCCCCTCGCTTTCTATGGGGGCGCCGCTGACCCGGGAGCGCTGGGAGGAGGTTTTTCGCCGGACCGGATTTCTTCTGAAACAGTGGGAGGACGCCACGGAAACTCTGGAAGGAGTTTTTTCTGGAAAGTCTCTGGAACGGAAACGCCCGTGCGGATTGTCTGGAACTCTTTCGGAAAGGCGGATCCGCCGGCTGCGGCTATTTTCTGGTTGTACTGGAGAAAGGAGGAACCCATGGACTTATTTGACCGAATGCTGGAACTGTCAGGACAGGGGTATTTCTGCGCCCAGATCCTGATGATCCTGGCTCTGGAATCTGAGGGAAAAGAAGATCCGGATCTGATCCGGGCGGTGGGGGGCTTAAACGGCGGCCTGGGATTTTCCGGCCGCACCTGCGGAGCCCTGACAGGGGGATGCTGTCTTCTGGGCTATTTTCTGGGAAAAGGGGAGCCGGAGGAGCTGGAGGATCCGGATGCCCAGGCTCTGACTGCCAGTCTGGCGGACTGGTTTGAGGATACCTTTTCCGAGCAGTTCGGCGGCTGCAGCTGCCGGGAGATCCTGGAGGGAGATCCCGGGAATAAAATGCGCCGGTGCCCGGAGATCGTGGAGGCGGTCTATCTGAAATGCGGGGAATTGCTGCAGGAAAAGGGGATCCCCCTATGAAAGCGGCGGGATTGATCGCGGCGGCAGGGCTTTCCAGCCGTATGGAAGATTTTAAGCCGCTTATGGAACTGAACGGGTTTCCCATGATCGCCATGACGGTCCGGAGCATGCGGAACGCCGGCATCCGGAATATCACCGTGGTCACCGGCTTTCGGGGAGAGGAGGTGAGAAAGGCCCTGGCCCCCCTGGGGGTTTCCATTGTGGAAAATCCCCGCTACCGGGAGACGGATATGCTGGCCTCCGTAAAGCTGGGGCTGTCCTCCATGGATACAGGAAACGGAGTGTTCTTTCTGCCCGGGGACGTGCCCCTGACGGAGCCGGAGACCTTCCGGAAGCTGTGGAACATACGGGAAGAAAGGGGTGGCAAGGTAAGCGCCCTGATCCCTATGAACGGAGAAAAGCAGATCCATCCCCCCTATCTTTCTCCGGAGGGCTGTGCCGGAGTCCTGGGTTACAAAGGGGATTTTGGGCTGAAAGGGGCCATGGATGCCCAGGATCCCCTGCGGGTGAATGTGTGGGATCAGGGGGCCGGCCAGGACGCAGATGTTCCCGGGGATTTCCGGGCCATGGAGCAGTATGCAAAAGCCCATCGGGGCGTTTCTGAGAGGATCTGCGAAAACCTCTACGGGGAAGTATCCCTGCCGGAGCATATCCGGGCCCACTGCCGGGCGGTGGGGGAGCTGGCGGCGCATATGGCGGAAAAACTGGTGGAAGCCGGAGCTTACCTGGACATTGAACTCTGCCGCAGCGGCGGCTATCTTCATGATCTGCTGCGCCTATCCCCGCACCATGAGGCGGCGGCGGAAGCTTTTCTGGAGGAAAAGGGCTACCTGGCTCTGGCACGGGTCGTGGGAGCCCACAAAGGATTTCCGGAAGAGCCGGAAACGCTCTGCAGGGAGGAGGTCCTGGTGTGTCTGGCAGATAAAAGCATCCTGGAAACCAGCCGGGTGTCCTTTGAGGAACGGTACCGGAAAGCCCTGGAAAAGAAACCGGTAAAGGAGCGGATCCTGCGGGATATCCGGACATGCCGCCGGCTGGCGGAAGAATACGAGGTGATGACCGGTGAAAAATTATGAGCGGAAAATTTACCTGAATAATGCAGCCACCTCCTGGCCTAAGCCGGCCTGTGTGGGGGAGGCAATGGGGGAAGCGGTAAAGGCTCTGCCCGGCTCCGGAGGCCGGGGAGGGATCGAGGAGTTTGATATCTTTCAGGCAGTCCGGGAAGAACTGGCAGAATGGCTGGGGATCTCCTGTCCGGAACGGATTGCTTTGGGATGTAATTCTACCTGGGGACTGAATCAGGGGATTTTTGGTTTCCCTTTGCGCCCGGGTGATACGGTGCTCACCACCCGGGCGGAGCACAACGCGGTGCTGCGGCCCCTGTACCGGCTGGAACAGCAGGGCATCCGGGTGATCTATCTGGACGTAGACAGGACGGGGAGAGTGAGCCAGGAGGCCTGGGAAAAGGCTCTGGACTGGTTCCGCCCGAGACTCTGCGTCCTGATCCACGCCTCCAACGTGACGGGGGCGGTCAACGACGCCCCCAGGATGACGGAGGCAGCCCACAGATACGGAGCATCGCTGCTGCTGGACCTTTCCCAGAGCCTGGGATGGCTGCCGGTGGAACTGGAAGACTGGGAGGTGGATCTGGCTGTATTCACAGGGCACAAATATCTTTTGGGGCCCCAGGGGACCGGCGGCATCTACGTGCGGCCGGGGCTGGAACTGAAGCCGTATTTTCTGGGAGGCACCGGCGTGCAGAGCGACCGGAGGGAAATGCCGGAGGAAATGCCCATTCATCTGGAAGCGGGAACTGGAAACGAGCCCTCCTATCACGGGCTGCTGGCGGCTCTTCGCTGGAGCCGGGAACATCCCCGGGAGCAGGAGGCCGGAGAGGCGCTGCTCCGGTATCTGAAAGAGGGGCTGAAGCGGCTGGGCTGCCTTGTCATAGAGCCGGAGCCCCCGGCGACCCCGGTAGTATCCTTTGGGATCCCCGGCATATCTCCCGGAGAAGCAGGAGATATTCTGACCGGCAGCTATGATATCATCTGCCGCACCGGCCTCCACTGCGCGCCGGCGATCATGGAAAATCTGGAAATGCCAGGAGGAACCATCCGTCTGAGTCTGTCCCGGTTTACCTGCCGGGAAGAACTGGATACGGTGCTGGAAGCGGTGGAAGCCATAGTGGAAAGCATGAGGGAAGGGGCATGAAATTTCAGTGCAAAAAGGTGGAAAACTGTTTCGCCCAGGCCAGAACCTATGAATATCAGCTTCCTGTTACCGGGGAAGAACTGGCGCGGCGGCTTCCGGGATTTCAGGTAACGGAAAACCACCGGTTCCGGCGGCCGGTATTTTCCGCGAAAAAGGGGGATCTGGAGGTCAAGGGGATCCTGGCGGCCCATGTGGTAAAGGTCAACTACACGGCAGCACACTGGGAGCAGGAAAAGAAAGAGATGGAACAGTGGCTGGAGGAACAGGAAGAATGAACAGAGAGGAGCCGCCGGAAATGAAAAAAGCAGCTTTGGATCAGTGGGTCCGGAAACAGGAGAACTGCGGAGAGCTGGGCCAAAGAGAGATCCGGCAGATCCAGCTGCGAAAGCTCAACGCTCTGCTGAAGCGGGAAAAGAGCCGTCAGGGGTTTTACCGGAACCTGCCGGAACGTCTGGATTCCCTGGAGCAGCTGGCGGAGCTGCCCCTGACTGCGGAGGAAGATCTGAAGCGATCCGGAAACGGAATGGTGCTGGTAAGCCAGTCCGCCGTGGAACGGGTGCGGACCCAGGAAACCTCCGGCACCACCGGGCCGGCGAAGCGGGTCTTTTACACTGCCGGGGACAATGAGCGCACGGTCTCCTTTTTTGCCGCCGGCCTTTCGGAACTCATACATTCCGGGAGCAGAACTATGATCTGCATGCCTTTTTCCGGAGACCGGGGACTGGGGGAACTGATCGCCGAGGCAGTGAACCGCCTGGGGGCGGAGCCCCTGCCGGGAGGCTGGGACAGAACCTTTGGAGAATTCCTGGATCTCCTGGAAAAGGAGCGGCCGGACACCTTTGTGGGACCTCCGGTGCTGCTGCTGTCTCTGCTGCGGCTGCAGCCGAAGAGCAGCCTGAAAAGAGCCCTGGTCAGCGGGGACGCCTGTCCGGCGGGGGTCCTGGCGGAGATCGAAAAGCTGCTGGGCTCCCGGCTGTATCCCCACTACGGTTCCCGGGAGATGGGCCTGGGAGGAGCGGTTACCTGCCCGGCTTTTGCGGGCATGCATCTGCGGGAAAACGATATCCTGGCGGAGATCCTGGATGAAGGGGGACGCCCCCTGCCGCCGGGGGAATGGGGAGAACTGGTGATCACGACCCTGGAGGCGGAGGCCATGCCGCTGATCCGATACCGCACCGGAGACAGGACCCGTTTTCTGCCGGATCCCTGTCCCTGCGGCAGCAGCCTGGCAAGACTGGACACGGTCCATAGAAAGGGCCCGGGATCCCGGATGGAAGACCTGGACGATCTGCTGTTCCGGCATCCGGAAGTGGTGGATTACCAGGCGTTTCTGGAAAAGGATCGTCTGCGGATCCGGGGGTTTGTAACCGGAGAGACAGAAAATCTGCCGGAACACTGGAGGGGAACAGCCCTGGATTACCAGTGGAAACAGATTTCCAGGGAGGACCGTCCCTGCTGCCGGGGCAAGCGGGGGATCCGGACGGAAAGATAAAAGGAGCGGAACATGAATCGGTTTTATTATATTGCCAGAGTGCGGATCAAGAGAAAAGAAGATCAGGGGAAAGAATACTTCGGCCGGGGCGTGGCGGATCTGCTCCACGGGGTGGAGGAATTTCATTCTCTGAATCTGGCGGCGCAGCACATGGGCATGGCCTACAGCAAAGCCTGGCGGATCGTGAAACAGGCGGAGGAGGCGCTGGGGCTGCAGCTGCTGTTCCGCATGCGGAAAAACGGATCCCGGCTCACGGCCGAGGGAAGGACTATGCTGCAAGCCTACGAGGAGGCGGAACAGGCAGCCTGGGAAGCGGCGGACGCGGTGATGGAGAAATATTTCGGAGGTGGGGCGGATGGAAAAGATCCGGGAAACGCTGCTCCGGCATAAAGGGGCGCTGGTGACGGATTTTGACGGAACATTAACTCTTTCCGGAAGTTCCCTTCATGCGGCCGTAAAGGTGCTGGGGCCGGATTCCGGCCTGGCCAGAGGGCGGGATCTTTTGTATTACACTCTTGGAAAGCCGCTTTTTGAGGAAGCCCTGAAAGGAAACGTAAACAGTGCCCTGAAAAAGCAGGCGGAACTCTGGTGGGAAAAGCAGCTGGAGCTGTACGTAACGGAACAGGTCCCGGAAGAGATTTTGGCCAGGGCGGCTGCCCTGCTGGAGCCAAGGACAGAAAGCCTGGAACTGCTGCGCTTCTGTCTGGAGAAGGAAATACCGGTCTGGATCGTTTCCGCCGGCCTGGAGAATGTGATCCGCTTCTGGCTGGGGCAGCAGGAGATCCCGGATGAGAAGATCCGGATTCTGGCCAACCGGATCCGGTACGGAGAGGAAAAACCCGCGGGGCAGGTGCCCGTCATTACTGCCTGGAATAAAAAAGAACGGTTTTTTCAGCAGGCGGGAAGGTCGGCGGACCGATACCTGGTGTTTCTGGGAGATCAGAAGGAAGATCTGTACTGGAGAGAGGAAAACGCGGAAAGCTTTCTGCTGAGAGAGAAAAGCGCCTGAGCCGTAATGTGCCCGGGCGCTTTTCCAGGAGATAGTCTATATGCTGTATGTTTGAACCAGGTTACTTGTGTTTTACAACGGCGATGCCGGCATCCAGGAGATCCACTTCCTGCCCTTCATCGGGTCTGGGGCCGTAGTAATCTTTCGCACATTCCACCATTTCCCGGTTGATCAGGTCCTCGTGAGCGCTGTAGGCCACGGCGCACATGGGGATAAAGTCCCCGCCGGGAGCCATAAGGGCGAAAGTATCCCGGATATTTTTACGGATCTCCTCCTCTGTTACATTGGGGCTTCCAAAAAGCTGGATATCCAGAGCGCCTACCTATAGTCATGCGGCCTCCGTATTCTTTTTTCAGAGAGGGCAGCAGATCGTTGGATACATGGACCGGATTGGTGGCGCTGATGCCGATCTCCAGCATATCGTCCAGGATGGAACGGAAATATCCGCAGTTGTGATGCTCGTAGATTACGCCCTGGGACTGTACGCTGTCCACCACCCGTTTCAGATGGGGTTTGATCAGCTTCCGCCAGCTCTCCGGGGACATAAACAGATTTTTGTTATTTCCGTAGTCATCGTGCATGACCAGCACATCCGGTTTATAGTATTTAATGGCCAGCTCATGAAGCCGTATCTTGTGATCCGCAATGGCGCCGAAAAAATCGTAGCACGCTTCCGGTTCTTCCACCAGAGCGCAGAGCGCGTCCTCAAAGGGCATGATGGAAAACAGTCTTTCCCACAGACCAAATCCGATGGTGATGCGGCTGAAACGGTTGTCCCGATCCCAGATGGCAGTATCTTTGGCGGCATGACCTTCCCAATCCAGCTTTTCCAGATCCGGGAATGTCAGCACTTCTTTCCAGCGGGTGATATCCGTCAGCAAAGGCTGGTTGGGGGTGGGATTGCAGGCGGCGGTTTTTTCCTCCCAGGTCCAGCTCTGACCGAACCAGTCCTTATTCGTTCCCGGGATCTCCGGCCGCTCATTGACGAAGTCTGTGCCTACCAGGAAAGCGGAATTGAAATCTGTCATAAAAGGCATATATTCCGGTTCTTTATGGTCATAGACCATCTGCATATTTTCTTTCAGTGTGATCATAAAAACCTCCCATGCGTTTTGCGACAGGCTGCAGTCTGTATCTGCCTTTACTCTACCACAGCCCTTTGGAAGAAGACAAATTCCAAAAGTGAGAAGCTATACGGAAATCGTATAGAAACTTTTCCAGGGATCTCTCTTAACAGTCCGGAAAATGTGGTAAAATAGATGAAACGCCACAGGAGAGGGTCTGATGAAAAAAGATGCTAAAACCGTACTGAGGAATCTGGATCTGCAGCAGGTTATGGCTTTTTTTGCTGTGACGGAATGCGGAAGCTTTACGAAAGCGGCGGAAGAACTGCATATTTCCCAGGCATCGGTGAGCCGCGTGATCGCCAGACTGGAACAGGAGACAAATCTGATCCTTTTTGTGAGAAAGGCCAGAGAAAGTGTGCTCACCCCGGCGGGAAGGATTCTGTACCGGGAATGGAAAGCTGCCTTCCGGCAGATGGAGACATCTTATCTTGCCGCCTGGGAAACCCAAAAAGGCTATAGCCATACGCTGAATATCGGCTGCGTGGAAATGAAGCAGGATGTTTCTCATCATATAGCGCTGCTGAACTATATGGAAAAAAATTGTCCGGCCTATGCGGTCCGCGTGGAATGCCAGCGAACCGAGCAGCTGTCGGAAAGGCTCATAGCGGGAGAGCTGGATTTTATTCTGGTAAATTCTTTTGAGAGCCGTTACCTGGAGGCCCTGGGAGTGCACAGAATCCCGCTGTTTCAGTCTGAATGTTCCGTCTATATTCATAAATCCCATCCCCTGTACCGGAAAAAAGAGATCGTACCGGGAGATTTTGCGGCCCGGGATTTTACGGTTTTTGGGACGGACCACGTTCTGGCATCCCCCATTCTGCAGGATTTCTGCCGAAAGACAGGGCTTACTTTCCGTAATCTGTACATGGAATCTGATTTTGAGCAGGCAGCCGTATCTTTTGCCAGAAAAACAGGCCTGTTTCTCTCGGAGGGTTTTTTTGAGGAAGGGCAGCTGGGGCCCGTGCGCAGAGTTCCCATAAAGGATATGTATTCCGGAATGACTCTGGCCTGGCGGGAACAGCGGATGCGGGAGATGGTAAAAATATTTCAGGATTTCGCCGGGCAGATCCGGAGATCGTCTGACTGAATGATTGCATCCAGGCGCGGAATATGATATTCTGTACCTGGACGATCGTTCCATTTTCTTTGCGGCATTTCGCCGCGGATACCCATTTTTGAAAATTGAAGAGCGCGGGAGCAGAGCGGAGGAAAGCCTTGACCTTTTCATGCCGGCATCATACAATGATTTTAGAAAATGCATGGGTTCTAAGGTCCTTTCTGTCCTGGGTCTGCCGGCGCGGAAAGGAGCCACGTATGGAAGAACTTAAGTGCATAGGGACAGGCAGCCGGCGGGAAAAGGCGAAAAAGGACCAGGAGTTTATCATGCTCCCTACCGTGGATTTCTGTTTCAAGGAACTGATGAAGAACCCCAAGGTCCGCAGGGGATTCATTGCCGCTCTTCTGAAGAAGGAGCCGGAAGAGGTGGAGGAAACAGAGATCCTGCCCGGAGAACAGCCCGGGGAATACGAGGATGAGAAGCTGGGGATCCTGGATGTTCTGATCCGTTTTCGGGACGGCAGCCGGATGAATCTGGAGATGCAGATGCTGGCGTACGGCTATTGGAAGGAGAGGGTTCTGTTCTATCTCTGCAGGATTTATACCGGGCAGCTGAAAAAGGGAGAAAGCTACGAAAATCTGAAGAAATGTGTCCATGTAAGCGTGCTGGGCTTTAACCAGTTTCCGGAGGATGAGACCTGTTTCAGGGTATTCCATATGAAGGAGGAGGGGGCACAGACGCGCTACTCCGATAAGCTGGAAATCATGGTACTGGAGTTGAAAAAAACTGCCTCCGGAGGCCCGGAGCGAGGAGGGGGTGGTTCGCTGGATGCGTTTCCTCAGTGGGAAGGGGAAGGAGGATTTAGCGAAAATGGCGGAGAAAGATCTTTACTTAAAAGAAGCGTACGAGGAACTGGAGCGCCTGAGCATGGACGAGGAAAAGCGGTACGCTTACGAGGCCCGGGAAAAGGCGCTGCGGGACCACATTTCCATGATGAATTACGCCATGGAAAAAGGCCTGCAGGAAGGCCGCGACAAGGGATACGCAGAAGGCCGTGAAGCTGTTTGCGTGTCTGCTCCGGGAAGAAAGATATGAGGACATGAATCGAGCTATACAGGATAAAGAAGTACGGAAAAAATTGATTGAAGAGTATCAGCTGTAACAGCAGAGGCAGAGACTGATCAAAGTCCACGCCCCGGGAGTCTGAGCAAAGATTCCCGGGGCGCTTTTTGGAAAAATTGCTTGTAAAATAAAAATGATATTGTTATAATTATACTACCTTTTTTGAGAATAAATTATAAAAAGTCTGCCAATTTATGGTTGGCAGAAAACGTCTGGTTTTTCTGGAGCAGAACGTGTAAATCCACGTTTTGTATAAATATTTCTGAAGAAGAAAGGAGAAACAAGATGATGAAGAAGGTATTGTCTATGCTGCTGGCCGGAGTGATGGCCCTGAGCCTGGGCGCCTGCGGTCAGGAAAAGGAAGCGGCCCAGAGCAGTAATTCCGGAAATCCGGAAACAGAAAGCAGCTCCGCGAATCCGGCCACGGAGGATTCCTCCTCCCAATCCGCAGCTTCCGGAACGGAGGAAGACGGCGGCGGGGAAGAGGTAGAACTGACCGTCTTCGCGGCGGCTTCTCTGACGGAGACGCTGACGGAGATCGGCGAACTGTATGCCCGGGAAGCTCCCGGTGTGAAACTGGTATTCAACTTTGATTCCTCCGGAACGCTGAAGACCCAGATCCAGGAGGGCGCAGCCTGTGATCTGTTCATTTCCGCAGGGCAGAAACAGATGGATCAGATGGACGCCTCCGCGGATCCTTCGGTGAACACTGAAGGACTGGACTTTGTCCTGGAAGATTCCAGGATCGATATCCTGGAAAACAAGGTGACCCTCTGCGTCAGCGAGAGCAGTAAAATACAGCTGACCAGCTTTGACGATATGGCGGCTGCTCTGAAGGAGGGAACGATCCTGCTGGGAATGGGAAACAGCGATGTGCCGGTGGGACAGTATACTCAGAAGATTCTGGAGTACTATGGCCTGAGCGAAGAGGAGCTCAACGAGAGAGGGCTGATCTCCTACGGCAGCAACGTGAAGGAAGTGACTACTCAGATAAAGGAAGGGGCCGTAAACTGCGGCGTGATCTACTGCACAGACGCTTATTCTGACGGACTGACTGTGACCGACGAGGCAACCGCGGAAATGTGCGGACAGGTGATCTATCCGGCGGCGGTGCTGAAGACCGGCGAACATCCGGAGGAAGCCCAGGCTTTTCTGGATTTCCTGCAGACAGACCCCTGTATGGAAATTTTTGAGAAGGTAGGCTTCACCAGGATAGAACAGGAGGCATAATGGACTGGTATCCTCTGTGGAATTCCCTTCGGATCGCGTCCATCAGCTGCGCCATCGTCTTTTTTCTGGGGATCCTGGCGGCTTATTATGTGGCCAGGCTCCCCAGAGCCATCAAAGGGATCCTGGATGTGATCTTTACCCTGCCTATGGTGCTGCCGCCTACGGTCTGCGGCTATTTCCTGCTGATCCTGCTGGGCCCAAGGAGGCCGCTGGGGATTTTTCTGGCCAGATTCGGCCTGCAGTTTGCCATGACCTGGTACGGAGGGATCGTGGCTTCGGCGGTGGTGGCTTTTCCCCTGATGTACCGGACGGCCCGGGGGGCTTTTGAGAGTTTTGACCAGAATCTGGCCTACTCCGGCCAGACTCTGGGACTTTCCAATACGTATATTTTCTGGCGGATCCGTATGCCTGCCTGCCGGCAGGGGATCCTGGCGGGGACTGTGCTGGCTTTTGCCAGGGCGCTGGGCGAGTACGGGGCCACCAGCATGCTCATCGGCTACATTCCCGGCCGGACCGCCACTATCTCCACCACCGTTTACCAGCTGTGGCGGACCAACGAGGAGGGAGAGGCGCTGCAGTGGGTGCTGGTCAATCTGGCCATCTCCGCGGTGATCCTGCTGGCGGTCAATATGCTGGAGAAGAGAAACAGAAAGGCAGGTGCGGCATGAGTCTTTCCGTACATATCAAAAAGAAACTGGGAGATTTCCGTCTTTCCGTGGATCTGGAGCATCCGGAGGGGATCACCGGCATCCTGGGGGCTTCCGGCTGCGGGAAGAGTATGACCCTGAAGGCCATTGCCGGCATTATAAAACCCGACGAAGGTCGAATCGTTCTGGATGGCCGGGTATTGTTCGACAGTGAGAAACGAATCAATCGGAAGCCTCAGGAGAGAGAAGTCGGGTATCTTTTCCAAAATTACGCCCTCTTTCCCAATATGACCGTGGAAAAAAACATCCTCTGCGGCCTGCGAAGAGAAAAGGACAGGAAAAAACGCCGGGAAAAAATGGAGGAGATGCTGGAGTGGATGGGGCTTTCCGGTCAGAGAAACCTGTATCCCTGGCAGCTCAGCGGCGGGCAGCAGCAGAGGACCGCGCTGGCCAGAATGCTGGTCAGCGGGCCGAAGCTTTTGCTTCTGGACGAGCCCTTCAGCGCATTGGATGCGTATCTCCGGGAACAGCTGCAGATCCAGGTAAAAGAAATCCTGAGCCGTTTTGGAAAGGATGTGCTCCTGGTGAGCCATGACCGGGATGAGATCTACTATCTCTGCGGAAGGACGGCCATTATGCATGAAGGGCGGATCCTGAAAGCGGATGGAACGAAAGCAGTCTTCGCGGATCCGGGCACCCGGGCGGGAGCGGCCCTTACCGGCTGCAAGAATATCGCTGCTGCCAGGAAAACCGGAGCGTATGAGGTGGAAGCTCCGGAATGGGGGATCCGGCTGAAAACGGCGGAGCCGGTAAGAGACAATGTCTGCGCCGTGGGGCTGCGGGCTCACTATTTTAACCCCAAAGCCAGGGAAAATATTTTTCCTGTGACCCAGGCTTCCGAGAGGGAGGAGCCTTTTGAAATGAGGATCTTATTCCGCTACGAGGGGCAGCAGGAGGGCACGCCGGAATTGTGGTGGAGGATCCCCAAGGACCGTACGCCGGCAGTGATGCCGGAAAAACTGGGCATCGCTCCCAAAAACGTGCTGCCCCTGTACCCGGAAGAATAAATAACGAGGAGGAGAAGAATGAAATTAGTAAAAACAGAGGAGGCCGTGGGACAGGTACTCTGCCATGATATGACCCAGATCATCCCGGGAGTCTCCAAAGGTCCCCGGTTCCGAAAAGGACATATTGTGCGGGAGGAGGATATCCCGGTGCTGCTGAGCATGGGAAAGGATCAGCTCTACGTGTGGGAGAAGGACGATACGGTTTACCATGAAAACGAAGCGGCGGAGATCCTCCGGCAGGTGTGCCAGGGGGAGAGAATGGAAGCTTCCGAAGCCAAAGAGGGGAAGATCGAGCTGACCGCCGCCTGCGACGGCCTGTTCCGGGTGGATGTGGAGCGGCTGAACCAGATCAATGAGATCGATCAGGTAATGATCGCCACCCGCCACAGCAATACTCCTGTAAAAAAGGGAGACAAGCTGGCGGGAACCCGGGTGATTCCCCTGATCATCAAGAAAGAAAAGATGGAACTGGTGAAAGAGCGGGCCGGGGAAACGCCTCTTTGTGAACTGCTGCCTTATCAGATCCGAAAGGCGGGGGTGGTGACTACAGGGAATGAAGTGTTTTACGGAAGGATCCAGGACGCCTTCACTCCCGTGGTGGAGAAAAAGCTGGCGCAGTACGGGATCACTGTAGAAGAACACGTGATCGTAGGAGATGACAAAGCCGGGATCACAGCGGCCATCCGGACGATGAAGGAACAGGGCTGTGAGCTGATCCTTGCCACAGGAGGCATGAGCGTGGATCCTGACGATCAGACTCCGGGAGCTATTAAAGACAGCGGGGCGGAAGTGGTCACCTACGGAGCGCCGGTACTGCCGGGGGCGATGTTCTGTCTGGCCTATTTTCCGGACGGCACCCCTGTTATGGGCCTGCCGGGCTGCGTCATGTATGCCAAAACCACCATCTTTGATCTGATGCTTCCACGGATCGCCGCGGGAGTAAAGGTTTCGCGGAAAGAGATCACCGTACTTGGAAACGGCGGCCTGTGCCTTGGATGCGGAGAATGCCGGTGGCCGGCCTGCGGATTTGGCACCGCCTGAAAGGACAGACTATGGCAGGAACGTGGAACCATTTTGATCAGGAAGGAAACGCCGTCATGGTGGATGTGACGGAAAAAAAGAAGACCGCCCGCACTGCCTCCGCGGTGGGGACCATCCGGGTAAACCGGGAGATCCTGGAGGCGGTGGTACATAAAACGGCAGCCAAGGGAGATGTGCTGGGCGTGGCCCGGGTAGCGGGGATCATGGCGGCCAAGCGGACCTGGGAACTGATCCCCATGTGTCATCCTCTGTGCATCCGCAAATGCTCCGTGGATTTCGAGACGGACCAGGAAAAGATGGAGATCCGGGCTGTCGCCACAGTGAAAGTGGAAGATGTGACAGGGGTGGAGATGGAGGCCCTGACGGCTGTCAGCGCCGCCCTGCTGACCATCTACGATATGTGCAAAGCCATTGACAAGCGGATGGAGATCACGGGCATCCATCTTCTGAGAAAGACCGGAGGAAAAAGCGGAGATTTTCACTATGATTGACGGATACGGAAGAACCATCGATTATATCAGGATCTCAGTGACAGACCGCTGCAACCTGCGGTGTGTCTACTGTATGCCGGAGCAAGGGATCCCCCCGGTGTCCCACCAGGAGATCTTAAGGTTTGATGAGATCTGCCGGCTGGCAGGGATCTTTGGAGAACTGGGGATCCGGAAGATCAAGCTCACCGGCGGGGAGCCGCTGGTGCGGAAAAATCTGCCGGCTCTGGTAAAGCTTCTGAAAGAAACGCCGGGGATCGAAAAGGTCACCCTTACCACCAACGGGGTGCTGCTGGCGGAACAGATGAGGGCCCTGGCGGACGCGGGCATCGACGGCATCAATCTGAGCCTGGATACCCTGGATCCGGATGTATTTGCCGCGATCACCCGGCGGCGGGAACTGGAGCGGGTAAAAGAAGGATTTCTGGCAGCTCTTCACTATCCCGGGATTCCTTTGAAGATCAACTGTGTTCCCATGGGGCCGGAAGAGCAGAAGATCGAGGAGCTGGCGGAACTTGCCCGGAAATATCCGGTCCATGTGCGCTTTATCGAGATGATGCCGGTAGGCTTGGGAAAAGAGTTCCGGGGCGTTTCGGAGGCGGAGATCCTGGGACAGCTGCGGCGACGGTTTGGAAGGGAAGAAACGTTCCGGGGACGGCTGGGAAACGGCCCGGCGCACTATTATACCTTTCCGGGATTTCAGGGAAAGATCGGTTTTATCAGCGCCATAACTCATAAATTCTGCGGGGAATGCAACCGGGTGCGGCTGACTTCCCGGGGATTTCTGAAAACCTGTCTTCAGTATGAGACAGGTACGGATCTGCGGGAGCTGCTTCGGTCGCCGGAGATCCGTCAGGAGGATCTCCGGAAAGCGGTAGAGGGAACTATCCGGAACAAGCCGGCGGAACACTGCTTTGGAGCGGAAACCGTTGAACACAGGGAAGAAAAGATCATGTCACAGATTGGAGGGTGAGAGGTTTATGGCAGCCAGACGAGTTGCGGTGATCGTGTCCAGCGACAGCGGATACAGAGGAGAGAGAGAGGATTTAAGCGGCCCGGAGATCCGGCGGATCGCGGAGGAAAACGGCTATCAGGTGGTGTCCAGTGTGATCCTGCCGGACGATCGAGAAAAGCTGGAGGAGGAAATGCGGCGGATCGCCGATGGAAATCTGGCGGATCTGATCCTCACTACCGGCGGCACGGGATTTTCCCCCAGAGACTGGACCCCGGAAGCCACACTGGCAGTATCGGAGCGGATCGTTCCCGGGATCCCGGAGGCTATGCGCGCCTACAGCATGCAGTTTACCAGGCGTTCCATGCTGAGCCGCAGCGCGGCGGGGATCCGTGGGCGGACTCTGATCGTAAACCTTCCCGGCAGCCCCAAGGCAGTGCGGGAATGTCTGGAATATATCATCGGCAGCCTGGACCACGGGCTGGACATTTTAACAGGCGAAGCTTCGGACTGCGCCGGAAAGCAGGGATAATGGGAAAAGTCATGGCAGTGTGCCTCAGCGAAAAGAAAGGCACCCAGAAAAAGAATGTGCATGAAGCGGTAGTCCGGGAGGACTGGGGCATTGAGGGCGACGCCCATGCGGGGAAATGGCACCGGCAGGTGAGTCTTCTTTCCTATGAGAAGATCGAAGCCTTCAAAGCCAAAGGGGCGCCGGTGCAGGAAGGCGCCTTTGGAGAAAATCTCATCGTCAGCGGGTTTGATTTTAAAAACCTGCCTGTGGGCACCAGGTTCCGCTGCGGAGAGGTGGTGCTGGAAATGACCCAGATCGGAAAGGAATGTCACAGCGGCTGCGAGATCTACAAGATCATGGGCGAGTGCATCATGCCGAGAGAAGGTGTGTTTACCAGAGTCCTTCACGGAGGCGTGATCCGGGAAGGAGATGAGATGGAGATCGTGGAGGAAGGCAGATGAACAGTATTTTTGCCAGAAGAAGTATTCGGAAGTATCATGCGAAACCGATAGAAAAAGAAAAAATACGGATACTGCTGGGAGCGGCCATGGCGGCTCCCACAGCGCGGAATCAGCGTGAATGGGAATTTGTAGTGGTAACAGCCGACGGAATCCGCCGGCAGCTTTCGGAAGTCAGTCCCTATACCGGGCCTGCGGCAGCGGCGCCGCTGGTGATCGTACCGGTAGCGGACAAAAACCGGATGACTTCACCGAAATATTTTGAACAGGATCTGGCCGCAGCCACAGAAAATATCCTGCTGGAAGCGGAAGAACTGGGACTGGGAGCAGTCTGGATGGGGATCGCTCCACTGGAAGAAAGGATGAGCCGGGTTTCTCAGATACTGGGACTGCCGGAGAATATCCTTCCTTTTGCGCTGATCGCTGTGGGATATCCGGGAGAAGTGAAAAAGGCGGAAGATCGATACGAGGAAGAACGGGTACACTATGAGCGGTATTAAAACGCAGTAAGGGGAAGTCGGTTAATACCGAATTTTAATCCCTAACACGCAGGAAAGAGACAATCCCAGAGAATTCGGATTTTTCCAGAAACCGGATTCTCTGTCGGAATGTCTCTTTCTTTTTATCCCTCGTATTTTAGGGCGCAAAAGTCCC
The DNA here is from genome assembly GCA_963928055.1 of Candidatus Scatomonas sp. GTDB lineage: Bacteria > Bacillota > Clostridia > Lachnospirales > Lachnospiraceae > Scatomonas. The sequence continues at coordinate 1,361,316 of CAWVDN010000001.1, read as the reverse complement.
CTTGTTCTGGATTGCAGGGGCGCTCCTTCAATCAGGCGGCTTTCTGCTCCTTTTTTCCTTCGTATTTCTCGATTTCATGATGCAGGAACCGGTGGTATTTCAGGATGTTCCGGCCTATTGCATACAACATGAACTCTTTATACACTTTTTCCGCTGAACGGTAATGAAAACGGCGGAAGTTCTCGTTCTCTTTGATATCTCCAAAGTGCCCTTCTGTCTGGATCGATCGTGTCTGGCGTTTCAGGATCCCTTCTTCACTCTGGATATTCGCATTGGATTCTTCCTTCAGTTCTTCCCAGCGTTCATTGATCTTCATGACCTTATTCCGGTCCGGATTTTTTCCGCATTGTATCTGTAAAGACATTTGGATCTATGCTCACAGCCGCTGCAGTCCGCGCAGCCGTATACTTCCACCGTCTGGGTATAGCCGTCCAGCTCTTTGCTTTCCGTCCGGATATGGCGCAGTTCCCTTCCGTCATGGCAGATATAATAATGCTCATCTTCAAAGACGGCGTATGTCATGTTGGGATACTTTCCGATATCTTCCTTATAAGCTCGGGTTTTCCGCTTCTCATGGTCCTGGAGTTTGATGAAGCTTTTGATCTCCTTTTCTTTCAGATACAGCAGGTTCTTCTCGCTGCAGTAGCCGCTGTCGGCAGTCACCGCCTCCAACGTATCTCCAAACGCATTCCGGTGCTTTTCTAAAACCGTGATCAAGGTCGTATCTGGGGCCGTACCCGTTCTCAGACAGAAGCGTATTATACTTTGAATAAAGGGCATCTATGGTGTCCAGCAGACCGGCAAGGTGATAGTTGAGGCTGCCCCGCCAGACGAACGTATATCTGTTTGCGTTCGCTTCGATCTTTGTCCCATCGATGTAGAGCTCTTTCAGCGTGACAAGGCCTTCCTTTTCCAAACGGCGCATGAACTGGTAATTCAATCCATCCAGGACTTCTCCCGTCAGCTTTTTCCCTTTAAGATCGTAAAACGCATCCCGCTGGGGCTTCTGCCCTTTGGTCAGCCAGATAAAAGCAAGGTCCCTCTGGCATAAGTCCACGATACGGTCAACAGACCTGACCCCACGCATGTTTGCGTAGGTAACGACAGCATACAGCATGATCGGGTTATACCCGGTTCTTCCCCTGCTTGAATAACAGGCCAGCAGGCCTGAAAAATCTAATTCCTCCATCACTTTTTTCAGGGTATAGACTGGATCGTCATCGGGTAAACTCAATTCGAAGAAACTGAAGTTGATTTTGTAGGTTTGTCAAACATTTGTTACACTGAGCGTAAATAATCCCAAAGCACTTCATTGGGTGTTTTCCATCCAAGGGGACGCATGGGAAAATGATTATAATCCCTCCGGTTATACACTTTGAGCTGGGCAGCAAAGTCCTCAAACGAATAGAACAGATGGGTGGCATAGAATCTCTCGTTATCCTTCCTGTGGCTGCGTTCCACTTTCCCATTATGTCTGGGTGTGTAAGGGCGGATTACTTTATGCCGTATCCCATGCTTCTCCAGACATTTCTGGAAAAGGGTCGGTTTATCCCGATGAGTGGTAAACCGGTTGGTGAACTCCGTTCCGTTGTCAGTCTGGATACATTCAATCCTGCAGGGGAATGCTTTGATAAGGTGCTCCACAAACTGTGCGGAAGAATAAGTGCTGTGTTCCTCAAAAGCTTCTACAAAACGCCATCTGGAATACTCGTCGATGGCGGTATACTGGAAGAATTGTTTTCCGATCACCTTGCTGTTTTTCAAACAGGCGGAAGGAACAAATTTGACATCTACCTGGATACGCTGTCCCGGATACTCCATCTTTTCATAAGGCTTGGGGATGTATTTGGGATTAGGCGGATGGACAGCCATCATGCCTTGCTTTTTGAGAAAGCGGTAAAGGCCGGAAATGGAACGGGAGTATCCTTTTTGCCGGAGCTTGACCCAGAAAATCACAAGCCCGGCATGAGGATTACGTCGGCGCATACGGGAGATCAGCTCTGCCTCATCCGTGGTATGCTGCTTTGGATGGTGGTGTGGACGCCTGGAACGATCTCTCAAGGAATCCCAGGAGCCGTCATAGCGTTTTTTCCAGCGATAGATATACTGTCGGTTGGTCTTATATTTTCTGGCGGCATTGGAAACACCATAGCGTTCAGAGTAGTTAATCAGTGATAGACGAAATCTCATATCTTGTGTTATACTAGCCATGCGGGAATACATCCTTTCTTGTTGTGTTTTGGTTTGGTCGCTAAAAATATAACACAGAAATGGTATTTCCGCTTTTTAAATATTCAGTTGTAACACATGTATTGTAATCCTACAAAATTCGAAGAAACTGAAGTTGATTTTCTGTTGCCCAAAATCAAAAAAGTCGTTATAATAATCTTTGGTTAGCATAGTTCCATTATAACATGGAACGGGGAAAAAGATGGTTGTCGTTAGCCATCTTTTTCTCTTTTTAAGGGATAAATTTCAGGGGCAGCTGTGACTCAAACGAGTCACAGCTGCCCCTGTTTTGGACTATCTATTTCCCGATAGCCCCCTATTTTTATGTTATCTTTTTTAGTTTTCTATATAACTTATAGCGTCCCCACGTAGCCTCAATCCACCAAACTATTTTCTCGAGCATATCGAGTCTCCTGATTAATTGTAGAAACAAGATAACTTATATAGGAAAGCATTAAAAGCATAAGTTCGATGCTTTTATACTTTTAGATCGGCTCTCCTAAAAATCAATCCGCAACAGAATTGAGCCGAGAAGTTTCACGCGAGTAAAAGACCGTCGAGCTAAACTCGGCGGTCTAAAATTATCTTGCATTTATTCCATTCACGAAAGCTAAATAGCAGGCGAAGTCTCCGATGGCTTTGCGGTTATATGGATTATCCTCTTCATAGCCAAGTTCGTCACGCCATGCGGCGGCTTTGCCTTGTTGTTTTAAATAACGCACCAGCATATTGAAATGCGTTATCACGGAGTTGTGGCAGGAAGTCCTGCCAGAGTCCTGCTCGCTTTTCTCCTCACGGCTAAGCAGTAGCCAATTTGCCCGGATTGCAGCATAGCGAGTTGCAACCTTCATTAACTCGTCATATAGCTCTAGTGCTTCCGTGTCTGCGCCAATCTCGGCAAGCATTTCCGCATGAAATATTTGCATTTTTCCAAATGTAATCGCTTTTGGTTGCTTTAAATATTCTTCATAAGTGCAAACCATAATAACCCCGCCTTTCCTTTTTAGAAGTATAGCTTACGGCATATGTTGCAGGAAGTCCAGTGGATTCTTAATTAATATTTTGGTAAAATCAATCGTTTTTCTACGACCTCAGCCACCAACTGCAAGGTGTTCTGATAGCCCGTTTTCTGCAAGATATTCTTGATGTGGTACTTGACTGTATTTAGTGTAATATCCAGATCTGCCGCAATCTCCTCGTATTTCCTGCCTTGCACCAGCTCCCGGATAATATCAAATTCTCGACTGGTAAACTCAGCGCTGTTGCTATACCCAATACGAATTACCGGCGTGTCCTCGGGATAAACAAATTCGCCGTTCATCACCCGGTCGCAAACCTCCATCAAAGCAGTGCTGCCATATTCCTTGTACCAAAAGCCATTACAACCGCATGTTTTCGCCTTTTGGATAAAGGAATGCTCCGGCATGGAAGTCATAATGACAATCTTGATTTTAGGATTGTACTGTTTGATCTTTGCCGCAGCTTTCAGCCCTGATTCTTCATCGGCAGTGCAGACATCCATCAGGATCAAATCGACACTTCCACGCAGACAGGCAATTTCTGCATTTGCCGCATTTTCTATGGAGGCGTACAGGACATATTTTTTTGATTTGGCAATCTGGCTCTCGATGGCGTCCCGGGTAATCCTGGAATCTTCTACTACTAAAACTTGTATCATTTCCGTCCTCCTTTCTGTGGCTTATCAAAATCAAAGGGAATATCTACAAGCAGAGAAACACTGCCATTGCAGCATACTTCCAAAGAAGCCCCTTCCTGCTCCAGCCGCTGTCTTAATGCGCTAAGGCCGTTGCCTTCCGTGATTTTTGAGACAGTGACGCTGCCGTTATTGGATATCTCTATGTGATAACTTTTCTCGTTCTGCTCGATTTTTACCGTCAGTTCCGTAGCGTCCGCATGGCGTACCGCATTGGTGAGTGCCTCGCGGACGGCGGCATACAAAAGCTGTAATGCCTTGCGACTTTTTGGCTGTTCGCCAAGGAATACAACCTTACAGCCAATCAGCTCTGCCACCTGCATCAGTTCGGGCTGCAGAGAGGAATCGGGAACCGTCCACACGGTAGAAATATTGGAAAAATCCTGAATGGTACTGTTCCAGCTTTTCCGCAGTGTGTCGGCATTCTCAGCCAGACTGTCTTCCGTAATTGCCTTAGTGGTGGCCAGCAGACAATGACCCAGCTCATCATGGATATGCATTTTCGCGGTGAGAATCTCTTTATTCAAATTGACTTCCACGATACTGTCCAGCAAGGCTTTCTGACGCTTTTGCATATCCTGCAGCCGAATGGTGTTCTCGTACAGTTCTTCGCTGAGTCGGTAGAGTTCTGTAATTTCCGCCGCCTCGATCTGAACGGTATTGGAATCAAGAAATCTCAGTTCAAAACGCCAGACCGAGCTGTCGGAGAAGCGGAAGAACAACTGTTGGTGGGTGCTTCCATTTTCATTGTCCGGATCTTTCGGTAACCAGGACTGATTCAGTTTTTCCGCCTTGCCGTTATTGGAAAAGTTTGCGAGTTCCTCCCATGCCACCTTTGCATTCAAAATCGTGTGTCCGGTCAGTTCAAGCATCAGCTGATTCATTTTCTCATTAACAAGAATGACCCGCCCGTCCAATGCAGAGAAACAGATGCCGCCGGGATAGGAATCGATTGCCTTTTTGATCATTTTGGCTGATGTTTTCTTTTTCATGACTGCCCCACCTCTCCTTCTTTCAAAAGTAGAAGCCGATAGCCTGCCGGAATTTTCTCTGTCTGAAGGCTATATCCGCCTTCTAAAGAACGGGAAACAAACTCGTGATCTGTACCGGTAATCTCAAAGCAAACCGTATCGCTGATTTGGATTGCCACAGAAGTCAGACGAAAATCTGCCTCCTCTAAAATCTCTTCCAAAGTTTTCATGATGAGAAGAATCAGCTCTGGTTCTAAATTCGATATGGGACAAAAATCCAGGCTTGTTCGGATGCCGATATTCTTCATACATTTGGCCATGTCCTGTAAGCTGAGAGCCAAATCACCCATCGGTATCGTTTGTGTTTCCTGATAAGTAAGCTGCAGATTGCAGAATCGTTTGATATAAGTACCGATGAGGCAGATGTGATTCCAGTCGTCTGACGAAAGGGATTCCTTCGATAAAAGCTTTGTCAGCAGGGTGAGCTGTCCGGCAACCTCTGAGGATAAGCTGTCATAAATACCATTGCGCGCCTGAATGCTTGCCTCATCTGATTGAACGCGGATTTCCTGCGCCAGCAGATCTTGTTCTTCTTCCAGTTCCGCATTCAGTCTCTGAAGCTCCCGTAAAGCCTGATTGATCTGCGAGAGATCGGTCTGCCAGACCATATACCCACCCGGGATTTGATGCAGGTGCATGATAACATCTTCCGTAACAGAAAAATGCTGATTCTGCTTTAGGGATTCCAGTATAACCGGTGTGATATCCGCCGCGTTTTCCGATGTTGCAATCGTCTCCCCACTTGGGGAAAGAGTCTGCATTGCCACCGTAGACCGCCGGAACACTTCGCCGTACTGCGTGTTTACGGGAATCAGCCCGGTCAAAATATAGAGCTGCCAGCAAAGCACGATGATGAAAATCAGTCCCGCCGAATATTCCACAAGCTCAAACCGCATTACGTAGGCCGTCGCAGCATAAGGAATACTGAACAGAAAGAGTAAAATCGGCTCGTAGAAGGGAGCCAGCTTTCGGTAAAACGGATCTGACTTTGCCGTGCCGTTACGTTGATAAATCACATACACCTGATATGCAATGATACTAAGCGCCCATATGTGAATCATATATGTGCCAATGTATGGGTGAAAATACAAATTCGGCTGTGGCTCATTTGGCACGATATAATAGAAAAAATGATGCAGATCGTTGGTCAGCGCCATTACGCTCAGAAAACAAGCCGGTATCAGGAGCAGATACCACTTTTTGCTGATTCGGTAATCCTCAGCTTTGCCAAGATAGAATGCACTGTAAAGACCGAACAGCGGTATGAAAACGGCGGCTATATTGATAAAGTATCCGGTAAAGCGCATCCATGGAATATCGGTGTAGAGGAAGGCGTCCTGGACGAAGCGAACCGTTAAATACAGGATACTGACGATATTCTGCGCCGTCAGGTGGCTGCGCATGGACTTCTGCATGATTTTTGTTGTAATGGTATGCTGCCAGCCAAAGAGGAGCAGCATATAGACCGCCCAGACAAGATATGGCTGTAGAAAATCCTCCGGCCAATACCGCATGCTGAGCTGCCGGTATGCGGAGACTGCAAACAACAGCACCGCTGCCGCAAAAAGGCGAACAACGGATTTTTTTCGCTCATCCATCAGATACCCCTCCTTGTCCAAAGATGATTCCTTAGAATAAGACAAGAATATTATAGCACAGCAGATTAATTTTGCCCTACACAAAAGGGTAGTGTATAGAATGTTTTCAAATTATTTTCTGAAAACCACCTGATTGTGTGGGGCACTTTTTTACTGCTTCAGGTAAAATGAGATAGAAAATAAGTTGGAGCTGCTTTTGGCTCCTGCAAGCGAAAGGAGTAGAGATTATGTTCTGTTCAAAGTGCGGGAACCTTTTGCCGGATGACGCGAAATTTTGCAATACGTGTGGTGCGCCTGTAAAGATATCACAAGAAGCTTGGCCGGTGCCGCAGCAACCGGCAGGCATACCGGATGAAACGGTAAATATCCAGGCGACGAAATCGGAGCCGCTTATGGAGGCGGAAAATTTCAGTGTTCAAATGAGCAGCGGTGCTGCGACCCACGGGAAAAAATCAAAAAAGGAGCTTGTGATCGGTCTTTCTGTTGGCGGCGTGATGCTTGCGGTCATTCTTGCCGTGGCGCTGATTTTTGTGTTCTGCATTAAAGGCGGCTCCAAAGGCGACGGCAGTTCTATCCCTCTGGGCTCCACGGTTGTTTATGATGACCAGTACACATATTTTCTAAGCGAGACCGAAACCTGGGAGCCCTGCATTAAGCGAGTTAGCAATGATCTGCGTGGGAAGCCGGAGATTCTATACGAAGCAGAAGAAATTAAAGGCGATGGGTGGAGTCAGTATCCCATGGGCGGTATTTTCCTCTGGAACGAAAAAATCTGCTTTATCGAAATCACAAAAGCCACAGAACAGGGCAATGATGAATACGAAATTCATTGGCTCAGCAAAAACGGCAAGGAAAACGGGACCCTTGTAAGCTATGAGCAGCTCAATACACATGGCGATTTACTGTCTCAAATGGAAGGCGCTTACTTCTTTAATGACTATCTTATATTCGGAAACAGATTTTCCTTCTACCGGCTGGATCTGAATACCGGTGAGCTATGCAGACAGGAGGATTTTCTTGACCTTGAGGGGCCTGCCTGCTTTGTAGCGTATCAAAACGGATACTATTATTATTTTGTCCCTGACATGGAGAATAATATCATGGGCGAAACCCTATACCGAAAAGCGGTAAATTCTGAGGCAGCGGAAATCGGAAAAGTGCCGTCGCAGGGCAATGATGATGTGGGGAAATATTTCTCCTTCATTCCCAAAGGCGATTATCTGTATTATGCGGATTTAGACAATATTTACCGGTTAAACATCGAGGACGGAAGTACGGAAACCCTTGCGTCCTATGATGATGACGTATATAACAGATTTTGCCTTTCCGAGAATGGGCTCTACTATTATAAGGATATGACTCTCCACTTCCTCAATACAGAGACCATGGAGGAAACGGTCTTTGACGAGGTTGAAAGGATTCCTGCCTTTATTTATGCCGGCGCCAATGATTCGTGCTGGATGCAGGGTGATGCAACCAGTCATCGGTATGACTGCTTCCTCCCGGATAAACAAGGCGGATCGATGATTTATTTTGGAGAATCCGATCAGGACGCCTCAGCGGAGGATTCAGTGGAGGATCAGGATACAGTCAATACAACCGCATTGTATGCGGATGTGGTAGAGAACTTCATAGGAAGATACGGCAACCTTTCCTTTGGCGGATCCGATAATGAATTCTACGCACAAGGCGTATTTAAAATTGACTTGTTGGATTTGAATCAGGACGGCACTGACGAACTGATGCTACTCTATACCGTGGAAGAAAACGGTATCTATCCATATATTGAAATATTTACGGTGGATGACGGTGGGCTTGTTAAGCTTTTTTCTCAAAGATCTCGGAAGGAGTTTCATGAGGCGGTCATGAGCATTAGCCTTTATGAAAATGCCGGAAATCTGTATGTTCCGGTATACGATTCTCTGGATCAAAATCCCGTGTATGTTCATTTATATGGCTTCGATGAGAATGGAAAATTTGGAGAAGTCTATCAATATGAAAACAACGCCTTTTATATGAACCAGCTTCCGGACGGGATGAGTTTTACGGAATGTAAGGAAACCCTGTTTTACATAAACACCCAGTTGGCCTACTATGATAGTGGTTTTGAAAACGTAAAAGAAGAAATGATGGAATCCCTCCGCACGGATATGGAATCTATGTTGAACGTGCTGGGAATTGCGGTTCCAGAGAATTTATCAACGCAGACCGACCAATCCGGATTTGATCCGGTTTCCATGCTGGGCGAGTGAACGCTGGAAATCCCCCAACCCAATACCGAATATGTCCGCCAAAATCTTATCCGATTGAATGCAGACGGCACTATGAATTTAAGAGCCGAGGACGGAAGCTGGCTTGATTATACCTATACAATGGATGCAACACATTTTTATTTCACCTATTCGGTAACCGGCACCACAAGCGGCGGAACCTATATCGTTTCCGGAGACACGTTAATCGTTTCCCTGGAGGATTAAGAAAACCGATTGCTTCCCAAAAGGTTTGAAAGCGAGGGGATTCTATGAAGAAAAAATCATCTATGATTTTGACAGTGCTTATGCTCATACTCCGTCTGCCGGTTTCTGCCGCGGCGATGCCTGAGACTGAAGAAGTTACCATACAAACAGAAATCTTCAGCGGTTTTGATATTACGATACCAAAATCCATTGCGGAGAAATACCGCTGGAAAGAAGTCAGCTTTGAGGGAACCAACACGATAAATTTTTATGACCGCACCCAATACGATGCCACAGATGAAACCGCAAATTCGGCACAGAACAGAGGATACCGGTTCAGCATCAGCCAGTATTACTATGACAGCGACTATCGCTACGGCGTGGGCGATCCCGAACCCTCCGAGATGTTCCAGCCGACCAGAGATAAAATTGTGGCCTTTTATAGCCGGGACGATTTGTCAAGACTCATGATTCTCTCTGTGGGGTATGGATACTCTGCTCAGGTGTCCGTGGAAAAAGAGGCTTTGAGAATTGCTGGATATATGACACCTGCTTCCGATGTCTACATGGAGGACGTGAACGCAAATCCCTGGAACCTCAAGTTCGCCAATTTTTTCTTAAACGGGCAATTCAGGACCATGGGACAGGAATATCTTGACGATGTAGAAATGCATGCCTGTCTTTATGATGTTGCGGGGAACGATTACCCGGAGATGATTATCACCAATGGGGCAGCAGACAAGCAATCCTCCCAAGCATATATCTATACGTTCAGCGAAAACTGGCAGGTTGAATATCTGCGTACAGCCACAGAAGAAGAGCTTAACGCCATGCTCTTACAGCCTTTTACGGCAATTCGTGGTGGATGGGGAGATTTCTTGGAGGCCTGCGGTTATCACATTGAATATTTAGGTGGGCAAAATAACCCATCGGACTGGCTTGGCACTTACCGATACGACGATGGAAATCAGGGAGAGCAGTTTATCATCAATGAGTCGAATGGCAGTGAGGTGCGCGGCGTCTATGTGTTCGCCACAGCAAGCGGTGCATATGACCAGCGTGATTTTGTTTGGAGCAAAGACGGCAGCGTTACTGCTTCGGAACCCTTCCAGAATGGCATCGACTCTATCTTTTATCGTTTGGAGAACAACCGGATTGTTGTGGATTACCCGGACGGTTGGTGGCCAGACAGAGAATATGTGCGGGTTTCGGACGTTGGGAGCTAATTTGAAAAAGAGGAAACATAGGGAATTCCAATTCGTTGTGCCGAGCATCTGCGAAATTCAAAGAAAGTCTGTTCGAGAAATTCGCCTATGAATCCGACAACGATCTCGCTATCCTGGGCGGAATGCTTAGCTGCGCAGCGGAAAGGTCAACCCGGATGGAAGTATCCCGCCGATTCGGGAGGCTGGAAACGGACTGCAGATTGCTCTGCAGATAGCGATTGCGGCCATTGGCGGTCTAATTGTATTTCTTGGAGGTAGAAACATGAACGAAACAAAAAAGCTGGAATTTCCAGTAGCATCGATTTTCACAGCATTGCTGGCGCTTGGATTGATTGAAAACTTAAGATCTCTGTTGTTACGAGCAGGAACGCTGGATCAGATGATCGGCTACCGCATGGTGGTGGAGTTTGGCAGCACCCACTCTGTGCCCCATATCCTCTATCAGATTTTACTGATCGGCAGTATGGTACTGCTGACGGTTCTGCTGTTTATGCGCAAACGAAATGGACTTCTGTCGGGTGCGCTGGCAATGCAGGCTCTATTACCCGTCTTTACACTTGTAAGCTTTTTGCTCAACAGTGGCTCCCGGGGCTTTTTTGAAACCTATGAATATGAGCTGCACTTTGGCCCGAAGATGTGGGCAATCGGTATCTGCGGCTGCTATGTGCTGGAAATTCTATGCTATCTGCTACTTACCCTCATGACGATCACGCCGTGCGCCAAGGACGGTGAGCGCAAGCGTGGGCTGCACAGGCTGTGGTTCCTGCCGGGCATACTCAGTATCTTTATCGCCTTTGCGCATTTTGCGGGAAACATCTATTTTAAGCGCAGCGATTTATATGGTTTCTCTGACCTGTTCCAGATTCCCATGGCGTTCCTGTTAGGCTGGTGGCTGACACATCCTTATAAAAAGGAGAAACCGGTCTATCAAATGCCCATAGCACAGCCTTATGGACAGCCGGTCTATCAGAGCGTTGGCACTTTTGATGCTGCTCAGAAAGTAATCTGCATCAACTGCGGCCGGGAACTGCTGTCGGATGAGCTGTTTTGTGCAGGCTGCGGTACCAGACGTCCAGAACAGCTTCGGGCTGAACCGGATCATGCAGAACAAAAGGTGTTCTGCTCCGGCTGCGGCAGGGAGCTTCCGCCGGATGAGGATTTTTGCGGTACCTGCGGGACAAAGCGCCCTGTAGATAAAGCAAGTGGGCATACAGAGCACGGCGGTCATATCGACCTGTAAAATAATGTTATTGATACTGGAAGAAGACGTTTAAAAGAGAGAGAGAATGGGAGGGATCTATTATGAAAGCAAGTCTTTTCATGTTTTGATTATTATTGTTGCCCTGTACGGTTTGGCATGGACCGGTTTTATTGCCGTATTTGCCATACAGGTTATCGCGCTTTATCGAAAAAACGCCCCGCAACGTCAAACCTTCGTGCAGAGCGTCAATAGCGGTATAAATTCCATCAATCCACAGATGTCGTATTATTCGCCCGAGCAGCCGCAAACAACCGCACTGCAGCAGGAGCAGCCTTCCGCTATACCGGAGGAGGCACAGACCCCGTCTTTTGCGAAGGAAACAATTTACTGCACACAGTGCGGCGCTGCTATGGACAGCCATTCCATGTTCTGCACGAAATGCAGTGCAAGATTGAAAAACGATCCGGTATGATAACCGGGCACATCGCTTTTTATAGTGACAAATAAAAAGACTTTTACAAAAAATCAGGAGGGAAAATTATGAGAACAAATGTAGAATTACGTCTATTATCCGTACTACTAGCCGTCGTCCTATGTGCCACAATGTTGACCGCCTGCGGAGGCTCAAAGCTCGATGGCACATATCACTCTCAAGGTCTTATTTCCCAATCGTTTACTTTTGACGGAGACCAGGTGACCATGTCTGCTTTCGGCGTCAATGCCAGCGGCACGTATCGGATCGAGGGTGATCAAATCATCATCACATATTCCCTGTTTGGACAGGAATACACTTGGGAGCAATCTTTTTCGCAGTCGGGAAATGTGATTAACATTGGTGGCACCGAATTCAAAAAATAAACATAAAGGAGAAGATTTTCATGAAAAAGTGGATTGCATTGCTGCTGGCGATTGCCGCGCTATTGTCGCTGACCGCCTGCGGAGGCGGCAGTGATTTGCCGTCCTTGTCCGGGTACTATGAATGTGAGAGCTATGCCTTTGACATCAGCGCCCTGGAATTTGAATCGGACGGAACTGCAACGCTTTACATGGACTGGAATTATACGGGTACATACAAAGCAAAAGGCGATGGCTATGTGCTTGAGATCACCGGCGGGCAGAGTTCAGTTTCCGGTCTGCTGGCAAAAGAGAAAAACGATGCCTACAAGATTACCGTTGAACCCAATGATGACGGAACGCTTACGGTGTATTTGAAAGCAAAGAGCGGATATATCTACTACGGAGATCCGTCCGCCGTCTTCTCACCAAAATCGTAAAAATGGGCACTGATACCACAGCTTTCGTAATGGCGGTACAGAAATAGAAATACGAAAGGAAAAACAAGGAGGAAAAAATTATGGGTGGAATTATTGCAGCGGTCGTTTTGATTGTTGTAGCTATTGGCTTCTCGGCATGGTGGAAAGGGCGCTTGATTGGTCAGGGAAAAATCATCCAGCGTGCAAAAGACTTTGTGGAATATGCAGAGATTTTTACAACTCGACCGATTGCAAACGAGGAGTATGTCGCAGCCTTAAAAGCATTGGATTTAAAGAAAACCGGCGTTTCACTGGAGGGTAACACAAAGGCTGTCAAATTCAGTGGTATATATTTCAGTGCAAGTATTCACTGTGTAGAACAGACCGAAGCAAACAGTGTGCATCGATTTGAGTTTGATAGCTGGAAAGTAAAGTACGGAAGCCCTTCTTTTGAAAATGAAATGAATATGCTCCTTACCATGGTGGAGAAAATGTTCGTCCAGCTTGATCCGAATGCACAGGTGTCTACGGTTAAGAATGAAATTAAAACAAAACGCGGCATTTTGTGAGGAAACAGGAGGAATTCTATGAACGATTATGTAATATTTGCGATTTTTGCTGCAATTGTAGCTGCGCTTATGGTGATTTGTAAACTTGTCTATAACACAATTGCAAAAGCAGCAGATAAGAACAAAGATCGGAAAGACAGAGCATCGGGTGCCTATAAGGAATCCGAAAAGCAGAATTTAGCAGACCGATTCAAATAATGGAGGAATAAAAATGAGAAGTAGAACTTATGCGTATAACGGCATCATCTTAGGTATTTTGTTTGGTATGGCTGCTGGAGCCTATACGGAAAGCATCCCAATTGGCGTGATCGTTGCGATCCTTGGAAGCGTAGTTTGTTTCCTGGTCATTCGTTTTCTTGAGAATATGCTGGGCAAGGGCATCGATAAGGCGACCGATGCGGTGGCCAATCAATTCGCAAAAAGAAGCCAAAAGAATGAGCCTGCGTCCGGCAACCTGGCAGACCGTTTTCAAGCTTCCGTGCCTTCTCAGCCAACTGCCACGCAAGCCGGTGCTTTTTGCACAAAATGTGGCGCTGCGGTAAAACCCGGCAGCGCTTTCTGCACAAAATGCGGAGCAGAACTGAAAAAGAACTGAATACGAAACCCGAACAGAAAAGGCCGCAGCAATGCAGCCTTTTCTGTTGCAATCTTGGTTTAATTCGATACGCTGACATAGTAATAATAACAGGAAATCTCTGCAACGGAAAAATCCTCAATGCCTATAATGGTGCTGAGGATTTTTCTTGTCCGCAAATATAGTTTTACTTGTCCAATAAGTTCACGTCAAAATCCAGCTCTAAATCATTTGCGTTTCTTGAAATAACCCGATATACACAAACGTCGACTTTTTCCTGTAAATCTTCTCTCAATAGCTTGCCCAGATCAATTAAATAAGGAGGACACAGATATGCTGCAATGCTGGACAAGGTTGCCGACCGCAATCTTGCTCTTATCAAGATGTCGCCGGACGCCGAGGCGATTCTCGGTATCAACCTGTTCCATGATGCAGTGGATGATACCTACTCCTTTTTCGGTGAAGTAGTCTGGATTCCGCAAGACCCTGTCAGTAAAGAGAATGGTTTCAACGAGGATTGTCCCCTCTGCCACGGCAGTGGCAATCTGACTGCTCTTATCGGAGAAATCTCAGATACACGGAGGTATATGGAATGGAAAGAATAAACTTATCTGTACTTAGTGGAGTATCCCATGAAGGGATGCTCCAGCTCAAAAGCTATGTAGATATGACCGGCTTAGACCCTCAGCATCAGTCTTACGATTACGAGTGCCTGTTTCCTGAAACCTGTAATCCCCGGGAAATCTGTCTGAGCTTTATCAAGGCGGCTGATGGATATGTCTTTCGGGTAAATCCTCATTTTAGATATGACGGCAATAATTCCGTTATGGGGATACTTGCAGATACTGGCGTAGTCTCTTTTTCTTCCTGGCAGGATGCCGAACAAGCTCTCCGTACGCTTACGGAGGAAGGTACAAAACCTTCAACTGGCGACTCTAACCTCGATTCTTTGACTGACTGGGATGATATATCTGTACCGGAACAGTCCGTGGTAAAGACACCGAATTTTGAGTATCTCAACAAGAAGGTGAAGAACCCATCTGGCTGATGGGTATCTCAACCATAAATATATTGTAGTAGAAAAGAGTTGCGTATAAAGTTCCTTCCCCCGGGCATACTATCCCCAAAGAAACGGGGGATTTTTTATGGGCGGAATGAAAGGAATGCAGAGCCTTCTGTTTGAGAATAAGGTTTACATCGTATCGGCGGCCTCCATTGTGGGAAAGCTGGAAGGAGAAGGCCCTCTGGGAAAATATTTTGATAAGGTGGAGGAGGATCCCATGATGGGCCAGGACAGCTGGGAGGAGGCGGAGAGCCGCATGCAGCTGAATGCGGCCCGGCTGGCGCTGGAGAAGGCGAAACTTCAGCCGGAAGACCTGAGAATGGTGTTTACCGGGGACCTGCTGGCCCAGTCGATCGCTTCTTCCTTCGGCATCGTGGAACTGGAGCGGCCGGTCTACGGCCTTTTTGGCGCCTGCTCTACGATGGGAGAGGCTCTTTCTCTGGGAGCCATGGCAGTAAATGCCGGCTATGCCCAGCATGTAATGGCAGTGACTTCCAGCCACTTCGGCAGCGCGGAAAAGGAGTTCCGCTTTCCTCTGGCTTACGGGAATCAAAGGCCTCCTTCCGCTACCTGGACGGTGACGGGAAGCGCGGCCTGCGTGCTGGGGCCGGAAAAAAGCGGGGCCAGGATCACAGGAGTCACTTCCGGAAGGATCGTGGATTACGGACTGAAAGATTCTCAGAATATGGGGGCCTGTATGGCTCCGGCTGCCTGCGATACCATCTGCCGCCATCTCATGGATCTGGACCGGGAGCCGGCGGAGTATGACCGCATCATCACCGGAGATCTGGGAAAGGTGGGAAAGGTGATCCTGCTGGAACTGTTAAAGCAGAAAGGATACGACATAGAAAAACAGCATCAGGACTGCGGGATGCTGATCTATGACGAGAACAATCAGGATACAGGGGCCGGAGGCAGCGGCTGCGCCTGTTCCGCAGCGGTATTTGCCGCCTGTATCCTTCCGAAGATCGAAAAGGGTGTGTGGAGGCGTGTGCTGTTCGTGCCCACGGGAGCGCTGATGTCCAAAGTCAGCTTTTACGAGGGTCAGACCGTGCCGGGCATCGCCCAGGCTGTGGTGATCGAATCCACGGACAAGGAGGAATGATATGGAATATTTACAGGCATTCTGGGTAGGGGGCGCGGTCTGCGCGCTGGCGCAGATCCTTCTGGACCGGACCAAGATGCTGCCGGGCAGGATCATGGTCCTTCTGGTCTGTTCCGGCGCGGTCCTGAGCTTTCTTGGCGCCTACGATCCCTTTGCGGAGTTCGCGGGAGCAGGGGCCAGCGTGCCTTTGCTGGGCTTTGGCAATCTTCTGTTCTCGGGGGTGAAGGAGGCGGTACAGGAAAAAGGGATCCTGGGGCTGTTTACCGGCGGATTCGGGGCTTGCGCGGCAGGGCTGTCGGCAGCGCTGATCTTCGGCTACCTGGCGGGGCTGATCTTTAAGCCGAAACTGAAAAAGTAGCGGGAAAGGGATGGGAATAGGAAAAGTGAGGCCTGCCGGTTGCTTATTCCAGCGGCGGGTTGTATAATATAGGGCAGTGCGGAGCCTGAAAAAGGCGGCGCTGCCCTTTTTTCGGCCGCAAATATGAAGAAAATGAGGTCTATTGTGGAAGATAGGATTTACAGACAATTCTGCGAACTGGTGGGAGAAGAACAGGTCAGGAAGGATGAGCCTATGCGGGGGCATACCACATTCCGCATCGGCGGGCCGGCGGATTATTTTATCTGCCCGGATACGGAAGAAAAGCTGCGGCAGGTGCTGGAGTTCTGCCGGAAAATGGAGATCCCCTGGTTTATCCTTGGAAATGGAAGCAATCTTCTGGTGAGCGACCGGGGGTACCGGGGCGCGGTGATCCAGATCTACAAAAATTTTCAGAACATAGAAGCGCAGGGAGAAACTCTGAAGGTCCAGGCCGGCGCGCTGCTGTCGGGGATCGCGGCCAGAGCCCTGCAGGAAGGCCTTGCCGGCATGGAGTTTGCCTCCGGCATCCCGGGGACCCTGGGAGGCGCGGTGGTCATGAACGCCGGCGCTTACGGCGGAGAAATGAAAGATGTACTGGAAGAAGCTTTTCTGCTGGACCGGGAGGGCAGAATGCTGACCCTGAAGACCGGGGAACTGGAAATGGGATACCGTACCAGCCGTGTGAAAAAGGAAGGAATGATCGTGCTGGGGGCCACCCTGAAACTGCGGAGGGGAGACCGGGAGTCTATCCGCGGCAGGATGGAGGAACTGAAGGAACAGAGATGCAGCAAACAGCCTCTGGAATATCCCAGCGCCGGCAGCACATTTAAACGGCCGGAGGGTTACTTTGCCGGCAAGCTGATCATGGACGCGGGCCTCAGGGGATTTACGGTGGGAGGCGCCCAGGTATCGGAAAAAACACTGCGGTTTTGTGATCAATAAAGGCGGCGCCACCGCGGAAGACGTGCGGACGCTGATACAGAGAGTGCAGGAAAAGGTCTGGGAAAAATTCCAGGTAAAGCTGGAGCCGGAGATCCGTTTTCTGGGTGAGTTTTAACGGAGGGATGTAAAGAATGCCGAGACGGTTGGTGATTGTGACCGGAATGTCCGGGGCGGGGAAAAGTACCGCCCTGAAAGTGCTGGAGGATGCGGGGTATTTCTGCGTAGATAATCTTCCCATCCCTCTCATCGATAAATTGGTGACGCTTGCCCTGGGCAGCACCGGCAGCCGGATGGAGCAAGTGGCCCTGGGCGTGGACATCCGCAGCGGACAGGCTCTGCCGGAGCTGCAGGAAGTGCTGGAGAGACTGACGGTGTCCGGAGTCCATTATGAGATCCTGTTTCTGGATGCCGGGGATGATATCCTGATCAAACGGTATAAGGAAACCAGAAGGCTGCATCCTCTGTCCGGCACCGGACGGGTGGAGAGCGGGATCGCCCGGGAACGGGCCGCCCTGGCGTTCCTGAAAAAACAGGCGGACTACATTATCGATACCAGCCAGCTGCTGACCCGGGAACTGAAGCAGGAGCTGGAAAAGATCTTTGTCCAGGGAGGCACTTTTAAGAACCTGATGATCACCGTGCTGTCCTTTGGCTTCAAATACGGGATCCCGGTAGATTCCGACCTGGTCTTTGACGTGCGCTTCCTGCCGAACCCCTATTATATCGATGAGCTGCGCCCCCTTTCCGGCAATGACGCGGCGGTCCGGGAGTATGTGATGGGATTTGAGACGGCGAGGATCTTTTCGGATAAGCTGGCGGACATGATCCGCTTTCTGATCCCCAATTATATTGAAGAGGGGAAGAACCAGCTGGTGATCTCCGTGGGCTGCACCGGAGGGAAGCATCGGTCGGTCACCCTGGCCAACGAGCTGTACAGCCGGCTGAAGGATTCGGAGGAATACGGGATCCGGCTGGAGCACAGGGACATTGAGAAAGACAATCTGCGAAAGAGGATGTGAGAAAAATGTCTTTTTCCAGCGAGGTAAAGGAAGAACTCTTTGCACAGACCGGGCGGGCCAGGCACTGCCAGATCGCGGAGCTGGCGGCTTTTATCCGTATGTGCGGCGGCGTGTCCATTTCGGCCCGAAACCGTTTTCTGATCCGGCTGCAGACGGAGAATGCCTGGGTGGCGAAAAAGTACGCGTATCTGCTGAAAAAGCTTTTTAAGATACAGCCGGATGTGAGCGTCAGGACCCATTCGAGGAATAACCGCCAGATGACCTGCCTGGTCCTGGTTTCCAGAGATGAGGAGGCAGTCCGGGTACTGCAGGCGGTAAGACTGATCGACCGGGACCGGGAACTGGAGAAGGAGGTTCCGCTGGTCCACAGTTTGATCGTTCAGAATAACTGCTGCAAGCGGGCTTTTGTAAGAGGAGCTTTTCTGGCGGCAGGCTCCCTGAGCGATCCCAACCGTTCCTACCATTTTGAGATCTCCTGCGTCTCCGCGTACCAGGCCGGTCAGCTGCAGAGCCTGATCCGGGAACTGGGCATTGACGCGAAAACGGTGCGCAGAAAAAAGTATTATGTGATCTATGTAAAAGAGGGCGGACAGATCGCGGATCTTCTGGGATTGATGGATGCCAGAAAATCTCTTTTAAAACTTGAAAATGTAAGGATCCTTCGGGAGATGAGAGGGAGTGTCAACCGAAAAGTTAACTGTGAGACTGCAAATATAAATAAAACAGTGAATGCTGCGGTAAAACAGATCGAGGATATCACTTATATCCGGGATACCGTGGGCTTTTCAGGCCTTTCAAATGGGCTTGACGAAATGGCCCGGATTCGGTTACAATATCCAGAAGCAACACTGAAAGAACTGGGGATGATGCTGGACCCACCCGTAGGGAAATCCGGTGTCAATCATCGCCTGAGAAAGCTGAGCGCGATTGCGGACGCGATGAGAAGTAAGGAGGATAATTATTATGATTAAAAAACCTGTCACGATTCAGATTTCCAACGGACTGGAAGCAAGGCCTATCGCCATGCTGGTGCAGGTGGCCAGCCAGTTTGAAAGCGAGATCTATGTAGAAAGCGGAAAGAAAAAAGTGAACGCGAAAAGCATCATGGGAATGATGACGCTGGGCCTGGATGCAGGCGACAGCGTGACCATTACAGCCAACGGCGAGGACGAGGCTGAGGCGATGGATCGGATCGAGGGATATCTTACAAGCAAATAAATATAGATGACTCCTGTTACATGGGAAAATTTACAGCCGGGCTTTTCAGCCCGGCTGTTGGTGTAAAATACAGGTATGCTGCCTGCGGCAGATCGCGCGGATCCCCGGATCCTTCTTTCGGACAGAAAGAGAGCCCCTGCTCCCCGGATGATTTCTCATCTGGTTTGCAGCAGCTCCCTTCATAAAAGCAGAGGACAGATCAAAGATCTGCCAGCCGCTGTATGGCGGCATCCTTCAGGATCGCCTTTCCGTGTTCCAGGAGATAGGCTTCTCCGGAGGCGGAAAAGGTTTCGTTGGTGCCATATTCCGAAAGAATATTGCAGACCTTATTAAAGTTTTCCGGAGAGCAGCCGGACTGGTGCAGGATCAGCTGATAGGTGCCGAGAGCTTCATTTTTATACAGGGAGTTTTTCCCCGCGTAGAAATGATTCAGGCCGTGGGCGGCCAGAATGGCATCGTCCAGACTCTGGAACCGGAAGGACTGTACCAGGTTGACAGGAGCGGACTCCGCTTCCCGGGCCTCCTTCTGCTGGACAGCCGCTTTTTTTGCGCTTTTTTTCTGGCTGGCTGCCTGGGCCTTTTTTGCTTCATAGATTTTCTGGAAGAGTTCCAGAATATTATCAGCTCCCGTAAACTGAGGGATCCCCTGGCTGTCCGCCTCGTCTCCGGATGAGGAGAATTTGGAAAAGCGTGTATCCAGTTCTTCGGGGTCCTCTACCTTCGTAATGATAAGTACGATGCTGTCTGGTGCGACAGGGATCGCTTCTATCATCAGCGGCGAATTGTCAGACTCGAATCCGCATTCATAATGTGCCTGGCGCATCATCTCCTGAAACAGATTCTTTGCCTTTTCAGTGCCGTAAGCTAATTCGCTGAGTTTGATCTCCCGGCTTGCCAGATCGGCGCTGGTCAGTGTGCAGCGGATCTGACTGTCGTTGATTTTTTCAATTTTCATAATCACATCCCCTTTTTCAGCGTGGTTACAGCTTAGCTGCGCTGTCAGCGAACCCCTTTTTCCGCCGTATCTGACAGAAAAGGGTGATTAAGGTGAAATTACCTCTTCTATAGTATATACCCAAAGGAACGGCCCTGTAAAGCTGTTCACAGACTTTTTAGAATTTCGGCTTGCAATCTCCGCTTTTTTTCGTATAATGAATATAGGAAACGACAGCGGCGGATGATGCCTGGAAGGGAAAGGAGTGAAGCCCTTGCACAGGTAAACAGCCGTTTCGGCAGCTGGATTTTTCATCGGAACATTCGTTCCGTATCTATCTATCAAGCCAATCTATACGAATCGAACCGTATTTTTCACGGAAGGATCCCCTGAATGAACAGAATCAGAATCTCCGGGTATCCCCTGCTGTCCTTTCTCATAAAATCGAACAGAAAGGAGAAGCATTGCGGAAACTGTTGTATATTACGGGAATTTCAGATTTCTGCAGACGGAAGGCACATGGATGAAAATGAGAAGAAAGCCCTGAGAAAAGAATTGGATTTTTATCAGAAAAGAGGTGTGAATTTATATCTGGAGGGCAGAGCCAGCAGTCCTGCCCGCATTGTGCGTGCCTGCGCGGTAGCGGAAAACGGCACCTATATGCGTGATTACGGCCAGGACGAAAGGGGACGTCTGAGGCGGATCGATTTTAATCTTGTAGAAAAGGAATAAAGGAGGGCCCGGCCGGAAACTGTTGAAAGGTCCCTGTTGCATGGCAGCCCGGCCGGGTTTTCCCTCTGTCGAAAAATAAAAGGCTTTTCATTGATATCAAAAGCTAATGATGTTACAATAACGGTGTATGCGGATTCCCATTTCCGCGCAGGGGGAGAGACAGATTAATTCGGGAGGAAAAGAATATGGGAAAAAAGAAGTCGCCGGTGCCGGTGGTGGTCAGCATCATCGCGGCGGCAGTGATCGTGGGGATCGGCGGGTTCGCGCTGAACCGGTACGCTCCCACGGGCGAACACATGGATCTGGAGGAATATTACGGTCTGACAGAGGATTCCCAGGCGGCGCTGGTGGTCAACGGCCAGGTGTTGGAGGAAAAGGGGATCCTGTCAGAAGGCGAGATATATATCGACTACGAAACCGTCTGGAACTATTTTAACAGCGGATTCTACTGGGAAGAGGCGGAAAAGGAGCTTCTGCTGACGATGCCCGACGGAACGGATACCTGGACAGCGGAGGACGGATCCGGGACGGTGCTTCTGGGAGAGGATGGAACTCCCTATATCTCCGCTTCCTGCGTGCGGGAAAATTCAGATATCGATATGGAGATCTTTCGGGAACCCCATCGGGTGGTGGCCCGGACGGAATGGAAGGACCTGGAGACGAGGGCCGCGGCGGAAGAGGCGCAGGTCCGTTACCGGGGAGGACCTAAAAGCGAGATCCTGACCGAATTGCACACCGGCGACCCGGTGGTCTTTGAGGAAGATCTGGGGGATTGGGTCCGGGTGCAGACCCGGGACGGCTATACGGGGTACGTCCAGAGCGGATCCCTGACGGAAGGCGGAGAAGAGGCCTTTTCCCATACCACGGAGGAAAGATTTCTGTTTCAGGGCGTTTCCGCGGGAACCCAAGGGAAGATCAACATGGGCTTTCACTATGTGGGGGAAGCCGCCCAGAATGAGAGCCTGAGCGAAGCCATCGCCTCCGCCGCAGGGCTGAACGTGATCGCGCCCACCTGGTTTTCCATTCAGGATACGGAGGGAACGCTGATCTCCTATGCGGATAAGAATTATGTGGATCAGGCGCACGGTGCAGGACTGAAGGTGTGGGGCGTCATCGGCGATGTCAGCGGCACCGGGGTGTCCACCGGGGAAGTCCTGGCAGTTTCTTCAAAAAGAGAGTACATCATCCGCCAGCTGATGGAGTCGGCGGCCGCCACGGGGATGGACGGCATCAACGTGGATTTTGAATCCATCCGGAAGGAGACAGCGCCACAGTTCCTGCAGTTCCTGAAAGAACTGTGTGTGGAAGCCCATGCCCGAGGGCTGACAGTCTCCGTGGATAATTTTGTGCCGCTGTACACGGATTATTATAAACGGGCGGAACAGGCAAAAACAGTGGACTATATCGTGATCATGGGGTATGATGAGCATACAGCCTCTTCCGAGGAGATCGGTTCCGTGGCTTCCCTTCCTTTTGTGGAACAGGGGATCACCGACACGCTGGAGGAGGTCGGCCCGGAAAAAGTCATTAACGCCATTCCCTTTTATACCCGCGCCTGGACGGAGGTCTTCGGGGAGACGGTTCCCCGCAGCGAGGCGTTGGGAATGGACGAGGCGGAGGCTTTTGCGGCGGAGCATGGGATCTCCGTTGTATGGGACGGAGCGGCAGGCCAGTATACCGGAAGCTCTGAAACGGCAGAGGCCCGCTACAGTATCTGGCTGGAGGAAGAGCGCTCCATTGAAGAAAAAATGAAACTGATACAGACATATGATCTCGCCGGCGTGGCCCAGTGGCGTCTGGGCTTCGAGAGAAGCACCGTCTGGGAGATCATAGCACAGTATATAGATTAAAAACGGAGGATGAAAATGGCAGGGGAAGAATTATTCAAGACGACGAGGATCGGCGGATTTGACAAAGAGGATGTAATGGAGCAGTTCCAGAAGCTGAAGGACGATACCGGCAAGGAGAAGGAGCAGCTGGAGGAGGAGATCCGCCGGAAAGACGAGAAGATCCGCGAGCTGAGTCAGAAACTGGAAGAAAAGCAGAATGAGATCGACCGTCTGGAAAAGGATATCCGGGAAAAATACCAGTCCTATATAGATAATTACGATACCATCGGACGGCTGGTCTTTGACGCGGAGATCCGTTCCAAGAAGATCATCGGAGACGCGGAAGGAAAATCCAGGGAGATCGTGGGAAGCGCTGAGGACAGATCAAAGAAGCTGATCCGGGAGGCGGAGGACCAGTCCCGGGAGATCACGGATCAGGCGCAGAAGGAAAAGGACCAGATCCTGGATCAGGCCAGGGAAGCGGCCAGGGGCTGCCTGGAAGATGTACAGACCAAGGTAGATGAAAAGCTGGCGGAAGGAAAGAAAAAATATATGGCTGTCCAGGAGGAGCTGACCGATATCGTGGAGCTCCTGAATCAGGTGCAGAGACGCTTCATGCAGTCCTATAAGGCGGTCCATACCATCATCAGCTCTACGCCGGATTCTCTTCAGGAGCTGAACGACGAGGCGGAGGAGGAACTGGAGCGGATCCAGATCGCGGAAACCGTTCCGGAACCGGAGCGGAAAGAGACGGAAATACCGGAAACTTCCGGTACTGTTCCGGAAGAGGACGACAGCCTGGATGAGGAGGACAGTCCGGAGGAAGAGGAAAGACTGGAGGAGCAGATGAAGCGGATCCTTCACAGATACGACGATTGAACCGCGGAAGCGGCAAGGAATGAAAGAGTTCCCGGGGCATATATTATACAAATATGTTCCGGGGATTTTTTTGTTGTATGAATAGGAAAAGATGGATGGAACTGGCTATGGCCGGGCTGCTCCTTCTGGGAGCCTACTGGCTTTCCCGGGAGGGAGCGAGACTCGCCTCCGGACCGGCGGAAGAGACAGAGCCGGTTGTTGCGGTGGATCCGGGGCACGGGGGGTATGCGCTGCGCAGCCCGGGCGGGAAAGGCAGGGCGGATCTGTGAGGAAAAAGGAAGAGATCATCTGGAAGATAGAACGGACGTATCAGGCCGCTTTTCCTGCCAGGGAACTGTCCCGGCGCATCCTGCGGAACCGCCGGCGGAACAGGAGGAAGCCTTGAGTCCCTGCCCGGCCGCCCTCTATATCCGGCTTTCCCGGGAGGACGGGGACCGGGAGGAGAGCGACAGCGTGGCCAATCAGAGAAAGCTGCTGACAGAGTTTTTAAACCGGAAGGAGGATCTCTGTCTGGGAGATGTTTATGTGGACGACGGATTCACCGGCACAAATTTTCAAAGGCCGGCCTTCCGGAGGATGCTGGAAGCCATCGAAGAGGGAAGGATCCGCTGCGTGATCGTGAAAGATCTGTCCCGGTTCGGAAGGGATTATATCGATACGGGGCGCTACCTGGAACGGTATTTTCCGGAAAAAGGGGTGCGGTTCATCTCTGTCTCCGACGGGATCGACAGCCGGGAAAAGGACTATGATATGCTGCTGCCCATCAAAAATATCTTTAACGAGCAGTATGCCCGGGATATTTCCCGCAAGATCCGGGCGACCTTTCGGACAAAGCAGAAAGCAGGGGAATTTATCGGGGCGTTTCCCAGTTACGGCTACAGGAAATCCGCTGCGGACAGGAACCGGCTGGAGATCGATCCCTACCCGGCGGCGGTAGTCCGGAGGATTTTCGGACTGTATCTGGAAGGCCGGGGTAAACAGGAGATCGCCGACCTTCTGAACCGGGAAGGGATCTTGAGTCCTTCCGCTTACAAGGCCTCCCGGGGGATGCGGTACGTAAACCCCCGCTGTAGCGGGCAGTCTTCCTGGACCTGTTCTACCATTAACAGCATCCTCCACCGGGAGATGTACGCGGGCAATATGGTGCAGGGCACCCGAAAACAGAAGATGCGGGGAAAACAGACCAGGGTGGACAGAAAAGACTGGATCATCGTGGAAAATACCCACGAACCGGTGGTCGATCCGGTCACCTGGGGAAAAGCCCAGAGACTGCTGGAAAAAAGAAAGCGGATCGCCGGTCCCTGCCGGCGGGAAAATATACTGGCGGGGTTTCTGAAGTGCGGCGACTGCGGAAGCGTGATGGTCCGGAACACCTGGGAGAAAGCCGGAGGACAACAGGCCTCCGTGTATTACTGCGGCGGCTATAAGCGCTACGGGAAAACCTACTGTACTTCCCACGCGGTGCCGGAGGAAGTCCTGCTTCAGGTCATCGGGGAAGACCTGCGGCAGACCGTCCAGGCGGCGGGGAACTGTACGGAGGCCGCGGAAGAGGAGGCGCAGGAAGCCCGGCAAGAAAACGGAAGGCTGCAGGGGGAACTGGACAGGATCCGCAGAATGAAACAGGCAGTTTACGAGGACCGCAGGGAAGGGATCCTTTCGGAAGAGGAGTTTTTCGCTTATCGGGAGGATTACCGGAACCGGGAAAAATTCTGCCTGGAGCGGATCCGGGAACTGGAAGAAAAATGCCGGGACAGCGGGGAGGAAGACCGGGGAATCCCGGCGGTCCTGGATAGCGGCGCCTGGATCCCGGACAGGGAGACCCTGGCTGAAACCGTGGCGGAGATCACCGTTTACGCGGACCACAGGATCCGGATCTGCTACCGTTTTTCAGGGGAATACGATCCCTGTCTGGAGAGACAGTAGCGTCGGTGTACAAGAGACGTTGTCTCCCCCTGTACACCGACGCTGCCCTGCGCAGAAAGTATCCGGCTCATGGGGGGATCGATCCGGGAAAGGTGGGGGTCAATCAGGAAGAGGAAAAGACACTGAATCTGGAGATATCCCTGAAGCTGCGGGAAAAACTGGAAAAACAGGGTGTGCGGGTGGTGATGACCAGGGAGGAGGATGCCGGCCTGTATGACGAGGAGGTGCAGGGAAGCCGGCAGGCGCAGGATCTTCAGCGGAGATGCCAAAGGATCAAAGAGGCGGATCCCGTGTGCGCGGTGAGCATCCACCAGAACAGCTATCAGGATGAAACGGTGAAAGGCGCCCAGGTCTTTTATTATCAGAACTCCGCGGAGGGGAAAAAACTGGCGGAACGGATCCAGACGGCTTTGCGGAACAGGGCGGATCCGGAGAATAAAAGAGAGGCCAGAGGGAACGCCAGCTATTATATGCTGAAGAATACGGCGGTCCCCCTGGTGATCGTAGAGTGCGGTTTCCTCAGCAATCCGGAGGAGGCAGCCCGCCTTTCGGAGGAAAGCTATCAGGAGCGGCTGGCGGAGGCTGTGGCGGAGGGGATCCTGGGATATCTGGAAGACGGCGGACGGCGGACATAAAACTTGCCCGGAGAGGGAAAGGATGCTATACTGGTAACGAAATCAATCAGTGGTACGGGAAGAGACGGAAAATGGCAAAAGCGAAGATCGTAAAAATGACAGAAGATCAGTTGGATCAGGAGGCATTAAAGGAGGCCGGCATTCTGCTTCAGAATGGCGGCCTGGTGGCGTTCCCCACGGAGACGGTTTACGGTCTGGGCGGCAACGCCCTGGATCCGGAGGCATCCCGGAAGATTTACGCCGCCAAGGGACGGCCCTCAGACAATCCGCTGATCGTACATATTGCGGATATGGAGCATCTGCCGCCCATTGTCCGGGAGATCCCGGAGGCGGCGGCAAGGCTGGCGGCAGCCTACTGGCCGGGGCCGCTGACCATGATCTTCTGGAAAAGCAGCCGGGTCCCCTATGAAACCACGGGAGGGCTGGACAGCGTGGCCGTGCGGATGCCGGAGAGCCGGATCGCCCGGGAACTGATCCGCCGGGCCGGCGGCTATGTGGCTGCTCCCAGCGCCAATACCTCGGGCCGTCCCAGCCCCACCCTGGCCAGCCATGTGGAGGAGGATCTGGGAGATAAGATCGACATGATCCTGGACGGAGGAAGGGTGAAGATCGGCCTGGAGTCCACGATCGTAGATTTTACGGAGGATGTGCCGGTGATCCTGCGGCCGGGATATCTGAACCGGCAGATGCTGGAAAAGGTACTTGGGACTGTAAAAGTGGATCCGGGGCTACAGAAAGAAAATACAAAGGTACGTCCCAAAGCGCCGGGCATGCGCTACCGCCATTACGCGCCCCGGGCGGAGCTTACCATTGTGGAAGGTCCGGAGGACAGGGTGGCGGAACAGATCCGGCGCCTGGTAAGAGAAAAAACAGCGGAGGGACACCGGGCAGGGATCTTATGCAGCGGCGAGACGGAAACCCTGTATCCGGAAGGCAGAGTGTTCGTCCTGGGCAGCCGTTCCGGGGAGGAGGAGATCGCCAGGCATCTGTACGAAGCCCTGCGGCAGTCCGATGAGGAAGGCCTGGAATACATCTATTCGGAAGCCTTTGACACCCCCAGAATGGGACAGGCCATTATGAACCGGCTTCTGAAAGCGGCCGGACATAAAGTCCTGGAGGTGAGGTGACAGTGTGAAGAAATTTCAGAGATTGATTTTTGTAGATGAAAACGACACGACTCTGGGGCCCATGGCGGAGGCCATCATGCGGAAAAAATACCTGCTGGAGCCCATGGAGATCTGCTCCCGGGGACTGGTGGTACTGTTTCCGGAACCGGTGAATCAGAAGGCGGAGGCGGTGCTGGTCAGCAACGGGCTGACGGCGAAGGAGCATACGGCCGCGCAGCTGGACCAGGAGGATATCGATGAGACGACCCTGATCCTCACCATGAAGGAAGAGTACAAGGGACGCATCTGGAGCACCTATGAAAAAGCCCTCAATGTCTATACACTGGCGGAGTATCTGCATCTGTCCGGGGATCTTCCGGAATTATACGGAGAGCCCCTGACGTCTTACGGGAAATGTTACGAGTTGCTGGCGGAGCTGCTGGACCGGCTCGCCATTCAGTTAAACGAGGAGGTATTAAAGAGATGATCGCTTTAGGCTGTGACCACGGCGGCTATGAACTGATGCAGGCCGTAAAAGAACATCTGGAAAAAAGAGGAGAGGAGTATCAGGACTTTGGCTGTCACAGTACGGAGAGCACGGATTACCCTATCTATGCCCGGAAGGTGGCCCGCGCCATCCTGGAAGGCACCTGTGAGAAGGGCATCCTGATCTGCGGCACCGGCATCGGCATCTCCATTACGGCCAACAGGATTCCGGGGATCCGGGCGGCGCTCTGTTCCGACTGCTTTTCCGCGGAGGCCACCAGGCAGCACAACGATGCCAATATCCTGGCCATGGGAGGCCGCGTAGTGGGTCAGGGACTGGCTCTTAAGATCGTGGATACCTTTCTGGATACGCCGTTTTCGGAAGAAGCGCGGCACAGGAGACGGATTGAGATGATCGACCATCAGGAAGAAGAAGGAGTATAAACGTATGTCAAAAACAGTTATCATGGATCATCCCCTGATCCAGCATAAGATCGGGATCATCCGGGAAAAAGAAACCAGTTCCAAGGAATTCCGGGAACTCGTGAACGAGATCGCCATGCTCATGGGGTATGAAGCCTTCCGGGAACTGCCCCTGAAAGACCAGGAGATCGAAACGCCCATCTGCCGGACTACGGTAAAAAGGCTGGAGGGAAAAAAGATGGCGGTAGTGCCGATCCTCCGGGCGGGTCTGGGAATGGTCCAGGGCCTTCTGAATATCATACCGGCGGCCAAGGTGGGCCATATCGGCCTTTACAGGGATCCGGAGACCTTGAAGCCGGTGGAGTATTACTGCAAGCTTCCGGCGGATATTTCCAGCCGGGAAGTGTTCGTGACAGATCCCATGCTGGCCACCGGAGGTTCCGCCTCCGCGGCGATCACCATGCTGAAAGAAAAAGGAGCGGAAAAGATCCATCTCATGTGTATCGTGGCCGCGCCCCAGGGCGTGGAAAAGATGCGCAGGGACCATCCTGACGTGGATCTGTTTATCGGGGCGCTGGATCAGGATCTGAATGATCACGGATACATCGTGCCGGGACTGGGGGATGCCGGAGACCGGATCTTCGGGACCAAGTAGGAGGCCCGTCAATGAACGAAAAAAGGCAAGATTATATTTCCTGGGATGAATATTTTATGGCGGTGGCAAAGCTGGCAGGCATGCGCTCCAAGGATCCGAACTCCCAGGTGGGTTCCTGCATCGTCAGCGCGGACAACAAGATCCTGTCCATGGGCTACAACGGGTTCCCCTGCGGCTGCTCAGACGATGAATTTCCCTGGAGCCGCACGAATGAGGATCCCCTGAAGACCAAGTACGTATACGTGACCCACAGCGAACTGAACGCCATTCTCAATTACCGGGGAGGGAGCCTGGAGGGATCCAAGCTGTACGTATCCCTTTTCCCCTGCAATGAATGCGCCAAGGCCATCATCCAGGCGGGGATCCGCACCGTGATCTATGACAGCGACAAATACGCCGGAACTCCGTCCAACGTGGCTTCCAAGAGGATGCTGCAGGCGGCAGGCGTGGAGGTGCGGCAGTATCATCCTACCCACCGAAAGATCGAGATCACCGTATAAGCAGGTTTATGCTTGACAAAGGCGTATCTTTCGCTATAAAATAGATGCATTCAGGTGAAAAAGTGCTGTGATAGGGAATAGTACACATGTTCCGGAATGTGCAGAGAGGAGGTCATCTGCTGCGAGATCTCTCTTCCGTCATGTGGAACCGGCCCCTGGAGCCGCCTGCGAGGAGCAGGACGTAGCCGCCGCGTTAAGGCGAAATGAGTGAGCTGTCCCATGGGACGGCTAAATAGGGTGGTACCACCGAGCGCTTACCGTCGGTCCCTTGCGGGGACTCCGGTAAGCGCTTTTCTATTTCCGCAGCCGTTTCCGCGGCCGCGAATCTTGCATTTAGGAGGAAAGAACATATGGCAAAGGAAAAGAAACTGGTGGAGGCGATCACCTCCATGGAAGAGGATTTTGCCCAGTGGTATACCGATGTGGTCCTGAAAGCGGACCTTATCGATTATACCAGTGTCAAGGGCTGCATGGTGATCAAACCGGCGGGCTACGCTATCTGGGAAAACATCCAGAGCGAACTGGACAGAAGGTTCAAAGAAACAGGGGTGGAGAACGTATATCTTCCCATGTTCATTCCCGAGAGCCTGCTCCAGAAAGAAAAAGACCATGTGGAGGGTTTTGCCCCGGAGGTGGCCTGGGTAACCCAGGGAGGACTGGAGCCTCTGCAGGAGCGCCTCTGCGTGCGTCCTACTTCCGAGACCCTGTTCTGCGATCTTTACGCCCGGGAGATCCACTCTCACAGGGATCTTCCCAAGGTATTTAATCAGTGGTGTTCCGTGGTGCGATGGGAGAAGACCACCCGCCCCTTCCTCCGCTCCAGAGAATTTCTGTGGCAGGAAGGCCACACCGCCCACGCTACCGCGGAGGAGGCGGAAGAGCGGACCATCCAGATGCTGAATGTCTACGCGGATTTCTGCGAGGAAGTTCTGGCGATCCCCGTGATCAAGGGCCGCAAGACCGACAAGGAAAAATTCGCCGGAGCGGAGGCTACGTATACCATCGAATCTCTGATGCATGACGGAAAAGCGCTGCAGTCCGGCACCAGCCACAATTTCGGCGACGGGTTTGCCAAGGCGTTCGGTATCCAGTATACGGACAAGGACAATACGCTGAAATATGTATATCAGACTTCCTGGGGTATGACCACCCGCATGATCGGCGCTCTGATCATGGTCCACGGAGACAACAGCGGACTGAAGCTGCCCCCCAGGATCGCTCCCGTACAGCTGATGATCGTGCCCATCCGCCAGGACGCAGAAGGCGTTCTGGACAAAGCAGCGGAACTGGAAGCCGCCCTGAAGGCGGCCGGCGTCCGGGTGAAGACCGATACTTCCGAGAAGAGTCCGGGATGGAAATTCTCCGAGCAGGAGATGCGGGGGATCCCTCTGCGGGCGGAGCTTGGCCCCAAGGATCTGGAAAAAGGCCAGGCGGTCCTGGTCCGCAGGGATACCAGAGAAAAATATATCGTTCCCTTTGAGGAGATCCCTGCCAAGGCCGCGGAGCTTCTGGAGGAGATCCAGAAGAACATGTATGAGACCGCCCTTGCCCACAGAAATGCCCACACCTACGATGTGACCACTTATGAGGAATTCAAAACCACCATCAACGAAAAGCCGGGATTCATCCGGGCTATGTGGTGCGGCTGCCAGGAATGCGAAGACAAGATCAAGGAAGATACCGCCGCCACCGCCCGCTGTATTCCTTTTGAGCAGGAAGAGATCAGCGGCACCTGCGTCTGCTGCGGAAAGCCTGCCAAGAAAATGGTATACTGGGGAAGAGCGTACTGATCTGCCTCCCAGGAAAATGTATACAGGAGGATGTCCGTTTCCGTGACATCCTCCTTGCGCATCTTCCGGAGGGATTTTTTTCGGCGGAAAAATATGATATCATGGTACTGCCGGCAGGAGGGGCGGAAAATGGAAAAGATCAGAAGACATTATTTGTTTCTGGGACAGGTCCAGGGGGTAGGCTTTCGCTGGAGGGCGGAAAAGCTGGCCTGTATGCTGGATCTTACCGGCTGGGTGCGGAATCTCTGGGACGGGACCGTGGAGATGGAAGTGCAGGGGACCCGGGAGGATATCCGGGAGATGCTCTGCCGCCTGCGGGACCAGAGATTCATCCACATTGAGGAGATCAGAGAAAAAAATCTGCCGCTGGAGGAGGAAAACAGCTTCCGGGCAAGGTAAGGATAGAAGAGAAAGGAAAGATCGGTTGTGAAGATTCGATTGCCGGCCACAGTAAAAGGAATCATCGATGCTCTGGAGGCCAGAGGCTTTGAGGCGTATGCCGTGGGAGGCTGCGTCCGGGACAGTATTCTGGGGAGAACTCCCAATGACTGGGATATCACCACATCCGCCAGACCGGAGCAGGTAAAAGAAATTTTCCACAGGACAGTGGATACGGGGATCGCCCACGGCACGGTGACGGTCCTTATGGGAAGCGGGGCCCATGAGGTCACCACCTACCGGATCGACGGGGAATATGAGGATTCCCGGCATCCCCGGGAGGTCACCTTCACGGCCAGCCTCTCAGAGGATCTGCGGCGGCGGGATTTTACCATCAACGCCATGGCCTACAACGACAGGGAGGGCCTGGTGGATCTGTACGGCGGAATGGAAGATCTTCAGAAAAAAGTAATCCGCTGCGTGGGGGATCCGGAGGAGAGGTTCGGCGAGGACGCGCTGCGGATCCTGCGGGCCGTGCGGTTTTCCGCCCAGCTGGACTGCGGCATCCAGGAGGATACCAGGCGCGCGGTCGTAAAGCTGGCTCCGACCCTGAAAAAGATCAGCGCGGAGCGCATCTGCGCGGAACTGCTGAAACTGCTCTGTTCCCCGCATCCGGATTATCTGCGCAGGGCCTGGGAGACCGGCATCACCCGGGCTGTGCTGCCGGAATTTGACACGCTGATGGAGGCTCCGCAGAACAATCCCCATCACTGTTTTAACGTGGGGGAACACACCCTGAAGAGCCTCTGCTTCGTGCCGGCGGACAGAGTACTGCGGCTGACCATGCTGTTTCACGATATGGGAAAGCCGGCCTGCCGCACCGTGGATCAGGGAACGGATCACTTTAAAGGCCATGGGGAGGTCAGCGCCCGGATGGCCCGGGAGATCCTGCGGAGGCTGAAGATGGACAACGAGACGATCCGGCAGGTAACCGCTCTGGTCAAATACCATGACTGGCGGACGGAGCCTGTGGAGAAAGCAGTGCGCCGGGCGGTGCACCGCGTCAGTCCGGAACTGTTTCCTCTGCTGCTGCAGGTGCAGCGGGCGGACACCCTGGCCCAGAGCGAAAACTGGAGGCAGCAGAAGCTGGAACGGATCGAAAAAGTGTCCCGGATCTATGAAAAGATCCTGAAAGAGAATCAGTGCGTGACCCTGAAGGACCTGGCTGTCAGCGGCCGGGATCTCATAGGCCTGGGACTGCAGCCGGGGCCCAGGATCGGCGAGATCCTGGAGCTGGCTCTGGAACATGTGCTGGATCATCCGGAGGATAACACAAAAGAATATCTGACGGGCTTCTGCCGCAGGCAGATCTGAGTCCCGGCCCCCAAAACGCATGGACTGCCCTTTTTCCGCATAGGTATAGAAAGACCAGAAAGCGGCCGGCCAAAACCGGCTCACGGAATAAAGGAGGAGAGAACGTGTACGATCGGGGTTTGTGGATCTTGGAGCAGTACGGTCTGTCGGCCAGGACGGCCTCCAGGGGACGGGGCGTCCTTCTGTACGAGACGGAGGAAGGATGGGTCAGTATCCGGGAATACGGCGGGACCCGCAAGAAGCTGGAGCAGCAGTACCGGCTGATGGAGACGATCCGGGAGGCGGGGTTCCCGCATATGGACTGCCTGCGGAGAAATCTGGAGGGGGAACTGATCTCCTACGACAGGGAGGAGAACGGTTACGTGCTGAGAGAGTGGCGGTCCGGAAGAGAATGCGATCCCCGCTCCATCACGGATATAGAAAAGGCCGTGCGGCGTCTTGCCGCCCTGCACAAAGAAATGAAGATGGAAGTGGATCAGGAATATGTGAGAGAATCCCTGATCCACCAGTGTTTCAGGCACAACGCGGAGATGCGCAAAACCAGGAAATTCATTCGGAAAAAGCAGAAGAAAAACGCCTTTGAGGTAAGACTTCTTTCAGCCATGGAGCCTTTCCTGGAGCAGGGGGAGGCGGTGGCGGAAGCGCTGGAGGCGTCTTCTTATGAAAAGCTCCGGGAGCGGAGCCTGGCCCTGGGCCATGTCTGCCACGGAGATTATAATCAGCACAATGTGCTCTTCTGCGGAAACCACATGGCGGTTACCAATTTCGGACGCTGGAATTTTGATATGCAGACGGCAGATCTGTACCATTTCATGAGAAAGATCCTGGAAAAACACAGCTGGGATCTGCACATGGGAGCCGGGATGCTGGAAACTTATCAGAGAGAGAGGCCTTTAGACCGGGAAGAACTGGAAAATCTCCGGCTGCGGCTTGCTTACCCGTGGAAATTCTGGAAACTCTGCAACTATTACGAGAGCACCAACAAGATCTGGGTCTCCGGGAAAAATATGGAGAAACTGGATCAGCTGGAGAGACAGCGGGAGTCCTGGCTGTATTTTCTTGAAAAAGCTTTTTAAAGATTTCATTTTTCAGCGGATTGGTATATAATAGGGCATAATAAGGAATTTCAATTATGGAGGTATGTGAACATGGATTACAGAGAAGCATATGAGTCCTGGCTTACCAGTCCCTACTTTGATGAAAAGACCAAGGAAGAGCTGCGGGCCATCGCGGAGGATGATAAGGAGATCAAGGAGCGGTTCTACAGAGAACTGGAATTCGGCACCGCCGGTCTCCGGGGGATCATCGGAGCGGGTACCAACCGGATGAACATCTATACGGTACGAAAGACCACCCAGGGCCTTGCCAACTATATCGTATCCCTGGGCGGACAGCAGAAGGGGGTTGCCATCGCCTACGATTCCCGCCACATGTCCCCGGAATTCGCGGATGAAGCCGCGCTCTGTCTGGCAGCCAACGGCATCAAAGCATACATTTTCGAGTCCCTGCGGCCTACCCCCGAACTTTCCTACGCCGTGAGAAAGCTGGGCTGCATTGCCGGAATCAATATTACCGCCAGCCACAATCCCCCGGAATACAACGGATATAAAGTATACTGGGAGGACGGCGCCCAGATCACCCCGCCCCATGACACCGGGATCATGGCGGAAGTGGGAAAAGTGCAGGACTACGCGGAAGTAAAGACCATGGACCGGGAGGAAGCAAAAAAGGCCGGCCTTTATGAAGTCATCGGACAGGCTGTGGACGATTCCTATATGGAGGAACTGAAGAGCCAGGTATTACATATGGATTCCATCAAGGAAATGGCGGATCAGCTGAAGATCGTCTATACGCCTCTTCACGGAACGGGAAATATCCCTGCCCGCCGTGTCCTGAAGGAGCTGGGCTTCAACCACGTTTACGTGGTGAAGGAGCAGGAACTCCCGGATGGGGATTTCCCCACGGTCAGCTACCCCAATCCCGAGGCGGAGGAGGCGTTCCAGCTGGGCCTTGCCCTGGCCAAGGAAGTGGACGCCGATCTGGTGCTGGCTACGGATCCCGACGCGGACCGTCTGGGCGTGAGAGTCAAGGATGCCAGGACAGGAGAATATCACACCCTGACCGGAAATATGTCCGGCTGTCTGCTGGCGGACTATGAGATCTCCCAGAAGAAGGCCCTCCAGGGCCTGCCGGAGGACGGCGCGCTGATCACCACCATCGTTTCCACCAATATGGCGGGGGCCATTGCCAGATATTACGGCGTAAAGCTCATTGAAGTCCTTACAGGCTTCAAGTACATCGGACAGCAGATCCTGAATTTTGAGAACTCCGGAAAGGGTACGTATCTCTTCGGCTTTGAGGAGAGCTACGGATGCCTGATCGGCACCCATGCCCGCGACAAGGACGCCATTGTCGCCACCATGGCTCTCTGCGAAGCGGCAGCATATTACAAATCCAAAGGTATGACCCTCTGGGATGCCATGATCGAAATGTATGAAAGATACGGATACTATAAGGACGACATCAAATCCATCACCCTGAAGGGCATCGAGGGCCTGGCCAAGATCCAGGAGATCATGGATACCTTGAGAAAGGATCCGCCCGCGCGGATCGGAGCTTATAAAGTGACAGCCACCAGAGATTACAAAGAGGACAAGACGGTGGATCTGGCCACCGGAAAAACCGGCACCACAGGCCTGCCCTCCTCCAACGTACTCTACTATGACCTGGAGGACGACGCCTGGCTCTGCGTGCGCCCCTCCGGAACGGAGCCCAAGATCAAATTCTATTATGGCATCAAGGGCACTTCTCTGGCCGACGCGGATAAGAAATCCGAGGCCATGGGGCAGGATGTGCTGGATATGATCCAGAAAATGCTGTAAGCCATGGCGGAGAAAAAATATACCTGGGAGGATTTCCGGAAGATCATCGGGGCGCTGCGGGCTCCGGGAGGCTGTCCCTGGGACAGAGAGCAGACCCACGATTCCCTGAAGGGCTGTATGCTGGAGGAAGCCTACGAGGCGGTAGACGGCATACGGATCCTGCAGGAGACCGGCCGGGGAGAAAACCTCTGCGAGGAACTGGGGGATGTGCTGATGCAGGTGTTCCTTCACAGCCAGATCGCGGAGGAGGAAGGGCTGTTTACCCTGGACGACGTAGTGGACGGCATCAGCCGCAAAATGATCTACCGGCATCCCCATGTGTTTGGGAATGCCAGCGCGGATACGTCGGAGAAGGTCCTGAAAAACTGGGACGAACTGAAAAAGAAAGAAAAAGGGAACCCCTCTCCGGAGCAGGAGATCGCTTCGATCCCCCGCTGCCTGCCGGCTTTGATCCGGACGCAGAAGGTGCAGAAAAAACTGGAAAAATATTACGATGCCTTTCAGAATGAGGCGGACAGTTTCCGGGAAGCAAAAGATGCGCTGGATGCCCTGGGGCAGGAGGCGGAACCGGAGAAGGCAGGGGAAACCGCGGGAGAACTCCTTCTGCAGATCTGTAATCTTCTGCGTCTGAAGAATATCCGGGGCGAGGAAGTATTGACAGAAGCTTTGGAAAAGTTGTTAAAATTGTATGAAATAGCGTAATGTCCTTGACAAAAACACAGGCTGAGTATATAAATATGTGTAGAGTAAGAGGATGTTTATGTCCTTTTTCAAGGGAATTTCCCTTTTTCAAAGAAAGAGAGAACACAGGAGGAAATATTACTCATGAACAAAACAGAATTGATCGCAGCTATGGCAGAGCAGACTCAGCTGTCCAAGAAAGATGCAGAGGCAGCTCTGAAAGCATTTGTAGATGTGGTTTCCGCGGAACTGAAAAACGGCGGAAAGGTACAGCTGGTAGGATTTGGTACTTTTGAGGTTTCCGAGAGAGCTGCCAGAGAGGGAAGAAATCCCCAGACCGGCGAGACCATGACCATCAAAGCATCCAAGACTCCCAGATTCAAAGCCGGAAAAGCCCTGAAGGACATGATGAACTGATTCCATGCGGCTGGATAAATATCTGAAAGTCTCAAGACTGATCAAGCGGCGTACAGTGGCCAATGAAGCCTGCGACGCGGGGCGGGTCCTCGTGAACGGGAAAGCAGCCCGAGCTTCGGCGCCTGTGAAGCAAGGCGATATCCTGGAGATCCTGTTCGGAAACAAATCTGTAAAGGTGGAAGTCCTGAATGTACAGGAGACGGTCAGGAAGGAAGAGGCGGAAGCGCTGTACCGCTATCTGTGATGTGAATAAGAGGAAAGAAGCCCCCATATAATGGAGAATAGACCATTATATGGAGGCTTTTTCTATGGATGAAAAGATCCACTGCCTGGAAGTCGCGCAGCGCAGCAGAGGCACAGTGACGGGAGTCCTGGATGTCTTCGCTTTTGATGAACATGAGATCTTGCTGAAAACCAGCCAGGGCATGCTGACCATCAAAGGGAAGGAACTGCATGTAAGCCGTCTGGAATTGGAAAAGGGGCAGGTGGATCTGGAAGGGCAGGTAGACGTTCTGGCGTACACGGGCCAGGAGCCCAAAAAGAAAAAAGGCTCCCTGCTGGCCCGCCTGTTCGGGTGAATCTCCGTGGGGGCCTTTCTTGGGGCGGAACTGCTCCTGTTTGTAAAAGCCTTCTGGCAGGGAGCGTTTCTGATCCTGGTCTACGACGTCTTCCGGATCTTCCGGCGGGCGGTTCCCCATGGCAGGGTGAGTACCGCGCTGGAAGACATAGGGTACTGGATCTTCTGTTCTTTTTTTCTGCTGGGTTATTTTTACAGAGAAAACAGCGGGGAACTGAGGGGATACCTGTTTGCCGGGATCCTGCTGGGCGCGCTGGCCTGCCGGTTCAGCGTCAGCGCTGTTTTTGTCGCCCTGGGAACCTGTTTGCTGAAAGCCTGTGGAAAAATAGGGGGAATCCCGTTAAAGAAAATAAAAAAAGGGATAAAAAGGTTGAAATTTCGTATGTTTCGGTTTAAAATTTATTGGTATAAAAAAATCCGGGGAAGGAAAATTTCCGCCTCGCCAGGCTGTAGGAGCAGGAATAGAAACTATGAAAAAAGGAAAAGACAAAAACCGCCGGAAAACATCCCGGGCCAGTCAGAACAGACGCACGATGCTGGGGATCACGGCAGTCGTATGTATTCTGATGGCGGTGGTCCTTGTGCAGGGGCAGAATCTGCGGGGCAAGCTGGCTGCCAATGAGCGCCGGACAGAAGAGCTTCAGCAGCAGATCGAAGCGGAGGATCAGCGTACCCAGGATATCGACGACATGAAGGAATATATGCAGAGCGACGAATATACAGAAAAAGCTGCCAGGGAAAAACTGGGGCTGGTAAAGGATGGGGAGATCCTCTTTAAAGAAGCGGAATAACGGGAACGGCCGAGAAAAAAGGCGCTTTTTACGGAAAAGTTTCCGGAATCCTCTCGTCCTTTTTGACAAAGTTTTCAGAACGAAACGGTTATAATACTCTCTCAGGAAAAGCCGGGTCCGGGGCCGGAACCGGCAGGAGGGAGAGTGTCCGATGTACCAAGGAATCATTGCCATGCTCGGGATCATTGCCATACTGGTGATACGGGACATGGCAAAAACTATTTTATCGGACCGCAGGGATAAAAATCTCGCTGAGGTATACGGAAATCATCCGCAGAAGGAACGGATCGAAAAGTACGCCGGATCTTTTCAGAAACTGGCGAATACTTTTTACGATATGCCATTCCGCAAAGAGCGGCTGACTGCTGCGGATACGGAGGAAATCTTCGCGAATCTGAAACGGGGCGTCTGCGCCAGATGCTCAAAAAAAGATTCCTGCTGGAAGCTCTGCGGCCATCTGACGTATCAGCAGGGATGCAGCCTGCTGGAGGCTCTGGAAGAGGGCGAACAGGAACAGATCGTAAAAGCCTTCGGGGAATGGACGGAGCACTGTATCAACGGCGCAAGATTCCTGGAGGAAATGCGCCAGCAGTTTTTCCGCGCCCGGCAGGATCTGCTGTGGAATAACCGTATGATCGAGAACCGGATGGCTGTGGCAGAACAGCTGAACGAGGTGGCCCATATCATGCGGAGGACCGCCGAGGAGATCTACAGCATTTCCGGCGTACCCGGCCAGATGGAGGAGCAGGTAAGAAAAAGCCTGCGGAAACTTCATGTGGTGGTCAAGAAAATGTGGACGCTGGACAGGCCGGAAAAACGGAAAAAAATTTTTGTTACCATGCGGGTGCGGGGAGGCCAGTGCGTCACGGTAGGCGAGGTGGCCCGGCGCCTGTCGGAAATCTGCGGCACACGGCTGGTGGCTTCCGGAGAAAACCGAAGCGTTCTGAACAGCGAGTATGCCACGGTGCTGTTTACGGAGGATGTCAATTACCGTGTTCTTTACAGCGCCGCCAGGATCACGAAAGAAAAGGAAACGGTTTCCGGAGACAGCTATGCCTGCTGCGATGAGGACGGACATCTGGTCATGTGCCTCTCCGACGGCATGGGATCCGGTCCGGCGGCCAGCAGGGAAAGCGAGGCGGTGGTGGAACTGCTGGAAGAATTTATCACTTCCGGATTTTCCAAGGAAACAGCTGCCAGAATGATCAATTCCGCCCTGGTCCTTCAGCGGAGCGACGGCATGTTTTCCACGGTGGATATCTGTTCCCTGGATCTTTACACGGGAATGTGCGGTTTTCTGAAGGCGGGAGCGGCCGCTACTTTTATACGCAGAGACCAGTGGGTGGAGATCATCAGTTCCACCAGCATGGCGGTGGGAATGCTCACCCAGACAGATTTCGACACGGCGGTAAGAAAGCTTTATGACGGGGATTATCTGGTGATGGTGACCGACGGGGTCCTGGACGCGCTGCCTCTTTCCCGGGAGGAGGAAACCATGAAAGAGATCCTGCTGAACATCCACTGCACCGCCCCCAGGGAATTCGGGCGGGCTGTGCTGGAAAAGGTGCTGAGCTTTGGGGAATACCGGGCCAGGGACGACATGACGGTCCTGGTGGCGGGAATCTGGAAAAAAACGTGAGAGCGGGAACTGCCAATGAAAAAAAAGGTACTGGAGTATATAAAAAGATATGGGATGATCCATCCGGGGGAACGGGTATGCGCGGGATTCTCCGGAGGAGCGGATTCGGTCTGCCTGCTGGCGCTGCTGGAGGAACTTTCCGGGGAACTGGGATTTTTCCTGGAAGCTGTCCATGTAAATCATAACCTGAGAGGCGCCGAGAGCGATGGAGATCAGGCTTTTGCAGAGGAGTTCTGCCGTGAAAGGGGAATTTCTCTGCATCTTTATTCTTTTCCCGTGGCGGAAACTTCGAAGGAGAAGGGCTGGGGGCTGGAGGAGACCGGGCGGTATTTCCGGCAGCAGGCTTTCCGGGAATGTATGGAGGCGTACGGGGCAGACAGGATCGCCCTGGCGCATCACAGAAATGACGCCGCGGAGACGCTGCTTTTCCATCTGGCCAGAGGAACGTCCCTGGCAGGCATGGCAGGGATCCGGCCGGTCCGGGACCGGATCATCCGGCCTCTGCTCTGCGTGAGCCGGGAGGAGATCCTGGAGGAACTGAAGCGGAGAGGTCTCCCCTGGAGAAACGACAGCACAAATCTGCGGGATGAGTATACCCGGAACTGCATCCGCCATCAGGTGATCCCGGTGCTGGAAAGAGAAGTAAATCCCCGAACGGTGAAACACATGTGGGCGGCGGGGGAGGACCTGCTGGAGGCGGAAGCGTTTCTGCGAGGGGAGACGGAAAAAAGAGAGCGCCGCTTCTGCCGCCGGGAGGGCAATTCCTGGCTGGTGGGAGAAGGACTGGCGGAGGAGCCCTCTTATCTGGTCCGCCGGGTGATCCATTCTGTCCTTGGCAGGGCAGAGGGAGGGACCCGGGATCTGGGCCGCGCGCATCTGGAAGCGGTGGAAAAGCTGCTCAGAGCCGGTACGGGGAAAAAGGTGTCTCTGCCGGGCGGCCTCACAGCGGTCCGTACCTATGAAGGCATACGCATCGGCTTTTCGGATCCCGGGGAGGAATCCCTGCCGCTTCCCGGGGAACTGCCGGTGACGGGTCCGGGAACTTACTGTCTGGGCGGCGTCACCGCGGTCTGCCGTCTGTGCGGGCCGGAAGAAAAAATCCCGGAAAAAACGTATACGAAGTGGTTGGATTATGATAGAATAAGTAACGGACTGGTCCTGCGGACCAGAAGACCGGGCGATTATCTGGTCGTCAACCGTTCCGGAGGCAGAAAAAAGCTGAAGGATTATATGATCGACGAGAAGATCCCCCGGGGAGAACGGGACAGGATCCTGCTCCTGGCTTCCGGCCGGGAGGTTTTCTGGGTCATAGGCGGCAGGATCAGCGAATCCTGCAAGGTCACCGAGAAAACGACACGGGTCCTGCGGATACAGATCATGGGAGGATATACAGATGGATACGAACGTACAGGTTCTGATCGATGAGGAACAGGTAGATAAACGGGTGCGGGAGCTGGGAGCGCGGATCAGCCGGGATTATCAGGGCAAGGAGCTGCATCTCATCTGCGTTCTGAAAGGAGGGGTCTTTTTCCTCTGCGAGCTGGCCAAAAGGATTACCGTGCCGGTCTCCCTGGATTTTATGTCTGTATCCAGCTACGGCGCGGGCACTTCCTCCAGCGGGGTGGTAAAGATCGTGAAAGATCTGGATGAACCTCTGGAGGGCAGAGACGTGATCGTCGTGGAGGATATCATTGATTCCGGCCGGACCCTCAGCTATCTGCTGGAGATCCTGAAGAAGCGCCATCCGGCCAGCATCCGGCTCTGTACGCTGCTGGACAAACCGGAGCGGAGGGTAGTGGACAACGTAAACGTTGATTACTGCGGATTTCAGATCCCGGATGAATTCGTGGTGGGATACGGACTGGACTATGCCCAGAAGTACCGGAATCTTCCCTTTATCGGCGTTGTACACCCGGAAGAATAAGAAGCAGGGGAAGATCCCCGATCCGGTGAAATACAGAAACTGACATTTAAAGGAGAATCCATGAAAAAGCAGACGAGAGGCTGGGGCACATACATTCTTGTAGTAGTAATACTGGTGGTTTTGTTTATGTATCTGCCCGGCATCATAAATCAGACACAGGTAGTGTCCAACCGAAGTTTTCAGGAAGCGCTGGAGGAGGGCAGGGTCGTCGGCGCCACCATTGAGCAGAATACGGAGGTGCCCACAGGCTCTGTAATTTATCAGACGGAGGACGGCACCAGCCAGAAGATTTACGTGACGGATGTCAACCAGGCAGAGAAGGATCTGACGGATCACGGAGTCGAGTACGCCATTCAGGACGTACCGGGTGAGAATGTCTTTGTCAACATCATTCTGCCGGTACTTCTGATCGGATTTGTAGTCATCCTCTTTATGAATATGATGAGCAGGGCCGCTTCCGGCGGCGGCAGCAACAGCAAGATGATGAACTTCGGAAAAAGCCGGGCCAGGCTCAGCACCGAAAAGGACAAGAGAGTCACTTTTGCCAATGTGGCAGGCCTGAAAGAGGAAAAAGAGGATCTGGAGGAAGTGGTGGACTTCCTGAAAAATCCTCAGAAATACATCCGGGTAGGGGCCAGGATCCCCAAGGGCGTCCTGCTGGTGGGCCCTCCGGGAACAGGAAAGACGCTGCTGGCAAAGGCAGTGGCCGGAGAAGCCGGCGTTCCCTTCTTTTCTATTTCCGGCTCTGATTTTGTGGAAATGTTTGTGGGCGTAGGCGCTTCCCGGGTCCGGGACCTGTTTGAGGAAGCGAAAAAGAACGCGCCCTGCATTGTCTTTATCGACGAGATCGACGCGGTGGCGCGGATGCGCGGAACCGGCATGGGCGGCGGCCATGATGAGAGGGAGCAGACCCTGAATCAGCTGCTGGTGGAGATGGACGGTTTCGGCGTGAACGAGGGGATCATCGTTATGGCGGCCACCAACCGGGTGGATATCCTGGATCCGGCGATCCTCCGTCCCGGACGTTTTGACCGGACTATCGCGGTAGGCGTTCCGGATGTAAAGGGAAGAGAGGAGATCCTGGCGGTTCATGCCAAGGGGAAACCTCTGGGAGATGATGTGGATCTGAAGCAGATCGCCCAGACCACCGCGGGCTTTACAGGAGCAGAGCTGGAAAATCTGCTGAACGAGGCGGCGATCCATGCGGCCAGGGTGGACCGGGCTTATCTGAAGCAGGAGGACATCAAGGACGCCTTCATCAAAGTAGGCATCGGTACGGAAAAGAAGAGCAAGGTCATTTCCGAAAAGGAGAAAAAGATCACTGCCTATCATGAGACGGGCCACGCGATCCTGTTCCATGTGCTGCCGGATATGGAACCGGTGTACACCATCTCTGTGATCCCTACGGGACCGGGGGCAGCGGGCTACACCATGCCGCAGCCGGAAAACGATGATATTTTTAACACCCGCGGGAAGATGATGCAGCGCATTACCGTGGCCCTCGGAGGCCGGGTGGCGGAGGAAATGGTTTTCGACGATATCACTACAGGCGCGTCCCAGGACATCAAGCAGGCTACAGCTATTGCCAGAGCCATGGTGACCAAGTACGGGATGTCCTCCCGACTGGGCCTGGTATCCTACGGGAACGACTCCGATGAAGTTTTTATCGGCAGGGACTGGGGGCACACCAAGAGCTACAGCGAACATGTGGCCGCGGATATTGACGAGGAAGTGAGAATGATCATTGAAGAATGCCATGTAAAGGCGAAGGAGATCCTCTCACGCCAC
The DNA here is from genome assembly GCA_963928055.1 of Candidatus Scatomonas sp. Lineage (GTDB taxonomy): Bacteria > Bacillota > Clostridia > Lachnospirales > Lachnospiraceae > Scatomonas. The sequence goes on along the minus strand of CAWVDN010000001.1, from coordinate 1,317,417 downwards.
ACCTGGGTGCTGGAAAAATGCGCGGACGCGCTGATCACAAAAGAAAAACTGAATCGGGAGGAATTTGAGGCGATTTTCGCGGAAGAACCCGGACAGGAAGAAGAAACTCGGGAAAATATAGACAAAAATTAAATGAAAAATTTGTGAGATTTGTGCAGACTTTTTGGGGCGCCTATGCTATTATAATTATCGTAAAAACCCCCCAATACATTATATAGTTTTTGCTACACCCCATAAGAGAAATACCTTCTCCAAAAAAGGCAGCCGTCGACAGGCTGTCTTTTTTTCTGTTACGGCAGCGGAAAACCGGGAAAAACTCTCTTTGGTCCCCGGTTTTCGGTTGTAAAGCAGGCGTCGGTAGGGTAGAATAGTAAGGGAACCCTGAAACGGGGGAAGAGAGGATCATGTATGGATAATGAGCTGACACGAGAATATATGTTCAAAATGCGGGGCCTGCTGACCAAGCGGGCGCTGTACAGCGATGAGACAGAAATGTTTCAGTCTCCCAATGAACCGGAACCCGGAGATACGGTGACGATCCGTTTCCGTACCAGAAAAAATAACGTGGACGCCGTATATTTTATCAGCGGGGACATCCGCCGGGAAATGAAGGTTACGGAGACGTCCGATGGCTTTGACTATTACTCTACGCAGGTCACGGCGGGCGAGAAGACGATCCTGTATTTTTTTGAAATAAAATACGGCCGTCTGACCTGTTATTATAATAAGCTGGGAGTGACCAGGGATCTGCAGGAAGCCTATTCCTTCGGTATCGTCCCCGGCTTTCATACGCCCGGGTGGGCGAAGGGGGCGGTCATGTACCAGATATTTACAGACCGTTTCCGCAACGGCGACCCGGAAAATGATGTGGAAAGCGGGGAATACAGCTACATCCATGAACAGGTGAACCGCGTGGAAGAATGGAGCCGCTCTCCCCAGAACATGGATGTGCGGAATTTTTACGGCGGAGATCTCCAGGGGATCATAGAAAAACTGGATTATCTGGAGGATCTGGGTGTGCAGGTGCTGTACCTGAATCCGGTTTTCGTATCGCCCTCCAACCATAAATACGACTGTCAGGACTACGACAATATCGATCCCCATCTGGGCAGGATCGTTGTACAGGAACAGGGCCATCTGCATCCGGGGGACGCGGACAACCGCAATGCCCGCCAGTATATCAGCCGGGTGACCAGGAAGGAAAATCTGGAAGCCAGCAACCAGGTGTTTATCCGCCTGGTGGAAGAGGCGCACCGGCGGAGCATGAAGGTTCTGGTGGACGGAGTGTTTAATCACTGCGGATCCTTTAACAAATGGATGGACCGGGAGAGGATCTATGAAGATCAGCCCGGATACGCGCCGGGTGCTTTTGTTTCCCGGGAAAGCCCCTACCATAACTATTTTAAATTTTTTAACGAGCACAGCTGGCCTTACAATGAGTTTTATGACGGCTGGTGGGGCCATGATACGCTGCCGAAACTGAATTATGAGGAATCCGGAGAGCTGATGGAGGATATCCTGAGGGTGGCCAGAAAATGGGTCTCGCCGCCTTACAACGCGGACGGCTGGCGTCTGGATGTGGCGGCGGACCTGGGGCATTCTCCGGAGTTTAATCATTATTTCTGGAAAGAATTCCGCCGGGCGGTCAAGGAGGCCAATCCGGACGCGCTGATCCTGGCGGAACATTACGGGGACGCCAGGACCTGGCTGCAGGGAGATCAATGGGATACAGTCATGAATTATGACGCTTTCATGGAGCCGGTTTCCTGGTTCCTTACAGGCATGGAAAAGCACAGCGACAGCTACCGGCAGGATCTGCTGGGCAACAGCGACAGCTTTTTTGACGCAATGCGCTACCACCAGGCCAGCTTTTTCCTGCCTTCCCTGCAGACGGCCATGAACGAACTGGACAACCATGATCATTCCCGGTTCCTGACCAGGACCAACCATAAGGTGGGAAGACTGGAAAACTCCGGGTCTCACGCGGCGGAGGAAGGCGTGCAGAAGAGTGTTCTCCGGGAGGCTGTGGTCATGCAGATGACCTGGCCCGGCGCGCCCACGCTCTACTACGGGGACGAGGCGGGAGTCTGCGGATTTACGGATCCCGACAGCCGAAGAACCTACCCCTGGGGCCGGGAAGATCAGGAACTGATCCGCTTTTATAAAGAGATCATCCGTATCCATCGGGCGTATCCCGTGCTGTCCCACGGGTCCTTAAAAGCGCTGATGCAGGATTATAATATGCTGGCCTATGGCCGTTTTGACCGCTGCTCCCGGATCGTGGTGGCAGTCAACAACCGCAGCGAAACGGCGGAAGTGGAGATCCCTGTATGGGAGGCAGGCATGAATCAGCTGCTGGCCAGGGACGAGATGACGGAGATCTTCCGCACAGATCAGAATGGATTCTCCACGGAGACCAGGACGCACGCGGTGGCGTCGGGGATCCTGGAGATCACGCTGCCGGCGCAGGGGGCGGTGGTCCTGTATCACAGTTCCGGTCATCCGCAGGAATAACGGAAAAACGCTTGCATTCCGGGGGAAAATAAGATATAATCTTATCTTGTCAGAAATACTTCTGGCAGGATAAAACGGACGGATTCCCGAGTGGCCAAAGGGGACAGACTGTAAATCTGCTGCAAATTGCTTCGGTGGTTCGAATCCACCTCCGTCCATAGGCCGAAGCCGTACCGGCAGAGGCAGATGCCGCAGTGGCGGAACTGGCAGACGCCCGGGACTTAAAATCCCGTGGGTAGTGATACCCGTACCGGTTCGATTCCGGTCTGCGGCATAGATCATACAGATGCTTCAAACCTTTGCGGGGACAGGGTTTGAGGCATTTTTTGCTATACGGGAGGAGCATCATGTTCAGGGAAAGGATCGGCGTTCGGGAATGCGGGATTGACCATAAGGGGCAGGGAGGCCCTGTCCTCTGGTGGGGGCTCCGGGAGCAGGAGGACCCCTGCAGGACGGCGGAACTGCTCCGCCGAAAAACCGGCGGCCGGAACTATGTTCTGATCGCCTATCCGGTGGAGGACTGGAACAGGGATTTTTCTCCCTGGCCCGCGGTCGGTCTTTCGGGAGATCGGGAATTTCCGGGGCAGGGAAAAGAAACCCTTCGCTGGCTGTTGGACCAGGGGCTTCCCTGGGCAGACCGGGAATATTTCCCGGGGAAAGAGAAACCGTTTCACTATGTGGCGGGGTATTCCCTGGCGGGACTTTTCAGCCTCTGGGCATTTTACGAAAGCGGCCGCTTTGCCGGCGCTGCCAGCTGTTCCGGCTCCCTCTGGTTTCCCGGGTGGGAGCGGTTTGCGGAAGCGCATTCCGCTCCGGCGGAAAGCCGTATCTATCTGAGCCTGGGAGTGAAGGAGGAAAAAACCGGAAATCCGCTGATGGCGCAGGTGGGAGATGCCACGAGAAAGCAGTACGAACGGATCCGCGGAGACAAAAATGTGGATCTCCATGCGCTGGAATGGAAGGGCGGGGGACATTTTACGGATCCGGCAGGAAGGATGGCGGAGGGTATGGCCTGGCTGCTGACGGCAGATGGAGGTAAAAAGTGAGAGTTTCAGAGTATTTTCCCAACTGGGAGCAACTGACAAAGGAGCAGCGGGAGTGCCTGGAAAAGGCCGCTGTATACAGAAAGATCGGGAAGGGAACCGTCCTCCATCAGGGGGATCTGGACTGTCTGGGACTGGTGCTGGTGGAAAAGGGAAGGCTGCGGGCGTATATCGCCTCGGAGGATGGACGGGAGATCACCATTTACCGGCTCCTGGAACGGGATTTCTGCCTGTTTACGGCCTCCTGCATTATGAAAAATCTTCAGTTTGACGTGACGGTAGAAGCGGAGACCGAGGCGGAGGCGTGGGTGATCCCGCCGGGAGTCTTTAAAAAAGTGATGGAAGATTCCGCTTCCATGGCGAATTATGTAAATCAGCTCATGAGCGGCCGGTTCACGGAGGTGGTGTGGCTCATGGAACAGGTGATGTGGAAGAGCTTCGATAAGCGTCTGGCCGCGTTCCTGCTGGAGGAGAGCGCCCTGGATGGGAGGGAAATCCTGCGGATCACCCATGAGAAGATCGCCGGTCATCTGGGAACTGCCCGGGAAGTGGTGACCAGGATGCTCCGCTATTTTCAGAGCGAGGCTCTGGTGAAACTGTCCCGGGGAACGGTGGAGCTCCTGGACCGGAAAAAGCTGGAAGAGCTGGCGGATTAGCCGACAGAGGCGGCGCGGAAAGCGGCTGCCTGCGGGAGTTTGCGTTTATCCCCCCAAAACCCTTAGCGTCCGTGTACAAGGGGCGACCGTATGGTCCACTGTACACGGACGCTTTTTTCGCATGATTTAAACAGCAAAATAATTGGAATTATGACAAATCTATGGTATCATTACTTTGGATATTTATACGTTTGATTTGGGGGCAATATGATAGACATAGGAATTGATTTCGGAAGTACCTATACGATTGTTTCGGTTTACAGACACGATCTGGAAAAGCCGGAGACCGTTTCATTATCAGAAGGCGACAACGCGGCGATTCCTACCGTGTATTCCTGTAAGCCGGACGGTACAAAGGAGCAGATCGGATGGGCGGCAAAAGACAGTACCGCCTTAAATATAAAAAAATACCGCGCCTTTAAAATGATGCTGTCAGAAGACGACAAAGAAGTTTTGAAAGAGCGCGGGTTCGACCAAAAAAACACTCCGGAAGCGATCACCCGGAAATATATCTCTGAATTATTGGAAAAAGTACTGAGCCGTGAAAAAGACAAGATCATCGGAAATCTTGTTCTCGGAGCGCCGGAAGTCTGGTATGACGCCTTTTCCACCATTGACGGGCGGACAAAACTCAGAGATATCTGCAGGTCGCTTCCTTATTTTGCCCATAATAAGGGCGATACAAAAGAGGTCGTTCGGATCGTAAGCGAACCGGCCGCGGCGAGCACCTATTTTGCCTACAATTATAAACAGATAAAAAATAAAACCTTCGACGGAGATATTCTCCTGATCGATTACGGCGGAGGCACCCTGGACATTTCCCTGACTGAAGTGATCCCCGCGGACGGCGGGAATTTTGAGATCCGGGTCCTCAATCATGCCGGCGCCGGGGAAAACGAGCAGAAGGGCGAGATCGGACAGGCGGGGATCATTTACATGGAAAGCCTTACAAAGGCCGCGATCCAGGCAAATTACCCCGATATCCAGGAGATAGTTCTCGATGAAGATTTTTTTGAATGCGTAAATTCCGTGGAAAAAGCCTTGATGTCCAGTACGGACGATATAGACGAGATCGTATCGGAATTCGGAACGGCGCCGGACGATCTGGAAGAAGACCGGATGGATGAGGAATATTATTTCACGAAGGTGTATTACGCGGGAAAAAAAGTAATGATCACCTATCAGATCATGGCGGAAGTATATGATCAGGTGATCCGGCCTGTATTTGACGCCAAAATGAAAGAATTTATCCGATATATGGACAACGCGGGGATCGACTGGAAAAACAGGACCAATGAGAAATTCAAGATCGTTCTGGTGGGGGGATTCGGAAATTTCGCCTTTGTAAAAGCGCAGATGAAGGAATGCTTCGGGATCAGCCACAATGACAACCGGCAGAAGGATATCCTCCTCAGCAACGCGGAATGCGAAAAAGCGATCTCTCTGGGATGCACGATCCTGGCTTCCAACACGGTCTCCATCAGAAACACGGCGCCGATCGGCATAGGCGTCCTGACGGTCCCCCTGGGAGAAAAAAAGAAGAAATATAATCTGTCCCTACGGGCTGAGATATCACCAGGAGATCGAATTCAATAAAGAATATATACAGAAGCGAAGTGAGAACGCGGGACCCGAGTATATTTATCTCAACGGGATCGAGCGCCTTCTGGTGGATACCGGCAAAGGGCCGCTGCCGCTTTCCCTCAAACCGAAATTTATTAATCTGATAAAAAGCGCGGCGGAGAAGAGCTTTTTTGCGTATATCGGTTTTTCGCTGGATCCTTCCGGCGTCGTAACTTTGTATATTCATGACTATGATCATATCAACCGGGTGGAAACCAATGTAACGCCCATAGAGCTGGACAGCTATAAAGCATTGTTCGATACCCAGAGCATTGATGAGCGGGAGCTGGAATATATCCGGGCCTCCGTGTAAAGATTAAAAAATATTTCCGGATAAAGAAGGTCGATTATGAGTTTTGGAAAAACAAAGGATGCGTTAGTGAATATCAGCAGTTCGCAGGAGGTTTTTTTAGAAGAAGCCCTGGGATTTTTTCTGGATTTCTGCGATGACTGCGGCGGGAGGATCGATAAGTTTTCCATAAAAAGCAGCGAGGATTTTATAAAAAATCTCAGAAAATGCAACCGCACGATCCTGGATATCATGAAAAAGTGCGATATGCGGGAACTTGCCGAGGACGCCTTGGACAGGATAGAAAAACAGAAAGCTTCCATGGTAAAGCTGGAAAAAGAGTTGGCGGAGGAAGAAAAAAAGATAAGAGAAGCCTCCAAAGGCATGGAAGAAGACAAAAAAATACTGTTGGCGAGAAAAGAACAGCTGAGGAAACAAAGCGAGGAGAAAGAAGCCGAGATCCGGAACCTCAAAGGCGACATAGCCCTGATCCAAAGACAGTACGAAAGCTTCGAGGAGAAGATCTCTGAGCTGAACAGCACCCTGCAGACAGCGGCGGCATCCGCGGAGAACGCGGAAAAAGAATACCGGCTTCTGCTGATCCAAAGGGGAGAAGACGAGGGGAGCAGAGAGGGGATCCTTGAGGAAATAAATTCCTTAAAGAAGGAAATTTCCGTACTGGAGGAAGAGATTCATGAAAATCTCCAGCCTGCCCGGGAACAGTTAAAACTGAAAAAACTCAAGCTGGAGAATAATATCCAGATCCTGAAATCGGATCTGGACGAGAGCGAAAATGAAAATAAAAAGCTGGGCGAAGAACTTTCGGTGAAGATGAAAGCATTAAAAGAATCACAGCTGGAGCAGTCCGAGCTCCTGAAGAGCATCGCGGAAAGCAAAAAGCAGATTTCGGAGATCACCGAAGAAATAGAGTCCCTGCGGGAAGCCGTAGATGATAAAAACGAGGACCGCCTTGTAAGAGAGCTGGAATCTAAAAAGCAGGAGCTTTTAAAGAAAAAGGCCAATTGTGAAGAACTGCTGGAACAGAGCGGCGAGATCCAGGAGAAGATCAGGACCAAAGATCAGGAGGAGGAAACCCTCCGATCACAGATCGCGGAAAAGAAAAGGGAACTGTCGTCGGTGGAAGACGAGCTGGCCAGGTATAAAGAAATATACGCCCAGTTAAAAAACAGATCCTATGACATTGCCTCGGCTCAGGAACAGATGGAGGGAATGAAGAGCATCGTGGATTCGCTGGAAAAAGACAGCCGGATCATGGCGGAAAAATTCGGCGTGAACAGATTTACGATCAGCGAAGGACTTTCAAAAGCCGTTGCGGAGGCGGACGGACTGCTGAAAAATATGCGGGAGAATATCGAAAAATATCTTGCTTGCGCAGATCTGACGTGACGGACTTCAGAAAAAATTCGGAGGCGGAAATGTTTTCAGAGCATAAGCCATTGTATTTTATTTTAGATCACGAAGGCGAAAACTTTTATCTTAACAGCTGTCTTGCGCTGTCCGCGCAGAATTATATCTGGTACCAGCTGAAAAAAAGCAATATGGAACATATATTTTTCATAGAGAAAAATGCAAATGATTCCGTCCGGATCTGTGTTCTGGATCCCCTTTCCTTTCAGAAAAACACATATGATTCCGGAAGCTTTCTGTCGAAGAAAAAGCCGCTGTGGAATGTAAAAAAAGAAAATCCCCAGAAGGATTTTAAGGTCACCGTATCCGCGGAGGTGGCAGCCAGGTGGATGCTTGAAAGGATCAGCGAGAACGATACGGCGGTGGTGGCGGGACTGGATGCATTGAAATGCCTGTTTCCCACAGCGGAAGAAGAGAGAGCGTTTATTCAGGAAATATCGGAGGGAAAAGGGACCCTGGTCATAGACTACCCTATGACGCCGGGGAGGGAACAGCTGGAACTTCTGGTAGGGGAAGACAGTATTTTCAGGAAAGAAGCGGAAGGCCGGTCTTTGTTTAAACCCTTATACGCGCTTCTGGAGTCAGGGGACTCATCGGCGGCCGTCTTTGACGAACTGAAAAAAAGTGTGCCGGACCAATGTCTGGAGATCGGATATATTGATTTTGAAAGCGTAAAAGTCCTGATCAAAAATATCGGTTTTGCCCTGAAGAGGGATTTTACGGAAAGGGAATTTTACGATCATGTGAATTACCTCTTTTACTGGCTTGAAAAGGAACCGGTGAGAAGAGATTCCCGGGGGCTGTTTGGCAGCGTCAAAGGAGCGGTTACAAGGAAAAAACTGTTTCAGGCCTTAGCGTCCGGCGGTTTTCCGGCCTTTGAGGAACGGCAGGAAATGCTCCGGAAGATTTACAGATCTAAGCATCCGGACGCAAAAAGCTATGTTCCCATGTCGGAGATCCTGTTTGAACTGTATGGCCGTAAAAATACTGCCAATAAAAAGAGTCACGTATTTATTTCCAATCCTGCCCTTGAAAAACTCTGCGGCACATCCTTTCCCATCCGAAACGGATCCTATACCTCTGAGTTCGAGATCCTGCAGGTTTCGGAAAACGAATGGGACGAAATGCGATATTTCCTGAAAAAGCCCAGAAACATATGTTTTGATGAAGAAAAGACAAAATGGATGCAGGGCATTTTAAGTTATATCGAACCGGCGAAGGCTTGCGGCGATACAGATACGTTAAGAAGAGCCGTTAATATGCTCATGTATTGCGGAAATAATTTTTATTCTGCCTCTGTTTTTGAATACAGTGATTACTGCAAAAGAGGAAAGCAGTACCTGGATCTGTCAAAGGAATATTTCAGTCTGAAGAAAAATGTCATCAAACTGAACGAAGGACTGAGATCCGGGACCTTGACCTCCATGGCGGAAGCCGCCCTGAAGGCAGAAGAAGCGAAACTATATAAGTATCATACGATACTCAAAGATCTTGATACCATATTCGTCCAGATCCAGAAGACGGTCATGGATATCGCGGGCTGGGAGTTTGGAAACAGCCTGGGGATCCATGAGGAAATGACGGGTTTTAGCAGCGAGAAACAGGAAATAGACCGAGAGATCGATTCTATGAGTGAAGAAGAAATGATCGGATTCATAGAAAACGAATTATAAAGATTATTGAATATTTAGGAGGGACAGCCATGGCTGGAAGCGGAAAAAACAGGCGGGAGACCATCGGAGGAAAAATCAGGAAATTCGTGGGATTCAATAAAACCGAAGAAGTGTCCCCGGGGAAAAAGGCGGCGGAAAACAGAGCGATGGGCGAAGCGATCGCCGCGGAACTGGATTCTGTTGATTTTTTGCATTCCGATTATAAAGGAAGAACGGAAGAAGATTCTCCGCAGATGCTGTACAGAAAGATAAGCGTGATTTCCCGTGTGCTGAGAAATTCGCCCACCATCTGCGACAATATCGAAGGGATGGACAAGATCCTCCTATACGCGGCTCAGGCTTTTTCCAACGCCATCAGGAATAACGACTACAATAAAGCCATATGGGCGAAGAACGCCTTGTGCGCGGGCGTGATTTATTTAAGAGACAATATTCCCGCTGACAAGGAGGAGGTCAAAGACGAGCTTCTGGCGGAACGGATCAAATATATGCAGAATTATAAGACGATCATTCAGCTGTACGAGAAGGCGGACGCGAAAGAAAAAGCGGTCAACGAGTACGACAAAATCTTACAGGAAAAGCATAAGGCATACGATCCCAGCGTAAAAGAGATCCAGGCTATGAAGGACACGCCGGAAGGCATCGCGATGCTGGGCAAACTGAAGCTCAACGAGATCACGCCGGATGCCCTCAGCGAAAAAGAAAGAAAAGTCCTGGACAAGATCCGGGAAACAGCGATGCAGGCGCATAATATCTATCTGACCAGCGCCAGCAGAACGGCGGCTCAGGTGGCGTACGAAACGGCGGTGGAGCAGGCGGCAGACGTCCGGACGCTTCTTGTGAATAAGCCCAATGTATTTAACAAAGAACTTACGGCCCTGCACGCGCTTGCCATGGAAGATCAGATCCGATCCATAGCAAAATCCTTTACGGAGGCATCCGCGATGATCGACAGTGTCACAAAGGCGGACGCCAAGCTTCAGGAGGTCATGAACGGAGCGGACGCGCAGAAGGTATATCACCATGCGGTTTCCTTTATGGAAAAAGTGCTGAACGGAGAAGCCAACGAAGACGCGGACGCGATCCGTGAAGGAAACAGGATGGCAAAGAGAGCGAACGAAGCGGAGCTGGCCAGAAGACAGGCGGCGGAAGAAGCCCAGAAAGAGATGAGCATGCTGGGAGAACAGATAAAAAATATGGATATCGCAGGCGCCTTCGATATAGATTTTTCAATGACGGAAAATGCCGAGGAAGCGGTCCATGAGGATGAAAACCAGCAGAACAATATGAATTTTAATTACAATTCATGATAGGGTAAAGGAGAATTGCCATGGGATTATTTCATAGAATGACGCCGGAAGAAAAATTTATCGCGAAAGAAATGAAGCTTCTGGAAAAGAAAGAAAAGAGAACGCTGCGATTCGCGGAATACGCCGGGATCCTCGCGCAGAGTAAAGCGGCCTTTGAACGGACGGTGGACCTGGAAAGACTCAACGCTCTGAAAAGACGCAGGGAGGGGCTGAGCGATCTTACGGAACGCACCCGCATCCATGACGCCTGCGTAGGGCTTCTTGCCGTTCAGGAGACAGAATTTGAGCTTGCCACCGCAAGAAACGCGGCGGATTTTGAACAGGCGGAGAAGAACATAAAAAAGCTCCTTGGAAAACTGTATTATATAGCTTCTCCGGACGCCCTCTCCAAAAAGGAATATAAAGCCAATCTCGGAACGGATTTTGAAGACGGAACGGAACCGGTCACCTTTTCAGAACGCGCCGAAATGATCGATGAGAAATTTGTTGAGTGGATCATTCAGGGATATACGATGAAGGAATGCATGCAAAAGACCAATCACAGCCAGGCAGGAGCATCCACCGTAAAAGGGATAGATTTTAAACTGTCTCCCGAAGAGGAGGATGACATCAGCAGTATCAGAGCCGACGCGGATCAGCACTGAGGGAAGGGCGTGAACATATGAATGTATTAAGTATCAACCGATTAAATAATGAATACAGGGCATCCATAAATAAAGCGGAAGCGATCCATGAATTAAACAACGGCGAATATACAAACGACGAAGGCCTGTGTTACCAGAATGCCGCGAATATAGCGGGCCGCCTGGCGTCCATGACCATCGGTTCGGAAGCGGAGCATTGGGTCAGCGCGCAGCAGTTCTGCCAGCAGCAGATGCGGGTGATCTGGAATACGCTGCACCCCTCCAAGGCGGTTGAAATGCCCTCTCCCGGCGGCACGGAGGCAGAAGACCGTGCGGATAAAAACGATCAGGCCGGCTCCGGCCGGCAGGACGAAGCGGCTGGAAAAGATCAAACTGCCGCAAAGGACGGAGCAAAGAAAAAATATGCCGACGGCTTAAAACAGGAGATGGTGGATTCCTGGTTCAAGAAAGATCCCGGATACGGATTTGATGAAGTCGTAGGCATGGAGGATGTAAAAAATCTCCTCAGCAACTGCGTGCGGGATGATAAGATGCGCGCGCTGACGGAATATCTCGGGCTTCCTACCGTTCAGTCCTTTTTCTTTTACGGTCCTCCCGGATGCGGAAAAACATTCATCATAGAAGCCTTCGTCCATGAGCTTATGAAGCAGGGCTACAAATATATGTCCCTGGCAAGCGCCGATATTCACAGTAAATTTTCCGGCGAGGCGGACAAAATATTAAAGAGAGTTTTTGCGGAGGCGGTGGACAACGCCCCGTGCATTATTTTTATGGACGAGATCGACGGAGTCTGTCAGAGCCGGGATCTTCCGAACCTTTCGGACTTCAATATGCAGCTCACGACCACCTTCCTTACCTGCTTTAACGATCTCGTGAAAGCGGAGAGAGAGAAGAAATCCGTGATTTTCATTGCTGCCACGAACTATCCGTCCAACGTCGATACGGCTATGCTGGACCGAGTAGAGCTCATACCGATCCCTATGCCGGACGAAGAGGTCAGAGAAAATACCTTCCGGCGCAAATTAGAGAAACTCATTTCCTTAGACGAAGACGTCGCCTGGAAGGATATCGTGGAAGCTACGGAAGGCTACAGCCAGCGCGATATCAACAGGGTGACCCAGAAACTGCTGATGAACATATACAAGAAAATCTCGGAATGCGTCAAGGAGAATGACAGCGCGGCAGAGCATGCGGTGGGAATGATCAAGAACGGCGATTTCCGGTTGAATAAAGAGATGGTGGAAGAAGTCTTCGGTTCCTATAAACCGAAGCCCAACGCGGATATCGAAAGATCCCTGAACGAATTTGAGGCAAAGACCTGAGGAGGTGCCTTTACTTTGAAATACAAGGAAAAAAACGTGACGTTTGCGGCCGCGAGATTAAAGGCAAAAAAATACTTTGATGAAAAAAAGGTACATATTTTATCGGAGGATCACGGGGATGGTACGCGTACGGTCAAAGGGAAAGTAGTTTGTGATTTCGGCTTTGTCCATCATCCGGCTGTTATGGTAAAAGAAAACGGAACTGCCGGAACCGTGGCCGCTTCCGCCTGTGACTGCTATGAGAGCAACGAAAACGATCAGATCTGTTCCCATTGCCAGGCTCTGATCTATGAGGCGTACGGGGAGGAGAATCTTCCCGTAAGAAAGGACCGCTCCCTCTGCCTCTATCAGGAGGAAGAAAGCAGCCGTACCTATCCTTTTGCGCTTACGATCAAATCACAAAGTGTAAATGCGAACGGGCTGACGGAGGTGAGCGGGCGGGCAAAATGCGCCTTTGGATTTATCCATTATCCGAACATCCTTATAGAAGATCATGAGATGACCGCCTATTCCTGCGATTGCTATCTGGCGGCTGAAAGCCTGGAACCCTGCGAACACTGTAAAGCGCTTTTCCAAAAAGTGTCCGCAGCCGTATCCGGATCGAAAAGCGAAGAAAAAGCGGAGCGTGAAATGCTCTGTGAGGAAGCAGAACTCAAAATATCCTTTGAAGAAGCAGGGCCCGAAAGTCCCTGTGAAGAAGAGGAGTTTCCGGTACGGGAACATGCGCCGGAGAACCCGGAGGAAGATCCGAAACTTCCGGATTTCCGCGGGGAAGCGGCAGAGGCAGATTCAGAAGCAGATTCAGAGGCAGAGGGATTCTCTGAAGAAATGGTATTCCAGCAGCATGAGCCTACCACCATGCGTATTTTGTTGGGAACGGAGGAAACCACCGGGGAAGAAGTCTACTGGTGTCCCAATGACACAGGCAGACTGTTCCATACCAATACGGGGATCATCGGGACCATGGGAACCGGAAAGACCCAGTTCACAAAGTCTCTGATCACACAATTATATGAAAAACAGTGTGATAATTTTACCGGGCGCGGACTGGGGATCCTGATCTTTGACTATAAAGGGGATTATAATGAGTCGAAACCGGATTTTGTTCAGGCGGTAAACGCCAGGATCTTAAAACCGTACAAGCTGCCGTTTAATCCCTTTTCGCTGGACGGCTACAGCTTCAAGCCGCGGCTTCCGCTACATATTGCCAGTACCTTTACCGATATAGTGACAAAAATTTTCAGGCTGGGACCCAAACAGTCTACCGTGCTTCTGCACAGCATTATCCAGGCATATAAAAAATGCGGGATCGAGCCCGGCGTACCGGAAACATGGAATAAAAAAGCGCCTACCTTTAAGGAGGTATACGACGCTTACCTGGAGCTTGTGGACAACGCGAATATGGATTCCCTCTATGCCGCTATGACAAGGCTGTTTCAGTTTGAGATATTTGAAGAGGAAGAAAGTAAAACGGTCTCCCTTTATAAAATGCTTCATGGCGTCTGTGTCGTAGATCTTTCGGGATATGATCCGTCTATACAGAACCTTATTGTGGCCATCATGCTGGAACTGTTTTATTCACAGATGCAGAATGCGGGTTCCAGTCCTGTTTCCGGGAAATACCGCTGCCTGACGAAGTTTATCCTTGTAGATGAAGCGGACAATTTTATGTCCCAGAACTTTCAGGCGATCAAAAAAATCCTCAAAGAAGGACGGGAATTCGGAGTCGGCGTTATCTTGTCCACACAGTTTCTGCATCATTTCAAATCCAGGGACGAGGATTATTCCAAATACATCCTCACCTGGGTGGTCCACAACGTTGCGGATCTTAAGAACAGCGATATTGAATTTGTATTTAACGCAGAGAAAAATTCGGCTTTCTGCGAGGCATTGTTCCACAAGATCAAAAGCCTCGAATGCCACCGAAGCATTCTTAAGATCGCCAATGAGGATCCCATGAACCTGAAGGACAAACCTTTCTTTGAACTTATGAATGAAAGGAAAAGCTGATGGAAAACGAAAAAAAGGCTGTTTATCAGGAGATGGCCAAAGGCTTCTGCGATACGGTATATGAAGAGGGACCGGAAATTTCAGAACTGCCGGATACCTTTCTGTGGAAAAAGCCTATAGAAAATATGATCAGTTCTCTGCATTACGATCATCTGAAGCTGCCCCGCTATCAGGGGCTGCTTCTTTTCGGGGATCGTGGGAACGGAAAACACACGCTCTCGGATGCGTATGTCCAGTCTGTATGCAAAAGCGAGATGTGTTTTGAAAAATCGGTTTATATCAGGCTCAGAGCGGAAGACTTCAACGCAAAGCAGTTAACCTCAGTGGACGAGATAAACGGTTTTATAGACGCTTTATTTGAGACATGCGGAATGACCGGCGAACATTCGTTTCTTGTTTTTGACCAGATGGACAGCTACAGCGAGATCACGGTCGTGTGCAACGGTATTGCCGACGCCCTTATGGCGGCATCGGAGAAAATCCATGTGATCTGTATTGCGGAGGATTTCAGGATCATTCCCTCCGAGCTGTCAAAATTGCTTCTGAGATGCAGCTGTCCGGATCCGGATGAAAGGCTCCGGAAAAAATATTTTGAAGAGCGCCTTTCCTTTCATGTGGAAGACTGGGTGTATGGCTCGGATTATAGGAGAACCATAAAACTGCAGCTCAAGGATCTATCCGCCGGCGAGCTGGTTTCCCTGACGGAAGGGTTTTCCTTTGCCATGCTGGGCGAGTTCGTTCAGGTATTAAAAATGAACATCTCGGACAGAACCCTTGGAGAGGAACCTGTATGTACCATAGAAGTCAGCAGAGAGGAAGCCCTGGGCTATCTGCATATGCTGGCCCCGGATCTGCCTGCCGGAGGGACTGTTCCGCAGATCATATACAGGAAACCGCAGGAGACGGAAGCAGGTGCTGCCGCGCGGAAAGAAGCGGATACAGAAATCCAAAAGCTCATTCATAAGGGCGGATCGCGGTCCGTTGAGGAAAATCTTCAGCTCATCGACGCTGTGCCGGTGATGAAAAACAGCGGAACGGGTACGGGAGCTTAAGTCTTGGACAGTTTGAACGGGGTGGACAAATGTGTGGTTGTTTTATGCTTATAGGAATGCTGGTGATTACGATCTCTCTTTTTGCCGCAGGCCAGATCCCGTTGGGGATCATATCGATCGTGGTATGGCTCGCCATTCTGGGAGGCGGAAGCAAGCAAAACACGGAAGAAGAGAAAAAAGCGGAGCAGGAGCGGTTAGCCAAAGAAGCCGCGGAGCAGAAAGCCAAGGAAAAGGCGGAGCAGGAGCGGAAAGCCAGGGAAAAGGCGGAGCAGGAGCGAAAGGCCAGGGAAAAGGCGGAGCAGGAGCAGAAAGCCAGGGAAAAGGCGGAACAGGAACGGAAAGCCAAAGAAAAAGCCGCGGAAAACAAGCAAAAGCAGAGATTTTGCGCGAACTGCGGAAAACCGCTTCCGGAAGACGAAACCGCGTTCTTTTGCATGTATTGCGGTACGAAAACGGAAGCCGCAAATGCGCAGGCAAAAACGGGGAATGAAAAAATCGTGCTGCAGGCTGGAAAATGCCCGGTCTGCGGGAACGCGACCGGAGATACGGATTCCGTATGCGCGAACTGCGGATTTCCGGTGATCAGCATAGCGGGAAATATCAGCAAAAAAGAAAAAGAGAAGATCTTAGAAGCGGTCAGAGAATACAGAGAAAAAATGGCCGATTGAAAACAAAAATCCGTTTCTTTAAACAGAGAGAGATAGAATGGGAAAAATAATAGGAATCGATTTCGGAACGACAAACAGCCGCGCAGCGGTGGTGAAAAACGGAATACCGGTGCTCATCCCCAATGACAAAGGGAAAAACAGCACGCCTTCTGTGATCAGGATCCGGGAAAACGGAGAAAGGATCGTGGGAGAAGAGGCGGAAAATACAGCGGCAGCGGAGGGGGAGCATACCGCTTTTTCCGTAAAAAGGAAATTAGGATCCAAGGACGGGATACGGATAGGCGGCGCGCTGTATATGCCGCAGCAAGCCGCCGCCATGATCCTGCGGAAATTAAAACTCGACGCGGAAAGATATCTCGGAGAGGAAGTCACGGAAGCGGTCATTACCGTTCCCGCCTGTTTTGACGAGATACAGCGGCAGGCAGTCAGAGACGCCGGAAGGATCGCGGGATTCAAGGTCAGAAAGCTGATCCATGATACCTCGGCGGCTGCTCTGTATTACACGGTAAAAAAAGAACCTTTATCGCAAAAGATCCTGATGGCGGATATAGGCGGCGGTTCCTTTTCCGTGTCCGTCATAGAAGTGGAAGACGGAGTGGTGGAAGTGCTCTCCTCAGCGGGCAGCAGCCGCCTTGGCGGAGAGGATTTTGACCGAAGGATCGCGGAGTATATTGCCGACGTTTATAAGAAAAAAGAAGGAAAGGATCTTTTCGCGGACAGAGCCGGAAGGATCGGAGCCGCGCTGGCTGCGGAAAAAGTCAAAAAAGATTTATCCGCTGCTCCCACAGCCCGCATAAAAATCCCGCGTTTAGAAGATACGGAGATTTCCGTCGATCTGCTGGAAGCGCTGACCAAAGATCTGACCGTGAAAATAAAAGAGGCGGCAGCGGAAGCCTGCAGGGAGGCAGGGATAAGCCCCCTGCGCCTGGATAAGATCTTCCTCATGGGGGGCGCGTCAAAGATCCCTTCCGTGCGCGCCGCGATTACAGCGGTGACAGGAAAAGAGCCGGATGAAATGCCGGACGCGGATCTATGGGCGGCCTTTGGCGCGGCGATACAGGGAGGAAAACTGGAAGGAAAATTTCCGCACTTGCTCCTTCTGGATGCGTTGCCGTATTCGTTTATGATCGAAACCGCGGAGGGGATCCTGACTCCCATCATGGAAAAAAACGCGACGATACCCCTTAAAAAGACGGTCATTTTTACGACCTCCGCGGATAATCAGACGACGGTTGACATCTCCGTGTACCAGGGCGAGAGCAAACAGAAGGAAGAGAACCGGTTTTTGGGAACCTATAGAGCGGATGGGATAGAGAAAGCGCCAAAAGGAGTGCCCAGGATCGAAGTAGGCCTGGAGGTAGATGCCAATGGGATCTTAAATCTGACTTCAAAAAATATTTCCGATGGCAGACAGCGGAAATTTTCCGTAAGCTTTCTGCTTGGCCTGTCGGAAGACGAAATCCGGAAAGCCGCAAAAGAGGAAGCCGGGCAGAAAGCAGGATACTGCAAAACATGCGGCCATCCTCTTTCCAATGAAAAGAACGCGAAGTTCTGCATGTACTGCGGCGCGGAGATAAATCCCCCGGATAAAGGCAGCAGCGCGGGCCGGGAAATCCGGGACGATGGGATCTCCTTTCAGGAAGGAACGTGTCCTGTCTGCGGAAAGAGTATCGCGGATACAGAGTCCCTGTGTTCCAACTGCGGCTTCCCTGTGATCAGTATCACCGGCAACTGCGGATCCGATGAGATCGAGAAAATAAAAGCGCTAGTCCGAGAATACAGAGCAAGGATGGACAAGCACTGACCATACGGACAAGAAACAGGGGCTGCCGCGGCAGCCCCTTTGGTTTGTGGAATAAATTTACAGCATGGCTTCCAGATCTTCTCTGGGACGCACGCCTACGGATTTTCCCGTGACATTGCCGTTTTTCATGACGACCACGGTGGGAATGCTCATTACCTGAAAGGCGGAAGCCAGTTCCGGCTCCTCGTCCACATTGATCTTTCCGACTTTAATGTCTGCTCTGTCCTCCGCGATCTCGTCGATAATGGGGGAGAGCATGGAGCAGGGACCGCACCAGCTGGCCCAGAAATCCAGCAGCACCGGCTTTTCGCTGTTCACAACTTCTTCCCGAAAATTCTGGTTGGTGATATGAATAACTGACATAAATCTGTCCTCCTTATACTTAGTTGTTCCTTTTGATGTGTTTAATATACCAGAGACCGGAAGAAAGTTCTGTGACAATGTCACAGAAAAGGGCTTGGAATCACAGGAGATCCTGGTTTATAATGAAAAGCAGCATCCAAACATCGAAGGGAAGGATTTATGAAAAAGATATTATTTATTAATGCCTGTATCCGGCCGGAATCAAGAACCCGGAGGCTGGCAGAGGAAGTACTGAAAAAACTGGAAGGGGAGGTCACGGAACTGAACCTGGAACAAGAGAAGATCCGGCCGCTGGATCAGAAGGGCCTGGAATTCAGAAACCAATGCGGCGCGGCGGGGGATTTTTCCTCTGATTTCTTCCGCTATGCCAGACAATTTGCGGAGGCGGATGAGATCGTGGCCGCGGCGCCTTACTGGGACCTGTCTTTTCCGTCCATGGTAAAGATTTATTTTGAGGCGGTCACGGTTACGGGCGTGACCTTTTATTACACGGCGGAGGGGATCCCCCGGGGGCTGTGCCGGGCCGGGAAGCTCATTTACGTCACTACCGCCGGCGGCCCCATAGGCCCTCGGAATCTGGGCTTTGAGTATGTGAAAGGCCTGGCGGACGCCTTTTACGGAATCCCCAGCTGCCTCTGCGTAAAAGCGGATCAGCTGGATCTTGTGGGAAATGATCCGGAGGCGATGCTCCGGGAGAAGATAGAGGAACTCCGGAAAAAGGAGTTTTAACAGAAAATACCTTTTAGGGTTTTATACATAAAACGGGAGCCATTGCTCTGCAGATGATTTCTCTATCCTCTGTTTGCAATGGCTCCCGTTTTTTTGCGAAGAAAGATTTATTTATCCCGGATCTCGCCGTGGAGCTCCTGCAGGGACTTCACTTCCCCGTTGCCGTGCTCCTGTACGTAGCGGATGCCCTTGTAGGTGGCTCTGGCCGCCGCGATGGTGGTCATATAAGGCACTTTGGCTTTAATGGCCGCTTTTCGGAGATAGCTGTCGTCGTTGACGCTGTCCTTGCCTACCGGGGAGTTGACGATCAGGTCGATCTGGCCGTTGGTGATCAGATCCAGCACATTGGGCCGTCCCTCGTAGAGCTTGTTCACGTGCTCAGCCTGGATGCCGGCTTCCCGGATCAGACGGCAGGTCTCGCCGGTGGACAGGATCTTGAAGCCGCAGTCCGCGAAGCCTTTGGCGATCTCTACGACCTCTTCCTTGTCCCGGCGGTTTACGGAGATCAGCACCGTGCCGGAAAGGGGCAGCCGGGACTGGGTGGCTTCCTGGGCTTTGTAGAAGGCCTCCCCGTAGTAAGTGGAAAGTCCCAGCACTTCGCCGGTGGAGCGCATCTCCGGCCCCAGCACCGGGTCTACCTCCGGGAACATATTGAAGGGGAAGACTGCTTCCTTCACTCCGTAATACGGAATGTGCTGCTCCTTCAGAGCCGGTACCGGGGAGGGCCTTCCGGTAAGTTCAGAGGTAATGATATCAATGGCCAGAGGCACCATGCGGATGTTGCAGACCTTGGATACCAGAGGCACGGTCCGGGAGGCTCTGGGATTGGCCTCCAGCACGTATACTTTGCCGTTTTCAATGGCGTACTGCATATTCATCAGGCCCTTGACATGCATCTCCTCGGCGATCTTCCGGGTATATTCCTTAATGGTCTCCAGATTTTCCGCCGGGATATGCACGGAAGGAATGATGCAGGCGGAGTCGCCGGAATGGATGCCCGCCAGCTCAATATGTTCCATGACTGCGGGTACAAAGGCGTGGGTGCCGTCGCTGATGGCGTCCGCCTCGCACTCCATGGCGTGGTTCAGGAACCGGTCAATCAGGATGGGGCGGTCCGGGGTGACGCCGACGGCGGCTTTCATGTAGCCTTCCATACTCTCGTCGTCGTAGACCACTTCCATGCCGCGGCCTCCCAGCACGTAAGAAGGACGGACCATGACGGGATAGCCGATCTTTCCGGCAATTTCCAGGGCTTCCTCTACGGTGGTGGCCATGCCGGATTCCGGCATGGGGATCTCCAGCTTTTCCATCATCTCCCGGAACAGGTCCCGGTCCTCCGCCAGATCGATGACTGCCGGGGAAGTGCCCAGGATCTTCACCCCGTTCTTTTCCAGCTCAGACGCCAGGTTCAGAGGCGTCTGTCCGCCGAACTGGGCGATGACGCCTACGGGCTTTTCTTTCTTATAAATGCTGAGGACGTCTTCCAGGGTCAGGGGCTCAAAATACAGCTTGTCGGAGGTGTCGTAGTCTGTGGACACGGTCTCCGGGTTGCAGTTGACGATGATGGTTTCAAAGCCCAGCTTTTTCAGGGACAGGGCCGCGTGAACGCAGCAGTAGTCGAACTCGATGCCCTGGCCGATGCGGTTGGGGCCGCCGCCCAGGATCATGACCTTGGGTTTCCCGCTGCGGATGGGGTTTTTATCCTCTCCGTTGTAGGTGGAATAATAGTAGGCGCTGTCCGGCGTGCCGCTGACATGGACGCCCTCCCAGTTTTCCTCTACGCCCAGGGAAATCCGGCGGTTCCGGATGTCGTCCTCCGGGATCTCCAGCAGCTGGCTTAAGTATTTGTCGGAGAAGCCGTCCTTTTTGGCTGCCGTCAGCAGGGCGTCGGAGGGCAGGCCGCCCTTGCAGGCCAGGATCGCCTCCTCTTCCTCCACCAGCTCCTTCATCTGCCGGATGAAGTATTCTTTTACTTTGGTGATCTGAAAGATCTCCTCCACCGTGGCTCCCTTGCGAAGGGCCTCGTACATAATAAAGTGGCGTTCGCTGGAGGGGGTGATCAGAAGCTTCAGCAGTTCTTCTTTGGATTTTTCGTGATAATCCTTTGCCCAGCCCAGACCGTAACGGCCGGTTTCCAGACTGCGGATGGCCTTCTGGAAGGCTTCCTTGTAGGTCTTGCCGATGCTCATGACCTCGCCTACGGCCCGCATCTGGGTCCCCAGCTTGTCTTCCACGCCCTTGAACTTTTCAAAAGCCCAGCGGGCGAATTTGATCACCACGTAATCTCCGTCGGGAACGTATTTATCCAGGGTTCCATATTTGCCGCAGGGGATATCCTTTAAAGTCAGGCCGGCGGCCAGCATGGCGGAAACCAGGGCGATGGGGAACCCGGTGGCCTTGGAGGCCAGGGCGGAGGAACGGGAAGTCCGGGGATTGATCTCGATGACCACGATCCGGTCTGTTACCGGGTCATGGGCGAACTGCACGTTGGTGCCGCCGATGACCTGGACGGATTCCACGATCCGATAGGCCTGCTCCTGCAGGCGTTTCTGGCATTCTTCAGAAATGGTCAGCATAGGGGCGGAGCAGAAGGAGTCTCCGGTATGTACGCCCAGGGGATCGATGTTTTCGATAAAGCATACAGTGATCATGTTGTTGTCCGCGTCACGGACCACTTCCAGCTCCAGTTCTTCCCAGCCCAGAATGGACTCTTCTACCAGCACCTGGCCCACCAGGCTGGCCTGGAGGCCTCTGGCGCAGACGGTCTTCAGCTCTTCCCGGTTGTAGACCAGACCGCCGCCGGCGCCGCCCATGGTGTAGGCGGGACGCAGTACGACCGGGTAGCCCAGCTTGTCGGCGATGGCCAGCGCTTCCTCTACGCTGTAGGCCACCTCGCTGCGGGCCATTTCAATACCAAGAGCGTTCATGGATTTTTTGAATTCGATGCGGTCCTCGCCCCGCTCGATGGCGTCCACCTGAACGCCGATGACCTGCACCTGGTATTTCTCCAGGATCCCCTTGGCGGAAAGCTCCGCGCAGAGGTTCAGGCCGGACTGACCGCCCAGGTTGGGCAGAAGGGCGTCGGGGCGCTCCTTGGCAATGATCTGCTCCAGCCGTTCCACGTTCAGCGGTTCAATGTAAGTAACATCGGCAGTCTCCGGATCCGTCATGATGGTGGCCGGGTTGGAATTGACCAATACGATCTCGTAGCCCAGCTTCTTCAGAGCCTTGCAGGCCTGGGTGCCGGAATAGTCGAATTCACAGGCCTGGCCGATGATAATGGGGCCGGAACCGATGATCAGCACTTTGTGGATGTCTGTTCTCTTTGGCATTTTGTTCCTCCTGAAATATAGACTTGTTCAACCTCTCCCACCTATTATATCGGAGAATCTTCAAAAGTAAAAGGGATTTTTGCAGGGGGGAAAGATAGAAATTTTAACGGAGATTTTACAGAATTCTGCTTATATATCCAAAGAAAGGCGGATATACTGGAAAAAAGTCCGTCCGGACTGTTATAAAGGAGAGAATCAGATGGTCAAGGTTTACGTTCTGGACACCAATGTACTGGTGCAGGCTCCCTACGCCTGCGAATGCTTTGAGGAGAACCAGGTGGTGCTGCCCCTGGTGGTCCTGGAAGAGCTGGATAATCTTAAGAAGGCGGAAGGAGAAAAGGGACGCAACGCCAGAAACGCTATCCGATATCTGGAGGGGTTAAGACAGAGGGGTGACTTGCTGGAGGGAGTGGCAACCGGCAGCGGCGGCACCTTCCGGGTGGAAAAAAATTTTGTGAACGTAAGTCTGCCTGAGGATCTTCCGGAGGACAAAATGGACAACCGGATCCTGCGGGTGTGCAGAGGAATTTCCGAAACAAGCCGGGAGCCGGTGGTTCTGGTGACGAAGGACATTCTGCTGCGGGTAAAGGCACAGATGCTGGGAATCCAGGCGGAGGATTTCGTTACGGAGCAGGTTTCCGGTCAGGAGCAGCAGTACCGGGGCAGAGCGGAAGTCTATGTGCCGGAGGAAGCCTTTAAGGATTTTAAGAAAAAAGGAATTCCTGTGGAACTGGTTTATCAGAGCGATGAGGAGGGAAGGATCGCCCGTCCGGAGCTGCTGGAAAACGAATTTGTGATCCTGAAAGCGGATCAGTCCGCCAAAAAGACTCAGCTGGGCCGGGTGGAGAAGGGGATGATCAAAAAGCTGGAATACAGGAAAAGCCAGCCCTACGGGGTGAGCCCTCGAAACGCCGGCCAGTATTTTCTTCAGGAAGCACTGATGCAGCCGGCGGAGAAGGCGCCGCTGGTGATCGTCAAGGGAATGGCCGGCACCAGCAAGACCTTTTATTCTCTGGCGGTTGGTCTGGAAAAACTTTTGAACAATCCCACCGGGGAATACCGGCGGATCCTGATCTGCCGTCCTAACGCCCAGTTTGATTCGGACATCGGCTTCCTGCCCGGGGATGAGCGGGAGAAGATTGCCCCGCTGCTGCGGCCGGTGATGGATAATCTGGAGCAGCTCATCGATTCCAACGAAGAAGCCAGATATGAAGATGAACGGGCCCTGCAGGGAAAGATCGAAGAGATCTTTGACCGGGGCATTCTCCAGGCGGAAGCCCTGAACTTCCTTAGAGGGCGCTCCATCGAAAAAACGTATCTGATCATTGACGAGGCCCAGAATATGACTCCCGGCCAGGCTAAAGGGATCATCACCCGGGCGGGAAGGAATACCAAGATCATCCTTCTGGGAGACCCGGGACAGATCGACCGTCCCTTCCTGGACGAGCGGACCAACGGCTTAAGCTATGCCGCTGAGCATATGAAGGGCAGCCCGCTCTGCTGGCAGATTACCTTAAGCGCCGAAGAATGCGAGCGGTCCTCTTTGGCTATGGACGCAGTGAGGCGCATGTGAAGGGCTGGGGCAGGCCGGGGTGGAGACGGTGGGAAACTAGAAGAAAAGGAAAGAAGATTTTGGGAATTATGGAAATTACATACAGGGATATAAAAGAAAACGAAGAGATCCATCTGCTGATCGAGAAAGGGAATCAGGTGATGCGGGCTCTGGGATACACGGAGCATTCAAAGAAACACGCCGCCAGGGTGGCGGAAACGGCCGGTCGGATCCTGAAGGAACTGGGATACGGGAAAAAGGCCATTGAACTCAGCAAGATCGCCGGTTACATGCATGACATCGGAAACAGCATTAACCGCCACGACCATGCCCACAGCGGGGCGGCCCTGGCCTACCAGATCCTGAAAGGGATGAAGATGCCGCTGGAAGATATTCTGGTGATCGTCACAGCCATCGGCCACCATGATGAGAGCACCGGCACAGCGGTGGATGTGGTGTCCGCGGCTCTGATCCTGGCGGACAAGACCGATGTCCGCCGGAACCGGGTGCAGAATCCCAACATCGCGAATTTTGACACCCATGACCGGGTAAACTACGCGGCTCTGCGTACCAGCCTGGAGGTCAACGAGGAGAAAAAGGTGATCCAGATCGAACTGGAGCTGGACGATTCTATGTGTACGGTTATGGATTATTTTGAGATCTTCCTTCAGAGAATGCTCATGTGCAAGCGGGCGGCGGAGGTGCTGGGCTGCCGGTTCAAGCTGCTGGCCAATGGGAGCAAGCTCTGCTGAAGAGAGGCGGGTCCGGAAGGTGCCGGGATCTGAAAAAAGAATTTCTGTTTTGATTTTTCCAAAGTTTTCTGTATACTGATACTAGAAGAATCAACAGAAAAGGATGAGTGTCATGGGAGAAAAAACAGAAAAGAAGATACAGGTGCGCCGGTATACAGAAAAAGACCTGCCGGAGATGATCCGGATCTGGAATGAGGTGGTGGAGGAGGGCATCGCCTTTCCCCAGGAAGAATGCCTGGACCGGGAGACGGGAAAAGATTTTTTTGGCGCGCAGACATACTGCGGCGTAGCGGAAGATGAGGAGGGCAGAGTTCTGGGGCTTTATATCCTGCATCCCAACAACGTGGGCCGCTGCGGCCATATTTCCAACGCCAGCTACGCGGTGGCATCGGAACAGAGAGGGCGGCACATCGGTGAGAAGCTGGTGCGGGACTGTATCCGCCAGGCCGGGCTTAACGGATTCCGGGTACTGCAGTTCAATGCGGTTGTGGCCTCTAACCTGCATGCCCGGCACCTTTACGAGAGGCTGGGATTTTCTCAGCTGGGGGTCATTCCCGGAGGCTTTCGGATGAAAGACGGATCCTATGAGGATATCTGTCCGTATTACATAGAAGTGCGGTTGTAAAAAGCAGAAAATGCAGGCCGCGGCAGCCGGATGCGCTGCCGCGGCCTTAAGCCTTCTTTACTGCTGATAATAGCTGAGGAAATCCCCGATCTTGGTCATGGCGTCTTTTAATACCTCGATCCTGGGCAGATAGACGATGCGGAAGTGGTCCGGCTGCTGCCAGTTAAAGCCGCTGCCGTGGATGATCAGGATCTTCTTTTCCCGCAGCAGATCCAGAGCAAACTGTTCATCATTGGTGATGTTGAACTTTGCCGTATCGATCCTGGGGAAGATATAGAAGGCGGCTTTGGGCTTTACGGCGCTGAGGCCGGGGATGTCGTTGATGGCGTTGTAAATGTACTCCCGCTGTTCATAGATCCGTCCCCCGGGAACAATGTAGCCCTCCACGCTCTGGTGTCCCCCAAGGGCAGTCTGCACAATGGACTGTGCCGGCACATTGGAGCAGAGCCGCATATTGGAAAGCATGTTCAGGCCCTCGATATAATCCTTCGCCATGCGCTTGTTTCCGCTTAAGATCATCCAGCCGATGCGGAAGCCGGCGATCATGTGGGACTTGGACAGCCCGCTGTAGGTAACGCAGAACAGATCCGGAGCCAGGGAGGCGATAGAAACATGCTTCTCCCCATCCATGACCAGACGGTCGTAAATCTCGTCAGAAAAGATGATCAGCTGATGTTCCCGGGCAATCTTCACGATCTCCAGCAGCACCTCTTTGGGATACAGGGCGCCGGTAGGATTGTTGGGGTTGATCAGGACAATGGCCTTGGTGCGGTCGGTGATCTTGCTGCGGATATCGTTCATATCCGGATACCACTCGGACTGCTCGTCGCAGATATAGTGGATGACTTTGCCGCCGGCCAGGGTGGCGCAGGCTGTCCACAGGGGATAGTCCGGGGAGGGGATCAGGATCTCGTCCCCGTCGTCCAGCAGGGCGGACATAGAGATGTTGATGAGCTCGCTGACGCCGTTGCCGGTGTAAATATCCTCCATGGTCACATTGGGGATCTTCTTGATCTGGGCATACTGCATAATGGCTTTTCTGGCGGAGAAAAGGCCTCTGGCGTCAGAGTAGCCCTCGCAGTCCGTCAGCTGCCGGCGCATATCGTAGATGACCTCGTCCGGGGTCCGGAAGCCGAAGGGCGCGGGATTGCCGATGTTCAGCTTCAGCACGGAGGTGCCGTCCGCCTCCATCCGGGCGGCTTCGTCCACCACCGGTCCTCTCACATCGTATAAAACATTGTCCAGTTTGCTTGACTTTTTAAATGTTCGCATGGTTCCTCCTCCTGAAGGTTCTGTTTTTAAATCCTGCTCTGCGCTGCCGGGGAAGGCCGTTTCCCCCGGATCGTCCGCGGCTGCCAGCCAGGCGGCATCCACATCCAGGGTCTGCGCCAGAAAATGCAGGATATTGGCTCTGGGCACGGTTTTGCCGCTGACATACTGGCTCATATGGCTTTTTCCAAGCTTTATGCCGGCCTGTTCCGCTGCCCGGATAAGGTCTACCTGTTTTACGTGTTTCTGCTCCATGGCCTTCTTCAGCCTGGACGCAAAAGTCTCTTTTGACATATTCCCTCCTGATAGGATCGCAATAGGGTTTGCTGACATTGAGGACAGTATAACACGGACAGGAGAAAGGTTCAATATAAAAGGGGAAGAAAATGAACGCAAATCGAAAAGTTCAATTTTGGAAGAGGGAAAAGTTCAATTTAAAAGGAGCCCGCCTTTAGCGAACCCCTTTTTGGTAAGAAAAAATTCAGGAGGCGGCCAGCATCTTCCGCACATCCGGCACAGCTGTCAGCACCGGATAGAGCACCAGGGAGAGGATCAGGCCGCTGACGCCCTGGATCAGGTTGGCAGGGACGCTGGCCAGAGCGCCGGCCGCTCCGTAGATAAAAGATTCACAGAAGAAATACCCTCCGGCTACCAGAAGGATGTCGGTGAGTCCGCCCAGGGCGATGCCCAGATAACGGTGTTTTCCTCCGGCGGCTGCTTTCCGGTAGAGCAGAGCGGACAGCAGAGCGATGCTGCCCTTGATCACCAGAGTAATGGGAAAATAAAACAGGTAGCCGCCCAGCAGGTCCGCCAGGCCGGAACCCAGGCCTCCGGCCAGGAAA
The DNA here is from genome assembly GCA_963928055.1 of Candidatus Scatomonas sp. GTDB lineage: Bacteria > Bacillota > Clostridia > Lachnospirales > Lachnospiraceae > Scatomonas. Next base: position 1,289,917 of record CAWVDN010000001.1, on the reverse strand, counting down.
CCGAAGGCCGGCCCCAGAATGATGCCCGAGAGGATCACCAGGGCGTCCCCGGGATGGATGTAGCCGCCGGTGCCGGGGGTGGGAATGCGGATGGCCATGGTGGCGGCGCAGGTCAGGGCCGCGAACAGGGCTGTCATTACGATTTTTTTCATATCTGCTTTCATGCTCAGAACCTCCTTGCTGTCAGATCGGTTTCTTTGTCTGTTTATTATACTGAAAAATGGCTTGTATGAAATATCCACTTTTATAAAAAACAACCATACCAGATGAAAACGAATATTTTTCCTGCGGCCAGACATACTAATAGCGTCAACAGACAAAAATAAACTGTCAGGAGGAATGTCATATGGCAAAGAATTACAGCAGCGATGCTTACAGCAAAAACAGAACCGGAAGCGAGGATGAAATGCGTGCCGCCGAGAGCGGAAAGAACAGCAGAAACTGCGGCAGCAAGAAAAATTCCGCCAGAAATACCACATCCAAAAACACGCACAAGGATGAGGCGGACAGATACTGATCTTCCTTCCTGTTTCTGAAACAGAAAGGGAAAAGGCCGGCGCGGAAAAAGACCGAAAAGGTCGGGATCCCGCGCCGGTCTTTTCGCTACGCGTTTGAAGCAGAGGCGACATATAGTAATAAAAAAGAAAGAAGGGATCTGTTTGACAGGTCTTGAGCCGATTTCGGCGGATGAGATCGACAGCTATGCCGGAAAACCGGAAGCTGTTCTGATAGATCTGCGGTCTCCGGAAGAGTTCCGGGCAGAGCATATCCGGGGGGCCGTAAATATACCTTATGAAGAGATGGAAGAGGGCAGAAGGCCTCCCCGCCATAAAATCCTTGTGCTCTACTGTGAGAGAGGGGCTGCCAGCCTTGCCATGGGAAGGGAACTGGCGGAGGAAGGATATCTGGTAAAGAGTGTTATCGGAGGCCTGCGGGCCTACCGGGGCAGCCGCCTGACAGGGCGTCGATAGGAACACGGAAGCCGGGCTGGGCGAAACCGTGGATTTTCCGCTTTGTAATCAGCGGGAAATATGCTATGATTGTACCAGCTTTGCAAAGAGAGTGAGGAAAAAGAATGAAATACATGTTTGCGTCTGACATCCACGGTTCCGCCTTTTACTGCCGGAAGATGCTGGAGGCTTTTGACAGAGAGAGGGCTGACCGCCTGGTGCTGCTGGGAGATCTTCTCTACCACGGCCCCAGGAACGATCTGCCCCGGGAGTACGCCCCGAAAGAAGTGATCCCTCTGCTGAACGGCAGGAAGGAAAAAATTCTGTGCATCCGGGGAAACTGCGACGCGGAGGTAGACCAGATGGTGCTGGAATTCCCGATTCTGGCGGATTACGCGCTGCTGCTCCTGGAGGACCGGACCTTTTATCTCAGCCACGGCCATGTTTACCATGAAGGAAACCTGCCGCCGCTGATGCCGGGAAATGTGTTTCTGTACGGCCATACCCATGTGCTGCGGGCGGAGGAAAAAGACGGCGTCGTCTTTCTGAATCCCGGTTCCGTGTCCCTGCCCAAGGAGGGAAACCCGCCCACCTACGGGATCCTGGAAAACCGCTGCTTCCGCATCCGGACCTTTGAGGGGAAGACGGTGCGGGAACTGCAGCTGTAAGGGGAGGAGAGAAGAGGAACGAGTATGGAACGGTTTGAACTGACAGCCCCCTGCCATTTCGGCCTGGAGGCGGTGTTAAAACGAGAGATCCTGGATCTGGGATATGAGATCCTGCAGGTGGAGGACGGAAGAGTCACTTTTGCCGGGGACGCGGAGGCGGTGGCCTATGGGAATCTGTTCCTGCGGACGGCGGACCGGATCCTGCTGAAGGTGGGCCGGTTTGAGGCCCGGACCTTTGAAGAACTGTTTGAGGGGACCAGGGCGCTGCCCTGGGAGCGGTACATACCGGAAAACGGAAAATTCTGGGTGGCAAAAGCCAATTCTATCCGCAGTAGGCTCTTCAGTCCTTCCGACATCCAGTCGATCATGAAAAAAGCTATGGTAGAGCGGCTGAAGGATCGGTACCACCTGGAGTGGTTCCCGGAAGACGGGGAGGCTTTTCCCGTCCGGGTATCCATTGTCAAGGACCAGGTCCTGGTGGGGCTGGACACCACAGGAGTGCCTCTGCACAAACGGGGATACCGGGCCCTCACCTCCAAAGCGCCGATCTCGGAGACACTGGCGGCGGCGCTGCTGATGCTGACCCCCTGGAAGGGGAACAGGATCCTGGTGGATCCTTTCTGCGGCAGCGGCACCTTTCCCATTGAGGCGGCCCTTATGGCGGCCAATATCCCGCCGGGACTGCGGCGGCATTTCCAGGCGGAGGCCTGGGAGCATCTGGTGCCGGGAAGATCCTGGAAAAACGCCAGGGAGGACGGAGAAAGCCTCATCGACCGCCGGGCGGAAACGGATATCCAGGGCTTCGACATCGACGGCGCGGTGATCAGAGCCGCCAGAGAAAACGCCAGAGCCGCGGGAGTGGAGAAACTGATCCATTTTCAGCAGCGTCCGGTGGCAGAACTTTCCCATCCGGGGAAATACGGATTTCTGGTGACCAATCCTCCTTACGGAGAGCGGCTGGAAGAAAAAGAGCAGCTCCCGGAGCTGTACAGGACCTTGGGGGAGCGGTTCGCCCTGCTGGATACCTGGTCCCTTTACGTGATCACAGGCTATGAGGAGGCGGAGCGCTTTCTGGGACGGAAGGCCTCTAAGAACCGAAAGATCTATAACGGTATGCTGAAGACGTATTTTTATCAGTATCCCGGGCCCAAACCGCCCCGGCAGGCTCCGGAGTTTCCGAAAGAATAATTGTCATTCCGTGGGTTTTTGTGTATAATAAGGCTTATGAAAAAAGGTGGGGATAAAATGTACAAGATCATATTTGCGACCGGAAACGCCGGTAAAATGAAGGAGATCCGGGAGATCCTCTCCGATCTGGGAGCGGAGATCCTTTCCATGAAAGAGGCCGGCATCCAGGCAGATATCGTGGAGGATGGAAATTCATTTGAAGAGAACGCCCTGATCAAAGCCAAAGCAGTGGCCGCGCTGCTTCCGGAGGGGAGCGGGACCGTGGTGCTGGCGGACGATTCCGGCCTGGAGATCGATTATCTCAACGGGGAGCCGGGGATCTACTCCGCCCGCTATATGGGGGAGGAGACTTCCTACAGGATCAAGAACGCCAACCTGGTACAGCGGCTGGAAGGCGTGCCGGTGGAGAAGCGGACGGCCAGATTCGTCTGTGCCATTGCGGCAGCTTTTTCGGACGGAAGTACGGTGATCCGCAGGGGCGTCATCGAAGGAAAGATCGGCTATGAGGAGCGCGGGGAAAACGGATTCGGTTATGATCCGATTTTCTATCTGCCGGACATGAGCCGGACGACAGCGGAACTGTCGCCGGAGGAAAAGAACGCGGTCAGCCATCGGGGCAGAGCGCTGGAAGCCATAAAACAAGATTTGGCGGAGAGGATGAAAGCATGAGGGTTTTGGTTGCGAGTGATACCCATGGGCATCTGGAAAATCTGGAACGCGCCCTGGAGGAAGCCGGCCAGGTGGACGCGCTGATGCACTGTGGGGATATCGAAGGGCAGGGAGACAGGATCCGCAGGATGATCGACGGACCCTGCTACATGGTGGCCGGAAATAATGACTGGGGAACGGATCTTCGGCGGGAACTGATGCTGACCCTGGACGATTACCGTGTTTTTGTGACCCACGGGAGTTCCTACGGCGTTTCTCTGGGAACCGAAAGGATCCTGGATGAAGCTTACAGCCGGGGGGTGCAGATCGCGGTGTTTGGCCATACCCACAAGCCTCTGGTGGAAAAACACGGGAATCTTTACCTGATCAATCCGGGCTCTCTCTGCTATCCCAGGCAGATGGGGCGGAAGCCTTCCTACATACTCATGGATTTTGACAGGGATCACGAAGTGCATTTCCAGATCTGCTTTCTGGAAAAATAGCGTCAGCGCACAAGGAGCGGCACCCTCCCAACCGCGTAATTCCGGGTTTGAAAAAATAAGTGGTTGACAATGTGAAAAACATGTAATATACTATACCTTGCGTCAAGTGCTAGTGTGCCCTGGCAGCGGCGCAGGGATATAGGTTTTCGGGGTGTGGCTCAGTTTGGCTAGAGCGCCTGGTTTGGGACCAGGAGGCCGCAGGTTCGAATCCTGTCACCCCGAGATTGCGCAGGTGTAGTTCAATGGTAGAACACCAGCCTTCCAAGCTGGATACGTGAGTTCGATTCTCATCACCTGCTTTGTGCCGGCAGGTACATACGTGTTTGTAGCTCAGTTGGATAGAGCAACGGCCTTCTAAGCCGTGGGTCGGGGGTTCGAATCCCTCCAAGCACGTTTTCGCTGTCAAGCGGAAAAATATGGTGGGTATAGCGCAGCTGGTTAGCGCGCCAGATTGTGGCTCTGGAGGCCAAGGGTTCGAATCCCTTTATCCACCCTGCCGCGAGGCGAAACTTTGGGCTATCGCCAAGCGGTAAGGCACAGCACTTTGACTGCTGCATACGCTGGTTCGAATCCAGCTAGCCCAGCTAAATGCGGAGCATTAGCTCAGGCGGTAGAGCACTTGACTTTTAATCAAGTTGTCCGGGGTTCGAATCCCCGATGCTTCATAGCACACGAATAGCGGAAATCCTTTGCTCAGATGGGTTTCCGCTGTTTTTAGATAATCCGATCTATGCGGCTATGGCGGAATTGGCAGACGCGGCGGGTTTAGGTCCCGTTGGGCAACCGTGCAGGTTCGAGTCCTGTTAGCCGCAGGCTATAACCCCGCTGTTTTGCAGGTTTTTTCATTTTCGTGTTGCATTTCGTGTTGCATATATTCTGTAGAAATAATCATTTGCCTTCTGGTTCATCTCCCGTTCTTTCTGTTCCATCGCATGTCGGTATATGGATTTCAGTACCCCGTCATTCTCCCAACCTCCCCGCTGCATGATATATACGTCCGGGATCCCGATGGCGTGCTGGATGCTGGCTGAGTAATGCCTGAGGTCATGGAACCGGAAATGAGGAAATCCGATTTTTTTCAGCAGGTCTATGAACCGGTCTGTAATCATCGTTGGATTCAGATCGGTCACTTTCCCGGTTTTCCCCTTCCACAGATCCACCAAAAAATCCGGGTAATCAATGTAGCGGTCGCCGGCATAAGATTTCGTGTGCCGGATGATCCATCCGCCGCGCTCATCCATGACCATATTTTCACACACATGAACAACATTCCCCTGTATATTTTGTGTCCGTAGGGCAGCGGTCTCTCCTCGACGCATCGGACCGAAAGCCGCAAGCATGACCGGAAGTTCCATCTCAGTGCCTCTGACAGCCGCGAGCAGGGTTTTTATGTCGTCGTCTGACGGAATATATAACTTCGGTCTGGAACGCTGTGGAAGAGCTGTATAGATGGCCAAATCGGGACGGTATGTTTTTCATCACGGCGGAGATCAGACCATGTATGTTCCGGACGGTTTTCGGACTTCTGCCGGGGAAATTTTCGTTGATGCATTTCTGGATGTCGGTCTGTTTGACATCTGGGATTTTTATATTCTCCAACGCCCCGATGTCATTCTTCACGATCGCCCTGTAGCCCTTGATCGTCCCGGCTGGTATCCGGTCTGGGCGCTTGGCTCCTGTTGGCGCAGGGGCCGGTTTTTATTTGACAGATTGCCACACTTGGCATATAATATACTTAACAAGACAGCCGGAAGGTAGGTATGGGCTACCCGTCCCGGCGAATCATTCAGCTACAAGAATAGCCGCCTAATCTTTACCAGGGACAGGGCGGCTATTTCTTATGTACATAATTCAGAATTGCAACAATCAAGCCCGCCGTAGTCAGTATAACCATGAATTCTTCATAAGTAGACATGAGCATCTCCCCTTTCCGCAAGACTCGGAACGGGTAGCGGCCGCCCTAACAGCTGCCCTGGTAAGCATATTATATTGTCAAGGTGGCCCGCCCCGGGTGGGGCGGGGGATTGTTATCAGTATCCTACGGCAGAAACACCATATTCAGCCTGTTCGGCAGAAAATCCTTCGTAAATCAGCTGATCGATCAGACCCTGGCGGGAAAACTCTGAAAAATCAAGATAGCTTGCGCTTTTTTGGCAGCCTGTTCATTCCAGTCAGCTCCGCAGCTATCTACTGCATAAGTGGCTTGCTCTGCGGTAAAACCATCGTATTCCAGCTGACCTATAAGCCCGGTATAAGAAAAAGAGGAAAAGTCCAGATAATCCTGAGCTTTTTTGAGGGCTTGCTGATTCCAGTCGGCTCCACAGTTGTCTGCAGCATATGTACATGCCTCCACCGAATACCCTTCATATTCCAACTGGTCTATAAGCCCTGTGTAGGAGAACGATGTGAAATCCAGGTAATCATGCGCTTTGCCCAGCGCATTACGGTATTCGATAGGAATTTCCGGTGTTGGCTCTGCTGTAGGCGTAGGTGTTGCTGTAGGCGTAGGTGTTGCGGTGGGCGTAGGTGTTGCGGTGGGAGTAGGTGTGCTTGTAGTTTCAGGAATATTTTGATAAAAATTCCTGTCTACATTGTATTCGTATTTCACTCACGTGCACATCTAGTATTCCATTGCCCGTAGCGGGGTGATCCATTTTGACCGGCTCTCCATTTTACTTTACCGGATTGGCACATTTCTTTTTCGCAAAATCCTGCCGATCGTAGTATAATGACATCCATAGAGCCTAGCGATTGCCGCCGTTGACATACCCTTACGGTACATATTTTCTGCCTCGGCTTGTTCAGCTTCGGAAAGGATGACCCCTCGAACCCGCAGCTGATCAACTACCTTGGTATCTTTTCCATAGGGGTACTCATTGGTGGGTTTGCTAATAGGTCTTTCGCCTTCTTTAAGTTGTCGGAGTATAGAAGCGCGGTAAGTCCAAGCTCTTTTAATATAATTGTTATAGTCTGGTGTTAATAAGGGCAGCGCTATCCTTCTTCTGCTTTTGTCTCCGGATGTCGAAAAGCGTCTGGAAAAAGCAGTTGTCTTTTACAGGTCCATTTGCTATACTATAACTGTCCTGGTACGGGAAGTGCCAGTTTTCTTCTGATAACGATTTTCAGTTTTTTCCCCCACTATTTTGTTTTTATCAACCAGGTATAGCCCGATTTTTTTTCCGTGTCGGGGCATCAGCGCCGGACCTGAGATTGCGGGCGGATAAACCGGGAATCGTTCAGTGAGTCTTGAAAAGAAAGGTTAAAAGAATGCGTGAAAAATATGAATCTCTGCCTCTGAGCGAGCTGCGCCAGGTGGCAAAGGCCAGAGGACTGAAAGGTATCTCGGCTCTCCGCAAGGATGAACTGGTAAGCCGTATGCTGGAAGAGGATGAAAAAGAAAAACTTGAGAAAGAGGAAAACGCTCCTTCCGAGCACACGGCATCAAAATATGAAAGAAAACAGGATCACGGCGAGCGCCATGAAAGATCCGAAAAAAATGAAAGATACGAGTCCGGAAAATACCGGCCGGTCAGCGACGGAGAGGATCACCCCAAGGCGGATTTCCAGGCTCTGGACAGCGGACAGGAAGTTTCCGGGATCCTGGAGGTCATGACGGACGGCTACGGTTTTATCCGCTCCGACAATTTCCTCCCCGGCGAAAACGATGTGTACGTTTCCCCCTCCCAGATCCGCAGGTTCGGCCTGAAGACCGGGGATATCCTCCGGGGAAATACCAGGATCAAATCCCAGAATGAAAAATTCTCCGCGCTGCTGTATGTAAAAAGCATTAACGGCATGTCTCCCTCGGAGAGTTCCCGGAGATGCAATTTTGAGGATATGACCCCCATCTTCCCCAACGAACGGATCCATCTGGAGCGGCCCGGAGGAAGTCTGGCCATGCGGATCGTGGATCTGGTGAGCCCTATCGGCAAAGGGCAGAGGGGAATGATCGTTTCTCCGCCGAAAGCCGGAAAGACCACCCTTCTGAAGGACGCGGCGAAATCCATTCTGCGGAATAATCCGGAAATGCATCTGATCATCCTGCTGATCGATGAGCGTCCGGAGGAGGTGACGGATATTAAGGAGACCGTGCAGGGGCCCAACGTGGAAGTCATCTACTCCACCTTTGACGAACTGCCGGAGCACCACAAGCGAGTGTCGGAGATGGTCATCGAGCGGGCAAAGCGGCTGGTGGAAAACAAGCGGGATGTGGTGATCTTTATTGACAGCATCACCCGTCTGGCCAGAGCCTACAACCAGGTGGTGCCCCCCAGCGGCCGGACCCTTTCCGGCGGTCTGGATCCGGCGGCCCTGCACATGCCCAAGCGCTTTTTCGGCGCGGCCCGGAATATGCGGGAAGGGGGCAGCCTGACCATCCTGGCTACTGCTTTGGTGGATACCGGAAGCAAAATGGACGATGTGGTCTACGAGGAATTTAAAGGTACCGGCAATATGGAGCTGGTGCTGGATCGGAAACTGCAGGAACGCAGGGTGTTCCCGGCCATCGATATCGTGAAATCCGGGACCAGAAGAGAGGATCTGCTGCTGACGGAGGAAGAACAGGAGGCGGTAAATTCCATGCGGAAAGCCCTCAACGGCATGAAGTCCGAGGAGGCGGTGGAAAATATCCTGAACATGTTCGCTCACACGAAAAACAACAGAGAGCTGGTGCAGATGGTCCGGAAACAGCGTTTTACCCTGTAACCGTGAAAAGGCGCGGCGCCGGTATCCGGGAATTCCCCGGGTGCCGGCGCTTTCAAACGCAGAGGAAGATTTTATGAAGGATAAAATACTGGTCACGTTTTATACCACCACCCAGGCCATGGCCATGGAGGACCGCTGCCGGCAGGAAAAGCGGAAGGGCCGGCTGATCCCGGTGCCGGGCAGAATTTCCGCCGGCTGCGGAGTGGGGTGGATGGCGGATCGGGGAGAGAAGGAAGAACTGCTGGCTTTTATGGAGCGCCAGGGGCTGTCGTTTCAGCAGATATGGGATCTGGAAGGAATCCTGAAAGGATAAGGAGGAGACAATGGAAGACAGAAGACGTATGTTCTGCAGCGGAGGCGGGTGCACGGCAAAGCTGGGTCCGGCAGCGCTGCAGAGGGTCCTCTCCCGGCTGCCGGCTGCGGAGGATGAGAACCTGCTGGTGGGCTACAGCCATGGGGACGACGGGGCCGTCTACCGGCTGTCGGAAGATCTGGCGGTGATCCATACGCTGGATTTCTTTCCTCCGGTGGTGGAGGATCCGTATCTTTTCGGGCAGATCGCCGCGGCCAACGCCCTCAGTGACATCTACGCCATGGGAGGAGACGTGAAAACGGCTTTGAACATCGTGTGCTTTCCGGAACAGATGGATCTGAACATCCTGGGAGATATCCTCACAGGGGGAAGTGAAAAGGTCAGAGAATCCGGGGGGATCCTGGCCGGGGGACATTCCATTGCCGACGAGGGGATCAAATACGGGCTTTCCGTGTGCGGTACGGTCCATCCCCGGCGGATGCTGCAGAACCATACCTGCCGGACCGGAGATGTGTTGCTTCTGACCAAGCCTCTGGGGGTAGGCATCGTCTGCGCGGCCAGCCGGCTGCAGGGGGCGGCTCCGGAGGATTTTGAGCTGGCGGTGGAATCCATGAGGACTCTGAACAGGAAAGCTTCGGAGATCCTGCGGAAATATCCGGTGCACGCCTGCACGGATGTCACGGGTTTCGGGCTCCTGGGCCATCTGTCGGAAATGGTGGAGGATCACCACACGGCAGTCCTTTGGGGAGAGAGCCTGCCCTTTATTCCGGGCTGCCGGGAGTACGTGGAAGAATTTTATCTCACCGCCGCGGCCCAGCGGAACCGGAACCATCTTCAGGAAAGAGTGGAATTTGAAAAAGTTCCTTTTTACATAGAAGAACTTCTTTTTGATCCCCAGACTTCCGGGGGGCTGCTGGCCAGCATCAGCCCGGAGGAGGGCGAGCAGGCGCTGCGGGAGATCGCTGCCCTGGGCCTGCCCTGCGGAAAGATCGGGCAGATCACAGAAAAGAAGGAAAAAAGCATTTATGTGAGGTGACAAAGCATGATCCGATTAGATGAAAGAGGAAAGCAGTGTCCGCTGCCGGTGGTGGAAACGAAACGTGCCCTGGAGTCCGCCGCGGCCGGGGAGACGGCGGAAGTCCTGGTGGACAATGAGATCGCGGTGCAGAACCTGCGGAAACTGGCAGATCACAGGGGCTGGAGTTTTCAGTGGGAAAAGACCGGCGGGCAGGAATATCAGGTAAGGATCACCAGGGGAGAGGGAACAGGGACGTCGAGCCCCCAGGCGGAAGCGGAGATCCCCTGTACGCCCTGCCGGAGCGAAGGGATCCGCCGGGGTCTTACCGCGGTGATCTCCTCCGGCGCTATGGGGCAGGGAGACGACAAACTGGGAGCTCTTCTGATGAAGTCCTTTCTGTTTGCCCTGACGCAGCAGGATCTGCTGCCGGAGACCGTGCTGTTGTACAACGGGGGAGCCTTCCTTTCCTGTGAGGGCTCGGAATCCCTGGAGGACCTGAAAAAGCTGGAAGAGCGGGGGGTGGAGATCCTGACCTGCGGCACCTGTCTGGATTTTTACGGGCTGAAGGATCGGCTGGCGGTAGGCGGAGTTTCCAATATGTATGAGATCGTAGAGAAACAGAGCCGGGCGTCCGTGATCCTGCGGCCATAGGAGAGAGCATGGAGAGAAACAAGCAGCTGATCCTGGTCCGGGGCGGCGGGGATATCGCCAGCGGGACCATTTATAAACTTTTACAGTGCGGCTATCCGGTGCTGGTACTGGAAACCGCAGCGCCCTCCGCCATCCGCAGGTACGCGGCTTTTTCCGAGGCGGTCTATGACGGGAGCAGCCGGGTGGAGGACCAGATCTGCCGGCTGGCGGGGGATCTGGCGGAAGCCCGGGAGATCCTGGCCCGGGGAGAAGCCGCCATGCTGGTGGATCCGGAATGCCGGGTGCTGGAAGAGATCCGGCCCTACGCCCTGGTGGACGCGATCCTTGCCAAAAGGAATCTTGGCACTACCAGGAAGATGGCCCCCAGGACCATTGCTCTGGGACCGGGATTCCGGGCCGGTGAAGATGTGGATCTGGTCATCGAGACCATGAGAGGGCACAGGCTGGGAAGAGTGATCCATGAGGGATGCGCCCAGCCGGATACGGGAGTTCCCGGCCTGATCCGCGGATACGGAGCGGAGCGGGTGATCCATGCGCCTGCCGCCGGACGCATGAAAAATCTGGCCCGCATCGGGGATACCGTAAAAAAAGGACAGCCTCTGGCCAGGATCGAAGACGAAAAGGGACGCCGGATCCCGGTCCCGGCCACGCTGGACGGCCTGCTGCGGGGGCTGATCCGGGACGGATATCCGGTGACGGAGGGGTTGAAGATCGCGGATATCGATCCGCGTCTGGAAGAATATGAAAATTGCTTTACTATTTCCGACAAGGCCAGATGCATTGCCGGCGGGGTGCTGGAGGGGATCCTCTATCTGGAAAACAGGGAGGCGGAGTCATGATCTATCTGGACAGCGCGGCCACCAGCTATTACCGGCCGCCGCAGGTGGCGGAGGCGGTGCTGGAGGCCATGAAGACCATGGGAAACTGCGGCCGGGGAGCCCACCCGGCATCCCTGCGGGCAGCCCGCGGGATCTTTCAGGCCAGGCAGCTGCTGTCGGAACTATTTCACGCCGGCGGTCCGGAAAGGACAGCGTTTACTGCCAACGCTACGGAAAGCCTGAACATGGCGGTCAAAGGGCTGCTGCGGCCGGGAGACACGGCCGTGTCCACGGTCCTGGAGCATAACAGCGTTCTCAGGCCTCTGTATGAAATGGAGGAGCGGGGGGTGATCCTGCGCCTGGCGGGCTGCGGCCCGGAGGGAGTCCCGGATTACGAAGCTCTGGAGGCGGCCATTACCTCGGAGGTCCGCGCGGTGTTCTGCACCCACGCTTCCAATGTGACGGGAAATCTGGTGGACATCCGCAGGATCGGCCGCCGCTGCCGGGAACAGGGCGTGCTGTTCTGCGTGGACGCTTCTCAGACGGCGGGACGTTTTCCCATTGATATGGAGAAAGATGGGATAGATGTTCTCTGCTTCACCGGCCACAAAAGTCTTCTGGGACCGCAGGGCACAGGAGGGATCTGCGTCCGGGAGGGGGTGGCGGTTGCTCCTCTGGTCACAGGCGGAAGCGGCATCCGGACCTTTGACCGGAAACATCCCACGGTCATGCCCACCGCCCTGGAGGCGGGAACCTTAAACGGCCACGGCATCGCCGGGCTGGCGGCGGGAGTCAGATACATTCTGGAACAGGGGCCGGAAAAACTCCTGCGCAGAGAACAGAAGCTGGCGGAGCTGTTCCGGAAACAGACCGCGGATATTCCCGGCATCCGCTTTTACGGAGACTTCTACGAAAAGAACCGTGCCCCCATAGTAGCGCTGAATCTGGGAGATCGGGATTCCGGGGAGGTCAGCGACAGGCTGGCGGAAGAGTACGGGATCTTCCTCCGCAGCGGCGGCCACTGCGCGCCTCTGATGCACCAGGCGCTGGGCACCAGGAGGCAGGGGGTCCTGCGGTTCAGCTTTTCTCATTTTAACAAGGAAGAGGAGATCCTGGAGGCGGCCGGGGCGCTCCGGGAGATCGCGGGATCATGAAAAAACAGGAGATCTGGTCATTTATCGGGGCGGGAGGCAAAAGCACGCTGATCCTTGAGACTGCGGAAAAGAAAGTCCGGCAGGGAGAAAAAGTGCTGATCGCCACTACCACTCACACAGCTTTTACCCGGGAGGAATTCTGCCGGGCCGGAGGCGTGCTGTTCCTGGACGGCGACGGCGGGGCGGCAGCCCGGGCGCTTGACAGGTTCCGGCTGGCAGGGGCTTTCCGAGTGCTGCCCGGGGAACCGGGAAAACAGCAGGGACTGACGGAAGAGGAATTTCAGAAGGCCGCAACCGGGGCGGATCTGGTGCTGGTCGAGGCGGACGGCTCCAGGCGCCGTCCTTTCAAAGCTCCGGCGGAATACGAGCCTGCCCTTCGGCGGGACAGCAGCCGGATTTTTCTGATCGCGGGCCTCACAGCGCTGTACCATCCCATAGGGGAGGGCTGCCATCGGACGGAGGAGATCCGGAAGCTGACGGGCCGCGGGGAAGAAGAGCTGCTGCGGGAAGAGGATATGGCAGAGGTGATCCGGAAGGGATACCTGAAAAAATGCAGAGAGCTTTTGCCCGGGATCCCGGTGACGGTGATCCTGAACCAGGCGGACACAGAAAAAGAAAGAAGCCGGGGACGGCGGGTCCGAGAACTGCTGGCGGACTGCGGCGCGGAGGTATTTCTGTTTTCCGCCGGAATACACTGGGAGGGGAAGGACAGATGGAATATGGGCTGATCCTGCTGGCCGCCGGCTTCGGCCGCCGTTTCGGCGGCAATAAGCTGCTGTACCGGCTGGAGGGAAAACCGCTGTATCTTTACGGCGCGGAGCTTCTGGCGCGGCTGAAAAAGCAGAGAAAGGATGTCCGGGAGATCCTGGCAGTTACAAGATACCGGGAAATCGAAGAAACGCTGGAAACCATGGGAATGAAAACGGTGTGGAATCCCCGCAGCTATCTGGGGATCGCTTCCTCCCTGCGGGCAGGCCTGGAGGCGGCGCTGGCGGAGGAAGCGCCGGGAACCGCCGGGGAGAAAAAAGCCTTCTGTTTTTTTATGGGAGATCAGCCGTACCTGCAGTTTGAAACGGTAAACCGGTTTCTGGACCGGTACCCCCCGTTCCGGCAAAGGGATGGGCCGCCTCTGCTTTCAGGGAAAACCGGGGAACCCGGTCCTGTTCGCGGAAAAATATGTGCCGGAGCTTTTAAAGCTTACGGGAGATCAGGGCGGACGCCGGATCATCCGCAGCCATCCGGAAGATCTCTGGGAGATGGAAGTGGAGGAAGGCTGGGAACTGCAGGATCTTGACCGGCTGGAAGAATGAATTTGAAATATTTTGATTGAGTTTGGTTGAATATAGTGTATAATAGATCCAGAGGAGGAAGGCGCTTATGGTTTACACAGTCACTTTTAATCCGTCTCTGGATTATATTATTTCTATGGATGCGTTTCAGATGGGCATGACCAACCGGACCAGCGGAGAGCAGATGCTGCCGGGAGGCAAGGGGATCAATGTCTCCACCGTGCTGACCCATCTGGGGGTTGAAAATACAGCGTTGGGCTTTATCGCCGGTTTTACCGGGGAGGAGATCCGCCGGCGGGCGGAAGAACTGGGCGTCCGGTGTGAATTTCTTTCTTTGCGGGAAGGATATTCCCGGATCAATGTGAAACTCAAAGATTTCGACGGCACGGAGATCAACGGCAGAGGCCCTGAAATCCCGGAAGAAAAACTGGATCAGCTTCTGAAAAAGCTGGATACTCTCCGGGAGGGAGATGTGCTGGTGCTGGCCGGGAGCATTCCCCACAGTCTGCCGGAATCCATTTACCGGGATATCCTGAAGCGGATCCGGGGACGGGGCGTACTGTCTGTCGTGGACGCTTCCGGGGAACTGCTGGAGCATGTGCTCCCCTACGGCCCGTTTCTGATCAAACCCAATAACCACGAGCTGGGAGGGATCTTCGGCGTACAGATCGCTTCCCGGGAGGAGGCGGTTCCCTGGGCCCGGAAGCTGCAGGAGAAAGGCGCCAGGAACGTGCTGGTTTCCATGGCAGGCCAGGGAGCGGTGCTGTTAGACGAAAAAGGAGCCGTACACTCCCTGCCGGCTCCGGAGGGCAGGCTGGTAAACGCCGTGGGAGCGGGAGACTCCATGGTGGCCGGCTTCCTGGCCGGCTGGCTGGAGAAAAAAGATTACGCACATGCCTTCCGCATGGGGGTTTCCGCAGGCAGCGCCAGCGCGTTTTCGGAGAATCTGGCTTCCAAAGCGGAGATAGAAGAAGTGTACAGGCAGCTCGCCAAAAACTGAGAAAGGGGGCCGGAGGAAATGCTGACAGAAAAACGGCAGGAGGAGATCCTGCGGCTGCTGGAAACCGCGGGAAGCGCCACCCTTCAGGAATTAAAGGAGCGGCTTGCTACCTCTGAGTCGACCATCCGCCGGGATCTGGCGGCTTTGGAACGCAGAGGGAAGCTGACCCGGGTATTCGGGGGAGCTGTAAAAAAAGACCGGGGCCTCCAGACCCGGGATGCAACCATGATCTGCCGGAGGGAACTTCGTACAGAGGAAAAAGAAAGGATCGGCCGGCGGGCGGCGGCCCTGGTGGAGCCGGGGGACTTTATCTTTCTGGATGCCGGAACCACCACCGGAGCAATGATCTCCTATCTGACAGAAAAATCAGCCGTCTTTGTGACCAACGGCATCACCCACGCCCTGCGGCTTTCCCGGCAGGGATTCCGGGTGCTCCTGCTGGGGGGAGAATTAAAAGACGCCACAGAGGCCATCGCGGGAAGCGAAGCCTATGAGGCGCTGGAAAAATATTATTTTACGAAATGCTTTCTGGGAACCAACGGAGCGGGTCCGGAAACAGGCTTTACCACCCCGGACATCCGTGAGGCCATGATCAAAAAGAGGGCCCTGGAAAAGACCGCCCGGCCCTACGTGCTCTGCGACAGCAGCAAATTTTTCTGTATCAGCCCCGTAAAGTTCGGAGAGTTTTCCGCCGCGGAAGTGATCACGGAACAGCTGCGGCCGGAAAGCCTGCGGGAATATAAGAATATCCTTCTGGCGGAGTAGACAGTGCTCGTCTGCTCCGCCTGTTTTTCAGCCTGCCCGGTTTTCAAACTGGCTGTTGTAGAGCTCCGCGTAGAATCCGTTCCGCGCCAGCAGTTCCGGATGCGTGCCGCTTTCCACCACATCGCCGTCCCGAAGGACCAGGATCAGATCCGCGTTTTTAATGGTGGAGAGCCGGTGGGCAATGACGAAGGAGGTACGGCCTTTCATCAGCGTATCCATAGCGCTCTGGATCTGCTGTTCTGTGCGGGTGTCCACGGAACTGGTGGCTTCATCCAGGATCAGCATGGGCTTATCCGCGATCATGGCCCGGGCTATGGTCAGCTGCTGTTTCTGCCCCTGGGAAAGGTTCAGCTGGTCGCTGAGGACCGTGTCATAGCCCTGGGGGAGCGTGCGGATAAAGTGATCCAGCCCTACCGCCCGGCAGGCCTCCTCCATCCGCCCCTCCGGCACTTCCGGGGTACAGTAGATAAGATTTTCCCGGATCGTCCCCTCAAAAAGCCAGGTGTCCTGCAGGACCATGCAGAACTGGGAATGGACGTCTTCCCGCCGCAGATCGGCAGTGGAGACCCCATCCATGCGGATCTGGCCGCCCTGCAGCTCATAGAACCGCATCAGCAGGTTTACCAGGGTAGTCTTTCCGGCGCCGGTAGGCCCTACGATGGCGATCTTCTGGCCGGGAAGGGCATGGGCGGAAAAATCATGGATGATGACTCTCTCTTTTGTATATCCGAAGGTTACATGATCAAATTCCACTTCTCCCCGGACCTGCCCCCGGCGGGCCGGCTTTCCGCTTTCGTCCGGCATTTCCTCCGCCTCCAGAAATTCAAACACCCGCTCCCCGGCGGCGGCTCCGGCCTGGAGGGCCTGGACCGCCTGGGCGATCTGGGACAGAGGCTGGGTAAAGAAGCGGACATACATCATAAAAGCAACGATCACCTCAAAACCGATCTGCCGGTTCATGGCCAGCACGGCGCCCATGACGCAGACCGCCACATACCCCAGATTACCCACAAAGATCATCAGCGGCTGCATCAGGCCGGCCAGACACTGGGCCCGGAAAGCGCTCTGCCGCAGTTTTCCGTTCAACGCCTCAAAATCCCTTTTGGCGGCCTCCTCGCCGTTGTAGGCTTTTACCACGGTATGCCCGGAGTAGATCTCCTCGATCTGTCCGTTCAGTTCCCCCAGATGCTTCTGCTGACGCTCAAAGTACTTCTGAGAACGTCCCATGATCAGGCTCATCAGCACAAAACCCAGCAGGACAGAGATCACGGCGGTGGCTGCCAGGGCAGGACTGGTGATAAGCATCATGAGCAGAGATCCGACGAACAGAGTTACCGCGGAAACCAGCATGCCGATGCTCTGGTTCAGAGACTGGGAGACCATATCCACATCGTTGGTGACCCGGGAAAGGATATCTCCTGTGAAGGTGCGGCCGAAATAGCTCATGGGCAGACGGTTGATCTTCCGGCAGATGTCGCTGCGCATCCGCCGGGAGAGCCGCTGGGCAATGGTAGTCATGATAAAATGCTGGGCAAAGTTCAGCGCCGCTCCGCAGAGATAGAGGGCGGCCAGCAGAAACCCTATGCGGGAGACTGCTTCCATGTCGATGCTGCCGGCCAGACCTTCCGCGATGACCCGGGTCAGGTCTGAGAGTTTATCCGGACCGATGATGGTAAAAATGGTGCCGGCTGCCGCGCAGATCACGGAGATCAGGATGGGGATGCAGTAGCTCCGGCAGTAGGCCAGGAGTTTTTTCAGGGTACCCCGAAAGTCTTTTGCCCGGCCGCCCATAGGCCGTCCGGGCCCGTGTCCGGGCCCTCTTCCGGCGGAGGCTTTGTATTCCTTCTTTTCCGTCATGCCAGTTCCTCCTTTGAAAGCTGGGAAAGAGCGATCTGCTGATAGACCCGGCAGCTCTGCATCAGTTCCCTGTGGGTTCCGATCCCGGCCACAGCCCCGTTTTCCAGAACTACGATCCGGTCCGCGTCACGGATAGTGCCGATCCGCTGCGCCACGATCAGCCGGGTGGCGTTACCGCATGCTTTTTTCAGATTTTCCCGGACCTTTCGGTCCGTTTTATAATCCAGGGCGGAGAAAGAATCGTCAAAGATCAGGATCTCCGGTTTCCGGCACACTGCCCGGGCAATGGAAAGGCGCTGCTTCTGGCCGCCGGAGAGATTTGAACCCCCCTGGGCGATACGCGCTTCGTAGAGCTCCTCCATCTGTTCTACAAATTCCGCTGCTTCCGCTGTGCGGACGGCGCTTTTCACATCTTCTTCCGGAAATCCCGGGCGGCCGTTGTCCCCGTAAGCCACATTGCTTTTTACCGTCCCGGAGAACAGGACCGCTTTCTGGGAAACGTAGCCGATCTTGTTCCGCAGGGCCTTCTGGTCATATTCCCGGACGTCCACCCCGTCCACCAGCACCTGGCCCTCCGTGGCGTCGTAGAACCGGGGGATCAGGTTGATAACCGTACTTTTGCCGCAGCCGGTGGAGCCGATAAAGGCCACGGTTTCCCCGGGGCGGGCGGTAAAGGAAACGTGATGGAGAACATCTTCCTCCGCGTCGGGATAGCGGAAGCTGACATCCCGGAATTCCACTTCCCCGGCGCGGGCCGGGTCCGTCTCCGTAACGGGTCCGTCCAGGACGGAAGCTTCCGTGTCCAGGACCTCGTTGATCCTGCGGGCGGCCACGGCGGCCCGGGGGAAGAGGATCAAAATGATCACCAGCATCATGAAGGACATGACCACCTGCATGGCGTACTGGGAAAAGACGATCATTTCCGAAAAGATCGGCAGCTTGCCCGCAGGGGCCGCTTCCCGGATCAGATAGGCGCCGATCCAGTAGACGGCCAGGGAAAGACCGTTCATTACCAGCTGGATGCCGGGCATCATAAAAGCCATGGTCCGGCTGGCGAAAAGCTGAGCGCCGGTGAGGCGGGTGTTGGCGTCCTCGAATTTCTTTTCCTGATATTCCTCCGCGTTGTAAGCCCGGATCACGCTGAGGCCCGTGAGGTTTTCCCGGGTGATCCGGTTCATATCGTCGGTCAGAGCCTGCAGCTGCCGGAATTTCGGCATGGCGATCACCACGCAGGTCAGTACGATCACCAGAAGGACCGCCACCGCCGCGCCGGTGCTGAAGGTCCACTGCCAGCTTTTGCCGGCGATCTTGGCAATGGCCCAGACGGCGGTAATAGGCGCTTTCAGCAGGACCTGCAGTCCCATGACGATCAGCATCTGCACCTGCATGACGTCGTTGGTGGAGCGGGTGATCAGGCTGGCGGTGGAAAACTTTCCGATCTCAGCCATGGTAAAGGACTGCACTTTATGAAACAGCCGGGAACGCAGGGTAGAAGAAAAACCGGAGGCGATCCGGGCCGCGCAGACTACCGTGCAGGCGGAAGCGCCGAAACTCAGCAGGGCACAGCCCAGCATTTTTCCTCCGGCCCGCAGGATCTCGCCCATGGGGCTGCCCTGGGTCTGCACCAGCGTGGTGATCTCCGACATATAATCCGGCAGGCTCAGGTCCATCCATACCTGCAGGAGGATAAAAGCCAGAGCCGCACAGGACAGAAGCCATTCGATCTTCGTAAATTGTTTGAGCAGTTTCAGCATACCGTACTCCTTTCCGGGTCTCTGTTCTCATTCTAGCATAAACCAAAGGAAAATAGGAGCCTCTTTTCTACGGGGAGGAGCGGTCATCACTTTGTAGACCGGAAGCCGCGCCGGAGTATCTTTTTTAAGCCTTTCGAAGTCCCCGGCAGAAATTCTATAATGATAAAAAAATCAAGAAAGGAAGATCGTATGAAAAACAGAAAAAACATCCTTATTTTCATCACGGTTCTGCTGTTCCTGGGGATGTTCATAGGGAATTACGGAAACTATCAGCTGTCTGCCGTGCCCGGAAGCGTATATCAGGCCTATCATCTGACCGATATGCAATTTTCCAGTATTATGACGGCCCCCATGTTTCCCTCTATTTTCCTGAGCATTGTCATAGGAATCCTGGTAGACCGTTTTGGGATCTCCAAAATGGTATCTATCTGTTTCGCGGTGGCGGCGGCCGGTTTTGTGATCCGGGTATTTGCCGCGGACTATACGTCCATGTTTATCGCTATGGCGCTGACCGGCGTAGGATGCATGATCCTCAACGCCAATCTGGCGAAGATCGTTTCCGCCCTGTATCCCATGGAAAAGGTAGGTACAGTGGTCGGTATCCTGATGGCCGGTTCTACAGGCTCCATGGCCGTGGCCTATGCCACGACCGCGCTGTTCCCAAGCCTGGAGGCGGCTTTCTGGACTGCGGCGGTTATCAGCATCGCGGTGGCTGTTTTTTGGATCCTGGGAGTCAGGGAAAAGCATTTTTCCGGGAACGGGTCCGTTCCCGCCGGGGAAGCGGTCCCTGTGAAACAGGCGCTGGGAACCTGTCTGAAGAGCCGGAATATCTGGCTTGCCGGAATCTCCCTGATGTTCCTTCTGGGAGGCGCTACGGTAATCTCCAATTTCCAGGTGAGCGCCCTGACCACCCTGAAAGGATACTCGGAAGGATTCGCCGGAACCTTTGGCACGGTTCTGATGATCGGTTCGATTATCGGATCTATTTTTATCCCGGTACTGGCAGGAAAGCTGGGCCGGAAAGTACCGGTGATGCTGCTGATCTGCGGCTTGGCTGCCGCAGCCTGCATGGTGGGGATCATCGAGCTGCCGGCCGGGGGCATCTATGTGACCAGTTTCCTGAACGGAGCCCTTCGCAGCGGCATCATTGCGGTGATGATGTCTCTGCCGGTTATGTTCCCGGAGATCGGTCCGAAATACGCGGGAACGGCCGGAGGCCTGGCGGTTACCCTGGAGCTGCTGGGAGCAGTGATCATTCCTACCTATATCATCGTTCCTCTGGGCGGCGGAAGCGTTGCCAATTATTTCTATCTGGGATGCGGCTGTATGGTGATCGCCGGCATCGTATGCTTTGTGATGGCGAAAACCTGCGGCGTATATTCTGAAAATAAAAAACCATAAAGGAGAAAAACCATGCTGAATGCAAGAGACAACTTTCTGGAAACCCTGCATCACGGAAAACCGGATGCCTTTGTAAATGAATGGGAACCTTTTGGATTTGTATTTGATCCGCTGATGGGTGTGACCCTGGTCGCGCAGCCGGGAAAATACGTGGTAGACGGCTGGGGAACCACCATCTACATGGGCGAGGATGAACCGGGAGCTATGCCCATTGTGCGGGATAACAATAAGGCGATCCCGGACATCACAGAGTGGAAAAAATATATCAAATCCCCGGATATCAAACAGAAGCTGGACTGGACGGCGGCAAAGGAGCAGGCGGAAGCCATCCATAAGGAGAATAAGCTGACCACCTCTCTGATGGCTACCGGACTTTTCGAGCAGTCTCACTACCTGATGGGATTTGAGGACACTCTGATGAATTTCCTGCTGGAGCCGGAAGCCATGGGAGATCTGCTGGACTACATCACGGACTATAAACTGACCTATGCCCAGATCCTGGTGGAAAATCTTCATCCGGACGTGGTGCTCTTCCACGATGACTGGGGTTCCAAGACCAGCCTCTTCATGTCTCCGGAAGTATGGAGGGAGATGCTGAAACCCCGTTATGAGAAGATTTACAGCTATTTCAAGAGCCAGGGCGTGATCATCATCCATCACTCCGACAGCTACTGCCAGCCCATCGCGAAAGATATGATCGACATCCACATGGATGTATGGCAGGGAGTGCTGCCGCAGAATGATATTCCGGCCATCCAGAAAGAGACAGAGGGAAAACTGATCCTTATGGGAGGACTGGATGCCTCCATTATGGATCTGAAGGATTACAAGGAAGATGTGATTCGCGGGGAAGTGGCCAGAGCCTGCAGAGAATACGCCCCCGGCGGAAGCTTTATTCCCTGCCTGACCTACGGCGGCGAGGGAAGTATCTTCCCGGGCGTCAATGACATCATCATGGATGAGATCCGCAATCAGAACAAGATCTATTTCAAATAAGTTCCGCGGATCCGGAAAGTTCCAGGATTTTATAGGAAAGCATCAGATACAGACGGGTGTCTGCCTCCTCCAGGCGGATGCCCGTCAGCTTTTTGATCCGGTTCAGCCGTTTGACCATGGAAGTGCGGTGGATGTGAAGCAGTTCCGCGGCCTGCGTGACATTGCAGCCGGTCTGCAGATAGGTCCGCAGCGTACGGTTCAGTTCTCCGTCTTTTTCGGTATCGTAGTTCTGAAGGATCCGCAGAGCGGGAGCGGCTACCTGCCAGGCCCCGAAAGGAGCGGCGCAGCGCTCCAGCAGATAGGCGTAGGCGTAGTCTTCAAAACGGTAATGCCAGAAATGAGGCGCGTATTTATTTCCAAGCCGCAGGGCTTCCCTGGCCTGCGTCAGATAAAGAGAAAAATCCTCCTGCCCGTGAAACGGATTGCTGTCTCCGGCTTTGGCCACGTGTTCCCTTAAAAAGACAGACATTTTTTCGTGGAAGTTATATTGCTTTTCAGAAGAGCGGGTCAGATTCCAGACACAGACAAAATCCTGTTCAAACCGAAGAATACAGGAATGAGGGAACAGATTCTGAAGACTGCTGTTCAGATATTGTTCCGCTTCTTCCAGGGGGAACCGGTCATAACACCGGATCACGCTCAGGGTGAAGGTGTCCTCCAGAGACCATTGATTCTGCAGGAGGATCTGCGAGTCCACGTCCCGGTTTCCCTCCAGAAGCAAACGGATGGCGGTCTGAAATTCACGGCTTTTGGCGTGAAAGCCCTGAGAGGGCTGCTCTGCTTCGATCATGGCTCTCAGGGCCAGAGACATCCGGGAAAACAGGACTTCCTGGGGCGCTGCACAGGAGTCGTCCTCAATGCTGCCCAGGATACGGGCAAAAAACTGTCCGTCCCGGAACAGATTGTAGCAGAGCAGGGTTTTCTGCTCGCTCTGCAGGTAAAAATGGAAAACCTCTTTCTGTTCTATGCATTCCTGGAACTCTTTGGTCCAGAGGACATCCTCCAGATCTGCAAGCTCCAGTCCCTCCCCGGAAAACCTGCGGGAATACAGAGAGTTTTTCGCCACAAAGTGAAACTGACTGTCAATGATCGTAAGAGGCATGTGCAGAATGGGGGTGGACAGTTCCAGCAGGCGGGAGAGTTCCATCCCATCGGCAAAAGAAAGGGCGAAATCCCACCGTTCATATTCAGAATACAATTCCTGGATCAGGTTGTAAAAGGCGGGCCTGCTGAGGCCGGAGTTCATGTACAGGCCGTTTTGGGGCGGAAGTTCCCTCTCGGCGGGGTAGTCGGGAATGCATACGGCATTCACCGGCTGTTCCAGGGCCTGAAACTGCCGGGCGGTCATCAGATACAGGGTATCCGGTTCCGTCCGGGCCTGGGGATCGTATATACGCCAGGAAGTAAAACGGCAGTTTCCGGAGTTCCGCATACGGATCTTCTGCATTCCATGAAAGCTTAACTGATACTGAAGATAAGAAAGATGCAAAGGATCGGCTCCTTTCAGGTTTTTTTCTAAATCATGTCGGGGTCAGAATTAAATTATACATGGAAGAGCCAGTCTTGTAAATCAGCGGAAGAAAAGATATAATCGTGGAGATTGGAGGAAAAGAGAGTGGAGATCCGGGTATACGATACCCTGCCGGAAGATGCCAGACAGATACGGCAGGAGGTTTTTATAGAAGAACAGCATTTTCAGGAGGAATTTGACGGCATCGACAGCCGTGCCCTCCACCTGGTTCTGTACCGGGATGGATCGCCGGCAGGCACCTGCCGGGTTTTTCAGGGAAGGGAGCCGGGCGAGTATCTGCTAGGAAGGATCGCGGTGCGGAAGTCTTTCCGGGGACAGAACCTGGGAGCCGCTCTCCTGGAGGCAGCGGAGCGTGAGATTCGGAAAAGGGGCGGCGGCAGCGTCCGGCTGCACGCCCAGCAGAGGGCGGCGGGGTTTTATGAGAAGCAGGGCTACGCTCCCTACGGACCGGTGGAGTACGAAGAGTACTGCCCCCATATCTGGATGGAAAAGAAACTATAGGGAGAAGAAGCTGTGTTTATGCTGCCCCCTGGCATATAAAAGATTCAGTCGGTGGTCTGCCGCCGGATCAGTTCCGGGGGGATGATTTTATGGACCGGTCCCTTCATGGGTTCCGGTCTTCTTTTTTTGCGCTCTTCCATCATGGAGGACAAAAGCTCCATGGCCGTCCCTGCCATGACGGAGATCTGCTGGCCTACGGTGCTGGTGGGGATCACGGCCTCCCGGGAAATGGGAGAATTGTCAAAACCCAGGAGCCGGTAGGTTTCCGGCAGTTTTCCATACCTCTGAAACAGAAGGTTCAGAAGTACATTGGCGTGGGTATCGTTGGGCATGAAAATGCCCTTTTTTTCGTTGGGATACTTTTTTTCCAGCGTTTCCAGGAGCTTCAGGATCCCGGACCGGTTTTCCTCAAAGGTGTTGCCAAGATCTGTCAGGATCAGATCGTAGGGCAGATGGAATTTTTCGCAGGTATCCACGAAACCCCGGATCCGGCCCGAGGCAGGAGCGGTGTCCGGCAGATCCGCGTTGACATGGATCAGGATATCGCAGCTGCTTTCCTTCAGCAGGCTGGCGGCCTGGACGCCTCCCAGATAGTTGTCTGTATTTACACTGCAGATATACTGGTCTTCCCGCTCAATGCCTACCACGGGAATGCCGCAGGCGGCCAGTTCGCTCGAGGGGATGGTGGGACTTAAGACGATCATTCCCTCGATGTTGTAAGCCAGGAGCTCTTCAATATATTTCCGCTCCACATCCGCCCGGGAATTCCCGGCGAAGACCAGGAATTTGTAGCCGTAGGTCTCGTAGGTGGACAGGATCTGATTTAATATTTCCGCGTAAAAATGCATGTAGAGGTTGGGGATCAGGATCCCCACAAATTCTGTCTTTCCGCTGGCCAGGATCCGGCCGATCTTATTTTCTTTGTAGTCCAGCTCCTCCAGGGCCTGGGCGATCTTCTGCTGATTTTCCAGAGTCAGGGAATCCGGATCGTTAAAATACCTGGAAATCGTGGTCTTGGAGAAATTTGTATAGGCGGCGATATCCGCGAAGGTTACTTTCTTTTTTTTCATAGCTGTGGTTCCTTTCCGCGACCGCCGGAAAGGGATGGCCATTCCGGCGGTATTTCTATCATAGCAGAAAAGAGTGGAAAAACCAAGAAATAACCGGTTACGGAATCGGTTTTGTTAAACCTGTACAGAATTTTGGGAGGCAAACTGGGACATGTGCCGAAAAAGAAATTTGTTATTGAAAGGGTCCCGGGTAAGGAGTATGATATGCATAAAGGAACCGGTTACTTAACCGGTAACGGAAACGGTTTCAAAAAACAAAAAGAGGAGGAGAGAACATGAAAAAACCATGGCTGTGCCTGACAGGTATGCTGCTTGCCGCAGCCTGCCTGTCCGGATGCCAGCAGAAGGATCCGGAGCCGGGGGATGTGGCGGGCTATGACCCGGGAGAGGAGTATCTTTCCATCTGGGTCCACTCCATTGAGGACACAGAGGAGGGCCAGGCCTACAGGGAATCGGTGGAGAGTTTCAACGAGGCCTTTGATGGAAAGTATTTTGCGGACATTGAGTTTGTTCCCCGCAATGACAGCGGCGGCGGATATTCGGATAAAGTCAACGCTTCTGTCATGTCCGGGGGTCTTCCGGATGTACTGACCGTGGATGGTCCCAATATATCCGCCTACGCGGCCAACGGGATCATCCAGCCCCTGGCGGAGCTGACAGAGGAAGAAAAAAGCGAATATCTTCCTTCCATCATCGAGCAGGGAACCGTGAACGACCAGCTGTACGCTCTGGGAGTCATGGAGTCCAGCGTGGGACTCTACTACAATCAGGATATCCTGGAGGAAGCGGGGATTCAAGTGCCGGAGGCGGATGATCCCTGGACCTGGTCGGAATTCCTGGGGATCCTGGAAGAACTGAAGCCGCTGATGGAAGAAAAAGACGGTTATCCTCTGGATATGACCTTTCCGGTAGGCGAGACCAGCATTTATTACTTCGCTCCCTTTGTATGGTCCGGAGGGGGCGAACTTATCAGCGAGGATGGGCTGGAGGCGGAAGGATATTTCAACTCCGATGCCACGGTAAAGGCCATGGAGTATTTCCGATCCATTGTGGAAAATGAGTACATGGCAGAAGCCCCCATTGACCACCTGTTTGAGAGCGGCCGGGCGGCCTTCAAGTTTGACGGAGCCTGGGAGGTTAACACAGTCTACACCAGCTATCCGGATATCAACCTGGGTGTAGCACCCTACGTGGTCAGCGATGACTGGGAGGGAGAAACCTATACGCCCACAGGCTCCTGGGCCTTTGCGGCATCCACCGAGGCGGAGGATATCGAGGCAGCTACGGAGCTGGTCAAGTGGATGAGCGGCGTAGAAAGCGGCATCCGCATCTGGGAAATGGCCAAGAGCTTCCCTTCCACCTATGAAGCCTTTGAAAACATCGATGTGTTCCAGACCGATGAGAATTACCGGGCGCTCTATAACCAGCTGAGCACCTACGGACATCCCCGTCCCAAGACCCCGGTATATCCCCAGGTGAGCACCAGCTTCCAGGAGGTTCTGGAGAGCGCGGCCCTGGGCGGAAAAGACGCCCGGACGGAGCTGGACAAGGCAGTGGAGCGGATCGACAAGAAACTGGAACGTTACGTGAGGGAATAAAAAATGAAAAAGAAAAATTCAATTATGGGAATGGCGTTTTTCGGGCCGGCCCTGGTACTGCTGATCATCTTCCTGTTTCTGCCTATGCTGCTGACTTTTATTTTCAGCTTTACCGATTATTTTGCCCTGAACCCGGAAATGACGCACTTTGTGGGACTGGAAAATTACTTTGATATTTTTAAGGACGAACTGTTTCTTCAGTCCTTTCTCAACACCGTGAAATTTGTGATCATCATCGTGCCCCTGCAGTGCGGCGGCGCCCTGCTGCTGGCTTTGGCTATCAACAAGGCCGCCCACTGCAAGAAATACTTTAAGGTAGCCTTCTTTATCCCGGTGGTTATGTCTCTGGCAGTAGTATCCACGCTGTGGATGCAGATCTACAGCCCAGAGGGGATTCTGAATACGCTGCTGGCCAATCTGGGGATCGAAGCCCAGCCCTTTATCCACAGCGCCAGCCAGGCTCTGCCGTCCATTGCTATCATGAGCGCCTGGCAGGGCATGGGGTATCAGATGATCATTTTCCTGGGAGGCCTGCAGAACATCAACCCTGCCCTCTACGAGGCGGCGGAGATGGACCATGCCAGCGCCTGGCAGAAATTTAAGGATATCACCCTGCCGGAGCTGAAGCCTCTGTGTATCTTTGTATTTATCACCGTAACCATCGGAGCCTTCCGGATGCTGGTGCAGCCCATGGTCATGACCGGCGGCGGACCGGATCACTCCACCTACACCATGGTCTACGATATTTACGAAACCGGTACGGTGAACTGGGAGATGGGCCTGGCCTCCACCATGGCTGTGGTATTCACGGTATTTGTAGTGGTTCTGACCATTATCCAGAATGTACTGACGAAAGACAAGGAGGGAGTAAAACGTGTTCACAAAAAAGCAAAAGCGAGTTAACTGGATCCTGGTTGTGATCCTGCTGGTTTTGTCCATCTTCTTCCTGTTTCCGGTGATCTGGATGCTGGCCAATTCCTTCAAGCCGGACGCGGCCATCACCGCGGACATGAATTCCATCGCGGCCTTTATCCCACCGGCACCGGACGGAAGCTTTTTTGACAACTATATTTCCATCATCACCAACACCAGCTTCCTGCGGTATATGGCCAATACCCTGCTGTACGCGGCCATCCTGATCGTGCTGAGCATTGTCATCAACGGACTGGCGGGCTACGCCCTGGCCAAGATCAAGTTTCCCTTCCGGGATCAATGGCTGATGATCATTATCATGCTGCTGATTGTTCCCACGGAGACGGTCATCACCATCCATTTCCTGATCATCGCCAAGGCGGGGCTGCTGAATACGATCTTCGGCTATATCCTGCCCATGATTGTGAATCCCTTTAACATATTCCTCTTCCGACAGGTCTTCGTCAGTCTGCCGGACGATGTGTACGAGGCGGCACAGCTGGATTTCTGCGGCCCGGTGAAGTACTTCTTTACCATGGTGCTTCCCATGTCCAAGACCGTGGTGGCTACCGTCAGTGTATTTACATTCCTGAATGTGTGGAACGATTATCTGTGGCCCTCTCTGGTATTTACCTCCAGCGATCTTCTGACGGCCCAGATCGGTCTGAATTCCATTACGTCCAATGAAAATACCACCATGGGCCAGACCCTGGCGGTGATCACGCTGATAACGATCCCGGTGATCATCATCTACTCTCTGTTCTCCAAACAGATCGTGGAAGGCGTCACCTCAACAGGTTCAAAGGAAGGATAAATAAGATGAGTTTTATAGAATTTAAACATGTATGCAAAAAATATGCCGGTTCTGATAAAAACACCGTAGAGGATCTGAATCTGAATATCGAAGAAAAAGAATTTATCGCTTTTGTTGGGCCTTCCGGCTGCGGAAAGTCCACGACCCTGCGGATGATGGCCGGGTTTGAGGAGATCACCGGGGGCGAGCTGTACATCGGCGGCACTAAGGTCAACGAGGTGGCGCCCCGGGACCGGGGCATTGCCATGGTATTTCAGAACTACGCCCTGTATCCCCATATGACCGTGGAGAAAAATATCGGCTACGGTCTGAAGAACATGAAAATGCCGGCGGATCAGATCAAAAAGAAGGTAGACTGGGCAATCCAGCTGCTGGGGCTGGAGGAGTACCGGTACAGGAAACCGAAAAACCTTTCCGGCGGCCAGCGGCAGAGGGTCGCCCTGGGCCGGGCCATTGTGAAAAACCAGAAGGTGTTCCTTATGGACGAGCCCCTGTCCAACCTGGACGCCAAGCTCCGGGTCAGCATGCGGACGGAGATCAGCAAGCTCCACCGCCAGCTGGGCGCCACCACCATCTACGTGACCCACGACCAGGTGGAGGCCATGACCATGGCGGACCGGATCGTTATTATGAAAGACGGAGTGATCCAGCAGGTAGGAAAGCCCATGGAACTCTACGACCATCCGAAGAACCAGTTTGTAGCCGGTTTTATCGGATCTCCCCAGATGAACTTCTTTGATGTAAAGGTGGAGGGGAATCTGGTAAAATTCCAGGATGGAAATACCCTGACACTTCCCGAGGCTACTGTGAACAAGTTAAAAGGCCGTCAGGGGGAGATGATCCTGGGCATCCGGGGAGAGGACATCAAGCTGGATGAGCAGAATCTGGGTCTGAACCAGGGAAACCACATGTCCGCAGTGATCACGGACACGGAAGTTATGGGAAATGAAAATAACCTGTACTTTGAATTCGGAGGCGCCCAGGCGGTGGCCAGAGTATCCAAATATGAGGTCAGTCAGATCGGAGATACCATTGATTTCGTATTCATGCCGTCAAAAATACATTTCTTTGACAAAGACACAGGAGTAAATTACACGGAGGAAGCATGAAAACACAGAAACTGCATCTGAAAGCCCCGGACAACTGGGTGAATGACCCCAACGGGTTTATCTACTATAAAGGATATTATCATCTGTTTTACCAGTATTTTCCCTACGGTCCCCGGTGGGGGACCATGCACTGGGGCCACGCAGTCAGCCGGGATCTGGTAAACTGGGAGCACAAGGGGCTGGCCCTGTACCCCACCTGCAGCGAAGATCAGAACGGCTGCTTTTCCGGAAGCGCCGTGGAATCTCAGGGAAAGCTGTACCTGGTGTATACGGGAGTCCGCTATGAGGTGGTGAACCCGGAGGATCCCCATACCTGCCTGGAGGATCAGTTTGAGTCCGCTCAGCTGATGATCTCCTCGGAGGACGGATTTCACTTTGACAATCAGAAGGATAAAGAAGTGATCATCCCGCCCATTACCATCCCGGAGATCGGAGACCGGACCCACACCCGGGATCCCAAGATCTGGAGAGGCCGGGACGCCTGGTATCTGGTGCTGGGAAGCACCACGGAAGAACGCTTCGGGGAAGTCCTTTTTTACCGCAGCCAGGACCTGCACACCTGGTCTTACGTGAACAAGGCCTGGAAAGGACCGGAGTACGGATGGATGTGGGAGTGCCCGGACTATTTTGAGACGGAGGGCGGAAAAGTGCTGCTGATCTCCGCCATGAATCTGCTGGACAACCGGGAGAAAGAAAGAAACCAGACCATCTGTTTCCCGGTGGAATTTGAAGAGGAAACCTGCCGTATGGAGATCCCGGATCAGTACCAGTTTCTGGATTACGGCATGGATCTCTACGCCCCCCAGACCAATCTGGATCAGGAGGGACGCCGGGTGATGATGGCCTGGGTGCGGATGCCCCAGGTGACGGAGGAAGGCTGGATCGGCATGTTCTGCTCCCCCCGGGTGGTGGAAGTGCGGGAGGGACATATCTGTTTCCGCATGCATCCTCATATCCGGCAGGCCTACAGCAGAGAGATCCCGGATCCCTCCTTGGCTTCGGAGGGCGGATATATGGCGTCCTTTGCTCTGGAAGAAGGAGAGGAGGCAGATCTGGGAGGCTTCCGCATCCGCCGGGAAAAAGGCAGGATCCGCACAGACCGGACCGGTGTCTACCCTTCCTTTGAGGGGGCCCATCTGATCTCGGAAACGCCGGAGATCACCGGCAAGACCCACCTGGAGGTACTGGTAGACCGGCACCTGATCGAAGTCTATGTAAATGATGGAGAATATGTGATCAGCAATGCCGTTTACGGCCTGGGCAGCGGGATCTCCTGCAGGGGCCCGGAGCAGATCCGGCTGTACACCACAGAAAATTAAGAACTGAAAGCTTTTGAGGGGAAAGCATTGTACCTCCCTTCCTGCTGTAGTAAAATAGACAGAACAGAAAAAGTTCCGTCAGGAAGCTGCGGCAGGAAGGGGGATTTTTTATGCAGTACATCAGCCATTATGAATCGCCGTTGGGCGGGATCCTTCTGGCGGCGGACGAGGCCGGCCTTACCGGTCTGTGGTTTGAAGGACAGAAATATTTCGCCCGCTCGCTGCAGAAGGAACAGGAGGAAAAGGAAACGCCGATTTTTGTGCAGGCAAAGCGCTGGCTGGATCTTTACTTTTCCGGAAAAGAGCCGGATATTTCCGTACCTTTGCATTTGCTTGGAACCGATTTCCAGAAAAAGGTATGGGAGATCCTCCGCACCATCCCTTACGGGCATACCATGACTTACGGGGAGATCGCCAGGCAGCTGGCGGCAGAAAAAGGATCGTCCCGTATGTCGGCCCAGGCGGTAGGCGGCGCGGTAGGCCGCAATCCCATCTCGATCCTGGTGCCCTGCCACCGGGTAGTGGGAGCCTCCGGCAGTCTCACCGGCTACGCCGGGGGCCTGGACAGAAAAGTAAAATTATTGACTCTGGAGAAGGCGGATATGCAGAGGCTTTTTATTCCAAAAAGGGGAACAGCCTTATGAAACCGGAAGGAAAAATTTTATGCGGGAATATTATCATGTAGAGCGGATCTGGGAGGATGACTTCGGATGCGAGGAGCGGCCGGCAGAGTACGAGCGTCAGGTGATCGTAATCCTGAAAGATAAAGCGGGAGAGGAACTTTCCCTGAAACAGGCGGACGTCTGGCTGTACCGGCAGGAGATCCGGGAGGGAGACGCGGTGTACCTGGAGGAGGGCAGACTGTGGAAAAGAAGATGAACAGAGGAGACCATTAGAATAGAAAACAGTTGCAGACAACAGGTATGCAGGGGAAGGGAAAAATGAGGGAAGAGATCTTTCGCTATATAAAAGAAACGTATCAAACCGATCCGGATTATCCGTTTTCTACGATTCCGGACAATCCTGTCTTTCGGCATGAGGATAATAGAAAGTGGTTCGCGCTGATCCTGGATGTCCAAAGGAAGAAGCTGGGATTAAAAGGAACAGAGCCGGTGGATATCCTTAATGTAAAACTGGGGGATCCTATGCTGATGGATATGCTGGTGCAGCAGCCGGGGTATTTTTACGGCTATCATATGAACCGGAGAAACTGGATCTCCATTCTGCTGGACGGCACGGTTCCGCTGGAAGAAATCTGCCGGTGGATCGATGAGAGTTACGCCCTGACAGCCTCCGGCCGGAAAAAGCAGAAGCTCCGGCCGCCGAAAGAGTGGATCGTGCCGGCAAACCCGAAATATTACGATATCGAGCATGCCTTTGATGATGCGGAGGAGATCGAATGGAAGCAGGGCAGAGGCGTGAAAGCAGGAGATACCGTATTTGTTTACGTCGCAGCCCCTGTTTCGGCGATCCTGTATCAATGCAGGGTTACTGAAACCGATATTCCCTGTGACTACCGCGGCGGGGATCTGACCATCACGGCATTGATGAAGATAAGACTGCAGAAGCGATACCATCCAGGCCAGTTCACCTTTGAAAAACTGAAGGAGGCATACGGCATCTATGCGGTCAGGGGACCGAGAGGGATCCCCCACAGTCTGAGCGAGGCATTGAAAAAATGCGGCCAAGGTGTCAAAAATATTCAATAAGCGCGCATGCTCCGGAATCCCCCGGCATACATTGTAAAAACAGTGTTTGCAGGGGGATTTCCTTTTGAAAGATTATATCGAGGAAAGAGCTGTAGACATCGCCAATTATATTATCGACCATAACGCGACCGTGAGACAGACAGCAAAAAAGTTTGGTGTAAGTAAGAGTACGGTACATAAAGACGTAACCGACCGTCTCGTTCAGATCAACTCGGCGCTCGCCCGGGAGGCCCGCAAGGTGCTGGACATCAACAAGTCGGAACGCCACATCCGGGGAGGGATGGCTACGAGAGAAAAATATCTGCATCGGCATGCTTAGATGACGGACTAAGTGAATATTGTTTAAAATCACTTGATGCAAATTTGTATCAGGTGATTTTTGCGTTAAAGAGTATTTAATTAAAAAAAGATGAAATTACAGGCGTAAATATGAGATAATATCTCAAATATATTTACAAAAAATAAAAAATGAATATAATAGAAAGTGAGAGAGGATAAAAAATTGTGGTGTTGAAACAAAATGGAGGTAGACACAAATGTTATGCCAGTTTACAGTAAAGAATTTTAAGAGCATCCGTGATGAGATGACATTTGACATGCAGGCAGCCGCCATTTCTGAGCATGAGGACAGGATAATCAAAGATAAAGATGGAGAAGTATTCCTTCCTGTATCGGCTGTGTACGGACCGAACGGTGGGGGGAAATCCAATGTGCTGGAGGCGCTGCACAGCCTGGTGTTTAAGGTGCTTAGACCATTATATGCGACCAGCGATAACGAAAACGTAGCGATCCGGGTCAAAAGAATACTGATCGAGCCGTTTGTCTTTTCCGCAGAAACAGTAAATGCGCCAACAGAGTTTGAATTATTTTTCAGAACTAAGCTGGCAGAATATCGGTATGAACTAACTGTAAGAAAAGACGTGATCGAATATGAAAGACTGGATCGTGTAAAGCTGGAAACCGGACGTAGATCAGCGCTCTTTGAAAGAGACGAAAATGAAATCACTCTGAAAGGTGTGTTTTCTAAATTAAAGATCAGTGAAGATTTGTCCGAAACACTCCCATTGCTTTCCTATCTGGGTATTACTTATGCCAAAAATGAAGTGGTGCAGGATGTGTTGAACTGGTTTGACGATGGAATCGACTTCCTTAACTACGGAAATCCACATCAGGAACTGCGCATGGCGATTTCAAATTCAGAACATGTGAAAAAACTGATGCTGGATATGATACAGGAAATGGATCTGGATATCGTGGATTTCCGTGTGGAAGAAAGAGAACATGATCGGATAGAAGTATTCACAAAACATGTCGTTGACGATTACGAGGCAGAGTTAAATCTGTTTAATGAGTCCAGTGGAACAAAGAAGCTGTTCGGCCTTCTTCCGTTTATTGCGAAAAGCCTTTCAGAGGGAACAACGTTGGTTATTGATGAATTAGATGCAAAGATCCATCCGGCTCTTCTGAAATACATTATTATGATGTTTAATGATATGAAGATCAATAAACACGGGGCACAGATGATCTTCACATCTCACGATCTGTCTACAATGAACAGCGATGTGTTCCGGAGAGATGAAATCTGGTTTGTCGCAAAAGGGAACAAAGAGAATTCTAAATTGTACTCCTTGGTGGAGTTTAAAAATGACAAGGGCGAGTCAGTACGGAAAGATGCAAAATACGACAAGCAGTACCTGGAAGGAAAGTATGGGGCGGATCCATACCTCAGGAAGATTATAGATTGGGGGAAGGTTAATGCCTAAAAAAGCCGGAATGGAAGCGTGGAAGAAAAAACGACGCAAGGAATATCTGGAAAAGAGGGAATTCCGTTATTATATCTTTTGTGAGGGACAACAGACAGAGCCATCGTATTTTGAAGGATTTAAAAGGTATATAGAAGATAATCCGATTTACCGAGATATGGTGTTGATTGAAATTGAACCATGCCAGGCAGAAACCATGCGTGTGATTGGAATGGCGGAAAGGTATGTGAAAAAGAACAAAATCCAAAAGGGGCAGATCTGGTGCGTATATGACAAAGACAGTTTTCCGGCAAAAGATTTTAATGGCGTGGAACAGCGGGCAAGGCAGCTGAGTCAGGAGAACCCAGATCTGCAGTATCACGCAGCGTGGAGTAATGAGTGTATCGAATTTTGGTTTTTGTTGCATTTCGCCTATTATACTTCCAATAATCATCGGGCGGAATATATTTCATTTCTGAATGACAGGTTCCGGGAATTGGGGATTACAAAGTACCAGAAGAATATGAAAGACATATTCGAGATATTGATGGAAAAGGGTAATCCGAAACTGGCGATCCGCTATGCGAAACGGATCATAAAAGATGGACAAGGGAAGACGCCGGCAGAGATAGCGCCAGGAACGAAGGTGTATGAGTTGGTGGAGGAACTGGGAAAGTATTTGCCGGAAGCATATAAAAGAGATATAGGAAGGGGATAAAATTTACAGAACAATGTTGTATGGAAAGTGACGAGATATTCAGAGGATTTTCGAATACTATTCAGAAATTGGAAAAGTATTTTTTGTGATTTATTTTCCTAATTTGACACTACCAGACGTCACCGATCATCTCGTTCAGATCAACTCGGCGCTCGCCTGCGAGGCCCGCAAGGTGCTGGACATTAACAAGTCGGAACGCCACATCCGGGAGGGGATGGCTACGAGAGAAAAATATCTGCATCGGCAGGGGTAACGAGACGAGATCATCCGGTACGAAGGAATGTGCCGGATGATGGCCTGGCGGTTTGGAGTATGTTGCCCCTTGTACACTGACGCGAGCATAAGATATAATAAAAATGACATATAGCGATTTTGAATACAGTTAAGAAAGAGGTGAGGTAGTATGCCGGTTCATATTTCAGATATAATGCAGGATTTTGCAAAGAATGTAAGAAAGATGTTGGGAACATCCCTTGACAGTGTTATTGTGTATGGCTCTTATGCAAGAGGGGATTATTCTGAATTTTCGGATATTGATGTAATGCTCCTTGTCTCTTTGGGAGATGAAGAAATTAAAAAGATTTCAGATCAGATTAGTGATCTTGCTTTTGATTTTATGATAAAGTATGGGGTTGATATTTCTCCGGTAATAACAAATACAGATCACTTCAATTATTGGGTAGATAATCTGCCCTATTATCGTAATGTAAGAGATGAAGGGGTGAAGCTTAGTGCATGATATGAATAAAGACATGGAATTGTCAAAAGTCAAAATATAGATTTTCTCTTGCAGAGGAAATTTATTTCCGGGTGAAATGGGCAGGCGACTGGCAAGGTTGAAAATGAAAAGGGAAGAAAGCGATTACAATGATTTCTTCATTGCATCCGCGGATGAAGCAAAAAAACAGCTGGAATCTGTAGAATATATGCTGCCATTAATAAAGGATTTTTTACTGATACATAATGTGAAATTTGAATAAGAAATACATTTTGGACAAAAAGACATGTTATTATGAAGAATCGCATCGATAACATGTCTTTTTGGAATGTGCGCCTGGCGTTTTTGTCAGTAATTTTTATGTTCATGGTTAAGGGGGACAGGAACTGCTGACCGGGGTGAACCTGGGGATGAGATTCCGGCAGTTGAAAACATGGTAAATTTCGTGCTTGCCAATGCAAAATCTATCTTCTATAATAAGTACCAGTGAAATAGAGGAGGAAATACTGTGGAAAAAGAAATGATCATTGTTCTGGATTTCGGCGGACAGTATAATCAGCTGATTGCCCGCCGCGTCCGTGAATGCAGCGTGTACGCAGAAGTACATCCGTATACCATGCCTCTGGATGAGATCCGCGCCATGAATCCAAAGGGAATCATATTTACCGGCGGTCCCAACAGTGTTTACGGAGAGGATTCTCCCCGCTGCCATAAAGAAATTTTTGAATTGGGCATTCCGATTCTGGGAATCTGCTACGGCTCCCAGTTAATGGCTTATATGTTGGGGGGAAAGGTGCAGACGGCGCCCGTCAGCGAATATGGAAAAACAGAGGTGGACGTAGACCGCAGTTCCGTTCTGTTTGGGGATGTGTCGGAGAAGACCATCTGCTGGATGAGCCACACCGATTATATCGCGGAGGCTCCGGCAGGATTCCGCATAACTGCCTCGACTCCCGTGTGCCCGGTGGCGGCCATGGAGCTGCCGGCGAAAAAACTGTACGCTACCCAGTTCCATCCGGAGGTCCTGCACACCCAGGAAGGCATGAAGATGCTGGCAAACTTTGTTTATAAGGTTTGCGGATGTCAGGGTACCTGGAAAATGGATTCTTTTGTGGAGACCACTGTCCGGGAAATGCGGGAGCGGATCGGAAAAGGAAAAGTCCTCTGCGCCCTCTCCGGCGGCGTAGACTCTTCCGTGGCTGCGGTACTGCTTTCCAAAGCTGTGGGAAAACAGCTGACCTGCGTATTTGTGGATCACGGCCTGCTCCGGAAAAACGAAGGGGACGAGGTGGAATCTGTTTTCGGACCGGAGGGACCCTACGACCTGAATTTCATCCGGGTAAACGCCCAGGAAAGATATTACGCCAGACTGAAAGGCGTCACAGAACCGGAAGAAAAACGCAAGATCATCGGCGAAGAATTTATCCGGGTTTTTGAGGAAGAAGCCAAGAAGATCGGCGCTGTGGATTTCCTGGTACAGGGAACCATTTATCCGGATGTTATTGAGTCCGGACTGGGAAAATCCGCCACTATTAAGTCTCATCACAATGTAGGCGGGCTTCCCGACTACGTGGATTTTAAAGAAATCGTGGAGCCTCTGCGGCTGCTGTTTAAGGACGAAGTCCGCCAGGCCGGCCGGGAGCTGGGTATCCCGGATTATCTGGTAGACCGTCAGCCCTTCCCGGGACCGGGGCTTGGCATCCGGATTGTCGGGGAAGTGACAGCGGACAAGGTCCGCATTGTCCAGGACGCTGACGCCATCTACCGGGAGGAGATCGCCAAAGCCGGATGCGGCAAGGGACTGGGCCAGTACTTTGCGGCCCTGACCAATATGCGCTCCGTGGGCGTTATGGGAGATGAGCGCACCTACGATTACGCGGTAGTGCTGCGGGCGGTGAACACCAGTGATTTCATGACCGCCGAGGCAGCGCAGATCCCCTGGGAAGTGCTGAACCGGTGCATGACCCGGATCATCAATGAGGTCAAGGGGGTCAATCGGGTATTCTACGATCTGACCAGCAAACCGCCGGGAACCATTGAGTTCGAGTAAGTAAAGAAATCTGAGAACCCGCATAAACAGGGCGTTTGCGACGCATTAGGGGTCTATTTGATAACAAAATGATAACACTGGATGAAAAGCGGGAGTATCCCAAAGTTTGTGTAAACCTTCAAACTGATGTAAGATAGACTTACCAGTTTGGAGGTTTATTTTATGGCAAAGAAAAAAGATACCCCACAAAAAGCAGCTCTTCGGGAAATGATGGGCAACTACCTGAAAGAAAACAATGTAAAGGTCAAGGATGGGACGGATGTCAACTCTATCATGCGAGATATGATGTCCATCATCCTGGAAGGTGCTCTGGATCAGGAAATGGATGAGGAACTGGGATATTCCAAGTATGATTATCGAAACAAGGAAACGGATAATTCCAGAAATGGCCATTCTCAGAAGACCATGCATACCAGTTACGGCGATATGGAGATTGATGTCCCAAGAGATCGAAAAGGTGAGTTTGAACCACAGATCGTCAAAAAATATAAGAATACGGTCACTCAAGACATGGAAGAAAAGATCATCTCCATGTATGCCAAAGGAATGACCACGAATGATATCGAAAGCCATATGCGGGAACTCTATGACATCGAGATTTCTGACAGTACCATCAGCAGGATCACAGATAAGATTCTTCCCATCGTAAAAGAATGGCAGGAAAGACCTTTGGAGGAAATCTATGCGGTCGTTTTCATGGATGCCATCCATTATCACGTTCGTAATGAAGGCAGGATTGTAAAACGTGCGGTTTATATCGCTATAGGAATCGACATGGAAGGGCATAAAGATGTGCTCGGCATGTATGTAGGACAAAATAAGAGTGCAAAGTTCTGGCTTTCCATTTTGAACGGACTAAAAAACCGTGGCGTAGAAGATATCCTGATCGCATGCGTAGACGGTCTGACAGGCTTTCCTCAGGCAATTGAAGCTGTTTTTCCGGATACGGAGATCCAGCAATGCATTATCCATCAGATCCGGAATACGACAAAGTTTGTTTCCTACAAGGAACTCAAACCGCTGATGGCTGATCTGAAGCGTGTATATGCAGCCCCAACAGAAGAAATCGCACTGGCTGAACTGGATGGTTTTGATGAGAAATGGAGCGGGAAATATCCAAAAATCGCAAAATCATGGAAGGACAACTGGGCGAATCTTTCAACGTATTTCAAGTATCCTGAAGCGGTTCGCCGCTTAATCTATACCACGAATGCCATTGAGGGATTTAACCGGCAGCTGCGGAAGGTTACGAAATCTAAGACGGTATTCCCTTCCGATGAGAGTCTCCTGAAAATGCTGTATCTGGCCATGATGGATATCACGAAAAAATGGACCGGACACCGACAGGATTGGGGGCAGATCCATTCGCAGCTGGAGATATTTTTCGAAGAACGATTATCTGGATTATAAGCTGTTTCTGGCCTGGCAGGGCTGGCTGGGCCAGCCCTGCTTGACATGTCCGGAAACGGCATTATAATACAAGCAAGGGCAGAACCTCAAAAAATCGGCTCTGCCCAGAGTAACTAATGACATATCTTATATCAGTTTTTTGAATTTACACAAAACTTGAAACGGTCTCCCTTGGGGCGGAAGTAGATATGCACCGGGCAAATGAAATCCGTCCACTGATGAAACGGGTGTCTGTGCTGGCGGAAAAATATCACTGTGCGGTTGTCCTGATCGGTCATATGAACAAGAACAGCACCGGAAAATCTTCATATAGGGGGCTTGGCTCTA
The DNA here is from genome assembly GCA_963928055.1 of Candidatus Scatomonas sp. Lineage (GTDB taxonomy): Bacteria > Bacillota > Clostridia > Lachnospirales > Lachnospiraceae > Scatomonas. The sequence goes on along the minus strand of CAWVDN010000001.1, from coordinate 1,250,712 downwards.
TTGACTTTCAGGCTGCGGCAAGGAGCGTTCTGATCGTAGGGCGTGTGAAGAACGAGCCGGAAACAAGAGTAGTTTGCCATGTAAAAAGCTCCCTTGCACCAGAGGGAAAATCAATCGCTTTTCGCTTGGATAAAGAGAACGGATTTGAATGGATCGGGGAATATGACATCAGTGCGGATGATCTGCTGAGTGGCAATAACCGTGGACAGAAGATAAAAGAGGCGAAAGAGTTCCTGCTTGAGATATTGGCAGACGGGGCAGTTGAACAGAATGTAATCCTTAAAGAGGCGGAAAACCGTGGGATTAAAGGGAAGACACTCTGGAATGCGAAGAAGGCTCTTGGCGTCCAGTCGATAAAACCCGGCGGACACTGGTCGTGGGTATTGCCGGAACAATAAATCAACATGGCAAGATTACCATTTCTTTAGGAACAGGTAATGTTGCCACCTTGAAAGGAGATTTGGATGAAACAGGTACAGATACTGCAGAAATTGTTTGTGCAACTGATTCATTATCATCTGATGGAGGACGACAACCATGAGGGTGAGATAAGGATAGGATTGGAGAAGAAACTGGATGCACTGGTGTTACGTGAGTTATATGGGAAGTCTAAGACTGCTCTGACAGAGGAAGAACGGGAGAAAGCCCGGCAGGAATATTTGGACAGGCGGGGGATACCGAACAGTTTCCGCTGGTAAAGTTTTCTTTGATGATATAAGACAGGAGCGTGTCACGCTCCTGTGATAGCGGACAAGGCGGAAGGAGGGATTTTATGATTATCCAGCCGGAACGTGGAACACGGAATGTTAATGAAAAATTTTATGAGATGGAGACGAGACAGATTGCTATGCTCAATGAAATTTTTGGAGAGGTAGAACTGACAAAAGGAGAAATGCGGACGCTGGTATGGCTTGCGGGATGGGGGGGAAAGCACAGTGGCAAATGTGGTGCCCGCAATACGAAAAGCGATAGCGGCGGAAGCAAGGCGGCTGGGGCAGCCGCTCCGTCCGTAGGACGGATAAGCTCCCGGCAGGGCGCAAAGGCAGCTTTTGACGGACGGAACGGCTGTCGAAAGTGCTTTTGCGTTACTTTCGACGAAAGTAACAAAGCTTATGCGCCGTATCCGGCGCTGATTACTACCCGACAAGGGAGAAAGGAGAGTTATTGAAGAGGACAATCAGCTTTATGACAGGGAAAAGGAGGAAAAAATCAAAGAACTGAAGGAAGAGTATCAGAAAGCTCTGGAAAAGCAATAAAAATCCCGGTCAGACACAGATCCTGAAGAAGTGTCTGCCGGATCTATTCCGGCAGAGGGCTTTTGGAACCTGACAGAGGTGTCTGTGAGGGCGTGTTATCAGGATACATATGACGGAGGGCGTTCATGATCAGCCGGAAGGTGAGCTGGGCCATATATTGAGGCGTTTCATCGGTATCGGAGGTCAGCCAGGTTTTCACCAGACCGATGCAGCCGGAAAGACAGAAAGAATAGGAATATTTCAGGTCTTCAATAGTGTCCGGAAAAGTCCGGCGCAGTACGTTAAGACTGTGGGTGGAAATCAGATTTTCAATGCGATGGATAAACGCGATATCCCCGTTTGGCCCCAGCAAGGCGCTGCAGATATCTTTGTTTTCTGCCAGGATATGAAAAATATCCTCAATAAAAGGAAAGCTGGATTCGTTAAAGGGACTGACCGGATGATTCTGAATGGTCTGGCAGATCTCTTCCAGCAGTTCTTCTTCAATGGTGGAAAGCATATTGAAAATATCCGTATAATGGAGATAGAAAGTAGAACGGTTGATATCCACTTCCTCTACCAGTTCTTTTACAGTAATTTCTTTAATACTTTTTTCCTGCATAAGTTTTGCAAGCCCGGCTCGAAGCTGGGCTTTTGTTTTGCGGATTCTCCGGTCAGTTTTTTCTTTCATAGATTTCTCCTTTCGAAAATATAAAAAAATTATAAACCATAGACACTAGATAGACATTTTGCCTATTAATAGACATGACGAAGGATTATTGTCGGTTGTAAGGTATTTATAACCCTAGTATAATGCGGTATGTGTAAATAATCAACATAATATCTATTAAACAATAACTAGTTGCGCAGACAGAAAGGAGACAGGAGAATGCTGAAACTAGAGTGGAAAAAGCTGCTGAGTAATAAACTCATGTTGGTAGTTATTGTTGCGATTATTGCAATTCCTACCATTTATACCACCCTTTTTCTGGGATCCATGTGGGACCCTTACGGCAATATGGACAAATTGCCCGTGGCTGTGGTGAATGAGGATAAATCGGTAGAATATGAGGGAGAAACATTAAACATAGGAAAAGAAATGGTGGAGAATCTGAAAGAGGACGGTTCTCTGAATTTTTCTTTTACAGATAAGGAAAGGGCCCGGCAGGGGCTGAAAGACGGAAGTTATTATATGGTCATTACCATACCGGAGGATTTTTCAGCCAATGCGGCCACCCTTACCCGGAAAAAACCTGAAAAAATGGAACTTTCTTATGAAACAAACCCGGGTATCAATTACATTGCTTCTAAGATGAGTGAGACAGCTATGGAGAAAATCCAGAGTTCTGTCCGGGAAGAAGTTACCCGCACTTATGCAGAAGCGGTTTTTGAACAGATCGGTAAGGCCGGGGACGGAATGGAGGAAGCGGCAGATGGTTCCGGGAAGCTCCAGGAGGGAACCCGGGAACTTGCCTCAGGAAATGAACAGATCGAAGAGAATTTACAGGTTCTGGCAGAGAGTACTCTGGTATTCAGAGATGGCAGTCAGACCATGGAAGAGGGACTAAAGACTTATACAGATGGAGTAACAGCCGCAGACAAGGGAGCACGTGAACTTCAGGATGGGGCCAGTGAACTGAACAAGGGGACGAAAACCCTGGACAGCGGGGCAAAAGAACTTGCCGTCGGAAGTGAAAGCCTGGATGCAGGAGCCCAGTCCCTGGAAGAGGGCATGGGACAGTTAGAAGGAAAGATCCCGGGACTTTCTCAGGGAGTCCGGGCATTATCCCAGGGGTCTTCCCAGCTTGCCGCAGGTGTCAAGACAGCGGGAGAGGGAAGCAAAAGTCTGAAGGCAGGAGCTGAACAGACAGACAGGGGTCTTGCATCTTTACAGGAAGGACTGGATCAGCTGAACAGTGCAGCATCCCAGCTTCCCGGGCAGACACAGAAACTTCAGGAAGGTACAAATGAGGTTTATGAAGGGGCAGCTCAGCTTTCCCAGGGAATGAAGCTTCTGGAAGAACAGGCAGTCCCCGGCATTTCTGCCAGTATTGATCAGGTAAACGGACAGCTGCAGGATGGAGGAAAACAGGTTTTTGACTCTGTGAAAGAGGGCGCGGACCAGTTAAAATCCAGTGCCGATCAGCTCCTTGCGGGGATTCAGGGAACGGAGAGCATGTCCCAGGAAACAGGAAGTGGGGACCAGCTGGGCGATACTTTAGAGAGGAATGCCCAGGAAGCCGGAAACCAGGCAGAGGCAGCCCAGGCTGCGGCAGAAAATCTGGGAGGTGTGGAAAGTACAGACGCCTCTTATTTAAGTGATTCCTTGCAGCAGGCAATTGATTCAGGAGATATAGATGCAGTGGCATCCGTTGCCTGGGAGGCAGTGGCAGCTGCACAGCAAAACGCCGATGCAGCCAATGAGGCGGGAAGCCGTCTCCAGGAAGCTTCTCAGGCTCTTGGGAACAGCAGTGCCGCCCTGTCTCAGGATCAGCAGACCATGGCAGAGGCAGCCCGGCAGGCCCGGGATATGACAGGGGCCGGTTTGGCAGGGGAAAATTCTACAGACCTGAGCAGTGTGGTAAAGGGTCTTCAGGCATTATCAGAAGGTCTGGGACAGTTGTCTGCTCAGACAGAAACAGCCGGAGAACAGTATCTGGCAGGAGTGGACAGCGGCATGGAGCAGCTGAAGAGCGGAATCGGCACACAGGTTGGAGACAGTCTGTCTCAGCTGAGGGAAGGTGCTGACCGTCTTACCCAGGGAAGTGGAGAAGTGAACCGGGGAGTAGAACAGCTGACTGAGGCGGCACCTGCACTTGCCGGCGGAATCCAGAGTGCAAAGGATGGAGCCGGAGCACTGAAGACACAGGGAACGGAAGCACTGGTACAGGGAGCCGGGCAGCTGGATGAGGGATTTGGCCGTCTGGTACAGGGGAGTTCTGATCTGGATAAAGGAGTACAGGAAATGCAGGGACAGCTTCCGGCTCTTTCCCAGGGAGTGGAACAGCTGTCCCAGGGAGCAAAGGATCTGAAACAGGGAACTGGAAGTCTGAAGACAGGAGCCCAGACCCTTTCTCAGGGAGCAGGAACTCTTTCGGCGGGTATGGATACCTTGGTAGCCGGAACCAGCAAGTTGTCCCAGGGAACCGGCCAGCTTACTGCAAACAATCAGGCTCTTCTTGGAGGAGCGGTACAGCTGGAGGACGGAGCCTCCCAGATCAGCAGCGGAGCTTCCCAGCTTCATGATGGAAGTAAAACTCTTGGATCCGGGATTGAACAGCTGGCGGAAGGAACTAGGACTTTAAAAGACAGTCTGGCAGAGGGGGCAAAACAGATCCGGGATACGAATAAAGGAGAAGATACGGCGGATATGTTTGCAGCTCCTGTGGAAACAAAAGAAACACAGATCACCAGGGTAGAAAATAACGGCCATGCCATGGCCCCCTATATGATGTCTGTGGCACTTTGGGTAGGCTGTATTGCCTTTAGTCTTATGTATCCGCTGACAAAGTACAGCGGAAAGCTGAAATCCGGTCTGGCCTGGTGGGGAAGCAAGGCATCGGTACTGTATCTGATTGCCCTGCTCCAGGCAGCGGTGATGATCTTTATGCTTCATCTGTGTGACGGTTTTGAGCCGGTGGAAATGGGGAAAACCCTGGCGGTGGCCTGTCTGGCTTCGGTGGCTTTTATGTCTGTGATGTATTTCTTTACCAATACTTTTGGCAAAGTGGGAAGTTTCCTGATGCTGGTATTTATGGTGATCCAGCTGGCAGGTTCTGTGGGAACCTACCCCCTGGAACTGTCCGGAAGCTTTGTCCCTTATCTTCATGACTGGGTACCGTTCACTTATACGGTGGAAGCCTTCCGAAGTACCATATCAGGAGGAGAAAGTATTCAGGAAGCCGTAATATTCCTGACCGTTTTGTGGATCGTCTTTACCCTGCTGACCATTCTGGAGTTCCAGATCCGAACCCTTAAGATGAAAAGAGGAAAAAGGACTCTGGATAACTGGTTAGAGGAAAAGGGACTGGCATAAGAGAAAAAAGAAGGGAAAGGACTTTGTACTGCCTTTGAAAAGACAGTGCAGGGTCCTTTTTTTTGGCCATCCATACACTATAATTTATATAAGGTATGATATGGACAGACAGCGGGAACGGAAGCCTCCGGGATTTTTCTTCAGACACCCTCCCCGGACAGTAAAAGGATAAGAAGGTATCATTGGAATTGTATGAACAGATAGGAGAAAAATGGAGGGGCCTATGGAATATAATAAGGAACAACAGGAAGTCCTGATCCAGGACTTTATTGATATACTTTTTGTGCAGAGAAACTTGTCATCCAATACCCTGTATGCCTATAAAAATGACCTGCAGAATTTTTCCAGGTGGCTGGAAAGACGGCATTACGGGGATATCAATGACCGGAGCATCTATGAATATTTTTTTATATGCAGAATGAGATAGAATTAGCACCCCGTTCTATCCGCAGAAAATATGTTTCCATTCAGCAGTATTGTGATTATCTCAGAATGGTTTTGAACTTAAATGAGATTTTCTTCCGGTTCACGGCCAGAAAATTTCAGTTGCCAAGGACATTGCCCAGGACATTATCCAGGGAAGAGATTAAAGAGCTGATTCTGGCGGCTACTTTCCAGTATCAGCAGGCCTGGTCAGAATATAAAGAAAGACTGGCTGTCCGGAATATGTGTATAATCGAGCTGCTTTTCTGTCTGGGGCTTCGGGTGGGAGAACTTTCCGCTCTGGATATGGCAGATTACTGGCCGGAAGAGAATACAGTGCTGATTTGTGGAAAAGGGAGAAAGGAGAGTTATTGAAGAGGACAATCAGCTTTATAACAGGGCAAGGCTTTGTCAACCACAACAGCAGAAAATTCCATGCAAAGAATACAGATCCGAAACGGAGTCACTGGAATGTGGAATACTGCAATCAGGATATTCAAGAAATATACCATGAATTATTTGATGAGGCACTTGAAAGGTATAATGTAAAGCAGACAAGGAAAGATCGAAAATCATTATGAAAAAATCCGTTCTGGAAAGCAGGAAAAACCATTTCATGAGATAATCCTTCAGATTGGAAATAAAAATGATATGGGAGCGGAAACGCCTGATGGACAGATTGCAGCAAGAATATGGGATGAATATATAAAAGGTTTTCAGGAACGGAATCCTGCCTTGCGTGTGTTTTCCGCTCATCTCCATCTGGATGAGGCAACACCGCACCTGCATATAGATTTTCCTTAATTGATACAATTAATTTTTATGTGGGAAAAGGGTATGATTCGCTAGAGGTGATATATACTTTATTAAGCTATAATGAGTTTAAACATCAAATGATATTAGAACTTAAAGACAATAGTAATAAAGCGTTACTTATTGGAGATGATTTTGCGAGTGTGGTATTGGGAAGTGATTGTATTGATTAATTTGCCAAATGCTAGATTTAAAATTTGAAATATAGCTGTAATTTTGATAACAAAATCGTGATAACAGATTGATAACACTAGCAGAAACAGGCCATAGAGATATGACAGTTGGAAATAAATAAAATCAAATAAAACCAAATCTCCTATACAAAACTGTATAGAACTAAATTTGATTTTGCGAGTTCGAATAATTGCATTTTTACACAGATTACATCAAATGGCAGATATTCTACGGGTATCTGCCATTTGATATATTGCATATAATTGTAGTTTTAAAAAGATTTTTTGTTGCCAGTGAGGATGAATTATTACCCGAAATTATTGGCATCAAATATAACACCATATATAATATAAATGAGTTAGTACAGCAGGTAAAAAATACTGTAAAAATATTTAGAAAAGATAATCCGGGATTGGGAGATTCAGTATATAGTTTTATTTTCGGAAATATTAAATTTTGGACGTTACCTGCAGCAGAAAAAATATGTGCTTTATTCCATAAGTATGATGAGGAAATGTTAATTTTAAATCAGCCAGCGATTATTATTGATGATGATGTCATAAAGGTGTTTGTTAAATATCGAAATGATATTACACATGGATCTCATCGCGTTCTTGATGTAAAAATTGCTATAACAGCACATTGCTTGGAGGGATTGGTTTATTGCTGTTTACTTGAACGTATTGGGGTGGAACGAAGTAGGATATTAGAATGGTGTAAAGACAAAATTTTGAGATAATTATCCTGTATATTGTTGACACCACATATGACACCACATATAATATGAACAGGAGGTATTTAAATGTCAAAATGGGATAAACTATTGTTACGTATCTGCTCTTTATCGAGAGACCTCCGGTTTGATGAGTTGCGGAAAGTATTAGAAAGTTACGGTTACAAAATGAATGCTCCAAGAAGTGGGAGTAGTCATTATACATTTCGAAAATCTGGATGCCAGCCAATTACGATACCAAAGCATGAACCAATTAAGAAGGTTTATGTGGAACTTGTGAGACAGGTTGTAGAAAGTGAGGCGAGAAATGATGAAGACGCTGAATGATTATTTGAAGATGTCTTATCGAATGGAAATCGTAGAAGATAAAGATGAAGGCGGATATGTGGTTTCTTATCCTGATCTGCCGGGCTGTATTACATGTGGAGAAACGATTGAAGCTGCGGTTGCAAATGCGGTAGACGCAAAGAAGGCATGGATTGAAGCTGCACTGGAAGAAGGAATTGAGATTCATGAGCCGGATAATTTAGAAGATTATTCCGGACAATTTAAGCTAAGAATTCCCCGGAGTCTGCATCGGTCTCTGGCAGAGCATTCTAAAAGAGAAGGGATCAGTATGAATCAGTACTGTGTTTACCTCCTTTCTAAGAACGATGCAGTTTATTCAAAATAGCGAAGAATATTGTTTTGGAACATATAAGATGAAACGGCAACATTTTGGCAACAGAAAATCAGTAAACCAAAATAACTGATGTAATTGAAGTAAATATCGGCATGAATTCGCACAAAAACTTAAACAAATATAGTAAATAACATCAAAGGACACGCCGAGTTCGAATAGTAAACATAGAGCCGGAAAGCCGCATAAACAGCGGGCTTTCCGGCTCTTATTGTGTGGCGTGATACCTGTTTGATACCTGTATATGGTTATGAGGCAAATATTTCAGAAGGAATATTAGCGTCAGTGTACAAGGGGACAATACGGTCGCTGAAGGGCTGATTTGGGCTCCTTCTCCGTTTCTTTCCCTCCGCGTACGTCTCTGTACGCGTCGATCAAGTGCCTTGAAGGGGCCCAAATCAGCACCTACACGACTCAAAGACTCCAACCGCAGGAATTCCGATAATTTTCAAGGCAGACGATAGAGGCGTACTGGACGTACGCCGATTGAGGATAACACAGAAAATCACCGGAATTATGCGGTTTGGAGCGTGTTGCCCCTTGTACACTGACGCTAGAGTTAAGTGTGAATAATTTCAATATTATTGTATATTGCATACGTGATTTTAGAATCAACAATCTTATATATAACGGCACCGCCAGCACGTTTAGAATCAGAGCGACAGGTTTCCTCCTAAGATAGTGGCGTTCTGCTCCGATCTGTGATAAAATCTATTTTGTGTGTATAACAAACGAGTGGGAGAAGAGCGATGAGCAGAGTAAAAGCAGTATCTGAAGATAAGTTTAACAATAAGTTTGGCTTTGTGATCTCCTGTATCGGGAGCTCCGTGGGCATGGCCAATATCTGGATGTTCCCCTACCGGATCGGGGAATTCGGCGGGGCGGCCTTCCTGATCCCCTATCTGATCTTTGTGGCCCTGATCGGTTTTACGGGAGTCATCGGCGAGATGGCCTTCGGGCGGTCCATGCATACCGGCCCTCTGGGGGCGTTTCAAAAAGCTTTTGATAAAAAGCTGAACAAGAAGGATTCAAAGCTGGGCACCATTGTGGGGCTGATCCCGGTGATCGGTTCCCTGGGTATAGCCATCGGCTACAGTGTGATCATCGGCTGGATCCTGAAGTTTCTGTGGGATTCCCTTACCGGCAGTATCGTCGCCCAGGAGGATCCTGTCGGTGTATTTGCGGGACTTTCCGCTAATTTCGGCAGCATCCCCTGGCATATGCTGGGACTGATCCTGGCCCTGGTGATCATGTCCTTCGGGATCGCGGGAGGGATCGAAAAGGTCAACAAGGTTATGATGCCGGCTTTTTATATACTGTTTCTGTTTCTGGCGGTGCGGATCGCCATGCTTCCGGGTTCCGGCCCGGGGTATGCCTATCTGTTTAAACCCGACTGGTCCGCCATGGCCAATCCGCAGACCTGGGTCTACGCCATGGGACAGGCGTTTTTCTCCCTGTCTGTGGCGGGCAGCGGAACCGTAGTGTACGGAAGTTATCTGAAATCGGATGTGGATGTGGTAAGCAGCGCCAAATACGTGGCGGTTTTCGACACGCTGGCAGCCCTTCTGGCGGGACTGGTGATCATCCCGGCAGTGTTTGCCTACGGGATGGAGCCTAATTCCGGCCCCGGCCTCCTGTTCATTACGATCCCTTCCGTGATCCGCAGCCTTCCTTTCGGGCAGCTGTTTGCCGTGCTGTTCTTTATAGCGGTGCTGTTTGCCGGTATGACTTCCCTGATCAATCTGCTGGAAAGTCCGGTGGAAGCTCTGCAGTCCCGGTTTGGGTGGTCCAGAAAGTCCGCCCTGGTCCTGGTGGGAGCTGTGGCTGCAGGGGTAGGCCTGTTTGTGGAAGGGGACATTTTGAGCCCCTGGATGGACAGTATCTCCATTTATGTGATCCCTCTGGGCGCTTTGCTTGCCGGGATCGCCATGTTCTGGATCTGTGGGAAGAAATTCGCCAGAGACGCGGTGCAGCAGGGCCGGCAACATCCTCTGGGCCGCTGGTTCGAGCCCATGACCCGGTATGTTTTCTGCGGGGTGGCTCTGGGAGTGTATATTCTGGGAATTTTCTTCGGAGGGATCGGCTGAAAAAACAGATCATTTTTCTATAAGCTAAAAAGAAAGAAGCCGCAAACCCGGCGGACGCTGTGTGAACAGCGTCGGGTCTGCGGCTTCTTTTTATTTCTTCTGTTTATTTCTCAACGGGGGATTTTACATCCACCCAGGTCTGGGTCTTGGCGGATTCCAGGATCGCGTCGGAGATCAGCTCAATGGCATAACCGTCCCGGAAGTTGGGAGAGGCTTCGCCGTCGCCCTGGAGGGCCCGGAAGAAATCGTAGCATTCGACGATCTTCGTCTCGGTGTATCCGATCCCCAGAGCAGGGATGGGCCACAGGCCTTCGCCGTAAGGATGATTGGGGCCGGTATAAACGGTGCGGAAGCCCCGGCGGTCAGAAGCGTCGTCCGCAAAGCAGACCTGGAGTTCGTCCCGGCGCTCGTAATTGAAGTAGAGGGAACCTTTGGTTCCGTGGATCTCAAAGGTGATATAGTTATTGCGGCCCCAGGCGTTTCGGGTGGCCTCGATGCTGCCGAAGGCGCCGTTGGCGCATTCCACCATAAAAATGCACTGATCGTCTACGTCTACGGCCTTCTTGGGAGTTCCCTCCTGTACCCGGGCATTTCCCAGAGAGTCGGAAAGTCCGGACTGGCAGGGACGCTCTTTGATGTAGGTGGCGGCTCTGGCGTTGACCCGCTTAAAGTCGCCTACCAGGAAACGGAGCATATCTACCACATGGGTGCCTATATCGCCCAGGGCGCCGCTTCCGCAGACGGCTTTCTGGAACCTCCAGGAAAGAGGAGAATCGGGATCCGCGGACCAGTCCTGCAGATACGTGCCCCGGAAATCCAGGATCTCACCGATGGCTCCTTCATCGATATATTTTTTGGCCAGCTGGACCGCCGGTGTTCTGCGGTAATTAAAAGCTACCATGGTCTTTACGTGATGTTCCTTGGTAGCCAGGTACATCTGCTTTGCTTCCTCGGAAGTCAGGGCCAGAGGTTTTTCGCAGATGATGTGCTTTCCGGCTTTTGCAGCGGCAATGGCGATCTCCGCGTGGGCGTTGTTGGGAGTGCAGATATCCACAATGTCGATGGAGGGATCGTTGATGACGTCGTGCCAGTCCGTAGAATAGGACTCAAAGGCCAGCTTTTCTTTCGCGTCTCTGGCGATCGCTTCATTCATATCTACGATCATTTTTTTGACCGGAATGGCCGGCGCCGGCCAGAAAAACATGGGCATTCCCGCGTAAGCGATAGAATGCGCTTTGGCCATAAAACCGGCCCCGATCAGTCCGATGTTCATTTTCTTTATTTCCATAAGTAAACTCCTTTTCTGTTAGGTCAGATAACAAATTGTCTCATGTACCGATAGGAAATGCGCAGGGCGGCCAGGATCCTTTCCGAGGATCCCTCAAATGCTTTATCCTCGATCTCTATACAGGTGTACCCGTCATATCCGATGTCTGTCAGCGCGGATACGTATTTCCCCCAGTCCACATCCCCCAGTCCCGGAAGCTTCGGGGACATAAAATCCAGAGGATAAGCCATGATGCCCACATCGTCCAGTTTGTCGGGGTACACCTTGATGTCCTTGTAGTGTACGTGGAAAATTTTGTCCTTGAATTCATACAAAGGTTTGATGTAATCGATCTGCTGCCATACAAAATGAGAGGGATCGTAATTCAGGCCGAAGAAATCGCTGGGGATCATCTGGAATGCCCTGCGCCAGATGGCGGGAGTCGTCATCAGGTTCTGGCCTCCGGGCCACTGGTCCGGCCCGAAGAGCATGGGACAGTTTTCGATGGCGATTTTTACCTTGTGTTCTTCGGCAAAGCGGATAATGGGAGTCCACACCTCTTTGAAAATCTCCAGATTTTCTTCTACGGTAAGGTTCTGCACCCGGCCGATAAAGGTAGTAACCGTGTCGACGTGCAGCTTGGGCGCTGCCTCGATCATGGCTTTCAGGTGATCTACCGCTTTCTGGCGCTGGGGAAGATCATCGGTCAGCGTGTTGGGATAGTAGGCCAGAGCGGAAATGGCCACATTTTTTTTGAGACAGGTTTCATGAATAGAAGCGATTTTTTCATCGGTAAGGGCTTCTATATCAATGTGGGTGATGCCGGCGTACCGGCGGGCTGCTTTTTCTTTGGGCCAGCAGGCTACTTCAACGCATTCGTAGCCAAGGGCCGCCGCGGTATCGATGACTTCTTCGAAGGAAGAAGTGTCCAGAATAGAACTGATAAAACCTAATTTCATAGGGATACTCCTTTCGGATGGTTTTGTACAAACAATATTTGCGCAAATTTTCTTAAAAATAATTATGACGAAAGCGGGAGAGAAAATCAATAAGCAAACAGCATAAAATCAGCATGCGAAAAATGTGAAAAATTTACAAAAATCAAGGGATGGGAAAGAAAGGATTGACGAAAAAGCACAAGAGGTGTATAGTGGGCGTAAATAAAATTTGCGCAAATTTTTATGAGAAAAGGAGGTACATGAAAATGAGAGTTGGTTATATGACCAATGGGTTCGGCCCTCTTGTAGGGGAAGGAGCAGGTGTCACCAGTGTGAAAGATATCCGTTATCTTACCATGGGTGACGATGAAGAAATCCTTAAGAAGATCACCGGGGTGGGATTCAAAAGCATTGAAGTGCTGGAAGGAAACCTTACAAAGTACAGCGGCGACCTTTCCGTGCTCAAAGATATGCTTCAGAAATATTCCGCCGAGATGATGAGCGTCTGTGTGGGCGCGAACTTTATTTATCAGGACGCCCTGGAAGATGAGATGTTCCATATGGAGCAGGTGGCGAAAGCAGGTCAGGCGGTAGGCGTTACCTACGCCGCCCTCTGCGGCGGAGCGATCCGAGGCAAAGGCATCCAGGATCAGGACTACTGCCTGCTGGGCAAAGGCCTGGATATGGCGGCAAAGGTATTCGCGGAATACGGGATCGAAGCCAGCTATCACCCCCATCTGGGTTCTATGGCGGAAGCGCCGGAACAGGTAGACCGGCTGTTTGCGGAGACATCCATTAAGATCTGTCCGGACCTGGCGCATCTGGCAGCCGGCGGCGGGGATCCTCTCACGATCGTAAAAAAATATTATGACCGTATCTCCTTCGTTCACCTGAAGGATCTGGATGATAACGGCTTTGCGCCCCTGGGGACCGGCCGTCTGGACATTGACGGAGTGCTGGATTTCCTGAAGGAAAAGGGTTATGCGGGAGACTATCTGGTAGAAGTGGACGGCTACGCGGGAGATCCTGTGTTTGCCTGCCGGACCTCCTATGATTTTTTGAAAGGAAAACTCCTGTAAGAACAGGTACATAGAGTGGAAAGGGGAAAAGAGTATGAAGAGAAAAACGATCAGTGTAATGTTGGCATTGGGTATGGCGCTGTCTTTGGCAGCCGGATGCGGAAGTCAGGGCGGAGAGCCTGAGGCTGTAAGCGGTTCCGTGGACACGGAGAGTGCGTCTGTCCAGTCCGGAAGCTCCCAGGAGGACGCTCCGGAAACAGAAACGGAGACAGAAACGGAGAACAAGGGCGGAGCCACCGGACCCAACGGAGAAACGGCTACCTCCGCTTCCGAGATCCAGCTGACCGAAGAAGAAAAACAGCAGATCCGGGACGGCGGATATACCGCTGCCATCTCCCTGCACTATGGCGGAAATGACTGGGCCTCCTCACAGCTGGAGGGGCTGCAGGCTACCTTTGAGGATCTGGGGATCGAGGTCGTGGCTGTTACCGACGCGGATTTCTCCGCAGAGCAGCAGGTATCCGATATCGAGACCATCATGGCGAAAAACCCGGATATCATCGTCAGCATTCCCACGGACGCCACGGCCACCGCGGATGCTTTCCAGACCGTGACGGAGGCAGGGATCAAGCTTGTCTTCATGGACAATGTGCCGGAAGGCATGACGGCCGGTGAGGATTATGTAAGCTGTGTTTCCGCGGATAATTACGGAAACGGCTGCATCGCCGCGGAGTTAATGGGCGAGGCCCTTGGAGGCGAAGGCCAGATCGCCATGGTTTACTATGACACCGTGTACTTTGTAACCAACCAGAGAGATCAGGGATTCAAGGATACCATTGCTGAGAAATATCCCGGCATCGAGATCGTTTCCGAGCAGGGCTTTACCGATGAGAACGGATGCTCCGAGCAGGGAGACGCGATCCTGACCCAGTATCCCATGATCGACGGCATTTACGCCAGCTGGGATATCCCCATGGAAGGAGTTCTGTCTTCCGTGAGAGCTGCCGGACTTACCGGTGATGACGTGAAGCTGACCACCATCGACCTTGGAAACAATATGGCGAAAGAGATCGCTGAAGGAAGCGTTGTGGGACTGGGAGCGCAGCTGCCCTATGACCAGGGCGTAGCCGAAGCTACCCTGGCCGCCTATTCTCTGCTGGGCAAGGAAGCTCCGCCCTATGTGGTTGTTGACGCCAAGAGAGTAGAGCGCTCCAATGTTCTGGAAGCATACGAGGACGTATACCATGTAGAGGCTCCGGACTGGCTGCAGGAGGCAGTTGCTGAGTAAGGAGGAAAAAATGAACCCATACGTACTGGAAATGAAAGGGATTGAAAAATCTTTTGGCGTACCGGTGCTGAAGGGAGTGGATTTCTCTCTGGAACAGGGAGAGATCCACGCCCTGGTGGGCGGCAACGGAGCCGGGAAATCCACCCTGATGAAGATCATGACAGGCGTGTACACCAAAGATGCCGGCACGATTCTGGTCAACGGAACGGAAACGGCGATCCACGATACCCATGACGCGAAGAAAAACGGTATCGGAATGATCTTTCAGGAGTTATCTCTTGTTCAGAGCATGACGGTGGAAGAAAACATTTTTCTGGGTTCTGAGGTTGTAGAAAAAGGACTTCGGAAAACAGGGTATATGACGGAGAGAGCGCAGCAGGTTCTGAACGAACTGGGCATCGATGTGAGTCCCAAGGATGTAGTGGGGGATCTGAGCGTGGGAATGAGCCAGATGGTGGAGATCGCCAAGGCAATGGAAAAAGAAGCGAAGATCCTGGTGCTGGACGAGCCTACCGCCTCACTGTCGGACGCCGAGACGAAATACCTGTTTAAAATGATGCGGGATCTCCAGAAAAAAGGAGTTTCCATGATCTACATATCCCACCGGATGAATGAGATCATGGAGATCGCGGACAGGATCTCCATTCTGCGGGATGGGAAAATCGTACACACAGGCAGGATCGCCGATATTACGCTGGAAGAGATCATCACCCATATGATGGGCGAAAGTACCGGGAAAAAGTTTGACTGGGTTCCCAGGACATACGACAAAGACGGCCCGGATCTTCTGGAAGTGGATCATCTGAAAATCAACGACCGGATCAAGGATATTTCTTTCCGGCTGAAAAAGGGAGAGATCCTTGGCTTTGCCGGGCTTATGGGAAGCGGGAGAACGGAAATTCTGGAAACCCTGTTCGGACTCCGGCAGCAGGAAGGCGGGACCGTCCGCCTGAAGGGGGAGACTGTGAAGGCGAAGAGTCCGGGTGAGGCGATCCGCAGCGGATTTGCCCTGATCCCCGAAGACCGAAGAAAACAGGGACTTGTGCTGATCCATTCGGTGAAGGAAAACGCGGTTCTTCCCAAGATAAAGCAGTTAAGAAAGCACGGCTTTTTTATCGATGAAAAAAAGGCCGATCAGATCGTGGAGGACAATGTTCAGAAGCTGAATATTGTGACGGATGATATCCATAAAAGAATCAATCTTCTTTCCGGAGGGAATCAGCAGAAAGTCGTAATCGCCAAATGGATGAACATGGATCCGGAGGTAATGATGCTGGATGAACCCACCGCGGGAGTAGATGTCGGCGCGAAAGCGGAGATTATTTCTCTGATCCGGGATTACGCGGATCAGGGGAAGGGTGTCTTGTTTGTTTCTTCAGAACTGGCGGAATTGATGGCTGTGTGCGACAGGATCATTACGATCTTTGACGGACATATCACTGGAGAGATCGACAGAAAAGACATAGAAACAGAGGAGGTACTGCAGTATGCAATCCAGCAAAAGTAAAAGAAATATACAGTGGGACAAATATATGGTCTATATCATCTTTGCCGTGGTATTTGTCCTGTTCGCGCTGATCCTGGGGAATAAAGGCTTTCTGCAGCCGAGGAACCTGATCAATATTCTCAGACAGACAGCCATGATCTCTGTTATGTCTGTGGCAGGCGTGTTTGTTATGGCAGCAGGACAGATCGACCTGACGGTTGGATCTATCACCGCCATGACCGCCATGCTGGTCTCCCTGGTCCTGCAGGCAACCAATAATATTTTCCTGGCTCTGATCGTGGGCCTGGGATTTGGCGCTGTGATCGGCCTGGTCAACGGACTGCTGGTTACAAAACTGAAACTTCCGGCGTTCCTGGCCACTCTGGGAACCATGGAACTGGTTCGGGGCGCTGCCATGTGGATCACGGACACCGCCGCCGTTCCCATTGAGAATAAACTTTTCTGCAATATTTTCGGAATCGGAGAGGTCGCCGGGATTCCGGTGCTGGTTATCTGGACGGTACTGTTCTATATCGCCGGAATCCTCATTTTCAACAAGGCTGCTTTTGGAAGACATGTGCTCGCCACAGGAGGAAATGAGAACTCCGCCATCTACAGCGGTATCAATACCCAGAAGGTAAAGATCATTGCCTTCACCATGTCCGGAGCCTTCGCGGCTTTTGCCGGCATTATGTACGCGGCCCGTATGCAGGCCGGAAGATATTCCTACGGCGATGGAGATGAAATGTCCGTGATCGCCGCGGTGGTACTGGGCGGAACCGCTATGTCAGGCGGAACCGGTTCGGTGATCGGCGCTCTGTTTGGCTCAGTCCTCATGGGAATGATGAACAATGCCGTGATCCTGGCAAATCTGAGTTCTGCGCAGCAGACCATGATCAAAGGCGGGATCATTATTCTGGCAGTTGCCATCAGCAACCTGAGTCAGAGGAAAAAGAAAAACTGATCAGTAACGAAAACTATCATCTTTTTAAGGAGGACAGGATCATGAAAACTTTAAATGTAGGCTTGGTAGGAGCAGGTTTTATGGGCAAAGCCCATGTGGTGGCATACGCGAATATGCCGAAATTCTTCTGGCCGGCGCCGGCGGTGCCTGTGCTGAAAACCATCTGTGATATCGATCCGGATATTGCCAGAGACGCCAAAGACCGGTTTGGCTTTGAAAAATACTGTACGGACTGGCACGATATCGTGAATGATCCGGAGATCGATGTGGTAAGCGTATGTACTCCCAACAACGCCCATGCGCCCATTGCCATCGCGGCGCTGAAGGCAGGAAAACACGTTCTCTGTGAAAAACCCATCGCCTCCACCCTGGAAGACGCCAAGGCGATGGCGGAGGCAGCCAAAGAAGCGGCGGCCAAAGGGGTGATCAGCATGAACGCGTACCAGTACCGCAGGGTACCGGCCCTGGATCTGGCTAAGAAATTTATCGACGAGGGCGCTATCGGACAGATCCTGAACATCCGCTGCACGTATCTGCAGAGCTGGTCCGCGGATCCGGACTCTCCCCTTTCCTGGAGATTCCAGAAGGACATTGCCGGCGCCGGCGCCCTGGGCGACATCGCCTCTCACGTGATCGATATTGCCCAGTATCTGGCGGGAGATATCGATGAAGTTGTTTCCCTGATGAAGACCTACATCAAAGAAAGACCGGTACAGGAAGGCGGCGTGGATCTTCTGGGAACCGTGAAACTGGGAGCGGACGCGCCCAGAAAGGCCGTGGATGTGGATGATGAGGATTCCTTCCTTGTGAAATTTAAAAACGGCGCGGTGGGAAGCATCGAAGCCACCAGAAATGCCTGGGGAAGAAATAACTTTATTACCGTAGAACTTCACGGAACCAAAGGCAGCATCGCATTTAATTATGAAAGATTAAATGAGCTGCAGGTATGCTTTGCCGATGATCCCGACGACAGAAGAGGATTCAAGACCATCTATACAGGCCCCGCCCATTTCCACGGGGAAGTTACCTGGAATATTCCCGGCATGAACATCGGTTATGGGGAATTAAAGACCATCGAGATGTACGAGTTCATTAAGGCCATCACCGAGGGATATCAGCCCAGCACCTGCTTTGAAGTGGGCTATCGGGTAGAACGGGTATGCGAGGCGGTGAGAAAATCCGCGGAAAGTAAACAGTGGGAAAAGGTTGAGGATTAAACAGACAGGGGCTGCAGAAATGCGGCCCCTTTCCCGTCCGGCAATATGAGAAATTGACTTTTTTTGCCGGGCCTGTATAATGGAGTTTAGTAGAACAGACAGATGGGTGGAAAAAATGGCAACGATCAATGACATAGCAAAAATGGCGGGAGTCTCCGTCTCCACAGTTTCACACGTAGTAAATAAAACCCGTTATGTAAGCCCGGAGAAGGTGGAAAAAGTTGAGAGGGCCATACGGGAACTGGAGACGCCTCCGAATTTTGTACTGAAAAAAAAGATGACGCCGTTCTTTGAAAAAGACGGAAAATATATCCTCATGCTGCTCTCGGACAAGCAGAGCAATTTTCAGCGCCGGGTGGAGCGGAAGATCGATGAAAAACTAAAGAGTACGGAATACACACTGGTCACCATTGAATGCGGAGCGGACATCGATGGGATGGCAGGGTTCCTGCAGGCGGTGGTCCAGTGGAACGCCGCCGCCGGGATCATTGTTTTTCCTGATGAAAAGGATCTTCTGATCAAGCATGTGCTGGCAGACGCCCGGGTACCGGTGGTCATTCTGGGAAGAGAGGTGGAGGGCTATCTGGCGGATACCGTCTGTACCGATACCTTTGAGGGGGCCTATAAGGGGACAAAGCATCTGATCAACAAGGGACACGAGCGGATCGCGTTTCTCGGCCGAAGCAGCGATCGGATGCCCATGCGCCTGGAAGGCTATAAAAAAGCGCTGGAAGAGTCGGGGATCCCGGCCGAGGAGGCGTACATTTATCCCCATCTCCAGAATGACATGGATTTTTTTGAGACCATGGACCGGCTGCTGGGGAAAGACCGGATGCCCACAGCGGTGCTGCTGGCCAATTACGCGGTGGTAACGCCTTTCTTAAAATATATCAGCGCTCACAACATTCAATGTCCGGGGGACATTTCTGTGGTCTGCTTTGACTTTTTTGAATGGGCGCCTCTGTATACGCCGGCCCTCACCACCATCGAGCAGGATGTGGAGCCCTATGCGGAGCTGGCGGCGGATACGCTGCTGAAGCGCATCGCCCGTCAGGAACCGGCCAACCAGCCGGCCCTCAAAGAGGTCTATAAAACGGAGACCCTGTCCATGAAGCTGGTCATCCGGGATTCCACCCAGGGGATCGGCAGAGGACCCTTTGGCGAGCGGGCGGCCGCCATGGAGGAGCTGATCGTTCCGGAAGATAAGATTTCCGTTATCCGGCAGAAAAAGCTGACAGCGGCCATTTCCTTCCACTATGCCGGGAAGGCCTGGATGGAACTTCATCAGCGGGGGATCCGAAATGTTTTTGACAGAATGGGGATCTCTGTCATCGCCATTACAGACGCGCATTTTGACCCCCAGCTGCAGTGCAGGCAGCTGGAAAGTCTGGCCCTTCTGAAGCCGGATATCATGATCGCCATCCCCTCGGACAACAAGCGCACCTCCGAAGCTTTCCGAAAGATCGCGGAAAGCGGCATGAAGTTGGTGCTGATCAACAGTGTGCCGGAAGGGCTCTCCCGGGAGGATTACGTCACCTGCGTCTCGGTCAACGAGCGCTCCCACGGACAGAACATGGGTCATGGGCTGGGAGAGTATATGTACCGCCACGGGCTGAAAAACTATGGCGTGATCGTACACAACGCGGATTTCTACGCCACCAATCAGCGGGACAACGCGGCGAAACAGGTCCTTGCGGAAGAATATCCGGATCTGCGGCTGTGCGGCGAAGTCCGGTTTGAAAATGAGGGAGAGGTTTACAGAAAAACCCGGGAATTAATAAAAAGATATCCGGAGATCGAGGCCCTCTACATTTCCTGGGACGGACCGGCCATAGAAAGCATCGAGGCCCTGACAGAGCTGGGCCGCACGGATATCGCCATCTCCACCGGCGATCTGGATTATGCTGTGGCCATGAACATGGCGAAAGGAGGCATGGTCAAAGCCCTCAGCGCCCAGTGCCCCTTTGAGCAGGGCCAGGCCATTGCCCTGGCGGCTGGAAAAGCCGTGCTGGGAGAAGCGGTTCCCTCCTTTGTGGGAGTAGAACCCATCACCGTGACGCCGGAAAATCTCCTCCGCTCCTGGAAACAGGTCTTCAAGGAGGAAGCCGGGGAGGAACTGACCCAGGCCTTTAAAGAAAATCCCAATTATGTGTTTGAAAAATAAACCGATGCAAATGCACTCTACCGATGGCAGAGTGCATTTTTCGGCCCTCCATGGTACAATGATCCTGAAAAGGAGGGGACAGTAGGATGGATCTGGAAAGAACCGGACGATTTATCGCTGAAAAAAGGAAGGAAAAGCATCTGACCCAGAAACAGCTGGCAGAAAAACTCCATGTGACGGACCGGGCAGTTTCCAAATGGGAAACGGGAAGATCCTTTCCGGATGTAAATCTTCTGGAGGATCTCTGCCGGGAACTGGAGATCAGCGTCAGCGACCTGCTGGCGGGGAAACAACTGGAAGAGAAAGAGTATCGGAAAGAGATGGAGCACATGCTGACGGCCTCCATCAGCAGCTCTCAGCTGTACGGGTTTCAGATCGTTCTGTATCTTCTGCAGTTTACCGCGCTGCTCCTGTTCTATCTGCCCTTTTTCGGGAGCGATCTTCTCCCCGCCGTGACAGGGAAAACTCTGGTCTGCTGGGGCTGCTGCCTGCTCCTGCTGGGAAGCGCATTCTACCTGGACAGAAAGATCCCCGGAAGAGAATTCCGAGGCAGTAACCCTCTGCTGGAAGGAGCGGCCGGCGGCATTCTGTTTGGACTGCTGCTGCTGTATCTTTTCCGGCCCTCCAAAACAGAGGGGGTACCGGTATCGGATCAGATCCTGGGAGGGCTGACGGCGTTCCTGGGATTGCTGGCAGTAGTCGCTGTCCGGGCAGGGAAAGCCCGGTCCCGCAGGCACCCCATGGGAAAGGATACCCGGGAGGACGCTTGACAGCAGAAAAAGGCTGCCCTTTGTACACTGACGGAAAAGAGAGAGAAGAGAGGGATTTCTTATGAAGAAACAGGATATTTACACCATTCAGGGAAAAGATTACTTTCAGATGACCCTGGAACTGCTGGAGGCCTGCGCGCTGGCGGAGGACATCGGGGACCGCAGAAAAAAGATCGGGATCAAGCCCAATCTGGTGCTGGCAGCTCCGGCTTCCGACGGAGCCACCACGCATCCGGAACTGATCGACGGTCTGCTTACTTATTTAAGAGAAAAAGGGTTTCGGGAGATTACGGTCATGGAGAGCGCCTGGGTAGGAGCCGCCACCCTGCAGGCGGCGGAACAGAACGGCCTGCTGGAGGTGTGCCGGAAACATCAGGTGCCTTTCATAGATACGAAAAAGGAGCCGGTTGCGGCCTGCCAGGCTGCCGGGCTGGAATTAAACGTCTGTCGGAAAGCTCTGGAGATGGAGTATATGATCAACGTGCCGGTGGTGAAAGGCCACTGCCAGACCAAGGTGACCTGCGCCCTGAAGAATTACAAGGGACTGATCCCGGATCCGGAAAAGCGGCGGTTCCACACCCTGGGGCTTCACCGGCCCATTACCCATCTGAATACGGTGCTTCGTCAGGATTTTATCCTGGCGGATAACATCTGCGGAGATCTGGATTTTGAGGAGGGCGGCAATCCTGTATCCATGGACCGGATCCTGGCCTTCCGGGATCCGGTGCTCTGCGACAGCTTCGCGGCGGAGACCATCGGCTACCGGCCGGAAGATATCCCTTATATTGCCCTGGCAGCGGAACTGGGAGTGGGAACCATGGATACGGCTTCCGCCTGCATCCACGCGGTACGGCCGGAAGGACAGAAGGAGACAGCGTCGGCGTCCCGGGGGAGAGTGGGAAAACTGGCAAAGTACGTGCGGCAGAAGGATGCCTGCTCCGCCTGCTACGGTTCCCTGATCTACGCCCTGGACCGCATGGACCGGGCAGGTCTGCTGCGGGGAAAAGAAAAGGAGAGTATTTCCATCGGACAGGGATTTAAGGGGAAAAAGGGAGAACTGGGGATCGGAAACTGTACCCGCTGTTTCAAGAGATCCCTGGGAGGATGTCCGCCCAAGGCGCTGGAAGTGGCGGAGTTTCTGAAAAAAGAGTGGAAATAACGAATGGATCTGGAAGGATCTGTCAGCGGCTTCGGAGGGATCCCTGACCTCCATACGGAATCGGCTGGAAGGAGTACGGGAGGGGACGGAGGGGACGGTGATCGCCGCGCTGCTGGTAGGGTTTATCGCGCGGATCTTCGGGAAAAAGCTGAAATTTCTGGAGCCGGTCCTGTTTCCCGCCCACGCAGCCTGAGAAAAAAGAAGAAAAATGTATTTTTGTAGGTTTGTCAAACATTTGTTACACTGAGCGTAAATAATCCCAAAGCACTTCATTGGGTGTTTTCCATCCAAGGGGACGCATGGGAAAATGATTATAATCCCTCCGGTTATACACTTTGAGCTGGGCAGCAAAGTCCTCAAACGAATAGAACAGATGGGTGGCATAGAATCTCTCGTTATCCTTCCTGTGGCTGCGTTCCACTTTCCCATTATGTCTGGGTGTGTAAGGGCGGATTACTTTATGCCGTATCCCATGCTTCTCCAGACATTTCTGGAAAAGGGTCGGTTTATCCCGATGAGTGGTAAACCGGTTGGTGAACTCCGTTCCGTTGTCAGTCTGGATACATTCAATCCTGCAGGGGAATGCTTTGATAAGGTGCTCCACAAACTGTGCGGAAGAATAAGTGCTGTGTTCCTCAAAAGCTTCTACAAAACGCCATCTGGAATACTCGTCGATGGCGGTATACTGGAAGAATTGTTTTCCGATCACCTTGCTGTTTTTCAAACAGGCGGAAGGAACAAATTTGACATCTACCTGGATACGCTGTCCCGGATACTCCATCTTTTCATAAGGCTTGGGGATGTATTTGGGATTAGGCGGATGGACAGCCATCATGCCTTGCTTTTTGAGAAAGCGGTAAAGGCCGGAAATGGAACGGGAGTATCCTTTTTGCCGGAGCTTGACCCAGAAAATCACAAGCCCGGCATGAGGATTACGTCGGCGCATACGGGAGATCAGCTCTGCCTCATCCGTGGTATGCTGCTTTGGATGGTGGTGTGGACGCCTGGAACGATCTCTCAAGGAATCCCAGGAGCCGTCATAGCGTTTTTTCCAGCGATAGATATACTGTCGGTTGGTCTTATATTTTCTGGCGGCATTGGAAACACCATAGCGTTCAGAGTAGTTAATCAGTGATAGACGAAATCTCATATCTTGTGTTATACTAGCCATGCGGGAATACATCCTTTCTTGTTGTGTTTTGGTTTGGTCGCTAAAAATATAACACAGAAATGGTATTTCCGCTTTTTAAATATTCAATTGTAACACATGTATTGTAATCCTACAAGAAAAAAGAAGAAAAATGTATTTTTTACTTTACCTTTTGGAAGATTCTGCGTATACTGTAAAGAGTTGACGTTTAACACGCATAGCAGGGGGAATGGCTATGGATAATTATGAGATCGCAAAAGAGAGGATCCGTCCGGAATTCCTGAAATACGACCAGGAGACCATGATCTCCCGGTTCGGTCTGGAGCATGACAGCGGTTATCTGTACCTGGATTTCTGCGGGGACAGATACCGGATCCGGAGAGATTCCGGAGTCGTGGAAAAAGCCGCCGACGGAACCGGAGATTTTCAGGCGGGGGTCCTGCCGGGAAATTATGAAGAAGTTTTATCGATCTATGATATCCTCTGTTATTCCAAGCCCGACGCGGGCCTGACCGGGCGATGGTGCCTGGTAAACAGTCTGCCGGGAGTCGGCCAGAATAACGGCCTGGGAGACAATGCGGTACAGCGTTATGAAAATGAGATCAACCGAAACCCGGAAGCTTTCCGGCAGGCATGCAGGGAACTGGGGGGGACAGAGATCCCTATGGGAGATATCGGCTTTGAGATCCCTGTCTTTCCTTTCTTCCCCATGCGTCTTCGGTTTTACTGCGCCGACGAGGAGTTTCCGGCTCAACTTTCAATACTCTTTGATGAAAATACACTCCATTACATGCACTATGAGACAACCTACTACGTGGTGAATTGTCTGATGCGGTCGATTTACAAAAGAATGGAGGGAAAGGGAAAGTGAACAAGAAGAAAAAATGGCTGATCCTGGGGATCGTGGAAGCGGCGGCTGTGCTGCTGATCATCGGCTACTGCGTGCTCTGTCACAATGTGGAGAATGAAACGATCTGGGGAAATACCACCATCAACGGAGTCGCTATGAAGGGACTTACCCTGGAGGAGGCGGACCAAGCGGTCCGGGAGCAGTTTGAGACAGAATATCAGGACGCGGCGGTGACAGTAGCCCTGGGGGATCAGGAGTATTCGATCCCCGTATACGATGTGCTGACCATGGATCCTTCCGAAGAGATCCAGGAAGCCTATAAAGTAGGACACGGCGCCTGGTTTGCCAGAGGAGCGGAATGGATCCGCAGCCAGATGGGCCTGGCCGGCGCCGGAGACCTGGAAGCGCTTCCAACGGTGTCTTATCCGGAAAAGCTGGACGAGGCCATCGCGGCTTCCGGCATCCAGTCCTATAACAGTGTTTCGGAATCCACCTATGAAGTATCCGGCAATAACCTGATCATTCATAAAGGAAACAAAGGCGAAGTGGCGGACGTGGAACAGCTGAAGACGGCCATACTGGACGCGCTGGAGGCGGGCGATTACACGGAAACCATCCAGTGCCCCACGGCGGAAAGCCAGACCGCGGCCATGGACTTTCAGGCAGTCGCCGCGGCGGTAGCCAAAGCGCCGGTCAACGCGACCCTGGATCCTGCCAATAATTACGCGGTGGTCCCGGCGGTCAGCGGCCTGGCCCTGGATACCGCGCAGGCACAGGCAGCTTACGACAGCGCGCCGGAAGGCACCGATGTGACGGTTCCCCTGACGGAGACTCCTGCGGAGATCAGTACCGAGGATCTGCAGGCCAACCTGTTTAAGGATGTGCTGGGAAGCTACCAGTCCACAGCCGGCGGCAACGGCGGAAGAGAACACAACATCGCGCTGGCGGTGAGCATGTGCAACGGGACGGTGGTCATGCCGGGTGAGATCTTCTCTTACAACGGCATCATCGGCAACACCACCGAGGAAAGAGGCTTCGAAATGGCCAACGCGTATTCCAACGGAGCAGTTGTCCAGGAACCCGGCGGCGGAGTCTGCCAGGTGTCCTCCACCCTTTTTTCCGCGCTGCTGTATACGGACATTGAGATCGTCCAGAGAAGATATCATTCCATGATCGTCACCTACGTTCCCTATGGGATGGATGCCACCGTTTCCTGGGATCAGCCGGACTTCCGCTTCCAGAACAACCACAAATATCCCATCCGGGTGGATATGAGCTTTGAGGGCGGCGTGCTGAGCGTACAGGTAGTGGGGACCAAGGAGAGCGATCAGACTGTGGAGTGCCGGGTAGAGCAGACGGGAACCCTGGATTTTGTCACCTACCGGGATTATTACGATGCCAGCGGCAACCTGGTCAACAGCGAATACATCACTACCAGCAAGTATAAACCAGTTTCCTGAGTTAATGCTTGCATTCCGAAAAAAGGTATGCTATAATCTATTAGCTGTCGGATTGCAGACGAGCTGATCCGGCAATCATTGACGACAGATATTCCTACTGGATATGATAAACAATTATGGAAGAGGTGAAAACAGTGAAAGAGGGAATCCATCCGGAGTACTACGAAGCAACCGTTACATGCAACTGCGGCAACACATTCAAGACCGGTTCTACCAAGCAGGACATCCACGTTGAGATCTGCTCCAAGTGCCATCCGTTCTATACCGGACAGCAGAAGGCAGCGGCAGCCCGCGGACGTATCGAGAAATTCAACAAGAAATACGGCATGTAATCATCTGTCCCGTTGCGGACAGAAATCGAATGCGAGTAAAGACAGGGTTGAGGTTGCAAAATCTCAACCCATTTTACTATAAAAGCCCCGGACGGCGGCTATATGCTGGAGCATGCTTGCATGAGGAAGCATATAGCCATGGTCCAGGCAACCAGGTATGAGCAGGGAGCGCGAAAGCGCGGAGTGCGAATACCTGATGCAGATGCGGGAGTCCGGAGGACGGAGCATCTGGCTTTTATAGGAAAATGGAGAAAAGCCAGGCGGCTATATGCTGGAGCATGCTTGCATGAGGAAGAATATAGCCATGGTCCGGGCAACCAGGTATGAGCAGGGAGCGCGAAAGCGCGGAGTGCGAATACCTGATGCAGATGCGGGAGTCCGGAGGACGGAGCATCTGGCTTTTATAGGAAAATGGAGAAAAGCCAGGCGGCTATATGCTGGAGCATGCTTGCATGAGGAAGAATATAGCCATGGTCCGGGCAACCAGGTATGAGCAGGGAGCGCGAAAGCGCGGAGTGCGAATACCTGATGCAGATGCGGGAGTCCGGAGGACGGAGCATCTGGCTTTTATAGGAACTGGCTATATGTACGAAAGGAGCAGCGGATGAAGTCATCCAATATTGGCGGCCAGGCCGTAATGGAAGGGATCATGATGCGTCATGAGGACGAATATTCCATCGCTGTGCGCACGCCGGACAACGAGATCAAGGTAAAAGTAGAACCTTACAAAAGTTTCATTGAGTGCAAGCGCCTGCGCGGGATCCCCATTATCCGGGGCGTCATCAGCTTTATCGATTCGCTTGTGGTGGGCATGAAGTGCCTGATGTATTCCGCCTCCTTCATTGAGGAAGACGAGGAAGAAAAGGAAAAGCGCCGGCAGAGAGAAGCAAAGATGACGGCGGAGGAACTGGAGCGGCGCCGGGAAAAAGAAAAAAAACAGGAATCCGCCATGATGTACGGTGTGGTGGCGGTTTCCATCGTGCTGGCCGTGGCAGTCTTCATGATGCTCCCGTATTTTCTCACGGATCTCATGAGAAAGGTGACGGATACTACCTGGATCCTTTCCATTACAGAAGCTCTGGTGCGGGTGGGGATCTTTCTGGCTTACCTGATCCTGATCTCCCGGATGAAAGATATCCAGCGGACGTTCATGTACCATGGGGCGGAACACAAATGCATCAACTGCATTGAGCACGGCATGGAACTGAATGTGGAAAACGTTCTGAAAAGTTCGCGGCTCCACAAACGCTGCGGGACCAGTTTCCTGTTTTTTGTGATCCTTGTCAGCGCCATCCTGCTGATGTTTGTACAGATGGAGTCCCGGGTCCTGCGGATCCTGGTGCGCCTGCTGCTGGTGCCGGTGATCGCCGGGGTATCTTTTGAGATCATCCGTCTGGCAGGGCGCTCCGAAAATCCTATTGTGAACGCTTTAAGCAAGCCGGGCCTGGCGCTGCAGCGCCTGACCACCCGGGAACCGGACGCGTCCCAGGCGGAGGTGGCGATCGCCGCGGTGGAGGCTGTTTTTGACTGGAAGGCTTATCTGAAAGAGAATTTCGGATACCGGTATGAGGAGGACGGGAAAAATGATTAGGCCGGAGACAAGCCCCCGTGCTCTGCGGGAATGGCTGAGATTTGGAACAGAGTATCTCCAGGCAAAGGGGATCGCGGATGCGGAAACAGATGCCTGGATCCTGCTGGAATATGTGGCGAATATTACCCGCAGCTACTATTATATGCATATGAACGAGGAGATCTCGGAAGAAGACGCGGAGGAGTACCAGCGGCTGCTCCGGCGGCGGGGAAGCCGTGAGCCGGTACAGTATATTACCGGGGAGGCCTGGTTTTACGGCAGATCCTTCCATGTGGATCCCCATGTGCTGATCCCCAGGCAGGATACGGAAATCCTGGTGGAGGAGGTCCTGAAGCAGACGGCGCCGGGAATGCGGGTGCTGGATCTCTGCACCGGCAGCGGATGTATCCTGCTGACCATTCTGAAAGAGGCTTCGGTAACAGGGATCGGTTCCGATCTGTCTCCGGAGGCCCTGGCGGTGGCGGAGCAGAACCGGAAGCGCCTGAAGGCCCGGGCCGGCTGGATCGAGAGTGATCTTTTTGAAAAGATCGGCGGGACCTTTGACATCATTGTTTCCAATCCCCCCTACATCGCTTCCCCGGTGATCCGGGAACTGGACCCGGAGGTGCGGGAGCATGAGCCGGTCAGCGCGCTGGACGGGGGCGCGGACGGACTGGATTTTTACCGGCGGATCGTCAGGGAAGCTCCGCGGTATCTGAATCCCGGCGGCTGGCTGTTTCTGGAGATCGGCTATGACCAGGGGAACAGCCTGAGGGATCTTTTGACAGAGGCGGGATTTGTTTCCGTAGAGATCGTAAAAGATCTGGCCGGTCTGGACCGGGTGGCCCTGGGCCGCCTGCCGGAAAGCGTAAGGAGTGAAAAAGATGTTTGACAAGCTGGAAGATATTTTGATCCGTCTGGAGGAGATCCTCCGGCAGCTGGGTGAGCCGGGCGCCGCGGAGAACGCCGCCAGGTTTCAGCAGCTGATGAAGGAGCAGGCGGAACTGCAGCCCATTGCGGATACCTATCTGGCCTATAAGAAAAATAAAGAAACCATCTCCGACAGTCTGGAGCTCCTGGAGAGCGAGAGCGACCAGGAGATGCGGGAAATGCTGAAAGAGGAACTGGCCGAGGCGAAAAAGAACGAAGAAGACCTGGAGCGGGATCTGAAGATCCTGCTGCTCCCCAGGGACCCCAATGACAGCAAAAACGTGATCGTGGAGATCCGGGCCGGGGCCGGAGGCGACGAGGCGGCTCTTTTTGCCGCGGAGATCTACCGCATGTATGTAAAATACGCGGAATCCCGGCACTGGAAAACAGAGATGCTCAGTCTCAATGAAAACGGGATCGGCGGATTTAAGGAAGTGACGTTTCTGTTAAACGGAAACGGCGCATACTCCCGGCTGAAATATGAGAGCGGCGTCCACCGGGTACAGCGGGTCCCTGAAACGGAAAGCGGAGGCAGGATCCATACCTCCACGATCACGGTGGCCATTATGCCCGAGGCGGAGGAGATCGATTTTCACCTGGATCTGAACGAATGTAAATTTGATGTGTTCCGGGCTTCCGGAAACGGCGGGCAGTGCGTCAACACCACGGACTCCGCGGTGCGGCTGACCCACATCCCTACCGGGATCGTCATTTCCTGCCAGGATGAAAAATCCCAGCTGAAAAATAAAGAAAAGGCTTTAAAAGTGCTGAGGTCCCGGCTGTATGAGATGGAGCTGGAAAAGCAGCACGACGAGGAGGCCAAGCTGCGCAGGAGCCAGGTGGGCACCGGGGACCGGTCGGAGAAGATCCGCACCTACAATTTCCCCCAGGGCCGGGTGACAGATCACAGGATCAAGCTGACCCTGCACAAGATCGACAGCATCATGAACGGAGAGCTGGATGAACTCATCGACAGCCTGACAGCGGCGGATCAGGCCGCCAGGCTGGCAAATCTTCAGGAGAGCGCGTGAGCATAGAAGGAGGAAGAGTATGGGTAAATATTTCGGAACGGACGGATTTCGGGGAGAAGCCAACGAAAATCTCACCGTGGAGCACGCCTACAAGGTAGGCCGCTATCTGGGATGGTATTTTGGAAAAGAGCACAAAGCAAAGATCGTCATCGGAAAGGATACCAGGCGTTCCAGCTATATGTTTGAGGATTCTCTGGCGGCAGGGCTGACAGCTTCCGGAGCGGACGCGTATCTGCTCCATGTGACCACCACCCCCAGCGTGTCCTACGTGGTGCGCACGGAAGGCTTCGACTGCGGCATTATGATCTCCGCCAGCCATAATCCTTTTTATGACAACGGGATCAAGGTGATCAACAGCCTGGGACAGAAGCTGGAGGCTTCTGTGGAGCAGGAGATCGAGGAATACATTGACGGCGTCCGGGAGGAGATCCCCTTTGCCAAACGGGAAAATATCGGCCGCACCGTGGATTTCTCCGCGGGAAGGAACCGTTATATCGGCCATCTGATCTCGATTCCCAGCCGGGCTTACAATAATATGAAGGTGGGCCTGGATTGTTCCAACGGCAGCGCCTCTTCCGTTGCCAAGAGCGTATTCGACGCCCTGGGAGCCAGGACCTCGGTGATCCACTGTGAGCCCAATGGCCTGAACATAAACGAGAACTGCGGTTCCACCCATATCGGGGAACTGCAGAGATTTGTAAAAGAACAGGGGCTGGATGTGGGCTTCGCCTACGACGGCGACGCGGACCGCTGTATCGCGGTGGATGAAAAAGGAAACGTGGTGGACGGCGACCGGATCCTTTACGTATGCGGCAAGTACCTGAAAGAGCAGGGAAAACTGAAAAAGGATACCATTGTAACGACGGTCATGTCCAACCTGGGGCTGTACAAAGCCTGCGACCGGGAAGGGATCCGTTACGAGCAGACCGCTGTGGGCGACAAATACGTCAGCGAGAATATGATGGCCAACGGTTACTCTCTGGGCGGAGAGCAGTCGGGACATATCATTTTCAGCAAACATGCCATGACCGGGGACGGGATCCTTACATCCCTGATGATCATGGAGGTGCTGCTGGAAACGAAACGGCCTTTAAGCGCCCTGGCCGGGGAAGTGACTATCTATCCCCAGCTGCTGAAGAACGTCCGGGTGGCGGATAAAAAGGCCGCCCAGGAGAATCCCAGGGTACAGGCGGCGGTGAAAGCCGTGGCGGAGGCGCTGGGAGACAACGGAAGGATCCTGGTCCGGGAGAGCGGAACGGAACCGGTGATCCGGATCATGGTGGAAGCGGAAACAGACGCTGTCTGCGAAAAATACGTGGAGCAGGTAGCGGCTGCTATGGAAGAAGAGGGTTTGGTACAGTGAGAAAAACAGCGGCGATCCTGCTATGCGCCCTGTGTCTGGCCTTCGGGGGATGCACTCGGGAGGATTCCGGCGCTTATGACAGGGGAATGGCTGCCCTGGAGCAGGGCGATTACGAGACTGCCATGGATGAATTTCAGACGGCGGCCAATACGGACGACCGCAAGGCGGAAGCGTACCGGGGAGAAGGGATCATCTATCTCCGCCGCCAGGACTACCATCATGCGGTCACGCTGTTTTCCCTGAGCCTGGAATCTATGAAGCACGGGAATCAGGAATTCCGCAGAGACGTGCTTTTCTATCAGGCGGAAGCTTATATCGGCAACGGGCAGCACAGCCAGGCCCAGGAAGTTTATACGGAGCTGATCGAGGATTCCAAAGATCCTCAGGCCTACTTCCTCCGGGGGCGCAGCAAGCTGACCACCGGCGATATCCAGGGAGCGGCGGAGGATTTTCAGGGGGCTCTGGAACAGAACAGCAGTTACGGACTGTATATGCAGATCTATCAGGCGTATACGGAGGTAAACCGGGAAGCGGACGGAGCGGACTATCTGGAGCGCGCCCTGGAACTGGAAGCAGTGACAGCGGAGGATCATTATCTCCGGGCGCAGGTGTATTATTATCTCGGGGATTACCAGCAGGCCAGGGATGAGCTTACCACGGCGGCCGGCGAGGGAAACAGCCAGGCGATCCTGATGATGGGAAGCCTGTATCTGGAGACGGGGGATGTGTCCAGCGCCCGCAGTCTTTTTGAAAGCTATCTGGAGGAGGAAGAGCAGCCGGCAGCGGCTTACAACGGCCTGGCCCTCTGCGACATCAGCCAGGAGGATTACGAAAGCGCCATGGAAAACATTCAGAAGGGGATCGCCTGCCAGGATGAAAGCGTCATGCAGGAACTTCTGTTCAATGAGATCGTGGTCTGTGAACGGCAGCTGAACTTTCAGACGGCCAAAGCGAAAATGAAGGAATACCTGGAACGGTATCCGGAGGATGAAGAAGCTCTGAGAGAGAATACCTTTCTTCAGAGCAGATAGAGAGAAGGCGGAAGAGGAAAGAGAAGGAGTGGTGGGATGTATCAGATGGAGAGGGAGAAAGAGCGCATGATCCTGGTAGGCGTGTCCCTGGAAGGACAGTCCCAGGCGTACGCGTCCCTGAAGGAGCTGGAGGAGCTGGCGGAAACGGCGGGAGCGGAAGTGGTTTCCAGGATCCTTCAGAACCGGGAGGGGATCCATCCGGCGACCTATGTGGGGAAAGGAAAGCTGGAGGAACTGCGGCAGCTGCTGTATCATCTGGACGCGGACGGGATCATCTGCGACGATGAGCTGACCCCGGCCCAGATGAAAAATCTGGAGGAGGAACTGGCCTGCAAGATCGTGGACCGGACGCTGCTGATTCTGGATATTTTCGCTTCCAGGGCCCGTACCAGCGAGGGAAAACTCCAGGTGGAGATGGCCCAGCTGAAGTACCGGCAGGCCAGGCTGGTAGGTCTCCGGAGCTCTCTGTCCCGTCTGGGCGGCGGCATCGGCACCCGAGGTCCCGGAGAGAAAAAACTGGAAATGGACCGGCGGCTGATCTCCAGCCGCATCGCGGCTCTGCGCAGGGAACTGGAAGAGGTACAGCAGCACCGGGATGTGCTGCGGGAAGGCCGGAAAAAAGGAAGCCTGCGGACAGCGGCCATTGTGGGCTATACCAACGCGGGGAAATCCACCCTTCTGAATGTTCTGACAGGGGCGGAAGTCCTGGAGGAGGACGCTCTGTTCGCAACCCTGGATCCTACCACCCGGCTTTTGGAGCTGCCCCAGGGAGGAGAGATCCTGCTGACAGACACGGTAGGTTTTATCCGCAAGCTGCCCCACCATCTCATCGAAGCCTTTAAGAGTACCTTGGAGGAGGCGGTGCTGGCGGATATCATCGTCCACGTGGTGGACGCTTCCAGCCCGCAGATGGAGCAGCAGATGTACGTGGTCTACGAGACCTTAAGGGAACTGGGAGCGGAGGGAAAACCCATCGTGACCCTGTTCAATAAACAGGATAAGCTCCTGGAGGAAAAAATCTGCCGGGATCTCAAGGCGGACCGAAGCCTGCGGATCTCCGCCAAGACCGGCCAGGGACTGGAGGAATTCCGGGCGGCGCTGGAGGAGATCCTGCTGGAACAGCAGATCTATATCGAGCGGCTGTATCCCTACAGCGAAGGGGGGAGGATCGCCCTGATCCGCCAGAGGGGGCAGCTGGTATCCGAGGAGTATCTGCCGGAAGGCATCCGGATCAAGGCCTATGTTCCCAAAGAGATTTACGGAAAACTGGGATGACATAACACAATATATAGACGATCGGAAAAACACCACATACAATATGTGGTGTTTTTCCTGTTGACGGCGGCAGGTATCTCTGCTATGATGGCAGTGTACCGCTCCGGGAAAAGAAGCGGGATCTTTTCCCGGGGCATATTCTGCGGAAATATCATACAAAGGAGATAGATCATGTTTCAGGTAGAAAAAAGAGACGGAGCGGTGGCGGAATTTCAGCTTTCCAAAATATCGGACGCCATCGGCAAGGCATTTGAGGCGGAGCAGAAAAATTACAGCCGGGATATGCTGGAGATGCTGGCGCTGCGGGTGACGGCGGATTTCCAGGAAAAGATCCGGGAGGATCGGATCCAGGTGGAAAAAATCCAGGATTCCGTGGAAAACGTGCTGATCCAGTGCGGGTACGGGGATGTGGCGAAAGCCTACATCCTGTATCGGAAGCAGCGGGAAAAAATGCGTAATATGAAGTCCACCATCCTGGACTATAAGGAGATCGTCAACAGCTACGTGAAAGTGGAAGACTGGCGGGTCAAGGAGAATTCCACCGTCACCTACTCTGTAGGAGGACTGATCCTCAGCAACTCCGGGGCGGTGACCGCCAATTACTGGCTGTCGGAGATCTATGACAACGAGATCGCCCAGGCCCACCGGAACGCGGATATCCACATCCACGATCTTTCCATGCTCACCGGCTACTGTGCCGGCTGGTCCTTAAAGCAGCTGATCCAGGAGGGACTGGGAGGCATCGAGGGAAAGATCACATCCTCCCCCGCCAAACACTTAAGCGTCCTCTGCAACCAGATGGTGAACTTCCTGGGGATCATGCAGAACGAGTGGGCGGGGGCCCAGGCTTTTTCTTCCTTTGACACGTACCTGGCGCCTTTTGTCAAGGCGGATCATCTGACCTATCCGGAGGTGAAAAAATGCATTGAGTCCTTTATCTACGGGGTCAACACCCCCAGCCGCTGGGGGACCCAGGCGCCTTTCTCCAACATTACCCTGGACTGGACCGTGCCCGAGGATCTGGCGGAGCTGCCGGCCATCGTAGGGGGAAAGGAAATGGATTTCCGCTACAAGGACTGCAAAAAAGAGATGGATATGGTCAACAAGGCCTTCATCGAGACCATGATCGAAGGAGACGCCAACGGCCGGGGCTTCCAGTACCCCATTCCCACCTACTCCATCACTTCGGATTTCGACTGGTCCGATACGGAGAATAACCGCCTGCTGTTCGAGATGACCAGCAAGTACGGAACACCGTATTTCTCCAACTATATCAACAGCGATATGCAGCCCAGCGACGTGCGCTCCATGTGCTGCCGCCTCCGGCTGGATCTGCGGGAACTGCGGAAGAAGACCGGAGGATACTTCGGCTCCGGGGAGAGCACCGGGTCCGTGGGCGTGGTCACCATCAATATGCCTCGGATCGCGTATCTGTCCAGGAACGAAGAAGAGTTTTACCGCCGCCTGGATCACATGATGGATCTCTCCGCCCGCTCCCTGAAGGTAAAGAGAGAGGTGATCACCCGCCTGCTGAACGAGGGACTGTATCCTTACACAAAACGGTATCTGGGCAGCTTTGCCAATCATTTTTCCACCATCGGCCTGGTGGGCATGAACGAGGCGGGCCTCAACGCCCGCTGGCTGGGAAAGGATATGACCGATCCCGCCACCCAGAGATTTACCAGGGATGTGCTGAACCACATGCGGGAGCGTCTGGTAAAATACCAGGAGGAGTACGGGGATCTTTACAATCTGGAGGCGACTCCGGCGGAATCCACCAGCTACCGGCTGGCCAAGCACGACCGTGCCAGATGGCCGGAGATCAAAACGGCCGGAGAAGAGGGGGAGACTCCCTATTACACCAACAGCTCCCACCTGCCGGTGAATTTCACGGATGATATTTTTGCCGCCCTGGACATCCAGGATCAGATGCAGACCCTTTATACCTCTGGTACGGTGTTCCACGCGTTCCTGGGAGAAAAGCTGCCTGACTGGAGATCCGCCGCCGCTCTGGTGCGGACCATAGCGGAAAACTATAAGCTTCCCTATTATACGCTGTCCCCCACCTACTCGGTCTGCCGGGATCACGGTTACATTGCCGGGGAGCATTTTACCTGCCCCACCTGCGGAAAACCCGCGGAGGTTTACAGCCGGATCACCGGCTACTACCGGCCGGTGCGGAACTGGAATGACGGAAAAGCCCAAGAATATAAGGACAGAAGGGTTTACCGCATGGACATTTCCGGGTATAATAAGAACGAAGCTGTCCGGGAGGAGAAAATAGCGGCGGAGAACACGGCAAAGAGATCCCCGGAGCGGCCGGGCGAAGGAACGGTGCGGTATCTGTTTACCACCAGCACCTGCCCCAACTGCCGGGCTGCCAAGGAGATGCTGGCGGAGGAGCCCTACGAGGTCATCGACGCGGAGCAGCATCCGGAGCTGGTACAGAAATACGGGATCCTCCAGGCACCCACTCTGGTGGTGCTGGACCACGGGGAGACCTTCAAGTATGTGAACGCCTCCAATATTCAGCGGTACGTGGACAGCCTCTGCATGAACAATCAATAGAAAAGAGGAAAAAATTATGGGACTGAAAGTGGATTCAATCTGTGTACAGGGCGGCTGGCAGCCGAAGAACGGCGAGCCCAGGATGCTGCCCATCTATCAGAGTACAACCTATAAGTATGACACCAGCGAGGAGATGGGAGCCCTGTTCGATCTGGAGAAAGAAGGATACTTTTACTCCAGACTGCAGAATCCCACCTGTGACGTGGTGGCTTCCAAGATCTGTCAGCTGGAAGGAGGCGCGGCAGCCATGCTGACCTCTTCCGGACAGGCGGCTACCATGCTGGCCATTACCAATATCTGCGAAGCGGGAGACCATGTGATCTGCGGAGCCAAGTGCTACGGCGGTTCTTCCAACCTGCTGACGGTGACCCTGAAGCGGTTCGGCCTGGAGACCACCCTGGTGGATCAGGACGCTCCGGCGGAGGAACTGGAAAAGGCCTTCCGCCCCAATACCAAGGCGGTGTTCGCGGAGACCATCTCCAATCCGGCGGGAGTCATTCTGGATATTGAGAAATTTGTAAAGCTGGCTCATGATCACGGGGTGCCCATGATCTGCGACAATACCTTTGCCACGCCCATTAACTGCCGTCCCTTTGCATGGGGCGTGGACATCGTGACCCATTCCACCACCAAATATATGGACGGCCACGCCATGGCGGTGGGCGGAGCCATTGTAGACTCCGGAAATTTTGACTGGATGGCCCACAAGGACAAGTTCCCGGGGCTGACCACTCCCGATGAATCCTACCACGGCATCGTCTACGCGGAGAAGTTCGGCAAGGCCGCCTATATTACCAAAGCCACCGCGCAGCTCATGCGGGATATGGGAGCCTGCCAGTCGCCCCAGAACGCCTTCCTCACCAATATCGGTCTGGAAACCCTGCATCTGCGGGTGCCGAAACACTGTGAGAATGCCACGAAGGTGGCGGCTTTCCTGAAAAATCATCCCAAGGTAGCCTGGGTGGAATACGCCGGACTGCCGGGAGACAAATACTATGATCTGGCTCAGAAATATATGCCCAAGGGCGTCTGCGGCGTACTCTGCTTCGGGCCCAAGGGCGGCCGGGACGGAGCCCTGCGGTTTACCAACGCACTGAAGATGGTGGCCATTGAGACCCATGTGGCGGATGCCAAGTCCTGCGTCCTGCATCCCGCCAGCCATACCCACCGCCAGCTCAACGACGAGCAGCTGGTGGAAGCCGGCGTACTGCCGGATCTGATCCGCCTTTCTGTGGGCATCGAGGATGCCGACGACATCATCGCGGATCTGGATCAGGCTCTGCAGGCAGTGTAAGAAAAAGAATCCAGAACCCAGCGTCAGCGGACGGGAGAGATCCTTCCTCCGCTGGCGCTTGGCGTTTGCCGGAGTTTGCGGAAAGGAGAAACAACATGAAACTGGAGGATATTTTCCGGGAGAAGAAGGCGGAGGCCCTGCTGATCACGGACCCTTATAATATGCGCTATATTTCCGGCTTCCGGGGCGGGGAGGGCATGCTGTTCCTGACCCTGGACCGCCGGGTCCTGATCACAGATTCCCGCTACACCGAGGCGGCGTCACAGGAAACAGACTTTGAAGTCATAGAGGAGAACCGGGGACACCGGCGGACGGACATTTTAAGGGAACTGTTTTCGGAAGCCGGGGCGGAGGCGGCGGGATACGAGGATCAGTCTCTGCGCTGTTCGGAATTCGCGGCCCTGCAGAACGCCCTGCCGGAGGTGAAACACTGGATCCCCCTGGGAGGGAGCGCAGACTGCCTCCGCAGGATCAAAACCCCGGAGGAACTGGAATACCTGAGAAGAGCCGAGGCCATCGGGGACGAAGCCTTCCAGGCCCTGCTGCCCCTGCTGAAGCCCGGCATGACAGAACTGGAAGCGGCGGCGGAACTGGAATATCAGATGAAGAAGCGGGGAGCGGAGGGCTTTTCCTTCGATACCATTATGGCCTCCGGCATCCATTCTTCCATGCCCCACGCCATTCCCTCGGAAAAGAAGCTGGAGGCAGGAGAGTTTATCACCATGGATTTCGGCTGTGTATACCGGGGTTACTGCTCCGACATGACCCGGACGGTGGTGCTGGGGAAAGCCGATGAAAAACAGAAGGAGATCTACGGCATTGTACTGCGGGCTCAGAAGGCGGCCCTGGAGCTGATCCGGGCGGGACTTCCCGGCAGCCGGGTGGACCGGGAGGCCAGGGAGATCATCGAAAAGGCCGGATACGGAGACTGCTTCGGCCACGGCCTGGGCCACAGCGTGGGCCTTTACATCCATGAGGAACCAAGGCTTTCTCCGGGGGACGACACCATCCTGGAGCCGGGAATGATCGAGACGGTGGAGCCGGGGATCTATGTGCCGGGCTTCGGGGGCGTCCGCATCGAGGATATGGTGGCGGTGACGGAGGAGGGCTGCGAGAATCTCACCCATTCCCCCAAAGAACTGATGGAACTGTAAATTTTGCGGAGTCTCGGGTAAATAAATGGTAAATTTGGAAGGCAGAAAAGAAATAAGCTTGACTTTTTTTAGAAATCTTCGTATTATGGGTGCATACCGTGTTTGCGCGGTAAGTACAAAAGTTTGTCTAGGAGGAACACAAACATGTATTCAATAGAAGATGTACGGGCGGTGGACCCGGAGATCGCGGAACTGATCCTGGCGGAGCTGAAACGCCAGAACAGCCACATCGAGCTGATCGCATCTGAAAACTGGGTATCCAAAGCGGTCATGGCCGCCATGGGAAGCCCCCTTACCAATAAATACGCGGAAGGCTATCCGGGAAAACGTTTCTACGGCGGCTGCCAGTGCGTGGACCAGGTGGAGACCCTGGCCATTGAGCGGGCCAAGAAGCTGTTTGGCTGCACCTACGCCAACGTACAGCCCCATTCCGGCGCCCAGGCCAACATGGCTGTGTTCTTTGCTCTGCTGAAGCCCGGCGATACGGTTATGGGCATGAATCTCTCCGAGGGAGGACATCTGTCCCATGGAAGCCCGGCCAATTTTTCCGGCGCCTATTTCCACATTGTTCCCTACGGGGTCAATGCCGACGGCGTCATCGATTATGACCAGGTGGAGCGGATCGCCAAAGAGTGCCGGCCGAAGCTGATCGTGGCGGGAGCCAGCGCTTACGGAAGAACTCTGGACTTCAAGCGGTTCCGGGAGATCGCCGATATGGTAGGCGCGTATCTGATGGTGGATATTGCCCACATCGCGGGCCTGGTAGCTACGGGACAGCATCCCAGCCCCATCCCCTACGCGGATGTGACCACCACCACCACCCATAAGACCTTAAGAGGACCCAGAGGCGGCCTGATCCTCTCCAGCGAGGAATTTGCCAAAGAGCATAAGCTGAATAAAGCAGTATTCCCGGGAATCCAGGGAGGCCCCCTGATGCATGTTATCGCCTCCAAAGCGGTGTGCCTGAAGGAAGCCTTAAGTCCGGAATTCCAGGAATACGGAAAACAGGTGGTCCTGAACGCCAAGACTCTCTGCCAGGGCCTTATGGACCGGGGCGTGCCCATTGTGTCCGGCGGCACGGACAATCACCTGATGCTGGTGAACCTGGCGGCCATCGGCAGGACCGGCAAGGAAGTGGAGAATCTGCTGGACAGCGTCAACATCACTGCCAACAAGAACACCATCCCCAACGATCCCCAGTCAGCCTTTGTTACCAGCGGCCTGCGTCTTGGCACGCCGGCAGTCACCTCCCGGGGCATGAAGGAGGCGGACATGGAAGTTATTGCCGAGACCATCGCCATGATGCTGAAGGATCCGGAGGGATCCGCGGAGCAGGCCAGAGCCAACGTCAAAGCCCTCACGGACAAATACCCGTTAATGTAAACACAAACAAAAGGGTGAACTGCTCCCTTCCAGGTAGACAAGTGAAATAATCAAACTTGTCCCTTAGGAGGGAGCATATTTTATGCATAAAAGAAAGACCGGGGGATACCGCTCAAATGACTGCAGGCATCACACCACTGGCAGGATACGGGCGAATTATGGAGTTTTCTCAGCTTTACAGTAGAAAGACACTGGGAAATACGGGAAAATTTGAGATTATCTTGAAATTACGGTAGAAGCGCTGGAGGAAGTACGGGTACCCCTGGGATTCTTTCGAAACGTACGGTAGACGAATACCGGAAAAATCGAGATTTCTTCCAATCGCCCGTAAAAGGCTACCGGAAGATTTTGAGTGTTCCCTGAAATGCCCGTAGTAAGCGCTTACAGAATACCGTATAAAATAAGATTTCTTCAAAATTCCGGTATTGGGGCGGCCATGGCAAGACAGATGGGAAATCATCCGAAGCAAGGGCTCTTTTATGCAGGAAACTGTAAAGAAAGTACCGCTCCATCATCCGTTGCGGATGATGGAGCGGTACCCCGAAATTGTTTTTTTATAAAGGAAATGCGAACCGGATCCCCAGGGTTTCGCTGCAGATCAGACAGCTTTCATATCTGCCGTTTCTGTTTCCCGGTTCGTACAGAATGTCCAGGCCTTCATCGATCATTTCCAGAGTCAGATCATCTACTCGTTCTTTCTGATCTACGGAAATCTGTATTACCGTAAAACCGTCTTTGCCCCTTTCTACAGATAAATTACTTTTCATGCAGCTGCTCACCCCCTTGCTTTCCGGCAGAAGACGATCCCGGCCAAAAGCAGCAGAGGAAATACGATCCCTGCCAGCACGCCCATTTTCAGGTTGTCGCCCAGGGCGCCGGACACCATGCCCACCACCGTGGGACCACCGGAACAGCCGATATCTCCGCCCAGGGCCAGCAGGGCAAACATGGCGGTCCCGCCCCGGGGCAGAGCCGCGGAAGCCTTGCTGAAGGTCCCCGGCCACATGATCCCCACCGAGAGGCCGCAGAGGGCGCAGGCTATGAGACTGACCTGGGGGATGGGGATCAGAGAGATCCCAAGATAAGAGAGGATGCAGAGCAGGCAGCTGCCGGCCATAAACCGGTCCAGGTTGATGCGGTCCCCGTATTTTCCGTAGAAGAGACGGGAGGTTCCCATGAGAAGGGCAAAGGCCATGGGGCCGGCCAGGTCGCCGGCAGTCTTGGAGATCTGCAGGCCCTGCTCCGCGAAAGTGGAGGCCCACTGGCTCACCGCCTGCTCGCTGGCTCCGGCGCAGATCATCATGATCAGCAGGATCCAGAAGAGCTTCAGACTGAATAACTCCTTCAGCTTCAATCCCCTCTCCCCTTCTTCGATCAGGGAAGCCAGGGGGACCCTGGTAAACAGCAGGGCGTTGGCAATGGGGATCAGCGCCCAGAGCAGCGCCAGGAACTTCCAGTTTTCGATCCCGGCCAGATGAAAAAAGAGAGTGGAGAGCAGCACTACTCCCGCATGGCCCCAGCAGTAGAAGGAATGGAGCAGGCTCATGGCCTTTTCTTTATTATCCGAGGGGCAGGCTTCCACCACAGGGCTGACCAGGACCTCCAAAAGGCCGCCGCCGATGGCGTAGATCATGACGGAAATCAGGATCCCTGTAAAGGGAGAAGGCAAAAGATCCGGCAGGATCGTCAGGGAGATCAGCCCTGCCGCCGAGAAAACGTGGGCCAGCACCATGGAAACCCGGTATCCGATCCGGTCCACAAACCCTACGGAGAGAAGATCCACCAGCAGCTGAATGCCGAAATTAAAGGTCACCAGCAGGGTGATC
The DNA here is from genome assembly GCA_963928055.1 of Candidatus Scatomonas sp. GTDB lineage: Bacteria > Bacillota > Clostridia > Lachnospirales > Lachnospiraceae > Scatomonas. The sequence continues at coordinate 1,209,043 of CAWVDN010000001.1, read as the reverse complement.
TGAGAAAGAGGGATCTGATAGCTCCGCTGGAAAAACAAAAACAGAAGCGGAGCAAAGTTATTGACGATGGCCTGTACAATGTATCCCACAAAACAGGCGGCGATGGTTTTGTTATATGGATTGCTCATGTGATTTTCCTCCCGGTTCGTCTGTAAATGAAAGTATATCGCATATCTTCGCCTGAATCATTGCATAGAATTGCAGTTTTATGGTACAATATCACAAAAACAGGCGTTTGACCGGACAGGAGGAGAAGATGGGGGCTTTCAGGATCTTTACAGATGAAACACTGCGTGAAACGGTGCGGCACGGCAGCGCCGGATACCCTTTTGCGTATTACACGGAGGATATCTGGAAGTTTGACTTTCACTGTGTGGACTGGCACTGGCATCACGAAGTGGAATTTCTGTACGTGGCCAGGGGAACAGCGGTTTTCCGGGCCGGAAAAGAGAGAATAGAACTCTCCCGGGGAAGCGGTCTGTTCCTGAACAGCGGCGTGATCCACCGTTATGAGGCGGATGCCAGCAATGAGATCCCCAACATTGTTTTTTCGCCGTCCCTTCTGGCGCCGGAGGAAAGTCTGATCTATAAAAAATATATCGCTCCGGTGCTCCACGGAGGCGTTCCCTGTCAAAGGCTGGATCCGGATCCGGCCTGGCAAAAGCGGATCCTGGAGCTTCTGCTGGAAGTGTTTGAACTGCAGCAGGAGAAACAGCCGGGGGAACTGCGGACGGTGCGGCTGCTGATGGAGATCTGGGAGATCCTGGGGGAACATCTGGCCCTGGACCCGGAGCAGCCGGAGGCCCGTCATCTGGACTACCGACAGGCCCGTCTGCAGACCATGATGCAGTATATCCACGATCATTATACGGAGGAGATCACGCTGGAAAACATCGCGGAAGCCGGATCCGTCAGCAAGAGCAGCGCTCTGCAGATCTTTCGTTCCGATATCCATATTTCTCCGGTGGCCTATCTGATCCAATACCGGCTCTCCCGGGCGGCGGGACAGCTCTGCGACACCCGGAAATCCGTTTCGGCCATCGCGTCGGAAAACGGATTTTCCAGCGCCGGATATTTTTGCAGGAAATTCAGGCAGGTTTACGCTATGAGTCCTATGGAGTACCGGAAGAGACGGTCCTACGGAAAAAACGATTGACATTTCCGGGGGATGATGCTATGGTAAAAATGGTCATGCGACTGACGGAAGTGGAAGAAACCACAGGGAGCATGATCCTTGGAGCAGGCCGACCGTCTGGGCAGATTCGCTTGGATTGTCAGGCCTTAATTTTTTGAGAAAAGGAGAAAAGCTATGGAAATGTTATCTCTGGAGCAGGATCTGAAGAACAATTCTTATCCCGGAAGAGGGATCGTCATCGGCCGTTCCGCTGACGGCCGATCCGCTGTGGCAGCCTATTTCATTATGGGAAGAAGCGAGAACAGCCGCAACCGGGTGTTTGTGGAGGACGGAGACGGAATCCGTACCCAGGCTTTCGACCCTTCCAAGATGAAGGATCCCAGTCTGATCATCTACGCTCCGGTGCGGGTGCTGGGAAATAAGACCATCGTCACTAACGGCGATCAGACGGACACCATCTATGAGGGAATGGACAAGCAGCTGACCTTTGAGCAGTGCCTGCGGACCCGGGAGTTCGAGCCCGACGGCCCCAACTACACCCCCAGGATCTCCGGCATTATGCATGTGGAAGGCGGCTCCTACAGCTACGCCCTTTCCATTCTGAAGAGCAACAACGGCAATCCCGCCCAGTGCAACCGCTTTACCTTTGCCTACAGCGACTGCGTTCCCGGAGAGGGACATTTCATCCACACCTACATGCACGACGGCGATCCCCTGCCCAGCTTCGAGGGAGAGCCCAAGCTGGTAGCCATTCCGGACGACATGGACGCCTTTACGGACATGCTGTGGAACAGCCTCAACGAGGATAACAAAGTTTCTCTTTTCGTAAGATATATCAACATTGAAGACGGAACCTTTAAAACCAGGATCGTCAACAAAAACAAATAAGGAGGAGTTTTTCAATGAACGAGCTGCAGTTAAAGTACGGATGTAACCCCAATCAGAAACCGTCCCGGATCTACATGACCGATGGAAGCGAACTGCCCATCAAGGTGCTTTCCGGACGCCCCGGATACATCAACTTCCTGGATGCCTTCAACGGCTGGCAGCTGGTGAGAGAGCTGAAGAAAGCCACCGGCCTTCCGGCAGCCACCTCCTTTAAGCACGTTTCCCCGGCAGGAGCCGCTGTGGGTCTTCCCATGGATGATACGCTGCGGAAGATCTACTGGGTGGACGATATGGGCGAGCTGTCTCCCCTGGCCTGCGCTTACGCCAGAGCCAGAGGCGCGGACAGAATGTCCTCCTTCGGCGATTTCATTTCTCTGTCCGATGTCTGCGATAAGGACACCGCTTCTCTCATCAAGAGAGAGGTTTCCGACGGCGTCATCGCCCCCGGCTATACCGAGGACGCTCTGGAGATCCTGAGATCCAAGAAAAACGGCAACTACTGCGTGATCCAGATCGATGAGGACTACGTTCCCGCTCCCCTGGAGCACAAGGAGGTTTTCGGCATCTGCTTTGAGCAGGGAAGACAGGAGCTGCCCATCGACGATGCCCTGCTGTCCAACATCGTGACAGAAAACAAGGATCTGCCGGAGAGCGCTCTGAGAGATCTGAAGATCTCCCTGATCACTCTGAAATACACCCAGTCCAACTCCGTCTGCTTCGTAAAAGACGGACAGGCCATCGGCATCGGCGCCGGACAGCAGTCCCGTGTACACTGCACCAGACTGGCCGGCCAGAAGGCGGACAACTGGTGGCTGCGCCAGAGTCCCCAGGTACTGGGCCTGCAGTTTGTGGACGGCATCCGCAGAGCGGACCGGGACAACGCCATTGATGTCTATATTGGCGAAGAATACATGGACGTGCTGGCCGAGGGCGCATGGCAGAAGATCTTCAAGGTAAAACCGGCGGTATTTACCAGAGAGGAAAAGAGAGCCTGGCTGGATAAGATGGAGGGCGTGACCCTTGGCTCCGACGCTTTCTTCCCCTTCTCCGACAACATCGAGAGAGCCCGCAAGAGCGGCGTGAAATATGTGGCGGAGCCCGGCGGATCGGTCCGGGACGACGCGGTCATCCAGTGCTGCGACAAGTACGGCATGGTCATGGCCTTTACCGGCATCCGTCTGTTCCATCACTGATCTGCGGAAAGACAGCGAAATCAATAAAAACCAGGGGCGGCCAGGCAAATGGCCGCCCTTTCTGCGCGGAAAAGCGGAGGATTTATTATGCGTCAGATGGAATTTAAAATGGAAAGGCAGGGGCTGCTGGAGGTGGGCCAGGAAGTGCAGGTCACGGAGAGCGCCCTTCCCACATCGTATTACTACACGATTGTTCCGGCAGTGGCTATGAGCAAAAATTATCAGGCCTACGAACGGCTGAGATCCACCACCGGAATTGTAAAGGAGATCCAGCAGACCAGCAGGGGTTACTATACCATTGTGGAGTTTGATGAGGAGGATCCTGCCTGAGGAATTTCCCCCCGCACTTGCCAAGCCGGCGGAAACTCTGTATAATCAAGAGAACGAGGCAGGAGGAAAACACCATGAAAAGCTATGAAGCGGTATGGGAGATCTTTAACCAGTGCCCCAACAATCAGATGCGGGACGTCTTTTTTGAGGAACTGGAAATCGAAGATCCGGAACGATATATTCAGGAAAAGTTTAAGGATAAAGAGTTTACCTACGAGAAAACAGTGAAGGAAGACGGCACCATTATTTTTGATATCGTAACTTCCGGGATCAGACAGCGGTACAGTTTTACGGAATGCTAGAGGGGAGTGACAGAATACGCATGGAACATACATCCACAGGAAAGCACAGACATGTCATGGAAGACGGTACGGTCATCGAGCACACCCATGAGCACACCCACGCCCACACCCACCAGAATACCAAGGCGGTGCTGAACCGGATCTCCCGGGCCATCGGACATCTGGAATCCATTAAGCGGATGGTGGAGGACGGCCGGGACTGCAGCGAGGTGCTGGTACAGCTGTCCGCAGTAAAGGCCGCAATCAACAACACCGGAAAGGTAATCCTTCACGACCACATTGAACACTGCATTGTGGACGCGGTGGAGAGCGGGGATATGAAAGCCCTGGAGGAACTGAACACAGCCATCGACCAGTTTATTAAATAGTAAAATTGTATCAGGAGGAAGATAGAAAATGGCAAAAGAATGTAGCAACGAGAGCTGCTCCAAGGAGAGCTGCGAGGGCTGCCCCAGCAGGGAGAAACCGGATTTTCACGTAGATCTGAACCAGTACTCCCATGTGGCCCATGTGGTGGGCGTGGTCAGCGGGAAAGGCGGCGTGGGTAAGTCCTTTGTGACGGCCTCCATGGCCAACGCCGTAGCGGCCATGGGATATCGGGTGGGTATTCTGGACGCGGATATCACCGGGCCTTCCATTCCCAGGATGTACGGGCTCCACGGTCCCGCAGGGGTGGATGATCAGGGGATCCGGCCTCCGGAGACTGCCAACGGCATTAAGGTCATGTCGGTAAATCTGCTGCTGCCCGGAGAGGACGAACCGGTGATCTGGAGAGGGCCGGTGATCGCCAGCATGGTAAAGCAGTTCTGGACGGATGTGGTCTGGGGGGAGCTGGATTACCTCTTTGTGGATATGCCTCCGGGAACCGGAGATGTGCCCCTGACCGTATTCCAGTCTCTGCCGGTGGAGGGGATCCTGGTGGTGACTTCTCCCCAGGAACTGGTGGAGATGATCGTCACCAAGGCGTATAAAATGGCTCTGATGATGAAGATCCCGGTGCTGGGCCTTATTGAGAATTACAGTTATATTCTCTGCCCGGACTGCGGCAAGAAGATCTCCGTGTTCGGGGAGAGCAACGTGGATCATGTGGCGGGCCAGATGGGGATCCCGGTGCTGGGCAAACTTCCCATTGAGAGCCGTCTGGCGTCCCTGGCGGATCAGGGCAGGTTCGCGGAGGTCCTCAACGAGCATCTGGATGACGCGGCCGCGGCTATGCGGGAATTAAGCGTCAGAAAGTGATCTTTCGGGCCGGATCCCGGGAAATTCCGGAAAGCCCTGAGCAATTTGCATAAGAATCAAACGGAAGCTTTCGGAAATTCGTCATTTCCCGCATTGACAGTTTCATCCAAAAAGTGAGATACTACATGGCAAAGAAATATTCCTGTAAAAAGCAGGAAAATTTCTGATACCCACAGGTCTCATATAAGAAAGGATGATCAAAATGCCTGAAACAAAGGTTATGTTTCATGATGCGGAAGAAGTTGAAGAGTTTGTAAATGCCGCTTCCAGATGCGATTTTGACATTGACATTTTTTATAACCGCGTCGTCATTGATGCCAAGTCTCTTCTGGGTATTCTGAGCATGGGACTTTCCCGGGCGCTGACGGTACAGTGCTACGGCGAAAACCCGGAGTTCAGCAAAACGCTTCAGAAATTCGCGGTGGCCTGAAAACGGCGTTTCCTGTGAAAGGGGCAGCCGGGGCTGGAGTCTATACAGAAAGCCGTCCGAGAGCAGCAGTGCTTTTGGGCGGCTTTCCTATTTGGGGAGAAAGGAGGAGCTCCATTGACGGAAAAAAAGAAAATCCGTGTTTCGGTCCGCGGTCTGGTGGAATTTCTCCTCCGCAGCGGCGATCTGGACAACCGCCGGGGCGGTTTTGCCGAGCGGGAAGCCATGCAGATGGGCAGCCGGCTCCACCGGAAGATCCAGAAGAGCATGGGCGCGGCCTACCAGGCGGAGGTGCCCCTGGGATTTGAGAAAGAGTACGAACATTTTATACTGTCTGTGGAAGGCCGGGCGGACGGGATCTTTACGGATCCGGAAGGGACGGTCATTGATGAGATCAAGGGTATTTACCAGAACCTGGAGCGCCTGGAGGAGCCTCTGCCGCTGCATCTGGCCCAGGCAAAATGTTACGCCTATTTCTACGGCCTGGACCGGAAATTGGAAAAGATCGGAGTGCAGATGACCTACTGCCAGATGGAAACCGAGGAGATCCGGCGGTTCCGGGAAACCTATTCCCTGGCGGAACTGGATCTGTGGTTCGCCGATCTGCTGGATCAGTACTGGAAGTGGGCGGAGGCCCAGTGGCAGTGGGAGCGGAAGCGGGATGCTTCTATGCCGGGGCTGGAGTTCCCCTTTCCCTACCGGCCGGGCCAGCGGGAGATGGTCTCGGCGGTCTACCGCAGCATCCTCCGCCGGAAACAGCTGTTTGTCCAGGCCCCTACCGGAGTGGGAAAGACCATGTCCACGGTGTTTCCGGCGGTGCGGGCCTGCGGGGAAGGCCTGGGAAGCCGGATCTTTTATCTTACGGCCAAGACCATCACCCGAACGGTAGCGGAGGAGGCGTTTTCCGTCCTCAAAGACCGGGGACTGGCCTTTAAGGTGCTGACCATCACCGCCAAGGAGAAAATGTGCCTGCTGGAGGAGCCGGACTGCAATCCCGCCGCCTGCCCAAGAGCCCGGGGGCACTATGACCGGATCAATGAGGCGGTCTTTGAGATCCTTACCGGCCAGAGCCGGTATCAGCGGGAGGATATCCTGGCCCAGAGCGAAAAGTGGCAGGTCTGCCCCTATGAGCTGGAGCTGGAGCTGGCCTCCTGGATGGATGCCATTATCTGCGATTATAATTATGTCTTTGATCCCGATGTGAAGCTGCGGCGGTTCTTCGGAGAGGGCAGCCGGAAGGAGGACTTTATCTTTCTCATCGACGAGGCCCATAATCTGGTGGAGCGGGGCCGGGAGATGTACAGCGCGGAGGTCTGCAAGGAAGACTTCCTGGATTTAAAGAAAAAGGTCCGGCCCTTCAGCAGAAAGCTGGAGCGTGCCCTGGAGCGGTGCAACCATCAGCTGCTCCTCTATAAAAGAGAATGTGAAGGGATCCGGAGATTTGAATCCGCGGGCACCTTTGCCATGCTGGCGGCAGGGCTTTTAGGGGAGCTGGAGGATTTCCTCCAGGAGCTGGAAGAAGGAGCCCTGCGGAAGGAGGTCCTGGAGTTTTACTTCGGCCTCCGGGCCTTTTTCTCCATTTACGATCTGGTGGACAGCAATTATATGATCTACGGACGGCATCGGGAGGACGGCCGCTTCTGCCTGAAGCTCTGCTGCGTGAACCCGGCGGGAAATCTTCAGAACTGTCTGGATAAAGGCCGCGGCGCGGTATTCTTTTCCGCTACCCTGCTGCCGGTGACCTACTACAGAAAGTTCTTAAGCGGCAGGGGAGAGGAGGACTACGCGGTCTATATCCCCTCCCCCTTTGATCCGGAAAAGCGCCGGCTGCTCATCGGCCGGGACGTCAGCAGCCGGTATAAGCGCAGGGGGCCGGAGGAGTACCGACGGATCGCCGGATACATCCATGCGGTCGTGGAGGCCAGACCGGGAAATTACATGGTCTTTTTCCCTTCGTATCTTATGCTGGACGAGGTATATGGGATCTACCGGGAAGCGTACGGCGGGAAAGACTGCCTTTGCCAGACGCCCTCCATGCAGGAGGGGGAGAGAGAAGAATTCCTGCGGGCTTTCCGGGAAGGCAGGGAGGAGAACCTCATCGGTTTCTGCGTGATGGGAGGGATTTTTTCCGAAGGCATCGATCTTTCCGGAGAAAAACTCATCGGCGCCCTGGTGGTGGGCACCGGCCTGCCTCAGATCAGCGATGAGAGGGAACTTCTGCGGACTTTTTATGAGGAGAAGGGAGAAAACGGCTTTGACTATGCCTACCGTTTTCCGGGAATGAATAAGGTGCTCCAGTCCGCCGGGCGGGTGATCCGCACCACAGAAGACCGGGGTGTCATCGCCCTGCTGGACGACCGGTTCTGCGGCCAGGAATACCGGGCCCTGTTTCCCAGAGAGTGGTCGGATGCCGCTGTCTGTACGCTGCAAGGTCTGCCGGAGCTCCTGCGGGAATTCTGGAGCCGGGATCAGACCTGAGCTTCCGGCCCGGAGGTTTCCGTAAAAAAGCGGATAAACGCCCGGGCAGCCTGAGGCACCGGAAGCTGGGCATTGTGGGCGATGACAAGCTTCCGGGTGGGGAGCTCATCGGCGATCCGCACTTTAAACAGATTGGTGGTCCGGGTCAGACAGTAATCCGGCACAAAAGCGATGCCCAGGCCGATGCTGGCCAGATCCACCAGCAGGTCGTTGCTGCCCAGCTCGATCTCCGGCACCAGATCCAGCTGGTGCTGCTGAAACAGATGATGGAGAAATTCGCTGGTGGTGCTTTTCCGGTCCAGCATGAGAATGGGATGCCCCAGCAGTTCTTTTAAAGTGATGGTCCTGTCCGTCAGCTCCGGATAATGATCCCGGCTGGCGATGAACACATCCTGAAAGGTATGGATGGGAATGGTCTCCATCCGGTCTGTGAGCCGGGAATTGGGGTAGTTGGTGACAATGAGATCCACCTGGCCGGATTCCAGCAGATCCACGCAGCGGGTGGAGGTCTGGTTGGTGACCTTGATGTGGACTCCGGCGTGTTCCCGGTGGAAGCGGTTCAGATAGGGCACCAGAAAATAGCGGCAGATAGTGTCGCTGGCTCCGATGCGGATCTGCCCCCCGCCCAGGGCGCTGGATTCCATGATCTGCGCTTCCCCCCGCTGGATCAGGTTTACGGCCGGTTCCACGTAGCGGAAGAGGATCTCCCCCTCGGGGGTCAGCTGCACGCGTTTGGTGCTGCGGATAAACAGGGTGATGCCCAGCTTTTTCTCCAGTACCTTGATGGACTGGCTCACTGCCGACTGGGAGATGAACAGCTGTTTGGAAGCCTCGGAAAAACTCAGGGAAGAGGCTACATGGTAAAATACCTTATATAATTCGTAGTTAATATCCATCAGAAACACTCCTTATCTTCTTCAGGAGCATTGTATCACAGGTTTTTCCTTTGGGAAAGTTTTAAACTGGAAAGACAGGGAATTCCGCCGTTGACAACCCGGGGAATCGTGCTATAATGAACCACATAAGAGAAAGCGATGAAGAGAAGAGTAGGCTGCGGGAAGTCTGAAGAGAGGGATGGCAGGGTGCGAGCATCCCGGCGGAGGGCAGCTGAAGACCACCTCTGAGCGGCCCTAATCCGGCCCGGCGACTCCGTTACCGTCAGAATGAAGAGGTCCCGAGGCAGCCCCCGGGGCAAGCAGGGTGGAACCGCGGACTCAGGAGAGGATCGTCCCTTATGGCAGAAATGTCATAAGGGTATTTTTATGTCTGAATACACAGAAAAGGAGAAAAGATCATGATCATCACACTGAAAGACGGCAGCACGAAGGAATACGGCGCCCCCATGACGGTGCTGGAGATTGCGAAGGATATCAGCGAGGGCCTGGCCAGAGCCGCCACCGCCGGCGAACTGAACGGGGAGGTAGTGGATCTGCGCCACAGGGTAGAGCAAGACTGCAGCCTCAGCATCCTGACCACCTCGGATCCGGAAGGTCTGGCAGCTTACCGCCACACCACCTCCCACATTCTGGCCCAGGCAGTGAAGCGCCTGTACCCCCAGGCCAAGCTGGCCATCGGACCTTCCATCGCCGACGGATTTTACTATGACATCGACATCGAAGGCGGTTTTACCCCGGAGGATCTGGAAAAACTGGAAGGGGAGATGAAAAAGATCGTCAAGGAGAATCTGGAGATCACCCGTTTCACCAAACCCAGAGAGGAAGCCATCGCTCTTATGAAAGAGCGCCAGGAACCCTATAAGGTGGAGCTCATTGAAGATCTGCCGGAGGGGGCGGAGATCAGCTTTTATCAGCAGGGCGAGTTCATTGACCTCTGTGCCGGTCCCCATCTCATGAGCACCAAGCCGGTGAAGGCCTTCAAGCTCACCAGCCTGGCAGGCGCCTACTGGCGGGGGGACGAGCACAATAAGATGCTGACCCGTATCTACGGAACAGCTTTTGCCAAGAAGGCGGAACTGGATGAATATCTGACCATGATGGAGGAGGCCAAGAAGAGGGACCACCGGAAACTGGGCAAGGAACTGGGCCTGTTTATGATGCACGAGGCGGGACCGGGCTTCCCCTTCTTCCTGCCCAAGGGAATGATCCTCAAAAACACTCTGCTGGATTACTGGCATGAACTCCATGAGAGAAACGGCTATCAGGAAATCTCCACCCCCATCATCCTGAACCGGAGCCTCTGGGAGACCTCCGGCCACTGGGATCACTATAAAAACAATATGTACACCACAGTTATCGACGAGCAGGACTACGCCATCAAACCCATGAACTGCCCCGGCGGCGTGCTGGTGTATCAGTCGGAGCCCCGCTCCTACCGGGATCTGCCCCTGCGGCTGGGCGAGCTGGGGATCGTGCACCGTCATGAAAAATCCGGACAGCTCCACGGCCTTATGCGGGTCCGCTGCTTTACCCAGGACGACGCCCATATTTTCATGACCCCGGATCAGATCCGGGATGAGATCAAGGGTGTGGCGCGGCTCATCGACGAAGTATACAGCCTTTTCGGTTTTAAATATCATGTGGAGCTTTCCACCCGTCCCGAGGATTCCATGGGAAGCGATGAGGACTGGGAACTGGCTACGGACGCCCTTCGGGGAGCTCTGGACGACCTGGGCCTGGACTACGCGGTCAACGAGGGCGACGGCGCCTTCTACGGCCCCAAGATCGACTTCCACCTGCAGGATTCCATCGGCCGTACCTGGCAGTGCGGCACCATCCAGCTGGACTTCCAGCTGCCGCTGCGGTTCGGTCTGGAGTATACGGGAGCGGACGGAGAGAAGCACCGCCCCATTATGATCCATCGGGTGGCTTTCGGATCCATTGAGCGCTTTATCGGCATCCTCATCGAGCACTTTGCGGGAGCCTTCCCCACCTGGCTGGCTCCGGTGCAGGTAAAAGTCCTTCCCATCTCCGAAAAATTCCTGGATTACGGGGAGAAAGTCCTGGATGCGTTAAAACAGGCCGGTATCCGGGCGGAGCTGGATGTGCGTTCCGAGAAGATCGGATACAAGATCCGGGAAGCACAGAGCCTGAAGATCCCCTACATGCTGGTAGTGGGAGCCAAGGAGGAAGAGCAGGGGCTGGTGGCAGTCAGAAGCCGTTTCAAAGGCGACGAGGGCCAGAGAAGCCTGGAGGATTTCATCGGAGCTCTTCAGGAGGAGATCGCCTCCAAAGAGATCAAAAAAGTGGAGATCGAAGAAAAATAAGACTGCGGCGCATAGAGGAGGAAAATCCGGACATACTGTTTCCGTAAACTTGAAAGGAGGTAGTATGTATGCCGGCTTTACAATGTTCAGCCAGGACCTGTGTCTACAACAAAGGGGAGCTCTGCTCCAAAGGAGATATCAAGGTGGGCGGAGGCGGCGCCACCCGGGCGGATGAAACCTGCTGCGAGAGCTTCATGGAGAGAAAAGACACCATGTCCAACAGCATGACCACAGCGGATACCGGCTGCGGATGCACCACAGTGGGGATCAGCTGCGACGCCAAGAGCTGTAAATCCAACGATCACTGCAGATGCATCGCGGGCGCTGTCAATATCGAAGGAACGGACGCCTGTACCGTAAGCGAGACCTGCTGCGGCAGCTTTATGTGCAGATAAGAAAAAGCGCTTTTTCGCCGGAAAAAGCATAAAAGGGCAGAAACTCCGCCGGGACACGGGATCCGCGGCGGAGTTTCCCTTTTGTGAAAACGGGGGTTACATATCGGGACAGACGGAAGGACGAGCCTTAGAATCCTCCGGATCTGCCGGCCGGCAGGACTTTTGGGAAAAATAAGAGATTTTTCTTGACTTGGGAAGTGATCCGTGATAGGATATCACCGTATGAAAAGAAAGAAGAGTATCCGCTCTCACCTTAGCGCAAGCAGGCGACTAACGGTTCATAGGATCATCCAGGAGACCTGAAAAGGGTTTCCCGATTTATGATGTTTCAGGCGGATAGTCAGCTATCCGCCTTTTCATTTGCAGTAAACGTCTCCGGGGGAGGCAGCAGTCAACAGTGAGTTTGGATGGAGGTATACTACAATTAGCGATTTAATGATTAATGAGCAGATCCGTGACAGGGAAGTCCGTCTGGTCAGTGAGAGTGGAGAACAGATGGGGATCATGTCAGCCCGTGACGCGTACCTGAAGGCGCAGGAGGCGGGACTTGATCTGGTAAAGATCGCGCCTATGGCAAAACCGCCGGTCTGCAAGATCATCGATTACGGCAAGTACCGCTATGAGATGGCGCGGAAGGAAAAGGAAGCCCGCAAAAAACAGAAGACCATTGAGCTGAAGGAAGTGCGGCTCTCACCCAACATTGACACCAATGATTTAAACACGAAAGTAGGTGCTGCCCGCAAATTTATCTCCAAAGGAGATAAGGTGAAGGTCACCCTCCGTTTCCGCGGAAGAGAGATGGCCCACATGAACAGCAGCAGACACATCCTGGATGAATTCGCTGAGAGTCTGTCCGACATCGCGGTGATCGAAAAAGCGCCCAAGGTAGAAGGCAGGACTATGACGATCGTACTGGCAGCTAAAAAGTAATTGTATCATAAGGAGGAAACAGACAATGCCGAAAATGAAAACAAGCAGAGCCGCAGCAAAGCGCTTCAAAGTAACAGGCAGCGGTAAATTAGTGAGAAACAAAGCTTACAAGAGCCATATCTTAACCAAGAAATCTCAGAAGAGAAAAAGAAATCTGCGGAAGCAGACCGTTGTGGATGCTACCAACGTAAAGAGCATGAAGAAGATTTTACCGTATTTATAATAAGGAGGAGCTTAAGAGATGGCAAGAATCAAAGGCGGATTAAACGCTAAGAAGAAACATAACAGAGTATTAAAACTGGCAAAGGGTTACAGAGGCGCCAGAAGCAAACAGTACAGGATCGCAAAGCAGTCCGTTATGAGAGCCCTGGCTACTGCCTATGCCGGAAGAAAGCAGAGAAAACGTCAGTTCCGTCAGCTGTGGATCGCCCGGATCAACGCTGCCGCCAGACTGAACGGCCTTTCCTACAGCAAATTCATGTACGGCCTGAAGCAGGCCGGCGTGGAGCTGAACCGCAAGGTGCTGGCTGACATGGCTGTCAATGATAAAGAAGGATTTGCTACTCTGGCAGAGCTGGCCAAGAGCAAAGTCGCGTAAGGAAATAAAAGAATAAAAGATCTGGCTGGAGGATCACTCCAGCCAGATCTTTTTTACGTTTTCCAGCCTGCTGCCCATGCCCAGCAGCAGGGCGTCTATGAGAGTCAGGGCGGTCATGGCTTCCACCACCACCACGGCTCTGGGAACGATCACCGGATCATGGCGGCCATGGATTTCGATCCGGGTCGGTTCCCCCTGGCGGGTCACTGTGACCTGCCGGGAAGCGATGGAGGGGGTGGGCTTTACAGCTGCCCGCAGCACAAGATCATTGCCGTTGCTGATGCCGCCCAGGATCCCTCCCCCATGGTTGGTGAGAGTGGTGATCTTTCCGTCCGCCCCCAGGACAAACCCGTCGTTGTTTTCCAGACCGGTGGCTTCCGCCGCCCGGAAACCATCCCCGATTTCCACGCCCTTCACAGCGCCGATGGACATGACCGCTTTTGCCAGGTTGGCGTCCAGCTTTTCAAAAACAGGATCCCCGACACCCGCGGGCATTCCGTGGACCACGCATTCGATGACGCCTCCGGAAGAGTTCTTTTCGGCCATACATTTCTCCAGCCAGGCGGCGGCCTTTTCCGCCGCTCCGGGGTCCGGCATTTTCAGGGGATTGTTTTCGATCTCCTGTTCGTCGAAGGTTTCTATGAGACGGGACCGATGGAGCGGGTGTAGGCGCAGAGGGTGATCCCCAGTTCCCTCAGCAGCAGGGAGGCAACGGCGCCGCCGGCCACTCTGCCGATGGTTTCCCGGCCGGAGGAGCGGCCGCCCCCCCGGTAATCCCGGAAACCGAATTTGGCGTCAAAGCCGAAGTCCGCATGGCCCGGACGATAGGAAGCGGCGATCTCGCTGTAATCCCTGGAGCGCTGATCGGCATTGGGAACCATCAGGGAAATGGGAGTGCCGGTGGTTTTTCCCTCAAACACGCCGGAGAGGATCTCCACCCGATCCTTCTCCGCCCGCTGGGTGCTGTAGCGGTGCTGCCCCGGCCGCCGCCGGTCCAGATATTCCTGGATATCCGAAGCTTTCAGGGGAAGACCGGCGGGACAGCCGTCCACCACCACGCCAAGGCCTTTGCCGTGGGATTCCCCCCAGGTGGTGATCCTGAAAATCGTTCCGTATGATGAACCTGCCATAGGTGTTTTCTCCTCTTTCAAAATGTGATAACCGCCGGAAAAAAATCAGGTTCCGGCAGATTTCAGTGTAACACAAATCGCCGGGGATGGCTACTCCAATCTGCGCCCGGAGGAGCCGTTAATTTTTCGTAAAGAGTTTGACAAACAAAATGCTGCCGCTTATAATTAATGAGTGTAAATTGGGCTGATATGTCAAGAATGAAAAGAAAGGATGTGTTGTTATGGAAAGTGTGCCTGGTCCCAGTCGCGCTCGGATGCTTTCAGCAGAAAAAAGATAACAAGCGGGGAGGACTTCAGGTACGCGCTTCCGTCTGTCCTTTCCGCGGACAGAGGAGGAGTCTGACAACATGGTGAGAATATTTAAGACAGAAGAGGGAAAACTGCAGCAGATCCAGGAGCCGGCAGACGGCTGCTGGATCGCTCTTGACCGACCCCACTGCCACGGAAATTTTTGATATCGCGCAGAAATACGAGATAGAAGTGGACGATCTTCGGGCGCCCCTGGATGAAGAGGAACGCTCCCGTATCGAGGCCGAGGATAATTACACGCTGATCCTGGTGGATATCCCCACTATCGAAGAGCGGAACGACCGGGACTGGTATGAGACCATCCCCATGGGCATCGTGGTGACCGACAAAGCGCTGATCACCGTATGCCTGGAGGATACGCCGATCCTGGGCAGTTTCATGGACGGCCGGGTGCGCAATTTCTTTACTTATATGAAGACACGGTTCATTTTGCAGATCCTGTATCGAAATGCCAACATGTATCTGCATTATCTGCGTATCATAGATAAAAAGAGCGAACAGATCGAGAGTCAGCTCCATCGGTCCCAGAGGAACAAGGAGCTCATCGAGCTGCTGGAGCTGGAGAAGTGCCTGGTTTACTTTACCACCTCCCTGCGGTCCAACGAGATGGTGCTGGAAAAGCTTATGAAGATCGATTCCATCAAGCATTATCCCGAGGATGAGGACCTGCTGGAGGATGTCATCATCGAGAACAAACAGGCCATCGAGATGGCCGATATCTACAGCAACATCCTCCGGGATACCACGGAGGCGGTGGCTTCCATCATCAATAATAACCTGAACATCGTCATGAAATTCCTGGCCACGGTGACCCTGGTGATCTCCGTGCCCAACATCATCTTTTCCGCCTACGGTATGAACGTCCGCAGCGAGGGAATGCCTTTCGCGGACAGTCCCTACGGGTTTCTGATCCTCTGCTGCGTCGCCCTGGGAGTCTGCCTGATCCTGGTACTGATCATGGCGAAAAAGAAGTTTTTCTAGGGAGAGCTTCTGAATCATTGAATGAGAGAAAGGGACGGAATGAAATTTTTTAATAAGCTGGAACGTAAATTCGGGAAATGCGCCATACCGGATCTGACAAAATATATTATCATCACCTATGTGATCGGATACGTGCTCATGATGGTGCAGCAGGCGGCGTCTGTGAATATCCTGGGATGGCTGACCCTGGATCCCGGACTGATCCTGCGGGGACAGGTCTGGAGAGTGGTCAGCTGGGTGCTGATGCCCCCGGGAAGTTTTAACGTATTTACGATCATCATGCTGCTGTTCTACTACAATATCGGCACGGCTCTGGAGCATGTCTGGGGAGACTTCCGGTATAACGCCTACATTTTCTTCGGACTGATCATGACCGTAGTCGGCTCCTTCATCCTCTACGCCGTCATCGGGGACTGGTATACGATGCTGAACTGGGGGTATATGTTCTCTACCTATTATGTCAGCCTGTCCATTTTCCTGGGGTTTGCCATGACCTTTCCGGACCAGCAGGTGCTGCTCATGTTCTTTATCCCCATCAAGATGAAGTGGCTGGCCCTGGTGGATGTGGCCTATCTGCTGTACGAACTGATCGACGGCAACTGGGCTTCCCGGGTAGTGATCCTGTGCTCCCTGGCCAGTACCATCCTCTTTTTCCTGGCTACCAGAGATTATTCCAGATTCAACTATAAAGAACAGAAGAGAAAAAAAGATTTTTACAGGGCCACGGGCTATACCCGGGTCCGGGGCGCCGGCGCGGGGAGCGGCGGCAGAGGGCCGATCCACAAATGCGCGGTCTGCGGAAGAACGGAGCTGGATGATCCGAGTCTGGAGTTCCGTTTCTGCTCCCGCTGCAACGGAAACTATGAATACTGTCAGGACCACCTGTTTAATCACGTGCACGTAAAATAAATACGGCTTTGCTTTAGCGCAGTCAACCAAGAGGAAAGGGGATTTTTGTATGAAGAGAACGAAGATTGTCTGTACCATGGGACCCAACGCGGACAAGCCGGGGATGATGAAAAGCTGGATCGAGGCGGGAATGGATGTGGCCCGATTTAATTTTTCCCACGGAAGTCACGAAGAACATAAGGGCAGGATGAAGGCGCTGAAGAAGCTCCGGAAAGAAATGAAGGTCCCCATCGCCATCCTTCTGGATACCAAGGGGACCGGAGATCCGCACCGGCGTCCTGGAAAACGGGCAGAAGGTCACCCTGGAGGAAGGGAAGAAGATCGTGCTCACCACGGAAGAGGTGGTGGGAAACAGCAGCAGAGTCTCCATTACCTATAAAGGACTTCCGGCGGATGTAAAAGAAGGGGACCGGATCCTGGTGGACGACGGCCTCATGGAACTGAAGGTTCTGGGACTTACGGCCACCGAGATCGAATGCCAGATCATCAACGGCGGAGAACTGGGGGAGCGCAAGGGGATCAATGTTCCGGGCGTTTCCATCAAGCTTCCGGCCATCACGGAGAAGGATAAGGAAGACCTGCTGTTCGGCATTGAGCAGAAGGTGGATTACGTGGCGGCGTCCTTTATCCGCAAGGCAGAGGACGTGCTGGAGATCAAAGCGTTCCTGCGGGAACACGGCGGCGAGCACATCGATGTGATCTCCAAGATCGAGAATGCCGAGGGCGTGGAAAACATCGACGCCATCATCCAGGCCTCCGACGGGATCATGGTGGCCAGGGGAGACCTGGGGGTGGAGATCCCCGCTTACGAGGTGCCCCATATTCAGAAGACCATTATCGAGAAATGCAATCATCTGTATCTTCCAGTGATCACCGCCACCCAGATGCTGGATTCCATGATCCGGAATCCCCGGCCCACCCGGGCGGAGGTGACGGATGTGGCCAACGCCATCTATGACGGCACCGACGCGGTCATGCTGTCCGGCGAGACGGCCATGGGAAAATATCCGGTGGAAGCTGTCCGGATGATGGCGGAGATCGCTCTGGAGACAGAGCAGTATCTGAAATTTGAAAGCTACCGGGATGTGGAGGTCGCCAGAGGCAACGCCAGTGTTTCCAGCGCGGTGGGCTTCGCGGCGGTGGATATGGTGGAGCATATCGGAGCCTCCTGCATCGTCACTCCCACCATGTCCGGAAAGACCGCCCGTCTGATCTCCAATCTGCGCCCCAGCGTCCCCATTTACGCGGTGACGCCCTTTGAGTGGGCCAGAAGAAAAATGCAGCTGTACTGGGGCGTCATGACGGTGAAAGGTTTTGAGGAAGACACCACGGAAAACATTATTTCCCACGCCCTTTATATGGTGGAAAGAGAAAAACTGGTGGAGAAGGGGGACATCCTGATCTTTACCGCCGGCGACCCGGCTACCAATGAGGTCAAGAGCGGCGGGAATACGACGAACATTACCAACATGCTTCATATTTTGCAGGTGAAATGAGACTGAAGGAGAGTTGTACCAATGAAAAAACCATTTGTGACCAGAGAAAAGCTGGAGGAGATCATCCGGGAAATTCCCACGCCCTTTCATCTCTACGATGAAAA
The DNA here is from genome assembly GCA_963928055.1 of Candidatus Scatomonas sp. GTDB lineage: Bacteria > Bacillota > Clostridia > Lachnospirales > Lachnospiraceae > Scatomonas. The sequence continues at coordinate 1,190,976 of CAWVDN010000001.1, read as the reverse complement.
GGGGATCCGGGAAAACGCCCGCCGCGTAAAAGCGGCCTTTGCCTGGAACCCCGGATTTAAGGAATATTTCGCGGTAAAAGCCAACCCCAATCCCTATCTGATCAAGATCCTGAAGGAGTATGGCTGCGGCTGCGACTGTTCTTCCCTGACAGAACTGATGCTTTCCGACGCCATGGGCTTCGGGGGAGACGACATCATGTTTTCTTCCAACGTGACTCCCGCGGAGGAATACAAAAAGGCCGCGGAGCTGGGAGCCATTATAAATCTGGACGATATCACCCATGTGGATTTTCTGGAGAAAACTCTGGGATACATCCCCGAAAAGATCAGCTGCCGCTACAATCCCGGCGGCCTGTTCAAGATCACCACGGATATCATGGATAATCCCGGGGACGCCAAGTACGGCATGACCACAGAGCAGCTGTTTGAGGCCTTCCGCATGCTGAAGGCGAAAGGAGCCCGGGAATTCGGCATCCACGCGTTCCTGGCCAGCAACACGGTCACCAACGAATATTATCCGGCTCTGGCAAAGGTACTCTTTGAACTGGCGGTGAAGCTTCAGAAGGAGACAGGCTGCCATATCACCTTTATCAACCTTTCCGGCGGCGTGGGGATCCCCTACAGGCCGGAGCAGGAGCCTAACGATATCCAGGCCATCGGCGAGGGCGTGCGGAAAGTATACGAGGAAGTCCTGGTCCCTGCCGGCATGGGGGATGTAAGTCTCTGCACGGAAATGGGCCGCTTTATGATGGGCCCCTACGGCTGTCTGGTGGCGAGAGCCGTTCATGAAAAGCATATCTACAAAGAATACATCGGACTGGACGCCTGCGCGGCCAATCTGATGCGGCCCGCCATGTACGGAGCCTACCACCATATCACGGTGATGGGCAAGGAGGACGCTCCCTGCGATCACAAGTACGATGTGACAGGGTCTCTCTGCGAGAATAACGACAAGTTTGCCATCGACCGGATGCTTCCGAAGATCGATATAGGCGATCTGCTGGTGATCCATGATACAGGCGCCCACGGTTTTTCCATGGGTTACAACTACAATGGCCGCCTGTGGTCCGCGGAGGTGCTGCTGAAAGAGGACGGAAGCTTTCAGAAGATCCGCCGGGCGGAAGAACCGAAGGATTATTTCGCTACGCTGGATTTCACGGAAGAATACAGAAAGATGTTCGGAGAAGCAAGATAAGAAACGATTTTACTTGTAAAAAGGCAGATACAGCGCGGCATAGAATATCCCGTGGCCTGGAAGTCCCTGCGGAAGCAGAAGGACTTTCAGCACGGGATATCCTTACATATACAAGGATGTGTGAGCATGGCGGAGAAAAAAAGAAAAGTAATTATCGTGGACGATGAATTCCGGATCGGGATCCTCATCGAAAGATTGATCCACTGGGAGGAACTGGAGATGGAATGCCTGGAGGTGCTGGACAACGGGGAAACCGCCTTTTCATCTATCCAGGAAAAACATCCGGATATTGTGATCACGGATGTGCGGATGCCCAAGGTAAACGGCCTGGATCTGATCAAAATGACAAGAGACAGCGGGATTCCGGTACATTTTATCGTGGTCAGCGGCTATAAGGAATTTGAGTATGCCCACCGGGCGCTGACTTACGGGGTGGAAGATTATATCCTGAAGCCGGTGAACGGCCAGGAAGTCAACGAAGTCCTGTTGAAGATCAAACGAAAGCTGGACGACCAGGAAGAGTTTTTTTCGATCCATGAAGAACTGAAAAAAACAGCCATGGAGAGCAGCAGGATCATTAAAAGAGATTTCCTGAAAAATATCATCGATCAGGCGGGCGCCGTCTCTCTGGCGGACGGACAGGTCGTCATGGAGGGAGAGGCCTACCGGGGGGTGGATATCAAACTGGATCATCTTCGCGTCGATCAGGGGGATGAGCGGCAGGACAGGATCACCTCGGAGCGCGTCAAGGACATCATCGATCCGCTTTTGAAAGCGGATCTGCGGGAGGTTCTGATCTGCGAAAAGGACAGCCAGCATATTTACTGCCTGTTCAACTATGATTTTGAAAAAAGCCGGGAGGTGAAAAAACTTCTCAGTACCATACTTCTGAAGATCAAGGAATACCTTATGGGCTTTGATCAGTACGAGGTCACCATTGGCATCGGTACAGAGAAAAAAGAATTCGGTGAGATCCGGTTTTCCATCCTGGAGGCTTACCGGGCCGTGTGCAACCGCATGCGCTACGGCACAGGGCGCCTGATTTATTTTGACAGTATTTCCGGAGCGGACCGGCAGCAGGATCGGGACCGTTTTGAGGAACTGAGGGATGAAATAGCTGCCAGCGTGGAGGCCTGTGACCGTGAAAGCCTGGAATCCTGCATTGGGGAATTATTCAATAACGGCCATGTGCCGGAGAGCAGCGATATGACCCGCTATTATGAACTGGCGGAAAAACTGGTCGACACTTTTTACGCGCAGCTGAACCTCAATCAGGAGGAGGCCGGAAGTCAGAAAAAGGAGCTTCTGGAAAAATGTCAGCACTGCTATAAGCTGCCTCAGATGGTCCGGCTTCTGAAACAGAATCTTGGTGACTGTCTGGAGATGCTGCGGACGCTGGCGGAGACCCGGTCCGCCAAACCGATCCGCCAGGCCAAGCAGTATGTGGAGGAACACTTCCGGGAAAAGATCCTGCTGGAGGATATCGCCCAGGTGGTAGATCTGAATCCTGTATATTTCAGCGCCCTGTTCAAAAAAGAGACGGATATGAATTTCAGCAATTATCTGATCAGCGTCAGAATGGAGAAGGCAAAAAAGATGCTGACTTCCACCAACGAGACCATTGCGGCGGTGGGAGACGCAGTGGGCTACGGGGATCAGAAATATTTCAGCCAGCTGTTTAAAAAGGTAGTGGGCGTTAAGCCGGCAATTTACCGGAGACTGCATTCTTAAAGAGTAAAGGAGGACGGCAAAGATGCGGCCCCTGCATATTTTGGGACAAATTCTGCTGATGGGAAATATACTGGGCCTGATCCTGCTGGCTGTTTTTGACAGAAAATCCGGCCTGATCATACTGGCCATCCTGCTCCTATGCCTGCTTCTGGTGTATCTCATTACCGTGGAACTGGTCTTGTTCCGACCTCTGCGGAAGGTGACGGAGCGGCTGGATGCCGCCGGCCGGGAGGAGACCATCGAGGAGATCTTCGAGGACGGAAAGGCCGGTCCTTATCTGAAAGAGATCGAACAGGTCATAGAAACGTATTCTTCCCTGCGGATCCGCAGGAATAATGCGGAGATATTCAATAAGCAGACGGAACTGACAGCTTTGCAGAGCCAGATCAACCCTCATTTTCTGTACAATACCCTGGATACCATCCGTGGGCAGGCGATGTATGCCAACGACACGGAAGTGGCAGATATGATCGAAACGCTGGCCTCTTTCTTCCGCTACAGCATCAGCCGGAAAGGAAATATGGTAACGCTGCGGGATGAGTTGAATAACATTAACAATTATATGAGGATCCAGCAGTACCGGTTCCGCAATCGTTTTTCTTTGGATATCGTTGTGGATGAGGAGGATACGGCGGCCTACGACTATTATGTGCCCCGGCTGATCCTGCAGCCGATTGTAGAGAACGCGATCGTTCACGGCCTGGAGGACAAAATGGAGGAAGCAAGGATCGTTATCGAGGTGACGGTGACGGATGATCTGGTCCTGACGGTTTCTGATAACGGAAAGGGCATGAGCCTGCGGGAACTGGATGCGCTGAACCGGAGGATCCATTCCAGAAATATGCAGCTGGTGGATACGGAACATTCAGAAAAAAGAAATACAGGGATCGCGCTCCCCAACATCCATAAGCGCATAGAACTATTGTACGGGAATCAATACGGACTGAACGTTTATAGTTCGATCGGCTGCGGAACAGATGTGGAGATCGTTCTTCCCATTAACAATCGAGCAGAGGTAGCGGCCGATGAAAAAAATCGTGTTGAAAATCAATGATCTGAATATGATCACCAGCAGATACGGGAAGCTGGAGCACGCTTCATTTCATGCCCTGGAGGGAGAGGTGACGGGGCTGATAGGCCTGAAAGATTCGGGAAAAGAGCTGGCGGCGCGGATCATTCTGGGGGAAGCGGAGATCGACTGGAAACAGGGACATGTTTTTCTGGATGAAAGAAAGATCAGCAGTGCCGCAGATATAGGTTCTCGTGTTTACCTTATCACTTCAGCCAGTCCGGGGATCGCCAGCTGGTCGGTGGCTGAATACGTGGGACTCCGGGATGTGAGCTGGTTTCTTTCAAGAAAAACAAAAGAGGTTCTCCGGAGGGAAGTGGAAGAACAGTTTGGGGAACTGGGAATCCGCATGGACATCCGCAGAAAAATGCGGGAACTTTCCGAATGGGAACGCAGGATCGTGGAGATTGTCAGAGCCCGGAAAAGCGGCGCCAGGATCCTGGTTATCGAGGACGAGTGTGAGGGAATGAGCCTGGAGGATATCGGCGCTTACAGACAGATCCTCTACCGGGCTATCCAGGGGCGTATGGCGGCAGTGCTTCTGTGCCACTCGGAAACGGCAGCTTCCATTTTATCGGATTGCTATGTGATCTTCCGCAAAGGCAGAGTCGTAAAAAAATGGAGAAAGGACGCTTTCCACCAGGATGAGTCCATCAGCGATTATCTGCTGGGGAATACGATGATCATGAAAAAGAAGCTGCTGGACAGCTATGCCAGAAAGACGCATGGCGGCGAGGATGTCGTTTACGGGATCCGGAATCTGCGGTTCCGGGACGCTCTGGAGGATTTTGATTTTAAGGGCGGAGAGATCACGACCTTTGTGGTCCTGAATAATACGGAAAGGCTGCGGCTGTTTCAGACCCTCAGCGGAAGAAGTCCGGATCCGGACACAGGATATTTCCTGGAGAGCAGGGTTCTGTACGCGCCCAAGTATTCCGCGTTTATGAAAAATAAAATCGTGTCGATTATGAAAAGCGGAAGCGATTTCGAGGTTTTTGAAAAGATGTCCGTGGGAGACAATCTTCTTCTTCCTTCTCTGAAAAAAATCCCAAGACGGGAGTATTTTGCCTTCGGAAGAAAGATCACCCGGGTTTTGTGCCGGGATATAGACCAGGAGGATCTGCACAGCCGGACCGTGGTGAAGTATCTGTCCACCAACGACCACATCCATATTTCTCTGGGACGCTGGTATGTATTTAATCCCAGAGCTATTATCCTGTATGAGCCGTTCACCAGCTGCGACGCATATGGAGTCTCTATCATCCTGTCTTATATCAAAAAGTTCTCCAACAAGGGAACCGCTGTGATCGTGATAAAGTCAAATTCAGAATATATAGAGGACATTTCGGACCGGATCTTTAATGCGGAATGAAATGGAAGACCGATGCGATGCCAAGGGAGGCCGCCGGATGGGCGGCCTCCCCTTTCTTCTGCCAAAAGTGAAAAAAATCAAGGGGAATCTTAAGATATTCCACCTATTCTAAATTCGCTGGGATTGGATTGCCTTACTGAAAATTATATACTTTTTTCAGTAAGGAGGGAACGAAAATGAAAATTGCGATTGGATGCGATCCCAATGCTCAGCAGGCGAAGGAAGAACTGATCCGGTTCATGGAGAGCAAGGGATACGGAGAAATTACAGATTTTGGCAGCGATGACACGATCTATGCCCATGTGGCTGAGAAAGTAGCGGAAGCAGTGGCAGCAGGGGAATATGACCGGGGCATTCTGCTGTGCGGAACCGGCATCGGCGTCTGCATTTCCGCTTCCAAAGTGAAGGGGGCATATCCGGCACTGCTTTCGGATGTTTATTCCGCAAAGCGGGCGAGACTCAGCAATAACGCCAATATTGCCTGCATGGGAGCCTTCACCATAGGCAGCAAATTAAGAGAAGAACTGACAGACGCGTTTCTGACCAATGAGTTTGTACCGGGATGCTCCTCACAGCCAAAAGTAGATGCCTTTGTGGAATATGATATGAATCGCTAGATAGAAAAGAGAGGTGGCAAAACAATGAGTCTGATTGAACTGAAGGATATTCACAAAAGCTTTTATGGAGTAGAAGTCCTCCATGGTGTGGATTTTGTTTTGCAGCCCGGCACTGTTCATGCGTTGATGGGAGAAAACGGAGCCGGAAAGTCGACTTTGATGAAGGTGATTGCCGGCGTCCACGGCGCGGATTCAGGAAAAATCTTTATGGATGACCAGGAAGTGGAGATCAATTCTCCCGCGAAAGCCCGGGAAATGGGAATTGCCATGATCCATCAGGAGCTTTCCTCCGAGCTGGAAATGTCTGTAGCGGAAAATATCTATCTGGGTAGAGAGCCGGGACGATTCGGAATGGTCAACTACCGGCAGATGTACAAGCAGACAGAGGAACTGCTGAATAATCTGGGAATCCCTCTGAATCCCCGTACAAAGATGAAACGGCTGCGAGTGGCCGATCAGCAGATGGTAGAGATCGCCAAGGCGATTTCTCAGAACGCAAGAGTCGTGATCATGGACGAGCCCACATCTTCCATTACGGACAGAGAAGTGGAAAGCCTGTTTCGTATGATCCGCAATCTGAAGCAGTCCGGAGTAGGGATCATCTATATTTCCCACAAAATGGATGAGATCTTCCAGATCTGCGATGAGATGACGGTCCTGAGAGACGGCACCTATATCAACACCTTTAAAGCATCGGAAGTGGACGAAAATACTCTGATCCGAAACATGGTAGGCCGGGATTTGGATGTACAGTTCCCCAAGGAGACGGTCCCCATCGGCGAACCGATCCTGGAAGTAAAGCATCTGACCTTGAAAGGTCAGTACGAAGATATCAGTTTCCAGCTGCGCAGAGGAGAGATCCTGGGATTCGTGGGATTGGTAGGCGCTGGCAGGACCGAGCTGATGCATTCCATTTTCGGAATTACAAAGCCGGAATCCGGACAGGTGCTTCTGGATGGAAAAGAAGTGCATTTCAAGAGCCCCAGGGATGCGATTGAAAACGGCATCGCCTATGTAACGGAGGATCGAAAGGGAGAGGGCCTGGTCCTTCCCATGAGTGTGGAAAAAAATATTACCCTGGCAGCGCTGAGAGATTTTGTTAAGAACGGTTTCCTGCAGAATCGGGCGGAAGTACAGACGGTAAAAGGGCAGATCAAATCTCTGGGCATCAAGGTGGCAAGGCCTTCCATAGCGGTGAAGTCGCTTTCCGGAGGCAACCAGCAGAAGGTTGTCTTGGCTAAATGGATGATCGCTAAACCTCATATCCTGATTTTCGACGAGCCTACCAGAGGGATCGATGTGGGGGCCAAGGCGGAAATCTACAAGATCATGTGCGATTACGTAAAACAGGGCAACGCCATTATCATGGTTTCCTCGGAAATGCCGGAGGCTATGGGCATGTCTGACCGGATCATCATCCTCAGCAACCACAAGTGCAGCGGCGAACTGAACCGGGAGGAGTTCAACCAGGAGGCGATCGCGCAGATGCAGTTCAGGTATATGCAAAATAAACAAAAGTAGGGAGTGAAAAACTGTGAACGGAAGTGCAAATAGTAAAGCAAGCCTGGAAAGGCAGAACAAAATGACGAAGAAGCAGTTTATAGCCACGTACGGATCCCTGATCGGCCTGGTTGCGCTGATCATTATCATCACGGTGATCCGGCCCCGGTTTATCAGCCCGGCCAATATGAGGAACGTTTTCCGCAACGCCTCTATCAACGGCCTGCTGGCAGTGGGTATGACCTTTGTAGTCCTGACAGGCGGCATTGACCTGTCCGTAGGCGCTATTATGGGATGCGCAGGTATGTATTCCGCGTATTTTGCGCAGGCGGCTTTGGGTTATCCGCCTATAGTGGCGGTCCTGATCGGCCTGGCTGTAGGTTTGGCCTTCGGTATTTTCAACGGTTTCTGTATCGCTTATCTTAAGGTGCCGGCTTTCGTTGGAACCTTGGGCGCCATGAGTATCGCGGACGGCCTGAAATTTCTGCTGACGGATGCCAAACCCATTCCAAATCTGGCAAACGGGTTCAAGATCATCGGAGGCGGGAGCCTGGGAGGGATTCCCATTCCCTGCATCATTATGATCGTGGTGCTGCTGATCTGTTTTGTGATGCTGTATAAGACCCGGTACGGCAGATACATATTCGCCGTAGGAGGAAACCGGAATGCGGCCCATGTATCCGGTATCAATACCAAGAGGATCATCTGTTCCGTGTATATCATTACAGGCATCCTTTCCGCTTTGGCCGGCATTATCATGACTGCCCGCGTAACTTCCGGCGTAACCTCGACCGGTGACGGATATGAAACGGACGCCATCGCTTCCGTAGTCATCGGCGGAACAAGCCTGGCGGGAGGCAAAGGAAGGCTTTGGGGAACTATCGTCGGTATTATGATCATGCAGGTGCTGTCCACCGGCCTGGATATGCTGGGCGTCAACACCTACTACCAGATGCTTGTCAAAGGCTTCGTCGTGATCGGCGCGGTTATGCTGGACGGCCTGAATTCTGATTAACTGGTTTATTAGCGCCTGCAAAGGCGTAATAAAAATACAAGGAGGAAAGAGTATATGAAGAGAAACACCGTAAAAAAATTGCTGGCGGCCATGATGGTATCCGCAATGGCACTGGGACTGACAGCCTGCGGCGGCGGAGATTCCGCGGCTGATTCCGCAGCGGACACTGCTTCCGAGAGCGGCGCGGACGACACCCAGGAAGACTCTTCCGCGGAAGAGGGGACATCGGAGGATTCTTCTGCTGACAGCGCCGGCGGCGGAGTAGCCGGGGCGGAAGGCCTGAGCATCGGCGCAACCTACTACACTCTGCAGACCGAGTTCTGTATGCGGATGGATGACGCGGCCAAGGTATGGGCCGAGGAAAACGGAGTAAAATATACCTCTTATGATGGCAATAATGACGCGGCCGCTCAGCTGGAGCAGGTTGAGACCATGATCGCCGACGGCGTGGACGCCATTATCCTGAATCCCCAGGATGCAGACGCGTGCTCCGCTTGTGTAGACGCAGCAGTGGAAGCCGGTATTCCGATCGTAGGTGTAAACACTATGGTAAACAATGACCAGCTGACTGCTTACGTCGGATCGGAAGACGTCAGCGCCGGTGAAGAGATCATGCAGTACATGATCGACTACATGGAGAGCGATACTTTCAATATTGTAGTGATCGAGGGCCCCATGGGACAGTCCGCGCAGCTTCAGAGATATGAAGGTATTACCAACGTCCTGGCTGATTATCCGAACATTAAGATCCTGGCTTAGGATACCGCTAACTGGTCCCGTTCCGAGGCTATGACCCTGATGGAGACCTGGATCACCACCTATGGCGATGAGATCGACGCGGTTGTATCCGAGAACGACGAGATGGCGCTGGGTGCCAGAGAGGCCATTGAGGCAGCCGGCATGGATCTTCCCTGCATCGGCATCGACGGTATCACAGACGCGGTAGCGGCTGTGGAGAGCGGCAAGATGATCGCCAGCGACTTCCAGAATGCGGAAGGACAGATTACCGGAGCGCTGGAGACTGCTGTGAAGTGTGTCAACGGAGAGGACTACGAGAAAGAAGTATGGATTCCCTTCGAGATGATCACTCCCGACAACTATCAGGATTACCAGAACAAATATTGATGCATCAGTTCAGAGCCAGTCTGGTGACGGCTGCTGATTCATAAGAAAAGGCAGACGGACGAAAAAGAAATTTCCGTCTGCCTTTTCCGCTCAATACATAGACGAGGAGGTTATATTATGTTACCGTACGAAGGCGTTGATTTAGAGTTTTCGCTGGAAGGAAAAACAGCGATCATTACCGGGGGAGCGGCAGGCATCGGCTACTCTACGGCAGAGTTTTTTGTGAAAAAAGGCGTGAATGTTGTGCTGGCGGATCTGAATCCCAAGCTGGATGAGATCGCCGCCGGATTGGGCAGCAACGTGATCGGCGTTGTAGGAAATGTCTGCGACATGGATTATCCAGGAAAGGTCATCGATGAAGCGGTAAAAAAATTCGGAAAAGTAGATATCCTGATCAACTGCGCCGGGATCGTAGCGCTGGAAAATGCCGAGACGATCAGCGCGGACGACTGGAACAGGACCATCAGCATCAATCTGTCCGCCTGCTTCTTTATGGCTCAGGCGGTAGGAAAATATATGATCGACAACAAGGTATGCGGAAGCATTGTCAACATGGCTTCTCAAGCCGGAGTCATCGCGTTGGACAAGCATGTGGCATACTGTGCCGCCAAAGGCGGGATCATTGCCATGACCAAGGTGATGGCTAAGGAATGGGGAAAATACGGAATCCGCGTAAATTCCGTGGCGCCCACCGTAGTTCTCACCGCCCTGGGACACAAAGCCTGGGACGGTCCTGTGGGCGACGCGTTTAAGAAGACCATACCTGCCGAGAGATTTGCCGAGCCGGAAGAGATCGCTTCGGTGATCGCATTCCTTTGCAGCAAGGGCGCGGGCATGATCACAGGACATAATCTGCTGGTAGATGGCGGATTCACAATTCAGTAAAATTCAGGAGGTCAATATGCAGCGGATTTTGAATAACCCGGACGACATCGTAGACGAAATGCTTAGGGGATTTTTAAAGGCACATGCAGATATTGTGGAGGGGACGGAAAACCCCAGAGTCGTAAAAGCAAAAAATATCCCGGAGGGGAAAGTGGGCGTGATCACCGGCGGAGGTTCCGGACATAAGCCGGCATTCATCGGATACATAGGAAAAAATCTCTGTGATGCCGTGGCAGTGGGGGAGATCTGTTCTTCCCCTACGGCAGCCGCTTTTCTGGATGCCGCGAAGGTGGCGGATCAGGGGAAAGGCGTTGCCTGCCTTTACGGAAATTATTCCGGCGACAACATGAATGTAAAAATGGCTGTCAAGATGGCGAAAAAGGCCGGCCTTACTGTGAAGACGGTAGTAGCCAACGATGATGTGGCTTCCGCGCCCAAGGATCAGAGAGAAAAACGCCGGGGAGTTGCCGGCGAGGTATTGATGTGGAAAGTGGGCGGCGCCAAGGCCGCCGAGGGCGGCGATTTGGATGAAGTCATCGCCGCGGCTCAGAAAGCCATTGACCACACCCGTTCCGTGGGAATCGGCCTGACCCCCTGCACCCTTCCAGCGGTGGGGCATCCAAACTTTGAGATCAAGGACGGCACGATGGAAGTGGGCATCGGACATCACGGCGAACCCGGCATCGAGGTGGTGCCCATTGAAACAGCAGATAAAATGGCCAGGAGAATGACGGACATTGTGCTGCCGGATTATCCCTTCGAGGCAGGAGATGAAGTAGTCGTACTGGTTTCCGGACTGGGGGCCACTCCTGTCATGGAACTCTATGTGCTCTATGATGAAATTTATAAGATCCTGGATGAGAAGGGGATCAAAGTACACAGATCCTATGTGGGCAATTATTTTACATCCCTGGAGATGAGCGGCGCTACGCTGACGGTCATGAAGCTGGATGAGGAACTGAAACGGCTGATCGATATGCCGGCATACAGCATGGGGCTGAAACAGGAATAAAAGACTCTGGAAACGAGGTAACGGAAAATGAAAACTTTTAAAAATGAAGACGGAAAACCGATCCTGATGAAGATGGTGAAAGGGATCCAGAGCAATAAGGACTATCTGGGAGAAGTAGACGGACTTATCGGTGACGGCGACCACGGCATGAATATGAATAAAGGATTTACCGTGTTCGAGACCCGCTTTGCCGACAAAGTGTTCAGTTTTACAGAAGGCCTGGAGGAACTGGGTATGATCCTGCTCAACGAGATCGGCGGTTCCATGGGTCCTATTTACGGAACCATTCTGATGGATATGGCTGAAGCGGGAGAAGATCTTTCCGAGATCAGTGTGGCGGATTTTGGTAAAATGCTGGAAGCCGGCCTGGAAGGGCTGTACGGTATCGTAGACGCCAGAGTAGGAGATAAAACGCTGGTAGATACGCTGGCTCCTTCTGTAGAGGTGGTCAAGGCAGGCGCGGAGGCAGGAAAAGGATTTGAAGAAGTCATGCCGGAAATGAAGAAGGCCGCGGAGGCAGGAAGAGACTCCACCAAAGATATGGTGGCGAAATACGGACGTTCCAGCCGCCTGGGGGAGAGATCCCGGGGGGTTTTGGACGCAGGCGCTACTTCCTGTTGTATCGTCCTTACTTCTATGGCAGACGGCATTCTGGAACTGGCTTAAATCGGAAACAGGGGAAAAGCCTGAATTTCTGAATTAAAAAGGAAAGTCTTGCTTAACAGTCGGAGATATGATAAAATAACTTCTGTCTGTTAAGCGAGACTGTTTTGCTGTCTATACCTTGCCGGTGTGGCGGAATTGGCAGACGCACATGACTCAAAATCATGCGGAGCGATCCGTGCCGGTTCGAGTCCGGCCACCGGCAGTAGAAAGTCCGTACTTAAACCTGCACTCGAAAAAGTTATTCAAAGCGCAGGTCTGAGTAATAGCGATAGGATGAGCAGCCAGAATAGGCTGCTCATTTTCTATGTATGCAGATAGGCTTTGAGGTTGTTAGTCACCTACGTTTATCTTAATCCCGTTTGTGTCTTCTTTTACGCACCGCACGTTGGAGTTGAGAATTGCCCCAAACGGCTCATTGTATTCCACAGATAGAGACAAATCATCATTTATCAAGATTCGCTTGAACAAAGCCTGGTTAAGGCAGCGTTTGCCTTGGCCGTCGGCGATTTCATAAAACACACCACAATTCTCCAGCAGTTCAAGAACGTAATGCATATTCTCTTTGGCGCTCTCTAATTCCATATCACATTGTTGTGGCTACCAATACATTTTCAAGTTTTGTTCACGGACATATCGCGCAACGATTCGGATATAAATTTTATGCTAATTTTAATCGACCGATGCTAGAAAAATCTGCAAAGAAATACAATAGATTTATAACACGATGATTCTTATAATAAAGCCAAAACTAACAAGGGAGTGATTCGCACATGAAAGAGGAACATAATTCTATTCAATCATTTGAAAATAAAGCAATTCGAACCGCATGGAATGAAGAACAGGAAGAATGGTATTTTTCTGTGACAGATATCGTGGCTGCCTTAACGGATAGTGCCGATCCTAAACAATACATAAAAAAAATGCGTTCTCGCGATCCAGAACTTAATGCAAGGTGGGGTACAATTTGTACCCTAACTGCCATGACTGCTTCTGACGGAAAACGGTATCGCACGAATGCGGCAAATTTACAAGGTATTTTCCGCATTATACAATCCATCCCATCACCTAAAGCAGAGCCTCTAAAACAATGGCTCGCCCAAGTGGGAAGTGAGCGGATCGAAGAAACGATCGATCCAGAGTTGACAATTGACCGTGCGCTGGAAACCTACGAAAAGAAAGGGTATACTCGCGAATGGATTAATCAAAGGCTGCAGGCAATTCAAGTCCGTAAAGAATTGACAGACGAATGGAAAGACCGAGGCGTAAAGCAAGGAAAGGAGTTCGCAATCCTCACGGACGAAATCACTCGTGCATGGGCTGGTATGAGCACGCGCCAGTACAAAAAATTAAAAGGTCTGAAAAAGGAGAACCTGCGCGATAATATGACAACGACAGAACTTGTCTTAAATATGTTAGCAGAAACTTCTACTACAGATATTTCCAAAGAAGAAAAACCGGAAACTTTTTCTGAAAATCGAGATGTGGCTAAGCGCGGTGGAAATATAGCTGGAATCGCCAGAAAAGCTTTGGAACAGGAAACCGGAAAACCGGTAATCTCCCCCAAAAACGCTGCACAGCTTAACCGGGTTGTTACGGATATGATTGAAGAGGCTGCCGAAATAGTTTCAGACGACAAAAAAGACCAAAATAACGACAATTACGATTCATAGTCACAAAATAAAAGGGACAGCGACCATCACCTTTGATGATCTCAAAACTGTACACTGACGCTATTAACTGACAAAAAAACAGGTTCGGATTAATATTCAGAGCGCAGGTCGGAGTATTTCTATGTATGTTGCGGTTTTGGACAGCAGCTTTAAGCCATAGCTGGTTTCCTGGCCTCAATATAGAGGTCGATGTCCTCCACAATATAATTGGCCCCGGTGGTGTGCAGGGCTTCAAAGATATTAAATAAGGTAAGCGGGCTGAAATGCCACAGCTTGGTACCTTCCTGCTCCAATAAAGAATACACCTTGGATTCATAATATTCTCTGGACACGGCAATTTCATCCACGGGGTAGTTCACACAGATCAACTGGACAACCTGGGGAACCAGTAAAGTCAAAATCGCTTCAAATTTTTTATCCGCCATCAAAACTCCTCCTCCGGCACGGTGCCGACAAAACGCAGGATAGAGCACTCCGAAAAAGCGATTTTGCTGGATCAGCTTTGGTTCCGATACGACCAAATTGCTGTCATGATATAAAATCATAATTGTCCCCCCAATGCTTTCTCGGCAATCGCACGTTCCTCCTGTTATTTTGCCAACATACGATCAATGCGTTCTTTCTCCTGCAGGATGGTACTCAAAATCAGATTCAATCTCATCACCCATCCCTATTATGCACAACAAAATCGAGAAATCAACGTTGAGTTGTGTATCCTGGCGGGAGTTATGGCTGCCGGTATAAAAACTGATACATATCCTCCTCGGAAACCAGCCGGCCGTTTTTCAGATAAAGCGTGTCGCCTTCGATCAGATTCTGGTCCGAGGGAGTCATGGAGAGCACGATCACGGAGATCCCTCTGGATTGGAGCCGGGACAGCATCTCCAGGGTGGTTTCCCGGATGTGCAGATCCATTTCGGAAAAAGGTCTCTGGCAGACCACCAGCTTCGGCGCGTACAGATAAAGCTTGGAGTAGGCGATCTTCTGCCGCAGGGCAGGAGGAAGCTGATAGATTTTCCGGCCGGCGCACTCCGGGCCGATCTCTTCGGCGATATACTGATCGATGTTTCCGGTCACCCCCGGTTTCAGCCAGATGTTCCGGGCTTTATGGGATAACTCCAGCATCAGGTTATCCCGAACGGTCATATTGGAAAACAGCATGTTTTTATAAGGGGATTCCGGGCACCAGTGGATCCCCTTTTTCAGATTATCCGCCATAGACCGGAAACGGATGGATCTGCCGTCCAGGATCACCTGTCCGGAGCATACAGAGGAATAGCCCAGGATCAGAGCTTCAAAACCGTCAAAACTCCGTTTGTCCAGGCAGATGATCTTCAGCAGTTCTCCCTTTTCCAGGGAAAAGGAAACAGACCGCAGAGATTCCGTGGATACGTCGCGGAAGGTTACCAGAGGCGCGGAGTCTTCCAGAAGGAGTTCCTCTCCGCTGTAGAGGGGAATGGAAGGCGGCTCCTGTTCCCGGTTTCCGGAAAGCATGTAATTATAGAATTTCGGGTTGTCCAGCAGAGCGGGCTCAAAACACGCGATAGAGGTACCGTTTTTGATCACCAGGACCTCGTCGGTCCACTGCAGCATCGGGGCGCTGATAAAATCCAGGATGATAAACGTTCGTCCGTCCTGGCGCATCTGATCCATGATCCGCCGGATCTCCGACAGTTCCGGACCCAGAAGACTGTCGGAGAGATTGACCAGTACAATGATCCGTTTGTTTTCAAAATAGGATTTGAGAAGCTCCACCACCATCCATTCAAAGGTGGAAAGAGCAGAAACCTTCTTGCTGATGTCCAGCTTCAGATGAAAATACTTTACCAGTTTTTCTACAATGGTGGTATAGCGGCCGGAATGCAGAAAATTATCCTTTGTAAAAAAGATGCAGACATTTTCGGCGATCGTGAGAGTGGAGATCAGGTTGCTGCGGTTGTGGATGACGCAGAAATATTCCTGAAAAGCAGACTTTTTTCTTTTGGCATAAAGGATCTCGCGCCGGAACCGCATTTTTCCGGAAAGAACGGCGCAGCTGCCGGCGAAGAAATCTGCCAGAGCCTCGTATTCCACCATGCTGTCGCAGATGATCCCCAGGATATTTCTTTTGTACACGTGCAGGTCCAATTCATTCAGGACCGTTCTGTTCTGATAAAGGATCGACGCTTTTTCCAGCGCGAAAAGTTCTTCTTTCATTTTTCCGGTTCTTTATAAATAATGGGGAGAGTAACCTCAACGTTTGTTCCGATGCCGGCGATACTGCTGACGTGGATGCCGTATTCCTCGCCGAACAGCAGTTTTATGCGGCGGCAGACATTTTTCAGGGCGATCCCGCCCTTTTTGCTTTCTACGATGGCTCCGGCGGACACCCGGTTTAAGGAAGCGTTTAAAGAAGCCAGCTTTTCCTCCGGCATTCCGACCCCGTTGTCCCGGATGTTTATGTGCACTTCCTTGTCGATGATCTCTACATGGATCAGCACCTGGCCGTTTTCCGCCTTGCGCTCCAAGCCGTGGAATACGGCGTTCTCCACGATGGGCTGCAGGAAAAGTTTCGGGCACTGCAGGTTCAGGATCGGAGCCGGGTCGTCCACGATCTTCACCTTCATAGACAGTTTGTCTCCAAAACGGTATTGCTGGATGACGAAATAGTTTGTGACATTATCAATTTCTTCCCGGAGGGACACCAGATTTCTTGTTTCGGTAATGGTATATCGGAAAAAGGTGGAGAGGGCCTCCGTAATGCCGGCGATATTTGTCATGCCCGCGGCCAGGGCGTCCCCCCGGATGGATTCCAGCGTGTTATAAAGAAAATGCGGGTTGATCTGATTCTGCAGAGCCAGAAATTCCGCCTGCTTCGTGGACAGCTGCAGGGTGTTCTGCCGGTCCAGAAGGCTGTCCAGCCGCCGGACAGCGGGATCCAGCAAAGGAAATAATCCGCCGATGGTGTGGACGAAATCCTGATAGATCTCGCCATCCATAAACTGACGGCAGAGCCTGCGGTATTTCCTGGCGGGACGGAGGATCCGGAAGCCCAGCCACAGAAAGCAAAAAAGGATCACCGCGGCAAGAAAGAAAAACAGAATGAACCCGGCTGCGGGAGAAGCGCTGACCGCGGCATAGGGGATCAGCACACAGAGCGTAAAAAATACGGAAAAAAACAGAATAATGATCAGAAACAGCATGTCTGTATATAAGGTATTCTTTTTCATCTCTCCCCCTGGCTTGTATCAGCCGTACAATTTCCTGTATTCGGAAGGCGTCAGGTGCGTCATCTTCCGGAATAGCCTTGAAAAGTATTTCAGATCCGAATAGCCCACGGCGGACGCGATCTCCGCGACGCTTTTGGAAGTATTCAGGAGCATGGTCTTCGCGTTGGAGATCCGTACTTCCTTCAGATAATCCATGAAGTGCTGGCCGGTGGATTTGAGAAACACAGTGGAAAAATACGCCGGGTTAAAGCCGATTTCCCTGCTGACGATCTCCAGCGTAATGGTTTCGTTGTAATGCTCCATAATATACTGCTTCGCCATCCGGATCGGTTTGTTTTCCAGAGTCCTGCGGCCCTCCGCGTACTGGATCAGGATCTTTTCGCAGAAATCCGAAAACCACTGATAGACCGCGTCAAAGGTAAACAGATGGTCGAAAGCGCCCAGAAGGCAGTCCGCGCTGATCTCGCTGGAAAAATCTGCCGCCTCATAAGAATTAATGCCGAACAGAAAGATCTCCGCCAGCTTGGAGTAGCAGGAATAGACCAGGCCCCCGTCGGAAAGATAGGGCAGCATATGCCGGCGGATCTCCTCCAGTTTCTTTTTGAACCCCGGAATATCCACCAGCTCTATGCAGCGGATCAGTTCCTTCTGATCCTGCGCGGTGATCAGCGAAGAGGCCAGATCCGCCGCGTATCCGGAAGCGTGGTGCGTGAGGAGAAACTGGTCATACCGGTTGAACCGGTCCAGCAGAGCCAGCCTGGCCTCTTCCAGGCTGGAATCGAAGTTTTCCAGAGGGATGGAAACGCTGCTGAGCCCCGCCGCGATCCGCATGTCGGGATAGATGCTCTGGTAGCCCAGGACGCTGATCTTCAGTTTCAGCAGCGCGGAAGTGATCCGGTCTTCCGCCTCCGGGTCCCGGTTCATAAGGCAGATGACGTTTTCTTTATACTGAACGCTGAGGAATTCCGTACACAGAGGCGACAGACGGGATTTCAGCTCTTTCTCCAGCTTTGGCAGAAGAAAGCCCCGCATTTCGTTGTTGGCGGCGGTGTTTTCCACAGATCCGCTGAACAGGTGGAGGACCAGCAGCTCCGTGATCGGAGAGGCAAACCGGCACCGGTATTCCTGCTCCAGGGCAGACGCGTCCATGGTGGAGAGCAGAGGGTTCTTTTTTACCAGCAGTTCGGTCAGCAGATTATTTTTGACCCGCTCCTGATTCTCGCTGAGGGCGGAAAGCAGCTGGTTTTCTTTCTGCGCGAGCTGCTGGAGGCTCTGATGCTTGTTCCGTATCTTCAGGAGCACGGATTCCAGTTCTTTTTTTCTGAGTGGTTTTAGCAGATAATCCTCTACCCCAAGGGAAATGGCTTTCTGGGCGTATTCAAATTCTCTGTAGCCGCTGATGATAATAAAGAAAGGATGAAGATCCTGCTCCAGGGTTTTCTGGATCAGCTGGATCCCGTCGATGCTGGGCATACGGATATCCGTGATCACAATATCCGGCTTTTCCGAAAGGATAAAATCCAGCGCTTTTATGCCGTCGTTGGCGGTGCCGACGATCTCCATATCAAAATCTTCCCAGCGGACCAGGTAGCGGATCAGCTGGATTATTTTGATTTCATCATCAGATATCAACACTTTTAGCATAGTTTATCTCCATTCTTGTAGGGTATACGACAGAATCTGATTTGATCGTCTGTTATTTTAGCATAAAGGCGGCAATCTTTCGATAGCAGGGGGGACAGAATGAGGGATAAATGTAGAAAATGACATCTAAATTTTGTCCCCCCTAATCTAAATAATGAAAGTTGCCAAAAAAACTGGAAAATATAAAATGTAGCATATACAAAATAAACAAAATCATGTATTAGGAGGTAACGAAATGAAAAAGAGAGTAGTCAGCATTTTCCTTTGCGCATCCATGGCGGCCGCTATGATGGCAGGCTGCGGCGGCAGCGGAGACAGCTCCTCCGAGAGCGGAGCTTCCACGGCTTCCTCCGCGGGCGGTTCCGAAACAGCCGATTCCGGAGAAGAAACCGCCGGCGATTCCTCCGCGGACGCCGAAAGCGGTGAACTTCCCATCCTGGGAGCAGGCATCTATTCCGCTACGGATAACTTCAATACCTACATCGGACGGGCCATCACCAAAGCCAGCGAGGGCGTGTTCCAGGTCAATGTAGACGACGGCCAGATGGATCAGTCCACTCAGCTGAATCAGATCGACACCGCCATCGCCAAAGGCGCTTCCGCCATTGCGGTATCCGTTGTAGACCTGACCGCGGCCCCCACCATCATCCAGAAATGCCAGGATGCCGGCAACCTTCCCGTTATCTTCTTTAATAAGGAGATCACTGATAAAGCCGTGGTGGATTCCTATGATAACCTGTATCAGGTGACCTCCACCGGCGGAGATTACGGCGCCGCGATCCAGGGCCAGATGATCCTGGACTACTGGGCGGAGCATCCGGAAGCGGACAAGAACGGAGACGGAAAGATCCAGATCGTGAACATCATGGGCGATCCCGGTCATACGGCCAGCCAGCCCAGAGCGGATTATGTAAAATCCACCATCGAAGACGGCGGCGTGGAGATCGAGGTCCTGGAAGAGGATACCGGTATGTGGGATACCGCCAAGGCCAAAGAGAAGATGGATGCCTGGATCTCCAAATACGGAGATGAGATCGAGTTCATTACCTGCGCTAACGACGCTATGGCTCTGGGCGCTCTGCAGTCCATTGAGGCGGCCGGATTTAATACGGAAGGCGCCGACAGCGAGCAGTACATTCCGGTGATCGGCATCGACGCCCTGCCGGAGACGCTGGAGAAGATCCGAAGCGGAGAGATCATGGGTTCCGTTCTTCAGGATGCACAGACCCAGGGACAGGCCATCGTAGCCATGGCCAAGAACCTGGCGGACGGCAAAGATCCTCTGGAAGGAACAGAGTTTGAACTTGATACGGATGGTTCGAAAGCGGTGCGTGTTCCCTACAAGGCAGTTACCGTTGAAAATGTGGATGAGGCTGCCGCATCCTACGAATAAGCAAAAGGGGTATGCAGGGGAGTTTCCTCTGCATACCTTTCCGTAAGAGAGAAAAGTGAAAGGGGTCTAATATGGCTGACGAATATATACTGGAAATGAGAAATATCACAAAAACATTTCCCGGAGTAAAAGCCCTGGACGATGTCACCTTAAAAGTCAGACCTGCCACGGTCCATTCATTGATGGGAGAAAACGGCGCCGGAAAATCCACGCTGATGAACTGCCTCTTCGGGATCTATTCCCTGGACGGCGGGGAGATCATCCTGGACGGAAAAAAAGTAGAATTTTCCAGCTCCGCGGAAGCTCTTCGGAATCATGTGTCCATGGTGCATCAGGAACTGAACCAGGTACTGGACCGAAACGTAATGGAAAACATCTGGCTGGGCCGGTTCCCGGTCAAAGGCTGTTTTGTTGACGAGAAGAAGATGTATGAAGACACAAAGGCCATTTTCAAAGAGCTGCACATCGACATCGATCCCAAAATCAAAACAGGAACGCTGCAGGTGGCGGACCGCCAGATGCTGGAGATCGCCAAGGCGGTTTCTTATGACGCCAAAATCATCGTAATGGATGAGCCAACCTCCTCCCTGACAGAAAACGAAGTGGAGCATCTGTTCCGGATCATTGACATGCTGAAAAAACGGGGAGTCAGCATTATCTACATCTCTCACAAGATGGAAGAGATCTTGCGGATTTCCGACGATGTGACCATTATGCGGGACGGAAAATGGATCGCCACAGAGCGGAAGGAGAATCTGGATACAGATAAGATCATTTCCCTGATGGTGGGCCGGGAACTGAAGGAAAGATACCCCAAGAGAGATACCGAGCCGGGAGAAGTGGTCTTAAAAGTGGAGAATTTCTCCAGCGCGGTCCCCAAGTTTGAAGGCATCAATTTTGAACTGAGAAAGGGAGAGATCCTGGGGATCGCCGGACTGGTAGGAGCAGGACGGACAGAACTGCTGGAGACCCTCTTCGGCATCCGCATGAAAGGGGAAGGAAAGATCCTTCTGAACGGGAAAGAGATCGACAACAGCACTCCGGAGAAGGCTATGAAAAACGGATTTGCCATGCTGACGGAGGAGCGCCGCCAGAACGGTATTTTCGCCGACCTGAGCGTGAGCTTTAACTGCATTATCGCCAATCTGGATATTTATAAGAAGGGCGGACTTCTGAATAACAAGCTGATCCAGAAAAACGTGCAGAAGACCATAGAAGAGATCCGGGTGAAAACGCCCAACGAAAAGACCAGGATCGGAAATCTGTCCGGAGGAAATCAGCAGAAGGTGATCCTGGGACGCTGGCTTCTGACCAATCCGGAGATCCTGCTTCTGGACGAGCCCACCAGAGGGATCGACGTGGGGGCAAAGTACGAGATCTATCAGCTGATGAACCAGCTGGCCGCAGCCGGAAAAAGCATCATCATGGTCAGCTCGGAGATGCCGGAGCTCCTGGGCGTATGCAACCGCATCATGGTTATGAGCAACGGGCGCCAGTCAGGGATCTTTGACGCCGCGGAAGCAACCCAGGTAAAGATCATGGAAGCATCGGCAAAATACGTTACAACGGGAGGAGTAAAGCATTGAAAGAGAATTCAAGTGGAATTGGAAAGGCGCTGAAACACCTTTTTACCGAAAAAATCATCTATGTGGTGCTGCTTGTGCTGGTGGTGGCCATCATCTGCATTGAACCCAGATTTCTGTCACTTATCAACCTGCAGAATATTCTAGCCCAGTCGTCCACCAGGATCATTATCGCCCTGGGAGCCGGCATGGTGCTGATGGTCCGGGGCTGCGACCTGTCCACCGGCCGTATGATCGGTCTGGCGGCAGTCATCTCAGCTTCGCTGCTCCAGTCCGCGGATTACGCCTACAGGATCTATCCGGATCTGGCGGAACTGCCGCTGATCGTACCCATCCTGCTGGTGGTGGCCCTCTGCGCGGTGCTGGGACTTTTATCCGGCGCCTGTGTGGCGGTGCTGAAGGTTCCGCCTATTATCGCTACGCTGGCCATGCAGCTGGTTCTGTACGGGGCCTGCTCCATCTACTTTGACCGGGAACCCTACGGAGCGCAGCCCATCGGCGGTATTACCAGCGATCTGACCGATATCGGTATCGGAAGCCTGAAGATCGGCGCTGTAAGGATCCCTTACCTGACCATTATCGCGGTGATCGCCATTGTGGTCATGTGGGTACTCTGGAATAAGACGAAATTCGGAAAACATATGTATGCGGTAGGCGGCAACCCGGACGCGGCCCAGGTGTCCGGCGTGAATGTCAGGAAGATCCTGATGATCACCTATTCTCTGGCGGCGGTTATGTACGCGGTAGCGGCCGTCCTGGAAGTGGGACGTATCGGGACCGCTTCCAACACCACCGGAAACGGATATGAGATGGACGCCATCGCGTCCTGCGTCGTGGGAGGCGTTTCCATGTCCGGAGGCATCGGCAGCGTAGGCGGGATCGTCACCGGTGTATTTATCTTCACGGTGATCAACTACGGCCTTTCTTTCATCGGTGTCAATATGTACTGGCAGTACATCGTAAAAGGTTTGATCATCCTGCTGGCAGTTATCATCGATATGAGAAAATATGCCAAGAGAAAATAAAGGCAGAAGAAAGGAGAAGGTATGAGAGAAGTCGTATTACACTCAAAGCTTACGGAAAACTGCAGTAAAGAGACCATCCGGAAGTATGTGGAGGAACTGATCCCCCAGCTTACCCGGGAGGAAAAGATCGGCATCATGTCCGGACAGATCACGGAAGAAAAACTCATGGACGACCTGTTCGTGATCAATCACTATAACATTGATCCCTACCCCACCATGGCGGTAGACAGACTGGGCGTGCCCAACGTCCGCTTTGTGGACGGGCCCAGAGGCGTGGTGGCCGGCTCCGCCACCTGTTTCCCGGTTTCCATGGCCAGAGGAGCTACTTTTGACCGGGATCTGGAGCGGGAGATCGGAAAAGCCATCGGCGCGGAGGTCAGAGCGGTAGGCGGAAACTATTACGGGGGCGTATGCATCAACCTCCCCAGAAATCCCCGCTGGGGCCGTGCCCAGGAAACCTACGGAGAGGATCCGTATCTGCTGGGAGAAATGGGGGCGGCGCTGACCGAAGGCGTTCAGAGCCAGAATGTCATGGCCTGTGTGAAGCATTACGCGCTGAACAGCATCGAGAATGCCAGATTCAAGGCGGATGTGCAGATCGATAAAAGAACCCTCCATGAGGTGTACCTGCCCCATTTCAAACGCTGCATCGAGGCCGGCGCCGCTTCTGTGATGTGCGCCTACAACAGCGTGATGGGTCAGTTCTGTTCCGAAAACAGCTATCTTCTGCGGGATGTGCTGCGGGATAAATGGGGATTTGAAGGCTTTACCCTGTCAGACTTCCTCTGGGCGGTACATAACGGCCCCAGAGCCGTAAAGGGCGGCATGAATATCGAAATGCCCTGTGTGGCCTTTTATGAGAAAGAGCTGCCGGAGGCGCTGGAGAACGGAACGATCACCGAGGAGGACCTGAACGAGGCAGTCGGCTATATCCTCCGGACCGTTTACTATTATGAAACCAGAAAGGATCCCCAGGAATACGGACCGGAAGTAATCGCCTGCCCGGAGCATCTGCAGGTGGCCCGCAGAGCCGCGGAGGAATCCATGGTCCTTTTGAAAAATGAAAACGGCATCCTGCCCCTGGACAAAAAGACCACCGGAAAGATCCTGGTACTGGGAGAACTGGGAGACACCCAGAACATCGGCGACCACGGATCCAGTAAGGTGCATCCGTATTACGTCGTCACGCCGCTTCGGGGACTGATGAAGAAGATGCCTGCCGCGCAGGTCCTGTACGAAAGCGGCAGTGATCCGGAACAGGCCAGGAAGCTGGCTGCGGAGGCGGACGCGGTGCTCATCGTCGCCGGATATATCCACAGCGATGAGGGAGAGTTCCTGGCCGACCGGACCGATCTGGGCGACAATAAAGGCGGCGACAGAATGACCATGCGCCTGAAAGAAAGAGATCTGAAACTGATCGAAGCCGTGAAGGGCCTCTGCCCCAATACCATTGTATCCCTTATCGGCAGCAGCGCCATCCTTATAGATGAGTGGGTAAAGGATGTGCCGGCGGTGATCTTCTCCTTCTACAGCGGTATGGAGGGAGGCAATGTACTGGCGGATATCCTGTTCGGCGATGTGACCCCCAGCGGGAAACTGCCCTATACAGTTGCTTATCATGAGGAAGATTATCCGTACTTTGATCCGGACTGCACAGAGATCACCTATGAGTATGATCACGGATACGTGAAAATGGACAGAGAAAAGAAGGAGGTGCTTTATCCCTTCGGCTACGGCCTTTCTTATACCACCTTCGCCATCGGAAAGCCCAGGACAGAGATCTTTGACGATACAGCCAAGTTTACTCTGGAGGTGACCAACACCGGCGACCGGCCAGGAGCCGAGATCCTGCAGCTGTACGTGGGCTGTCAGGGAAGCGCGGTGGAACGCCCCGTAAAACTGCTGAAGGATTTTGCCAGAGTGACGTTAACCCCCGGTGAGACCAGGCAGGTGGAACTGCGCGTATCCAAGGGGGATATGGCTTACTACGATGTGGAGAAAGACGATTTTGTGACCGAGGACATCCGGTATACGGCATATATCGGAAACTGCAGCAGAAGCCCGGAGATGCAGGAGGTTTCTTTTACTTACGCTGAGGGCTAAAGGAGAGCGACCTATGAGGATTGGAGCGGATTATTATCCGGAACACTGGGAAAAAGAACGATGGACCACAGACCTTTCTCTGATGCGCGAAGCCGGGATCCAGGTGGTAAGGATCGGCGAGTTCGACTGGGCTCTTTATGAGCCCAGAGAGAACGAGTACCATTTTGAATGGATGGATGAGATCCTGGATTTTATGGCTGCCCATCAGATGAAAGTGGTGCTGGGAACTCCCTCTGCCACGCCCCCCAAGTGGATGGCGGATCAATACGGGGAGGAGCTTTATCAGTCGGATATCCATGGGAATCCCAAGGTGTTCGGCACCCGGAAGCATTACTGCTTTAACAGCAGCATGTACCGGGAGAAGAACCGGACGCTGGTGGAAAAGATCGCCAGCCGGTACGGCAGCCATCCCGCCCTGGAGGGCTGGCAGATCGACAACGAGCTGGGCTGGGCCAATACTACCCGCTGCTACTGCGGGAAATGCCGGAAAAAATTTCAGGAATATCTGCAGGAAAAATATAAGACCATCGAGGAACTCAACAAGCGATACGGCACGGTCTTCTGGAGCCAGACCTATGACAGCTTTGATCAGGTGATCATTCCCCGGGCGGGAGCCTGCTATGACAGCTGCCACGACACCCAGGGCCAGAACCCCAGTCTGCTGCTGGACTTCTACAGATTTTCCAGCGATTCGGTCATTCGCTTTATGAATGAACAGGCGGAGATCATCCGAAAATACAGCAGTCTGCCGATTACCACCAATATGCTGGACGCGGCGGTGAACTCCGGAACGGGGATCGACTATTTTAAAATGAGCGGATCCCTGGATTATGTAACCTGGGATAACTATATCGAATTCCAGTGGGGGATCGCGGAGGACGCCGCCGTCTCCAGGGATCACGCGCTGCTGCGAAGCTACAAGCATCAGCCCTTCTGGGTAATGGAAGAGCAGGCCGGTCCCTGCGGCTGGAGCAAGCTGGGCCCCACGCCCGCGCCGGGGAAACTGCGTATGTGGACGTACCAGGCGGTGGCGAACGGAGCGGATACGGTGGTGTATTTCCGCTGGCGGTCCTGCCTTTTCGGAACGGAAGAATACTGGCACGGCATTATCGGCCATGACGGAAAGACCAACCGGCGGTTTGAGGAAATTAAGAAAACGGGACAGGAGATGAAAAAGCTCAGTTCCGAATTCGGTCCCCTGATGCCGAAGGCCCGGGTGGCCATCCTGAAATCCTTTGACTGCGAGTGGAGCCATTCCATCCACCGCCATGTGGAAGGGTTTGACTACGATAAACTCCTGCTGGACTATTACCGCGGCTTTTACCGCCTGGGCATCCCGGTGGATTTTGCCGCCCCGGAGGAGGATCTGTCCTCCTATCAGCTGGTGCTGGCCCCGGCCCTGCTCATGGCCGGCCCGGAGCAGCGGAAAAATCTCGAAACATATGTGGAGCAGGGAGGGCATCTTCTGCTCTCCTTCCGAAGCGGGATCAAATCCATGGACAATACCATGCTGCCTCAGACGGTACCGGGCTTCTTTACGGAACTGGCAGGGGTCAGAGTACCGGATTATGATCCGCAGTTTCAGAAGCAGACCCGGGTATCCGGTGTGTTTGGCCAGGGAACGGCGGAACTCTGGTGCGACATCCTGGAAACCGGAACGGCGGATGTTCTGGGAGTCTATACGGAGGATTTTTACGCGGGAAGCCCCTGCTTTACCAGAAACTCCTTTGGCGCCGGTTCCGTGTACTACCTGGGATGTGATCTGGATCCCGAGGCGATGAAGAATCTTGCGTCCTATCTCGCGGAAGCCCTCTCTTTCGGGAGACCGGCATACGCGCAGGAGGGCGTGGAGAGAGTCGCCGTAACGGACGGCCGCAGAAACGCGGAGTTTGTATTGAACCATAATGTCCATACGGTGATCGTGCCTGTGGAGGAGCCCTGCCGGGACTACCTGACGGATCAGGAAATTTCCGGGGAGATCCGGCTGGAGCCCTGGGGCGTAGCCCTGCTGGGCTAAAAAGAAGACGCAAAACTGCCCTGTTAAGACACAGCAGTATACGCTGGCTTAACAGGGCAGTTTTTTGAGCGCCTGCGGAGCCCTTAGGCTCCCGCGTACATCTTCCGAAAATCCGAAGGCGTGTAGGTTTTAATGGCTTTAAAGGTGCGGCCTTGAGAGCCCTGGAACTGCCGGCGCTTACAAAAGAGCAGAAAGCGACCATTTACTTTGATGGGATGGAAGGCTATAATTATGGAAATCTCATGCGCCATCTGGAGGAGGTCCCTCCCACCGGCGGGATCGGCGCGGCCGGAGAATACGGATGGGACGGTCTTCTGGGAAATGATTTTTTCGTGTGCCCTTCCAGAAATCTTGCTTACATTTATTTTCAGCAGATCTCGGAAGGGGCTGACTACACCTTTCGCAGAAAACTTCGGCAGATCGTATATGCGGCCGGGGAAGGAGCAGAAGCAGAATGAAGATTGTTTTTCCTCAGGGAAAAGAAAAAGCGCTGACATTCAGCTATGACGACGGACAGGTTTTCGACCGGCGGCTGGTTGGAATATTCAGGCAGTACGGCCTGAAAGGGACGTTTCACCTGAATTCCGGAACCATCGGAACAGAGGGCTATGTCACGGCGGAAGAGATCCCGGACTTATACCGGGGGATGGAAGTGGCCGGACATACGGTGACGCATCCGTATCTCTCCCAGAAAACGGCCGGCGGGATCGCCGGAGAAATCTGGGAAGACAAAAAGACACTGGAACAGTGGTCGGGAGATCTGCTCCGGGGTTTTTCCTATCCTTTTGGCGAGACCCCGGAACGTGTCAGAGCGGCGCTGGGATCCGCGGGGATCGAGTATGCGCGGACAGTGGCTTCCACCGGGGCCTTTACCTGGCCGGAAGATTTCCTTTTGTGGGATCCCACCTGTCACCATAATGAGGTGACAGAGGAGCTGATAGGACATTTTCTGCATCCCCATGACTATGAAAGGAATCTTCTGTTTTACATCTGGGGGCACAGCTTTGAATTTGACCGGGAAGATACCTGGGGCCGGTTCGAGGAGATCTGCGGGAAACTTTCCGGGCAGAGCGATGTCTGGTACGCCACGAATATTCAGATCAAAGAATATATCACGGCGGCGCGGAATCTGATCGTGTCCGCGGACGGGCGGAAAGCTTACAATCCTTCTGCCCGGACGGTCTATATCAAAGAAAAAGGGCGGATCCTGGAACTGAAAGCAGGAGAGACCTGTTCTCTGGCGTGAAAGCAGAACATTCCGCCGGAAAAGTAAAATTGCGGTAAAAAATCCCCATAAGCCTTGTATTCATTTCCTTCCCGTGATATCCTGATACCATTCCGTATCAAAGATGCGGACAGTAGAGCGAGAGATCAAAACGGAGGAAAACATGAGATCAAAGAAATGGCTGAAGAAGGCAATCCTGATCGCGGTGATCGCGGCGGCTGCCTTTCTGTATTATTATATCCAGCTGCCGGCGATCAACATTCATTCTCAGGGCTTCTGGGGATTTCTGATTTTGCTGGCAGTTCTTCTGGTGGCGGTGCTGCGGGTGCTGCCTCTGGCAAAAAGGGCCAGGGAGTACGGGGAGACCCCGGATCTGAAGCATGATAAACCGTTCCGGATCGGTCTGGTGTCGGCGGCCGC
>CAWVDN010000001.1:905000-1157500 GCA_963928055.1 Candidatus Scatomonas sp. | reverse complement strand
GCTCAGGAATCCGAACGGATTGGTAGAGGAGCATTGAAGACGCGGCGAAGCGGTACCGGAAGGAGCCGTGGAGAGTCTTGAAGAGAGAATGCCGGAATGAGTAGCGAGAGAGAGGTGGGAATCCTCTCGGCCGAATATCCAAGGTTTCCAGGGTAAAGCTGATCTGCCCTGGGTCAGTCGGGGCCTAAGGCGAGGGCGCGAGCCGTAGCCGATGGACAGCAGGTTGATATTCCTGCACTGCAGTATGACAGAACTGTGGGGACGCATGTGGAGAGCATAGGCGCGGAATGGAAAGCCGCGCGCAAGCGGGGTAGGAGTACGGTTGGCAAATCCGCCGTGCAATCCGAAGACGTGACGCGGACCGAAGCAAAGTAGGGAAGTATGTGAGCCATGTGCCGAGAAAAGCCGCTATTGTTCATACTGTACCCGTACCGTAAACCGACACAGGTGGATGAGGAGAGAATCCTAAGGCCGGCGGAAGAAGCATTGTTAAGGAACTCGGCAAAATGGTCCCGTAACTTCGGGAGAAGGGACGCCATCGAGAGATGGCCGCAGAGAAAAGGCCCAAGCAACTGTTTAGCAAAAACACAGGTCTATGCGAAACCGGAAGGTGAGGTATATGGGCTGACGCCTGCCCGGTGCTGGAAGGTTAAGAGGAGAGGTTAGCGCAAGCGAAGCTTTGAATTTAAGCCCCAGTAAACGGCGGCCGTAACTATAACGGTCCTAAGGTAGCGAAATTCCTTGTCGGGTAAGTTCCGACCCGCACGAAAGGCGTAATGATTTGGGCGCTGTCTCGACAATGCATCCGGTGAAATTGAAGTGCCAGTGAAGATGCTGGCTACCCGCGCCAGGACGGAAAGACCCCATGGAGCTTTACTCCAGTTTGGTACTGGGATCCGGTATTGCATGTACAGGATAGGTGGGAGGCTTTGAATCAGGGACGCCAGTTTCTGAGGAGCCGCTGTTGGGATACCACCCTTGTGATGCTGGGTTTCTAACCTGCGGCCGTAAACCGGCCGGGGGACAATGCCAGGCGGGGAGTTTGACTGGGGCGGTCGCCTCCGAAAGGGTATCGGAGGCGCCCAAAGGTTCCCTCAGGATGGTCGGAAACCATCCAAAGAGCGCAAAGGCAGAAGGGAGCTTGACTGCGACACCGACGGGTGGAGCAGGTACGAAAGTAGGGCTTAGTGATCCGGTGGTATTAAGTGGGAATGCCATCGCTCAACGGATAAAAGCTACCCTGGGGATAACAGGCTTATCACTCCCAAGAGTTCACATCGACGGAGTGGTTTGGCACCTCGATGTCGGCTCATCGCATCCTGGGGCTGTAGTAGGTCCCAAGGGTTGGGCTGTTCGCCCATTAAAGCGGTACGCGAGCTGGGTTCAGAACGTCGTGAGACAGTTCGGTCCCTATCCGGCGTGGGCGCAGGATATCTGAGAGGAGCTGTCCTTAGTACGAGAGGACCGGGATGGACGGGCCGCTGGTGCATCGGTTGAGCCGCCAGGCTCACGGCCGAGTAGCCAAGCCCGGAAGGGATAAACGCTGAAGGCATCTAAGCGTGAAGCCCCCCTCAAGATGAGATATCCCATTCGTAAGAAGTAAGACCCCTTGAAGACGACGAGGTAGATAGGGCAGAGGTGGAAGCGCAGCAATGCGCGGAGCTGACTGCTACTAATCGGTCGAGGGCTTGACCTGAGCACTTGATGAGCGCGAGCCGAAAGGCGAAGCGGGAATCATAGTGCGAAGGTCGTTCAGCAGAGCGAAAGCGAGGCTGGACTTCCTAAGCAGTATGAGGCAGGAAATGGAAGACAGACAGGCGAGACGCAAGTCGAGCCGGTACTGGAGCCATGGAGAGCTCATCAGGTGATGGCCAGATTCACAGGAAGGTTTGGAAAAAGAGTTTTGTGTGCGGTTTTGAAGGTATGTCAGATATATCTTCTGAAGAGATAATCCTCGATAGCTCAATGGTAGAGCATTCGGCTGTTAACCGAAGGGTTGTTGGTTCGAGCCCAACTCGGGGAGTTTTTTGTTATCCTTTGTTTGAAACTGCTGTAAGGGTGCTGAAACCAGGCAGAGCATATGCGGTAACGCGTATGATTCATTTAAGGCTCCGTGGTCAAGCGGTCAAGACATCGCCCTTTCACGGCGGTAACACGGGTTCGATTCCCGTCGGAGTCATTTTCTTATATGGCGTCGTAGCCAAGTGGTAAGGCAATGGTCTGCAACACCAGTATCCACCGGTTCAAATCCGGTCGACGCCTCTCAAAAAGTGCCGTATTTACGGTGCTTTTTTTGTTTAATAGGAAACTTCGTTCCTTATTAAACAAAAAGCCCTCCGGGCAGGATGCACACGCCGCAATAAAAGTTGAGGTGGGCTTGCCCACTTTGTTCTATCTGTCTACAGGAAAACCTCTTGAAGATCAGAAGAAAACAGAGGATAATAAAGAGAAAGTTCATGGAAGATAAAGGAGGAGCCCATGCAGAAATATATTATGGCCCTGGATTCCGGGACAACCAGTACCCGCTGCATCCTGTTTGACAAGAGAGGGAGAATGTGCAGCGTGGCTCAGAGAGAGCTGAAACAGTATTTTCCCCGGCCCGGCTGGGTGGAGCACGACGGCAATGAGATCTGGGCCGCGCAGCTGGCTGTGGCGGTGGAAGCCATGCAGAAAAATAATGTTTTGCCGGAACAGATCTCGGCGGTAGGGATCACGAACCAGAGGGAGACGACGCTGGTGTGGGATAAGAAAACCGGGGAACCGGTCTGTCACGCCATTGTCTGGCAGTGCCGCAGGACCGCGGAATACTGCGACGCGCTGAAGGAGAAGGGGCTGGTAGATTTCTTTCGCGAAAGGACCGGCCTGGTCATCGACGCTTATTTTTCGGGGACGAAACTAAAGTGGATCCTGGATCATGTGCAGGGAGCCAGAGCAAAAGCGGAAAAAGGAGAATTGCTTTTTGGAACCGTGGAAACATGGCTTATCTGGAAACTGACAAAGGGCAGGGTGCATGTGACGGATTACTCCAATGCTTCCCGGACCATGCTGTTTAATATCAATACGCTGCAGTGGGATCCGGAGATCCTGCGGGAACTTGACATTCCTCCCTCCATGCTCCCGGAAGTAAGGCCCTCCAGCTGCATGTATGGGAAAACCGATCCATCTTTTCTGGGGGCGGCGATACCGATCGCGGGGGCAGCCGGAGACCAGCAGTCCGCGCTGTTCGGACAGGCCTGCTTTGCGCCGGGGGAAGTAAAGAATACATACGGCACAGGAGGTTTCCTGCTGATGAATACCGGGGAAAAACCGGTGTTTTCCAGGAACGGTCTGGTGACCACCATTGCCTGGGGGCTGGACGGCAGAGTTACCTACGCCCTGGAGGGCTCGATCTTTGTGGCCGGGGCAGCCATCCAATGGCTCCGGGACAGCCTCCGCCTCATAGATTCGGCGGAAGATACGGAATATATGGCCCAGAAGGTGCCGGACACCCATGGCTGCTATGTGGTCCCTGCCTTTACCGGCCTGGGGGCGCCCTACTGGGATTCCTATGCCCGGGGGATCATTGCGGGGCTCACCAGAGGCGTCAACAAATACCATATCATCCGGGCTACGCTGGATTCCATCGCTTACCAGGTCAACGATGTGCTGCAGGCCATGGAGGCGGATGCCGGCATCGGGCTGTCCGCGCTGAAAGTGGACGGCGGCGCCAGCGCCAATAACTTCCTGCTTCAGACCCAGGCGGATATCTGCGGCGCCCCGGTCTGCCGCCCGGTCTGCGTGGAGTCCACCGCTATGGGAGCGGCCTATCTGGCAGGCCTTGCGGTGGGGTACTGGTCCGACCGTGAGGAGATCCGTTCCAACTGGCAGATAGACCGGGAGTTCCGTCCCGGGATCACGGAGGAAGAAAGGCAGAGCCGGATCGCCGGATGGAAACGGGCAGTGGCCTGTTCTCATGGATGGGCAAAGCCCTTATAACTGCCTCATGGCCTGGTGTTCTCTAATCAACTCCCGGTGAAGCTGCAGAGAATCCCAGGTCTGGTTTTCCCGGGTGAGCACGGCCTTTAAGGGAATGCGGATCTGCTGTCTGCGCATGGACTGCAAAAGAAGATCCAACCGGGAGTCGCTGAAGCCCCGAAGGACCAGCATGGGATCTTCAAATCCCGGTCCCTGATATTCCGGGGAGGAAACGGGGATCTCCCGGATCCCTGCCAGCGCTCCCAGAGGCTGTAGATATTGGGCCGGATCGATGACGCGGATCCGCACTTTCATCTGAAGCAGGAGCAGTTTCAGTTTCCTGCCCTCCTGGCTGCCTTCCAGGTTATAGAGAAGGGCTGTTTCCTGTGGGTTCGTCATTGGGTACTCCTTTCTACTATTAAGAGAAAAAGACCGGATAGGAGAATTTGTTTCCTCTATCCGATCTTTTTTATTATGCTTACCAGATTTCTTTGTGGATCTTGGAGCAGGTAAATGCCAGCGCTCCGGGGCCGATATGGCAGGATACGCTGAGGGAAAGCGGGAAAATATGGATCTCCTTCACATTGGGGAAGGCTTCCAGAGCTTCCTTCCGGAATTCCTCCGCTGCTTCCAGATTGTAGGAATGGATCACATCCAGATAGATGTCCTCTCCAAAACGGTTGGAAATGTCGTCCCGGATGGCCTGGGTCATGATCTTTTTGGCCTGGGTCATGGTGCGGGCCTTGGCGAAAGCGTCCAGCTTTTCTCCCTGGATCTGCAGGACCGGTTTCAGACGCAGCATGGTGCCGATGGCTGCTGCCGCGGGAGTGATCCGCCCGCCCTGTTTCAGATATTTCAGAGTGGCTACCGTAATATAGATACTGGAGTCGAACCGGGTCTCCTCCAGCCAGTCGCCGATCTCGGCCGCGGAGAGCCCGTTCTTTGCCTGCTGCAGAGCCTCGATGGCGGAATAGCGCAGCGTGCCGGAGATCCGCTGGTTATTGACCACGCGGACCCGCCCCTGATAGTCGTCCGCCAGCATGGAAGCTGTCTGGCAGGAGCTGGAGAGACCGCTGGACATGGGAATGTGTACGATCTCATCGTACTCCTTCAGAAGTTTGTCCCAGAGACCGGTGACAGATTCCATAGAAGGCTGAGAGGTGGAAACCTTCGTTGCGGGGTTTGCCTCCAGATGCTGAAAAAACTCCTCCTGGGTCATATCCACTTCTTCCAGATATTCTTTGCCGTCCATGAAGAAGGGCATGGGAAGCATGTAGATTCCCAGCTCTTTTGCCTGAGCCATACTCATACTGCAATTACTGTCAGTTACTACAGCGATTGATTTCATTTGTGTTCCCTCCGATCATTCTTCGCTGACCTGACGGAAATTCCGAAGCCCGGAATGCCGTACTATGACTCGATTATACAATAATCAGCGGTCAAACACAACCGATTTCCGCCGGGG
Source organism: Candidatus Scatomonas sp. (assembly GCA_963928055.1). Taxonomy (GTDB): domain Bacteria; phylum Bacillota; class Clostridia; order Lachnospirales; family Lachnospiraceae; genus Scatomonas. The sequence goes on along the minus strand of CAWVDN010000001.1, from coordinate 1,152,081 downwards.
AAAATTCATTTGTTCAGCATTTGTTCAGACTTTTTCTGAGAGAAAAACTGTGCTATAGTTAATTTAGAAAACAGGGAGAAAAAAAGTATGGATTATACGCATGAAATGATCATCCCCAGCGAACATCTTCCTTTTAAGATGTTTCAGTTTGAGGGGAAAAACGGAAACTATATGCGGGATAAGCACTGGCACCGGTCGGTGGAAATTTTTGCTGTCCTGGAGGGCGCCCTGGATTTTTATCTGAATGACAGCCGCTATCACATGACGGCGGGCAAGTTCATCATCGTCAACAGCAATGAGGTGCATTCCATCTGGTCTCCGAAGCCGAATTTTACGGTGGTGGTGCAGATCCCACAGAAGCTGTTTGAGAATTATTATACGGACGAGAACTTCATCTGGTTTTCCCATGACGAGCGGGTGGAGGACCCGGAACTGACTTCTCTCATCGGGGAGATGTACGCGGTCTATGAAAAGAAAGAGACGGGTTATGACCTTCTGGCCCAGAGCCTGTTTTATAAGCTGCAGTATGAGCTGGTGACGAAATACCGCACGGCCGACGGCCAGAGCCAGCTGGTGAAGCGCAGCCGGAAGCTGGACCGCCTTTCCATGATCACTTCTTACATCCGGGATAATTACCGGGAGGAGATCTCCCTGGAATCCCTGGCCAGGATCTTCGGGTATTCGCCGGTGTATCTGTCCAGGATGTTCCGCAAATACGCCAAGATCAACTACCGGGATTATTTCCAGAATGTACGGCTGGAGTATGCCCGGGAGGAGCTTCTGGGAACGGACAAGACCATCAGCCAGATCGCGCTGGACAACGGATTTCCCAACAGCAAGGCGTTGGCCAACAACTTCCGCAAAAAATACGGCATCCTTCCCAGCGAGTTTCAGAGACAGAATAAAAGGTTAAAAAAGTGACATTCACAGGTTGAATATCTGGTGGAATTTTATAAAAAGCAAATGTATAATGAAGAAAATAAAGTCAAAATAGACAAGAGAGGAGGATGCATCATGGTAATACGTAAAGTGACAGATCCGGAGTTCAGAGCCTACGGAAAAGTTCTGGAAGGCTACGATCTGAAGGATCTCATCAAAGAGATGGCTCATACTCCCCTGCCGGAGGATACCATCTATGTGCCGTCGGAGGAGGGACTGGAAAACCTGGCGGTGGCGAAGGATCTGCAGAACAGAGCCTTCGGAGGACTCCCCATCCAGATCGGGTACTGCAACGGCAACAACCATAAGCTGAACGCTGTGGAGTATCACAGATCTTCCGAGATCAACGTGGCAGTCAATGATCTGATCCTTCTGCTGGGACAGCAGCAGGATATCGAGGCGGATCACACCTATGACACTTCCAGGATCGAGGCTTTTCTGGTGCCGGCAGGAACCGCCATTGAAGTCTACGCTACTACGCTTCACTACGCTCCCTGCAATGGGGAAGACGGCGGTTTCCGCTGCGTCGTGGTCCTGCCCAAGGGAACCAATACGGATCTGGATTTCGAGGCGGGCAGCCAGGGCGAGGACCGGCTGATTACCGCGAAGAACAAATGGCTGATCGCCCATCCGGAAGCGAAGATCGAAGGCGCTTTCGAAGGGCTGAAGGGTGAAAACATCACGATCTAAATAAAAAGAAGGAGGATTCAAAAAATGATGAACAACATCCCGCAGGTAAAAGTTGGTATCGTGGCCGTAAGCCGCGACTGTTTCCCGGAATCTCTTTCCGTAAACCGCAGAAAAGCGCTGGTAGATGCCTACGCGAAGAAATACGAGGCTGCCGACATCTATGAGTGCCCGGTCTGCATCGTGGAGAGCGAGATCCATATGGTACAGGCACTGGAGGATATCAAAAAGGCCGGATGCAACGCTCTGTGCGTATACCTGGGCAACTTCGGCCCGGAAATTTCCGAGACGCTGCTGGCGAAACATTTTGACGGACCGGTCATGTTCACTGCCGCTGCGGAGGAAACCCAGAACGATCTGGTAGGCGGAAGAGGAGACGCGTACTGCGGTATGCTGAACGCCAGCTACAACCTGAAGCTGCGCAATGTCAGAGCTTACATTCCGGAGTATCCCGTAGGCACCGCGGAGGAGTGCGCGGATATGATCCATGATTTCCTGCCCATCGCCAGAGGCCTCATCGGACTTTCCGATCTGAAGATCATCAGCTTCGGTCCCCGTCCCCTGAACTTCCTGGCCTGCAACGCCCCCATCAAACAGCTGTACAACCTGGGCGTGGAGATCGAGGAGAACTCTGAGCTGGATCTGTTTGAGGCATATCACAAACATGACGGCGATCCCCGGATCCCGGCAAAAGTAAAAGAGATGGAAGAGGAACTGGGAGAGGGCAACAAAAAACCCGAGATCCTGCCGAAGCTGGCGCAGTACGAGCTGACCCTGCTCGACTGGGTAGAGGAGCACAGAGGATACAGAAAATATGTTGCCATCGCCGGCAAATGCTGGCCCGCGTTCCAGACGCAGTTCGGATTTGTTCCCTGCTACGTAAACAGCCGTCTGACCGGCATGGGCATCCCGGTATCCTGTGAGGTGGATATCTACGGCGCTCTGTCCGAGTTCCTGGGCACCTGCGTGAGCCAGGATGTGGTTACGCTGCTGGATATCAACAACACCGTTCCGGCCGATATGTACAAAGAAGCCATCGAGGGCAAATTCCCTTATACCCATAAAGATACGTTCATGGGCTTCCACTGCGGCAATACCTGCTCCAAGAAGCTCAGCTTCTGCAGCATGAAGTATCAGATGATCATGGCCAGAAGCCTGCCTGAGGAAGTGACCCAGGGAACCCTGGAAGGCGACATTGTTCCCGGCGATATCACTTTCTATCGTCTGCAGAGCACCGCTGACGCCAAGCTGCGGGCTTACGTGGCACAGGGCGAGGTTCTTCCGGTAGCCACCAAGTCCTTCGGAGCCATCGGCGTGTTCGCGATCCCGGAGATGGGAAGATTTTACCGCCACGTACTGATCGAGGGCAATTATCCCCATCACGGAGCCGTTACCTTCGGCCATCACGGCAAGGCTCTGTACGAGATCTTCAAATACATCGGCGTTCCGGTAGAGGAGATCGGATACAACAGACCGGCAGGAGACCGTTATCCCACAGAGAATCCTTTTCACTAAGTAAGGAGGACAGCCATGCTGTATATTGGAATTGACCTGGGCACTTCCGCGGTGAAGCTGCTGGCCATGGATGAGGCGGGAAAGATCGTGAACATTGTTTCCAAGGAATATCCCCTGTTCTTCCCCCATCCCGGCTGGTCAGAGCAGAATCCCGAGGACTGGTATACCCAGAGCATTGAGGGACTGAAAGAGCTGCTGGAAAAATGTGATAAGCAGCAGGTGGCCGGCATCAGCTTCGGAGGCCAGATGCACGGGCTGGTAGCCCTGGACGCGGAGGATCATGTGATCCGCCCCGCGATCCTCTGGAATGACGGCCGGACCGGCAAGCAGACCGATTATCTGAATCAGGTGATCGGCAAGGAGAAACTGTCCCAGTACACTGCCAACATTGCCTTCGCCGGATTTACCGCTCCGAAGATCCTCTGGATGAAAGAAAACGAGCCGGAGAACTTCGCGAAGATCGCCAAGATCATGCTGCCGAAGGATTATCTGGCCTACCGGTTGTCCGGTTCCTTCTGCACGGACTACTCCGATGCCTCCGGCATGCTGCTGCTGGATGTGCAGCACCGCTGCTGGTCCAAAGAGATGATGGAGATCTGTTCCGTGAAAGAAGAGCAGCTTCCGAAACTGTATGAGAGCTACGAAGTAGTGGGCACCCTGAAACAGGAGATCGCCGGAGAACTGGGACTTCCTGAAGGCGTGAAGATCATCGCAGGTGCCGGCGACAATGCCGCTGCGGCGGTGGGGACCGGTACCGTAGGCGACGGACGCTGCAATATTTCCCTGGGAACCAGCGGGACTGTGTTTATTTCCAGCAAGAATTTCGGCGTGGACAAATACAACGCCCTTCATTCCTTTGACCATGCGGACGGCGCGTACCATCTGATGGGTTGCATGCTTTCCGCTGCCTCCTGCAATAAATGGTGGATGGATGATATCCTGAAGACCAAGGATTACGGCGCGGAGCAGAAGGGGATCACGAAACTGGGAGAGAACCACGTGTTCTTCCTGCCCTACCTTATGGGCGAGAGATCCCCCCACAACAATCCGGACGCCAGGGCTGTGTTCTTCGGCATGTCCATGGACACCACCAGGGAAGAAATGACGCAGGCTGTGCTGGAAGGCGTCAGCTTCGGGCTTCGGGATTCTCTGGAAGTAGCCCGGGATCTGGGCCTGAAGATCCAGCGGACAAAGCTCTGCGGCGGCGGGGCGAAGAGTCCTCTCTGGAGAAGGATCATCGCCAACGTTATGAATCTGAAGGTAGATATCATTGAGAGCGAGGAGGGCCCCGGTTACGGCGCGGCGATCCTGGCAGCTGTGGGCTGCGGGGAATACGCCAGCGTAGAGGAAGCCGCGGAAAAAACTGGTGAAGGTCATCGATACCATCGAGCCGGAACCGGAACTGGTGGCGAAATACGAGGCCAAATATCAGAAGTTTAAAAAGATCTATCCCACGGTCAAAGAACTGTACGGCGGGGAAGAATAAAGAGCCGGGGCGTCTGAAGTCTGGATTCAGGCGCCCCGGAACTTTTCTTGACAAAGATTTAAAAGAAGACTATAATATTTACAGAACATTTAACATATAGTATACAAGACAACCGAATCACGCGGGGTGGAGCAGTCTGGAAGCTCGTCGGGCTCATAACCCGAAGGCCGCAGGTTCAAATCCTGCCCCCGCAATCCTATAAAGGCATATCTTTTCTGATATGTCTTTATTTGTTGCGGCGGAAAACAAGGGGGATAAGAGTATTTGACTTTCTACCTGCGCTTTTGTATACTAAAGGGGATGAAAAGACTGCCTGGGATGAGGCGGAAAAGGAGCGAGATGGCGGCAGAAAAAAAGAAAAAAAAGAAGAAGGGCGGTCCCGTAAACGCGATCCTTACCCTGGGCATCCTCCTCTGCGTGGGAGTCATTGCCTATTCGGGTTATAAACTGATCTCTACCCATCTGGCCTATCAGGAAGGGGAAAACGAGTACAGCAGCCTGCTGCAGTATACGACCCAGACCCATACGAAGGAGCAGGAAGAAAAACCGGAGGATCCGGGGGAACCTCCCATAGAAGCCGTAACCGGGGACAGCGCAGAGGACGGGGATCCGGAAGACGTCCCGCCCATCCAGGTGGATTTTGCAGCCCTCCGGAAGATGAATCCGGATATTGTGGGCTGGCTGTATATCGGGGCTCTGGATATCAGTTATCCGGTGGTCCAGGGAACGGACAACGAATATTATCTCCACAGGACTTTTGAGGGAAAAGACAATTTTGCGGGGTCTATTTTTGTGGAGTGCCAGAACAGCGGCGACTGGTCGGACTGCAATACCATTGTGTACGGCCACAACATGAAAAATCAGACAATGTTCGGAAAACTGAATTTTCTTCAGGAATGGGAAAAATACCAGGAACATATGGATTTCTGGATCCTGACGCCGGAAGGGGATTACAGATACGAAATCTTTAACGCGCAGTATACAGATGCCTACAGCGATGTGTACACACTGTTTTCCGGACCGGGGGAGGCTTTTCTGGAATATCTGGATAAAATGCAGTCCCAGGCGCAGATCTCTCTTCCGGCGCGGGAGTTTTCGGAAAATGACAGGATCGTGACCCTGTCTACCTGCGCTTCCAGCCAGGGAGACGAGCGGTATGTAGTGCAGGGCGTGCGGACGTTGGAACCTTAAAGGGCGGTTTGCGGACAGGAGGTAGCGCTATGGATGCAGTAAACAGGTTGCAGAAGATCATTGACGAACATGAGAATCTGGTGTTTTTCGGAGGCGCGGGGGTATCCACGGAAAGCGGGATCCCGGATTTCCGAAGTGTGGACGGTCTGTATCATCAGACCTATGATTATCCGCCGGAGCAGATCCTGAGCCACAGCTTTTTTATGAGAAATCCCGATTATTTTTTCCGCTTTTATCAGGATAAAATGCTGGCTCTGGACGCGAAACCCAATGCTGCCCACAGGAAGCTGGCGGAACTGGAGGCGGCGGGAAAACTGAAGGCTGTGATCACTCAGAATATCGACGGGCTTCATCAGCTGGCCGGAAGCAAAAAAGTACTGGAGCTACACGGAAGCGTGCATCGGAATTACTCTGCATGAAATGCGGCGGCTTTTTATGATGCCGCTTACATGAAGGCGGCGCGGAGGGCGTTCCCCGCTGTGAAAAATGCGGGGGGATCATCAAGCCGGATGTAGTGCCTGTATGAGGAGAGCCTGGATCAGCGCACTCTGCAGGAGTCGGTGCAGGCCATCTCCGAAGCCCAGGTCCTGATCGTCGGAGGCACTTCCCTGGTGGTCTATCCCGCGGCGGACTGCTGCATTATTTTCGGGCGACTGTCTGGTGGTCATCAACAAAGGCGCGACTTCGGCGGACCAGAGCGCCGATCTGGTGATCAACGAGCCCATCGGACAGGTCTGGACCGGATCGTTGTTTCCTGACAGCCGGAGGTGAGAAAGATGCTGTTTGAGGTAGGAGATATCGTAAAATTAAAGAAACCTCATCCCTGCGGCAGTTCTGAGTGGGAGATCCTGCGGGTGGGAGCTGATTTCCGCCTGAACTGCACGGGATGCGGCCATCAGATCATGACGCCCAGAAAGCAGGTGGAGAAGAACGCCAGAGGCCTGCGCAAGAAAGGGGAAAATTGACTTTTAAGCCCGGCTGTGTTATGATAGAAACCCGTGATATACAATAACATCGAATGCACAGAGGTAACAGAGGATGAATAAAGTAATTCTTATGGAAGATTAACCAGAGACCCGGATATCCGTTATTCCGCAGGGGAAAATTCCATGGCGGTGGCCAGATATACTCTGGCGGTGGACCGGCGTTTTAAAAGGGACGGAGAGCAGACGGCAGATTTTATCAGCTGCGTCGCCTTCGGCAGAAGCGCGGAGTTTGCGGAAAAATATTTCCATCAGGGGATCCGCATTGTTGTCAGCGGCAGGATCCAGACAGGAAGCTACACCAACCGGGACGGAGTCAAGGTCTACACTACGGATGTAGTGGTAGAGGATCAGGAGTTCGCGGAGAGCAAGAGCGCCAGCGCTGAAAACAGCGCGGGATTCAACGCTTCCTACCGCCAGCCGGCTTCTTCCGCTCCGGCCGCGCCGGCCGCCGCGCCAGCGTCCGCGGATGGATTTATGAATATTCCGGATGGGATCGATGAGGAACTGCCTTTTAATTAAAAAGGGCGGAACAGGCTTTTGTCCTGGCGATACAGACTAAAGCAGGGGGGTGACCGGATGCTGCGGGAGCAGTGCCCGGTCACCCCGTCTGCCATGGATACCGGCAGCAGTGCCGGCGCCATTGCCCGGGTATTCGGCTGCGGCGGTAAATTTTGCGGGAGTACAAGTCATGAATAAATCCAGTTCCAATTTAAGGCTCACAGGCCCGGCTGCAGCGGTATCTCCGCTGGCCGCTCTGGATGATCCTGGTGCTTGCGGCGGCAGATGTATGCGCCTATGTGATCAGTTTTGACGCGGGCATTCTGCTGAGCTGCTGCCTCGCGCTGTATGCTGCGGCGGCTCTGTGGCTTTACCAGAGAAAGAAAGCGACCGTATTCAATGATCTGCTCTCATTCGCGGCCCAGTACGGACAGATACAGAAACAGCTTCTGGCCGATTTTTCGCTTCCCTACGCGATCACCGACCGATCAGGGCCAGCTCCTGTGGTTCAACAGGGGCGTTTTCAGAGCTCAGCGGCAGGGACCGCCCGGGGATACAACAGGTCTATAACGAATATCTTTTCGGAGATCACCTGGATAAATTTCCAGATCCCGGAGAAGAGGTGGATTATCCTCTTCCTATCAGAGACGGGATTACAGGATCTATATCAAGTATATAACAACATCGATGAGCTTGTAGAGAGACTCAGAACTCTGCTGGAACCCGGAACAGGACGCAGCGCTCGACTGTGTATATCTGGCGGATGAGACGAAACTGAATGAATATATCCGCAGGTACGAGGACGAGACTCTGGTCACAGGTCTGATCTATCTGGATAATTACGATGAAGCGCTGGAGAGCGTGGAGGAAGTAAGAAGGTCTCTGCTGACAGCGCTTTTGGACCGGAAGATCAATAAATATTTCAACGAGATCGACGGCCTGGTGAAAAAGTTTGAAAAGGATAAATATTTTCTTGTAATGCGGAAGGGATCCCTCACAAAGCTGAAAGAGATGAAATTCAGCATTCTGCAGGAGGTCAAGACCGTTAATATCGGAAACGAGATGGCGGTCACGATCAGTATCGGCATCGGGGAGGGCAGCGGCAGTTACGCGAAAAATTCCGAGTATGCCCGGATCGCCATCGATCTGGCACTGGGACGGGGCGGCGACCAGGTGGTGATCAAGGAAGGAGAAAAGATCTCCTACTTCGGAGGAAAATCCCAGGCTGTGGAGAAGAGCACCAGGGTAAAGGCCAGAGTAAAGGCCCATGCCCTGAAGGAATTCATGGACAGCAAGGAAAAAGTGGTGGTCATGGGACATAAGATTATCGATGTGGATTCCTTCGGTTCCGCAGTGGGTATTTATCGGGCGGCAAAGACCATGAATAAGAGGGCCCACATTGTCATAGATAATGTAACGTCCTCGATCCGGCCCCTGATCCATGCCTTCCAGCAGAATCCGGACTATGATCCCCATATGTTTGTGAACTGCGCGGAAGCCAGGGAGATCGTGGATGAAAATACGCTGGTGGTCGTGGTGGATACCAATAAACCCAGCTACACGGAGTGCGAGGAACTGCTGTATCTGACCCGCACCATTGTAGTCCTGGATCACCACCGTCAGGGCAGCGAGGTGATCCGCAATTCGGTCCTTTCCTATATCGAGCCCTACGCCTCTTCCGCCTGTGAAATGGTGGCGGAGATCCTGCAGTATTTCGCGGACGGCATACGGATCCGGAATGTGGAGGCGGATGCCCTTTACGCGGGGATCATGGTAGATACCGATAATTTCCTGCAGAAGACAGGCGTGCGTACGTTCGAGGCGGCAGCGTTTCTGCGCCGCTGCGGGGCGGATGTTACCCGGGTGCGAAAAATGTTCCGGGAAAATATGAACGATTACCGGGCCAGAGGCGAGGCGATCCGCAACGCGGAGCTGTTCCGGGAAAGCTTTGCGATCTCTGTCTGCCCCAGCGATTACGTGGAAAGTCCCACCGTGGTAGGAGCCCAGGCAGCCAACGAACTGCTGAACATCGTAGGCGTAAGGGCCTCCTTTGTGCTGACGGAGTATAAGGATGTCATCTATATAAGCGCCCGTGCCATTGACGAGGTAAATGTGCAGATCATCATGGAGCGGATGGGCGGCGGCGGTCATCTGAACATTGCCGGCTGCCAGCTGGAAAAGCAGTCGCTGGAGGAAGCGAAGGCTTACTTGAAAGAAACTCTGGTGCAGATGCTGGATGGAGGAGAAATATAATGAAGGTTATTTTATTAGAAGATGTAAAGTCACTGGGAAAAAAAGGCGAGATCGTAAACGTCAGCGACGGATACGCCCGGAACATGCTGCTGCCCAAAAAGCTCGGGGCGCCGGCGACGCCGAAAAATCTGAACGATCTGAAACTGCAGAAGGCTCACGAAGCGAAACTGGCTCAGGAAGCCCTGGAAGCAGCCAGGGCCCTGGGCGAGAAGGTCAGCGCGTCGGAAGTCTCCGTTTCTATCAAAACGGGAGAGGGCGGCAAGGTATTCGGTTCTGTCTCTGCCAAGGAGATCGCGGAAGCGGCCAGGGAACAGCTGGGTCTGGAACTGGATAAAAAGAAACTGGTGCTGGACGGCACGATCAAGGAACTGGGCACCACGGAGGTGGCAGTAAAACTGCATCCTCAGGTGACGGCAAAGCTGAAGGTTCACGTAAAAGAGGCATAGGAGGATTGATCCCATGGAGGAGGCGCTGATCAAGAGAATACTTCCCCACAGTGTGGAGGCCGAACAGTCCGTGATCGGTTCCATGCTTATGGGACGGGAAGCGATCATGGCGGCATCGGAAATGCTGACCAGCGACGACTTTTATCAGCGGCAGTATGGAATTATTTTCGAGGCCATCGTGGATCTCTTTAATGAGGGAAAAGCGGTAGATATCGTTACGCTCCAGAACCGTCTGCGGGAGATGGATGTACCGCCGGAGATCTCGGGAATGGAGTTTGTCCGGGATCTGCTGAACGCGGTCCCCACTTCCGCGAATATCCGTTATTATGCCGCAATCGTCAGCGAGAAGGCATTGCTCCGACGACTGATCCGGCTGACGGAGGAGATTGAGAACGAATGCTATCTGAACCGGGAACCGGTGGAAGAGATCCTGGAAAATACGGAAAAGAAAATGTTTCAGCTCCTTCAGCAGAGGGATTCCGGGGAGATGGTGCCTATCCGTCAGGTAGTCATGGACACCCTGGAGAATATCGAAAAAGCATCCAGGACCAAGGGGAACGTAACGGGACTTCCTACCGGATTTGCGGATCTGGATTATAAAACTTCCGGTTTTCAAAATTCTGATCTGATCCTGGTGGCGGCAAGGCCTTCTATGGGAAAGACGGCCTTTGTGCTGAATATCGCCCAGTATATGGCTTTTAAACAGAATCTGTCTGTGGCGATCTTCAGTCTGGAGATGTCCAAACAGCAGTTGATGAACCGTCTGCTGTCCATGGAGTCCAGGGTGAATTCCCAAAGCCTGCGCACGGGAAATCTGAAAGATGAGGACTGGAGCAAGCTCATTGAGAGCGCGGGCCTGATCGGCGATTCCCGTCTGATCATCGACGATACTCCCGGCATCACCGTCAGGGAACTGCGGTCAAAATGCCGGAAATATAAACTGGAGCATGGACTGGATGTGGTCATGATCGATTATCTTCAGCTCATGAGCGGCGGAGGAAGAAACAGCGATTCCAGGCAGCAGGAAATTTCGGATATCTCCCGATCCCTGAAAGCTTTGGCCCGGGAACTGAATGTGCCGGTGGTGGCCCTGTCGCAGCTCAGCCGCGCGGTGGAGAGCCGGACGGACCACAGGCCGATGCTCTCGGATCTCCGGGAATCCGGAGCCATTGAGCAGGACGCGGATGTGGTCATGTTTATCTACCGGGATGATTATTACCATAAGGATTCGGAAATGAAGGGCGTGGCGGAGATCATCATCGCGAAGCAGAGGAACGGCCCGATCGGAACCGTGAATCTGGTATGGCTGCCGGATTATACGAAATTTATGAATCTGGAGCAGGGACGTCCGTAACAGACAGAAGGACAGCCGGCAGGGAATTTTCCTGCCGGCTGTTTTAGGGAGGATTTTGTCGAGCGAATTTCATTGTATTGGCTCCCCGGAATGCCTATAATAGAGACAGGCGCCTGGAAAACCGGGCATTCCGAAATGGCAGGGAAGGGGTTGGGTCTATGGAGCGGACAGCGTATTCCGTGGCTAAGGCGGCGGAACTGACAGAGGAAAAACCCTCCGCCCTCAGGTACTGGGAGGAGCAGTTCGGACTGAACATAAAGAGAAACTCCAGAGGGAGCAGATGCTATGAGGAAAAGGATATCCGGATTTTTTTCTGCATCCGGGAACTGAAGAAAAAAGGCCTTCCGCTGCGGGAGATCGGCGAAGTCATACCGCTGCTCCGAAGAGAGATCGCGGAAGCCGAGAAGAGGGAGAGGGAGCAGAGATTTTATCAGCTCCTGGAAAGGCTGGTAGGAGAACTCCGCAGGAAGAACAGGCAGGAAGAGCGGTACCGGCGGGTGGACGAAGCGATCCGTCAGCACCAGATCGCCAGAAAACAGGTGGCGGTCACAGAGGAGCAGAAGAAAAACGAAAAGAAAAAGCGGCGGGCGATCTGAGATCGTCCGCCGCTGATCTGGCAATCCGGCTGGATTATTCAGCAGAAATTGCGCCTGTGGGACATGCAGCTTCGCAGGAACCGCAATCTACGCAGGCATCTGCATCGATTACATATTTTCCATCGCCCTCGCTGATCGCATCAACCGGGCACTCGCTTACGCAGGTTCCGCAGGATACACATTCATCAGAAATTACATGTGCCATCGCTATATCCTCCTTAAAAATAGTGCTGTGACTGTAAAACCCCTCATCCTGGGCTCTATGTCCATTCTAATATAAGTTTTTGGAGAATACAAGTATAAAAATAGAAACATTTTGCGGAATAAAAGCCTTGCCCTTGCGCAGGGGAAAAAAAGGTATTATAATGAGACCCAAAAAGAAGGAGGACGTTACAATGGCTAAAGTGACGAAAGATACAACGATCGGAGAAATGCTCCAGTTAGATCAGAATATTGCGGTTATCTTAATGAGAGCGGGAATGCACTGCATCGGATGCCCCTCTTCTCAGGGAGAGTCTCTGGCGGAGGCAGCCATGGTCCATGGCCTGGACGCGGATATTCTGGAAGCCCAGATCAACGATTATCTGAGTCAGAAATAAGGCGGTATACGGGAACAGAACATGGGAGCAGTTCCGCGTGAAATCTTACGGCTGCAAAAAAGGCCTGCTTTTTCGGTAACGAGAAAGAACAGGCCTTTTTCGATCAGAACGGATGTCTGACACGGAACCAGCAGGTGTAAGCATAGCGGAACCCCAGGGAGCGATACAGCCGGAGGGCCGGCTGATTCTCTGACACGACCTGCAGATAGGCGCTGCGGGCTCCCCGGAGCCGTCCGGTCCGCAGGATCGTCCGGCAGACAGCGCTGGCGTAATGACGGCGCCGGAAATCCGGATGCACATGGATGGCATAAAGGCCGATATAATCCCTGTCCAGGATCCCCAGTCCGGTAGCCACGATTTTCCGGTCTTCCTGAACGGAAACGCAGATGGTCTCCATGGGGATCGCCCGATACATGGAGGGGACCACCAGCTTGTGCATAACGTTTGTTGTGCCCTTCAGGGCAAAAAGTCCCTGGATCCAGGCGTCCGGGATGAAATTGCTGACTTTGACCCGGATATCGCCGGGATCTTCCTGTAGGTCGGACAGGGACATCGTCATTACATCTGTGCTGTGTTCCCGGATATATCCCCGGTCAGCCAGTTCCGCGTCAAAACACTCCGGAAGCAGAGGAGATATTTTGAAAATAGAAGGAGTTCCCCACTTTCGGTAAGCTTCTTCGCAGTAGGCGATCTTGGTGTCCAGGGGCAGGGTAGAAACGCCGATCTGTTCCACGCAGTTGGTCCTGTGGGTATAAAAATAGGAAAAACGCAGAAGCCATCCGTCATAGATCTGGATCTGATGGGAAGGCCAGGCGTTCAGGGATAAATCTTCGATTGTTTTGATCTGTGTTTTCATTGGCAAAACCTCTCACGCTATTATAATATGGGAGATAAAATCATACAAGAGAGAATTGGTTTTCTTGCAAAACCTCGGGAAAAGGGTTATAATGGCTCTGATATACTAATTATGAACGTACGATAAGGGGTAAGAGAATATGTCAAAAGTACTCAAGGTATTTGTGAATCTTATACTGATACTTTTTATTCTGGTGGCAGCGGCTCTGTTTGTTCCGCCGCTGGCCGGGATCTCCACGGTGGTCTCTGAACCGGAAATGGCCACGAACATTCAGACGGGTTCCGTGGTCTACGGGAAAAGCACGCAGGTCAGCCAGCTTGCCGCCGGCGACGAGATCGTTGTGACTGACGACGGCAGTGCTTTTGTGTACGAGATCCAGGAGATCGATCCGGAAACCGGCGTTGCGGCTGTTACTTCGGGAGACGGAACAGAGCCCGCGGAAGTGACTCTGCGCACAGCGGGACAGAAGGTCCTGCTGACCGTTCCGTATATCGGATACGTTTCCATCGCCACGCAGACCATGGAAGGCCGGATCGTTCTGGGCCTTGCCGTGGCGCTTCTGATCATCCTGTTCATCATCGCCGAAGTCTGGAGCAGAAAGATCCAGGACGACGAGGAGGAAGATGAGGAAGAAGATGAATTCTACGCGGACCTGGCGGAAAAGAAAAAGCGCTCCGACGCGGAGGAGGAACGGAGATTTCAGACCAGCCGGATAAAGGAGCAGCTTGCTGAGCCTGTAGCGGATCAGCAGGAGCCGGAGGAGGCGGAGGTCTTTATCCGGAATCTGGAGCCGGCCCGGGAAGAGCCGGAACCGGAGATGGCGCCGGAAGCGGCTGCGGAGACGACAGAGGAGGATGATGAGATATCCAGCATGCAGGCGGCGCTGGAGAATACGCTGGTACGGGAACCCATGAACAGTCAGGGGCAGACCATTACCATGGAAACGGTCCGGCCGCAGCAAGAAGCCGCTCCGTTGAAAGCGGATGAGATCGTCCTGGCGATCCCGGCCAAAACTGTGGAGGAACTTCTGCAGGAAGCCTACAAGAACGGAGAAGACCCCAAGGTAGAGAAAGACGACCTGACGGGCGTCACCTTTGTAGATTTTTCAGATTGTTTATGATCCCTGTGAGAGGGCCGGAATCCGCCGGCTCTCTTTTTTGTATGCCATGAGGCCGTCACAGGGAAAGGGTAGAAGGGGATGTATGCGAAAAAATACAATTTTTCTTTTCCGGGGCTTGCTTTTTGGGGAAGATACTGGTAAAATAACTCGTGTTGTGACATTGATAGCTGTGAAGCGTGAGGTTGCTGTCGATGGTGGCAGGTTTTCCGTGGAGCGAATGTCAAGTTAGGAAACTGGCGACAAGTCACTGTACAATTTATGAAGTCTACCAAAGTGTGGAAACACGTGTGAAAGTCTTTAGGACACACACGGAGATGTGTACAGTCACCGCTTGTCGTACTCGAAAAGTGCGAAAAGGAGGCGACTTTTTTTATGGCAAGTCAAGTAATGAGAATCACCCTGAAAGCGTATGATCACCAGTTGGTGGATGCATCCGCAGCAAAAATTGTCGAAACTGTTAAAAAGAATGGTTCCGCTGTCAGCGGACCGGTGCCGCTGCCCACAAAGAAAGAGGTAGTGACCATTCTGCGGGCTGTACACAAGTACAAAGATTCCCGGGAACAGTTCGAGCAGAGAACGCATAAGAGACTCATCGACATCATCACCCCCACTCAGAAGACGGTGGATGCTCTGTCCAGACTGGAAATGCCTGCCGGTGTATACATCGACATCAAGATGAAAAACAAATAATTTCATCAAAAAAAGAAAATCGGTTAATTGATATAGAAGCAATCGCAGAAAAGCGCATTCCACTTATATCTGTTAACTAGAATGAGCTCCCTGAAAAGGGCGCTCCGCTGTAGAAAAACAGGAGGTAAAAAGAATGAAGAAAGCGATTTTGGCCACAAAAGTTGGAATGACTCAGATTTTCAACGAAGACGGAGTTCTGACTCCGGTGACTGTGCTGCAGGCTGGTCCCTGCGTCGTGACTCAGGTGAAGACAAAAGAGAACGACGGTTACAGCGCGGTTCAGGTAGGGTACGGCGACATCCGTGAGAAACTGGTGAATAAGCCGAGAAAAGGACAGTTTGACAAGGCGGAAGTTCCCTATAAGAGATTTCTGAAAGAGTTCAGACTGGAAGATGCTGAGAATTACGAAGTGAAACAGGAGATCAAAGCCGATATCTTTGCGGCCGGCGACAAGATCGACGCCACAGCCATCAGCAAAGGTAAAGGTTTCCAGGGCGCCATCAAGAGACATGGACAGTCCAGAGGACCCATGGCTCACGGTTCCAAATATCATCGTCACGCAGGCTCCAACGGCGCTTGTTCTGATCCCAGCAAGGTGTTCAAGGGCAAAAAGATGGCCGGACACATGGGACATGTAAAAGTGACCGTACAGAACCTGGAAGTTGTAAGAGTAGACGCAGAAAACAATCTGCTGCTGGTGAAGGGCTCCGTTCCGGGACCGAAGAAATCACTGGTAACCATCAGGGAAACTGTTAAGACGATTCAGTAACCTTTTAGCGGGAAAGGAGGAACAAAACAGATGGCAAACGTAGCTGTTTATAATATGGAAGGCAATGAAGTAGGAACCATGGAGCTTTCCGATGCCGTGTTCGGTGTGGAAGTGAAAGAAAACCTGGTTCATCAGGCGGTTGTTCTTCATCTGGCCAACAGACGCCAGGGAACACAGAAAGCAAAGACCCGCTCCGAAGTAAGCGGAGGCGGAAGAAAACCGTGGAGACAGAAGGGTACAGGACACGCCCGTCAGGGATCTATCCGTGCTCCTCAGTGGACCGGCGGCGGCGTGGTATTCGCTCCGGTGCCCAGAGATTACTCTTTCAAGATGAATAAGAAAGAGAAGAGACTGGCTCTGAAGTCCGTGCTGACCAGCAAGGTACAGGAGAATAAGTTCCTGGTGCTGGACGAACTGAAGCTGGACGCTGTAAAGACGAAAGATATGAAGAAGGTGCTGGACAACCTGAAGGTTGACAAAGCCCTGGTAGTGATCGGAAACGACAGCGAGAACGTCGCTCTGTCCGCCAGAAATATCCCCGGCGTACAGACCGCTTCCGTGAACACCATCAATGTATATGATATCCTGAAATACAACACTGTCATCGCAACCAAGAGCAGTGTGGCATCCATCGAGGAGGTGTACGCATAATGGCAAAGGTTCTGTATTATGATGTGATTCTGAAGCCGCTCGTAACCGAGAAGAGCATGAACGCCATGGGCGAGAAGAAATACGCTTTCCTGGTACATCCGGAAGCAAACAAGACCATGATCAAAGAAGCTGTTGAGAAAATGTTCGAGGGAACAAAGGTAAAGAGCGTCAACACCATGAACCTGGACGGCAAGACCAAACGCCGCGGACTGGTTTACGGAAAGACAGCCAAGACCAAAAAGGCTATTGTGGCCCTGACCGAGGACAGCAAGGATATCGAGATTTTCCAGGGACTGTAATCGGGTCCCCACCTATGGCCCTTCAGGCCGATAATATTGAAAGGAGATACCGTAATGGGAATTAAAACCTATAACCCATATACACCTTCCAGAAGACATATGACCAGCTCTGATTTTTCAGAGATCACCAAAACAAAACCGGAGAAATCCCTGGTCGTATCTCTGAAGAAGAACGCAGGACGTAACAATCAGGGAAAGATCACCGTGAGACATCACGGCGGCGGAAGCAGAAGAAAATACAGACTGGTGGATTTCAAGAGATTCAAAGATGATATCGCGGCTCACGTAACCGCCATCGAGTACGATCCCAACAGGACAGCCAACATCGCGCTGATCTGCTATGAGGACGGACAGAAATCCTACATTCTGGCTCCCGAAGGACTGAAGGTCGGCATGAAGATCATGAATGGTCCCAACGCCGAGGTTCGTCCCGGCAATTGCCTGCCTCTGTCTGAGATCCCGGTTGGTACCCTGATCCACAATATTGAGCTGCATCCCGGAAAGGGCGGACAGCTGGTTCGTTCCGCCGGCAACAGCGCGCAGCTGATGGCAAAGGAAGGAAAGTACGCTACCTTACGTCTTCCCTCCGGTGAGATGAGAATGGTTCCTCTGAACTGCCGCGCTTCTATTGGCGTAGTTGGAAACGGTGAACACAATCTGATCAACATTGGTAAAGCAGGACGGAAACGTCACATGGGCATCCGCCCCACAGTCCGCGGTTCTGTTATGAACCCCAACGACCATCCCCACGGCGGTGGTGAGGGACGCGCTCCCATCGGACGTCCGGGTCCCTGCACACCCTGGGGCAAGCCTGCTCTGGGTCTGAAGACCAGAAAGAAGAACAAACAGTCCAACAAATACATCGTTCGTAGAAGAGATGGTAAAACATTAACAAAATAAGGAGGTTAAACGATGGCTCGTTCACTGAAAAAAGGCCCGTTTGCTGATGCAAGCTTATTAAAGAAAATCGATGCAGCCAATGCATCTGGTGATAAGACAGTTATTAAGACCTGGTCCCGCCGTTCTACGATCTTCCCGTCTTTCGTGGGACACACGATTGCAGTACACGACGGAAGAAAACATGTTCCGGTATACGTTACGGAGGACATGGTAGGCCATAAGCTGGGTGAGTTCGTCGCTACCAGAACCTACAGAGGTCACGGCAAGGACGAGAAGAAATCCGGCGTAAGGTAAAAGTAGAGCGAAAGGAGGCTATTAGCAATGGCTAAGGGACATAGAAGTCAGATTAAAAGAGAAAGAAACGCGAATAAAGACACCAGACCTTCTGCCAAACTGTCATACGCGAGAGTGCCTGTGCAGAAAGCCTGTTTTGTACTGGATGCGATCCGCGGCAAAGACGTGGAGTCCGCACTGGGAATCTTAACCTACAATCCGAGATATGCTTCCAGCGTTGTGAAGAAGCTGCTGGAGTCAGCGATCGCCAATGCTGAGAACAACAACGGTCTGAGCAGAGAGAACCTGTATGTGGCTGAGTGCTACGCCAACAAAGCGCCCACCATGAAGAGGATCCAGCCCAGAGCGCAGGGCAGAGCCTACAGGATCGAAAAAAGAACAAGTCATATCTCTATCGTACTGGATGAAAGGTAAGGAGGTTAAGAATGGGACAGAAAGTTAATCCCCATGGTTTAAGAGTCGGAATTATCAAAGACTGGGATTCCAAGTGGTATGCGGAAGGCGATTTCGCGGACTACCTGGTAGAAGATTACAATATCAGAACATTTCTGAAAAAGAAACTGTACAGCGCCGGTATCTCCAGGATCGAGATCGAAAGAGCGTCTGACAGAGTAAAGATCATTATCTACACCGCGAAGCCGGGCGTTGTCATCGGCAAGGGCGGTTCTGAGATCGAGAAGGTAAAGGCTGAGCTTGCGAAATATACAAGCAAGAAGCTGATCGTGGACATCAAGGAAGTGAAGAGACCGGACAGAGACGCGCAGCTGGTAGCTGAGAACATCGCTCTGCAGCTGGAGAACCGTATCTCCTTCCGCCGGGCTATGAAGTCCACCATGCAAAGAACCATGCGCGCCGGCGCCAAAGGAATCAAGACTTCCGTATCCGGACGTCTGGGCGGCGCGGATATGGCCCGCACCGAGTTCTACAGCGAAGGAACCATTCCGCTGCAGACACTCCGCGCAGATATTGACTATGGTTTCGCTGAGGCAGACACCACCTACGGCAAGGTCGGCGTAAAAGCCTGGGTCTACAACGGCGAGGTACTTCCTGCCAAAGGAACAAAGGAAGGGAGCGATAAATAATTATGTTAATGCCTAAGAGAGTAAAACGTCGTAAACAGTTCCGTGGCTCCATGAGAGGAAAAGCCCTGAGAGGCAATACCATCAATTATGGAGAATTTGGCTTGGTAGCCACCGAGCCCTGCTGGATCAAATCCAATCAGATCGAGGCTGCCCGTGTTGCCATGACCCGTTACATCAAGCGTGGAGGTAAAGTCTGGATCAAGATCTTCCCGGACAAACCCGTAACCGCAAAACCGGCTGAGACCCGTATGGGTTCCGGAAAAGGCTCCCTGGAGTACTGGGTAGCCGTGGTAAAACCCGGCCGTGTGATGTTTGAGATCGCTGGCGTAGCTGAGGAGACCGCCCGCGAAGCATTGCGTCTTGCCATGCATAAGTTACCCTGTAAATGTAAAATCGTTTCTCGTGCAGACTTAGAAGGCGGTGATAACAGTGAAAAGTAAGAAATATGTAGAAGATTTAAAAGCTAAATCAGCTGCAGAATTACAGGAAGAATTAGTAGCTGCTAAAAAGGAGCTCTTTAATCTGAGATTCCAGAATGCGACCAATCAGCTGGACAACACCAGCCGGATTAAGGAAGTTCGCAAAAACATTGCCAGAATTTCAACTGTCATTGCTCAGAAAGCAAGCGCAGCCAACTGAAAGGAGTCAAGGTCGTGGAAGAAAGAAATCTGAGAAAAGTCCGTGTGGGCAAGGTTGTCAGCAACAAGATGGATAAAACCATTGTTGTGGCTATCGAGGACCATGTAAAACATCCGCTTTACAAGAAGATTGTAAAGGATACCTATAAATTAAAAGCACATGACGAGAAAAACGAGTGCAACATCGGTGATACGGTAAGAGTGATGGAGACCAGACCCCTGTCCAAGGACAAGAGATGGAGACTGGTTGAGATCGTTGAGAGAGCGAAATAATTGAAGAAATGCTTAAAGGAGGAATACCAGCATGATTCAGCAGGAAAGCAGACTGAAGGTCGCTGATAACACCGGTGCGAAAGAGATTCTCTGCATTCGTGTTATGGGCGGATCTACCAGAAGATATGCGAATATCGGCGATATAATCGTTGCCACGGTCAAAGATGCAACACCTGGCGGCGTTGTAAAGAAAGGCGACGTTGTTAAAGCTGTTGTGGTCCGTTCTGTAAAGGGCGCACGCCGCAAAGACGGTTCCTACATCAAGTTTGATGAGAACGCAGCAGTGATTATCAAAGAGGATAAGACTCCCAGAGGAACTCGTATTTTTGGGCCTGTAGCCAGAGAGCTCCGTGAGAAACAGTTCATGAAGATCGTTTCCCTGGCTCCCGAAGTATTATAGGAGGTCGGCTATGTCATTAAAGATTAAAAAGGGCGACACTGTGAAGGTAATCGCCGGCAAGGATAAAGATAAAGAGGGAAAAGTTCTTTCCGTTGATGTGAAGAAGAATAAAGTGATCGTTGAGGGCGTCAACATGATCACCAAGCACACCAAACCCAGCATGCAGAATCAGCAGGGCGGGATCGTGAACAAAGAGGCTCCCATTGATATTTCCAACGTTATGTACCTGCACAAAGGCAAAGTGACCAGAATCGGCTACAAGGTAGAAGACGGCAAAAAGGTCCGCGTTGCCAAGACCACAGGCGAAGTACTGGATTAATTGAGAGGAGGCCGAAATCGTGAGCAGATATAAAGAAATGTACAAGAACGAAATCGTCGACGCCATGACGAAGAAGTTCGGATATAAAAACGTTATGGAAGTGCCGAAGCTCGAGAAGATCGTAGTGAACATGGGTGTTGGAGAGGCCAAGGAAAATGCCAAGCTTCTGGATTCCGCCGTGGCGGACATGGAGCGGATCACCGGCCAGAAGGCCATTGTGACCAAGGCAAAGAAATCCGTAGCCAACTTCAAGATCAGAGAGGGCATGGCCATCGGCTGCAAGGTTACCTTAAGAGGCGACAAGATGTATGAGTTCGCGGATCGTCTCATCAACCTGGCGCTGCCCCGTGTCCGTGACTTCCGCGGTGTAAATCCCAATGCTTTCGATGGAAGAGGAAATTACGCGCTCGGCATCAAAGAGCAGCTGATTTTCCCGGAGATTGAATATGATAAGGTTGACAAGGTCAGAGGTATGGATGTAATCTTCGTTACAACCGCTAAGACTGACGAGGAAGCCCGTGAGTTACTGAGATTATTCAATATGCCATTCGCAAAGTAATATAGGAGGAAAAGATTCATGGCTAAAACAGCAATGAAAATCAAACAGCAGCGGAAAGCAAAATTCTCCACCAGAGAATACAATCGCTGCAGAATCTGTGGACGTCCCCATGCGTACCTGAGAAAATACGGAATCTGCCGTATCTGTTTCCGTGAGTTAGCATACAAGGGCCAGATCCCTGGAGTAAAGAAAGCAAGTTGGTGACCGGAAGCACTTAATGAGCGCAAGCCTTTGGGCGCAGAGCGAATTTAGTGCGAGGTCGTTCCTGAACCTTAGCGAGACCAAGCGGTAGCGCCGGTCGAGCTTAGTTGAAGGAACATCCTTGTTAAATATGGTTTATAAAGCGATAAAGGAAATCCGTGGAAAAGAATGTAAGGAGGAAATACACATGTCCATGAGCGATCCGATTGCAGATATGCTTACAAGAATCCGTAACGCAAATACCGCAAAGCACGATACTGTAGATGTTCCGGCATCTAAGATGAAAATAGCTATCGCAGATATCCTGGTAAACGAGGGATATATCGCGAAGTATGATCTGGTAGGGGAGGCGCCCCACAGAAGCATCCGCATCACTCTGAAATACGGCGCGGATAAGAACGAAAAGATCATTACCGGTCTGAAGAGAATCTCCAAACCCGGTCTTCGTATCTATGTGAACAAAGAAGAACTGCCGAGAGTTCTGGGCGGACTGGGAATCGCCATCCTGTCCACCAACCAGGGCGTGATCACCGACAAAGAGGCAAGAAAGCTTCAGGTGGGCGGCGAAGTGCTGGCTTTCGTATGGTAAAGGACCCGCATGCCTGTTGAGCCCGCCCCGGGGGCCGGCTTTCAGGAAGCGTTCACAGCAACTGAAAACAGAAGAGAACCAGATGCGTCTCTTCCGAAAATCTAAGTTAATCAGGAGGAAATAACAGTATGTCACGTATCGGAAGACAGCCGGTGGCTATCCCCGCCGGAGTAACGGTCGACATCAAAGAGGGAAATGTAGTAACTGTAAAAGGCCCCAAGGGAACTCTGGAGAGAGCCCTTCCCACTGAAATGACCATTCAGCTGGAGGACGGCCACGTAGTTGTTACCAGACCCAATGATCTGAAGAAAATGAAGGCTCTGCACGGCCTGACCAGAACCCTGATCCACAATATGGTGATCGGTGTCAGCGAAGGCTACCAGAAAGTTCTGGAAGTAAACGGCGTTGGTTATCGTGCAGCAAAACAGGGAAAGAAGCTGGTTCTGAACCTGGGCTACTCTCACCCGGTTGAGATGGAGGATCCGGAAGGCCTGGAGTCCTCTGTAGACGGCAACAAGATCATCGTCAAGGGTATCAGTAAAGAGAAAGTCGGCCAGTACGCCGCTGATATCAGAGATAAGAGAAGACCGGAACCCTATAAGGGCAAAGGTATCAAGTACGCTGATGAAGTTATCCGCCGCAAGGTTGGTAAGACCGGTAAGAAATAATATAAGGAGAGTGTAGAGATGATTAATAAAGTATCCAGAACTCAGGTTCGCCAGAAAAAGCATAGAAGACTGCGCAATCATATCGTCGGCACTGCGGAAAGACCCCGTCTGGCTGTATTCCGCAGCAACAACCACATGTACGCGCAGATCATCGATGACGCGGCAGGCCGTACCCTGGTTTCTGCTTCCACTCTGCAGAAGGATGTGAAAGCGGAGCTGGAGAAGACCAACAATGTAGCTGCTGCCGCATATCTGGGCACCGTGATCGGCAAGAAAGCGGTAGAAGCAGGCATCGAAGAAGTCGTATTCGACAGAGGCGGTTTTATCTATCACGGAAAGATTCAGGCACTGGCTGACGCGGCGCGTGAAGCCGGACTGAAATTCTAAGAGAGGAAGGAGAAGAACACATGAGACATACAATCATTGATGCCAGCCAGTTAGAGCTGGAAGAGAAGGTTGTTTCCATCAAGAGAGTTACCAAAGTTGTTAAAGGTGGTCGTAACTTCCGTTTTACCGCGTTAGTAGTTGTAGGCGACCGCAACGGCCATGTAGGCGCCGGTCTGGGCAAAGCAGCCGAGATTCCGGAGGCCATCCGCAAAGGCAAAGAAGACGCCATGAAGAAACTGGTTACGGTTGCCAGAGATGACAATAACAGTGTTACCCATGATTTCATCGGAAAATTCGGCAGCGCCCAGGTTCTGATGAAAAAGGCTCCGGAAGGTACCGGTGTCATCGCCGGAGGCCCCGCCCGTGCGGTAGTGGAGCTGGCAGGCATTCAGAACATCCGTACCAAATCTCTGGGTTCCAGAAATAAACAGAACGTAGTTTTGGCAACGATCGACGGACTGCGCCAGCTGAAGACACCGGAAGAGGTGGCAAGACTGCGCGGCAAGGCCGTGGACGAGATTTTCGCTTAAGGAGGACTCGAAAATGGCAGATAAATTAAAAATCACTTTGGTAAAATCCACTATCGGATGCGTACCGAAGCATAAAAAAACAGTGGAGGCCATGGGCCTTCGGAAACTGAATCACACAGTTGAGCTTCCCGACAATGCTGCTACCCGCGGTATGGTAAAGCAGGTAGGCTATCTGTTGAAAGTGGAAGAAGCGTAAGCTTTACTGATAAGGAGGTACACAATGGATTTATCAAATTTGCATCCTGCGGAGGGATCCAGACACAGCGATAATTTCCGCCGGGGCCGTGGTCATGGCTCAGGAAACGGCAAAACCGCCGGAAAAGGACATAAAGGACAGAAGGCTCGTTCCGGAGCGCCCAGACCGGGCTTCGAGGGCGGCCAGATGCCTCTGTACAGAAGACTTCCCAAGAGAGGCTTCACCTGCAGAAATTCCAAGGAGATCGTTGCGATCAATGTAAGCGCGCTGGAAAGATTTGAGGATGGCGCGGAGGTTACCGTTGCTTCCCTTCAGGAGTGCGGCCTGGTCTCCAACCCCAGAGATGGCGTAAAGATCCTGGGAACCGGAGAACTTTCCAAAAAGCTGACAGTAAAAGTAAATGCATTCAGTGAAAGTGCAAAAGCCAAAATTGAGGCAGCAGGTGGAACAGCCGAGGTGATCTGATGTTTAAAACCTTACGGGATGCTTTTCGGATTAAAGAAGTTCGTCGTAGGATTTTGTATGTAGTTCTGATGCTGATCGTGATCCGGGTAGGTTCCCAGATCCCCGTGCCCGGGGTAGATACTGATTTCTTTAATCAGTATCTCAACAACGGCACGGATGCCTTCTCCTTTTTAAATGCGTTTACCGGAGGAGGCTTCACGAACTTTTCCATTTTTGCCCTCAGCATCACCCCTTATATTACATCCTCCATTATCATCCAGCTTCTGACTATCGCGATCCCGAAGCTGGAGGAAATGCAGAGAGATGGAGCGGAGGGGAGAAAGAAACTCAATAAGATAACCCGTTACCTGACGGTAGGCCTGGCTCTCTTTGAGAGCTTCGCCATGGCCATCGGATTCGGAAACCGTCTGATCCTGGAAGTAAATGCCGTTAACATCATCGTAGTGGCCTTCTCCCTGACCGCCGGTTCCGCGTTCCTGATGTGGGTGGGAGAGCAGATCAATGACAAGGGCATCGGAAATGGTATTTCCATGGTCCTGCTGATCAATATCCTCTCCAGAGTTCCTCAGGACATGATCACCTTGTATCAGAACTTTGTCGCCGGGCAGACCATCGCCAGGGCGGCGCTGGCCTGGGTCATCATCTTCGCGGTGATCCTGGGTCTCATCTTCCTGGTACTGGTGCTGAACGGCGCGGAGCGCAGGATCCCGGTACAGTATTCCAAGAAAATGGTAGGCAGACGCCTTGTGGGAGGCCAGTCTTCCCATATCCCCCTGAAGGTGAACACCGCAGGCGTGATCCCGATCATCTTTGCATCGTCCATCATGTCCCTGCCGGGGATCGTCACTACTTTTACAGGGAAAACGCCTTCCGGAGTGGGTGGTACGATCATTAACATGTTCAGCTCCAGCAACTGGTTTAATCCCCAGAACTGGCTGCTGACCCTGGGACTGATCCTCTACGTGGTGCTGGTGATCTTCTTCGCCTATTTCTATACATCCATTACCTTTAATCCCATAGAGGTGGCGGATAACATGAGAAAGCAGGGCGGATTTATCCCGGGCATCCGGCCCGGAAAGGCAACGGTGGATTATCTGAATTCCGTTCTGAAATACGTGATCTTTATCGGGGCTGCCGGACTGACCATCGTGGCCGTGATCCCGTATATTTTCAACGGACTGTTCAGTGCCCAGGTTTCCTTTGGCGGCACGTCTCTGATCATTATCGTATCTGTTATTCTGGAAACCATGAAGCAGATGGAATCTATGATGCTTGTCCGCAACTATAAAGGATTCTTGAATGATTGATATGATTGTGCTATAGTAAGGTTGTGGCGCGGAAGCGCCGCAGCCTTATCTTATGTTGCGGCAGACCGCGGAATTACAGAACAGGAGAGGTATTGTATATGAAGATTATCATGTTAGGCGCGCCGGGAGCCGGCAAGGGTACGCAGGCAAAAAAGATCGCTGAGAAATACGGGATTCCCCACATCTCCACAGGAGATATCTTCCGGGCAAACATCAAAGAAGGCACAGAACTGGGCAAAAAGGCAAAAAGCTATATGGACCAGGGCCTGCTGGTGCCGGACGAGCTGACCTGTGACCTGGTGGTAGACAGGATCTCTCAGCCGGATGCGGCTAAAGGCTATGTGCTGGACGGCTTTCCCCGGACGATCCCCCAGGCGGAGGCTCTGACGGACGCTCTGAATAAACGGGGCGAGGCCATTGACTACGCAGTGAATGTAGAGGTGCCGGATTCCAATATCATCAACAGAATGTCCGGACGCCGTGCCTGCCTTTCCTGCGGAGCCACCTATCATTTGACTTATAACCCGCCCAAGGCAGAAGGCATCTGCGATCACTGCGGGAACAATCTTGTTTTAAGAGATGACGATAAACCGGAGACTGTAAAGAAACGTCTGGATGTTTACCATGCCCAGACACAGCCGCTGATCGATTACTACAAGGCGGCCGGCGCCCTGCGGGAGGTAGACGGCACCCAGGACATTGATGTGGTCTTCCAGGATATCGTCAAGATATTAGGAGAGTAATCGTATGTCCGTTTCAATTAAAACTGCCCATGAGATCCAACTCATGAGACATGCAGGCAGACTTCTTGAGCAGGTTCACGACGAGCTTGCGAAGATCATCCGGCCGGGTATTTCTACCTGGGAGATCGATCACGAAGGGGAAAGAATGATCCGGGAACTGGGGTGTATCCCCAATTTCAAGAATTATGAGGGGTATCCTGCCTCTATCTGTGTTTCGGTCAATGACGAGGTGGTCCACGGCATCCCCAAAAAGGAGCGCATCCTGAAGGAAGGGGATATTGTCAGTCTGGACGCCGGCCTGATCTATCAGGGCTACCATTCTGACGCTGCCAGGACCTACGGAGTGGGAAAGATCAGCCCGGAGGCGCAGCAACTCATTGATGTGACAAAGCAGTCCTTCTTTGAGGGGATAAAATTCGCTAAAGCAGGCCATCATCTCCATGAGATCTCGGCGGCCATCGGAACGTACGCGGAAAGCTTCGGGTACGGAGTGGTCCGGGATCTGGTAGGCCATGGCATCGGGACCCATCTTCACGAGGATCCGCAGATCCCCAATTTCGTCTGCAAAAGCCGGGGTATCCGGCTGCAGCCGGGAATGACCCTGGCCATTGAGCCCATGATCGATATGGGAACCGCCGAGGTCTGCTGGCTGGATGACGACTGGACGGTAGTGACCGAGGATGGTTCGCTGTCCGCGCATTACGAGAACACAGTTCTGATCACAGACGGCGAGCCGGAACTGCTGACCTTGACCAGGTGATGGGGATGGCAGAGCAGATGCAGAAGGGCATGTTTGCCAGAAGCCTGGCAGGACATGACAAAGGAGAGCTGTATATGGTGCTTCATGACGACGGGACCTTTGTGTACCTGGTCAACGGAAGAAACCGAAAGCTGGACCGGCCCAAAAAAAAGAAAAAGATGCATATCCAGCCGGATCATCAGGTGGCCCGGATCCTTACGGAGCGGACCGCGGCCGGACAGGAGATACGGGATGAAGATATCCGCAAGGCAATTAAGGACAAGGAGGTCAATGTATGTCAAAGGCAGATGTAATTGAAGTGGAGGGACGCGTGCTGGAGAAGCTGCCCAACGCCATGTTCAAGGTAGAACTGGAGAACAAGCATGTGGTGCTGGCTCATATCAGCGGTAAACTCCGCATGAATTTTATCCGGATCCTGCCGGGAGATAAAGTTACCATCGAACTTTCTCCCTACGACCTGGACAAGGGACGCATTATCTGGAGAGATAAATAAAAGAGATCAGGGACGCTTTCCCGAAGGGGAAGGCGTCTCTTTTTTTGAAATTTTGCTTGCATTCAGAGAAACACAGTGCTATACTATAAAACGAACTTTTGTGCGCGGGTTTTTGACTAACCCACCAAAAACCCCGTAAACATAAGGAAAATTAAGTGTCAGACTTAAGAAAGGAGGATTCGTCATGAAGGTAAGATCTTCTGTAAAACCGATCTGCGAAAAGTGCAAGGTCATCAAGAGAAAAGGCAGTATCCGTATCATTTGTGAGAATCCAAAGCATAAACAGCGCCAGGGTTGATCCCTCAAACGACCTGAATTGTTTATGCGCGTTAATATTATAAAGTGAGACCTGATAGGCTGCGTCAGGATACCTCCGCGGATGTGTCTCCGGATATACCGTGCCGGAAGAGATCATCCTTTATAATATTGCTTAATACTCTTCCCGGAAGGGAGGGGAAAGGCCGCCAAGGCAGGCGGCTGGATGCGTCATACCGGCATCCCAATTAGGAAAATATTAATCGTGTAAATGGAGGAAACGTACATGGCTCGTATAGCTGGTGTAGATTTACCAAGAGACAAACGTGTAGAGATCGGTTTAACCTATATCTACGGAATCGGAAGAGCTTCTTCCAACAGAATCCTGGCACAGGCAGGTGTGAATCCGGATACCCGCGTAAGGGATCTGACCGATGACGAGGTGAAAAAGATCGCCGCTGTGATCGATGAGACCCAGATGGTAGAAGGTGATCTGAGACGTGAGATCGCTATGAACATCAAGCGTCTGCAGGAGATCGGCTGCTACCGCGGAATCCGTCATAGAAAAGGGCTTCCCGTTCGTGGTCAGAAGACCAAGACCAATGCCAGAACCCGCAAGGGTCCCAAGAAGACTGTTGCTAACAAGAAAAAATAAAGAATAAGAAAGTGTAGGTTAGTTTTTATTATGGCAAAAGTGACAAAAAAGACGACCAAACGTCGTGTCAAGAAAAACGTTGAACGTGGACAGGCACATATTCAGGCATCCTTTAACAATACCATTGTTACTCTGACGGATACCGAGGGCAATGCTCTTTCTTGGGCAAGCGCCGGCGGCCTGGGCTTTAAAGGTTCAAGAAAATCTACTCCTTATGCTGCGCAGATGGCTGCTGAGACAGCTACCAAGGCAGCTTTGATTCATGGCTTAAAAACAGTTGACGTGTTCGTAAAAGGACCCGGATCAGGACGTGAGGCAGCGATCCGTGCGCTGTCCGCCAGCGGTCTGGAAGTAACAAGTATCTGCGACGTGACACCGGTACCCCACAACGGATGCCGTCCGCCCAAACGCAGAAGAGTCTAATCAAAACAGGAGGTCATTACAATGGCAGTAAATAGAGTACCGGTTCTGAAAAGATGCAGATCCTTAGGACTGGATCCTGTATATCTTGGAATTGATAAAAAGTCCACCCGTCAGTTAAAGCGTTCC
Source organism: Candidatus Scatomonas sp. (assembly GCA_963928055.1). Classification (GTDB taxonomy): domain Bacteria; phylum Bacillota; class Clostridia; order Lachnospirales; family Lachnospiraceae; genus Scatomonas. The sequence continues at coordinate 1,122,883 of CAWVDN010000001.1, read as the reverse complement.
AGCAGAAAGATCTCTGAGTACGGTCTGCAGCTGCGGGAGAAGCAGAAAGCGAAATTCATCTACGGTGTCCTGGAGAAACCTTTCCGCAACTATTATAAGAAAGCGGACAAGATGGCAGGACAGACCGGTGAGAATCTGATGTCCATGCTGGAAATGCGTCTGGATAATGTGATTTTCCGTCTGGGCTTTGCCAGAACCAGAAGAGAGGCAAGACAGATCGTTGATCACAAGCATGTGCTGGTAAACGGAAAGCAGGTGAACATTCCCTCTTACCTGACCAAGGCAGGAGATGTCATCGAGATCAAGGAAGGCAAGAAAGGCTCTCAGAGATACAAAGATATCCTGGAGGTGACCGGAGGACGTATGGTTCCGGAGTGGCTGGACTGCAATCAGGAAGCCCTGCAGGGAACCGTCAAGGAAGTTCCGTCCCGCGAGGTTATTGATGTTCCTGTAAACGAGATGCTTATCGTCGAGCTGTATTCTAAATAATCCGCAGGCGGTGTAACCCTCGATAAACCATAATCCCAAAAAGGAGGGGCTTGTAGGTGTTTGATTTTAACAAACCGAAAATTGAGATTACAGAGATTTCAGAAGATAAGAAATTCGGCAGATTCGTGGTAGAACCGCTGGAGCGGGGCTACGGTACGACTCTGGGCAATTCTCTCCGGAGGATCATGCTCTCCTCGCTTCCCGGCGCCGCAGTGAGCCAGGTGAAGATCGAGGGCGTGCTTCATGAGTTCAGCTCTATCCCGGGGGTGAAGGAAGACGTTACAGAGATCATCATGAACCTGAAGAGTCTGGCCATCAAGAATAACAGCGAGACCAACGAGGCCAAGATCGCCTACATCGAGTATGAGGGCGAGGGCGTTGTCCGGGCTTCTGATATTCAGGTGGATCAGGACATCGAGATCATGAATCCGGACCAGGTGATCGCCACGCTCAACGGCGGCGCGGACAGCAAGCTGTACATGGAACTGACCATCACCAAGGGCCGGGGATATGTCAGCGCGGATAAGGCGAAGACGGATGATATGCCCATCGGCGTTATCGCTGTAGACGCTATCTACACTCCGGTGGAGAGAGTAAATCTCACGGTTGAGAATACCCGTGTGGGTCAGATCACAGATTTTGACAAGCTGACCCTGGATGTATACACCAAGGGAACTCTGGATCCCGACGAGGCAGTCAGCCTGGCGGCCAAGGTGCTCAGCGAGCATCTGAAGCTGTTCATCGATCTTTCCGAGAACGCTAAAACGGCGGAGGTCATGATCGAGAAAGAGGACAACGAGAAAGAAAAGGTTCTGGAGATGAATATCGATGAGCTGGAACTTTCCGTCCGCTCCTATAACTGTCTGAAGCGCGCCGGTATCAATACGGTGGAGGAACTCTGCAGCAAGACTTCCGAAGATATGATGAAGGTCCGGAATCTGGGCCGCAAGTCTCTGGAAGAGGTGCTTGCCAAGCTGAAAGAGCTGGGTCTGCAGCTCAGCCCCGGAGATGAGCAGTAAAAAATAAATTTGTAGAAGAAAGCGGGCTGTCAGTAAGACCGAAGACGCATGGCTGTCCGTTCCACAAATGGAGGAATTAGAAAATGGCAGGATATAAGAAGCTGGGAAGAACTTCTGCCCAGAGAAAAGCTGTACTTAGAAACCAGGTAACGAATCTTCTGTTCCACGGAAAGATCCGTACCACCGAGACCAAGGCGAAAGAGATCCGCAAGATCGCGGAAGGCCTGATCGCCATGGCTGTCCGCGAAAAGGACAACTATGAGACCGTTACGGTTACCGCCAAGGCTGCCCGCAAGGACGCTGACGGCAAGAGAGTCAAGGAAGTCCGCGACGGCAAGAAAGTGACCGTATACGATGAAGTTCAGAAGGAGATCAAGAAGGACGCTCCCTCCAGACTGCACGCGAGACGTCAGATGATGAAGGTATTTTATCCGGTAACGGAGGTTCCCGCCAGCAATAAAGGGAAAAAGAGAAATACCAAGAAGATCGACATGGTGGCTAAGATGTTCGATGAGATCGCACCGAAGTACGAGGGCCGCAACGGCGGATATACCCGTATTGTGAAGATCGGACCCCGTAAGGGCGACGCTGCTATGGAAGTTCTGATCGAACTGGTTTAAAGAACCTGTTAAGGGGCTGTGACACTGAGAAATTCGTGTCCAGCTCCTTTTTTTGAAAAAATTTACAGGGACCGTTGCAAAATAGAGAAATCTATGGAGCGGCGGTTCCCTTTTTTATACAAAAAAGACCAGGGGATGCCGATCAAACTGCTGCAGACATCGCACCTCTGGTGGGATACGGGCGGATTATGGGTTTTTCTCAGCCTTACAGTAGAAAGGCTCAAACGCCTACAGGGCTCTTATTCGCTGGAAAAAGTTCTGCCGCACTAATTTGCTATGTGTTATGCTCCCTTCCGGGTAGTGCGGCAGCCTTTCCTTTTGCTTCCGGCCGTTGAACCCTCCGGGGATCTCTGCCTTTCAGATCCAGCCGCCGTCCATGGTGAGGACCTGTCCTGTAAGATAAGGGTGGTTCAGAACAATGTCCGCGATCAGTGCCCCGGCCTCCTCCGGGGTTCCGAAACGCCCCGCGGGGATCTCCTGCTCCAGATCGGTCCGTTCTTCCGGGGACAGAAACTGATTCATGGAAGTGTCGATGGCCCCGAAGGCGATGGCGTTGACCCGGATGCCGCTGGGAGCCAGCTCTTTGCCCAGGGCCCTGGTAAAGGCATTTACAGCCCCTTTGGAAGCGGAATAGGCCGTTTCACAGGAGGCGCCTGCCAGGCCCCATACGGAGGATACATTCAGGATGGAGCCGCCTCCCTGGCGCAGGAAGCGGGGGATGACGGCCCGACAGGTAAGGAACATGGCGGTTACATTGGTCTGAAACAGGCGGTCCCACTGCGCCAGCGTCATATCCTGCAGCAGGCCCACATGTGAAACGCCGGCATTGTTGACCAGAGCGGTCAGTTCCACGTCCTCCGGGATCAGTGAGAACAGCTGGTTCACAAAAGATTCCGACCCCAGATCGCCCAGGGCAACGGCGCATTCCTGCCCGTAAGTTTTCTGTATTTCCTGACGCAGGGATTCCAGTCCTTCGCGGCAGCTCCTGGATACCGCCAGGATGGAGCAGCCGGCAGCAGCCAGGGCCAGGGCGGCAGCCCGGCCGATCCCCCGGGAAGCTCCGGTGACGATGGCGTATTTTTTTCGCATGATCTAAAACCTTCTCTACTCATATGTTTCTTTCATACTATAACCGATGTTCAGGCTTGTCAAGAAAGGCACGGAGAGTTACAATGAAAAAACCGGAGGAAAGAAAGCCTTCCGGGAAAGATTTCAGGAAGATGGGGCACAGCATATGAAAAAGAAAATGTTGTTTGTTTTTAACCCCCGGTCGGGCAAAGGGCAGATCCGTGCCAAGCTGGCGCAGATCCTGGATATCTTTGTCAAAGGAGGCTGTGAGGTCATTGCCCACCCCACTCAGCGCGCCGGAGACGCATATGAGGTGGTGCGGGAATATCGGGACCAGGTGGACCTGGTGGTCTGCTGCGGAGGAGACGGGACCCTGGATGAGACGGCTGCCGGGATCCTAGAGAGCGGGCCCGCGCTGCCCCTGGGTTATATTCCCGCGGGAAGCACCAACGATTTTGCCGCAAGCCTCGGGATCTCCAAAAATATGCTTCAGGCAGCCAGAGATATTATGGAGGACAATCATTTTGCCTGCGACGTGGGGAGATTTAACGGAAGAACATTTGTCTATATTGCGGCTTTCGGACTGTTTACAGATGTTTCCTATCAGACGGACCAGAATCTGAAGAATGCCCTGGGGCACCTGGCGTATCTTCTGGAGGCGGGAAAGAGGATCTTTGACGTGCCCTCCTACAGGATCCGGGTGGACGCCGGCGAACATCACCTGGAAGGGGAGTTCGTTTACGGCATGGTCACCAATGCCCGTTCTGTGGGAGGCATAAAAAATATAACAGGAAACAGGATCGAACTGAACGACGGGCTCTTTGAGGTGACTCTGGTACACCCGCCCAGAAATCCGCTGGAGCTCAGTGAAGTGATCCTGTCGCTTTTATCACCCAACGATAACAAGTCTAAGCTGATCGAAGATTTTCGTGCGGAACAGATCACCATCGAGTCCGACCAGGAGATCGCCTGGACCCTGGACGGAGAAAACGGAGGCAGCCACCGGAAGGCCAGGATCTCCGTTCAAAAGGAAGCCCTGGATCTTCTGGCCGTGCCGGAGGCGCAGGGCGGGAAAAGGAGATCCGGAAAAGAGAAGTCAGAAATAATAGTTGGCAATGACCGCAAAATGCGGTATAATAAGAACAGTTTTATCGGGAAGGCAAATCCCGAGTTAGGAGGAGGAAACATGTTAGTATCAGCAAAAGAGATGTTACAGAAGGCAAAGGCCGGACATTACGCAGTAGGCCAGTTCAACATCAATAACCTGGAGTGGACCAAAGCGATCCTGGCTACTGCGCAGGAACTGAATTCACCGGTAATTCTCGGCGTATCCGAGGGAGCCGGAAAATACATGGCCGGGTATAAGACCGTTGTGGGAATGGTAAACGGCATGCTGGAAGAGATGAAGATCACGGTTCCGGTTGCCCTGCACCTGGATCACGGCAGCTACGATGCCTGCTTTAAATGTATTGAGGCTGGATTTTCATCCATTATGTTTGACGGATCTCATCTTCCGATCGAGGAAAACATCGAGAAGACCCAGGAACTGGTAAAGATCTGCGCGGAAAAGGGCATGTCCCTGGAGGCAGAGGTAGGCGCCATCGGCGGTGAGGAAGACGGCGTGGTAGGAAGCGGCGAGTGCGCGGATCCGGAAGAGTGCAAGAAGATCGCTGATCTGGGCGTGGACATGCTGGCAGCCGGTATCGGCAACATCCACGGCGTATATCCCGATAACTGGAAGGGACTGAGCTTTGAGACTCTGGCCGCCGTACAGGAGAAGACCGGAGCTATGCCGCTGGTTCTTCACGGAGGCACCGGTATTCCGGACGAGCAGGTAAAGAAGGCCATTGATCTGGGAGTATCCAAGATCAACGTAAATACCGAGTGCCAGCTGGTGTTCGCTGCTGCGACCAGAGAGTACATCGAGGCAGGCAAGGATCAGCAGGGCAAGGGCTTCGATCCCAGAAAGCTCCTTCTGCCGGGTACGGAAGCCATCAAGGCAAAGGTAAAAGAAAAGATGGAACTGTTCGGTTCTGTGGGCAAAGCCTGAGAACAGATTTCAGCCATCGCAAAAAATCTCTTGCATTTTAGCGGGAGCCGCTGTATAATAACTTCCGTTAAGAGATTTATCATAACAGATGCGTAGGTAACAAGGGCGTTCTACAAAATGGTGTGGAATGCCCTTTTGCAGTGTATAAGCGGCTGCAAACCGGGAAAAGCGTCTTGAACAGGAAAGGAAAAGGAGAAAAGTATGGGAGAATACGTGAAGGTATCAGAGATTTTTGGCGAGAATGTCTTTAATGACACCGTCATGCAGGAGAGGCTTCCGAAAAAGATCTATAAAAAGCTGAAGGATATCATTGCGGAAGGCGGAGATCTGGATCTGGAGACGGCTGACGTCATTGCCCATGAGATGAAGGAATGGGCCATTGAAAAAGGCGCGACCCACTACACCCACTGGTTCCAGCCGCTGACCGGAGTCACTGCGGAAAAACATGATTCCTTCATTACCGCTCCTCTTCCCAGCGGAAAAGTTCTTATGAGTTTCTCCGGGAAGGAACTGATCAAGGGAGAGCCGGATGCTTCCTCCTTTCCCTCAGGCGGCCTGAGAGCGACTTTTGAAGCCCGGGGGTATACGGCCTGGGACTGCACTTCTCCGGCTTTTGTGCGGCAGGACGCCGCCGGGGCGACTCTCTGCATCCCCACCGCCTTCTGCTCCTACACCGGCGAGGCGCTGGATCAGAAAACTCCGCTGCTGCGGTCCATGGAGGCTGTGGATACACAGGCCATCCGTCTGCTGCGGCTCTTCGGAAATACTACCTCGAAAAAGGTGACCCCTTCCGTAGGCGCGGAGCAGGAATACTTCCTGGTGGACAGGACAAAATTCTATCAGCGCAAGGACCTGGTTTACACCGGCAGGACCCTTTTCGGAGCCATGCCCCCCAAGGGCCAGGAGATGGACGACCATTACTTCGGCACGATCCGTCAGAAAGTCGCCTCCTTTATGAAAGATGTGAATATTGAGCTCTGGAAACTGGGAGTCTCTTCCAAAACCCAGCACAATGAGGTGGCCCCCGCCCAGCATGAGCTGGCGCCCATCTACGCGGAGGCCAATGTGGCGGTAGATCATAACCAGATCATCATGCAGACCCTGAAGCGAGTGGCCACCCAGCATGGCATGAAATGTCTGCTCCATGAGAAACCCTTTGCGGGAGTCAACGGTTCCGGAAAACATAATAACTGGTCCCTGACCACGGACGACGGCATCAATCTGCTGGATCCCGGCAGGACGCCCCATGAGAATATCAAATTCCTGCTGATCCTTTCCTGTATCATCAAGGCGGTGGATGAGCACGCCGGACTGCTGAGGGAATCCGCGGCGGACCCCGGAAATGACCAGCGGCTGGGCGCCAACGAGGCTCCGCCGGCCATTGTCTCGATTTTCCTGGGCGAACAGCTGGAGGACGTGGTGGAGCAGCTGGTAAGCACCGGCATGGCCACCAGCAGCAAGAAGAAGGAAGTGCTGGAGACCGGTGTCCGTACCCTGCCCGAGCTGGATAAAGACGCCACGGACCGGAACCGGACTTCGCCCTTTGCCTTTACCGGCAACAAATTTGAGTTCCGTATGGTGGGATCCAGAGATTCCATAGCGGCTCCCAATATCGTGCTGAACACCATTATTGCCGAGGCCTTCAGCGATGTCTGCGATGTTCTGGAAAAGGCCGAGGATTTTGAGGATGCGGTGCATGATCTGATCAAGAAGAACTTCAGCGAGCACCAGAGGATCATCTTCAACGGCAACGGATATTCCGATGCCTGGGTGGCCGAAGCGGAGAGAAGAGGCCTTCCCAATATTAAGTCTATGGTGGAGGCGATCCCGGAGCTTCTGACAGACAAGAGCGTGCAGCTGTTTGAAAAGTTCGGCGTGTTTACCAGGGCCGAGCTGGAATCCCGGGTGGAGGTAAAATACGAGAATTATTCCAAGACCATGAACATTGAGGCCAAGACCATGATCGATATGGCGGCGAAACAGTTTATTCCCGCTGTGATCCGTTATACGAAAGCCCTGGCGGATTCCATCGTGGCCATCCGGGCTGCCGGTATTGAGGAGGTTTCCGTACAGAAGAATCTGCTGGAGGACTGCAGCGGCCTTCTGAAAGAGACTCAGGAGGCTCTGAAGCTTCTTCGGGAGACAGAGGCCAAGGCCTGCGGCATGGAAGAAGGCAAGCAGAAGGCGGAGTATTACCACAGCCAGGTAGTGCCGGCGATGGAGGCTCTCCGTAAGCCGGTGGATGAGCTGGAGATGCTGGTGGACAAGGAAATGTGGCCCATGCCTTCTTATGGGGATCTGCTTTTTGAAGTGTGATCCGGAGGAAGGAAAAGCCACGAAGCTTTTATCGGGGAATGCGCGGAAATACGGCGCATTCCCTTTTTTGTTGCATTATTTCCGCTGTTCTGCTATACTATTTCTATTCATGCAAAGACAAAGGTACGGGATGTGATGAAAAATGGACGATAAAATAGAAGTTCTTGGTCTGCGGCTGGACTACATGACAGTGGATCAGAAGATGGAACGTTTATCGGAATTCCTCCATAATGACAGACTGGACTCTATCGGCGTCATTACCATGAATACGCTACTGCTGGCGGAGAAGGAAGCGAGCTGGCGGGCTTATCTGGAAAATCTGGATATGAGCGTGATCGGCGAAAAAGAAGTTCTGGAAGCTGTTGGCATTACCTCCGGCCAGATTTACGAGGAAGTGTCGGAAAATGAATTTCCGGCCAGAATGTTCTGGTATTTGATCAATCAGGATCAGGGCATGTTTTTGCTGGGGGAAAGCCAGGAAGAAGTGGAAGGACTGAAAAAGTATCTTATAGAGACGTATCCCGGGATACGGGTCGTGGGCGCTGCCGCGGACGTGCCGGGGGTCGACACCTCTGTGGACAGTATCCTCAACCAGATCAACAGCCTGTCGCCGGATGTGATCATCAGCGGTCTCCAGGGCATCCGTCAGGATCAGTTTTTGATGGAGAACCGCCAGAAGGTAGGCGGCAAGATCTGGCTCGGGCTGGGAGAACACCCTGAACTTCAAAACGAAGCGGGACTGAAAGTAGGGTGGTGGAATACACTGCTGAAAAAGACGACTTTCAGGAAGCTGGTAGCCAAATCCATGGAAGAGAAAAAAGAATAACAATATTACACAGAATTTTCACTTTCTTTTTTGTGCATTTTGTATTAAAATAAGAAAAGACGGTTGTGTATTGGGTGTAGCAACGTGGATTTTTGGTGTATTATGTAATTGAGGAAGGGATGTAGTATGATATCAAACCAGATTCTGCAGAACACGATAGAAGGTTTAAAAAACATTTCGAAAGTAGATATGGGTGTTCTGGATGTGGAGGGCAAGGTGCTTGTTTCCACTTTTCCGGAATCCGAGATCACCCGGGAGGACGTCGTGAGCTTCGCTCAGTCCCCGGCGGATTCTCAGACCATGAAAAATTATCAGTTTTTTAAAGTTTACGATGAGCATCAGCTGGAATACATCCTCATTGCCCGGGGAGACAGCGATGAAAATTATCTGGTGGGGAAAATGGCCACCTTTCAGCTGCAGGGCCTGCTGACGGCCTACAAAGAGCGCTTTGATAAAGATAACTTTATCAAGAACCTGCTGCTGGATAATCTGCTGCTGGTAGACATATACAACAGGGCCAAAAAGCTTCATATTGATATAGAAGCGAGAAGAGTGGTCTTCATCCTGGAGGCCAGCCCGGATCGGGATCAGGGGACCCTGGAGAATATTAAGAATCTTTTCGGAAGCAAGTCGGGAGATTTTATCACGGCGGTGGACGAAAAGAGCATCATTATCGTAAAAGAACTGGCGCCGGGGGAGGATTATACTCAGGCAAATAAGATCGCTGCCGCGGTTCTGGACGTGGTGGGAAGAAACGGGGAAGATATGACCCGGATTGCCTACGGCACCATTGTAAAAGAACTGAAAGAAGTGTCCCGCTCGTATAAGGAGGCCAGAGCCGCCCTGGATGTGGGAAAGATCTTTTTCGACGACAGGAATATCATTGCCTACAGCTCTCTGGGAATCGGAAGGCTGATCTACCAGCTGCCGATCCCGCTGTGCAAGATGTTTATCAAAGAGATTTTCGAGAATAAGTCTCCCGATGATTTTGACGCGGAGACATTGACTACCATCGATAAATTTTTCGAAAATAACCTGAATGTATCAGAGACATCCAGACAGCTGTACATTCACCGCAATACGCTCGTATATCGGCTGGATAAGCTCCAGAAGAGCACCGGCCTGGACCTGAGGGTGTTTGAGGATGCCATCACCTTCAAGATCGCCCTGATGGTCGTAAGATATATGAAATATATGGAAACCCTGGACTATTGACAAGCCGGGGGTTCCGCAAAATTTTACGGGAGGAAAAGAATGATAACTTTAGACAGTGTCAGCAAGCAGTATGATGGTAAGAGCCAGCCGGCGATTAACAACATCTCCTTGCACATTGAAAAAGGGGAATTCGTTTTCGTGGTAGGAAACAGCGGTTCCGGAAAATCTACCCTGATCAAGCTCCTGCTGAAGGAACTGGATCCCACATCGGGAACCATACAGGTGAATCATCAGAACCTCAACAAACTGCCCAGAAGGAAGATTCCGAAATACCGCCGGGGAGTTGGCGTCGTATTTCAGGATTTCCGGCTTTTGAAGGATAGAAATGTTTACGAGAACGTTGCCTTCGCCCAGAGGGTCATTGAGAAACCCAACCGGGTGATCAAGAAACGCGTTCCGGAGGTTCTGACTCTGGTGGGTCTGGCGGGTAAATACCGCTCAAAACCCAAGGAGCTTTCCGGAGGCGAGCAGCAGAGGGTGGCTCTGGCCAGGGCTCTGGTCAACCGGCCCGACATTCTTCTGGCTGACGAGCCTACAGGAAACCTGGATCCCAAGAATTCCGCCGAGATCATGAAACTGCTGGAAGAGATCAACGCGAGAGGCACGACAGTACTGGTGGTTACCCACAACCGGGAGATTGTAAACTCCATGAGAAAACGGGTGATCCGGCTGCGGAAAGGCGTCATCATCAGCGACGAAAAAGAAGGTGTCTACGTTGAGGATTAGTACGATCGGATACAGCACAAGACAGGGTGTTAAGAACATCGGCAGAAATAAGATGTTTTCTCTGGCTTCCATTATCACTATGAGCGCCTGCATTTTTCTTTTCGGACTGTTTTTCGCTCTGGTAATGAATTTTACCTATCTGGTGAGAAACGTGGAAAGCAATGTGGGGATCACTGTTTTCTTCCAGGAGGATCTGGATCAGGCGTCCATTGACACCATCGGCCAGAAGATCCGGGAGAGAACAGATCTGGTAGCTTCCTGCAATTACGTCTCCGCGGATGAAGCCTGGGAGGAATTCTCCAAAGACTACTTCGAGGGCCATGAAGAGGCAGGAGAAGCTTTCAGGGAGAGTAATGATAATCCTCTGGCAAATTCCGCTCATTACGAAGTATACGTACATGCGGTGGAAGACCAGAATGAGCTGGTAGAATATATCCAGGGACTGGACGGAGTCCGGGAGGTAAACCGTTCCGAGCAGGCGTCCATTACGCTGTCCATGGTGAACCGGCTGATCAGCATCATTTCTATGGTGATCATCGCCATCCTGCTGGTGGTTTCCGTGTTCCTGATCAGCAATACCGTAGCGGTGGGAATTTCCGTCCGCAAGGAAGAGATCGGGATTATGAAACTGATCGGCGCCACCAACGCATTTGTGCGGCTGCCTTTTATATTGGAAGGTATCATCATCGGCCTGATCGGCGCGGTGATCCCGCTGACCGCCCTGTATTTCCTGTATAATCAGGCAGTGCAGTATATTCTGGAGCGGTTCAGTATCCTGAATGAGTTCATGAACGGGCTGATCCCGGTCAACAACATTTTCCGGGTGCTGCTGCCGGTAGGACTGCTGCTGGGTATGGGAATCGGTTTCATCGGAAGTATGGTTACTATCCGCAAACACTTAAAAGTCTGAGAGAAAACGTTACGGGGACGGGGGGAAACCTCCGTCCCATTTTGTTTGATACGAGAAGCTGCCAGCGGAGTGCGGCAACGGGCTTCCGGAAAGAAGAGAGGGTAAAAGGTTGGATGAATTAAACCGAAAAAGCAAAGTCCGATATTTTGTCACAGGGGCTGTGGCTGCCTGCCTGGCCATGGCGCTTCTGTACTTCCTGTTTATGTATCTGCCGGTGAGCACCCAGGCGCCGGACCGCCCGGACAGCCCGGGAGCCTACCGAAAAACCCGGGAGATCCAAAATATCATCGATCATTATTATCTGGGGGAATACCAGGAAGAACTGCTGACAGACTATATGTATCTGGGTCTGGTGACCGGGCTGGGGGATCCGTATTCCGCCTATTATACAGAGGAACAGTATGAGGAACTCCGCAAGTCACAGGAAGGAAGCTACACCGGGCTGGGGATCACCATTTCGCAGAAGGCGGAGGACGAAAGTATCTATGTGGTGGAATGTGTGGAGGATTCTCCGGCGGAGAAGGCCGGCGTACTTCCGGGAGATGTGATCACGGCGGTCAACGGAACCTCCGCAGAGGGAATGACTACCTCCCAGGTGATCCGGCAGATCAACGGCAGCGAGGACGGAAAGATCCGGCTGGAGCTGCTGCGGAACGGGGAGCCGCTGACCCTGGAAACGGAACTGGGGACAGTGGAGATGCACTCTGTGGAGAGCCGGATGCTGGAAGGGCAGACAGGATATATTCAGATCACGAACTTTACCGGGGTCACACCGGAACAGTTTCAGAAGGCCTATCAGGAGCTGACAGATCAGGGAATGGAAAAGCTGGTCATCGACCTCCGGGATAATCCGGGCGGCCTGGTCAGTTCTGTCTGCGATACGCTGCGGCAGATCCTGCCGGAAGGGCTGATCGTGTACACGGAAGATAAAAACGGGAACCGGGCAGAAGAGACCTGTGACGGAGAAACGCCCATAGAGATTCCGCTGGCGGTGCTGATCAACGGGGACAGCGCCAGCGCCTCGGAGATTTTCGCGGGGGCGGTAAAAGATTACGGTATCGGCACTCTGGTGGGGACCACCACCTTCGGCAAGGGGATCGTCCAGGATCTGTTTACGCTGTCTGACGGCAGCGTCCTGCGGCTGACGGTTTCCCACTATTATACACCTAAAGGAAATAATATCCACGGGACCGGGATCGCCCCGGACGTGACCGTGGAACAGCCGGAGGATTCCCAGGAGGACCTTCAGCTGGAGAAAGCGCTGGAAATACTGAACAAATAAATCGATTTAAGCGGAGAAGGAAAGCGATCATGGATCATTTTGAATTGGTATCAGAATACAAACCCACCGGCGATCAGCCCCAGGCCATCGAGGCACTGGTCAAAGGCTTTAAAGAAGGCAACCAGTGCGAGACCCTTCTGGGTGTCACCGGCTCCGGCAAGACCTTTACCATGGCAAATGTCATTCAGCAACTGAATAAACCGACCTTGATCATCGCCCACAACAAGACCCTGGCGGCGCAGCTTTACGGGGAGTTCAAAGAGTTTTTTCCAAACAACGCAGTAGAGTATTTTGTCTCCTACTACGACTATTATCAGCCGGAGGCATACGTGCCTTCCTCGGACACCTATATCGCCAAGGATTCCTCCCGGAATGAGGAGATCGATAAGCTGCGCCTGTCGGCTACCTCATCTCTCATTGAGCGCCGGGATGTGATCGTGGTGGCCAGTGTGTCCTGTATTTACGGCCTGGGCAGCCCCAAGGATTATGAACATATGATCATTTCTCTGCGCCCGGGGATGGAAAAGGACCGGGATCAGGTGATCCGGGAACTCATTGATATTCAGTATGAGCGGAATGAGATGGATTTCCACCGGGGTACCTTCCGGGTCCGGGGGGATGTGCTGGAGATCATTCCCGCGGAGGAGAGCGATACCGCCGTGCGGGTGGAGTTCTTCGGGGATGAGATCGACCGTATCAGCCAGATCGATACTCTGACCGGGGAGATCAAGGCAGATTTAAAATATGTAGCGATCGCTCCGGCCTCCCACTATGTAGTTCCCATGGATACTATCCTGGCGGCTACCAAGGAAATCGAAAAGGAGCTGGAGGAGCGTGTCCGCTGGTTTAAGAGCGAGGATAAGCTGCTGGAGGCTCAGCGGATCGAGGAACGGACCAATTTTGATATTGAGATGCTGCGGGAGACGGGAGTCTGCTCCGGCATTGAGAATTATTCCCGCTACCTGTCGGGGCTGGAGCCGGGCCAGCCGCCTTACACGCTGATGGACTTTTTCCCGGAGGACTTTCTGATCATCATTGACGAGTCCCACAAGACCATTCCCCAGCTGGGGGCCATGTATTCCGGAGACCAGTCCCGGAAGACCACTTTAGTGGACTACGGTTTCCGCCTGCCCTCCGCCAAGGACAACCGGCCCCTGAATTTTCAGGAATTTGAGAGCAAGATCGATCAGATCCTTTTTGTCTCGGCGACTCCCGGGGAGTACGAGGCGGAGCACGAGATGCTGCGGGCGGAGCAGATCATCCGGCCTACGGGGCTTCTGGATCCCCGGGTGGAAGTGAGGCCGGTGGAAGGGCAGATCGACGATCTTATCAGTGAAGTCCATAAGGAAACGGCAGCCCATCATAAAGTGCTGATCACCACCCTGACCAAACGCATGGCGGAGGATCTGACGGATTACATGAAGGATACAGGCATCCGGGTGCGGTATCTCCACTCGGATGTGGACACGCTGGAGAGAACCAAGATCATCCGGGATATGCGGCTGGATGTTTTTGACGTGCTGGTAGGCATCAATCTGCTCCGGGAAGGACTGGATATCCCGGAGATCACCCTGGTGGCGATCCTGGATGCGGATAAGGAGGGATTTCTCCGTTCGGAAACCTCTCTGATCCAGACCATCGGCCGGGCGGCCAGGAACGCCGAGGGCCATGTGATCATGTACGCGGACGGGATCACGGATTCCATGCGTATCGCTATGGAAGAGACTGCCAGACGCCGGGAGCTGCAGGAGGCATATAATAAGAAACACGGGATCACCCCCAGGACCATTGAAAAGAGTGTCCGGGATCTGATCAGCATCACCCAGGAGGTGGCAAAGACAGAGGAGAAGCTGGAGAAAGATCCGGAATCCATGAGCAGGGAGGAACTGGAAAAGCTCATCGAAAAAGTACAGAAGCAGATGAAGGCTGCCGCCGCGGAACTGAATTTCGAGGCCGCCGCAGAGCTCCGGGACCGCATGATCGAATTAAAAAAGACACTGGAGGAGCTGGAGTAATACGATCCTCGGGGGATGAACAGGGAACAGGTCCTGCATGGGGACAGCATTTTTTCACAGAAAAAGGTGTTGACAAATAAGAAATAGAGTGCTATCTTAAGAGCATAGATATTAGCACTCTATTTTGTTGAGTGCTAACAAGCTTAAAACCGAGGGCAGATGCCCGTTTTTTACGAAAGGAGTTCAGGGATATGGATTTGGATGACAGAAAAAAAACCATATTAAAGGCCATCATCCAGACCTATCTGGAGACCGGCGAGCCGGTAGGTTCCCGGACCATATCCAAATATACGGATCTGAATCTGAGCTCCGCCACCATCCGGAACGAGATGTCGGATCTGGAGGAGATGGGCTACATTCTTCAGCCCCACACTTCCGCCGGCCGCATTCCTTCCGATAAAGGTTACAGATTATATGTCGATGAGCTGATGCAGGAAAAGGAGCAGGAAGTCACAGAGATTAAAGAATTAATGATCGAAAAAACTGACCGCCTGGAAAAAGTTCTGAAACAGGTGGTCAGAGTTTTGGCGTCCAACACCAATTACGCCACGATGATCACCGGCCCCGTGTACCATCAGACGAAACTGAAATTTATCCAGCTGTCCCGGGTTACGGAGACCCAGGTGCTGGCAGTGATCGTGGCCGAGGGAAACCTCATGAAAAATCAGCTGATCGATCTGGAAGAAGCCATTGACGATGAACAGCTGCTGAAGCTGAATCTGCTGCTGAACACCCAGCTGAACGGGTTGACTCTGGGGGAGATCAGTCTGGAAATGATCCAGAGAATGAAGCAGCAGGCGGGCATCCACAGCAAGGTCATCGGCCAGGTGGTGGATACGGTGGCTGAGGCGATCCAGGGGGATGAGGAAGACACGCCCATCTATACCAGCGGGGCCACCAATATCTTTAAATATCCGGAACTGGCGGACACCACCAGGGCCAGCCAGCTGATCTCTGCCCTGGAGGATAAAAGAGAGCTGGTGGATATGCTGAAGGAGACCTCCCCCGGGGAAGACGATGCATCCGGGACCGGCATTCAGATCTATATTGGTAAAGAGTCACCCATACAGACCATGAGCGACTGCTCTGTGGTAACAGCCAGCTACGACCTGGGTGAGGGCATGAAAGGAACCATCGGGATCATCGGTCCCAAGCGGATGGACTACGAAAACGTAGTAGATAACCTGAAAACCCTGAAGGTACAGCTGGATTCCATATTTAAGAAAAAGGATGAGCCGGGCACATAGCAGAAGCGGAAAGCGGGCTGCTGAAGCAAGGCTGGAAAGGTGGAGATGATTTTGGCAGATAAAGAAGATACCAGAATGGAACAGGAGCAGGAAGAGACGAAAGAGGCGGAAACCCGGGAGGCGGAAAAAGAAGCGGCGGAAACGGAACAGGCCGCTGCCGGAGAAGAGGAGCCTGCAAAGGAAGAGGCGCCGGAAACTCCCGGAGAAGAACAGAAGTCCCAGGCTGAGCCGGAAACCGCAAAAGATAAAGAGAAAAAATTCTTCGGCCGGAAAAAGGAGAAGAAGGATAAAAAAGATGAAAAGATCGAGGAGCTGACGGATAAGCTGACCAGACAGATGGCCGAGTTTGATAATTACCGGAAGCGCACGGAGAAGGAAAAAGCCGGCATGTACGTGGTGGGAGCCAAGGACGTGGTGGAAAAGATCCTTCCGGTCGTGGATAATTTTGAGAGAGGTCTTGCCACCGCGAAGGATTCGGAGGATCCTTTTGTGGAGGGTATGAACAAGATCTACAAACAGCTGACTACGGTGCTCACAGATCTGGGAGTCACTGCCATCGAGGCTGTGGGAAAAGAGTTCGACCCCAATCTTCACAATGCGGTGATGCATGTGGACGATGCGTCCGCAGGCGAAAACATAGTTGTGGAGGAGTTTCAGAAGGGTTATATGTATAAAGATTCTGTTGTGCGCCACAGTATGGTAAAAGTGGCAAATTAACAGAAGCAGCAGAGCGGATCCCAAAGGACCGCGGAAGAAAGACAGTTACAGATTTCAGATAGAAAACAACAAATCAGCAGGAGGAAAAAATCATGAGCAAGATAATCGGTATTGACCTTGGAACAACAAACAGCTGCGTGGCCGTTATGGAGGGCGGAAAACCCACCGTGATCGCCAACGCGGAGGGAAGCAGGACCACGCCTTCGGTAGTGGCATTTACCAAGAACGGCGAGCGTCTGGTAGGCGAGCCCGCGAAACGTCAGGCAGTCACCAACGCGACCAGGACTGTTTCTTCTATTAAAAGACATATGGGAACAGACTACAAAGTAGATATTGACGGAAAGAAATACTCTCCCCAGGAGATTTCCGCAATGATCCTGCAGAAGATGAAAACAGACGCCGAAAACTATCTGGGCGAGAAGGTTACGGAGGCAGTTATCACTGTGCCGGCTTACTTCAACGACGCGCAGCGCCAGGCTACCAAGGACGCGGGAAAGATCGCGGGACTGGATGTAAAGCGTATCATCAACGAGCCTACTGCCGCTGCTCTGGCTTACGGCCTGGACAACGAGAGCGAGCAGAAGATCATGGTATACGACCTGGGCGGCGGTACCTTTGATGTCTCCATCATCGAGATCGGCGACGGCGTCATCGAGGTTCTGGCAACGGCCGGAAACAACCGTCTGGGCGGCGATGATTTCGACCAGAAGGTAGTAGATTATATCGTAGAAGAGTTTAAGAAAAACGAGGGCGTCGATCTGTCCGGAGACAAGATGGCGATGCAGAGGATCAAGGAGGCTGCGGAGAAGGCCAAGAAAGAGCTGTCCAGCGCTTCCACCACCAACATCAACCTGCCCTTCATCACCGCCACCGCGGACGGCCCGAAGCACCTGGATATGAACCTGACGAAAGCCAAATTTGACGAACTGACCCATGACCTGGTAGAGCTGACCGCGGAGCCTGTGACAAAAGCTCTGTCTGACGCGGGCATCAGCGCTTCCGAGCTGGGGAAAGTCCTTCTGGTAGGCGGTTCTACCCGTATTCCGGCGGTGCAGGATAAAGTGAAACAGCTGACCGGCCATGAGCCCAGCAAGACCCTGAATCCGGACGAGTGCGTGGCTCTGGGCGCTTCCGTACAGGGCGGAAAGCTGGCGGGAGATGCCGGCGCAGGAGATGTGCTGCTGCTGGATGTCACTCCGCTGACTCTGTCCATTGAGACCATGGGAGGCATCGCGACTCCGCTGATCGAGCGGAATACTACGATCCCCACCAAGAAGAGCCAGATCTTCTCCACGGCGGCGGATAATCAGACAGCCGTAGATATCAACGTAGTACAGGGCGAGCGTAAGTTTGCCAAGGATAATAAATCTCTGGGCCAGTTCCGTCTGGACGGGATCCCGCCTGCAAGAAGAGGCGTGCCCCAGATCGAGGTTACCTTTGATATTGACGCCAACGGCATCGTAAACGTATCCGCCAAGGATCTGGGAACCGGCAAGGAACAGCATATCACCATTACTGCCGGATCCAACATGTCCGAGGATGAGATCAACCGGGCAGTGAAAGAGGCTGCCGAGTACGAGGCGCAGGATAAGAAGAGAAAAGAGGCCATTGACGCTCGGAACGACGCGGACGCGGCGGTATTCCAGGTAGAAAAAGCCCTGGAGGAGGCCGGCGATAAGATTTCCGCCAACGACAAGACAGCGGTGGAAGCAGATCTGAACGCTCTGAAGGAGACTCTGAAGAATACACCGGCGGACGATATGACGGACGCCCAGGTGGCAGACCTGAAAGCGGGCCAGGAGAAACTTATGAAGAGCGCCCAGAGCCTGTTCACCAAGATGTATGAGAACATGCAGCAGCAGAATCAGGGAGGCCAGGCAGGTCCCGGACCCCAGCAGAACGCAGGCGGAAACGCAGGCGGCGGGGATGACGATGTCGTGGACGCGGACTACAAGGAAGTATAAATCTGAAAAACAGAACTCCTTCCGGAGGATAAAAAAAGCAGCAGGTTGCCGGGGCGGCGGGCGGGAGGCCCGCCCCCAGCAGCCTTGTTGCGGTGTTGAGGTGTAAATTTTATGGCTGAAAAAAGAGATTATTATGAAGTCCTTGGAGTCGATAGAGGAGCTGACGAGGCGACCCTGAAAAAGGCCTACCGAAAGCTGGCGAAAAAGTATCATCCGGACATGAATCCGGGAGACAAAGAGGCGGAGGCGAAGTTTAAGGAAGCCACAGAAGCATATTCCATCCTGAGCGATCCCGACAAGAGAAGACAGTATGATCAGTTCGGCCACGCGGCCTTCGAGGGCGGTGGTGCCGGAGCCGGCGGATTCGGAGGCTTTGATTTCGGCGGCGATATGGGCGATATCTTTGGCGATCTCTTCGGCGATCTGTTTGGCGGCGGCAGAAGCCGCCGGGCCAATAACGGTCCCCAGAGAGGAGCCAATCTCCGGGCCGTGATCCACATTTCCTTTGAGGAGGCGGTCTTCGGCTGCGAGAAAGAGATCGAGCTGATGCTGAAGGATCCCTGTACGGAGTGCGGAGGCACCGGGGCGAAAAAAGGCACTTCTCCGGAGACTTGTTCCAAATGCCACGGGTCCGGACAGGTGACGTATACCCAGCAGTCTCTGTTCGGTATGGTGCGGAACGTGCAGACCTGCCCGGACTGCGGCGGTACCGGAAAGATCATCAAAGAGAAATGTCCGGTCTGCCATGGCACAGGCTTCACTTCCAGCAGGAAGCGGATCCAGGTCACGGTACCCGCCGGCATCGATGACGGACAGAGTATCCGGATCCGGGAAAAGGGAGAGCCGGGAAGAAACGGCGGCGGCCGGGGCGATCTGCTGGTGGAGGTGCAGGTGGCAGGAAGTCCTGTCTTTGAGAGAGACGGCATGAATATTTTCTCTACCGTGCCCATGACCTACGCCCAGGCAGCGCTGGGAGGAGATCTGAAGATCCAGACAGTGGACGGAGACGTCGTCTACAATATCAAACCCGGCACCCAGACCGGCACCCGCATCCGTCTGAAGGAAAAAGGAGTTCCCTCCCTGCGGAACCGCAGCGTCCGGGGAGATCATTACGTGACCCTGGTGGTGCAGGTGCCCACCAAGCTGAGCCAGGAAGCCAAAGACGCGCTGCTGGAATTTGACGCGGCCTGCGGCAACCGGCCTGCGGGAGAAAAAAATGAAAAAACCGGAAAAAAGAAAAAAGGTTTTATGGACAGAGTAAAGGAAGCGTTTGAGGATTAAACCTCAGACGCCTCCTTTTTCTCTTGCGGTTTACATTCCGGCGGTTTTCGTGTATGATAAAACGGATGCGAAAAGCAGGTGTCCGGATGTCTGCCGCGGCCATGGCCCTGCCGGCAGCCATTGTTCTGCAAGGAGGAAGGTTCATGAAGTGGAATAAATATACCATTAAAACAGTAAGCGGAGCGGAGGATATCATCAGCGCCACCCTGGCGGAGATCGGTGTCCAGGGAGTGGAGATCCAGGATAAGCAGCCCCTGACGGAGCAGGAAAAAGAGCAGATGTTCGTAGATATCCTGCCGGAGCTCCCGGAGGACGACGGGATCGCTTACGTCAGCTTTTATCTGGAGCCGGAGGAGGATAATCCGGCCGTGCTGCGAAGAGTCCGGGAGGAGCTGGAGGATCTGCGGGCTTTTCTGGATATCGGAGAGGGAACCATTGCCGCCTCCGAGACAGAGGATAAAGACTGGATCAATAACTGGAAACAGTATTTCAAGCAGTTTTATGTGGACGATATCCTGATCATCCCCTCCTGGGAAGAAGTCAAAGAGGAGGATAAGGATAAGATGATCCTCCACATCGATCCGGGAACGGCCTTCGGCACGGGAATGCATGAGACTACGCAGCTCTGCATCCGTCAGCTGAAAAAATATGTGAAGCCGGGAATGGAGCTGCTGGACGTAGGCACCGGCAGCGGGATCCTTTCGATCATAGCGCTGAAGCTGGGAGCCGGACACGCGCTGGGAACGGATCTGGATCCCTGCGCCGTGCCCGCGGTGGAGGATAACAAGGCGGCCAACGGCATACGGAATGAAGATTTTACCATGCTCATCGGAAATCTTATTGATGATGAGAAGGTACAGGAAGCGGCCGGCAGAGAAACCTACGATCTGGTTACCGCCAATATCCTGGCGGACGTGCTGATCCCGCTGACGCCGGTAGTGAAGGAACATCTGAAGCCCGGCGGGATCTATATCACCTCCGGGATCCTGGATGTCAAAGAGCGGGAAGTCCGCGAGGCTGTGGAAGCCGCGGGCCTGCGGGTGCTGGAGATCACCCGTCAGGGGGAATGGGTTTCCATTACTGCTCAGAAATAAGAAGGAGTAAGGCATGTACCGTTTTTTTGTGAAACCGGAACAGCTGGGAGAAGGCTTGGCGCGGATCACGGGAGAAGATGTGCACCATATCTGCCATGTGCTCCGCATGCGGCCGGGAGAGGAGATCCTGGTCAGCTGCGGGGATGAATGGGAATACACCTGCCGGCTGATTTCCCTGCAGGAGCAGGAGGTGTTGGCAGAGATCCTGGACGCCCAGAAACCGGGCAAGGAGCTGCCCTCAAAAATCTATCTTTTCCAGTGCCTTCCCAAAGGAGATAAAATGGAGTGGATCATCCAGAAAGCCGTGGAACTGGGGGTTTACCGGATCATTCCCACTGCTTCCGCCAGGTGCGTGGTGAAGCTGGACCAGAAGAAGGCAGCGGCCAAAACTGCCCGCTGGAATTCCGTGGCGGCCGGCGCCGCCAAGCAGTCCAAGCGCATGATCCAGCCGGAGGTGGCCCCGGTCTGCAGTTTCCGGGAGGCCCTGCAGCAGGGCGGCGCCCTGGATACGCGGCTGATCCCCTATGAGCGGGCGGACGGCATGAACGGTTCCCGGAAGATCCTGAACGCCATTGCTCCCGGAGATTCCGTGGGGGTCCTCATCGGGCCGGAGGGCGGTTTTGAGGAAAAGGAAGTGCGGCAGGCCCGGGAGGCGGGGTTTGAACCTATCACCCTGGGAAAAAGGATCCTGCGGACAGAGACGGCAGGACTTGCCGTTCTTTCCATTTTAATGTATCTGCTGGAACAGGATCAGCAGGGCTGACAGGAGGAACAGATGGAAGTATATTTAGATCATTCCGCCACCACACGGTGTTATCCGGAAGTGCGGGATATAGTCATAAAGACCATGATGGAAGATTACGGGAATCCCTCTTCCATGCACCGGAAGGGAGTGGAGGCGGAAGCCTATCTGCGGGAAGCGTCCCGGATCCTGGCCGGGATCCTGAAGGTTCAGGAGAAGGAGATCTTTTTTACCTCCGGCGGAACGGAATCCAACAACTGGGCTCTGATCGGAGCCGCTATGGCAGGACGCCGCCGGGGAAACAGGATCATCATTTCCCAGGTGGAGCACGCGGCGGTGTCCGCGCCGGCGGCCTTTCTGGAAGAACAGGGCTTTGAAGTGGTAAGACTCCCCGTGGACGAGGAAGGAGCGGTGCAGCTGCCCGCGCTGGAAGAAGCCCTGACTCCGGATACGATCCTGGTATCTGTCATGTATGTGAACAATGAGATCGGCACAGTGGAACCTATAGAGGAGATCGGCGCTCTTATTCAGGAAAAGTGCCCTCAGGCCTATTTTCATGTGGACGCCATCCAGGCGTTCGGAAAATACCGGATCTATCCCCGGCGGACGCGTATCGATCTGCTGTCGGCCAGCGGCCACAAGATCCACGGTCCCAAGGGTGTGGGATTTCTTTATGTAGGCGGGAAGGCGCGGCTGCAGCCCCTGATCCTGGGAGGCGGCCAGCAGAACGGCATGCGTTCCGGCACGGACAACGTGCCGGGGATCGCCGGTCTGGGGGAGGCGGCCAGGATCGCCTATGAGGATCTGGAGCAGAAGACAGAACATATGCGGGCCATGAAAAGAAAGCTGGCAGAAGGGCTGAGGACCCTGGGAAATACCGTCATCCACGGCCCGGCTCCCGAAGAGGGCGCGCCCCATATCCTCAACGCTTCTTTCCTGGGGGTCCGCAGCGAAGTCCTGCTTCACGCCCTGGAAGACCGGGGGATCTATGTCTCTGCCGGCAGCGCCTGCTCCAGCCACAAGCGGGGAAACAGTCCCACCCTGACAGCCATCGGCTGCCGCCGGGAGGAATTGGAATCGGCAGTGCGATTCAGCCTGGGAGAGGAGACGGGACCGGAGGAGATCGAATACACCCTGGAAACCCTGGGCGTCCTGCTGCCCATGCTGCGCCGGTTTACCAGACGGTAAAGAGAAGGAGAATCATATGTATCACGCATTTCTGATCAAATACGCGGAAATTGGAATTAAAGGAAAAAACAGATATCTGTTCGAGGATGCTCTGGTGGAGCACATCCGCCGGGCGCTGAAACAGGTCGAGGGAGATTTTCAGGTGTCAAAGGAGCAGGGGCGGATCTACGCCTTTCCCCGGAGCGGATATGATTTTGAAGAAACCGTGGAAGCCCTGAAAAGAGTTTTCGGCATCGCGGCCATCTGTCCGGTGGTCATGGCCGAAGACCAGGGATATGAAAAACTGGCGGAGGATGTGGTAAACTACGTAAAAGAAGTATATCCGGATTGCCGGAAGACGTTTAAGATCCACGCCCGCCGGGCCAGGAAAAGTTATCCCATGGATTCCATGGAACTGAACCGGGAGCTGGGAGGCGCTGTGCTGGAGGCCTGCCCCGGCATGCAGGTAGATGTGCATCATCCGGATATCCTGCTGACGGTGGAGGTACGGCAGAAGATCTATATTTATTCCGAGGAGATCCCGGGCCCGGGGGGAATGCCGGTGGGCACCAACGGCAGCGCCATGCTGCTGCTGTCCGGCGGCATCGACTCCCCGGTGGCCGGCTACATGATCGCCAAGCGAGGCGTAAAGATCGACGCGGTGTATTTCCACGCGCCCCCCTACACCAGCGACCGGGCAAAGCAGAAGGTGGTGGATCTGGCCCGGCTGGTGGCCCGCTACAGCGGTCCCATCCGTCTGCATGTGGTAAACTTTACGGATATCCAGATGGCCATCTATGAGAAATGCCCCCATGATGAGCTGACCATCATTATGCGCCGGTATATGATGAAGATCGCGGAAAAGATGGCGGAGCAGGATGGTTCCCTGGCGCTGATCACAGGAGAGAGCATCGGCCAGGTGGCCAGCCAGACCGTCCACAGCCTGGCCTGCACCAATGAAGTATGTACCCTGCCGGTATTCCGGCCGCTGATCGGTTTTGACAAGCAGGAGATCGTGGATATTTCCCTGAAAATCGGCACCTATGAGACTTCTGTGCTGCCCTACGAGGACTGCTGCACCATTTTCGTGGCCAAGCATCCGGTGACCAAACCCAATCTGAGAACGATCCGCCATTCCGAGGAAAAACTGGCGGATGTCATCGAGGATCTTATGGAAGAGGCGATCCGCACCACAGAGGTGCTGGAGATCGAAGCGTAGAATTCCGAAGGCGGTCCCCCGCCGCGGCAACGAAAACGGCACGGAGGCAGTGCCTCCGCGCCGGGTTTTCAGTCGTATTCCATAGAGTCAAAAGCAGAACGTGTTACACCAGATACGGCTGCAGCACCTTCATTACGTTGTCCAGAGACTCGCCTTCCGCATGGATGTTGAGCTCGATGGCCTTGGAGAGATCCAGGCTGAAGATTCCCATAATAGATTTGGCATCGATCACATATCTGCCGGATACCAGATCAAAATCGAAATCAAATTTAGAAATGTCGTTTACAAAGGATTTCACCTTGTCAATAGAATTAAGTGAAATGCTGACAGTTTTCATTTTCCAAATCCTCCCTGTATTTTTTTTGTATCATGTTTATACAGGCTCATATTACCTTTTGTAGAGGGAAAAGTCAAGGATTACATAGGAAAAAATTGGACAGGAGTGTAAAAAATGAGTAAAAAAGCGGCGCTGCATAATCTGGGTTGTAAAGTAAACGCTTACGAGCTGGAAGCCATGGAGCAAATCCTGGAAAAAAGCGGCTATGAGATCGTTCCCTTCGAGCCCGGAGCGGATGTTTATATCATCAATACGTGTACAGTGACCAATATCGCGGACCGGAAATCCAGGCAGATGCTGCACCGGGCCAGGAAGATGAACCCGGCGGCCGTGGTGGCGGCCGTGGGCTGTTACGCCCAGGTCCGGGGCAGGGAGCTGGAGCAGGATCCCATGATCGATCTGGTGGTGGGCAACAGCCGCAAGGCGGAACTGCCGGAACTGCTGGAGAAATACAGGGAGCAGAAAAAATCTGTTCTTACGGACATAAGCCGTGAAAAGATCTATGAACCTTTGTCTATTGAGAAGACAGAGGAACATACCAGGGCATTCTTAAAAGTCCAGGACGGCTGCAACCAGTTCTGCAGCTACTGCATTATCCCCTACGCCAGGGGAAGAGTCCGCAGCCGCCGGCCGGAGGATGTTCTGGAGGAGGTGCGCAAGCTGGCTTCCTCCGGATGCCGGGAGATCGTTCTTTCCGGGATCCATCTCAGCTCTTACGGGACAGATCTGGAAGGAGACACGGGTCTGCTGGACCTGATCCGGCTCCTGCACCCGGTGGAGGGGATCGCCAGGATCCGCCTGGGTTCCCTGGAACCCGGGATCATTACGGAGGAGTTTGCCGCGGGGCTGGCATCCATGCCCAAGGTGTGCCCGCATTTTCACCTTTCCCTCCAGAGCGGCTGCGACAGGACGCTGAAACATATGAACCGCCGGTACACCAGCGGGGAATATCTGGAGCGCTGCGGGATCCTGAGAAAGTATTTTGAAGATCCGGCTCTGACGACAGACATCATCACCGGGTTCCCCGGGGAGACCGAGGAGGATTTTCGGGAGTCCGCGGAATTTGTGGAAAAGGTCTCTTTTTTTGAGACCCATGTTTTCCCCTACTCCCGCAGGGAGGGGACCAGGGCAGCCGCTATGGACGGGCAGCTGCCGGAAGCCGTAAAAAAACAGAGAAGCCATGTGCTGCTGGAGCTGGACCGCAGAAAGAGGGCGGAATATCTGTCCAGAGCCCTGGGAAAGGAGACGGAAGTCCTGCTGGAGGAAGAGACGGAACTGGAAGGCCGGAGAGCCTGGGCAGGCTATACCAGAGAATACCGGAAGGTGGTGCTGATCTCCGATCAGGAGCTGGGCAACACCCTGCGGACAGTCTGTCCCCGGGAAGTACGCGGGGGAGAATTTCTGCTGTGCAGATGATAAACTTATTGCTATTTTGGAGAAACTATATTAGAATAGAATAGATATTAAATTGAAGGACGTGAAAGAATGGCAGATTTAAGCAATACACAATTTTTCAAAGTGAAAAGCGAGCCGGAGATACAGGTGAAGAAAGTTTTGGACGTTGTGTACCACGCAATGGAGGAAAAAGGATACAATCCTGTCAACCAGATCGTTGGTTATATCATGTCCGGAGATCCGACATATATTACCAGCCACAAGGGCGCCCGCAGCCAGATCATGAAAGTGGAGCGGGACGAGGTTGTGGAGGAACTCCTGAAGGAATACATCAGGAACGAATCCTGGAAAGCATCGGAATGAAGCGTATTTTAGGTTTGGATTACGGCTCCCGGACCGTAGGGGTAGCGGTCAGCGACCCCCTGGGCCTGACAGCCCAGAGTGTGGAGATCATCCGCCGGAAGTCGGAGAATAAACTGAGGCAGACCCTGGCCAGGCTGGAGGAATTGATCGAGGAGTATCAGGTGGAGCTGCTGGTGCTGGGGACTGCCGAAGCACATGAATAATGACATAGGAGACAGGGCTGTAAAATCTCTGGAATTTCAGGAGATCCTAAAAAAAAGGACAGGTCTGGATGTTGTTATGTGGGATGAGCGTCTGACGACGGTGGAAGCCCACCGGGTCCTGCGGGAGGCAGGGGTCAGGGGCGCGGAGAAAAAACAGTATGTGGATTCTCTGGCCGCGGTCTTTATCCTGCAGAGTTATCTGGACAGCCGGAAGGCAGGATCACAGGAAAAAATCTGATGGAAAAAATTGGTTTTGTAACGGAAGATGGGGAAAAGATAGAACTGTATGTAGAGGAAGCCACAAGGGTGAACGGGGTGAATTATCTTCTTGTGACGGATTCTGACGGAGATGAGGCAAACGCCTACATTCTCAGGGACATGTCCGCGGACGGCGACAGTCTGGCCGATTACGCCATGGTCGAGGATGAAGTGGAACTTGAGGCCATTTCCCGCGTATTTGAGCAGATGTTGGACGATGTGGACTTCCGTTAGTTTTTGCAGGGGGATCCCCGGGAAGATGCCCCCGCCTGATTTGTGTTCGGAAAAGAATATGGAGGTGCCATTTGAAGGGTAACAGCGAAAGTAATTTGAAGATTATTCCGCTGGGAGGCCTGGAGCAGATCGGCATGAACATTACTGCCTTTGAATACGAAGACAGTATTGTTGTGGTGGACTGCGGCCTGTCCTTCCCGGAAGACGACATGCTGGGGATCGATCTGGTGATCCCGGATATCACTTATTTAAAAGAAAACATCGAAAAAGTCAAAGGGTTTGTCATCACCCACGGCCATGAGGATCACATCGGGGCGCTGCCTTATGTGCTGAAAGAGATCAATGTGCCCATTTACGCTACAAAGCTGACCATCGGTCTGATCGAAAATAAATTAAAAGAACACAATCTGCTCCGTACCACCAAGAGAAAAACCATTAAATTCGGACAGTCTATCAACCTGGGAAAATTCCGGATCGAGTTTATCAAGACCAATCACAGCATCCAGGACGCGGCGGCCCTGGCCATTTATTCACCTGCAGGGACCGTGATACACACAGGAGACTTCAAGGTGGATTACACGCCGGTATTCGGCGACGCCATCGACCTGCAGCGGTTTGCGGAGATCGGGAAAAAAGGCGTGCTGGCGCTTATGTGCGACAGCACCAACGCGGAACGCCCCGGCTTTACCATGTCGGAGCGGACGGTGGGAAAAACTTTTGACAACATTTTCGCG
This sequence comes from Candidatus Scatomonas sp., assembly GCA_963928055.1. GTDB lineage: Bacteria > Bacillota > Clostridia > Lachnospirales > Lachnospiraceae > Scatomonas. The sequence continues at coordinate 1,095,392 of CAWVDN010000001.1, read as the reverse complement.
GACCACAAGGATACCAGGATCATCATCGCCACCTTCGCGTCCAACGTGGACCGGGTGCAGCAGATCATCAATTCCGCCTATAAATACGGCCGGAAGGTCGTGGTGGAAGGCAGGAGCATGGTAAATGTCATTACCACCGCCTCGGAGCTGGGGTATCTGAATATTCCGGAAAGGACGCTCATCGATATCGATCAGATGAAGAACTATCCGGATAATCAGATGGTGCTGGTCACCACGGGAAGCCAGGGGGAATCCATGGCGGCTCTTTCCCGGATGGCTGCCAGCATTCATAAAAAAGTATCCATCAAGCCGGGGGATACGATCATTTTCAGTTCCAATCCCATCCCCGGCAATGAAAAGGCAGTATCGAAAGTGATCAACGAGCTTTCCGCCAAGGGAGCGGATGTTATCTTCCAGGACGTACATGTGTCCGGACATCCCTGCCAGGAGGAGATCAAGCTGATCTATTCCCTGGTAAAACCGAAATTCGCCCTGCCCATTCACGGCGAGTACCGCCATCTGAAGGCCCAGGCCAAACTGGCGGAAAACCTGGGGATCCCCAAGGACCACATTTTCATCATGTCCTCCGGGGATGTCATGGAACTGAATCAGAACGAGGCAAAAATTACCGGAAAGGTCCAGACCGGCGCCGTATTTGTGGACGGCCTGGGAGTGGGCGATGTGGGAAATATCGTTCTCAGAGACCGCCAGCATTTATCAGAGGAAGGGATCATGATCGTGGTGCTGACCCTGGAGAAGCACAGCAATCAGCTGCTGGCCGGACCGGATATTGTTTCCCGAGGCTTTGTTTACGTGCGGGAGTCCGAGGATCTTATGGGAGAAGCCCGCATTACCGTGGAGGATGCCCTGGATGAGTGCCTGCGCAAAAAAGTGACGGACTGGGGCAAGCTGAAAACGGTGATCAAAGATTCCCTGGGAGATTTTGTGTGGAAAAAGACCAAGAGAAGACCGATGATCTTACCAATTATTATGGAGGCTTAGAACCATGGATCTTATTGCGGAACGTCTGCATGCGCTGACAGATGCCATGCGGAATACCATCGACTATCAGAGTTACCTGAAGCTGGAAGCGGAACTGGACAAGGATCAGGAACTGAAAAGAAAGGTGGATGAATTCCGGAGCCGGAATTTTGCCCTGCAGGAGGCGGAGAATGTAGATCTTTTTGAAGCCGTTGACAGGATCGACAAGGAGTACAGGGATCTGCGGAAAAATCCGGTGGTAGCGGAATACCTGGCAGCGGAACTGTCCGTATGCCGGATGATCCAGAAAGTATTCGCGGCCATCAACCGCGAGATCCGGATCGATGTTCCGGAGATGTAAGTCAAAAAGCCTGTGTTTTACAAAGGAGAGTGTATGGCAGCAGCTGGAAGAAAAAGAAAAGATGCCGGATACAGGACGGCTGTGAAGGGCGCCGGAAGCATACTGAAGATTCTGGTCTATATCTGTCTGGCGGTTTTTCTGGTTTTTCTGGCCCGTCAGGCCTATACGCTGGGGTATCAGGTGTTTAACCAGAAACCTCTGGAAAGCGGGGAAGGGACTCCGGTCACAGTGGTCGTCACAGATGACATGTCGGTGATGGATGTGGGGGATATGCTCCGGGAGAGAGGATTGCTGGAGGAAAGCCCGCTGGTCTTCTGGTTTCAGGAACTGTTTTCTGATTTTCACGGGGATATACTGCCCGGAGCCTATATCCTGAATACCAGCCAGACCGTGGACGAAATGCTGGAGATCCTGGCCCAGGTAAATACAGAGGGACAGCCCACTTCCCTGAATGAAGGGGAGGAGGAAACGCAGGAAGGCGGAGCGGGATCGTGATCGTAGAAGAGAGGATGCTGGCATATATCAACTCCCTGGATCAGGGACATACCCCTTTTCTGGAAAAGCTGGCCGGCAGGGCAGCGGAGGAACGGGTACCCATTATCCGGAGGGAAATGCAGAGCTTTCTGAAAGTGTTTTTAATGATACAGCAGCCGCGGAAAATCCTGGAGGTAGGAACAGCCATCGGATTTTCCGCGGTTTTTATGGCGGAATACGGTCCCCGGGACTGCCGGGTGACCACCATAGAAAATTACGAAAAAAGGATCCCTCTGGCCCGGGAAAATTTCCGGCTGTCAGGGTATGAGGACAGGATCCGCCTGATCCCGGGAGACGCGGCGGAAGTCCTGAAAACCCTGGAGGGGCCTTATGACCTGATCTTTATGGATGCGGCCAAGGGGCAGTATATCCGTTTCCTTCCGGAAGTGCTGCGGCTGCTGCGGCCGGGAGGAGTTCTGATCTCGGACAATGTCCTTCAGGAAGGGGACATCATCCAGTCCCATTATCTGGTGGAGAGAAGAAACCGAACGATCTACAAGAGAATGCGGGAATATCTGTATACCCTGAAGCACAGTCCGGAACTGGAAACCACCATTATCCCTCTGGGAGACGGGATCACAGTCAGCGTGCGGCGCTGAGAAAGGAGCAGACATGCAAGGCGGCAGATACCCTGAACTGCTGGTTCCGGCCAGCTGTCTGGAGGTTTTAAGGATCGCGGTCCTGTACGGGGCCGATGCGGTCTACATTGGGGGAGAAGCGTTCGGCCTGCGGGCCAAGGCAAAGAACTTTTCCGGGGAGGATATGGCGGAAGGGATCCGATTTGCCCATGCCCACGGAGTCAAAGTATATGTGACAGCCAACATTCTGGCCCACAACCGGGATCTGGAAGGCGTGCGGGAATATTTTCAGGAACTGAAGGCCCTGGGGCCGGATGCCCTGATCATCGCGGATCCGGGAGTGTTCCGCATTGCCGGGGAGGTGTGCCCGGAGATCGACCGGCACATCAGCACCCAGGCCAACAATACCAATTATGAGACGTTCCGGTTCTGGCATGCGCTGGGGGCCAAGAGGGTGGTGACAGCCCGGGAGCTGAGCCTTCAGGAGATCCGGGAGATCCGGGAACATATTCCGGAGGACATGGAGATCGAAACCTTTATCCACGGAGCCATGTGCATCTCTTATTCCGGGCGCTGCCTGCTGTCTAATTATTTTACGGGGCGGGACGCCAACCAGGGAGCATGCACCCATCCCTGCCGCTGGAAATACGCGGTGATGGAGGAGAGCCGGCCGGGGGAATATCTGCCGGTCTATGAAAATGAGAGAGGGACGTTTATTTTTAATTCCCGGGATCTGTGCATGATCGAGCATATCCCGGATCTTCTGGCCTCCGGGGCGGACAGCCTGAAGATCGAGGGCAGGATGAAAACGGCCCTTTATGTGGCCACTGTGGCCAGGACGTACCGGAAGGCCATAGACGATTACCGAAAGGATCCGGCCCTGTATCAGGAACATCTTCCCTGGTACCGGGAACAGATCACAGGCTGCACCTACCGGCGGTTTACCACAGGGTTTTTCTACGGCAAGCCTTCCGCGGAGGATCAGATCTACGATGCCAATACCTACGCCCAGGATTACGTTTATCTGGGGATCGCGGGGGAAACAGATAAAAACGGCCGGACCGTCATGGAACAGAAAAATAAGTTTTCCGTAGGGGAAACGGTAGAGATCATGAAGCCGGACGGCAGGAATATCCCCGTCTGCGTGCGGGAGATCTGCGACGGGGAGGGGAATTTTCAGGAATCCGCGCCCCATCCCAGGCAGGAGCTGCATGTGCGGTTTTCGGAAATACCGGAGCCCTTCGATGTGCTTCGGAGAAAAACTCCGGAGGCACAGGCATAAGAAAAAAGAGATCCAAACAGTTCTGACTGTTTGGATCTCTTTTTTTATAAACCAAAAATCGCTTCTCAGTCTGTGTAGACTTTGGCTGCCTCGAACTCTTCCTCGATGACCTTATCCGGCTTTTTGGTGCAGAGCGATACGATGACGATCACAATGCAGGAAAGCAGGAAGGAGGGCAGCAGCTCGTAGATGCTGAAGATCCCGCCCATGGGGCTCAGCAGCAGGTTCCAGATAAATACCATAGCTCCTCCGGAGATCATTCCGGCAATGGCGCCTGCCCGGGTCGTCCTCTTCCAGAACAGGGAGAAGAGCATGATGGGCCCGAAGGTGGCTCCGAATCCAGCCCAGGCGAAGGACACGATGGTAAAGATGACGCTGTTTTCATCCCAGGCGATGACCATGCCGATCAGGGCGATCAGCAGGAGTACCACACGGGAAACCCGCATGACCTGTTTGTCGGAAGCGTCTTTCTTTACGATCCCCTCATACAGGTTTTTGGATACCGCGGAGGCCGCGATCAGCAGGTAGGAATCCGAGGAACTGATGGTAGCCGCCAGGATCCCGGCCATTACGATGCCGGCCAGCAGAGCGGGAAGAAGTCCCTGGGAAAGGGTGACAAACACATTTTCCGCGCCGGAGGCAGTCGCCAGAGTGGGATCCGTGGGATACAGGGCTCTTCCGATCATACCGATGAATACGGCGGAGAACAGAGAGATAAATACCCATACCACAGCGATCCGTCTGGAACGCTTCAGCTCCTTTACTTTGCGGATCGCCATGAACCGCAGCAGCACCTGGGGCACGCCGAAATATCCAAGGCCCCAGGAAAGGGTGGAAAAGATGGTCAGCAGCCCGTAGGTGCCTGCCTCCCCGAACAGAGGCGCTCCGCCGGAAGCCTGCTGTACGCCCGCGGCATCCACCACCGGATTGGCAGTGCCGGTGAGGGTAAAGTAGCCGGGGATCTCTTTGGCATTGTCGATGACAGCGTCCAGGCCGCCGGCATGTACGGTGCCGGTGATCACGATGGTCAGCAGGGCGAAGATCATGACTACGGCCTGCATAAAGTCGGAAGCGCTCTCCGCCAGGAATCCGCCGATGAAAGTGTAGATCAGCACGAACAGAGCGCCGATGATCATCATCAGGTGGTAATCCGCGTCAAACAGGGTCGAGAACAGCTTTCCGCAGGTGACGAAGCAGCTTCCCGCGTAAACGGTGAAGAAGATCAGGATGAAAACAGCCGCGATGCCAAGGATCACCTTTTTGTTCTCGTGGTAACGGTTGCTTAAGAAGTCCGGAATGGTAATGGAGTTTCCGGCAACTGTGGAATACTGGCGGAGCCGTTTGGCCACCAGCAGCCAGTTGATGTAGGTTCCGACGCCCAGTCCGATGGCGGTCCACAGGGAGTCGGCAATGCCGCTCCAGTAAGCCAGGCCCGGCAGGCCCATCAGTAGCCAGCCGCTCATGTCCGAGGCCTCGGCGCTCATGGCCGCCACCCAGGGGCCCAGGGAACGACCGCCAAGGAAATAGTTTTCCGAGTTGGCCTGGGCTCTTTTGGCGAAAAACAGACCGATGCCGACAACGACCAGCATATATGCGATCATGGCAATTAAAATCTGAATTGTATCACCACTCATTTTTTGTTCCTCCTCTTTGTATTAATATTCCGCACAATTCGTGCAGCTTATTTTAACACTATACCACAGAAAACTGGAGGCGTAAACAAAAAATGCCGGATCAGCCTTTTTTTGCAGGGGAAACCGCGCCGTCCTTCATAAAACCGCGCCGGAGTTTTTCCACGGCGTTTTTTTTCGATCCGGGATACGTAGGAGCGGCTGATCCCCAGTTTTCCGGCGATTACCCGCTGGGTCTGTTCCTGTTCCCCGAAAAATCCGTACCGCATGTTGAGGATCCGGAACTCCTGAGGCGTCAGCGCCTGCTGCATGAGGAGGTAAAGGCGGCGGACATTCTGCTCAAAGGAATATTTCTCCACCACATCCTCAAAATTACTTTCCAGGATATCCAGCAGCCGGATCTCGTTGCCGTCCTTATCCTTGCCGATGGGTTCATACAGAGAAACTTCCCGGGCGCATTTTTTCCTGGAACGCAGGTGCATCAGTACTTCATTTTCCACACATTTGGCTGCGTAGGCTGCCAGGCGGTTGTTGCGGTCCGGATTAAAGGTGGAGACAGCTTTAATGAGGCCGATGGTACCGATGGAGATCAGATCTTCCGGATCCTCCTCCGGGTTCTGATATTTTTTGACGATATGGGCTACCAGCCGCAGATTGCGTTCGATCAGGATGTCTCTGGCGGCGCGGTCGCCGGCCAGATATTTCTTCAGATATTCTTTTTCTTCCCGGGCAGTGAGAGGTTTCTGAAATGTCTTCAAGAAATTCACCTTAAAAGGGAGTTCTTTTTATAGTATGAAAGGGGACAGAGCTTCGTGCTTTTCCAAGGGGATTCCCGTGAAAACGCCTTGACAGAATTCCGGGGGAAGGGGATAATGAGTACAGACCTTCAGGGTCTTTCTGTCAGAGATTCTTGCGTTTCTGCAATCTTTCCCATTTGAAAAAAGAGAGTGAAAGGAGCGGTATGTTTTACAGTATTTTGTCCGCGGAGATCGCGGGCGTGGAGGCAGTCCCTGTCCGGGTAGAGGCGGATTTGAGCGACGGCCTGCCTTTTTTTGCGGTGGTGGGCTGCGCGGCCTCCCAGGTGAAGGAGGCCCAGGACCGGGTGAAGACGGCCCTGAAAAATCAGGGGCTCCGTCTGCCGCCCAAACGGGTGGTCATTAATCTGGCTCCGGCAGATCTGCGGAAAGAGAGCGCGCGTTTTGATCTGTCCATAGCGGCGGCGATCCTGGGAGCGCTCCGGAAGATCCCTCCGGAGGCATTGAAAGATGCCATGGTGCTGGGAGAACTGCACCTGGACGGAAGGATCGGCGGTGTGCGGGGCGTTCTGCCCAGTGTACGGAAAGCCCGGGAATTGGGGCTGAAACTGTGTGTGGTGCCGGCGGAAAATCTGGAGGAAGGAAGTCTGGTGGAAGGGATTCGGGTGGTGGGTATCCGGAATCTGGAAGAGTTTCTGGAGTTCTGCCGAAAGGGGAAGGAATTCCCCGGAAAACCTGCCGAAGGAGAACCGGCGCTGCCGGAGTATGGGGAGGATTTCAGCGATATCAGAGGCCAGGCAGCGGTAAAGCGCGGAGCCCTCATTGCCGCGGCGGGGTTCCACAATTTTCTCATGGAAGGTCCGCCGGGGACGGGGAAGTCCATGACCGCCAGACGGATCCCCTCGATCCTTCCTCCGCTGAACAGGGAAGAGAGCCTGGAACTGACCCAGATCTACAGCGTGGCGGGGATGCTGCCGGAGAGAAATCCTCTGATCAGGTGCCGGCCTTTCCGGGCGCCGCATCACACCCTGTCTTCCCGGGCTCTCTGCGGAGGCGGAAGGATCCCCCGGCCGGGGGAGATCACCCTGGCGCATCGAGGAGTATTGTTTTTAGATGAACTGCCGGAGATGGAGCGGAGAACCCTGGAGCTTCTGCGGCAGCCGCTGGAAGAGCGGAGAATCCTGATCTCACGGGCTTGCGGAACCTACCTTTTTCCTGCGGAATTTATGCTGGTAGGCGCCATGAATTCCTGCCCGGCCGGCTGTCCGGATCCCGGGGAATGCACCTGCACGCCCGGGGATATTTACCGCTACAGGAAAAAGGTCAGCCGGGCGTTTCTGGACAGGATCGATCTGCGGGTGCAGGTGATGCCCGTTGCCTACGAGGCCCTGGACGGCCGGAAGGAAAATGGCGAGGGATCGGAGGCGATGCGGAAACAGGTGGAAAGAGCGGCACGGATCCAAAGGGAACGCTATCAGCAGGTGGGGTTTACGTTCAACAGCGGCCTGGGGGCCGGGGATCTGGAAAGGTTTTGTCCGGTGACCGGGGAAGGCCGGCGCCTTCTGGAGGCTGCCTACAGCCGTCTGGGATTAAGCGCCAGGGGATATCACCGGGTCCTGAAGGTGGCCAGGACCATCGCTGATCTGGAAGGCTGTGAGAGCCTTTCCGAGGCGCACATCAGCGAGGCGCTGTGCTACCGGGCGGAAGACCCGGAAAAGGGGGTGGCATAAGATCGAGAGACTGGCTGTATATTATGGAAGAAATCAAAAAGGGTATCCGGAAAGACTGAAGGGACTCCCGGACAGTCCCAAGGGGCTCTACGTGGTGGGAAAGCTCCCGGAGGAGAGCCGGAAAGCCGTGGCGGTGGTAGGCGCCAGGAACTGCAGCCTTTACGGCAGAAAGCAGGCCCGGTATTTTGCCAGAAGTCTGGCGGCCCGTGGGGTCCGGATCATCAGCGGCCTGGCCGCGGGCATTGACGCGGCGGCCCATGAAGGGGCCCTGGAAGGCGGCGGAAAGACCTACGGAGTGCTGGGGTGCGGTACAGATCTCTGCTATCCCAAGGAAAATTACAGACTGTACCGAAGGGTTCGGGAAGAAGGAGGACTGATCTCAGAGTATGAACCGGGGACGCCGCCCCTGCCTTTTCATTTCCCGCGGCGGAACCGGATCATCAGCGGTCTGGCGGACCTGATCCTGGTGGTGGAGGCCCGGGTGAAAAGCGGCGCCCTGATCACTGCGGACTGGGCGCTGGAACAGGGGAAAACGGTACTGGCTGTGCCCGGGAGGCTGGATGATCCCCTAAGCGCGGGCTGCAACCGGCTCATTGCCCAGGGGGCAGGCATTGCCCTGTCCCCCGAGCAGCTGTTGGAGGAACTGGGGATCACGGTCTCCCATAAGCAAAAGGATCCGGAGAACTTTCTTCAGGAACTGCCGGAAAACTTCCGGAGGGTGTGCGGATGCCTGTCCGGAGGCAGCAGAGCGCTGGACGAGATCGCCGCGGAAACAGGGCTGTCTGTGCCGGAACTGTCAGGCATTCTCATTGCCCTGGAATTGAGGGGGATCGTGGAGGAGGATGGAAAAGGCTACTGTCTGGTAAAACGTTAGAAAAGCCTTCTTTTATGCAAAAAGGGAAATTGCCCGAAAAAGAAAGGGCTTGCAAGAGAAAAAAAATTGTTGTATAGTTGGGCTGACTTTCGTAATTCAGCGGTGCCTTTCCGGAAGGCATCCTCATTTTATATAGAAACAGGAGGCAGTAAGGTGGCGAAATATCTGGTTATCGTAGAGTCGCCGGCAAAGGTGAAGACGGTTAAAAAATTTCTGGGGTCCAATTATGAGGTGGCGGCTTCCAACGGACACGTGAGAGATCTGCCCAAAAGCCAGCTGGGCATCGACGTGGAGCACGATTTTGAACCCAAATATATTACCATCCGGGGAAAGGGAGAACTTCTGGCGTCTCTGCGGAAAGCGGCCAAAAAGGCGGACCGGGTATATCTGGCTACCGACCCCGACCGGGAGGGCGAGGCGATCTCCTGGCATCTTTCCAAAGCTCTGAATCTGGACGAAAAGAAAATGCGCCGGATCACCTTTAATGAGATCACGAAAACGGCGGTCAAGGCATCTCTGAAGGAGGCCAGGGCCATCGATATGAACCTGGTGGACGAGCAGCAGGCCAGGCGCTGCCTGGACCGGATGGTGGGATATGAGATCAGCCCGCTGCTCTGGAAAAAGATCAAACGGGGCCTGAGCGCCGGCCGGGTGCAGTCTGTGGCGCTGAGGATCATCGGGGATCGGGAGGATGAGATCAACGCTTTCATTCCCAGAGAATACTGGACCTTGGACGCGGAATTCCAGATCCCGGGAGAAAAGAAACCCCTTACCGCGCATTTTTACGGAAAGGGCAAGGAAAAGATCGAGATTTCCACTGAGAGCCAGCTGGATCAGATCCTGAAAGAACTGGAAGGCAGGGAAGCCTCCGTGGCGGAGATCCGAAAGGGAGAGAGAAGGAAAAAAGCGCCGCTGCCTTTTACCACCAGTACCCTGCAGCAGGAGGCTGCCAAGGTCCTGAACTTTTCCACCCAGAAAACCATGCGCCTGGCGCAGCAGCTGTACGAGGGGATCGAGATCAAGGGAAACGGCATCGTAGGTCTTATTTCCTACCTGAGAACAGACTCCACCCGGATCTCCGAGGAAGCGGACGCCGCGGCCAGAACGTACATCCGGCAGCAGTACGGAGAAAACTACGCGGCCAGGAACGACACCACCGGCAATCAGAACAAGAAAGCCCAGGATGCCCATGAGGCTATCCGGCCTACGGATGTGGCCAGGACGCCGGTCCTGATGAAAGAATCTCTTTCCAGGGACCTTTTCCGGCTGTATCAGCTGATCTGGAAGCGTTTTGTGGCCAGCCGTATGGAACCGGCAGTCTATGAGACGGTTTCCGCGGATATCCGGGCGGGAGAATATGATTTTCACGCCTCCGCCTCCCGGATCCTTTTTGACGGCTTTATGTCCGTCTATACGGAAGAAGAGGAAGAGAAAAAAGATAACTGCGTGCAGCTTCGGAGTCTGGAGAAGAATACGGAACTGAAGCTCCTGAAATATGACAAGGAGCAGCATTTTACCCAGCCGCCGGCCCATTACACGGAGGCTTCCCTGGTAAAGACCCTGGAGGAGCTGGGAATCGGACGGCCCAGCACCTACGCGCCCACCATCAGTACTATCATCAACCGCCGTTACGTGGCCAAGGAAAATAAAAATCTGTATATGACGGAGCTGGGAGAGGTAGTCAACAACATGATGAAGCAGGCTTTCCCCAGTATTGTGGATGTAAATTTCACGGCCAATATGGAGGGGCTGCTGGACTGTGTGGGAGACGGAAAAGTAGCCTGGAAGACAGTGGTGAAGAACTTCTGGCCGGATCTTTCCGAGGCGGTGAAAAAAGCGGAGCAGGAGCTGCAGGAAGTGCAGATCGAGGATGAAGTCACGGATGTGATCTGCGATCAGTGCGGCCGGCATATGGTGATCAAATACGGCCCGCACGGAAAATTCCTGGCATGTCCCGGGTTCCCGGAGTGCAGGAACACCAAGCCTTATCTGGAAAAGATCGGCGTCAAATGCCCCAAATGCGGGGGAGAAGTGATCCTGCGGAAAACCAAGAAGGGACGCAGGTATTACGGATGCGAGCATAATCCGGAGTGCGATTTCATGACCTGGCAGAAGCCCTCTGATAAAAAATGCCCCAAATGCGGCGGCTATATGCTGGAAAAAGGTAAGCGCCTCGTCTGTGCCGATGAAAAGTGCGGCTACGTGGAAGGCAGAAAAGAGACCGACTTTACTGAATAATCTGAAAAATATGTGGAAAACCATTGATTTTTTCAAGAATGCATGATAAACTTTCTATAAATAGGGATAGGGGTGAAAAAGGACGGAAGGAGAATAGAATGAGTGTACAATTGTTAGATAAGACCAGAAAAATCAACAAACTGCTGCACAACAACAACTCTACAAAGGTTGTGTTCAACGACATCTGTCAGGTTATGATGGAATGCCTCGATTCCAATATTCTGGTCATCAGCAAGAAAGGAAAAGTATTGGGAGTCAGCCTTTGTTCTGGAGTAGAGGAGATCAAAGAGCTTATTGATGACAAAGTAGGCGGCTATGTGGACGCACTGCTGAACGACCGTTTCCTGAGCGTGCTTTCCACCAAGGAGAATGTGAATCTGGAGACCCTGGGTTTTGTGGGAGAAAACACCAAGAAATACACAGCTATCATCAATCCCATCGAGATCGCCGGGGAGAGGCTGGGAACCGTATTTATGTACAGATTTTCCCCGCAGTACGATATTGACGACATTATTGTCAGTGAATATGGAACCACGGTGGTGGGTCTGGAGATGATGCGTTCCGTCAATGAGGAGAATGTCGAGGAAAACCGGAAGATCCAGGTGGTGAAATCCGCGTTCAGTACGCTGTCTTTCTCTGAACTGGAGGCGATCATCCATATCTTCGATGAACTGGACGGAGAGGAAGGGATCCTGGTCGCCAGCAAGATCGCCGACCGGGTAGGCATCACCCGTTCCGTGATCGTCAACGCCCTGCGGAAATTTGAGAGCGCCGGCGTCATTGAATCCCGTTCCAGCGGAATGAAGGGTACGTATATCAAAGTACTGAACGACTATATCTTTGACGAACTGAAAGAGATCAAGAGCAAGAAAAAATCAGAAAAAGAAAAAACAGAAGAAAAATAATTTATAAAAGGTACAAAAGCTGGCTGCCGCGGGAGAGATCCCGGGGCAGCTTTTTTCCGGGACCTGGACAAAAAATATTAAAAGTAAGAAAAAAAGAGATTTGACAAGAAAACAAAAGAAAACAAGAGATAAAGTAAAAATAAAGCCGGAATTCCCGGTTGCTAAAAAAAGGCAAATTCACTAATATAAGTATCGTCAAGTAGCACTCGATTGAAATGAGTGCTAATAAGCAAGAAACAGAAAGCAGCAAGGAGGCAATATAGAATGAAATTAGTACCATTGGGAGACAGAGTTGTATTAAAACAGATGGAAGCGGAAGAGAAGACAAAATCCGGGATCATCCTTACCTCTCAGGCGCAGGAGAAACCCCAGGAAGCGGAAGTCATCGCTGTAGGACCCGGAACGGAAGATGTAAAGATGGAAGTAAAAGCCGGGGATAAGGTGATCTATTCCAAATACGCCGGTACCGAAGTAAAGCTGGACGGTGAAGAGTACATCGTCGTAAAGCAGGGCGATATCCTGGCCATCGTTCAGTAATCTCAATATAGAAAATAGTAGATAACAGGAGGCAAAACAATCATGGCAAAAGAAATCAAATACGGAGCAGACGCAAGGGCTGCTCTGGAAGCAGGTGTAAATAAACTGGCGGACACTGTAAGAGTGACCCTGGGACCCAAGGGAAGAAACGTTGTGCTGGATAAGCAGTACGGCGCTCCCCTGATCACCAACGATGGCGTGACCATCGCCAAAGAGATCGAGCTGGAGAACGGATTTGAGAATATGGGCGCTCAGCTCATCAGAGAAGTAGCATCCAAGACCAACGATGTGGCCGGCGATGGAACGACTACCGCTACGGTCCTGGCCCAGGCAATGATCCACGAGGGCATGAAGAACCTGGCCGCAGGCGCCAATCCCATCGTTCTGAGAAAAGGTATGAAGAAAGCTACCGACAAGACCGTTGAGATCCTGGCCGAGATGAGCAAAGCCGTTGACGGAAAGGCTCAGATCGCAAGAGTAGCCGCTGTATCCTCCGGCGACGACGAGGTAGGCGAGATGGTAGCAGACGCCATGGAGAAAGTTTCCAAAGACGGCGTGATCACCATCGAGGAATCCAAGACCATGAAGACCGAGCTGGATCTGGTAGAAGGCATGCAGTTCGACCGCGGCTATGTTTCCGCGTATATGGCAACCGATATGGAGAAGATGGAGGCAACTCTGGACAGCCCCTATATCCTGATCACGGACAAGAAGATCAGCACCATTCAGGACATTCTGCCTCTGCTGGAGCAGATCGTTCAGTCCGGCGCAAGCCTGCTGATCATCGCCGAGGATGTTGAGGGCGAGGCACTGTCCACCCTGATCGTCAACAAACTCCGCGGAACCTTCAAGGTGGTAGCTGTAAAAGCACCGGGATACGGCGACAGAAGAAAAGAGATGCTGCAGGATATCGCTATCCTTACCGGCGGTACTGTGATCTCCGAGGAAGTAGGATACGAACTGAAAGACGCTACCATGGATATGCTGGGCAAAGCAAAATCCGTGAAAGTTCAGAAAGAGAACACCGTTATCGTTGATGGATGCGGCGAGAAAGACGCCATCCAGGCAAGGATCGGACAGATCAAAGCGCAGATCGCTGAGACCACCTCTGAGTTTGACAAGGAAAAACTGCAGGAGCGTCTGGCGAAACTGGCCGGCGGCGTAGCTGTGATCCGTGTGGGAGCTGCTACCGAGACTGAGATGAAAGAAGCCAAACTCCGTATGGAAGACGCCCTGAACGCTACCCGCGCGGCAGTAGAAGAAGGCATCATCGCCGGCGGCGGATCCGCTTACGTACACGCCACCAAAGAGCTGGCTGAGTATGTAAAAGGTCTGGAAGGCGACGAGAAGACAGGCGCTAAGATCGTTCTGAAAGCCCTGGAAGCTCCTCTTTCCACCATCGCTGAGAATGCCGGACTGGAAGGCTCCGTCATCATCAACAAAGTAAAAGAATCCAAGATCGGCGTTGGATTTGACGCATACAAAGAAGAGTACGTGGATATGGTAAAAGCAGGTATCCTGGATCCCGCCAAGGTAACCAGAAGCGCTCTGCAGAACGCTACCAGCGTAGCTTCCACCCTGCTGACCACTGAGTCCGTGGTATCCACCATCAAAGAGCCCCCGGCACCTGCTCCCGCAGGCAACCCCGGCATGGGAATGATGTAAAAAGAAAGCCCTGTCAGGCGGCCGGGCAGCGAGCGTGCTAGCACGCACAGCAGCCCGGACATCTGACAGGCAAGAAAATATGAGCAAGAAGGGCGACAGGCCGGATTGCGAATATTTTCGGAAGCTGCGGGAGCGCTGGAAGCGCGGAGCAGCTTGCTTTCATGTAATAAAAATTCAGACGATATGAGCAAGAAGGGCGGCAGCCCGGGTTGCGAATGCAAACTGCAGGAGTCATCGTGTAGACGGTGGCTCCTGTTTGTGTTACAATGAAGAAAAGCGCAGGCGCGGAGTTTTGCGATTGACATTCCGGGGCTTTTTTGCTACACTCTAGTACAAAATACGACAAAAGGAGGAAATGAAATGGGCACAATTATCGGTGAAGGCATTACTTTTGACGACGTGCTGCTGGTACCTCAGTATTCGGAGGTTACGCCCAACATGGTGGATCTGACCACTTACCTGACGAAGAAGATCAAACTGAACATTCCCATGATGAGCGCGGGAATGGATACGGTTACCGAACACCGGATGGCTATCGCCATGGCGCGTCAGGGAGGAATCGGAATTATCCACAAGAATATGACCATTGAACAGCAGGCGGATGAGGTGGATAAGGTTAAGCGTTCTGAGAACGGCGTCATCACCGACCCATTCTATTTGTCTCCTGAAAATACACTGGCGGATGCCAATAATCTTATGGCAAAATACCGCATTTCCGGTGTGCCCATCACAGAGGGGAAAAAGCTGGTAGGGATCATCACCAACCGGGATCTGATGTTCGAGGAGGACTTCACCAAGAAGATCAAGGAGTCCATGACTTCGGAAGGCCTGATCACCGCCCGGGAGGGAGTGACCCTGGAAGAGGCGAAAAAGATGCTGGCCAAAGCCCGCAAGGAAAAACTTCCTATTGTAGATGAGAACTTTGAACTGAAGGGCCTGATCACCATCAAGGATATCGAGAAGCAGATCAAGTATCCGCTGTCCGCCAAGGATTCTCAGGGGCGGCTGCTCTGCGGAGCGGCGGTAGGGATCACTGCCAACGTTATGGACCGCGTGGAAGCGCTTAACAGGGCCCATGTGGATGTGATCGTCATTGATTCTGCCCATGGACATTCCGCCAACATTTTCAGAACCCTGCGGGAGATCAAGGGAGCCTTCCCGGAACTGCAGGTGATCGCCGGCAACGTAGCCACCGCGGAAGCGGCCAGAGATCTGATCGCCGCGGGAGCAGACGCGGTAAAGGTAGGTATCGGACCGGGGTCCATCTGTACCACCCGTGTCGTAGCAGGAATCGGCGTGCCGCAGGTAACAGCGGTCATGGACTGCTACAATGAGGCGAAAAAGACGGGAACCCCCATTATCGCCGACGGCGGCATCAAATACTCCGGAGACATTACCAAAGCCATTGCGGCCGGAGCCAATGTCTGCATGATGGGAAGCATCTTCGCGGGCTGCGATGAGAGCCCGGGAACCTTTGAGCTGTATCAGGGAAGAAAATATAAAGTATACCGCGGCATGGGATCCATTGCGGCCATGGAAAACGGCAGCAAGGACCGTTACTTCCAGGAGGATGCCAAGAAGCTGGTTCCGGAGGGAGTAGAAGGCCGCGTGGCATACAAGGGAACACTGGAGGACACCGTGTTCCAGCTGATCGGAGGCCTTCGTTCCGGCATGGGTTACTGCGGAGCCAAAGATATCGAGACTCTGAAGACAACGGCCAAGTTTATGAAGATCTCGGCGGCTGCTCTGAGAGAGTCCCATCCTCATGATATCCATATCACGAAAGAAGCGCCGAACTACAGCGTAGATGATAATTAAGCGGGCAGGGGGGCCGGCAGATTCGGGGGAATCTGTCGGCCCTTCACTGACGGTAAAAATAAAGGGGAGCATATGGGGAAAAGAAAAAAACGCCTGTCCCGAGAGGCCAGGCGCAGACAGAGGAACCGGAGGGCGGCGGCAGGGATTATCCTGCTGATCCTTCTGGCAGCAGCCGTTTTTCTGATCATCAGACACGAACGGGCGGCGCGGGAGGAATTTTCCGGGGAACAGAGGGAACTGCTGGAGGCGGATCCGGCGGAGGGCAGGCCTGCCATGGATGTCCAGCTGCTGACACCGAATCCTTTTTCGCGGTCTCAGAGACCTCTGGATACCATCCGGGGGATCGTGATCCACTACACGGCCAATCCCGGCAGTACGGCGCAGGAGAACCGCGATTACTTTGAGGGACTGAAGGATTCCCAGACAACGTATGCCAGCAGCCATTTTGTGATCGGCCTGGAAGGTGAGATCATCCAGTGCGTTCCCAGCAGCGAGGTCGCCTACGCTTCCAACGACAGGAATGAGGATACCCTTTCCATTGAATGCTGCCATCCGGACGAAAGCGGTCAGTTTACGGAAGAAACGTATCAGTCCCTGACCGAACTGACGGCCTGGCTCTGTAGCCGTTTTCAGGTGCCGGTGGAAAATGTGATCCGCCACTACGATGTGACGGGGAAAGAATGTCCCAAGTATTTTGTGGATCATCCGGAGGCCTGGGAGCAGTTCCTTGCCGATGTGTCGTCGCGGCTGAAAGAGATCGCCGGAGAGGCCTCCTGAAAAAAGAGAAAGGAAAATCTATGCATACGGAATTGCTTGATAAATTATGCCTGGAAATGATATGCTATTACCAGGGAGATCCCAGAAGGATCCAGCATTTTCTGAAGGTCCACGCGTTTGCCGCTCTTATAGGAAGAGAGGAGGGGCTGGAGGAAAAAACACAGTTCCGGCTGGAAGCGGCGGCTTACGTTCATGATATCGGCATCCGGCCGGCGGAGAAAAAATTCGGGAGCTGCGGGGGAAAACTCCAGGAACAGGAAGGCCCTCCGGAGGCGGAAAAAATTCTTGTGAGACTGGGCTTCGACCGGGAAAGCCGGGAGAGGATCTGCTATCTGGTGGGTCATCATCACACCTACCGGGGAATAGACGGGCCGGATTATCAGATCCTGGTGGAGGCGGATTTCCTGGTGAATCTTTACGAAGACGGCGCGGGGGAAGAAGCGGCGCGATCCGCCGGAGAAAAGATATTCAGAACCTCTGCGGGGAAAAAGATCCTGAAGCAGATGTTCGGATGAGAAAAGAAACCAGATAAGGGGGGCATTTATGATCAGAGAGAGCTTTCTGACAGGGCTGGTCCAGATGGACAGCACCGGACTGTGGTCCGACAATAAAAAGGCTGCGGGAGAGATGATCCGCCAGGCGGCCGCGGAAGGAGCGGCACTGGTGATCCTGCCGGAAAACGCCGATTATGTGGGCATGGACTATCCGAGACACGCTTCCAGGATACCGGGAACGGTGACGGACTTTTTTCAGGAGCAGGCGGCGAAATACGGCATTTATCTTCACTGCGGCAGTATCTCTCAGAAGACGGAGGACGGGCAGATCAGAAATACCAGTCTGGTCTTTGCCCCGGACGGATCTCTCTGCGGCTATTACAGCAAGCTGCATCTGTTTGATGTGGAGATCGAGGACGGCCCCAGTTACCGGGAGTCCGATGAGATCACTGCCGGAGACAGCATTGCCCTGGTGGATACGGAACTATGCACCCTGGGCCTTTCCATCTGCTATGACCTGCGGTTCCCGGAGCAGTTCCGGCTGATGGCCAAACTGGGAGCCGGGCTGCTGGTAAACTGTGCCAATTTTACGGAAGAAACAGGAAGGGCACACTGGGAAGCGCTGCTGCGGGCCCGGGCCATTGAAAACACCTGCTATGTGGCAGCGGTGGGACAGTGCGGACAGAAGCCGGCCTTCCGGGCCTGGGGGCATACCATGCTCATTGATCCCTGGGGGAACGTTCTGGGACAGCTGGGGGATCGGCCCGGGGTTCTGATCGGAGAGATCGACATGAATTATCTGAGCCGGGTGAGACGGCAGCTTCCCTGTCTGGCGGGTATCCGGGATGATATTTATGATCTGAAGAGCAATCATATGCAGTTCTTTGAGGAAGGAGAAAATTAAGCGATGCAGAATTTTGTACAGTACGCGCCAACCGAGGTGATCTTCGGCAGAGATACCGAGCGGGAGACGGGGGCATCGGTAAAGAAATGGGGCGGCAGCAGAGTCCTGCTGGTGTACGGCGGAGGAAGCGCGGTGCGCAGCGGACTGATCGGGAGAGTGGAAGAATCTCTGAAAGAACAGGGGATCCAATGGCAGGAGTTCGGGGGCGTGAAGCCCAATCCCCGCCTGGCCTTCGCGGAGGAGGGCGTGAAGAAGGCCCTGGAGTTTCAGGCGGACTTTATCCTCGCCGTGGGCGGAGGAAGCGCCATTGATACGGCGAAAGCCATTGCCCACGGAACTGCCAATCCGGAAGAAAAACTCTGGGATATCTGGACGAAGCAGGTTCCGCTGACCCGCTCCCTGCCGGTGGGCGTGGTGCTGACCATTGCCGCGGCCGGCAGCGAAATGAGCGATTCCGCGGTGCTGACCAACGAGGAACTCGGGAAAAAATCAGGGATCAATACGGTGTTCAACCGTGTGAAATTCGCGGTGATGAATCCGGAACTGACCTTCACCCTGCCAAGATACCAGTTGGCCTGCGGGATCACGGATATCATGATGCACACTATGGAACGGTATTTTATCCCCGGCATCAAGTGCCAGCTGACGGATGAGATCTCTGAGGGCCTGCTGCGGACGGTGATCGAAAACGGGAAGATCGCCATGGAAAACGAGCGGGACTACGACGCGATGGCGGAGATCATGTGGTGTTCCAGCCTTTCCCACAACAACCTGACCGAAGCGGGGAGGGGCAAGGATTTTTCCGTACACAAATTCGGCCATGCTCTCAGCGCCAGGTATGATGTGGCCCACGGAGCCAGCCTGGCCGCGGTCTGGGGTTCCTGGGCGAGATACCAGTACGACAGCGCTCCGGACCGTTTTGCCCGCTTTGCGGAGAAGGTCTGGGGGATCCGGGAACAGGATTCGAAAAAAGCCGCGCTGGCGGGGATCGAGGCTGCGGAAACCTATTTCCGTTCCATCGGCATGCCGGTAAGCCTCCGGGAACTCGGCCTGGATCCTTCGGAGGAGGATCTGCAGGCCCTTGCCCGGAACGCGACCATGAACGATACGGTGAAGCTGTCCCGTCTGAAACCGCTGGGAGCGGCGGAGGCCCTGGAGATCTTCCGGATGGCCAGATAGACAGGTAAAAAGAAACAGGATACAGAAAAAGAGACGATCCCACAGGAATCATGGTTTCAAAACCTGAATTCTGTGGGATCGTCTTTTCCTTTATGGGAAATCTGCTTTATTTCTGATTTTTCTCCACTTCCTGGAGCTTCATGGCACGGACCTTCAGAGGCAGTCCGAACAGGGTGATGAAGCCGGAAGCGTCCTGATGATCGTACATGTCGCCGGTCTTGAAGGAAGCCAGGGACTCATTGTACAGGCTGTAGGGGGAGGTGGTTCCCGCCTTGATGATGTTGCCCTTGTAGAGCTTCATTTTCACCTCGCCGGTGACGTATTTCTGGGTGGACTCCACGAATGCCTGGATGGCCTCCCGGAGAGGCGTGAACCATTTTCCTTCGTAGACTACCTGCGCCAGCTGGCTGCCCAGTTTCTTTTTGGTCTCCATGGTCTCCCGGTCCAGAGTCAGTTCTTCCAGCTGCTCGTGAGCGGCCATGAGGATGGTGCCGCCGGGAGTTTCGTATACGCCCCGGGATTTCATGCCGACTACCCGGTTTTCCACAATATCGATAATGCCGATGCCGTTCTCGCCGCCCAGACGGTTCAGTTCCCGGATGATGTCGGAAACCTTCATGGCCTTTCCGTTCAGGGTTTTGGGGACGCCTTTTTCAAAGGTCATGGAGATCTCGGTTTCCTTGTCAGGAGCTTTCTCCGGCGTTACGCTGAGTACCAGCATATGCTCGTAATTGGGCTCCTGAGAGGGATCCTCCAGTTCCAGGCCCTCATGGCTGATGTGCCACAGGTTCCGGTCGCGGCTGTAGCTGCTGTCGGCGGCGAAAGGCAGGTCAATGCCGTGGGCTTTGCAGTAGGCCATTTCCGCCTCCCGGGAATCCATCTTCCACAGCTCCGGCATACGCCAGGGAGCGATGACTTTGATATCGGGAGCCAGAGCCTTGATGCCAAGCTCAAAACGGATCTGGTCGTTGCCTTTGCCGGTAGCGCCGTGGCAGATAGCTACCGCGCCTTCCTTGCGGGCGATCTCCACCAGCTTTTTCGCGATGACAGGACGGGCCATGGAAGTTCCCAGCAGATATTTGTGCTCATAGACCGCGCCGGCTTCCACGCAGGGCATGATAAAATCATCACAGAATTCATCGGTTACATCTTCAATATATAATTTGGAGGCGCCGGACAGTTTGGCTCTCTCATCCAGCCCGTCCAGTTCGTTTCCCTGTCCGCAGTCGATGCAGCAGCAGATGACTTCGTATCCGAAGGTTTCTTTCAGCCACGGAATAATGGCGGTGGTATCCAGTCCGCCGGAATAGGCCAGTACAACTTTTTCGCTCATAATAAATCCTCCTTGGTGATTCAATTCACTGAAAGTAAACTGCAACAGTAAATATACATCAAAGAGAAAAAATATGCAAGGGCTTTTTTAGAAATTTTGGAAAAAGGTTGCATAATATAAAAGGAAGATGTATAATTATGCATCGTAGAGCGAAAATATGCAAAAAAAATTTCGACAGCGTCTTTACAGCGCAGAAAAGTGGGTTTATAGTAAACAGAAGAACAAAGGCCCCTGCCGCAGGGGCAGCCTATGGAAGGAGAGACAACTATGATCAAAGCAGGAATCATCGGTTCCACCGGCTACGCGGGGGCGGAGCTGGTCCGTCTGCTGCTGGGACACCGGGAGACAGAGATCAAATGGTACGGTTCCCGTAGCTATATAGATAAGAAATATTCCTCCGTATACCAGAACATGTTCCGTCTGGTGGAGGATGTGTGCCGGGACGACAATATGGAAGAACTGGCGGAGGAGGTGGATGTGATCTTTACGGCCACTCCGCAGGGCCTCTGCGCTTCTCTGGTAAATGAGGAGATCCTGTCGAAAGTGAAGATCGTGGATCTCAGCGCGGACTTCCGCATAAAGGATCCGGCGGTGTATGAGGCATGGTATAAGATCCACCATCCCACCCCGGAATTTATCCCCGAGGCGGTCTACGGACTCTGCGAGATCAACCGGAAGGACATTTCAAAGGCCAGGCTGGTGGCCAATCCCGGCTGCTATACGACCTGTTCCATTTTAAGCGCATATCCTCTGGTAAAAGAGGGGCTCATCGACGGCAACACATTGATCGTGGACGCCAAGTCCGGAACCTCCGGAGCCGGAAGGGGGGCTAAGGTGGACAATCTGTTCTGTGAGGTCAATGAGAGCATCAAAGCTTACGGAGTAGCCACACACCGGCATACCCCGGAGATCGAGGAACAGCTTTCCTACGCGGCGGGGAAACCGGTGACCATCAGCTTTACTCCGCATCTGGTACCCATGAACCGGGGGATCCTGGTGACGGCCTACGCCTCCCTGACCCGAGAGGCCGGCGAAGAGGAGCTGCGGGCAGCTTATGAGAAATACTACGGCGGAGAGAAATTTATCCGCCTGCTGGATCCGGATGTATGTCCCCAGACCCGTTGGGTGGAGGGCAGCAATTTCGTGGATCTGAATATCAAACTGGATAAACGGACCAACCGGGTCATCATGATGGGAGCCCTGGATAATCTGGTGAAGGGAGCCGCCGGCCAGGCGGTCCAGAACATGAACCTGATGTTCGGACTTCCCGAGGATATGGGCCTTTCCATGGCGCCGGTATTTCCGTGAGAGGAGGAGAGAATATGAAAAAGATCGAAGGCGGCGTGACAGCGGCCATTGGATTTCAGGCAGCGGGCGGAAGCGCCGGCATCAAGAAAGAAAATGTAAAGGATATGGCTCTGATCTACAGCATTGTCCCCTGTGTGGCGGCGGGTACCTTTACCACGAACCTGGTAAAAGCCGCTCCGGTAAAATGGGATCAGGAGATCGTCTATGATGGGGAAACGGCCCAGGCCATTGTCTGCAACAGCGGCATCGCCAACGCCTGCACCGGAAGGGAAGGCTATGCCTGCTGTAAGGAGACCGCCAAAGCGGCGGCGGAAGCTTTAAATATCCCGGAGGGATCGGTACTGGTGGCTTCCACAGGAGTCATCGGCCAGCAGCTTCCCGTAGAAAAAATGAAGGAAGGCGTCCGGAAGCTGGCCCCCATGCTTTCCAATTCCCGGGAAGCGGCCAGAGAGGCCGCCCGCGCTATTATGACCACGGATACGAAGCCCAAGGAAGCGGCGGTGACCATCGAAGTGGGAGGACATACGGTCACCATCGGAGGCATGTGCAAAGGTTCCGGCATGATCCATCCCAATATGTGCACCATGCTTTCTTTTCTGACTACCGACGCGGATATCTCCAAAGAGATGCTGCAGGAGGCCCTGTCGGAGGTAGTAAAGGATACGTATAACATGATCTCCGTGGACGGGGATACCTCTACCAATGATACGGTGCTGCTGCTGGCCAACGGCCTGGCCGGCAACCCGGTGATCAACAGCAAAGACAAAGAGTATCAGCTGTTTGTGGAGGCCCTGCGGGAGGTGAACACCCAGCTGGCAAAGAAGATCGCCGGAGACGGGGAGGGAGCAACCGCTCTGTTCGAGGTTAGGATCCTGGGAGCCCAGACCAGGGAGCAGGCGGTGACGCTGGCAAAATCGGTCATCACCTCGAATCTCACCAAAGCGGCTATTTTCGGCCACGACGCCAACTGGGGACGGATCCTTTGCGCTATGGGATATTCCGGGGCGCAGTTTGATCCGGAAAAGGTGGACCTGTTCTTTGAGAGTGAGAAGGGGAAGATCCAGATCATCGAGAACGGCGTGGCGGTGGAATACAGCGAGGAAGAGGCTACCGAGATCCTTTCCGCGCCGGAGGTGACCGCGGTGGCCGATCTGAAAATGGGAAAGGAAACAGCCACGGCCTGGGGCTGCGACCTGACTTACGATTATGTAAAGATCAATGCGGACTATCGTTCCTGACAGCCGCGGAAAAGAGGACGGAAAAATGGTTATGCAGAAATATCTGGATAAGGCGGAGGTACTCATCGAGGCGCTGCCTTATATCCAGCGATTTAACAGGAAGATCATTGTGGTAAAATACGGCGGCAGCGCCATGGTGGATGAACAGCTGAAAAAAAACGTCATCAAGGATGTGGTGCTACTGAAGCTGGTAGGCTTTAAGCCCATCATCGTCCACGGAGGCGGAAAGGAGATTTCCCGCTGGGTAGGCAAGGTGGGCATGGAACCCCGGTTTGTCAACGGCCTGCGGGTCACCGACGAGGACACCATGGAAGTGGCGGAGATGGTGCTGAACAAGGTGAACAAGGAACTGGTGAGCATGATCCAGTCCCTGGGCGTGCTGGGCGTGGGCATCAGCGGCAAGGACGGGGGTATGCTGAAAGTGGACCGGAAGCTTTCCGGAGGGCAGGACATCGGCTACGTGGGACAGATAAAAGATGTGAATCCCAAAGTCCTTTACGATCTGCTGGAGAAAGATTTCCTGCCGGTGGTCTGCCCCATCGGTATAGATGACGATTATCATTCCTACAATATCAATGCCGATGACGCCGCCAGCGCCATCGCCGAGGCCATGAACGCGGAAAAGCTGGCCTTTCTCACGGACATTGAAGGCGTTTACGCGGATAAAGACGATCCCTCCAGCCTGATCTCCGAATTGACCCTGGAGGGGGCGGCAAAACTGATCTCGGAAGGCCATGTGGGAGGCGGCATGATCCCCAAGCTCCAGAACTGCATTGACGCCATCAACAACGGAGTATCCCGGGTCCACATCCTGGACGGACGGATCCCCCACTGCCTGCTGCTGGAGATCTTTACCAATAAAGGAATCGGCACGGCGATCCTGAAAGACGATGAGGAGAAATTCTACAATGAAAACCAGTGAGTGTATACAGAAATCGGAGCAGTATCTGCTCCATACCTATAACCGGGCCCAGGTCGTGTGGGAACGGGGAGAGGGCGTCCGCCTCTACGATACCGACGGGAAAGAATATCTGGACTTCGCGGCGGGGATCGCCGTGTATGCTCTGGGCTACGGGAATCCGGTCTACCGGGAGGCCCTGAAGGATCAGATCGACAAGATCATCCATACTTCCAACCTGTACTACAACGTACCCCAGGCGGAGGCCGCGGAGAAGCTGGTAAAGGCTTCCGGCATGAGCAAAGTCTTCTTTACCAACAGCGGTACCGAGGCTATTGAGGGCGCCATCAAGGCGGCCCGGAAATACGCCTATCTCCGGGACGGCTCCACGGATCACGAGATCATTGCCATGAAGCATTCCTTCCACGGCAGGAGCCTGGGGGCTCTTTCCGTGACCGGCAACGATCACTATCAGGAGCCTTTTAAACCTCTGATCGGGGGCATCCGCTTCGCGGACTTCAACGATCTGGACAGTGTGAAGGCACAGCTTACGGACAAGACCTGCGCCATTATCCTGGAGACGGTACAGGGGGAAGGCGGCATTTTCCCGGGAACCCGGGAATTCCTGGAAGGGATCCGGAAGCTTTGCGATGAGAAGGACATCCTTATGATCCTGGATGAGATCCAGTGCGGCATGGGCCGCACCGGTTATCTGTTTGCCTGGCAGGAGTACGGCGTGAAGCCGGACATCATGACCTGTGCCAAGGCTCTGGGCTGCGGCATTCCCGTGGGAGCCTTTGTGCTCAACGAAAAGACGGCGGAGCATTCTCTGGTGCCGGGAGACCACGGCACGACCTACGGGGGAAATCCTCTGGCCTGCCGGGCGGTGAGCACGGTCTTCGATCTCTTTGCTTCTATAGATCTGGTGGAGCATGTGCGGAAGATCACCCCGTATCTGGAGCAGAAACTGGAGGGACTGGCGCGGAAGTATGACTGCTTCTCCGGAAGAAGAGGCAAAGGCCTGATGCAGGGCCTTGTGGTGGAAGGAAGACCGGTGGGTGAGATCGTGGGAAGCGCCCTGAAAAACGGTCTGGTGGTCATCAGCGCTGGAAATAATGTGCTGCGGCTGGTGCCGCCCCTGATCATCACGGAAAAGGATGTGGATGAGATGGCGGAGAAGCTGGAAGCATCTCTGTAAGAGAAAATTGCGGAAGAACCGGCAGGGGACTGTCTGCGAAACGGGTGGGAGACCATCCGTGGAGAGACGGTCCCTTTTTCGCGCCATGTCCCGGCAGGTATAGGGTACCGTCTTTCCGGACAGAATAAAAGGAAAAAGGAGTACGGTACCATGGCGGGAATTCTGATCGCCCTGCTTTCCGGGGCACTCATGAGCATTCAGGGAGTTTTTAATACGGAGGTGACAAAACAGAGCAGCGTCTGGGTGGCGGCGGGCTGGGTGCAGCTGTCGGCGCTGGCAGTCTGCGCCGCGGCCTGGCTGCTCACAGGCCGGGAGAGCATCAGCGCGCTCTGGAAAATGGATCACAAGTACGCCCTGCTGGGCGGCGTCATAGGGGCCTTTATCACGATCACGGTCATCAAAAGCATGGACGCTCTGGGGCCTGCCCGGGCTGCCATGCTGATCGTCATCGCCCAGCTGGCGGTCTCTTACCTGGTGGAGCTGCTGGGCGCTTTCGGGGTGGAAAGACAGGCTCCGGAGATCCGAAAACTGATCGGTCTCGGGATCGCGGCGGCGGGAGTGATCCTGTTCGAGTGGGAATAAACAGGCCCAATCCGCCCTTGCCGTTTTTGGGATTATAAACTATAATTTTAAGAAAGAGAACGGCGGAGGTCAGAGATGGCGGTTAAGAAAGAATTTAATTTTTCGTCCAGCGACGGGCAGACCGAGATCCACAGCGTGATCTGGCTGCCGGACACCGGGAAGCCCCGGGCAGTCCTGCAGATCGCCCATGGGATGATGGAGTTTATCGAGCGATACGAGGATTTTGCGGAATTTCTGACAGAGCAGGGCTTTCTGGTGGCGGGACACGATCATCTGGGCCATGGAAGATCCGTCTGCGACCGGGAGGATCTGGGATATATCGCGGAAAAAAACGGCAGCGGCTGCCTGGTAGCGGATATGCACCGGCTGCGGATCATCATCCGGAAACAGAATCCGGATCTGCCTTACTTTATGCTGGGCCACAGCATGGGTTCCTATCTGCTTCGGCAGTATCTTACCGTCCACGGGGAGGGACTGGCCGGAGCGCTGATCCTGGGAACCGGGTCGGTCCCGGATGGGATCGTGCTTTTTGGCATGGCCCTGGCGGAAGTTCTGGCAAAGGCCAGGGGCTGGCGGCACAGGAGCGCCCTGATGGAACGGGCCTTCTTTTCCGGCGCTTACCACAAGTTTGACATGGACGGCAGTCATCCGGAGAACAGCTGGCTCACCAGGGATACGGAGGTCGTGCGCCGGTATTATGAGGATCCCCGGTGCAGGTTCCGCTTTACTCTCAACGGGTTCCGCAGCGTGCTGGAGGCAGTGCACTACGACAATCAGGAAAAATTCACCCGGAAGATCCCCGGGGAGCTGCCCCTGATCCTTATGTCCGGAGCGCAGGATCCGGTAGGGGATCTGGGAAAAGGGGTCAGAAAGGTGGAAAAACAGCTGCAGAAAGCGGGGATCCGGGATCTGACCTGCGTGCTGTACCCGGAGGACCGGCACGAGATCCTCAACGAGTTAGATAAAGACCGGGTTTACGCGGATATCCTGGCCTGGTGCGAAAGGGTCATGGAACATACAGAAGAGAAAATGGAGACGGAATAGATGACGAAAGAAGAACTGGCCCTGGAGGTGATCCGGCGGCTGAAAGAAGAATATCCCGACGCGGGGTGTACTCTGGATTACAATGAAGCCTGGAAATTGCTGGTGAGCGTACGGCTGGCGGCTCAGTGTACAGATGCCAGGGTAAACGTGGTGGTGCAGGATCTGTACGCCAGGTATCCTACCGTAGACGCGCTGGCGGAGGCGGATGTGGAGGAGATCGAGGCTATTGTCCGCCCCTGCGGCCTGGGACGCAGCAAAGCCCGGGATATCAGCGGCTGCATGAAGATCCTGAAGGAGCGGTACGGGGGAAAGGTGCCGGAGGATTTCGACGATCTGCTGAAACTCCCCGGCGTAGGAAGAAAGAGCGCCAATCTGATCATGGGGGATGTGTTCGGAAAACCAGCCATTGTCACGGATACCCACTGCATCCGGCTCTGCAACCGCATTGGTCTGGTGGACGGCGTCAAAGAGCCGAAAAAAGTGGAGATGGCACTTTGGAAGATCATTCCCCCGGAGGAGGGCAGCGATTTCTGCCACCGGCTGGTGTATCACGGCCGGGATGTGTGTACCGCCAGGACCAAGCCTCATTGCGGGCAGTGCTGCCTGGAGGATATCTGCGGAAAAAAGGGCGTGGAGGAGTGATTCACGGCCGACCGGAAAACCCTTTTCCCATCACTTCATTAGAATCCAGAATGATCACAAAGGCGGAGGGCTCCATCTCTTTCAGGGCATCCCGGATCCGGAACATCTGCCGGCTGCCGCAGGCACAGAGGACCACGGGCTTTTCCCTGTGGGAGTAACTGCCTTCCGCCTTGAGAAAAGTACAGCCGCGCCCGGTGAGGGCGTCTATTTTTTCGGCCGCCGCCCGGGGATGTTCGGTGATGATCAGCCCCAGCTTTCCGGCGCTGACGCCGGACAGGACTTTGTCCATGACCCGGGACAGCAGGAAACTTACCAGGATCCCGTAGATCAGATCGTCCAGGCTCCGGGAGACCAGCAGGGTTCCGGCGGTCACGACCAGCAGGTCGGCCAGGAACGTGATCCTGCCAAGAGAAAGGTGAGGGCGCGCTTTTTTTACGGAAAGCACGATAAAATCCGCTCCGCCGGTGGAGGAACCTCTGGCGTAGATCAGGGCGTAGCCCAGGCCGGTGAGGACTCCGGCACAGAGGGCGGCCAGGATCCTGTCTCCCCGGTACAGAGGGAGCAGAGGGGCGATGACGTCCATGAGAAAGGAAGCAAGGAGCAGGGTCCGCAGGGAACGGAGGAAAAAACGCCGGCCCAGAATGCGGAAGCAGAGGGCGGCAATGGGCAGGTTCAGCAGCAGGGTCATGGCTCCCACAGGAGCGCCCAGGAGCCGGTGGAAGATCAGGGAGACGCCGCTGACTCCGGCCATGGGAAATCCGGCCGGGGCGGCGAAATTGACGATCCCCGCGGCGGCCAGCATGGCGCCTGCGGATTCCAGGGAAAGATCGGTCAGTACTTTCCGGCTGCTTTTTAAATGGTTCATGGAATGGATCCTCCCGAAAGGCCTGTTTTTTACAGTATGCCACGGGACAAAAGGATTATGCGGACAGAAAAGACAGAACACAAGGAGGAACATATGGAGGAATATACATTCAAAGTGATCGCCCGGATCCACAATGATTTCCATACCAAATTCGGGATCCCCAGGCAGAGCGGCCTGGTTCCGGAGCTGACGGCGGCGGTGGTCTTTGAACCGGAGTACCGGAATCCGGAGGCTCTGAAAGGACTGGAAAATTTTTCCCATATCTGGCTGATCTGGGAATTTTCCGAGGCGGTCCGGGAGGGCTGGTCCCCGACGGTGCGTCCTCCCCGGCTGGGCGGCAACCGCCGGGTGGGAGTTTTTGCCAGCCGTTCCCCTTTCCGCCCAAATGCCATCGGGCTTTCCTCCGTAAAACTGCTGGGGATCCGGAAGCATCCCCAATATGGCGACATTCTGCTGGTTTCCGGGGCGGATCTTATGGATGGCACGCCCATCTTTGACATTAAACCTTATCTGCCCCAGGGAGACTGTCATCCGGAAGCCTCCGGCGGATTCACGGACTGGCTGGAAGAGCGGCTGCTGCAGGTGGAATTTCCGGAAGAACTGCTGAAACAGATCCCGGAAAAAAGCCGGAAGGCTCTGCTGGCGGTTCTGGCCCATGACGCGCGGCCGGGATATCAGAGGAATGAGGAGAGGATCTACGGACTTCCTTTTGCGGGCTTTGACGTGAAATTCCGGATACGGGGAGACTGTCTGCAAGTTCTGGGACTGGAAAAATGGGAGCGGGAGTGAAAAAGCGTGCGGTATGAGAGAGTAAAAAAAGGCATTTTTCTGGAGCGGCCCAACCGGTTCATCGCCCATGTGCGGCTGGAGGGACAGGAGGAGGGTTTTACGGTCTGCCACGTGAAGAATACCGGCCGCTGCCGGGAACTGCTGGTGCCCGGAGCGGAGATCTGGGTGCAGATGGCAGAAAATCCCGCCAGGAAAACTCCCTGTGATCTGATCTGTGTCCGGAAAGGAGAACGGCTCATCAACATGGATTCGCAGGCACCCAACCGCGTGGCGGAGGAGTGGCTGCGGGGAGGAAATCTGTTTCCCAAGGGATCCCTGATCCGCCGGGAGGTGCGTTTTGGAGAATCCCGTTTTGATTTTTACGCGGAGGCGGGAGACCGCCGGGCTTTTCTGGAAGTGAAGGGCGTGACCCTGGAGGAACAGGGCATGACCCGGTTCCCAGACGCCCCTACAGAGCGGGGAGTCCGCCATGTGGAGGAACTGATCCGCTGCCTGGAGGAAGGGTACGAGGCGTATCTGCTGTTTGTGATCCAGATGAAGGAGGTGCGCGGGGTGGCTCCCAACGACGAAACCCATCCGGCGTTTGGGGAAGCTGTGCGCAGGGCTGCCGCCGCGGGCGTGAAGATCCTGGCGGTGGACTGCCTGGTTACCCCGGAGGAACTGCGGGCGGACGCCCCGGTACCGGTGATTTTAGAGTAAATTTGAAAAAAGCATATTATTTTTCAGAAAATTATGGTAGCATCAGTGTACAAGGGGTATTGTCCCCCTGTACACTGTCAACAACAAAAAGAAACGGGAATGGAAAAGGAAGGAGGGTGTACCGCGATGCTGGAAAATATTGATCTTTCCAAAACGATAAAAAAGAAAGAGGAAAAGCGCGAGCTGGAGAAACTGGACCGGGAAGTGGCGGCTCTGCAGAGAAAGGCCAGGGAACTGAAGATCCCGGTGATGGTGGTCTTTGAGGGCTGGGGAGCTTCCGGCAAAGGACGGCTGATCAACCGCCTGATCCAGCCGCTGGATCCCCGGGGCTTTAAGGTGATTTCGATTCAGAAAGCGACAGAAGAGGAAGAACGGCATCCCTATATGTGGAGATTCTGGAAGCGGCTTCCTTCCAGAGGCAGGATGTACATCTTTGACAGAAGCTGGTATACCCGCGTCATGCGGGACCGACTGGATCAGGAGATGAGCCGGGAGCAGGTAGCCTGCGGTTACAGCGAGATCAATTCTTTTGAGCGGATGCTGACCGTGGACGGAATGCTGATCATCAAGTTTTTCCTGCATATTTCCAAGGGAGAGCAGAAAAAACGTTTTGAAAAGCTGGAAAGCTCCGAGGAAACCCGCTGGAGAGTCACAAAGGATGACTGGAGACATCACAAACAGTATGAGGAATATTTTGAGTACTGCGACGAGATGCTGATCAATACGGATACGGAGTATGCCCCCTGGCATATCGTGGAAGCCGAGGATTCCGGCTACGCTTCCGTGCGGATCCTGGACTGTATGGTCAGAGCGCTGCGGCTGCGGATCCAGCAGGAAACCGAAGGCGGCGGCCAGGGATCTCCCTACCTGCAGACCGGCCCCTCTGCCCGCTCTTCCTCGCCGCTGGCCCGAGTGGACCTGTCCAAAGAAGTAAAAAAGGATAAATATAAAGAACTGCTGAAGCAGTATCAGAAGCGGCTGGCCGTGCTCCAGGATGAGATCTACCGGGAAAGGATCCCCATGGTCCTGGGCTTTGAAGGCTGGGACGCCGCCGGCAAAGGCGGCGCCATCAAGCGCCTTACCGAATGTATGGATCCCCGGGGATACGAAGTGGTGCCCACGGCATCCCCCAATGATTACGAAAAAGCCCATCATTATCTGTGGAGATTCTGGACAAAAATGCCCCTCAGCGGCCACATTGCCATTTTTGACCGGACCTGGTACGGCCGTGTCATGGTGGAGCGGATCGAGGGCTTCTGCAGCAAGGCGGAGTGGCAGAGAGCCTACCGGGAGATCAATGAGATGGAGGAACAGCTGACGCAGGCGGGAGTCATTGTCCTGAAATTCTGGATCCAGATCGATAAGGATGAGCAGGAACGCCGTTTTCTGGAACGTCAGGAGAATCCGGAAAAATCCTGGAAGATCACGGAGGAAGACTGGAGAAACCGGGCGAAATGGGAGGAATACGAGCCGGCGGTCAATGAGATGATCATGAAGACCTCCACAGCGCGGGCTCCGTGGATCATCGTGGAAGGCAACAGCAAATATTACGCCAGGCTGAAAGTGTTGAAAACGGTTGTGGAGGCTCTGGAGAAAAGACTTGGAAAAGATACAAAACAGAAGGAAACAAAAAAAGGATCATAGAGGGAAGATGGATCTTGCATCCTGGCTGGAACCCTGCCGGCTGTGCCCCAGAAACTGCGGCAGTCGGCGGCTGTCCGGCGGAAAAGGGCGCTGCGGAGTCAGCGCCCTTCTGAAGGTATCCCGGGCAGCCCTGCACCTGTGGGAGGAACCCTGCATTTCCGGAACAGAAGGATCCGGAACCGTATTTTTTTCCGGATGCCCTCTGCACTGCGTATACTGTCAGAACCGGGCGATCTCTGACGGCCGGGCAGGGAAAGAGATCTCTGTGGAACGGCTGGGGGAAATCTTCCTGGAACTTCAGGGAAAAGGGGCCGGGAACATCAATCTGGTGACCCCCACGCAGTATCTTCCGCAGATCCGGGAAGCTCTGGACCTGGCGGAAGAGGGAGGGCTGGATCTGCCCATTGTCTTCAACTGCGGAGGCTACGAGCATCCGGAAGCTCTGCAACAGATGGAGGGGTACGCGGATGTTTACCTGACGGATTTTAAGTACATGGACAGCCGGACCGCGGAGCGGTATTCCCGTGCCCCGGACTATCCGGACAGGGCCAAAGCGGCTCTGGAGGAAATGGTCCGCCAGTGTCCGGAACCGGTATTTGATCAGAGGGGGCTCATGAAAAAAGGAGTCATTGTGCGGCATCTGCTGCTGCCGGGAAAAGTGGAGGAGGCCAAAGCGGTGGTCCGCTACGTGTACGGGACGTATGGGAACCGGGTGTACCTGAGTCTCATGAATCAGTACACGCCCTTTCCGGAGCTGCGGGAAACCTTTCCGGAACTCTGCAGGAAGGTGACGAAGCGGGAATATGATTCCCTGGTGGATTACGCGTTGGAACTGGGAGTGGAGCAGGGGTTTATCCAGGAGGGAGAAACCGCCGGGGAAAGTTTTATCCCGGCCTTTGACTACGAAGGAGTATAGGAGGAGCAAAGAGATGGCGCAGGCTGCGGCAGTGCTGAAAAAAGGGGAGGGGCGGATGCTGAAGGCAGGCGGCCCCTGGATTTTTGATAACGAGATCGCTTCTGTGGAAGGAAGCTATGAAAACGGAGATATCCTGGAGGTCCGGGACTTTGACGGCTATTTCCTGGGAAAAGGATTTATCAACGATGCCTCTAAGATCCGCATCCGCATGATGACCCGGAACAAAGACCGGGAAATAAATGAGGAATTTCTCCGCCAACGGCTGACAGATGCCTGGGAATACCGGAAAAAGACCGTGGATACCGGCAGCTGCCGCCTGGTTTTCGGAGAGGCGGATTTTCTGCCGGGGCTGGTGATCGACAAATTTTCGGATGTGCTGGTGGTGCAGTCTCTGGCGCTGGGCATCGACCGCATGAAGAACACCATCGTAAAACTCCTGCGGGAGATCCTGGCGGAGGACGGCATTGTCATCCGGGGCGTCTATGAGCGCAGCGACGCCAAAGTGCGGCGCCAGGAGGGGATGGAACTCCGCAAGGGCTTTATCGGCGAACCCTTTGACACTAATGTGGAGATCGAGGAAAACGGGGTCCGCTATCTGGTGGATGTAAAGGACGGGCAGAAGACGGGATTTTTCCTGGATCAGAAATATAACCGCCTGGCCATCCAGAAGCTCTGCCCGGGGGCAAAGGTCCTGGACTGCTTCACCCATACGGGTTCCTTCGCCCTGAACGCGGCCAAAGGCGGAGCGGCCAACGTGCTGGGAGTGGACGCCTCGGAGCTGGGAGTCCGCCAGGCGGAGAAAAACGCTGCTCTCAACGGGGTTTCGGACCGGGTGAAATTCCTCTGCGCCGATGTGTTTGAACTGCTGCCGGAGCTGGAAAAGAAAGGGGAGACCTTTGACGTGATCATCCTGGATCCTCCGGCTTTTACCAAGTCCCGGAATTCCGTGAAGAATGCCGTGAAAGGCTACCGGGAGATCAATCTGCGGGCCATGAAGCTGGTCCGGGACGGGGGATTTCTGGCCACCTGTTCCTGTTCCCATTTCATGACCTATGAACTCTTTACCAAGACCATCAACCAGGCGGCCCATAACGTACACCGGCGGCTGCGCCAGGTGGAGTACCGCACCCAGGCGCCGGATCACCCCATTCTCTGGGCGGCGGAGGAGTCCTACTATCTGAAGTTTTATATTTTCCAGGTGTGTGAGGAGAAGTAAGAATTAAAGCACCTGAAATTCCTTTATTTTACCTGAAATACGGTTACTTACCAGAAAGATACAACTTATCATATCTTATCGGAAAATGGTGTATTTTTGTAGCTAAATGGTGTAGTAAATGGTGTAAAATCAAAGGGATAGTAGGTGTACAAAACTGTTTTACATGAGATGTGATGAGAGCATATCAGTATCAAAAAATTAAATAACACATAGGATATGGAACGTCAGACAGATGTTCCTTTTCTATTTTCAGCCGTTCAGAAATGGACGGCTTTTTCTATATCCAAACGAAAGGAGAATTTTAAAGCTATGAAAAAGATTCTAAAGCGGTTCTGTACCGGGCTTCTTACTCTTGCAACCGTGTTGACGGCTCTTCCTACAACTGCGGTTCATGCGTCAGAGACGCAATACTGGACAGAATCAGCGGAGCGTGTTGGAATCGTTGAGAAAGTAATGAATGACGGTTCTATCGGCTCAACTTTTAATGAGGGACATATGACTGTGGAGGGTGAGGACGCTTTTTGCGTAGATATCAATACCAACTTCCGCAACGGGTACAAAACCAGAGCAGACGCAAGTACACGCATGACGCAGGAACAGATTTCTGACGTTGCCCTCTCCTTAGAATATGTGAGCCAGTATGCACAGAACCACAGCGGACTGAGCAGTCAGCACATTTATTTACTGAAACAGTGTACTGTCTGGCGGACATTAAGTGTCCACTTGGGCTGGGGGTGTGATAACGTTCGTGCTTCCTATGATGAAATTTCAAAGGCGGTTCAGGATGAGGTGTATGCCGGGGCAAAAGCCTTTGCCAGCGAGAACCGTAACCGCTATGAGTGCGGAGGATATATCTATTCTGGAGAGGGTCAGGATATCGGACAATTTTGGGCGGAACTGGCTGTCGGCAACGCCACTCTGAAAAAGACCTCCGGTAATGCAGGCATTACAGACGGCAATGGAAATTATTCTATCGCCGGGGCAATCTATGGTGTCTATTCTGATAAGGATTGCAAAGAACAAATTGCTACCCTTACCACGGACGAAAGCGGAAATACAGAGACAGTTGAGGTGAAAGCAGGCACGGTCTATATCAAAGAGCTGTCTGCTCCGGCAGGCTATAAGGTGGACAATACAGTGTATTCCCTGAATGTGGAAGCCGGAAAGACTGCTACATTAAAAGTCTCCGACACTCCAAAAGTGACGGATACCCTTATCGAGCTTTTTAAGATAGATATGGAGACGGGAAAAGCTACGGCGCAGGGGAACGCTTCCTTAGAGGGCGCAGAGTTTACATGGAAGTATTATGACGGATATTATACCGCTGATACACTTCCGGCAGAACCTACAAGGACATGGACTACAAAAACTATCGCAGAGAAAGACGATAACGGTACGGTTCATTATGTTTCCCGGCTCTCTGACACTTACAAGGTTTCCGGTGACAGTTTCTATACACAGGACGGTGAGAATGTACTTCCGCTTGGGACGCTGACCGTGGAGGAAACAAAGTCCCCCTCCGGCTATCTTCTGGACGGTGCATATATGCAGGCTTCCGGGAGTGAAGAGCAGATAAAAGGTCTGTATGTGACACAGATTAAAGAGGACGGCGACCTTGCCGTGCTGACAGGAAGTAATCAGTATTCCGTATCAGATAAGGTTATCCGTGGTGGTGTGAAAATCCAGAAACGGGATTTGGAAACGGGGGACACAAAATCTCAGAGTGGAGCTACCCTGAAAGACACTGAGTTTGAGATTATCTCCCTGAATGAAAATGACGTTCTGGTAGATGGGAAGCTCTACGGAAAGAATGAAACTGTTAAGACAATCCGTACGGGTGTTGACGGTATCGCCACAACAGACACAGACACACTTCCTTACGGGAAATATCGTATTGAGGAAAGCAAAGCTCCTGACGGCTACCTGACAGACGGCGCAAAAGCGGTTGAGTTTTCTATCACAGAGAATGGAAAAATCGTTGACCTGACCGGGGCGGAATCTTCTGTCTATAATCAGGTGAAGCGTGGAGACTTGGAGGGTGTCAAGATTGGAGCTGGCACACATAAGCGTCTTGCTGATGTTCCGTTTCGGATCACGAGCAAGACAACCGGAGAGAGTCATATCATTGTGACAGATGATAACGGGCAGTTCTCCACTTCCTCCGACTGGGCTTCCCATAAGCACAACACTAACGCTGGAAAGACCAGCGAGGACGGAATCTGGTTCGGTACATCAGAGCCGGACGACAGCAAAGGCGCACTTCTCTATGATACCTATATCATTGAAGAATTACGCTGTGAGAGCAACAAGGGATTTACTCTTATTCCTGCCTTTGAAATCGTAGTGTCCAGAAATAACGTGACCGTGGATTTGGGAACACTCACAGACGAATATGAGAAAGAAATCACTATCCATACTACGGCGACCACAGAGGACGGCGAGAAATCAGCAGTAGCCGGAAAAGAGGTTACTATCATTGATACGGTGAAATTGGACGGTCTGGAAGCCGGTACAAAATATCAGCTTGTAGGCTGGCAGATGTTAAAAGAGGATAATGCGGAACTTTTGATTGACGGGAAACGTGTAGAGAACAGCTATACTTTTACCGCTGATGATGAAAAAATGGAAATTGAAATGAAGTACACGTTCAATGCTTCTTCTCTTAGCGGTCAGAGCCTTGTCACTTTCGAGGAATTGCATGATATGAGCAACCCGGACGAACCTGTGAAAGTGGCGGAACATAAAGATATTGAGGACGAGGGGCAGACTGTGGAAATCACGGAGCATATCATCTCTATCCATACCACGGCGGTCAGTGAGGACGGCGAGAAGTCGATTGTAGCCGGGAATGAGGTTACTATCATTGACACAGTGAAGTTGGACGGTCTGGAAGTCGGCACAGAATACCAGCTTTCAGGCTGGCAGATGTTGAAAGAGGAAAATGCGGAACTTCTGATTGACGGGGAGCGAGTAGAAAACAGTTATACCTTTACCGCTGACCATGAAAGCATGGAAGTTCAGATTGCATTTACTTTTGACGCGTCTCCTCTTGGCGGTCAGAACCTTGTTACCTTTGAAGAACTGTATGACCTGAGCAACCCGGACAAGCCGGAAAAAGTCGCAGAGCATAAGGATATTACAGACGAGGGACAGACGGTACTTATTACGGAGCGTATCATCACTATCCACACCACGGCTACGGGCAAAGACGGAGAAAAGGTCATTAAATCTGGCGAAAAAGTGACTATCATTGACACAGTGGAGTTGGAGGGTCTGGAAGTCGGCACAAAGTATCAGCTTTCAGGTTGGCAGATGTTAAAAGAGGAAAATGCAGAGCTTTTGATTGACGGGAAGCGAGTAGAGAATAGTTATATCTTTACCGCTGATGCAGAGAGTATGGAGATTCAGATTGAATTTACCCTGAATACGTCTGCGCTTTATGGTCAGAGCCTTGTCACCTTTGAAGAGCTGTATGACATGAGCAACCCGGATGAGCCTGAGAAAGTGGCAGAGCATAAAGATATTTCTGATGAAGGTCAGACGGTGACAGTGGAGACGCTGGAAGAGCCGGAACAGCCAGAGACACCAGAGAATCCGTCCACGCCTACGCAGAGTTCAGACGCTCCTAAGACGGGCGATAACACAAATATTTTTCTGTTTGTTTTCCTGCTGATTGCTTCCGGCGGTGGTCTTGCCGGACTGTATCTCTGGAAACATTTCAGAACAAGACGGTCATAAGGTGGTAAGGCTATGAATGGGAAAAAGTCACGCTCTCCCCCGGACTGTCTGAGGGCAGACCTCCCCTTATTCTGGCTTGTCTGCCACTATCCGGCAGGCACACGGACAGTCAAGGGTGCGCCAGCATTTATTTTACCCTTTACTGTCAGTATGAGTGCTGGTATCACAAGAACCGCCAGAATAAGCACCTATCAATCATTAAAAGAAAAGAGGTATGAATTTATGGAATTGAAATTTGTTGTGCCAAATATGGAGAAAACATTCGGTAACTTGGAGTTTGCCGGGGAAAATGAAGTGGAACAGCGCAGGATTAACGGGCGTATATCTGTTGTCTCCCGGAGCTTTAATCTGTATTCGGACGTGCAGAGGGCAGATGATATTGTGGTGGTGCTTCCTGCCAGTGCCGGGGAGAAGAATTTCCAGCCGGAGCAGAAAGTCAAACTTATCAATCCCCGTATCACTGCAGAGGGCTATAAAATCGGCAACCGTGGTTTTACAAATTATATCCTGCTGGCAGATGATATGTTACCAGCGAACAACTAAGGAGGTATACAGCATATGAGATTAGCTAATGGAATTGTCATTGATAAAGAAAAAACTTTCGGGCAGTTGAAGTTTTCCGCCCTCCGCCGTGAGGTGCGTGTCCAGAATGAGGACGGTACGGTATCTGATGAAATCAAGGAGCGTACTTATGACCTGAAATGCCGGACGCAGGGGCGCATGATTCAGGTGTCCGTGCCTGCCAGTGTTCCTCTGAAAGAGTTCGATTATAATGCGGAGGTGGAGCTTATCAATCCTATTGCAGACACAGTATCTAACGCCACCTTTCAGGGGGCAGATGTGGATTGGTACATTAAGGCAGATGATATTGTGCTGAAAAATAAAGGCGGTCAGCCTGCCGGGAATCCGCAGAACCGCAGTTCGCAGGAGCAGAAGAAATAAAAAGCTATCTTGTCTATGTAAGATTCTGCTCGTATAATATTCTTATCTTAAATGTTATCAGGAGTAAGGTATTATGCAAAAAAGGAAGAAACTTTCAGATAATCAGTTATTGAATACTTTTAAGGCACATAGACGCTATAACAATATGACTTTTGGAGTATGTGTTGTTATTACTGTTATTTTCATAATAATAGGGGTTGTTTTTTCTGAAAGCAATATTTCTAACTTTATTTGCTCGTGTGCTGTTGGATTATCATGTGGGTATATAACAGGATGGGTTTCATCATATTTTGCTGACAAGCAAACGATGTGTTTATTAGAAATAGACTACAAAATAAGCAAAATAGATGAATTTATTAGCAAATGCGATTTTGAAATAAATATTTTCCCATATAATTCCAGCCAGTCTCCTCAGAAAGTTAATATCTTCAATTTAGGTGAAAGCTCAAACAATTATTTTGCGTGTTTGTGTAGAATGGGAGGGGTATTTAAAGAAATTTCTGAGTGTGACGCAGTTGATTTATCAAATATCACAGTAGATTTTTACATAGATGATGAAAAAGCTGAAAAAATTAAGATAGGCAATTTTTCAGAACGACTTGCTTCATACTGTATGGAACAAAACAATCAATGTAATAAAGTAAATTGGTCAGTGAAACAATGTAACAATATGTTTGGTAATTCAATGAATGTACAATATGAATTAAATAAAATAAAAAGGGAACTTATAAAGGAAAAAGAATCTATTATTCTTGGAAAGAATAAAGCAAAGTAAGCGGTTAGTCTCTATGATTGACCGCTTTTTCATGCCCGGAAAGGAGGTTTTCATGGCATTTTACAAATACAGAGGAAAGCGTATCAGAGCCAGTGATAAAACGCTTGTATACCGCTTTGCTGTCGGTTCGCTCCTGTTTCTGTTTGTGGCGGTTCTTCTGCTCCTGAACATGGGACAGCTCTTGCGGACGGATTGGAAGTCGGTCAGCCTGATAGACGGTGATTTTACTCTTTCCCCTTACGCACTGTTTACGGTATTTGTGGCGGTCTGCCTATGTGCATTGACCGCCTTTCTTTATGCCCGGTTCTGCCGTGACCACCTGAAACAGCTTATGCACAGACAGAAGCTCTCACGCATGATATTACAAAACGGCTGGTATGAATCAGAGACGGTCAAGGACGCTGGTTTTTTCAAAGACCTGCCTTCCGGCAGATCAGCGGAAAAAATCAGCTATTTTCCAAAGATTTACTATCGCATGGACAAAGGATTGCTCCATATCCGCTGTGAAATCACTATGGGGAAGTATCAAGACCAGCTTCTGAATTTGGAGAAAAAGCTGGAATCCGGCTTGTACTGTGAGCTGACGGACAAGACGCTTCATGACAGCTATATTGAGTATACCCTGCTCTATGATATGATAGCGAACCGTATTTCCATAGAGGACGTGCGTGTGGAACACGGCAGTATGCGCCTGATGAAAAACATCTCATGGGAATTTGACGCTCTCCCCCACGCTCTTATTTGTGGCGGAACGGGAGGTGGAAAGACCTATTTTATCCTGACGCTCATTGAAGCCCTGCTCCGCACAAATGCTGTGCTGTATATCCTAGACCCTAAAAATGCTGACCTTGCGGATTTAGGGACAGTCATGGGGGATGTGTACCACACAAAGGAGGATATGATTACCTGTGTCAACCGTTTCTATGACGGCATGGTGGGACGGAGTGAAGCTATGAAACGCATGGAGAATTATAAGACTGGGGAGAACTATGCTTATCTTGGGCTGTCCCCCCATTTCCTGATATTTGATGAATACGTTGCATTTATGGAGTGTCTTTCTACCAAAGAGAGCATTGCCGTGCTAAGCCAGTTAAAGAAAATCATCATGCTGGGACGGCAGGCAGGTTATTTTCTTATCCTTGCCTGCCAACGCCCGGACGCAAAATATTTTTCTGACGGTATCCGGGATAACTTTAACTTTCGTGTGGCTCTTGGGCGTATGAGTGAGCTGGGCTACGGTATGATGTTCGGAAGCGACACGCAGAAGCAGTTTTTCCAGAAGCGTATCAAAGGACGGGGATATGTGGACGTGGGAACAAGTGTCATATCGGAATTTTATACTCCGCTTGTACCTAAAGGGCATGACTTTTTAAAGACGATAGGGGAACTTGCAGGGAAAAGGCAGGCGGAGCCGGAACGTGCGGTCAGCGTAAGCGTCAGACCGTGAAAGTGACGGCTCTGCCGGGCAGGGCTTGCCCTGCCCGGTGATATGCCCCTGGTGTGGTATAAAAAAAGTTGACAGCTTATTCTCAAGGATTTCATAATAAAACCAAGAGAATAAGGAGGTATTCAAAGTGGCACGTAAATATGACCATGAATACAAAGTACAGGCAGTGAAACTTGCCAAAGAAATCGGCGGCGCTAAGGCTGCTAAAGAATTAGGAATCCCTGAAGGAACCATCCATACATGGCTGAAAGCTGTAAGAGCTGGTAAGCTGGATGTTGGGGAAGGTTCCCATACCCCTGCCAGTGCAATGAGCCTGTCAGAAGAAATTACCATGCTGCGTAAGCGGGTGAAGGAGCAGGATAAAGAAATCCGCCGCCTGAAGGAAGAAAATGAATTTCTGGAGGAAGCCAGCGCTTTTTTCGCCGCCAGCCGTCGGAAGTCAGCAAAAACCAGAGAATGATCTTTCTCGCTTTGAAAACAGAGGACGGCAGGATTACCGGAAAAATTTCATTTTATTGCCGGATGCTTGGTATCAGTCGGCAGGGCTTCTATAAATATCTCGCAAACAAAGACCGTCCATGGAAGTACCAGGATCTGGCGGATGCCATGAAAGAAATCATCAGTGAGGATGAATGTAACGATACTTATGGACGGATCCGGATGTATCAGGCGCTGTTGCTGAAGCAGCCGGAGGGCGTACATATACCCAGTGAACGGACCGTATACCGGGTTATGGATCAGATCGGCCTGAGCCATCAGCCAAAGAGAAAGCCGAATGGACTTACAAAGGCAGACCGGGAAGCCATGAAATCGGATGATCTGTTGAAGCGGGATTTCCATTCAGATGCCCCATTAGAAAAATGTATTACAGATATCACGGAGATCCCGGCGCGCAATGGGAAACTGTATGTATCTGCGATTTTCGACTGCTTTGATCTTAGCGTCCTCGGTCTGTCAATGGGGACAAACATGAAAGCAGATCTGTGTATCCAAACACTGGAAAATGCCCTGACTGCATATCCCGCATTGGAAGGAGCGATCAACCACAGTGACCGTGGGACACAGTATACCAGTGAGTCTTACCGCCAGACCATCCGGGAGCACCACATCCACCAAAGCATGAACAGTGCAGGAGGACGCTGCCATGATAATGCACGCTGTGAGAGTATGTGGGCCAGAATGAAGACAGAGCTCCTTTATGACCGCTATGACACAAGGCAGATGACGGTAGAGGAATTAAAGGCGCTCATTTGGAGATACTTCCTCTGCTACTGGAATAACCGGAGGATCTGCTCTGCCAATGGCGGGCTTCTTCCCATGATAAAACGCAGACAGTATTATGAGGATTTGGAACTGGTAGCATAGTCAGTGATATCCTTGAAATAAATGTGTCAACTAATCTTGACAATATCAAACCTTACAAAAGCTGTTAGGGCATAATTCTTTGCAGATGACAATGGATTTATATTGCCATGTATTAGATGAAACATTGAAAGAGGAAATGTCAATTATAACAGAAATGGTGTAAATGTGGTGTAGTAAAGATAGGACGTGTCTGAAAAAGCCCATATTTCAGGGCTTTGCAGACAACACCTTTGAAATTCTATATCTTCCAGGTGTGCGGGGAGAAGTAGGGGAAAGAATTGCATAAACGCCGGAAAAGCAGCAGACCGCAGGGATCTGCTGCTTTGAGACCGTTTCAAGTTTTGTGTAAATTCAAAAAACTGATATAAGATATGTCATTCGTTACTCTGGGCAGAGCCGGAGCCTGTGAAGAAAAGTCTGTAAATAGGATTCTTCTATGATAAGAACGGGTGAAAGGCTTGAAAAATAAGCTTTTCACCCTTGTT
Organism: Candidatus Scatomonas sp.; assembly: GCA_963928055.1. Classification (GTDB taxonomy): domain Bacteria; phylum Bacillota; class Clostridia; order Lachnospirales; family Lachnospiraceae; genus Scatomonas. The sequence continues at coordinate 1,053,025 of CAWVDN010000001.1, read as the reverse complement.
TTATATATACCATCCGTTTGATGGCATGTCAATAACAGGCGGATTTTCCGCCTGTTTTAACCTGGATATGGATTTAATCTGGCAGCCGTCCTTCATACATAATACTCAACTCACCATAGACCTGGCCCCAGTTTCGGATGGTAGTTGTCCATTTTTTGGTGGCTTCAAAGGTGGCCAGATACAGGGCTTTCAGCAGTGCTGTATCGCTCGGAAAAACGCTTCTCTGCTGGTTGAGTCTCCGATAGGTGGAATTTAATGATTCTATAGCATTGGTTGTATATATGACCTTCCGCACATCTGTTGAAAATTTGAAAATCGGAGAAATCGCATCCCAGTTATCTTTCCAGCGTTTCATGGAGTTCGGATATTTAGGCGTCCATTTCTCTGTTACCCGGTCAAGTGCGTCCAGAGCTTTCTTCTCATCGGATGCCTGATAGATTGTTTTTAAATCCGTTGCAAAGGCTTTCCTGTCTTTATCCGGAACATATTTCAGCGTATTCCGTACCTGATGTACGATACAGCGCTGATACTCTGTTTTCGGAAAGGCAGCTGCAATAGCTTCCTTGATTCCAGTCAGACCATCTGCACAAAGGATCAGGATGTCTTTTACACCGCGGTTTTTTAATTCATTCAGGACAGACAGCCAGTATTTTGAACTCTCATTATCACCAACCTGAATGGTTAGGACTTCTTTCTTGCCATCTGTATTGATACCCAAAATCACATATGCCGCCAGTTTTCGGATGATGCCGTTATCCCGCACAGAATAGTGGATTGCATCAATAAAAAGGATCGGATATATTTCATCCAAAGGCCGGTTTTGCCAATCCTCTATTTGCGGCAAGATCTTATCCGTCACATCTGAGATAAAACCCTCAGATGTTTCAAAACCGTAAATATCCTCTATGGTCTCTGAAATCTGCCGGGTTGTCATTCCCTTTGCATACATGGATATGATCTTCTGGTCAATATCCGAGATATCTTTCTGACGTTTTTTGACCACCTGCGGCTGGAAGGTTGATTTGCGGTCCTGCGGGACTTCGATTTCCATAGAGCCGTAACTACTGTTTACCCGTTTGCGCTTATAGCCATTCCGGTAATCGTCATTGTCAGAACGTTCAGACTTTTCATAGCCAAGATGATCATCCATTTCTGCTTCCATCATTTCTTTAATGGTCCCGCCAAGAAGATCTTTCAAGGCATCCTGGATATCTTCAGCGGTCTGAATGTCGTATTCTTCCAGGAGTTGATGGATAATGTTTCGTTTTCCTTCCGTCATTTGTACCCGATGAACAGGTTTCTTTTGTTTTGCCATAATAAAAGGCCCTCCTATGATTTAGATTTTATCATAGAAGAACCTCTTATATTTACGTATTTACAGAAAAACTTTCACACCGCCCAGAGCCGATTTTTTGAGGTCCTGCCCTTGCTTGTATTATAATGCCGTTTCTGGACATGTCAAGCAGGGCTGGCCCAGCCAGCCCTGCCAGGCCAGAAACAGCTTATAATCCAGATAATCGTTCTTCGAAAAATATCTCCAGCTGCGAATGGATCTGCCCCCAATCCTGTCGGTGTCCGGTCCATTTTTTCGTGATATCCATCATGGCCAGATACAGCATTTTCAGGAGACTCTCATCGGAAGGGAATACCGTCTTAGATTTCGTGACCTTCCGCAGCTGCCGGTTAAATCCCTCGATGGCATTCGTGGTATAGATTAAGCGGCGGATCGCTTCAGGATACTTGAAATATGTTGAAAGATTTGCCCAGTTGTCTTTCCAGGATTTCGCTATTTTCGGGTATTTTCCGCTCCATTTCTCATCAAAGCCATCCAGTTCAGCCAGTGCGATTTCTTCTGTTGGGGCTGCATATACACGCTTCAGATCAGCCATCAGCGGTTTGAGCTCCTTGTAGGAAACAAACTTTGTCGTATTCCGGATCTGATGGATAATGCATTGCTGGATCTCCGTATCTGGAAAAACAGCTTCAATTGCCTGAGGAAAGCCTGTCAGACCGTCTACGCATGCGATCAGGATATCTTCTACGCCACGGTTCTTCAGTCCATTCAAAATGGAAAGCCAGAACTTTGCACTCTCATTTTGTCCTACATACATGCCGAGCACGTCTTTATGTCCTTCCATGTCGATTCCTATAGCGATATAAACCGCACGTTTTACAATCCTGCCTTCATTGCGCACATGGTAATGGATGGCATCCATGAAAACGACCGCATAGATTGCCTCCAAAGGTCTTTCCTGCCATTCTTTTACGATGGGAAGAATCTTATCTGTGATCCTGCTGATGGTACTGTCAGAAATCTCGATGTCATAGAGTTCCCGCATATGGCTTTCGATATCATTCGTGGTCATTCCTTTGGCGTACATGGAGATGATCTTTTCTTCCATGTCTTGAGTGACCGTATTCTGATACTTTTTGACGATCTGTGGTTCAAACTCACCTTTCCGGTCTCTTGGAACATCAATCTCCATATCGCCGTAACTGGTATGCATAGTCTTCTGAGAATGACCATTTCTGGAATTATCCGTTTCCTTGTTCCGATAATCATACTTGGAATATCCCAGTTCCTCATCCATTTCCTGATCCAGGGCACCTTCCAGGATGATGGACATCATATCCCGCATGATAGAGTTGACATCCGTTCCATCCTTGAGCTTTACATTGTTTTCTTTCAGGTAGTTGCCCATCATTTCCCGAAGAGCTGCTTTTTGTGGGGTATCTTTTTTCCTTGCCATAAAATAAACCTCCAAACTGGTAAGTCTATCTTACATCAGTTTGAAGGTTTACACAAACTTTGGGATACTCCCGCTGCTTTTCTGTGAAGTCTTTTTTGTATTCCGGATTTGCCTGTTAAGACTGTTTTGTCTGTTCCGCAGCTTTTTCCGCGAAGGAAGGATCCACCAGCTTTTCATAAGGGGCCCGTTCCGACAGTTCCCCGGCGCTCTCCAGAATATCCTGGAGCAGATTAAAGCTGTCTTTCTCAAAGATCAGATCCGCTTTCCAGGTATCCTGCTCATAGTAGCGGGTCACGATGGTGGTAATGGTGGACAGTTCCGTTTCAGAGAATTGGGGGGAAATCACTTCCGCAATTTCTTCCGGCGTGTGGGTCTGCACATAATCCATGCCTTTCTGCAGGGCATTGGTAAATGCCTGGATCACCTCCGGATGTTCCTCCATGAAACTGGATCTGGCGCTGAAGGCGGTGTAGGGAACGTAGCCGGAATCCTCGCCCAGGGAGGCGATGACATAGCCGTCTCCCTGTTCTTCCAGGGCGGTGGCGGAAGGCTCGAATTCAACGGTGTAATCCCCCTGCCCGCCGGAGAAGGCTGCCGCTGTGGAACCGAAGTCAATGCCCTGATTGATTTCCAGGTCTTCCCGGGGATCGATGCCGTTCTGCTTCAGCACGTATTCAAACACCATCTGGGGCATTCCGCCTTTTCGGCCGCCCAGCACGTATTTTCCTTTCAGATCTTCCCACTGAAAATCCTCCTCCGGTTCCCGGCCCACCAGGAAATTTCCTGCCCGCTGAGTCAGCTGGGCAAAGTTTACTACCACATCGTTGGCCCCTTCCAGATAGGCGTACACGGAAGATTCCGGTCCCATAAATCCGATATCCGCTTCCCCGGAGATCAGAGCCGTAAGCACCTTGTCGGCTCCGAAACCGTTGACCAGCGTCAGGTCGATGCCTTCCTCCTCAAAGTATCCTTCTTCTATGGCTGCGTACATAGGGGCATAAAAAATCGAATGAGCCACTTCGTTCAGGGTAACAGAAACGAGTTCTGTTTCGGCGCTGGCGGACGACACTTCTTTCTCCGGCGCTTTCTCTTCTCCGCATCCGGCCAGGACGCCGCAGCAGAGAAGGGCGGCGCAGACCAGGGCGCATACTTTTTTTGCCATACTAGACCTCCTGATTTCCTACTCTTTCACTATATGCGGAATATGGGAAAAGGGTTAGAAGAGATTGCTCCGGAGGAAAGAAAAGCGTATAATCAGAAAGAATTCAAAAAGTTTACGGAGCAGAGGAACGAGTATGGCGGAGCGGGTGATAAAAATCCTGATAGAAGGGGAAGGCGCCGGGCAGAGTGTGGAAAAATTTCTGCGGCAGCGTCTGGGGCTGTCCAGAAAACAGATCAGCCGGCTGAAATTCCGGGAGGATGGGATCCGGGTCAACGGGGTAAGGCAGAGAGTCAGCGGGATCCTGCAGCCACAGGATACCCTGGAATTAAAGCTGGGAACAGGATTTGGCGGGGGAAAGTCCGGAAAAGTAGCGGCCTGTACGGGAACCGGGAGACTGAATATTCTCTACGAGGACCGGGATCTTCTGGCGGTGGTGAAACCGGCAGGCATCGTCTGCCATCCTTCCCATGGGCACTACCGGGATACTCTGTCCAATCAGGCGGCCGCGTATCTGGAAGCCAGGGGGGAGGCGGGAGTAATCCGGCTGGTGGGGCGGCTGGATAAGGATACTTCAGGGATCGTGGTTTTTGCAAAAAATCAGGAGACAGCGGCAGCCATGGCCAGGCAGAGAGAAGCGGGAAAGATGCAGAAAATCTACCTGGCCCTTGTGGAGGGATGTCCGCCGGAAAAGGAGGGGACGGCGGCCGAACCTCTTGCAAGGGACAGAGACCACCTGATGAAAATGCGTGTATCTCCGGATGGAAAGCCGGCCAGAACCTACTACCGGGTGCTGAAGATCCGGGGAGAGGGGAAAACGCGGCGGTCCCTGCTGCTGCTGACGCTGGAGCAGGGGCGAACCCATCAGATCCGGGTCCATATGGCACATATGGGCTGCCCTCTGGCCGGAGATCCTCTGTACGGCCGGGGAGGCCGGGAGGACCGGGCGATGCTCCACGCATGGAAGCTGCGGATGACTCATCCCTTTTCCGGAGAAGGGATCGAGTTGGAGGCGGAGCTGCCGGAATGGGCGGAGTTCTGAGAAAAACGGGAAGTTTTTGCGGTGAAATGTATTTGACAAAAGAAAATCCATATACTAATGTGGAACGAAGAACAGGCAGTCCCGGCTTCGGCCGGGCGCGCCGCACAAAAAAGACCCGGAGGATGGAGAGGTTATGTGTGGGATTTGCGGTTTTACAGGCGGAACGGCGGATGGCGGGGAAGAACTGATCCGCAGGATGACGGAACTTATCGCCTACCGGGGGCCGGACAGTTCCGGCTTTTTTTCCGAGGGGCCGGAGATCCATATGGGCTTCCGGCGACTGGCTATTATCGACCTGAAAGCCGGAGATCAGCCGGTGTACAACGAAGATAAAACTCTGGTGCTGACTTTTAACGGAGAAATCTACAATTACAGAAAACTGCGGGAGGAACTGCTGGCCCGCGGTCATTTTTTTTATACGGATACGGATTCGGAGGTGCTGGTCCACGGATACGAAGAGTGGGGGGAGGATATGCTCCTGCGGCTGCGGGGTATGTTTGCCTTTGCGCTCTGGGATACCAGGGAGCAGTCGCTGTTTTTGGCCCGGGATTTCTTCGGCATTAAGCCCCTGTATTACATGTCCCGGGGAAAAAATTTTGTGTACGGTTCCGAGATCAAATGTCTGCTGGCTTTCCCCGGATTCCGGCGGGAACTGAACCAGAAGGCTCTGGACAGTTATCTTTCCTTCCAGTATGTGGTGCCTCCGGAAACCCTGTATCAGGGGATCCGCTGCCTGCCCCCGGCCCACAGCCTCCGGTACCGGCAGGGTAGAGTCACCCTCCGCCGGTACTGGGAGCCCAGGTTCCGCCCCTGCGGGGAAATGTCCCTGAGCGAGGCCGTGGACAGGATCGAGGGGGCTTTTCAGGATTCCGTCCGGGCCCACCGGATCAGTGATGTGGAGGTGGGATGCTTTCTGTCCAGCGGCGTGGATTCCAGCTGGACCGCCTCCTATTTTCAGGGACAGAAAGCCTTTACCGTGGGATTTGAAGCGGGGGGACATTACAACGAGATCCGCTGGGCCAGAAAGATCGCGGAGGAAAAACAGCTGCGGCATACGGCCCGGCTCATCGGCAGCGGGGAATTCTTCGCGGCGCTGCCGGAGATCCTATATTATCTGGACCAGCCTCTGGCGGATCCCGCTTGCGTGGCCCTGTATTTTGTGTCGGAGCTGGCAAGCCGCCAGGTAAAAGTGGTGCTCTCCGGGGAAGGAGCGGACGAGCTGTTTGGAGGGTACCGGATCTATCACATGCCGTCCTCCAACAGAGTGTATCAGAAGGCAGTGCCGGAGCTGCTCCGCCGGGGGATCGGCGCGGCGGTCCGGGGCCTGCCGGACCTTCCGGGGAGGGATTTCCTCCTGCGGGCTGCCGGGCCTCTGGAGGAAACGTTTATCGGAAATGCTTCTATGTTCAGCCTGCAGGAGAAAAGAAAACTCCTGCTGTGCCCGGAGACCGCCAGGGACCCTGCGCTTCTCTGCCGTCCCTACTACCGGAAAGCAAAGGATTTGGGAGATGTGACCAAGATGCAGTATCTGGACCTTCATCTGTGGATGGTGGGGGATATCCTGCTGAAGGCGGATCGGATGAGCATGGCGAATTCTCTGGAACTGAGAGTGCCCTTTCTGGACCGGGAAGTCTTTCAGGCGGCGGCCCTGCTCCCGGAAAAGTGGAAGGTGACGGGCCGTACCACCAAGTATGCCATGCGGCTGGCGGCGGCCAGGCATCTGCCGAGGGAGGCCGCGGAAAAGCCAAAGCTGGGCTTCCCTGTTCCCATCCGCCTGTGGCTGAGGGAGGACGCGTATTACCGCCTGGTCCGGGAAGAGTTTGCGGGGGAGGCTGCGGGACGGTTCTTCCGCAGGGAAAACCTCCTGGAGCTTCTGGAACGGCATCGGCGGGGAAAAGAAGATCTCAGCCGGAAGATCTGGACCGTGTATATCTTTCTGCTCTGGTACAGGGTCTGTTTTCTGAGACAATACTGAAAGGACCTTTCCCTTGCAAAATGGGGAAAAGGATTTATAATGATAAAAAAAGAGAATTGCCAGGCAGGAGGACATACAAATGAAGATTGGATTTATAGGATGCGGAAATATGGCCAGAGCCATCCTGGGAGGGATCCGGAACCGGAAGCTGGTGCCGGAGGAAGATCTGATGGCTTCCGCCAGGACAGAAGCCACAAAACGGAAGATCCGGGAAGAACTGGGGATCCGGGCGGCGGAAGACAACCGGGAGGCTGCGGCTTTTGCCGATGTGCTGATCCTGGCGGTAAAGCCGGTGAGCATGGAAGATGTCATCGAGGAGATCTCGGAGGCGGTGAAGCCCGAGACCATCGTAGTGACCCTGGCCCCCGGAAAAACGCTGCAGTGGTTGGATTCCACCTTCGGCAAACCCACCAAGCTGATACGGACCATGCCCAACACTCCGGCCCTGGTGGGGGAGGGGATGACCGCTCTCTGCGCCAATCCCTTTGTGACACCGGAGGAGCTGGAAACAGTGGAAAAAATCTTCCGCTGCTGCGGAAAGACCCAGGTAGTGCCGGAATCCATGATCGACGTGGTGGTGGGAGTCAGCGGCAGCTCCCCGGCGTATGTCTTTTTGTTTATCGAGGCCCTGGCGGACGCGGCCGTGGCAGACGGCATGCCAAGAAAACAGGCCTATGAATTCGCGGCCCAGTCCGTTCTTGGAAGCGCGAAGATGGTGCTGGAAACAGGCATGCATCCGGGAGAACTGAAGGACATGGTCTGCTCCCCGGGAGGAACCACCATGGAGGCCGTGCGGGTGCTGGAGGAAAAAGGCCTTCGCAGCGCGGTGATCGAAGCCTCCAAAGCCTGTGTGAAAAAGGCCAGGGGCCTATAATAAACAGGATAGGAAAAAGGAGCCGGTGTGATTCGCGCGAATCACACCGGCTCCTTTTTGCTGCTGGCAGATATACAGGCGGACCTTCGTCCGCTTATTAAAGGTCTTTATCCTGAAAGTTCAGTAAATCTTTTACCGAGACACCCAGCGCGTCGGCAATGTCGAAGAGCCGATTCAGAGAGACGGAAGTCCTGCTGTTGGGAGCTTCGATATTGCTCATGTGGGTGCGGCTGATATGCACTGCCTCCGCCAGTTCTGCCTGTGTCATGCCTTTGGCACGGCGGTAATAGGCGATGGTCAGACCTAACAGCCGTAACTCATTGAGATGTGAATAATTCATAATATTCTCTCCTTGCGCATATGGAAACTGTTTGGTTTCAGTTTAAACGTAAACCAGGAAAAAATAAACAATCCAGCATCACTCAATAGCAAAACACTTTGTTGCAATTTGTCGGGATATGGGATCATTCCCCGAAAGTTGTCGGGGAACTTAAGGTACTGTTGTGGTATTTGGCGGAAAAGGTCACATCGGGTCCGAACCATTCCGGGGGGAGAAAGCTTTCGGCAGACGCCCGGTCCGGAAATTCCACCTCCACCAGCCACAGACCCTCGTAGGGGGCGTCGAAGACGTCCAGCTCCGCGGTCAGTCCGTTTTCCAAAGGCAGCAGATAGCGGGTCTTGGAGAGAAGAATGCCATCCGTCTTTTCCCGAAGATGAAGATAGGCTGTCTCTGTCAGAGGCAGATTGTATTCCTCACGGACCATCAGGCCGCCGCCCTTGTAGGTCAGATAATAGTCCTGATCCTGTCTGCGGATGCGGACCACCGGAGAAGTACACAGGTATCCCTGCTCGATCCGGTGAAAGGGATACTGTTCCAGATGCTCCGGCAGTTGATGCAGAAGATATTTTCGCTCAATTTCCATGGGGAACCACCTCTTTTCTGATTTTAAAGGCTTTTTTCTTGGAACTATTGTAGCATACAGAAAGCGGTTTTGTCCACCTTCCCGGGAAGGGATTGCTAACTTGAAATTTTAAATTCCAGTGCAGAGTTAAATTCCATCTGGGTTTAAAATTTCCCTGTTTTTAAAAGTTTTTTAATGCCGAATCCTTCAATAACTGTTATAATGAACCCAACTTCTCAAAAAATCTTTGTTTTCCGGGCATGGCAAACGGGCCACTGGAATTCCGTGTGCTGGACTGAATTCCACCGGCCATTGTGTGAAAATGTGAAAAGTTTACTTCCAGTCCGACAGCAGTTTTTTGAGATAGTTGTTTAGTGGTTAAAGCGGATCAGCTTAGGCGTCAGATTTACCTCATCCGGGGCAATCGGTCTAAGCTGAAACGCGTTTAAGACCTCTTCACCAAGTGTTTCCAGTGCAACACTGTATGGCGTCCTTCCGCCTAGGCTTTCCCTGGGAGTGGAATTGATGTGGTTCACGATCAGGTTGACGTCCCATTGCGTAAGAAATTCAAAGCTGGTTCCTTTGGGCAGGACCATCCGGAGCATGGTGTGAGCCTGTTCCAGCCCGCCTTTCTGCCCGCTCTGCATCGGGTCACAATAATAGATGCTGGAACGCTGTATTCCGGTTATACCGGTTTCTAACGCGTCAGGATCACCGAATTCGGAACCACGGTCTGTTAGGATATATTCAAACACGGAAGCGAATTCATAGGTTCCCATGCGCTTTTCCAGACGGTCAAAAACAAGACGGACAGCGCCTTTGGTGCATCGGTTCATCAGAAAAGCAAGGAAGAGTTTTTCTTTGGTCAAAAACATGGTCAGTAAGGTTTTTTTCGATTCCCTGGAAGAATGGACCGTATCCATTTGGACATAGCCCGTAAGGCCCAGGGAGCAGAATTCACGATACAGCCGGTTGGTGAAGACTGCTCTGTCTGTGATCTGTGTTTTATGGCACTTTCTGGGCTTGAAATGGACCTTCCGCTTCAGATCTATATTCCTTGCCGTAAAGAGGCCCTGGTCAAGATAGGAATACATCGTACGGACAGACATATCCAGTTCCGGGTGGTTTGTCAGGATATGATAAGGAGACTGTCCCTGTTGGATCAGTGGAGAAATGATCTGATCCTTTTTGTGAAGTTCCCGCCTGGTCATGTTGATCCCGGTTCTGGAATCCCGGAGCTTTTCCCGGTATTTCCTGTCAGCGAACCTGGCGTTATAGGAGTATTTGTGGGCGATGGTGCAGTGACTGATCTTTTTTGTACAGCCGTTGCAGACATAAGGAGCCCGGTCAAGTCTTACGCAGCGCTCTTTTTCGAAGTCCCTGCAGGTTTGGTTGCAGGTAGGACAGGATGCACATTTGATCCCGCACAGGACAATCTTTCCGCAGGCGTTGGTCTTCTTACAGTGATAGCGGTGGATACAGAAGTTTTTGGCATTATAGAAGGTCCCTTTGTGATACCAGTCAGAAAGGCGGTGAGCTCGGACTTCTTTTGAGATCGTGGTAGGATCTTTGCACAGGAACCGGGCAATATCTTTAAAAGAGGTGCCTTTGTTCAGTTCGTTTTCGATATAGATGCGGTTTTCAAGGGTAAGGTGCTTCTGGTTGCCAGGGATATATTTACTCATCATGTGCCTCCTTCTACTGCTGTCAGAAGGAGAGATAACCATACCATGAATGTATGAAAGAGTAAATATCAACTGTGCAGAAGTAAATGCTACTACCCCTGGGGGAGGTGGAATTTAAAATTTCATTTTTGGGAATTTCTGAATTAGCTAACTTGAAATTTTAAATTCCAGTGCAGAGTTAAATTCCATCTGGGTTTAAAATTTCCCTGTTTTTAAAAGTTTTTTAATGCCGAATCCTTCAATAACTGTTATAATGAACCCAACTTCTCAAAAAATCTTTGTTTTCCGGGCATGGCAAACGGGCCACTGGAATTCCGTGTGCTGGACTGAATTCCACCGGCCATTGTGTGAAAATGTGAAAAGTTTACTTCCAGTCCGACAGCAGTTTTTTGAGATAGTTGTTTAGTGGTTAAAGCGGATCAGCTTAGGCGTCAGATTTACCTCATCCGGGGCAATCGGTCTAAGCTGAAACGCGTTTAAGACCTCTTCACCAAGTGTTTCCAGTGCAACACTGTATGGCGTCCTTCCGCCTAGGCTTTCCCTGGGAGTGGAATTGATGTGGTTCACGATCAGGTTGACGTCCCATTGCGTAAGAAATTCAAAGCTGGTTCCTTTGGGCAGGACCATCCGGAGCATGGTGTGAGCCTGTTCCAGCCCGCCTTTCTGCCCGCTCTGCATCGGGTCACAATAATAGATGCTGGAACGCTGTATTCCGGTTATACCGGTTTCTAACGCGTCAGGATCACCGAATTCGGAACCACGGTCTGTTAGGATATATTCAAACACGGAAGCGAATTCATAGGTTCCCATGCGCTTTTCCAGACGGTCAAAAACAAGACGGACAGCGCCTTTGGTGCATCGGTTCATCAGAAAAGCAAGGAAGAGTTTTTCTTTGGTCAAAAACATGGTCAGTAAGGTTTTTTTCGATTCCCTGGAAGAATGGACCGTATCCATTTGGACATAGCCCGTAAGGCCCAGGGAGCAGAATTCACGATACAACCGGTTGGTGAAGACTGCTCTGTCTGTGATCTGTGTTTTATGGCACTTTCTGGGCTTGAAATGGACCTTCCGCTTCAGATCTATATTCCTTGCCGTAAAGAGGCCCTGGTCAAGATAGGAATACATCGTACGGACAGACATATCCAGTTCCGGGTGGTTTGTCAGGATATGATAAGGAGACTGTCCCTGTTGGATCAGTGGAGAAATGATCTGATCCTTTTTGTGAAGTTCCCGCCTGGTCATGTTGATCCCGGTTCTGGAATCCCGGAGCTTTTCCCGGTATTTCCTGTCAGCGAACCTGGCGTTATAGGAGTATTTGTGGGCGATGGTGCAGTGACTGATCTTTTTTGTACAGCCGTTGCAGACATAAGGAGCCCGGTCAAGTCTTACGCAGCGCTCTTTTTCGAAGTCCCTGCAGGTTTGGTTGCAGGTAGGACAGGATGCACATTTGATCCCGCACAGGACAATCTTTCCGCAGGCGTTGGTCTTCTTACAGTGATAGCGGTGGATACAGAAGTTTTTGGCATTATAGAAGGTCCCTTTGTGATACCAGTCAGAAAGGCGGTGAGCTCGGACTTCTTTTGAGATCGTGGTAGGATCTTTGCACAGGAACCGGGCAATATCTTTAAAAGAGGTGCCTTTGTTCAGTTCGTTTTCGATATAGATGCGGTTTTCAAGGGTAAGGTGCTTCTGGTTGCCAGGGATATATTTACTCATCATGTGCCTCCTTCTACTGCTGTCAGAAGGAGAGATAACCATACCATGAATGTATGAAAGAGTAAATATCAACTGTGCAGAAGTAAATGCTACTACCCCTGGGGGAGGTGGAATTTAAAATTTCATTTTTGGCCGGGAAGGGATTCCCCCGCATTCCCTTGGAAAAACAGGAAGAATGTTGTATAATTACGGGTAGCGGGCCTGCAGGCCGGAGAAAGGAAAGGGAACAGATATAGGAGGAAATAGAAATGGCGAAGATTTATGTGTTTCTTGCGGACGGCTGTGAGGAGGTGGAAGCTCTGACACCGGTGGATCTTCTCAGGAGAGCCGGCCACGAAGTGTGTACCGTGTCGGTGATGGGAAGAGAAAGGATCCGGGGCTCTCACAATATTGAGATCACTGCTGACGCGAAGATAGAAAATACAGAGGCGGAAGACGGGGATCTTCTTCTGCTCCCCGGAGGGATGCCCGGGACCAGATACCTGGGGGAATGCGGAAAACTCCGGGAGATGCTGCTGGACCAGAACCGGAAGGGGAAACGGATCGCCGCCATCTGCGCCGCCCCCAGCGTACTGGGGAAACTGGGACTTTTGAAAGGAAAAAGGGCTGTCTGCTATCCGGGATTTGAGGAACAGCTGGAGGGAGCCGAAGTCTTGAAGATCCCGGCTGTGACCGATGGAAACATCACCACCGCCAGAGGCGTGGGGGCCGCCATCGATTTCGGGCTGGAGCTGGTAAAACTGCTGAACGGGGAAAAAGCAGCGGAAGAGCTGGCCCGTCAGATCGTATATACAGGCGGAGCAGAAGGGTTGTTATAATTTTCTTGCGTTTTAAAATAGTTTATGCTATACTTCTCTAATGACTGTTACGGGCGTATTATGCCCTGATGAGAGAAAAATACTTTCTATATATATGAAGGAGGAAGAGCTACAATGAGCGTTCAAGTTGAGAACTTGGAGAAGAACATGGCGAAACTTACCATCGAGGTTTCCGCCGAGGAGTTAGAGAAAGCACTGCAGGGTGCTTACCTGAAACAGAAAAAGAACATCAGCATTCCCGGTTTCCGGAAAGGCAAAGTGCCCAGAGCCATGATCGAGAAGATGTACGGAGCAGGCGTGTTCTATGAGGATGCCGCCAACGCTCTGATCCCGCAGGCTTACACGGAGGCCGCTGAGGAGAGCAAGCTGGATATCGTATCCCAGCCGGAGATTCATGTAGAGCAGATCGAAAAAGGGAAACCCTTTATCTTTACCGCGGAGGTCGCCGTAAAACCGGAGGTAACTCTGGGCGAGTACAAGGGCGTGTCTGTTCCCAAGTCCGATGTGGAAGTGACCGATGAGGAAGTGGAAGCTGCCCTGAAGAGAGAGCAGGAGAAGAATTCCAGAACAGTCACGGTAGAGGACAGAGCGGCTGAGAACGGCGATATCGTTACCATTGATTTCGAGGGCACCGTTGACGGCGAGGCTTTCCAGGGAGGAAGCGGAAAGGATTATCCCCTGACCCTGGGTTCCGGCACCTTTATCCCCGGCTTCGAGGAGCAACTGGTAGGCGCCAAAGTGGACGACGTGGTAGATGTGAATGTGAATTTCCCGGAGGACTACAATTCCGAGGAGCTGAAAGGCAAAGCCGCTGTCTTTAAATGCACCGTCCACAAGATTGAGAAGAAAGAACTTCCCCAGCTGGATGATGATTTTGCGAAAGATGTTTCCGAGTTTGATACTCTGGAGGAGTACAAGAATGACATCCGCGAGGATCTGAAGAAGAAAAAAGAGGAAGAGGCAAAGCGCCAGAAGGAGAACGCCGCGGTAGATAAGGCAGTTGCCAATGCCCAGATGGAGATCCCGGACGCTATGCTGAACACCCAGGCGGCGCAGATGGTGGATAATTTCGCCAGAAGACTCAGCGCCCAGGGAATGTCCATGGAGCAGTACATGCAGTACACCGGCCAGAACGCCGCCGCTCTGCAGGAGCAGATGAAGCCTCAGGCTCTGAAACAGATCCAGACCCGCCTGGTGCTGGAGAAGGTAGCGCAGGTGGAGAACATCCAGGTTTCCGATGAGAAGCTGGAGGAGGAGATCCAGAATATGGCCAAGATGTACAACATGGAGGCCGACAAGCTGAAAGAGCTGCTGGGAGATGCCGAGAAGGATCAGATGAGACAGGATCTGGCCGTTCAGGAGGCAGTGACCTTCCTGGCTGACAATGCTGTGGAGACGGAAGAAAAGGCAGAGGAGAAGGAAGCGGAATAATCGTACCGGGGCGGGAAGACCCTGCCCGGTAGCATCAGCATAGGAAACGGAGGCCGTGAAATGAGTTTAGTACCTTATGTCATTGAGCAGACCAGCCGGGGAGAGAGAAGCTACGACATTTATTCCCGGCTTCTGAAGGACAGGATCATTTTCCTGGGGGAGGAAGTCAGCGATGTTTCAGCCAGTCTGATCGTGGCTCAGCTGCTGTTCCTGGAATCCGAGGATCCCGGAAAGGATATCCATCTTTATATTAACAGCCCCGGAGGATCCGTAACTGCCGGCATGGCTATTTACGATACTATGCAGTACATCAAGTGCGATGTCTCCACGATCTGCATCGGCATGGCCGCCAGCATGGGCGCGTTCCTGCTGGCCGGCGGAGCAAAGGGCAAAAGGCTGGCGCTCCCCAACGCGGAGATCATGATCCATCAGCCCTCAGGCGGCGCCCAGGGCCAGGCCACAGAGATCCGGATCGTGGCAGAGCATATCCTGCGCACAAAGAAAAAGCTGAATGAGATCCTGGCTGCCAACACGGGACAGCCCCTGGAGCGGATCGAGCTGGATACGGAGCGGGATAACTATATGTCCGCGGAAGAAGCAAAGGCATACGGCCTGATTGACAATGTAATTACGAACCGGTAACGGGTGGATGAAGGGTGTTTCAAAAGCACGGAGAAGAGTCGGCTTCGCTTTTGAGGCACCTTTTTGCCCCCAGGAAGGCCAAAGGGCCGCAAGTGAGTTTTAGATAGGAAAGGAATTGGTATAAAAATGGCTGTAAAAGGGAATGAGCCCAGGATAAAATGTTCTTTCTGCGGAAAGACCGAGGACCAGGTGCGGAAGCTGATCGCCGGGCCCGATGGGGCTTATATCTGTGATGAGTGCATCGATATCTGCTCGGAGATCATGGAGGAAGAGTTCGGCCGGGAGCTGCCGGAAAATCCCGGCGAGATCAACCTCATGAAACCAAAGGAGATCAAAACGTTCCTGGATGAGTATGTGATCGGTCAGGAGGAAGCGAAAAAAGTCCTGTCGGTAGCGGTTTACAATCATTACAAAAGGGTAATGGCCGGGGATATTTCCGATGTGGAACTTCAGAAGAGCAATATCCTGATGCTGGGGCCCACCGGCTCCGGAAAGACCCTGCTGGCGCAGACACTGGCGAGGCTCCTGAATGTGCCGTTTGCCATCGCGGATGCCACGGCGCTGACGGAAGCCGGCTATGTAGGCGAGGATGTGGAGAATATCCTGCTGAAGCTGATCCAGGCGGCGGATTACGATATCGAGCGGGCGCAGTACGGGATCATCTATATCGATGAGATCGACAAGATCACCCGCAAATCAGAAAACGCTTCCATCACCCGGGATGTGTCCGGCGAGGGCGTGCAGCAGGCGCTGCTGAAGATCCTGGAAGGGACCGTGGCCAGCGTGCCGCCCCAGGGAGGAAGAAAGCATCCCCATCAGGAATTCCTGCAGATCGACACCACCAATATCCTGTTCATCTGCGGCGGAGCTTTTGAGGGGCTGGATAAGATCATAGAGACCCGAAAGGACACCAAGGCCATCGGCTTTAACGCGGATCTGGGGCTCAGAGCGGATCAGAACGTAGGCGAGCTGCTGCGGCAGGTGATGCCGGAAGATTTTGTGAAATTCGGCCTGATCCCGGAATTTATCGGCCGTGTTCCGGTGGTGGTATCTCTGGACGCCCTGGACGAGGAGGCGCTGGTGCGGATCCTGAAGGAGCCCAAAAACTCCCTGGTGAAACAGTACAGGAAAATGTTCGAGATGGACGGAGTGACCCTGAGTTTCGACGAGGATGCCCTGCGTGAGATCGCAAGGGAATCCCTGGAACGAAAAACCGGGGCCAGAGGTCTGCGGGCCATTATGGAAAAATCCATGATGGATGTGATGTTTGAAGCTCCGTCAGACAATACGATTCGGGAATGCCATATAACAAAAGAAGCAGTGGAAGGAAAGGAACCGCCCGTGCTGGTCCACGGGGAGCCGGCTCCCGTTCCCAGGCGGGCCAGGACAAGATCCAGCCGCCAGGGACACCCGGAGACTGCGTGAGGAGTGAAAATACATGAGTGATCTGATAATCCTGATGCCGGCCATCGCTCTGCGGGGGACTACGATCCTTCCGGATATGATCGTGCACTTTGATATCAGCAGGATCAAATCCGTAAAATCCGTAGAGGAAGCCATGCTCCATGATCAGAAGGTTTTTCTGGTCACCCAGAAGGACGCGGAAAAAGAGGAGCCGGGGCTGGAGGATGTATACAAAATCGGGACCATCGCTGTGGTAAAGCAGGTGGTGAAACTGCCCAAGGGAGTGCTGCGGGTGCTGGTGGAAGGCCTGGAGAGGGCCGAACTGGTGAACTTTGAACCCCGGGAGGATATGCTGGAGGCGGAGATCATGCCCTTTGAAGAGAACGGGGAGGAAACGCTTTCCGGCAACGAGGCGGAAGCCGTGGCCCGGAATCTCAAGGAGATCTTTGCCGTATACTGTCAGGAAAGCCAGAAGATCAGCAGGGAACTGATGCTGCAGATCCTGGATCTGACAGATGTGGAAAAGCTGGCGGACCAGATCGCCATCAACCTGCCCATGCCCTATGAGCAGAGACAGCAGGTCCTGGAGGCGGTGGAGCTTCGCAGCAGATGCGAGGTCCTGAGCGTGATCCTCAGCAATGAAGTGGAGATCCTGCGGATCCGGGAGGAACTGCAGAGCCAGATCAAGGCTAGGATCGACAAGAATCAGAAAGAATACATTCTCCGGGAGCAGATGAAGCTGATCCGGGAGGAACTGGGGGAGGATAATTCCCAGACAGAGATCGAGGAACTGAAGCAGAAAGCAGAGAAGCTGCAGGCCTCCAAAGAGATCAAAGAGAAGATCCGGGAAGAGATCAAGCGTCTGCAGAGCATTGGCAACAATCCTTCGGAGAGCGCGGTGGTCCGGGGCTATCTGGACGTACTGCTGGGGCTTCCCTGGGATAAAATGTCCCGGGACAACAAGGATCTGGCCAAGGCCAGAGAGATCCTGGAGGCGGATCACTACGGTTTGGAAAAAGTAAAAGAGAGGATCCTGGAATATCTGGCAGTGAGGAGCCTGACGAAAAAGGGAGACAGTCCTATCCTCTGTCTCGTGGGCCCTCCGGGAACCGGAAAGACTTCCATTGCCCGCTCTGTGGCGAAGGCGCTGAATAAAAAATATATCCGCATCTGCCTGGGCGGCGTCCGGGATGAGGCGGAGATCCGGGGGCACCGGAGGACCTATGTGGGCGCTATGCCGGGACGGATCGCCCAGAGCCTGCGCCAGGCGGGCGTGAAGAATCCCCTGATGCTGCTGGATGAGATCGATAAGGTCAGCAGCGATTATAAGGGAGACACAGCCTCCGCCCTGCTGGAGGTGCTGGATTCGGAACAGAATAATAAGTTCACCGATCATTACGTGGAGCTTCCCATCGATCTGTCGGAGGTGCTGTTCATTGCCACGGCCAATGACGTGCAGACCATTCCCCGGCCGCTGCTGGACAGAATGGAGCTGATCGAGATCAGCAGCTACACGGAAAATGAAAAGATGCATATCGCCAGAGAACATCTCTTCCCCAAACAGCTGGCAGCCAATGGCCTGAAGCCGGAACAGCTGAGCATTTCCGACAAAGCCATGGCGGAGATCATCAGCGGCTACACCCGGGAGGCCGGCGTCCGCAGTCTGGAGAGAAAGATCGGCCAGATCTGCCGGCGGGCGGCGCTGAAGATCCTGGAGAAACAGGAGAAAAAAATCAATGTGACGCTCAGAAACCTGGAAGAATATCTGGGCAGAAAGCGCTACACTTTCCAGAAAAAGAATCCGCAGCCGGAAGTGGGGATCGCCCGGGGCCTGGCCTGGACCAGCGTAGGAGGCGACACTCTGCAGATCGAAGTGAACATCATGCCCGGCAAAGGCGGTTTCCGTCTGACCGGCCAGCTGGGAGACGTGATGAAGGAGTCGGCGGAGGCCGGCATCAGCTATATCCGTTCCGTGGCCAAAGAGTACGGTATTAAGGAAGAATTTTTCAGGAAACACGATATGCACATACATATTCCCGAGGGAGCGGTCCCCAAGGACGGGCCCTCCGCGGGGATCACCATGGCCACGGCCATGCTCTCCGCCATCACCAGGGTGCCGGTGCGCTCGGACGTTGCCATGACCGGCGAGATCACTCTCCGGGGAAGAGTCCTGCCCATCGGCGGCCTGAAGGAAAAACTGCTGGCGGCCAAGAAGGCGGGGATCAGCACTGTGCTGGTGCCGGCGGAAAACAGGTCGGACGTGCAGGAAATGGAGCGGGAGATCACCGGCGGTCTGGAGATCCTTTTTGTGGAAAAAATGGAGGAAGTGCTGCGCGCAGCCCTGATTCCGGAAAAAGAACAGGAGTAGGAGGAAAACATGGTCATCAGAGATGTATCCCTGGATATTGTGTGCGGAGTTACCAGTAAACTCCCGGATACGGGAAAACCGGAGCTGGCCTTTGCCGGGAAGTCCAATGTGGGAAAATCCTCCCTGCTGAACGCGCTGGTAAACCGGAAGGCCCTGGCCCGCACCAGTTCCCAGCCCGGCAAGACCCGGACCATTAATTTTTATCAGGTCAACGGCGCGCTTTATCTGGTGGATCTGCCGGGCTACGGCTACGCCGCGGCGCCGGAGGAGATCAAAGCCCAGTGGGGAAAGATGATCGAGCGGTATCTCCATACCTCCCGGAATCTGAAAGCGGTTTTTCTGCTGATCGATATCCGCCACGCGCCTTCCGCCAATGACCGGCTGATGTACAGCTGGATCCTGGAGCAGGGGTATCGGCCGGTCATCATTGCCACCAAACTGGACAAGATCAAGAGAAGCCAGATCCAGAAGCAGATCAAGCTGATCCGGGAAACACTGGAAGCAGAAAAAGATACGGTGATCCTTCCCTTTTCTGCCGCCACAAAGCAGGGGCGGGAAGAGATCTGGGAACTGATGGAGCGGCTGACGGAGGAAAACGCGTAAATGGGCATCATCAAAGCAAGAAAGCTTGGGTATGACTATTTTGAATACGAGGAAGAGGGAAAGGATCCGGAGATCGTCCACGCCATTGAGGATGTGGATCTGGATATCCAGGCCGGCCAGTTCATTACCGTGCTGGGACACAACGGCAGCGGGAAATCCACCCTGGCCAAGCACATGAACGCCCTGCTGGTCCCCACGGAGGGAACCATGTGGGTGGATCAGATGAATACGGCGGAGGACGACGACATCTGGAAGATCCGCCAGGAGGCGGGAATGGTCTTCCAGAATCCCGACAACCAGATTATCGCCAACGTGGTGGAGGAGGATGTGGGATTCGGCCCGGAAAATCTGGGAGTTCCTACGGATGAGATCTGGCGGCGGGTGGACGAGAGCCTGCAGGCCACGGGAATGGTGGCCTACCGAAAGCAGTCGCCCAACAAGCTGTCCGGGGGCCAGAAGCAGAGAGTGGCCATTGCCGGAGTCATGGCCATGAAGCCCAAATGCATCATTCTGGACGAGCCCACTGCCATGCTGGATCCCAACGGCCGGAAAGAAGTTCTGAAGGCTGTGCGGAAGCTGAATCAGGCAGAAGGGGTAACGGTGATCCTCATCACCCATTACATGGAGGAGGTCATCTATTCCGACAAAGTGTTTGTCATGGACGAAGGACGTCTGGTCATGCAGGGAACGCCTCGGGAGATCTTTTCCCAGGTGGAGAAACTGAAAGAACTGCGGCTGGATGTCCCCCAGGTAACGCTGCTGGCCCATGAACTGAGAATGAAGGGCCTTCCCATACCGGAAGGGATCCTTACCATAGAAGAACTGGTGGATGAAATATGTCGATTCAATTAGAAGATGTAAGCTATATCTACAGTCCGGGAACCGCCTATGAAATGAGCGCCCTGGATCACGTATCCCTGGAGATCCCCCAGGGACAGTTCGTGGGGGTGATTGGCCATACGGGCAGCGGAAAATCCACGCTGATCCAGCATCTCAACGGTCTCATGCGGCCCACCTCGGGACGGGTCCTTTACAACGGGGAGGATATCTGGCAGGAAGGATACGATCTCCGGGGCCTGCGATTTCATGTGGGCCTGGTGTTCCAGTACCCGGAGCATCAGCTGTTTGAAACTACCGTCATGGAAGACGTATGCTTTGGACCGAAAAACCAGGGCCTGAGCCCGGAGGAATGCCGGGAACGGGCAAAAAAAGCCCTTTCCCAGGTGGAGATCCCGGAAGAATTGTATGAAAAATCCCCCTTTGATCTGTCCGGAGGGCAAAAGCGCCGGGTAGCCATCGCCGGAGTGCTGGCTATGAACCCGGATGTGATCGTGCTGGACGAACCTACCGCGGGGCTGGATCCCAAAGGGCGGGACGAGATCCTGGACCGGGTCCGCTATCTGCATGATACCCGGGGGATCACCGTGATCCTGGTATCCCACAGCATGGAGGATGTGGCGCGGTATGTGGAGCGGCTCATCGTCATGTCCCGGGGGCAGAAAAAATATGACGGAACTCCCAGAGAAGTGTTTTCTCATTATAAAGAACTGGAAAAGATCGGTCTGGCAGCTCCCCAGATGACTTACATCATGCATGCCCTGTCAGAGCGGGGGATGGATGTGGATGTATCAGCCATGACGGTGGAGGAAGCCAGAGATTCTATCCTCAAAGCGCTGGGGAGATAGGACGGAACATGATAAGAGATATTACAATCGGCCAGTACTATCCTGCGGACTCGATCCTGCACAGACTGGACCCCAGAGTAAAATTTATAGGTACTATCGTTTACATCGTATCCCTGTTTGTTTTTGACAGCTGGGGATATCTCCTGGGAGCGGCGTTTCTGACGGCGGCGATCCTGCTGTCCCGGGTGCCCTTTTCTTTTATGGTCCGGGGCCTGAAAGCCATCGTGGTCCTGCTGATCATCACCATGGCATTTAACGTGCTGCTGACGCCGGGAGAGGTCCTCTGGCAGTTCGGCATCCTCAGAGTCACGGAGGAGGGCCTGATCCTGGCCGGGAAAATGGGCGTCCGCCTGATCTTCCTGATCCTTGGCGCCTCGCTCATGACCCTGACCACCACGCCCACCAAGCTTACGGACGCGCTGGAAAGCCTGATGGGACCGCTGAAGAAGATCCGCGTGCCGGTACACGAGATCGCTATGATGATGTCCATTGCCCTGCGCTTTATTCCCATCCTGCTGGAGGAGACGGACAAGATCATGAAGGCCCAGATGGCCAGAGGCGCGGATTTTGAAAGCGGAAATCTCATTAAAAAGGTAAAGTCCATGGTGCCGCTGCTGGTACCGCTGTTCGTATCCGCCTTCCGGCGCGCCAATGATCTGGCCCTGGCCATGGAAGCCAGGTGCTATCACGGAGGGGACGGCAGGACCCAGATGAACCCTCTGCGCTACAGGCGCCGGGATGTGCTGGCGTTTCTGGTCCTTGCCCTGTATCTGGGCGGATCTATCGTGCTGCGCGTGCTCCTTGGCTGGTAGGGAGGCGTTATGAGAAGGATTAAGCTGACCGTAGCCTATGACGGAACCAATTACTGCGGCTGGCAGGTGCAGCCCAACGGCCTTGCTGTTCAGGAGGTGCTGAACCGGGCGCTGACGGAACTCTTCGGCACCGAAGTGCGCACCATCGGGGCCAGCCGCACAGATACCGGCGTCCACGCCAGAGGGAATGTGGCGGTTTTTGACACGGAAGCCCGGATGCCCGCCGGCCGCATTGCCTTCGCGCTGAACACCTATCTTCCGGAGGATATCCGGATCCAGCGGTCCGAGGAGGTGCCGCCGGATTTTCATCCGCGGTTTACCAGCACTGTTAAGACGTACGAATACAAGATCCTGAACCGGACGTTTCCGGATCCTTTAAGAAGACTGGACAGCCTGTTCTGGTACGGCCCTCTGGATCTGGAAAAGATGCGGCAGGGAGCGGGATATCTGACAGGGACCCATGATTTCCGGGGATTTGCCTCCTCGCATCTGTCCGCGGAAAACACGGAGCGGACTATTTACGGGACAGAACTCTGGAAAGAGGAAGATATGATCCGTTTCCGCATTACCGGCAACGGATTTCTGTACAATATGGTACGAATCATCGTAGGGACTCTTATGGAGATCGGGAAGGGGGATTATCCGCCGGAACGGATCCTGGAGATCCTGGAAAAGAAAGATCGGAGCCTGGCGGGAGCAACGGCCAGAGCCTGCGGCCTGACCTTGCTGGAAATCCGCTATCCGGAGTGGGAAAATCTGCAGAAAATGGTTGACACACACGGAAGCGTATAATATAATTATTCAGTGTGGCACAAGATCAGACTGCGCTTTTTTGTATCTCCCAAATACGAAAAACACAGGGTTGTGCCGGAAAGTGAACATCCAAGCCAAAGCCCCGGTGAAGATGTTTCAGGCTGCGCGGAAGGCCATACGGACAGTGGCCGGCGCGGAACAGCGGATCAGCAGGTCCGCCATTACTTCACATTATTTGTTATTTTTACAGGAGGTTCTATCCATGAATACATTTATGGCTAATCCGGATAAGATCGAGAAGAAATGGTATGTAGTTGATGCCACGGATTGTACTCTGGGACGTCTGGCTTCGGAAGTGGCAAAAGTTCTGAGAGGTAAAAATAAACCTGAGTTCACTCCTCATGTAGATACCGGCGATTACGTGATCATCGTAAACGCTGAGAAGATCAAAGTGACCGGCAGAAAGCTGGATCAGAAGATCTATTACAGACATTCCGAGTATGTAGGCGGAATGAAAGAGACTACTTTAAGAGAGCTTCTTGCCAAGAAGCCCGAGAAAGTCATCGAACTGGCAGTTAAGGGAATGCTTCCCAAAGGACCGCTGGGAAGAGCAATGTTGACCAAGCTTCACGTATACGCCGGCGCTGAGCATCCCCATGCAGCTCAGAAACCGGAAGTATTAACATTTTGAATGAGGAGGTAAGAGACATTGGCTACTGCAAGATATTATGGAACTGGAAGAAGAAAAAAATCCATCGCGAGAGTATATCTGACACCGGGAACCGGTAAGATCCTGATCAATAAAAGAGACATCGATGAGTACTTCGGACTGGAGACCCTGAAGGTGATCGTGCGCCAGCCTCTGAACGCAACCGATACCCTTGACAAGTTCGACGTGCTGGTAAATGTACGGGGCGGCGGTTTCACCGGCCAGGCCGGAGCGATCCGTCACGGCATTTCCCGTGCCCTGCTGCAGGCAGACGCTGAGTATCGTCCTACCCTGAAAGCGGCCGGATACCTGACCCGTGACCCGAGAATGAAAGAGCGTAAGAAATACGGTCTCAAAGCCGCTCGTCGCGCGCCTCAGTTCAGCAAGAGATAACAGGCCCGACAAACCAATTCAAAAATGCTCAAAAAGCCCGGAACCATGCGGTTTTCCGGGCTTTTTCCTTTCCAAAAAGTCTGTTGTCCTTTGTCCGATTTTGGAAGGATTTGACCTTGCCTGACCCGGTTTTTCTTGATTAATAATGGGGCAACAGGCCCTTTTTGACCCCGTTATGATTAAAAAATGGGGCAACTGCGAGCCAAAATCGGGGTGTTTTAGAGGTCATTTTCCCCTTCATTTTTTCGATCCCATGACGGCCTGTGTGAGAGGTTTTTCTTTTGAAGGGGATGTCCTGATTTGTCAGGATTTGACCAAACCGAATCCAGTTTATCTTGTCCTTCTGAGTTGCCGCTGCTGTGTTTCAAGTGGATGAACTCTCGCACATTTGCGGCGTAGCGTTCCTTCCATATATACTGAAAGCGTAAAGGAGGAACACCCTATGAAAAAACGGAAATTCAAGATATACCTCACCCCCGCCGAGAACAGCATAGTCATCCAGAGCCTCAACCACCTGCGCAATACTATGCTCCGTGAAAACCGGGACACCGGCTGCCTGGATGAACTTCTGCTCAAAGCCATGTGCGCCCCGGTGAAGAAGATGTAAAATTACATATCGCTGCTTGATGAGCCGCTTATTCTTTTCAGAAAGAGTAAGCGGCTTTTTTCATGCCCATCTTTCGGATTTTCCGCATACATAGCCGTCCGTCTTGCCAACGGGCGGCTAAATCTAAGAAGAAGGAGGACATGAAAATGCCGGAACAGAGAAGCCGCCCCATGGATGGCCGCGTGATCGCGCTGGCCAACCAGAAAGGCGGCACAGGCAAAACCACCACAACGGTGAACCTGGGCATTGGTTTAGCCCGTCTGGGGAAAAAGGTGCTGCTCATTGACGCAGACCCCCAGGGCGACCTCACCACCTGCCTGGGCTGGCAAAACCAAGACAGCCTGCCCACCACCCTGGCCACCGTCATGGAAAAGGTGATCCGGGATGAGCCATTCACCACGGATGAGGGCATTTTGCACCACAGCGAGGGCGTAGACCTTATGCCCGCCAACATTGAGCTGTCTGCACTGGAAATGAGCCTGGTCAACGCCATGAGCCGGGAGTTTACTCTGCGGACCTATGTGAATGAAGCCAAGAAGCACTAT
Organism: Candidatus Scatomonas sp.; assembly: GCA_963928055.1. Lineage (GTDB taxonomy): Bacteria > Bacillota > Clostridia > Lachnospirales > Lachnospiraceae > Scatomonas. Next base: position 1,028,152 of record CAWVDN010000001.1, on the reverse strand, counting down.
GACGTGGTTCTCATTGACTGTATGCCGTCCCTGGGCATGATTACGATTAACGCCCTGGCTGCGGCGGACAGCGTGATTATCCCGGTGCAGGCTCACTATCTCCCCGCCAAAGGCATGACCCAGCTTATGAAAACCATCAATAAAGTGAAACGGCAGATCAACCCGGCTCTGAAGGTGGACGGGGTGCTGCTCACTCTGGTGGATGGGCGCACAAACCTTGCCAGACAGACAGCAGATACACTGCGGCAGAGTTACGGGAGCGTGTTGAAAATTTATCGTTCCGAGATTCCCGTAGCCATCAAAGCCGCAGAAATCAGCGCCGCAGGCAAGAGCATTTACGCCTACGACAAGGGGAGCAAGGTGGCCCAGGCTTACGCGGATTTTTCAAAGGAGGTGCTGGCGGATGGCGAAAAGCAGCGGGCTAAACTTCAATCTTCCCTCAGTCGATGACCTGTTTTCCACGGAGGAAGAACGGGCCGAGGCACGGCTTGAAAAAGTTGTCAATCTTTCGCCCTCGGAAATCAGCGACTTCCCGAATCACCCCTTTAAGGTTCGCATGGACACAGCCATGCAGGAAATGACGGAAAGTGTGAAGCAGTACGGCGTTTTGGTCCCCGCCCTGGTGCGCCCCAAGCCGGAGGGCGGCTATGAGATGGTCGCCGGACACCGCAGGAAAAAGGCTGCGGATTTGGCGGGGCTTGCGGAAATCCCCTGTATTGTGCGAAACCTCACCGACGATGAAGCAACGATCATCATGGTGGACTCCAACTTGCAGCGTGAGCAGATTTTGCCCTCGGAGAAGGCGTTTGCCTACAAGATGAAGCTGGACGCTATGAAAAGGCAGGCTGGCCGACCAAGGAAAGATAATTCGGCCCCAGTGGGGCCGAATTTAATCGGGACACGTTCCAACCAGGAATTAGCCGCAGAAAGCCCGGACAGCAAAACACAGATTCAACGGTATATCCGCCTTACCCACCTTATCCCGGAAATTCTGGAGCTGGTAGATAACTCGGTGCTTAAAGACCAGGAAATGCTTCAGATTGCCATGCGCCCAGCGGTGGAGCTGTCTTACCTGCGAAAAGAAGAACAGGCTGACTTGTTCGCTATCATGGACGAGATGGACTGCACCCCATCCCACGCCCAGGCCATCAAAATGCGCCAGATGTCCGAAGCCAAGACCGGCGATGAACGGCTGGCCAAAGACGCCCTTGTTTCCATTATGAAGGAGGAAAAGCCCAACCAGGTGGAGCAATTCAAAATACCCAAAAATAGAATCGCCAAGTTTTTCCCAGCGGGGACGCCCGCGCAGAAGATCGAGGACACCATTGTTAAGGCGCTGGAACTCTACCGCAAGCGCCAACGCAGTTTAGAGAGATAACCTTACTGCCAAGGGAGCAGTGCGCCCATTTACAGGGAACCGGCGTTTTCGCTGTTCCCCCTCTCCACACCTCACCCCCTCGTACAACCTAAACAGCCTAAAAAAGAAGATATTTGGGGAGGCTGATTCTTTCAGGAATCCACAGGGTTATGGATAGAACGGATAAGGCGGAGAACGATTGGCGCGCCTCTCTTTTTTAGAACGTAAACAGAATCCAGCCGCAAGCAGCACATCCAGAGCGATGTGCTGCTTGCGGCCATTTCAAGGAGGTAACACGATGAAAGCATTGAGAAAGCCTCTGTCCCTGTTCATGGCCCTGCTCATGTGCCTGGGCGTGTTCGTAGGGACAGGAACCACGGCTTTTGCCGCAGGCGAAACCATGACGACGTATATGATCGACCTGCCCCGTGCCAGCGACCCCAACAAGGCCGGCTGGGGCCATCCCGCCCTGAATTTCATGGGCGGCTGGTCCACCGGAGAGAACGACAGCTTTTCCGTCCACACCCAGGACGCATTCAATGGCAGGGCCATCTACTGTATTGAGCCGGGCGTCGGTGTGAATACCGGCGACCAGTACACGGGCCGAGGCGAAGATTTCTGGGATAACTACCCGTCCAACTTAAACCCCACCATCCCGCCGGATACCATCAAGGAATATATCGGGCGGATTATGACCTATGGCTGGCAGGGCAACGCCAGCACTTCATGGATGAGCGGGGACCCGGAGGACGCCAGCAAGATCGCAGGATATATCGCTACCCAGCTTCTTGTTTGGGAAACTGTCGTGGGTGAGCGCGACAGCCAGTTTAACCATGTGGACGCCAATGCCCAGGGCAAAAACAACGTGACGGAATATATCAGCGCCGACCATCCGCTGTACAGCGAGATTTTCAGCCAGTATTCCGCCATTGAGAGCGCGGTCAAGCGCCACACTATGCTCCCCAGCTTTTTCAGCAGCACCGCCGACGCCGGGGCCTATGAGCTGAAATGGGACGGCCAGCAGTATTCCCTCACTCTCACGGATACCAACGGTGTGCTGAGTGACTACACCTTCTCCAGCAGCACCACCGGGCTGAATTTCTCCGTGGACGGCAATCAGCTCACCATCACTTCCGCCCAGGCCATCAAAGGTTCTGTAACGGTGAAAGCAGAAAAAATCTCTGCCCAGCGCAGCGGCGTAGTGGTATGGACGGATGGCATTACCGGCGGCGGCAAGCAGGACTTTGCCACCTATGGGGAAACCGTGTCCGATTCTATGGTGGGCTATCTGAACCTGGAAGTGAAAACCGGCAATATGAAGCTGATTAAGACTTCCGAGGACGGACAGGTAGCCGGGATCAACTTCACTATCACCGGCGAGGGGTACAGCGCCACCAAAACCACCAATGAGGCGGGCGAGATCGACATCACCGACCTCAATCCCGGCGTTTATACCGTAACCGAGCAGTCGATTGATAAGTACGAACCCCAGGAAACCCAGCGCGTGACCATCGTCAGCGGCCAGACTGCTACCGTGAATTTCAACAATGTCCTCAAGCGCGGCAGCCTGGAAGTGACGAAAACCAGCGAGGACGGACTGGTGGAGGGCATGACCTTCCATCTGTATGGCACATCCCTCTCCGGGCAGCCGGTGGATGAATATGCTGTGACGGACTCCAGCGGTGTGGCACGCTTTGAAAACGTGCTCATTGGCACGGGCTATGTACTGGAGGAGGTGGATACTCCCATCCGTTATGTGGTGCCGGATTCCCAGACAGCTACCATCGAGTGGAATGAAGTTACCCACAAGAGCGTGAACAACGTGCTGAAGAAATTCCGCGTCACTGTCACTAAGAGCGATGTGGAAACGGGCGCGCCCCAGGGCGACGGTTCCCTGGCCGGCGCTGTGTATGGGCTGTATAAGGGAGACACCCTTATCGACAGCTTCACCACGGATGAGAACGGCCAGTTCACTACCGGATATTACGTCTGCGATTCGGACTGGACAATCCGTGAAATCAGCCCCAGCGAGGGCTACCTGCTGGATTCCACCATTCACGAGGTAGGCGCGGAACCGGAGCTGTATGAGATTGAGCTGAACGACACCGCCAACGATGTGACGGAACAGGTCATCAAGGGCGACATTGCCATCATCAAGCATACCGACGACGGGGAAACCCAGATCGAAACCCCGGAATCCGGCGCGGAATTCCAGGTGTTTTTGAAATCAGCCGGCAGCTATGAAAATGCCAAGGAATCTGAGCGCGATGTCCTCGTCTGCGATGAGAACGGCTTTGCACAGTCGAAGAAGCTGCCCTACGGCACCTATATCGTCCGTCAGACCAAGGGCTGGGAAGGCCGCGAACTGATGGACGATTTTGAAGTGTATATCGCCCAGGACGGCCAGACCTACCGTTATCTCATCAACAACGCCAACTTTGAGAGCTTCATCAAGGTGGTCAAGGTGGACGCGGAAACCGGCGTCACCATCCCCTATGCGGGGGCCGGGTTCCAGATTTACCGTCCCGATGGCAGCAAGGTGGAAATGACGTTCACTTACCCGACGCCGACCACCATTGATACGTTCTACACCAATTCCGAGGGCTACCTTGTCACCCCGGAAAAGCTGGAGTACGGCTCCGGGTACTCTCTGGTTGAAGTACAGGCCCCCTACGGCTATGTGCTGGACAGCACCCCGGTTTACTTTGATGTGACCGAGGACAATTCCAGCGAGGAAGGCGGCGTGACGGTGATCGAAGTCACCAAGCCCAACATGGCCCAGAAAGGAATCATCAAAGTCAGCAAGACCGGCGAGGTATTTTCCTCTGTGACAGAAAACGAGGGCGTTTACCAGCCGGTGTATGAGGTGCAGGGCCTGCCCGGTGCGGTGTTTGAAATCACCGCCCTGGAGGACGTCTACACCCTGGACGGCACCCTGCGCTACTCTGCGGGCGAGGTAGTGGACACCATCACCACCGGCGAGGACGGGACAGCCCAGAGCCAGCCCCTCTACCTGGGCAAGTTCCAGGTGAAGGAAATCCAGTTCCCTCACGGCATGGTGGATACCGGCGAGAACGTCACCAACGTGGAGCTGGTGTACGCAGGCCAGGAGGTGGAAGTCACCGAAACCTCTGCCAGCTTCTACAACCAGCGCCAGAAAGCTCTTGTGACGCTTGACAAGGTGCTGGAGCAGGATGAAACCTTTGGCATTGGCATGAATGGCGAAATCTCCGCCGTAACTTTTGGCCTCTATGCCCAGGAGGACATCACCGCAGCAGACGGTTCCGTGATCCCGGCGGACGGGCTTCTGGAAATCGTTTCTGTGAATGAGAACGGCCAGGCCGTTTGCAGCACCGACCTGCCTTTCGGCAGCTTCTACCTGAAGGAGCTTTCCACTGACAGCCATTACCTGCTGAATGGCGAAACCTTCCCGTTCACCTTTGAGTACGGCGAGCCTTCTGTTGCCATGGTAGAGATTTCCGCCAACGATGGCGAGGCTGTCACCAACGAGCTGATCCGCGGCGAAATCAAGGGCCTCAAAACCGACGAAAACGGCACGGGCCTGGGCGGGGCTGTCATCGGCCTGTTTAAGTCCGACGAAACCGAGTTTACCGCAGAAAATGCCCTTGCCACCGCCACCTCAGCGGAGGATGGCAGCTTCTCTTTCGCGGGTGTGCCTTACGGGAATTGGGTGCTGAAAGAGCTGGAAAGCCCGGAAGGGTTCATCCTCTCCGATGAAGTGATCCCCGTTACTGTGGAGGAAGATGGGCAGGTCGTGGAAATCTCCCTTGCCAATGAGCGCATTTACGGCGACCTGCGTTTGACGAAGGTGGATAAGGATTATCCCGACAACAAGCTCACCGGGGCTGAGTTCGAGGTGTACCGCGACACCAACGGCAACAAAGAGCTGGACGAGGGCGATGAGCTGCTGGGCAAGCTGGAGGAAACCAGCACCGGCATTTATGAGATGTCCCACATCCTCTACGGCGGCGTGTTTGTAAAGGAAACCAAAGCGCCGGAGGGCTTCCTGCTGGATGAGAATGCCTACTATGTGGAGATCACCGAACACGGCAAGATTTACGAGGTAGAGAACGAGGCCGGGATTGGCTTCACCAACATGGCCCAGACAGGTTCCCTGCGGATTGAAAAGACATCCAGCGATGGAAATGCGGAGGGCTTCTCTTTCCGCGTGACCGGAGCCAACGGCTACGACCAGACCTTCAAAACCGATAAAAACGGTGAAATCTTCATTGAGGGCCTGCGCGTGGGCGATTATACCGTGTCCGAGGTGTCGGATGGGGCCAGCGCCAACTATGTGCTGCCTGCGGATAAGACGGTGACGATTTTTGCGGATAAGACCACTGTGGCGCAAATGCACAATGAGCTGCGCGACACCCCGAAAACTGGTGACGACAGCAAGCCGTGGCTGTGGGCGGCCCTGATGGGCGTATCCGCTATGGGCGCTGCCGCCCTGGGCGTTGCGGCCTATGTGGGCAAGCGCAAAAAGGACAACCATACCGCAAAATAACGGCGGTTTGAATCTGTGTAAGGAGGAATGATTTTATGGAACTGAAAGCGATTATTGCCATTGCGCTGGTGGTATTCATCATCGGCGGCCTGATTTTCCTGAAAGTCAGAAGCCGGAAGAAGTAACCAGCCAGGGGCGGCCATGCGGGGCCGCCCCTTTTACATACCAAAAAAGAAAGGAGCTTTGCAGATGAGAGAACGATTTGAACAGCGGCTGTTCCGTATCTTTGCCCAGGCTGGCTACTCCCCGGTGCAGCTTCTCACCATCACTCCGGAGGAGATGGTGGAAATCCCCGGCATTACCGTCCCCAACATCCGGGCGGTGCTGTGCGTCCAGAACAAGGTGCTGGCAGACCGGAATAAAGTCCGCAGCGGCAGGCTGGTGGAGGAATTGCTGAAAGAAGCTGAAGAAAGCAGGTGTTGCCATGAGTGAACTGCACCTGCTGGACATACTGGCGGCCCGGCATGGCTGTTTTATCTCCGACTTAAATCTTTCGCCTATCCTGCGGCGGGCGGCCCTTTTGGACCTGTGCAGGATGGATGAGAACAGCTACCCGCTGTCTCAATGGCAGGACACGGTGCGCTACCTTACCGGGGATGAACGGGATTTTGCCAGTGTAAAAGAGATCCAAGCATTTATCAAACAGGATATGGAGGCAGAGGGATGAACGATGATTCCACAGAAAAGCGCATGGCCGGTGATTATGAGATTATCCAGGCGGTGCAGATTGGCGACCGGGAGGTTGTCCTGGGGGAAAATCCACAGGATGAAACCGGCATGAAGTATATGTGCGCCTTTTGCCGGCAGAACGCTTTGTTTGCAGAATACAGCGAAGTGATGGCCAGTGATGATTTCCCGGAGATTGTGGAGCTGTTCGGCCAGAGGATTGCCGAGCAAGCGCAGAAAACCCACATAGAACTCAACAAGCCCCGCATACAGGGCATAGACGACCGCCCCATCACGGCGGAGGGCTGCATCCCCATTTCCCATGAGGATGATCTGCACGGGAAAATCGTGGTGATAAAGCCGGAGGTACTGCGCCGGGAATACCGGAGGGCCACCCGCCAGCTCAAGCTCTGTCTGGGCGGCTTTGGGGCTTCTCCACACAGCCGGGGGTCCGCCTGTTACTGCGTTGACCTCTATACCGGAAAAGAAAGCCGCTATGAACGCATGGACGTGTTGGGCACGATACAGCCGGAGGATCTGCCCGGCTGGGCCAAGCATGGCCTTAACGCGATCCAGCAGGAACAGGCTCAAAAGAAAACAAGCAAGGAGCGTGAGCGATGATGGATTACAGAGAAAATGCCGGATATATCATTACGGATTCCTGTCATGTGGGCGACAGCGAATTTGTCCTGGGCGTCCATTTGACAGCGCCCCAGCAGTTTGTCACCTGGAAATGTACCGACCGGAAGGACTATTATTGGGGCCATTATTTCAGCGACCTGTTTTCCGCACAGAAAGATTTGGTGGCGCGGGCACAGGAGGAAGTGCAGTGCCTGGAGGATCAGCAGAAGGATGCCATTGCGTCGGAGGCCCCGTCCTATTCTCCATGGGGCAAAATACAGGAGTGCAAAACGCTCTGCCCCAGCGTTTATTCCGTTTCTACCCCAGGGCATGGAGGAATTATGGTGAGACAGGAACTTGCTGAAAAGATATTCCGAAAAGAAGCGAGGAACTGCGGTTTTACCGAAGGCGGCTATCTTTGCTTTGAGGAGGACTGCGACGCGCAGGTAGCTCTCCGGGAATTGATAGATAAAAAGATGTATCAAGCTCCAGCCAATGGGCACTTTGGCCCCGGCGCGTATGAGGATGTAATCAATAGTAGTGTGCAAATTCACCATCCCGAATATTGGCAGGCGCGGGAAAAGGCCATATCGGAGCAAAACCGGCAAGCGAAAAAGAAAGGACGTGAACGATGATGGAGTTGAAAATCACCAGCATGACCCCGGAAGAACGCTTGTATGTGTATAACCAGAGCAGCCAGCTTGAAGGGCAAACCGGCTGTATCGGCCATCTGCGCGGGGATTTTGGCAGCGGCCAAGAGTTTTACACTTCCTGGTTCGACCACCGGAGTGAATACAAGACAGATGAATTTAAGACGGAACTTGATGAAGTGGTCAACACCCTGCGGGAAAAGGACGGGCTGTTTTTCAGCCGGGACAGCATGACGAAACACTGCTATCAGCACCCGGAGGCTGAGTTTGAGGGAAACTACTGCGCCGAGTACGGCTTTAAGGTGCGGACGCCCCAGCACACCTATCTGTTCCGGTGCAATCCCAATTACGGGGATTACAATTTCTATCTTTACGCCTACGTTGCCCGATTTCTGGAACACCACATGGAAAAGGCCAAACAGGGCATCCGGTTTATCACACCCGGTTACAAAGAGCTGTTCCGTATCCCCGATGGCGACCACATCCGCATTTTCACGGGCGGCGGAGGGACACGCGACCGCACCTGCCGGTATATCGACGAAAATCATTTTGAAACCAGCGGCGGGTATTCCAGCGCCCTTTACCATATCTGTGAATTTGCAGAGCGTTTGGAGCAATCTAATGGGAGCGTGATCCCGCTGCGTTCTTCTCTGCCGGTGCAGTGTTTTAGTACGCTTCCTTCATCCGGGGAGCTGATTCTTCTGACCAGAGGCGAAAAAGGATACAGCCCATGCTATGATTTTTCAACTCCTGACGCTCAACAGAATCGAGAGTTTGCAGACGACCGCAATGTGAAAAACGGCGTCACCAAAGCGCAGGAGGCCGCTATGCTGGCAGGCTCCATGTTTGGCTGGCAGACTCCTGCCGCTGATCCCAAAAACTATGACGAGCAGGGGCAGCCCATCAAGCCCAGGCAGAAAGACCGGGGTGAAGCCCGATGAAGGAGGAAAGACACGTTATCTGGAGCAATTATGGTCTTGACTATGAGGATTGGAGGGATGACCTGGAGGCGGACTACCCGGATTTATCCGAAGATGAGCGCATTTCCCTGATGTATGAGATCAATGGGGATTACCTGGATGATGAACGCGCCAACCTCAATGTGCAGCTCTCCCAACCGATTTTAGTCGTAGGCGACCTGGGTCTGTGGAATGGTCGGCGCATGGGATATAAGGAAATCCCCAGCGGCAATATCCGGGACTGCCTGTATTCCGATACGGATTATTCCACCTGGTATGTGGACCGGCTGGGTGATCTGCGGTGCGACGCCATCCACCATGATGGCACGAACTTTTATCTTTACCGCGTTTACAAGGACAGCGCCAGCCCTTCTCAAATTGAACTGCTGAAAGAAAAACTATATCGCGGCATTGCAACCCGCGCCGATATTACGAGAGTGACCCGCAGGCTGGGCGACGACATCGCCAAAGTCTACGGGTTTTCCATTCCCCGGCAGCGGCAGGCCGCCGCCATGGAAAGATGAGGTGATAAAAATGGCGTCTTTACCGCCCGTAAAACTGGATACGCATGAGGACTGGTTCAACTTGCTTATGACGGTTCTCCATCAGCAGGCGGAACAGAACCCCTATGAAGAATACCGGGAGATGGCTCAAAAGCTGATCGACCAGTTTATGCGTTATGGGAGGCCCTTTGTTGACAGCGACCATGCGCCCTGCGTGGCGCTACGGATGTACCCGAAGGAGGCCGGAAATACCATCTGGCTGTTACTGCTCTCCCTGTGCAATCAATATGACCCGGATAAGGATTACAGCGCAGAACTGAAAGCTGCGAAAAAAGAATAAGAAAAGGAGGGGCAACCGATGGCGATACGATATAAAGCCTTGACGGAGCTGTATCTGGAAACGCAGCGCAGCGTGACAGCTCCCGACCAGTGGCGGGCGTTTCTGGCTTCTGCCTGCCGCAACTACCGGCTTTCTTTCGATGAACAACTGCTTGTCTACGCCCAGCGCCCAGACGCCACCGCCGTCCTGGAGATCGAGCGATGGAACCGGCAATTTGGGCGCTGGGTAAACCGGGGCGCAAACGGCATTGCCGTTTTTGACGGGGAGCACAATGGCAAGCCCCGGCTGAAATACTACTTTGATATTTCCGATACCCATGAAGCCCGGTTCCCCCGGCCCGTCCCCCTTTGGACGGTGCGGGAAGAATACGCGCCGGACATCATCGAAACACTGGAAAACAGCTTTGGGGAGTTGGAACACAAGGAGGATTTGGGCGAAGCCCTGCTCAATGCGGCCAAGAACGCCGTAGAGGACAATATGCCCGACTACCTGGCAGAATTGAAAACCCTCACGGAAGGCAGCTTTCTGGAAGAACTGGATGAGCTGAATCTGGAGGTAGAATACCGCAGGGCGGTGCAAAACAGCATTGGATATATGCTGCTGGTGCGCTGCGGCCTTGACCCGTCTGAATACTTTGAGGATGAGGATTTTCGAGATGTGCTGAATTTCAACACTCCACAGACCCTGAACGCTTTGGGCGTGGCCGCCGGGGACATCTCTCAGATGTGCCTTTCCGCCATTTCCCGCACGGTCCTTGCCCTGCAAAGACAGCCCCAAAAAGAAAATCGCACATTTGAACCCCAGCAGAAAAACCAGTATGCTGTAACTGAACAGGAAAACACACAGCCGGAAAGGAGTTTTGAATATGACCGAGATCACTTACACCAGGCAGGGCGACTACAATCTGCCGAACCTTCTGCCGCCCCAGGAGGAGCCGGTTCCCCATGGGAAATACGCATTGCTTCGGAAGAAGTTCCTCAAGGAGCACCGCAGGGTGACGTACACCAACCTGCTGACCAGCGGCAAGCTGAACAGCCATCTGGCGGAGATCCAGCAGACCGCCCAGCGCCGGATGGAGGAAATCGTGACGCAGATGGCGAAAGCCGAGGGCGTGACGGAGGAACTGAAAGCCAGCGACCAGATGAAATGGGTGGGGCTGATGAACAACATCCAGAACGCGGCGGAGGAAATGGTGCTGGCAGAACTGATTTACAGCTAACGACCCAAGAGCCGGAACCGGAAGAAAGCGCAGGTGGCGAACAGCTCCCTGCGCTTTTGGATGAAAAGCAGATTATGGCCATCATCGCCAACAAGGATGATGACCTGAAATATAAGAAAAATCAGATCGAGCTTTTCTTCTCGGTTCACAGCGATGTTCAGGAACGGGCGGAATATCTGAAATCCGCTTATCAGGACCGGTACACTGAGATCATCGCTGACGGGCAGCGCCTGGGATATAAGCCCCAGGAGAATGGCCTGCTCATGTGGGAAGGCTCTTACCCATCCCGCACCAAGGAATCCGTTTTTTCCTGGGATATTGTGGCCCAGTGGACTGCCCAGCTCATTGACAAAAAAGAATATTTCATTCAGACGGACATCCCGCAGCTCCCTACCCAGGAGAGCCAGCAGATGTCCCTTTTTGATTTTGCGGCGTTTCAGCAGCCAGCCCAGGCCGAGGGTACGGCCCAACCATCCATTTTCCCTCACCCGGCTCTGCCTCAGCAGGTAATCGACGAGGCGCTGTGCATTGGTGCTAACGACCAGAACAGCCGCCTCATCATCTGCGCCTATTTCAAAAAGGATAAGCCGGACAATGCCAGGTTCCTGGCAGAGCACTATGGAGAGAACGGCGCTGGCTTTTATCTGGATGGCCGACAGTATGCCATCTGGTACAACGCCGAAGGAATCCGCATTGCCCAGGGTGAGAGCACCCAGCGTTCCAGTGCAACCCTCATCTCTTGGGAACAGGCGGCGGCCCGTATCCGGGAACTGCTGGATTTGGGCCGGTATATGCCCCAAAGCGAGCTGGATCGGGTGGACGGGTATGAACGCCAGCAACGGGCCGCGCAGCTATGGTATCTCCGGCAGGATTTTGCAGAAGGCACCGCCGACGCGGGCTATCTTCCCACGGTGAATGCCATTTACGGCAAAAATCATGGGTTTCCAGAGGAAAGCGCCGCCATAAGCGATTTGTTAGGCCATCCGGAGGGACTGCAGAACCTGCGGGATGAGCTGGAGCAGTTTGTCCAGGCATACAGAGAGAACCGGGAACTGCTGCGATTCCATTTCCACCGTCCGCAAAAATTGCTGGAGCAGCTTTCCGACCTGCAGCGGGAACCGCTGCACTTTACCGCCGCCGAAGGGTACGCCCCCCAGCGGCGTTTTTTCATCTCCGGGGACGAGATCGACAACCTTCTCCGGGGTGGAAAACGCAGCACCGATTACCGGCTGGCCGTGTATTCTTTCTATCGCAACCACACAGAGCGCAAGGAACGGGAGAATTTCTTAAAGCACTACCACGGCGAGTACAGCGGCCATTCCGGTGGGAATGACGATGTGACCTACCAGCTCAGTAAAGGTGTTTCTTTCAGCCACGGCAGTATTACCGCCCCCTACGCCAAGGTGGAGCTGAAATGGAACGCCGTGGAAAAGCGCGTCAGCGCCATGATCGCCCAGGGGCGGTTCCTCACCGATGAGGACCGCGCCGCCATGCCGCAGTATGAGAAGCACCAGCTTGCCCGGAATATCCGCACTTTCTTTGAGAATGTGCCGCAGGAGCAGCCCCACCCCTATCCCTTTGGCTTTGACTATTGGGACGCGGTGAAGCTCATCGAGCCGCAGCTTGACGACCCGGCCCGTGTGGAAGAAATCTATCAGATGATGGTCCCCGTTTGGGAGGCCACCCCGCAGGATGACAGGATGTATGCCCTGCGCCAGCAGGCATTTGAAAACCTCACCGCCTTCCGGCAGGGAACCTTCACGCTCTTTGCAGAGCACAAGGAGCCTGTGACTCCTGCTATGCCGCAAGCCAAAGCCTACGACCTGGGCTATGGCCATTTGGGAAATGGGATTACTGTGTGGAACCGGCTGGAGGAAGAACACGGGGACTACAAAACGGTTGCCCACATCGCGCCGGACCGCACGGTAACGATTTATGATGAGGAAATGCCCCAGGCAGTGCGGGAGGAAATTCAGCGGATTGCTGACATTTCGGAAATGACCATTTCCGTGACCCAGGACGCGCTGGTGTTCGCCGTGCCACCCAGGGTACAGGAACCGCCTCAAAAAGAAGAACCGGCAGACCCCTACCCGGAGCTGGCCGCCCAGGTGCTGCGCTTTGTGGGAGAGTTTGACGGTTCCCGCATGGGCTATGGTGAAGATGACGCCCAAGCGTTGGAAAATATTGCCCAGCAGCTTCACGACCCCGTTCAGCGGGAGGAAATCCGCAGACTGCTTCAATCCTTCCTGGATCATGCGGACCCGGAAGAAGAAATCGCGGTGGACATCACCCTCTGTATGGAGCAGATCGGGGAGCTGCCCCTGGCCCTTACCCCGGAACAGGCGCAGATAGAAGAAATCGCCGGTTATCTGGAGGAGGCCGGATATGCGGTATCCAGCGAACTGGTCGAAGAAGGTTTGATGGATTACCGTGCCCATGGCGGCAAAGGTAACAGCCAGGATGTTGCCGACTTCATTGAGCGCGAGTTTTTGTCCGAGGAGCCGGAACCTGCTTCACTGGAGATTGCCAAAGAATTTATCAACGATTTCTGCGAGGCCGAGTATGGCAGCCCAGCCGATTTCAGTGATCTGGAAAAGGTGGGCATTGCCTACACCACTGTTACGGATGAGGAAATTCCCATCCAGGTCAATGCCGACTTGGTCCATTACCGCATTGAGCGTTATCTGGACGGGCAGTTTTTGGAGCGCAGGCAGTATGAGAGCCTGGATGAACTCATCCAAAATGAGCTGGCCGAACTGGACTTTGACCAACTCACCTCTGTGGACCAGGACTATTTCAATGGAAAATACCCTCCCGACATAGAGCCATACATCTTCTGCGAGTGGAGCGAAAGCCCCGTGTTTGAAGATGGAAAACGCTACGGTATCCGTGAATTTGACACCCTGATGAAACAGGCGGATGAGGAGCAGGTGGCCGGTGCAAAGGCTGCTCTTGAAAAATACGGCACTTGGCAGGCGTGGTACGAATCCGATGACCCAGAAAATGCTCGGTTCCTGGGGTATGACAAGGTGAAATTTACCGTGGTCATGCCAGATGGCACCACCTACACCGAGCGCCAGGATATTGGGGACGGTGACGGGGGCGTTCTGGACTTCCTCGCACAATATCCCAAGTACCAAGACATCCTTCCCTTGTTGCAGCAAAGTACACCACCACAAAATGATTATATGCTTTTAAGCCGCCTGAAAGCCGACTGCGACTATTTCTTGGGCGCTGGCGGGCGGGCAGAAAAGCACCTGTGGGCTGGGAACGTGCGGGAACAGATCGCCAAAATGCGGGAACTCTATGCTGCCCTGCCGGATGAACCGGAATGGCTCACCATGGAGGACATCGACCGTTACGCCCAGCGCATGGAGCCGCCTTACGAAGTGGTGGTGTACCATCACTTTGAAAATGGGGTTGATGAACGGCTGGATTACCAAACGCTGGCGGAGGCCGAACAAGCTGCGCAGAAATATGTGGCCGGCACCATGGAGGGCGAGGATGGCTTTGCCTATGATGGAGCTGGTATCTATGACCTTCAGGAGAACAGATGGCTGCGTGTCTACGGAAACTTCCCGGATGAACGGGCCATGGAACAGGCGAAACAAGCCCCTGCCACAGAAGAACCGTCAGTCAGCTCAGAGCAGGCCGATTTACAGCCCCAAAAAGAAGAATCACTCCCACCGCCGCCGAAGCGCCCCCGCCGTGAGCGCATTACCTTCACGACTCTGCACCCGGAGGTCCCCAGGGACCAGCGCCATGATTTTCACATCACCGATGACGCCCTGGGCCATGGCACCCCCAGCGAGAAATACGCGGCCAATGCTGCCGCCATCCGCACTCTGAAGCAGATCGAAGCGGAAGAACGGCTGGCCACGCCCGAAGAACAGGAAATCCTATCCCGGTATGTGGGCTGGGGCGGCCTTGCGGACTGCTTTGAGGAAACCAGCCCCCACTATGAGGAGCTGAAATCCCTGCTGGATTCAGAGGAATACGCGGCGGCCAGGGCCAGCACCCTCACCGCCTTTTACACGCCGCCCGTGGTCATCCGGGGAATCTACAAGGCCCTCGCTCAGATGGGCTTTACCCAGGGCAACATCCTGGAGCCATCCTGCGGCACCGGCAATTTCCTGGGCCTGCTCCCTGCGGATATGGCGGGCAGTAAAGCCTATGGCGTAGAACTGGATTCCATTTCCGGGCGGATTGCGGGCCAGCTTTACCAGAACGCCAGCATTTCCGTAAACGGCTTTGAAACCGTACAAATGCCCGACAGCTTTTTTGATGTGGCTGTGGGCAACGTCCCCTTTGGGGATTTCAAGGTGCTGGATAAGCGGTATGACAAGCACCACTGGCTCATCCATGACTATTTCTTCGGAAAGACGCTGGACAAGGTGAGGCCCGGCGGTATTGTGGCGTTCATTACCAGCAAGGGAACTCTGGACAAGGAAAACTCCGCTGTCCGCAAATATCTGGCCCAGCGCGCTGACCTCATTGGGGCCATCCGCCTGCCGGATAACACCTTCAGGCAGAACGCCGGAACGGAAGTGACCAGCGACATCATTTTCCTGCAAAAGCGCGACCACATCACCGATTTAGACCAGGATTGGGTGCATTTGGACACCGATGAAAACGGAATCCGCATGAACCGCTATTTCGTGCAGCACCCGGAGATGATTTTGGGCGACATGGTGATGGAATCCACCCGGTTCGGGCCGGACAGCGCCTGCAAAGCCCGCGAGGGGGAAGATTTATCCGAACAGCTTGCCAATGCCATCCAGTTTTTGCAGGCGGAAATCAAGCCCTACGAGCTGGAGGAACTGGACGAGGAGGATCACTCCATCCCCGCCGACCCCACTGTGAAGAATTTCAGCTATACGCTTGTAGACGGGCAGGTGTACTACCGGGAAAACAGCCTCATGCACCCGGTGGAAGTCTCCGTCACGGCGGAAAACCGTATCCGTGGCATGATCGAGCTGCGGGAATGTGTCCGCAGGCTCATTGAGTACCAGACCGAAGGCTACCCGGATGAGGATATTGCAGCCGAGCAGCAAAAGCTCAATGTTCTTTACGACAGCTTTACCGCCAAGTACGGCCTGATTAACAGCCGGGGCAACAAGCTGGCCTTTTCGGAGGACTCCAGCTACTGTCTGCTCTGCTCTTTGGAGGTGTTGGATGAGCAGGGCAACCTAAAAAGAAAAGCCGATATGTTCTCCAAGCGCACCATACGTCCCCATGTGGCTGTCACCAGCGTGGACACGGCCAGTGAAGCGTTGGCGGTGTCCATCTCGGAAAAAGCCCGTGTGGATATGGACTATATGGCGGAGCTGTCGGGGAAATCCCCGGAGGAACTGGAACAGGAACTTGCCGGGGTGATTTACCGGGATATTCGCTGCGCGGAGAACCCGGAGGACATCCTGCCTTCTTTGGCCGATCTGAGCCGCTATCCTCTTGTCACAGCGGATGAGTACCTTTCCGGGAAAGTGCGCCAAAAGCTGCGGATGGCAAAAGCCTTCCTGGAAGTGGCCCCCGATCATCAGAAAGAAGCCGCCCGCAGAAATGTGGAGGCTTTGGAGGCTGTCAAGCCCCAGGACCTGGGCGCTGGCGAAATTGGCGTGCGCATTGGTGCGAACTGGGTACCCGTCGAGGTGTACCAGCAGTTCATGGTGGAGCTGCTCACCCCCAATTACTATGTGCGGGACCGTATCCGAATCCTGCGCTCTGAAGCCACCGGCCAGTGGAGTATCCGGGAGAAAAACGCCGACCGCAGCAATGTAAAGGCCAACACCACCTACGGCACCAAGCGGATGAGCGCCTACCACATCCTGGAGCAGACCCTGAATCAGAAGGATGTGCGGGTATTTGACTATATTGAGGACGAGAACGGCAAGAAAAAGCCTGTCCTCAACAAAAAGGAAACCGCGATTGCCCAGGACCGGCAGGAGCTGATTAAGCAAAAGTTTATCGGGTGGGTCTGGAAAGATATTGACCGCCGGGAACTGCTGTGCCGCATTTACAACGAAACCTTCAACGGTATCCGTCCCCGTGAGTACGATGGGCGGCACATCCGGTTTGAGGGCATGAACCCGGAAATATCCTTACGGCCCCATCAGATCAACGCCATCGCGCACATTTTGTATGGTGGGAACACGTTGCTGGCACACGAGGTTGGGGCAGGCAAAACCTACGAGATGGTGGCCGCCGCTATGGAGATGAAGCGCCTGGGCCTTTGCACCAAGTCGCTGATTGTGGTGCCAAACCACATCACGGAGCAGTGGGCGGCGGAGTGGCTCCAGCTTTATCCAAGCGCCAACATTTTAGTCGCCACGAAGAAAGATTTTGAAACCCAGAACCGGAAGAAGTTTTGCAGCCGCATTGCCACCGGGGACTATGACGCCATCATCATCGGTCACAGCCAGTTTGAGAAAATCCCCATGAGCGTAGAGCGCCAGCAGGCCATTTTGGAGCGCCAGATCGAGGAGATTCTGTTCGGCATTGAGCAGGCCAAGGCGCAGAAGGCGGAACGCTACACGGTCAAGCAGATGGAGCGCACCCGGAAATCGCTGGAGACAAAGCTGGCCAAGCTCAACGACCAGAGCCGCAAGGATGATGTCGTCACTTTTGAACAGCTTGGCGTTGACCGGCTCTTTATTGATGAGAGCCACTATTTTAAGAACTTGTTTTTGGCGACAAAAATGCGCAACGTGGGCGGCATTGCCCAGACCGAGGCTCAGAAAAGTTCCGACCTCTTTATGAAGTGTCAGTACCTGGACGAGCTGACCGGTGGGCGCGGCGTGATATTTGCCACCGGCACCCCCATTTCCAACTCCATGGTAGAGCTTTACACCATCCAGCGGTATTTGCAGTACCGGCTTCTGCAAGAGCTGGGCCTGATCCACTTTGACGATTGGGCGAGTAACTTTGGGGAGACTGTCACTGCCATTGAGTTATCGCCGGAGGGAACCGGTTACCGGGCCAAAACCCGGTTTGCCAAGTTTTATAACCTGCCGGAATTGATGGCTGCCTTCAAGGAGGTTGCTGACATCCAGACGGCGGATATGCTGAAACTCCCCGTCCCCAAGGCAAACTTCCACACAGAAGTGATCCAGCCCTCGGAGCTTCAGAAAGAGATGATAAAGGGGCTGGCGGAACGGGCAGAGAAGATTCGCGGCGGCGGAGTTGACCCCCATGTGGACAATATGCTCCGCATTACCAATGATGGACGCAAACTGGCGTTGGATATGCGGCTGATTCAGCCCCTGGCCCCGGATGATCCGGGTGGCAAGGTGGCTGTCTGCGCCCGGAATGTGTTCCGCATCTGGGAACAGACCAAAGAAAAACGCTCTGCCCAGCTTGTGTTCTGCGACCTGTCCACACCTACCACCGATGGCTCTTTCAGTGTTTATGACGACCTAAAAAAGAAACTGATGGACGCCGGTATCCCGGAGGAGGAAATCGCCTTTATCCACACGGCAGACAGCGAAGCCAAAAAGAAGGAGCTGTTTTCCAAGGTGCGCGCCGGGCAGGTGCGGGTGCTGCTGGGGTCCACAGCTAAAATGGGCGCGGGCACTAACGTCCAAGATAAGCTCATTGCCCTGCATGACCTGGACTGTCCCTGGCGGCCCTCCGATCTGCAGCAGCGGCTGGGGCGTATCGTCCGCCAGGGCAATGAAAATGAGGAGGTGGAAATCTATCGGTATGTAACGGAAGGCACTTTTGACGCTTACCTCTACCAGCTTGTGGAGAACAAGCAGAAGTTCATCGCCCAGATTATGACCAGCAAGGCCCCCGTCCGTGTGGCAGATGATGTAGATGAAACTGCCCTCAGCTATTCGGAAATCAAGGCGTTGGCCACCGGCAATCCGCTTATTATCGAAAAGTGCAACCTGGATATGGAGGTGGCGCGGCTCAATATGCTGAAAGCCAGCCACTTGAACCAAGTATATGCGCTGGAGGAGCTGGTGTACCGCAAGTACCCGGAGGAGATCACCCGGCTCACGGAACGGATCGCGGGCTATGAGCAGGATGTGGCGCTGGCGGCGGCCCACCCCAAGGCCCAGGAGGGCTTCTGCGGCATGGAGGTGGATGGCAAACGCTATGCTGAAAAAGAGGACGCAGGCAAGGCTATCATTGATGTTTGCACCCGTATGACAGGTTCCGATGCTGTTCTTTTGGGGCAGTACCGGGGCTTTTCCATGGTGCTGGCCTATGATGGCAGAAGCAATGAGTACCGGATCACACTCAAAGGCACTCTTTCCCATACGGTGACGCTGGGCGCAGATGTGTTCGGCAATATCACCCGCCTGGACAACGCTCTGGAAAACCTTGCAGGCAGCCTGCAGGCCGAGCAGAACAGCCTGGAGGAAACCAAGACCCAGCTTGAAAACGCCCGCACCGAACTGGCTGCCCCATTTGCCCGCGAGGAGGAGCTGGCGGAGAAAACAGCCCGTTTGAAAGAGCTGAATATTCTGCTCAACATGGATGAGAAGGACAAGACTCTGCTGGACGATACCCCGGATGAGGGCGAGGATGTGCCTGCCCGGAGGGTTGCGGAGCTGGCACGGTAAAGGAGGATACGATGACCAACGAAGAATTGAATACCAGGCTCTATGAAAAAATGTTCGCGGAACAGGAGCAGTTCCGGGATTGGCTGCTTTCCCAGCCGCCGGCTGAGATTCTGAACCACGCCTACGAGTACACGGTGCGGGAGGACATTCTGATGTCGTTAGAGTACAACGACTTGGAGGACAGCCAGGCCAGGGCGCTGCTGAAATCCGGCAAGCCCCTGAAGCAGATTTTTGAGCGGTGGGAAGATAAAGAAACATCCCACATGGAAAATATTTGGGATACCGTCCAGGAACAGGCCGAGGCCGCTGAAGCCAAACAGAAAGCCAAAGCGCAGAAAGAACGGTAATCGCACATTTGCCATTGCGCTGCGGAGCAGGTATAGTATAATAAAAATCGTAACAAGGGGTGATGATAGATGGACGATAGCTACTGCCTGCTCCCGGAGCGCATTTCCGAACAGTTTTCTGAAATCGACAGCGACATTGTGATGGATTTGGCGGCTGCCAGCCCGGAATATGCCAAGTTAAAGGCCCAGATGGAGGAACTGAAACGTCAAAATCCTGTGATTGGCGCTCTGCTGGAGGGCAAGGGAGAACTTTCTTTTACTGCTGAGGAGCATGAAGCCTTGAAAGAATTTATCCGGCTGTATATGCGGGCCGATAATATGGAACGGGAACACATCTACTTCCGGGGCCATGCAGACGGATTTGCCTATCTGAAGAAAATCGGCGCTTTCAAAACTGAATAGTTTTTTGGGCGGCATGGAAAAATCCATGCCGCTTTTACATATCCAAATTCATTCGCACCCCCAAAAAGGTCTTGAACAAAACAAGTTTTTACGGATTAGGAGTAAAAACTATTAAAATTCTTGGAGTTTTTGGCTATGGCTTAAAGCTGCCGCCCAAAACTGCACATTCCCCATCCATATCTGCTTATAAATCGCAAAAGTATATGCAGAAAGTCGATTGGAGCAATCCAGTCGGCTTTTTCCATATCTGAAAAGAGTACAGCCCCTTTTACATAGTCAGCTACCCCACATGGGGCGGCTAATCTATGGCTATGTGAAGGGGGCTGTATTTTTTTATGCCTTTTTACGATTCAGAAGCCATCGAACGGGCAAGGCAGGTGGACCTGCTCACCTACCTGCAAACCTGCGAACCCCAGGAGCTGGTCCATGTGTCCGGCAACGTCTACTGCACCAGGACCCATGACAGCCTGCGGATTTCCAACGGCAAATGGTGCTGGTTTTCCCGTGGGATTGGCGGTTACAGTGCGCTGGACTATCTCATCAAGGTCAACGGTTATTCCTTTTTGGAGGCCATGGAAACCATCTCCGGCAGGGCTGCCATCCCGCCGCCTTCCTTTGTGCCAGCGCCGAAGGAGGAAAAGCCTAAGCACCTGCTTCTGCCCCAGGCCGCCCCAGACAACCGGGCGATGATGGCCTATCTCAAGGGGCGGGGCATTGACCAGGAGATTTTGGACTACTGCGTCCAGACCGGACGGATTTATGAGAGCCGGAACAAGGGCCACAGCAACGTGGTTTTCGTTGGTTTTGACAAGGATGGCAAGGCGCGGTTCGGCTGCCTGCGGGGAATCAGTGAAGCCCGGTTCCACGGGGATTTAAGCGGCAGTGATAAGCACTTTTCCTTTGCCCTGCCCGCCTGCGTGGAGAATCCGGCGGTCCATCTGTGCGAGTGCGCCATTGATGTCATGTCCTATGCCACTCTCTGTAAGCTGGACGGGATCGACTGGCGGCGGCACAATCTGTTGTCCCTTGCCGGGGTGTACCAGCCGAAGAAAAAGATCGAGGAAAGCAAGCTGCCGGTGGCCCTCACCCGATTTTTGGAGGACCACCCCCATGTGAAAACCGTCTATCTCCATTTGGACAATGACACGGCTGGCCGGCTGGCGGCCAAGGCAATCATGGCTGTCATGCCGGAGGGCTACCGTGTGGAGAACAAACCGCCGCCCCGTGGAAAGGATGTGAATGATTTTCTGTGCCACCGGCTGGGGATTCCCATTCGGGGCAGCCACAGCAAAGAGCCGGAGCGGTGAGTTGCCGGTTTCCCAGTTTCGACAGATTCTCCCTCTTGCAAATTGTTATCATATATGTTAACATTAAAGCAGTGAGGTGAGAGTATGGAGGAACTGCGCAAACGGCAGAAAATCATATCCCAGCTTGTGGAGGCCCGTCTGGAACAGGGCATTTCCCAGGCAGAGCTGGCCAGACGGCTGGGAATCCAGCGTTCCGGCATCAACCGCCTGGAAAGTGGGACACAGAACCCCACGCTTGATATGATCTTAAAAATCGCCTCGGCGCTGGGGAAGGATGTTTCACTGGAACTAAACGACAAGGAGGAGCCTATGAGTCATGTTTACAGTCTCCGCATTTATGATACGGAGCTAATGCGCTTTTCCATGGAAAAGCAGGGCTTGTCCGGCCTTGTGGCTGAAATCTTATACACCAACGAGGAGCAGGCCCATTTGCTGCCTTTGGATATGGAGCGCACCGGCGAGGGCGTCATCCATTGGCTGGAGCGGCGGGTTATCCCCAAAAACCGCGCCTTTGTGGACGAGATTCTGAAAACCCTTGGCCTCAGCCATAACGACACCAAGGGAATCATCGACGTGTGCAAGGGGCTGTCGCTGAACGACAGCTATTGGGTGGTGCCGGAAGGATTTGAGGGGAAATTCTCCCAATACAATCTTTACGAAAACCGCTTTTCCGAGATACTGGCGCTGGTGGCCTATACCGGCGCAGGCGGGAGCCGGCAGGCGTTTACCACATCCCCGGAGCTGACCACAGGCGGTATGCTGCCCAAGGCGTGGCGTTATGTGGAGCACGATGGGATTTATCTCTATAAGGGCGGCACGACCGGCGCGTCCAATACGGGCCGGGAACCGTACTGCGAGTATTATGCTTCGCAGATTGCGGAAACCATGCGACTGAACGCCGTGCATTATGACCTGGAGAACTGGAAAGGCATTACCGCCTCTAAGTGCGCCCTGTTTACCAACATCGACACGGCCTATATCCCCATCGGGCGCATTGTCCGAACCGGGGGCATTGCCGCCTGCCTTGCCTACTATGACAAGCTGGGGCCGGAGTTTTCCGAGCAAATCCGCAGTATGCTGGTGTTTGACGCCCTGATTTACAACGAGGACCGACACTTTGGAAACTTTGGCGTCCTGCGGGATAACCACAGCGGCAGCATCATTGCGCCCGCCCCCATTTTTGACAACGGGCTGTCCCTGTTCTGCTATGCCGGCAAGGAAGATTATGCAAATCTGGACGAGTACGCCAAAACCCGTTCTAATCCCTACAACATCTCCTATGAGGAGGTGTGCGCGGAGGTCATGGGGCCAAAGCAGAAAGAGCAGCTCCGCCGCATGATCGGGTTCCGGTTCAAGCGCCACGAAAGCCTCAACCTGCCGGAAGAACATTTGCAGGCCATTGAGAAGCATTTGGAAGGCAGGGTGCGCAAGCTGCTGGCAATCCCCACCCGTCATCTGAAACAGGAGAAGGCGCGGTAAAAACGAATACCTTTTTGGAGAGCGTTCTGAAAATGGACGCTCTTTTTTGTTGCCCATTTTTAGCGAGGAGCATGAGCGATGAAGGATTATGATGTGACCATTACGGAAACCTTGGAGATGACCGTCACAGTGAACGCTGCAAGCCGGATGGAGGCCGAGCAGCTTGTCAACGAGCGGTGGAAGAAAGGAGATTATATTCTGGATGCCGACCACTTCACTGGTGTGAATTTCAAGGCCAGGGACCAAAACCGTGACCGGGGCGAGCGATGAGTTCTTTATTCGCCTGTCTCAGATTCCCCGCAGGGGAATGGAATGTAGCTGTACCAGTTATCATGAATTCATAGTTATCACGAAATGAAAAAGGAAGTCCGAAAAAGATTGGACTTCCCAAAGAAAAGTATTGATAACTTTTGTGGACGGCGGCAAGTAAATCGCCTCCTTTCTGCGCTATCGGCCACAAATTCGTGATAACTATGTAAAATACATTCCTTCTTTTATCGCTCAATGCGATAATGGGTATTACGGGATTACCCGAATACCAAATACGGAGGAATGTCAATGAACGAGAAGCTAGCCGTAAGACAGGTAGTGGATCAAGCTGTGGAGGCAATGCTTGCCATGGGGCAAAGCCCCAATACAGTGTGGAGAGCTTTTTATCCTCGCTGCACCAGATTGATCCGCTTCTATGAACAGCATCAGATGGAGTTTTACGATCCAGAACTGACAAGAGCATATACGGCCATGTTATATGCAAAATTCCACGCCGGTGAATTGTCCCGACAAAACTATTTGAATTATCTGAAAACAGCAGAGCGTGTTGACCAGATGTTTTTGACCGGCAGAATCGAATGGTCCTGCAAATCCAGGCACAAACGAGAACCACTGCCGTCAGATTTTGAGTATTGGCACCAGAAATACCTAAATGCCAATACGTTTCACCCAAACACACGGGAAGATATTAGCTGGGTAATATATAAACATCTATCTTGGCTATTGGAACAGGGGTACACTGATTTTTCCACTATGACAGAGGACGTCCTTGGAAAATATATCAGTTTTTGCGCTGGTACGCTCAGTCCTGGCGGTGTACGGAACACACTGTCTTATCTTCGTAAATTTTATGATTTTTTGCAGATAAACCAGGCCATCTCTATCAATTACATGGGATTCCTTGCGGTTTCTGTCCACCGTCCTGAAAAAATCCAGCCTGCAGCAACGCAAGAAGGGTTAGAAAAAATCTTGGCTCAGATCAACCGCTCAACTCCCATAGGAAAACGGGACTATGCCATGATTCTTTTGGGTGCAAGGCTTGGCTTACGGGCGGACGATATTGTACGCATGAAGCTGGATGAGATTGACTGGCAGGCAGGCCAAATCAAGCTCTTGCAGCAAAAGACGAGAAGAAGCCTGCTTTTGCCGTTACCGGCTGAAGTCGGAGAAGCCATGAAGGAGTATATACTTCACGCCAGACCAAAGAACGATTTCCCACATATATTTTTACGCGCACAAGCACCCTTCCAGCCGCTCAATGCTGGGTCTGCCGTTGGATATACCTATGCGAAGTATCAGCAAAAAGCTGGGATCGAACGTCGGCCTTTTGATGGGAAGGGCTTTCATTCCCTGCGAAGGATGCTTGCAAAAGATATGACGGTAGCCGGTATTCCCGTGACTACGACGGCGCAGATTCTGGGACATAGCAACCTGAACACCGTAAAACAGTATATCTCCCTGGACACAGTGCATCTAAAAGAATGTGCGCTTGATTTTCGGGGCATCGAGGTAGCGGGAGGTGTGTTTTGATGAAAAGCCTTCTTGCTGAAAAAATACAGGCGGCCCTGGCCTATCGGGAATCACTTGGGAAATCCACAAAAAGCTATGCACTTTATCTTCGCAACCTGGATGCCTTCTGTGCAGAGAATTATCCCGGAGAAACCTGTCTAACAAAGGAACTTGCCTGGGCTTGGGTTCATCAGGCTTCTCACATAAAGTCAGGCAGAATGAAAAATTGTATTTCAGCAATAAACTTTCTTGGGCAATATTTACTTGCAACCGGTGAAAATGCTTATGTTTTTCCTGATTCTTTTGCTCCATACCGATACCATCCCCATCCGTATGTTTTTACAGATGAGGAACTTTCCAGACTATTTGCCGCAGCGGATTCTTTCCCTTACTGCCCGCAATCTCCCCTGCGGCATAAAATAATCCCTGTTGTGTTCCGGTTGATCTATACCTGCGGCCTGCGCCCCGGCGAGGGAAGGACGCTGAAGAAAAAGCATATCAACCTGGACACAGGAGAAGTATTCATTACAGATACTAAGTTTGACAAGGATCGCCTCATCGTCATGTCTGACGATATGCTGTCACTGTGTCGAAAATATGATGCAGTGAGAGCTGCCGCCACTTCCTTCCGGCAAAGTGAATATTTCTTTCCGGCACCGGGTGGAAACTGTTATAGCAGGAATGCTTTTTCCCAAATGTTTCAGCAGTGCTGGAAGGCGGCGAACCCTGGCATCCACAATCTGCCGCGCGTCCGGGTTTATGACCTTCGACACCGCTTTGCTTCTGCTGTCTTAAATCGCTGGACAGATGAAAAGCGTGATCTTTACGCCATGCTCCCTTATCTGCGGGCCTATATGGGGCACTACGATTTGTCCGCCACAGAACACTATATCCATCTGCTGCCCGATAATCTGGTAAAATCATCTGGGGTTTTCTGGGCAGCTATGGAAAGCATTATACCGGAGGTAGAGGAAAATGAGTAAGATTGCTGATGAAACTCTCTTTAAGTTAATCCATGACTTCCTGCTTATCTACCTTCCGACACAGCGTAATAGCAGCCCAAATACAATACGGGCCTATAAAACTTCCCTCGAAATGCTGCTTGACTTCATTAAGGAGTACAATCAAACTTCCTTAAGTAAGGTAACATTCCGTATGTTGGACAGAAAGGCCGTATCTGCATTTCTAACCTATTTAGAAGCAGAGAAAAGGTGCTGCATTTCGACCAGAAACCACCGGCTTAAGTGTATCAAGGCGTTTCTCAAATATGCTGCTATGGTTGAGCCTTCCGCTGTTATATATCAGGCAGAATTATCAAAAATCCCGTTGAAGAAAGAAATCGCTTCACCTTCGGTTGAGTATATGAGTGAAAATGCAGTCAGTATTTTACTGAAAGAGCCTGATACATCCCAGAAACTCGGTATACGGAATCAGTTCTTCATGATCCTGGCATACGATACCGGGGCCAGGGTTCAGGAACTTGTAGATCTTCGGTTGCGGGATATACGCCTCGGCAAAACGCCAACCGCTATCCTATCCGGTAAAGGTGGAAAGGTTCGGAGCGTGCCGTTGATGAAAGCAACGGTCCAGCATTTATCCAGGTATTTATCCGTTTTCCATCATCAGGAGAATATGCTGTCGGATCGTCCTCTTTTTTATACGATCAGACAAGGCGAAGTACAGCCTCTGTCCTGCGATGGAATCCGCAAATGGATGAAACAGTATGGCCTCTCCGCAAAAGAGAAGTGCAATGAGATTCCTGATAATGTCCACCCGCACCTCTTTCGTCATAGCCGCGCCATGCATTTGTATCAAAACGGGATGGATTTAACACTGGTATCCCAATGGCTTGGCCATGCGAATTTAGAAACCACGCTCATTTATGCTCACGCTGACACAGAACAAAAACGGATGGCGATTGAAAAAGCTACTCCTAAAAACAGCCCGGCTAATAACGAACAACTGGCCCGCTACAATGTTGACGACGATGAAGTTTTGAAACGGCTATATGGCCTGAAATAGCACTTTACATAGTTATCACGATTTTGTGGCCGGCGGCGCGGAAAGGAGGCGATTTACTTGCCGCCGTCCACAAAAGTTATCAATACTTTTCTTTGGGAAGTCCAATCTTTTTCGGACTTCCTTTTTCATTTCGTGATAACTATGAATTCATGATAACTGGTATTATCCAGAATTCGTGATAATACCAGCAAGCATCGCCTTTGTGATACCACAAAGGCCGCTTGTTAGGGGGAACGCCCCCTAATACCCCTTTTGAAAGGATGGAGGTTTTCATGGAAGGATTGTTTTTCGCCATTGGATTTCTGCTGGGCGGTGTGGTCGGCGTGTTGATTATGTGCCTGCTTCAAATCAACCGCATCGGCAGAAAGGAGGATTCGGAAGAATGAGAAAACGAAACGTACACGTCCAGTTTTGGCTGGACAAAAAAGAGGCAGAAGCCTTTAACAAAAAAGTAAAGCGCAGCGGCCTTTCCCGTGAGGCGTACCTGCGTCATCTGGTGAACGGCCTGGTTCCCCAGGACGCGCCGCCGCCCGCCTACTACGACTTTATGCGGGAGCTTCACCGGATTGGCGGCAACCTCAACCAGATCGCCCAGAAAGCCCATGTGCTGGGCGTCATTGATGAGCGCCTCTATGATGAGGAAATGCGAAAATTCGACCAGCTCGTCCGGGACATCACCAAAGCGGTGATCCTTCCCCGCGCTATGGACACGAAGGGGTCCCCGCGAAGCCTGCTTCGTGGGGAGAAGGAGCACCCGCGAAGCGGTGAGCCTTTTGACGCTTGCGGCAAAAGCGGCAAGCGGAGCGCGGTGTGACGTGGCTACCACGTCCATCTGGCGGGTGAACGGCTGGCTGGGCAAGGTTCTCATTTATATTGAAAATCCAGACAAGACCGAAAACCCTGATTTCTTTGAAAAGCAGGATATGGACGGCAAGGAGGCTCAGGGCCTTGCGGATGTGATCGAGTATGCCGTTCAGCGGCACAAAACAAGCCAGTCGGTGGAAAGCGAAGGCGAAACGGTCCTGCGGCAGTTTGTTTCCGGGGTGAATTGCAGCCCCTCTACTGCCCGCGATGAGATGATAGCGGTAAAAAAGCGGTTTGGAAAGGAGGACGGGACTGTGGCCTACCACGGCTATCAGAGCTTTGCCTCCGGCGAGGTCACGCCGGAGCTGGCCCATGAGATCGGCCTTGCCCTGGCAAAAAAGCTGTGGGGTGAAAAATACCAGGTGCTGGTGGCTACCCATCTGGACAGGGAAAATCATCTGCACAACCATTTCGTTCTCAATACGGTTTCCTTTGTAGATGGAATCAAATACCATCGCACGGAACAGGATTATTTCGATATGCAGCGGGAATCCGACCGGCTGTGCCGGGAGTATGGGCTTTCTGTCATTGAGAACCCCCAGCGAGGAAAATCCAAGCACTACGGGGAATGGCGGGCCGAGCAGGAAGGCCGCCCCACTTATCTCTCCCTCATCAAAGCCGATGTGGATACTGCCATCCGCCAGTCTATGACGGAACGGCAGTTTTTTTTATCGCCTGCGGCAGATGGGCTATGACATCAAGGTGGGTAAGGACATTACGGTTCGTCCGCTGAATTATCCCCGTGGGCGCAAGCTCATGCGCAACTTTGGCGAGGACTACTCGATGGAGAACATCCGCAGGCGGATTTTAGCCCAGCGCCGCCCCCAGCGGGAACACAGGCCGGAGCCGCTGCGGTGCAGGCTCCACGGGGATTTGAAACAGGTCAAAAAGGTGACGGGGTTCCGCGCTCTCTACTTTCACTACTGCTATCTGCTGGGGGTATTCCCACAAAAGCAGAACCGCCCGCCCAGGTGGGTGCCTCATGCACTGCGAGAGGATTTGATCCGGGCGCAGGAGCTTACCGATGAAGCCCGCCTTCTTTCCCGCCACCACATTGACACCCTGGAGCAGCTCAATGTCTATCAATTCGATTTGAAATCTCGGCTTTCAAGCATAACGGAACAGAGGAAAAGCCTGTACCGGAAACTTCGCACCAAGGCGGTGCTGGCCGACCCTGCCCAGCAGGAACACATCCGGGCTGAGATCTCCGAACTTTCTGCGCAGATAAAGGAGCTGCGCCGGGAGGTGAAGCTGTGCGGGGATATTGCCCTGCGCTCCACTTCTATCAAGGATAAGATACAGGCCGCCCGTGAGGAAGTCTCCGGCAGGGATGAGAAAGCCCGCCAGGAGCCGGAGCAGGGCCGGGCGGCTCCCCCAGGAAGGAGATGATTTTCGATGTATAACTCAGGCGACGCGGCGGAGCAAGTGGTACGGATGAGCCTGGAGGGTGCTGAATTTGCCCTCAAAATCACCGGTTCTGCTGCTAAAAATCTGGCCGCCGCCCTTTACACGGTTCTGAAAGACCAGAAAAAGACCAAGGGCAAAGCCCGCATTGAAGCCATGCTGCGGGAGAAGCGCCCCTTAAAGGTTTACACCATCAAGAAGGAGGATTGCCCGGAGTTTGCCAAGCAAGCCAAGGGGTACGGGATTCTTTATGCGCCCATCCCGGTGAAGAAAGGCGACGACACCATCGACATTCTGGTGTTCGAGGATGACGCTGCCAGAGCCAACCGGATCGTGGAGAAGTTCAAGCTCACCGTTGTGGATACGGCTTCGATCAAGGAGGATATTGAGAAATCCCGCGAACAGCGCGGCAGCGAACCCGCCGCGCCGGAGCAGGCCATGCCGGAAAAGAGTGTGGACGACCAGCTTTTGGATGAGCTGATGGAAAAGCCCACCCAGAAAGAAAAAGCCCAGCCGGAAAATCCAGCAGCGGAGAAGAACGCCCCTTTTGCCCCAGCGGCGGAAAAATCCCCTCCGTCCGAGCCTATCTCCGAGAGCAGCAGCAAGTCCGCAAGGGGTACTTCTGATGGAGCCGAGAAGCCTTCCGTCCGGCAGGAGCTGCGGGACATCCAGGCCCAGCGGAAGAAGGAGGCGGAGGCTGCCAGGGCCGAGGAGCCGGCTGCACCCCAGAAGAAGGCGGCTCAGAAAACAACCCGGCACCAGCCGCCCAAACCCAAAAAGAAGCCCAAATCGAAAGAGAGGTAATCTGTGATGAATAATTTTGACGATCTGTTTGAACAGCAGCCCCAGGCGGAGGCCGCGCCGCAAAAGCAGGAAAGCCAGAAAGAGCGCCCCAAGCGCCAGTGGTGGCAGATCCGGGAGGAAAAACAGCGAAAAGAAGCCTATGCCACCTTGGACCGGATTTTTGAAGAGTTCTCCGAGGGTACGGGCAGTATGGAGGCATATCTGGATGTGCAGAGCCGTTTTCCCTTCCACTCTGCTCGCAATGCACTTCTGATTGGGGATAAATGCCCCGACGCGGTGCGTGTAGGCGGCTACAAGGAGTGGCACGCCCAGGGGATCGAGATTTTGGAGGATGAGAAGCGTTTGCCCATCATCATTCTGGAGCCGGGCAAGGCATACCGGCGTGAGGATGGCAGCGTGGGCCAGAACTTTTACGCCAAGGAAGTCTATGATATTTCCCAGACTACGGCGCGGGATCAGACACAGCCCCAGGTGAGCTACGATGACCGCCTGCTCTTAAAGGGCCTGATCGCCAGTTCCCCGGTTCCCATCCGGGCTGTGGAGGAGCTGCCCCAGGGCCGTGGGGCCATGTTTTCCGCAGAGCAGAACGCCATCCTGGTGAAAAAGGGCATGGACGCGCCGGACATCTTCCGCTGTGTTTCGCTGGAGGTTGCCAACGTGCAGCTTGCCCAAAGCATGGACGGCTATTCCAGGGAAACGGACGGCTACAAAGCCTATGCGGTCAGCTATATGCTCTGCAAGCGGTATGGCGTGGACGCCAAAGAGTATGAGATTTCCAAGCTGGACGGCGTGTTTCAGGGGCAGGTCCCAAGGGAGGATATTCCTGCGGCCCTCACCGATATGCGGGACGCCTTCAAATCCTTGAATGGCCGTATGGCCAGGGCTATGGGCCTCACCCGCGACAGCAAGCAGAAGGAACAGGAACGGTAAAGGAGGTTTTGAGAAATGGAACGACAGGACAAGGTTGTCCTCACCCTGGACAGCTATGAACACGGCATTATGATCCGCGCCCTCAATGAGCTGCGGAACGATATGCTGGAGGAACAGCGCGACCCCGGCCCGGTGGAGGACGTTCTGCTGAAAACCATTGACGCCCCTCGTCGTCGCGGGCTGCACTCTCTCGTTTCGCCCGCAGGCGGGCAAAAGCTCGACCGTTCCGCCGCTCCTCCTCTCCCCACAAAGTCTGATGACTTTGCGGGGACCCCCAAGAAAGGAAGACGCCGGGATGAAGCCAGATAACAAGGCGGGCGGCCCCTGGCTCTATGCCCTGGGGCTGGTCCCGGTGATCTGGTTCGCCCTGCTGATTGCGCCTGCCATTTCCGGGGGACTTTCGGAGATCGTCAGCGCCCTGCCTGCGGCAATGAACAATCCATTCAAAATCGTGTGGTGTGAGGACAGTGTAAAAACTGTCCTCATTTTTATTGCCGCCTATGGGCTGGGCATTGGCATTTATCTTTCTTCCCGGCGCAATTACAGACGAGGCGAAGAACACGGTTCCGCCAAATGGGGCGATCCGCGGGCCGTGAATAAGAAATACCGGGACAAGGACCCATTCAAAAACCGCATTTTCACCCAGCACGTCCGCATGGGGCTGGATGGCCGGAAACACCGCCGCAACCTCAACACTTTGGTGGTGGGCGGCAGCGGCGCGGGAAAAAGTCGGTTCTACGCCAAAGTGAACATCTGCCAATGCAATACGTCCCTTTTTATTTTGGACTGTAAGGGGGAACTGCTCCGTGACTGCGGCGGCCTGCTGGAACAGATGGGCTATGAGATCAAGGTGGTGGACCTTCTGAACATGGAGAAAAGCCACTGCTACAATCCCTTTGCCTATCTGAAATCCGACAACGATGTGCAGAAGATGGTGACGAACCTGTTCAAAGCCACCACCCCGAAAGGGAGCCAGTCTAACGACCCCTTCTGGGATACGGCGGCCAGTATGCTCCTCATGGCTTTAGTGTTTTACCTGTGGTACGAAGCACCGGAGGACGAAAAGAATTTCCCCATGGTCATGGAAATGCTCCGTGCCGGCGAGGTGCGGGAGGACGATGACTCCTACCAATCCCCCCTGGACGAGCTGTTTGACCGGCTGGAAATGCGTTCCCCGGACCACATCGCCGTGAAGTATTACAAGGATTACCGTTCCGGCTCTGCCAAAACGCTGAAATCCATTCAAATCACTTTGGCGTCCCGCCTGGAAAAATTCAATCTGTCCTCGGTGGCGGCCCTCACCGCCACGGATGAGCTGGACCTTTCCAGCCTGGGCGAGAAAAAAGTGGCTCTCTTTGCCCTCATTCCGGACAACGACGCCAGCTTCAACTTCCTGGTAAGCCTGCTGTATGCCAGCACCTTCCAGGAACTTTTTTATTCTGCCGACCGGGTACACGGCGGGAGCCTGCCCACACCGGTGCATTTTCTCATGGATGAGTTCGCCAACGTGAGCTTGCCCGATGATTTCGACAAGCTGCTGGCCACCATGCGCTCCCGGAATATCAGTGTTTCTATCATCATCCAGAACATTGCCCAGCTCAAGGCGCTGTTTGAAAAGCAATGGGAATCCATCATCGGCAACTGCGATGAATTTCTGTACCTGGGCGGCAATGAAACGTCCACCCACAAGCTGATCTCCGAGAACTACCTGGGGAAAAGCACCCTCTGGCTGGACACCTACGGCAAGAGCACCGGGCATTCCGGCAGCTATTCCACCAACAACCAGATCACGGGCCGGGAGCTGATGACGCCCGATGAGGTCCGTATGCTGGACAACAACCTGGCTCTGCTCTTTATCCGTGGCGAAGCGCCGCTGATGGATGAAAAGTACGACCTTTTGAAACACCCCAACATCAAGTACACCACCGACGGCGGCGCGCCCGTCTATTCCCACGGCGGCACCGAAAACGCTGTGGCGGATATGGTCATTGGCCGCCTCACCCCCGGCGACTTTGCCAATATCCAGGAGCCGGAAACCCTTTACGAGCTTCTGTCCGATGAGGACATGGAGAATATCTTTCAATTTAAGGAGGACACCCAAAATGAAACTGTTTAAGAAGGAAAGCAAGCAGAAGAAAGAAACTCGCAGCCTGCCCATGGGCAAAAAGAGCCGGAGCGCCTTTGCCGTTTATGCGGCCCTGGTGCTCATGCTGTGCTGCTGCACCACTACGGCCTTTGCCGCCAGCGACCCGTTGACGGTTATCAACAACCTCAGTGATTTCATCTTCGGCCTGATCCGCGCCGTGGGTATGATCCTGCTGGGCTTCGGCGTGGTACAGATCGGTTTGTCTCTCAAATCCCACGACCCCAGCCAGCGGGCCAACGGTTTTCTCACCCTGGCCGGCGGCGTTGTGATTACGTTTGCAAAGGAGATTTTGACCCTGATTACCGGCTGATTCGAATAACGGCAGTACGGGGGCAGGTCCATGGCGGCCTGCCCCTTACCGTTGCCGGAAAGGAGGTTGTTGAATGTCCGATAACTGGGTTGTTCAAAATTTGCAAAATGCCCTCGACACCTGGAACAAGTACCTGTCCGAGATTTGGCAGCTCATCACCCAAAGCCCGGAACAGTTTAAGGGCGGCTCCATCTGGGGCGTCATTGTCAACATCCACGACGCGGTGCGGGCCATTGGCCTTGCGCTTTTGGTGCTGTTCTTTGTGGTAGGCGTTATGCGCACCTGCGGCTCATTCGCAGAGGTAAAAAAGCCGGAGCACGCCCTGAAGCTGTTCATCCGGTTTGCCATTGCCAAAGGCGTCGTGACCTATGGGCTGGAGCTGATGATGGCCCTCTTTAATATCGTCCAGGGCCTTGTCTCCACCATTATGAACGCGGCGGGCTTTGGTTCGGCCCAACAGACTGTGTTGCCACAGGAAATCATTGACGCGGTGGAAAGCTGCGGCTTTTTCGAGAGTATCCCCTTGTGGGCTGTGACGCTCATCGGTGGGCTGTTCATCACAGTATTGTCTTTCATCATGATTATGACCGTGTACGGGCGGTTTTTTAAGCTCTATTTATACACGGCCATCGCGCCGGTGCCTCTGTCTACCTTCGCCGGGGAACCGACCCAAAACGTGGGCAAGAGCTTTATCAAGTCGTATGCCGCCGTGTGTCTGGAAGGGGCCATCATTGTACTGGCCTGCATTATCTTTTCCCTGTTTGCGGCGTCCCCGCCAGCCATTGACCCCAATGCGGCGGCAGTCACGCAGGTGTGGAGCTATATCGGGGAGCTGGTCTTTAATATGCTCGTCCTCGTGGGCGCGGTGAAAATGGCTGACCGCGTGGTGCGCGAGATGATGGGCCTGTAAAAAAGGAGGAAAACAAATGCGTTATCAAACCTATGTGCTGCACTTGATTGATGGAACCGCCATCCCAATGGTGGAGGATTACGAACTGCCCGCTGAAAAGGGAATTGTGGGCCATTTCTCCAAAGCGGCTCCAGACGAGATTTTTACCGTGGGCGACCGGCTGCTGGGCTTTGCCTATATTCCCAAGAGCAGCATTGTTTACCTGGAAACCGGCGATGTGATTGTGAGGTGATATTTTGGAAGTCAAGATCAACCGGGAAATCCGCAACTACACCGAATCCATGTTTTTCGGTTTGAGTATGCGGCAGTTCATCTTTTCTGTTCTTGCCTGCGGCGTGGCCGTGGGCCTTTATTTTATCCTGCGCCCCTACTTTGGGGTGGAGACCCTGTCCTGGATGTGCATTTTGGGAGCGGCCCCCTTTGCCATGCTGGGGTTCATCACCTATCACGGCATGACGGCGGAACAATTCATCTGGGCGTGGCTGCGCTCGGAAATGCTGGAGCCGAAGGAGTTTAAGTTCGAGGACAGCAACTACTACTATGCGGCTCTGAAAGATACCATCGAGGAGCTGCAAACCGGGCGGCCCGGCAAGAAGCGCCGGCAGGAGCCGAAACACTTTAGCAAGCGGAAGGAGGCCAAGCATGATTAAGACCATCAAAACCATGTCCAAGCAGGAAAAGGAGCGTTATACCGTCCCCCGGAAAGTGCAGGATGTGATCCCCGTCCGCCGTATCTGGCCGGACGGCATTTTTCTTGTGGGGAACAAGTTTTCCAAAACCTATAAATTCAGCGACATCAACTATCTGGTGGCCAGCCGCGAGGACAAGGAATCCATGTTCCTCACCTACTCGGAGCTGCTCAATTCCCTGGATTCCGGCGCGGTGACGAAAATCACCATCAATAACCGCCGTATGAATCAGGCCAGCTTTGAAACGTCCATCCTCATGCCCATGCAGGGGGATTTCCGGGATGAGTACCGTAAGGAGTACAACCAAATGCTGATGGATAAGGCTACCGGAGCCAACGGTATTATGCAGGAAAAGTATATCACCATCTCCGTGGTGAAGAAGGACATCGAGGAGGCCCGCGCCTATTTTTCTCGTGTGGGAGCCGACCTGATTTCCCACTTTGCGGCCCTTGGCTCCAAGTGCGTGGAGCTGGACGCCACCGAGCGCCTGCGTATCCTGCACGACTTCTACCGCCAGGGCGAGGAATCCGAATTTGTTTTCAATGCCCGCGAGATGATGAAACGGGGCCATAGCTTTAAGGATTATATCTGTCCGGATGGGATCGAGAAAAACAGCGACTATCTGAAGCTGGGCGATAAGTTCTGCCGGGTGCTGTTCCTCAAAGACTACGCTTCTTATATTAAGGATAACATGGTGACGGAGCTGACGGATTTTAATCGCAATCTGATGTTCTCCATCGACGTTGTGCCGGTTCCCACCGATGAGGCCGTCCGCGAGGTAGAAAACCGCCTGCTGGGTGTGGAAACCAACATTACCAATTGGCAGCGCCGCCAGAATGCCAACAACAATTTCAGCGCCGTGGTTCCTTATGATATGGAGCTGCAGCGGAAAGAAAGCAAGGAATTTTTGGACGACCTCACCACCCGCGACCAGCGGATGATGTTCGCGGTGATGACCCTGGCCATCACCGCCGACACCAAGGAGCAGCTTGACAGCGACACCGAAGCGGTGCTCTCTGTGGCACGAAAGCATATGTGCCAGTTTGCGGTGCTCAAGTTCCAGCAGCTTGATGGCCTCAACACCGCCTTGCCCATCGGGGCGCGGAAAATCAATGCGTTTCGCACTCTTACTACGGAATCTCTGGCCGTGTTTATTCCCTTCAAGGTACAGGAGATCCAGGATAAGGGCGGCATTTATTTCGGAGAAAACGCCATTTCCCACAATCTCATCATGTGCAACAAGGCGAACCTCTTGAACCAGTCGGCCTTCCTGCTGGGTGTACCTGGCGCGGGCAAGTCCTTCAGCGCCAAGGAGTTGATTGCCTTTCTCATGCTCCACCCGGATTACGCCAATGACGAAATCCTGATTTGCGATCCGGAGGGCGAGTTTGGCGCATTGGTCAAAGCCCTGGGCCGGGAGAAAGCGACGGTGGCCCACCTGGTGGCGGGCGGCAAAGACCGCCTCAACGCCATGTATATGGTGGAGGGCTACGGTGAGCAAAACCCCATCGTGGAAAAGAGCCAGTTTGTCATGTCCCTCATCGAGCAGATCGACAAGCGCGGCGTGGGGCCGCAGCATAAATCCATCATCGACCGCTGCACCGCCTTGGTGTACCCAGAGGCGGAGAAGATCGGACGGGTGGCCACCCTCTGCGACCTGCGCCAAAAACTGCTGGAGCAGCCGGAGGATAAGGCCAAAGAGATTGCCCTTTCCCTGGAGCTTTACACCACCGGCTCCCTGGACATCTTTGGCCGGGAAAGCACGGTGGATTTGAACAAGCCCTATGTGGTGTTCGACATCCACGGCCTGGGCGAGCAGCTAAAGCCTGCCGGTTCCCTGGTCATCACCGATACCATCCTGAACCGCGTCACCCTCAACTGGAAACGGGGCAAGCGCACCCATGTGTTCATCGACGAGTTCCATGTGATGTTCGAGAATGAGCAAAGCGGTATTTTCTTTAACAGCGCATGGAGGCAGTTTAGAAAGCGCGGCGCTTATCCCACAGCCATCACGCAGAATGTGGAGTACCTTTTGGATTCCGTCCAGGCCAGCACCATGCTCTCTAACTCGGAATTTATCGTCATGCTGAACCAGGCGGCGTCCGACCGGGCAAAGCTGGCGAAGCTGTTGAACATCTCCAATGAACAGATGAGCTACGTCACCAACGCGGACGCGGGCTGCGGCCTTATCCGGTATGGCAGCGCCCTGGTGCCGTTTATCAACCGGTTCCCCCGTAACACAAAACTCTATGCTTTGATGACCACCAAGCCCGGTGAAGGCGTATTCGGCGGCGAGGAGGTGCCGGTATGAGCAATATCCGGTTTGCGTCCCCGGAGCACCGGGATTTCTTTTTGGATATGATGAGCAAGGCGCGGCGGAACGACTGTTATCACCGGGCCTTTTTCTATGTGATGGGGATTGCCCCGGAAACGCGGACCAACATCCGCCAGATGTTTGACTTCAAGCAGGACTGCATTGAGCCGGATGGTATGCACGGTGGCTGGCAGACCAGCGGCACTGTCCGGGTATGCCGCCTTGCTTTCAATCTCTGGAACGGCTATACCGACCCGGATCACAGTAATGCCTATTCCCCGGAGGATTTGTTCTGCTGCGAGTTTGCACCCTACTTTATGGAGGGCGTGAAAATCCGTTACCCGGAATACTGCCGGGAGCTGCCCCCTGCGAGAAAGCAGGCGGAACCGGCGCGATGATACGTTTGAGAATGGAGGAATGAACAATGGCTGAACCAGCTCTTGCGCTGCGGGACCATCCGCAGATCATAGACCTGATTTCCGTTCTGGAACAGAGCGGGCTTCAAAAGCAGAAGGAAGAAGTGCAGGCCCTGGTGGGCTATATCGACGGTATGGAAGAAAAGCTGTCGCAGATGATGGACGAAATGAAGGAAATGCGCCTGGAGGTGGGCAAGCTCCACGACAAAGGAATCCGCGCCCGGTGCTCTCAGCTTGTAGACACTGTGGAGGGTAAAGTCCGCCAGACCAAAGTGATGGTTTCCACGGCAAAGGAAAACCTCATTTCA
Organism: Candidatus Scatomonas sp.; assembly: GCA_963928055.1. Taxonomy (GTDB): domain Bacteria; phylum Bacillota; class Clostridia; order Lachnospirales; family Lachnospiraceae; genus Scatomonas. The sequence goes on along the minus strand of CAWVDN010000001.1, from coordinate 990,311 downwards.
TCTGCAAAGCAGATGGTGCAGACCTTTCAGGAGAAAGGGCGCTCTGCCCTGTGCCGTGCTGCCCAGGCTCTGCGTATCCCCTCGGTTCTTTCCCGGATGGGACGGGGCTTTGCCCATGCGGAAAAAAGCATGGGGCAGCTTGCCGCGAGGCTGGACGCTATGCGAGAGGAACTGCACCAGGCGGGCGGCCACATCAAAAACGCCGGGCTTGCCCTTGCGGGAAAGGAACCCCAGGAAAGCAAGGAATTATCTGCGGATAAGGGTGTGCTTGCCAAGCTGCGGGGATTTGTGCTGTCCTGCGGCAAGGCGTTTTCTGAGATGGATCGTGACACGGCGCTCACGGTGGAGCAAATCAATGGCGGGCGCTCATCGGTGAAAACCGAGCTGCAGGGGCTGAAAGCGGCCCAGGCCGGACAGCGCCGCCAAGCGGCCAGCAAGGAACAGACGCGCTAAGTACAGGAGGGTGAAATATGAGTGACAAAGTAAAAAGCAGACTGATGATCGCGGGGGCGGCCCTTTGTGCCGCCCTTTTCCTTTTCTCCGGGGCTATGCTCTGCCGGGAATACCTGGACCAGAAGCAAAGCGCCGAAGCCTTTGACGAGGTGGCCGAGCTGGTCAAAGAAGATGTGGAGCTGCCCACGCTGGAGCTTGCTGACGACTCGGCTCAGGAGCCGGAAGAACTGACGGCCTTTGAGAAATATGCGGATGTGTACGCCCAGAACAGCGACCTGGTGGGCTGGATTTCCATTCCTGGCACCCGGATTGATTACCCCGTCATGCAGACCAAGGATAACCCCAACTTCTATCTGAAGCACGCTTTTGATAAGTCGTACAGCAGCTATGGGGTGCCATATATGCAGGAAAACTGCGACATCGGCATTTCCGACAATCTGGTGCTGTACGGCCATCACATGAACAACGGCAGTATGTTCTCCGACCTGTGCAAGTACGAGAGTGAGGATTTTTACCAGGAACACAAGACCATCCGTTTTGATACCCTGGACAGTTTTGACGAATATGAGGTGATCGCCGCTTTTAAGACGGTGGCCTACTCGGAATCTGGCTTTAAGTATTACCATTTCGTCCGGGCCGAGCAGGAAGAAGATTTTGACGAGTTTATTGCCAAGTGCAAAGAACTGGCTCTCTATGATACGGGCGTGACTGCGGAATATGGCGACCAGCTCATCACTCTTTCCACCTGCGAGTATTCCCGGACCAACGGGCGGATGGTGATTGTGGCCAAACTGCTGGAGGAATAAGGGCGGCCCCGCCCTGGGAAGGAGGTGAAGCCCATGGGCAAGGGCATTAAAACAAGAGTTTCTGAGAAAAAAGGCATTAAAGCGATTGATAAAGCGGCGGTTGCTTCTGAACGGATGAAAGAGGCATATATCCGCACCAAGGATAAGGCCGACCACAGCCTGTATGCGGAGGAAAGCACCCCCGGTGAGTATGCGTCCGACCGCCTTTCAGCTGGGGTGGATAACGTCACCCATGGAGCGGTCCACCAGTTTGACAAACAGGGCCGCAAGGGGGTTCAGACGACTAAGGAGAACATCTCTAAGGTCAAGGAGAAAATCCAAAAGCGGAAAGCCGCAGCCGAACAGCCGAAAAAACAAGCAGAGAAACAGGCGGCTCGGCAGGCTGGGCAGCCCACCACACGCTGGAGTGGCCGTCAGGCAGCAGATACAGTTTCCGAGCCTGCCAAGGCGGTCCGTCAGGAGCGCGGGGCCATCAAGACCCTGGACCGTGGTAAGAAAGGCATTAAGACAGTAGACAGGAGCCGCAAAACCATCAAGCAGGCTTCTTCCACGGCCAAGGGGACGATAAAAACCACCAGCAAATCTATTAAAACGGCGGAAAAGACTGCCAAGGCCAGTATCAAGACCAGCCAGCAGGCGGCCAAAGCTGCCCAGCGCACTGCCCAGGCCACGGCGCGGGCGGCCAGGGCTGCGGCTCATGCCGCCCGCATAGCGGCCCGGACTGCGGTAGTTGCGGCAAAGGCGGCAATTAAGGCTACGGTTGCGGCGGTGAAAGCCATTATAGCCGCAACCAAGGCTCTGATCGCGGCCATCGCCGCTGGCGGTTGGATTGCCGTGCTGGTGATTATTGTGATCTGCCTTATCGGTATGCTTATCGGCTCCTGCTTTGGCATTTTCTTCTCCGGCGAAGATTCCGGCACCGGGCAGACCATGCAGACCGCTGTGCAGGAGATCAATACCGAATACCAGGAGAACCTGGATGAAATCAAGGCGTCCAACAGCTATGATGTGCTGGAGATGTCCGGCTCTCGCGCTGTGTGGAAAGAGGTTCTGGCGGTTTACGCTGTCAAAACCACCACCGACCCGGATAACGCCCAGGAAGTGGCCACCATGGACGATGAGAAGCTGGAGCTGTTAAAGGACATCTTCTGGCAGATGAACGAGATCTCCTCCAGCACGTCCACCCAGACGGAAACGGTGATTGAAACATCCGATGATGGCAACGGCAATATCGTGGAAACAGAAACTACGGTTACGCAAACCTATCTGTATATCACTGTCAGCCATAAGACCGCCGAGGAAATGGCCGACCAGTTCGGCTTTAACGAAGATCAGCGGGAACAGATGGCGGAGTTGCTGGCCGACGAGAACAATTCCCTTTGGTCCCAGGTGCTCTACGGCATTACCGGAGGAGATGGAGAAATCGTCACGGTGGCGCTCTCCCAGGTGGGGAATGTCGGCGGTGAACCGTACTGGAGCTGGTATGGTTTTAGTAGCCGTGTGGAATGGTGCGCTTGTTTTGTGAGCTGGTGTGCTGACCAATGCGGCTATATTGAAGCTGGCGTCATCCCGAAATTTGCGGCCTGTGCGTCACAGGGCGTTCCCTGGTTTCAGGAGCGTGGGCTATGGCAGGATAACAGCTATGAGCCGCGCCCCGGCGACATCATCTTTTTTGACTGGGATGGCGATATGTCAGCCGACCATGTGGGTATTGTGGAAAAAGTCGAGAATGGCCGTGTCTATACCGTAGAGGGCAACTCCGGCGATTCCGTGCGCCAGAACAGCTATCCTATTGGGTATTCTGATGTGCTGGGCTACGGTTGCCCGGCCTATTAACTCCCTCAAAAAAGGAAAACCCAGCCGCATAGTCGGCTGGGTACATAACTCTGTATGGCCGTATGCGGCAACGCTACCTGAAAGAACACCGGCCCAGCCTTTACAGCAGCTTGATTTTGAGCGAAAAGCTGTACCCGCACCTGTTGGAGATTGACCGGGCGGCGTGTGAACGGATGGACGCCATGTTGCCCCGCATGATGGAGGCGGCAGGCATCACCGAGGAATTGAAAGCCCGTGACCCTATGCGCTGGGTGGGGTTAATGAACACGCTGAAAGCGCAGGCGGAGGAAATTATATTGGATGAACTAATTTTATAAACAAGAAGCAGCAGAAATTATTCTGCTGCTTCTTGTTTATAGATTGGCATAAAAACGGTGAGCCAAAACTAACACTTCTCTCTTGCATTCTTATCTCCAATGTGGTATAGTGAATGTCGTAAGCTAATTAGATTAACTTACGGGAAGGTTTTTATATGCCAAGAGATAAGACAGATACACATAATAAATTGCTCCCCTGTATTAAGCAGGAATTTTTGGAGCATGGATATGAAAAAGCGTCTATGCAAAATATCGCAAGACGAGCAGGAATTACTGCTGCGGGGATATATCGCCATTTTCCAAGTAAAGAGGCTATGTTTACTGCAATGGTAGAACCAGTCACGAGTGACTTTTTGAAGATGTGCGATGTTTCTATGGAAGAAACGTATTCTCGACTTAGTGACGATGATTTCCTCAAAAATTTTAACGAGTTCAGAACGGAAAAAAACAGGGAATCTATTAACTTCATGTATGACAATTATGATGTTTTTCGATTATTACTTGTTTGTTCAAAGGGTACACCTTATGAATCTTTTCAGGAGCGTCTTGTGGAAATCGAAATGCAAGGAATTATTGATTTGTTTGGCGTACTTGAAAAGCGAGGACTGCCCCATAAAGCAGTAACAGATAATGAACTTCATATATTGTGTACCACATTTGTCACCGCTCTTTGTGAAACAATTAAACATGAATATACAAGAGAACAGGCATTGAAGCATTTGGACTTCATCGGTAAAATGCTTTACCCTGGTATGCAAGAAGTCCTTGGCTTCTGAAAATTACATAATAAATGACTGCACTGAATTTTAGGGCGTTATCGTCCTAAAATTTTTCTGTTTTATAGGTTAGTTAATGCTAACCAAAATCGTTAGCTTATATAGGAGGGATGGACTGTGAAAGTAAAGGGTAGCTTGTATTGGATTTATTCTTTTACAAGCGGATGTAAAGGCAAAATGTTGGTAGCTATTCTATTGGCTGTGATTGGGGTATTGTGTGGAATGGCACCCTATTTTGCGCTCGCAGGAATTTTGTCGGGCTTGATCCAAAACACTTTAACGGCAGAACACATCTTTTGCTATGTGGGAATTGCTGTGTTAGGCGAGACTCTTAAAATGTTGTTTAATACGGTTTCCTCTTTGAAAGCGCACAGGGTAGCTTATCATATCTTAGGGAATATTCGATGCAAACTGGCTGAGAAAATGATGCGTGTTCCGATGGGAGTTATGGTTGATACCTCATCAGGTAAGTTGAAAGCGATGGTTGTAGATACTGTTGACAAATTGGAACAGCCCTTAGCTCACATGTTGCCAGAGATTACAGCAAATGTTTTCACACCGCTTTGCATAATTATTTTACTTTTCATTTTGGACTGGCGTATGGCACTGGCCTGTATGATTGTGATTCCTATTGGCTTTTTACTCTTAATGGGGCAAATGAAAGACTATAAGAATAGAGCTGATAGATATATTGAAGCCAGTAGCAACATGGACAGCTCTTTGGTTGAGTATGTCAATGGAATTGAAGTAATCAAGACTTTCAGCCAAACAGGGAAATCATTCCAAAAATTCTCTGATGCTGTGAAGAATTACCATGATACGACATTGGATTGGTGGAAAAATACCTGGCTATATTCAGCACTTGGTTTAACAGTAATTCCTGCTACCCTTGTGGGAGGTATTCCCGTTGGAGCATATCTTCTTATGCAAGGAAGTATCAGTTTTTCTATTTATATTATATGCCTTATTTTATCCCTTGGAATTGCCGGTCCACTGATTCAAGCAACGTATTATGCTGATAATTTTGCTATTGTTGATGCCAGTATCCGGCAAGTAGGAAATTTTCTTGATGAACAAGAACTGGTGCGGCCATCAAAAGAAGTTTTGCTAACAGATGATGGCTTTCATTTTGAGCATGTTTCATTCAGATATGATAAGAAAGAAGTGCTGCATGATATAACCTTTTCCCCTGTGCCGGAAGGAAAAACGGCCATAGTAGGGCCATCTGGTTCAGGTAAATCAACCATAACAAAATTGATGGCGGGCTTTTGGGATGTAACTAGCGGTCACATCATTTATGGCGGCCAAGATATTCGCAATATTCCAACAAGCCAGTTGATGAAACATATTAGTTTTGTGTCACAGGATAACTTTCTTTTCAATATCAGTATCAAGGAAAACATTCGAATGGGAAACCCTTGTGCTACCGATGAGGAAGTCCTTGCCGCAGCAAAAGCAGCCAGATGTGATGAGTTTATCAGCAAAATGGAATATGGATACGATACTTTGGTCGGAGATGCAGGAGGAAAACTCTCTGGCGGAGAAAGACAACGCATCACGATAGCCCGCGCAATGTTAAAGCCAGCAGATGTTGTAATTCTGGATGAGGCAAGTGCCTATGCCGATCCAGAAAATGAGGTATACATTGAAGAAGCCATAAATGAGTTGGTAAAAGGCAAAACTCTTATTGTGGTTGCTCATCGCCTGGAAACGATTGAAAATTCAGACAAGATTGTTGTTGTAGATCAAGGAAAGATTGTAGCGGAAGGAACACAAAACGAATTATTAGAAAGTTGCTCTCTTTATAAGCGACTGTGGAACGAGACAATATTAACTTCAGAGCGGAAAAGAGGTGATTGCAATGCTTGAAACCATAAAGCGAATTTTGGCAATGGCGGGCAAATATCGTCACAAAATTACAATAGGAATTATCATCAGCCTATTACATTCCTTCTTTTCCGCAATGGACTTATTTGCCATACTTTATATTTCTTTTTCTATCAATACCCTTACCCAACAGAAAATTGGAGTTGCTGCTGCGATTTTACTTGTGGGTCTTACAGGCAAGATTATTTGTAAGTATCAGATAACTGAACATATATCTGGTTCCAGCTATGATGTCTTTTATGAAAAGCGTTTGGAGGCTGGTGAAAAATTAAAGAGAGCGCCGATGGGTTATTTCAGCGAAAAGAACCTCGGTGAAATCCAGATGGCAATGACTACAGATATGAATGCTTTGGAATCCTCGGCAATGTCTGTTGTAGAAAACATTTTGGGCAGCCTGATCTATGCTGCGGTTTGTACTTTAGTATTGCTTCTTTTTAACTGGAGAATAGGGCTTATTACATTAGCGGGCCTTGGAATCGGAATTCTTTTGCTCCGTGTCGTACAAGAAAACGCAAAAAAAGTAATGCCAGTACGTTTTCAGGCTCAGGAAGAAATGACAGAGAAAACGTTGGAATTTATACAGGGCAATATGGTTATGCGCCTTTTTGGAACAGGGCGGGATGGTTTGAACAGAGTAAAAGAAGCATTCCATAAAAAACAGGAAGCAGACATTCGTCTGGAAAATACAGCGATCTGGCCAATCAGCTTTTACAGATACATATTTCGACTGGCGAGCTGTGGAGTAGTATTGATTTCCGCATTGCTCTATGTAAGACAAGAAATGGCATTTCCTATTTGTGTTATGTTCCTTTTCGCAGCTTTTCTTGTTTACTCACAGATGGATGGACTTGCCTCTAATATTGCTCTGCTACGAATTGTAGATACTGCTCTTAGTCAAGTTGAGTCTGTATTGGAAATTCCGGAGATGTCAGGTAATGACACCATAGATAGAATACAGAATTATAATATTGAACTTCATAATATATCCTTTGGCTATGAAAATCGTCCCATCATTCAGAATGTTACATTAAAAATCCCAGAACATCGAGTAACGGCTATTGTAGGACCGTCTGGCTCTGGAAAAACAACTCTATGTAATTTGATTACAAGATTTTGGGATGTGCAGCAAGGCGAAATTATGATTGGTGGCAAAAATATCAAAGAAATAGAGTTTGAGGAATTGATGAAACTGATGAGCATTGTGTTTCAGAAGGTATACCTGTTTCACGATACTATAGAAAACAATATAAAATTTGGGAAACCTAATGCCACGCATGAAGAAGTTGTTGAGGCGGCACGTCGAGCATGCTGCAATGAATTTATCGAAAAATTACCAAATGGATATCAGACAGTTGTTGGTGAAGGTGGTTCAACACTATCTGGTGGTGAAAAGCAACGTATTTCTATTGCTAGAGCAATCCTAAAGGATGCTCCTATTATCATTTTGGATGAGGCCACATCCAGTGTTGATCCTGAAAACCAGCACGCATTGTTGACAGCTATCAACGAACTAACATGTGGCAAAACGCTGATTATCATTGCCCATCGGCTTTCCACAATCAAGGATGCCGACCAGATTATCGTTCTGGATAACGGGCATGTTGTCCAACAGGGGACACATGAAACATTGCTTCAACAGGATGGCATTTACCGTAGGTTTGTAAAAATACGGCAGACAGCGTCCTCTTGGAAATTATAAAACACAAGGAAAGGATAAAGAGTATTATGGAAAACAACAAACTTAAAGTCAAAGACTTAGTGAACATTGGGATTTTTTCAGCATTGTATATGGCCATCGCAATGGTAGTGATGCTTCCTGTGGGAATCACACCAGTCCTTTGGCTGCTTTGGCCAGGAATCGCAGGTCTGTTCGGCGGAGCATTTTTTACTCTTTTGTTGGCAAAAGTGCCTAAAATGGGATCTGCTCTCCTTCTTGCAATTATCAGCGGTATCCTGTTTTTTGCGACAGGAGAATGCACATGGGTGATTATCGTTACATTTGCTGTTGCCGGAATTCTGGGAGAAATTGCAAGAAAAATATTCGGATATAAATCCTTCAAAGGCATTGCATTAGCTGGCGGTTTTTCTGCGATTGGTTTTATTGGTTCTCCTTTACCTATGTGGTTGTTTCAAGAATCTTATATGAAATCCATTGAAGAAATGGGTATGGGTGTAGAGTATGTGGAAGGGCTACAGTCTATGATCTCAGTTGGCTCATTTATTGGAATGTTGGCGGTTGCTTTTGTTGGCGGTTTTATCGGAACTTTAATTGGACGCAAAATGTTAAAAAAGCATTTTGAAAAGGCAGGAATCGTTTAATGGGTACAATGAAAAAGGGAATTTTGGTTCTTGACCCACGAACCAAAATTCTCCTGCTGTTGGGGATCAATATTTATGTTTTCACAAATAGCTATGTCTGGGCTGAAATAATTGTAATGGCAGCTTTAATTATTCTCCTGTTGTTATGTGGCGTCTATAAGGCTGCCCTAAAAAGCGCGGTTACATATATAGCCCTACTTGCAATTAAATACTTTTTGCTGCCATTTTGCCCGGAAATTATATTAACTTCGCTGAATATTGTCGTCATTACTTTCCGCAAGTTGCTTCCCTGCGTAACATTAGCAACTTTGCTCGTTCAGACGACACCTATTCGGTTGCTTATGCACGCATTGCAAAGGTGGCATTTACCTCAGACTGTAATTATACCGTTAGCAATCACAGTACGCTACTTCCCTACTTTGCGTGAAGAACAACAGGCAATCAGCGATGCGATGAAATTGAGAAATGTACATGGTGTTTTTCAAAAATTGGAGTATATCTATGTACCGCTCATGTTATCAGCCTCGACAACAGCAGATGAATTAAGTCAGGCTATTACTGCGCGTGGTATAGATAATCCACGCCCCAAAACCTGTGCCGTACCTATGCAGTTCCATATACAGGATTATGTACTCTGCTTTGTCGCTATTGTACTTGTTATTATTGCTTTTGTGTTGCTTTAAGAAGGGGGGATTTTATGATAACATTTGAAAACCTGTCATTTTCCTATGGAAATACAGGTGAAGAACAGTTAAATTCCCTTGATCTGCAAATAAAAAAGGGGGAATTTGTCCTTCTCTGTGGAAGAAGTGCCTGCGGTAAGACAACTGCAACCAAGTGCATCAACGGATTGATTCCGCATTTTACAGAGGGAAAATATTCTGGCTCTGTTGTTGTTAAAGGAAAAGAAATTGCCAAAACACCAGTTTATGAAATATCAGAAGATGTAGGCTCAGTTTTTCAAAATCCTAAAACTCAATTTTTTAATCTTGACTCTGATAGTGAACTGGTTTTTGGCATGGAAAATTTAGGAATAGAGCCAAACAAAATAAATGCCCGCGTTCAAGAAGTAGTTCACGATCTTATGATTGAAAATCTGTTGGGTCGAAGTGTTTTTGGCCTTTCTGGTGGCGAAAAACAGATACTTGCTCTCGCTTCTATTTATGCCGTAAATCCGGATATTTATGTCCTCGATGAGCCAACGGCAAATATTGATAAAGATGGAATTGACCGGCTGCATGAAATTCTTCTCAAATTGAAGCAAATGGGTAAAACGATTGTGATCTCAGAACATCGCTTATATTTTCTCATGGATTTAGTGGATAAGGCTGTTTATATTGAACACGGCATTATTCAGAAAGTATATACAGGCGATGAATTTCGTGCGTTAGCGGATTCAGAACGTATTAGGCTTGGATTGCGCTGCTTTACCTTGGACAACGAAAAAGATGAGGTGCCTACGAAGTGTAATTCAGGCATATTGGAGATTGATAATTTATCCGTGAGCTATAAAAATAGAACCATTTTCAGCAACGCATCTTTTGCAGCGGCTCGCGGGGATATTATTGCAGTTACTGGACGCAATGGAAGTGGAAAGTCCGCTTTTCTGCGTGTGCTTTGTGGGCTTATGAAAGAAAAAGCAGGAAGAATTGTGTTTGATGGAAAGCCATATCCATATAAGAAGCGCCGAGAACTGTGTTACATGACGATGCAGGATGTTGTCCATCAGTTATTTTCGGATAGTGTATGGGAAGAATTTTCTCTTCTCAATAAAACTGTTGATGAACAGGAAATCACGAAAATTCTAAGACGACTGGACTTATTGGATTACAAGGATAAACATCCTATGACACTCTCTGGAGGTCAAAAGCAGCGGCTTGCTTTGGCAGTAGCCACTCTTGCAAATAAAGATATTATGATTTTTGATGAACCGACCAGCGGCTTGGATTATGGCAACATGATCAAAGTTTGTGAACTTATCAAAGAGTTATCTTCCAATAGAATAATATTTGTGGCGACACATGATCGTGAGTTAATGGGATTGTTGTGTACCCGTCGAATGGAAATATCAAATGAATCAATCTCTGTTTACGATCTCACGACTAAATAAGGAGGTTCAGATGAAACTCTATGCGTCCGGGGAGGACTATCTGGAAACCATCCTTGTTCTCCAAAAGAAACTCGGTATGGTACGCTCCGTAGATGTGGCCCGGCACATGGAGGTGTCAAAGCCCAGCGTGTGCCATGCGGTAGCTGTCTTGCGGGACGGCGGCTTTCTTACAATGGATGAAGATCACTTTCTCCATCTGACCGATGTGGGCCGCGAGGTTGCCGAAAAAATCTACGAGCGCCATTGCTTTTTTACCGAGCAGCTTATCGCCGCAGGCGTTGACCCCAGGACTGCGGAGGCCGATGCCTGCCGGATTGAACACATCATCAGCGATGAGAGCTTTTCGCGGCTGAAAGAGGCAGCCGAACAGGAGCAAGAATAAACCGAATAAGCCAAGCTATCCTGCCCCGCCAGACGGGGAAAGAAAAAAACGTTGCAGGGCAGGTAGCTTCGTGCGCCCATAATGGATTTTCAGGGTACTGTGGCGGTTTTGAGTACATCAAGGCCGCCGTTCCTTATGCCCTCGACAAAGGAGTGACGCCTATACGCTGATACGAACACGACGGCTTTAGGAGGGAGCCGCCGTGGAGGAAAAAGCGTTTCGACATAATGTGACAGAGCGTAAGCCATTAAAAAAGCCTCTTGCTGTTCACCGTGGCTTTATGCCCTTCACGCTGAACTATCATGCCATGATTTACACGAACTAAAAGGAAACGCACTTGCCGTTTGGGGTAATACCCCATTCTGCAGGTGCGTTTTTCTATATAGAGGAACCCCATCATTCCCACGTTGTAGGGGGCCGCCCGACCAGTCTGAATTTCTCGCAATTCAGGCTGATCGGAGGTAAAACAGCGTGGACGCTGATAAAAAAAGAATATGGATTCGCGGCCAATTTGTCGAGGTCACGGATGAAGTGTACCGGGCCTATATGCAGGGCGACCGGAAAATGCGCTATTTTGAGAACGATTTGAAAACCGAGCGGTTCGTTCTCGGAAAGGAGGGCCAAGTGGTGCAGATCATCCCCAGCCGCGAAGATTCTTTGGACCGGCTGGTGGATGAAAATGCCCAGCAATTCTCCGATGAGCAGGAAAGCGTGGAGAGCGTGGTGCTTCACAAGCTGGAAGTGGACAGGCTACATACTGCGCTTTCCCTGCTGGCCCCAGAGGAACGTGCGCTGATCCAGGCACTGTTCTTTGAGGAAAAGACAGAACGGCAATATGCAGACGAGCTTGGCGTATATCGCAATGCTGTTCATGTTCGGAAAATGAAGATCCTTAAAAAGTTGAAGCTCTTATTGGAGAGTTAAATCTAATGCCCCTCACCTGGATATTGTTGGGTGAGGGGCATTTTTGACTTCCTCAAATAGAAACATCCTGTCATACAATCTCGTACTATGAGGATATACAAAATTCAAATTCGCACACTTTTTCTGGCACTGTAGTTCAGGTATAATATGAACAAGGGTATTTTTCAAAAAATCACCCTTCTCCACCTAAACTCCACCTTTGTATGTTACACTACCTTTGGAGGTGCAAGCGATGTCAAAAATGATTTTGATTATAGAGGATGAAGAATCCATTCAGAATATTATCAGGGCGTTTCTGGAGGACGCGGGCTACACGGTGGTTCTTGCTGCGGATGGCCTGGAAGGAATTGAACAGTTCCGGGTAAACAAGCCCGACCTGGTGCTTCTGGACTTAATGCTCCCCAAAATTGACGGATTTGCCGTGTGTGAGATCTTGCGGAAGGAGAGCCGGGTTCCCATTATCATGCTCACCGCCTTGGACGATGACGACAGTCAGATGAAGGGATTTGACGCCCTGGCAGATGATTACATTACCAAGCCCTTTTCCATGCCGGTTGTGATGAAGCACATCGAAGCGGTGCTGCGCCGGGCCGAACAGGGAGGCGCTGCGCCCAATAATGTGATCCGTTATAAGGAAATCACGGTGGATACGGACAGCCTTACCGTCCTTGTTGGAACAGAAAGCGTTCCCCTGACCACCAGGGAATTTGAGATTTTGAAGCTCCTTCTGGAAAACCAGGGCCGGGTGGTGTCCAGAGAAAGACTGCTGGATACGGTTTGGGGTTACGACTATATTGGTGACGAAAAAATCGTAAACACCCATATCAAGAACATCCGCAAGAAGCTGGGTGTGGACTACATAGAAACCATGAGAGGGGCGGGATATAAAATTGAGAAGGAAGATTAGTCAAAGCATTCAGGCCAAAACCTTCCTCAGTATGCTGGCGCTGCTGGTGGTCTGCTGCATTATCATTTACGGCATGGTGATGATTTTCCTGCCGAGGAATTACCATACGGAACTGGAAGGACAGGTCACTTCTGATTTTTATGACTTGGTGGAGGTTCTGGAGCGGAATGGCTGGGAGGCCAGTTCGGACAGTCTGATGGAATTTTCCATGACGAACAACGCCTCGGTGGAAATCAACGATGAATATGGGAATAATCTGTTCTCCGTGAATTTTGCCGACATGGAGAACATGGACACTTCTGCTCCCTCTATGAGCTGTTCCGCTACATTCCAGCAAGGCGGGCAGACCTACCATGTATTTGCCAATGCCGCCCTGGTCGCAGTGGCGCAGTCCTATGACATCCTGCTAAAGCTCATCCCCTTTATTGCCGTTGTGATTCTGTTGATCTCCGTCATTGGGGCGGTGGTTTGTTCCCGGTACTACTCCAAGCCGCTGGTTAGTATCAGCAACGTGGCGAAACGGATGGCTACCCTGGACATGACCTGGAAGTGTGAAGTCAACCGGCAAGACGAGATCGGTGTGCTGGCCACCAGCCTGAACGAGATGGCGGAGCAGCTCAACAGTGCTCTGGCCAGCTTGCGCTCGGCAAACTGGCAGTTGAAGAAAGATATTGAGCGGGAACGTGAGCAGGAAAAGCAGCGCGTGGAATTTTTCACCGCCGTCTCCCATGAGCTGAAAACTCCCATCGCCATCATCAAGGGGCAACTGGAGGGCATGATCTATCAGGTTGGCGAATACAAAGACCGGGATACTTACCTGCGCCGGTGTATGAAAACCACCAATGACATGGAGGCATTGGTGAAAGAAATCCTTTCTGCGGCTCGGATGGGCGGCAGCGACTTCCACCTGGAGCGTACCGACCTGGACATCAGCCAAATGCTGCGAAAGGTCTGCCGGCAGTTCCGTGGCCGGATGGAAGATAAGCAGATCGAGCTTCGCATGGACATCCAGCCGGAATATCACTACCAGGGGGACCGGCGGCTCATGGAGAAGGTGTTCACCAATGTGATCGGAAACGCCGTGGCTTATTCGCCGGTGGGCGCGGTAATTACCGTCATCCAAAAGGACGAGGAGTTTTCCGTGGAGAATACCGGCGTCCACATTGCCGAGGAAGATTTGGAGCGTATCTTCACTCCATTCTACCGGGTGGACAAGTCAAGAAACCGGAACAGCGGCGGCAGCGGCCTTGGGCTGTATATCACCAAGACCATCCTGGATCACCATGAAATCATCCACAACATGGTTAATACGGAAAACGGTGTGAAGTTTACGGCATTTTTGTGGTGATGGCACTATAAATTCTTATGAAAAAAGCGTCGGGTGCGTGTCGTATAGGTTGGCACATCCGACGCTTTATTATAATTTTTAGGATTATAAGACTTTTAGATTGTCGTTTCGATTTATAGATTCTCGTTGACAAATTGCATAAAAGCGTCTATACTGTACTTGGTGAACCAGTACGCAAAGTACGAAAGGTACGGTGGTGAAATGGAAATACTTATCAGCAATAGCAGTGATAAGCCAATATATGAACAGATATGTATTCAAATCAAAAGCATGATTATGGACGGGACGCTTTCGGCTGGTGAAACATTGCCCTCTATGCGTGCTTTGGCTAAAGACTTGCATATTAGTGTAATTACTGTTCAAAGAGCTTATGAGGATTTAACAAGAGATGGATTTATAGAAACGGTATCAGGCAAAGGTAGTTTTGTTGCTGCTCAAAATAAGCAATTTATCCAAGAAGAACAGCTAAGAATTGCCGAAGGATTACTGCAAAAGGTGGCCGAGATAGGCCGTTCACATGGAATTGAGTATCAACAAATGGCGAATATTTTGAAACTGTTTTATGAGGAATAAATGGGAGGTATTATATGGACAGTATTTCTGTAACAGGCTTGTGTAAATCATTAGGGGATTTCACATTAGATCATGTTTCTTTTCGTGTCCCCCAAGGAAGAATTGTCGGTTTTATTGGTGAGAACGGCGCAGGAAAAAGTACAACTATAAATCTCATTCTTAATGAATTGATCCCTGACGCCGGGGAAATTGAGGTTCTGGGGAAAAGCAATCCTCACTGTTCTTCAAGAAATGATGTAGGTGTTGTTTTCGATGAATGTAATTTCCATGATGTGTTCAATGCAAGAATTGTTGGGAAAATGTTGTCTGGCATTTTTTCTTCGTGGAATGACAAGTTATACTACGACTACCTAAAGAAGTTCAAAATTCCTGAAAAACAGTCTATTGGCTCCTTTTCAAAGGGAATGAAAATGAAACTTTCAATAATATGTGCATTGGCTCATTCACCGAAATTACTAATTTTAGACGAAGCAACTGCGGGACTTGATCCAGTTGTGCGTGACGAAATATTAGACCTCTTTCTGGATTTTATTCAAGATGAGTCCCACGCAATTTTCTTTTCCTCACATATAACTTCGGATATTCAGAAAATTGCTGACTATGTAATTCTTATTCATCAAGGCAAGGTGATTTTCGAGGAGCAAAAGGATGATTTGGTTTACCATTATGGAATATTGAAATGTCGCCGCAGCGAGTTTGCCTCTTTATCGCCGGACGACTATCTCATTTCCCGCCAATCAAACACTGGAATTGAATGTTTAGTGAAAGACAGGGAAATGGTAAAGGGCAAATATAAGAATATGATTGTGGATAATGCTACTCTGGAAGATATAATGCTTTTCTATATTAAGGGAGGAATTCCATGCGAGGGTTAGTTTATAAAGATGTCCAGCTTTTCTTTAGGAGTATTGATAAAAAACTTATTTTGATTGCTGCTGTTGCAATCGCCTTACTTTTAGCAAAAGCAGGCGTTTATGGTGGATTGATGGGAAGTATCATGCTGGCTATGACAATAAGTATGCAAAACATTATGACTTTTGCTACCGACGAAAAAGTTGACTGGAAAAAATATCAGAAAGCACTTCCTATTAGCAATATTTCTGTTATTGCAAGCAAGTATCTTTCTGTCCTGATTACTCTGGTAGTTAGCATCCTCGGAAGTGTTGTATTCTCTTTAGTTTCCTGTTTAATTCATGCAGAATTTGACGCAATGCTATTGGGCCTATCAGTATTGAGTGCCATTATTGTCCCATTGATTTGGACAGGAATTTGTTTGCCGCTGACATTTTGGTTTGGATTTCGCTCTGCCCAAACAATGGGGCTAATTGTTGTAATCCCGATCTTTTACATGATTAAATTTTTTGAAGATGGCCCCGGTTTGTCGGCACTTCCGGCTTCTATTTCCACTTACTTGCTTTGGATTTGTATTGCGGCAGTTGTAATTTTTCTTCTCTCTATTGCAATTAGTCTTTGGGGATATTCAAAAAAGAAATAGACATTGCTTTTGGTGGGAGCCAATAGCTTTTCGAGGGGGGACATGTGTCCCCTCATTTTTACGCCTTATCGCCAACTCCACCTAAAAAATATCTCAACTCCACCTCAACTCCACCTTCGTAGTGTACCATAAGGGTGTTCCCAGCAGACGGGGATACCACCGGAGCAGGAAGCGCCCCGAAAAAAACTACGTTAGGAGGTACACAAGTGAACCCACTGGTTTTACGAAAAGGAAATGAGGTGGCTCAGACATGAACCTGTGCAAACGGGCCTGCCTGTATTCCATCCGAAAAAAGGGCAAGACCCTCACACTGCTGGCGTTTCTGCTGGTCATGGCCACGCTGATGCTGACCTGCCTTTCCATCCAATCAGCCACAGAAACGGCCAACGCCAATATCAAAAAAGCCCTGCTGGGCTATTTCACCATCAACGCCAAGACCTTGGAAAACGGTATCCCGGAGGATACGGTGAGCCAGATTCTTGATGTGGATGGCTTGAGCGGCAGGTACACCCTGCGATCCTACACCTACGCTACTTATTTTGACGCAGACGGGAACCTTCTGGAAATCAACACCGAGGGCGCTGCCCAGGTGCCGGAGGGCTACGAGAACGCCGGACGGGTGGTGGCCAACTCCAATTCCCAGGAGGACAGCTATTTCACAGATGGCGGCTTTGAGATGGTGGAGGGAAATCCCATCACCACCGAAACCGGCAGCCAGGTGCTGATCCATGAGAAGTTCGCCCAGCGCAATGGCCTGTCTGTGGGCGACACCATGCTGCTGGGGAATGTGGAGGACAAAAGTCAGACCATCCCCGTAACGGTGGCCGGAATATTCACAAATACCGAGGAACAGGATTCCATCGGCATGGCCCCGTCCTATGACCTTTACGACAATATCGTGTTTACCGACCTCTCCACCGCCTCTTTCCTGCTCTACGGCACCGAGGGAACCACCAATGTCCAGTACGGGGATTTCTATGTGAACGACCCGGACGAGCTGGAGCGCATTATGACCGATGTGCAGGAATTGGAAGGCGTGGATTGGGAAAGCTGCACCCTGACCCGCTACGACAACGACTATCAGAACGCCAAGGAATCCTTGGAGGGCCTGCAGAACATCGTCTTTATCGCCATCGCTGTGGTATCGGTGATCTGTTTCCTGGTGCTGGCCCTGTTCCTGACGCTGCGGCTCCGTGGGCGAATCCATGAAACCGGCGTCTATCTGGCCATGGGTATTTCCAAAGGCTCGGTGCTGCTGCAATACCTGCTGGAAGTGATCCTTGTGGCGGCTTTTGCCCTGGTGATCTCCTTCGGCACCAGCACAGCTATTTCCCATCAGATCGGGAGCAGCCTGCTCTCCCAGGTGACAAGCGAAACCTATGAAACGGTGGACTTGACCGGGGAAAGGGTCGCTGCGGAAGAAGAACCCACCGAGGATTTGGGCCTTGCCGAGATCGAGGTTGCTGTTTCCGCCGAGGATTACGCACTGGTGTGGGCTTTCGGCATGGTGCTGTGTGTGGCCTCTACCGCACTGGCGGCCTATCCCATTATGAAGATGAAGCCCAAGAGTATTTTGTCGCAGATGAGTTAAGGAGGTGCAGGCGATATGAATTTAGGAATACGGGCGATTTTATATAGCGCACGGAAGTGGAAAAAGACGCTGTTGGTGTTCTGCCTGCTCCTGGCCATTACCACCCTGGTGTTGTCCGGCCTTGCCATAGCCGACGCTCAGGAGGAACAGGCCGAGGAAGTCCGGGGAACCACCGGAGCCAGCTTTACCGTGGAGCGCGACATCTCTACGGGCGGCTGGAACGGCAATTACAGCACACAGGAATTTATGTCCGAGGACATGATCCAGCAGATTGCCGCAGTGGATGGCATTGCGGGGTATGATGCCACTCTAATTACCCTACCCCGTATCTTCAATGATAAGGGCGAGGAACTGGCCCATGAGAATTACAGCTTCTACAACTACGGCTCCTACAATTCTCAATACCATGAGCTGTTTCTGTCGGGCCGGTTTGAGCTGGTGGAAGGCACCCACATCACCGATGACATGACTAATAGCATTATTATCAGCCGGGAACTGGCTGAGTGGAACGGGCTGAAGGTTGGGGATACCTTGACAGGCGTTTACTACCCGCAAAATAACACCCCGGAAGTGGATATGAAGATCGTAGGCATCTTCGATGTGGTGGCGGACAAGGGCGACCAAGTAAATATGTATGATGATGCGTCCTATTACGCCTATTCCAGCTATGTTTTTTGCAGCATGGACGCAGCCGAAGGCTTGATTAAGGGCTGGGGCGAAGATGGCGAGGGCATTTCCGAAGCCTACTACTATGTCACGGACGCCGCCCAATTAGAGAATGTGATTCAGGAAGTGCAGAGCATTTCCTCTATCAACTGGAACAACTACAAGATTACTGCCAATGATGAGGTGTATCAGAATATTTCCAGCGCCCTCTCTGACACCGGCACCCTGATTACTACCCTCATTGTTGTTATTACCGCTGTGAGCATGGTTTTGATTATTCTCATCCTCTCCATGTCCATCCGCAGCCGAAAAAGAGAAACCGGCATTTTGCTGGCGGTGGGTATGGCCAAGCCTGCGGTGATTCTCCAGTATGTGCTGGAAACCTTCCTGATCGCAGTGGTGGCCTTCCCGCTGGCCTACCTCTCCAGCAAGCAGGTTGCCGGCACCCTGGGGACGCTGTTCGGCAAGGCGGCGGAGAATGTCATCGTTACGCCGGAGCATTTCATGCTGGTGGCTATCGTGGGCGGTATTTTGCTGGTGGCGGCGGTGCTGGTGTCCAGTATCTCTACCCTGCGGTTAAAGCCCAAGCAGATTTTGGCGCAGATGGAGTAAAGGAGGCGCAATATGAATTTAGGAATACGAGCGGTTTTACATACCGCAAGAAAATGGAAAAAGACACTGCTGGTGTTTTGCCTGATCCTGGCTATTACCACCCTGGTGCTGTCCGGGCTTGCCATAGCTGACGCTCAGGAAGAACAGGCCGAGGAAGTCCGGGGAACCACCGGGGCCAGCTTTACCGTGGAACGAAACCTGTCTACAGGTGGTTGGGCAAATGACAGTGATGGTACTTATAGTACGCAAGAACTCATCACTAAAGATATGATTCAGAAAATCGCTTCAGTGGAAGGTATCACTGGGTACGATGCGTCAAATGGCGGTGTGCCTACCCTGTACGATGAAGAAGGAAATAATCTTAGCCTTAGCCCAGACGGATTCGCCTACTATGCTTATGGTGCATATAATTCTGAATTTAACAGTTTATTTGTATCTGGACGATTTGAGCTTGTCGAAGGTTCTCATATTACAGAGGATGTAACAGATGGAATTATTCTCAGCCGGGAAAGCGTTGAAAAAAACGGGTTAAAAATAGGAGACAAAATCACAGGAATTATTAACCCTGAGTATAACGATCCAGAGGTTGAGATGGAACTTATAGGCGTATTTGATATTGTGGCGGACAAGGACGACACAGTAAATATGTACGATGCGTCTACCTATTGGGACTATAATCAATATGCTTTCTGTAGTAACAATGTTATGGAGGCATTGGCAGTAAATTACTCAGATGATGGAATTGAAAGAGCCTTTTTCTATGTGGAGGACGCTGCTCAATTAGACAATGTAATAAAGAACGTGCAACATATTGATTCTATTAACTGGGATAACTTTATCATTACCGCCAATGACGAGGTGTATCAGAATATCTCCAGCGCTCTTTCCGACACCGGCACCCTGATTACCACCCTCATTGTTGTTATTACCGCTGTGAGCATGGTGCTGATTATCCTTATTCTCTCCATGTCCATCCGCAGCCGGAAACGGGAAACAGGCATTTTGCTGGCGGTGGGTATCGCCAAGCCTGCGGTCATTCTCCAATATGTGCTGGAAACCCTGCTGATCGCGGTGGTGGCCTTCCCGCTGGCGTATCTATCGAGCAAGCAGGTTGCCGGCGCCCTGGGGACGCTGTTCGGCAAGGCGGCGGAAAACGTCATCGTCACGCCGGAACATTTCATGCTGGTGGCTGTCGTGGGCGGCGTCCTGCTGATTGCGGCGGTGCTGGTGTCCAGTATCTCGACCATGCGGTTGAAGCCCAAGCAGATTTTGTCTCAGATGGAATAAGACCATCCACCCCTAAAATAACGAAATGAGGTAATCACTATGAGTATCATGGAAATCAAGCAAGTGGGATATTCCTACGATAATAAAAAGAAAGTCTTAAAAGGCGTCAACGCCGAAATGGAACAGGGCAAACTCTATGCCATCCTGGGGCCTTCCGGCTGCGGCAAAACCACCCTGCTCTCCCTGATCGGCGGCCTGGACAGCCCCGGCAGCGGTCAGATAACCTTCGATGGGCAGGACATTGCCAAGACGGGGCTTGACCACCACCGGAAAAACCATGTGGCGTTTATCTTCCAGGCGTACAACCTCATCGACTATCTGACTCCTGCGGAGAATGTGTCGCTGACTTCCAAGCTGCCGCCGCTGCCCATTCTGGAGCGGCTGGGCCTGACGAAAGAAGAAGCCAAGCGGAATGTGCTGAAGCTCTCCGGCGGCCAGCAGCAGCGTGTAGCCATCGCCCGCGCCCTGGCAAGTGAGGCCCCGGTGATCCTGGCGGACGAACCTACGGGCAATCTGGACGAGGACACCGCCCAGGACATCACGGAAATTCTTAAAGAGAGCGCCCACAAGATGAACAAGTGCGTGGTGGTCGTTACCCACTCCAATGAGTTGGCAAAGCAGGCCGATGTGGTATTCCGGTTGAGAAAGGGTGAGCTGCAGGTGCTGGAGCGCGTTCAGGACGGAGCCGCCCAGCCCCAATCCCGCAGGAACAACGTTCCCCGCAGTGAAAGGAGGGCAAAATGATGGAGATGGACAGCAATCCAATCACGAAGCCCTCGAAAAAGGGAACGATCCTTTCCGCAGTTTTTTATGCTCTTGCAGTGGTGCTGCTGCTTACAGCGTTTGTCTCTCTGGCGGCCTGCCATCAAAATATCTCCCGGCAGCTTGAACAGGGCGTCCCCGTGCAGGGAAATGAACTGGCCATTGTGAATCTTTATCTTACAAGCTGTGTACAGTATTTCGCCTTTGCCGCCGCCATGGTGTTTTGCGGCAAGGCTGCCCGTAGGGTGCTGGCGATCCAGAGCGAAGCTCCGGTACAGGTCACTCCCTATATGCTCAATCCCCCGGCAGAGGCTACCGGTCCCGATTATGCCGAGGAAGTTGAGCCGGAGGATGAAGATACGGATTTTGAGGCTTGGGGATTCCGGGAAAAGGAAGAATAAAAAAAGACACGCCGGAGGGCTTGCAGAGCAGCAAGCCCTCGGCCATGTCTTGAAAACAGGAGAATGGAGGTGGTTCCCATGCAGCAAACAGAGTGGGTTTATTGTCCCGTCTGCGGGAATAAAACCCGTGATCGAATCAGGGAGGATACAGTTTTAATCAATTATCCTCTCTACTGCCCAAAGTGCAAACGAGAGAGCTTGATTCAGGCGAAACAACTACATATCGTTGTCATCAAAGAGCCAGACGCATAGACGCAGAGCCGATGAACCTGTGAGAAATTCCCACGGACATCGGCTCTTTTTTACTCTTTGGGCTGGCTGTCCAAAGCCGCCCTAACTGTCGCCTTGATGATCTGCATAGAACGCTCGTCGCAGTTATACAGCATACGGACAAGGCTTTCCATTTCAGAATCCTCAATCTGCTTTTCTGGGAAGAAAATCTGATCGGGTAAAATGGACAGCTCCCGAATCAGCTTGTAGAGAATGTCGTAGCTGGGCTTTTTGCCTTCGTTCTCGATACGATATATAAATCTCTCGCCTACTCCGACCTTGGCGGCCAGATCTTCGACCGTAATATCTGCTTTTATGCGGGCATTCTTGATGATCTCACCAAGCGTTTCATGTTTAATCTGCACCTACAGTTCACCTCTCTTTCTATTTTACAGATTTATGCCAGATTTATAATGGCATAGCAGTTCAAATTTTAGAGAACTGACAGTGCAGAGAAAAGTGAACTGACCCGAATCGTATAGATGGCCCTGCCAATAAAAAAAACGAGGTTTTGGCAGGGTGGTTTGTCATGCCCATCCCTCCAGACCACGTTTTTGGCCTGGAGGGATATTTCATGCGTTGGTCATCCTGCGCACCGCTGCTCATTAGAAGCAGCGAGTATGATTCTATGTCGTAGGCCGCCTGCTTGACGGTGTACGGTCAAAAAAAATTCCCGTTTTTCAACGGGATATTATGCCCTTCATACTGAACCATCATGCCATGATTTACACGAACTAAAAGGAAACGCACTTGCTGTTGGGGCTGTTGTCCCATTCTGCAGGTGCGGTTTTCTATATAGAGGAACCCCATCATTCCCACGTTGTAGGGGGCCGCCCGACCAGTCTGAATTTCTCGCAATTCAGACTGATCGGAGGTAAAACAGCGTGGACGCTGATAAAAAAAGAATATGGATTCGCGGCCAATTTGTTGAGGTCACGGATGAAGTGTACCGGGCCTATATGCAGGGCGACCGGAAAATGCGCTATTTTGAGAACGATTTGAAAACCGAGCGGTTCGTTCTCGGAAAGGAGGGCCAAGTGGTGCAGATCATCCCCAGCCGCGAAGATTCTTTGGACCGGCTGGTGGAAGAAAATGCCCGGCAATTCTCCGATGAGCAGGAAAGCGTGGAGAGCGTGGTGCTCCACAAGCTGGAAGTGGACAGGCTACATACCGCGCTTTCCCTGCTTACCCCAGAAGAACGTGCGCTGATCCAGGCATTATTCTTTGATGAGCGCAAAGAGAGCGAGTTGGCGATGGAACTCGGCATTTCTCAGCCCGCCGTTTATAAGAGGAAAATGAAGGTCCTTAAAAAGTTGAAGCTCTTGTTGGAGGGCTAAATTAAACCCAATAAGGAACCTCTCGCTTTGATAATGCGGGAGGTTCCTCTATCTTGCGGAGTATGACAGCTACATGAACAAGCTGTGTACCCGGACGCTCTACGAGCTGGACGGAACGCCTCATGTGCGGGTGGACGAGTACATGAAACACCGCTTGCAAAACAAGCTGATCCGGGCCATCCTAAAGGACAGCCTATCTTCACGCTCTGTCACCCCTTTTCCGGCCTGTGTTTGCGTACTTTATCAACGGCCTTGCGTGCATTATACGGAATTGTGCTTCGGATTTGTAGGACGCTCATTAACCAAACCGGCGCAGATCGTTGACATATTTTTATCTGCATGGGATTTTTTCCTGTATGTTCATTTCCGGGCGGTCAAAGACAGGTATCTTTCCCGTTACCGTTCGGCTTCATTTCCTACTCATGGTTGCCTCTGGATATAGCCTATACTTACACTCTATTATTCATATTTCCTGCCTTGTGTTCTTTGGGCGAATGAAATATAATAAAAAATGTTATCGGAGGCATGAACATGGAGGGTGTCTGCCTGATCTATAAGGAGGCAGTCAAACCCGCTGATAAACGATATAAAGACCCCGAAAGGAACGGAGAAATGAGAATATTAGTTGTAGAAGATGACCTGACAATACAAACACAGTTGAAAACCCTTTTGTCTGGCAATGGATATGAGGTTGACACTGTAAACGACTTTTCAAGAGTAATGGAGAAGTTCAAGGCGTTTGCGCCCAATCTTGTTTTGCTGGATATAAAACTGCCGGGAAATAATGGCTTTGAAATCTGTTCACAAATCCGCAGTTTCTCCGATATTCCCATTGTATTTGTGACAAGCAGTAACACAGATATGGATGAATTGAACAGTATTATGCTGGGCGGGGACGCTTTTATTACAAAGCCGTATAACACAGCAATCTTGCTTGCCAAAATTGCTTCCTTGTTGCGGCGGGCGTATGCGTCCGGGCAATCCGAAACACTCACATGGAACGGAGCAACTTTACATTTGGAGAGCAGTTTTATCGAATATAACGGCCAGAAAGCAGAATTGACGAAAAACGAACTGAAAATTCTTTACTATCTTTTTAAGAACGCAGGGAAAATATGCCCCCGCAGCGATATTCTGGATTTTCTCTGGGACAATCAGCTTTATGTGGATGATAATGCTTTGAGTGTGAATATAACCCGTATCCGTGAAAAACTGGCGTCCATTGGGCTGACCGGCTTTATCAAAACAAAGCACAGACAGGGGTACACATTATGAGCAGCAAGCAATATTGGAAAAACCAGTTGCCCGTCATTTTAATCAATCTGTTGGGTATGCTTGCCCTTGCCCTGTTTTTGATTGCAAGCGATAATGGTATTCAAACTGTCCTATTCGTCCTTGTTGTCTGGCTGATGATCCTTATTTCCTGTCTGCTGTTATTCTATTATTCCCGGAAAAAATATCTGGATAAATTGCTGGATATGACGGAGAAGTTGGATGAACGGTATTTGCTGCCGGAAATCATGCAGGAGCCGGAGCGGGCCGAAGAACAGGTTTTCTACCAGATTATGAAGATGTCCGAAAAATCCATGCTGGAACACATTGGTGAGATACAAAGGGAGCGGCAGGAATATAAAGAATACATCGAGCAATGGATACATGAAGTCAAAACACCGATTACGGCTATGAAACTGATTTGTGAGAATAACCGCTGTTCTTTTACCAGAGATTTGATGGCTGAATTGGAAAATATCAACCGTTTCACGGA
This sequence comes from Candidatus Scatomonas sp., assembly GCA_963928055.1. Classification (GTDB taxonomy): domain Bacteria; phylum Bacillota; class Clostridia; order Lachnospirales; family Lachnospiraceae; genus Scatomonas. Next base: position 965,487 of record CAWVDN010000001.1, on the reverse strand, counting down.
GCAGGCTTTGTATTACGCCCGTAGCGAGCATACAGAAAAGGATTATTCTGTCCGTGAAATCCGTCTTAGTGATGTGGTACACGGAGCCATTGCAGATAACAAATATCTTCTGCGGCAAAACAATGTGGCTATTACCGTAGAGAATGTGGAGTACAGCATTTATTCGGATGATAAGTGGCTGCGTTTTATTTTAGACCAGCTTATCAGCAATGCAGTAAAATACCGTACAAGCCAGCCACTTTTACATTTTTTTGCCGTCAAAGAAAATGACAGCATTATCCTGTCTATCTGCGATAATGGCATAGGCATACCAGCGAGTGATTTGCCCCGTATTTTCGAGAAAGGGTTTACCGGACAAAACGGACGGACAATCAAAAGTTCTACCGGGATTGGCCTGTATCTTTGCAGGCGGCTTTGCGACAAGCTGGGAATAGGTATTTCAGCAAGTTCCGAAGGAGAAGGAACCATCATTTCTCTTACTTTCCATATTAACGATTTTGTGACCGGGGTGCAGGGCTGATAAGCTCTGCACTTCTTACATTTTTGTAAGAACTGCGTAAGAAAACTTGATACAAAAAGCCGTGAATACAGATTACAATAAGGGCATGGAAGATTTAGAAAGGCAGGAGGACACATGGAACCGATTTTGAAATTGGAGCATATCCAGAAATATTACGGCAACGAGGGAAATCTCACAAAAGCCATTCAAGATATTAGCTTTTCTGTAGAAGCAGGTGAATTTCTGGGAATTATGGGAGCGTCCGGCTCTGGGAAAACAACGCTTCTCAACTGTATCTCCACCATTGACACGGTGAGCGCAGGCCACATTTATCTGGGTGGAACAGACATTACCGAGATAAAGGCAAAATCCCTTGCCCGGTTCCGGCGGGAGAATTTAGGATTTGTGTTTCAGGACTTCAATCTGCTGGATACCCTGACCGTCTCTGAAAACATTGCGCTGGCGCTTGCAATCAACAAGACCCCATCAAAAGAAGTGGAACCCCTTGTTCGAGAAATTGCCGACAAGCTGAACATCTGTGATATTCTGGACAAATATCCGTATCAAGTATCCGGCGGCCAGAAGCAACGCTGCGCCTGCGCCAGAGCCATCATTAACAATCCAAAGCTGCTTTTAGCCGATGAACCGACCGGCGCATTAGACAGCCATTCCTCTCAAATGCTTCTGTCTACGATACAGAGTATCAATGAGCAGATGGGAGCGACGATCCTTATGGTAACACATGACGCTTTTACAGCCAGCTACGCAAACCGTATCCTCTTTTTACAGGATGGAAAGATTTTCACAGAACTCCATAAGGGCAGTGACAGCCGGAACGCATTCTTTGATAAAATCCTGAATGTCCTTACCATGATTGGAGGGGGACAAAGCCATGTATGCTAAACTCGTTTTAAGAAATGCAAAGCGGTCTGCCAAAGACTATCTGATTTACATTGTAACCATGACGATCTGCGTCACACTCTTTTATTCGTTCCTGTCTATATCCAGCAGTTACTACCAGCCGGATATAGGCAGCGAATACGATTTCACAATGTTAAGTGACGGAATGAAAATGGCAATCTGCGCCGTCACTTTGGTACTTCTGTTTCTGATACGGTTTGTCAACAATTATATGCTGCGCCGCAAGCAAAAAGAGTTTGCAATCCAGTCCGTCATGGGTATGGAACAGAGAACCATTGGAAGGCTGTTCTTTGCGGAAACCTTTGTCATGGGGATGATTTCGATTGGGATTGGAATTTTCCTCGGCGTGTTCTGTTCACAATTTATCACAGCCATGCTTCTGACTTCCTACGGGAAAAGCTATGAACTGTCATGGACACTGTTCCCAGATACCGTCCTGTTGACGGTCTGCTTCTTTATCATTAGTTTTGTTGTGGTAGGGATGTTCAACACCCGTACTATTCAGAAAACAAAAATCATTGATATGCTTGCGGCAGACCGGAAGAATGACCCGGAACTGAAAAGAGGCCGCTGGATTGTCATTGCTGCCGTCTTGTTTGAACTTTTCACAATATGGATGGCTGTAACAGGCGTCCAAAAGGTCTGGTTCTATTATGACAGCCGTTTTGCCCTGCCGGTAAAAGTCATGTTCTGGGGAAATATCATTCTGCCCGCAGCGGCCTTGCTTTGGTCTGTATGGTGGCTAATCAGGCGGAAAAAATATGGTTTTTCAAAATGGATTTTGGGGCTGTTCATCTGCTCCGCCTTGAATGCCTGCATAGCAGCCAGCGTACCGGCTTTAATCAATCAGTATTATCTTCCTCTGGGGGCAGGTACAATCAATCAATATTTATTGTTTGTTCTGGGCGACCTGATTTTTTTCATCTGTTCCCTGATTTACCTTGCCAGCAGCTTCATAGCCTACTGGAAAGAAAAATCACCAGAGCATAGATACAAGGGGGAAAATCTATTCTTCTTTGGGCAAGTTATATCAAAACTGAATACCACCAATAAGACTATGACGCTCATCAGCGTAACCCTTGTGCTTGCCATGTTCCTGTTTATAGCCGCTCCCATTTTGACAGGTTGGGCTTCGGGCTATCTGGATATACGGTCAATGTATGATGTTCAGATTTACACAAGATACAATGATGTATATGACGAAAAAAATCTCCCTCATGATGATTATGAAATCGTGACGGAATATCTCACGGAGCATGGGATCGAAGCGGACTGTGACTGTACGTTCAGCCTTTATCTCCCCGAGAAAGAGGATTTCCATAATCGGGTAAAGTATGATTTCCCCGTTGTGGCAATCTCGTTAAGCGATTATAACCGGGTACGGGAAATGCTGGGATATGAGCCGGTTTCTTTATCGGAAAATGAGTTTACGACACAATGGCAGACCATTGCCACCGAGGAAGAACGGGACAGCTTTTTGAAAGAGCATACCAGTGTTATGACAGACGCAGGAGAATTGATACTTTCCGGGCAGCCATATTACGAAGAAGCAATCGGAGAAACAGCGTACAATTCCTACACGGATGTACTCTATGTATTTCCAGACAGTGTTTGTGAAAAGCTGCTTCCTGTAATGCGTAACCGCTACATCACTACATCCGAGAGCATTTCCTATGAAAATGCCCGTGAATTAGAGCAGACTTTTTCTGACGAGTATCCTGAGATAACAGATACCGGCGTCAGCTATGGTATCCGTTTGAGTACCTTGCAAATCAACAGTACAAAAGCAAACAATTTTGTATTGCAGGCCACTATGCTTTACGGCGCTGTTGTGCTGATGGTTATTTGCCTTACGATATTGTCCTTACAGCAGCTATTGGACGCAGGCAAATATAAATATCGTTTCGGTGTTCTGCGAAAGCTGGGCGTAGAAGAAGAAAAAATAAGCAGACTTGTGCTAAAACAATTAAGCGTCTGGTTTGGACTTCCCATCCTTGTGGCTGTCATAGTTGCCACTGTTGTAATTGCCTACTTTATCCAGACTGTTTCAGCAGAGATTTCCGCTTATATCGGATTTGGAGCGTTGCTATTGCAGATGGGGATGATTGCAGGAATATTAGTGCTATTGCTAATCTGCTATTTTATCAGTACATGGATACTCTTTAAGCGGTCTATTTCAAAATAGTTATTATCTGCCGGACGACGGCAAAAGAAAAAAAGCCGTCGTTCAGCAGACAATCGCCATGCCCTAAATATACCTACGGCGGCTTTGAACAAATCAAGGCCGCCGTTCTCTATACCCTTATGAAAATGACGCCCTGACGCTGACGGAATCGGCGGCCCACGGAGGGAGCCGCCATGAAGCGAAGAGCGTTTCGACATAATGCGACAGGGCGCAGGCTATCAAAAAAGTCGCTTGCTGTTCACTGTGGCTTTATACCCTTTGCCCTGAACTATCATGCCATGATTTACACGGACTAAAAAGAAACGCACTTGCTGTTGGGGCCGTTGCCCCATTCTGCAGGTGCGTTTTTCTATATAGAGGAACCCCCTCATTCCCACGTTGTAGGGGGCCGCCCGACCAGTCTGAATTTCTCGCAATTCAGACTGATCGGAGGTAAAACAGCGTGGACGCTGATAAAAAAAGAATATGGATTCGCGGCCAATTTGTTGAGGTCACGGATGAAGTGTACCGGGCCTATATGCAGGGCGACCGGAAAATGCGCTATTTTGAGAACGATTTGAAAACCGAGCGGTTCGTTCTCGGAAAGGAGGGCCAAGTGGTGCAGATCATCCCCAGCCGCGAAGATTCTTTGGACCGGCTGGTGGAGGAAAATGCCCAGCAATTCTCCGATGAGCAGGAAAGTGTAGAGAGCGTGGTGCTCCACAAGCTGGAAGTGAACAGGCTACATACTGCGCTTTCCCTGCTTACCCCAGAAGAACGTGCGCTGATCCAGGCATTATTCTTTGATAAGCGCAAGGAGAGCGAGCTGGCGGTGGAACTCGGTATTTCTCAGCCCGCCGTTTATAAGAGGAAAATGAAAATCCTCAAAAAGCTAAAAATTTTTCTGGAAAAATAAGTTTTAGCGGTTATAGAACCTCTCACCCAACGGCAAATAGGGTGAGAGGTTCTTTTTATGGCCTCATGGCACCTTGAAAACTGCATACCCATTCATCAGGCACATTCCCGCTGCTTTGGCGAAAGCCAAAGCCCAGGTAGCGGCTGCGCAGTGATCTGCCGGGAGAAAACAACGAGACACCACCGAAAAAAGAAATTGTAGGTCTTTGGTTTGTTCTTCCAGGCAAGGAGCGAGAAACAGCAGGCTGCCAGTACCGGGCGGCTCCCGGTACGGCCATGACCAGCAGCGGAGCGATACTCCCGTCCAGCCTAATGTCCGAGCGTTGAAGCGGTTTGCCGCCGTGATCCGTCGCAGGCAATGGGGGCGGTTGCGTGAGAACCACGCGAGGGGTGAGATTCCCCGTGGAGCTGGTGAGCCGCCAGCCGTTTGATGACTTCCCGCAGTGTTCCGGGGTGTCGAGGACAAATAGGAACACTTTGAAATATGGGCCGTACAGCAGGACGGGCCAATGAAAACAAGAGGATTGTTTTATCTCTCCCCGGCCTTCATTCAGTTCTGCTGTCCGGCTCTACATAGGCGGCACCTGCCGCCTGCATTTCAAAGGGAGGTCATAAACCATGAATAGAACATATCATCGTGGCGATCTATACTATGCCGATTTGGGCCGGGGAATCGGCTCCGAACAGGAAGGGTATCGCCCTGTCCTTATTATTCAGAATGATACTGGAAACAAGCACAGCCCCACGGTCATTGTGGCGGCCATATCCAGCAAAGTGGACGCCAAGGCCAAGCTGCCCACTCATTACCTTCTCAAAGCAGAGAACGGCCTGGAGCTGCCTTCTCTGGTGCTGATGGAGCAGCTCCGCACCATTGATAAAAGGCGGCTGGAAACGTACATCGGACATCTGGAGGAACAGCATATCCGTCGGCTCAACCGCGCCCTGGCAGTCAGCGTGGGATTGATCGAAGAAACACCGAAAAACTTAATCATGTGCCTTTGTCCGGCCTGTGCCAATAACTTCTACGGCACAGGCTCTTATTATTTGCGCCGGGTCCACCCTGGCCGGGTGGAAAGGGACATCTGCACCTACTGTGGCCAGCGGCCAGGTTTTGATTATGAAGTAGTAAAAAAGAAGGAAAGGAAGTGAAGATTGGATATGGAAAAGCTGATTACTCGTAAGGAGGCGGCAAAACTGTTGGGGATTAGCCTTGCCACGTTGGATGAAGCCAGAAACAGTGGCTTGATTTCCTATATTCAGTATGTGCCGAATGGGTGCGTATATTTCACTTCCGCCTACCTTCAGGAATATGTAGCTAAATGCACCTATCGGGCAAAACCTGTGGAAAAGAAAGTAACCTACCGAAATGTGCGAGGAAACAAATCGCACCTTTGAGCAGATCGTGTGGTTTTGGTAAAACAAAGATACAACACTGATTGCATTTGGAGGTAGAAAAATGGCAGCAAAAAGAAAACGAATTCCCAGGTACAGCAAAGTCCAGATAAATGGGCATGAGTATTACAAAACAGATATTGAGGACGCAGATGGCAAACGGGTGATTCTTTACGGAAAAACCCGCGAGGAAGTTTATGACAAAGAAATGGCGGCTCTTGAGCAAATCGACAACGCCACATTCCGGCGTAAATCTCCCACGGTTGCCGAGTATTGTGAAAAGTGGCTTCTGATGCAGTCTGTCCATGTCCGTGCCACCACATTGATTGATTATACATCCAAGGTGCGGCGGCATATTATCAAGGAGCTGGGTGAGAAACGAATGGCTGATGTAACTCTGGATGACATCCAGGTTGCCCTTGTGCCAGTCTCTAAAAAGTCGGCTTCAGTCTATAAGTCCGTGGTAATCCTCTACAAGTCTATTTTCCGGGCGGCCAAGGAAAGCCATGTGATTGATACAAACCCGACGATATATCTTGAGGCAAAAGGCGGGGGCGTTCCGCAGGAGGAGCGGCAGGCTTTGACGGATGAACAGGTAGAACGGCTTTTGGACGCCATTCGCGGGTTGCCGCCCTATGTATTTGTGATGATCGGCCTGTATGCCGGGCTGCGGCGGGAAGAAATCCTTGCACTGCAATGGGATTCGGTATATCTGGATACAGATGCGCCGTATTTGACGGTCCGGCGGGCGTGGCACACGGAACATAACAGGCCGGTCATTCTCACAGAGTTAAAAACGAAGGCTGCGGAGCGGAATATCCCTCTCCCGGATCGTTTGGCAGAGTGCTTGAAAGCGGCAAAGAAAAAATCGACATCAGACTATGTAATTGCCAACCAGGATGGAGAGCCGTTGTCTTATACGCAGTTTAAGCGGCTTTGGCAGTATATCGTGACACGGACAGCAAAACCGAGGATAGCTCGCAAACTTGTGGACGGGAAATATGTGAAGTATATGCTTTACCCGAAGCTGGGTGAAAAAGCACGGAACAATGGTCATGTGGTATATAGCTTGGATTTTGAGGTTACGCCACACATGCTTCGTCATACCTACATCACAAATTTGATTCATGCTTCGGTAGACCCGAAAACAGTTCAATACTTGGCTGGCCATGAGAGCAGTAAGATCACGATGGACATTTATGCGAAGGTAAAGTACAACAAGCCGGAGCAACTGGCAGGAGTTTTAAGCGGAGCCTTTGCAGAATGGGATGGCGGTGAATACGAAGCGGCACAATCATAATCAGACAGAAAACGCACAAAGGGCGGGGAGTGTTCCCCGTCCTTTGCGTTTTCCAGAATCGCACCTTTGATAGAGCCATGGTTTTTCAGTATAAAGAAGGTATCGGCGCTGAAATACATATTAAATAGAAAGGAACTGAAATCATGGCGAAAAAACAAGAAAATGTTCCCCGGTATGGCACTACCATGCGGAGGGGTATTCAATATTACAGGACTCGGATCACCGATGCCGATGGAAAGAGAGTGGACTTGTATGCTGAAACCTGCGAGGAACTCCAGCTAAAGGAGATGGAGGCCCGACGCCAGGTAGAGGAGGCGGTTTTCCGCAGAAAACATCCAACGGTGGCAGAGTATTGCGAGAAGTGGCTGCTCATGCAGTCGGCAAAGGTATCTTCCGGCACGTTGAGAGGATATACCCAGACCATGAACAACTATATTGTCAAACCTTTAGGCGATATGTATCTTGAGGATGTGACTGCAGACGATATTCGGCTTGCGATGATTCCATTGGCTTCAAAATCTGCTGGATTGTATAGTAAGGTAAATATGCTCCTGAAATGTGTCTTTTATTCGGCAGAGCGAAGCCAGTTACTTGAATATAATCCCTGTGAGGGACTCTCGGCCAAAGGGGGAAAACCGGGGAAAAAGATAAATGCCTTGACGGATGAGCAAGTGAAGCTGCTTTTAGATACTGTCCGAGGACTTCCACCCTATACCTTTATAATGATCGCTTTATATTCCGGTCTGCGGCGCGAAGAAATTTTGGGACTGCAATGGGACTGCGTATTTCTGGATGTTCCTACGCCGTACATCTCTGTACGGAGAGCATGGCGCTCAGAAAATAACAGGCCGGTGATTTCCACAACGCTGAAAACGAAGGCGGCTCGGAGAGATATTCCGATCCCAAAGTGTTTGACAGACTGCCTGCGGGAAGTGAAAGAGAAAACCGAATCGGAATATGTGGTTGCTGACAGAAATAGAAATCCTCTTTCATCTTCGCAGTTTCAGCGGGTATGGAAATATGTAACCGTTCGCTCTACGAAACCCCATAACTATTATAAGTATGTAAATGGCCAGTGCGTGAAGTGTACGGTAACGCCTACCCCTGGCAGTCATCAGAAAAATAACCCGAAGTTAGTGTATGCCATTGACTTTGATGTAACCCCACATCAACTTCGTCACACCTATATTACTAACCTGCTGTATGCAGGCATTGACCCAAAAACTGTCCAATATCTTGCCGGGCATGAAAACAGTAAGACGACTATGGACATTTACGCGCAGGTGAAGTATAATAAACCGGAGGAACTTCTGAGTGTTGTAAATGCTGCATTTGCTCCATCTGTTGGTGTCTAAAATGCCCCCATTTTTATGATTAAATACTGGGGCAACATTTGAGGGCAGAGGCCAAAAAGCCCATAAAATCAAGGAAAACCGGCGCTAAACTGTACGCCAATACGGTCTCAAAGCAGCCCGTCGCGCGCCTCAGTTCAGCAAGAGATAATCGGATACAACCAAATACGATCCAGACGCCGCAAGGTGTTGCATGGCCTCCCGAGACAGATGTTCCGGGAGGTCTTTGTATTTATATTTACCTGTGAGCAGTGCAAAACTAAAAACAATAAAATGCTTGATTTTCACCATATAATCTCATATTATTGTATTAAGAAGTGAAAATATGACAAAACGACTGAAAAGATGCTGGAAGAATTAAAAGGATATCGAAATTTTTCTATACTGGCATAAAATATGCAGATTCTGACTTTTCCATGCTGGTAGTAAGGGTAGGTGATCGTATGAAAAAAAAGATTGCAAAAATAATCTTTATTATGCTGCCTGTTTTTTACATAATTGGTATTCTATTTATTCCTTTCTTTAAACCGTTACAAAATAATATGATTGCATGGATCCTGTTTTGTATTTATCTTTTAAACGTAATTTTTTTCCTTAGTCTTTTCAATAACAAGGCCAAACATACAAAAATGACAGACTCCGAAAAAGATAATTTAAATGTTACAAAAGAGATCCTGCAAGAACGCAATAGATGGTTTATGTAAAAATTTTTACTTGAGACGAGATTTGTCAAGGAGTGTTTTTGCAAAGCAGTGTGCAATTCGCATTGACAAGCAGCAAAAAGAACGCTATAATAATGTCGTTATCGATAATGGCATTATTATTTAGGGGCAGAGGGGGAAAACATGGCCAATAGGGATCATTCCCTGGATGATGGGATCATTCAGGCTGCTTATTCGGAATTTCTTGCTTACGGCTTTCAGAAAGCCTCTCTGCACAAGATCGCCGAAAAAGCCGGTGTTACTACGGGGGCAATCTACACAAGGTACAAAAACAAAGACGCGTTGTTTGCCAGTCTGCTTCAGGATTTTTTTGAGACGATGCAGGTTCTCTTTACCCCCGTCGCAGAAGAATACGAAAAAGCAAAGTGCAGCGCGCAGCCGGAGGATATCCTCCGCGCCATAAACGCCGAAGAACAGGTATATTTTCAACTGCTGACCGAGCACTGCAATGACTGCACTTTATTTTTCTGCCGCAGCGATGGCAGCTCCATGGAAACCGTGCTGCATAAACTAATGGATCAAAAAGCGGAACAAACGGTGGAATTCTTTTCACACATCTATGGAAAAGCACCAAATGCCGATGCGATCCGTCTTTTGATGGGCTCACAGTTCTGGTACTTCCGCCAACTGCTGGATCAGCATATGGAGGAAGGCAGAATGCTTACCTGCTTACAGGCAGTCCTTGATTTCACCAACGCTGGCTGGCGGCAGCTATGCGATACCTTGCAATAAATCCGAAAAGTTGATTCGGACGGTCCATCCGTCCGTTTCTTACGACTGTTGGTTAGAGATGGCTAACTAACAAGAAAAGAGTTTGCGATGATAGATTTTGAATTTGAATTCCAATATGCGGAGGCAAAGCTGCCCATCCTCCGACAGGTCGGCGGCGGCATCCCGGCGGGACGCTGCGTGGTGCTCTGCGGAGGCAGCGGATGCGGAAAATCCACGCTACTGCGGTGCATCAACGGACTGATACCGCAGTTTTATGAGGGAGAGCTAAAAGGCTTTTGCCGCCTGAACGGGCAGGACACCGCCGGGATGAGTATCGGCGAAATCGGCGAACTGGCCGCCTCGGTATTTCAGGATCCGCGGAGTCAGTTTTTTACCGTAAACAGCTCCAATGAAGTGGCCTTCGGTCTTGAAAATCACGGTCTGCCGCAAGATAAAATCCGACGGCGGGTGGAGGAGGCCTTCCGGATCTTTCATCTGGAGCGGCTGAAGGATCGCAATGTCTACGAACTGTCCAGCGGCGAGCGACAGCTCATCTCCATCTTGTCCGCGTGGGCAATGGACACAGATATTTTTCTGCTGGACGAGCCCACGGCCAATCTGGACTTCGCCGCCACGCAGCAGTTAAAAGAGATTCTGCTTGCCCTGAAAAAGCAGGGCAAAACGCTGCTGCTCAGCGAGCACCGACTCTACTATCTTGCCGACATTGCCGACGAATTTTGGGTCATGACAGACGGCGAGATCAAAGGAAAATACACTGCCACAGAGGCAAAGGCGTTCTCGTCGGAGCAGAGACAAACACTTTCTCTGCGCACGCTCGACCTTGCGGAGATCACCGTGCCGGAGAAAGAGCCGCTGCCGAAAACCCGCGCCGACGGTGCTTGCCGTCTCAGATGTCCGCTATACATACGGTAGGAAGGCCGGAGATACCCTCTCTGGTGTCAGCTTTTCCGTCCGTGAGCATGAGATCGTCGGCCTTGTGGGCGCAAACGGCTGCGGCAAAACGACCATCGGCAAGCTGATTGCAGGGCTTTACCGCCCCTCCGGCGGCAGGATAATGCTTTTCGGAAAGCCGCAAAATCCAAAGCAGCTGCAAAGGCAAGTGCTGTTCATCCTTCAGGAGGCGGAGTTCCAGTTCTTCACAGGCTCCGTCTTGCACGAGCTGCAATATGGACATGCGGTGACACCGAAGTTTGAAGCAAAAACAGAAGCGCTGCTGAAAAGTATGGAGCTATGGGACTGCCGCGACCGACATCCCTTTTCCCTCTCCGGCGGGCAGATGCAGCGTCTGACGCTGATGATGGCGTATCTGTCTGACAAGCCCATCGTCATACTGGACGAGCCGACAGCAGGACAGGACGCGGGAAGTCTGGAGCGGTGCGCGGCGCTGATCCGGGAGATGCGGAAGGAAAAGACTGTTCTCATCATCACCCACGACCTTGAACTGATTGCAGGTGCGTGTGACCGCTGCATTGGGCTGTCGGATGGACATGCAGAGGCAGAATTTCCCGTTCATTCGGAACGAGATTTGCAAGCGGTACGGCAATATATGGAGCGCTTCCATCCTTCCGATGCTCCTGCGAAAAAACAGCATAAAGAACGATTCCACCCGGCAACGAAGCTGCTTTACTGGCTGGTCCTGCTGGTCGTGATCTCCACATCCAACAACCACTTAGTTTATGCCGCATATGCGGCACTGATCCTGCTGACCGCAGCGGACGGCTGGCTCGGAACGGCGCTGGCCGGTGGGATGAGCTTTGGGCTACTGTGGTCGGCAAACGCTCTGCTGCCAGGCACGGTGTTTTCCTTTATGTTAGTGCTGTTCCCGCGTATCATTGCCGTTGGCATTTCCATGCGGACGATGATTGGACGAAATGAAGCCAGCCGCACCTTGGCGGCATTGCGTGACCTGCACCTGCCGGAGCGGCTGATCATGATCGTGGCGGTGATCTTCCGCTTTTTCCCGGTGCTGTCCGGGGATATGAAGCTGCTGAGGCAATCTATCCGCACCCGGGGCGTGTTCACATCGCCGCTTCAGAAGCTGCAAGCGCTGTCATCCTATATCGAAATACTGACCGTGCCGATGGCTTTGCGCGTTATCCGCATCGCCGAGACGCTGTCCGCCTCCGCCGAAACACGGGGCATCGACTTAACCCGCCGCAAAAGCAACTATCTGTCGCTTCGGTTTTCTGCGTGGGATGTTGTGTTCTGCGTCCTGCTGGCAGCATCGATCGCCGCCGGCCTTATCCAGTGATCGCCGTCTCTGCGACGTTCAACCATATTTCATTCAAAAAGGAGTCTTTACCATGAGTACTGCAAACCCCAATAAACTGAAAGTCAAGGACATCATCACCGTTGTCCTGCTGGCCCTTATCAATGTGGTCATTTTCTTTGCCAGCTCCGTCCTGTACGCAACGCCCATTACCATCATTCTGATGCCGGTATTTTTCTCCCTGCTGGAGGGCATCGTCTACTTCATCATCGGCACGAAGGTGAAAAAGCCCGGTGCGATCCTGATTTACAGTATCGTCCGTGCCATTATGGGCGGATACCTGCCGTACATCATCCTCTTTATTCTCTCCGGTGTCATTGCCGAGCTGCTGCTGTGGAAGATGGGCTACGGCAATGCGAAAGCTCTGACCGTCAGTTATGTCATCAATCAGGTACTGGCTGCCTTCGGCAGCACCATCATTCCCTATGCGATCGCTGCCAAGGCTATGGCGGATCAGATGGTCACTGATGGCCGTCAGGACGCCATTCTTGCCGCATCCCAGATGCTGCAGTCCTGGGTGTCTGTGGCGCTGGTGGCCGGTGTGATCGTGGCGGCCTTTATCGGCGCAATGATCGGCAAGCGGATCGTGAAAAAGCACCTTGCTGCGTAATGCAGTCGAAAGGAGTTCACCATGAAAGAAATTGAGCCAAATCGCTCCGCCGCCTCGTGGCTGGCAGAGCTGGCAAAAGGGCGGTACGGCGAGTACGCTTTGAGCGTCCTTACGGCACTGCTGGGCGTCGCCTGCTCGCTTATTCCGTATTTTATCATCATCCGGCTCATCACCGCACTGGTAAACGGCACGGCGGAGCTGACGTACTGCCTGACGTTCTGCGCGTGGATGGCGGGCTTCTGGGTGCTGCGCTATGTGCTGCACAGCGTGTCCACGTCCCTCTCCCATCACGCCACCTTCCATGTGCTGGCCAATACCCGCGTCCGGCTGCTGGACAAGCTAGCGACGCTGCCGCTGGGTACGGTGCTGGATCGTTCCTCCGGCTCGTACAAGAACATTATCGTGGAGCGGGTGGACTCCATCGAAACCACCCTTGCGCATTTGCTGCCGGAGATGACGGCCAATATCGTGGGGGCGCTGGCGGTGCTGGTGCTGCTGTTTCTCGAGGACTGGCGCATGGGGCTTTCCATGCTGATCGTCGTTCCGCTGGGCATTGGCTGCTTTATGTCCATGTTCAGCGGCTATCACGAGAAGTTCCAGCGCACAGTCACCGCGACGAAGGCACTCAACGACACGGCTGTGGAGTACATCAGCGGCATTGAGGTCATCAAGGCGTTTGGTCAGTCCAGGACCAGCTATGCAAAGTTCGTCTCCGCCGCAAAAGAGGGCGCGGACTGCTTCATCGACTGGATGCGCGGGAGTTTGTTCGGACAGGTGGCCGGAATGGCGATACTCCCTTCGACACTTCTCGGCATCTTGCCGGTGGGCTGCCTTCTCTATATGCACGGCACACTGTCGGCGGAGACGTTTCTCGCGGTCATTGTTCTGTCCTTCGGCGTTATGCAGCCGCTGATCACCGCTTTTTCCTACACCGATGACATCGCGCAGGTGACGACCATCGTGGGTGAGGTGGCGGAGGTGCTGTCCGGCGAGGATATGCAGCGTCCGGAACGTGCGGAAAAGCTGCCTGCGGACAACGCCGTCGAGCTGAAAGATGTCCGCTTTGCCTATCACGACAAGGAGGTACTGCACGGAATCGATCTGCACATTGCCCCGGGGACGGTCAACGCATTGGTCGGGCCTTCCGGCAGTGGAAAATCCACCATCGCCCGGCTCATCGCCTCCCTGTGGGATGTGAAGGACGGAGAAATCGACCTGGGCGGCGTGGACATCCGTACGCTGCCGCTGGCGGAGTGTACGAAGCGCATCGCCTATGTATCCCAGGACAACTATCTCTTTGACCTTTCTGTCATGGACAACATCCGCATGGGCAGAAAGGGCGCGACCGATGCGGAGGTCATTGACGCCGCGAAGAAATGCGGCTGCCACGAGTTCATCATGGGGCTGGAGAACGGCTATCAGACCGTATGCGGCGCGTCGGGCGGGCATCTGTCCGGCGGTGAAAGGCAGCGCATCTCCATTGCCCGTGCCATGCTGAAGGACGCGCCCATCGTCATTTTGGACGAGGCCACCTCCTACACCGACCCGGAGAATGAGGCGGTCATTCAGTCTGCACTGGCAAAGCTGGTGCGGGGCAAGACGCTGCTGGTCATCGCCCACCGGCTGTCCACCATTGCGGACGCCGATCAGATCATTGTTGTCAATCAAGGCAAGATCGAAGCGACCGGCACGCAGGCGGAGCTGCTTGCTTCCTGCCCCCTTTATCAAGCCATGTGGGAAGCCCACATCAGCGTCAAAGACGATGGGGAGGTGGCGTAATGCTCCAGACACTGAAAAAGTTCTTTGATTTCTGCGGTGAGGACAACCGCAGAATGTTCATCGCCTCTATCTGGCTGGGTGTGGTCAGCGCCATTTGCTCTGCCATGCGTATTCCGGCAGCCGCCATCGTCATTCAGGCGCTGCTGGAAAGGAACGTCACTATGGCAACCTTATGGACGAGCCTCGGCATCATCGTGATCTCATTGATCATTACGATTGCCATCAACATGAAGTCCACCATGCTCCAGACCCGTGCGGGCTACCGCGCCTGCGCCAACAAGCGGATTGAGATTGCGGAGCATCTGCGGTACCTGCCTATGGGCTGGTTCAATGACAATAGCCTGGGCGAGGTCACGTCCGTTACCACCAACACCATGGAAAACATGGCGAATGTGGCTACCCGCGTGGTAATGGTCACGACCCGCGGCTTTCTGACCTCCGGCATCATCGCGGTCATGATGTTCCTCTTTGACTGGCGCATGGGGCTGATCACACTGACGGGACTGGTGCTGTTCTTTGCCGTCAACGCCGCCATGCAGCGGGCGGAGCAGACCCTTTCCCAGCGGAAGTTCAATGCCGATGAGCGCCTTGTGTCCAAGGTGCTGGAATATGTGCAGGGCATCGCCGAGGTCAAGAATTTCGACCTGACCCACGACTCTGCCACGCAGGTACACGGCGCTGTGGAGGAAGCCCGCAGGGCGTCCTTTGCTATGGAGATCCCGTCGGTGCTTTATATGCTGGCGCAGTTTGTTGTCAACAAGCTCACCGGCGTTGCCGTCTGCGCGGCCGCTATCGTCTTTTACTTCAGCGGCACCATGGAGCTGACAAACTGCCTTTTGATGCTGATCTGCTCGTTCATCCTCTTTGAGCAGCTGGACAGCGCCGGAAGCTTTTCGGCTTTGTTCCGCTCCATCGACATCGGCGTAGATAAGGCAAGCGCAATTCTGCGCGTAGAACCCTTGGACATTGACGGGGAGGAGCTTTCGCCGGAACGGGAGGACATCACCCTGTCCCATGTGGATTTCTCCTATGACAGCAAGCCCATCCTGCACGATGTGTCCCTGACCATCCCGGAGAAAACCACCGTGGCCATCGTCGGTCCGTCCGGAAGTGGCAAGACCACGCTGTGCAATCTCATGGCGCGGTTCTGGGACGTGCAGGGCGGCAGCGTGCGCCTCGGCGGACGGGATGTGCGGGAGTACAGCTACGACAGCCTCATCCGCAATTTCTCCTTTGTGTTTCAGCGGGTCTATCTGTTCTCCGACACCATCGCCAACAATATCCGCTTTGGCAAGCCCGACGCCTCCATGGAGGAGGTGCAGGCCGCCGCGAAAAAAGCCCGCTGCTACGACTTTATCATGGCATTGCCGAAAGGCTTTGACACCGTCATCGGCGAAGGCGGTGCTACGCTTTCGGGCGGCGAACGTCAGCGAATTTCCATTGCGCGCGCCATCATGAAGGACGCACCCATCATCATTCTGGACGAAGCCACCGCCAATGTCGACCCCGAAAATGAAAAGGAGTTGATGGAGGCCGTTGCGGAATTGACCCATGATAAGACGGTCATCATGATCGCCCACCGGCTGAAAACCGTGCGCCATGCCGACCAAATTTTTGTGGTCGATCACGGCGAGATCGTTCAGCAGGGCACCCATGACGAGCTGGTTGCTGTTGACGGGCTCTACCGCCGCTTCGTGGTGGAGCGGCAGCAGGCCGCCGGGTGGAAGGTCTGAAGAAACACAATCTAAAAAATATGAAAAGAAGCTCGTATCAGCTATTGACCGATACGAGCTTCTCCGTTTATTCTCTGTTTCCGGTAATAAAGTAGTCGCAATACTCTCCGCCATTCGCCAGCGTCTGTTTTCTGTGCAGCACGCCGTGCTGAAGCGTGATCATCACTTCATCAAGTTCGCAGAACAACGGCATGAGTTCGGAAACACCGAGTTTCTACGCGTAAATGCAAATCGGGCAGCGGGTAATGCGGTAGTAACAGGCACCCTCATACGGCTGCCCGACAAAATCCACCTTGAAGGAGGTCGGGTATTTCGCTTCCTTTTCGGGCGTGTACCATTTGGCGTATTTGACAACGCTCTTTTTGTTCTCCGCCTTGCCCTTGTCGGTATTCAAGTCGGTCTTTGCAAAATACCACTTGATATGATAGAGTGAGCGGCGCATCATTTCCTGCACGGCCGTTGGTGGAATTTTCTTTTCGCTTGCCACATAGGGCGCAACGAAGGCAAGGGCGAACAACTCGTTGTATGCCATAGGGTTAGGAGAGTGCTCCCACATCTCCCTGCCGGAAGGTTACATTTTTCAGGTGCAGGCGGTCAGCCTTTTCCCGTGCCTGCCTCATCATATCGGGCGAATAATCGAGACAGGTAATGTCCGCCTCCGGCATAGTCTGATAAACCGGCATGGTCAGAATCCCTTTTCCCACCGGCACTTCCAGCAGCTTGCCGGAGAAATGCTCCGGAATACCGGACATTGCCTTTTCCAGATAGGCGTCGTTTTCCGCCTTGTTCATTGCCCACACCAAGCGGCACACCGCTTTCCCGCTCAGGGTGGAGCAGGTGATCATGCCGTCATAAAAACTGTTTCCGCCCGTCATTCGGTACGCACCGCGAATGGCTTCTTTTCGTTCCATGGCCTTCCCTCCGTGTTTCAATCATCACGCGCCCGTTTCCAGTCTCATCTCTTCAAAAAATCCACGATCTTTGCGAAGTCCTCCTTCGCTTCCTGAAAGATCGGCAGCATACAGTAGCAATGCACCATCTTCGGGCGGGCGGACACCGTATAGGGGACATTTGCCCGTTTGCAGGCTTCCTCAAAGTCCGGCAATGCGCCGTAGAGCACCTCGTCGGCAGAATAGAAGAAGTGAATATCGCCTACGCCGGTAAAATCTCCCCGTGAGCCGGAGAGCATATAGTCCGGCACATTCTCGCAGCCATGCCGCATGAACTTTTCCACCGTCACCATAAAGGCATAGTCGATGGAAACGTCCCGTTTATTGAGTGCCTGCATCCGCGCCCTTTCCGCATCGTTCCACGGCACCTCGCCGGGGGATACGGCGACAATGTGCCTCGGTTGCGGCAGTGGCTCTGGCTGGGCGTTGTTATGCGCCGCAATGCCAAGCGCCAGCGCACCGCCGGAGGAAAAGCCGCAGGTACTGACATTTCCGCCGCCGTACAGCGTAATCATTTTTCGATAACATTCGTACACCATCGCGTAGGTTTCAGTAATGCAGTGTTCCATGCAGAGCGGGTAAAACGGAAACCACACATCACAGCCGGTCTCGCGGCAGAGCTTGCGCATCACAGGCAGGTCGCCCTTATCGGGGCCGATCACCATGCCGCCGCCAAAGAAATAGAGAATTGCGCGCTCGGACGGCTTCGGATGCTCTCGCACGATCAGGCAGGGAAAGCCGTTCACTGTGATCGTCTCATAATGTGCTTTGTGGTCGGTGGGCGTAAAAACGCCACGATGCTGGTTCTGCTTTTCAATTTCCTTTCGCAGTGCATCCTCCGGCAAGGCGAACGCCTTTTTCGCGCCGGAGAGCTTGTATACGCTGCGTAAGATAGATGCAAAGATACTCATAATTTAGCCCCCTCATTTCCGCGCCGTGATGCACAGCCAGCTTTTCTTTTTGCGTATCTGCACATCGTGAAAGCCCGCCTGCTCCAGATACGTCTTCAGCTCGGCGTCCTTGTAGATGGTCATGCCGCCGATGATTTCCGTCCACTTCTTGTCCTTGTCCGTATCGCCGTTGCTTTCGTTGCAGATGAGTAATGTCCCGCCGGGCTTCAGCACCCGGTAAACCTCCCGGAAGCACTGCGGCAGATCGGGCCAGAAATAGACGGTTTCAAAGGCCGTTACCGCATCGAACCAGTCGCCTGCAAAGATCATATTCGCCACGCTGCCTTGCAGAACGGTGCAGCGGCCCACCGCTATGGCGGCCTCGTTGACCTTTTTGGATTTCTCCACACTGACGGGGGAATAGTCAATGCCCTTGACAATACCCTCCGGGCATTTTTTCAGAAGTCTCTTGATGTTCGCCCCTCCGCCGCAGCCGCAGTCCAGCACCTTGGCGTCCAGAGTAAGCTCCAAAAAGTGAAGTCCCCACCGTGCCACAGGACTGTGCCCCAGGTTCATCATGGCGACCATGATTTTCCCGCCAAGCCCCACAGGCTTTCTGGTGTTCTCAAAAAATGACATCTTATCACACCTCCGATTTCACACATTCCGCATAAGTCAGCGGGAAGGATGCCTTCAGAACAGCGCTTTTCCGCACCGCCCAGCCGTTTTGCCGTAGGAAGCGCAGGTATTCCTCGCTCGTCCATCTGCTGTGGAGAGGGAAGCCTGCCAGCTTCATGAAAAAGGCTTTGACCTTGCCGGGAAACGAATTTCCCGCGTGGGTAAAGGTGGGCGCGATGAGCACACCGTCGTCCTTCAGCACCCGGCGGATCTCGGCAAGGGCTTTCTCCGGCTGCGGCACAATGTGCAGCGCGTGGACACGATCACCACGTCGAAGGACTCCTCCACATAGGGCAGACGGAACATATCCTGCACCGAAAAGTGCAGCTTCGCCGATCGGTTGTCCCGTTTTGCCTCGGCAATCATCTCCGGGGAGGCATCCGTCGCCTCAATGTGCGCCGCCGCGTTCACGATGTTTTTTGCAATCAACCCTGTGCCGGGGGCCAACTCCAGCACCGTCTTGGCTTTCACCTCCGGTCGGATCAGTTCATACATCTCGTCATATGCTGCCCGGTCCTTTCGCATAAAGCGGTCATACCGACCGGCATTTTTATCCCAGAAATTCTTGTGTTTTCGCATCGCTATCATTCCTTTCGATGTTAGATTCATCTAACCGATATGTGCGGTTGTTCGGTTAGATGATGCTAACCGTTGTGCCTTGGAAAAGCCGCATTTCTGCGGCCTTTCGCTTATTCAAATAACTCCCTGCAAGCACCGTACACCAGCGTTTCCAGCACCTGCGGGTATAGCTCCCCAATCTGCTCCTTATGGGAAACTGTGAGGATCAGTCCCCGCACCGTCGCGGCAGCCAAAGAAGCGCCGCACCTTGGCATCAAATCATATTTTTCCAAGAGCTGACGAATATGCGTTTCGTCATCGTGGTAATGGACATTTTTGACGCCCTCCGGCAGTCTCTGCAAAAGCAGCTTCGCATCGTTTTCAATGAAAACCATGTCGCCAGTATCAGACAGCCTCCGGCAGACGGCAAGAACCGCCTTTGCCGCACGCTCCGACGGCGGCAAGCCGTCAGTTTCGCTCAGTGCATGGTCGGCTACCCCGTAAAGCTCGGCATGGATGCCCTCTAAAACCGCAAAGAAAAGCATTTCCTTGGATTCGTAGAATTTATAGAACGAGCCCTTCGCAATCCCGACCGCCTTCGTCAGCTGCTCTACGGAGGTTTTCTTCATCCCCAGCGTGACAGCACAATGTCTCGTTTCCTTCAGCAACGCCTTGCGGAGCTGTTCAGTCTCGTAATCGGTAAAAGCCAAGCCCACGCCTCCTTAAATATGACCAATTCGGTTCTTTCGGTCATATTATACCGCGTTTCTTTCTGTTTTGCAAGAGGTGCGGAGAAAAAATCACTAATCAAAAGGGGTGCAGCGTTGCAGAAAGAGACGCTGGAATTCCGGTAATCGTTGTCGCCGCGGTAAAAGAAACTATATCGTAAAAGGGCATCAGAGCGAAGCATCCAAACGCTGCGTTCTGATACCCATTTTGTTTCATATTGCACGGATGGATTGATTACAAGAAAAAAGCAGGAATTAACACAACATGAACCACATATAATATCTGCAATAATCTTCCTATGGAACGATCTGCACAACGCTCAACGACATGCCCCATGTATAGAGACGGCGACTCGTATGAGCCACCGTCTTTATACATGATTACCGCTCAGGGTCATTTCTTTTTCGTTTACTGAGAGAATTTCGATACTGCTCTTGATTTCTGTGCATAATGAGTTGTCGCGCCTGCCGTTCTTCTGCATCCGCGCCAAGCAGGTGGGATGTTTCCTGCTTGGCGCTGAGCAGCATAATAAGAGAAGGCTTCTCGTGCATGGCATCCTCTAACTGCTGTTCTGCCGCCTTTTCCTGCGCAGGACGGATGACCTGCCGTGCTTTGTACAGCTCTACCGGGTCAAAATCCGCAGCCTGCGCTTTCAGCTCGGCATATTCAGTCAAAGCCTTATCCAGTTCAACGGAATATTTCTGTTCCCGCGTCTCCAGCTTTTTCAGGCAGGCCTCCATGGTGGCAATATCCTTGCGGAATGCCTCTGCGCCTGCATCTTCTGCATACTCAAATTTTTGCAAAAGGAGTGCCTTTTCGAAACGCAATTCCTCTAAATCTTCTGTCAGCTCGGCAATGCGGACAGCCAGCGCCTTGTGGCGTTTTACATGGTATATTGGCAATTCCTTTTTCTCGGCAACCAGTGTTTTGCGCTCTTTGCTTTTTGCCTTGATTTGCTGCACCAGACCGGTGTAACGCTCCAGTTCTGGCTTCCATACGGCAAGAGATTTTTGAATATGAGATTTGCCACTGCAAATGTGAGAGAGCTGATAACAGTAGATCAGCACACGGCTGCGCAGCTTCTCCAGCCCTTCTGCTATGGCAGGAACGGTGCGGGCAACTAATGCGGCCAGTTTCTTAATTTCAGCTTTTAATTCCCGCAGCATCGCATTGTCTGCCTTGATCTGCCGGTTGATCTCGCAGCGGTCAGAAATGATTCCCTTGCGCTCCAACGCCTGCGCCGCCACGCCCTCATGGATGGTGGGAATCTCATCAATACCCTGCGCGGCGTTGCTTCGGTGGTCAATGCGTTCCTCCCGTCCCGCACGTTCCAGATAGCGGTTAGACACGTCAGCCCACGCCGCCCGCCATGCCACAAGCTGCTCCTCACTGTTCCAGCGTTCGGAGATGGGGTTCTGCCTGCCATAGCGGGTGCTTTTGGGATGCTTGTCAGCCCGGACAAGCCCCTGCGTCTCAGCAGCAGATGGTGTCATGTACACCTTCTTTCTGCCGACCTTGTAGGGATATTGCTTCTCCCAGCCATCAGCCTGCGCCGTCCGGAACTCAGCGGCAGTAAAACCGCGTTCCTCGCCGTTTTTCATGCAGAGATATTCCTTCTCGGTCTTGTACTGCCACTTGCCTTGTTCGTCCAACGGGCGCACCGTCAAGAGAATGTGGGCATGATGGTTGTGACCGTCGGTGTCGTGGATGGCTGCGTTGGCGCACATTCCATCGGCCACAAACTGCTCCCGGATAAAGTCTTGCAGCAGCTCAATTTGCTGTTCACGGCTTAGCTCTATGGGTAGAGTAACGACAAATTCCCGTGCCAAACGGCTGTCTTTGGCTGTCTCCACTTCCTCCACGGCGTTCCAGAGCTTTTCTCTGTCTTGCCATTCCTGTAGGGCGTATTCTGGCAGGAAAACCTGCTGCCAGAGAAGTCCCTGTTTTTTAGTGTAGTCATGTTGAATCCCGTCATAATCGTTGTAGAGGCGGGAACAACTCAGATAAGCGGAAGCGGCCACGGCGGAGCGGCCTGCGCCCCGGCTGACCACTTTTGCTTCCAGATGGTAAATTGCCATCGCTCGTTCACCTCGTTTCTTTTTTCTGTTTCTCTTTCGCAAAGAGAAAATGGGCGGGCAGAACGCCCGTCCATCTCTGCGGCAAAGCTGCCGGTGGCAGGTTTGCGCAGGCAGGCGGCAACATAGGATAGAGAATTTCTGCCCCAATTCTCTGCGCTTGTCGCAGGGAATTTATCGGCCATACAGCCGATAAATGAGCCGCAGTCATATGTATTAGGTGGGAGAAACCACCCTCTACATAGTAACTCTTGATAAAAATTCCTATTTAAAACGAACCATGGAATACGGATCCAACAAAGATATTCTTTGATCATACAGCAAGGATGCCCCGCGTCCAGCATCATCTATCGGCGAAAACCGCCCTGCCAGGGTTACAAACTTTGGCGGGGCGGTTTTAAACAGTCCGCTAAAAAAGTTTGACAAAGTATACCCCCATGGGTATAATATGGGTATACCCCTATAGGTATAGAAGGGAGAATACCTATGAAACCCTTGATCGAAAAAGTGGAAGCGTTTATGGAACTTGGCGGGATCAAAAAAGATATTCTATTTTTGGTTCTTGGAGGCATTTCGCTTATCATCAGTCTTTTTGACCTGCTTCCTATGCCTTTTGACGCGGCATGGATTGCCATTATTCTCTGCGGTGTGCCCATCATTCTGGAAGCCGTGATCGGGCTGATCACCGCTTTTGATATCAAGGCCGATGTGCTGGTATCTTTGGCGCTCATTGCCTCAATCTGCATTGGCGAGGATTTTGCCGCGGGCGAAGTGGCTTTCATTATGCAGCTTGGCGCGCTGCTGGAAGACCTGACGGTTGCGAAAGCGAGGGCTGGCATCGAAAAACTTGTACATCTGACCCCGCAGACGGCCAGAGTAGTTCGGAACGGTACAGAAAAGCTCCTTCCTGCCGAACAGGTAAAAGTGGGAGATGTGCTCCGGGTTCTGCCGGGAGAGACGGTTGCTGTGGACGGCGTCATTCTTTCCGGACAGACTTCTGTAAATCAGGCGGTCATGACAGGGGAATCTCTTCCGGTGGATAAAACAGCGGGGGATGAGGTGTTTTCCGGCACAGTGAACCAGTTCGGCGCTTTTGAAATGAGGGCCGCCAGAGTCGGGGAAGACAGTTCCATCCAGCGGATGATCCGTCTGGTACAGTCCGCCGATGCGGGAAAGGCTAAGATCGTGGGGATTGCGGACAGATGGGCCACCTGGATCGTTGTGATCGCTCTTTCTGCCGCGGGACTCACCTGGGCATTTACAGGCGAGATCATCCGGGCAGTTACCATTCTAGTTGTGTTCTGTCCCTGCGCTCTGGTGCTGGCAACTCCCACTGCGATCATGGCGGCCATTGGAAACGCTACGAAACACGGTTTCCTGGTCCGGGAAGGAGATGCTCTGGAACGGCTTTCCGCAGTGACAAAGATCACCTTTGATAAAACAGGTACTCTTACCTATGGAATGCCCGAAGTGACGGCGGTGAAGGCTCTGGCGGATCACACGGAAGAGGAAATATATTCCCTGGCCGCCGCCGTCGAGCAGTTAAGCGAACATCCGCTGGGAAAAGCAGTCGTCCGCTGTTACGGGAAAAAGCCTGCTGCCTGCGAAGACTTTAAAATGAGCCCAGGGGAGGGCGTTTCCGCCGTTGTCGGTGGGAAAACTGTGAAAGCAGGCAATTGGAAGTTTCTGAAAGGAACAGCCATCTCCCGGGAGATGGCCGCCGAAACAGACGCATATCGGAACGAGGGAAGCGCCCTGATCTATATCGCGGTGGATGAGATCCTGGCAGGATACCTTGTTCTTACCGATACGGTGCGGGAGGAAAGCAGGGAGACGATCGCCGCTCTGCGCGGAATGGGTGTTCAGCCGGTTCTGCTGACGGGGGACAATCAAAATGCCGCCGATGCCATCGCCGGACAGCTGGGGGTCCGGGAGGTGTACGCCAACTGTCTGCCCGAAGAGAAACTGAATCATATCGGCGCCTTTCAGAAAAACGGGAATGCGGTCTGCATGATCGGAGATGGCATCAACGATGCGCCGGCGCTGAAAAAAGCAAATGTCGGTATCGCCATGGGCGGCGTTGGCAGTGATATTGCGGTAGATGCCGCGGATATCGCTCTTGTGGACGATGAGATCCGCGAGCTCCCGCATCTGCTGTCGCTTTCCAAAAGGATGATGAAAGCCATTAAGATCAATCTGGCATTTTCTATGGGGCTGAACTTCCTTGCCATTGCCCTGGCCATTACAGGGCTGCTGGGGCCGGTGATCGGGGCCCTGGTCCATAACGCGGGATCGGTCCTGGTGATCATCCATTCAGCGTTGCTGCTGAAATGGAAAAAGAAATAGCATCCTTTCGGGGAACGGGATCCCCGCCCCATGCTCTGGATCTGTCCTTCTGTCTGAAGTAATTGTGTGAAGCCCATGGCTGTGCTATACTACCTCTCAGAAGGAGGACGGTTTGCATGGAACTTCGTACACTCCGTTATTTTCTGGCGGCGGCCCAGGAAGAGAATATTACAAAAGCGGCAGAGATCCTGCATCTGACCCAGCCAACCCTGAGCCGGCAGATCCTGGACCTGGAACGGGAACTGGGCGTGACGCTGATGCTGCGGGGCAAAAACGGCCTGACGCTGACCGACGACGGCATCTTTTTCCGCCAGCGGGCCCAGGAGATCGTGGAACTGGCGGACCGTCTGGAAAAGGACTTTGCCGGGAGGCAGAACGATATCAGCGGCATGGTGGTCATCGGCGCCTCTGAAGTGGCCGGCAGCCAGACGCTTGCCAAGCTCATCAAAGAGTTCTCCGAAAGATATCCCGCGGTGCAGTTCACCCTTTACAACGAAACGGTGGACAATATCAAAGACCGTCTGGAGAAAGGGCTGGTGGACATCGGCCTGCTGTTGGAACCCATCGATGTGACCCGGTACGATTATGTCCGTCTGGCCAAGCAGGATACCTGGGGCCTTTTGGTGCGGGAGGATCATCCGCTGGCTGAACAGGAGTCCCTGACGGCGGAGGATGCGGTCGCCTGCCCGCTGCTCCTGCCCCTGCGGGAAAACATCCGGGCGGAGATCCTGCACTGGCTGGGCCGGGAAGAAAAGGATCTGAAAATCCCCCTGTTTTATACCCTGCTCTCCAATGCCGCCCTGATGGTGGCGGAGGGACTGGGCTGCGCCTTCTGTATGGACGGGGCCCTGGCCATCCGCAGCGATCCGCGCCTGCGCTTTCTTCCGCTGGAACCGCGCCGCATGACCCATAGCGCGCTGGTGTGGAAGAAGAACCGTCTGTTTTCCCCGGCGGCATCCCTGTTTATCCAGGAGATCCATTTGCTCCGGGCCCAGATCGAATAATGTTTTTACCGAACCTCCGGGATTTTCCCGGAGGGCTTTTTTTATGGGATTCATGCGATGCGCGTATGGATCAATATAAAATATAAGTATTAGACATTTAAAACACCTGTGCCTATAATGAAAACAGAAAAGGAAAGTCAATCCCGTAAAAGTAAGGAGGCAAAAATTTATGGATAAAACTTTAGTAACCTTTTTTTCGGCAAGCGGCATCACGAAAAAGGCGGCGGAAAAACTGGCGGCCGTCACCGGCAGCGATCTCTATGAGATCAAGCCTGCGGTACCCTACACCCGGGCCGACCTGAACTGGCAGGATAAACACTCCCGCAGTTCAGTGGAAATGAACGATCCTTCCTCCCGCCCGGCCCTTGCGGACCACGAGGCGGAGATTGCCGGCTACGACCGGATCTTCCTGGGGTTCCCCATCTGGTGGTACACCGCACCCCGTATCATCCGCACGTTCCTGGAAAGCTATGATTTTTCCGGCAAGACCATCATCCTGTTCGCTACTTCCGGCGGCAGCGGTCTGGGACGGATCGCTGCGGAACTTTCTTCCAGCTGCCCCGGCGCGAAAATCGTCGAGGGACGCCTGCTCAACGGAAATCCCTCGGAAGCGTCGCTCAAACAGTGGGCAGAGAGCCTTTGAAAGAAAGGAAGGAATCGTATGGATCGAAAAGAAAGAACGGAACAGAAAATGCAGGAGCTGTTTCACAGCCATGCCGCCGGGGAGGAAGGGACCGACGGCGAGTTCATGCAGATCCTGCAGGGCTATATTTTTGGGGATGTTTGCTACACCGGCAGCCTGGACAACCGGCTGCGGGAACTGGTCACCGTTACCGTGCTGACCACTCTCAGCACCCTGCCCCAGCTGAAAGCGCATGTGCAGGCCAGTCTCAACGCCGGCTGCGCGCCGGTGGAGATCCGGGAAGCCATCTACCAGTGCGCAGCCTTTATCGGCTTCCCCAAAACCCTTAACGCCATCAGCACCATGAACGAGGTGTTTACTGAGAATGGCATCGACTTGCCCCTGCCCAGCCAAAAGACGCTGACCGGCGAAAGCGAGGAGGAGCGTTACCAGAAAGGAATGGCGATCCAGGCGCCCCTCTATGGGACCGAGATCGCTGACCGTTACACCTGGCTGCCCGGCGAATTTGCCCGGGCCGTGCCCCGTTTCCTCACCGAGCTGTGCTTTGGAGATTTTAATACCCGCACGGGCCTGGACGGGAAGACCAGGGAACTGCTGACCGTGGTGCTGCTGGCGGCCCTGGGCGGCGCGGAGCCGCAGGTAAAAAGCCATGTGGAGGGCGCGCTGAAAGCGGGAAATACCAAAGAAGAAGTAGTCTGCGCCCTGGTCCACGCCAGCGGCTATATGGGCATTCCGCGCCTGTTCCATGCGCTGGATGCCTGTGAAGAGCTGCTGAAAACAACAGCGTAAAGGAGGATGCGGCCATGAAAATCGTACTTTTGGAGGGCAGCCCCAACAAAAACGGTTCCTCCAATCTGCTGGCGGACTGCTTTCGGCGGGGCGCGGAGGAAGCCGGGCACAGGGTGGAGATCGTAGATACAGCCCACGCCAACATTCACCCCTGCACCGGCTGTATTCACTGCGGCTATGAAGGCCCCTGCGTACAGAAGGATGATGTGGAGGTCATTCGCCGGGAGATCCTGACCGCCCATATGCTGGTGTTTGTCACGCCCCTGTATTACTACGGGATGAGCGCCCAGCTGAAAACTATGATCGACCGCTTCTGCGCCTTCAACAGCTCCCTTCAGCGCAAACATATGAAATCCGCCCTGCTGGCGGCAGCCTGGAACAGTGACGACTGGACCTTCGAGGCATTGGAAGCCCACTATAAAACGCTGGTGCGCTACCTGAATCTGGAGGATATGGGTATGGTGCTGGGCTATGGCTGCGGCACCCCATCCATGACCCAGCACTCTCCGTATCCCCAGCAGGCGTACAGCCTTGGCAATCGATTGAAATAACAGCAACAGGGGCGGGCAGATGGACTGCGCGCCCCCTGTTGCCTGTCAGGAGATATACCATGGGCCCGTGCAGGCTTTTTGACAAGGAACTGAAAAAATGAAAAAAACGCTGATCGTATCCTACTCTTATTCCGGCCACACCCACCGCATGGCCCAGGCGCTCTGCGCTTTAACCGGCGGCAGCTTGTGTGAGATCTATCCCTGGCAGCCCTATCCCATGGCTTTCCCGGAGCTGCTCCAACAGGTGCGAAAAGAAATACAGGCAGGATATCAACCGCGATTGCTGTCCGGAACCAGCGCCCCCAAACCGTATTCAGTCATTTTTGCGGGCTCTCCCAACTGGTGCGGGCACATAGCGCCGCCCCTGGCTTCCTGGCTGGCGAAACACGATCTGTCCGGCAAGGTGATTCTGCCCTTTTATTCTCACTGCGGCGGTGTGCCCTGTGATTTTGTCCGGGAGATCGTCCGCCTGTGTCCCGGGGCGGAGGTCCGCGCGCCTCTGGGGCTCCTGGAGGACTCCGGCGCGGATCTGCCGCAGACCCTGCGGGCGTGGCTGGATCAAAACGGACTGTCATCGCTGCACCCTGTCTGTGCAGGCTGATCCATTCAAGACACAAGGATAATACGAGGAGGAAAAATTATGCGTATAGAGGATAAAGCGCAATTCGACAAAGAAAACGTCTTCGGCCTGGGACAGGCCAACGCGGCCTACGCCCGGTATTTCATCGGCAATTCCTATCTGAACCCGCTGACACAGGCGGGCGAGTGCCCGGTATTTCTGGCCAACGTCACCTTTGAGCCGGGGTGCCGAAACAACTGGCATATCCATCACGCTAAAAGCGGCGGAGGTCAGATCCTGATCTGTACTGCCGGGGAGGGCTGGTATCAGGAGGAAGGCAAGGAAGCCGTCAGCCTGATACCCGGCATGGTCGTCACCATTCCGGCGGAGGTCAAGCACTGGCACGGGGCCAAAAAAGACAGCTGGTTTAGCCATATCGCGGTAGAGGTGCCCGGCGAGGAAACCGCCAACGAATGGTGCGAGCCGGTGGACGACGAGGCCTACAAAGGCCTGGAGTAAGGAGGGAGCAGAATGCAGTACACAAAACTGGGGAATT
Source organism: Candidatus Scatomonas sp. (assembly GCA_963928055.1). Taxonomy (GTDB): domain Bacteria; phylum Bacillota; class Clostridia; order Lachnospirales; family Lachnospiraceae; genus Scatomonas. The sequence continues at coordinate 936,771 of CAWVDN010000001.1, read as the reverse complement.
CTGACCTGACTGTCTCCCGCATCTGCATGGGCTGCATGGGATTTGGCGATCCCCAAAACGGTCAGCACAGCTGGACTCTGGACGAGGAACATTCCCGGGAGATCATCCGCCGGGGGCTGGAACTTGGCGTCAATTTCTTTGATACCGCCGTGGGCTACCAGAGCGGCACCAGCGAACAGTATCTGGGCCGCGCCCTGCGGGACTTCGCCAAACGGGAGGATGTGGTCGTGGCCACAAAATTCCTGCCCCGCACCCAGGAGGAGATCGCCGCAGGCATCACCGGCCAGCGGCACATCCAGCACATGATCGACACCAGTCTGCGCAATCTGGGGCTGGACTATGTAGAACTGTATATCTATCACATGTGGGATTACGAAACGCCCCTTTATGACATTATGGATGGCCTGAACCGCGTTGTACAGGCGGGCAAGGCGCGCTATATCGGCATTTCCAACTGCTTTGCCTATCAGCTTGCCAAAGCCAATGCCCTGGCGGAGAAAGAGGGATTTTCCAAATTTATTTCCGTGCAGGGTCATTACAATCTGATCTTCCGAGAGGAAGAACGGGAGATGGCAAAGCTCTGCGCCGAGGACAACATCGCCATGTCGCCTTACAGCGCGCTGGCGGGCGGACGGCTTTCCAGGCATCCGGGGGAGACTTCCAAGCGGCTTCGGGAGGACAGCTACGCAAAATTCAAATACGACGCCACGGCTCAGCAGGACGGGGTCATTATTGACCGGGTGGCAGAGCTTGCGGAAAAGCGGGGCGTTTCCATGACGGAGGTTTCTCTGGCGTGGCTGCTCACCAAGGTGACAGCCCCGGTGGCAGGCGCTACCAAACCGCACCACATCGAAGGGGCGGCCAGGGCAGTGGAACTCACCCTGACGCCGGAGGAGATCGCTTATCTGGAAGAGCCCTATGTTCCCCACAAGCTGGTGGGAGTGATGGCGCAGAATACGCCGGCTGCCGCCAAAGAGCAGCATGTCTGGAGTACCGGCAGCCAAAAGATCCAGGGCCGGTAAGCTTTAGGATGGAAAAAATGATTCTGCCCGGCGGGAAGCGCTTGAGAAGAAGATATGTATTATGACAATTTCATCGTGACGTCAGAAAGCGTAATGAGACCCTGCGGATCCAAAGGAGCAGAGATATAGAAAGCGGACTGGAAATATCCAAGATTAAATTTAACAGAAAAGATTCACCAGATTTTCGTGTTCCGAAGAGAGTACGAAACAGGTATAGAGAATTCGCAGTACATGGAAGAGATTTTGGTTGTTATTGGTTTTCTTTCAATTGCGGGGGCAAAAAAGATACGAAGCAACCAGAAACATAAGGAGATGGATGACTGTTTGGATCGGGTAGAAGGGCTGGGGGATTTTTTAGAATTGAGAGTTATCGTCAGGGAAGTAAAATTACGGGAACAATATCTGGAGGAAAAGAGCAGTCTGCCGAAAAAGATTGGGCTTTCCATGGAACAGACGGTGCGGAGAACTTCCCTCGGCATGTTGATAAACCAGAAAAGAAGTTATCTATAAGTCGAAAAATCCTAGGAATAGTGGTATTTCTTTGGTAGTATAAAAGTACTTGAAAAAGCTGCTTTTTTTCGTATAATTATATACAATATCATTAGCTAAAAGGAAGGTGGCGATTGTGTGGAACAGTGCCCGCTGACCTGTCTTGCCGCAAAAACAGATCCGCAAAATTCTGGACTTTGGCTCCCTTTATGGATGCATAGTCGGGATACAGCCGAAGTTGCGCGGCGGCTTGCTATAAATTGGCTCTCCGATGGCGCAAGAGCGGCTATTGGTCTGGATGAACGACTTCTTTCTCAAATAGCTTTTTTTCTAGGAGCGGTCCATGATATTGGGAAAGCCACTGTGCTTTTTCAAAGTACCATCACATTGCATTTGCCGATGGTTCGAGAACGTCTTTGCGAATATCTTTCTTTGCCTGTGGATTTTTCTTATGCCCGATCAACCCATCATGCCCGAGCCGGTGAATCCATCCTATTACGGTTGGGCTGCTCCAAAGGTCTTGCATCTGTAGTAGGCGCACATCATGGAAAACCCCAGGAAAATGGCCCAGGTGATACAGTAGAGAAAAATCTTGAAAGCTATTCCAACAATTATTATGTTAAAAATGAAAAGACTATCTGGTCTTCCTTCTGGCAGAGCATACTGGATACTGCCTTAGAAGCGGCAGGATTTTCTTCCGTTGATGATCTTCCTAAAAAGCTTACGATTCCTCAGGAATTGCTGTTGACAGGGATTCTCATTATGGCGGACTGGATTGCTTCCAACAACCGCTTCTTCCCTTTGGTTGCGGTTGAGGATTTGGGCAGCGAATCTTTATATCCTCAGCGTATTAATACCGGATGGGAAAGGGTGAATCTGCCCGTTCCCTGGCAAACCGCTTTTCCTTTCCCAATGGACAGAGACGCTTTTTTTGAGCGTTTCGGCTTCTTACCTAACGAGGTACAGCAGGATGTGTTAGAAGTTGCGGCTTCTATGGAAGTTCCTGGTCTTCTGATGATTGAGGCTCAGATGGGTGTAGGGAAAACAGAAGCAGCCCTGGCAGCGGCAGAAACATTTGCTGCTAAGTGGGGCGCCGGCGGTCTTTTCTTCGGCTTGCCTACCCAGGCAACAGCCAATGGTATTTTCGGAAGATTGACTATCTGGTCGCAGACACAGTCAGAAGATGTGGCGCATTCTATTCGACTGGCCCATGGTATGGCTGAACTTAACGAAGATTATCAAAACCTCTTCCCGGGCAAGACATTTACGGAAGAAGATGCAGTGCCGGAAGAGGGCGTTTACGTTCATTCCTGGTTTCAGGGTCACAAGCAGGCACTGTTGGCCGACTTTGTCATAGGAACGGTGGATCAGCTGCTGATGGCCGCACTAAAACAAAAACACCTGATGTTGCGTCATCTTGGGCTGGCCGGGAAGGTAGTGATCATTGATGAGGTACACGCATATGATTCCTACATGAGTATATATCTTGACAGAGCGCTGTCCTGGTTAGGGCATTATCATGTGCCAGTGATATTGCTTTCTGCCACGCTTCCCGAAAAACGGCGAGAAGAGTTTGTTAACGCCTATCTGGGGAACAGAGGACCTTCTCCTGCAAAATTTTCTAAACCTGGCTACCCTTTGCTCACCTGGACAGAAGCAGGAACCGTTCATCGGCGTGTGGTTTCTTTATTTTCGCAAAATCAGACGGTTTGGCTCCAGCAAAAGACAGAAGAATGCCTTCTTCCTCTTCTCCGGGAGGCATTGTCGCAGGGAGGGTGTGCCGGGATTATCGTAAACACTGTAAAAAAAGCACAAAAAATAGCTGCATTGCTTCGCGAAGGCATGCCCGGCTTTAAGGTACTCCTATTCCATGCTCAGTTTCTCATGCCAGATCGTGTTGAGAAGGAACGATTTTTGCTTGAATATCTTGGGAAAGATTCTACTCCAGCACAACGAGACAGGCTTATTGTGGTGGGAACTCAAGTCTTAGAGCAGTCTCTGGATATAGATTTTGACTATTTGGTGACAGAACTTTGTCCCATAGATTTACTCCTCCAGCGAATAGGCAGAGAGCATCGTCATCCGGGACGATTTCGGCCGGATCCGTTAAAATTAGCGCAATGTGTCGTCCTGGTTCAGGAAGAGGGGTTTGATGAGGGGAGTAAGGCGGTTTACGGGGAGTGGTTATTGTGGAGAAGTAAAGAACTGCTTCCGCAGGTCCTGCATTTACCTGAAGATATTCCTGCTCTTGTGCAGAATACATACCAATGGGAGGAACAGGATGTACTTTCAGGGACAGAAGAAAGTCGGCAGGCTTTGCAAGTCTATCAGCTGGAGCAAGGGAAAATGCGGGAAAGAGCCGGAGCATTTGCTATTGCGCCACCCAGAATCAGCCGATATGACTGTCGAAACGTGCTGGATGATTGGATGCAGGAGGAGGGTGCACGTTCCGAAACGCAGGCCCGGGCAGCTGTGCGTGACGGGGATCCCTCTATCGAGGTGCTGGTGATGATGAGGCGTAGTGATGGAACAGTTTGCTTTCTCCCGTGGCAGGAGCAGGGTACATGCGTTCCAACGGACAGGCCTCCTTCTCAGGAGGAAGGTCGAAAAATTGCCCGGCAGCGTTTGCGGCTGCCGGGGCATTTCAGCCGTCGCTGGACCATTGATACGGTGATTGAAGAGTTAGAGGAACAAAACCGGCGTTTTTTAGCTGAATGGCAATTGGCCCCTATGCTTTGCGGTGAGCTTGTGCTGTTGCTGGATGAGAAGTTTTCAGCCAGTCTGGCAGGAGAGGTTCTCTTTTATGATCAAGAAAACGGGTTGACTTTTGGAAAGGAGGGTCCCCATGAAGGAAATTGAGTTTAACTTACTTGATGAGCCATGGGTCCGTGTGCTCCGATCGGATTGTACCATCGAGGAGGTTTCTCTCACAGATGCACTGCTCCACGCTCATGAGTATGTAGACCTGGCGGGAGAACTTCCTACACAGGATGTGGCTGTATTGCGATTGCTGCTGGCTGTGTTGCACACTATTTTTTACAGAGTGGATCTGAATGGCAACGATTCCCCTTTGCAGGATGAAGATGATGCGCTGGAACGCTGGGGGCAGCTTTGGGAGAAAAAGCGGCTGCCTGAGAAACCCATTCTCGATTATTTGGCTGCCTGGCATGATAGGTTCTGGCTGTTTCATCCGGAGAGACCGTTCTACCAGGTAGCAACGCTAAAAAATGGTATTGAATTCGGATGTCAGAAACTTAATGGTGAAATTTCTCAAAGTGAGAATAAACCTCGACTTTTTGCCAGTTATGCAGGCGATGAAAAAAAATATTTGCGCTATGCCCAGGCTGCCCGATGGATTTTATATATTAACGGATACGACGAACAAGGCGGACGTCCCAAAATGGGGAACCTTCCAAGAAAAGGAGTGGGCTGGCTGGGGCAGATTGGCTACATAGCTATTCGAGGTTCCTCTTTGTTTGATACTCTTCTTCGGAATTTAGCTTTGCTTAAAGACGGAGAAGAATTGTATGGAAACCCCACTCCATGTTGGGAAATTGAGAAAGTCCGGGATGAGCAATCATGCCCGCTGGTTGGCATTGATAATCAGGCGCAACTTCTTACAATGCAGTCGCGAAGGATTCTTCTTAAAAGAGATCCAAAGAATTCACTTGTAATTGGGTATTCCCTTCTGGGAGGAGATTATATTGATACAGAGCAGTATTCTCCATTCATTGAGCAAAACACGCTTTGGGGAGTATCAAAGTACAATAAAAATAAACCGATACGCTATTTCCCCAAGAGCCATGACAGCAGTAAGCAATTGTGGAGGGAATTTCCGGTTTTTTTCCGAGACAGAGAACCCGGCATAATAAAATGGAATATTGCTCTTACAAAGGTGGGGATTCTTCCTGCAGATGCCTCAATTAATCTGGTAGTTATCGGAAATAACTATGACCCGATGCAAAAATCTACCATCATAGATTTTTATGAAGATTCCCTTTCTTTCCATACGGAGATCATCAATTCTTTGGGAAATTCAAAAACTAAAATCATCGAGGAAATCCAAAGCTGCGAGCAGATTGCTAAAGCTGTGGGAGATTTAGCTAAAGAAGTGGCAAAAGCAGGTAGCAGCACAGAAGATAAGATTGTAAAGCGAGTTTCAGAATCAGCCAAGGAGCGTTTTTATTTCTGTATTGACCAACCATTCCGCCAGTGGCTTTCTAAATTAGATCCTGAAGAAGATGTGGATGAAGCTGTTTTGGATTGGCGTAAACAGGCAAAAGAGATAGCTCGTCAGGTAGGACAGGCCCTTGTAGAGGAAGCAGGTCCGACAGCCTTAGTCGGGCGGTCTGAAACGGTGAAGAAAAAAACGTATTTTCATGCTGCGCCTAAAGCATATAACCAATTCCTGCAGGAACTGAAAAAGATCTATGGAGAAAAAGGAGGGAGAAAAACATGATCGCCCAACAAGTTGCTGATATGGTCAGCCGCCAAATCCATCGTTTGCAGACATTGCCAGAACATCCCCGGAAAGGCGCTCTGGCGAATCTTCGAAGAGGAATAGGCCATAGACCAGGTGAGCTTCCAGAACTCTGGGGTAGTTTTCTGCAGGATATGCCCCAGGAGTTTTACAGCCGGAACGGGGAGCCAACTGCAGCCGAATGGGCTGTCTATTTAGCATTGACCTTGTACGCCTTGCATCAGCAGGGGCAGGAGCAGACCATGCATGTTTCAGAGGTAGGGTTGGGGCAGGCTGTGCGTAGACTGACCGAACGAAAAAAAGAAAATATCCAGGAAGGAAGTACATACCGGCGATTCAGCACTTTAATCACGGCCGGCAACATGGAGGAGATTGCCCATCATTTGCGAGGGCTTATCCAGCTTCTGCGAAGTAAAAGCTTGCCATTGGATTATTCAAAGCTGGCTCGAGAATTGTATCTGCTTCAATTTACAGATAGCGCTCCCCGGATAAAGTTACAATGGGGACAAGAGTATTTTTATCAGCCCCAAGATGACATCGACGAATGGGAAAAGGAGGATTCTAATGAATAATCATCTTTATATTGATCTTCATGTCTTGCAGACTGTTCCGCCCAGTTGTGTAAATCGGGACGATACCGGAAGTCCAAAGACTGCTGTCTACGGCGGTATTACCAGAGCACGAGTCTCTTCTCAGTCCTGGAAACGAGCAATTCGTCTCATGTTTGAGGATATGCTTTCATCAGAACAGGTGGGAAAACGAACCAAGAAAGTGGTACAATTGGTGGCAGATGAAATCGCTAAACTGGATCAAATAAATGATCCCGTTGCTTTGGCTGAAGAAATATTGAAAGCTGCTAAATTGGAGATGGATCAGAAAAAAGAGGAAGACATTCCTTTGGCAAAGGTGCTGTTTTTTATCAGCAAAGCCCAGGCAAGGGCTCTGGCTGAGCTCGCCGTAAAAGGATGTACTGAAAAAAAGCAGCTGCAAGACGCTCTCTCAGCCGCTCCCGCGGTGGACATGGCTTTATTTGGCCGTATGGTAGCCAGTGATCCTTCGCTGAACTACGATGCAGCAGTTCAGGTAGCTCACAGCATTTCCACCCATCGGGTGCAGAATGAGTACGATTATTTTACAGCTGTGGACGATTGCGCTCCTGAAGATAATGCAGGTGCAGGTCATTTGGGTACGGTGGAATACAATTCCGCCACCTTGTACCGTTATGCCACGGTAAATGTGGAAGAACTGGAAAAACACCTGGGGAAAAAGGATTCCGTTGTCGCTGTAAAAGCATTTGCAGAGGCATTTATCCGCTCCATGCCGACCGGAAAGCAAAATACCTTTGCTAACCGTACTTTGCCAGATGCAGTATATGTGACTGTACGAACTGACCAGCCAGTGAACCTTTGCGGCGCATTCGAACGGGCGGTGCCGGCCTCTGCAAATGGATATGTTGAAGCTTCCAGACAGAGGCTTGCCGCGTATGCACAACAAGTGTACGAAGACTTTGTGGCATCCCCCCTGAAAGTATTTACCGTAGGGAAAGGTTTGGAAAGCCTTGCTGCGCCACTTCCCCTGCAGGCCATGTTGGACGAATTAGCAGAAACTGTATCACGGCAATTAGAAAAGGCTGAGGTGCTGTAATGGGTACACTTTTATTGCGGCTGGCCGCACCCCTGCAATCCTGGGGAACAAATTCGAAATTTGAGATAAGAAAGACCGGTCGGGAACCCAGTAAAAGTGGTGTTATAGGGCTTCTTGCTGCGGCTATGGGGATCGGGAGAGAAGAACCGGAGCGACTTGTGCCTTTAAACCGGCTGCGATTTGGAGTTCGGGTAGACCAGGAGGGAACGCTCCTTATCGACTATCATATTGCCCGAAAAGAAGAGAATAAGAGGGGAAACGGAGTAAAAGTGACGTCTTACGAGACAAAACGTCATTATTTGGCAGATGCTATCTTCCTGGTAGGGTTAGAAAGTGAGGATTCCACTTTCCTGAAGAGGTTAGAGGAAGCCTTATACCATCCGGCATTTTCTCTCTTTTTGGGAAGGCGTTCCTGTCCTCCCACGTTGCCTTTGTGTTTGGGGATACGTGAAACAGATCTGGAAGCGGCCTTGAGAGGCGAACCTTTGTTGACGCCTTCCTGGAGAAAAACGGATTCTGGAGTTAAACGAATGCTTCTGGACGCTTACCCCGAAGAATCTGGGGCAGTGCCGCAAAGAGATCTTTCGGTGTCTTTCAGTCAGACACACAGGCAATTTGCATACCGTGCTGTCAAAGAAAGCAAGATGATTAATCTTCCGTCTACAGAGCATAATGCCTTTTCAGAACTGTGAGGTGATCCTATGTATTTATCGAGAGTTTCGCTAGATTTACAGAAACGGGAAACCATGTTGGCTATGGTAAATCCTCAGTGGTTTCATGGAGCAGTTGAACAGGCCTTCACGGGAGAGCGCCGCCGCAGATTATGGCGCCTGGATCCACTGGGAGAATATTTGTATTTGATGATCCTCAGCGAGGAGAAGCCAGATCTATCTGGTATTGTGAAACAATTCGGTAAAGGGCAGGCAGGAGAGATCAAGCTGTATGACTCTCTTCTGGAGCGGATTACAACGGGAAGTGTATGGCACTTCCGACTGGCTGCCAATCCTACTGTCAGCAAAGCTTTAGCGCCGCACTCTTGTGAACGGGGAAGAGTGCAGGCCCATATCACCCCGAAATTCCAAGAAAAATGGCTGGAGGACCGGGCGGAGAAGCACGGGTTTCTGCTTAAAAATGTGTTAGTGACCGGCAGCAGATGGTTGAAATTTTCCAAAAAACATTGCAGGAGTTCTGTCACCCTTCTTTCCGTGATGTACGAAGGTGTGCTGGAGGTGATGGATCCTGTCTTGTTTCGTCAAACGCTGACTGAGGGCATCGGCCGTGGGAAAGCCTATGGTCAAGGACTCTTAACTGTAATAAGTGAAGGAGGCATCTATGGCAGATGATTTTGGCTTAGTCAGGCCTGACTTGCAGGCGTTGCCCCAGATCAAAGATCGTATGACTTTTCTTTACTTAGAGCACTGCACATTGGGAAGGCAAGATGGAGCCATTACGATAACAGATGAAAAAGGAATCATTCACATCCCTGCGGCGGCTATTACAGTATTGCTGCTGGGTCCGGGAACACGTGTCACCCACCGCGCAATGGAATTGATGGGAGACACCGGTGTGGGTGTCGTATGGGTAGGTGAGCACGGTGTGCGTTACTATGCTCATGGACGTCCACTTACAACAAAAGCAGGGTTACTTCAGCGACAGGCGGAATTAGTAAGCAATACACGCAAGCATCTGGAAGTGGTGCGAAAAATGTACCAGATGCGCTTTCCGGATGAAGATGTATCAGGTCTGACGATGCAGCAGCTACGAGGCCGGGAAGGCAGCCGAGTAAGAAAAGCTTACCGTGCGGCTTCTCAAAAAAGTGGGGTGCCCTGGAATGGACGCGATTATCAGCCAGAGGATTTTTCTGCAAGCGACAAGGTGAACCAGGCTCTTTCTGCAGGGCATGCCTGTCTCTATGGGCTTGCTTATGCTGTCATCGTTTCTTTGGGCTGTTCTCCAGGATTAGGCTTTGTCCATGTCGGCCATGATCGTTCATTTGTCTATGATATTGCGGATTTGTATAAGGCTGAGATTACTATTCCGATAGCTTTTGAAGTGGCAGCAGAAGCTCCTGCGGATTTGCCTTCTGTTGTGAGAAGGAGGGTTCGGGATGCCATGGTAGCTGGCCATATCTTAGAGCGCATGGTTCATGACATCCGGTACTTGCTGTTGCCTGAAGAAAAACGAGAAGGAGTCGAGGAAGCAGTTTATCTGTGGGATAACCAGATGGGAATAGTTGCTAATGGTAAAAACTATTTTCAAGGAGAGGAGGAAGCGCCATAGTCATCATTACCATGACTGATTGCCCGCCACGATTGCGAGGTGACTTATCAAAGTGGTTGCAGGAGATTAACACGGGTGTCTATGTAGGAAACGTCAGCGGAAGAGTGCGTGACGCGATTTGGAGCAGAGTCTGCGAAAATCTAAAGAATGGTCGTGCCACTATGGTATTCTCCGCCAATAATGAACAACGGATGGATTTTCGTGTTCATAATTCCACATGGATTCCTGTTGATTATGAAGGCATACAGCTGATCCGGCGCCCCTTGCCGAACTCACCAGAAACAGAACCAATGGTAAAGAGAGGTTTTAGCAAAGCAGCAAAACAGCAAATTGCAGAGCGAAAGCAGCGGTTTCCCAAGAGTGCGGCAGATTCTTTCGTGATCATTGATTTGGAGACTACGGGTTTGCAATCTGTAAAAGACAAAATCCTGGAGTTTGGCGCTATCCGCGTCTGCAATGGTGAAATAACAGATACCTTTAACAGGCTGGTGCAACAGGAAGATGGTATTCCTGCTGAGATTTCAGTTCTTACTGGAATTGATGAAATTCTGGTAGCCCAACAGGGCATCCCTCTTAAAGAAGCTTTGTTAGAATTTCTGGATTTTATCAGTCAAGATACCCTCATAGGCTATAATCTGTCATTTGACATGGCTTTCCTCCGGGAAGCCTGCAAGGTGTGCGGAATTCATCCGCCTACAAATCGCTGTACAGATCTGCTGAGTTTGGCCCGCAGAAAAGTGTTCGATGTATCCGATTTTAAACTGGAAACTTTAGCCAAACATTTTTCAGTGGGCATTTTGGCGCACCATCGGGCATTGCATGATTGTCAAATTTTATTTGCTCTCCAGAAAAAACTAAAGGAAAAATAGACTTTGCTTTGAAAAGAATAGCTTAAATTAGGAATCTGTTTAGTCTTTTCCCCGCATACGCGGGGGTGATCCTCTTCTTCCCCCGTTGCCCAGTTCAAAACATCCCTTTTCCCCGCATACGCGGGGGTGATCCCTCCAGGACAGCGTTCTGGTAAGCGGTACGCAACTTTTCCCCGCATACGCGGGGGTGATCCCGGATCGCCCAGCTCCTGGGGGATACGGAGCGACTTTTCCCCGCATACGCGGGGGTGATCCCGGAGTGCAGTATAAGACCGGGGACAGGAAAACCTTTTCCCCGCATACGCGGGGGTGATCCTTTCACCTCCTTCCTTTGATTATATTTTAATCCCTTTTCCCCGCATACGCGGGGGTGATCCCAGCAGTTCCGGAGCTGTTCTTGAAGATCAGCCCTTTTCCCCGCATACGCGGGGGTGATCCCTTTCTTTCCGGATTTGAAAATGGAAGCAGAACCTTTTCCCCGCATACGCGGGGGTGATCCCTTGTTCCGGTAGTTAAAAAATCGGAAATCGTACTTTTCCCCGCATACGCGGGGGTGATCCCTGGAGTTCGCTGAAAAGCGGAATCATCGGGGCCTTTTCCCCGCATACGCGGGGGTGATCCCTCGTGCGGCTTTACTTGATGCAATACTCTCAACTTTTCCCCGCATACGCGGGGGTGATCCCAAGCTGTTATTCAACATTGCATCTGTATATGTCTTTTCCCCGCATACGCGGGGGTGATCCCTTATCGAGTAATTCAATCAGTCTTTCGGAAAACTTTTTCCCGCATACGCGGGGGTGATCCCGGAACATCCAAACTGTTTTATATTGGATATGTCTTTTCCCCGCATACGCGGGGGTGATCCCTCTTGCTTCTTCTATGCAGGCGCTTGGGAGAACTTTTCCCCGCATACGCGGGGGTGATCCTGCTTGGTCCATTGGCTTCAGATCTGCCACAAACTTTTCCCCGCATACGCGGGGGCGATTCACTGAAATACGGGTGTTTTGACGAAGGCATTTACTTATCACCGCATACGCGGGGATAATCCCAGCCCGTAGCCTGCTGACTGGTCGAGAATCTGCTTTTACCCGCATATGCAGGGGTAAAAAATTCCATTTAAATTGTAAGTATCAAATATTTCCGCGGATTTTCCGATCCTCGAGCTTCTTTTATAATTGTAGTCGATAGATATTTAGACTATTTCACCATAATTATGGAGGATAAGTTACGGCAGATATTCGCAAAGTCTGTGTTCCGATGGCGGAACAGATTCGCCTTATTAATGAATGCCATCAGAGCGGCATGGCAGATGCTGACTGGTGCCGTGCAAACGACATTGCAATAAGCATCTTTTACAACTGGGTCAGCCGGTGTAGGAAAGGTACACGGTAAATCATAAATACCGGTATATTTTGATTGCCGTTTCCGGCGGGTGGTTTACACATTTGTTGTTTTGGTTTTGCTCCGGTAGAGTTCCGGCAGCTGCTCGAACCAGGGAAGTAGTTTTTCCATAAAATGGTAATCCGTATCTTCCTGATGGTTCTCTATTACAGTTAGGACGTATTCCAGATAGCGGAAGGAATTTAGGTTATTCACCATCGCTGTTTCTGTGGTGTTGTAGACGGTCGCCCTAGGTTTCACACCTTCGATATTGTTTTTGATTTATCTTGTTATTAACCGTCTCTTGTAATAAGATAAGAGCAGTACAGAAAGAACAGGAGATAAAAGTATACCATGAGATTACTGATCATACGCCACGGAGACCCGGACTACAGCATAGATTCCCTGACGGAAAAGGGCTGGCGGGAGGCGGAACTGCTGGCGGACAGGATGGCAAAGGAAACCGTCGACTATTTTTATGTGTCTCCTCTGGGAAGGGCCAAAGACACAGCGTCCTGCACACTGAAAAAAATTGGGAGGACCGCGGAAGAATGTCAGTGGCTCCGGGAGTTCCACGCGGCTATCTGGAGACCGGATGTGAAAGATCAGCGCAAGATCCCCTGGGATTGGATGCCGGCGGACTGGACAGCGGACGACCGGGCGTATCAGGCGGAGCAGTGGTTTAAAATGGGCCCTATGGAGGAGGCAGACGTAAAACAGGAGTATGACTGGGTGACCGGGGAACTGGACCGGCTTCTGGAACGCCACGGGTATCGAAGAGAGGGTAGGTATTACCGGGCGGAGGCCCCGAACTGTGATACGCTGGCGCTGTTCTGTCATTTCGGAGTGGAATGCGTCCTCCTGAGTCATCTGCTCAGCATATCGCCCATGATCCTCTGGCATGGATTCTGCGCCCTGCCCACAGGTGTGACGATGGTAGTGACGGAGGAGCGGCAGAAGGGGATCGCCAGCTTCCGCACCATTGGTTTCGGAGATCTCTCACATCTTTACGCGGCAGGGGAAGAACCTTCCTTTTCCGCTCGCTTCTGCGAGTGCTACGATTCCGCGGATCAGAGGCATTAAATCAGGGAAAGCGGGTGCCGCAGTCCGGCGGCACCTTTTTTATACTAAAAAAGCTATTGCTTCATAGATGATTGCATCTATGGAGCAATAGCTCTTTGCGCGTCATTTCCAGAGAAAATCACAGCATCAGTTTGTAGATCTCGGTTACGTCCTTTTCGTCAAGGCTTACAAAGCCGCCGATGGTTCCTGTGCGGCCGTTGCCCCAGCAGGCCTGATGCGCCATGTGGGGAACGTCTTCCGCTTTGGCTCCCAGTTCCGCGAAGTTTCCGGGCATGCCGATGGATTTCAGATAGTTTCGGAAGCACTGGATACCGGCCCGGGCAGTGTTCTCGGGGCAGGCGAAATCCATGGAACAGCCCCAAACACGGCTGGCCACCTGCGCGAAGCGCATGACGTCATGGTTCATGTTGTAAGTCATCCAGGCGGGGAAGACCACTGCCAGTCCTGCGCCGTGGGCGCAGTCATAGACCGCGGACAGCTCGTGTTCGATATCATGGCTGGCCCAGTCCTGTCCGCGGCCCACGCCGCAGCAGTTGTTGTGAGCCAGCATACCGGCCCACATGATATTGGCTCTGGCCTCGTAGTTGTTGGGATCGGCGATGACGCGGGGAACTTCATGGATCATGGTCATCAGCAGGCCCTCGATGACCCGGTCGGTGACTTCCACTTCTTTGGTGTTGGTAAAGTAGCGCTCAAAGAGATGTGCCATGATGTCCGTAATCCCGGCGGCAGTCTGATAAGCCGGCAGCGTCTGGGTGAGTTCCGGATTCAGGATGGAAAATTTCGGCCGGAAGCCCTCGCCGGTAGCGCCCCGTTTCAGCATGCCGTCTTCCAGGGTGATCACAGAGTCCGGGCTGCCTTCGCTTCCGGCGGCGGCAATGGTCAGCACCGTACCGATGGGAAGCGCTTTTTCCACCAGCTTGCCCTGATAGTAATCCCAAAAGTCCCCTTCATAAACAGTACCTGCGGCGATGGCCTTGGAAGAATCAATGGTGCTTCCGCCGCCTACTGCCAGCACAAAATCTACATTTTCTTCCCGGCAGAGACGGATCCCCTTATAGACCAGACCGCTGCGGGGATTGGGATGAACGCCGCCCAGTTCGGTATAGGCGATCCCTTCGGCAGTGAGGGACGCTTTTACCCGGTCCAGAAGCCCGGAGCGGACTACGCTGCCCCGCCGTAGTGGAGCAGGACTTTCGTGCCGCCGAAACGGCGGACATATTTGCCGGTGTTGTTTTCTTCCCCCTTGCCGAAGACAAAATAGGTGGGACTGTAAAAAGTGAAATTGTCCATTTAGAATACCTCCTTGGTTTTTATGGCCTGACGCCTGTGACACAGATGATCTGTTCCGGCCCGTGATGGATCCGCACCTTCTGAAATCCGCAGTCGGAAAGCAGAGACTCCAGCTCTTCCGGGCGGTAGATCCGCATAAAGCCGTCGATCCTTGGCCAGTCATTGTTGTCCGGATCGCTGCCCTCGTTGAGGACGGCAAAGGTGCCGGAGGGTTTCAGCACGCGGAAGACCTCCCGGAAGCCTGCCCGGATGTCCGGCCAGAAGTATACAGTTTCCACAGCGGTAACCAGGTCGAAGCTTTTTTCCTGAAAGGGCAGGGCGGTGACATCGGCCTGACGGATAAAACAGCGGGTCCCCAGAAATTCCCGGTTCAGCTGGGACGATTTCTGCACGCTGGTCTCCGAGTAGTCGATGCCCTGGATCACGCTGCCGGGAGAAAGCTTCAGCATTTCTGCGATGGCGGCACCGCCTCCGCATCCCACATCCAGGATCCGCATGTTTTCCCGCCAGGGCAGCAGGGGGAACCCAAAGGAACGGATAGGTTCATGGCTGCGGTTCATGCGGTCCAGCATTCTGGCTCCCGCGTCGCCCTCCGGACGGCCGGGATTTTCCGGTCCGGTTGTTTGATTTTCTGTCATGTTCATGAAAGCCTCCTTTAACGAAAAGACCGGTACGGAAAAATCCGTGACCGGTCTTTTCTGTGCCCTATTATTTTAGCACAGATCCTGTTCCAGAGAAAGCGGCTATTTTTATTTTTGAAGCTGCCTACACTATTTTTATTTTTGAAGCTGCCGGCGGATCTTCAGCAGAATGATCACCGAAAGTACCGCGGAAAGCAGCGCCGTGCCCGGCAGGTTCAGCCATAGCCCGGTAAGTCCCAGGGGCCAGAAGATCAGGATCAGCAGCACCGGGAAGATCAGCACGGTGGTGATAGAGATGATCGAGGCCAGCAGAGGCTTTTCGATGGCGGACATAAAACTCTGCGCCGCAAAGGAGATCCAGCGGGTCACGTAGGTGGCGCTGAAGATCGCCACCGCCGGAACGGCCATCTCCAGAACTCCCGGCTCGCTGCCCTGCATGAAAAGTCCTGCGGCCTGGGCGGGAAAGAAAAAGATCACCGCGGAGAACACCAGGGAAAGGAGCGCGCTGGCGGTAAAGCAGCGCTTTTCGATGGCCTTGACCCTTCCGTAATCTCCGGCGCCCCAGTTAAAGCCCACCGCCGGCTGCAGGGAATCGCACATGCCGTAGAGCAGGGGCTGGATAAAGCCGTCGATGTACATGAGGATCCCGTAGGTGGAGACTGCCGCCGGTCCCCCGACTTTCAGAAGGATGGTATTCATCAGAATGGAAGCGGCCCTTCCGGCTACGTTGTTCAGGAACACCGGACAGCCGCAGCTTAAGGTACTGCGGACGCTGCGGAGCCGGAACCTGGGACGGCAGAATTTCAGAGCCAGTTTTCCCCGGAAAAAGGGAATGAAGGCGAGGACCGTGCAGAGGCTCATGCTGGTGCAGGTGCCCAGGGCCGCGCCCCAGACCCCAAAGCGGAACACATACAGAAAAATGAATTCCAGCAGAGCGCACATGGCCGCCATGAAAATGTTCAAAACCATACTGGTACGGATCTTTCCGCAGATCCGCAGGTAATTGTCCACGGCAAAGAGAATGGTGGTCAGCGGGGAGAAAACCGCGTACACCCGCAGATACTGAACCGCCTGGGCCGCCAGTTCCCCTTCGGCTCCCATAAGCCTCATAAAGAGAGGGGCTCCCCCAAAGAGGAGGGCGCCGATGAAAAAGGCGGCTCCCAGGATCATCAGGCAGGCGCAGGTGAACAGGTTGCCGGCTTCCTTTTCGTTTTTTTCGCCCAGCCGGATGGAAATAGAGACCGAGGATCCTACGCCGATGAGATCCGCCAGGGCAAAGTTTATGATCACAAAGGGCATGGCCAGATTCAAGGCGGCAAAGGCGGTATTGCCCAGAAGCTGCCCTACCAGCATGCCGTCGATCAGCTGATACACCGAGGAGGCCAGCATGCCCACCGAGCCGGGAAGCGCCGCTTTCAAAAACAGCCGGGTGGGCGGGGTTTTTGCGTAAAGTGTTTTATAATCCATGGAAAAATCCTTTCTGAGATCCGTTGTATCTTTCCTTTTGACAATGCTTGACTTTCCAGAAAATAAGTATAAACTATGGAGTAAGTCCATAGTCAAGAGGAGAATACTGTGCAGAGGAAGAAAGAAAAGTATTTTACTACCGGCGAATTCGCGAAGTATTTCGGGATCCGAAAGGATACGCTTTTTTACTATGACCGCATCGGCCTTTTCCGGCCGGAGGGGGTGGGGGAAAACGGCTACCGGTATTACAGCGACGCGCAGATCACCCCCTTCAGCGCCCTGCTTTCCCTGCGGGAGATGGGGGTGCCGGTCCGGGAACTGCAGTCATATTTTGGAGATCCTTCGCCGGAACGGCTTGTGGCCCTGGCTTCGGACAAGATCCGGAAAATGGATGAGGAGATCCGCCGGCTGCAGGAGATCCGCCGGCTTTTTTCGGAGATCGCGGAGCATACAAAAGAGGCCGGGGAAGCCTCCTTCGGACAGGTGGAGATCTGCCGGATGCCGGAAAAATGGTTTTTGTACAGCGAAAAGCTGGGACTGGATATGGGAAGCGCCACAGGGGAGCAGTGGGGGGACGCCTATGCGCGTTTTGCCAGGCAGGCCGGCGTGGTGGGAGCCGTTTCCATCGGCTGTGTCCTGGCAAAAGAAAACCTGGAGGCAGAAGAATATGAGATCGTGGACCGGCTGTTTATGCCTGCGGTCCGGGGGAAAGGGGAAAAACGGCCGGCGGGCGATTACGCGGTGCTGTACTACCGGGGGCCCTACGGAAATATGGCCGGGGCCTATCGGCAGATGGTCCGGGAGATCCGTCAGCGAGGGATGTTCCCGGATGGGGATTCCCATGAGGAATATCTGGTGGAGACCCTGGCGGCCAAAAAGGAAGAGGATTACATTACAAAAATATCCATAAAGGTAAGAAAACAGAAAAAGACCCAGGGCCCTTAATGGCCCAGGGTCTTTTTTGTCGAAGGAAGGATCAGAAATCCACTTCTGTGCCGTAGTACGTGCAGGTCAGCAGTTTTTCCATTTCTGCCGGGGTGATGGATCTGGGGTTGGAGCCCGTGCAGGCGTCGCCCACAGCCAGCTCGGCGATGGAACTGAGCTTTTCTTTGAACTCCGCTTCCTGGATGCCGAATTCCTGCAGGGTTGCGGGAATATTCAGCTCTTTGTTGAAATCGGAGATCTTCCGGCAGAGGCTGTTGATGAGCGCCTGCTGGCTGGTGCCTTCCAGGCCCATTCTCCGGGCGATCTCCGCGTAGCGGCCGGCAGCAGCGGGATCCTTGGCGTTGTAGCGGATCACATAAGGCAGATAGATGGCGTTGGCGCAGCCGTGGGGGATATGCCCGGTGGAGAAGGCGGCGCCGGTTTTGTGGGCCATGGAATGCACGATTCCCAGCAGGGCGTTAGAGAACGCCATGCCTGCCAGGCACTGGGCGTAGTGCATCTGCTCTCTGGCAGTCTGATTGCCCTTGTAGGAAGCGGGCAGATCGTCCAGTACCATCTCGATGGCCTGGAGAGCCAGAGGATCCGTGAAGGGTCCGTTTAAGGTGGACACATAGGCCTCGATCGCGTGGGTCAGAGCGTCCATACCGGTGTAAGCCACCTGCTTTGCGGGAAGAGCCTGCACCAGATCCGGATCCACAATGGCAACATCCGGAGTGATGTTGAAGTCGGCCAGGGGATATTTCACGCCGGTCTGATAGTTTGTGATCACAGAAAAAGCGGTTACCTCCGTGGCGGTGCCGGAAGTGGAGGGGATGGCCGCGAATTTTGCCTTCTGGCGCAGTTCCGGGAAGTTAAAGGGAATGCACAGGGATTCAAAGGTTACATCCGGATACTCGTAGAAAGCCCACATGGCCTTGGCGGCATCGATGGGAGAACCGCCGCCCATGGATACGATCCAGTCCGGTTCAAATTCCCGCATCATTTCCGCGCCTTTCCTAACGGTTTCCACCGAAGGATCCGGTTCTACGCCCTCAAAGACTTTCACTTCCATGCCTGCTTCCTGGAGATAGGAGACGGCTTTGTCCAGAAAGCCCTGTCGCTTCATGGAACCGCCGCCTACAACCAGGACGGCCTTTTTCCCTTTCAGGTTTTTCAGTTCCGCCAGGGAGCCTTTTCCGTGGTAGATATCTCTGGGTAAAGTGAATCTGCTCATAATGTGTCCTCCTTTTTTGTTTCCATCATACATTTCTGATCATCAAAAGGCAAGCGGATTTAAAACAAAAAACAATGGAAATACAGAAAGTATTATCTGCAATATTTTCTCCGCGATTCAAAATGACCAGGGCCGGATCCGGGAGGCGTGATGGTGGTGAATGCAGATCCCATCGCTCCGGGGGAGCAGATCGTGGCTGATTTCAAGGAAAAGAGAAAAGCGCTGGGATGGGATTGAGCGGAAAAGATTGTAATTTTCCTCCGGCTCCGTTATCATTAAATCAGGAAAAAGTATTTGGATCATGAGGACGGACACGGAGTCAGGAGGAGGGAAAGATATGAAGAGGGCAAGAAAAGCAAAGGCAGTATGTTTCGCCGCGGCCGCGGCACTGCTGGTTTCGGCCGCGCCGGTCGGGGCCGGGGAATTTCCCGCGTCCTTCGATCCCAGGCCGGATCAGGTTTCCGCCATCCGGGAGCAGTACTGGGGAACCTGCTGGGATCTGGGAGGCATCTCCACCCTGGAAAGCTATCTGATCAAGAATGGTCTGGCGGACACATCTGTGGATCTTTCCGATGAGGATGTGCTCTGGTGGGCCAACGGGAATTATTCCGATACGGATCCGGAAAATCCGGACAACGGCTTTGGCTGGACCAACCTGCGGAGAAACGATGGGGGCTACGCGGCAATGACCACCGGCTATCTGGCTACGGTGGGAGCCCGGGCCGAAAGCGATATTCCTTATCTGGGAGCGGCGGAGAATCCGGAGGAGGATCTGACCAACGATTTCTATTATCAGGGAACCAACCAGAAACCGGAGAATTATGACACGGCGCCGGTTCTGTATCAGGTGACAGACATTGCCTTTTTTGACAGCTCTGCTTCCCCGGAGACCATCAAGCAGGCTGTGCTGGATTACGGAGCAGTGACCGTATCCTATTACGACAGCACCGAATATTTCCACCAGGATACGGCTTCCTACTGGTATCCGGGAGGCGAGGCCCTGAACGGAAATCATACGGTTTCCCTGGTAGGCTGGGACGACGGATATCCCAAAGAGAACTTTACCACGGCCGACGGCCGGACTCCGGAAGCGGACGGGGCCTGGCTCATCAAGAACAGCTACGGAACAGATTACGGTTCCCAGGGGGGCTATACCTGGATCTCCTATGAGGACGCCATGCTGTTTGAGACGGTGGAATACAATCCGATGTACGCCGTAGCCGGAGCCGGAGTTCCGGAGGAGCGGCATACCTATCTTGCGGATGAGTACGGAGCGGTATCCTCCTACAGCCCGGAAGTCCAGGGCAGCTTTACCTGCGCCAATGTGTTTGCGTTCGGCCAGGGGGAGACGCTTTCCGAGGCAATGTTCATGACCTGGTCCCAGGGAGCCGCTTACGAACTGTACTACGCGCCGGCAGAGAACGGAGTTCCCGCCGGGGACAGCTCCCGGTGGACCCTGCTTTCCCAGGGCAGGGTGGAACATGCCGGGTATACTACCGTGGAACTGGAGCATCCGCTGGAAGTGCCTGCCGGGGCAGGCGCCCTGGTGCTGACGCTGGAAGGAGAAAATCTGAACATCGGTACGGATGAACCCCTGCTGGAGGGCAGCCGGCCTATGTTCAACGCCAAGATCCAGCGGGATGTCAGCTATTTCCTGGAGGAAGGGGGATTTCAGGAGGCCGGCTATGAGGCGGTTACCGCCTTCGGAGACACCTACACCCAGCCCATCAATCTCAGCCTTCGAGCCTATACAGTAGACACCCCGGAACCTACCGCTACCGCGGCGCCTACGGAGACTCCAGCGCCTACGGAAACCACAGCTC
This sequence comes from Candidatus Scatomonas sp., assembly GCA_963928055.1. GTDB lineage: Bacteria > Bacillota > Clostridia > Lachnospirales > Lachnospiraceae > Scatomonas. Next base: position 916,142 of record CAWVDN010000001.1, on the reverse strand, counting down.
CTACGGAGAGCCCTGTCCCCACCGGAACAGCGGAACCGGGAACCTCCGGAGAACCCACCGGAACCCAGACGCCGGAAAAAACGAAAACTCCCGTTTCCGGGGAAAAGATAGAGAACTCCCAGAGCGTGGACGCATCCGATACCGGCGACCATCAGCCCGTGGAAGCCTGGGCTATGGCACTGATCGCTGCCGGGGCAGTTCTGGCGGTCCTGGTGATCGTACTCCTGGTTCGAAAACACAGGAAAAAATAACTGTAAATTTAAGGTTACCGGCTGCTGCAGCCGGTAATCTTAAATGTTGCGTGATACCGTCGGAAATAAAATTCCGGCGGCGGAAGGAAAATTTCCGGCGGCGGAAGGAAAATTTTGTAGGTTTGTCAAACATTTGTTACACTGAGCGTAAATAATCCCAAAGCACTTCATTGGGTGTTTTCCATCCAAGGGGACGCATGGGGAAATGATTATAATCCCTCCCGGTTATACACTTTGAGCTGGGCAAGCAAAGTCCCTCAAACGAATAGAACAGATGGGTGGCATAGAATCTCTCGTTATCCTTCCTGTGGCTGCGTCCACTTTCCATTATGTCCTGGGTGTGTAAGGGCGGATTACTTTATGCCGTATCCCATGCTTCTCCAGACATTTCTGGAAAAGGGTCGGTTTATCCCGATGAGTGGTAAACCGGTTGGTGAACTCCGTTCCGTTGTCAGTCTGGATACATTCAATCCTGCAGGGGAATGCTTTGATAAGGTGCTCCACAAAACTGTGCGGAAGAATAAGTGCTGTGTTCCTCAAAAGCTTCTACAAACGCCATCTGGAATACTCGTCCGATGGCGGTATACTGGAAGAAATTGTTTTCCGATCACCCTTGCTGTTTTTCAAACAGGCGGAAGGAACAAATTTGACATCTACCTGGATACGCTGTCCCGGATACTCCATCTTTTCATAAGGCTTGGGGATGTATTTGGGATTAGGCGGATGGACAGCCATCATGCCTTGCTTTTTGAGAAAGCGGTAAACGGCCCGGAAATGGAACGGGAGTATCCTTTTGCCGGAGCTTGACCCAGAAAATCACAAGCCCGGCATGAGGATTACGTCGGCGCATACGGGAGATCAGCTCTGCCTCATCCGTGGTATGCTGCTTTGGATGGTGGTGTGGACGCCTGGAACGATCTCTCAAGGAATCCCAGGAGCCCGTCATAGCGTTTTTTCCAGCGATAGATATACTGTCGGTTGGTCTTATATTTTCTGGCGGCATTGGAAACACCATAGCGTTCAGAGTAGTTAATCAGTGATAGACGAAATCTCATATCTTGTGTTATACTAGCCATGCGGAAATACATCCTTTCTTGTTGTGTTTTGGTTTGGTCGCTAAAAATATAACACAGAAATGGTATTTCCGCTTTTTAAATATTCAGTTGTAAACACATGTATTGTAATCCTACAATTTCCGGCGGCGGAAGGAAAATTTTTTCTTGACATTGCGCTGCATCTGCGCGTATACTGTTACCAACTTCATAGAAGCAAACCGTTGAAGTGGAGATAACGCGGAAGGGGCACTTCCAGAGAGTCCGGGCAGGTGAGAGCCGGGCAGAACGCTGATTCGCAAATGGACCACTGAGGGCATGAGGAACCGCCCGTCAGGCGCAGTATTCCATGACGTGAGGGGCATACGTTAGTTGCCGGGAATATGTTGGTATTCCGTCGAGAGTGTGTAGTGACCGCAAAGCAAGGTGGCACCACGGGTATATTCTTCTTTTGTATACTCGCCCTTGCAGGAGAACGTATCGTTCCCCTGCAGGGGCTTTTTTGTTTGTTAGGAAGAACCCGGATCCCATCCTTTTTCGACAAAATGCGCAGGCCCCGCCCTCTCCCCCGGAATTCACCCTGAAAAGGAGGAACAAGATCATTGAGACAGACAACTTTGCAGCAGCTGAAAGATCTGGCCGCGTCGGGGCCCTACAGGACCCTGCCGGTAAGCCGGGAGATTTTTTCGGACATCCGCACCCCCATGGAGGTGCTGCGGGCTTTAAAAAATGTAAGCCGCCACTGCTTTATGCTGGAGAGCGCGGAGGACAGCCGTCAGTGGGGACGGTACACTTTTTCTGGGTTTTGATCCGGCCATGGAGCTGACCTGCGCGGACCACAGGCCTGACCATCCGTGGCCGGAGGGACTGTAGGAGATGGAGACAGACCATCCGGGGACTTATATCAAGCAGCTCTCGGAAGCAGTACCGGTCGCCCCGGGTGCCGGAGCTGCCCAGCTTTACCGGCGGCCTGGTGGGGTATTTTTCCTACGATTACATCAAGTACAGCGAGCCTTCCCTGCAGCTGGAAGGGGAGGATACGGAAGGGTTCCAGGATGTGGATCTGATGCTCTTTGACAAGGTGATCGCCTTTGACCATTTCCGCCAGAAGATCATCCTCATCGCCAACATTTCCGCGGAGGATCTGGAGACGGGATATAACCGGGCGCTTCTTTCCCTGGATGAGATGGAAAAACTGGTGCGGGAAGGAAAGCCCGCCCCCCGGGAGCCGGGACGGCTGAAGGGAGAGCTCCGGGAATTGTTTGACAAAAAACAGTACTGCCGGAAGGTGGAGGAGGTGAAGGGCTATATCCGGGAGGGGGACATTTTCCAGCTGGTGCTTTCCAACCGGCTGGAGGCGCCCTTTGAGGGCAGCCTGCTGGACGCCTACCGGGTGCTGCGGACCACCAATCCTTCCCCCTACCTGTTTTATTTTTCCAGCGACGACCTGGAGCTGGCCGGTGCCTCCCCGGAAACCCTGGTGAAGGTGGAGGGCGGGGAGGTGCGGACCTTCCCTCTGGCCGGGACCCGTCCCCGGGGCGGTACCTATGAGGAAGATCAGAGGCTGGAACAGGAACTCCTCTCCGATGAAAAGGAACTGGCGGAGCACAACATGCTGGTGGATCTGGGCAGGAACGACCTGGGAAAGATCTGCGAGTTCGGCACCGTGGAGGTGGAAAAATATCAGGAGATCCAGCGGTTCTCCCATGTGATGCACATCGGCTCCACGGTAAAAGGAAAACTCCGCCGGGACAAAAGCCCTCTGGACGCTGTGGACGCGGTGCTGCCGGCGGGCACTCTTTCCGGAGCCCCCAAGATCCGGGCCTGCCAGTTGATCCGGCAGCTGGAAAAGAACAAGCGGGGGATCTACGGCGGGGCTGTGGGATATCTGGATTTCACGGGGAATCTGGACACCTGCATCGGCATCCGGCTGGCTTACAAAAAGAACGGCAAAGTGTTTATCCGTTCCGGAGCCGGGATCGTGGCGGACAGCGTGCCGGAAAAGGAGTATCAGGAGTGTATCAACAAGGCCAAAGCCGTGGTGCTGGCCCTGAAAGAGGGAGAGGAGATGGAAGGATGATCTTACTGGTAGATAATTATGACAGTTTTTCCCACAACCTGTATCAGCTTTTGGGGGAGCTTCATCCCCGGATCCGGGTGATCCGCAATGACCGGGAGACTCCGGAGGAGATCCGCCGGGAGGATCCGGAGGCCATTATCCTTTCCCCGGGACCGGGCCGTCCGGAGCAGGCAGGATACTGTATGGAGATCGTAAAACAGCTGGGAGACCGGATTCCCATTCTGGGGGTCTGCCTGGGGCACCAGGCCATCTGCGCCGCCTACGGAGGGGAGGTCACCTATGCGGCAAAACTCATGCACGGCAAACAGTCCCAGGCATCCCTGGATACAGGCAGCTGGGTCTTCCGGGGGCTGCCAAAAGAGATCCCCGTGGCCCGCTACCATTCCCTGGCGGTCCGGGAGGAGAGCCTTCCTCCGGAGCTGCAGGTGACGGCCCGTTCCGAAGACGGAGAAGTCATGGCAGTACAGCACAGAAATTATCCGGTGTGCGGACTGCAGTTCCACCCGGAATCCATTTTGACACCCGACGGCAGACAGATCCTGAAAAATTTCCTGGAGGCAGTGTGATATGATTCAAGAAGCGATTGTAAAACTGGCAAACAAAGAAGAACTTTCCTATGAGATGGCAGAAGGCTCCATGGATGAGATCATGAGCGGCCAGGCCACCCCGGTGCAGATGAGCGCCTTTCTGCTGGGGCTTTCCATGAAGGGAGAGACCATTCAGGAGATCACCGCCTGCGCCAAGGGCATGCGGAACCACTGCGTGAAGCTTTTGAACGACCGGGAAGTGCTGGAGATCGTGGGCACCGGCGGAGACAAAGCCAATTCCTTTAATATTTCCACGGTTTCCGCCCTGGTGGCTTCCGCCGCCGGGGTGCCGGTAGCCAAGCACGGCAACCGGGCTTCCACCAGCAAATGCGGGGCTGCCGATGTGCTGGAAGCCCTTGGGGTGCGGATCGACCTTCCGGTGAAAAAAAGCGAGGAGATCCTGCGGAAGATCGGCATGTGCTTTATGTTCGCCCAGAACTACCACCTGTCCATGAAATATGTGGCGCCGGTGCGGCGGGAGCTGCCGGTGCCCACGGTGTTCAATATCCTGGGGCCCCTGACCAACCCGGCGGGAGCTACCATGCAGCTGATGGGGGTGTACCAGGAGGCCCTGGTGGAGCCTATGGCCAAAGTCCTTTCCAACCTGGGGGTGGAAAAGGCCATGGTGGTCTACGGCCAGGACGGGCTGGATGAGATCTCCGCCAGCGCCCCCACCACAGTCTGCGAGATCCGGGAAGGGAAATGGTATACTTCCTATGAATTGACCCCGGAGCAGTTCGGTCTGGAACGCTGCCGGAAGGAGGAACTGACAGGAGGCGACCCGGAGGAAAACGCCGGGATCGCCAGAGCCATCCTCCGGGGAGAACCGGGGCCGAAGCGGAACGCGGTGCTGCTGAACGCCGGGGCCGCCCTCCACATTGCCAAAGGCATTCCCATGGAGGCGGCCGTCCGGGAAGCGGCGGAGACCATTGACAGCGGAAAAGCCCTGGCCCAGCTGGAGGCGCTGATCGCCCTCAGCAACATGACAGCGGCGTAAAAAGGAGGGAAAGGAACATGATCCTGGATCAGCTGGCGGCATCTGCCCGGAAGCGGGTGGAAGAAAAGAAACGGCAGAAGCCTCTGCCGGAGATCCGAAGAGAAGCGGAGGCCCTGGGAAATCATACAGGCTTTCCCTTCCGGAAGGCTCTGGAGGCGGAGGGACTTTCCTTTATCTGCGAGGTGAAGAAAGCCTCCCCCTCCAAAGGGGTGATCGCGGAACAGTTTCCGTATCTGGAGATCGCGGAAGATTACCAGGCCGGGGGAGCGGCGGCTATTTCCGTTCTGACGGAGCCGGCGTATTTTCTGGGCCGGGACCGGTATCTGGCGGAGATCGCGGAAAAGGTCAGGATCCCGGTCCTGCGAAAGGATTTTACCGTGGATCCCTACCAGATCTACGAGGCAAAGGTTCTGGGAGCCTCGGCGGTGCTGCTGATCTGCGCCATTCTTTCTCCGGCGCAGCTGCGGGAATACCTGGAGCTGGCGGAGGGCCTGGGGCTTTCCGCTCTGGTGGAGGCCCATGACGCCCGGGAGATCGCCATGGCCCTGGAAGCCGGGGCCGGGATCCTGGGGGTCAACAACCGGAACCTGAAGGATTTTCAGGTGGATGTGTCCAATTCCCTGAAACTGCGGCAGCAGATCCCGCCCGGGGTTCTGTACGTGTCCGAGAGCGGCGTTACAAGCCGCCGGGATGTGGAGCTGCTGGAGGGGAACGGCACGGACGCGGTACTCATCGGAGAGGCCCTCATGAGAAGCCCGGACCGGCGTAAGGCCCTGAAGGAACTCCGGGGAGGAGGCCATCCATGAAGATCAAGATCTGCGGAGTGACCCGGGAGGAGGATATCCGCTGCCTCAACCGGCTGCGGCCGGATTTCTGCGGCTTCGTTTTTGCCCGGGGCAGCCGGAGATTTCTGGAGCGGGAGCGGGCCGCAGCCCTGAAAAGGCTCCTGTCCCCCGGCATCCGGGCGGTGGGGGTGTTTGTAAACGCGGAGCCGGAGGAGGCCGCCGGATACCTCCGGCAGGAGATCATCGATGTGATCCAGCTCCACGGCCGGGAGGACGAAGGGTATCTTGCCCGTCTCCGGCAGCTGACAGAGGGCCCGGTAATCCAGGCTTTTTCCGTGGAGACAGAGGCGGATCTTCGGAAAGCCGAAAAAAGCAGCGCCGATCTGGTGCTGCTGGATCACGGAGCCGGGGGCACGGGAGAAACATTTAACTGGAATCTGCTGAAAAATTTTCAGAGGCCCTTTCTGCTGGCCGGTGGATTGCATCCCGGGAATATCCGGGAGGCTATGGAGACCTGCAGGCCCTGGGGGCTGGACATCAGCAGCGGAGTGGAAACCAATGGGGTCAAGGACCCTTTAAAAATAGAAACCTGTATCAGGAGGATCAGAAATGTCTAAAGGAAGATTTGGAGAGTTCGGAGGCCAGTACATTCCGGAAACTCTCATGAACGAGGTCATCCGTCTGGAGGAGGCCTACGAGTATTACCGGAAGGATCCGGAGTTCTGCCGGGAACTGGAGGATCTGCTGAAAAATTACGCGGGCAGGCCCTCCCTGCTCTACTACGCGGAAAAAATGACCAGGGATCTTGGCGGGGCAAAGGTCTATCTGAAGCGGGAGGATCTGAACCATACAGGCTCCCACAAGATCAACAACGTGCTGGGCCAGGTGCTGCTGGCCAAAAAGATGGGCAAGACCCGGGTCATCGCCGAGACGGGCGCGGGCCAGCACGGGGTGGCCACCGCCACGGCGGCGGCCCTTATGGGCATGGAGTGCGAGATCTTTATGGGCAAGGAGGACACAGACCGCCAGGCTCTGAACGTGTACCGGATGGAACTGCTGGGAGCCAAAGTCCACGCGGTGACCAGCGGCACTCAGACCCTGAAGGACGCCGTCAACGAGACCATGCGGGAGTGGGCCGGCCGGGTGGAGGATACACACTACGTGCTGGGCTCCGTTATGGGGCCCCATCCCTTCCCCACCATCGTCCGGGATTTCCAGTCGGTGATCTCCAGGGAAGCCAGGGAGCAGATCCTGGATAGGGAAGGAAAACTGCCGGCGGCAGTGCTGGCCTGCGTAGGCGGCGGCAGCAACGCCATGGGTATGTTTTACAATTTTATCGGAGACGCATCCGTAAAGCTCATCGGCTGCGAAGCCGCCGGCCGGGGAGTGGAAACGGGAAAACACGCGGCCACCATGGCGGCGGGGACCCCGGGGATCTTCCACGGCATGAAATCGTATTTCTGCCAGGACGCGTACGGGCAGATCGCCCCGGTGTACTCCATTTCCGCCGGTCTGGATTATCCCGGCATCGGGCCGGAGCACGCCTATCTCCGGGATTCGGGCCGGGCCTCCTACGTGCCGGTGACCGATGATGAAGCGGTGGAAGCCTTTGAATATCTGGCCAGGACCGAGGGCATTATCTGCGCTATAGAAAGCGCTCACGCCGTGGCCTACGCCAGAAAGCTGGTGCCCACGCTGCCAAAAGAAGAATCCGTCATCATCTGCCTCTCCGGAAGAGGGGATAAAGATGTGGCGGCCATCGCGCGCTACAGGGGGGTGAATATCGTTGAGTAGGATACAGAAAGCATTTGCGGAAGGAAAAGCATTTATACCATTTATAACAGCCGGGGATCCCAGTCTGGAAAAGACAGAGGAATTTATTCTGGAAATGGAGAAGGCCGGAGCGGACCTCATTGAGATCGGCATTCCCTTCTCGGATCCCATTGCGGAGGGGCCGGTGATCCAGGAGGCGGACATCCGTTCCCTGGCGGCAGGGACCACGGTGGATCAGGTTTTTGATATGGTAAGGGAACTTCGGAAAAAAACAGAGATCCCGCTGGTGTTTATGACCTATGCAAACCCGGTGTTCCATTACGGTTACGAGAAATTTTTCGTCCGTTGTCAGGAGGCGGGAATCGACGGCATCATCATCCCGGATCTGCCCTTTGAGGAAAGGGGAGAGCTGGAGGATATCGCCGCCGCCCACGGGGTGGACCGGATCTCCATGATCGCGCCCACTTCCCGGCAGCGGATCCGGGAGATTGCCCAGGAGGCCAGAGGATTTCTGTATGTGGTTTCCTCCATGGGCGTCACGGGCGTGCGGGAGGAGATCACCACGAACCTGGATGAGATGCTGGCGGAGATCCGCAGTGTTACGGACCTTCCTGCCGCGGTAGGCTTCGGCATCAGTACCCCGGAGCAGGCGGCGGGGATCGCTTCCCGGGCGGACGGGGTGATCGTGGGAAGCGCCATTGTGGAGCTGGCCGCCCGGTACGGAAAGCATGCGGCGCCCCATATAGGCATGTATGTCCGCCGGATGAAAGAAAGCATTGCGCCCTTGGGGCAGAAGTAAGAAAAAAAGCCGGAACTCTGTGCATTTGGCTGAGAAAATGCAGAGAGATCCCGGCTTTTTTGTGTTTACCCCATTCTGGATTTGTGCTACACTAAAAGGCGCAAAGGAGATTTTATGTTAGATATATGTTTATTGGGAACGGGAGGCATGATGCCCCTGCCGGGCCGGTGGCTCACCTCTCTGATGACAAGATACAACGGCAGCAACCTGCTCATCGACTGCGGGGAAGGCACCCAGATCGCCATCAAGGAAAAGGGCTGGACGGTGAAACCGGTGGATGTGATCTGCTTCACCCATTACCACGCGGATCACATCAGCGGCCTGCCGGGACTGCTCCTGGCCATGGCCAACGCCGAGAGGGAGGAGCCGGTGACCATGATCGGCCCCAGAGGTCTGGAGCGGGTGGTAAACGGCCTGCGGGTCATTGCGGCGGAGCTGCCCTTTGAAATAAAATTTATCGAAGTCACTGAGGCGGAGCGGGTGCTGGAACTGGCAGGCTACCGGATCACCGCCTTCCGGGTGAACCACAACATGATCTGTTACGGCTATACCCTGGAGATCCTCCGACGGGAACTTTGCCCCTTGGCTGCAGGGATTCCAGGAATTTCCCGTTAAAATTCTGGAATCCCCTGCAGAAGGGGCAGACCGTGGAGGACAACGGAGCGGTATATACCCCGGACATGGTCCTGGGGCCGGACCGGAAGGGTCTGAAGGTCACTTACTGTACGGATAGCCGTCCGACGGCTTCCATTGCCGCCCACGCCGCAGGTTCCGATCTTTTTATCTGCGAAGGTATGTACGGGGAGCCGGAAAAGCAGCAGAAGGCCCGGGAGCACAAGCATATGACCATGGCCGAGGCGGCGGGGATCGCCAAAGAAGCGGGGGTGAAGGAACTGTGGCTGACCCACTATTCCCCCTCCATGGTCCATCCCAAATGGTATCTGGGGGACACGCGGAAAATATTCCCCGCCACCTATCTGGGGGAAGACGGAAAGACCCTGGAAATGAATTTTGAGGAGGAAGAGGCATGAAAGACGTTTTGATCCTGGCCATTGAGAGCTCCTGCGACGAGACGGCGGCGGCTGTGGTGAAGAACGGCAGGACGGTGCTCTCCAACGTGATCTCCTCCCAGATCGCCCTTCATACCCTGTACGGCGGAGTGGTGCCGGAGATCGCTTCCAGAAAGCACATCGAGAAGATCAATCAGGTCATTGAGGAGGCCCTGAGCCAGGCCCAGGTTACCCTGGGGGGAGATAGACGCCATCGGCGTCACCTACGGCCCCGGACTGGTGGGGGCGCTGCTGGTGGGAGTGGCGGAGGCCAAGGCCATCGCTTTCGCCAGAGGCCTGCCTCTGGTGGGGGTCCATCATATCGAAGGACATGTGTCCGCCAACTATATTGAAAATCCGGAACTGGAGCCTCCCTTCCTCTGCGAGATCATTTCCGGGGGCCATACCCATCTGGTGATCGTGCAGGACTACGGAGAATTTGAGATCCTGGGCCGCACCCGGGACGACGCGGCAGGAGAGGCCTTTGACAAAGTGGCCAGGGCCATCGGCCTGGGCTATCCCGGAGGCCCCAAGATCGACAAGCTGTCAAAAGAGGGAAACCCGGCAGCCATTGCCTTCCCCCGGGCCCACATAGAGGAAGCGCCCTATGACTTCAGCTTCAGCGGCCTGAAGTCCGCGGTGCTGAACTATCTGAATAAATGCCGCATGACCGGGGAGCCCATTGTGGAGGCGGATGTGGCGGCCTCCTTCCAGCAGGCGGTGGTTGATGTGCTGGTGGACAACGCCCTTCGGGCTGCGGAAGATTATCATATGGACAAGCTGGCCATTGCCGGGGGCGTGGCATCCAACCAGACCCTCCGCAGGGCTATGGAAAATGCCTGCAGGGAGAGGGGCATTCATTTCTACCATCCGTCGCCGATCCTCTGCACGGACAACGCGGCCATGATCGGGGCGGCGGCTTATTATGAATTTATCAAAGGAACCAGACACGGATGGGATCTGAACGCGGTCCCGAATCTGAAATTGGGGGAAAGATAACATGAGGACGGAGAGATGCGCGGCGGTGGTTGTGGCGGCCGGCCAGGGAAAACGTATGGGAGGCGGCCTGCAGAAGCAGTTTCTGGATCTGGGGGGCAAGCCTCTGGTCTTCTACGGGCTGAAAAGCCTGCAGGACTCGGCGTATATTGATGAGATCATCCTGGTGACCGGAGCGGAGAGCATTGACTACTGCCGGAAAGAGATCGTGGAAAAATATCAATTATCCAAGGTGAGAGAAATCGTCCCCGGAGGAAAAGAGCGGTACGATTCTGTCTACGAAGGGCTGAAGCACTGCCGGGAGGCGGATTATATTTTCATCCACGACGGAGCCAGGCCTTTTCTGACGGAAGAGATCCTGCAGCGGGGCTATGAGGCGGTAAAGGAATACGGCGCCTGCGCCGCAGGGGTTCCCTCCAAGGACACTGTGAAGATCCTGGACCGGAATCAGAATGTAGCGGAAACGCCTCTGCGTGAACTGGTGTGGAGCGTGCAGACCCCCCAGGTGTTCCGGGGGTCCCTGATTCGGGAGGCCTATGAGCGGCTGCAGATGTTTGACAAGATGGGGATCACCGACGACGCCATGGTGGTGGAAGAAATGGGGGATCATGTGGTCCACATGTACCTGGGGGATTATCGGAACCTGAAGATCACCACTCCGGAGGATCTGACGGTGGCGGAACAGCTGCTGGCAGACAGAAAGAAAAAATAAGAACCGGAAAAATTGCCCGGACAGCTGCGCTTTAAGGAGCGCATTTGTCCGGGCTTTCCAG
>CAWVDN010000001.1:0-900000 GCA_963928055.1 Candidatus Scatomonas sp. | reverse complement strand
CGCTGGCAAGGTTAAGGATTTAAGATCCGGAGCCGAAGGGAAACCAAGTCTTAATAGGGCCAGTAGTCAGCGGCGGCAGACCCGAAACCGGGTGATCTACCCATGTCCAGGCTGAAGCTGCCGTAAGAGGCAGTGGAGGGCCGAACGCACATCCGTTGAAAAGGGTGGCGATGAGGTGTGGGTAGGGGAGAAATTCCAATCGAACCCGGAGATAGCTGGTTCTCCTCGAAATAGCTTTAGGGCTAGCCTCGGTCAAGATTTGCGGAGGTAGAGCACTGAATTCCTGCGGGGGCGTCAAAGCTTACCAAGGGATATCAAACTCCGAATGCCGTGTAACCGATGACCGGGAGTCAGACCGCACGAGATAAGTTGGGCGGTCAAAAGGGAAAGAGCCCAGACCTGCAGCTAAGGTCCCAAAGTGCGTGTTAAGTGGAAAAGGATGTGGGATTTCAAAGACAACCAGGATGTTGGCTCAGAAGCAGCCACACATTCAAAGAGTGCGTAATAGCTCACTGGTCGAGAGGTCCTGCGCCGAAAATGTCCGGGGCTGAAACACGACACCGAAGCTCAGGAATCCGAACGGATTGGTAGAGGAGCATTGAAGACGCGGCGAAGCGGTACCGGAAGGAGCCGTGGAGAGTCTTGAAGAGAGAATGCCGGAATGAGTAGCGAGAGAGAGGTGGGAATCCTCTCGGCCGAATATCCAAGGTTTCCAGGGTAAAGCTGATCTGCCCTGGGTCAGTCGGGGCCTAAGGCGAGGGCGCGAGCCGTAGCCGATGGACAGCAGGTTGATATTCCTGCACTGCAGTATGACAGAACTGTGGGGACGCATGTGGAGAGCATAGGCGCGGAATGGAAAGCCGCGCGCAAGCGGGGTAGGAGTACGGTTGGCAAATCCGCCGTGCAATCCGAAGACGTGATGCGGACCGAAGCAAAGTAGGGAAGTATGTGAGCCATGTGCCGAGAAAAGCCGCTATTGTTCATACTGTACCCGTACCGTAAACCGACACAGGTGGATGAGGAGAGAATCCTAAGGCCGGCGGAAGAAGCATTGTTAAGGAACTCGGCAAAATGGTCCCGTAACTTCGGGAGAAGGGACGCCATCGAGAGATGGCCGCAGAGAAAAGGCCCAAGCAACTGTTTAGCAAAAACACAGGTCTATGCGAAACCGGAAGGTGAGGTATATGGGCTGACGCCTGCCCGGTGCTGGAAGGTTAAGAGGAGAGGTTAGCGCAAGCGAAGCTTTGAATTTAAGCCCCAGTAAACGGCGGCCGTAACTATAACGGTCCTAAGGTAGCGAAATTCCTTGTCGGGTAAGTTCCGACCCGCACGAAAGGCGTAATGATTTGGGCGCTGTCTCGACAATGCATCCGGTGAAATTGAAGTGCCAGTGAAGATGCTGGCTACCCGCGCCAGGACGGAAAGACCCCATGGAGCTTTACTCCAGTTTGGTACTGGGATCCGGTATTGCATGTACAGGATAGGTGGGAGGCTTTGAATCAGGGACGCCAGTTTCTGAGGAGCCGCTGTTGGGATACCACCCTTGTGATGCTGGGTTTCTAACCTGCGGCCGTAAACCGGCCGGGGGACAATGCCAGGCGGGGAGTTTGACTGGGGCGGTCGCCTCCGAAAGGGTATCGGAGGCGCCCAAAGGTTCCCTCAGGATGGTCGGAAACCATCCAAAGAGCGCAAAGGCAGAAGGGAGCTTGACTGCGACACCGACGGGTGGAGCAGGTACGAAAGTAGGGCTTAGTGATCCGGTGGTATTAAGTGGGAATGCCATCGCTCAACGGATAAAAGCTACCCTGGGGATAACAGGCTTATCACTCCCAAGAGTTCACATCGACGGAGTGGTTTGGCACCTCGATGTCGGCTCATCGCATCCTGGGGCTGTAGTAGGTCCCAAGGGTTGGGCTGTTCGCCCATTAAAGCGGTACGCGAGCTGGGTTCAGAACGTCGTGAGACAGTTCGGTCCCTATCCGGCGTGGGCGCAGGATATCTGAGAGGAGCTGTCCTTAGTACGAGAGGACCGGGATGGACGGGCCGCTGGTGCATCGGTTGAGCCGCCAGGCTCACGGCCGAGTAGCCAAGCCCGGAAGGGATAAACGCTGAAGGCATCTAAGCGTGAAGCCCCCCTCAAGATGAGATATCCCATTCGCAAGAAGTAAGACCCCTTGAAGACGACGAGGTAGATAGGGCAGGGGTGGAAGCGCGGCAACGCGCGCAGCTGACTGCTACTAATCGGTCGAGGGCTTGACCTGAGCACTTAGCGAAGGCAAGGCGAAGCCGCAGGCTGAGGTTAGTGCGAAGGTCGTTCCATCGAAGCGGAGCAAGATGGAACTTCCTAAGCGGAATGACGCAGCATGTGGAACAGACAGGCGAGACGGAAGTCGAGCCGGTACTGGAGCAGGCGGAGCCAGAGCTAAGGCATGGCCAGATTCACAGGAAGGTTTGGAAAAAGAGTTTTGTGTGCGGTTTTGAAGGTATGTCAGATATAAGCAGTGACTAGCAATAGTCACTTTTATACTATCATTTAGGGGATTGGTCAAATGGTATGACAGGAGTCTCCAAAACTCTTAGCGGGAGTTCGATTCTCTCATCCCCTGTAATCAAAAAACCCGGAAAACCGCGTAAAATCAACGTTTTTCAGGGTTTTCTTTTTTTGAAAAAATCGCAAGGTAACCACTAAGGTAACCAGAACAAATGTTCTGAACAAAATATACGAAGGAGGAAGGCCTGAATATATGACATCGCAAAGGGATTTTGTTGGATGCATTTCTGACAAGGACTTTCTGGAATCATCCATAACAGATCCGCGGTTTTTTTCTGTCCACGATTTCATGGGCATGTAAATGGCGAATTTTTTCAGAAAATACACTGGCAAAAATAAGAGATAGGGCCTTACCGATCAGGTAGGGCTCTTTTTGTACACAATAAATTGGAGTATACCCGCCTGCCCATGGGTAAGAAAAGGACGGTAGAAACATCAATAAAAACATCTACAAAAATGTAGATATACAAATTGATATGTGTTTGACATCTGATCTGTTTTTGCATATACTAAAAGCAGATAGGAGTTATAGGGAAAGCATTGATATCCGTGGATCGAATAAAATATGATATGAAAGGAAGGAGTGCAGCGCGATGATGAGTCAGATGTCAATTATGGAAATGATGAAGGCAATGGTTCCAATCACTCGGTTTAATAAAGGTGAAGCGAGCAGGATTTTTGATGAGGTGGAATCTAGTGGAATAAAAATTGTAATGAAAAACAATAAGCCCGCCTGTATTTTGATGTCTCCGGAACAGTATGAGTCTTTGATGGAGATGCTTTCAGATTACATTCTTCTGGAAGAAGCCAAGAAACGGACGGAAAATATGGATGAAACCCAGCTGATCTCTCAGGAAGAGATGTTGCATGATCTGGGCATTTCTCAGGAAGAACTGGATGACGTGCAGGTAGATATTGAATGAGGAGTTGAAGATGGGTTGGGAGATTGAATATATTCGTGAAGCGAAAAAGGATATCAAAAAAATAGATCCATATAATCGTAAATTGATTTTAAAAGCCATTGTAAAGACAGCGGAACGTCCGCTGCCCCCGCCGGAAGGGATTGGCAAGCCACTGGGCAATCATGCGTCATCGAAACTCAGTGGATTTTACAAGATTAAATTGCGAGGTTTAGGGTATCGCGTCGTGTATCAACTGATCCGGGAAAGAGGGCGGATGAGGATTATTGTGATATCTGTCCGGGATGATGAGGAAGTATATCGAGAAGCAGAGCGGCGGATACAGGGATTACGTTCTGATCAGGAATAAAAAAACATAAAAGCATCTATTCAGTATTGGATATGTGCCCCTTTAGGTAGACAGTTGAAATAATAAAACGGTTTATCTGGAGGGGAGTTTTATTATGGCTAGAGGAATATTACCAGAAGTGAAGCCGCAGGTTGTAAAAGATTACATCTCAGGAAACAGGGTCAGAAAACAGAGCTAACTTTTGCTAACTTGAAATTTTAAATTCCAGTGCAGAGTTAAATTCCATCTGGGTTTAAAATTTCCTTGTTTTTAAAAGTTTTTTAATGCCGAATCCTTCAATAACTGTTATAATGAACCCAACTTCTCAAAAAATCTTTGTTTTCCGGGCATGGCAAACGGGCCACTGGAATTCCGTGTGCTGGACTGAATTCCACCGGCCATTGTGTGAAAATGTGAAAAGTTTACTTCCAGTCCGACAGCAGTTTTTTGAGACAGTTGTTTAGTGGTTGAAGCGGATCAGCTTAGGCGTCAGATTTACCTCATCCGGGGCAATCGGTCTAAGCTGAAACGCGTTTAAGACCTCTTCACCAAGTGTTTCCAGTGCAACAATGTATGGCGTCCTTCCGCCCAGGCTTTCCCTGGGAGTGGAATTGATGTGGTTCACGATCAGGTTGACGTCCCATTGCGTAAGGAATTCAAAGCTGGTTCCTTTGGGCAGGACCATCCGGAGCATGGTGTGAGCCTGTTCCAGCCCGCCTTTTTGCCCGCTCTGCATCGGGTCACAATAATAGATGCTGGAACGCTGTATTCCGGTTATACCGGTTTCTAACGCGTCAGGATCACCGAATTCGGAACCACGGTCTGTTAGGATATATTCAAACACGGAAGCGAATTCATAGGTTCCCATGCGCTTTTCCAGACGGTCAAAAACAAGACGGACAGCGCCTTTGGTGCATCGGTTCATCAGAAAAGCAAGGAAGAGTTTTTCTTTGGTCAAAAACATGGTCAGTAAGGTTTTTTTCGATTCCCTGGAAGAATGGACCGTATCCATTTGGACATAGCCCATAAGGCCCAGGGAGCAGAATTCACGATACAACCGGTTGGTGAAGACTGCTCTGTCTGTGATCTGTGTTTTATGGCACTTTCTGGGCTTGAAATGGACCTTCCGCTTCAGATCTATATTCCTTGCCGTAAAGAGGCCCTGGTCAAGATAGGAATACATCGTACGGACAGACATATCCAGTTCCGGGTGGTTTGTCAGGATATGATAAGGAGACTGTCCCTGTTGGATCAGTGGAGAAATGATCTGATCCTTTTTGTGAAGTTCCCGCCTGGTCATGTTGATCCCGATTCTGGAATCCCGGAGCTTTTCCCGGTATTTCCTGTCAGCGAACCTGGCGTTATAAGAGTATTTGTGGGCGATGGTGCAGTGGCTGATCTTTTTTGTACAGCCGTTGCAGACATAAGGAGCCCGGTCAAGTCTTACGCAGCGCTCTTTTTCGAAGTCCCTGCAGGTTTGGTTGCAGGTAGGACAGGATGCACATTTGATCCCGCACAGGACAATTTTTCCGCAGGCGTTGGTCTTCTTACAGTGATAGCGGTGGATACAGAAGTTTTTGGCATTATAGAAGGTCCCTTTGTGATACCAGTCAGAAAGGCGGTGAGCTCGGACTTCTTTTGAGATCGTGGTAGGATCTTTGCACAGGAACCGGGCAATATCTTTAAAAGAGGTGCCTTTGTTCAGTTCGTTTTCGATATAGATGCGGTTTTCAAGGGTAAGGTGCTTCTGGTTGCCAGGGATATATTTACTCATCATGTGCCTCCTTCTACTGCTGTCAGAAGGAGAGATAACCATACCATGAATGTATGAAAGAGTAAATATCAACTGTGCAGAAGTAAATGCTACTACCCTTGGAGGAGGTGGAATTTAAAATTTCATTTTTGGAGAGCTAACTTTTCATTGGGGACTGATGACACGGACGGAAATATATGATATAATTTAACTATAAAATTTTAAAAACAGGATGACAATTATGTGTATCAACAGCTATAATTTTGACAGACAGACAGACAGACAGACAGACAGACAGACAGACAGACAGACAGACAGACAGACAGACAGACAGACAGACAGACAGACAGACAGACAGACAGACAGACAGACATTTTGTACGGTTAAAATTGATACAGATCATGAAAGAAGCACAGATGTGGTTTTTCCGGGGCCATATCTGTGTTTTTTTGTGTGAATAATATCAGAATGGCAATTCCTGGATGAATAACAAAAAGGAATATAACCATAAAAGCACATTACAAAAGAAGAGGAGGGAATTAAAAATGTCGGAAGCGATCTCGATCCGACCTGCCGACTGCCAATGAGCGGAGGGAAATACTGGCATTATACATGAGAAAATATCTGAATCTCCAATTTGCAGGGCCAGTGGCCGATAAGATCGTTGAATTGACGGAAGGCTTTACAGGCGCCGATCTGGAATCGACAGTGCGGGATCTGGCATACCGCTTAATTGCCAATCCCAACTTTGTGCTCAGTGAAGAAAACCTGATTGCCGCTTTTAATAATGTGGTTCCTCTTTCGCAGACCAGCCCGGAAAAGATAGAGGCAATACGGGACTGGGGAAGGGCGAGGGCGGTGCCGGCATCCGGCAAACCGATAGGCAGTGAAAAAATACAGCGAAAAGACAGGGAAAACGCAAACAGAAGAGTTCTGGTATAGGGCGGAAATAAAAAAATATTTATCATACGGGAGGAGAATAGTATGTATTGTAAAAACTGTGGAAAAGAAATACAGCAGGGAGCGTCGTTTTGTCCGGTATGCGGCACGCCTGTTTCGAATGGAATGCCGGGAAATGGAGTTCCTGGCGGTTACCGGCAGCAATCGGGTCTCAGCATGACATGGTATCAGTTTGTTACGTCTCTTGGAATCTGGCTGTCGGCAGTTGTATATGCTGTATTTGCAATAAGAACCTTCCTGGGGTCAGCATATATTGACCAGATGATAGATATGATACGAAAAGCTGGCGCATCTGCGGGAGATATTGCAGAAGTCAAATCTGAGTTTTCTGCTTTTATTCTCTGGCGCTATGCCCCTGCCATTGGTATTATAGATGTTCTGGCAATTATATGCTATATTGTTCTGATTGTCATGGCGGTTAAGGTCAGAACCCAGTTAATGCAGTATAAAGCGAACGCCCCTCAGACGTTGAATAATTTTATTGCGGCAGGCGCAGTTGTGTATTTTGCCCATTCGTTATTGCGGCAGATTGCTGTTTCATCTGTTAATCTGGTTAATGCGCCGGGCAGCTTTAATTTTATGCCACTGGCGATTATCGGATTAATCGGGGCGCTTGTCGTTGCATTCCTGAATAAAACTTATTTTGCGAAGAGGGGACAGTTGTTTACCCATTAAAAGCAAATATGCAGATTATGGGAAAAGCGGCAGGATAAAGATGAAGGAAAAAGTGTAAAATACAAAGGCTTTCAGTAAAATGCGGGAGGAACGGATTTATTTATGAAGTACTGCACGAATTGCGGGAAAGCGGTAAAAGATGAAGCGGGATATTGCCCTTATTGCGGTAAAGCTGTAGCGGAGCATAAAACCAGTCCGGCGCAAAAGCAGCAAAACCATTTTTCTCAGAGGAATGAGAGCCGGTCCTGCGGGGAAATGAGGGGAAAAAGAAAGATCGGCTGGAAAGGAGCGCTGATTATTGCCGGCGTGGCCGCTGCCGCAGCGGCTGCCGGCTTCCTGATTTACCTTTCAAAGAATCAGCCGAAAGACGCAGGGACAGCGGCAAGCTCCTTCAATACGGAAACAACACCGGACAGCGAAGAGGGAAAAGATACGTATGCACACTCGACTGCTTCAGAGCCTGCTGAAACAGTTGAACAGTATCAGGGGATGATAAGCGAAGCGTTTTATTTGGATCTGGATAAGCTCATTATGATTGAATTAAATAACGGGGAGCGCCACTATATCAATCTGGACGGTACATGTGCGTCTGATTCTATCACATTACAGTCTCAGTATTTTTGTCAGAGGAGCGTAGATGATTTCGTAAATATATATGATGAAGAGATCTCTTTTTCTTCTGATAAAGGCGCCTTATATTCCTACGATGGGATTACATCAACGCCGGAGGGAGATGTCATATGGGTTCAGACAGAAACTTCAGATCTTAACGGAACGGTAAATACATTAACTGCCTATGATGAATTTCAGAATGTGATTTTTCAGATGGATTCAAATGATCCGATATTTTCAGAGCCGGGACGCAGTAAGGATGATCTTAAGAATTCTGTTGGTTATAACTGCAACGGCGTGTCATACTGTGGCGGCAGAATATTCTGTGTTGCGGATATACTCATAAATATTGATACAGGCGAAAAATTTGAAAATTACGGTGAGAATTTCAGCAGCGGATACGGCATTTCCATACATGGGATTCGTGATGTACATGGGAATTTTGTCATAGATGCTGCCACGAGTCCTGCTTTCAGGCAGATTGTAAATGAAGACAGTGGTTTTACGCAGTTTCAGGACGGTCTCTTTTATGTAAGTAATTCTAAAAGATTTTATGATATTAATCTTAATTGCGTCCTGGATCTGAGCCAGTATAATATCACATCTGACAGCCTGCGGTTTCAGGATAATCTCTGTGCTGTTGAACTGAGAAATCCGGATGGCGATGCGTTGTACGGACTGATTGACAAACAGGGAAATTGGGTATTTGGTCCGTCGGATGATACCGATCTTCCGATTTTCTATCCTTATGACGGCAGAGTATCTGCCAGTAAGGTTTTATTTGGAGGTACGCTCACGACAGGAAAGATATATGATTTAAAGGATCAGACGTTTGCGGCAATACCTTTGTATCATCCGTATGCAGAAGATATTGCGCTTTTAGGAGGCTATTGCTATTATCTGGAATCCGGTGAGCTAAAGTGCTATGATATAGAACAGGAAACGGAATGTGAGTTTCCTTCGGAGGAAAAGTTAAGCGAACGGACAGGGGAATTCTCAGATATCTGCAGCGCCACAATAGAAGTGGGAGAAATGGCAGCGGCTTCTTCATCAGGCATATCGGCTGGCAGTGAGCCTGCGCCTGTGATAGTTCGGCCGGAAGATTCTTCCGCGGAGCAGATATCCGTGCATTACGGGCTGACTGCGCCTGCATCAGATTTCCTGTTCCCGCACAGCAGTGAACAGATACTCACCCAGGAGCAGCTGAATTCCATGCTTGATCCGGATGTGGAAGTAATGCGAAGCCGTTCTCAGATGGCTATCAATGAGATGCTGGCGCGGTATGGGTATCCATTTGGAACCAGTACAAGGACTGCCCGTGAGGCAAAAGACCACTTTTCAGGCCTGGAATGGTATGAGCAGGCTAAGTCACAATGTACATATGACGATCCGAATGCGTTGATTGCCGATATGAATGATATAGAGAAAACGAATATTGATCTGATTAATGAATGGCAGATAGAACAAAATATTCCGCCTCTCTAAAGCCATGCGTTTGATAGACAGAGCAGCATATGATATTTGAAAAACAAGAAAAAGGAGAACGAAATATGTTTTGTAAAAAGTGCGGACGGCAGATCCATGCGGGAGAAAAGTTCTGCAGGGAATGCGGGGAACCAGTACCGGAGGTAAGGAAAACAAATGGCGGTAAAAGAGGATGGCTGCCGGCATTGATTGCCGTTGTGGCCCTTGCGGCAGTGCTGATTTTACAGAACCTGTCTGTTTTGCCGCTGATTACAGATATCGGAGGCAGGCCCCAGGATAATCAGGAAACGGGCTACGCCATGCCGGAAGAGACGATCAGCAGTTTTGCTGAGGCGATTGCCGGCAACGACATAACCGGGGCATTGTCCTTATTTGCATGCCGCCATATGACAGATAATTATGATTATTCGTCATATATTGAGAGAATCCAGGCCTGGCAGCCAAATTTCAGGTATTCGTATCCTTCTCCGGAAGGGATACTCAGAGAGGCTACTTATGAAATGGCGAGAGGAGAGGCTGCGCAACAGATTTTCAATCTGTGCTTCAGTCTGAAAGCGGATGATGAGTACCTGGAAATGACGCCGATTTTTGAAGGGGATTTGAATCAGGTCATGGCGGATCTTGAAGAAATTACTGATTTGGATCAGCTGGACACCTTTCAGATCATACGGATGGATTACACAAAGCCGGAAACGCAGAATTCTTCCACACATCAGGAAAATGTCAGAAGACAGTGTGAAATATACGGGGCGGAAGACCGGGCCGAATACTCCGTTCTTTATGAATATGGCGGACAGACCTATTTCGGAGGAGTAAGCCTGATTCAGTATGAACAAAAATGGTATATAGAGAATCTGACGGGAGTGCTTGCCGGTCAGACTGCATATGCGTATCTGGAACCAATGAGCGAAGCCGAATATTGTGAGAGGGTAGAGATATAAAATGCAAATCAATCCCGAGTATGGGAAAAGATTTACAGGAAAGAGAGAATCATGTACTGCCCAAAATGCGGAAAGGAAATAGCGGATAATTCGGTAAAATACTGTAGCCGGTGCGGCGCATCTTTAAGAGAAGATCGGACCAGAAAGAAGATATATCCATTCATTCTTATTACTGTGATCTGCCTGGCTGCTCTGGGAATAGTTATCTGGCAGTTCACCGTTGTCAGGGAGAAGCCATTTTCTGATTTGTCTGCGGCAGAAAGCAGGACAGAGAATCGCCAGGAAGAATCAAGCGGCGCAGAACTGGAAACAGGTTCCGATGATGCCGGGCCGGAATCTGCTTCCGGGCCTTCTCTGACGGCAACGCCCGCCCCGGAAAGCAGCTCTGCTCCGGCCGTCACGGATCAGCCTCAGGGAAGGGACGACTCGGCTTCCGATCCGGCAGAAACCGTGCAGCCGCAGAGCAGCAGTGATTCAGCCGGACCGCTCAGCGCAGAAGAAATTGAGAAAGAAATTCAGGAGATAAGGGATATCTATTACGAAATTCAGTATCATCCCGACCAGCTGGCCGCGGAGGATGCCGGGGCAGGGCTGATTCGCTATCGGGATGCGGCGGGGAATATTGTAAAAATTTCGGCGCCCAAAGGCGCGTATACAGAACCTCCGTTAAATGAATATTCGGCAGAATATTATTATGCGGAAAATGCCGGGACCGGCGCTATGACGCCGAGATTTGTGTTCGTCTTCGGCAATGGGGAAGAATACCGTATTTATCTGACGGAAGATTTCAGATGTGTCAGGTATATCGGCCCGGACGGCGCGGCAGTGGACTATCCTGAGCCTGAAGATTCTCTGGAGCTGGTGACGGAAATGGCGGAATTCTGCTATAGAGCACAGACGGAGCTTCACCTGGCTGCCGGCTCCTCTCCGGCGCTCAGCGAGCAGGAGGTTTATGACAGACTGACGGCTCATTACAGCCAGGGTACGGAAGATGCAGACGGATCGGAGCTGGCGGTGATGGAAGGCAGTTCAAACGGAACTGTCTACCAGACGTCTGTGCGCTGCGGCATGCCGGGAAAT
Organism: Candidatus Scatomonas sp.; assembly: GCA_963928055.1. Classification (GTDB taxonomy): domain Bacteria; phylum Bacillota; class Clostridia; order Lachnospirales; family Lachnospiraceae; genus Scatomonas. Next base: position 888,695 of record CAWVDN010000001.1, on the reverse strand, counting down.
CCATCGGCATCTCAGATGCTGTATGAGGTTCAGGTGAATATGGAAACCGGAGAAGTGACCCAGACGAGAGTGCTGACAGATAATAAGGTTACAACCTTCAATATCAGATAAAACAGGCGGTGAAATAACAGAATACAGAGGAAAGGAAATCAGACATGTTCTGTCCACATTGCGGAAAAGAGATCGAAGACAACAGTAAATTCTGTCCCAAATGCGGAGCTTCTCTTTCAGAAAAGCCTTCGCCGGAACGGAAGAAAATAAAAACGGGAATCTGTATAAGCGGCAGCAGCGGTATTAGGCATTCTTGTATGGCCAGGAACTCTGAAAATTCCTTTCCTGTCAGAGAGCCTGGATTAGAAGCAGGAGATTACGCAAAGCGCCGGCATGGAAGCGGCTTCTTCCGGGCTGTCGCAGGATGACGGCAGGCAGGAGCCTGTCGTTACGGTTGTACCGGAGCCGACAGATATCCCTGCCTCCACGTCAGAGCCGACAGATATCCCTGCCTCCACGTCAGAGCCGACAGATACCCTGGCTTCCACACCGGAGCCGGTCGTAATCAGCAGTTATACTGCTGAGGACTTTCAGGATATTTCAAAGGTGGCCGCTTATCTGATATGTGCGAGACAAAGCAGCACATCGTCGCAGCCGGTCAGCGTCCGGAGTGGACAGTTGACGGATCAGGAAATGGTGAGTTTTCTGTCCGGCTATTTATATGCTGCGGATGGCATGCCCACGGTCAGCGGCAGGGATTCCGGAACGCTGTCTGAGAGTGGCTATGAACTGACATGGTCCAGAGGAAAAACAGAGAACTTTCTGAAGTCTGCACTGGGAGGGCGAGAAAATACGGAATTTCAGGAAAAATTTTTATATTATGAAGGAAATACCCTGCATTTTGCAAGAGGGGACGGAGCGCCGGTCTACGATATGCGTTTCTGCGCGTCAGAAATACAAGACCGGCAGGTAACGGTCACTGGCGAACTGATAGAATGGGCCAATTCCGGGACAAACACGGAAGGCGTATACCGTATTACCCTGGAATATGATCCGGAGAGCCTGTTTTTCTATCATGTGTCTTCAGCAGAACCAGCTGACAATCCGGCAGGATATTTTACCTATGCGGAAGCCAGTTCTGTCCTTGAGCCACAGTTTGGATATTCATATGACGCATCCAACGTACTGGATGGCGATCCCGGCACGGCGTGGGTAGAAGGGGCGGACGGTCTGGGGATCGGGGAATCGGTTACCCTGTATTCTGACACGCCGCAAAAGGTGCATGGAATCCGTATTCTGGAAGGATATATGAAAAATCAGGATATCTATGATAAAAATTCCGTGCCGTACAGATTCCGTCTTGAGTTTTCTGGCGGAACAGTGATTGAAACAAATCCGCAGGAGGTATTGAGCAGTCCGGATACGGCGGGTGTGCTGGCCAGCAGGAAAAATAAAATGGCGCTGGAGGACGGCCTTACAGCAGATGAAATAAAACAGCAAAATATGGAAGATTTCATTTCTATTGGCGGAGAAGTGGAGACGACGTATATAAAAATTACAATCCTGGATGTTGAGCCGGGAACAAAATATGAAGATACGGCAATTTCAGAAATAATTCCGTATTAATGTGGGAAGCGCAGCCGGGAGGAGAGAACAGATGAAATACTGCAGGCATTGCGGAGAACAGTTAAATGAGGATGCTTTATATTGCAGGAACTGTGGAAAGCCGGTCAACGGCGAACACTATGATAACAGGAAATTATCGGGCAGAAAACTGAAAGCCATTGTTGCGGTATTTGTTGCAGTTGTTTTGGTTACAACCGCAACGCTGGTTTGCACTCTGGTGTCCGTAAAACTAAATCATATGAATAATAATACGACAAATGGCGATGCGGATCGGCAGAATCCGTTTGTCGTATTAAAAGACGGTTTTACAGATCAGCCTGTTACAGATGAAGAATCAGCCCGTGCAGTAATCGAAGAATCAGCCGGATCTTTGGGGATAAAAGATGTATCGTCACAGCTTATACAATGCAGGATAGATTTGGCTCTTGGAAATACGTATTACAGGTTCAGTCAGTCATATGAAGGCATACCAGTATATGGAAGGGAGATGATCATAACCGCGGATGAAAATGGAAAAGCATTATTACTTTCAGGAAATTATTTAAATCTGGGAAAGATTAACACAACTCCCGCAATACAAGAAGAAAATATTTCAGCAATAATAAATGACATTATTTCTAACGATTATAGTATTATAAATCAGGAGTTGGTTATATATTCGCTGGATTGTTCTCCGGTTTTATCATGGAAAGTAGATGTTCTTTCTTCCAGATCAATCGAGCGTTATTTTATCTCGGCCAATGAAGGTACAATAATCGCGGAAGAGAATCTTGTATGCAATATTCAGGAGCCATGTAACGGAATCAATATTGAAGACGAACCAAAAGAATTTTACGCAGAATACGAAGACGGGAAGTACGAATTAAAAGATACCAGCCGTAACATCACTGTGTTTGATGCTAAGGAGAGAACCTTTTATCCTGTAATTTGTATTCAAGATTCGGCAGGCAGTTTTTATTATATGACACTTGATGGATTTATTGATAAGAATGGAAATCAAATTTATCTGTCAGGAAATAATGGATCAATGATCATCAGGGATCAACATAATAACGCGATCGGCATGGAGGGTAAAATTACTTCAGTCCAATGCGCTTTAAAGGACAGAGATGGCTGGACAGACATAGAACCGGTTACAAGCAAATCTTCAACCTGGAATAATAAGGAAGCGGTAACATGTTACACAAAGGCTGTATTAGTATATGACTATTGGATGGAACAATTTGGCAGAAAGAGTTTTGACAATAATAACGGAGAACTGATTTATGTATATAATGACCTGAGAAATGGCAATGATACGGCAAACGCGACCTCTTACGGGATAGCTGACGGGGCTGATAACTGGATGGGTACAACAATTATTTCGATAGGAAAAGATATGTCATTATCTACCGATACTTTTGCCCATGAATTTACCCACGCTATAGACCGGTTTACCTGTGATTTATCTGGTAATAATGAATCCGCCTCTCTTAAAGAAGCCCTTGCGGACGTTTTTACGCTAGCTATACAAGACTGGGAGGAAGGCATTTGTGACTGGGAAGTAGCAGGAATGAGAAATATAATCAGTCCCAGTGCTGACGGGCTACCAATGGTCTATAATGGAGAGAACTGGGTTGATTATGCTGATACAGTAAATGACCCGATACATAGGAATAGTACGGTTATTTCCCATACGGCTTACCTTATGGCGTCAGGTGTGTATGGCAATTATAAAACCTTATCACTGGAAGAAATAGCTGATTTGTTTTACGAAACTATGTATATTGTATCATCAGATTGTGATTTCAGTGAATTCCGTTCGCTGATGGAATGTATGGCACAAATTCAGCATGATCAGGGAAAGCTGGATTCCAGGCAAGTCGACTGTGTGACGGCAGCTTTCGACAGGGTGCAGATTCCGCGCGGACAGCTTCGGACCCCGCCGGAATTTGAAATAGATGTATACGATTATAAAGGAAAGCCCTATGAAGATTACACCTTATACTTAGCGTATGGAGATGATGAGAAAAAATATGCCGGCAGCGAGGTGAACGGCGGTAAAATTAAAATAGCGAAAAACGGTGTATATGGAATTTTAATTGTTGATAACGCTGATCCGGACATTCAGGCGCAGTTTACAGTAGAAATAGCAGAACGGGGTGGAATCGATGCAATTCCTGTCTTTTTGAGTAGCGGGTTTAAGGAGGATTTTGCTGGCCTAATTCCCACAAATACCCCGGAACCCACCCCGGAACTCCCCCATGATTCGGTTCCGGAACAATTACTGCAACGGGAGTTTGACGAGGAAGCTGCATATGAAGAATTTATATCAGAGGGGAAATATCTGGAGTTTACATCGGACTGGTCTGCCGAACCCAGCAGCTATGCGTTTCTTGATATTAATCAGGACGGCGTTGAAGAATTGCTGCTGAATGCCACGCACGGAGATGATTTTTCTACGGTAGGCATATTCTTATATGATGGACAGGCGGTAAATTACCTGGGAAAGGCTGACTACTGCTATGAGCTTAATTATTCTTTCGGGTACAAGGCTCTGGCTTTTTATGATACGCGTCCCAGTGCGAACAGTACCTCACTTGGCTTCTGGATTTTAGAGGACGGCAGGTTGTCAAGGGATTTTGAGATCACCTGGGGGATTTATCAGGATGTGTTAGATTCTTCAGATCCGGCGATTACGCAGTATACGGACGGGCTTGCTGCGGTTGCGTTTCAGCCCATATCGGGACAGGGCGGGAAAAATGCGGCGTCAGAAAATGAAACAGCGCTGTCAGGGTCTGTGGTTGGAATCTGGGAAATGCAGTATAACGGAGAAAACTATCGCTTGCAGTTTACGGAAAACGGCAAAGCAATATCGTACGAACCAGACGGCAGGGGCGGATATATTGAGAATCCGGCATATTATCGGATTGATGATGCTGCCGGCATTCTGCAGATTGTGGACGGTTATGGAGAAGAACTGGAGGAGTCCTGGTACTATACCGTCGAAGGAAATAAGCTGACAATGATAGTAGGAAGAGAACATGATATAAAAAGAGTTTTCAGCAGGGTAGAATAAAAGAAAGTGCCGAATTGGTATCATCAAATTGATACTTTTTGCTTGGCGGAATTATGTAAACCATGTGTAGTATATATGAAGAGAAGATCCCCAAACTTTCAGGGACGGGACTTCCGGGGGCCTGTTTCTCCCCCAGATAAATTGAAACATCGGCCGGTATTATCCATGAGGGGGAAGTCGGTTAATACCGAATTTTAATCCCTAACACGCAGGAAAGAGACAATCCCAGAGAATTCGGATTTTTCCAGGAACCGGATTCTCTGTCGGAATGTCTGAGCCTGTGAAGAAAAGTCTGTAAATAGGATTCTTCTATGATAAGAACGGGTGAAAGGCTTGAAAAATAAGCTTTTCACCCTTGTTTTATATATACCATCCGTTTGATGGCATGTCAATAACAGGCGGATTTTCCGCCTGTTTTAACCTGGATATGGATTTAATCTGGCAGCCGTCCTTCATACATAATACTCAACTCACCATAGACCTGGCCCCAGTTTCGGATGGTAGTTGTCCATTTTTTGGTGGCTTCAAAGGTGGCCAGATACAGGGCTTTCAGCAGTGCTGTATCGCTCGGAAAAACGCTTCTCTGCTGGTTGAGTCTCCGATAGGTGGAATTTAATGATTCTATAGCATTGGTTGTATATATGACCTTCCGCACATCTGTTGAAAATTTGAAAATCGGAGAAATCGCATCCCAGTTATCTTTCCAGCGTTTCATGGAGTTCGGATATTTAGGCGTCCATTTCTCTGTTACCCGGTCAAGTGCGTCCAGAGCTTTCTTCTCATCGGATGCCTGATAGATTGTTTTTAAATCCGTTGCAAAGGCTTTCCTGTCTTTATCCGGAACATATTTCAGCGTATTCCGTACCTGATGTACGATACAGCGCTGATACTCTGTTTTCGGAAAGGCAGCTGCAATAGCTTCCTTGATTCCAGTCAGACCATCTGCACAAAGGATCAGGATGTCTTTTACACCGCGGTTTTTTAATTCATTCAGGACAGACAGCCAGTATTTTGAGCTCTCATTATCACCAACCTGAATGGTTAGGACTTCTTTCTTGCCATCTGTATTGATACCCAAAATCACATATGCCGCCAGTTTTCGGATGATGCCGTTATCCCGCACAGAATAGTGGATTGCATCAATAAAAAGGATCGGATATATTTCATCCAAAGGCCGGTTTTGCCAATCCTCTATTTGCGGCAAGATCTTATCCGTCACATCTGAGATAAAACCCTCAGATGTTTCAAAACCGTAAATATCCTCTATGGTCTCTGAAATCTGCCGGGTTGTCATTCCCTTTGCATACATGGATATGATCTTCTGGTCAATATCCGAGATATCTTTCTGACGTTTTTTGACCACCTGCGGCTGGAAGGTTGATTTGCGGTCCTGCGGGACTTCGATTTCCATAGAGCCGTAACTACTGTTTACCCGTTTGCGCTTATAGCCATTCCGGTAATCGTCATTGTCAGAACGTTCAGACTTTTCATAGCCAAGATGATCATCCATTTCTGCTTCCATCATTTCTTTAATGGTCCCGCCAAGAAGATCTTTCAAGGCATCCTGGATATCTTCAGCGGTCTGAATGTCGTATTCTTCCAGGAGTTGATGGATAATGTTTCGTTTTCCTTCCGTCATTTGTACCCGATGAACAGGTTTCTTTTGTTTTGCCATAATAAAAGGCCCTCCTATGATTTAGATTTTATCATAGAAGAACCTCTTATATTTACGTATTTACAGAAAAACTTTCACACCGCCGAATGTCTCTTTCTTTTTATTCCTCGTATTTTAGGGCGCAAAAGTCCCCTTGTTCTGGATTGCAGGGGCGCTCCTTCAATCAGGCGGCTTTCTGCTCCTTTTTTCCTTCGTATTTCTCGATTTCATGATGCAGGAACCGGTGGTATTTCAGGATGTTCCGGCCTATTGCATACAACATGAACTCTTTATACACTTTTTCCGCTGAACGGTAATGAAAACGGCGGAAGTTCTCGTTCTCTTTGATATCTCCAAAGTGCCCTTCTGTCTGGATCGATCGTGTCTGGCGTTTCAGGATCCCTTCTTCACTCTGGATATTCGCATTGGATTCCTCCCGCAGCGCTTCCCACCGTTCGTTGATCTTCATGACTTTATTGCGTTCTGGATTCTTCCCCGCATTGTATCTGTAAGAAGGCTCTTATAGAGCTGTACAGTATCGAAAGCAACATCTCCGAGGAAAGCTTTCGGGTTGATCAGTGGATGTTTTGAAAAAAAGTCTTTGGGTGTCGGGATCAAAAGTTTTGAATCATGGACACACTTATCTTCATCGGGGGAGTCGGATTTCTTTTTGATAACAATATCAGGATGAGACGCCATAAAGTCTTTGTTATAGAAAGAGATATGACGGATGATGCCCAGACCATTGGTGACAATGCCGAACTTGAAGACATAACAAAATGTCCATTGATAAACAGCTGCTTGATTTCAGGGTTCGCAGAGGCATGGGAAGGCATGGAAGCGTAGGCAGCCTTATAAGGATCGTAGGATTTATCAAATCCCTGGGCTTTCGCATATGCCTTAAGCTGTCGAATGATTCGATGGGCATATTTAGGATTATTTTCGGTAACGAATGCTTCAATTCCGGAAGAATCGAAGATGGTCATATCTGCTTTTGCGGAATCAATGGCCTGGCAGATGGGTTCTGTAAAATCAACAAGCTGATCAAATACGAGCTGGAGATCATCTAAAAAGTCCTGTTTGAAACGAGTGATTTTTGAAGCATGCGTTACTTTACAGAAGAAGATCTTGAGAATTTTATTAAAACGACGATCAGAGAATTTCACATGACACGGAAAACCTATAGCAACATGCGAACGATAATGCGGGGAGTCTTCATGTATGGAAAGAAAAAAGGATATACATCCATCAGTATTACATACTTTTTATGGGATCTGCCTCTTTCCAAGAAAATGTTTAAACCACGTATCATTAATAAAGAAGGTGAGGTTTTTTCCGAGGACGAAACGGAACAAATAACAGAGTATTTACGAAATCGGACAGATATTCGTGAGTTGGGCATTTTGCTTGCATTTGAAACAGGCGTCAGAGTTGGAGAACTGAGCGCCTTGAAGAAATCAGATATTTTACTTAAACCGTATACGATGCATGTGCAGAGAACAGAAGTGACCTATAAGGATCAAGAGACAAGTAAAAATATCTGTGAGGTAAGGAATTTTGCTAAAACTGAAGCGGGGAACAGATATATAGTTGTTCCGGATAAGGCTGTGGAAACTCTGGAAGCAATTCTGAAGTTAAACCCTCAGGGTGAATATTTGTTTGAAGAGGGTGGAAAATGCATAAGAGGCAATGCTTTCAACAGGAAACTGGATAGAGTATGTGATGCGTTAGGAATGAAACGTCGTTCCATGCATAAAATCAGAAAAACATATGCAACTGCTTTGCTGGATCATGATGTGGATGAAAGTCTTGTAATGGAACAGATGGGGCACAAGAACATTAATACAACAAGAAGTCATTATTACTATGGCAACAAAAATGAGAAGCAAAAAAGGGAACAGATCAATCGTGCAATTTCATGTTAATTAACACGAATTAACACAGGATTTTATGTGTTTGAATCGTAAAAAATGCAGTAAATACAGGGATTTTGAGGAAACGAAACGATGTGAAAATCCAGTTCGATTCTCTCATCCCCTGTAATCAAAAAAACCGGAAAACCGCGTAAATTTAACGTTTTTCAGGGTTTTCTTTTTTTGAAAAAATCGCAAGGTAACCAGTACAAATGTTCCAAACAAAATATACGAAGGAGGAAAGCCTGAATATATGACATCGCAAAGGGATTTTGTTGGATGCCTTTCTGACAAGGACTTTCCGGAATCATCCATAACAGATCCGCGGATTTTTATGTCCACGATTTCATGGACATATAAATAGCGAGTTTATTCAGAAAATACACTGGCGAAAATAAGAGATAGGGCCTGCTCCCCTTCAGGCAGACAGTTGAAATAATAAAACGGTTTATCTGGAGGGGAGTTTTATTATGACTAGAGGAATATTCCCAGAAGTGAAGCCACAGGTTGTGAAAGATTACATCTCAGGAAACAGGGTCAGGAAACAGACTGCGAAACCGGTGGATTTTGCCGTAAAAATGCAGTACACTATACTTGCTTAGAAAAAGAATTATGGCGCGGACCTGAGAAATGGGGGGGATTCTATGTATTGCAAAAAATGCGGAGAGCAGATTTCGGATCATGCAAAATTCTGTCCGAAATGCGGAGAAAAGATCTATAAAACAGAACCGGAAAATCGCGGAACACCAAAGAAAAAAACAAGATTCTGGATCCTGCCGGGCTGTATCGCTGCGGCAGCGGCGGTCCTGCTCCTGATTTTATGGCGTGGCAGGGGAAAAGAACAGGAACCTTACGAATGGGATCCGGGAACAGCAGGAAGTTCCTCAGATTTTGCAAGTCCACTGAAACTGTCTGCGGATGAAAATTATTTTGTGGCCGGAAACGGAGGAACGGTAACCTTTACTCTGGAAGGAGAAACCAATGGGGAGGAAATCACTCTGCACTGTGCCGAGGAAGAAGGGAGCCTGCACATGAATGACAGCGGGGTGGATGGGGACGCGCAGGAAGGCGACGGGATCTGCAGCTGCACGGTACAGGTGGAGCAGGAAACGGCGGGATCCCGGGAGTATTTTGCCAGTTCCGCGGGACTCGAGAGCAATACCGTTTCCGTCTACTTTTTTGAGCAGCCCACAGAGGAAACGGCTCAAGAAGCGCAGGAATGCCTGGAAGAGGTACGGGCATCCATACGGGAGATCGAAGACCGGTACAGGGATCCGGAAGGCTATGTGCCGGAAGAAAAGCATGAAACGCTGCTCCTGGAAATAGAAAAAATCCTTGAGAAGTATGTAGAAGGCGGCAGCGTGCTGCTTTACGCGGCGGACGACTGCGGCATCTATATAAAAATGACATCCGGGCTTACGTTTATGTATGAGCCCCTCATCCCGGACACGAACGCGGGTGGAGAAGACGTTTCCCTGAAATTCTGGCTGTATGAGCCCAACCCGGATGTTGCCGTAGAGAACTTCCCGGCATTCATCAGGGAACACATCAGCGACATTCCTACATGTTCCTATGGAGACGATTATTCAGGAGCAGAGGTAACTTTGGAGCTTATAAAAAATCTGCCGTCAAACAGTGTTATCCTCTGGAATGGCCATGGCGGAGCCGGCCCCTTCGTAAAATCTTATCTGACATCCGGCGAGAGTTTTGACTGGTCCGCCTGGTGGAAATTTGAGGATTACTACGAGGATTGTACAGAGGATAGAATCATTCAAAGAGACTCGGAAACACAAAAGGGGATCGCCTGTTTTACATCCAAATTTATAGATCACTACTGTAAAGATCTATCGGGGGATCTTATCCTGATGACCGCCTGCCACGGGATGCAGAACACAAACCTTGCCGACGCGTTTATGAATAAGGGGGCGTCTGCCGTTTTTGGCTTCTCCAACAGTGTGTATAAAAATTACGCAAGACCTGTGACCGCCTATGTTTTAGAAAAAATGACATTTGTGAACCCGGATACGAACGAGTATTATACGCTGGAACAGGCGCTTGAGTCTGCAAAACTCGCATATGCGAGCAATGATAGGGAATGGTGGGAACTGCATCAGGATGAAAAGAAAAAATCCTCAGTCGCCGAACCTAAAATACAGGGAAAAACGGATTATCAGCTGGCGGAGTACGCGCCCATTCAGACAGGACTGTACATGAATGTCCAAAACGATTCCAATGGATTTAACCTGGGTTATGATACGCTTTTTCTTACGCAGGATGAAACAGGAACGGTCTGCGTCGACGCGTGCTGGTGGAATATTGCTTACGGCGCCTATACCTGGGCCAAAGGGGAATATAGCGGCAGTGATTTCCGTATTACCTATGAAGGAACCACGGAACCGGAACCCGTCCGGGTTTATCCCTATGAAGCGTCCGTGCATATCGAATATTTCGGGGAGGAAATATACCTTACGATCACGTATGAGGACGGAACGTCCGCGGGCTGCCGTTATGAATATGTCCGGCCGGAACAGCTTGTCCTGACAGAGGAACAGATGGCGGAGATCGCCTCGGATCTGAGAGTCCCGGAGGAGCTGGAAGTGACATGCCAGCAGCAGGAGCCATATTTCTGGGAAGCCGGCGCGCGCTGGCTGACCTCTGTCAACGTGTCGCACGAGGGCCGGACTGTGGCGTCCGCTTCCGTAGATGTCTACACCGGAGAGGTGGTAAAAGATATTCTGACGTACAGCGGAGGCTGAAAGCAGGAAAGCGGACTGCGGAGAAACAGAAACAACCGCTCTTTTGCGGAGCCTGTGTTTTTAGCATTCTTCCAGCAGATCCCGTATTTCATGATCCGGAACCTCCATGGGATAGCGGCCGGTAAAGCAGCCGGTGCAGATGGAAAGACCATTTACCATGTCTTTCAGGTTTTCAATGGGCATATATCCCAGAGAATCCGCTCCGATCATTTTCTGTATTTCCCCGGCGGAATGGGAGGAGGCGATCAGCTGCTGGTTGGAAGGCACATCTGTGCCGAAATAACAGGGGTACAGGAAAGGCGGGGAGCTGATGCGGACGTGGACTTCCGCGGCCCCTGCCTGTTTCATCATTCGGATGAGGTTGGCTATGGTGGTTCCCCGTACAATGGAATCATCGATCAGTATGACGCGCTTTCCCCTGACAACGGATTCCAGGACGCTGAGTTTGATTTTGACGCTGCTTTCCCGTTCTTTCTGGGTGGGTTTGATAAAGGTCCGGCCGATGTAGCTGTTCTTGTGGAACGCCAGCCCAAAGGGGATCCCGGAAGCTTCCGAATAGCCTTTGGCCGCGGCCAGACCGGAGTCCGGGACCCCTGCCACCAGGTCGGCTTCCACGGGATACGCCTTTGCCAGAGCCCGGCCGGCCCGGATCCGGGAATCATAGACGCTGATGCCATCCAGGCGGCTGTCCAGGCGGGCAAAATAGATATATTCAAAAATACAGCGGGCAGGAGCGGAAGAGTTTTCCAGAAATTGCGAACGGATTTCCCCGTCTTTGGTGATCGTGACGATCTCTCCGGGCTGCACATCCCGGAGGAATTCCGCGCCGATGGAGGTGACGGCACAGCTTTCCGAGGCGATGATATAGGCATTCTCCCTTTTTCCCAGGCAGAGGGGCTTGAGGCCGTAGGGGTCCCTGACAGCCACCAGCTTCCGGGGACTCATGATCACCAGCCCGTAGGCGCCGCGGATCTGCCTGCAGGCCCGCCGGACCGCCTCCTCCACGGAGCCGCAGCGAACCCGTTCCCTGGCGATACAGTAAGCGATCACTTCAGAATCGATGGAAGTGTGGAAGATAGCTCCGTTGTTTTCCATCTGTTCCCGGAGCTCTCTGGCGTTTATCAGATTTCCGTTATGGGCCAGCGCCAGGGAACCTTTCATGTAATTCAGCACCAGCGGCTGGGCGTTTTCGATGGAGGTGGAGCCGGAAGTAGAATAGCGGACGTGTCCGATCCCGATATTTCCCTTCAGCGATTCCAGTTCAGAAGCCCGAAAGACTTCATTTACCAGTCCGAGCCCTTTGCGGGACCGCACTCTGCCTTTGGGCCCCTCCGTATCGGAGACCGCGATGCCGCAGGATTCCTGCCCCCGGTGCTGCAATGCTTCCAGACCGTAGTAAATGCTGCCGGCAACCTCCTTTCCGTCGAGATCGTAGATCCCGAAAACGCCGCATTCTTCCTTTAAGCCGCTGTAAACATCCCTTGCCATTCTCTTATGCCTCCTGGTATGAAAGTTAACGCTTATTATAGACATGCTTGCTGCAAAAAACAAGATTTCGGCGCGGATTTTTTGAAGGGAAATTGTATTTTCTGCGGAACAAAACGGATAAAGGCAAAAAAAATCCGGCGTAAACGTTGACAGTTCGAAATTAATATGGTAGCATGACTCCCGTAAAACAGACAAAGACGTCAGAAAAAAACGTCTCTGTCTGTTTTTTTTTGTGCGCTGCGGCCGGCAAAAGGCTGACGCGCCTGCGTTTCACGGAGGAACATCACACAAGGAGGTTTCATTATGCGACTGACGCCTAAGGAACAGGAAAAGCTGCTGCTGCATCTGGCAGGCAGCCTGGCGAAGGAAAGAAAAGAGCGGGGCCTGAAGCTGAATTACCCGGAGGCGGTGGCCTATATCAGCTCGGAACTCATGGAAATGGCCCGGGACGGAAAAGAGGTAACGGAGCTGATGCATCTGGGGACCACGCTGCTGTCAAAAGAAGACGTTATGGAGGGGGTGGCGGATATGGCGGCCGAGGTTCAGGTGGAGGCCACGTTCCCCGACGGCACGAAACTGGTCACCGTACATAATCCCATTCAGTAAGGAGGAAGCGCAGTATGAAGATCGGAGAAATCATGGCTCTTGACAGAGAGATCACATTAAACGAGGGAAAGGAAAGCCGTACCCTGGCAGTGGTCAATACCGGAGACCGTCCCGTACAGGTGGGGTCCCATTTCCACTTTTTTGAGGTGAACCGCTGTCTGTCCTTCGACCGGGAACAGGCCTATGGATTCCATCTGGACATTCCATCCGGGACCTCCGTCCGCTTTGAGCCGGGGGAGGAAAAGGAAGTGACTCTGACGGCTATGGGCGGCACCCGCCGGGTATTCGGCCTCAACGACCTGACCTGCGCCCAGGTTTCCGAGGCCACAAAGGCGGCGTCTCTGGAAAAAGCGAAACAAAAAGGATTTGTCTAATCAGGAGGGATTGCAGATGAGCACAAAAATATCCGGAGAAAAATACGCGATGATGTACGGCCCCACCACCGGCGATAAGGTGCGGCTGGCGGATACCAGTCTGGTGATCGAGGTGGAGAAGGACTATACCACCTACGGAGACGAGTGCAAGTTCGGAGGGGGCAAGACTCTCCGGGACGGCATGGGGCAGTCGGTAAAAACTTCCAGCGCCGACGGAGATCTGGATCTGGTGATCACCAACGCTCTGATCGTGGACTATACAGGAATCTATAAGGCGGACATCGGGATCAAAGACGGGAAGATCGCCGGTATCGGAAAAGCAGGAAATCCCTCTGTCATGGACGGCGTGACCCCGGGCATGACCGTGGGAGCCTCCACGGAGGCCCTGGCAGGGGAGGGACTGATCGTCACGGCCGGCGGACTGGATACCCACATCCATTTTATCTCTCCCCAGCAGGTGGACTGCGCCCTGTACAGCGGCGTAACCACCATGATCGGCGGCGGAACCGGCCCCGCGGACGGCACCAACGCCACCACCTGTACCCCGGGCCCCTGGAATCTGGAGCGGATGCTGCAGGCCTGCGAGGAGTACCCCATGAATATCGGTCTGCTGGGAAAAGGCAACTGTTCCGATGAAAAAGCATTGGAAGAACAGATCCGGGCCGGCGCCATGGGGTTGAAGCTCCATGAGGACTGGGGATCCACACCGGCGGCCATTGACCACTGCCTGAATGTGGCCGACGCGTACGATGTACAGGTGGCCATTCACACGGATACCCTGAATGAGGGAGGCTGTGTGGAGGATACTCTGGCGGCCATCGCCGGCAGGACCATCCACACATACCATACAGAAGGCGCCGGAGGCGGCCATGCCCCGGACATCATCCGCGCCGCGGCAGCGCCCAATGTACTCCCCTCCTCCACCAATCCTACCATGCCCTACACCGTCAACACTCTGGACGAGCATCTGGACATGCTGATGGTCTGCCATCACCTGGACAAACGGATCCCGGAGGATGTGGCTTTCGCGGATTCCCGGATCCGCCCGGAGACCATTGCCGCGGAGGATGTGCTGCAGGATATGGGAGTGTTCTCTATGATGAGCTCAGATTCCCAGGCCATGGGCCGGGTAGGAGAGGTTATCACCCGCACCTGGCAGACTGCCAGCAAGATGAAAGAGGAGAGAGGTCCTCTGCCGGAGGATGAAGGCCATGGCAACGACAACTTCCGGGTAAAACGGTACATTTCCAAATATACCATCAATCCCGCCATCACCCACGGCGTAGCCTCCTACGTAGGCTCTGTGGAAGTGGGAAAATGCGCGGATCTGGTACTGTGGAATCCGGCGTTCTTCGGAAGCAGGCCGGATATGGTCATCAAGGGCGGCATGATCATCGCCTCCAAGATGGGCGACGCCAACGCTTCCATCCCCACCTGCCAGCCGGTGATGTATAAGCCCATGTTCGCGGCCCAGGGAAAAGCCAGATACGGCTGCTGCCTGACTTTCGTGTCAAAGGCGGCCATGGAAGAGAATGTAAAGGAAAAATACCATCTGGAGAAGACGGTGGTGCCTGTTTCCGGGTGCCGGAATATTTCCAAGAAGGATATGAAATTCAACGATGGAACGCCGGAGATCACCGTGGACCCGGAAACCTATGAGGTGCGGGTGGACGGCGGACAGATTACTTCCAAACCGGCCAAAAAGCTGCCGCTGACACAGCTTTACAGCCTGTTCTGAGGATCCGGAAAAGAGGAGGAGTGAAAAAATGTTAGGAGTCTGTCTCTTATTTGTGGGCATCGTGCTGATCAACAACGGCATGTGTACCCTGTACAACGTAGATGGGAGATCCGCGGCGGTGATGAATATCCTCACCGGAGGTCTTTCCGTGTTTATCAATGCCGTGAACCTGGTGCAGGGAAATTATTACGCCGCCGGCACCGGGCTGCTCTTCGGCTTTACCTACCTGTTTGTGGCGTTTGTGAAGCTGGGAAAGTTAAACCCCATTCCCTTTGCCTGGTTTTCCACCTTTGTGGCCGTGAACGCGGCGGTATTCGGAACCATTGAGGGGATCACCGGAAGTTCTGTCCTGGGCGTCAGCGCCGACTGGCGCTGGGCGGCCATCTGGTATCTGTGGGCGGTGCTGTGGGGCACCTCCTTTGTGGAGGATATCTGCGGCAGAAAGCTGGGGAAATTTGTCCCTGTCCTGCAGGTGTTTGAAGGGGTGGCTACGGCCTGGATCCCCGGACTGCTGATGCTGATCGGCGCCTGGTAAAATCGCTTAAGGGAGAAAGAGACTATGATCTGTGAAAAAATTCTGGGTGTCCTGGAGGATCTGGATACAGCCGGGAAAACCGTGGAATATGTGGAGATCGAATGGCATGAGGCGTTCAAGAAAATCCACCGGAAAACAACGGACGCGGGCCGGGAAGTGGGCATCCGCCTGGACGATTCGGTGCTGACGGAAGGCCTGTATGAGGGAAAGGTGATCTATATGGACGAGAATCTGGTGATCGCCGTCCGCACTCCGCCCTGTGAAGTGATCCGGGTGACCGTGGATCCGGATCACCGCTTTATGACGGCAAAGGTCTGCTATGAGATCGGCAACCGCCATGCCCCGCTTTTTTACGGCCCCAAGGAGGATACCTTTCTTACGCCCTATAATGAGCCTATGCTGCGGATGCTGTCCGGCCTTCATGGCGTAAAGGCGGAAAAAGAATTGGGGCATCTGGACTTTGAACGAAGGATTTCGGCTTCCGTCCACAACCATCATCACTGAACCGGAGGGCAGAGTATGGAACGTTTGGATCATCATTTCCTGCTGCTTCAGATTAATGATTCCCTGTTCCCCATCGGAGGGTATTCCCATTCCTACGGGCTGGAAACCTATATCCAGAAAGGGATCGTACAGGATCTGGAAACTGCGGAGGAATATATCCGGAAACGGCTGAGCTACAATTTTCTGTATACGGACCTGCTGGCGGCCCGGCTGGCCTATGAGGCGGCAGAGCGGAGGGACCTTCCGGCCCTGGATGAGCTGGAGGACCTTCTGGAGGCCTCCAGGATCCCCCAGGAGCTGCGGGAGGCCTCCCAAAAACTGGGGAGCCGTTTTATGAAAACTCTGGCATATATGGGCGCCGGCAGGGAAACTGCTTTTTTTGACAGCTACCTGGAGGCCAGGAAGGGAAAAACTACCTGCCATCCCTGCGCTTACGGCGTGTTCTGCGCCTGCGCGGGGATCCGGAAGGAGGAAGCTCTGGCCGGATTTCTGTACGCCCAGGCATCCGCCATGGTGACCAACTGCGTAAAAACCATTCCCCTGAGCCAGTCTGACGGGCAGAAGCTGCTGCTGTCCCTTCATCCCCGGATGGAAGAGCTGGTGAGAGAGGCGGAAACCGCAGGGGAGGAAATGCTCTGCGCCTCCACTCCGGGTTTCGACCTTCGCGGCATCCAGCACGAAACCCTCTATTCACGGCTTTATATGTCGTGAGTTGAGGCGTAAAATCATGGCCCGTCCGGCGTCCCGGAAGCAGAGGAGGCCGGGCGGGATCAAATATTTTGCAGTTACGACAGGAGGAGAGCTATGTCTTACGTAAAAATAGGAGTAGCCGGGCCGGTAGGCTCCGGAAAAACGGCGCTGATCGAGGCTCTGACCCGGCAGATGGCCGGGGAGTACAGCATCGGCGTCATCACAAACGACATCTACACCAAGGAGGACGCGGAATTTCTGGCAAAAAACAGCGTGATGCCCAGGGAGCGCATCCTCGGCGTGGAAACCGGCGGATGTCCCCACACCGCCATCCGGGAGGACGCTTCCATGAACCTGGAAGCAGTGGATGAAATGCTGGAGAAATTTCCGGATATTCAGCTCCTGTTTATTGAGAGCGGCGGGGACAATCTGTCCGCCACTTTCTCTCCGGAGCTGGTGGACGCCACGATTTTTGTCATTGATGTAGCGGAGGGCGACAAGATCCCCCGCAAAGGAGGCCCCGGTATCACCCGGTCGGATCTGCTGGTGATCAATAAGATCGATCTGGCTCCCTATGTAGGCGCCAGCCTGGAGGTGATGGAGCGGGATTCAAAGAAAATGAGGGGAGACCGTCCTTTTCTCTTCACCAATATCCGGGGAAATGAGCACGTAGATGAGGTGATCCGCTGGATCAAGGAACATGTACTGCTGGAAGGAATGTAATCTATGGCTGAAAATCAGTTTGGAAAAGTTTCTGTCCTGGAGCTGACTGCGGAAGAACGGCGGGGGGAAACGATCCTGGAAGAGGTACGCTTTACGGCGCCCTATAAGATCATGCAGCCCTTCCGGAAGCGGGACGGCGGGATCCAGGTCATGCTCCTGGCCGCCTCCGCGGGCATTCTGGAAGGGGACAGGCAGAAGTTTCAGATCAGAGTAAAGCCGGGGGCGAAGCTGGAATTTTTATCTCAGTCCTACGATAAGATCCACCCTATGGCCGCAGACGGCGCCAGGAGAGATATTTTGATTCAGGTGGCCTCCCATGCGTCGCTGGCTTACCATCCGCAGCCGACGATCCCCTTCCGGGACTCTGGGTTTGAGAGCCGCATGCGGGTAGAACTGGAAGATGAAACATCGGTTTTCCAGCTGTCGGAGATCCTCTCCTGCGGGCGGGCCGCCAGGGGAGAGCGGTTCGCGTACCGGTATTACCGGAATTACGTGGAAATTTACCGGGCAGGCAGGCTGATCTACCGGGACAACACCCGCTATGAGCCGGACTTGTTTGAACTGGAAGGGATGGGCATGTTTGAATCTTACACCCATCTGGCAAATCTGTTCTTTACAGAGCCGAAAGAGCCGGACAGCTTCCGGAAAAAGGTCCGGGAGTTCCTGGAGGAGGACCGGACGACGGAAGGCGGGATCACACAGACTTCCGGGGGCTTCGCCGTGCGGATCTTCGGCAGACGGGCACAGGATCTGGAAAGGCTTTCCCGGAAAATATGCGGCCTGCTTTCTGTGTGATGGAGGAAGAACGAAAACCTTGATGCTGAAAAGGAAAAATTGTATAATATTTTCGGATTCTACGGGAATTTCTAAAAAATATTGTTCAGGTTATACGTTGACGGTACGGGAGGGACAAGAGTATAATCAACCATATCTTAATTAAGGTGACAAACCGTAACAGAGAACAAAGACGTTCATTCTTTTCAGAGTGAGCGTCTTTTCTGTTATACGGAAGGTTTTCCGGACCAGACTGCAGACAGGCCGGAGAAAGAGATTTTGTAATAGCGGAAGCGGAGGACAAAGGCGTTCATCCCCGAAAGGGGGTGGGCGCCTTTTCGGATGAGGAGGATGATTATGATGAAAAGAAAATTAGCGGGTTGGTGTATGGCGGCGGCGATGGCGTTTTCTCTTCTGGCCGGATGCGGGGCATCAGAAGAAACTGCCGCAGATACGGCAGGGTCTTCCGCGGCGGCAGATGCCGGGGCGGGAGAAACCTCTTCTGCTGAAGACAGCGGAAATGTGCTGCGGGTAGGTATGGAGTGCGCGTACCCGCCCTTTAACTGGACGCAGATGACTTCAGAGGTGGCGGATGGGATCACCGCGGAACCGATTTACGGCACGGACACCTACGCTTACGGATACGATGTGGCGGTAGCCCAGATGCTGGCCAGAGAACTGGGGATGGATCTGGAGATCCACAAGGTGGAATGGAGTTCCATCGGCACCTCTCTGGACGCGGGAGTGTATGACGCGGTCATTGCCGGGATGGGAAGGACCCCGGAGAGGGAAATGGCCTACGCCTTTACAGAACCCTATTACTACAGACATAACTGCATTGTGGTGAAAAAGGGAGGAGATTATGAAAACGTGACAAAACTCTCCGACCTGGCGGATACGGGATGCAGGGTAACCACCCAGCTGGGGACCGGATGGGTACCTCTTCTGGAGCAGATCCAGGGGGCGGAGCTGTCCGGAAATTACGAGACGACCTCCGAATGTTTCATGGCTGTCTCCAACGGAGTGGCGGACGTCTGTGTGGTGGATCTTCCCACGGCGGAATCCGCGGCCATGACCAATGAGGATCTGAAAGTGATTACCTTTGATGCATCCGATACCTTTACAGATGATGAGGAAATGGTAAATGTGTGCATTGCCACCAGGAAGGATGACACAGAACTGAGGGACCGGCTGCAGGAAGCCATGGATGCCCTTGGGTGGAATAATTCGGAAGCCATGGATCAGCTGATGGAGGAGACCATCCCGCTGCAGCCGGCGGCTTCCGTCTGACAGAAGATAACGAAAGCGGGAAAGGGGAGATGCATTTATGATCACCAATCCGACAAATTCCTTCGAATGGATCATCTATCTGGCGCAGCATTATTCCAGTATGTTTCTGCAGGGAACGCTGCTGACTTTATATATAGCGGTTATCGGCACCCTGCTGGGGTTCCTGCTGGGATACGGGGCGGGAATCGTTCAGGATATCCGGATCCGTCCCGCGGATCACGCGCTGAAAAAAGCGGGGCTCCGGGTGCTGAAAGCAATTTTCGCGGTTTACGTGGAAATTTTCCGGGATACGCCCATGATCGTGCAGGCCATGGTGGTGTATTACGGCATCCTCCAGGCAGGGTTTGATATTTCTCCTGTGGCTGCGGGTATCCTGGTAACGGTGCTCAATACCGGCGCCTATATGGCGGAAACCGTCCGGGCCGGCATCAATTCCGTAGATGCGGGACAGCGGGAGGGAGCTCTGGCCATGGGCATGTCTCCCATGAAGACCATGTGCTATATTATCCTGCCCCAGGTGCTCCGGAATATCCTGCCGGAAATGGGCAATATGTTTCTGACCAATCTGAAAATGACCTCCGTGCTGAACGTGCTGGCGGTCAATGAACTGTATATGGCGGCCAAGACGGCCGGGTCGGTCAACTATAAATATTTTCAGTCCTTCCTGCTGACAGCGATCATCTATTTTGTACTCTGTTTTGTCTTCAGCCGGCTCTTACGCCTGATGGAAAAACGGCTGGAGGGGAAAAAAGATTACGTGCTGGCAGTAGAGTATATGGACGCGCAGTAAGGAGGCGGGAGCAAATGGCTGAAAACATGATCAAAGTAGAAGACCTGAGCAAGTCCTTCGGACAGCATGAGGTGCTGCGGAAAATCGATTTTTCCGTGGACAAGGGAGAGGTGATCTGTATCGTGGGCTCCTCGGGCTCGGGAAAATCCACGCTTCTCCGATGCATCAACCGGCTGGAGCGGCAGACCAGCGGCAGGATCCTGTATCACGGAGAGGAAGTGCGGGATGTCCAGAAGGAGATCAACCGGTACCGCTCCCAGGTGGGCATGGTGTTTCAGTCCTTTAATCTGTTTCACCACATGACCGTGCTGGATAACTGTATGTGCGGTACCAGGAAGGTCCTCCGCCTGCCAAAGGAGGAAGCCTTTGAACGGGCGATCACCCATTTGAAAAAAGTGGGAATGGCGCCCTATATCCACGCGAAACCTGCCCAGCTTTCCGGCGGCCAGAAACAGCGGGTCGCCATTGCCAGGGCCCTCTGCATGAACCCGGAGGTGCTACTTTTTGACGAACCCACCAGCGCCCTGGATCCGGAAATGGTGGGAGAGGTGCTGAAGGTTATGAAAGAACTGGCGGAGACGGGACTGACCATGATCATTGTGACCCACGAAATGGCCTTCGCCCGGGATGTGTCCACCCGGACCATTTTTATGGACAAGGGATATATTGTAGAGGATGATTCTCCGGATGTGCTCTTTACCAATCCCAGGAATCCAAGGACAAGGGAATTTCTGAGCAGATATCTGGCGGGATGAGATCCGGGAAGGAGGAAGACAGATGGGAAATTATGTAGTGACTTTTGCCAGGGGCTTCGGATCCGGAGGCAAGGAAATTGCTTCCAGGCTGGCTAAGGAGCTGGGGATCCACTGCTATGAAAACCGGATCCTGACCCTGGCCAGCCAGCTCAGCGGCCTCAACGAGCAGCTGTTTAAAGAAGTCAATGAGAAGATCCGCAGCAACGGCGGCTTTGCCAGCTTTATGCGGGGGCTGCCCCGGGCCAGACATTATATTGCCAGAAATGAAAAGTTTGTGTCGGACGACACGCTGTTCCAGTATCAGAAACAGATCATTGAGAATCTGGCGGAAACGGAATCCTGCGTGATCGTGGGAAAATGCGCGGACTGGATCCTGCGGGGCAGGGAGAATGTAGTCAGTATATATATTGAAGCGCCCAGAGCCTTCTGCCTGGAGCGGACCATGAAGAATATGGGCGTTACCAAGGAGGTGGCCGCGGCGACCATTGCCCATACGGACAAATACCGGGCGGATTATTACGCCCACTACACCCACGGCAATTACTGGACCAATCCGGTAAATTACGATATGACCCTGAACAGCGAGCGGGTGGGGGTAGAGAACTGCGTCAAAGTGATTAAAAATTATCTGCAGATCAAAGGTCTGATCTGAATTCTGACAGAAAGACGAGGAATGTTTGCTATGAGACTGAAAGATACCGGATATACAAAAGAAGAGATCCTGAAACTGGCGGATAAATATATGATCGATACCTATGAGCGTTTCCCCATGCTGGCGGAGCGGGCCAAAGATATGTACATTTACGATGAAACGGGGGAGGCGTATCTGGATTTTTACGCGGGCATCGCCGTGAACAGCGCCGGAAACTGCAATGAAAAGGTAGTGGCCGCCGTGGTGGACCAGGTACAGGATCTTATGCATACCTTTAATTATCCCTACACGATTCCCCAGGCCCTGCTGGCGGAAACCGTCTGTACCGCCATCGGCATGGACAAGATCTTTTTCCAGAATTCCGGCACGGAAGCCAACGAGGCCATGATCAAAATGGCCAGAAAGTACGGAGTGGAAAAGTATGGCCCCGGCCGTTATAATATCGTGACCGCCAAAAATTCTTTCCACGGAAGATCCTACGGATCCATGAGCGCCACCGGCCAGCCGGACAACGGCTGCCAGATCGGCTTTAAACCCATGGTGCCGGGCTTTACCTACGCCGCCTTCAATGACCTGGAGGATTTTAAAACGGCGGTTACAGAAAATACCATTGCCATTATGGTGGAACCGGTACAGGGAGAAGGAGGCGTCCATCCGGCGACCCGGGAATTTATGACAGGGCTTCGGAAACTCTGCGATGAAAAAGGGATGCTGCTTCTGCTGGATGAGGTACAGACGGGCTGGTGCCGGACCGGCGCGGTGATGTCCTACATGAATTACGGCATCAAGCCGGATATCGTATCTATGGCAAAAGCCCTGGGAGGCGGTATGCCCATCGGAGCCATCTGCGCCACCGCCGAGGCTGCCAAGGCCTTTACCCCCGGATCTCACGGAACCACCTTCGGCGGCCATCCTGTTTCCTGCGCGGCGGCCCTGGCGGAAGTAAGAGAGCTTTTGGATCGGGGGCTGGCAGGAAACGCGAAAAAGGTGGGAGAATATTTTATGAAGGAATTGTATTCTCTGCCCCATGTAAAGGAAGTAAGGGGCCAGGGGCTCTTGGTGGGAGTGGAATTCGACGCGGCGGTTCGGGCTGTAGACGTGAAGCATAAATGTTTTGAGAAAAAACTGCTCCTTACCGCCATCGGAGATCATGTGATCCGCATGGTGCCGCCCCTGATCGTTACAGAAACGGATTGTGACAAAGCGGTTTCCGTGATCCGGGAAGCTGTGGAAGAGCTGACCGCGTAAGACCGGAGGAGGAGAACATTGAAAGAGCTGTTTCAGTTTTATGTTCCGGTGCGCCTGAGCTTCGGCCCAGGGAAAGCGGAAACTCTGGGAGAAGAAACGGTAAAATACGGAAAGAAAGCCCTCATCGTCACCGGAAGATCCAGCACAAAGAAATCCGGCCTGCTGGACCGGGCCGTAAAGCTGCTGGAAAGGGAAGGGGTGCAGGCGGATATTTTCGACGAGGCGGAACCCAACCCTCTGGCTTCCACGGTCCGGAAAGGGGCGGAGATGGCCAGAGCAAAGAAAAGCCAGGTGATCCTGGGTCTGGGGGGAGGCAGCATCATGGACTGCGCCAAGGCCATTGCCTTTTCCGCCTGCAATCCGGGAGATGTTTTTGAGTATATTTACGGCAGACGGCAGGGAACAAGGGCCCTGCCCCTGATCCTGGTCCCCACCACCTGCGGGACGGGAAGCGAAGGAAACGGGTTTGCTGTACTGACAGAGGACGAAACACGGAATAAAAAAGCTTTGAAAAGCGACCTGATCTTCGCGAAAACCGCCATCGTGGATCCGGAACTGATGACGACCATGCCCCGGCAGGTACTGTCAGCCGTGGGATTTGACGCTCTTTGCCATTGCATGGAAGCGTATCTCAGTCAGAACGGGTCGCGGCTGACCGGTGTTCTGGCTCTGGAGGGGATCCGCCTGATCGCCCGAAGTCTTCCCCGGGTATATAAAGGAGAACCGGATCCCCGAGGCTGGGAGGAGCTGTCTCTGGGAAGCGCCATCGGAGGAATGGTGATCGGACTTGCGGGGACCGCGGCCCCCCACGGACTGGAGCATCCGGCCAGCGGCCTCCGCAATATCACCCACGGCCGGGGGCTGGCGGCGCTGACGCCGGTGGTCTGCCGTCATTCCATAGAGGCGGCTCCCGGAAAGTACGCGGAAATATCCCGGGCACTGGGCGGCAAGGATGAAGCCGACTGCGTCAGCCGGATTTCGCAGCTGCTGGATTCCATAGATTTAAAAACGACCCTGTCCGGAGAAGGAGTACGGGAAGAAGACCTGCCCTGGATGACGGAAAACGCCGGGAAGGTATCGGGGCCGAACCTGCGGAACCACCCGAAGCTCTTTGGGCCGGAGGAGATCTTAAAGATCTATCAGGAAGCGTTTGGATGAAAGCCTGACCCGGAAGGGGAGGGCAGATCCGGGCTTCCGCAGAAAAGAAAAGGGACGATTCCGGGGGATGAGAAAAACATTCCCGGGAAATCGTCCCTTTTGCTGTGTGAAAAGGCTCTTGTAAAGGCATTTAAACTCCGCTATAATAGGAATATGCTATGCATGGATCAGGGACCTTATAGCTGATACGCTATAGGAGAGATGCATTGTGAAAAGTAAATTTATCTGTGTGATACTGGCGGCGCTGTGGGCGGGCCTGTTGGGGGCCTGCGGGGGCGGGGAGGCAGTCTATGAGATCGCGGCTGTTTCCGAAAGCTCCCGGGAAGCGGTTTCCGATTCCGGAAGCCGGGAGGAGATCACGGATCCGGAAGGGCCCGGGACCATCTTTATCTATGTCTGCGGCGCGGTCCGGACGCCGGGTGTGTACGAACTTCCCGCGGGAAGCCGGGTGTTTGCGGCGCTGGAGGCCGCGGGCGGCATGACCGGCCAGGCGGACCCGCGCAGCCTGAATCAGGCGGAAGTCCTGGAAGACGGGCAGCAGATCACCGTCTATACACGGGAAGAGGCGGAAGCCCTGCCGCCGGTCGGCGGTTCCGGGGAGGATCCCGGAAAGGTGAACCTGAACACCGCCTCCCTGGAGGAACTCATGACGCTTCCGGGGATCGGCGAAGCCAAGGCCGGGGCGATCATAGCTTACAGGGAGGAACACGGGGACTTTCAGACTATCGAGGAGATCCAGCAGGTGGAGGGCATCAAGGAGAAAGTCTTCGAAAAAATAAAAGAGCAAATAGAAATATAGGAGTGGAAGATGGCTAAAAAAGTACTGGTTGTAGACGACGAAAAACTGATTGTAAAAGGGATCCGGTTTTCACTGGAGCAGGACGGCATGGAAGTGGAATGCGCCTACGACGGCGAGGAAGCCCTGAATATGGCCAGGGAAAAGGAGTATGATATCATTCTTCTGGATCTGATGCTTCCCAAGCTGAACGGTCTGGAGGTATGCCAGCAGATCCGGGAGTTTTCCAATGTGCCCATTGTGATGCTGACAGCCAAGGGCGAGGATATGGACAAGATCATGGGCCTGGAGTACGGAGCGGATGACTATATCACAAAGCCCTTTAATATCCTGGAAGTCAAGGCCAGACTGAAAGCCATCATGCGCCGGACAGCCAAGCCGGTCCAGCAGGAAGAAAAAGCCAAGGTGATCCAGGTGGGAGATCTGAAGATGGACTGCGAGAGCCGCCGGGTATTTATCGGTTCCCGGGAGATCAATCTGACCGCCAAGGAATTCGATGTGCTGGAGCTGTTGGTATTTAATCCCAATAAAGTCTACAGCCGGGAGAACCTGCTGAACATTGTCTGGGGATACGAATATCCCGGGGATGTCCGTACCGTCGATGTGCATATCCGGAGGCTCAGGGAGAAGATCGAGGAAAATCCCAGCGAGCCGAAATACGTTCATACAAAGTGGGGAGTTGGTTACTATTTCCAGGCATAAGGAAAGAAAAGGGTGGAAATTTCTGCGGAGCGTCCGCTTCCGCATCATGGTGATCGTTATGCTCATGGGGATCATCCCCAGCATCCTGGTGGAAAACGTGGTGGTCCGGAGCTATGAAAACAGGGCGCTGTCCCAGCGGAGCATCATCGTGAAAAACCAGAGCAACATCATCAGTAATCAGCTGGTCCAGCTGAACTATATGGAAGATCCCAGCAACGCCGTGATCAAC
This sequence comes from Candidatus Scatomonas sp., assembly GCA_963928055.1. GTDB lineage: Bacteria > Bacillota > Clostridia > Lachnospirales > Lachnospiraceae > Scatomonas. The sequence goes on along the minus strand of CAWVDN010000001.1, from coordinate 862,645 downwards.
GGCGAGATCAGCATGCTCACCAATATTTACGAAGGACGCATCCTGATCATCGACAGGGACTACCGGGTGATCAAGGACACCTATGAGCTGGACCGGGGAAAATATCTGATCTCCCGGGAAGTGATCGACTGCTTTAACGGCCGGGATACCAGCCAGTATGACAGGAAGAATCAGTATATTGAGATGACCATTCCTGTTTCCGATCCGGAATCCGCGGATAAGGAGATCATCGGCGTCATGCTCATCAGCGTCTCCACCGTGGAGATCAACGCCAGCAAGGATATGCTGGAACAGAAGGGCATCATGATCCTGGGCGTGATGGTGGTGCTGATCCTGGTCCTGAGCTTTATCCTTTCAGGGATCCTGGTCAAACCCTTCCAGAAGATCACCCGGTCTATTGAAGAACTGACGGACGGATACCTGGACGAGAGCATTTCCGTGCCGGATTATCTGGAGACGGAACTGATCACGGACGCCTTTAATAAAATGCTGGCACGGGTGAAGACCCTGGATGATTCCCGTCAGGAATTCGTGTCCAACGTCTCCCATGAACTGAAGACGCCCCTGGCCTCCATGAAGGTACTGGCGGATTCCCTGAATATGCAGGAGAACGCGCCTCTGGAGCAGTACAAGGAATTTATGCAGGACATCTCGGAAGAGATCGACCGAGAGAACTCGATCATTACGGACCTGCTGTCCCTGGTCAAGATGGACAAGAAGGCCGCGGATCTGAATATCGAGACCGTGAACATCAATGAGCTGCTGGAACTGGTGCTGAAGCGGCTGCGCCCCATCGCCAACGGACGCGGGGTAGAACTGGTGCTCGACAGTTTCCGGCCGGTCAACGCGGAGGCGGACGCCACCAAGCTGACCCTGGCTTTTTCCAATCTGGTGGAGAATGCCATCAAGTACAACAAACCGGAGGGAGGCTGGGTCAGAGTTTCCCTGAACGCGGATCACAAGTACTTCTACGTAACGGTGGCGGATTCCGGCATTGGGATACCGGAAGAAGCGGTCAACCATATTTTCGAGAGATTCTACCGGGTGGACAAGAGCCATTCCCGGGAGATCGGAGGCACGGGCCTGGGGCTGGCCATTACCCGCAGCGCCATCGTCATGCACCGGGGCGCGATCCGGGTGTACAGCAAAGAAAACGAGGGAACCACCTTCTCGGTGAGGATCCCCCTGGTCTATATCGCATAGGAGGGCTGGCGGATGAAAAAATTTTTGATATGCCTGCTGGCGCTCCTTACCGCGGGACTGGCAGGCTGCGCCGCAGGCGGCAGCGGGGAACGAGCCGGGTATTCCCTGTTTTATCTGAACATGGATATGAATCAGGTGGAAGAGCGGCCCTATGAGCCGACAGGGCAGACGGCGGAAGAACTGATCACGGAATTTTCCAATGCTCTGCGGACTTCCGAGGAGGAAGAACTGATCCCGGTGCTCCCGGAGGGGGTCAGCATAGAGGACTACCAGCTGAAAGACGGGATCCTGACGCTGCATATGAGCGGGGAATACAGCCAGATGAACCGTTCCCGGGAGATCCTTGTCCGGGCGGCCCTGGTCCGGACCTTTCTGCAGATTGAAGGGATCACCAGGCTGGAACTTCTGGTAGGCGGAGAACCCCTGACGGACTCCTCCGGCCGGGAGGTAGGCCTTCTGAACGAGGAAAGCTTTGTGGTGAATTCCGGCAAAGAGATCAATACCTATGAGAATGCCAAGCTGACCCTGTATTTCGCCGATGAAGAGGGAGAGCATCTCGTGCCGGAGAACCGCAGCATATACTACAGTACCAATCTGCCTCTGGAGAGAGTGGTGGTGGAACAGCTCATAAAAGGGCCTTCCCAGGAGGGACATTTTTCTACCCTGCCGGCAGAACTGAATATTTTAAGCGTCACCACTTCCGAGAACATCTGCTACGTGACTTTTGATGAAAGCTTTACAGCCTCCGCGGCGCTGGCGGATCCGGAACTGCAGCTCTATTCCATCGTGGAATCCCTGTCAGCCTCCTGCCATGTGAGCCGGGTGCAGTTTTCCATTAACGGAAAAAATAATGTGCTCTTCGGCGACACCATGGATCTGAGCCAGCTGTATGAAGCGGACGGACATCTGATCAAAGAGGAATAAGATTGAAAAAAAGGCCTTTATGCCTGGCGTGTATCGGCCTGATGGCAGTGATCCTGCTGCTGAAACTGTCCGGCTCCCCGTTTTTGGGGGAGCCGGACCTGCCTCCGGCAGCGAGGACCGCGGTCCAAGAAAAACAGGACGTATACGTCAGCGGACAAATCTTCAAACGGGAAAAGAAAGCGAATTCTTTCCGTTACTATCTGAAACAGACACTTCTTTTTATTCAGGAACAGGAAATCCCTTTAGGAAACATTTATATCACCGCGCGGACAGAGAAAAAATATCCGGTGGGCGGGACCGTGCTGGTATCCGGAACTCTGGAACAGCCGGAACAGGCAGGTAATCCCGGACAATTTGACGCCCGGTCCTACTATGCCTGTCAGAAGATCTTTTATTCTGTCTGGGCGGAAGAGATCCGTCTTTTAAAGGAACCAGACGGGACCATGGGGGAAGCCATGGCGCGGCTGCAGGAAACGCTGTCTGAAAAAACAGCCTCCATCCTCCCGAAGGACCAGGCCGGGATCCTGGCGGCCATGCTCTGGGGCGACAAAAGCCTGCTGGAGGAGGAAACGAAAATCGATTATCAGTACGGCGGGGTCTCCCACATTCTTTCGATCTCGGGCCTGCATGTGACGCTGCTGGGAATGGCGGTGTATCGTCTGATCCGGCGCCTGCTGCCCTGGGAGATCCCGGCCGCTGCCGCCGGGGCCGCCTGTATGCTCTGGTACAGCCTCTTTACCGGGGCGCAGACCGCTACCATGCGCGCGTTCATCATGTTCGCGGTAAGTCTGGGAGCGCGGCTCACAGGCAGAAGCTACGATACCCTCTGTTCCCTTGCCCTGGCCGGGATCCTGCTTCTGCTGGAAAATCCGGGCATGCTTTTTTCCAGCGGATTCCAGCTTTCTTTTACAGCAGTTCTGGGGATCAGCCTGGCCTGCCCGGCGGTTCTGTCGCTTCTGCCCGCGCCGGCGAAAAAAGCGGGAAAAATCCGGCGGACGGGACGAAAGCTTCTGGAGTCTGCCTGCTCCTGCGGAGTCATCTGGTGCGTGACGCTTCCCCTGACCGCTTACTATTTTTACGAGCTTCCCCTCTGGAGCACGCTGGTAAATCTGCTGATGCTTCCTTTTATGGGCGCCCTTATGATCCTGGGCCTTGCCGGGGCCGGACTGGCCCTGTTCTGGCCGGGGGCCGGGGCGGTCCTGCTGTTTCCGGCAGGCATGCTGCTGGGGATCTTCGAGGGACTCATGAAGCTGCTGCGGCAGCTTCCCGGAGGCCTGCTGATCTGCGGACAGCCTGCGCCCTGGCAGACAGCCCTGTGCTATGGGGGGATTGCCCTGGCAGTCTTCTGGTGCGGCCGGAGGAAACGAGGGGGAGCAGAGGGCAGGACCGTCGGAGGGAAATGGATGCTGGCGGCGGCGCTGGGCCTGATCTGCGTGATCTTCCCCCGGCACGGGGACCGATTTTCCCTTACCGTCCTGGATGTGGGGCAGGGGGACTGCCTGGCTCTGCAGGCGGGAGACTGGAGTTTTCTGGTGGACGGCGGAAGCAGCAGCGAATCCCAGGTGGGAAAATACAGGATCCTTCCCTATCTGAAGCAGCAGGGGATCCGGCGGCTGGAAGGGATCTTTCTCACCCATCCGGATCAGGATCACATGAACGGGATCCGGGAGCTGCTGGAAGCCCAGGCGGCCCGGGAAACCCAGCTGACGGTGAGAACTCTCTTTCTTCCATCCTGGATGCGGGAAACGGAAGAGGACCGGGAGCTTTCAGGGCTGGCGGCGGCAGGAGGAACGCGGGTCCGGTATCTGCAGGCCGGAGATGAGATACGGGCCGGGGGATGCCGAATAGAAGTGCTGTATCCGGAACCGGGACTGTTCCCGGAAGAGGGTGAAGAAAACGGCGCCTCCCTGGTGCTGGGTCTTCATTACGGAACCGCCGGATTTCTGCTGACCGGAGATCTGGAGGGAGAGGGAGAGGAAAAACTGTTGGAAAAGCTGGGATCCTATGCATATCTGAAAGTGGCCCATCATGGATCCCGAAATTCCACAGGCGAAGCGTTCCTGGACCGGGTGCGCCCGGCCCTGTGCGTGATCTCGGCTCCGGAACACAGTATCTACGGGCATCCCCATGAGGAAGTCCTGGAAAGGATCCGGCAGGCGGGAGGAACCGTGTTCTGTACCGCCGGCTGCGGAGCTGTGCGGGCGGTGTCCGACGGGGAAAAAATAGAAGTATTTACCTTTCTGGACGAATATGATATCCTATAAACGTTCCGGAAAAACTCCGGAAACGCTAGATCAGAACTGAGACAAGAGGGAATATGGACAGTTTATATATTATCATCCCTGCCTACAATGAGGAGGCGAATATTCTGCAGGTACTGCGGCAGTGGTATCCGCTGGTGGAAAAACAGGATCCCCGGAGCCCTTCGCGGCTGGTAGTGATCAACGACGGAAGCCGGGACCGTACGGGGAAGATCCTGGAGGACTTCGCCCGGGAACACCCGCTGCTGATCCATCTGGAGGAGCCCAACCGGGGGCATGGGGGAGCCGTTCTGCGGGGATACCGCTTTGCGGTGGAGGCCGGCGCGGACTACGTTTTTCAGACAGACAGCGACGGACAGACGCTGCCGGAGGAATTTGAAGCATTCTGGCAGTGCCGGAAAAAATATGCCATGGTGATCGGCGATCGGGTAAAGCGCCGGGACGGATTTTCCAGAGTGCTGGTGACCCGGGTGCTGCGGGCGGTCCTTTATCTCTGCTTCCGGGTATGGATCCGGGACGCCAACACTCCTTACCGGCTCATGCAGGCGGAATATCTGGCCCAGAACCTGGAACTGATCCCGGAGGATTTTGGCCTTTCCAATGTCCTGCTTTCTGTGATCTGCGCCAAAAGGAAGCTGCCGGTCCGGTACCTTCCCATTACCTTCCGGCCCAGGCAGGGCGGGGTCAATTCCATTAATCTGAAGAGAATCTTCCGGATCGGCAGGCGGGCCCTGCGGGATTTTCCCAGACTGAACCGGCTGCTGGAGCAGAAACTGAAAGAAGGATTTTATGCAGAAAATTCTTGAGGACATAAAAACAGGAAAATATCACAGAGCCTATCTTCTTTACGGGGCGGAGGCGTATCTGAAAAATCAGTATAAACAGAAGCTGCTGTCGGCCCTGGTCCCGGAAGGGGATACCATGAATTTTTCCAGATTTGAAGGAAAAGGCCTGAATGAAGGGGAGATTATCGATCTAGCGGAGACGCTGCCCTTTTTCGCGGAGCACCGGGTGATCCTTCTGGAAAATACCGGGTTTTTTAAAAATAAGGCGGAGCGTCTGGCGGAGTATCTGACGGATCTTCCCGATTACCTGGTCATGATCTTCGCGGAGGAAGAAGTGGACAGGCGCAGCAAAACGTATAAAGCCCTCCAGAAAGGAGGGCTGGCGGCAGAGTTCCCGGAGCAGAAGGAGGACACCCTGACCCGCTGGGTCCTGGGGATCCTGAAAAGGGAAAAGAAAAAGATCACCCGCCAGGACATGGAGCTGTTTCTCGGAAAAACAGGGACGGATATGGGGAATATCCACATGGAACTGCGGAAACTGCTGGATTACACCGAGGGACGGGAAGTGATCGGCCGGGAGGATATCCAGGCGGTCTGTACCACCCAGATCTCCAACCGCGTGTTTGACATGGTCCGGGCGGTGACGGAAAAGCGTCAGCGGGAAGCGCTGCAGCTGTATTACGATCTGCTGGCCCTGAAGGAACCTCCCATGCGGATCCTTTATCTCATGGGAAGGCAGTTTAATCAGCTGCTGCTGGTGAAGACCATGCTGGAGGAAGGGACGGACCAGAAGACCATAGCTTCCAGGATGGGGCTGGCGCCTTTTGTGGTGCGGAATCTGATCCCTCTGGCCCGAAGGTTTTCTCTGGAGGGACTGGAACAGGCAGTGGAGGATTTTACGGCGGCGGAAACGGATGTGAAGACGGGCCGCCTGAACGATGAACTCAGCGTGGAACTGATGCTGATGAAATACAGCGCGTAAGAAAAGCCCCCGGCTGGACGGTATCAGCCGGGGGCGCTTCCTGTTCTTATTTTTTATGCGATAGAGTTTACAGCTTTGCTTAAGCGGGAAACTTTTCTGGACGCATTATTTTTGTGGTAAACACCCTTGGTCTCCGCTTTGTCAATGGTAGAGATAGCAGCTGTCAGAGCTGCGGAAGCAGCCTCTTTGTCCTTCGCGGCAACGGCAGCTTCTACCTTCTTGATGGATGTCTTAACGGCTGAACGGATAGATTTGTTTCTCTCCGCTTTGGTTCTGTTTACCAGGATTCTTTTCTTTGCAGACTTAATGTTAGCCAAACTGTACACCTCCAATATTCTGAATTCTTTTCTATCAGTACATCGGAGCAGACACGGAAACCTCCGATGAAACATGCTTAATTATTCTATTCTATTTGGTAGTCTTTGTCAATACATATTTCAGGAAAAATTGTAAAACCTATGTCACAGAAAGGCCGTCGCGCGGCCGCAGAACTGGCGGGATGCCTCTGGAGGAGAAAATATGGTTGAACGGTACAGAATACGCACAGATCTGGCCCTGGAAAACGGAGAAAAATTTCAGAAGGATCAGGTAGAGATTTCCGGGGTAGTGATCCGAAGACAGGAGGATCGGAAAAAAGAGATCGTCACTACAGTCGTAAAGATAGAGTCAGAGTCCGGAGCCAGGGCCATGGGAAAACCGCAGGGAGTATACATTACTCTGGAAGCCCCCAACCTGGCGGTACCGGATGAGGGGATCCACCGGGAAATCTCCGCCGCCCTGGCAAAACAGCTGATCCATCTGCTGCCCAGAAAGCTGGACTCTGTGCTGGTGGTGGGCCTGGGCAACCGGGGGATCACACCGGATTCTCTGGGCCCCCGGGCGGTGGAGCATCTGCGGGTGACCCGGCACATGATCCGGGAGTACGGGGAACTGGCTCTGGGCGGCGAAAAAACGCCCATGATCAGCGCGCTGGTCCCGGGGGTCATGGCGCAGACCGGGATGGAGACCCTGGAGATCCTGAAAGGCGTGGTCCGGGAAATACAGCCGGACGCGGTACTGGCCATTGACGCCCTGGCGGCGCGGAGCACCAGGAGGCTCAACTGTACCATCCAGCTTACGGACACGGGGATATCCCCCGGCTCCGGGGTGGGCAACCACCGCTGCGGTCTGAACCGGGAGAGCCTGCAGGTACCGGTGATCGGCATCGGGATCCCTACGGTGGTGGACGCCGGCACCATTGTGCATGACGCGGTGGCGAATCTGCTGGAATCACTGGAAGATTCGGAAATGGATGAATTTCTGGGGGAGCTGGTGAGCCCCTCTCTCAGGGGGATGTTTGTGACGCCCAGAGATATCGATGAATCCGTTGCCAGGCTCAGCTTCACCCTTTCCGAGGGGATCCATATGGCTCTGAAAAGATAGTGGTATTCCGGAGGGATGTCTCATATATAACTATGAGGTGATTGCATGAAAGACAGACAGAAAGCGGCCAGGAACATTCTGCGCGTCTGCATTCTTTCCATGAGTCTGTATCTGCTGGGAAAAGGGATCCTGGTCCTGCGGGAGGACGGCTGGCAGCGGGGCGGAAGGATGGCCGCCGCCCTGTGCATGGAAGCCGGGGAACAGGCGCTTTCCCTGTATCTTCCCCAGGCGCTGCCGGAGGAAACGGAAGGCGGTCTGCTGCGGGAGCTGGCCGCCCTGGCGGAAGAGCAGATCCCTTTTCTGGCCTTTTTTCAGGAGGAGACGGAGACGCCGGCGGAGGATGATACCACCATTCAGGCGATCATCCAGGAGAATGAAAGGCGGATCGCGGAGCGGGTCCGGGAAGAAAACAGCCGGGAGGAACAGGAGCAGGAGGAGGAACAGCCCCAGACTGCCGGAACGGAGCAGCCGGAAGCTTCCTCCGATCCGGAACCGGAACTGCAGCCGGTGGCGCAGATCCCTGTGGAAAGCCTGCTGGATTACCAGTATCTTCTGAATGAATTTTTTGTGGTGGATCCCAATACGGTCACCAGTGCCGCGGAATTAAACGCGGAGAATTTTCTGGGGAAGGATCTGTCCCTGGAAAAAGACGCCGGCCAGCCCCAGATCCTGATCTATCATACCCATGGGCAGGAGACCTTTGCCGACTCCGCGGAAGGAGACCCGCAGGCCACCGTCGTCGGCGTGGGGGCTCACCTGGCGCAGATCCTCCGGGATCAGTACGGATATCAGGTGATCCACTGCACGGATTCCTTCGACCTGGTGGACGGGGTCCTGGACCGGAGCAAGGCCTACGACTACGCCCTGCCGGTGGTGGAACAGATCCTGGAGGAGAATCCTTCCATCCAGGTGGTCATCGATCTCCATCGGGACGGAGTGGATGAGGACACCCGCCTGGTGACGGAGATAGACGGAAAGCAGACCGCCAAAGTGATGTTTTTCAACGGGCTTTCCAGGACCGCGGAGGACGGGGAGCTGGGCTATCTTCCCAACCCCAATCTCCAGGAGAACCTGGCCTTCGCCTTTCAGCTGGAATATCAGGCAAAGCAGTATTTTCCGGAATTTATCCGCTGCATTTATCTGAAGGGATACCGCTATAATCTTCATGTGCGCCCCCGGTCCCTGCTGCTGGAGGTGGGGGCACAGACCAACACCCTGGAGGAGGCCATGAACGCCATGGAACCTTTTGCGTTTCTCCTGAACAGGGTCTTGCAGGGCAGTTGAATCTTATGTATAATAGTAAAGCTGATTAGAAGGTTTTACTGAGAGTTGGAGGAAACTGCCTTGGCAGAAATAAAGCAGGATAAGATTCGTAATTTTTGTATCATCGCCCATATTGACCACGGGAAATCCACCCTGGCGGACCGGATCATTGAGATGACCGGCCTTCTGACCCAGCGGGAGATGCAGGATCAGGTGCTGGACAACATGGATCTGGAGCGGGAGCGGGGCATCACCATCAAGGCCCAGGCGGTGCGGACGGTCTACAAAGCCAGGGACGGGGAAGAGTATATTTTCAACATGATCGATACCCCCGGCCATGTGGACTTTAATTATGAGGTTTCCAGAAGCCTGGCCGCCTGCGACGGAGCCCTGCTGGTGGTGGACGCCGCCCAGGGCATCGAGGCCCAGACCCTGGCCAACGTCTATCTGGCCCTGGACCACGATCTGGAAGTGTTCCCGGTGATCAACAAGATCGATCTGCCCAGCGCCGAGCCGGAGCGGGTCATCAATGAGATCGAGGACGTCATCGGCATCGAGGCCCAGGACGCCCCCCAGATCTCCGCCAAGACCGGACGCAACGTGGAGGAGGTCCTGGAGACTATCGTGCATAAGATCCCGGCCCCGGGGGGAGATCCCAAAGCCCCCCTGCAGGCCCTGATCTTTGATTCCCTTTACGATTCCTACCGGGGGGTGATCATCTCCTGCCGGGTCATGGAGGGAACCGTAAAAAAGGGTACCCGTATCCGCATGATGGCCACGGGAGCCGTGGAAGAAGTGGTGGAGGTAGGGTATTTCGGCGCCGGCCAGATGATCCCCTGCCAGGAACTGTCCGCCGGCATGGTGGGCTACATTACCGCCAGCATCAAAAATGTGGCGGATACCCGGGTGGGCGACACCGTCACGGACGACGACCATCCCTGCGGGGAGCCGCTGCCGGGATACAAAAAGGTCAACCCCATGGTGTACTGCGGCATGTATCCGGCGGATGGCGCCAAGTACGGGGATCTGCGGGACGCGCTGGAAAAACTGCAGCTCAACGACGCCTCCCTGTTCTACGAGCCGGAGACTTCGGCGGCCCTGGGCTTCGGGTTCCGCTGCGGATTTCTGGGCCTGCTGCACCTGGAGATCATTCAGGAGCGGCTGGAGCGGGAGTATAATCTGGACCTGATCACCACAGCTCCCAGCGTTATTTATAAGATCCATAAGACCGACGGCACCTGCGTGGATCTCACCAATCCCTCCAATATGCCGGATCCCTCGGAGATCGATTACATGGAGGAGCCCATGGTGAAAGCGGAGATCATGGTGACCACGGAATTTATCGGCTCCATTATGCAGCTCTGCGAGGAGCGGCGGGGGCAGTATCAGGGCATGGAATATATGGAGCAGACCCGGGCGGTCCTTCACTACCATCTGCCCCTCAACGAGATCATCTATGATTTCTTCGACGCCCTGAAATCCAGATCCCGGGGCTACGCGTCCTTCGATTACGAGCTGCTGGGCTATGAGCGGAGCAGCCTGGTGAAGCTGGACATCCTGGTAAATAAGGAAGAGGTGGACGCCCTGTCCTTCATTGTCTTTGAAGGATCCGCCTATGAGCGGGGCAGGAAAATGTGTGAGAAGCTGAAGGAGGAGATCCCCCGGCAGCTTTTCGAGATCCCCATTCAGGCGGCCATCGGATCCAAGATCATTGCCCGGGAGACGGTAAAGGCCCTGCGGAAAGACGTGCTGGCCAAGTGCTACGGCGGCGATATCTCCAGAAAGAAGAAACTTCTGGAGAAGCAGAAAGAAGGAAAGAAGCGGATGCGCCAGGTGGGCAGCGTGGAGATCCCACAGAAGGCCTTTATGAGCGTGCTGAAGCTGGACGATAAATAAACGGGAGCAGGTTCCAAAACAGGCGGAGCGCCGGGTTTTGGGGCCTGTTTCCGCATGAAAACGGAGGGAGACCATGGACCGGAAAGAACGGGAACTGGAAATCTATGTACACATCCCCTTCTGCGTAAAAAAATGCGGTTACTGCGATTTTCTGTCCGGACCGGCAGAGGAGGGGACCCGGCAGGCGTATCTGCAGGCCCTGAGCCGGGAGATCCGCCGGGCCGGACAGGAGGCGGAGGACGGCCGGGTGGTCAGCGTGTTTTTCGGAGGCGGAACGCCCACGGCGCTGGCCGGGGAACAGCTGAGCCGCCTGCTGTCGGAACTGAGCACAGCTTTCCGGTTCACCGGAGACTGCGAGATCACCCTGGAGGCCAACCCCGGCACCCTCACCCCGGAAAAACTCCGGCTCTGCCGGGAGGCGGGCTTCAACCGGATCAGCATAGGCTGCCAGTCCGCAGACAACCGGGAGCTGAAGGCCCTGGGCCGCATTCACACCTGGGAGGAGTTCCTGGACGGGTTTCATCAGGCCCGGGAGGCCGGGTTCGCCAACATCAATGTGGACCTGATGTCGGGGATCCCGGGGCAGAGGCCGGACTCCTGGGAGACCAGCCTCAGAAAGACCGCGGAGCTGGGGCCGGAGCACATTTCCGCCTACAGTCTGATCCTGGAAGAAGGGACACCTTTTTACGAGAAAAGGCAGGAGCTGGATCTGCCGGAGGAAGAGGCAGAGCGGCAGATGTATGAGAGGACCGGGGAAGTGCTGGGGGAGTACGGTTTCCGGCAGTACGAGATCTCCAATTATGCCAGAGAAGGATACCGCTGCCGCCACAATCTGGGATACTGGACCGGACGGGAATACCTGGGCCTGGGCCTGGGAGCTTCCTCCCTGTGGCGGGGCGTCCGGTTCCGGAACACCGATTCCCTGGAAGAATATCTCCGGGACAGCGGCGATCCGCGAAAGCTCCGCCGGGAGGAGGAACCCCTGTCTGTTTCCGACCGGCAGGCGGAATATATGATCCTGGGCCTGCGGCTTACCGAAGGGATCTCCCTGGAGGGATTCCGGGAAACCTTCGGGGCGGATGTCCGGAAGATCTGGCCCGGGGTGCTGGAAACCTATGAGGGATACGGCCTGCTGGAAGAAGCGGAGGGAAGACTGAAGTTTACCCGGAAGGGGATCTCCCTCAGCAACACAGTGCTGGCGGAGTTTCTTTAGATAAGAAGAACAGAACAGCAGAGGAGAGCATTATGGAACAGAGTCAGAAAAAACAGTTTATCAGGATCCGCGGCGCGGCGGAGAACAACCTGAAAAATCTGAATGTAGATATACCCAGAAACGAACTGGTGGTATTGACGGGGCTTTCCGGCTCCGGCAAGAGTTCCCTGGCCTTCGATACCATTTACGCGGAGGGCCAGAGGCGTTACATGGAGAGCCTTTCCTCCTATGCCCGCCAGTTCCTGGGACAGATGGAAAAACCCAATGTGGAGAGCATCGAGGGACTGCCTCCGGCCATCTCCATCGATCAGAAATCCACCAACCGGAATCCCCGTTCCACGGTAGGCACGGTGACGGAGATCTACGATTATTTCCGGCTTCTCTACGCCCGGGTGGGAATTCCCCACTGCCCCAAGTGCGGCCGGGAGATCAGCCGCCAGACCGTGGATCAGATGGTGGACAAGATCCTGGAGCTGCCGGAGCGGACCAGGATCCAGCTGCTGGCCCCGGTGGTCCGGGGCCGGAAGGGCCGCCATGAAAAGGTTCTGGCCCAGGCCAAAAAGAGCGGCTTTGTCCGGGTGCGGGTGGACGGAAATCTGTATGAACTGACGGAAGAGATCCCCCTGGATAAAAACATCAAACACAATATCGAGATCGTGGTGGACCGCCTGGTGGTGAAGCCGGGGATCGAAAAGCGTCTCACCGATTCTGTGGAGATGGTCCTCAGCCAGTCGGGAGGACTGCTGGTGGTGGATACCATGGACGGAAAAACCCTGAATTTCAGTCAGAGCTTTTCCTGTCCCGACTGCGGCATCAGCATGGAGGAGATCGAGCCCAGGAGCTTTTCCTTCAATAATCCTTTCGGCGCCTGTCCGGAATGCTACGGACTGGGCTATAAAATGGAATTTGCCGAGGAACTCATGATCCCGGATCCCAGCCTCTCCATTGACCAGGGGGCCATTGTGGTCATGGGATGGCAGTCCTGCACGGATAAGGGGAGCTACACCCGGGCTGTGCTGGAAGCCCTGGCGGAAGCGTACGGCTTTTCCCTGGATACGCCGTTCCAGGACTATCCGAAAAAGATCCACGACATCCTGATCTACGGGACCGGGGGCCGCAGCGTGAAGGTGCATTACCGGGGACAGCGGGGCGAGGGCGTTTACGATGTGGCCTTTGAAGGGCTGATCAAAAACGTGGAAAGGCGCTACCGGGAGACCGGATCCGAGCTTACCAAGCAGGAGTATGAAAGCTTCATGCGGTTTACTCCCTGCCCCGTCTGCCATGGACAGCGGCTGAAAGCCACCTCCCTGGCGGTGACGGTGGGAGACAAAAATATATACGAGATCACCAGCATGCCGGTGGATCAGCTGACGGACTTTATGGACCATCTGGAACTCTCGGAGCATCAGCAGATGATCGGAAAACAGATCCTGAAGGAGATCCGCTCCCGGCTGCGCTTCCTTATGGATGTGGGACTGAATTATCTGAGCCTTTCCCGGGCTACGGGGACCCTTTCCGGCGGGGAGGCCCAGCGGATCCGTCTGGCCACCCAGATCGGCTCCGGCCTGGTGGGCGTGGCCTATATCCTGGACGAGCCCAGCATCGGCCTGCACCAGCGGGACAACGACAAGCTGCTGGCCACCCTGAAAAAGCTGCGGGATCTGGGCAACAGTCTGATCGTGGTGGAGCATGATGAGGATACCATGCGGGCCGCCGACTGCGTGGTGGATATCGGACCCGGCGCCGGCCAGCACGGGGGAGAACTGGTGGCCATCGGCACCGCGGAGGATCTCATGAAAAATGAGCGCTCCATCACCGGCGCCTATTTGAGCGGAAAGCGGAAGATCCCGGTGCCGGAGACCAGGAAACAGCCTGCGGGCTGGATCAAGGTCCTGGGAGCCGCGGAAAACAATCTGAAAAATATCGACGTGGAATTTCCCCTGGGAGTCATGACCTGCGTCACCGGAGTCTCCGGTTCAGGGAAAAGTTCTCTGGTCAACGAGATCCTTTATAAGCGTCTGGCCAGGGACCTGAACCGCGCCAGGACCATTCCCGGAAAGCATAAGGGCATCCGGGGGCTGGAGCAGCTGGACAAGGTGATCAACATCGATCAGTCCCCCATCGGGCGGACCCCCAGATCCAATCCGGCCACCTATACCGGGGTCTTCGACATGATCCGGGATCTTTTCGCCTCCACCGCGGACGCCAAAGCCCGAGGCTACAAAAAGGGACGTTTCAGCTTCAATGTAAAAGGCGGCCGCTGCGAGGCCTGCAGCGGCGACGGCATCATTAAGATCGAGATGCATTTTCTGCCGGATGTATACGTGCCCTGCGAGGTATGCCATGGAAAACGGTATAACCGGGAGACTCTGGAGGTAAAATACAAAGGGAAAAGTATTTATGACGTGCTGAACATGACGGTGGAGGAGGCTCTGGGATTTTTTGACCATGTGCCCTCGATCCGCAGGAAGATCGAGACCCTCTATGATGTGGGGCTCTCCTACATCCGGCTGGGACAGCCCTCCACCACCCTTTCCGGCGGGGAAGCCCAGAGGATCAAGCTGGCCACGGAGCTCTCCCGGCGCAGCACCGGCCGCACCATTTACATTCTGGACGAGCCCACCACCGGCCTGCATTTTGCCGACGTTCACAAGCTCATCGACATCCTGAAGCGGCTGACGGAAACCGGCAATACGGTGATCGTCATCGAGCACAATCTGGATGTGATCAAGACTGCCGACTATATTATCGATATCGGGCCGGAGGGCGGCGATAAAGGCGGCACCGTCATCGCCAGGGGCACTCCGGAAGAGGTGGCGGAAAACCCGGTCTCCTATACCGGAAAATATGTCAGAAAATATCTGTAAAAAGAACTTTCTTTTGCGGTCTGATTTGAGTATAATTAGAGGATAGCGAAAGAGAGACCCGCGGGGAATCCCGCGGAAACAGATAGAAAACCAGGCAGAAAGGGGATTATTATGGCAGCTGCGACAGATATAGGGATCGATCTGGGAACATCCAGTATCCTGGTTTACGTAAAAGGAAAAGGGATCGTGCTGAAGGAGCCCTCCGTGGTGGCCTACGACAAAGACGCGGACAAGATAAGGGCCATCGGCGAGGAGGCCCGGCAGATGATCGGAAGGACTCCGGGAAATATCATGGCCATCCGGCCTCTGAGGCAGGGGGTGATCTCCGATTACATGATCACGGAAAGAATGCTTCATTATTTTATACAGAAGGCCATGGGCCGCAGGGGGTTCCGGAAACCCAGGATCGTCATCTGCGTGCCAAGCGGCGTGACGGATGTGGAGCGCCGGGCGGTGGAGGACGCCACCTACCAGGCGGGAGCCAGGGAAGTGACTCTGATCGAGGAGCCCATCGCGGCGGCGATCGGCGCGGGGATCGACATCACCCGTCCCTGCGGGAATATGATCGTGGACATCGGCGGAGGCACCACGGATATCGCGGTACTCTCCCTGGGCGGGATCGTGGTGTCCTCCTCCATCCGGGTGGCGGGGGACAATTTTAACGAGGCCATCATCCGCTACGTCAGAAAAAATCACGGCCTGTTCATCGGGGAGCAGACGGCGGAGGGCGTAAAGATCCGCATCGGCACCGCGGCTTCCGGGGCGGAAAACCCCACCATGGAGATCAAGGGCCGCAACGTGGTCACAGGACTTCCCAAAACCGTGGAACTGTCCGCGGAGGAGACCCGGGAAGCTCTTGGGGAATCCGTAGGACAGATCGTGGAGGCGGTCCACAGTGTTCTGGAAAAAACGCCTCCGGAGCTGGCGGCGGATGTGTCGGAGCGGGGCATCGTCTTGACCGGGGGCGGAGCGCTGCTCAACGGCCTGGAGGAGGTCATCGGGGGCAGAACGGGGATCAATACCATGACGGCGGAGAATCCCATCGCGGCGGTAGCCCTGGGAACCGGCCAGTACTTGGAGATCATGAGTAAATTTGAAAATAGATAAGTGAGAACATGCAGGATAAAATCGAAGGATATGTAGAACACATCGTATACAGAAATGAGGAAAACGGCTATACGGTCCTGACGCTTACCCGCCGGGAAGGGGAGCTGACCTGCGTAGGCATCTTCCAGTCTGTACACGAAGGAGAATATCTGGAAGCGGAGGGAGAATACACCAGCCATCCCACCTACGGAAAACAGTTCCGGGCCGTTACCAGCCGGGTGAAGATCCCCCAGGGCGGTCTGGCCCTGGAACGGTATCTGGGCAGCGGGGCCATCAAGGGCATCGGGGCGGCGCTGGCCGCCAGGATCGTCCGCCGATTCGGCGAGGACACCCTGCGGATCATGGAGGAAGAGCCGGAGCGCCTGGCGGAGGTAAAGGGCATCAGCGACAGGAAAGCCCGGGAGATCGGGGAGCAGATGATGGAAAGATCCCAGATGCAGAACGCCATGATCTTTCTGGCCCAGTACGGCATCTCCCTCTCTCTGGGGATCAAGATCTATAATCAGTATCAGGACCGGCTTTACAGCGTCCTGAAAGAAAATCCCTACAAGCTGGCAGAGGATATCCAGGGCGTGGGATTCCGCATAGCCGACGAGATCGCGGAAAAGACCGGCATCCGGGTGGACTCGGAATACCGGATACGGAGCGGCCTTTATTACGTGCTGAGTCAGGCTGCTTCTCAGGGACATCTCTATCTCCCCAGGCAGGAACTCCTGTACAGGACCGGGGAGCTGCTGGGGATCCGGCAGGATCTGATGGACAAATATCTGATGGACATGGCCATAGACCGGAAGATCATTCTGAAGGAGGAGAAACGGGAGGGCCGGGAGCCGTCTGTCAACGTTTATACCAGCCAGGCATATTATCTGGAACTGAATACAGCCCGTATGCTGCAGGAATTGAACATTCTCTGCGCGGAGGACGAGGAGGCTGTCCGGCGGCGGATCGGACAGATTGAAAAGCAGAACGGCATCACCCTGGATCAGGGGCAGAAAGAGGCGGTGGTACGGGCGGCGGAACACGGGGTGATGATCCTCACCGGCGGACCGGGAACGGGAAAGACCACCACCATCAACACCATGATCCGCTATTTTGAGGGGGAAGGTCTGGAGATCGCTCTGGCGGCGCCTACGGGAAGGGCAGCCAAGCGCATGACGGAAGCCACCGGACACGAGGCCTCTACCATCCACCGGCTCCTGGAGCTTTCCGGGGTCATGGAGGAATCTTCAGCCAATGTGCGCTTTGAGAGAAACGCGGAAAATCCCCTGGAGGCGGATGTGATCATTGTGGATGAAATGTCCATGGTGGATATCTATCTCATGCACGCCCTGCTTTCGGCGGTGGTCCCGGGCACACGGCTGATCCTGGTAGGGGACATGCATCAGCTGCCCAGCGTGGGGCCCGGCAGCGTGCTGAAAGATATGATCCATTCAGGCGCCTTTCCTGTGGTGGAACTGGTAACGATCTTCCGCCAGGCCCGGGAAAGCGATATCGTAGTCAACGCCCACCGGATCCAGAAAGGCGAAAAGGTCAGTCTGGACAATCAGAGCCGGGATTTCTTTTTCCTGAAAAGAAATGATATCCAGGTGATCCAGAAGGTGATCCTGACGCTGATCGCCAGGAAGCTTCCCGGCTACGTGGGGGCGAAGCCCCAGGAGATCCAGGTGCTGACCCCCATGCGGAAGGGGTCGCTGGGGGTAGAGCGCCTCAATGAGCTCCTGCAGAGATATCTGAATCCGCCCTCTCCGGACAAACCGGAAAAGGAAAGCGGCAGCGGCGTCTTCCGCCAGGGGGACAAGGTGATGCAGATCAAAAACAATTACCAGCTGGAATGGGAGATCCGGGGACAGTACGGGATCGCCGTCCAGAAAGGCCTGGGAGTCTTTAACGGGGATCTCGGCGTGATCGATTCCATCAATACCTACGCGGAGATCCTGACGGTGGTCTTCGATGAGAACCGCTACGTGGACTACAGCTTTAAGCAGCTGGATGAACTGGAACTGGCCTACGCGGCCACCATACATAAAGCCCAGGGCAGCGAATATCCCGCGGTGGTGATCCCTCTGCTGGGAGGCCCCAGGATGCTGATGACCAGGAACCTGCTGTACACGGCGGTAACCAGGGCCAGGAAATGCGTGGTCCTTACCGGAAGCCAGGAAACCTTCCAGGCGATGATCGACAATCAGATGGAAGAAAACCGCTACACCACCCTGGCCCAGAGGATCCGGGAAGCGGGAGAACTCCGGAGTCAGCCGGAGGAGAGAAGAGAGACGGGGGAGAAAGGAATCTCTTGAAAAAAATTCTTCTGAAAATGTCAGAACTTCTGTATCCCAGAAGATGTCCCCTCTGCGACGGGATCCTGGGAGAACACGAGCCACTGCTCTGCGGAAGCTGCGGGAAAAAGGCGGAATTTATCCGGGAGCCCCGGTGCTTTCGCTGCGGAAAGCCTCTGGAGGGGGAAGAAGGGGAATTCTGCGGCAGCTGCCGCCGGAGACATCCTGCCTTTGAACGGAATCTGGCGCTTTTTCCCTATGAGGGGATCTACAGACAGTCCGTTCTCCGGTTCAAGTACCGGGGACGGCAGGAATACGCCCGGTTTTACAGCCGGGCCATGGAAAAACTCTTCGCGGACCAGATCCGGCGCTGGGATCCTCAGGTGCTGATCCCGGTGCCCATTCACCGGGAACGGTTGCTGAAGCGGGGATACAACCAGGCCCAGGTGCTGGCGGACAGGCTGGGAGAACTTCTGGATGTGCCGGTGGCGGCGGATGCGGTGATCCGGCGGAAAAAGACGGCCGCCCAGAAATCCCTGGACAGCCACGAGCGAAGAAAAAACCTGGCGATGGCCTTTGCCCCCGGAAAAGGCATCCGTCCCTGGAAAAGAGCGCTGATCCTGGACGATATCTTTACCACCGGAAGCACCGTGGATGCCGTGGCCGGCGTCCTGAAAGCGGCCGGCGCGGAGCGGGTGTATTCTCTCTGCGTCTGTGTGACGCCGGGAACCGATTAGGGCGCGGCCGGTGAATTTGATAAATGCCTTTGCAGACTTGTATAAGTATGGTATAATAATTGCGCATACGTGCAATCCGGTCCGGGTACCCGGGCTGCTCCGAAGGGAGCATGAAAAAGGGAAGGTTTGACGAGGTGCGGTTATGTTGGATGAAGAAAGGATCCGGCTGATGTTTCAGCTGGCGGAATACGAACAAGGGATCGGCAGCCGCGATCTGAAGATCACAAAATTTACGGAAAAGGATTACGCGGCCTTTACGATGATCAAGAATTTTTTCCTGGCCACCATTGCCTATGTGCTGCTGCTGGCCGGGTTTGTGCTGTGCAATCTCCGGCAGAGCCTGGGACTCTTAAGCGAGATGGAGTTTCTGCCGCTGCTGGGCGCGGCGCTGATCGGCTATCTGTTTGTGCTCGCTTTTTATTCGGTGCTGGCCTATACCATTTCCAGGATCCGCTACGGCCGGGCTCTGGAGCGGGTAAAAAAATATTATGGCAGGCTGAAAGCCCTGGAACAGATGTACAGGGATGAACAGCTTCTGGCAGGAGGATTAGAGGATGACGAAGATTGACGATCTCCGGAAAAAACTGGAGGACTTATATGCGCAGTATGACATCTATATACTTCCCGCGCTGAAATTTCTTTTGGCGCTGGCGGTTTACGCAGGGATCAGTCATCTGCTGGGCTACATGGCGGTCCTGAACAATATTTTCGTAGTGCTGGTGCTGGCCCTGATCTCGGCGGTGCTGCCCCTGAACGGCATCGTGGTCTTCAGCTTTGTACTCTGCGCAGCCCACTGCTTCGGATTGGGACTGGAAGCGGGCATCAGCGCGGTGATCCTGTTCCTGCTTACGGCTCTGCTGTATTTCCGCTTTGTTCCCGGGGACGCCCTGGCCCTGGTGCTGACGCCGGCGGCTTTCTTTCTGCGGATCCCCGCGGCGGCGCCCCTGGCCCTCGGTATGCTGAGAGGACCGGTGTCTGCCCTTTCGGCGGCGCTGGGAGTTGTGGCCTGGCAGTTCCTCCATGTGATCCGCACCGATGTGGCCGCCCTTTATCAGGGCGGGGAAGCAGGCGCCCTGGATATCTTTGAGACCATGGGAAACGGCCTCTTCCGGGATCCGGAGCTCTGGGTGCTGGTCCTGGCGGCTGCGGCGGCAGCGCTGCTGGTAAGCTCCGTGCGGAAACTGGATGTCGATCATGTGGAGACGATCTCCGTAGGCGTTGGCGCCGCCGTTTATCTGCTGATCGCTCTGGCCGGCGGGATCTTTGCCGGCGGGGAGCTTTCTGTGCCGGCGGTGATCTTCGGAACCATCGGAGCGGCTGCGCTTGTCTGGCTGCTGTCCGTTTTTGTGTATCAGCCGGATTACCGGGGAAGCCGGAGGCTGAAGTTTGAGGATGATGAATATTATTACTTTGTGAAAGCGGTCCCCAAACGGGGCATGCTCCCCCGGGGCGGCCGGGAAGCTTTCCGGGAACCTCCGGTAAGCGCTCCCCTGAAAGATGACGATGCGTACCAGCCGCTGGATCCCGGGGAGGAAGCCGGGGAAGCCGGCAGCGGCGGCCAGGTGGACTATGGAGAAAAGCTGGAAGAGACACTGAAGGATCTGTGATCTGCCTGAAAGGGAGAACACAGGGGCCGGAGGAAAGGAGGGATGGCATGGATGCAGTCAGAAACTGGTTTCGGGTACATGTACTGACATGGCTGGAACCGCCCAAGCAGATCGAGATCATTGACATTATTCAGGTGCTTCTGATCGCGTATTTTGTCTATCACTTTATCCTCTGGCTGAAAAATACCAGAGCTTATATGCTGCTGAAAGGCATCCTGCTGATCGTGATCTTCGTGGTGATCGCCAACCTGCTGAACATGGATGTGATCATCTGGGTGTTCAGCAATATGGGCATGATCGCCATTATGGCGGTGATCATTATCTTTCAGCCGGAGCTGCGCCGGGTCCTGGAACAGATGGGCCACAAGAATCCCATCACCAATATCATGACCTGGGGCAGCAGCGCGGATAACAACCAGCGCTTCAGCGACAAGACGGTATCGGAACTGGTGGAAGCCTGCTTCGACATGGCGGAGGTCAAGACCGGCGCCCTGATCGTTGTGGAAAGGGACGTGAAGCTGGAGGAGTACGAAAAGACCGGTATTCCCGTGGACGCCGTCCTTACCTCCCAGCTTCTGATCAATATTTTTGAACACAATACACCGCTTCATGACGGAGCGGTTATTGTGCGTGGAGACAGAGTGGTGGCGGCCACCTGTTATCTGCCCCTGACGGACAACCCCAACCTGAACAAGGATCTGGGGACCAGGCACAGGGCCGGGGTGGGCATCAGCGAGATCAGCGACTCCCTGACCATCATTGTGTCCGAGGAGACGGGGCACGTATCTTACGCCATGGACGGGGAACTCCATACGGGAGTTTCTTTAAACGAGCTGCGGGAGCAGCTGTATAAGGCGCAGAAGATCGTAAATGCGGACAGTTCCAGGCAGAAGAGAAAGGAGCGGAGAAGAAATGAAAAAAAATCTGCTCAGTAAGCTGACGGACAATCTGGCATTGAAGATCATTTCCGTGGTCATTGCCGTGGTGATCTGGTACATGGTGGTGGATTACAACGATCCCATTGTGCAGCGCTCCATTTCCGGAGTGGAGATCCAGGTGAGGAACGGTTCCTACGTGGCCAACGGCAAAAGAGTCTACCACATCGACGATCAGTACAAAACCATCAGCGTGATCGTGGAGGGCAACCGGTCCGCGGTGAGAGATCTGAACGCGGAGGATATCCTGGTAACGGCGGATCTGACCCAGATCGTGGATATGAATTCCACCCCCTACGTGTATGTGCCGCTGTCGGCCAGCTGTCCGGGGATCAGCAGGGAGGACATCACCCTGCCCAGGCAGACCATCCCCATCACCATTGAAAATATCGCCAGTCAGGAATTTGCTATTTCCGTGGACACCGGAGGCACAAAACCGGATAAGGATTACGAGATCGGAAGACTGCGGGCCAGCATGGATACGGTGACGGTCAGCGGACCGGAATCCATCATCCGCTCCATTGACAGCGTCGTGGCGGAGATCAGCGTCAGCGGCATGGCCGCCAGCGGCGAGGTGACCGCGGAGCTGCATATCTTTGATACGGCAGGCAATGAACTGTCCGCTACCACTTTGGAGGACGACCTGAGCTTCGACGGCAGCGGGATCCCGGAGATCGAGGTGCAGGTGGAACTGTGGAAAAAGCGCACGGGGATCCGGTTCCAGGTAGAGACGGAAGGGGAACCCGCGGAAGGTTATCAGATCTCCGATATCACCACCACGCCGGAAGAGATCGCCGTGGCGGGAACCGATGAGGCCTTGGAAGAACTGAAGCAGAATGGAAATGTCATTACCATTCCCGGGGATCTGATCTCTGTGGAGGGGATCAGCAGCGACAGGGAATTTGACGATATCAAGATCAGCGATCTTCTTCCGGAGGATATCATGCGGGCCTCCAATGTAAGCGAGACCGTAACGGTAAAAGTGGCCGTGCTCCCGCTGGACAGCCAGGAGTACGATCTGGATGTGGACCGGATCACCACGGAAAACCTGGATCCGGATCTGACGGTTTCCTACGACAGCGCGGAACTGCCGGTGCGGGTGCAGGGAACGGAGCAGGATCTGGCGGAACTGCAGGTTTCCCAGATATCGGCTTCCATCGATTTCTCCGGCTGGGCTGCGGGGGATTACACGCTGCCGGTCAGCATTTCCCTGCCGGAGGGGTATGAACTGCTGGAAAAAGTATCCATTTATGTGCATCTGAGAGAAAAAACAGACTGAGGGCGGGACTGTACGGAAGAAAGGGGAGAACAGTATGGTCAGCAGGAAAGTGACAGTCAAAAACCCTACGGGGCTCCATCTGCGCCCGGCGGGCAATCTGTGCAAGAAGGCCATTCAATATCAGTGCCGGGTGGAATTCCGCTATCGGGGCGGGACAGCCAACGCCAAGAGCGTTCTGAGCGTTCTGGGCGCCTGTGTAAAGTGCGGGGATGAGATCGAGATCCTCTGCGAGGGAGAAGATGAGGAGGAAGCTCTCCGGGGCGTAGCCGGAGCCATAGAGGCCGGGCTGGGAGAAGAGGAGGAAGCTGTATGAAAAAGCTGATCGGTCAGCTCTGGCGCTTCGGCATTGTGGGCGTGATCTGTACGGTGATCGATTTCGGGGTGCTCACATTCCTGAAGGAAGTCCTGAGTGTCCATTATCTGATCGCCAACGCGTTGTCCTTTACCGTTTCGGTAGTCGCCAATTACATTCTGAGCATGAAATACGTCTTTCACGGGAAAAAGGAAACCAGCCGGCTCAGGGAGTTTTTGATCTTTTTGATCCTCAGCGTGACGGGCCTCCTTCTGAATCAGCTGATCATGTGGGGTACCGTGGACGGTCTGAAGATTTATTATGTGGCGGCTAAGGTGATCGCCACCGCCCTTGTAATGATATATAATTTTGTTACCAGGAAACTGTTCCTGGAAGAGAAAAACCAGGAGGCATAAAACAGTGAAGCAAATGAGAAAGCGGAGAAGCATCCGGTTCCTGTCCGGTCTGACAGCGTTCTGCCTGTCCGTCTGCCTGTTGGGAACCCACAAGGTCCAGGCAGCGGAGGTGAAGGAGGGATGGCCGGCTCCCCCGGAGATCGCCAGCGAGACCGGAGTGGTCATGGATCTTTCCAACGGGGAGATCCTGTACAATAAGGATATGGATAAACAGATGTATCCCGCCAGCACCACCAAGATCATGACAGCGCTCCTGGCGCTGGAGAACGCCCCGCTGGACGCCCAGGTGACTTTTACGGAACTGGGAGTCCGGGATGTGTACGCAGGCAGCAGCAATGCCGGTATGCAGGTGGGGGAGACCATCACCATGGAGCAGTGTCTGTATCTGCTGATGCTGAAATCCGCCAACGAGGTGGCCACCCAGATCGGAGAGTATGTGGGAGGGTCGGAAAGCGGCTTTGCGGATCTGATGAATCAGAAGGCTGCCCAGCTGGGCTGCACCTCCACCCATTTCAGCAATGCCAGCGGACTTCATGCGGATGACCACTATTCCTCCGCTCATGATCTGGCCCGGATCAGCCAGGCCGCGTTTCAATACGACGAATTCCGGAAGATCATCGCCACCAGGAATTATGAACTTCCGGCTACCAACATGAATCCCAATGTCCGGCCCTATCAGAACCACCACGTGATGATCCTGGAAGGGGATCCTTATTATTATCCTTATTGCCTGGGCGGAAAGACCGGAAATACCGATGAGGCCAAGAACACGCTGGTGACCTTTGCGGAAAAGGACGGCCTGCAGCTGGTGGCCGTGGTCATGAAAAGCGACGGACTGGCGGAATGGACGGATACCCGGGCGCTTTTCGACTACGTGTACAGCAACGCGAAGCTTCTGGAACCCACAGACACGCCGGAGCCCACAAAACGGCCTTCCCTGACGGACGAACGTGAGGACGACGGGGTCCTTACTCTGAAAGAACTGCAGCAGCAGGAGAAGGACGCGTCCGGGGGAGCCGTCTCCGGTATTTCCGGCGTTCTGCGCACCGTGGGGAGCGTGCTGCTGGTGCTTCTGATCCTGGCCGCCGCCGCCCTGGCTCTCCGGATAGCGGCCGTGCGCAGGCACAGAAGAAGACGCAGACGCAGAAGAAGACGCTGAACGGTTTATCCTGACGGACGGAGTGAACAAAATGAAATTTATCACACCTGTATATGAACTGTTCCGGGATGGATCCCGGAACAGGATTTTTGTTAAGAGGGAAGATCTGCTCCCGGACTTTCTGGGAGGCAATAAAGTGCGGATCGCGGAAGCCTTTTTCCGGGATATGGAAGCCAGAGGCTGCGACGCCATGATCGGATACGGAGATGTCCGGTCCAATCTCTGCCGGGTGCTGGCGGGACGCTGTCATCAGAAAAAGATCCCCTGCTGGATCATCTGTACCGGAGGAGAAACGGAAGGTTCCGGGGAAACTGCCAACAGCTGGATCATGGAGCTGGCGGGAGCGCAGCTGGTCCCCTGCGGGAAAAACCAGATCCGGGAGACCGTGGAGAGGCTTACAAAACAGCTGAAAGAGCAGGGATACCGTCCCTACTATATTTACGGAAACAGTCTGGGCCAGGGAAACGAGGGGACCGCGGCAGAGGCCTACGCCCCCATATACCGGGAGATCCTAGACCAGGGAAGAAGCCTGGAGGCGGAGTTTGATCTGATCTTTCTCCCCTCGGGAACAGGCGCTACCCAGAGCGGGCTGGTATGCGGCCGCCTGCTGGAGGGGGGCGGCCCCCGGATCATCGGCATTTCCATTTCCAGAGACCAAAAAAGAGGAACGGAGATCCTCCGGAAAGGAGTGGAGGAGTTCTTCCGCAAAAGAGGCCGGGAAGTTCCGCCGGGGGCTGATAGGGA
This sequence comes from Candidatus Scatomonas sp., assembly GCA_963928055.1. Classification (GTDB taxonomy): domain Bacteria; phylum Bacillota; class Clostridia; order Lachnospirales; family Lachnospiraceae; genus Scatomonas. The sequence goes on along the minus strand of CAWVDN010000001.1, from coordinate 837,280 downwards.
AGTGATCCTGGAAGACCGGTACCGGAAAGGCGGCTACGGATGTTATGACGGAGAAGTCCTGAAATGCATCCGGCAGGTGTTCCTGCGGACGGGAGTGCCCCTGGATCCCACCTATACCGGAAAAGCCTTCCTCGGTATGTGCCGCTATCTGCAGGAGGAAGGGCTCCGGGAAAAAAACGTGCTGTTCCTGCACACCGGAGGAACGCCGCTGTTTTACGACGCGGTCAGCGGCGGAATATTAACACCAGAGGAGTAGAACATGTTAGTTTCAGTAGTGATTCCCTGCTATAATTCGGAACGATCCATCGAAGAAGTGGTGGAGCTGGTCATGGAGGAATTCCATAAGCTGCCGGAATATACCTGTGAGTTTGTTCTGGTCAACGACAATTCCCGGGACGGCACCTTTGAAAAGATCCGGGAACTCAGCGAAAGATACCGGAATGTCAAAGGCATCAACCTGATGCGCAATTTCGGCCAGCATAATGCCCTCATGGCCGCCCTTCACTACGCGGAGGGAGATCTGATCCTGGGAATGGACGACGATCTGCAGACCCATCCCTCTCAGATCTCCCGGCTGCTGCTGAAAATGCGGGAGGGCTATGACCTGGTCTACGGCGTATACGAGAAACGAAAAAACTCGGCGGCCAAAAACCTGACCAGCAAGCTCAACGAGGTATCCTCCCGGATCCTCCTGGGACGGCCCAAGAAGATCCATTCCAGCAATTTCTGGCTGATCACCCGGGCGGTGGCGGAGGAAGTGATGAAATATCCGGGGTACAGCCCCTACATTGACGGGATCTTCTACCGGGTGACCCACAACATCGGCAACGTGACGGTGGAGCATCACAAGAGGGAGTTCGGGACCTCCAATTATACCCTGAAAAAGCTCATCAAGCTGTGGATGGCTTACTGGAATTATTCTGTGATCCCCCTGCGGATCTCCTCTTTTGCCGGAGGGATTTCCGCCTGTGTGGGATTTGTACTGGCGGTGGTGACCTTCCTGAGAAAGCTGATCTTTGATCCGGCCATGCCCATGGGCTGGCCCTCCCTGATCTGCACCATGCTGATCTTTTTCGGCCTGGTGCTGCTGGTGCTGGGGATCATCGGAGAGTATCTGGGAAAGATCCTGCTGACCATCAACCGGACGCCCCAGTACATCGTCCGGGAGACGGTAAATATCAAGGAAACCGAGGATAAAGCCATTTCCGAGAGGAAGACAGAATGAAAAAACTTATGATCCTGGGGGCCGGGATCTACCAGGCGCCCCTGATAAAAAAGGCCGGAGAAATGGGTCTTTATACCATTGTTGTGAGTATCCCGGGTAACTATCCGGGATTTGCTCTGGCAGACAAGATCTATGAGCTGGACACCCGGGATCTGGAAGGGATCCTGAAGGCGGCCCGGGAGGAACAGATCCGGGGGATCTGCACAGCGGGGACCGATGTGGCGGTGGCAGCCGTGGGATATGTGTGCAGCTGCCTGGGCCTGCCCGGCATTTCCCGGGAGGCGGCGGAGCAGGCGACGGATAAATGGAAGATGAAGCAGGCCTTTGCCGCCGGCGGCGTCTCCACGGCCGCCTTCCGTCCCGCCTTTTCTCTGGAGGAAGCTCTGGCGGCAGCGGAGGAAATCGGATATCCCGTCTGCGTAAAGGCGGTGGATAAATCCGGCAGCCGGGGGATCTCCCGGGCGGAGGATCCGGAGGAACTGCGCCGGGCCTACCGGGAAGCTGTCAAGGTCAGCGGCCGGGAGTATGTGCTGGTGGAGGAGTTTATCCGGGCCCACGAGATCGGGGTGGACGGATTCATACGCAAGGGAAAACCGGTGCTGCTGGTGCCCCATGACAAGACCATGTACCGGGCGGGAGCGGTTTCCATCCCCGCAGGCCATAGTTTCCCCTTCCGGGGCGGAGAGAAGCTGCAGCGGGAGATTGAACAGCAGATCACTCTGGCGGCGGCGGCCCTGGGGCTTAACGACTGTCCTTTTAACGCCGATGTGTTTGTGCGGGACGATCACGCCTGGATCATAGAGATGGGAGGGCGCAGCGGCGCCACCTGCATCCCGGAGCTGCTCTCTGACTACTGCGGATTTTCCTATTACGAAAAAATGATCCTGGCCGCTCTGGGCGAGAAGGTGGATTTTCCCGTCCGGGGACGGACTCCCTGCATGGCCCGGCTGCTGTTTTCGGAAACAGGGGGAAGGTTGGCAGGCATAGACCGGGAGATCCTGGCGGGGCTGGAGCGAAGGGGCATCCGCTGGCAGCTGGATTATCAGCCGGGAGAAGTCCTGCCTGCGGCGGAGAACGGTACGGACCGCATCGGCCATATGATCATGGATACCGATGACGCGGAAGAATTTCAGGAAGCTTATGATCTTTTCCGGCAGGCGGTAAAAGTCGAAAAAGATTTGTGATTTTCCGGGAAAAGTGATATAATCTTTCAAGCCCGGAGGCGGAAAGGGGATCTTCCGCCGGGGCAAGAAGGATGGATCAAAATGGAAAAAGCGAAAAAATACGTACTGCTGCATCTGAATATCCTGCTGTTTTCCTTTACCAGCATCTTTTCCAAGCTGGCCTCCACGGAGTTCCGGGAGCACGGTCTCGCGGGATGGAAACTGTATCTGTTTCTGTTCCTGATGCTGGCAAACTGTTTTGTGTACGCCATCGCCTGGCAGAAGACCATCAAAAAGTTCGATCTGATGGTGGCCTATGCCAACCGCAGCGTATACCTGATCTGGTCCCAGATCTGGGCGGTGGTGATCTTCCATGAGAACCTCAGCGTCAACAATATCATCGGCATCTGTATTGTATTTGTCGGAGTCATGGTGGTGCAGAAATATGAATGATATGTTTATGATGATCATGTTCATCGGTACATTTTTTTCGGCGGTCTCCCAGGTGCTGCTGAAGCAGAGCGCCGGGAAGACGTATTCCAGCGGGATACGGGAGTATCTCAACTGGCGGGTGATCACCGCTTATTTTATTTTCGGAGCGGTACTCCTGGCCAATACCTACGCCTATACCCGGGTGGATATGAAATACGGGGCGGTGATCGACACCTTTACCTATGTGTTCGTTATGCTGCTGTCCGTGTTCGTGCTGGGGGAAAAAGCCAGCAGAGGAAGGATCCTGGGGAACCTGATCATAATCGGAGGAGTGATCATCTATACTCTTCCGTAAGCTACGGGAAAGAGGAAACGTATGATTGATTTTAACAGACCCCCTTTTGTGGGAAAAGAACTGGATTATATCCGGGAAGCGGTGGAGAGCGGAAAGATCTGCGGGGACGGCATGTTTACAAAGAAATGTTCGGAGTGGATCCGGAACAATCTTTCCACAAAGTATGCCCTGCTGACCACTTCCTGCACCCATGCCCTGGAAATGGCGGCCTATCTCTCAGACATACAGCCGGGAGACGAGGTGATCATGCCTTCCTACACCTTTGTTTCCACGGCGGACGCCTTCGTTCTCCGGGGAGCCAGGATCGTATTTGTGGATATCCGGCCGGATACCATGAATATCGATGAAACCCTGATCGAGGACGCTATTACGGAGAAGACCCGGGCCATCGTGCCGGTGCATTACGCCGGGGTGGCCTGCGAGATGGACACCATTCTGGGTCTGGCGGAAAAATATCATCTGAAAGTGGTGGAGGACGCCGCCCAGGGCGTGCGCGCCTATTATAAAGGCCGGCCCCTGGGAACCCTGGGAGATTTCGGCTGCTTCAGCTTTCATGAGACAAAGAATTACAGTATGGGAGAGGGGGGCGCCCTGCTGTTCCAGAAGGATGCATATCTGGAACGGGCGGAGATCCTCCGGGAAAAGGGAACCGACCGCAGCAAGTTTTTCCGGGGCCAGATCGACAAGTATACCTGGGTGGACTACGGCTCTTCCTATCTGCCCAGCGATCTCAACGCCGCTTACCTGTATGCCCAGCTGGAAGCCTGTGAGGACATCGACGCCAGGAGGATGGCGGTCTGGAACCTGTACCACCGGAGGATGAGGCCCCTGGAGGAGGCGGGACTTCTGGAAAGGCCTTTCGTGCCGGATTACGCCCGGCATAACGCCCATATGTACTATATTAAAGTAAAAGATATGGATGTGCGCACCCGGCTGATAGATTTTCTGAAGGAAAAAGGGATCAGCAGCGTGTTCCACTACATTCCCCTTCACAGCGCCGGCGCCGGACAGAAGTTCGGACGGTTCCACGGGGAAGATCAGTGGACCACCAGGGAGAGCCAGCGGCTGCTGCGGCTGCCTATGTATTACGCCCTGACCCTGGAGGAGGCGGATTACGTGGCGGACTGTGTCCGGGAATTTTTCCGGTTTGAGGGACCAAAGGAGTAACAGATGGCAGACAATACCCTGCTTCGTTTTTTGAAGAAATTAAAGCCCTATACCATCCAAAAGGGCCTGCGGTATCTGAAGCATTACGGGCTGAAGGGCTTTCTCACAAGGCTGCAGGAGCGGATGGAGCCGGAGGAGGTTCCCTACGGCCCCTGGTACGAGGCCCACAGGGCCTCGGAGGAGACCCTGGAAAAACAGAGAAAGAAAAAATGGAAGGATCCGGCCACCATCAGTATCGCCGTGCCGGCCTACCGGACCCCGGAGAAATTCCTGCGGGAGCTGCTGGATTCCCTGGAGGCCCAGACTTACCCTTACTGGGAACTGTGCCTGGCCAACGCCAGCCCGGAGGATGCTTCCATGCAGGCGGTGCTCCGGGAATATCAGCAGAAAGATCCCAGGATCCGCAGCCTGGATCTGAAGGAGAACGCCGGCATCGCTGAGAACACCAACGCCGCCTTTGCCATGGCCAGGGGAGAGTATCTGGGACTTCTGGATCATGACGATCTGCTGGCTCCCGACGCGCTCTATGAGGCTGCCTGCCGGATCCTGCAGGGGGCGGATATGATCTATACCGATGAGGACAAGATCCGCTCCGAGAACGGGGAACATTATCAGCCCCATCTGAAGCCGGATTTCAATCTGGATCTGCTGCGGTCCAACAACTATATCTGCCATTTTCTGGTGGTGAAAAAGTCCCTGGCGGAAAAAGCCGGAGGCTTCCGCCGGGAATTTGACGGGGCCCAGGACTACGATTTTATCTTCCGCTGCGCGGAGCAGGCGGAAAAGATCGCTCATGTGCCCAGGATCCTGTACCACTGGCGGACCCATAGCGCTTCCACCGCCGACAACCCGGCCAGCAAGCTGTACGCCTACGACGCGGGAAAACGGGCCATCGAGGGAAACCTGGAAAGGACCGGCGTCCGGGGCGTTGTTTCCCAGACAAAAGATTTCGGATTTTATCACGTGGAATATCCGGTGCAGGGAGAGCCTCTGGTGAGCATCCTCATTCCCAACCGGGACCAGAAGGAAGCCCTGGAGAACTGTCTTCGCTCCATACGGGAAACATCCACCTATCAGAACTATGAGATCCTGATCGTGGAAAACAACAGCCGGGAACAGGAGACCTTCGACTATTACAGGGAACTGGAAAAAGACGGCAGGATCCGGATCCTGCAATGGGAGCATCCCTTCAACTATTCGGCCATCAATAATTTCGCGGCCCGGGAGGCGAAGGGGGACTATCTGCTGCTGCTGAACAATGACACCCGGGTGATCACGCCGGGGTGGATCGAGGGACTGCTGGGGAACTGCCAGCGGCCGGAGGTGGGGATCGCCGGAGCCAAGCTGTATTATCCGGATGATACCGTGCAGCACGCGGGGATCATCATCGGCATCGGCGGCATTGCCGGCCACGCCTTCCTGAACCTGCCCCGGAACCGCAGCGGCTATCTTCACAAGGCTTCTATACAGATGGACTACAGCGCGGTGACCGCCGCCTGTATGATGGTGAAAAAAAGCCTGTACCGGGAGCTCGGCGGCTTCGAGGAAAAGCTGTCGGTGGCCTTTAACGATGTGGATTTCTGCCTGCGGGCGGGAAAGGCCGGGTATCTGGTAGTGTACAACCCGGAAGTGGAACTGTACCACGACGAATCCAAATCCCGGGGAGCGGAGGACAGTCCGGAGAAGGTCCGCCGCTTCCAGGAGGAGATCGAGTTTATGAGGAACCGCTGGATCGATCTTCTGAAGGCGGGAGATCCCTGCTACAATAAGAATCTGACTCTCAGCAAGTGGAACTATTCCCTGCGGGCAAGGTAAGGAGAAAACCATGCGGGAAGCTGCGGTAGTGATACCCAACTACAACGGAATACAGTACCTGGAAACCTGTCTGGACGCCCTGCGCGCCCAGACCCTTCCGGATTTTCAGATCCTTCTGGTGGACAACGGTTCCACGGACGGAAGCCTGGAACTGGCGCGGCAGCGGTACCCGGAAGTGGAGGTCATAGCCCTGCCGGAGAATTTCGGTTTCTGCCGGGCGGTGAACGAAGGGATCCGCCGGGCGGAGGCGCGGTACGTGATCCTGCTGAACAACGATACCCAGGTCTTCCCGGATTTTGTAGAGCAGCTCTGCCGGGGAATGAGGACGCGTCCGAAAGCCTTTTCCGGGGGCGCTATGATGATCCAGGCCCACGACCACGGAAAACTGGACGCCGCCGGAGATTACTACAGCGCTCTGGGCTGGGCCTTTGCGGGAGGAAAGGGGAAGGATCCCCGAAGGTTCGCATCTCCCCGAAAGGTTTTTTCTGTCTGCGCCGGGGCGGCGGTTTACCGGACGGACCTGCTACGGGAGACCGGGCTGTTTGACGAGGAGCACTTTGCCTATCTGGAGGATCTGGATATCGGCTACCGGGCCAGGATTGCCGGCTATGAGAACTGGTATCTCCCGGAGGCGAAGGTCTACCATGTGGGCAGCGGAACCAGCGGTTCCCGCTACAATCTTTTCAAGATCCGCTATTCTTCCAGAAATAATGTCTATCTTATCTGGAAAAATATGCCGGTTCTGCAGAGGATCCTGAACCTGCCCCTGCTGCTGCCGGGTTTCGGCATCAAACTGCTGTTTTTTGCCGTGAAAGGCTATGGAAAGGAGTACGCGGCGGGAATCAAAAACGGTCTCGCCCTGTGCCGAAAGCCGGAAAACCGCGGTAAAAAAGTAAAATTCCGTTTCCGGAACCTGAAAAATTATCTGAAGATCCAGCTGGAACTCTGGATCAATCTCTTCCGCCGGCTGTAGCAGTCCGGCGGAATCTTCCGGGATTCCCCAAAAAATTCAGTCATTATTAAGAGTAAATTTATTGCGCTTTCCGACGAGTTATAGTATTATGTTAAATTGGGAAAGGTGTAAACAGGTGATTTACTGTGATTAAAGATAATCAGAAGTATTTTAACCGGATGCACGTTGTGGTGGACGCCCTGGTGATCGTCATCTCCTACCTGACGGCCTGGGTGCTGAAGTTCCGTACCACCCTCTTCGGGCATTCGGTGCTGACCCTTCCGTTTGCATATTACGCGCTGGTACTGGTGCTGATCATACCCATTTATCTGGTCCTCTATTACGCGTGCAGTCTCTACACGCCCAAGAGGGTCCAGGGACGGAGACTGGAGGCCGCCAATATCTTCCGGGCCAACACCATCGGACTGCTGGTGGTGATCCTGGGGCTTTACATGGTGCGGCAGCAGCATGTTTCCCGAAGCATGCTGGTGATCTTCTATGTGATCAACTGTTTTCTGGAGATCATCCTGCGGAATGTGATCCGCTATGTGCTCCGGAACATCCGCCGGAGGGGATATAATCAGAAACATATCCTGCTGGTAGGCTACAGCCGGGCAGCGGAGGAATATATCGACCGGATCATGGCCCATCCGGAATGGGGTTACACGGTCCGGGGCATTCTGGACGACCATGTGACTGCCGGGACCACTTACCGGGGAGTCAAGGTCCTGGGCCGGATCGGGAACCTGATGGTGATCCTTCCGGAAAACAAACTGGACGAGATCTCCATCACCCTGGGACTGAACGAATACTACAGGCTGGAGGAGATCGTGGCCCTCTGTGAAAAATCAGGGGTCCATACCAAATTTATTCCGGACTACCACAATATCATACCCACCAAGCCCTATACGGAGGATCTTATGGGGCTGCCGGTGATCAACATCCGCTACGTGCCTCTGAGCAATACTTTTAACGCCATGGTAAAGCGGATCATGGATGTGATCGGCTCCCTGCTCTGCATTGCGCTCCTGTCGCCGGTCATGCTCATCGCTGTTATCGGCGTCAAGCTTACTTCTCCGGGGCCTCTGATCTATAAGCAGACCCGGGTGGGGCTCCACAACCGGAGCTTTGAGATGTACAAGTTCCGGTCCATGGTGGTACAGGATCCGGAAAAGGAAAAGAAAGGCTGGACGGTCAAAAACGATCCCAGAGTCACGCCTTTCGGAAAATTTATGAGAAGGACCAGTATGGATGAGCTTCCCCAGCTGTTTAACGTCCTGAAGGGGGACATGAGTCTGGTGGGGCCCAGACCGGAACGGCCGTTCTTCGTGGAAAAATTCCGGGAAGAAATTCCAAGATATATGGTAAAGCATCAGGTACGCCCGGGCATGACGGGCTGGGCTCAGGTCAACGGATACAGAGGAGATACATCTATCCGGAAACGTATAGACTGCGATTTATACTACATTGAGAACTGGACCCTGGGACTGGATATCAAGATCCTGTTCCTGACGGTGTTCAAAGGCTTTGTAAACAAAAACGCGTACTAGAGAAAAAGGGGTAAAATATGGCTTCGGGCAGAAGACAGAGAAGAAAAAAGAACAGAAAGGCTTTATTCGCGATAGAAATGGTGATCCTGGCGGTGCTGACGGTACTGTTGCTGGGCTGCATCTGGGTCACTCAGAAATTTAATCTGCTGAACAGAAAGGACCTGGACAGCGACCGCCTTTTTACCTCCAAGGAGGTCAATGAGGGCGGAGAGGAAGAGGACAGCTCCTCCGGCCTGTCAGGGATCGAGCTGTTCGCCCTGGTGGGCATCGACTACCGGGAAGGCAACGAGGCCCAGAACAGCGACACGCTGATCATCGCCTGCGTGAACCACAACGAAAAGACCATTCAGCTGGTTTCCGTTTACCGGGATACCTACCTGAACATCAACGGCCCGGGGGAGGAGTACTGGTTCACCAAGTGCAACGCCGCCTACAATGTGGGCGGCCCGGAGCAGATGCTGACCATGCTGAACCTGAATCTGGATCTGAACATCACCCAGTACGTGACCGTGAATTTCGAGGCAGTGGCCAGGGTGGTGGACGAACTGCAGGGCATTGACGTGGATCTGACCCGGGAAGAGGTCGTTCACCTCAATAACCATCTGTACGAGACCTCCGAGGTCTTGGGCATAGACTACAATCCTATCGATATGCCGCCGCAGTCAGAATTTGACGGCGCCATTGTCCGGAGCTTTCATCTGGACGGGGCCCAGGCGGTGGCCTACTCCCGGATCCGCCAGACTACGGGGGACGACTTCCGAAGAACAGCCCGTCAGCGGAATGTCATCAACAAGATCTTTGAAAAAGCCAAAGGAGCCAGACTGGGGACCCTGGACGCCATTATGGACGCGGTGTTCCCCATGGTGGAAACCAATATTTCCAACACTAAGATCCTTTCTCTGATCCAGCCGCTGCTGAGTTACACCATCACTACGGAGGAAGGCTTCCCCACCCGGTATGAAAGCGGAACAGAACTGGTGGTCCCGGTGACCGGAGAAGACTGCGTGGTGCCCCATACCCTGGAGCAGAACGTGATCGAACTCCACGAACTGCTGTTTCCGGGAGAGGAATATACTCCTACGGCTACTGTGCAGGCCTACAGCGAGTGGCTGGAGGAGGAGACCGGGTTCACTGAGTACAACATGCCGGACGCCACGGATTACGGAAAGCTGGATCCGGGTATTACTCTGGAAGAGGCCAGAGCCAACGGTTTTGACGGTGAGTCGGAGGACGATGAGGACGATTGGGAGGACACGTACTGGGAGGATGACGAATCCTGGGAAGAATCTTCATACGACAGCTATGACGATCCGGATTACAGCGATTACGGGGAAGGGGATTATGCGGAGGATCCGTCCTTTGACTATGAGGAACCCTAGTCCTACAGAGAAACCGACTATTAAACGTTACAGGAAGTAACCAACATGTACAGTGTAGATATTCTGATACCAACTTATCGGCCAGGCCCGGAGTTTGCTGAGCTACTCCGGCGCCTGGCCCGTCAGCGTTATCCCATCCATCAGGTGCTGATCATCAACACCTGCCGGGAATACTGGAAACCTTCTTTTGAGAAAGCGTATCCCGGCTGCCGGGTCATGCATATCGCGAAAAACGAATTTAACCATGGGGGCACCAGGGACTGGATGGCCGGTATGTCCGCCGCGGATCTCCTGGTCTTTATGACCCAGGATGCCCTGCCGGCGGATACGGATCTCATCGGAAATCTCGTCAGCCCCTTTAAAGATCCTAAGGTCCGGGCGGCTTACGCCAGACAGCTTCCCAGGAAAAACTGCTCCCTGCTGGAGCAGTGCGCACGGAACTTCAACTATCCGGAGCAGAGCCGGATCAAGACCAGGGAAGATCTGGAGACGCTGGGGATCAAAACCTTTTTCTGCTCCGATGTCTGTGCCGCCTACGACCGGCAGACCTATGTGGAGCTTGGGGGCTTTCCGGACCGGGTCGATTTCAACGAAGATATGATCTACGCCTCCAAAGTCATAAAGGCCGGCTATGCCGTGGCCTACGCGGCGGAAGCCCGGGTGATCCATTCCCACGATCATACGGGCCGGCAGCAGTTCCGGCGGAACTTTGACCTGGCGGTTTCCCAGGCGGAGCATCCGGAGGTCTTTGCGGCGTATCCATCCGAGGGAGAGGGGATCCGCCTGGTAAAAGCCACGGCGGCGGCGGTCTGCCGGGCAAAGAAGCCCTGGCTGCTCTTTCCTCTGATCTGGCAGAGCGCCTGCAAGTATGCGGGGTATTGGCTGGGAAAGCGGTACGGGAAGCTGACAGGAAAAAGGAAAAAGCGGATATAGAAACATCCATTTTCCTGTTTTTCATGGATTTTACATGTTGTTTACATATGTTAAAACTGCTATAATACCCTTGAAACACAAGCGGAAAGGGTATATAAAGGTATGAGAGAGACAGCAGGGGATCCGAAAACCTGTTATAAAGAACAGACAGGAGCAGTTTCGGGAATCCGAAAAATACTGGGAGTCATAGGAAAGATTTTATTTGTACTGCTGGGAGCAGGAGCTGTATTCATTTTCAGAAGTGTAGCCTGGGTACTCAAAACCTGGAGCGACCTCAGCATGGAGGAGATCGTCTTTCATCTGAACATGCCGCTGGAAGGTACCAACAGCGGAATGATCCGGGATTTTGCGATATACTGCGTACTGCCCGCGGCAGCAGTGGCAGTGATTTTTATTGTGCTTCTTTTAGTACTTCGGAAAAGAAGAAAACCGCGCCGTGTGTTTCTTTCGGTGGTTCCGGGGGTCTCCGTTGCGGCGATCGCTTTCTCTCTGGTTCATATCTGGACCACCCTGGATGTTTCCGCCTATGTGAAAAATCAGAATACATATTCTTCTTTTATCGATGACAATTATGTGGATCCGGCATCGGTTTCCATTACCTTTCCCGAGCAAAAGAGAAATCTGATCTATATTTATCTGGAATCCATGGAAAATACGTATGCCGATCAAACCAGCGGAGGGGCATTCGAGCAGAATGTCATTCCGGAGCTGACAGAAATTTCTCTGAATAATGAGAACTTTTCCGGGGAGGAGGCGGTCCTGAACGGCGGAGTTTCTCTGACGGGAACCACCTGGACCATGGGGGCAATGTTCGCCCAAACATCCGGGCTGCCGCTTTTGATCCCCATAGAAAAAAATTCCATGAACACCCAGGAGAACTTTTTCCCGGGGATCACCACTTTGGGAGATGTATTGGAGGACGCAGGCTACCGCCAGGAGCTGGTGATCGGTTCGGACGCAGTCTTCGGCGGAAGACAGCTGTATTTTGAACAGCACGGGAATTACGAAATTTATGATTACAATTATTCCAAGAGCAATGGAGAGATCCCGGAAGATTACTACGTCTGGTGGGGGTATGAGGATCAGCGGCTGTTTGAAAACGCCAAAAAGCGTTTAAATGAGCTGGCGGATTCCGAACAGCCCTTTAATCTGACGATGCTCACGGTTGATACGCATTTTGAGGATGGATATGTATGCCCGCTGTGTACGGGAGAATACGGAGATGACCAATACTCCAATGTAATGGCTTGCTCCAGCCGTCAGGTGGCGGAGTTCATCCAGTGGATCCAGGAACAGCCTTTTTACGAGAATACAACGATCATAGTCAGCGGGGACCATCTTACCATGGATGTGGATTACTGCGAAAACGTATCGGATGATTACGAAAGAAAAGTGTATACGGCGTATATAAATGCTCCCGTGACACCGGAAACCGATGTGTACAGAGAGTACAGCACTTTTGATGCTTTTCCCACAACGCTTGCCAGTTTGGGATGCAGCATTCAGGGAGACCGGCTGGGATTGGGAGTGAACCTTTTTTCGGAAGAACAGACTTTGATCGAACAATATGGAGTGGAGCAGTCGGAGCAGGGGCTGGCGCAGAAATCCAGATTGATGGAAGAATTGATAGCCAGCATTAACAAAGCGGATGTTTCATCTATAAATTATGAGGCGGCAGAGCAGACACTATCTTTGCAGGTCGAAAATATTCAGTGGGATCAGGAGGTTTCCGGCATAAAGTGTGAAGTTTGGATAGAAAATAATGAACAAGATGTAAGAACCTATACGGGGACCATGAAGAATGCGGGAGAATACCAGGTGGTAATTCCGCTGGAAGATTTTGAATACAAGACAGGACAGTATTGTGTCGATACGTATCTGCTCTTGAATGACAACGGTTATGAATTGATTAAAAGCGACCGTATGGAAGTTAATCCAACAGCTACCGCTGTACCTGAATCAGAGATTGCCGGAAGTTCACCTGAAGTGTACATTGACCCTTATGACTATCAGACGGGCAGGTTCCTGGTACAGGTAAATAATGTTTTTGCTGAAAATATTGTCGCCGTAAACTGCGCAGTATGGGCAGAGGAAGATCAGTCGGATCTGAAGTGGTTTGAATTGGCCGGCAATGGAGCAAATAATTACAGTACAGAGATCTATGCAGTAGATTTTGGATTTAAAACAGCAGACTACAATGTTCATGTTTATATGATCGACAGTTCGGGAAATATGATACTCCTCGGCGCAGGTCAAGTGAATGTTAGTTAAAAAATTGGAGGCAGAAAATGGATAAAATAGCAGTCCTGATTCCATGCTACAACGAAAGCAGGACCATTCAAAAAGTGGTTGAAGACTGGAAAAAGGAACTACCGGAAGCAGTCATTTATGTATATGACAATAATTCTTCAGATGATACTGCGAGGATCGCGGCAGAAGCAGGGGCAGTGGTCCGCCACGAATATATGCAGGGAAAAGGCAATGTGATCAGAAGAATGTTTCGGGAGATCGATGCGGAAGTGTATCTGATGGTGGATGGAGATGATACATATCCGGCGGAATACGGACGCCGGATGGCAGAGCTTGTATTGGAAAAGCAGGCGGATATGGTCGTTGGAGACCGGCTCTCTTCCACATATTTTACAGAAAATAAAAGACCTTTTCATAATGCCGGGAATTCGCTGGTGAGAAAAACCATTAATCGCCTTTTTAAGAGCAATATAAAAGATATTATGACAGGCTATCGGGCGTTCAGCTATAATTTTGTGAAAACATTTCCGATACTTTCAAAGGGGTTTGAAATTGAAACGGAAATGAGCATTCATGCCGTAGATAAAAATCTCAGGGTAGAGAATGTGGTAATTGAATACCGCGATCGGCCGGAAGGAAGCGAATCAAAATTAAACACTTACAGCGACGGATTTAAAGTACTCAAAACCATTGCGCGTTTGTATCGTATTTATAAACCGGTTGGCTTTTATTCTTTGTTTGCATGTTTTTTGGCAGTATTAAGTACCGTATTTATGATACCGATACTGGTCACTTTTTTCAGAACGGGGTTAGTTCCTAATTTCCCAACTCTCATTGTCTGCGGATTTGTATATCTGGCTGCGATCATCTCATTTTTTTCCGGATTGTTGTTATCTTCTGTGGTACAGCAAGGCCGGCAGAATTTTGAAATGCAGCTGATACAATGTGAGGAAAAACGAAAAGAACTTAAAAAGAGGGAGAGTATTCATGAATAACAGACTGGTAATTTATTTTTTCTATGACGGACAGGGAGTTGTTGATAATTACAATCTTGTACTTCTGGAAGATTTAATGAAGTCTTGTAAAGATCTTTTGATCGTTAGCAACGGAAAACTGAAAGAAGAGGGAAGAAAAAAGTTTTCAACCCTTACGGATCAGATCATAGAGAGGGAAAACAAAGGCTTTGATGTATGGGCTTACAGAGAAGCGCTGTTGTCCGTAGGATGGGAAAAGCTTTCGTCTTATGAAGAAGTAATCCTTATGAATTGTACGATTATGGGACCGGTATTTCCGTTTGCTGAAATGTTTACTGCAATGGATGCCAGAAAAGATCTGGATTTTTGGGGGATTACAAAATTTCATAAAGTAAACGCGGATCCGTTTGGAATGATTGAATGCGGGTATATACGAGAGCATATACAGTCGCATTTTATTGCTGTACGAAGAAATATGTTTTCAAGTCAGGTTTTCCAGGATTACTGGAAAAATATACCGCCGATCAGAAGCTATGCTGAATCTGTTGCCTATCATGAATCTTATTTTACCCATTATTTTGCAACTCAGGGATTTCAGTGGGATGTCTATGTAAATACCGACGATCTTAAAAAATTTACAGAATATCCTCTGCTGAAAGTACCGAAACGCTTAATGCAGGAAAAACGGTGCCCGATTTTTAAGAGACGCAGTTTTTTCCATAATTACAGTGATTTTTTGCAGGGCTGTATCGGCGAGCCTTCTTATGAACTTATGGAATATCTGAAGAATGAGACTGCCTATGATGTGGATCTGATCTGGGAAAATATTCTTAGAAGTTGTAATCAGGCAGAGATCAAGCAGTGTCTGCATCTGAATTATATTCTTTCTTCGGAGCGGGGAACAGATCTTACGGAAATCCTGAAGAAGCGTAAGGTGGCGTTGGTCATGCATCTGTTCTACGAGGATCTTTTAGATGAGAGTTACCATTATGCATGTTCCATGCCGGAGCAGACAGATGTATTTATTACGGTCGGCAGCGAGAAAATGTATCAGTTGGTGGAGCGAAGATTTCGAGGACTGCCCTGCAATCGCTGTAAAATACTTTTGATCCCTAACCGGGGGCGGGATGTGGGTTCCGTTTTAGTGGCTGTAAATCCGGAAATCCTTCAATACGATTACGTGTGCTTTGCTCATGATAAAAAGGTAACACAGTTAAAAACGGAATCGGTAGGAGCCTCCTGGGCTTATAAATGTTTTGAAAGTGTTTTGAAAAATAAGGCTTATGTCAGCAATATAATCGACACTTTTGAGAAGAATCCCCGCCTTGGCCTGCTGACGCCTGCGCCGCCAAGCCATGCGGATTATTTTCCTACGCTGGGAAATGAATGGGGCGCAAATTATAAAGCTACAAAAGCTCTGGCTAAAGAATTAGGGATACGTGTGCCTATCTCGCAGGATCAGCCGCCCATTACCGCGTTGGGATGCTTTTTCTGGTATCGCCCGAAAGCAATGAAAAAACTCTATGACCGTCAGTGGAAATATGAGGATTTTCCGGAGGAACCCTGTAAAAAAGTGGATGGAACGATCATGCACGCCATTGAACGGATCTATTCCTTCGCAGTACAGGATCAGGGATATTATCCCGGATGGGTATTTTGCGATTCTATGGCATCCATAGAGATCACAGATCTTTACTATATGCTGCGGAATATTAATCTGGGGCTGATGTCTAACGGACTGGGAGGAAAATTTGTAGATGTGCTGAGCGGACTGTTTGCCCAGGGGCCTGCGGTGCGGGCGATGAATGATCTTCATCAGGAATTAAATAACCTGTATGCTGATAACACGGATAAAGGTCTGAGCCAGGGAAGCACCATGAGACTGTATTACGATGAAGGACAGGGATTCAGTGAAGAGTCTGCCGTGTCCGGAAAAGTTTCTTTCCATGGAAGACGTTTTGGAATTGAATTTTCTATTCCGGCAGGGAAAAAGGCGATCCGCCGTCTCCGTCTTGATCCGGGAGAAAATGGAATGCTTTTTATCGAAAAGTTCCATGGAAATCTGGAATATGGAGATGGTTTTACAAAACGGATAGATATGTCCATCTGTGACACGAATGGATTCATCCTGAAAAACGGATTCCTGTTTTTGGGAGAAGATCCGCAGATCTTTATCCCCTGTGAGGAACAGGAGAGAATGGAATCTGTGTTTTTTGCCGGAAATGCCAGCAACCAGATTACACAGGACATGATCGAAGAGGGATTGAGCAATAGTAAAAAGCCGAGGATTACACCGAAATTATACTGGGACTGCGGGGAAGGAATGCAGGAAAAGAATACCATGACTGCGGTTAATGCAGGGGAAAATGGTGAATTGAAGGTGAAATTCCAGCTGGCTCGGGAAGCGATAGGAAGTCAGATTAAACGTCTGCGTTTTGACCCTGCAGAAAAAGGAACGTTTGCTCTAGGCAATCTTCAGATCCGAATGAATTATGGCGAGGGAAAGAGCGAGATCGTCAGCGCTTCAGATTGTAAAACGAATGGAAATTGCCAAGGAAACACTGTATATTTTCCGGGAGAGGATCCTCAGTTGACCTGGAAAATCAGACAGGGTAATCCCAGCAGCATAGAGGTCAGCGCCCAGATATTGGATTCGGGATTTGCTCAGGAAATACGGCAGAGCAGTATGGTCGAGAGTCTGAGGACAAAAGTGTTCAAAAAATAAAAATGCCGGAGGGGGAAGGATGAAAAGAGAAAGGATATTCTATCTGGATTTTGTGCGGGCTGCGGCGACGATTTTGATCGTGCTTACCCATTACAACGCTCTTTTCGTGTACACAAGCCCTCAGATGCCGGAAAAAGCTGTGCTGGGGCTGTCATTCAGCAATGTTTATATTGGCGATCTTGGAGTTTCGCTTTTTCTGATCATTTCCGGGGCTTCCTTAATGTACGTATATAAAGAAAAGTGCAGCCTCCGCACGTATTTTTCCAAACGGTTCTGGGGTATTTATCCCATGTTCTGGCTGGGGTATCTGTTTTTCTTTTTGTATAGTTTTTACCGGAATGCAGGGCTGCCCGCTGGGGTGCCGAAATATAAAATCATTTACAGCGTCTTGGGCCTTGACATGTATGCGCAAGTCTTTGGACAGTCCACATTTGCTATGGTAGGGGAATGGTTCCTGGGAATGATTATCCTGTTTTATCCTTTTTTCCCTCTGCTCAGGAAATGGCTTCTGAAGAGTCCGATCAGCCTGGCGGTCGTGTCTATCCTGATTTATGCTGCTTTTCTGTTCTGGCCTACACAGTATAATTCGGTGATCCTTCCGGTACTGCTGCCAAGAATTTTATTTGGGATGTTTTTTACATACAGTGGTATAAAAGTGAAGTGGCCGGCAGCCTTGATTTCTTTGGGTGTGATTCTTTTCAACTGGTATCAGCCATGGAAGATAGATCCGACTCTGCAGGCTACCTATATAGGAATAGCGGTATTTCTGATCATGGTCTGGGCAGCGGATTTTCTCAGATGGCTGCCGTTTAGGCGGATATGTTCGATTATATGTAAATACTCCTATGCGATTTTCATCGTGCATCATACGATCATTTTCTATGTGACAGCGAAATTTGATCTTTACCAATTGACCAGATTTAACAGTTACCTGCTGTTCCTCTGCTGTTGCTGCGTGATTTTTGTGGTTGCGTTTTTGCTTCAGAAGGTGCATGATAAAACAGTGGGGATTTTTCTTGAAAAGAAAAAAGCTGAATAAAGAGAGGGAAAAAAGATGGAAAAAGTGTTAGTGACAGGTTCTGGAGGCTATATCGGAAGGCATGTGGTAAAAAGCCTGCTGGATCTGGGGTATTCGGTGATCGCCGCGGATGTCCGCAATGCGGGGGTGGATCCCCGGGCGGAGATCGTAAACCGTTCGATTTTTGACGATTGCCCGGATATCTACGCGGAATTTGGAAAACCGGATATCTGTATTCATCTTGCCTGGAGAAACGGATTTGTACACAACGCCGCTACGCATATGGAGGATCTGTCGGGCCACTGCCGTTTCCTTCGCTACATGATGGAAGGCGGTCTGAAAAATCTTGCGGTTATGGGGACCATGCACGAAATCGGCTACTGGGAAGGGGCTATTGATGAAAACACACCCTGCAATCCGCTGTCTCAGTACGGCGTAGCCAAAAATGCCCTGCGGCAGTCTCTGCTGCAGCTTACAGCGGAAAAAGAAGTGAATCTTTATTGGCTGAGAGCGTACTACATCCTTGGAGACGATACAAAAAATCATTCCATTTTTACAAAGATCCTGCAGACAGCCCAGGCAGGGGGAAAAACTTTCCCCTTTACTTCCGGCAAAAACAAATATGATTTTATAGATGTAGAAACACTGGCAAAATATATTGCCCTTGCTTCTACCCAGAAAGAAGTTACCGGGATCATCAATGTATGCACAGGCCAGCCGGTTTCCTTGGCGGAAAAGGTAGAGGAGTTTATCCGGGAGAAAGGCCTGGACATCCGGCTGGAATACGGAGCGTTCCCGGATCGCCCGTATGATTCCCCGGGAGAATGGGGAAATCCGGAAAAAATGCAGCGGATATTAAATAACAGACAGGGAGGTTGAGGTCATGAAGGTGCTGGTTACCGGTGTCAAGGGACAGTTGGGCTATCACGTAGTCCAGGAACTGGAAAAAAGAGATCACATCGCGATCGGCGTGGATATAGACGAGATGGATATCACAGACGCGGACGAAACCCGCAGAGTGATCAAGGATTCCGGCGCGGAGGCGGTGATCCACTGTGCGGCCTACACAGCAGTGGACGCGGCAGAGGACCATGTGGAATTATGCAGGCGGGTAAATGTGGACGGAACAGCCAATATTGCCAGGGTCTGCGGGGAAAAGAATCTGAAGATGATTTATATCAGCACAGATTATGTATTTGACGGGGAGGGTACGAGGCCCTGGAAACCGGAGGATCCGGTGGTGAAGCCCCTGAATGTTTACGGACAGGCGAAATATGACGGGGAAAAGGAAGTGCAGCGTTACGTAAAATCTTATTTTATCGTGCGCACGGAGTGGGTGTTTGGGGAAAACGGCCACAACTTTATTAATACCATGCTTCGCCTGGGAAAGAAAAACGGAAAAGTAGGGGTGGTTGCGGACCAGATCGGCTCGCCGACCTACACCCGGGATCTGGCTGCTCTGCTGGCGGAAATGGTGGCGACAGATAAGTATGGTATTTATCATGCGTCCAACGAAGGCTACTGCAGCTGGTATGAATTTACAAAAGAGATCTACCGCCAGGCAGGGATGCCGGAAGTGGCGGTTACCCCTCTGACCAGCGAAGAGTTCCCCTCCAAGGCAAAACGGCCACATAACAGCAGGCTGGATAAGTCCAAACTTACGGAACAGGGATTTCAGCTTTTGCCGACCTGGCAGGACGCGCTGAGCAGATATCTCCGTAATAAACTGAAAGACGGCGCCGTTTTTGAAGAAAAGTAGAAAACTTGCGTGATTTCATATATGATGCTATAATGGCTCGATACAAAAGAAATACAGAAAGCAGGAGCGTAAGATCATGGGAAAAATAACAGTAGAAACTTGTGAGATCGAGGGATTGAAAATCATCACTCCCGCCGTTTACGGAGACGAACGCGGTTATTTTATGGAAACATACAACTATAACGATTACAAAGCCGCGGGGATCGATATGGAATTTGTCCAGGATAATCAGTCTTCCTCCAGAAAAGGAGTGCTGCGGGGACTGCATTTTCAGATCAACTATCCGCAGGACAAGCTGGTCCGCGTGGTAAGCGGAGAGGTCTTTGATGTGGCAGTGGATCTGCGGGAGGGATCGGCTACTTACGGAAAATGGCACGGCGTGATCCTTTCGGCAGAAAATAAAAAGCAGTTTTTTATCCCCAAGAATTTCGCCCATGGATTTATTGTCCTTTCTGACAGCGCGGAATTTGCCTACAAATGTACAGATTTTTATCACCCCAATGATGAAGGCGGCCTGTCCTGGAAGGATCCGTCCATCGGTGTGCAGTGGCCTCTGCCTGAGGGCATGACCGTAGACGATCTGATCATATCGGAAAAAGATCAGAAATGGCCGGGGCTTGAGAGTTACAAACGATAACTGGAGGTAATTTTTTTGTCTGCTTATATCGAAAATTTTGTAAAATATAAGCCTTTGCTCAGCGAACTGGCGGTGCGGGATATAAAGACAAGATACCGGCGTTCTGTGCTGGGGGTATTATGGTCCCTGCTGAGCCCTCTTTGCCAGATGATCGTGCTGAGTATTGTTTTTTCCAACCTTTTTCGGAATAATATAGAAAATTTTCCGCTTTACATTATGAGCGGACAGGTGATCTTTAACTTTTATTCTGAATCCACCAACAGCGCTCTTACAGCGATCATCGGCAGCGCTTCTCTGATCAAAAAGGCGTACATTCCCAAGTATCTGTTTGTGCTTTCAAGGATACTTTCCAGCGCTGTCAATGTCATGGCTACGTTTGCCGCGCTGATCGTGGTCATGCTGGCTACCCGGGCGGAATTTCACTATACCATGTTTCTGGCGGTGATCCCCATCTTTCTGGTGGTCCTGTTCTCCAGCGGCGTGGGGCTGATCCTGGCCGCTTACGCGGTGAAATTCCGTGATATTATCCATCTGTACGGGGTTTTTATTACAGCGCTGATGTATCTGACGCCGATCATCTATCCATTGTCTATGCTGCCGGGGGTCGTCCGGAAAATTGTTATGCTGAACCCCCTGACCAATATGGTAGAGATGTTCCGGGATCTGGCCCTGAACGGGATCGTACCGGGACCGCTGTCTTTCATAGTAGCTCTGGCGGAGTGCGCGGTGGTGATCCTGATCGGTCTGTACGTATTTTACAAAAAACAGGATACGTTTATCCTGAACTTATAAAGGAAAAATATGAGTGAGATAATGGTTGATGTTGACAATGTATCCGTCCGCTTTAATCTGGAAAGGGAGAAGGTCAACAGTATAAAAGAATATTTTATCCGCAGACTGAAGGGACAGATCCAGTACGATGAATTCTGGGCACTTAAAAATATCAGTTTCCAGGTGGAACGCGGCGATTCGGTCGGACTGATCGGTCTCAACGGAAGCGGAAAGAGCACTCTTTTGAAGACGATCGCCGGTGTGCTGAAGCCCACGGAAGGATCTGTGCGGATTTTCGGTACCGTAGCTCCGCTGATAGAACTGGGAGCCGGCTTTGATTTTGATCTGACAGGAAGAGAAAATGTTTTCCTCAACGGCGCGATCCTTGGGTATTCAAGAAAGCAGATGCTGGAATATTACGAGGATATTGTGGATTTTTCTGAACTGAGGGAATTTATGGATGTCCCCGTAAAAAATTATTCTTCCGGTATGCTTTCCCGTCTGGCTTTTGCCATTGCAACCATCGGAAAGCCGGACATACTGATCGTCGATGAAGTATTGTCTGTGGGTGATTTTCGTTTCCAGCAGAAGTGCGAGGAGAGGATCAAAAACATGATGGGAAAAGATACTACTGTATTGTTTGTTTCCCACAGCATTGAGCAGGTAAAATCCATTTGCAGACATGCGGTCTGGCTGGAAAAAGGACATATAAAAATGATGGGTACTGCGGAGGAGATCGGCCGGCAGTATGAAATGTCATAAGATAGGATATAAGAAATGAAAAAATATTTCAAATATATCATTGCGGCAGCGATAATTGTTGGCATTGCCTTTTTATACGCGCATACAGATAAAAAAACACCGGTTTATGATAAGACGGTGGATTCCTCTCTGTATGGAAATATGGGGGAACTCACGGTGGATCTGAAGGTACAGCAGGAATTCACCTGCAGGCAGCCGGTTCTCAGCGGCGTCAGCTTTATGTGCGCGACTTACGGAAATGCGCTGACCTCCACGTATCAGTATCAGATCCTGGATGCGGAAACAGGTACGGAAGTCCGCAGCGGTGTGATAAATGCATCAGAAATCAAGAATGGAAAATATTATACAGTTAAATTCGACGATATAAAAGAGTGCAGGAACAAAGAGTTCGTTTTCACCCTGATATCCAGGGATGCAGGAAGCGGTAATGCGATCTCCGTTTACAATGTTCCCAAAGGCAGTGAAGACGCGGAACTTCATTTAAACACAGATGAATTCCCTTCTAATACGCTGGCGCTCCGTACCATCAGCGATATGTTTGATATCGAGACATTTGTCAGCGTTTTGTTTTGCCTGACCTATTTGTATGTGTTTATCATCGTGCTGTATAAATTTTTCAGTTAGAGGTAATATATGCGGAGCAGAGGATATGAAGCAGAGAAGGATTGGCTGGATCTCCGGGATAAAAACCGGTATTATATCCAGGGGCTCCTTCCGGAACAGACAGAAGTAGAAGTATTTATCGATAAGAAAAAAATCCCCTCCAGAATCGTTTCAGAGGAGGACGCCGGGATTTTCCAGCGCATGAGCGACCTGGACGGCGAGAGTAAATGCCGGGTCCGCATAGAAGCAGAACTTCCGGAACTGGATCGGAACAGTTCAAAGCTGACTGTGGACGCAGTGCGGGGAAAAGAACGCTTTCGGTGGTTCGTTATCGCGGTAAAGGATCTGATCCGAAAACAGCAGGAACTTCCCTTTTTCATTGAAGAGATTATCCGTGATCCGGACGAGGGAAGCTGTATGATCCGGGGCTGGGCGGTTGATCTGAGCCCGGTGTCCGTAAGGCTGGAAAATATGCAGGGGGAAAAAGCCGCCTGTCATATACGGAAACAGTCCCGGCCGGATGTGGCAGAGCTGTACAGAGGACTGGAGATCGATAAGAACTGCGGATTTTATCTGGAAGCTGAACATCTGGAAGGAAAGGAATTCCGTCTGGTCATGGAGTCCGAGACCAGAAAGGCTGTGTTTGCCTTTTCGCTGGACAAGATGGCTGTACAGAAAGAAAAGATCGCCAGATATTATCAGAAAGGCATGCGTTATCTGCGGACATACGGAGTGACAGCTCTGGCGGATAAGGCGATGAGTAAGTGGAAGAACCGAAAGAACCGCCCCATGGATTATCAGACCTGGAGGCAGAAGAGGATGCCTTCGGAGGCGGAGCTGAAACAGCAGAAACATACAGAGTTCCCTTATATGCCGAAGATCAGCATCATTGTGCCGCTTTACCGGACAGCGCCGCATTATCTGCAGCAGCTGGTATCTTCTGTAAGGAAACAGACGTATGCTAACTGGGAACTGTGCCTGTCGGACGGCAGCGGAGATCCGGCGCTGCTGGGCGGGATCCTGTCTGAACTGCAGGCAGAAGACTCCCGGATCCGCGTAACTGTTTCGGAAAAACCGTTAAAAATCTCTGAAAATACTAACCATGCGGTGAAAATAGCGGAAGGAGATTTTCTGGCTTTCGCGGACCATGATGATCTTCTGACAAAAGATGCGCTGTTCGAATGTGTAAAAAAGATCAATCAGGTTCCGGATACAGACTTTTTATATTCGGATGAAGATAAAGTTTCAGCAAACGGGCAGCTGTATTTTCAGCCCAGCTTCAAGCCGGATTTTAACATCGATCTTCTGCGTACGGTGAACTATATCTGCCATCTCGTGGTGGTGAGCAGGGAACTGCAGAAAAAGGTGGGGTTGTTCCGCCAGGAATATGACGGCGCCCAGGATTATGATTTTATCCTCCGGTGCGTCGAACAGGCCCGGAATATTGCGCATATACCGAAAGTCCTTTACCACTGGAGATCCCATGAAAATTCGACTGCCGAAAAGCCGGAAAGCAAAAAATACGCGTTTGAGGCCGGACAGAGGGCGATAGAAGCGCATTATTCCAGGACAGGAATCGATGCGGAGGTATTCCAGGGCGAGTATCCCGGTTTGTACCGGACCAGATACCGCCTTGGGAAGAAGCCCATGATCTCGATCCTGATCCCCAACAAGGATCATGTGGAGGACCTGAAGCGCTGCATAGATTCCATAGAAACAAAATCCTCCTATGATAATTACGAATATATTATCATAGAGAATAATAGTACGGAGGAGGAAACTTTTCAGTTTTACAAAGAACTGGAAGCGGCAAATCCGAAAGTCCGGGTGGTGTATTACCAGGGATCCTTCAACTATTCGGCGATCAACAATTTCGGGGCCGGGTTCGCGAAAGGAGAGTACCTGTGGCTGCTGAACAATGACACGGCGATCATCAACGATGACTGTATCGAAGAACTGGTGGGATACTGTACCAGAGACGATGTAGGGATCGTGGGAGCCAGGCTTTATTATGAGGACGGCTCGATCCAGCATGCCGGCGTCGTGATAGGCTTCGGAGGGATTGCGGGACACTGTTTTGTGCAGCAGCCCCCGGGAGCCACCGGTTACTGCCACCGCATCATCTGTGCCCAGGATTACAGCGCGGTGACTGCCGCGTGCATGATGGTGAAAAAAACAGTCTTCGATGCGGTGGATGGACTGTCAGAAGAATTGGAGGTTGCGTTTAACGACATTGATTTCTGTATGAAGGTGCGGAAACTGGGAAAACTGATCGTTTATAACCCCTATGCTGAGCTATACCACTATGAGTCCAAATCCAGGGGATTGGAAGATACTCCGGAAAAGATCAGGCGTTTCCAGAAAGAGATCGCAACCTTTGCCGGAAAGTGGCCGGATATCCTGAAAAATGGGGATCCCTATTATAATCCAAATCTGACGCTGGAAAGTCAGGACTTCTCTTTGAAACGACTGTGAAGTGTTTTGAAAAATGTAAAATCTTCAAATCGTTCTTTTCAACAGAACACAGAAGGAGTATTATAAAAAAAGAGATACTTCAGAAGGGAAGGAAAAAGATGAAAAAAAAGAGAATTCTTTCAATCGGGCTCTGCGCGCTGATGATAGCATGTGCCCAGCCGGTGTGGGCAGAAGAAGCGCAGGTCTCTGAAACGGAGATGGAAGAAACTCAGGTCTCTGAAACGGAGAAGGAAGAAGCTCAGGTCTCTGAAGCGGAGGCAGAAGAGCCGCAGATTCCGGATGCGGAGGCGGAAGAGACAGAGACTCCGGCAGTACAGGCGGAAGAGGCCTCGGCTGTTGCGCAAAGTCTGGTTGTCTCACCTTCTGCAGATATTACAGTCGGGGAAACGGTGACGCTGGAAGGGACCGCGGCGACAGAAGGAGAGCCGGAAGCGGTTTATCGCTACATTTATTACGATGGGATTATCTGGCGGGAGATCAGCAGTTCGTATACCCCAGCGCCTGTGGAATGGACGCCGGGAGCCGCCGGCGACTACCTCGTGTCTTTTCAGGTACAGTATGACGGCCAGGAAACGAATGCTTTCCAGAATGTTCATGTGAACGAGAAAGAGCCGGCGTATATGCGCCTGAACGGAGTAGACACGGAGGTTCTTGCTTCCGGCGGGGTTCAGATCACTCCCCGGTATGAGACAAATCTCAGTGAAGAGGATGTAAGCTTTACCTATTTGCTGTACGATCTGTCCCAGCAGATCTGGTACACCATCCAGGCGGACACAGGGGATTCCTGCGTGTGGACGCCCTCCAAAGGAGGGGATTACTGGATCCATGTGATCATGAAAGACGCCTCCGGAAAAGAACTGACCAGTACCATCGGATATCATGTGGCAGGAGCGGCTGTGACCGGAATATCCATGGACCGTGACGGACATCAGTCCTGGTCGACAACGGTGACTTTAACGGGCAGTGTCAGCAATCCTCTGGGGCAGCATTTAGTGTATGAGTATCTGGTCTACGACGGAAAAACATGGAAGAGTCTGAGCAAGTCTGAAGTTTTAGAAAGTATCAGTTACCAGGCAGAAGCCCCCGGAGATTTTCTGTTGTGTTTTCAGGCGTATGATGAAAGCGGAGCGGTGATTGGTCAGAGCTTTATGGGATATGTTGCTGAACCTGCAACGATTACCTTGGGAGCTATTCAAGCAACTGCAGCAGGAGAAAAAGAAGTTCATGTAAATGTCAGCGCTGAGACAACGGGGACAGGGCTGGAGTACCGCTGGATGTATTACGATCTTGAAAAACAGGTGTGGGGGATCATCCAGGACTGGTCTGACAAGGCAGAAGCCGTTTGGCTTCCGGAAAAGTTTGGTACTTACTGGATCCATGTAGAAGCCAGAACGGAAGACGGCGCGGCCAGTCAGGCAACCATTGGCTACCAGCTGCAGCCTTTCCATACGGAATTGACGAATCTGCAGGTCTATACTCCTGATTATGCCACATATTACATTATGCAGAATGTAGAGTCCAATGATCCAAATCTTCAGTATCTGTATCAGATTTACGATCTGCAGACGGAAAAGTGGTATACATTATCTCCAGGACATAATACGTATTGGCAGCCAAAAGCCAGCGGAACATATTGGATCCATGTAGTGATTACCGGAAGTGATGGAACCACCTATGAGAAGACCATTGCTTACGCGATCCAGGGTTACAGAATCAGTAATTTCGGATTTTCCGGTACTTTGCAGGCGGGATACCAGTCGTATTTGTCCGTCAGCGGGACAGATGTACTGCATGAAGATTATACATTTACATATCTTCAGTGGAATGGTTCAGGATGGGATACCTTATATTCCGGCAGTGAACCAAAGAAAATAGGATGGGTGCCGTGGGTAGTAGGCGATTATGCTTTTCGGTGTAATGTGACAAATGCGCAGGGAACTTTAGTGGCGCAGGCAAATTTACATGTTTCGCCTTCTGATTTCGGAAAGAACGGCTGGTATTACGAAAATGGATATAAATTCTATTATATTGATAATGTGAAACAGCTGGATCTGGATGGAATCCTGCCGAAACAGTCGTCTTATCTTGCTAAAGTTAACAGGACAACCTGCACGGTAACCATTTACGCAAAAGATGGAAGTAACGGTTACATCATTCCGGTCAAAAGATTCGCATGTTCTGTGGGACGTCCCGGAGAGGAGACCCCGGCAGGTACCTTCCATACACTTGCAAAATACCGTTGGCATGAACTGATCGGACCGTCCTATGGACAGTACTGTACCAGGATCGTAGGCGGCATACTGTTCCACTCTGTTGCCGGGTCGAATATGACAAGCTACAATCTGAATCCTGTAGAGTACAATAAACTGGGAAGCCCGGCATCTGCAGGCTGTGTAAGACTCTGCGTCAGAGACGCAAAATGGATTTATGATAATTGTCCGTTAGGCATGCAGGTGGAGATTTATGACAGTCCGGATCCCGGACCGCTGGGCCAGGGGCCGATTATCCGGATCACGGATCCGAACCAGAATTGGGATCCTACAGACCCGAATATTTAACGAAATCAGATAAACAGTGAAACGGAGGATCCGTTTGACAGGAATAAAAAAAGGAGCTGGACAGCTCCTTTTTTTATTCCTGAAAAACGATAGATATAGATATCCTTTTATTTCAACAGCCGGTCTGTAAACTGAAATTGTTTTTCCGCTTCCCTACGGAGTCGTTCAATGTCTGACCGGGAAAGGGAGACGGAAGAAGTTTCTATCTGATCCTCTGGGATATTGTCTAATTCCGAAAGTTGAAAGCGTTCAGGCAGATGCAGGTCCCGCAGGGTCTGTTCGGTCTTTTGGTTGTAAATAATGGGAAATACTCTGCAGCCGCAGAGAAGCCCCAGGATAATGCTGTGGAATCTTGTCCCGAGGACAAAACTGCTCTCCTGAAATTCGCGGATGATTTCCGGCATATTCTGCTGATAGGGAAGGTGGCGGACCGATCCGGCTTCAGAGGCAGACAGAGAGGACAGCAGCCGCTGGATCATGGCAGCGTCTCCCTGAGGCGCGCAGAAACTGCACAAAGTGACCTGATATCCCTGCTGAAGCAGATATCGGATCCCGCGCAGGTGAAAACGGAAATAAGAGTCAGAAAAACGGCTGATATCATATTTTCCGGTTCGGTTTTCCAGAGCTATGGGGACGATCAGCGCCTTTTTCTTTTTTTCTGTTTCGCCAGGAACAAGATTAAATACAACATCCGGAGCGCAGGCCGTATGAGCTATATCCGAAAACAGCTGCCAGGAATCATGATCCCGGAAACAGATCCCTTTATAACGGGAAAATAACTGTTTATATGCGAGCAGATAGCCTGGATCAGTAAAAGGTCCAAAGTTGCTGCCGATCAGATAAAGGCCCTTGCTTTTTTCGGCAAGGTAGAGATCTGTGCCGTAGAAAGCGGACCAGTCGTCAAAATGCTGGACGAAAGAGGAACCGCCAATATGAATCACCGCCCTGGAAGTTCTGACCAGGATCTTCCAGAATCCCCGGGAAATCCCCATTTTTTGCAGCCAGTGGTCGATGCGTTTTACATAGGGTGCATCTGCTGTGTATACCGTGAGATTTTTAAGCTCACTGAATTTTTCTCTGTAGGAATTGTCAGAAAGTACGCGAAAGTGTGTTTTTGGGTATCTTTTGCAAAGAAGCGCAACAAATAGGTCATCTCCAAAATTATCAGCCAGATACGCGTGAATAAAAACAGATTTCATTTAGGTTTCTCCTGATAAAGTTTAATATTCTGCGGTTTTCCGTGCTTATTATAGCATTGTCATATGCGGGAGACAATGACAAAAGATAGTTGTTGCACGGGAAAATTTGACGTATAATCGAAAGAGATATGATTGGGAGGTGCTGAGATGAAAGAGCCTTTAGTAAGTGTGATCATGGCAGCTTATAATGCGGAAAGATATATTAAAAAGAGCATTTTAAGCGTTTTGGATCAGACCTATAAAAATCTGCAGCTGATCGTGATAAATGATGGTTCCACGGATGACACTTTAAAGATCCTTGACTCCATCTCAGATAAGCGGATAGAAGTTTATTCCTTAGAGGAGAACCGTCATATAGCCTACGCCACCAATGTGGGATTCTCGAAAGTCCGGGGAGAATATGTGGCGATCATTGACAGCGATGATGTCTGGTTTCCGGATAAGCTGGAAAAGCAGGTGCGGTATCTTACGCAGCATCCGGAACACCAGGGATGTTTTACCTGGGTTACTTTAATAGATGAAAATGATACGATTATCAATGACAAATTGCCGGAATTGTATCAGCTGTTTGCCGCAAAAAATGAACCGAGGGAAGCCTGGCTGCGCTTTTTTTTCTTTCATGGGAACAGGCTCAATAATCCCTCTTCTTTGATTACGTATCGGTCTTTTGCTGAAATAGGACCCCACAATCTGTTTTATATCCAGGCGATGGATTTCGAATATTGGGTACGTTTTACAAAAAAGTTTTCCTTTGGGATCCTGGAAGAACCGTTGGTCTATTACAGAAGAGTCGCGGATCCGCAAGTAAATATCAGCAGTTATTCAGAAGTACACGATACGCGTTTTTATAACGAATACAATCTGATCCGGTATCATTTTTTTGATGATATGGATGCGGAACTGTTTGTTCGGACCTTTCGGGAGTTTTTTGTCTGTCAGGATTCAAGAAGCAGGGAAGAGCTTTTGTGTGAACAGGCTTTTCTTCTTTGCAGGCCGCTTCAGGATTCATCGGTTCCTTCGCCCTTTGGAATGCTGAAATTGGAAAAACTGATGTCTGATCAAAGAATTGCAGTACTGCTGAAACAGAAATATGGTTTTTCCACGATCGAATGTGGAACATATACAGGGAAACATGTGCTGAACGACTTGTACACCCAAAAGTATCCGGATAAAATAACCGGCTTGGAGCATTGGCTGGATCTGACGAGACAGCACATACAGAAACAGGAAGGGGACCTTACACGGCAGCAGGAGGAGATCGCCGGAAAAGAGGCGGCGATCCAGGCTATGGAGGAGGAGATGAAGGCGCTGAAGAGCCGGTTATCGCAACAGGAAGCGGAGATTCGGCGGCTGGATCGTGATCTGCAGATCATTACCAATTCCTCCAGTTGGAAGATCACCGCGCCGCTCAGAGCATTAAAAGATAAAATATCCCATACGGATCAATAAAATTTAAGAATTTATAATTTTGAAGGGATATTGACGGAAAAATAGAAACTATATTTAAGGAAAAACAAGAAAAGTTAGATAGTTACGTTAAATATTGTTAAATGTCTGTAAAACCGATTGAACTTTTCCTCCGATAAGGATAGTATGAGCTTGTCTCAAAACTAAACGAGGAGGAGAACAGACATGAAGGCAAAAAAAGTAATCGCATTGCTTTGTGCCGTTACCATGCTTTCCGGTACTGCCGTAATGGTAAGTGCTGAAACCGCACAGAGTACAGATGCAGCGGCAGCGGCAGCTGAAACCCAGGCAGAGACTGCAGGCACCGCCGATGCGTACGATCCCAGGCTGGATGCAGGAAAGATCATTCTGACACCGGGGGAGGATGAAACAGCTCTGAATTTCTGCTGGTATTCCGAGGAAAAAGGAGTTCCCGCTGTAAAGATGGGAACCAAAGAAGACCTTTCTGACGCAGTGGTTTATGACGGCGAGGCAACCGCCATCAGCAAAACGACGGACAATACTGCCGGCGAGGGAATTGATTACACGGCCTCCAACAAGGTGACGACCGGAACCGGTGTGATTGAACCCAATACCACGTACTACTACAGCTATACCTGGAATAACGGAGAGAACGCCCAGTGGTCAGAGGTACATACCTATACCAGCCAGGATTTTGATTCCTTCCAGACGATTCTGGTAGGCGATCCCCAGATGGGAGCTTCCGGAAGTTCCGGGCAGGGCAGCGTAGACGACGCCAATATTGCTACAGACCTTGCGGGATGGACCAAAACGCTGGATATGGCTTCGGAGATTGCCCCGAATGCAAGCTTTATCCTCTCGGCAGGCGATCAGATCGATTATTCCGAAGCGAACGCAGATAATATCCGCGAGTTGGAGTTCGCGGCATTCTCTACTCCCGAACAGCTGCGGAGCCTGCCTCTGGCTACCTGCATCGGAAATCATGAGAGCAAAGGCGATGATTACCAGTTCCATTATAACAATCCCAATGTGGATCCCGAACTTGGTGACACGAATTCCGGCGCGGATTACTATTTCAGCTACGGCGATGTCCTGTTCATCATCCTGAACAGCAATAACCGTAATGCGGCAGAGCACAGTGAATTAATGGAAAAAGCCATTGCCAGCCATGAGGATGCTGCCTGGAAGGTGGTTATGTTCCACCATGACATTTACGGTTCCGGCGCTCCCCACTCTGATGTGGACGGCGCGAACCTGCGGACGATCTTTGCGCCGCTGATGGATAAGTTTGATATTGACATCTGCCTTACCGGACATGATCACTCTTACGCAAGAACCTTCCAGATCATCGATGGAAAAGCCATCGATTACGGTCAGGAATCTGCTGTAGATCCGGACGGTACCCTTTACATCGCCGCCGGTTCTGCTTCCGGAAGTAAGTTCTACGCGCTGAATTCTGTAAAACAGTACTATATCGCGGAGCGGAATAATACGCCCACGCCTACATTCTCTACCATTGATTTTACGGACAGCAGCTTTAACATCAAAACGTATGACAATACCGGCGCGAAATACGCGGGAGACTTTACCATTACCAAGACCCAGGATCAGGCATCCATGCTGGATCTGATCAGCGAGAGCCAGGAACTCAAGGCGGAGGACTATACGGCAGAAAGCTATCAGAACTATACCAGCGCTGTAGAGCAGGCCAAGACTTACCTGGAAATGGAAAAGGACGCGGTTCCTGAAGAATTGACGACTCTGTACGATGAGGAGAATCAGAGCAATAATCCGAACGATCCGCTGAACTATTACGGATATGCCCAGAACGAGTACAAAGATCCGAATTCTCAGAGACTGGTGGCAGGATACGCTCCCTTCCTGGACAAGACCATGAACAATGAGCAGGGAGTGATCAACTCCGCGCAGTATCAGGTGATCTACAATAATCTGGTAAATGCGAAGGCAGAGCTGGTAAGCTCCCAGATGCCTTATGTAGATGTGGCCCCCGGAACTTACTACTATGACGCGGCGCAGCAGCTGTATGCGGCAGGCATTATGACCGGTATGGATGAGACACACTTTGAGCCTGGGACGAACCTGGCAAGAGCTCATTTTGTAACGATCCTCTACAGAATGGCCGGATGTCCGGAAGTAACCGAAAGGGTAGAGTTCCCGGATGTACAGGAAGTCGCGGAAAATGAGTGGTATCTTGACGCGCTGTCCTGGGCAGTCAGCAATAATATCGTAACAGGGTATGATAACGGAAACTTTGGTCCGGCAGATCCGATCACCAGAGAGCAGATCGCTACCATGCTGTACAGATACAGCGGAAACGCCGGAGTTGGAGCACAGGCCAGCGTTCTGGATTATCCGGATGCCGCGCAGGTAAGCGAGTTTGCCAGAGAGGCTGTGACCTGGGCTGTCAGCAACGGAATCATCACCGGACAGCAGGAAAATACTGTATTAGCTCCTCAGCAGAGCGCATGCAGAGCGGAGGCGGCAACCATGATCGCCCGCTATCTCGGATGATCCTTTGGCCAGGTGAAAAAAATGAAAAATAAGAGAACAGGTTACATAGTGTTTGCAGTCCTGCTCCTGGCTTTTGTGATCGGCTTGATCGCCCTGAACCGTTCCGTGGAGAAAGTACCGCTGTTGGCAGAGGATGGAAGTTCGTTTGAGAAGGCGGTTGTTACGGATATCATACAGGATAATCTGACGGAAAGCGGAGACAGAAGCGGAGAACAGGTTGTAGAAGTTAAAATAACCAGTGGCTCTTATAAAGGGGAAACCGTCGAGGCTGTCAGCCTCGACGGTTACTTATATGGAGCCACCTGCAAAGTAGGAACCCATGTGATCGTCAGCGTCAGTGAATATGACGGAAACATTGTCGCCAATGTATACAATTACGACAGAACATTCGTGATCGTCATCTTTATCCTTCTGTTTTTGGCCCTGCTGATGGCGGTGGGAGGAAAGAAAGGCATCTTTTCGGCCGTTTCCCTTGTGTTTGCCGCTGTCTGCGTTATATTCCTTTATCTTCCCCTGATGTATCAGGGGGTACATCCTTTTTTGGCGGCGGTGCTGTGCTGTATCCTGATCACCCTTTTTACCCTGATACTTCTGGGAGGGTTCAGCGTCAAAACCTTTGCGGCGATCGCGGGAACTGTTTTTGGCTGCGTGGTTTCCGGAATCGTTGCCTTTGCGTTTGCGCATTTTATGAATATTAACGGTTATAATGTAGACGAAGTAGAGACGCTGATCCTGATCGAACAGAATTCCCATCTGAGTGCGGGAGGCTTGCTGTTCTCGGGGATCCTGATCACATCTCTGGGAGCGGCAATGGACGTGGCTATGTCCATTGCGTCTTCCGTCAGCGAGATCTACCTGCATTCTCCGGAAATTTCCTTGAAAGAACTGACCCGAAGCGGCATGAGGGTGGGAAGGGATATGCTGGGAACAAATGTCAGCACTCTGGTATTAGCTTTTGTCGGCGGAGCGGCCTCGGTCATGATGATTTATTACGCTTACAGCATGCCCGGCAGACAGCTGATGAATTCGTATTTTATGGGAACGGAAATACTGGAAGGATTATCAGGAACTTTCGGTGTTATTGCGGTAGTACCCCTGGTTTCTGTTATTACCGCATGGCTGTATAAAAGAAAAAAACACAGATAAAACGCATTCTCCAGATGCTCGGAAAACCGGCATCTGGAGATTTTTTACTATATAGGGAAATTATAAGTAAGGATAGACAAAATCCATCCCGCCAGTTAATATGTATATGAGTGAAAAACGTTCAGCAGTTAGAAAGGGTGGATAGATAAACAGTGCGGATCGCGGAAATCACAGGAAGATTTTTGAAACAATGGGGAATATGCCTTTGCGTATTCATAGGAGCACTGATGTTTGGCATAACCGCGCAGGCGGCGGAACAGGAAGAAGGATTGGAAGATCTGTCAGGGATCCGGATGCAGCCGTGGATGCGGGAGGGGGTTCCGGCGGAGCTCGGGGTCCTGCCGCAGACACAGGAAGATCAAAAGATCGTCTCGATTTTGAGCGACAGCCTGGGAACCTATGAAGGCTTTACCCCCTGGACAGCCTTTTACTATTACTATTGCAGCCAATATATGGATGTTTCCGAAACCTGGTGGATGCGTTACATTGAAAGTAATGGTATGAGACTGGGCGTAAACGAATCTCTGGGAGGATCAAAAGTGGCCTGGCAGGAGGGAGATCCTGCAGGCTATAACAGCCAGCAGTGTATGGCGGCGGAAGAGCGGATTGCCAGATTGGATGATAATGGCACTCCGGATGTGATTTTGTTTTTTGGCGGAACAAATGATATTGCCTATACAGAATTAGGTGAATTTTGTCCCGGGGAAAAGATCGGGGATACATCAGATTTCAATTCTGCCTATCAGACGGCGCTGGTCAGACTGAAAGAATATTATCCGGAAGCGGAGATCATCTGCCTGACACCGTATTATCGGGATATCAGTTCCTGGAGCAGCAGCACAAATGAAGATGTAGACTTGTATGCGGATTGTATCGTAGAGATCTGCGATTTTTACGGGGTGCGCTGTGTGGATCTGCGGATGGCGGAGCTGGATGATCGTGAGGATATGTGCGGCTGGGCAGTCTGACAGTACCGAGTATCAGTGGCAGATCTATGACTGCGCTGCCGGGGTGTGGATTTTTGCTTCGGAATGGAGCAAAGAGAATACATTTACATATGAGCCGGAAGCCAGCGGGAATTACTGGCTGTACTGCGCCGCAAGGGACGCCACCGGGGGCAGTATCTCCAGTTGTGTGGGGATCTCTGTTGTGATCAGCCCGCTGTCTATCGAAGGACTTGGTTGGATCCATCAAGAAGACGAGATCCAGATCGGTGTGGCATATTCGCCTGCCGGATATACGCCGCTGATCCGGTGGCTGGCGTATGACCTGGATGCAGAGACCTGGAGTCTGATCAGTGACTGGAGTCCTGGAAACTGGTCATCCTGGCAGCCGAAAAAGGGTAACTACTGGCTGCATGTTGAACTGCAGGACAGCAGCGGACGGATCATTTCAAATACGATCAATTTTGCTGTTGACAGAAATTATCCGGTCTATATCACAGGAAAATATCAGGGACCGGATCCGGGTGGAAATGGCTGGCTGATCGGAGTAAGTTCCAATATAAATCCGCAGCAGCAATACAGATATGAACTGTTAATTCTGGACTGTGATAAATATGTGGCAGGGGATCCCAATCCCTGGATTTACGGAACATTGCCCCAGACAGTTGCAGAGGGAAGTACTTTCTGGACCACCTGGCAGCCTCCGCACAGAGGATACTACTGGACGTATTTTCGGATTTATGATGAAAATGGAAAAATAGTAGAAGATCAGTGCTACGGAGCAAGTTTTTGAAAACGGGAACGTTTTGAGAATTGGAAAATCGGAAAATACAAAAGCTTTTAAAAAAAGAGATTGTATGATAAAATACCCTGATACCGTTTTGCGGAATGATCGGTTTTCACTAAGGGATTTCAGTTTTGGAGGAAAATATGTCAAGAAAATCGTATGATCTTATCTGGAAACTCATAATTTGCGTGATTGCGTATATATTGGCCTGGGGGCTTACGATGCCCTATGTTTTTCGGGCGGAAGGTTTGCTGGAGCCGGGCGATATTCTGTTTTTTGCAATTCTGCTTGTGTTGGCAGGAGGGCTTTTTTGGGTTAAAAACAGCAGCAGTAAAAGAGTCAGAAGGATCAGTATTCTTCCGGGACTTATTCTGGGACTCTGCAACCGGATTGGAACAGAATTTTACGCAACAGGACATTTGGATCTGAAAAATGCCGGATTGTACCTGGGTGTTTTAATTACAGGCGCGATTTTCTGGATGATCATTGTTTTCTTATATACAAAGATCGAAAACAGCAACCTGGCATATAACATTGCAAAAAAGGGAAAGATTGCGGGGTTTGTGGAGAAGAGGCCGTGGGTTTTCTATTTTCTGATTATCTTGATCTGCTGGATCCCGGCTTTCCTGGCAACCTTTCCGGGAATTTATTCTTACGATGCATACCCCCAGGTACTGCAGATCATCGGCGGACAGGGCCTGAGCGCGCATCATCCCCTCCTGCATACATGGCTGCTGAACGGTTGTTTTATATTGGGAAACAGTCTGACCGGAGATTATAATACGGGATTGATGTTATATACGGTGATCCAGCTGATCTTTATGGCTGCTGTTTTTGGCTATGCTATGAAGGTTATGAGAGAATATGCGATTCCGGGAATCGTCCGGATTTTTGCCCTGCTGTTTTTTGCAGTTAACCCGATCATTCAGATCTGGGTTTGCCTCACTACAAAAGATACGATTTTTGCCGGATTTTTCCTTTTGGTCCTTCTGGATCTGATCCGCATGGTAGTGTCTCCTGAAAAAATATTTAGATCAAAGGCAAGGGTGATTCGATTTATCTGTATTGGAACTCTCATGTGTCTTTTCAGAAATCAGGGGATTTATATCGTTTATTTGTTGTTGATTTTCCTGGTCGTTTTTTTCAGACATTACAGAAAGCAATGCCTGATCGCTTTGCTGCCGGTGATTCTGCTGGTCAATTTGTTTACGGGACCGGTATCAGATGCGATCGGTGTTTCACCGGCCAATCCGAGAGAAGCCCTGAGTGTGCCTGTTCAGCAGATGGCAAGAGTCCTGACGCAGGAACCGGAACGAGTGACCGAGGAAGAAAAGGAAATTGTTTATCAGTATATTCCTGAAGGTTATATCAATCAGTACATCCCTGTTACGTCGGATCTTGTAAAAGAAGGATTTAACGCAGAACTCTTTAAAGAGGCCCCCCTTCCGTTTTTTAAAGTCTGGCTTTCTATCGGGCTGAAGAACTTTTCGGCTTATGTGGATGCCTTCCTCTATTTGAGCTGTGGCTATTTTTATACAGACTATACACCTTATTGGGTAGAGTTTATCCTGTATGACGGCGCTTGGCTGGATAATGGACAAAATATACTGAATATTGAAAGAAATACACTATTTCCAGCCTATGACGGATATCTGCGGGGAGTTGCGAAAAATCTGTCACATGAAAATATCCCGCTTGTTTCAACGATCTTAAATGAGGCATTCCCGTTTGTTGTGCTGGTCTTTGTGAGCGGTTATCTGCTGGCCAGAAAGAGGTATTTACTTCTGCTGCCGCTGCTTGCGGTGTTTGGGTTCTGGGGAACCATGCTGCTGGGGCCGGTGATCGCTATCCGTTATGCATTTCCGATCATTGTGTGCGTTCCGGTAATGATCGCACTGCTGTTTTGGAAAGAAAGAGAAAGAACAGAAAATAAGAAAGAACTGGAAGAAAAGCGAGGTTGAAACTATGAGAAAAAGAATCATCAGTCTGCTGCTGGTCTGCATCATGATTCTGTTTTACTTTCCCCAGCCGGTAGAATTACAGGCCGAGGAGTCAGAAACGCAGAGCAGCCTTCAGGAAAGAGCGGCTCCGGCTGTTGCGGAAAAATTAGAGATCGGTCCTGCGGATACAGTCAGCCTGGGCAGCACGGTAACATTACAGGGCTATGCGTCAGGGGACGCGGCAGAGGGAACAGTCTATCGATATATATATTACGATGGAAGTACATGGCTGGAGATTTCACGGTCCACCAGCCCGGAACCTGCAGAGTGGGTTCCGGACAGGCCGGGAGACTATCTGGTGGCTTTCCAGGTACAGAGCAGCGGACAGGAGACCAATGCCTTTGGGAATCTGCATGTGCAGGATCCGTATTTTCGGCTGCAGGGCGTTTCCGCAGCTTCCTCGGAAGATGGAGGCGTGGTGATCCGGCCGCTGTACGAGACCAACGAAAATGCATCGGATATTTCTTTCTCCTATCTGCTGTATGACCTGGGGACACAGATCTGGTATACGATCCAGACGGATACAGGAGATTCCTGTATCTGGTATCCGGAGAGAGAAGGGGATTACTGGCTGCATGTGATCGCCAGAAATGCGGAGGGAACCGAAGTGTCCAGCACGATCGGGTACCATGTTTCCGGCGCAAAGGTAACCGGGATTTCTCTGGATAAAGGCAGTACGCAGGTTTGGAATACAACAGTTACCCTTACGGGGTCGGTGGATAACCCTCTGGGCCAGCAGCTGGTGTATGAGTATCTGGCGTACAACGGGGAATACTGGACCAGTCTGTATAAGGATACAGAACTGAAAAGCATTGAGTATAAGGCAGGCGGTCCGGGAAGTTATCTGCTTTGTTTCCAGGCTTACAATGAGAACGGGACGGTGATCGGTCAGAGCTTTACCGGGTATACTGCGCTGGCTTCTCAGTTCAGGATTACCGGAGCGGATACGGAAGCAGAAGAGGATGGGTCTGTGATCGTCATATATCCACGTACAGAAACCGATCAGACAGAAGGGATCCTGTACACGTATCAGATATATGACCTGCAGACCCAGCTCTGGCATACGCTGCAGCAGAATACTTCGGAACCTGGAAAGTGGAAACTCTGGGCGCCCGGAAATTACTGGATCCATATTGAAGGAAAGACCGGCGACGGGGTGGAAAGCGCGTACACCATGGGGTATGCGGTTACCGGAGGAGCTTCCGTAACCGGGATACAGGTCAGTCCCGGCAGCGGAGAAAACTGGAATTCCGCAGTGCTTTTAAGCGGGTCTGTATCAAATCCGTTTGGGCAGAAGCTGGAGTACGAGTATCTGGCCTATGACGGCACGTATTGGAAACGTATTTTAAAAACAGATACGCTGGAAGAAGCAGAGTTTGTTCCGGATAAACCGGGAAATTATCTTCTTTGTTTCCAGGTTTACGACGAAACCGGGAAATTGATCGGTCAGAGCTTCGCAAATTATAACGTGGCGGAGCCGCAGCTAAGCATCGGAACCATTGAAACAAAGGCGGTAAAGGAAAAAGAGATCCAGGTCAGCCTGAAGGGGACTGAGACCAACGACCCGGAAGCGGAATACCGGTGGATGTATTACGATCTTGCTGCGCAGACCTGGGGGATCATCCAGGACTGGTCCCATAAACAGGAAGCCGTATGGAAACCGAAGAAATTCGGAAACTACTGGATCCATGCGGAGGCAAGGACCAGTGCCGGCACCACGGTTTCGGCTACCATCGGTTATTCGGTGGTGGATTTTTACGTAAAACCCGGCAGTCTGCAGGTTACTACCACAGATCATTTATCTTACCAGATACAGCTGCCGGTGGAATCCAACGATCCGAATCTGAAATACACATACCAGATCTATGACCTTCGAACAGAGCAGTGGTCGGTGATCGGTACGTCTTCCTCGGCTGTGTGGACGCCGGCGGTCAGCGGCGACTACTGGGTCCATGCGGTGCTTACTGACAGCGACGGAACAACCTATGAAAAGACTATCGGATATGGCATAAGAGGCTATGAGATCAGCAGCCTGGCCATCGAGGGAGTCTTAGAGCCAGGGAAGGAAGTTCAGCTGGCGTTGAAGGGAACGGCGTACCTGGACGAGCCCTATACGTTTACCTATATGCAGTGGGGTGGTTCCGGCTGGTTCCAGCTGCATCAGTCGTCTTCTCCGGATCCGGTGAGCTGGATCCCTGCGATCAAAGGAGACTATGAACTGCTTTGCCAGGTGACAAATCAGTACGGATATGTGGTGGATCAGGTCCAGCTTCATATTTATCCGCAGGATTTTATGAGGAGCGGCTGGGTTTATGAAAACGGATATAAATTCTATTATATAAACGGAGAAAAACAGCTGGATCTGGAAGGGATCCTGCCTGCCCAGTCATCCTATGAGGCAAAAGTAAACCGGCAGACAGGAACGGTCACGATCTATGCGGCAGACGGAAATAACGGATATATTATTCCTGTGAAGCGCTTCGCGTGCTCCGTGGGAACCGCGTCGAACCCGACGCCTTCCGGCACATACTGGACTTCCGATAAAGAGCGCTGGCATGCCAATACTTCCGGACAGTACGGACAGTATGCCAGCAGGATCATGGGAAATATCTGGTTCCTTTCTGTGGAGGGAGACGGTATGAGCAGTTTTAATGTTCGGCCGGAAAAGTACAATCAGCTGGGGTCACCGGCATCCACCGGCAATGTGTGCCTGAGTGTCGGAGACGCGCAGTGGATCTATGAGAACTGCCCTTCCGGAATGAAGGTGACGATCTATGACAGCGCGGATCCGGGACCTTTTGGACGCGGACAGGTGATCTCCATCACGGATGGCAATCAGAACTGGGATCCTACCGACAGCGGAGCCATCTACGCGGCGCCTTTTGACAGCCAGGCCAAGGAAGTCATGCACAATGTGATCTACGCGGTGGAGACAGGCGGACAGATTTACGGAAATGCCCGGTATGATGATTTTACGGAGGCTTATACGAATTCTTCAAAAGAGACCGCCATCACGATCGGGGCCGGAGCCTGGTTTGCTACAGAGGCGAAAAATCTTCTGCAGCGGATCCGGCAGGCGGATCCGGTTATGTTCCAGACGCTGGATACAGAAAATATAGCAGAAGATCTGGCAAATGCCAACTGGACGACTTACGGAACAGACGGAAAGGGCAATGTGACCATCCAAAAAGGATCCGCGAAAGCCCAGTGTATTCAGAAAATAATTTCTTCCGAGGTTGGAAAGCGGGTGCAGGATCAGCTGGTAGATGAGCAGATGGAGCGCTACGTGAACTATGCGGCAGAACTGGGCGTGGAAGATCTGAAGGCGAAAATGTTCTGCGCCAATGTGGAACATCTGGGCGGTTATTCCGCCATGGAGTGGGTAGTAGAGATCTGCCGGGCAGACGGGCTGCCCATGACCATGGATAATCTGTATCGGGCCATGCGCGCCCATACGTCCAATCCCAACGGAGTCGGGGCGGATAAATATAACAGCCGCCATGTGAAGGTCATGCAGTGGATCAATCAGTATATCGTTTCCGGATGATTCACTTGCGGTTGCTTTTTAAAAGGCGCAATGGTATAATACTACGGTATTAGTTTCGAATATCAACGGAGGAATAAAAATGCGTACTTATCTGGTAACAGGCGGAGCCGGTTTTATTGGTTCCAATTATATCCATTACATGTTTAAAAAGTATGGAGATGAAATTCGGATCATCAATGTGGATAAGCTGACTTACGCAGGCAACCTGGAAAACCTGAAAGATATTGAAGACCGCCCGAACTACACCTTTATCCGGGCAGATATCTGCGATACGGAAAAGATCAACAAAATTTTTGAAGAAAATGATATTCAGCGGGTGGTTCATTTTGCGGCAGAAAGCCATGTGGACCGCAGCATCAGGAACCCGGAAGTGTTTGTAAAGACCAACGTACTGGGAACACTGGTCATGCTGAATGCCGCGAAAGCAGCCTGGGAACAGCCGGACGGCAGTTTTCTGCCGGATCATAAATTCCTGCATGTTTCTACGGACGAGGTGTACGGTTCTCTGGAAGAGGATGGGGGATATTTTTACGAAACGACGCCTTACGCCCCCCACAGTCCGTACTCTGCCAGCAAGGCATCCTCGGATATGCTGGTAAAAGCCTATATGGATACCTACAGGTTCCCGGCCAATATCACGAACTGCAGCAATAACTACGGCCCCTATCAGTTCCCGGAAAAGCTGATCCCTCTGATGATCAACAACGCTCTTCACGGGAAGAAACTTCCGGTATACGGCGACGGAAAGAATGTCCGTGACTGGCTGTATGTGGAGGATCACTGCAAAGGCATCGATATGGTTCAGGAAAAGGGCAGATTATTTGAGACCTACAATATCGGCGGCCATAACGAGCGTCAGAATCTGCAGATCATCCACACGATCCTGGATACACTGAAGGAAATGCTTCCGGACAGCGATCCCAGAAAGGCAAATGTCAGCGATGAACTGATCACCTTTGTAGAAGACCGGAAAGGCCATGACAGACGGTACGCCATTGCGCCGGACAAGATCAAAGCAGAAGTGGGCTGGTACCCGGAGACGACGTTTGAAGTGGGTATCCGAAAAACCATCGAATGGTATTTCCAGCATGAAGCATGGATGAATAATGTTACAAGCGGAGATTATCAGAAATATTATGATGACATGTACAGCAACCGTTAATAAATAAAGAAACGCAAAAACGCAGTGGATCCTTCACTGCTTTTTTGCGTTTTATGAGAACAAGGAGGAAAAGCATGAAAGGCATTATTTTGGCCGGAGGATCCGGCACAAGACTGTATCCGTTAACCAAGGCGATCTCCAAACAGATCATGCCCGTTTACGACAAACCGATGATCTATTATCCGCTGTCCACGCTGATGCTGGCCGGGATCCGCGAGATCCTGATCATTTCCACCCCCCGGGATATAGGGGTGTTTGAAGAGCTTTTCGGTACCGGCGAGCAGCTGGGACTTTCTTTCACCTACGCAGTGCAGGAAACCCCCAGAGGACTTGCGGATGCATTCATCGTAGGCGAAAAGTTTATCGGGAACGATCATGTAGCGCTGGTACTGGGAGATAACATTTTCTATGGCCAGAGCTTTTCAAAGGTTCTTAAATCCGCGGCGGAGCGCACCAGCGGCGCGACGATCTTCGGATACTATGTGAAAGATCCCAGAGAGTACGGCGTAGTTGAATTTGACGAGAACGGGAAGGCTCTTTCCATTGAAGAAAAACCGGAGCACCCGAAATCAAAATATGCAGTGCCGGGTCTTTACTTCTACGACAATGACGTAGTGGAGATCGCAAAAAATGTAAAGCCCTCCGCCCGCGGAGAGATCGAGATCACCAGTGTCAACAATGAGTACCTGCGGAGAGGAACGCTGCATGTGGAAACACTGGGCAGAGGATTCGCCTGGCTCGACACCG
Organism: Candidatus Scatomonas sp.; assembly: GCA_963928055.1. Lineage (GTDB taxonomy): Bacteria > Bacillota > Clostridia > Lachnospirales > Lachnospiraceae > Scatomonas. Next base: position 794,285 of record CAWVDN010000001.1, on the reverse strand, counting down.
GAAATCATGACGCGCTGCTGGACGCCGCGGATTTTGTGGCGGCTTTCCAGAAACGTCAGGGGCTGTATATTTCCTGTATTGAAGAAATAGCATATAAGAGAGGATTTATCGACAGGGAGCAGTTGGAGAAACTGGCGCAGCCTTTGCTGAAGACCGCTTACGGCCAGTATCTGATGGAAATCGCGGAGGGATTGTAAGACCAGGAGGAATTTTATGTGCGGCATTGTAGGTTACATCGGCAGCAGACAGGCGGCCCCCATCCTTCTGGATGGTCTGGGCAAGCTGGAATACAGAGGATATGATTCCGCAGGCATGGCGGTTTTTGACGGACAGGAGATCCGGGTGGCCAAGGCCAAGGGCAGGCTGAAGGTTCTTTATGATATGACCCGGGGCGGGGAGATTCTGCCCGGCACAGAGGGCATCGGCCATACCCGCTGGGCGACCCACGGGGAACCCTCGGATGTGAACGCCCATCCCCACTGCAACGAGGATGCCTCTATTGTGGTGGTCCACAACGGGATCATCGAAAACTACATCAAGCTGAAGAAAAAGCTGGAATCCAAGGGGTATCAGTTCCGTTCGGATACAGATACGGAGGTCATTGCCCAGCTGCTGGATTACTATTATAAGGGAGACCCCAAGGAAGCCATCATGAAGGTCATGCACCGGATGGAGGGCTCCTACGCCCTGGGGATCCTGTTCCGGGACCATCCGGGAGAGATCTACGCGGTACGGAAGGACAGTCCCCTGGTAGTGGGTCAGAGTCCGGAGGGAAATTTCATCGCCTCTGACGTTCCGGCGATCCTGAAGTACACCAGAGAAGTATATTTTATCGAAAATGAGGAGCTGGTGTGCCTGAAGGCGGATTCTCTGAAATTTTACAATGTGGACGAGGAAGAGCTGATCAAAGAGCCGGTGACCATCGAGTGGGATATCCACGCGGCGGAAAAGGGCGGCTATGAATACTTTATGATGAAGGAAATGCAGGAGCAGCCCAAAGCCGTGGCGGACACTCTGAATCCCCGGCTGAAGGACGGCGGCATCGTGATCGAGGAGCTTGGCATGAGCGATGAGGAGATCCGGGAGATCCGCAAGATCTTTATCGTTGCCTGCGGTTCCGCTTACCATACGGGAGTCACCGGCAAGTACGTCTTTGAAAGCCTGGCCCGGATCCCGGTGGAGGTGGATCTGGCCTCGGAGTTCCGCTACCGGGATCCGATCCTGGACGAAAATACCCTGGTGCTGATCGTCAGCCAGTCCGGGGAGACGGCGGATTCCCTGGCCGCCCTCCGGCAGGCCAAAGCCCAGGGCAGCAGGACCATGGGGATCGTGAACGTGGTGGGCAGCTCCATTGCCCGGGAGGCGGACGCCGTTATGTATACCTGGGCGGGACCGGAGATCGCGGTGGCCACCACCAAGGCCTACAGCACCCAGCTCATCGCCCTGTATCTGCTGGCCCTGAAGTTCGCGTCTGTCCGGGGAAAGATCACGGAACAGGAGCTTCAGAACATGCTGGAGGATCTGCGGCAGCTTCCGGAGCAGATCTCCCTGCTTCTGAGCCACAAGGAAAATGTACAGAAGTTTGCCAACCGGTATCTGGCGGCGGAGCATGTGTTCTTCATCGGCCGGGGCATCGACTACGCCATTTCCCTGGAGGGATCTCTGAAATTAAAGGAGATTTCCTACATTCACTCGGAGGCGTATGCAGCCGGGGAACTGAAGCACGGCACCATCTCCCTCATCGAGGAGGGAAGGCTGGTGGTGGCGGTGCTGACCCAGCCGGAGCTTTACAAGAAGACCATCAGCAATATCGTGGAGGTAAAAAGCCGGGGCGCTTTCGTTATGGCAGTTACCACGGTAGGCAATACGGAGGTGGAAAAAGTAGCGGATTACGTGATCTATATTCCGGAGACCAATCCCTGCTTTACCAACTCTCTGGCGGTGGTGCCCCTGCAGCTGTTCGGCTACTACGTGTCCATCGGCAAGGGCCTGGATGTTGACAAACCCCGGAATCTTGCCAAGTCGGTAACGGTGGAATAAAAACGGCAGCATTCACTTTTTTTTACGAAAAACGTCACATATTCAACACATTTGCCCTTTAGAATAAGCCATGTAAAAGGAAATCAGAAAAAAGATTTTTCATAGCTTAAGGATAAAGAAGAGAGGTAAATGATCATGAGTGAAGAGATGAACAACAGAAATGAAATTTCCGCTGATCAGAATAAGGACCCGAAGAACGCCCAGAACGGAACTACTTACAGCTGGGTAAATCCCAAGCTTCAGCAGACGGACGGCAGTCAGCAGCATTCCAATCCCTGGGGAGGCGCCGGAAGTTCCTCCTGGAATCAGGAAAGCGCCGCCGGGCAGAGCCGTGGGGCAAACAGTGGCAGTCAGCAGTATCATTATTCTTCTGTGGGGACAGCGCCTCAGGCAGGGGCCGGTTCCGGAGGAAAAACTAAAAAGGCAAAAGCCAAAAAGCCCCGCAAACCCATGAGCACCGGCCGCAGATGGGCCGCTACCGTGGCTATGGCCCTGGTGTTCGGCGTGATCGCCGGGGGAACCATGTACGGCGTGAACCGGGCGGCGGAGTACCTGGACGGAGAGGAAACCGTGGCAACGGTGCCCACCACCCAGCCCCTGCTGCAGACGGACAGCGGTTCCGATTCCAGCGCGGAGGCGGCTTCCGCTTCTTCCGGCGGTACGGTCAAGGAAGTAGCGGCCAACGCCATGCCTTCCCTGGTGACCATCTCCACCATGTCTGTGGAGGAGATGCGCAGCTTTTTCGGGGGCACGCAGCAGTATGAGGTCCAGGGAGCCGGTACCGGGGTCATCGTGGGCCAGAATGAGACAGAACTTCTGATCGCCACCAACAACCACGTGGTCCAGGGAGCCCAGAGCCTTTCCGTGGGATTTATTGATGAAACCTCTGTGGAAGGGCAGATCAAGGGATCTGACGCGGACAACGATCTGGCGGTAGTTTCCGTAAAACTGGAGGATATTCCGGAGGAGACCATGGGCCAGATCAAGATCGCCACTCTGGGGGATTCCGATGAACTGGAACTGGGCGATCAGGTAGTAGCCATCGGCAACGCTCTGGGATACGGCCAGTCCGTGACCAGCGGTTATGTCAGCGCCCTGGACCGTGATCTGTCCCTGACGGACAATGCGGGAAATACCATCGAGTCCACCGGACTGATCCAGACGGACGCTCCCATTAACTCCGGAAACAGCGGTGGCGCGCTGCTGAACATGAAGGGCGAGCTGGTAGGCATCAACGAGGCCAAAAGCTCCATGACTTCCTCCGGCACCACCGTGGACGGAGTGGGATTTGCGATCCCCCTGGCCAAGGCAGAGCCTATCCTGGAGGAACTGATGAATCTGGAGACCCGGGATAAGGTGGACGAAAATCAGGCCAGCTATCTGGGGATCGAGGGGGTCAACGTTACCTCGGAGGCTTCTCAGATGTACGGCATGCCTCAGGGAGTCGGGATCTCCACCGTGGTGGAGAACGGACCCGCCGACCAGGCAGGAGTCAAGCGAGGCGATGTGCTGACCGAGTTTGACGGACGCGCCATTGATAATTTTGATGAACTGAAAGATGTGCTGCAGTACTACGCAGCCGGGGAACAGGTGGAGATCGTAGTCCAGCGCTCCAACGAGGGAGAATACAAACCTGTGACGCTGACCGTGACCCTGGGTTCCGCGGACGATATGCCGGACAGCAGCGAAAATTAAATAAGCGCAGAAGATATGGAGGTGCCGCAAGGACCATCGAAGATGGTCCGGCGGCACCTTTTCTGTCCGGAATGGACGGTAATGTCCCCTCCGGCCTTTTTGGCATAATAAGCGGCAGCAAGCATTAGTTGAAAGAATTATTTTGCTTAGAATTGCGAAAGAAAGAAATATAAGGTACAATATTCTAAAATGCAAAATGATAGTCAGCTAAAAAAGGTAAGCGGTAGAAAGGGAGAGGTGAGAAAACAGATGAAAAGGAAACGATGGGTGGCAGCTGGTCTGGCGGGACTGTTTTTGCTTCAGAGTGCAGCGGTAGGAGCGGCAGAGCTGCCGGATACGGCATTTGAAGAAGCGATCGCCGGATCCGAAGGGGAGATCCTGAAAGCACCGGAGGAGGGATACCTGATAAATGAGGCGGCACAGCCTTCCGGGGAGGCAGCGCCTGCTCAGAACCGGTTAAGTGTACAGTCTGAGGGCCAGACCGGAAATGCGGTCTTATTAAGCGCGGAAACGATCCAATATGATTCTTATTATGATAAATCCGCGCAGATTCCCTGTGAGAGCAGGGGAGGTATCTATTTTTTGAATGACCGCGAACTGGTATTCTACCAGTTGGATACAAAAGAGACGGTTCCGGTATATACTTTTGACTATTACGCGGATTGTTACGTAACGGACAGCAAACTTTATGTTTTGGATTATGATTCCCAGATCCTGGTATACGATCTGGAATCTCAGTCGGTAGAGCGGACGATTTCTTCTCCGGTCACGGCTTCCGTGATCGGTGTAGACGCGCAGGGCAGGATCTATCTTGCGGGACAGGCTGACGAAGGGTATCTGATCTATCTGCTTTCCCCTTCGGGAGAAGAATTGTCCAGGACAGTTTCGGAAAATACAATTTATAATTTCAGCGGATTCGACAGCAGTAATGGGAATTTTTACGTGGAAAGCTATGAGAACTGGGTGTATTGGGGATATAATCATGATATGCATGCCGTCAGAGCGGGAAATGTCACAGAGAATGTCATATCCTTTAACGAGTTCATTTTAATGTATGCCTGCCAGGCATACTGGTATGAGCGGCAGGGGCAGGTCTGTATGCTTGGGGATAAGTATCTGAGTGTCGACAGTACGTTTCAGTCTTATCTGACCCTCTTGGATTCAAATTCTTTTGATACATCTGCTCCTGTGGTTACAGAAATATTTAGACTCAGTCGGGACAACACAAGTCAGGGATTTGATTCCCTGGCCAGTGTCGGCGTCCGAGCGGTTTACCGTGAGGACACAGACAGCATCGTAGCCTATAAAGATGATTTATCTATTGCGGAATATGATATAGCCAGCGGAACGGAAATCGTTTCCTATCGCACAGATTATCCTGTTTTCGCGCTTCTGGAATATGGGGAGGATATTCTGGCGATCGAAAGATCCGGAGATCAGTTCTATTATGAGCGGATCGAATGGAAAAAGGCTACAGAGGTTCAGATCCATGGAGAGGCCTCTGTTGTAAAAGCGGGAGAGACTCTTCAGCTGACTGCGGAAACAGACGGGACTCTGGCAGAGAACTTCCGGTGGTCCACCGATGATCCGAAAATCGCAAGTATTAACCAGGACGGAGTAGTTTTCGGATGGAGGGAAGGTACGGCAGTTATCTCCGTAGAGACAGAGAGCGGACTGACCGCCCAATATACGGTTGCGGTTACGGCAGGAGATTTTTCGGAGGAGGAAGGAGACACTGCCGTAAATACGAACGGGGAAAGCAGCTGGAACCATTCGTCCAACAACTATGCGGTATGGAGTACGCCTGTGTCTTCCTACCTTGTTCCGGATCAGGATGGAAATTATGTGCGGATCGAAAATTCTGACGGAAGGATCATCGCGGAAACCTTTTCGCCTTCCGGAACGCGTATCGGCACGCACACGGTCGAACCGGAACTGGATCGGTTCGGAGGATTCTACAGCGGAGATTCGTACTATTATTTTGTGTTTGGCCAGTATAACGCGGAAGAAAACGATGAAACCGAGGTCGTGAGGGTCGTCAGATATTCCAAGGATTTTGAGAGGATCGACGAGCTTTCCATTTACGGAGCGAATACGTATGCGCCGTTTGAGGCGGGTTCCCTGCGCATGGCAGAGACGGAAGAGAACCTGTACATTTATACCTGCCATAAAATGTATACTGCCGATGACGGGCTGAATCACCAGGCAAATATGACGTTTGTGATTGACAAAGAGAGTATGAGCCTGACGGACTCCTATTATGACGTTATGAATATCGCGCAGGCAGGGTATGTGAGCCACTCCTTCAATCAGTTTATTCAGACAGACGGAGAATACGTGTTCCGGGTGGATCATGGGGACGCCTATCCGCGGGGGATTTCCATCACGCGGTGCAGAACAGACGGTTCGGTCACAGATGTGATCTATACCGTTCCGTTATCTTTCGGCGGATCGATCGGGGATAACACAACCGGAGCGTCTGTTGGAGGATTTGAATTGTCCGAGGAGCATTGCGTGATTGCCGGAAACTCCATAGACCAGTCTCAGGGAACTATCAGCGGTTACGGGCAGAGAAATATTTTCGTCAGCATCACGGATCAGGATCTGCAGCAGTCGTCGGTGGTCTGGCTGACAGATTATGACGGGACAGAGAACATAAGCGTTTATACACCCCACCTTGTCAAGATCGGAAGCAGTCAGTTTCTGGTCATGTGGGAAGAAATCCGCGGAGGCAGCATGGTTACTTGTATGGTAACCATGGATGATGAAGGCCATGTAACTTCGGATACGGTTCAGACACAATTGCCTCTTTCCGACTGTGCTCCGATATTCTGTGAAGACGGGTTTGTGAGATGGTATACGACCCAGGGAGGAAGTCCGATCCTCTACGCGGTAAATCCATTTAATCTGGAAGCGGTGGAAATGATAACTCTTCCTTTTACGGATGTGGATCCGGTCAGCGGGAACTGGTTTTACGATGAGGTCGCCAATGTATATAAAAAGCAGCTAATGACCGGAAAAAGCGAGACGATATTCGCACCATACGAACCGTTGGCCAGAGCGCAATTTGCCGTAGTCCTGCATCGGCTGGAAGGGGAAAAAGAGATGCCCTATACAGAGAAATTTCCGGATATCGCGGACAATGTATGGTATACGGACGCGATACTCTGGGCAGCCGATGAGGGGATCGTTACCGGATACGAAGATACGGGATTGTTCGGCCCGGCGGATAATATCAACCGGGAGCAGATGGCTGTTATGATGTACCGATATGCACAGATGAAAGGGTATGATGTGAGTATAAAAGCAGATTACAGCGGGTATCTGGACGCTTCTTCCGTAAACGCCTTTGCTTCGGAGGCCATGAAATGGGCCGTGGGCTGTGGAATCATCACCGGAAAGTATGATAATACAATCCTGGATCCGCAGGGAAATGCAAGCCGCGCGGAATGCGCTATCATCCTGACCCGATTTACAGATTATTATGGGATCTGAGTAAACTTTCTGATTCGAGAAATGCCGCAGAAGCATCGCCGGAGGATGATTCTGCGGCATTTCTCTCTTCCGGTTGCCCTACACCAACATCCTTTGCCTGAGTAAGGTCCCGGCCCTTGTTTTTAGGAGTCTGCAATGGTAAAATAAGAAAGATAAAAAAACCGAGGAGAAGATTATGAAAAGATATCTTTTGATTTTCACTATGCTGCTGGCAGGCGGAGCTGCCGCCCTGACAGCCGGCTGCAGCGGAGGGAACAACGGGAAGGAGCAGCCGGAGACGGCGGTGAGCGCTTCTTCGGAACCGGACAGCGGGGAGGAGGGCGCTGCTTCGTCCTCGGATCCGGTTTCTGCTTCCGGCCCCCTGGTCAATGAGCCGGAGGAAGAGTATCCGGATGTGGAGCAGATGGGAGAGGGGGTTGCTTCCGGCAGTCTTCCTGAGGAGACGGATACTATCGCCGCGGAATTCAGCCAGCCCTTCACTTTTACCCGTGACGGCCAGGAGCTTTACACGGTTACGGTGGAACAGGCAGGGCTTACAGACCGCCGCGCGGTGGCGGAGACCACAGCCCCGGAGGCGGTGCTTCTGCTGAACTATTCTTACCTGAGCCTGACCGGGGATCCCGTGCTGGTGGACGACATGAGCTTTCAGTGTTTCACCGGGGAAGGAGAAGCCTGCACCGCCTATTATCTGGCAGATCAGCTGATCCCCGAGGTGAACCAGGGGGGAGAGCCCACGGAGGCGGAAGTCGCCTTCAGTATCCCGGAGGATACGCAGGAGGCAGTGGTCTGCGTGACCAACAATTCCAATCCGGAAGGGGAAACCTACTCTCTGGAGATTCAGTTATAATCAGTTTTGACAGCAGATTACACGGAAAGTGAGGACAGTACATGGCAGAGGAGAAAGATACACAGGATAAGGTGCCGGCGGATACCGACAAGGATCGGGAGGATACGCCGAAAGAGGAGAAGGAGGACCGGCCGGAAAAATACTGCTTTATGTGCCGCCGGCCGGAAAGCAAGGCAGGGCGGATGATCGAGCTTCCGGGGAACATCCATGTCTGCGCGGACTGTATGCAGAAAAGCTTTGACACCATGCAGAACAGCAATCTGAACCTGAACCAGCTGATGCAGAACCTTCCTCCCAATATGAGCTTTATCGATCTTTCGGCGCTGCGGAATCAGATCCCGCCTCAGCCGAAAGAAAAGAAAAAAGAGGAAAAGAAGGAGCCGGAGAAGGAATTTTCCATTAAGGACATCCCGCCGCCCCACAAGATCAAGGAGCAGCTGGACGAGTACGTGATCGGCCAGGAACAGGCCAAAAAGATCATGTCCGTGGCGGTATACAATCACTATAAGCGGGTGTTCGCCCCGGCGGACAAGGATGTGGAGATCGAAAAGTCCAATATGCTGATGATCGGCCCCACGGGATCCGGCAAGACGTACCTGGTGCAGACTCTGGCGAAACTGCTGGATGTGCCCCTGGCGATTACGGACGCCACCTCCCTGACGGAGGCCGGGTACATCGGCGACGACATCGAGAGCGTGGTCTCCAAGCTGCTGGCGGCCGCGGATAATGATGTAAAGCGGGCGGAGCACGGAATTATTTTTATCGATGAGATCGATAAGATCGCCAAAAAGAAAAACACCAATCAGAGGGATGTCAGCGGCGAGGCAGTACAGCAGGGAATGCTGAAGCTGCTGGAGGGCAGCCAGGTGGAGGTGCCGGTGGGGGCCAACAGCAAGAATGCCATGGTGCCTCTGACCACTGTGGATACCCGGAATATCCTGTTTATCTGCGGAGGAGCGTTTCCGGATCTGCCGGAGATCATTAAGGAGCGGCTGAACAAGCAGTCCTCCATCGGCTTCCAGGCGGATCTGAAAGATAAGTATGATCAGGACAAAAACCTGCTGATGAAGGTCACGGTGGAGGATCTGCGGAATTTCGGCATGATCCCGGAATTTCTGGGAAGGCTGCCCATCGTCTTTTCCCTGGAGGCTCTGACGGAGGACATGCTGGTGCAGATCCTGCAGGAGCCCAGGAACGCGATCCTCAAGCAGTACAAAAAGCTGCTGGAGATGGACGAGGTGAAACTGGAGTTTGAGGAAGGGGCCCTGCGGGCCATTGCCCGCAAAGCCCTGGAAAAGGATACGGGGGCCCGGGCCCTCAGAGCCATCATCGAGGAGTTCATGCTGGATATCATGTATGAGATCCCCAAGGACGACAGCATCGGGGAAGTGATCATTACCCGGGAATACGTGGAACATACCGGCGGCCCCAGGATCATCATGCGGGGGCAGGAGATCCCGGAGCTGGGCATGCAGTCATAAGAAGGAGGTAGAAAGGATTATGGGAAACGCGAACGAATTTTTCAGCACCCTGGGGAAGACCCTCAGCCGGGCGGCCAATACCGTGGGCAAAAAGACGGATGAGTTTGTGACGGTCCAGAAGATCCGCAGCCGGAAAAACAACCTGGAGGAACAGGTGGAGGTCAGCTGCCGGAAAATGGGGGAGATGATCTTCCAGCAGTATGCGGACGGGGAAAAGCTCCCGGAGGAACTGGCCCGGATCTGCCAGGAGATCGAAAAGAAAAAGCAGGAGATCGCGGACTGCCGGGAGCAGATTGCCCTGGTCAAAGGAGGAAAATTATGTCCCTCCTGCGGCTCCCTGATCCCCAAAGAATCCAGGTTCTGCATGAACTGCGGCGCCTCTTTCCCGGAGCCTGAGGAGGCAGGGGAGCGGCAGGATGCGGCGGAAGAGGAAAAAGAACCGGCAGACAGAGGGGATGAGCAGGTATGATCTTTATTATCCTTGTATTAAGTGTATTCCTGGGGGATCTGCTTCTGAAAAAATATGTGGAGGCCAATCTTCCGGAGGGGGAGGAAAAGATCCTTCTGAACGGGAAGATCCGCATCCGGAAATTCCGCAACCGGGGCATCGCCCTGGGGGGCCTTTCGGAGTACCCGGTGCTGATCCGCAAGGGCACGGCGGGAATGATCCTGGGGCTTATGATCGCCCTGGCGGTTTCCCTGGGGAAAAAGGGGGGCGGACTCCGAAAGACGGGCCTGAGCCTGATGCTGGGCGGAGCCCTCTGCAACTGGTTTGACCGGTTCCACCAGGGAGCCGTTACGGACTATATGAGCTTCAACGCCAAATGGAAAAAAATCCGCCGGCTGGTGTTCAACCTGTCGGATTTCTGTATCCTCATCGGCGGGATCCTGGCGGTGCTGGGAAAAGGCGGAAAAAGAAAATAATGGCATCAAAAAAAGAGAGCCGCGGCTCTCTTTTTTGATGCGTTTCTTATTTCTCCTCTTCCAGAACAGAAGTACAGTGAGGACATCTGGTGGCCTCGATGGCGATCTCGGAACGGCAGAAGGGGCATACCTTGGTGGTAGGAGCTTCTTCCTTTGCTTCCTCTTTCTTTGCCAGAAGAGACATGGTGCGGAATTTGTTGAATGCTTTTACGACCATGAAGATACAGAAAGCAACGATGATAAAGTTCAGTACGGCTGCCAGGAAGCTGCCGATGGCCAGCTTGATATCGCCAACCAGAGTAATGTTCCAGTTCGTGAAGCTGATGCCGCCGGTCACCAGAGAGATCAGAGGCATAAAGATGTCGTTTACCAGAGAAGTCACGATAGCGGTGAAGGCGGAGCCGATGATCATACCGACGGCAAGATCCATGACGTTGCCCCGGGAGATGAACTCCTTGAACTCGTTCATAAATTTCTTCATTTGTGTATTCTCCTTTTTCCTCTTATGGGGGATCCTTTGTCCCAAACGGTCTGATCATAGCATGGTTTTCCTGAAATGGCAAGGAAAAGTTTCTTTTTCCGGGAGGAAACTTTACTTTTCCCGGAGCGAAGCGTATGATAAGGCGGGAGGAAGAAACATGAAGACCATACTCAGACATATTTTCTGGAATTATAAGAATCTGCTGCTCCTGGGGGCGGCGGGGATCCTGATCGGCGCCGCGGTAGGGGTGCTGGAGGCCTTTTTCGGCCTGGTACTCCAGGAGTGTACCGGCCTTCGGGGTCAATATCTGTACGGGCTGGCGCCGCTGCTGCCTCTGGCAGGGGCCGTGATCGTGACCCTTTACCGGCGGCTGGGAAAGAAGGCTTCCCAGGGCATGAAGCTGGTGTTCCGGGTAGGCCTGGGGGAGGATCAGGATCTGCCGGTGCGGATGATCCCCCTGGCCATGGTCTCCACTTGGCTGACCCATCTCTGCGGAGGCAGCGCCGGCCGGGAAGGAGTGGCCATCCAGATCGGCGCCGCGGTATCCGACAATATAGACCGGCTGATCCGGACAAAATGGACTATAGAAAAAAGAGAAAAGATTTTTCTGCTCACCGGTATGGCGGCGGGGTTTGCCGGACTGTTCCAGACGCCTCTGGCGGCGGTATTTTTCGCCCTGGAGGTGCTGGTGGTAGGAGAACTGGAGTACAGCGCCCTGTTTCCCGCGGTCACGGCAGCCCTTACGGCCAGCACGGTTTCCGGCCTGCTGGGCCTGCGGAATTTTCACCATACGCTGGCCGGTGTGCCGCAGATCGGTCTGCCCCTGCTGCTGCAGATGGCGGCGCTGGGGATCCTTTTCGGCATTGCCGGTTCCTGCTTTGCCCAGGGGATCCGCATCGTCCGCCTGCGGCTGACGTTTCTCTTTGACGGACATCCCTTCCGGCGGGTGGTCCTGATGGGGATCCTTCTGGCGGCGGCCGTGATGCTGCTTCACGCCGGGCGCTACGCCGGTACCGGAGAAAATCTGGTGGAGCTGGGCTTTTCCGGCGGGACCCTCTACTGGTACGACTGGATTCTGAAGGCGGTCCTGACCATTCTTACCCTGTCCTCCGGTTTTATCGGAGGGGAGGTGGCGCCGCTGTTTGCCATCGGCACCTGCCTGGGCAGCCTGCTGGCGCCGCTGTTTGGCCTGCCGGCGGAATTTGTCATGGCGCTGGGCTACGCGGCGGTGTTCGGCAGCGGCACCAATACCCTGCTGGCGGCCATCCTCATCGGCTGCGAGGTGTTCGGATACGGTATGCTTCCCTGCTTCTTTGTCACCTGCATCATGGCGTATCTTTTTAATTGGAACAAGTCCATCTTCACTTCCCAGCAGAAGAGCCTGGTCCACTATTTCCGCCACGTGCAGCGGAGGGACAGAATTTAGAAATTGCCATCCGCACCGGCCCGTGTTAAGATGGTGGATATAGCCGGAGGACGGTCCGGAAAATACGGAAAATACAGACGGTGAAAACCGGGAAAGAGAGGAACAGATCTATGAGCTACGCGGATCAGGTGTTTATCGGCATGTGCCGGGATATTATAGAAAACGGAACCAGCACGGAGGGGGAAAAGGTACGGCCCCACTGGGAGGACGGGACCCCGGCCTATACCATCAAGCGCTTCGGAGTGGTGAACCGGTACGACCTTTCTAAGGAATTCCCGGCCCTGACCCTGCGGAAGACGGCCCTGAAAAGCGCCCTTGACGAGATCCTCTGGATCTGGCAGAAGAAGTCCAACAACATCCACGACCTGCACAGCCATATCTGGGACGAGTGGGCGGATGCGGAGGGCTCCATCGGCAAGGCCTACGGCTATCAGCTGGGGGTAAAGCATCAATACAAAGAAGGCTGGATGGATCAGGTGGACCGGGTGCTCTTTGATCTGCAGAACAATCCCTACAGCCGCCGGATCATGACCAATCTTTACGTGCATCAGGACCTGCATGAGATGGCCCTGTATCCCTGCGCCTACTCCATGACCTTTAATGTGACCAAGGAGCCGGACAGCCAGCAGCTGACCCTCAACGCCATTCTCAATCAGCGTTCCCAGGACGTGCTGGCGGCCAACAACTGGAATGTGTGCCAGTATTCCCTGCTGCTGATGATGTTTGCCCAGGTCTGCGGCATGAAGGCCGGAGAGCTGGTCCACGTCATCGCCGACGCCCATATTTACGACCGGCACGTGCCCCTGATCCGGGAGCTTATCAGCCGGGAGACCTATGAGGCCCCCAAAGTCACCCTGAATCCGGAGATCCGGAATTTCTATGACTTTACGGTGGAGGATCTGACGGTGGAAAACTATGTCACCGGGCCCCAGATCAAAAATATACCCATTGCCATTTAGGAGGCGGAAGAGATGAAAGCGATTTTATCGGCGGATAAAAACTGGGGGATCGGCTGCCAGAACAAGCTTCTGATCAGCATCCCTTCCGATATGAAGTTTTTCCGGGAGACCACCGCGGGGCATACGGTGATCATGGGCCGGAAGACCCTGGAGAGCCTCCCCGGGGGACAGCCCCTGAAGAACCGCAGGAACATTGTCCTGACCCGGAATCCGGAGTATACCGTAAAGGGGGCGGAGGTGGTCAAAAGCCCGGAGGAGCTGCTGGAGCTTCTGGGGGAGGAAGGCCGGCAGGATGCCTATGTGATCGGAGGCGGGGCCATTTATGAACTGCTGCTGCCTTACTGCGACACGGTTTACGTTACCAAGATCGATTTCGCCTATCAGGCGGATACCTTCTTCCCCAACCTGGATGAGAGGCCGGAGTGGAAGCTGGCGGAGGAAAGCGAGGAGCAGACCTGCTTTGATATCGAGTTTACCTTCCGCAGATATGAGAGGGTTTAAAGGATGGAAAGAAAAAAGACAAGAGAAGTCCGGATCGGGAACCGGGTCATCGGCGGGGGACATCCCATTCTGATCCAGTCCATGACCAATACAAAAACGGAAGATGTGGCGGCCACGGCAGCCCAGATCCGGGAACTGGAGGCGGCGGGCTGCGACATCATCCGCTGCGCGGTGCCCCACAGGGAGGCGGCCGCGGCCCTGAAGGAGATCAAAAAGCAGATCTCCATTCCCCTGGTGGCGGATATTCATTTTGATTACCGGCTGGCCATTGCCGCCATGGAAAACGGGGCGGATAAGATCCGCATCAATCCCGGCAATATCGGATCCGAAGACCGGGTCCGGGCGGTGGTGGAGACGGCGAAAGAGCGGAACATCCCCATCCGGGTGGGCGTCAACAGCGGCTCCCTGGAAAAGGATCTTGTGGAAAAGTATCACGGAGTCACCGCGGAGGGCCTGGTGGAAAGCGCTCTGGCCCAGGTGGCCCGGATTGAGGACATGGGATATGATAACCTGGTGATCAGCATAAAATCCTCGGACGTGCGGATGTGCGCCAGGGCCCATGAGCTGATCGCGGAGAAAACCGACCATCCCCTTCACGTGGGGATCACCGAGGCGGGAACCCTGTATTCCGGCAACATCAAATCCGCTGTGGGCCTGGGCATCATCCTGTACCAGGGCATCGGGGATACCATCCGGGTCTCCCTGACCGGGGCGCCTCTGGAAGAAGTAAAATCCGCCAAACGGATCCTGAAGACTCTGGGCCTGCGGAAAGGGGGCGTGGAGGTGGTATCCTGCCCCACCTGCGGGCGGACCCAGATCGACCTGATCGGCCTGGCCAACCAGGTGGAGACCCTGGTCCAGGACATTCCCCTGGACATTAAGGTGGCTGTTATGGGCTGCGTGGTCAACGGGCCGGGGGAGGCAAAAGAAGCGGACATCGGCATTGCCGGGGGCAAGGGCGTAGGTCTGCTGATCAAAAAAGGAGAGATCGTGAAAAAAGTGCCGGAGGCGGAGCTTCTGTCCTGCCTTCGGGAAGAACTGCTGCGCTGGAAGAACTGAGAACCGGGGAGGATAGAATGGAAGAAGCGGGAAAAGAGTTTCTGGAGGCTTTTCCGAACCTGGAGGTCCAGGGAGAACTGAAGGATCTGCTGTCCACCATGGAGGTAGTCCGGGTCACCATGAACCGCCGGAAGGATCTGCTGCGGATCTACACCGTCAGCAGCCAGTGGATCCACAAAAAATATATTTACAAGCTGGAGGAGATGATCCGGAACCAGCTTTTTTCCCATGCGCCCATCCGGGTGAAGATCATCGAAAAATTTTATCTCTCCCGCCAGTATACCCCGGAGCGGCTGCTGGAGGTCTACCACCCCAGCATTCTTCTGGAACTGAAGAATTACCATATCCTGCTGTTCCACCTGTTCCGCACGGCCCGGCTCGCTTTTCCGGAGACGGAGGTCATGGAGCTGGAGCTGGAGAATTCCGTCATCGCCCATGAGAAAGAGGAGGAGCTGTACCGGATCCTGGATAAGATCTTCTGCGAGCGTTGCGGCATGCGGCTGAGCATCCGGGTGTCCTTCCGGGAGGAACGGGAGGAGAGTTCCATTCAGAAGAGCGAGCAGGAGATGCGGGAGGCGGCCCGGCATGTGGCGGAGCATACCCCCCTGGGGGCCGCCGGCCGGGAAGAAGAAAAGCAGCAGGAGAAGGCCGGAGAGCCCGGGGGAACCCGTACAGCCGCAAAGGCATCCGGCAAAAGAAACGGCCGGGGCCGGGGAAGATCCGGCCGTGAGGACCAGCCCCTGCGCCGGGGGGACAACCCGGATCTGCTTTACGGCCGGGACTTTGAGGAGGAAAGCATCCCCATTGACAGCATCGAAGGGGCTGTGGGAGATGTGGTGATCCGGGGACAGATCCTGAGCTTTGACAGCCGGGAGCTGCGGAATGGCCGGGGCCTGCTGGTCTTTGCGGTCACTGACGACACGGACACCATAACCGTGAAAATCTTTATCAAGGCGGAGCAGATCCCGGAGATGGCCGGGGTCCTGAAGAAGGGGGCTTTTGTCAAAGTCAAGGGCAAGGTCATGACCGACTCCTTCGACCACGAACTGACGGTGACCTCTGTCTGGGGCATCAAGAAAAGCCAGGACTTCCGGGAAGGCCGCCACGACAACAGCCTGCGGAAGCGGGTGGAGCTCCACTGCCATACCAAGATGAGCGACATGGACGGGGTCACCGACGCGGCAGCTCTGGTGAAGAGGGCCTATGCCTGGGGCCATCCCGCCATCGCCATTACGGACCACGGGGTGGTCCAGGCCTTTCCCGAGGCCAACCACGCCATGGAAGACATCGATTCCAAATACCGGGAGCAGTACCAGAAGGACCACCCGGAGGTGACGAAAGAAGAGCTGAAGCAGATCTCCGCGCCTTTCAAGGTGATCTACGGCATGGAGGCGTATCTGGTGGACGACCTGAAGGGCATCGTCACCGACAGCCGGGGCCAAAGCCTGGACAGTCCCTTTGTCGTCTTCGACATTGAGACCACGGGCTTTTCTCCGGCCAGCTGCCGGATCATCGAGATCGGCGCCGTCCGGGTGGAGGAGGGGAAGATCGTGGATCGGTTCTCCACCTTCGTAAACCCGGAGGCTCCCATTCCCTTCCGCATTGAAAATCTTACGGGGATCAGCGACAACATGGTGCTGCCGGCTCCCACCATCCGGGAGGTGCTGCCCGGGTTCCTGGAATTCTGTGAGGGAGCGGTGATGGTGGCCCACAACGCGGGCTTTGACATGAGCTTTATCCAGAAAAACTGCGGGGATCTGGGGATTGAGCGGGAGTTTACCGTGGTGGATACCGTGGCCATGGCCAGATTTCTGCTGCCGGGACTGAACCGGTTCAAGCTGGACACGGTGGCCAAGGCCCTGGGAGTTTCCCTGGAGAATCACCACCGGGCGGTGGACGACGCCGCCTGCACGGCGGAGATTTTCGTGAAATTCGTGAAGATGCTGAAAGAACGGGATATTCTGGACTTGGACGCTCTGAATGAGCAGGGCAGCATGTCCCCCCATACGGTGCGGAAGCTGCCCACCTACCACGCCATTATCCTGGCTACCGGGGAGACCGGCCGGGTAAACCTGTACCGGCTGGTGTCGGAATCCCATCTGAAATATTACAACCGCCGGCCCCGGCTGCCCAAAAGCGTTTTCCTGAAATACCGGGAAGGCCTGCTTCTGGGCTCCGCCTGCGAGGCGGGAGAGCTGTACCAGGCCCTGCTCCGGGGAGCCCCGGATCCGGAGATCTCCCGGATTGTTTCTTTTTATGATTATCTGGAGATCCAGCCCGTGGGGAACAACGCCTTTATGATCCGAGACGAAAACCACGAGAACATCAACAGCGAGGAGGATATCCGGGAGATCAACCGGAAGATCGTCAAGCTGGGGGACCAGTTCCGGAAGCCGGTGGTGGCCACCTGCGACGTGCACTTTATGGATCCCAAGGACGAGATCTACCGCCGGATCATCATGTTCGGCAAGGGCTTTGAGGACGCGGACAACCAGGCGCCCCTGTATCTCCACACTACGGAGGAGATGCTGGAAGAATTCTCCTATCTGGGCAGCGCCAAGGCGGAGGAGATCGTCATCGACAATCCCCAGAAGATCGCGGATCTGTGCCAGAAGATCTCCCCCATCCGGGCGGGGAAATTCCCTCCGGTCATCGAGAATTCCGACCAGGATCTGCGGAATATCTGCTACAACCGGGCCCACGAGATCTACGGGGAAAACCTGCCTCCCATTGTGGAGGCCCGTCTGGAGCGGGAGCTGAACTCCATTATCTCCAACGGCTACGCCGTTATGTACATCATTGCCCAGAAGCTGGTGTGGAAGTCCAACGAGGACGGCTACCTGGTAGGCTCCCGGGGATCCGTGGGATCCTCCTTTGTGGCCACCATGGCCGGGATCACCGAGGTGAACCCCTTAAGCCCCCACTATCTCTGCGAATCCTGCCACTACGTGGATTTTGATTCCCCGGAAGTGAAGGCCTACGCCGGCCGGGCAGGCTGCGACATGCCGGACAGACTCTGCCCCAACTGCGGGAAGCCTTTAAAGAAAATGGGCTTTGACATTCCCTTCGAGACCTTCCTGGGCTTCAAGGGCAACAAGGAGCCGGATATCGACCTGAACTTTTCCGGAGAGTACCAGAGCAAGGCCCACAAATATACGGAGGTGATCTTCGGCGCCGGACAGACCTTCCGAGCCGGAACCATCGGCACCCTGGCGGACAAGACCGCCTTCGGCTACGTGAAGAAATATTATGAAGAGCGGGGCCTTCACAAGCGGAACTGCGAGATCGACCGCATTGTCCTGGGCTGCACCGGCATCCGCCGGACCACCGGACAGCACCCGGGCGGCATCATTGTGCTGCCCTTCGGGGAGGATATCAACTCCTTCACTCCGGTGCAGCATCCCGCCAACGACAACGACACGGATATTATCACCACCCATTTTGATTACCACTCCATCGACGCCAACTTGCTGAAGCTGGACATACTGGGACACGATGATCCCACCATGATCCGCATGCTGGAGGACCTGACCGGCACCGACGCCACGGAGGTGCCCCTGGACGAGCCAAAAGTCATGTCCCTGTTTAAGAGCACCGAAGCCCTGGGCATCAAGCCCGAGGACATCGGCGGCTGCCCTTTAGGGTGCCTTGGCATCCCGGAGTTCGGCACCGACTTTGTCATCCAGATGCTTCAGGATACCAAGCCCCAGACCTTCTCGGATCTGATCCGGATCTCCGGCCTGTCCCACGGCACCGACGTGTGGCTGGGCAATGCCCAGACCCTCATCGAGGAGGGCAAGGCCACCATTTCCACCGCCATCTGTACCCGGGACGATATCATGACTTATCTCATCGGCATGGGTCTGGAAAGCGAGCTGGCCTTTACCATTATGGAGAGCGTCCGCAAGGGCAAGGGGCTGAAGCCCCAGTGGGAGGAGGAGATGACCGCCCACGGGGTGCCGGACTGGTATATCTGGTCCTGCAAAAAGATCAAGTACATGTTCCCCAAGGCCCACGCGGCGGCCTACGTCATGATGGCTTACCGGATCGCCTGGTACAAGATCTACGAGCCCCTGGCTTACTACGCGGCTTACTTTTCCATCCGGGCCTCGGCTTTCAGCTACGAGCTCATGTGTATGGGCCGGGAGCGGCTGGAATACTATATGGACGAGTACCGGAAGCGCTGGGACACCCTTTCCAAAAAGGAACAGGACACCTACAAGGATATGAAGATCGTGCAGGAAATGTACGCCAGAGGATATGAATTCCTGCCGGTGGATCTGTATCAGGCCAAAGCTCACCGGTTCCAGATCCTGGACGGGAAGCTGATGCCCGCCCTGGATACCATTGAAGGCCTGGGAGACAAGGCGGCGGACGCCGTAGTGCTGGCGGCCAGAGACGGAAAATTCCTCTCCAAGGATGACTTCCGCAGCCGCACCAAAGTCAGCGCCACCGTCATCGATCTTATGAGCGACCTGGGAATTTTCGGAGACCTGCCACAGTCCAACCAGATTTCACTGTTTGACCTGGTGTAAGGGGTTTCAGAAGGGAGAAAGAATGAAAGAAGAGCTGGATTTAAAATACCTGCAGCGCCTGGCGGAGCTGTATCCTACCATCGCCAAGGCCTCCACGGAGATCATCAATCTCCAGTCCATCCTGAACCTGCCCAAGGGCACGGAGCATTTTATCACAGACATCCACGGGGAATACGAGGCCTTTTCCCATGTACTGAAAAACGGCTCCGGTTCTGTAAAGAAAAAAATCGACGACGTTTTCGGCCGGACCTTAAGTTCCGCCGATAAAGACGCTCTGGCCACGCTGATCTATTATCCGCGAGAAAAAATGGAACTCATCGCCCGAACGGAAAAGCACATGGACGAGTGGTACCGGATCACCCTGTACCGGCTCATCGAGGTCTGCAAGACCGTGGCTTCCAAGTATACCCGCTCCAAAGTCCGCAAGGCCCTGCCCAAGGATTTCGCCTACGTTATCGAGGAGCTGATCACGGAAAAGGCGGAGGTCCTGGACAAGGAGGCGTACTACAGCGCCATTGTGGATACCATTATCTCCATCGGCAGGGCTCCGGTATTTATCATCGCCCTCAGCGAGCTGATCCAGCGGCTGGTCATCGACCATCTGCATATCCTGGGAGATATCTACGACCGGGGACCGGGGCCGGACCGGATCATGGACAAGCTGCTCACCTATCATTCTCTGGATATCCAGTGGGGCAACCATGATGTGGTGTGGATGGGCGCCGCGGCCGGCCAGCTGGCCTGCATCGCCACGGTGCTCCGGAATTCCGCCCGCTACGGCAACCTGGATCTGCTGGAGGACGGCTACGGCATCAATATGCTTCCCCTGGCCACCCTGGCCCTGAACGTGTACGGGGACGATCCCTGTCATCTGTTCAAGATCAAAGGTTCCGGCTCCCACCCGGATAAATCGGAGGACGAGCTGAACCGGAAGATGCACAAGGCCATCGCCATTATCCAGTTTAAGCTGGAGGGACAGCTCATTGCCCGCAGAAAAAGCTTCGGCCTGGAAAACCGCAGGCTCCTGGACAAGATCGACTACGAAAAGGGCACCATCCTGCTGGAGGGGAAAGAGTACACGCTGCTGGACACCCATTTCCCCACCATCGATCCGAAAAATCCCTACAGGCTCACGGAGGAGGAGAAGACCGTCATGGAGCGGCTTCAGTCCGCCTTCCGCCACTGCGACAAGCTTCAGCAGCATATGCTGCTGCTGCTGAACCGGGGAAGCCTGTACAAGGTCTTCAACAACAACCTTCTGTATCACGGCTGCGTGCCCCTGGACGAGAACGGAAAATTCCTGAAGGTCAACATCTACGGGAAAAACTATTCCGGGAAGCAGCTGTACGATGTGCTGGAGACCTATGTCCGGAAGGCCTTTTTTGCCATCGACGAGACGGAGCGGGAAAAAGGCAAGGATATCCTCTGGTACATCTGGGGAAGTCCCAATTCCCCCCTCTTCGGCAAAGACAAGATGGCCACTTTTGAGCGCTATTTCCTGGCGGAGCCGGAGACCCACAAGGAGACGAAAAATCCCTACTACGCCCTGCTGAACGATGAAAAAGTCATGGACCGGATCCTGGCGGAATTCGGCCTGGGACCGGACGCCCACATTGTCAACGGCCACGTGCCGGTGCTGCAGAGCTCCGGAGAAAACCCCGCCAAATGCGGAGGAAAGGTCCTGATCATCGACGGCGGCTTTTCCAAAGCCTACCAGTCCAAGACCGGCATCGCCGGCTATACCCTGATCTACAATTCCTACGGCATGATGCTGGTGGCCCACAAGCCCTTTACTTCCACAGAAGAGGCCATCGCCAACGAGACGGACATCCACTCAGAGCGAATCCTGGTGGAAATGGCCCCCCGCCGGATGCTTGTGGGGGACACCGACAACGGCAAAGCCCTGAAAGAGAGGATCAGCGAACTGAAGGAGCTGCTGGACGCCTACCGAAGCGGCCGGATCATCGAAAAGAGCTGAGAGGGAAGAGGAGGCTTTTGCCGCAGGGAGAAAGAATCTGCGGATCTTCCGACAGATAGCGGAATATATAGGAAAAATGGTTATTGCCCGTGGAATTCTACGGGCAATAACCAAAATAACAAAATTGTACAGGAAAAAGGGGATCCATTCTGCCGTAATCATATTATTGCCATTTCCTGTTCGCAGCAGAATGGCCTGCGTAAACCATTTTCTATTCACATTTCAAAACAATCTGAGAATCTCTTGCGATTTCCATGTCAGAAAGTCTGCTGACAAATATCCTTTATGAATCATTTTATAACGGAAAAGGAGGAAGCCTATGGAAAATCTGAAACAATTACTGCTGCAGGAGCAGGAAAGACTGGAACGAATTGTTTTTAAGACCGAGGAACAGTTGAAAAATGCGCCTCCTGGAAGTCTGAGCCTTTCATGTTCCAAAAAATGGATGCAGTATTATCATCGGGTTCCCGGCGAAAAAGGACGGGGGAACTACATTCAAAAAAAGGAGCAGGGATTGATCCGGCAGCTGGCGCAGAAATCCTACGATGAAAAAGTCCTGAAACTGGCGGAAAAAAGACTCCAGCAGATCAGAAGCATCACCCGGGATTATGCAGAAGACGAAATAGAAAAGATCTTTTTCAGGGAACATCGGGAAAGACAAAGGATGATCCGCCCGGTGGAAGAACCCTGGGAAAGTCAGCTGGACAGATGGATGGCAGAAGAATATCAGGGGAAACCCTTTAAAGAAGACGCGCCGGTCATTCTGACAGAACAGGGAGAGAGGGTCCGGTCCAAATCGGAAAAAATCCTGGCAGACTTTTTCTATCACCAGGGAATCCCCTATAAATATGAGCATCCTCTTTTTCTGCAGGGATTTGGCGTGATCTATCCGGATTTTACTTTTCTTTCCAGAAGAACACGGCAGGAAATATACTGGGAGCATGACGGCAAGATGGACGACCCTGTTTATGCCCAGAGCGCTGTCCGAAAAATAGAACTGTATGTGGAAAATAATATTTATCCCGGGGAACGCCTGATCCTGACCTATGAGACAGAAAAAACAGTTCTGAATACCAGGATCCTGGAGAAACTGGCCGTCCGCTATCTGCTGTGAAAAACAGAAAATGAAAAGAAAATCCTATTAATTCTTCCCGTAGCTTTCAAGATCAGACTACCGTAAGGAAACAGGAAACAAGTACTGCGCCCGTAGGGGCGCAACTCAGGCTACCGTAAGGAACCAGAAATCAAGTACTGCGCCCGTAGGGGCGCGGATCAGACTACCGTAAGGAAGCGGGAAGCAAGTATAGCGCCCGTAGGGGCGCGGATCAGACTACCGTAAGGAAACAGGAAACAAGTACTGCGCCTGTAGGGGCGCGGATCAGACTACCGTAAGGAAACAGGAATCAAGTATAGCGCCCGTAGGGGCGCAGAACAAACTACCGTAAGGAAACAGGAATCAAGTGCTGCGCCCGTAGGGGCGCAGAACAGACTACCGTAAGAAATCAGAAATCAAGCATTGCGCCCGTAGGGGCGCAACTCAGACTACCGTAAGGAAGCGAAAATCAAGTACTGCGCCCGTAGGGGCGCAGAACAAACTACCGTAAGGAAACAGGAATCAAGTGCTGCGCCCGTAGGGGCGCAGAACAGACTACCGTAAGAAATCATAAATCAAGCATTGCGCCCGTAGGGGCGCAAATCAGACTACCGTAAGGAATCAGGAAACAAGTACTGCGCCCGTAGGGGCGCAGAACAGGCTACCGTAAGGAAACAGGAAGCAAGTATTGAGCCCGTAGGGGCACAAATCAGACTACCGTAAGAAGCCGGGAATCAAGCTTCTGCGCCTTACAGTACCTCCCCCAGCGCTTTCAGCAGCCGGTCATTCTGTTCCGGATTCATGATGCAGAACCGGAAATAGTGGTTGTCCAGGAAGGGGAAGGTGGAGCAGTTGCGGATCATGAGTTTCTGGCGGATGCAGTGGTCGAAGAGCCGATCCGCGTCCACATCCGGCTTCAGGATCCTGGCCAGGATGAAGTTGGCTGCCGGAGCGTAGACCTTTACGGAATCCCAGGAGCTTAAGGCGTCGTACAGGCGCTTCCGCTCCGAGAGGATCAGATTTCTGGTCTCGCGCATATAATCGTGATCCTGGAACATGAGCCGTCCGGCGATCTCCGCCAGGGAACTGATGGACCAGGGGTTCTGCCGGGTGTTGATGGTGCGAATCAGGTCCTGGTTGCCGGTGACTGCGTAGCCCAGCCGCAGGCCCGGGGCGGCGAAAAATTTCGAGGTGCCCCGGAGGATGATCAGGTTGGTATAGTAGTTGGTCAGGGAGACGGAAGACATCTTTTCCACGTTTTCCGTAAATTCCACATACGTTTCGTCCACCATGACAAAGATACCGTGCTGCAGGCAGGCGTCCAGGATCTGCCGCATTTCTCCGGAGGAGATGGCGGTGGAGGTGGGGTTATTGGGATTGCACAGCACCACCAGATCCAGGCTGTCGTTTAAGCGGCCGCAGAAATCCCGGACATCCATACGGAAGTCCTGTTCCTCACGCAGAGGGTAGTAGACCGTGGAGCCGCCTCCCAGGGTGATCTCCCGCTCATACTCGGAATAGGTGGGGCCGAGGATCATGGCTTTTTTCGGCTGATGGGTCTGGATGAACAGAGAGATCAACTCTGTGGAGCCGTTCCCCACAATGATATTTTCCGGCTGGCTTCCGGCGTAATCGGCGATGCACTGGCGCAGTTCCCGGTATTCCCGGTCCGGATAGACGGTGATGGCGTCCAGATGCTGCGCCAGGGAATTCCGCAGCTTGCTGGAAATGCCCAGAGGATTCACGTTGGCGGAAAAACTGACGATCTCTTCTTTTTTTATGTGATAGATTTCTTCAATCTTTTCCAGATCGCTCCCATGAAAATGATCTTTGTGTTTTAATTTCATAATTGTGCCTCTTTTCAGAAAACAGGGGGCGAACACGGCAAAAAGCCGGTTGCCCGGCGGTTCTTTGTAGTGTATACTGATATAGTAAGGCCGGGTGGGCCTTAAGTCAAGTAATAAAAGGTCAGGTGGAGACTTTGAAGAGAAGGATAGAGGAATTAGAACAGGAAAAATTTTCCCGCTGTCGGCCGGTTCTGAAGGTTTCTCCGGAAACGGTGGAGCTTAGGATCCCCGAGGGAAAACAGTACCGGGGCGCCGTCACAGTGGGGGCGGAGGACGGAAGCAGGGTCCGGGGCCTGGCGGTCTCGGAAGATCACAGGATCCTTATGGCCAATGAGAAATTTTCAGGCAATACCTGCGATCTGGTATTCGGCATCGATACAGGCGGTCTGAAAGCCGGAGATCTGGTGGAAGGACGTATAACCATCCTCAGCAGCCTGGGGGAAAAGACCGTCAGCGTCCGGGCGGAGATCCGGGAGGAGACGGCGGAGACCCCGGAAGGAGAGGTCCGGGCCCTGGACGATTTCGCCAAATTGTGCATGAAAGATCTGCGGGAAGGGTTCCGGCTTTTTACCAGCCGGCAGTTCCTGCACATCCTGAATGGGAAAAACATCCCCTACCGTCCTCTGTACCGGGGATTGTCCCACAACCCGGTGACGTATCAGCACATGGAGGAATTCCTGATCGCCACCGGCAAAAAAGGTCCGGTGATGCTGACCCTGGACAAAAAGCAGAAGGCGGTCTACACCCTGGACGTATCTCAGAAAGATACCCTTTACATATACAAAAACACCTGGGGATATGTGCGGATGGAGATCGAGGTTTTCGGAGATTTCATCCAGGTGGAGAAGCGGGTGGTGACTTCCGAGGACTTTATCGGCAGGCTGTACGGACTGGAGTATATCGTGGACCGCAGCCGTCTGGGAAGCGGCAGGCGCAGCGGCAGGATTCGTATCCGCACCGTTTATCAGGAACTGGATTTTGAGATCGAGGCCTCCGTGGAGGAGGATCTTCGTTCCCTGTCGGTTTCCGTGGGCAGACGCAAGAGGCTGGCCCTGGTGAAAAATTATCTGGAGCTGCAGATGAAGACCCTGGATTACCGGACCTGGTTCGAGAGGACCAGCCGTCTGCTCCAGGATCTGAAGGAAGAAGAGGAGGAGGGGCCGGAACTCCGGCTGTTTGAGGCGTTCCTGGCCTATAATCAGGATGAAAACGCCCGGGCCATGGAACTTCTCTGGCCCTTTAAGGAGGGAGAGATCGCCTTTACCGACAACCGGCAGCAGGCGGTGTACCTGCATCTGGCCAAGGCGACGGGGCTGCTTCCGCAGGAGCGCAGAAATATCGCCCCGGTGCTGCAGGGCTTCCACCAGCAGGAACCGGCGGATTTCGTGATCCTGTATCTGCTGTTTCAGGAGGAGGAGGTCTGCGAGACCACGCCGTCCCGCGCCCTGTATATGATGGAGGAGGCCTTTTCCAGAGGCTGTATCAGTCCGTTCCTGTATCTGACGGCCTGGAAGCTTCTGGAGTCCCAGGACTCCCTTCTGCGGCGGCTTTCGCCTTTTATGCTCCAGGTCCTGCGGTTCGCCGTGAAAAAGAACCTGCTCACAGAGCAGATCCTGAAAAGGGCCGCCTATCTGAGCGGGCATCTGAAAGAATTTTCCGCTTCCGTGTACGGGCTTTTAACAGGAGGCTACCGGCAGTTCCCTTCCCGGGAAGTCCTGGAAGCTGTCTGCGGCCTGCTGATGAAAGGGGACCCGGTGCGGAAGGAATATTTCCCCTGGTACGAGCTGGCGGTGGAGCAGGATCTGCGGATCACCAGGCTGTATGAATACTATATGGAAACCGTGGAACCGGACAGCTCCCGGGAACTGCCCCGGCCGGTGAAAATGTATTTTCTTTACAATAATACTCTGGGCGAGAGAAAAAAGGCGTTTCTTTACGCCAGCATCATCCGCCACAAAGAGGAGGATCCGGCGGCTTACGCCGGCTACCGGAAACAGATGTGGGATTTCGCGCTGGTATCCCTGACCAGGGGCAGGATCGATGAAAACTTCGCGGTCCTGTATCGGGAATTCCTGCTGAAGCCGGAGCAGAAGGAGCAGGCGGAGGAACTCTGCCGGGTGCTGTTTAAGAGAAAGCTGGTCTGCCGGGACCGGAAGATCCGCCATGTGGTGGTCTGCCACGGCGCCCTGAAAGAGGAAAAAAGTTATCCCTGCCAGGACGGCACTGCCTACGTGGATATCTACAGCGAGGACGCCTGCCTGGTGTTTGAGGACGGCAAAAGGCGCAGATTCGCCGCCACCGTGGAATATTCCATGGAACGGCTGCTCAGCGAAAAAGAAGCGGCCTTTCGGTGCATGGACCTGAACGTGAAGGATACGGGACTGGAGCTTTACTGCTGCCGGGAGAGAGGCTGGCAGATGGAGGTCAATTCCCGGACGCTGGCCTGCTACCGGGCGGCGGCGGAGAATCCGGATTTCACAGAGGAGTACAGGAAAAAGATCCGGGCCAGGCTGCTGGAATTCTATTATAAACACCGGGAAGAACGGTTTATGGCGGATTACCTCCGGGAAATGGATCTCCGGGCGTACGCCTCTGTGGACCGGGTGAGCATGGCCGTGATCCTGATCGACCGGGCGATGTACCAGGAGGCTTTTGACCTGGTGTCCGAGTTCGGCTACGAGGGGATCCCGGAGCAGAAGCTGCTGCGGCTGGCCAGCCGCATGATCCTGCGGAAAGAGCGGGAGGAGGATGAGGAACTGCTCTGCCTGGCCGCCTATGTAGTGAAGCAGGGAAAATACGATGAGAACATCCTGGCGTATCTGAGGGATTCCTATTACGGCAGTCTGGAGTCCATGTGCGCCCTCTGGAAAAAGGTCAAGGGCTTCCAGCTGGAAAGCTATGTCCTGGACGAGAGGATCCTGACCATGGCTATGTTTGTCCGCAGCTTTCCGTCCCTGGAAGCGGAGATACTGGGAAGCTATATCTCCCAGCATGGCCGGGAGGATCTGATCCTGGCGTATCTGGCGGCTGTCTCGGGAGCCTATTTCCTCCAGGGAAGAGAAACCTCGGAGGATATCTTCCGCTGGCTGGAAAAGATCTGCCAGTGGGGATGGAACACGGAGGAGGTCTGCAAGCTGGCTCTGCTGAAACGGTATTCCCGGCTTCCGGAACTGAAGGAAAACCAGGAAAAAATGGCCAGGACCCTGCTGGAAGAATTCCGGGGGAAAGGGCTTCGGTTTGCCTTTTATCAGGATCTTCCGGGAACCCTGACCCAGGCCTGCCAGATCGAGGATAAAGTGTTTGTGGAGGAATATTTCCCGGAGGCGGACCGGGTGGTGATCCATTACCAGCTTTCCGGACAGAGCGGGGAGCCGGAGGAGTGGTCTGTGGAGCCCATGAAAAACATGTATCAGGGAATCTTTGTGAAAGAATTCCTGCTGTTTTACGGAGAAACCCTCACTTACTATTTCAGTGTGACAGAACACGGGGAGACCCATGACACGGAAAAGCGCCGCTGCGCTCTTTCCGATATGGACACCGCGGGCAGCACGCGCTACAAGCTGCTGAACCAGATCCTGGCGGCCCGGAAGCTGGGCAGCAGGCAGGTGATGGAGCAGGCGGTGAAGCAATATCTCTGGCAGGAGGCCTGTACCTCCGCCCTTTTCACCCTGAAGAAATAGGAGCGACGGAAGATGGAAACAAAAAATCTGATTGTGGGAATAGATTTAAACAGAAAGGAATCCCAGGTCTGCTATTACGAGCGGGGAAGCCAGGACGCGGTCTCCGCTCCGGTAAAGGTGGGCAGCGCCAAGGTGACGTTTCCTACCGTGCTCTGCCGGGTGCCGGATTCCGGAGAATGGTACTACGGACTGGAGGCGGAATATTTCGCGGGACAGAAAAACGGGATCCTCATCGATCATCTTTACGATCTCTGCGCGGATGGGAATTCTTTTGACGCGGAGGGGGAAACCTTTACCGGGGGAGAACTTCTGGCCGTGTTCCTGCGGCAGGCGCTGACCATGCTGGGGGTTTCCCGGATAGACAGCCAGATCGCCGGGATCATGATCACGGTTCCACATCTCACCAGGCCTTTCGTCCAGGCGGTCCGGGAGGCATACCGGATCCTGGGGATCCGGCGGGGCAGAGGGCATCTGCAGGATTACCGGGAGAGCTTTTACTTTCATACCCTTTACCAGAAACCGGAACTGTGGGCCAGAAAAGCGGGACTGTTCCAGTTCACGGAGGAGGATGTGACCTTTTTCAGCCTGGAGCTGAATCAGCGGACCAAGCCGGTGACGGCGTCCGTGACGGAAGGGGGCACCATACGTCTGACGGGAGGTCCGGAGGAAAAGGACGGAGCCTTCCGGAAATTTATCCAGGATTCCCTGAAGGAGGAGCTGTACTCCAGCGTGTTCCTGGTGGGCGAGGGCTTCCAGCGGTCCTGGGCCGTCCGCTCCCTGGCGCTGCTCTGCCGGGGGCACCGGCGGGTGTTCATCGGGGACAATCTCTTTGCCCGGGGCGCCTGTTTTGCCGCCCGGGAAAAGACGGAGGAAAAGAACCTGAAAGGCTATCTGTATATGGGATCGGACCTGATCCGCCGCAATGTGGGTATGGAGATGCGGATCAACGGCTGTCCCGCCTATTATCCCCTGGTGACCGCCGGCATCAACTGGTACGAAGCTGAAAAAGAATGCGAGCTGATCCTGGACGGAACCGACGAGCTGGTCTTCGTGGTCAGCAGCATGGACGACGGAAAGCGTTCCCGGTACAGCATGGCCCTCCCGGGGCTGCCGAAAAGGCCGGACCGGACCACCAGACTGCGGCTGCGGCTGGAATACGATTCTCCCGGACGCTGTCAGATCACGGCGGAAGACCTGGGATTCGGGGAACTTTTTCCTGCCAGCGGGAAGATCTGGCATGAGACGATGGAGGGATGAACATGGGCGGCTACATTTTATGTCAGGTAAAAAGAGCGGAGAATCCGTTTTATATCGAAGCGGTTGGAGTTAATATATATTCCGCGGAGGAGCTGTGCTATTATTTCTGCACGGATTATCCTCTGCTGGATCGGGGAATACTGAATGAGAACCTGGTGGAATGGCTCCATGAGGAGCTGCGGCTCCGGAATCTGGCCAGAAGGCTCTCCGCGGTGCTGGAACAGGAGTTCCGGCTGGAGGATTTTGTGCTGCCGGTGCTGAAGGAAGTCTTTTATCTGAATCAGCCGGAACTGAAAAAACTGGAAGAAGAGCTCCGGAAACTTCAGGAGGAGCCGGAGGCCCTGCGGATCAAGCGCCAGGGCGATTCCCTGATGGCGCACGAAAAATATACCCGGGCCATCGACGCCTACACGGAAGCGCTGCGCATGGAGGATAAGGGAAACCTGGGGATCCAGTTTAACGGGAATCTGTACAACAATCTGGGATGCGCGTATGCCCGGCTGTTTCAGATGGAGGAAGCCTGCAGCTGCTTTCAGAAGGCTTACGAGATCCTTCATACCAAAGATACCCTGAAGAGCAGTCTGTTCGCTGTTTATCTCCGGGACGGCCAGGAGGCTTACGATCAGGCCATGGAAAACCTGAAGGTGGATCCCGGCACCAGACAGGAACTGGATGATCAGATCCTGGAGGTAGAGCCGGAGCCCTTCCCGGAAGATCTGGACAGAGCCCTGGCCCGCTGGACCAGGGAATACCACAGGAATACAGGATTTTAAGGGAGGACAGAGGCATGCTGTATCTCGTTGCTTTTCTGGAGGGGATCATCACGTTTATCTCTCCTTGCCTGCTGCCCATGCTGCCGGTTTACCTTCTTTATTTCGCGGGGGAGAACGCGCAGGGAGATCCGGGAAAAACCTTGAAAAACGCCATAGGGTTTGTCCTGGGATTTACCTGCGTGTTTGTGCTTCTGGGAGCCTTTGCCGCCGGGCTCGGCGGACTTCTGCGGCAGCACCAGACGGCGGTGAACCTGGTGACGGGAGCAGTGGTAGTGATCTTCGGCCTGAATTTTATGGGGGTGCTGAGAATCGGATTGCTCAACGGGACCCATAAGCTGCAGGCGGAGACCCGGGAACTGGCCTTTTTTTCCGCCCTGCTCTTCGGCGTTGTATTTTCCATCGGCTGGACGCCCTGCGTGGGCACTTTTTTAAGTTCCGCCCTTCTTCTGGCATCCCAGCAGGGCTCCGTGGGAACGGGGGTCCTGATGCTGCTGGTCTATTCTCTTGGCCTGGGAGTGCCTTTTCTGCTCAGCGCCCTGCTTATCGATAAACTCAAGGGAACCTTTCAGTTTATCAAATCCCACTATCTGGTCATCAACCGGGTGTGCGGAGGGCTTCTGGTGTGTCTGGGCATCCTGATGATGACGGGACTCATTAACCGCCTGCTGACATTTTTAAGCTGACAGGAGGGAAAACTATGAAAAAATACGGAAAGCTGCTGGCCCTGCTGGCCGCTCTGGCGGTGCTCATAGGGGGAGCCGCGTTCGCCTATTCCCGGCTGAGGGAGAAGGTAAAGGCTCCGGACGCCCTGGGCCAGATAAAAGAACAGGAAGAGGAGTCCGGCGGGGAGAACGGAAGTTCCCGGCAGGAGGCCTCGGACTTTACTTTTCAGGATGCTTCCGGTGAGAATGTAAAGCTTTCGGATTTTTACGGCAAGCCCACGGTGATCAATTTCTGGGCCACCTGGTGCGGCTACTGCAAGGAGGAAATGCCGGATTTTCAGGCGGCTTACGAGAGATACGGAGACGAAGTGAACTTTATCATCCTGAACGCCACCGGCAGCCAGGGCGAGACCAGGGAAAAAGGAGCCGCCTATCTGGAAGAGCAGGGCTACACCTTCCCGGCCTACTATGACGAGGCGGGCATGGGTTCCTATATGTACAGCGTATATTCCCTGCCCAGCACCATCCTCATCGACAAAGAAGGAAAGATAGCGGCCTATCATCGGGGACTGATCACAGGGGAAGCGCTGGAACAGGCCCTGGGACAGCTGCTGGAGGAATAGGAGAGAGGGCGGAGGCCCTGAAAGGAGACAGCTATGTGTACCTGCGTCACGTTTGAGAACGGAGATTTTTATTTCGGCCGGAATCTGGATCTGGAGTATTCCTTCGGGGAACAGCCGGCGGTGACCCCGCGGAATTATCCCTTCCGCTGGAAGAGGGAAGGGCAGAGTCCCCGGCATTTCGCCATGATCGGCATGGCCACGGTCGTGTCCGGCTATCCCCTGTACGCGGAGGCCGTCAACGAAAAGGGCCTTTGCATGGCGGGACTGAATTTCCCGGGAAACGCATGCTACCGTCCGTACCGGGAGGGGATGAAAAACGTGGCCTCCTTTGAACTGATCCCCTGGATCCTGGGACAGTGCGGCACCCTGGACCAGGCGGAAGAGCTGATCAGGGATCTCAACGTGCTGGACGAAGCCTTCGCGGAGCAGATGCCTCCGGCGCCCCTGCACTGGATGCTGGCGGACCGGAAACGCTGCCTGGTGCTGGAAGCGGTGGAGACGGGGCTGAAGGTATACGAAAACCCGGTGGGGGTCCTGACCAACAACCCGCCCTTCGATTTCCATCTGACCAATCTGAACAACCATCTGAACCTGACCCCGGGCGTTCCGGAGAACCGGTTCGCAGAAGGACTCCGGCTGAAACCCTACGGCCAGGGTATGGGAGCCCTGGGCCTGCCGGGAGACGCCTCCCCGGCCTCCCGTTTTGTGAAGGCGGCTTTTCTCCGATGGAATTCTGTCAGCTCCGGGGAAGAAGCCTCCAATATTTCCCAGTTTTTCCATATCCTGGACAGCGTGGCCATGGTCCGGGGAGGCGTGGTGACCCCGGAAGGAAAATACGACATTACCACCTATTCCTGCTGCGCCAACGCGGACAGAGGTATTTATTACTACAAAACCTATGAAAACAGTCAGATCCGGGCGGTGGACCTGCACCGGGAGGATCTGGAACAGAAAGAAGTGAAGACCTATCCCCTGGAGGACCGGCAGAAGATCTGTTATGTCAACTAGAAGGAGGCGCTTATGGATTACAGAAAACACAAAAAAGAAAAAGGGGTCCGCATTGCCCGGGAATCCGTGCTCCTGGGGGATGTGGAGCTGGGAGAGGACAGCTGCGTGCTGTTTTACAGCACCATCCGGGGAGATAAGGCTCCGGTCCGCGTCGGCCGGGGCACCAATATCCAGGAAGGCTGCACCATTCATGTGGATCACGGCTATCCCGTGACCCTGGGGGATTACGTGACCGTAGGCCACCATGCGGTGCTCCACGGCTGTACCATAGGAGACCGGAGCCTCATCGGCATCGGGGCCGCGGTCCTGAACGGGGCGGTCATCGGGAAGGACTGCCTGATCGCGGCGGGAAGCCTGGTGCTCCAGAATATGCAGGTGCCGGACGGCTCCCTGGTCATGGGCAGCCCGGCCAGGATCGTCCGTCCCCTCCGGCCGGAGGAGAAGGAGAGCAATTACCGGAACAGCCTGGAGTACGTGGAGGAAGCCCGGAAGATGGAGGCGGAGGGGATTCTGCTCTCCGCGGATCACCCGGAAGAAAATTGACATTCTTTTCCCCGGGGGCTATACTGTAAAGGTGCTGTTTTGCGCGGCACGCGAAAAGAAACTTGTGAGGGAGAGAGACAATGGAAAGAGAAAAATTCGCGTCCCGGCTGGGCTTTGTGCTGATCTCCGCCGGGTGCGCCATCGGCATCGGAAACGTGTGGCGTTTCCCCTACATCACCGGACAGAACGGAGGCGGCTTCTTCGTGCTGTTCTACATATTTTTCCTGATCATCCTGGGGATCCCCATTCTGACCATGGAATTTTCCGTGGGCAGGGCCAGCCGCCGCAGCGCGGTGAAAGCCTGCCAGCAGCTGGAAAAACCCGGACAGAAATGGCATCTCCACGGCATCATCGCCGTGGCCGGAAATTATCTGCTGATGATGTTCTATACTGTGGTCACCGGCTGGATGCTCCACTATTTTTATCTCACCGCCAGCGGCCGGTTTGTGGGGACTTCCACCGAGGAAGTGGAGGGGATCTTTGACGCCATGAACGCCAGCCCGAAAACCCTGACCTTCTGGATGGTGATCGTGGTGGTGGTAGGCTTTCTGATCTGCTCCATGGGACTGAAAAACGGAGTGGAGAGGATCACCAAATGGATGATGCTGGCCCTGCTGGCGATCATGGTAGTCCTGGCCATCCGCAGCATTTCCCTGCCGGGAGCCTCCGAGGGCCTTGCTTTTTATCTGAAGCCGGACGCCGGAAAACTTCAGGAAGTGGGCGTGGGCAACGCCATGGTGGCGGCCATGAACCAGTCCTTTTTCACCCTGAGTCTGGGCATCGGCGCCATGGCTATCTTCGGCAGCTATCTGGAAAAGAAGAGGGCGCTTCTGGGAGAAGCCGTTACCGTGGCCTCTCTGGACACCTTCGTGGCCATTACTTCCGGCCTCATCATCTTCCCGGCCTGCTTTGCCTACGGAGTCAATCCCGACAGCGGACCCAACCTGATCTTTATCACCCTGCCGAATATTTTCACCCACATGCCGGGGGGCAGAGTCTGGGGAAGCCTGTTCTTCGTGTTCATGGCTTTCGCGGCTTTTTCCACCATCATCGCCGTGTTTGAAAATATCCTGGCCTTCTGGGCGGATCTTTTCGGCTGGAGCCGGAAAAAGGCTGCCCTGGTCAACGGGATCCTGATCATCCTGCTGTCCCTGCCCTGCGTGCTGGGCTTTAACCTGCTGTCGGATTTCCAGCCTCTGAAAGCGGGGAACACCATTATGGATCTGGAGGATTTCCTGGTGAGCAACCTGCTGCTGCCGCTGGGATCCCTGTTCTATGTGATCTTCTGCACTTGCCGCTACGGCTGGGGCTGGAAGAAATTCCGGGAGGAAGCCAACACGGGAACCGGACTGAAGGTGCCGGAGGGGCTGCGCCGTTACTGCGCCTACGTGCTGCCCTGCATTGTGCTGGTGATCCTCATTTACGGGCTTGTAACTTATATGTGACCGGATGATACAGTCAGGCGGGGCGGATGTGCGCTCCGCCTGAAATATACAGCGGAGGAGTATGCGAATGAAATTAGACAAGGCGTCCGTGCGCAAAATAGAATGGCTGATCTTTTTCAGTGTGCTGGTGGTGTTCTGCTTCTTTCGTTTCGATCTTGTCCTGGCCGTGGTACGGGGACTGCTCCGTCTGCTGACCCCCTTCGCCCTGGGAGCGGCCATGGCTTTTGTGCTGAATCTGCTCATGAGGTTTCTGGAGCGGAAACTCTTCGGAAATAAAAGAGCGCTGAAGCACAGGATCCTGCAGAAGATCCGCCGCCCCGTCAGCATCCTGCTTTCGATCCTGATCGTCCTGGGCGTGCTGGCGGCGGCCCTGGGACTGGTGCTCCCCCAGCTGGCGGAGGCCGTTCGGACCGCGGTGCGGAATCTGGAGACCGCGGTGCCCAGGCTGCGGAGCTGGCTGGGCGAGATCCTGGCCGGGCATCCCGACATCCTGGAACCTGTGAACGCGTTCCTTGACCGGAAGATCGACTGGCCGGCCCTGGCGGGAGATGTCGTGAATTTTCTGAAAAACGGCAGCGCCGCGGACTGGCAGGGGGCCATCGCCGCGGCGGGCGGGTTCCTGAGCGGGATCTTCAGCAAAGTTTCCACGTTTCTCGTGGCATTTGTCTTCTGCTGCTATATACTGGGAAGCAAGGAAAAGCTCTTCCGCCAGGCCTCCCGGACGGTGCATGCCTTTCTGCCGGAGCGGACCGCGGGCAGGATCTCCCGGGTGTTCCATCTCTGCGAGCTGAAATTCGGGCGCTTTATTTCCGGTCAGTGCGTGGAAGCCTGCATCCTGGTGGTCCTGTACTGGGTGCCCATGGCCTTGGGCGGCTTTCCCTACGCGCCGCTGATCTCCGTCATGGTGGCTCTGCTGTCCTTTATCCCTATTTTCGGATGTTACGTAAGCTGCGCCATCGGCGCCCTGCTGATCCTGACGGCGGATCCCTTGAAAGCGGTGATCTTCGTGATCCTCTTCGCGGTGATCCAGCAGATCGAGGGCAACCTGATCTATCCCCGGGTGGTGGGAGGATCTATTGAGCTGCCGGGGATATGGGTGCTTCTGGCTGTGTCCGTAGGCGGCAGCCTCTTCGGCATTCTGGGCATGCTGGTATTTATCCCCCTGACCTCTGTGATCTATACGCTGGTCCGGGAAGAAGTAAACAAAAGAACAGAAAGGAAAAAACAGAAAGATGATCCAGGACATCAGCCCCAAAATCTACCACAATGAATATCAGGAAAAACAGCCGGACAGTCAGGATACGGTCCTCATTTACCGGGACCGGGAAGTGCTGGTGCGGCGGGATAAAAAAGGAGAAGTGCATTTTCCCCGGCTGGAGGAGATGAACGGCAGATGCCGGGTCGTCACCTACCTGTTTGACATCAGCGGGGAAGAGTATTTTCTCGGCAGGCTGACGGGGCAGGCGCCGGAGGGGTACGCGTTCGAGAGCGTAATGATCTTCCGGGTGGCCAGACCCAAAGACCGGGCTTTCGCCGGCATCACGGGCTTTCAGCTTTCCGGGTGGTACGGGAGCCACCGGTACTGCGGCCGCTGCGGCGGACGCATGGAACGAGACCGGCGGGAGCGGATGCTGTACTGTCCTTCCTGCGGGACCCAGGTTTATCCGGTGATCAGCCCGGCGGTGATCATTGCCGTGGTACATAAAGGGAAACTGCTGATGAGCAAGTACGCGGGCAGGGATTATAAGAAATTTGCCCTCATCGCCGGCTTTAATGAGATCGGCGAGACCATCGAGGAGACGGTGCACCGGGAGGTGATGGAGGAGGTGGGCCTGAA
This sequence comes from Candidatus Scatomonas sp., assembly GCA_963928055.1. Classification (GTDB taxonomy): domain Bacteria; phylum Bacillota; class Clostridia; order Lachnospirales; family Lachnospiraceae; genus Scatomonas. The sequence goes on along the minus strand of CAWVDN010000001.1, from coordinate 758,096 downwards.
GGTAAAAAACCTCACCTACTACAAGAGCCAGCCCTGGCCCTTTACCGGGACGGTGCTCATGGGATTTTTCTGTGAACTGGACGGGGACGACGAGACCATCACTCTGGAGGAGGATGAGCTGTCCGAGGCCGGATGGTATTCCCCGGAGGAAGTTCCGGAAGATGAGGAGGAGATCGCGCTCACCCGGGAGATGATGACCGTCTTTAAAAGGGGAAATGCAAAAGGAAAGGGCTGAATACGGGACGGCCCGCGGCCCCGTGATCCCTGCGGCAGGAGGCGGAAAGAGTTACGGACGGAAATCCTGCAGCCGGATCTCCGCCCGTATCATGGGGATCAGTCCCCGCAGGGGCAGGGGCCGTTAAAGATCCTGGCGGCCAGGGTCAGGCGGTAGGCCGGGATCACGCACTCGCCGTTTACCTCTTCCGACGGAGTCTGGGCAGCGGGGGTAAAGACAATGGGGGTAACCAGAATGTCTTTCCGGCAGCGGCAGTGTCTGGCGGGGATATAAAAATCCTGGGTCTGGCGCAGGGTGGAGCCTGTTTCGGCGCCGGGCTGCTCCAGAGAGGCGGTAAGCAGAATGCAGCGGTCCGTCATCACATCCAGGATCTGGGCGTTGATCTGGATGGAAGAGACGGGAGGCGCTCCGGCTACGGTGAAAAGCTCATACTGGCGGCTGGTGCCGAAGGGGATCTCCGCGTCCAGAAAGACAGGGGCGGGAGCCTCGCAGGCCCTGACGCCGGCCGAGGAAGGTCCCGGCTGTCTGCTGTGGGTCATCTTCATAAAAACCTCCTGTTTTCACGGGCTTCCTTTGGGAAGCTCTTTTTTGTATAATATATTCAGAGACTGGAAGCTGTGGCACAGAGAAGACAGAAAAACCTGGGAGGTGAGGCCATGAAACGATATACCGGGAAAACCATCGCGGAGGGGACGGCTCTGGGAAAACTGATGTTTTATGCCGGGGGCAGGGAGGCTTTGCGCCCCCGGACCGTTTCAGACGCGGAACGGGAACTGGCCCGATATCAGGAAGGGGAAGCCGCCGCCGCGGCGCAGCTGCGGGAGCTGTCCCGGGGGACACGGAAAGAGGCCGGGAAAGCGGCGGAGATTTTTGAAGCGCAGGCCATGCTGCTGGAGGATCCGGCCTTCCGGGCCTATGCCGGGGAGCTGATCCGCGAGGGGAAAACAGACGCCGGCTACGCGGCCTGGGCGGCAGGAGAGCACTTCGCCGCGGAGCTGGAAAAGGCGGAGGACGATTATCTGCGGCAGAGAGCCGGAGATATCCGGGACGCGGCAAAAACCCTGGCGGATCTTCTCAGGGGCCGCCGGGCTTCCGGCATTCCCGGGGAGGGGCCGGTGATCCTTCTGGCAGAAGAACTGACTCCCGGGGAGACAGCGGGCCTGGACAGATCCAGGCTTCTGGCCTTTGTGACGGAACAGGGCTCACCGGTCTCCCACACGGCGATCCTGGCCAGAGCCATGGGGATCCCGGCTTTGGCGGGGATTTCCCTGGAAAGAGAGATGGAGGGCCGTATGGCGGTGGTGGACGGGGAAAAAGGGCAGCTTTTGGTGGATCCGGATCCTCGGACCCTGGAGCTGTACTGGGAGAAGCTGCGGCAGAAAGAACAGCAGGCGCGCGGCCTGGAAAAGCTGCGGGACAAGGAGAGCGTCACCCGTGACGGGCGGCGGATCGCCCTCTACGCCAATATCGGGAACGCCGCGGAGGCGGAGAAAGCCCTGGCGGCAGGCGCGGAGGGGATCGGCCTTTTCCGCAGCGAGTTCCTGTTTCTGGGTCGGAAGGAGGTTCCCTCGGAGGAGGAGCAGTTTCAGGCCTACCGGGCGGCGGCGGAAGTGATGCAGGGGAGAAAGGTCATTCTCCGCACGCTGGACCTGGGGGCGGACAAGCAGGCGGAATGTCTGACTCTGGAACCGGAAGCCAATCCGGCCCTGGGCCTTCGCGGCATACGGCTGTGCCTTGCGCGCAGGGAGCTGTTCCTGACTCAGCTGCGAGCTGTTTACCGGGCCAGCGCTTACGGAAATATCGCTCTTATGTATCCCATGATCATTTCCGCGCAGGAGGTGCGGGAGGCCAAAGCCCTGGCGGCCCGGGCCCGGGAAGAGCTGAAGGAGCAGGGGATCCCTTTCCGGGAAGTGGAGCAGGGGATCATGATCGAGACCCCGGCCGCGGCCCTGATCAGCGACCTGCTGGCGAAGGAAGCAGACTTTTTCAGCATCGGCACCAACGACCTGACCCAGTACGCCCTGGCCGTGGACCGGCAGAACGCGAAGCTGGACGGCATCCGGGATCCCCGCCATCCCGCCGTGCTGCGGCTGATCCGCATGATCGCGGAGAACGGCCGCAGAGGCGGCTGCAGGGTAGGGATCTGCGGGGAACTGGCTGCCGATCCCGGCCTTACGGCGTTCTTTCTGGAAACCGGGATCCAGGAACTTTCCGTAGCGCCTGCAGCGGTGCTGCCGCTGCGGAAAGCCATCCGGGAGATGGGTCCCGGCCGGGAAAGGAAGGAGGGACCGGGCGATGAAAACCCAGCCTTTTCGTGAGAAGATCGGGAACACGATGCTCCTGCCCCTGCTGGCCAGAGCCCGCTGCGGGGAAAAATATCCCCGTCTGTTCCGGGATCCTCCGGCAGGGCAGGCGGCGGCAGCGCTGGACCCGGATCCTGCCCTGTGGAGAATGGCGGAGGCGGCGGCTCCTCTGTACGCCCTTCGGCAGGATGTGCTGGTGTGGGCGGCCCGCCGGTATCTGAAAGGACATCCGGAGGCTGTGATCGTGAACCTGGGCTGCGGCCTGGACACATCCTTTCCCAAGGCGGACAACGGCCGCTGCCGCTGGGTAAACCTGGATCTGCCGGAGGTCATAGCCCTGCGGGAGCGGCTGCTCCCCCTGGGAGAGCGGGAGGAGAATCTGGCGGCAGATGCCCTGGATCTGTCCTGGCTGCGGACAATAGGCGGAAACGGGGACCGCTACGTCATCGCCGGAGGCGTTTTCTACTATTTTCGGGAAGAGCAGGTGCGGCGGCTTTTGCGCGCTATGGCCCGGGCCTTTCCCGGGGGAGGCATCTGCTTTGACTGCGAGAGCCCTCTGGCAGCGCGCCTGTCCGGAAGGGTAGCAGAGCGGGCGGGATACCCCGGAGCGGTCATGCATTTTTCCGTCCGGGATCCGGAAAAGACTTTCCGGTCCTGGAGTCCGGATTTTCATCGAATCACCTGCCTGCGCCGTCTTCCGGAAGCCTATCTGGATCCGAAGAACCTGCCCCTGGCCGTGAGACTGCGCCTGCGGGGGGGATTTTCCGCCGGAATGCTGAAATTCGCGGAGATCCGTTTTAAAAAAAATAATGGTTTTTATTGATTTAATTGCTTAAATATGTATAATATATCTTGGGAGAGGTTCGAGACGCGGACTTCTTACAACAAATAAAGAAAAGAGGTAGTAAGATGGCGGAAGTGAATTTAACAAAGTACGGCATTACGGGAACTGTTGAGATCGTGCACAACCCTTCTTATGAGATGTTATTTGAGGAGGAGACCAAACCCGGTCTGGAAGGCTATGACAAGGGTCAGGTCAGCGAGCTGGGAGCAGTCAACGTAATGACAGGCGAATATACAGGCCGTTCCCCCAAAGACAAGTTCATCGTTATGGACGAGAACTCCAAGGACACTGTATGGTGGACCTCCGACGAGTACAAGAACGACAACCATCCGGCCAGCCAGGAAACCTGGAACGCAGTGAAGGAGCTGGCTCTGAAAGAGCTCTCCGGCAAAAAGCTGTATGTGGTAGACGCTTTCTGCGGCGCCAACAAGGACACCCGCATGGCCATCCGTTTCATCATGGAGGTCGCATGGCAGGCACACTTCGTAACCAACATGTTCATTCAGCCCTCCGCTGAGGAGCTGGAGAACTTTGAGCCGGACTTCATTGTTTACAATGCGTCCAAGGCAAAAGTAGAGAACTACAAAGAGCTGGGCCTGAATTCCGAGACCGCGGTGGTATTCAACATCACCAGCCGTGAGCAGGTTATCCTGAACACCTGGTACGGCGGCGAGATGAAGAAGGGTATGTTCTCCATGATGAACTACTATCTGCCCCTGAAGGGCATTGCTTCCATGCACTGCTCCGCCAACACCGATATGAACGGCGAGAACACCGCCATCTTCTTCGGTCTGTCCGGAACCGGCAAGACCACTCTGTCCACCGATCCCAAGCGTCTGTTGATCGGCGACGACGAGCACGGCTGGGACGACAACGGCGTGTTCAACTTCGAGGGCGGCTGCTACGCCAAGGTAATCGACCTGGACAAAGAGTCCGAGCCGGATATCTACAACGCCATTAAGAGAGACGCTCTGCTGGAGAACGTAACTCTGGACGAGAACGGCAAGATCGATTTCCACGACAAGAGCGTGACCGAGAATACCCGTGTATCTTACCCCATCAACCATATCGAGAATATTGTACGCCCGGTATCTTCCGCACCGGCAGCCAAGGAAGTTATCTTCCTGTCCGCTGACGCTTTCGGCGTACTGCCTCCGGTATCCATCCTGACTCCGGAGCAGACCCAGTACTACTTCCTGTCCGGATTCACCGCGAAACTGGCAGGAACCGAGCGCGGAATCACCGAGCCCACCCCCACCTTCTCCGCTTGCTTCGGACAGGCTTTCCTGGAGCTGCATCCCACCAAGTACGCTGAGGAGCTGGTAAAGAGAATGCAGCAGAGCGGAGCCAAGGCTTATCTGGTTAACACCGGCTGGAACGGAACCGGCAAGCGTATCTCCATCAAAGATACCCGCGGGATCATCGACGCGATCCTGAACGGCGACATCCTGAAGGCGCCCACCAAGAAGATCCCCTACTTCAACATCGAAGTACCCACCGAGCTTCCCGGTGTAGACACAGGCATCCTGGATCCCAGAGATACTTACGCTGACGCTTCCGAGTGGGAGACCAAGGCAAAAGATCTGGCTCAGAGATTCATCAAGAACTTCTCCAAATACGAGGGCAACGAGGCAGGCAAGGCACTGGTTGCCGCAGGTCCCCAGATCTGAAATTGAATACAAAGGAACCGCTGCAAAATAGAAAATCTATGGAGCAGCGGTTCCCTTTTTTATACCCAAAAGACCAGGGGATGCCGCTCAAACTGCAGCAGACATCACATCTCCGGCGGGATACAGGCAAATCCTGGGTTTTTCTCAGCCTTACAGCAGAAAAATCCAGGGGAGTACGGGCACAATTCTTGATTTCTGTTTCCTTACGGTAGACAGATCAGGATCTGTACGGGCACGATACTAGATTTCTGTTTTCTTACGGTAGACAGAGCCGCGTCTGTACGGGCACACCACTTGCTTCCTATTTCCTTACGGTAGACAGAGCCATGCCTGTACGGGCGCAATACTAGATTTCTGTTTTCTTACGGTAGCCTGATCTGTGCCCCTACGGGTGCGATACTTGATTTCTGTTTTCTTACGGTAGACAGAGCCGCGTCTGTACGGGCACACCACTTGCTTCCTATTTCCTTACGGTAGACAGAGCCATGCCCCTACGGGCACAATTGTTGTTTTCTACTCCCTTACGGTAGTAGGAAGACCCAGAGAAATAAGGGCGGATTCCGGCTTTTCTCTGCGTTACGGAAGAATTTTGGAAAATCCGAGATTTCTTCCAATCGCCCGTAAAAGATTAGCCTACAGAGTCTTATTCGCTGCAAAAAGTTCTGCCGCACGAATTCGTGCGACAGCCCTTTTTTTGCGAATAAATTTTTCAGCGTCAGTGTACAGGGGGCATTGCCCCCTGTACACTGACGCTACTTTTCCTGGAAGGCAACCACCTTCCCCAATGTTTCTTCCATGAATTCCTTCAATTCTTCCGCGGATACCAGGAAGACAATGGCCACGCCCTCTACCCGGCAGGAGTCCGGGGCGAAATAGCGGCAGCTTTCCTCGGTATCCGTCAGAGAGATCTGGCAGCATTCTTCCGGCCTGCTGAGAAGGAACTTAATATGGCCGATGATCCCGCCCCGGTCCCGGATCCGCCGGCCCAGTTCCCCCATAGCCCTGGAAAGCGCATCCTGGGCTTCCTGAAAATCCGAGGTTTCGATCCGGCCTTTCAGGCTGCCGATGAGAGCCTCTTCATGGCATCTGACGTGGATTCCGGGTTCCTCCGGGTGATGATGGTGATGGTGATGTTCTGCTTCCTGTCCGGCATGCTTGAGCTTTTCTTCCATATCATCCCTCCCAGTCCGCGATCCGGTCCAGAATCGCCGGATCTATGCCTTTGGCGGCGCTGACCCGCAGGATCTCCGCCTGAGGATTAAGGGCCCGAAGACTTTCTTCCGCTGCGGCCAGTTCCTCCTCCGATGCCAGATCCGCCTTGTTCAGAAGAATCAGGTCCGCCTCTTTCATCTGCAGGGAAAGCAGATGCTCCAGGGGCTTCAGCAGCTTCAGCCACCGTTGGGCGTCCGCCAGGCAGATGATCTGGGGACGGATCCCCAGAGTGTCCTGCAGATTCTGACGGATGCTACCGGGAAAGGCCATGCCGGTAGGCTCCATGATGATCCAGTCCGGATCGTAATCCTGCTGGATCATTCGCACATTGATCAGAAGTTCCCCTGCCATGGTGCAGCAGACACAGCCCTCAAACATCCCCTTTACCTGGTAACCGGCGCCCCGCAGCACCTGGTCGTCCACCCCGATCTCGCCGATCTCGTTTTCCAGAATGGCGACTTTCCGGGCATCCCGGCTGTTCACCAGATACCTGGCCAGCTCCAGGATGAAGCTGGTCTTGCCGGAACCCAGAAATCCGCCCGCGATTATAAATTTCAATTCCATCCCTCCCTGAAACAAAACCGGTCCGGAGGGCCGGGTTTAATCCTTGTAGCCGTAAACCTTCCGTCCGTACCAGTGGGCTTCATCCCGGAGGATCCGCTTGATCTCCGGCAGTACCGGATCTCCCGCGTAGCTGATGGGCCAGCAGGAATAGGCGTAGCCGCCGCCGGGAGCGTACTTGTCAATGGTGCTGCGGACGCTTTCCCGAAGTTCTTCCTCACTGTACTCCGGGTACTTGGGAGGAATGTGATTGCCCCAGTCCCAGCCGCCGACAATGCCCAGACGGCCCTTATATTTTTCCTTCATGGCCAGAATGTCGTTGGTCTCCTGGGTGGGCTCCACGATCTTTACGCCGAAGTCCAGCATATCATCCAGGAAAGGCTCAAAATGTCCGCAGATGTGGAAGATAATGGGAATCCCCCGCTCCAGGGCAGGCTTGGCCATCCGCTCATAAATCGGTTTGAAAACCTGCCGGTAGACTTCCGGGGAGAAGAAGGGCGCTTCCTTGGCACAGGTGTCATCCAGCATATACCAGAGATCCGGCTTGTAGACGTCAATGTAGCGGGTATAGTAGGGCTCCAGAAAATCCACCATGGCGTGGAACATATCCAGCACATCTTCCGGATTGGTGTAGAGCGCCATGAGCCCTTCAGTAAAGCCCATCATGGCCACCAGCTCCTGGAAAGGCATCAGCTGGGGGCTGGTCTTCACTGCCGACTGGGTCCGGTCCACATGGAACGTTTCCAGGTCTTTTTTGTAGACCTGCTCCCAGTCGATGTCCTCCGGCCTGGCGGCGTCAGGGTATTTCAGATACTTTTTCCAGTCCTCGATATCCGGCAGGATCTTGATCCTGGTATCCGGCATGGTAGCGTCCGCGGTGCCCTCCGTGGCCCGGTAGGGAACCCCCCACATATCATGGCCGCCATCCATAAAAAAGTTTTCGTTAAACACGGCAGGACTCATCATAACATCCGCCGCTTCTCCCAGATAAGGTTCCCCCATCATGGTAAAAAAGGGAACGTATTCCGGGTGGCCGCCGCCCACCAGCTTCATAAAATTGTCTTTTGGCGTGATCTTTGCCATTCTTTCACCTCCCTTTGAGCATCCTCCCGTCAACTGCGGGAATTGTGTTAAATTAACAGAGAATATTCTGCTATAATTAACAATATCACGCAAAAGAGGAGGATACAAGAAAAAATTAGAAAATATTCCGCGGAAAATTTTATAAAAACATAGTGGAAAAAGAGAAGAGCAGGCTGTATAATAAATGCGGATTTTTAAGGAGGAAAGACAGTATGCAGAACAGCAGCATGGACAGAAAACTTCTGAGCCGGAGGGTAATCATGGCCGTGGCGGGAGTGGTCATCACCGGGATCAGCGTGGCCCTTTTTAAAACAGCGTCCATGGGCACGGATCCCTTTTCCTGCCTGAACCTGGGACTGTGGAAACTGTCCGGCATTTCCTACAGCCTGGTCTATATTCTGGTAAACGCCCTGCTGCTGGCCGGGGTCTTTTTTCTGGACCGGCACTACATCGGCCTGGCCACTGTGCTGAACCTGTTATTTGTAGGAACGATCGTGGATTTCTGTATGCCGGAATTTGAAAAATGGCTGCCCCATACGGACCTTGTATCCCGGATCCTTTTGCTGGCAGTGGGAGTGGTACTCATGTGCTTTTCCGCGTCCCTGTATTTCACCGCGGATCTGGGCGTTTCCGCCTATGACGCCTGGGCGCTGATGTTATCCAAAAAGAAACATCTGCCCTTTAAGCTCTGCCGGATCGGAACGGATATCCTCTGTACCGGAGCGGGATTTTTTATGGGCGCGGTCGTGGGAGTGGGCACTTTGATCACCGCCTTCGGCATGGGGCCGCTGATCGAATTCTTTAACCGGACCTGCTCCCTGCCGATGCTGTATGGGAGGAGAAAGTAAGGGCCGGTTCTCATTTGACAGGTCACCATACTTGACATATAATATACTTAACAGGAAAGCCGGGAGATAGATGAAGCCTATCCGCTCCGGCGCAAAGTTAACAGTTACTTAAAAAGCAAGCTGCCTACTCCGGCCAAGAGACAAGGCGGCTTGCTTATTTTTTACAGTTCAGAATCGAAACGATCAGGCCTGAAAAATATCCTACAATCCTTACTCTCCCTAACGGTCAAGCTCATCTATATCCAATTCCACTTCAATATGTTTATCTGTTTTGAGTTTGGAAAGCAAAGCCACCGTCTCCACATGCACGGTCTCCGGAAACATATCCACGCATTTCACCCGCTCCACCCGGTAGCCGCTGCGGATCAGAAGATCCAGATCCCTGGCCAGGCTGGTGGGTTTGCAGGAGATATAGACCATGCGCTCAGCGCCGTATTCGATGATCTTGGGCAGGGCTTTGGGATGGATCCCTTCTCTGGGCGGATCCAGCACCAGGTAGTTCGGTCTTTCCGGGATCTCGTCCAGCATTTTCAGCACGTCCCCGGCCAGGAAGCGGCAGTTGGTGATGCCGTTGCGCCGGGCATTCTCTCTGGCGGCGTCCACGGCTTCCTCCACGATCTCCACGCCCACCACTTCTTTCGCCGCGGGGGAGAGCATCTGGGCGATGGTGCCGGTGCCGCTGTACAGATCGAAGACGGTGGCGTCCCGGATATCCCCGATCATTTCCCGGGCGGTCTGATAGAGGACCTCGGCCCCCAGGGAATTGGTCTGGAAAAAGGAGAAAGGAGTGATCTTGAATTTCAGCCCCAGCAGTTCCTCGTAAAAGAAATCCTGGCCGAAGAGGACCCGCGTCTCATCGCTCTGGACCACATCCGCCAGAGAATCGTTGAGAATGTGAAGGATCCCTACGATCTTACCTTCCAGGGGCAGGGCCAGCAGTTTCTCGGCCAGAGGGGCCAGATCCCATTCTTCCTGGGTGGTGGTCACCAGGTTTACCAGGATCTCCCCGGTCGTCTGGGCTCTCCGGATCAGAAGATGCCGGAGATACCCCAGGTGGGACAGCTTGTGATAATAGGAAGCGCCCCGTTCCCGGAACCATTCCAGTACGCAGAGGAGGATCCGGTTAAAGTCATGGTGGACCAGGCGGCAGTCCCCGGCGGTGAGAATGTCGTAGGTGCTGCCTTTTTTGTGGAGGCCCAGGGTGAGCTCGCCGCCTTTGGCGGCGTCCCCGAAGGAAAATTCCATTTTATTCCGATAGCCGAATTCCTGAGGGCTGCCGGCGATCCCCTGAAACAGATAGTCGGGGCGGCCCTGGGCGTCGGTCTGGCCGGCTTCGGCAATGGCCCGGTCCAGAAGTTCCCGGACCTGGGCTTCCTTCATGGAAAGCTGATCCGCGTACTCCATAGTCTGATACATGCAGCCGCCGCAGTCCGGAAACAGACTGCACACCGGGGGACGTTTCTCGGCGGGAGAGTGCTCCAGGATCTCCAGAAGACGGCCCTCCAGCCGGTCTCCCCGCTTTTTGTTGATGACAAAGCGGACCTTCTGTCCGGGGATCCCGTTTTTGACTGTGATCTTATGGCCGTCCAGCAGGACCAGGCCTTTATTGGGAAAAGAAACCTTTTCGATGATTCCTTCGTAAATTTCGCCTTTTCTCATTTTTCCTCCTTATACGCAAAGAAAAGCTCCGGCACCTGCCAGTGCCGAAGCTCCGGAAACAAAATTTCTGACCGGTAGGGCTTACTCTTTCTTTTCAGCCTCATCGTCGTCCTCGAAGTAATCGTCGAAGTCGTCGTCAAAATCGTCCTCAAAATCCTCCAGGTAATCCGGGGTAAAATAGCGGTATACCGCGTAGGCGATGCCTGCAATGGCCGTTACTGCGCCGATGATAGCCAGAACCCACAGGAGGATGTTCTTCGGTTTTTCTGCTTCTTTTGTTTCTTTCTTTTTCATAAGATCTACTAATTCATCAATTCTACTCATTTCAGCCACCAACCTTTTCTGAATTCAAAATCGTTTAACATAGTATACCATAAAGCCCTGGGATTTACTACCTTTTCTAAAAATTTTATATATTGGGACTTCCGCCGCTATATATCCCGCAGGATTTTGTGAAACTGGCCGCCGCAGCGTTCGATCTCCCCCAGGATCAGGTCGATGCCCTCCCCGGTCCGGTGCCAGTTTTCCCGGTTGATGCCGGTGTCCGCCGGGCAGACCAGGATCTCCGCCTCCGGAAAAAGCAGCTGATAATACAGCAGGCAGCGCCGGGCATGCCAGGCGTGGCAGCAGAGAATGGCCCGGCGGATGGTCAGCCCCAGGGCGTCGGTGACCGCCCGGGAACGGATGGCGTTCTCGTAGGTGTAGGTGGCAGTGTCCTCCCGCAGGATGGCGGTTTCCGGGACGCCGCATTTTATGAGCACATCCCGGAGAAAGGCCCATTCTGTTTCGTAGGGGCCGGGATAGAGATCCGGCTGGTCCAGAACTCCTGAAAAATGTCCGGTGAGAGTGCTGTACTTTCCCGAGGGCAGCAGGAGAGGGGCCATGCCCTGCCGCCAGAGATCGGCGGCCCGCTGGGCCATCCGGGCGTAGCCGTTGCCGGGAAGGAAGAGAATATCCGAGGGCCGGGGTTCGTCTTCCACAAAGATAAAATCCGTGAATTGCTGCAAAAATTTCTGATACATAGGAACCTCTTTCGCGGGGCCGGACGCAGCCGGCTGTGCAGGTAAATTTTTTGAAAAATTAGTATTGACAAAGAATACAGCGGATTGTATAATAGCTGAGTGAGTTGCGGAAAGCAACGGTGAAACGGGGTCTTAGCTCAGCTGGGAGAGCATCTGCCTTACAAGCAGAGGGTCACAGGTTCGAGCCCTGTAGGCCCCATTCACAACAAAATATCTGTTATGGCGAGATAGCTCAGCTGGCTAGAGCATGCGGTTCATACCCGCAGTGTCGAGGGTTCAAGTCCCCCTCTCGCTACTTATTGTAATCCGAAAGCTCTTGAGAAATCAAGAGCTTTCTTTTTTTGCGCGCGGAATGCCCTGTCCCCGGAGTTTTTTCAGGGAGAGCAAAAAAATGTTCAGGCGTTGGAATAAGCACCGATTTCTAAGGAAAGATGTGCTATAAAGTAGAAGATGCTTTTAGCAGTCAAAGCTTTCGCGGCAGAACATGTGACAACTATGCAGGGGCCGGAATGCGGCGAGAGCTTTGAACATTGCGGCGGCGCCGTCCGGAAGGGAATCCGGGGCGGCCTGCCGTTCAATGGAAAATGAAGGAGGAGAGGATCCTGAACAAAAATTTTGCTTTCAAACTTATACTTATATGTGTCCTGTTTGTGTCCCTGATGCTGCCTGCGGCATCAGGGATTGTTTTAGCGGAAGAACTGCCCCCTGAAACGACGCCGGTTCCCACGGAAACGCCAACGCCTGAAACGACGCCGGTTCCCGCGGAAGCGTCGGCACCTGTCCCCACAGCGGCGCCGGATCATAGGGTGGGCAGATGGAACTGGATGGAGCCGTTCTATTTTTTGAGAACTACGAATCAGGGCAGAGGATTCGGAGTGGCAGGTCTGGACAGCGAACATCCGCTGACAGAAGACCGGCTGAGAAGTCTGCTGCCTTCCCAGATCATGGCGTACCTGACGGACGGATCCAGGGTCCCTCTGGACATCACCTGGTATCTGTCCTGGATGCCGGAGGAAGGCCTGTCTTCCGGAGATTATATGTTCCGGGCTGTGCTCCCGCAGGGGTACGAGCTGGGAAACCAGGTACAGAAGCTGGAACTCCATGGCTCTCTGGGGGGAAGAGATTCCCAGGATCTCAGAGATCATCTGGTGGAAACGGTGGAACCGGGCGGCACTACCATTCATTTGTTTGACTACTGGCTGGATGATCCGGGAGCCCCGGATTATCTGCAATCCGGCCGGATAGAAAATTTCGGCGAAAAGGGCATTAACCAGGGGCATACCCTGAATTTTACCACGGGCAGCAGCAGCGGATTTCTATCTATCAACCAGTATACTCCCGGAGCAAATCAGGGGATCGTGCAGCCGCTTCTGAAGGACGGCTATCCCGTTCTGGCCCGTGAGAATCCGGGGGAATCGCTGGCCTATCTGTTTGATCCGGCGGATCAGGAAAACGGCGTTCAGCCAGGGAAAGCGGCGTACACGGACGTGGGAGGACTGCTGCAGATCGACGAGAACGGATATTATTATTACGACGCGGTAAAAAATTACGCCGCCTACGATCCAGGGACAAATACGCTGGAGGTCTATGATAAGCAGGGCGTAAAAGAAAATTATTCCGTGTTTTCTTCTGACCGGGAAGGACAGTTTTTTCCTTTTAACACAGCTTCGGAGGTGCTGAAAAGAAACGGGGACGGAAATCTGATCCTCAATGACATTACCGCCGGAGATCCGGGGATCAATCACTGGTTCGGTATGGCCTTAAGCTCCCGGTTCGTTCAGCAGGAGGGAGGGACCAACCGGGGACTTCCGGTGACCTATGAATTTTCCGGAGACGACGATGTGTGGATCTTCATTGACGGTGTTCTGGTGGGAGATCTGGGAGGGATCCACGGAAAAACAGGGATTTCCATTAATTTTGCCACCGGGGAGGTAACCGTCACCGAAGGTAACCGGGTTTCCTCAAAATCCACTACGATCCGCGCCATGTTTGAGAAGGCGGGGGCGGCGGATACCGTAGGATGGAGTGAGGAGAATCCCCAGATTTTCGCGGACAATACGTACCACACGCTGAATTTTTTCTATCTGGAGCGGGGAAGCGGAGCTTCCAACCTGTCCCTGAAATATAACCTGGTCAATATACCGGAAAGTTCTGTGATCAAGGTAGACCAGACGGGAACGCCGATCCAGGGCGTGGGATTTTCCATTTACGCGGCGGATGCCGCCTACAGCCAGGAAGGGATCCGCTATTTATCCGAAGGAGTCACGGATGGGAACGGCAGCCTGATCTTTAAGAATCCCCAGGGACAGATCCTGCGTCTGTCGGATGTGTACCAGGAGAACTGCCAGGAGGACGGAAATGCCTATCTGCTGCTGCGGGAGACAGATCCGCCGCCGGGATACCGGGCGGCGGAGGACATCCGCCTGCGTCTCAGCGACGTCAACGGTTATGTTGTCCCCTATTCTGATAATTCCTGGGAGAGCGGGGCGCTGGCGGCAGCCAACCTGAATGTGTCTGTGGGGGAAACCATCCGGGTGGAACAGGATACCGGAACGGTGGATGTAAATCTGGATACAGACAAAGGCACACTGTTTGCCGCGGTGGTGAAAAAGGATGGTTCCGGAAACCTCACGGGCGTTATTACCGGCGATCCGAAGCAGGGATTCGCGGTTCAGCCCGCAGGCACGAAGGAGGATATCCTGCGGGTGCTGCGGGAATATCCCCGGAGCTGCTACTCCTTTTATGTGGATTCCAGCGGCGCGTACAAGGCGGTCATCGACGGGCTTCCCGGAGACGTGGCGGAGTACGGAGATCTGATGGAAGAGGGGGAGCAGGCCGGCTACGATGTGTATTATTATTACACTTCGGCGGCTTCGGCCTCCCAGGCCGCGGCGGAAAATACTTTTCCGGTGCGGAGCGGAACATTTGACCGGGAAGTGTCCGCCGGCATTTACGTTCCCAATATCAAGAATCATCTGTATGTCAGAAAAACGGATACCGAGGGCAATCCCCTGGACGGGGCGGTGATCTGCCTGTACCGGGCGGCGCCGGACGGCAGCTTTTCCCGGGAGGCCTCTCTTCTGGAGGATGTGACGGCGACCCGTACGGGTCCCTGCACAGAGGGAGATCCGGATACCTGTCTTACGGGGGAGGCGGTTTTCCCCGTGCGTCCGGAAAAAATCCTGGAGGAAGGCGTCTATTATGTGTGGGAAGAGAGCGCTCCCTCCGGCTATCTCACGGAACCTGTCCCGGTGAAGGTGATCGTCAGCCGGGAAGGGGTCTTCGCGGATGGGGGAATGTCCGGAGACGCGGTACAGATCCTTCTGAGTCCGGGAGAACTGGTGAAAAACATGACCCAGTTCGCGGACCCGGCGCTTATGGCGGATCCGCCTCTGCAGAATGTAGAAGCGGCGGTTTACCGGGGACAGGAGACGGAGGGAAGCTTTTCCTGGGAAGAAACCCCGGAAGAGGCGCGGCCCGCCCGGTACGGTCCCCAGGGGCTGCCGGAAGGAGAAGTTCCGGTATTTACGGTGGATGAGGGCTGGGAAAGACTGGGGGTTCTGGCGGAAAGCGGCTCCGGTTCTTTGGCTCCCTCTGCCGGGACCAATCTGACCGCGCTGTTTGCCGGGAAGACGACCGTTTGTCTGTCCAACCGGAAGGAGACAGCCTCTCTGACTCTCTGCAAAGAGGTGGAGGGAGACTACGGAGACAGGACCAGACGGTTTTCCTTTCATATAAGCCTTGCGTTTCCGGAGGGCGGAGGGGAGGAACCACGGTCTTTCCCCATTTCCGGATACGGAGAAACCGACTCCCTGGTCTTCACCGGGGGAGAGGCGGAGGTCCTGCTGGCTCATGGGGAATCGGTGACCATCAGCCGGCTTCCGGCGGGCACAGAATACAGGATCACGGAGGAACCGGCGGAGGGTTACCAAACCGGATATGAGGTAAACGGAAGGGAGACAGCGGAACCGCCGGCGGGAACCCTGGGGCCGGATCAGCGGGAACAGATCCGGACGGTCAATGTATGGCCGGAGGTGCCGGAAACGGGGATCCGTTCCGGGAGCATGCCGGCTGCCCTCCCGGGAGGCCTGGCGCTGTTCCCGGCGGGGGTGCTGGGGCTTCTGGGGATCCTGCAAAGAAAAAAACGGGTCCCCGGGAGGAAGAAATGAACCGGGACCGGTCCGAAAAAGAGCTGCTGCGCCGGGATCTTCTGTTTCTGCTCCTGAAGCTGGGGATCCTGGCCGGATTTCTGTTCCTGCTGTTCCGCCTGGTCTTCGGGCTGGCGAGAGAAACGGACCTTTCTATGGCCCCGGCGGTGAAAGACGGGGATCTGGTGCTTTTTTACCGGCTGGACCGGACCTATGCCAGAGGAGACACACTGGTGCTGAAAAAAGACGGAGAGCTGCAAATACGCCGGGTGGCGGCGGTGGCGGGAGACACCGTGGAGATCTCCGGGGAAGGACTGAAGATTAACGGAGCGCTCCAGCAGGAAAAGGAGATCCTGGAGGAAACCCGGCAGTATGAAGAAGGAATCTCCTTTCCCGTAACCCTCCGGGAGGGAGAAGTATTTCTGCTGGGGGACGGGAGAGAGCACAGCGCCGACAGCCGCGTATACGGTCCGGTCCCGGAGCAGGATACAGAAGGGACGGTGATCGCGCTGTTCCGGCGAAGAGGGATCTGATCTTCGGAAAGACGAAAGAAGAAAAAAGCAGAAAGGAAAAATGACAGATGAAAAAAAGACAAAGAAACAAAGCTGCGCTGGCGGCGGGGATCCTGGCCGCCGGCATAGGCCTGGGAAATCTTCCGGTATGGGCGGCGGATGCTCCGGATGCGGTTTCCCTGTTAAACGTCCGGAAAACCCTGGAGGTGGCGGAAGGATTTACTCTGCGTAACGTGGAGTTTTCTTTTACCGCGGAGGCGGCGGGAGAAAACAGCGGCGATGCTCCGGCGCTGGCCATTGCCGGATTTTCCTACAGCGGCCATACCACCGGGCAGCCGGTGACGCAGACGCTGGCCATTACAGAGCAGGACGGACGGGACGGGGATACAACCGTGAACGGCGGAGATTTTCCCCATGCGGGAGTCTATGAATATACCATCGCGGAGACCGCGGGAAGCGACCGGCATGTGGCTTACGACGGAAACCAGTATACGCTGAAGATTTTCGTGGCCAACGCCGCGGATGGAGGGCTGGAGATCCGTTCCGTGGAATATCTGCAGGAAGAAACAGCCCGGAAGGCGGCGCCGGATTTTGTGAATACATACACCGATAATACCGCCAGCCTGACGGTGACCAAGCAGGTGGAAGGAGATTACGGAGACCGGTCCAAAGAGTTCGGCTTCAGTATCCAGCTGATCCTGCCTTCCACCTACGCGCCGGAGGAGGAGAATCCTACGGTCACCGGTTCCGCGGGAGGGCAGGAGGTGTCGGTGCTTCTGGGAAGCAGCGGAAATGCCTATACCGGCTCGGCGGTGTTTACGCTCAGCGACGACGAGAGCCTGACCTTCACAGACCTTCCGGTGGGGACCCGCTACGTGGTCACAGAGGCGGGAGCCAAGGGCGACGGCTATACGGCGTCCGGCGTGTCTGTGGTGGAAAACGGCGGCTCCCCGGTGGAGATCACCAACAGCGATGAAGCCTCCTCCCTGGCCAGCGCCGCCCAGGGAAGCACCAATCTCATCGGTCAGGGAACCAACACGGCGGTATTTACCAATGAATATCAGGAGATCACCCCCACCGGCATTGTGCTGCGGAACCTTCCCTATCTGGTGCTGGCGGCCGCGGCGGCGGCAGGGATCGGCATTTATGCGGTCCTTCGCAAAAAGAGCAGGCGCTGATGGCGGGAAAAGCCCGACTGGCTGTCCGCCTGGCGGACAAAGCTGTCAGCTGGGCGGCGGTGCTTTTGTTTTCCGCTCTTCTGGCCCTGGGATGTTACGGCCTGTGGGATTCCTCCCAGGCCGTGGCCCCGGCGGAAGCTTCCGTCTACGCCAGATGGAAGCCCGGGGAGGAAAAAGCCTCCTTTGAGGACCTCCGGGCCCTGAATCCGGAGGTCATCGGCTGGCTGACGGTCAGCGGGACAAACATCGACTATCCCCTGACCCAGGGAAAGGATAATTCCAAATATATCAATACCGCTGCGGACGGCAGCTACGCTCTGTCCGGCAGCATTTTCCTGGACTGCAGAAATTCCCCGGAGTTCCGGGATTTCGTCTCCATTCTTTACGGACACGATATGGCGGAAAAAAAGATGTTCGGCGGTCTGGCGGATTTTGCGGACCGAGAATATTTTCAGGATCACAAAGAAGGGACTCTGTATTTTGACGGAGAAGATCACAAGAT
Source organism: Candidatus Scatomonas sp. (assembly GCA_963928055.1). Classification (GTDB taxonomy): domain Bacteria; phylum Bacillota; class Clostridia; order Lachnospirales; family Lachnospiraceae; genus Scatomonas. The sequence goes on along the minus strand of CAWVDN010000001.1, from coordinate 740,319 downwards.
CGAATTTTTCGCTTTCCTGGCGGCGGACGCCTATGATCTGGAGATCTACCGCCCGGGGGTGCTTCCCTCGGAAGGGCGGGAGTACGGAGAATTTCTGCTGCAAAAAGCGCTGCACCGAAGGCAGACGGCGATCCGGTCCGAGGATCATCTGATCCTGTTGAGCACCTGCGCCGGAGGGACGACCAACGGCCGCTGGATCCTGGCGGGAAAACTGGCGGAGGAAACGAAAGGGGTACCGGACGCGGAGAGGAATGAGGAATGAGGGCATGACAAGAAAAAAGAAAATACGAAGCTTTCTGTTTCTTCTGTGGATCTTTCTGGCTGCCGGGGATCTGCCGGTCCTGGCAGGAGCCGAAAGAGCGGAGGTTCTTCTGCCGGCCGCCCAGGAGTTTGTCCCGGAGGATGCCCCCGCGGGCCTGGACGCGTCTTTTTCTTATCTGTTACAGGCGGAGACAGCAGGGGCGCCTCTGCCGGAGGGAGCGTCGGAGGAGGGATGCCGTTTTTCCCTGAGGGGCAGCGATTCCCTGGAGGTGGGTCCGATCTCCTATGAGCAGGCAGGGGTGTATGAGTATCTCTTAAGCTGTTCTGAAAAAGAAAGAGAGGGATACGACTGCGACAGGCGGACGTACAGGATCCGGGTATATGTGAGAAATACCGAGGATGGAAGGCTGACCGGCAGCGTCGTCATAGAAAATGAAAAGGGAGAAAAAACGGAGCAGGCGATGTTCCGCCACAGCTGGAGGGGAGCCCCGCCGGAAAAGACGGGCAGAAACCCGGACACCGGGGACAGACAGACGACGGCCCTGCGGAGCTTGGCGCTGATCCTGGCCGCCGCTGTTCTGCTGTGTCTTCTCCGCTATAAAAGAAAAAAGGAAGCCGCTAAGCCCTGGGACAGGTGATCTGTCCCAGGGTTTCTATGGTATGGTGGAGCATCTGGGCCAGGTCCGAGTCGGCGGCCCGGTAATACATTTCTTTTCCCTCCCGGCGGCTGACCACCAGTCCGCTGTTTTTCAGCAGGCGCAGATGGTGGGAGACCGCGGGGCTGGTCATGCCCACCAGGGCGGCGATGTTCAGCACGCATTCTTCGCAGTGGCAGAGGAGCCAGAAGATCCGCAGGCGGCTGGGATCCCCCAGCTGTTTCATGGCCTCGGCCACCCCGGCGATCTCCTCCTCCCCGGGCATCCGGGCCAGGATGGTCTCTTCCTGCTGTCCGTGCTGGTGGGGCAGATTCATTTCGGGCATAGCGTTCATCTCCTTATCTAAAAAAATTTCATAAAACGTCTTGACTTATTATACAATGAGTGCTATATTGAAGTCAACGGTTAAACGATTGTTTAATCGAACAAGCGTTTAATAAATCTTTTGTCTAAGGAGAAAAACCATGAAGAAAAGCTATAAGATCGAAGTAGACTGTGCCAACTGCGCCAACAAAATGGAGGAGGCAGCCAATAAGACCCAGGGGGTAAAGAACGCCGTAGTGAACTTTATGACCCTGAAGATGAATGTGGAGTTTGAGGAAGGCCGGGATCCCAAAGCCGTTATGCAGGAAGTGCTGAAAAACTGCAAACGGGTGGAGGACGACTGCCAGATCTATTTCTGAAAGAAGGAGCGGGCATGAATCAAAAACAGAAAAAAATGCTGATACGGATCCTTCTGGCGGCGGCGCTCCTGGTGGGGTTCCACTTCCTTCCGGTGACCGGGATCCCCCGGCTGTTCCTGTACCTGATCCCCTATCTGGTGGTGGGGTACGATATCCTGCTGAAAGCCGTGAAAGGCGTGAAAAACCGGCAGCCCTTTGACGAAAATCTGCTGATGGCCATTGCCACCCTGGGGGCCCTGGTGATCGCTGTCACGGACCAGGGGGATTACAACGAAGCCATCGCGGTCATGCTGTTCTACCAGGTAGGCGAGTGGTTCCAGAGCTACGCGGTGGGAAAAAGCCGCCGGAACATCAGCGCCCTGATGGATATCCGTCCGGATTACGCCAACCTGGAGCAGGACGGCAGGCTGGTCCGGGTAGATCCCGACGAAGTGGAGGTGGGAACCGTCATCACCGTCCAGCCGGGAGAAAAAGTGCCCATTGACGGAGTGATCCTGGAAGGATCCTCCACGCTGAACACCAGCGCCCTCACCGGGGAAAGCCTTCCCCGGGAGGCCTCGGCGGGGGATGAGATCCTCAGCGGCTGCATCAATATGACCGGGGTCCTGAAAGTCCGCACCACCAAAGAATTCGGGGAATCCACGGTTTCCGCCATTCTGGACCTGGTGGAAAACGCCAGTTCCCGGAAGTCCCGGTCCGAGGCATTTATCACCCGGTTCGCCAGGATCTATACCCCGGCGGTGGTGCTGGGAGCCCTGGCCCTGGCGGTGGCGCCGCCCCTGGCGCGGATGCTGGCTCTGGGCCTTTCCCCGGACTGGCAGGTGTGGATCTACCGGGCGCTGACCTTCCTGGTGATCAGCTGCCCCTGCGCCCTGGTGATCAGTATCCCCTTAAGCTTTTTCGCCGGCATCGGCGGCGCCAGCAGAGAAGGGGTCCTGGTCAAGGGCTCCAATTATCTGGAAGCTCTGTCCCGGACCCGGTGCGTGGTATTTGATAAGACGGGAACCCTGACCCGGGGCGTCTTCGAAGTGAACGCCGTCCATCACAACGAGATGGAGGAGAAAAAACTTCTGGAGTACGCGGCCCTGGCGGAGAGCGCTTCCTCCCACCCCATCAGCCGCAGCCTGCAGAAGGCCTACGGCGGCGAGATCCGCAGGGAGCGGGTCACGGACATTCAGGAGATCAGCGGCAGCGGCGTCACCGCCCGGGTGGACGGGATCCCCGTGGCCGCCGGCAACGGAAAACTCATGGCCCGTCTGGGCATTCCCTACAGGGAATGCCACTATGCGGGAACCATCATCCACATGGCGGTAAACGGCCGGTACGCCGGGCATATCGTGATCTCCGATGTGCTGAAGCCCCATTCTGCCCAGGCTATCGAGAGCCTGAAAAGATCCGGGGTGGAAAAAACCGTGATGCTTACCGGCGACCGGTCAAAAGCCGCGGAGCAGGCGGCGGAAAAGCTGGGCATCGATGAAGTATACAGCGACCTGCTGCCCGCCGGGAAGGTGGAAAAAGTGGAAGAGCTGCTGAGACAGAAGCCCCGGAAGGCCAGTCTGGCCTTTGTGGGGGACGGGATCAACGACGCCCCGGTGCTGTCCCGGGCGGATATCGGCATCGCCATGGGAGCCCTGGGCTCCGACGCGGCCATTGAGGCGGCGGACGTGGTGCTTATGGACGACGATCCCCTGAAGATCGCCAAGGCCATCCGGATCTCCCGGAAATGCCTGGGCATTGTCCGGCAGAACATCTGGTTCGCCATCGGCGTCAAGCTGGTGTGCCTGGTCCTGGGAGCCCTGGGACTGGCCAATATGTGGCTGGCCATCTTCGCTGATGTGGGGGTCATGATCCTGGCAGTGCTGAACGCGGTCCGGGCCCTGTTTGTAAAAAATCTTTAAAGCGGATACGGAACATTGCGTCCCCTTTTCAAACGTAGTAAAATAAAGCTGCGTCTGAGAAGAGGGCGCTATTCTTTAGAACAGAAAGGGTTGAAATATATGAGCAGTCGTTATCTTGTGATCGGAGCCGGGGGAACCGGCGGCCCGCTGGGGGCGTATCTTTTCCGGGCAGGGCTGGATGTGACTCTGATCGCCAGGGGAGAGCATCTGCGGGCCCTGCGGGAAAAAGGCCTCCGGCTGGAAAAATCCTGGGAGGAACCGGAAACCTTCCGGATCCCGGCCTTCGACATGGACCACTATGAGGGCCGGCCGGATGTGATCTTTGTCTGCGTCAAGGGCTATTCCCTGGAGGATACGGTGCCCTTTATCCGCCGGGTGTCCGGCCCGGATACGGCAGTGATCCCCATCCTCAACATCTACGGCACGGGGCGGCAGCTGCAGAGAAAATTGCCGGAACAGACCGTGACCGACGGCTGTATCTACATCTCCGCCAACCTTCGGGAGCCGGGGACCCTGTTCATGCACGGAAAGATCTTCCGGATCTATTACGGGACCCCGGACCACCGGACCGGCCATCCCCTGCTGCGGCAAACGGAGCGGGACCTGCGGCAGGCCGGCATCGAGGCCCATTACTCCGAGCAGATCGAAAAGGACGCCATGCAGAAATTTTCCTACGTGTCCCCCATGGCCGCCTGCGGCCTCTATTATCATGTGGAAGCGGAGCCTGTACAGAGGCCGGGAAAGGAGCGGGAACTCTTCGGCCAGCTCATCGACGAGCTTCAGCGGCTGGCAGAGTCTCTGGGGATCCATTACGATGTCCGGCTGCGGGAGGTGAACCTGGACATCCTGGATCATCTGGCCCCTACGGCTTCCACCTCCATGCAGCGGGATATCGCCGCGGGAAAGCCCTCTGAGATCGACGGCCTGATCTACCAGGTCCAAAGACTGGCGGAGCAGCAGGGGCTGGATCTGCCCGGGTACCGGATGGTGACAGAAGAATTCCGGAGAAGAGGATTATAAGCAGGATCCCTGCGGGAAGAAACAAGGTTCCTGCGCTTTGTTCCTGAGCGTTGTGGGAAGAAACAAGGTTCCGGCGCTTTGTGCCTGAGCGTTGCAGGAAGAAACACGGTTCCTGCGCTTTGTTCCTGAGCGTTGTGGGAAGAAGCACGGTTCTGGCGCTTTGTGCCTGCTCCCTACGGGAAGAGACAGGAAAAGTCAGATTTTGACGGTAGAGTTTCCGATGAAAATACGGGCAGTAAAGAGCAAAAGGAGAATTTGCCCGTAGAAAAAAGTTTACTATACCGTAGAGACAGAGACTTTCAATTCTATACTGTAGTAGTATACCGGAAAAAATTCAGCCATAGGAAATGATACGGTAGAACTCTACGGTCATGATTCAAAAAAACGAAAAAGTAACTGTAGAATGCTTTTATTGTGTACCGTAAAAATCCGAGAGGCGACGTTCTGCCCGTAGAACCGCAGATGAACCTTCCGCAGAAACTGAAAGCGGCGCCCCAAAAAGACTTGGTACGGATCAATAAGAAAGGTTCCCTTCGCGAATACGAGGGGAACCTTTTGGTTAGAGCAGTTCTTTTGTTTTACCGGCAAGATACAGCGGGATGTTGGTGATCGCGCCGTCTTTGCGATACCCGCGCTTGGAAAAGCGTATGGCGTGTTCCGGGTGACGGTCGGCGATATACCGTTTAAAGGAAGGCGCAGATTTATCTTCGCCGCCCTTTGCTTCGACAGGGATGATCTCTGTGCCGTTTTGCAGTCAGTATATTCTCACGGGAGGAGAGCTTTTTATGGGCGAATAATCGAGGAGAATATAAAATGCTAGCATGAAAGAAAATCTGTATCTATCAGGAACATAAAGAAAACCAGGGGGACGGAGCGTGCAATTTCTCCGGCCCCCTGATTGGGTTTAGTTTTCTGGCATGGATTTTTGTACAGTCACATACTTTTGATGCTGGCTCCGCGGCTTATCCGGGATGGTCATTTGCAGCTGTCCGTTGTCCAACAGCGGCCGCAAGTATCTCTTTGTGAAGCCTTTTGTGTTTTTATATCCACAATGTTCCGCAATTTCAGCTTTCGAGTGCGGTACTGAGCAAAAGGTTAAAATCTGTTCTGTGAGCGTCACTTGGGTCTCCACTTGGGTTCTTACTTGGGTCTCCACTTGGGTTCCGTTCGGCGGCCCGACCTTCTCCACCGCAATCGGGGTAAGCGGAATCACGGTGCGGAACACATCGCCCTCGATAAACTCCGGGGTCCCGCCGGAGTAGAGCTTCGTGTATTTGTAAGTATTCCGCATCCCGGACCCCAGCTCGTCTGCCAGTCCAATCTCCCGAAATACTTTAGAGATGGGCGGGTTCTTGGCATACGGCTCAAAGGAGGACAGGTGCAGAGCGCCGTGTCCGTGGGAACGGTTGGCATTTTCGGTATAGAGCCGGTCGCGCTCAATTACAAATTTCGCCACATAGCCGCTGGAAAAATCCCGGTGGGCCAGGCTGTTGGAGCAGATCTCACGCAGGATGCGGTCTCTGGCACTGACGCTTTGGACGCCTTCCTGCACAAATGGGTCGCTGAGGTGCTTTTGACCGAAAGCGATCAGCCGGTCGTAGGTCTCCAGAAGATTGGTGATAATCACGTCCCGGTCATCATAACGGTCCACATTTTCCACCCTGAAGATAGCGTCTGTTTTGTGCTGGGGCAGCACCGACAAGATCGTGGAGTCCTTGCCAAATAGGAGGATTGCCGCCAGGGTGATGCCTTCCATCTGCCGTTCGGGGTCTTTCAAAATCAGTCCGGCGCTGCGCAGCAGTTCTTCATCCGAGAGAGATTTCCACGGGTGATTGGCCGTGCGGCTGGCCGTCATGGCCCTGGCGCGCTCGATTAGGTCGGGGCGTAAGTCGTTCATCTGGAAGCGGGTCACTTTGTTGACAAAGTAACTGCCGCTTTTCCGGGCATATAGCTGGTACACCAGGTCGGAGTTATCGGTGATGTCTATATCTGCTTCATGGCTGCGGTCGAAAATGCGCCCGTGGTGGCGGCAGACCTGGCTGCCAGAGGGCACATGAATGACCAACAGGATGCGCCCCTCCACGGTGCAGGCTTCCGGCTGCAAGTAAAGAGGCGGATTGATTTTTTGCCCATTGTTGATGGAAGTCACGAAGTCCTTTTTCATGCGGTCCACCGCATCCGGCGCAATGCCCAAAATTTCCCCGTTGTCTTTGACGCCCAGGACAATCGTTCCTCCGTCCCGGTTGGAGAATGAGCAGACAGTATCGTAAACATCCTTTGTGATCTCGGTGGTGGATTTCTTAAACTCCACTTGGATGTTTTCGCCGTCCTCAATCAGCCTCAGAAGTTCGGCTTCTGTCATAGGAGCAACAGCCCCCTTTCGATGTTGGATTTGTACTTTTTTATTATACGGGATTTTTCAAGTATTATCAAACCCATTCGGTAAGAAAAAATACAACATTATGGGCGAATCATCTCGGTCATTATCTTAGTCAAACACTTGGTCGCTGACCAAGTTGAGAGGATCATGGCCCGCATCATGCTGCTGCACGCTGGCAAAGGCCGCACAGTCGGCAAAGGCCATCAGTGACATCATCGACTATGCAAAGAATCCTGAAAAGACCGACCACGGCAGGCTCATCACCAGCTACCAGTGTGACAGCCGCTTGGCCGACGCCAAGTTCCTGCTGGACAGGCAGACCTACGCCGCCCGCACCGGTCGGGTGCGCGGCAAGGAGCGGCGTTTGAATGTTGTAGAGATTCTGGAAGAAGTGGTTTCTGGAGAGTCGCTTTCTGCACGCCCCAAGATGCTTCGCCTGTTGGAACTGGTTAATACAGGGATGTATGAAGGATTGCATGATCCAATCGTTACTCAAGAACAGTGGGACGCGGTAAGAGCCAAACAAAGAGAAAGAGGTCACGTTTCAGTCAATACAAACAGGAAACTGGCCAATCCTTTTGCTTCTATATTGTACTGCGAAAAATGTGGTGCGCTTATGAAGCGAAATGTTCCAAGCAAAAAACAGAGTACATTGCCTTGGTATCGCTGCCCAACCAGGGGGTGTGGCTGCCGGGCAATTAAATGTGATTTTGCAGAGGATGCGATTTTGGATGCAATGAGAAGTTGGCTGGCAGAATATACGATCAAGGTAAAATCAGATGATCTTCCCCAAACAGATCCTATTGATACCGCCTTATCTGTTGTTCAAAGCCAACTGGCGCAGCTTCGAACACAGCAGGACAACATTTGTGAATACTTGGAAAAAGGCGTTTATACAATTGAGATGTTCACGAAACGCAACGACATACTTATTTATCCGAAACTCCCTATGGGGAACACGTTGTAAGCCATAGACAATTGCTCAGCGAAGGAAAAGCAACGCCTCGACGAGCGCCGCCCCTTGTGATATACTGTGTTCAGTATGTTCTCACGGGAGGAGTGCTTTTTATGGGCGAACAGCAGGAGAAGAAGCCGATCAAACGAATATGCGCGGGTCTGTTGGCCCATGTGGACGCGGGGAAGACCACCCTGTCGGAGGCGCTGCTCTATCTGTCGGGCAGTATCCGCAGACTGGGCCGGGTGGACCATCAGGACGCCTTCCTGGATACGGAGGCTCTGGAGAAGGCCCGGGGCATCACGATCTTTTCCAAGCAGGCGGAGCTCACTCTGGAGGACCGGCAGGTGACTCTGCTGGACACCCCGGGCCATGTGGACTTTTCGCCGGAGATGGAGCGGACCCTGCAGGTGCTGGACTGCGCCGTTCTGGTGATCAGCGGGGCGGACGGCGTCCGGGGCCAGGCGCGGACCCTGTGGAAGCTGCTGAAACGGTACGGGATCCCGGTGTTCCTGTTCATCAACAAAATGGATCAGCCGGGGACGGACCGGGAGGGACTTCTGAAAGAAGTGAAGGAAAAGCTGGACAGCCGCTGCCTGGATTTCGGGGAAGATCTGCAGTCGGACGCCATGCAGGAGGAACTGGCTCTTTGTGATGAGAATCTTATGGAACGGTATCTGGAGGGAGAGCCGGTGGAGAAAGAAGCGATCTGCCGGCTGATCCGGGACCGTCAGCTGTTTCCCTGCTATTTCGGCTCCGCCCTGAAAACGGAAGGGGTGGAGGAACTGCTGCGGGGACTGGCGGAGTACGCTCCGGTCCGGGAATATCCGTCGGAGTTCGGAGCCCGGGTGTTCAAGATATCCCGGGATCCCAAAGGGGAGCGGCTGGCATGGATGAAGATCACCGGAGGAAGCCTGAAGGTGAAGACCCTGCTGAAAAGAGGGGGAGCAGAGCCCTGGGAGGAGAAAGTGAACCAGATCCGGGTGTACTCCGGGGCCGGATACCGGCTGGTCCAGGAGGTCCCGGCGGGGGCGGTCTGCGCCGTCAGCGGCCTTTCCCGGGTAAAAGCCGGGGAAGGGCTGGGAGCGGAGCCTGCCGGAGAGCAGGCGGTGCTGGAACCGGTTCTGACCTATCGGCTGATCCTGCCGGAAGAGGCGGATCCCCGGAAAGCCATGCAGGCCCTGGAGAGCCTGGAAGAGGAGGAACCCATGCTCCATGTGTCCCGGGATCCGGCTTCCGGGGAGATCACCGCCCAGGTCATGGGGCAGGTGCAGATGGAGATCCTCCAGCAGATCCTGCGGGAGCGGTACGGACTGGCGATAACCTTCGGCTCCGGCTCCATTATATATAAAGAAACGATCCTCCGGCCGGCGGAGGGCGTGGGACACTTTGAACCCCTCCGGCACTACGCGGAAGTCCATCTTCTGCTGGAGCCCGGGGAGCCGGGCAGCGGCGTGGTGTACGAGAACCGCTGCCGGGAGGAGGATCTGGAAGGAAACTGGCAGCGGCTGATCCTGAAGGAACTGGAAGGGAAAAAACATCTGGGCGTCCTGACAGGCTCCGAACTCACCGATGTGAAGATCACGCTGCTGACGGGACGGGCCCACACCAAGCATACGGAAGGGGGAGATTTCCGCCAGGCGGCCTGGAGGGCGGTGCGCCAGGGACTGATGATGACAGAGAGCGTGGTGCTGGAGCCGGTCTGCGATCTGCAGCTGGACCTTCCGGCGGTAAATCTGGGCAGAGCCATCTCGGATATCCAGCGTATGGGAGGGACCACGGAGCCTCCGGTGTCCGACGGAGAGCGGGCACTGCTGACCGGCGCCGTCCCGGCGGCGGCCCTGGGAAATTATCAGGAAGAGCTGACGTCCTACACCAGGGGCCAGGGCCGGATGACGGTGAGCCTCCGGGGATACGAGCCCTGCGGGGACCAGGAAAAGATTCTGGAAGAAAAAGGATACGATCCGGATACGGACCCGGAAAATCTTTCCTGTTCTGTCTTCTGTTCCCACGGGGCCGGAGTGGTGGTGCCCTGGTACCAGGTGCGGGAGCGGATGCATGTGGACAGCGGCTGGCGGCCGGAAGAGCGGCAGGAAGAGGCGCGGACTGCGGACAGGACCCCGCCGGGAAAGACCGGAGGGCCGGCGCCGGATTTTAAAGAGCGGACCAGGGCCTACGAGGCCACGGAAAAAGAGCTGCGGGAGATCTTCGCCAGGACCTACGGCCGGTCCGGGGAAGAAAAGAGCCGGCGGCCGGCGCCGGGCTGGAAGCGGCCTGCCAGGCGGGATCCCCTGCCGGAAGACATCCGTCCCCGGCGCCCTGTGAAAAAGCAGGGGGAAGAATATCTGCTGGTGGACGGCTACAACATCATCTTCGCCTGGGAGGACCTGCGGGCGCTGGCTGAGGCGAACATTGACGCCGCCAGGGACAAGCTTGTGGACATCCTCTGCAACTATCAGGGCTATCATCCCTGCACCCTGATCCTGGTCTTTGACGCCTATAAAGTGCCGGGAGGGCCCGGGGAGGTGAACCGGCATCACAATATTTACGTGGTCTATACCAAAGAGGCGGAGACCGCGGACCAGTACATCGAGAAGACCGCGCGGAAGATCGGCCCCGGGCACCGGGTGCGGGTGGCCACCTCCGACGCCCTGGAACAGATGATCATCCTGGGGGCGGGAGCCGTGCGGGTATCCGCCCGGGAATTTCAGAAAGAGATCCGGGAAATGGAAGAGGAACTGCGGGAATCGTATCTGGCGGAAACTTCCCGGAAGGGCCGGGGACTCTTTGAGGGGGCGGAGCCGGAACTGGCAGAGGCTCTGGAGCGGATCCGCCTGGGAAAAAAACAGGAAGAATCTGCCGGCGGAGATGATTGAAAAATTGCTTGACATCCCATAAAAAGTTTTCTAAAGTAAGGGGGGTAAAGGCCGTACTTTGTGTATCGGCAGCCCATGACTACAGAGGGGACAGGAGACTGTCCCAAAAGGAGCGTCAGAACAATATGAAAAAGACAAAGATCGGAGCCGGGATTCTGGCGATCGCCGCAGCCGCCTCGGTGGTTGTGGCCGCGGTGGTTTATCTGGCACAAGATAAAGAAGGTCCTGCCATTCTTTTTGATGAGAGCAGGCAGATCCTCTACTCCGAAGGCATGACGGAGGAGGAGCTGCTGCAGGGGGTCAGCGCCCGGGACAGCCGGGACGGCGATGTTTCGGACACCCTGCAGGTAGAAAAAGTCAACGACCTGGGGGATATGGCCGTGGTCACTTATGTGGCCATGGACACCCATTATAATGTGACGAAAGAAGAGCGGGTCCTGAACGCGGCGGCCGGCGGCGGAGAAGAGGAAGCATCCGGATCCATGCCTGCCCAGGCCGTGCCCGCCCGGGAGTCGGAACCCACAGGCACCCCGGCGGCCACTCCCGCTCCTACGGAGGAGCCGGAGGCGGATGAGGAGAGCCAGCGCCGGGAGCAGATGGAACAGGAGATCGCGGCCCTGCCGGAAGGCAGCCCGGAGCTCCGGCTTTCTCAGCATGTGGTGACCATTTCCGCCGGCAGCGAATTTAACCAGCTGTCCTATGTGGAGAGCATCACCGACGATGTGGATACCCAGGATTACCTTTTTACCCAGATCCAGATCTCGGGGACCGTGGATCCCTCCACGCCGGGTACCTACACCCTGACCTACTACGTGGCGGACAGCAGCGGCAATTTTTCCAATGAGGATGTTCTGGAGGTAACTGTGGTATGATGATCGATCTGCACTGCCATATCCTGCCGGGACTGGACGATGGAGCCGCCGATGAGGCGGCGGCCAGGGAGATGCTGCTGGCGGCGGTCCAGGAGGGCATCGGAGCCATTGCGGCAACGCCCCATTACAGCAGCAGCGCCCCAGAGGATTATATTTTAAGAAGGAACCTGGCCCTGGCGGCCCTTTCCCGGACGGCGGAGGAGATCCAGCCGGGATTCCGGCTGTACCCGGGCTTTGAGCTGTATTTTGATTCCAGCATTCCCGAAAAGCTGGCGGCCGGGAAACCTCTTTCCATGAACGGCACCCGGTACGCCCTCATTGAGTTCCAGCCGGGGGCGGAATACTCCTACATCCAGAGGGCGGTCCAGGAGATCCGCTACGCGGGATTCTGGCCCATCCTGGCCCACATGGAGCGGTACGAGGCGCTGACAAAGCAGGGAAGGGCGGAAGAACTCATCGACATGGGCGCCTTCCTGCAGGTGAACGCATCCAGCCTGCTGGGCGGCCTGGGCTGGTCCAGGACCCGGCAGCTGTGGAAGCTGGCGCGGCAGTGGAAGATCCATGTCATCGGCTGCGACGCCCACGATTCCGTCCGCCGGGGATTTCACATGGCCCAGTGCGCCAACGCTATCGAGAAAAAGCTGGGAAAGGAATACAGGGACAGGCTCTGCGGCGAAAATGCCCTGGCTGTCATCAAAGGAGAGTATTTAGGTGAATAAGATCGAGATCAACAATAAAAAAACCGCCAGTCTGAGGATGAAGGAAATCTATCGGACCCTGCGGACCAATATTGAATTTACGGGAGTGGAAAACAAAGTGCTGGCGGTGACCAGCTGCATGCCCAACGACGGAAAATCCACCGTGGCCTACCAGCTGGCCTGCTCTTTCGCGGAGTCCGGGAAAAAGGTGCTGCTCATCGACGCGGATATGCGGAAATCCGTGATCGTAAGCCGGCTGAAGATGGAAGGCCAGCAGAAAGGGCTGAGCCATTTCCTTTCCGGACAGGCGGAGGTCAGCGACGTCCTCTACGCCACCAGCGAGAAAAACCTTTATCTGATCCCCTCCGGGGTCTTTCCCGTCAATCCCACGGAACTTCTGGGCAACGACCGGTTCCAGCGGCTGCTGAAGGCGGTGCGGGAATCCTTCCAGTACGTGCTCGTGGACACGCCCCCTCTGGGCAGCGTCATCGACGCGGCGGTGGCGGCCAAGCAGTGTGACGGAGTGATCCTGGTGCTGGCGGCCAACGAGACCTCCCGGAATCTGGCCAGGAACGTTACGGAGCAGCTTCAGGCCGCGCAGGTGAAGATCCTGGGAGTGGTGCTGAACAAGATGAGCACCAGGCTCAACGGCCAGTACGGAAAGTACTACGGCGCCTACTACGGGAATTACGACAGCGGAGACAAGATCCGTCACTCCGCGGAGCAGAAGAAAGACCAGGCAGAGGCCTGAGTACCGGGAGGATAGAAGATGGAAACAAAGCATGAAAATGAGGAAGTAGAGATCGACCTGGGGGGACTGTTCCGCAGTCTGCTGGCCCGGTGGTGGGCGATCCTGCTGACAATGATCCTGGGGGCTGCCGCGGCGCTGATCGTCACAGCAGGTTTTATGACGCCCCAGTATAAATCCGAGGCCATGCTGTACGTGCTGCCCCGGAACACGGAGGAAACCTCCATGTCCGACCTGCAGCTGGGCACCGAACTGGTGGCGGACTGCGTGCAGATCGCCAAGAGCAACACCGTCCTGGATGCCACCATTCAGGACATCGCCCTGCATCAGGGAGAAGTATTTACCCGGGAAGAGATCGCGGAGATGATCTCCGTGACCAACAGCGCGGACACACGTATCCTGAACATCTCCGCTACCTGTGAAAATCCGGAGATCGCCTGCGCCGTGGCCAACGCCGTGGCGTCGGAAACTTCCGATCAGGTGGCGGTGATCATGCAGACCACGCCTCCCACCCTGGTGGAGAAGGCCGAGATCAGCCAGGAGCCGGTAAGCCCAAGCACCAAAAAGAACGTGGTCATGGGGGCTCTGGCAGGCTTTGTGCTGGCCTGCGCCGTGCTGGTGATTCGCTTTATCACCGACGACAGCATCCGTACCTCCGAAGATGTGGAGAAGTATCTGGGGCTCAACGTGCTGGCGGTAGTGCCCCTGGAGGCAAAAAAACGGTAACGGCAGGATCACAGGACCTGTGATCCGCCATGAGATGAAAAGGCAGCGGCCCGGCGGAGGCCGCCGGGAAAGGAGCGCAGCGAAATGAAATATCTGGGATTCCTGTTGGCTGAGAAGGTCTTTCCCGGACAGGAGGGAGCCGGCGTCGCCCTGTGGGCCGGCATCGTCTGTGCCGTGGCGTTGGTGGGGCTGATCGCGACCATTCTGTACAAAAAAAACAGATCCTGACACACAGCGCGGAAAGAAAATACAAAGATCTACAGAGGAGGGACGGGCCAAGATGTACCCGGAGAAACAAAGATTGATCACCCTGGCGGTTTTATGTCTGGATACCGTCGCCATATGTCTTAACAGCTTGCTGGTTTTGTTTGTGACCGATGATTATGTAAAACGGATGGGAATACCGTTTTCGCGGACAACCTACCTTCTGGCTGTTTTTTTGTTGTACCTTCTGGTCTTTTTCCTGAAGAGCAGCCGTTCCAGCCTGCTGCGGCGGGGGATCCTGGAGGAGATCCGGACAGTGGTCAGCATCAACCTTTACGTGCTTCTGATCATGGTCCTTTTCCTGTTCTTTTTCCAGCAGATGAAGCCCATCTACCGGAGGATCTTTACCCTGCAGTTCATCGGCGACTGCGTGTTCATGTACACCTTCCGCATCCTCTACAAGCAGTGGCTGCTGCGGGTGTACAAGTACAGCAAGCAGAGCAAGCGGCTGGTGGTGATCACCACCAAAGACCGGGCGGAGGAAGTGATCCGCAATCTGCAGGACGAGCGGCTGTACGATTACAAGATCCATTCCCTGATCCTCTGGGACGGGGAGAGCAAGGATATCGGCAGCAGCATCGGCGGCGTTCCGGTAAAGGCCACCCAGAAAAATCTGCTGAAATATGCCAAGGGCACGGTCATGGACGAGGCCTTTATCCGGCTGCCCGGAGATCACAGGATCGACATCTATCCCATTGTGGACGCCCTGGAGGATATGGGGGCCAAGGTCAACGTGGCCATCGATGTATTTGATATCCGTCTGAAAGGCCATAACCAGCAGCTGCAGCAGCTGGGAGATTATTACGTCACCGCCTTCTACAAGCGGGAAATCCCCTGGAGTATGGCCTTCGCCAAGCGGGTGGTGGACGTGCTGGGAGCCCTGGTGGGCCTGGCCCTGACGGGGATCGTGACGGTTTTCCTGGCGCCGCCCCTGCTGCTGGAATCCCCGGGCCCCCTGGTGTTTTCCCAGATTCGGGTGGGGAAAAACGGCCGGCGGTTCAAGATCTACAAGTTCCGCTCCATGTACAAGGACGCGGAAGCCCGGAAAAAAGAACTGATGGACAAAAATGAGATGAAGGGGCTGATGTTCAAGATGGAGGATGATCCCCGGATCACCCGGGTGGGGAAATTCATCCGCCGGACCAGCCTGGACGAGCTGCCCCAGTTCTGGAACGTGCTGAAGGGGGACATGAGCCTGATCGGCACACGACCGCCCACCATGGACGAGTTTGAACAGTACAAGGGCCGCTACAAACGGCGGCTGAGCCTGCGGCCGGGGATCACCGGCATGTGGCAGGTCAGCGGCCGCAGCGACATTACGGACTTCGAGGAGGTCCTGGCCCTGGATCTGGAGTACATAGACAACTGGTCCCTGGGGCTGGATTTCAAGATTTTGCTGAAGACGGTGGGAGCTGTGATGTTCCATAAAGGGGCGAAGTGAGGAAAGGCCGGAAATGATTTTTCAGACAATCAAGGAGTATTTATGAAAATGAAATATAACATTGCTGTGGCGGGAACAGGATATGTGGGGTTGTCTGTTGCTACATTGTTAGCGCAGCATCATAGCGTTTACGCAGTAGACATTGTGCCTGAAAAAGTTGAAATGGTAAATCAGCGCAAATCACCCATTCAAGATGAATACATTGAAAAATATTTTGCGGAAAAAGACCTGGATCTGAGGGCAACCCTTGATGCGGAAGAGGCCTACAGAACTGCGGATTTTGTTGTGATCGCGGCGCCTACAAATTATGATTCCGCTACCCAGCATTTTGATACAAGCGCGGTTGAGAATGTGATTGATCTGGTCATGAAATATAATCCAGAAGCGATCATGGTGATTAAGTCGACGATCCCGGTGGGGTATACAAAAGCTATCCGGGAGAAAACAGGCAGTAAAAATATCCTTTTTAGTCCCGAGTTTTTAAGAGAGTCGAAAGCTCTGTATGATAATCTGTATCCGAGCAGGATCATTGTGGGAACAGACATGGATGATGAGCACATGGTAGATGCGGCGCATACTTTTGCCGGATTGCTGCAAGAAGGAGCCATTAAAGAGAATATTGATACCTTGTTCATGGGTTTTACAGAAGCGGAAGCCGTAAAGCTGTTTGCCAACACATATTTAGCCCTCCGGGTAGCATATTTCAATGAATTGGATACCTATGCAGAGAGTAAAGGATTGGATACAAGGCAAATCATAGAGGGGGTTTGTCTGGATCCGAGAATCGGAACTCATTATAATAATCCATCCTTTGGTTACGGCGGGTACTGTCTGCCTAAAGATACCAAGCAACTGCTGGCTAATTACCAGGATGTGCCGGAGAATCTTATCGAGGCTATTGTAGAGAGCAACAGAACCCGGAAAGATTTTATTGCTGACAGAGTTCTGAAATTGGCAGGATACTATGACTATTATAACCGTGGCGATTACAGCGCAGGTGAAGAGAAAAGCTGTGTGATCGGTGTTTACAGACTGACAATGAAAAGCAACAGCGACAATTTCCGTCAAAGCAGTATTCAGGGAGTTATGAAACGTATAAAGGCAAAAGGAGCTACTGTGATCATCTATGAGCCGACTTTGGAGGATGGGGATACTTTTTTCAGTAGTGTAGTTGTGAATGATTTAACTAGGTTTAAAGAAATGAGTCACGCTATCATTGCAAACCGTTATGACAAAAGTCTGGACGATGTGAAAGAAAAAGTATACACAAGAGATATCTTTCAGAGAGATTAACAAATGTAAAGAGTGAGGAAAAAATAGGCTTTATGTATGATTATTTAGTAGTAGGAGCTGGGCTTTATGGAGCAATTTTTGCTCATGAGGCCAAGATACACGGTAAAACGGTTTTGGTTGTTGACAAGCGACCTAATATAGCCGGTAATATCTACACCGAGAACATTGAAGGCATTAATGTACATATGTATGGTGCTCATATTTTCCATACCAATAATAAAAGGGTTTGGAATTACATTACACAGTTTGCAGAGTTTAATCGCTTTACTAATAGTCCAGTGGCTAATTATAAGGGAGAACTATACTCTTTGCCCTTTAACATGTACACTTTTAATAAGATGTGGGGGGTAGTGACACCAGAGGAGGCTGTTGCAAAAATTGAGGAGCAACGCAAAGAAATCATTAGTGAGCCGAAAAACCTTGAAGAGCAAGCAATTTCTCTTGTCGGTCGAGATATCTATGAAAAGCTTATAAAGGGATACACTGAAAAGCAGTGGGGCCGCGAATGTAGGGATTTACCCACTTTTATTATCAAAAGATTACCGGTGAGAATGACATTTGATAACAACTACTTTAATGCACTATATCAGGGTATTCCTACCGGAGGATATACAAAAATGATTGCCAAGCTTCTGACTGGTATTGAGGTATGCTTGAATACGGATTACCTGGTGCAAAAAACTAGGTTGGATGCTTTAGCAGACAAGGTCGTATATACTGGTCCTATTGATGCCTACTTTGGCAATAAACTTGGTACTCTGGAATATCGTTCTGTCCGTTTTGAAACAAACATTTTAGACAAGTCGAATTTCCAGGGAAATGCAGTGGTTAACTATACTGACTGCGAAACCCCGTGGACCCGGATTATCGAACATAAGTGGTTTGAGTTTGGAAAAGATGAAAATGGGAATGATCTTCCGAAAACTGTTATCAGTCGAGAATATTCTTCTGAATGGAAACCGGGGGATGAGCCGTACTATCCAGTTAACGATGAAAAAAATAGTTTGCTATATTCTAAATATAAAAGATTGGCAGATGCAGAAGAAAAAGTGATTTTTGGTGGGCGCCTAGGTGAGTATAAGTACTATGATATGGATCAGATTATTGCTTCAGCCCTAGATAAATGTGAAAAAGTACTGGGAGAATAAGAATATGACAAGAAAAAAAATTTTAATGGTTTGTGAGGCTTTTGGAGGCGGGGTATTTACTTATGTTTCCCAGTTATGTAACGATATGGTAGATGTATTTGATGTTTATCTTGCATATTCGATTAGGCCGCAGACACCTAAAAACTACAAAGACTTTCTAGATGATAGAGTGCATTTGATTGAAATGAAAAAAGTTGGTGTAAAAAGCTTATTAAATCTGAAAAATGATATTTTGGCAATTAAAGAACTTCGTCAGATAGAAAAGAAAATTAAGCCAGACATTATTCATCTTCATTCATCTATCGCTGGTGGATTAGGGCGGTTGGCTTATAAAGAAAAAAATAATACAGTTATCTACACACCACATGGATATGCACACATTCTTATGGGACCAGGGAAAAAGAGTAGAGTCTATAAATTTGCGGAAAAAATCCTTGGGAATAAAGCACTTACCCTTACCTGTTGTAAGAGTGAAGATGAGGAGGCAAAAAAATTTTCTAAGCGAACAGCCTATGTTGAAACAGGTGTGAATCTTGCGGATTTGTCGGCTTCACTTGATGGAATTGTGCCTGCGAAAAATGAAAAATTTACAGTATTTACTTTGGGAAGGGCATGTATACAGAAGCAACCACATCTTTTTAATCGTATTGCTGAATTGGTACCGGAAGCGAGGTTTGTATGGATTGGTAATGGGGAACTTGAAAACGAATTAACTGCTTCAAATATCGAGATTACGGGCTGGAAACCTCGTAAGGAGGCCTTGGCTATGGCTAAAGGCGCGAATGCGTTTGTTTTGTGTAGCCTTGGCGAAGCCATCGCAATGAGTTTGATTGAAAATATGTATATTAAAAAGCTTATACTTGTTAGCAATACTATAGGAAATAAAAGCGTTATAAATGATGGGATAAATGGATACGTATGCAATACTGCTGAGGAATATGCGGAACGTATAAAAAGTGCAATGTGTGAATTCCCCTCAAAACTTCCAGAAAGAGCGTATCAAGATGTACTTGAAATATATAACACAGATGTCATGAGAAAAAAATATATTGCATTCTATAACAATGTTATAGAAGGAAAGTATAGAAGGTAATTGCATGAATCCATTTTTGAGTATTATAATACCTATTTATAACATAGAAGAGATATATTTGCGGGAGTGCTTTGAAAGTTTATTGGCACAGGATAATGATAATTTTCGGATTATTGCTATTGATGACGGATCGCCAGCTTGCAGCGGAAAAATTTGTGATGAATACGCTAAAAAAGACAATAGAATAGTAGTGATTCATCAAAATAATGCAGGAGTTTCAGTCGCAAGAAATAATGGTATTGAAGCGGCAACAACTGAATGGGTAACATTTATTGATCCAGATGATTGGGTTGAACCTACGTATGTATCAATATTGTATAATGCTCAAAAGCAGAATAAAGATATTGATGTCTTCTTGTTTGATTATTTTCAGGAATTTGATGGAAAAACTAATATAAAGTATCTGAAAAATAATCCGGGAGCTCTTGATGAAAAATGGGTGCATAATTTGAGAATCGCCCCATTTAATTTTTTGGTAGTTAATGGAAAGCCTTATGAATATGAAACAAATGTTATCTGGAATAAAATGTACCGTACGGCGTTATTAAAAGAGAATAAACTGTGGTTTGATCCGAAAGCTAGAAAAGGGCAGGATGTAATCTTTAACGCAGAATGTTTTCAATTAACAAATCAATATTATTATATTCATAAAGCATTGTATCATTATAGATATTTGCAAGGATCCGTGACAAATAGATTTAATGAGAAACGCAGCGCTCGACTGTAAGTAGCTTTTGAAAATTATGAGAGAATTATGAGAAGTTTTTCACTTACGGAAGAGTATTGGAATGCATATTATGCGAGGGTGGTCACTAGGTTATATTCTTGTATGAGATTGTACTATTTTCATCCAGAGAATAAAAAAGATAAAAATATAGTATATGCGGAATTGAGTAGTACTTTAGAAAAATATCCATATTGTGATGCGCTAAAAAAAAGTTAGCGCTTCTTATTTGACAAAATCACAGAAAGTATTTGTGTATTTCCTAAAGAAAAGAAAATATAAGATGCTTAGATTTCTTGTCAATGGAAGAATATGGATTAAGAAAATGAAAGGTGCAAAGCTTAAATAGAAAAAGAGTGTATATATTATGCCAGTACGAGTATTAATTCAAATGCGAGATTTGCGAGTTGGCAATGGAATTGCAGCTTGCATTATGAACTATTATGAATATACAGTCAAACAAGGATATCAAATAGATTTTTTATTGAACAGAAATATAGCATCGCCGTATGTTGATATTGTGCAGAAAAATGGAAGTAACATCTATATACTTCCTTTTGATACAAGTAAACCGAACAAAAGCAATTGGCTGTATATAAAAAATGTCGTTAATGAAAAATACGATATACTTCATGTGAATTTGAGCGGATTAAATGCGCTGGAAGGTCTTTGGGCTGCAAAAATGAATGGTGTGAATAGAAGAATATATCATGCGCATAATCCAAAAGAAACATCGTCATTAAAAGCGAGGATTAGGTCACTCCTATATGAAATACCAAGCGTTTGGCTGGCAAATCAATATGCAGCTTGTTCTTGCTTGGCAGGAGACTCTCTTTTTGGAAGTAGGCAGTATACGGTAGTGAAAAATCCAGTAAATACGCAGTTATATATGTTTGATAAAGATGCTAGAGAAGAGCTAAGAAAGGAACTAGAGATAGATAATTGTTTTGTTATAGGTGTAGTTGGACGGTTAACAGAACAGAAGAATCCTTTTTTTGTAATAGATGTTTTTGCTGAAATAAAAAAACATATAAGTAATGCATATTTAATATGGGTTGGTGAAGGTGATTTAAAACAAGCTGTTGAAAAATATATAAAAAAAAGAGAATTAACGGAAAGTATAAAACTGCTTGGGTTGCGCAAAGACGTAAATAAATTATATTCGGCTATGGATATTTTTTTGTTGCCTTCAAAATTTGAAGGATTTGGTATTGTTTTTATTGAAGCACAGATATCCGGATTACCGTGCTTCGGTTCAGATAAAATTTCTTGTGATGTACAAGTAAGTAGTAATATGCATAGAATTTCATTAAATAAGACGTCAGCCGAGTGGTGTGATAAAATTATTAAGCAGAATGATTTTGCTAAACAAGATAGGAAATCTTTAATACATACAGGATTTGAAGTTGAAGAATTATTGGATTCACTTGTGAATTTGTATGCGCATTAAGCAGAACCAGTAGGAGATCAGCCATGACAATTTATATTGTTCTAATGATTCTAGCATTATCTGGATATATATTTAACGCAAATGCGAATGAAAAAAATAGAAAATATTATTTATATATAGTTTTTAGCGCCATTGTATTAATATCAATGTTGAGAAGCGATCAAATTGGAATTGATTTAAGCCATTACTATAATAAATACTTTCCAATGTTTAAGAATGCAGAATGGCATCAACTCCAGAATATTACAATGAGTGGGGATTGGGAATGGGGATTTTGCGCATTTTGCAAAATAATAGGTCAGATTTCAACAAGTACACAGTGCTTTATTATTTTTACAAGTTTATTCACAATTGTACCATACGCTTTATTTATATACAAGAATTCAGACGATGTGGTTTTTTCTACAGTATTCTTTTTGGGCTATCATATATTTATGATGAGCCTAAATGTGATTAGACAGGCGATGGCTGTTGGAATAATTCTTTTAGGATTTGAATCATTAAAACGTAAGCATTATATAAGATTTATTATTTGGGTCGTATTTGCAACCATGTTTCATACATCTGCAATTATTGCCGTGCTTCTTATTTTATGTGATAAGATTAGATTTAAAAAAAACACATTTTATTTTTTGACAGTAGCCACAGTTGGAGTTGGTGTAGTCTATAGAGTCTTATTTGAAAAGATTTTGGACATTTCATGGTTTTCTAATTTATATGGCTTATATAGTGCATCAGGGACGGGTGATTCGGGTGGTTATATAACTTTTCATACATTAGGTATGTTTGTTATTGCTGCACTGATTTTTGTGTACTGCTGTTCAGTGTATAACTGCAGGAAAGTATGGAGTAGACCGTACTATTATGGGAAACATGGAAGAATAACTTTTTCATTAAAAGGCCCCGTTATAAAGTTAAACAGGATTAATCGCTATACTCCAGTATATTGGAGTGAAAGTATGCTCGTATATGCTGTATATCTTGCGGTATTATTTAGATTTTGTGCATTTATAATTAATGTTACAGCACGTTTTGCACTCTATTTTATTCCGTTTTTAATGATAGCTTTTCCACATGCTGTTAATAAAATTCAGAAAGAAAGTAATCGTAGACTCATGCAGAATAGTATGCTTGCTATTATTATCTTTTTTTTCCTTTATTTGGGATTTACCAGGGCAGGAGCAATGTGGGGAACCGTTCCGTATAAATTTTTTTGGGAGTAATATTAAATGAAAAAACCAGTTAAAAATGTTTTAATTGTTGCAGCTCGATATAGTAATAATTTGGGTGATGATATTCTTTTTGATGTCGTCTTAGATGTATGTAAGAAGGCTAGAGGAATAGAACCGATTGGATTGTCCATTTCGGGTAGATCTGGCTATGTAAAAAATAGTATAGAGGTATCCGTAGGAAAAAAATGGATAAATGGTGTAAAAAAATATTTGAAAAATACAAATTTTTTCTCAGCATATGTTAGGATGAAAGGTTCTTTTTGCTTGAGAAAGAATCTTAGGGAATTAAATTGGGCTGAATTTGATACAGTAGTTTTTGCTGGTGGCCAACTTTTTATGGACTACTTTGTTCCTTGGATAGCCAAAGTTGTTTCATATGCAGAAAAGTATAAAAAGAAAGTTGTATTTAATTGTTGTGGTATGGGTAAGCTTTCTTCGCAGTCTATTAGAACGTTGAAGAGAGTGTTTAAATCAGATAGTATTAGAGCAATTACTTTGCGTGATGGTCTAGATAAATTTAACACGCTTTTCAAAAATAATAAAGTGATTCAAACCGTTGATCCTGCAGTCAACAGCATTCAAATATATGGCGTAAAAGAAAAGATAAAGGATGAAATTGGGATTGGAATTATCTCGTATAAAATGCTTTCCCGAAATGCTATTCCTATTACTGAGGAAGAGTACATTATACTGATAAAACAGATTGTTGAATTGCTAGAAAGTAAACATAAAAAGGTTAAGGTTTTTACCAATGGTGCCATCGAGGATCAGGAATATGCCAAATTTTTATTGAAGAAAATAGGGAAGAAAAATTTGCTAAAAGAACGTCCGATAAGGCCAATTGAATTAGTTGACATAGTGGCTTCGTGTGAACAAATTATATCTTTTAGATTACACTCATTGATTTTAGCGGCATCCTATAATATTCCATCTATTGGGTTTATATGGGATTTAAAAGTAAAAGAATTTTTCAGGGTTATTGAAAAAGATGAATGGGCGATTCCGATAAATAAGGAATTATCGATTGAAAAAATTAAACTAAAAATTGAACGTCTGATTAATATAAATGAGTACAAAACTAAATATAAATTGCAACTATCGTATGATTATTTAGAAGGATTATTAAAAGAATAAGGTTTAACTTATGGAAGAAAACAAAAGTAAAGGTAGAAGTTTAATAGAGGGGATATTGATATATGCAATTGGAAATTTTGGCTCTAAAATACTAGTCTTTCTTATCGTCCCATTATATACATATTATATTTCAACTGAGGATATGGGAAATTACGATCTGGTATTAACAACAGTAAATCTTCTTACACCAATTATTACAATGCAAATATCAGATGCAGCTTTTCGTTGGATGATAAGAACGGATAGCGGAAATGACGTTTATGTGAGATCGACACTCCAGGTGCTTATATTAAATTGTTTGATTGCATCAGGTGTGATTTTTATTGTTGATAAAATCTATCCAATTCTCTATTGCAGTTATTTTGTAGGGGTGCTTATAACATCAAGAGCTTTAGCGACAATCCAGAAATTGCTTCGAGGTTTAAAGAATCAGAAATTATTTGCAGTTTCTGGAATATTATATACGATAATATTTTTGGCTTTAAATATCTTAAAGATATGTTATTGGCACCAAGGAGTGGTGAGCCTTTTCCAAAGCGCGATAATATCTAATATCATTACTCTAGTTGTTATTTTTTTTGCGGATAAAAGACTTAGAATTAAATTTTGGTGTAAACCAGATGTCATAATTATCAAAAGGCTTCTTAAATTTTCAATACCATTAGTGCCAAATCAATTGAATTGGTGGATTATAAATTCGTCAGATCGCTATATAATTAAATTTTTCCTAAATGCTTCTGCCAACGGGATTTATTCAATATCGTATAAATTTCCAACAATGCTTCAGGTTATATTAGGGTTATTTACAACCTCCTGGCAAGATGTTGCTGTATCAGATACAGAAAAAAATCCAGGTACATTTTATACTAAAGTTTTTAAGGAATTATATGTTTTATCCTTTGGATTGTTATGGGTGCTTAATCCAGTTACAAAGGTGTTTATTGTATTGTTTATGAATTCAAACTACCACAGTGCTGCTAGCTATGTTCCTTTTTTGTATCTAGGCACGGTGTTTCAAAGTTTTGCCTCTTTTTATGGAGTTGGATATTTAAGGGATAAAAATACACAACAAGCGAGTCTTACAAGTATATATGGCGCAATTGTAAATGCAATAGTAAATATTGGATTGATCAAATTTATAGGACTGCATGCGGCATCCTTTTCTACATTTTTGGGCTTTCTCGTTATGTGGTTGATAAGAGAGAAGCAAAACAGAAATGAACTTAATGTTATAATTAATAAAAAACATTTTATGCTGTTCTTTTTGCCAACATTTGTATTGAGTGTAGTTGAATGTTTTACAAATATGTATGTGGATATACTGTTGGGAATTTTGGGAGTAATCGTTTTCTTTATAGCCAACAAGAAGCTCTTAATTTTACTGATAGGGAAAATACATAGTAAGTTGAGTAAGGGAAGAAGTATATAAAAGTGCTGTCGTCGGGGCGATTTACACTATTGGAGGTTGTAAAATCGGCGCCTTACCACACACAAAAGAAATTTCTCTGAATCCGGCAGATCTTCCGAGTATACCAATACGGGACACCCAAAAGACCGTACACGGTAAATCCCTACCTTAAATGCTGCTGCATTCTATATTTAGGAAAAACGGAGGAAGTCTACGAGATACTAAACAATGTATATTCGATTCACAAAATTGGTCATTACTGTAAATTACATGGGTTTCCGATTATTCCATAACTATTGGGTTGCGTAAAAAAGCTTTTATTTCCAGCGTGTGATATTCCATTCACTGTCAATGTTGGAGACGGTGCTAGTGGTGTGGTATAAAAAAAGTTGACAGCTTATTCTCAAGGATTTCATAATAAAACCAAGAGAATAAGGAGGTATTCAAAGTGGCACGTAAATATGACCATGAATACAAAGTACAGGCAGTGAAACTTGCCAAAGAAATCGGCGGCGCTAAGGCTGCTAAAGAATTAGGAATCCCTGAAGGAACCATCCATACATGGCTGAAAGCTGTAAGAGCTGGTAAGCTGGATGTTGGGGAAGGTTCCCATACCCCTGCCAGTGCAATGAGCCTGTCAGAAGAAATTACCATGCTGCGTAAGCGGGTGAAGGAGCAGGATAAAGAAATCCGCCGCCTGAAGGAAGAAAATGAATTTCTGGAGGAAGCCAGCGCTTTTTTCGCCGCCAGCCGTCGGAAGTCAGCAAAAACCAGAGAATGATCTTTCTCGCTTTGAAAACAGAGGACGGCAGGATTACCGGAAAAATTTCATTTTATTGCCGGATGCTTGGTATCAGCCGGCAGGGCTTCTATAAATATCTCGCAAACAAAGACCGTCCATGGAAGTACCAGGATCTGGCGGATGCCATGAAAGAAATCATCAGTGAGGATGAATGTAACGATACTTATGGACGGATCCGGATGTATCAGGCGCTGTTGCTGAAGCAGCCGGAGGGCGTACATATACCCAGTGAACGGACCGTATACCGGGTTATGGATCAGATCGGCCTGAGCCATCAGCCAAAGAGAAAGCCGAATGGACTTACAAAGGCAGACCGGGAAGCCATGAAATCGGATGATCTGTTGAAGCGGGATTTCCATTCAGATGCCCCATTAGAAAAATGTATTACAGATATCACGGAGATCCCGGCGCGCAATGGGAAACTGTATGTATCTGCGATTTTCGACTGCTTTGATCTTAGCGTCCTCGGTCTGTCAATGGGGACAAACATGAAAGCAGATCTGTGTATCCAAACACTGGAAAATGCCCTGACTGCATATCCCGCATTGGAAGGAGCGATCATCCACAGTGACCGTGGGACACAGTATACCAGTGAGTCTTACCGCCAGACCATCCGGGAGCACCACATCCACCAAAGCATGAACAGTGCAGGAGGACGCTGCCATGATAATGCACGCTGTGAGAGTATGTGGGCCAGAATGAAGACAGAGCTCCTTTATGACCGCTATGACACAAGGCAGATGACGGTAGAGGAATTAAAGGCGCTCATTTGGAGATACTTCGGCGGTGTGAAAGTTTTTCTGTAAATACGTAAATATAAGAGGTTCTTCTATGATAAAATCTAAATCATAGGAGGGCCTTTTATTATGGCAAAACAAAAGAAACCTGTTCATCGGGTACAAATGACGGAAGGAAAACGAAACATTATCCATCAACTCCTGGAAGAATACGACATTCAGACCGCTGAAGATATCCAGGATGCCTTGAAAGATCTTCTTGGCGGGACCATTAAAGAAATGATGGAAGCAGAAATGGATGATCATCTTGGCTATGAAAAGTCTGAACGTTCTGACAATGACGATTACCGGAATGGCTATAAGCGCAAACGGGTAAACAGTAGTTACGGCTCTATGGAAATCGAAGTCCCGCAGGACCGCAAATCAACCTTCCAGCCGCAGGTGGTCAAAAAACGTCAGAAAGATATCTCGGATATTGACCAGAAGATCATATCCATGTATGCAAAGGGAATGACAACCCGGCAGATTTCAGAGACCATAGAGGATATTTACGGTTTTGAAACATCTGAGGGTTTTATCTCAGATGTGACGGATAAGATCTTGCCGCAAATAGAGGATTGGCAAAACCGGCCTTTGGATGAAATATATCCGATCCTTTTTATTGATGCAATCCACTATTCTGTGCGGGATAACGGCATCATCCGAAAACTGGCGGCATATGTGATTTTGGGTATCAATACAGATGGCAAGAAAGAAGTCCTAACCATTCAGGTTGGTGATAATGAGAGCTCAAAATACTGGCTGTCTGTCCTGAATGAATTAAAAAACCGCGGTGTAAAAGACATCCTGATCCTTTGTGCAGATGGTCTGACTGGAATCAAGGAAGCTATTGCAGCTGCCTTTCCGAAAACAGAGTATCAGCGCTGTATCGTACATCAGGTACGGAATACGCTGAAATATGTTCCGGATAAAGACAGGAAAGCCTTTGCAACGGATTTAAAAACAATCTATCAGGCATCCGATGAGAAGAAAGCTCTGGACGCACTTGACCGGGTAACAGAGAAATGGACGCCTAAATATCCGAACTCCATGAAACGCTGGAAAGATAACTGGGATGCGATTTCTCCGATTTTCAAATTTTCAACAGATGTGCGGAAGGTCATATATACAACCAATGCTATAGAATCATTAAATTCCACCTATCGGAGACTCAACCAGCAGAGAAGCGTTTTTCCGAGCGATACAGCACTGCTGAAAGCCCTGTATCTGGCCACCTTTGAAGCCACCAAAAAATGGACAACTACCATCCGAAACTGGGGCCAGGTCTATGGTGAGTTGAGTATTATGTATGAAGGACGGCTGCCAGATTAAATCCATATCCAGGTTAAAACAGGCGGAAAATCCGCCTGTTATTGACATGCCATCAAACGGATGGTATAGAGACCGTTTCAAGTTTTGTGTAAATTCAAAAAACTGATATAAGATATGTCATTCGTTACTCTGGGCAGAGCCGATTTTTTGAGGTTCTGCCCTTGCTTGTATTATAATGCCGTTTCTGGACATGTCAAGCAGGGCTGGCCCAGCCAGCCCTGCCAGGCCAGAAACGGCTTATAATCCAGATAATCGTTCTTCGAAAAATATCTCCAGCTGCGAATGGATCTGCCCCCAATCCTGTCGGTGTCCGGTCCATTTTTTCGTGATATCCATCATAGCCAGATACAGCATTTTCAGGAGACTCTCATCGGAAGGGAATACCGTCTTAGATTTCGTGACCTTCCGCAGCTGCCGGTTAAATCCCTCGATGGCATTCGTGGTATAGATTAAGCGGCGGATCGCTTCAGGATACTTGAAATATGTTGAAAGATTTGCCCAGTTGTCTTTCCAGGATTTCGCTATTTTCGGGTATTTTCCGCTCCATTTCTCATCAAAACCATCCAGTTCAGCCAGTGCGATTTCTTCTGTTGGGGCTGCATATACACGCTTCAGATCAGCCATCAGCGGTTTGAGTTCCTTGTAGGAAACAAACTTTGTCGTATTCCGGATCTGATGGATAATGCATTGCTGGATCTCCGTATCCGGAAAAACAGCTTCAATTGCCTGAGGAAAGCCTGTCAGACCGTCTACGCATGCGATCAGGATATCTTCTACGCCACGGTTTTTTAGTCCGTTCAAAATGGAAAGCCAGAACTTTGCACTCTCATTTTGTCCTACATACATGCCGAGCACATCTTTATGCCCTTCCATGTCGATTCCTATAGCGATATAAACCGCACGTTTTACAATCCTGCCTTCATTACGAACGTGATAATGGATGGCATCCATGAAAACGACCGCATAGATTTCCTCCAAAGGTCTTTCCTGCCATTCTTTTACGATGGGAAGAATCTTATCTGTGATCCTGCTGATGGTACTGTCAGAAATCTCGATGTCATAGAGTTCCCGCATATGGCTTTCGATATCATTCGTGGTCATTCCTTTGGCATACATGGAGATGATCTTTTCTTCCATGTCTTGAGTGACCGTATTCTGATATTTTTTGACGATCTGTGGTTCAAACTCACCTTTTCGATCTCTTGGGACATCAATCTCCATATCGCCGTAACTGGTATGCATGGTCTTCTGAGAATGGCCATTTCTGGAATTATCCGTTTCCTTGTTTCGATAATCATACTTGGAATATCCCAGTTCCTCATCCATTTCCTGATCCAGAGCACCTTCCAGGATGATGGACATCATATCTCGCATGATAGAGTTGACATCCGTCCCATCCTTGACCTTTACATTGTTTTCTTTCAGGTAGTTGCCCATCATTTCCCGAAGAGCTGCTTTTTGTGGGGTATCTTTTTTCTTTGCCATAAAATAAACCTCCAAACTGGTAAGCCTATCTTACATCAGTTTGAAGGTTTACACAAACTTTGGGATACTCCCGAAGTCAGCTCTGTCCTGTGCTTCCTTTTTCTCTCTTTTTTCTTCCGAATGTACCCAGTTGTAATAACCGGATCTGGATACTCCCGCTATTTCACAAAGCATCTTTACGGACAATCTATTATCCGCTTTATGAATTGTCTCATGGATGATTTCAAATTTATTTTCTGAAGTCTCCATGGCTAATCTTTCTTCTTTGAATTGTCTGCTATAATAATTTTTTTTAGAAACTCCACTTCCTGCCTTAGATACAGAAGTTCATTCTGCATGCGTTCCATAGATTGCGGTGACGAAAGTTCCTCTTCGGAGGTTGCCTTCATAGGCGTTCTCCTTTGTCTGTTCTCCCCTTCCGTGAAGCCATTCCCAGATAACGCCTGCTTCTTTATATGCTGAACAAGCGAATCGATTTGTTTTTGTCCAAATATATTAATATCAAATCCAAAGTCTCTAAGTATTTTCCGAGGTGTATTTCCAGCCTGATAACTTACCCAAAAATCTTCTTTAAACTTGGCTGTATAATATAATTTATGTTTTGTTACTTTGAAAACATATGGATTTTTTTTCAACTCTTTTATTTGCTTCTCTGTATATTCTTTCATATTTCCTCCAGTAGATAGTTTTATTATACATCATCTACTGGAAGAAATCCCTCCTTTTATTGTCCACATTTAGGGGATTTTTCCCTTCTTCTTGTGTCTATTTTTAGGGATTCCTTCTTCTTAACGTGTCCATTCTATAGGGTATAGTTTAAGGCCTTCCCCTCAGCCTTTCCCTCAGCCTTTCCCTCAGCTTTTCCTGTTTTCCACTCATCCCGCAGCATTTCTTCAAATACCATATAGCGTTCCTCCATTTCCCGGCTTTCTTTGATCCTTCTTACGGTCTGCTGGAGCTGTTCCACAAAATCGTCGTGGAAATCTGTTTCGCTTTCCGTCAGGTCCGCATGGACATATTTCAGAAAAGAGGCCAGATGATCCGGAACGGATTCCGGATCTGTTCCCGCGGCATTCAGGAAGATATACTGGCAGCCTTCCTTTAGGTCAAGCAGCGCGTTTTCGCGACAGCGGGACTCAAAAGAATAACGGTAAAATCCGCATCCGAATGGATCGAAATCGCAGATGAAAATCACGAATGTATCCGGCAGCAGGGCGTATTCCTCGCCGGCCAGCAAAAGTTCCATGTCCATCTGACTGCGGTAAAACCTGGCCCGCTTGCATTCCTCCGTTCCGCAGAGGAATCCTGTCAGAAGGATTATAACACAAACGGAATGGGTTGAACAGGTGGAAACAGGACGAATCTGCTTTCTCATGCCTTGAAAGGGCAGAAGAGCGCATGGATGCCCCGCAGATCCTCCACGCGCTCTTCTTTTCCCCGGCTCAAGATTGCTTTTTCGATTCTTCCTCCGCCGGATGGCAGTATTCCGCAAACAGCTCGATCAGTTCCCGGGGATAGGGATTGGCGTCCCGGAGAAAGCTTGCGCCGGTCCACTCGATCAAAAGCTCCAGTCCGTTGTGGCGGACGATCACATCCCGGATGGTCCGTAGATTCTTTTCTACATTGGAAATGGTCGTGCCGTATTTTCCGGCAATGGGCTCGTAGATCTTTTCGCGGATGCGGATCAGCCGGCAGGGCTTTTCGGCGGCCATGCGGACGGCCTCGATAAAATAGCGGTACCCCTGATAACTGCGGGATACGCCCATGGTCTGCAGTACTGTTTCAATATTTGCTTTCATGTCATCCTCCCTGAATTTCCTTTAAAATAGGATAATCTGTATTGTTTTTCCAGAGCTTCGCATAAATTCGACCCGGCAATACTTAATTCGACCTCCTTTCCCGGGTTTCTATGCCCGCTCATTAACTAATTCGCTGGAAAAGAGGAAAAAATTACAGAAAAATGTATCTTTTTGTAAAAGAAGGTACCGGAAAATCATCCATAAGGGCCTTCGCAGGTCTTTTTGTGCGTAAAAAGGGAGCCATTGCTCTCATAGATGATTTTTCACCTATTTTGCAATGGCTCCTTGGGCTTCAGGTCAGATAGAAGATTATTCTTCCGCGTAAATGGTATCGTGAAGCTGCTGGATGGTGGCTTCCCAGTCGGG
This sequence comes from Candidatus Scatomonas sp., assembly GCA_963928055.1. Lineage (GTDB taxonomy): Bacteria > Bacillota > Clostridia > Lachnospirales > Lachnospiraceae > Scatomonas. Next base: position 708,799 of record CAWVDN010000001.1, on the reverse strand, counting down.
TACCAGCAGTTCGCCCTCGTTGTGGAACATGCCGTCGTAGGGAACCCTTCCCAGCTGCAGATCGTAGCCGATGATGGAGGGGAGCTGGGTGATCAGTGAGATGACTTCGCCCTCGCTCAGGTTGTGGGTGGTCAGGGGCAGGATCTCGTTGGCCAGGGTGTTTAATTCTCCCAGGCTGAGAGTTTTGGCTTTCAGGAAGATCTGTTCCATGACTCTCCGCTGACGTTCAGTCCTCTCGTAATCGTAATAGCCGACATAACGGATCCGACCGTACGCCACGGCCTGCTCGCCGTTTAAGTGATACGTGCCGGCGGTGGGGAAGTCCCCGGCGCCCTGCTCCGTCAGGTAATCGCACTCTTCCTGGTACAGGTCGATGTCCACGCCGCCCACCAGATCCACGATTTGGGCGGTGGAGGTAAAGTCCGCGGAGGCGTAGTTGTCAATATCGATCCGGTAATTGTCCTCGATGGTCTGTACCAGCAGCGGGCCGCCGCCCAGGGCGTAAGCGTAGTTCAGCTTGTGGGCGCCTGTATCGCCGACGATGGCGTAGCTGTCCCGCATGAAGCTGGTGAGGTAAATGGTCTTGGTCTTGGTGTTGATGGAGGCCAGCATCATGACGTCGGAGTTTCCGTACCAGCTGGTGTCCCGGCGGTCAGAACCGATGAGCAGAAGGTTGTAAACGTAATCCCCGTCCGGGAACTCCACCTGCTGCTGAGCGGCCAGAGCTTTTTCTTCCGCCTCTTTCTGCGCTTCTTCGGACATGGAGTCTACGCTGTTTTCCTTCTGGACGTCTTCCGGCAGTTCCTGTTCCGGGACCTGCGTCACTGCCGCGTCCTTCACATAGTTGCTCTTGGAATAGTAGTGATGGACAAAGCCGTAGGCGATGCCCAGCAGAGCCACCAGGATGGCCGCGATGACAATGATAATGGTCAGGAGTTTTTTCTTCTTTTTCTTTTTCCGGGGAGGAGTTTCGAATCCTTCCGGATCTATGTTCTGTGTGTTTTCTTCCATAATCAGGATCCTTTCTTTTGTCTGAGTCCAGCATCTACAGTTTCTTTTTTATTATACATAATTTGAAAAAAAGGTCAAATCCGCAGAGGGGGAATTCAGAGAAAATTCAAAAAAACTTCAGAAAGGATCCCGGAAGTACGGCCGATAAAAAAGCCTGCGGCCGCGGCGGCGGGAAAAGCCGCCGGACGCGGGCAGGCGCGGAGGGGATCATAATTCCTCGGCAGTCCGTCTGCGGAAGAGGAGCGTGATGCACCAGAGACCGGCCAGAGCCACCAGGGTATAGATGACCCGGCTGACAGCAGCGCTCTGGCCTCCGAAAAGGTGAGCCACAACGTCGTAGCGGAACAGGCCGATAGCCCCCCAATTGAGAGCACCGATGATCACCAGGATCAAAGCGATTCTATCCAGCATAGATTTCACTCCTTGTATCATTTAGAATTCGCGGAGGATTCCGGCGGCGCTTTTTTCCTCCGCTGAGTTTAGTATGGGAAAAACCGGGCAGAATATGCAGAAAAATTGAAATTCTTTGACGGAAACCGGAGGAGGATGCTATAATGAGTCCATGAGCGCGCCGGGGCAGATCCCCGGGATATTTTCAGAAAAGAAAAATAACAGGGAGGAACGGAAGAATGAAAACAACGCTGGTGATCATGGCTGCCGGGATCGGCTCCCGGTTTGGCGGCGGCATTAAGCAGCTGGCGGCGGTAGGTCCCGCCGGGGAGATTATTATGGATTATTCCATCCACGATGCCCTGGAGGCCGGGTTTAATAAGATCCTGTTTATTATCCGCCGGGATATTGAGAAGGCATTTCGGGAGGCCATCGGCGACAGGATGGAAAAACTCTGCCGCCGGCTGGGGGTAGAAGTGGGATACGCGTTCCAGGAGCTTTCCGATCTGCCGGAGGGAGTGGAGCTGCCGGAGGGCAGGACCAAGCCCTGGGGGACCGGACAGGCAGTGCTGGCCTGCCGGGGGCAGCTTCAGGAACCTTTTGCGGTGATCAATGCCGACGACTATTACGGAAAGCAGGCCTTTGTGGAGATCCATGATTTTCTGGAGCAGTATTCCCCGGAAAAACCCATGGACTTCTGCATGGCGGGATTTATCCTGAAAAATACCCTCAGCGACAACGGCGCTGTGACCCGGGGGATCTGCCGGGTGGACAGCTGCGGGTATCTTACGGGAGTCGACGAGACCTCCGGCCTGATCAAGGACGGGGAGGGCGCTGCCGTGGAGGAAGCGGGCAGCCGCCGTCCGGTGGATCCGGACAGCTATGTCTCGATGAATATGTGGGGACTGACCCCGGAATTCCTGCCCCGGCTGGAGGAGGGATTCCGCGGCTTTTTCCGGGATCTGGAAGGACGGGAGCTGAAAGGGGAATATCTGCTGCCGATCTTTATCGATCAGCTGCTTCAGGCCGGAGAGGTCCGGGTGAAGGTGCTGGAGACTTCGGACCGCTGGTTCGGGGTTACCTATCAGGAAGATAAGGCAGTGGTGGTGGAGGCTTTCCGGAAACTGATCCGGGAGGGCGTATATTCCGAAGATCTGTTCAGCGATCTGCTGAAGGGAAAAGACTGACTTTCAGGGAGCCCTGGAGGTTTCCGGGCATAAAAAACCAGGCGTCTGTGTGACGGGATCACGCAGACGCCTGATTTTTTATGCTTTTATGCTTCTACGGTAAACGCGAAATGGGTGACCGTGTGATAATGCTGTCCTTTTCGCAGAATGGGCTGTTCTTCCACGGGCCATACGGCAGGGTTGGGAGCCGGCTGGGTCTCCAGGCAGAAGCCCTGGTGTACCTGATAGTCGTATCCGCCCTTGCCCCTGGCGGCATTCAGGGCATTGCCGGTGTAAACCTGAAGGCCCGGCAGATCCGAGGACACCGTAAGGGTGATGCCGTTTTCCGGGCAGGAGGCTTTGGCCATGGCGCGCATGCCGCTTCCGTCCGCCCAGTAGTGATGATCGATGCCCCGGTAACGGCGGATCTGGTCAAAATCCTGCTCCCAGAGGGTGCCCAGGGCCACCGGCTGCCGCAGATCCATGGGGGTTCCCTCCACAGAAGCTCTGGTGCCGTCCGGCACATTGTCGGCATCCTGGCGGGCATAGGCGGAAGCGCTGACCTGCAGGACCTGGCTGTCCACAGAGCCGCTGCCGGCCAGATTGAAGTAGCTGTGATTGGTCAGGCTGCAGAGGGTATCCTGGTCTGTGTCCGCGTCGTAGGTGAGGGTCAGGGTGCCGTTTTCCAGACGGTACGATACCGTGACCGTTATGGTTCCGGGATAGCCGCTCTCCCCGTCGGGGCTGGTCAGGGTCAGTTCCAGGGCGTCCGGAAGGACGTTTGCCTGCCAGTGTTTCCGGTCGAAGCCAATGGGGCCGGAGTGCAGATGATGGATGCCGTCGTTGAGGGGGAAGGTCAGTTCCTTTCCGTTCAGGGTAAAGCGGCCGCCTCCGATGCGGTTGGCGTATCTGCCGATCATGGCGCCGATAAAGCATCCCTGGTTTTCGTAGTCCACCGGGTCTTCAAAGCCCAGGACCACATCTACGGGCTCTCCGTTTTTATCGGGAACGATGAGGGACTGGATCACGCCTCCGTAGGTGAGGACCGCCGCCCGGCAGTCTCCGTCCTGCAGCCAGTAGCGGGTGACGGGAGTGCCGTCTTTTGTTTTTCCGAATGCTTCTGATGTAATGTTCATTCTGCTCCTCCTATGGTGTGGATGAAACGCAGGAAAGCGTTTCGGTCTTTGTAAACTCCCGCGTGCTCCAGGACCCTGGAGAATACCAGTCCCACTTCTTTCTGCAGGATCTGATCCACATTGTCCGGGGTGAGGGTGTAGCTGCGGGCGATCTCCTCGGCCCAGTCGGCATGGGAGGCGGTCAGAGGATTGTCTCTTAAGCTTTCTCCGGACAGGAGAAGCCTTCCCACTTCCGCCAGTTCCGTTTTCAGGCGGGCCGGCAGTACGGCCAGACCCATGACCTCGATGAGGCCGATGTTCTCTTTTTTGATATGGTGAAGCTCCGCGTGAGGATGGTACAGGCCCAGGGGATGCTCCTCCGTCGTCAGGTTGTTCCGCAGCACCAGATCCAGCTCGTAGTCGCTGCCCCGCCGTCTGGCGATGGGGGTGATGGTGTTGTGGGGGGTGCCATCGGTCTCCGCCAGGATCATGGCGTCCTCATCGGTGTATCCTCTCCAGGCGTTCAGGATCCTGTCCGCCAGAGCGATGAGTTTTTCCGGATCGCCGCAGGTCAGACGGATCACGGACATGGGCCATTTGACAATGCCGGCTTTTACCTCCGGGAATCCCTGGAAGGTCAGAGGCTGGTCAATGGGAGCCCGCTCCATGGCAAAGGTATAATGACCGCCCTGGAAATGATCGTGAGCCAGGATAGAGCCGCCCACAATGGGAAGGTCCGCGTTGGAACCTACGAAATAGTGGGGGAACTGGCTGATGAAATCCAGCATCTTGCAGAAGCAGGAGTGGTCGATCTTCATGGGCGTGTGTTCCGAGTTAAATACGATGCAGTGCTCATTGTAATACACGTAGGGAGAGTACTGCAGGAACCAGGGCTTTCCGTCAATGGTGATGGGGATCGTCCGGTGGTTCTGGCGGGCGGGATGATTCAGACGTCCCGCGTAGCCCTCGTTGCTGTGGCAGAGCTGGCACCGGGGGTAGGCGGAGGCGGGCAGGTTCCGGGCTGCCGCGATGGCCTTGGGATCTTTTTCCGGCTTGGACAGATTGATGGTGATGTCCAGTTCTCCGTAAGGGGTGTCCGTTTTCCAGCGCATATCTTTCACGATCCGGCCACGGCGGATATAGTTGGTGTTCAGGCTGAAATCATAGTACCAGTCCGTAGCTTTCCGGGGGCTTTCCCCGTACAGGGAGCGGAACCGGGCGATGACCTCTCTGGGAGGCGGGGTCAGCCTGCCCATGAGGGAGGTGTCCAGCAGATCCCGGTAAACCACGGAATTTTCATCCAGGACGCCCCGGGCGAAAGCGTCGTCCAGGATCTCCTCCAGGATCTGATCCAGGGAGGGCAGCTCCTCCTGCGCCGGAGTTTCGGTCCAGCTGTCCAGCTTCAGGACTTCCAGCAGGGAATTCACGGCCCAGGTGCGGTCTTCCGGGGCAATGAGCCCGGTGCTTTCCGCGTACCGGACCAGATTGGCGATAGCTTGATCGATCATAGCTTACTCCTTTCCCGCCTGCTCAGGCGATGACAGATCCGCCGCCGGGGCGGATGTTGAGAAAATGACAGCGTCCCTGACCGAGAATGGCTTCCATGCCCGCCCGGAAAGCTTCCTCCTGGCCGAAGGGCACGTAGGCCTGGACGGTGCCGGCAAAGCCGCCGCCATGGACCCGGACAGCGCCCTTTCCCTTCAGAAGCCGTCTGGCCGCGGCGATGGTCAGAGGTACGGCCTGCGCTTCCGGATGGGAGCAGCAGTACAGGTTCTGCAGCTGCTCCGCGGAAGAATGTCCGGACTGCTCTACCAGAGCCAGGAACCCTTCAAAGTCCCCGGCCCGGAGCTTTTCCTCCTGCTGAGGCACCAGGTCGTTGTCTGCGAAGAAATGCAGGGCACGGAGCACCGCTCTGTCTCCGGCAGCCTTGCGGACAGCGGGGATGTTTTCCCAGAATTCCCGGAAATCCACCTGCCGCAGCACTTCTTTGTGGAAGAAGGCGGCCACAGCCCCCATCTCTCTGGGAATGGACGCGTATTCGTCCGTAAGGTCCGCATGATCGGCGCCGGAATCGATGATGCACAGGGCGTAGCCGAAATCGGCGGGGGAAAGGTTCAGCTTATCCACCACAGGCGCCTTGGGATCCTGGAAGTCGATGGCGGTAATGCCGCCGGCGGAGCTGGCCAGCTGGTCCATGAGGCCGCAGGGTTTGTCAAAGAATACATTTTCCGCGTACTGGCCGATCTGGGCGATCTGGACGGCGTCCAGCTCCTCCCGGCAGAACAGAGCGTTCATGACCACCCCCATCAGTACCTCAAAGGCGGCGGAAGAGGAGAGGCCGGAGCCTCCCAGCACCTGGGAAGTTACACAGGCGTCAAAGCCGGATACCGGATAGCCCATCTCTGTCAGTCTGGCGGCGATGCCGCGGATCAGGGCGGCGGTGGTCCCTGCTTCCTCTTTTTTGGGAGTCAGGTCAGCGAAATCCACCCGGATCTCCGGATAGCCGTCTGACAGTACCCGGGTCACGGTGGTGCCGCTCTTTGAGGCGCAGGCCAGCATATCCAGGTCGATGGCGGCGGCCAGCACCCGGCCCCGCTGGTGGTCGGTGTGATTTCCCCCCATCTCCGTTCTTCCGGGAGCGGAGTAAAGACCGATCTCCCGGCCGGCCCCGTAGGTATCGGCAAAGGTGCGGATCAGAGAGAGCATGCGCTCTTTGGGTCCGGAGAGAGCCTCCGCCTTTCCCCCGTAAACCTCCAGCAGTCTGGCGTCCAGGCGGCCCTCCCGGAGAGCTGCTTCCATTTCTGCTTGCTTCATCATTGATTTTACCTCCTCCAAAATAGTTTCATTAAGCGGTATTGGCATTCTGCTTCTATCCATGCTTTCTTAGGTTTAGAGTATCAGAATTTTAGTAAAAGCACAATATAATTTTACTAAAATATTCCACAAAATCCAGGGGGGATTTTTGTATAGAATTTAAGACCGCCGGGGCGGTCTTAATCCAGGTCCAGTACGCTTTCTCTGGGGATCAGAGAAGGGGGTACCACGATTTTCAGAGGAATATCCGACAGCTGACCTGTGACCCGTCTGCCCAGAAGATCTACGGCCGTGGCGCTCATGGCTTCCACATGGGTGCTGATGCTGGTCAGGGGCGGATCGGTCAGGGAGGACAGAGGCGTGTCGTTAAAGCTGATGATGGACAGATCCCTGGGAATGGACATGCCCCGGGAACGGAGAGCGCCGGCGGCGCCGATGGCAGCCTCCTCGTTGGCCGTAAGGATGGCCGTGGGCATGGGGCCTCCGGAAGCGATCCGTTCTTCCAGGTATTCCCGGGAGGCGGAAGCGGTCATGGGGGAGGCGTCCAGCATATATTCCGGGCGGTACAGCCCTTTGTTTTTCAGATAACGGATAAAGATCTCCCGGCGGACTTCCGGGGCCGGGCGCTTTTTCTGATCCAGCTTGCGGCAGGGCCCCAGAAAACCGATCTCCCGATGGCCGTGCTCCAGCAGATAATCTACCGCCTGCTCCACCCCCAGCTGAAAATTCAGCACTACGGAGTCAAAGCGGAGCTCGTCCGGAGCGGAATCCAGAAAGACCAGATTTTCAGAGAGAGCCGCCAGGGCTTCGATCTGATCCTCGGAAAAGATGCCGATGGCCAGGATCCCGTCGATCTTTTCGGATTTCAGAGGAGTATAATGGGCCGGATCGCCGGAAATGGGGATCACCGTGTACCCCAGATCCGTGCATCGCTGAACCGCGTAATTTTTCAGATAAAGATAATAAGGATCTTCCAGCTGCTCGATGGGAGAGAGCATTTCCGCCATGGCAAACTTCAGGTGGCGGCTCCGGGTTCCACGGCTGCGGGCCCTGGTGGCCGAAGTCCGGTAGTGAAGCTTGCCCGCCGCGTCCAGAATGCTGGTGCGGGTGGCGTCGCTGACACTCATGGTGGGATCGTTGTTCAGAACCCGTGAGATGGTTGTTATGGAAAAGCCAGTATATTCGGCCAGTTCTTTTAAAGTTGCCATTACGTTCCGTCCTTTTTTGTAAAAATATACCTCTATTATACCGAATCTGTCAGAAAGCCGCAAGGGCTGGATCCAACAAAAAGGTAAATTTTTATGAAAAATTTCACTGCTGTTTTAAAGTAAATATCAGATCTCTGCACCGGTTCAGGCAGGCAAAGATTTCCTGCCTGCGGGGCCGGCAGAGGTCCATGGCCAGATAGGAGTCCTCCGAAAGGGCGGCCAGTCCCCGGCGGTCGATGGTTTCTTCCAGCTGGTCCACGATCTCCTGAAGGGTCCTGGCGCCGTTCATCAGATGGCCGGCGCTGAAACGGAGGAGATAGGCCAGGGCGGCCAGCTGTTCCGGATCCGCCAGCTGTTCCAGATAGCGGAGGTCCGTGGAGGAGCGGTTGATCTGTATGCCTTCCCGCCCAAGGACTTTCATTTTCATACGGTCCTGGGATCGCAGTGCCGCCCCGGGCCGGGGAAAACGGCGGAAGGAAGGCAGGCGGAAGGGGCTGCGGGCCTTTTGCACCGGCGGATATCCCGCGGCCTCTCTTTTGGCCTTTTCGGTAATATCGTAGGCCAGATACTCCTTCATCTGCAGCACGGTGTCGGCAGTGTGGAAGTAGGAGCCGGAGCTTCCGGCCACGATCACGGAGGAGATGCCGGCTTCCTCATAAAGCTCCCGGACCCGGCTGATAAAGGGGGTGATGGGTTCTTCCTGATCGGATACCACCCTCTGCATCAGCTCGTCCCGGATCATAAAGTTGGTGGCGGAGGTGTCCTCGTCGATGAGAAACAGGGAAGACCCGGCTTCCATGGCTTCCGCCATGCCCGCCGCCTGGGAGGTGCTGCCGCTGGCGTCCTCCGTGGAAAAATTTCCGGTATCCCGTCCTCCGGGCAGATGGTTGATAAACAGAGAGATATCCACCTGGCTGATACTGCGGGAATCCTCCGCCCGGAGTTTTACCGCGTCCTCCCGGGTGATGACGTATTCCCGGCCGTCCCCGGCGATATGGTTGTAGACGCCTCGTTCCAGGGCTTTCAGCAGAGTGGACTTGCCGTGAAAGCCGCCCCCCACGATGAGGGTGATGCCGCAGGGAATGCCCATACCCCGGATCCGGCCCCGGTGGGGCAGATCCATTTCCACCTCCAGAGACGCCGGAGAGCAGAAGGGAACGGCATCCTTCATGGGAAGCTCGGACACCCCGGAGCGCCGGGGCAGGATGGAGCCGTTGGCCACAAAGGCGGCCAGGGACCGGCGGGAGAGTTCCTTCCTTATATATTCCTGATCTTCACAGAGCTCGGCAGTCTGCCGGCAGCGTTCCGGGTCGATCTTTTTATAGAAGAGACTGTTTTCCACACAGCCGGGAAGAAAATCATAGAGAATGCGGATCAGCTCCCGGGACTGGATGGTGCGGCCGCTGGCGGGAAACCCGATCTGCATCCGCAGGGTCAGGCTGCCGTCGGCGGGATCCAGGGTGCAGGCAGTGCGCTCCAGGATCTCCTGGCCGCAGCGGCTCACGGCCATAAGACCGCTTTTGCCGCTGCCGTGGGCTTTGAAGTGAAACGGCTCGATCTGCTTTTCGAAAAGCCGCAGCAGGTGGTCCTGCAGAGCGATCCGCTTGGGAACCGTGTCGTAGAGGGACGGGGGAAAACCGGCGGCGCTTCCCCGGATGAGGATGCTGACCCGGGAGGGAGCGGCGAAGGGATCCCCCTGAACATGGTCGATGGAAAGAACGTAACTGCGGAACTGCCAGCTTCCCCGGGCGGATTTGTAGGCCGGATAGCTTTTGCGGTCGATATCCTGTAAAAGATTTTTCAGATCCTGTGCTGTTTTCATAAAGGGTGCCTCCTGTTCTGTGCGGTGACGTGCCTCTGCGGACGTCTCATAGAGACAGAGTAGCATATTTTGACCGGAAAGTCACCCCGGCATTCTTATGAAGAAAGCTTTGCCTCTCCGAGAATTGTGTGGTATAATGCAACTGGATTTCCGGGGAACGCGCCCATGCGCTCCGGGAAAAAAGAAAGAGAGGAAGAACGCTATGTATTGTGTAAAAAACATCAAGAACGACCTGTACTGGGTCGGCGGTACGGATCGCAGACTGGCCCTGTTTGAAAATGTATATCCCATCCCCAGAGGAGTGTCCTACAACGCTTATCTGATCCTGGATGAGAAGACGGTGCTGCTGGATACCGTGGATTATTCTGTCAGCGATCAGCTGTTTGAAAATATCGCTCACGTCCTGGATGGAAGACATCTGGATTATATGATCGTGAACCACATGGAGCCGGATCACTGCGGCACCATCGGCGCCCTGGTGGATAAATATCCGGATATCCGGATCGTCTGCAACAGCAAGATCGCCGGCATGATGAAACAGTTCTTTGATTTTGACGTGGATGCCCGGGTGCAGCTCGTGGAAGAGGGAGATACCTTCAGCACCGGCCGTCACACCTTTGCTTTCGCGGCTGCCCCCATGGTGCACTGGCCGGAGGTTATGGTGACCTACGACGCCACGGACAAGACACTGTTCTCCGCCGACGCCTTCGGCACCTTCGGCGCTATGAACGGAAATCTCTATGCCGACGAGGTGAACTTTGAAAGAGACTGGCTGGACGACGCCAGAAGATATTACACGAACATTGTTGGAAAATACGGACCTCAGGCCCAGGCGGTGCTGAAAAAGGCCGGCGGTCTGGATATCCAGATGATCTGTCCTCTCCACGGCCCCATCTGGAGAGAGAATCTGGGATGGTTCATCGACAAGTATGTAAAATGGAGCAGCTACACACCGGAGGACAAGGCGGTCATGATCGCGTACGGCTCCGTATACGGCCACACCGAGAACCTGGCCAATGTGCTGGCTTCCAAACTGGCGGATCTGGGCGTAAAGGATGTGCGGCTGTATGATGTGTCCGCTACCCATCCTTCCTACATCCTGGCGGAAGCATTCCGCTGCAGCCATCTGGTATTTGCCTCCATTACCTACAACGGCGGCATCTTTACCAACATGGAGCATCTGCTGCTGGAACTGAAGGCCCACAACCTGCAGAACCGCACCGTGGCCCTGATGGAGAACGGCAGCTGGGCGCCGGTGGCAGGAAAGAAGATGAAAGAGATCTTCGACTCCATGAAGAATATCAACCTTCTGAACGAAACCGTGACCATAAAATCTTCTCTGAAGGAAGAGCAGCTGGCGCAGGTGGACGCGCTGGCAAAAGCCATCGTGGAGTCCATGTAAAGCAGGGATCCCGCAGGGGATCAGGCATCGGAGCGCCGCAGTTCCATCCCGGCGGATGGACCTGCGGCGCTTTTCGGATAAAAAGACCAAGAAAGGAGAAGACTATGACGCAGGAAGAATTCCGGCAGAGGCTGGAAGGATTGCTGGAGACGGCCCGGAGCCGGGACTCCCGGATCGCCCTCGGAACCATCCGGGAGGCTTTCGGGGAGCAGGAAATCTCACAGGAGCAGTTCACGCTGATCTGCGACTATCTTCTTTCTCAGAAGATCCTGGTGGAGGGATACGAGAAGGAAGAGCCGGAGGAAGAGATCTCTCTGCCGGCGGAGGATGAAAATTATCTGCGGGAATACCGGGAACAGCTGGAGGGACTGAAACCTGCCGAACCGGGAGAGAGGGAAGCGCTGTTCCGGGAGCTTCTGCAGGGAAAGCAGGAGCCGAAAAACCGTCTGAGCGAGCTGTACCTGGGAGAGATCCCGGAACTGGCCCGGAAAGCCTATACGCCGGAGGCAGCCCTGGCGGATTTGATCCAGGAGGGGAATCTGCAGCTGATGCTGGCGCTGGGGGAACTGGAGGCCGCGAAGCCGGAAGATCCCGACCGGTGGCTGCGTTCCCGGATCCGGGAGGGAATCCTGGCCCTGGCCCGGCAGCAGAAGGATGTCCGTAGCCGGGACCGGAAGATGGTAAGCCGGGTGGAAGAACTGAAGGATACCATTTCTATCCTGAAGGAGGAGTTCGGCCGGAAGCTGTATGCCGACGAGGTGGCGGACTATATGAACATTTCCGAAGAGGAAGTGGAGGCCATCCTGAAGCTGGCAGGGGAAGAAGTGCCGAAAGAAACAGACTAAAAGAAAACACAGCCGGAGATCCGGCTGCGCAGGAGGAGAAAAATGGCAGAAATTTATGAAAACGCGTATGATCTCATAGGGAATACTCCCCTGCTCCGGGCAGGGAGACTGGAGAAAAAATACGGGCTGTCCGGACGGTTGCTGCTGAAGCTGGAATACCTGAATCCCACCGGCAGCGTCAAGGACAGAGCGGCCCTTTACATGGTCGACGCCGCGGAGCGGGAGGGAAAGCTGAAGCCCGGGGGGACTATTGTGGAACCCACCTCCGGAAATACCGGCATCGCTCTGGCTTCTCTGGCGGCAGCCAGAGGATACCGCCTGATCCTCACCATGCCGGAGACCATGAGCGTGGAGCGGAGAAATATCCTGAAAGCCTACGGGGCGGAGATCGTCCTTACCGAGGGCGGCAAAGGCATGAGCGGAGCCATCCGGAAAGCGGAGGAGATCGTGTCCTCCACCCCGGGAGCATTCCTTCCGGGACAGTTTGACAATCCGGCCAACGCCAGGGCCCACTATGAGACCACGGGACCGGAGATCTGGCGGGATACGGAAGGACAGGTGGATATCTTTGTGGCCGGGGTGGGAAGCGGCGGCACCATCACCGGCACCGGCCGTTATCTGAAAGAACAGAAACCGGAGATCCGGGTGATCGCCGTAGAACCCCTTACCTCCCCGGTATTGTCGGAGGGCCGCGGGGGCGCCCATAAGATCCAGGGCATCGGCGCCGGGTTTGTGCCCGCGGTGCTGGATACGGAGATCTATGACGAGATCATCCCGGTGGATAACGAAGTCTGCTTTGAGACGGCCCGGGAGCTGGCCCATCTGGAAGGGATCCAGGTGGGGATCTCCGCGGGGGCAGCCCTGTACGCCGGTCTGCAGGCGGCTGCCAGGGAAGAGAACCGGGGGAAGACCCTGGTGGTCCTGCTGCCGGACAGCGGAGACCGGTATTACTCCACGCCTTTGTTTGGCTGAGACAACTGCAGACAGACGAAAAGCGCCTGATCATCGGTCCGGATGATCAGGCGCCATTTGTTGAAAGCGCGAGACGGGATTCGAACCCGCGACCCCAACCTTGGCAAGGTTGTACTCCACCCCTGAGCCACTCGCGCGGAAGCAGGTGATGAGAATCGAACTCACGTATCCAGCTTGGAAGGCTGGTGTTCTACCATTGAACTACACCTGCGTATGTTCGCTGACTGCATCAGCAACAAACTGTATTTTACACTATTTTTACAGCTCTGTCAACCCTGTTTTTGAAGCCGCGTCAAAAAATTTCACAGAGGCCGGAGGATTTCTTCCAATCTGCGGCTTTACTAATCCCACAAAATGAAATAAAATAGAACAAGAGCCAGCATGCGGAGATTCCCCGGTATTTCAGAAAATGGGAATAAGGCATGCCAAACTTAATATCTGTATGAAATTCTGAAATATCGTTACAATGGATATATCTTATTGAAAATGAGGGTTATCCATGGACGAAACCTATGTGAACGAAAGAATCAAGCAGATTTGTGCAGAAAAAGGCTGGTCGGATTACCGGCTGGCAAAGGAATGCGGAATCCCGAGCTCTACAGTCCACAATATCCTGCATAAGGTGTCAGCGCCTTCCTTCGGATCCCTGCTTAAGATCTGCAGCGGGCTGGGTATTACCATGGCGCAGTTTTTCGCGGAAGACGGCGGAGTGATAGATCTGACAGGAGAGCAGAAAGAGATCCTGGAACTCTACAATCATCTGTCGTTTCATAACAGAGAGATCGCCATCGCCTATCTGCGGGGGCTGGCTGCCGGAAAAGGCTGATCACATGGCTCAGAAGCAAAATGCTTTCTGAGCTTTTTTGCGGAAAGATCCTGTTTTCAATAAGGGCTGAGCCGGATTCCTGGCTGAAAAGCGGAGGGATCAGGAAAATGTATGAATGGATACAAAAATGGAAAAAGGAACCGGAGATTATGCGGGAAGTGGATGACTTTCTGAAACGGTGCAGCAAGACGGCGTTCCTGTATTTTACAGGCGGAAGGCCTATGACCCAGGCGGGCTTTGAACTGTGTCTGGAGGAGATGATACAGCTGGAGAAACTCCGCCTGTACGATTCTTTCAGCAGCAGCCATCCGGATATGATGGAGATCTTCGACCGTCAGGCGGAGGAACTGGAAGAGAAAGGCCGCCGGGAAGGACTTCCGGAAGAGGTTAAAAAGCAGATGTGGGACCGGATCATGCGGAATATAGAGGGGGATCGGAAAAACTCCTGACAAAAACGATAAATAAAGGGCATGTTTTTGGGAAATCATAGTAAAATCGTGGAAAAATGTTATATTTTTTTTAAATAAAGAAAAACATAAATTTTCTGTGCTATAATGGGAAAGCTTACTGGAAAAAGACGCGGCATGGAAGGATGCCGTTCTTAAACGCGGACAGAGAAAGAAATTCAGAAAAGGTGGATGCTGTGCATGGATGAGGAACGCATGGAGGAAGGCCTGGAGGAGCAGTTGAAAAAGGCATTGGCTGAGGAAGAAGACCAGGCGGAAGACACAGAAGAGAAGAAAGAGGAACTTCCGGAGACAGAAGGAAAAGAAAAGGCTCCGGAGGAACCGGAAAAGGGCGAAGCGCCGGAGCCGGAGGAAAAAGAAGCCTCCTCCGAGGAACCGGAAAAGAGCGAAGCCCCGGAGACGGAAGAAAAGACCCGGAAGGAGCCGGAGGCAGAGGAAAAAGAAGCGCCCAAGGAGGAAGTCCGGAGCGCGGAAAAGCCGGCCGCCGCGGAAGAACGGGAATTCCAGCCGGAGCAGCCGGAAAAGAAAAAGAAGAAAAAAGGCAAGATCATCGCGGCGGTGATCCTGGTGCTGATCCTGGCGGCGGCAGCTGTCTACATGGGATTTGCCTACCGGTATAAAGATGCCTTCTTTAACGGTACCACCATCAACGGCGTGGACTGCGGCGGCATGACGGTGGCCCAGGTGGAGGAGAGGCTGAAGCAGGAGACCGAGGAGTATTCCCTGACCCTTTCCTTCCGGGACGGCCAGACGGAGACCCTTGAGGGAAGCCAGATCGGATATACCTATGTTTCCGATGGAAGCGTGCAGGCCATTAAGGACAGCCAGGTTCCCCTGATGTGGATCACCAGTCTTTTTGACAGCACCAACGGTCAGGCGACAGCAGATACGGAGTACGATACCGCCATGCTGGAGGAAGCCCTTCTGGCCCTGCCGGAACTGCAGGAAGAGCAGATGACTGCTCCCGCGAACGCCTATGTGACCTGGCAGGACAGCGGTTTTGTGATCGTTCCGGAGACGGCGGGAAATCAGCTGGATGTGCAGGCAGTCCTGAACGCCGCTGCGGAGGCTGTGGATCAGGGCGAGACAGAGCTGGATGTGGAGAGCCTGGATGTTTACGCGAAAGCGGCTGTGACCAGCGAGGATCCGAATCTGAAAACGCAGATGGATCAGCTGAACAGCCTGGTGGGAGCCAGCGTCACCTACACTCTGCCCAGCGGGCAGACCCAGGTCCTGGACGGGAATACCCTGAAGGACTGGCTGGTGCAGAATCCGGACGGCAGTTACGCCAAGGATGAAGCTGTATGGAATCAGCACATTCAGGAATACGTGGCGGCCACCGCGGCGGCGGTGGACACCCTGGGTAAAGACAGACAGTTCCAGACCACCAACCGGGGCGTGATCACCCGGAACAGTAACCTGTACGGCTGGCAGATCGATCAGGAAGAGGAGATCGCCCAGCTGACCCAGGAGCTGAACAGCGGCGCCGTGACCAGCCGGGAGCCGGTATATTCCAGCCGGGAAGTTTCCGCGGAGAACAACGGCATCGGCTATACCTACGTGGAAATGGACCTGAGCCAGCAGCATCTGTGGGTATATGAAAACGGAAACCTGTGGGGAGAGACGGATATCGTGTCCGGCAAGATGACGGAGCAGCGCCATACGCCGGAATGTATCTCTACGATCTATTATAAGGAGACAGACCGGTATCTCGTGGGACCGGAGGACGCCAACGGAAATCCCCGGTGGAACACCCATGTGGATTACTGGATGCCCTTCCAGGATAACGCCATGATCGGTCTGCATGATGCCTCCTGGCAGGCCGCTTTCGGAGGAGACGTATACATTTACGGCGGATCCCAGGGCTGCATCAATCTGCCGCCGTCCTTTGCGGCGGAGCTGTACCAGTGGATCACGGGAGATGTGCCCATTATCTGCTATTATTCGGAACCTTACAGCTACATTGGATAAGAGACCACACGGCAGCCGGGCGGGAGCGGAAAAATTTCTTGACAAACGCAGGCTGCCTATGTATACTATTTAAAGTGTGATTAGGAGCCGATCATGATGTTGGATTTAACTCACGTGCTGCTTCGGGACGGGGAAGTCCTGGAGAAAACCGTACCTCTTGCGATGGAGGAGTTTTCCCTTCAGACAGGGAAGTTTCCTATTCTCCGCAGGAGTCCGCTGCGGCTTACGGTCGTCAATGCCGGGGACAGAGTCCTGGACATTGAAGGACAGGCTGAGCTGACGGCAGAGATTCCCTGCGCCAGATGCCTGACTCCGGTACAGGTTGATTTCAGCCTGGATATTCAGAGGCGGGTGGATATGAAGCTGACCCCTGAGGAGCGGGAGGAAGCGCTGGAGGAAACCAATTTCATAGAAGAAAACGCTCTGGTACCGGAACTGCTGGTGCGCAATGAGCTTCTGGTCCAATGGCCGATTCGAGTGTTGTGTAAAGAGGACTGTAAAGGAATCTGCAGCCGCTGCGGCGCGAACCTGAATCAAGGTCCCTGTGGATGCGAAGAACCGGATCCCGACCCGCGAATGGCTGCTATCCGTGATATATTCAGCAAGTTTAAGGAGGTGTAAAAAATGTCCATCTGTCCCAAAAATAAATCATCCAAAGCCAGGAGAGATAAGAGAAGAGCAAACTGGAAAATGTCTGCTCCCACTCTGGTAAAGTGCAGCAAGTGCGGCGCCCTGATGATGCCTCACAGAGTCTGCAAGGCATGCGGAACCTATAACAAGAAACAGGTTATCGCAATGGATGAAGACTGAGAAATAAAAGAAATGCAAAAATGCCGTGGACTTGAGACAGTTCATGGCATTTTTTTGTAAAGAGGAGGTAAAGAGCCGTGCCGTCCACGTATGCTCACTTTATTTTCGGAAGAGAAGTGTTAAAAAAACAGCCCGCCGAGATCCGGGAACTGATCCGCAGCCACCGGGAGCCCTACCTGATCGGGCTTCACGGGCCGGACATTTTCTTTTACTATAAGGCCCTGACCACCAATCCCGTAAACACTATGGGGTATGCGATGCATGACAGACCGGCGGCAGAGTTTTTCCGGCCCGCGGCGGAGATCCTGAGAGGGATGGAAGGGGAGAAAAAAGCGGCGGCCCTTTCGTATCTGCTGGGCTTTGTATGCCATTTCGCCCTGGACGCCAGCTGCCACGGATACATTGAAAAAAAGATCGCGTCCTCCGGCATCAGCCATACAGAGATCGAGGTGGAATTTGACCGTATGCTCATGGTACGGGATGGCATGGATCCTCTGCGCCACTGCCTTACGGGCCATATCCGCCCCAGAAGGCGCAACGCCGCAGTGATCGCGCCGTTCTTTCCGGAGGTCACGGAAGAGCAGACGCTGGAGGCCCTGGGTTCCATGGTGATGTATCACCGGCTGCTGCGGGCTCCCGGCAGGGCCAAACGGCTGCTGATCCTGGGAGTGCTGAAGATGACGGGGCATTACGAGTCCATGAAGGGACAGCTGATCAATCTCCACACCAATCCCGCCTGTGTGGACAGTGGTCTGCGGCTGGAGAAGCTGTTGAGGGGGGCGGTGCCCCGGGCCCTGGAACTTTGCGGTGATTTTCTGCGTTCCGTACAGGAGGGGAGGGAGCTTTCCACCTGGTTTTCGCGGACCTTTGGCCCGGGCCCCGGCTGGGAGGAGATCCCTGTACTTTCTCTGGAGGAGGAGCTGAACTATGAAGTTTAAAATGAACAGCCTGGAGAAACGGTGGGTCCTCTACGATGTGGGGAATTCCGCCTTTACCCTGCTGGTGACCACCATCATCCCTATTTACTTTAATTACCTGGCAGGCAGCGCCGGTGTCTCCGATGTGGATTATCTGGCTTACTGGGGGTACGCCGCGTCCGCCGCTACCATTCTGGTGGCGGTCCTGGGTCCGGTCCTGGGGAGCATCTCGGATTTCCGGGGATGGAAAAAGAAGGTCTTTCTGGCTGTGCTGCTGGTGGGAGCCGTGGGCTGCGTGCTCCTGGGGTTCGTCTCCTCCTGGCTCTGGTTCCTGCTGCTGTTCGTTCTGGCCAAGGCGGCCTATTCTCTGAGCCTGGTAGTCTACGATTCCATGCTGACGGATGTGACCACGGAGGAGCGGATGGACGAGCTTTCCGCCCGGGGATACGCCTGGGGCTATATCGGCAGCTGCATTCCTTTTATCCTCTGTCTGCTGCTGGTGCTCTCCTATGAGAAACTGGGGATCACCATGGAGGCGGCCATGGGCATGGCCTTTGTGCTGACGGCTGCCTGGTGGCTGGCCCTGACGCTTCCGCTGCTGCGGGTATACCGGCAGAAGCATTTTATTGAGGCTGCCGGGCATCCTGTAAAAGGTTCCTTCCGGAACCTGGGCCGGGTGTTCCGGGAACTGAAGCGGAATAAGAAGATCCTCTTCTTCCTGCTGGCCTTTTTCTTTTATATTGACGGCGTCTATACCATCATTGACATGGCGACGGCCTATGGGACCGCTCTGGGGCTGGACACCACGGGGCTTCTGCTGGCGCTGCTGGTGACCCAGATCGTCGCCTTTCCCGCGGCCCTGATCTTCGGAAAGATTTCCCGGAAATGCCCTGCCGCCCGGCTGATCCTGATCTGCATCGGGGCGTATTTTGTCATCGCTCTTTACGGAGCCGGTATGTCGGAGCAGTACCAGTTCTGGATCCTGGCTGTCTGCGTGGGGATCTTTCAGGGAGCGGTCCAGTCCATGTCCCGCTCTTATTTTGCCAGGATCATCCCTGCGGAAAAGTCGGGAGAATATTTCGGGATCTACGATATCTGCGGCAAAGGAGCTTCCTTTATGGGAACGATGCTGGTATCCGTCATCAGCCAGGCAGCCGGCAGCATGAACCTGGGTGTGGGAGCCCTGGCGGTGATGTTTCTCATCGGATTTTTCCTGTTCCTGAAAGCGGACCGGACGCCGGCGGGAGGCTGGTAAGACCCTGAAACGGAAATATTTGACATCAAATAAAATCCTGTGCTATAATACCCATAATTCTGAAAAGAAATTGAAAAGATATTGTAACAAAAAAGAAAAAGGGGAGTAAGAAATATGAGATTCAGAAATGTGGGGATCCTTGCGGGCCTGTGCCTGGGAAGCCTGATCTTTCTCACGGGATGTTCCTTTTCCGAAGTAATGGACAAATGGATGGGCACTTCTGTGGAAAATGCCGGGGAGGCCGCGGTCAGCAGCGTCTCTTCGCAGGAGGAAGAAAGAAAGGTGGTGGATTCCAGTCTGGAGTCGCCGGTATTTTCTACGGATCTGAGCGGCACGGCCCAGATGACGGTGGGTACGGAATACACCCTGCATGTGGAGGCTTCCGTCAGCGACGGCGGAGACATCTCCTATCAGTGGTACAGCAATAACGTGGAATCCAACGGAGGAGGAACGATCATCCAGGGAGCGGATCAGGATACGTATACGGTGGATACCTCTTCCGCGGGCACGACCTATTATTACGTTGTCGCCGCCAATAACCACGGGGACAATATCGCCCTGGCGACCAGCAGCGTTCAGGGAGTGACCGTGTGGGAAGCCGGACAGTGGGTGCAGGAGGCGGACGGCTCCTGGAGCTATAATCTGCCGGACGGCACAAAGCCCGCCAGCACCTGGATGGATATAGAAGGAAAGACGTATTACTTCAACGAATCCGGAAAGAGGACTTCCGGCTGGGCCACCATCGGCGAGAAAGAGTATTACTTCAATGAGAACGGGGAACTGCAGCGGAACGCCAGCGTTCCGGACGGCGGCTCCACCGATGAAAACGGAGCCAGGGTTTCCTGACAAAAGACACGAGAAAGCGTCCGCCGTTTCGGCGCGGCGCTTTTTTTGTTGCATTTTGGGCCCATGTCTAGTAATATGAATGAGTAGCATCAGTGTACAAGGGGACAAGACGGTCGTTGAAGGGCTGATTTGAGCTCCTTCTGCGTTACTTTCCCTCCGCGTACGTCTCTGTACGCGTCGGTCAAGTGCCTTGAAGGGGCTCAAATCAGCACCTTCACGACTCGAAGACTCCAACCGCAGGAATTTCGGTGATTTTCAAGGCAGACGATAGAGGCGTACTGGACGTACGCCGATTGAGGATAACACAGAAAATCACCGAAATTACGCGGTTTGGAGCGTGTTGCCCCTTGTACACTGATGCTAGCGTCCGTGTACACGGACGCTGAGCCTTCCGCGGAAAAGCGGCAGGCGCTGAAAAAGAAGAGAATTTTACGCAGAAAGCAGGTAGAAAATATGGCAGAGCTGGTCAGAGTGGCGGTAGACGCCATGGGCGGGGACTACGCCCCGGCGGAGCCGGTAAAGGGCGCCGTGGAAGCCCTTCTGGAGAACGAAAAGATCTTTGTATATCTTACAGGCCGGGAGGAGGAGATCCGCCGGGAACTGAGCAAATATACGTATCCGAAGGATCGGCTGGAGGTGGTGCCCGCCTCGGAAGTCATCGAGACCGGCGAGCCTCCGGTGGCGGCGATCCAGAAAAAGAAGGACTCCTCCCTGGTGGTGGGGCTTACCATGGTGCGGAAGGGGGAGGCGGACGCTTTCGTGTCCTCCGGCAGCACCGGCGCGGTTCTGGTGGGCGGCCAGGCCATCGTCCGGAAGATCAAGGGCGTGGAGAGAGCGCCCCTGGCGCCCCTGATCCCCACGGAAAAGGGCGTCTCTCTGCTCATTGACTGCGGAGCCAACGTGGATGCCAGGCCCAATCACCTGGTGCAGTTTGCCGCCATGGGCTCCATCTACATGGAATATGTGCTGGGGGTAAAAAAACCCAGAGTGGCCATCGTCAACATCGGCGCGGAGGAGGAAAAGGGCAACGCCCTGGTAAAGGAAACCTTTCCCCTGCTGAAGGAGTGCCGGGACATCCACTTCATCGGCAATATCGAGGCAAGGGATATCCCCAAGGGCGGGGCGGACGTCATCGTCACCGAAGCTTTTGTGGGGAATGTGATCCTGAAGCTTTACGAGGGAGTGGCCTCCACCCTGATCCATGCGGTGAAGGGAGGCATGCTGTCCAGCCTTCGCAGTAAGATCGGCGCCCTGCTGGTGAAGCCGGCCCTGAAGCGGACGCTGAAGAGCTTTGACGCCAGCGAGTACGGCGGCGCCCCGCTTCTGGGACTCCGGGGGCTGGTGGTAAAGACCCACGGCAGCGCCAAAGCCGTCGAGATACGCCATTCCATTCAGCAGTGCCTGCAGTTCCGGGAGCAGGGGCTGAATGAGAAGATCCAGCAGTATCTGCTGGAGGAAAAACCGTAAGGCAGGACCGGAGCAGGGGAGAAACAGTATGGAACTGGAAAAACTGAAGAAGATCATTGCGGATGTACTGAATGTGGATGTAAATGAGATCCGGACCGACACGACCTTTGTGGAGGATCTGGGCGCGGACTCCCTGGATCTGTTTCAGATCCTTACGGGGGTAGAAGAGGAATTCGATATGGAGATTTCCAATGAAACAGCCGCCTCCATCGTCTCGGTAGGAGATGCGGCGGAGATCATCCGGAAATCCATTGGTTGAAAGGCTGAGAGAGGATGGCTCGGAACAGAGAGCATCCTCTTTTATCAGGTGGAGGGAAAAATGAGCGAGACAGAGAAACTGAGAGAACTGGAAGAAAAGACGGGGTACCGTTTCCGGGAGTTTGACCGGCTTTGCATGGCCATGCGCCACAGCTCCTACGTAAATGAGCACCGCATGGGGCGGCTGGACTGCAACGAGCGGCTGGAGTTCCTGGGGGACGCGGTGCTGGAGCTGGTGAGCAGCCAGTTTCTGTACGAAAAATATCCGGCGCTTCCGGAGGGAGAGCTGACGAAGCTCCGCGCCAGCCTGGTCTGCGAGCCGACCCTGGCTTTTGACGCCAGGGCTCTGGATCTGGGAAAATATCTTCTGCTGGGAAAAGGGGAGGAGACCACAGGGGGAAGACAGAGGGATTCCCTGGTGTCGGACGCCATGGAGGCTCTGATCGGAGCCATCTTTATGGACGGCGGCTTCGAGGAGGCCAGGAAGTTTGTCCTCCGGTACGTGCTGAACGATGTGGAACACAAACAGCTGTTCCAGGACAGCAAAACGGTCCTGCAGGAGCTTGCCGGCAAAGCCGGTCCCGGGGAAGTGAGCTACGAGATCCTGGAGGAGAGCGGCCCTGACCATGATAAGAGTTTTCGGGCGCAGGTGTCCGTGGGAGGCAGGCCTCTGGCCCAGGGAACAGGGCGCACAAAAAAATCAGCGGAGCAGCAGGCGGCATACAGCGCCATCTGCCTGCTGAAAACAGACAGGTGAGAACATGTATCTGAAAAGTATTGAAATGCAGGGATTTAAATCCTTTGCCAATAAGATCCTTCTGGAGTTCCACGACGGCATCACCGGCATCGTGGGGCCCAACGGCAGCGGCAAGAGCAATGTGGCCGACGCGGTGCGCTGGGTGCTGGGAGAGCAGAGCGCCCGGCAGCTCCGGGGAGGGAGCATGCAGGACGTGATCTTTTCCGGCACGGAGACCCGGAAACCTTTGGGATATGCCTCCGTGGCCATTACTCTGGACAACAGCGATCATAAACTGAACATCGAGTATGAGGAAGTCACGGTGACCCGCAGGCTCTACCGTTCCGGGGAGAGCGAGTACCTGCTGAACGGCCGCGGCTGCCGTCTGAAAGATATCCATGAATTATTTTACGACACGGGGATCGGAAAGGAAGGCTATTCCATCATCGGCCAGGGACAGATCGACAAGATCTTAAGCGGACGTCCCGAGGACCGGCGGGAGCTTTTTGACGAGGCGGCGGGGATCGTGAAGTTTAAACGGCGCAAGGCTGCCACCCTGAAAAAGCTGGATGAGGAGCAGCAGAATCTGGTCCGGGTGACGGATATACTCTCGGAACTCACCAGACAGCTGGGCCCTCTGGAGCGCCAGTCGGAGAAGGCGAAGATCTTTCTGAAAAAGAAGGAGGAACTGAAGGTTCTGGATATGAACCTTTTCCTGCTGGAATCCCGGCGGATGGAGCAGCAGATCGCCGAGACCGCGGAAAAGAAGCAGGCGGCGGAGGCAGAGCTCCGGGAAACGGAGGAGGCTTTCCTGCGGACCAAACAGGAGTACGAGGAGATCGAGAAAAGCCTGGCGGACCTGGACGAAGTGATCCGGCAGGCCAGGGATACCGCTTCGGAGAATGCTCTGAAAAAGCAGCAGCTGGAGAATCAGATCCGTCTGCTGGAGGAACAGCTCCACAGCTCCGGTCAGAACCGGGAGCATTTTCAGGACCGGATCCGCTCGGTGGAGGAGGAGATCTGCCGGAAAGAGGCAGGCTGTGCCGAGGATCAGAGAGAGAGGGATTCCCTGGAGACGGAGCTGCAGGCATCGCTCCGGGAAAAAGAAGAGCTGGAGCGGAAGCTGGAGGAGATCCGGGGAGAGATCAGCCGCCGGGAACAGGAGGGGGCTGAGGCCCGGGATCAGGTGATCCGGCTTCTGAACAGCCGCTCTTCCATTAAGGGAAGGATCCAGAGGTACGACACCATGCTGGAGCAGATCGGGATCCGCCGGTCGGAACTTTCCGGAAAACTTCTGAATCTGAAGAGCGGGCAGAACCAGGAGGAAAAGGAACTGGAAAAACTCCGGGAGGAGAAGGAACGTCTGGAGGGGGAATCCGCCGGCATCCGGAAGCAGCTGGAGGAAACCAGGGAACGCATGGCCGGCCTGCAGAAAAAGATCGATGAGAAGAACCGGCAGATGGAGATCGGCCAGACGGCCTACCACCGGGAATCTTCCCGGCTGGAATCCCTGAAGAATATCACAGAGCGCTATGAGGGCTACGGGAGCAGCATCCGCAAGATCATGGAGCAGAAGGTTCAGAATCCCGGGATCCACGGAGTGGTGGCGGATCTGATCAAAACCGAAAAAAAGTATGAGACGGCCATCGAGACGGCTCTGGGAGGCAGTCTGCAGAATATTGTCACCGACAATGAGAATACGGCCAAGTACCTGATCGAATATCTGAAACGGGGGCGCTTCGGCCGGGCCACCTTCCTTCCGCTGACCAGCATGAACCGGGACGGTGGAAAGGGAAACGGAGAGGCCATGAAGGAGCAGGGCGTTCTGGGAGCCGCTTCGGACCTGATATCCTGCGACGCCATTTACCGGGGACTTGCCGCCCATCTGCTGGGCAGGACACTGGTGGTAGATACCATCGAACACGCCATTGCCATCGGCCGGAAGTACCGGCACAGCCTGCGGATGGTGACGCTGGAAGGAGAACTTTTAAGTCCCGGGGGTTCCATGACCGGAGGCGCATTCCGCAGCAGCAGCAATCTGCTGGGACGGCGCCGGGAGATCCGGGATCTGGAGGAAAGCGTCCGGGCGCTGAAAAAGGATATGGTTGCCATGCAGGCGGAGATCGAGGAACACCGGAAGGAAAGGAACGGGCTCCGGGACCTGCAGAACCGCCTCAGCGATCAGCAGAACGAGCTGAACCTGCGGCTGAACACCGTAAATCTGAACTGGAAGACGGTTTCCGAACGGGCGGAAGGCCTGCGGGCCGACTACCGGGACCTGACCCGGGAGGGCCGGGAGATCGAGGACCAGATCGCGGAGATCGGCGAAAACCGCCGGGAGATCGAGAAGGAAATGAGCGCCTCCCGGGAGGAGGAGGAACGTCTGCAGAAGGTCGTGGAGGAAAGCGGACAGGATCTGACCCTTTTCCGGGAGCAGGAGCAGACCGTATCCGGCCAGGCAGAGAAAAGCCGGATCCGCTACGCGGAAGTACAGCAGAAATGCGGGTTCCTGGAGGAAAAGCTGAAGGGGAGCCGGGAAGATATCGGCCGCCTGCAGGAGGAAAAAGAACAGCTGGAAGAAAATCTCCGGGGAGAAGTTCTGGATTCCGAAAAGAAGCAGGGGGATATCCTGGAGATCCGCAGGACGATCGAGGCCACTGAAAAGGCCATGGCCGCCCATGCGGAAAAAACAGAGGCTTTTCAGAAACAGAAGGATGAGATGAACCTGAGCCATCGGGCGTTCTTTCAGAAGCGGGATGAGCTGCAGGAGCACAAAGGCAGGATGGATAAAGAGTGCTTTCGTCTGGAGGCCCAGCTGGAAAAGCTGGAGGAGACCCGGGAAAACCGGATCTCCTATCTCTGGGAAGAGTACGAGGCCACTCCGGACCAGGCGCCGCTCTACGCCCGGGAGGAGCTGACGGACCGGACGGAGGTCCGGAAGGGGATCGCTTCTCTGAAGGAGGAGATCCGAAAGCTGGGAGATGTGAACGTCAACGCCGTGGAGGAATTCAAAGAACTCTCGGAGCGGCATTCCTTCCTTTCCGCCCAGCACAGCGACCTGGTCAAGGCGGCGGATACTCTGCGGAATATTGTGGAAGAACTGGATCAGGGCATGCGGAAGCAGTTCACGGAAAAGTTCGGGGAGATCCGGCAGGAATTCGACAAAGCCTTCAAGCAGCTGTTCGGCGGCGGCCGGGGCACTCTGGAGCTTCAGGAGGACGAGGATATCCTGGAGGCGGGGATCCGCATTATCTCCCAGCCTCCGGGAAAGAAGCTGCAGAACATGATGCAGCTTTCCGGAGGGGAGAAGGCCCTGACAGCCATCGCCCTGCTGTTCGCCATCCAGAATCTGAAACCCTCGCCCTTCTGCCTGCTGGACGAGATCGAGGCGGCGCTGGACGATTCCAATGTCACCAGGTTTGCCGGGTATCTGCACAAGTTGACAAAGAATACACAATTTATTATTATTACCCATAGACGAGGGACGATGACGGCGGCAGACAGGCTCTACGGCATTACCATGCAGGAGAAAGGAGTTTCCACTCTGGTTTCCGTCAATCTCATCGAAGGAGAACTGGACAAATAGGAGGCAGAGGAGCATGGGAGAAGAAAAAGTGGGATTTTTCCGGCGGCTGGTCCGGGGCCTGAGCAAGACCAGGGACAGCATTGTTTCGGGCATTGATTCGATCTTCAGCGGATTTTCCAGCATTGACGAGGATTTTTACGAGGAGATCGAGGAGATCCTGGTCATGGGGGATATCGGCATCAATACCACTACCCGGATCATCTCCAATCTGAAGATGGAAGTGGCGGAGCGCCACATCAAGGACCCTTCCGAGTGCAAGCAGCTGCTCATCGACAGCATTAAAAAGCAGATGGCTGTGGGGGAGAGGGCCTATGAATTTGAGAACCGCAAATCCGTAGTGCTGGTCATCGGCGTCAACGGGGTGGGAAAGACCACCTCTGTGGGCAAGCTGGCAGGGAAGCTGAAGGCCCAGGGGAAAAAGGTGATCCTGGCGGCGGCGGATACTTTCCGGGCGGCAGCCGGAGAACAGCTGACAGGCTGGGCCAGCCGGGCCGGCGTGGAGATCATCGGCGGCCAGCCCGGGGCGGATCCCGCCTCGGTAGTCTACGACGCCGTGGCGGCGGCCAAGGCCAGGAACGCCGATGTGCTGCTCTGCGATACGGCGGGGCGGCTCCACAATAAGAAAAACCTTATGGAAGAACTGAAGAAGATCTACCGGGTCCTGGAACGGGAGTATCCGGAGGCTTATCTGGAGACCCTGGTAGTGCTGGACGGCACCACCGGACAGAACGCCCTGGCCCAGGCCCGTCAGTTTAAAGAGGCTGCCAACGTAACGGGGATCATCCTTACCAAGCTGGACGGCACCGCCAAGGGAGGTATCGCCGTGGCTATCCAGTCGGAGCTGGATATTCCGGTGAAGTATATCGGAGTGGGGGAGACCATCGACGACCTGCAGAAATTTGATCCGGATCAGTTTGTGAACGCGCTGTTCAACGTAGAGCCGGATCGGGAATAAGTGAAGAGAAAGAAGGAATGGACATGCTCACATTAGACAAGTTTGAGGAGGCCTCGGAGATCGTTAAAAAGGTCACGCAGGAGACCAAGCTGGTATTCAGCGAATATTTCAGCCAGCAGACCGGAAACAAAGTGTACCTGAAGCCGGAAAATATGCAGGTGACGGGAGCCTATAAGATCCGGGGCGCTTACTATAAGATCAGCACCCTGAGCCCGGAGGAGAGGGAAAAAGGCCTGATCACCGCCTCCGCCGGGAATCACGCCCAGGGCGTGGCCTACGCGGCCAAGGCCTTCGGTGTGAAGGCTGTGATCGTCATGCCCACCACCACCCCCCTGATCAAGGTGGAGCGCACCAAGAGCTACGGGGCGGAGGTAGTGCTGTACGGGGATGTCTATGATGAGGCATGCGACAAGGCCTACGAGCTGGCGGCGGAGCACGGCTACACCTTTATCCATCCCTTTGACGATCTGACCGTAGCGACCGGTCAGGGGACCATCGCCATGGAGATCGTTAAGGATATGCCCCTGGTGGACTACATCCTGGTGCCCATCGGCGGAGGCGGACTGGCTACGGGAGTCTCCACCCTGGCAAAGCTGCTGAATCCCAATATCAAGGTCATCGGTGTGGAGCCGGCGGGAGCCAACTGCATGCAGGTGTCCCTGGAAAAGGGAGAGGTCACCACCCTGCCTTCCGTGAACACCATTGCCGACGGTACGGCGGTGAAGCGGCCGGGAGAAAAGATTTTCCCCTATCTGCAGAAAAATCTGGACGGGATCCTGACGGTGGAGGACCACGAACTGGTGGTCGCCTTCCTGGATATGGTGGAAAATCATAAGATGATCGTGGAGAATTCGGGTCTGCTGACGGTAGCGGCCCTGAAGCATCTGGATGTAAAGGGGAAAAAAGTGGTTTCCATCTTAAGCGGCGGCAACATGGATGTGATCACCATGTCTTCCGTGGTCCAGAACGGTCTGATCGCCCGAGACAGGATCTTTACCATTTCTGTTCTGCTGCCGGATAAGCCCGGCGAGCTGACCAGGGTGTCCGGTGTCATCGCGGAGCAGCAGGGCAATGTCATCAAGCTGGAGCACAACCAGTTCTACAGCACCAACCGCAATGCGGCGGTGGAACTGCAGATCACCCTGGAGGCCTTCGGCACCTCACACAAGCTGCAGATCATCCGGGCCCTGGAAGAGGCCGGATATCAGCCAAGACAGGTGCGGGCAAATCTGTAAAGGGAGAAATTCATGGAAGAAAAAGACAGGCTGCTCTGGGAGCAGAAAAAAGAAGGACTTGTAAAACGCATGAAGGATCTGGCAGCCGCGGATGTATGCCTGGCATTTTCGGGGGGAGTGGACAGCTCCCTCCTTCTGTATCTGGCCGCCCGGGCGGCGAAGGAGCAGGGGACCAGACTGTATGCCCTGACCTTTGACACCACCCTCCATCCCCGGACGGACATGGAAGCCGCCCGGCGGACCGCGGCGGAGGCGGGAGTTCCCCAGCGGGTGATCCCGGTGGACGAGCTGGCGGAGCTTCCGGAGATCCGGCAGAATCCCCCGGACCGCTGCTACCTCTGTAAAAAGCTGCTGTTCCGGAAGGCCCTGGAGGAGGCGAAGCGTCTGGGAGCATCGGCGGTGGTGGAGGGCACCAACGCCGATGACCTGGGGCAGTACCGTCCGGGGATCCGGGCGGTCCGGGAACTGGGGATCCAAAGCCCGCTGGCGGATGCCGGATTTACCAAAGCCCAGGTCCGGAGGTTCGCCGGAGAACTGGGGATCGCCGCGGCGGAGCGGCCTTCCTCCCCTTGTATGGCCACAAGGCTTCCCTACGGGACCAGGATCCGGGAAGAAGTCCTGAAACGGCTGGAGCAGGCGGAGAACGCTCTGCGGGATCTGGGATACGCCCAGGTAAGGGCCAGGCTTCACGGAGACGTGCTGCGCCTGGAGGTGGAACCCAGGGACATCCCCCGGGCGGCCGGGGAGGCGGAAAAAATCCTCCAGATCCTCACGGAACTGGAGTTCCGCTATGTTACCCTGGATCTGGAGGGATTCCGTTCCGGCAGCATGGACCGGGAGATCACCCCTTCGGTTCTCTGAGATACCGCTTTTCCAGCAGGCCCAGCAGCGCGTAGAGGGCAGTGGCGATGACACAGAGGATCACGATGGAGAGGATCACCATATGGAGTTTAAAGACCTGGGAGCCGTAGATGATCAGGTATCCCAGGCCTTTTCTTGCCCCGATGAACTCCCCGATGACTACGCCTACCAGGCAGAGGCCGATGTTGACCTTGAAGGTGCTGAGCAGATAGGGAACGGAAGAGGGCAGCACGACCTTTACCAGGCAGGCCCCCTTGCCGCCTCCCAGCGTGCGGATCAGCTTCAGCATGTCGGGGTCTGTGGCCCGGAAGCCGGCGTACAGGTTCATGATGGAGCCGAAAAGCGCCACCGACATGCCTGCCACGATGATGGTCCGCATATTGGCTCCCAGCCATACGATCAGCAGCGGAGCCAGGGCGGATTTCGGCAGGCTGTTGAGGACCACCATGTAGGGTTCGGAAACCCTGGCAAAGCCGGGAAAAAGCCACAGAGCCACGGCGGCAGCCAGAGAAAAAAAGATCACCAGCAGGAAGCTCAGCAGCGTTTCTCCCAGGGTGACGGCGATGTGGGTGATCAGGGACTGACCGGCGCTCATTTGCAGAAAGGTGGAAGCCAGATCCCGCGGGCTGCTGAAGATAAAGGAATCGATCCATCCCAGCCGGGCGGCGGCTTCCCAGAGGATCAGAAATCCAACGAAGATCAGAAGGCGGACGGCGGCCACCCGGCGCCGCCGCTTTTTCTGTTCTCTCAGATACAGGGCCTGGGCCTTACTCTCCTTCATGGCTGTTCAGCTCCTTCCAGATCAGATTAAAATAGGTCTTAAACTCCGGAGCCTCCCGGGAGCTCATGGGCGTCCGCTCCGGCAGGTTCAGATCGATGGAGAAGACCCGGCGGATCCGGGCAGGGCGCCGGGAAAAAACAAAGACCCGGTCGGCCATGCTGATGGCTTCGGAAATATCGTGGGTCACCAGCAGGGCGGTCTTTCCTTCCCGGCGGATGATCTGACCGATATCGTCGGCCACCTGGAGACGGGTCTGATAGTCCAGGGCGGAGAAAGGTTCATCCAGCAGCAGGAGCGAGGGATCCAGTGCCAGCGTGCGGATCAGGGCGGCCCTCTGGCGCATGCCGCCGGACAGCTCCGACGGCCGGGAGTTCCGGAACGGGGCAAGACCGTAGGAGGTCAGCATGGCCTCCACCCGGGCCAGGTTTTCCGGGGTAAGCTTTCGGCGGATCTCCAGCCCCAGGAGCAGGTTGCTGTAGACCGTGCGCCATTCAAAAAGATGATCTTTCTGCAGCATGTAGCCGATGCTCCGGCGGGACTCGGCCGCAGGCTTTCCCGCGATGAGGATCTTTCCGGATTCCGGAGAGATCAGGCCGTCGATCAGATTCAGGACGGTGCTTTTTCCGCAGCCGCTGGGGCCTACAATGGCGGCAAATTCCCCCTGCTCCAGAGACAGACTGATATCCTGCAGGACAGGCGTCTCCCCGGAAGGGGTGTGATATGATAAAGAAACGTGTTCCAGTTTCAGCAGTTCCATAACAGTACCTCCTGTGTGTTATAGTCTATAATATGTAGATCCGGGACTGCCGTTCCCGCCGCCTGTCAGAAATTGACTGCTTTACCCGGAGTTTCTTTTGTGGTAGTATAGGGAATGGACGAAAAAAAGGGGCCGTACCCCCATACAAAGGACG
Source organism: Candidatus Scatomonas sp. (assembly GCA_963928055.1). Classification (GTDB taxonomy): domain Bacteria; phylum Bacillota; class Clostridia; order Lachnospirales; family Lachnospiraceae; genus Scatomonas. The sequence goes on along the minus strand of CAWVDN010000001.1, from coordinate 678,172 downwards.
GAGAAATTTGAGAGACAAAAAGAAGAGGATTTTGAATCTGATCTTCCTGGCGGTGGTCTTTCTGCTGACGCTGGCAGGGGTGTTCCGAGGCGAGAGTTTAGGCGATCTGGTACGGACCATCGCGGAGGCGGATGGAAAATGGCTGCTGGGAGCGGTGCTCTGCGTGGCGGCCTTTATAGCCATCGGCGCGCTGATCATCCGCATTATGCTGGGCGGGATCCGGCAGAAGGCAGGCTACGGGAAATGTCTGCTGCTTTCCGGCATCGGGTATTTTTTCGGCAACATTACCCCCTTTGCCGGCGGCGGGCCGCCCATGCAGATCTATTATATGAAAAAAGAAAAGATCCCCATTCCCGTATCTTCCCTGATCATGCTCCTCATCACCCTGATGTACAAGATGGTGCTGGTGGCGGTGGGGTTCGGTCTGGTATTTTTCGGGCAGGGGATCCTGAGGCAGTATTTCCGGGGCGTCCTGCCGGTTTTCGGCGTGGGGCTTTTTTTGAACAGCGGGTTCTGCTTTCTGCTGATCCTGTTTATTTTCCACCCCACTCTGGCCAAGAAGGGCGCGCTCAAAGGACTGGGCTGGCTGGAGAAAAAAGGGTTTATGAAACGGAAAGAGGGGCGCCGGGAAAAGCTGGAAGCGGCCATGGACCGGTATAAATCCACAGCGGCGTTTTTCAAGGACCACGTTCCGCTGATGATCGTTGTTTTCCTGATCACGGTGGTCCAGCGGTTTGTGCTGTTTGCCGCCACCTGGTTCGTATACCGGGCCTTCGGGCTTTCCGGGGAGTCTTTCTGGATCCTGGTGATCCTGCAGGCCTCCATTTCGGTGTCGGCGGATATGCTTCCCCTTCCCGGAGGGATGGGGGCCAGCGAGGCGATTTTCCTGAAGCTGTTCGCGCCGGTCTTCGGATCCGTTATGGTGCTTCCGGGGATGATCCTAAGCCGCGGCATCAGCTATTACGCGGAGCTGATCCTGTGCGCGGCGCTGGCCGTCATCGGGCATTTTTATTTTCACCGGAGAGGAAAAAAGAAATGAAACGGAATTATCAGAGAGAGCTGGAGGAGATCCTGAAGAGGATCCCGGAGGGGGAGACGCCCTCCCTGCTGCTCCACAGCTGCTGCGCCCCCTGCAGCAGCTACGTGCTGGAATATCTGTCCCGGTATTTCCGGATCACGGTTTTTTACTACAATCCCAATATTTATCCGGAGGAGGAATACCGCCACCGGGTGGAGGAGCAGCGGCGTCTGATCCGGGAGATGCCCCTTGAGAATCCCGTGGATCTCGCGGAAGGGCCCTTTGACAGCGGCCGGTTTTACGAAACAGTCCGGGGGCTGGAGGAAATTCCGGAAGGGGGAGAGCGGTGTTTTCGCTGCTACGAGCTGCGGCTCCGGGAGGCGGCGGAGAAGGCGGCGGAGCTGGGAATGGATTATTTTACCACCACCCTCACCATCAGCCCCTTAAAAAACGCGGAAAAGCTCAACGAGATCGGCCTGCGCCTGGGGCAGGAGACGGGAGTTCCCTATCTGGTCTCGGATTTTAAGAAAAAGGACGGCTACCGGCGGTCCATCCAGCTGTCCGGAGAGTACGGCCTGTACCGGCAGAACTACTGCGGCTGCGTCTTTTCCAGAAAAGAGGCGGAGGAACGAGAAAAACGGGCGGCTGCCCGCAACCAATAGAAAGAGAGGAAATCATATGGCACAGCTTTGGGGAGGAAGATTCACCAAGGAGACAGACCGGCTGGTCTACAATTTCAACGCGTCCATTACCTTTGACCGGAAGCTTTACCGGCAGGACATTCGGGGCAGTCTGGCCCACGTAAAGATGCTGGCAAAGCAGGGGATCCTCACGGAGGAGGAGGGCCGTCAGATCGAGGAGGGCCTGAAAGGGATCCTGGAGGATGTGGAAAGCGGAAAACTGCCTATTACGGAGGAGTACGAGGACATCCACAGCTTTGTGGAGGCCAATCTCATTGACCGCATCGGGGATGTGGGCAAGAAGCTCCACACCGGCCGCAGCCGCAACGACCAGGTGGCCCTGGATATGAAGCTGTACGTCCGGGACGAGATCGGGGAGATCGACGGCCTGCTGAAGCAGCTGCTGACCACCATCGAAAGGATCATGGAGGAAAACCTCCACACCTATATGCCGGGCTTTACCCATCTGCAGAAAGCCCAGCCCCTGACCCTGGCCCATCATCTGGGGGCATACTTTGAAATGTTCCGCCGGGACCGGGGAAGAATGCACGATATCTATGAGCGGATGAACTACTGTCCCCTGGGAGCGGGAGCCCTGGCGGGGACCACCTACCCCCTGGACCGGGAGTACACGGCGTCCCTGCTGGATTTTTACGGAGCCACCCGCAACAGCATGGACTCGGTGTCCGACCGGGATTACGTCATTGAGCTGCTGGCGGCCCTGTCCACCATTATGATGCACTTAAGCCGGTTCTGCGAGGAGATCATTGTCTGGAACACCAACGAGTACCGGTTCGTGGAGATCGACGACGCCTACAGCACCGGAAGCTCCATTATGCCCCAGAAAAAGAATCCGGATATCGCCGAACTGGTCCGGGGCAAGACGGGACGGGTCTACGGGGCCCTTACCTCCCTGCTGACCACCATGAAGGGACTGCCCCTGGCCTACAACAAGGATATGCAGGAGGATAAGGAGCCGGCCTTTGACGCCATCGACACGGTAAAGGGCTGCCTGGCGCTTTTTGAAGGCATGCTCTCCACCATGAAATTCCGCAGAGACGTTATGGAAGCTTCCGCCAAAAACGGATTTACCAACGCCACCGACGCCGCCGACTACCTGGTGGGCAAGGGCGTGCCTTTCCGGGACGCCCACGGCATCATCGGCCGTCTGGTGCTGCTCTGCATTGAGAAAAACTGTTCTCTGGACGCCCTGCCCTTGGAAGAGTATCAGAAACTCTGCCCGGCTTTTCAGGAGGATATCTACGAGGCCATCAGCATGAAGACCTGCGTGGAGAAACGGATGACCCTGGGGGCTCCCGGGGCGGAGGCTATGAAGCCGGTGCTGGAGGAGTACAAAAAGTATCTGGCGGAATAAAAAAACAGTTGCATTTTTTGTGCATTTGGTATAGTATACACATATGACGCACAAATGTACGCGGTATAAACACAAAAGGTGCAGACTGCACAGAAATGAGGAGTGAAAAATGGAAAAAAAGCTGAAAGTCGGAATTCTGGGAGCCACCGGCATGGTGGGACAGAGATTTATCTCCCTGCTGGAGGATCATCCCTGGTTTGAAGTGGTAACGGTGGCGGCCAGCCCAAGGAGCGCGGGAAAAACCTATGAGGAGGCGGTAGGCGGCCGCTGGAAAATGACTACCCCCATGCCGGAGGCGGTAAAAAAACTGGTGGTCATGAACGTGAATGAGGTGGAGAAGGTGGCTTCCACCGTGGACTTTGTATTCTCCGCCGTAGATATGTCCAAGGACGAGATCCGCAGGATCGAGGAGGAGTACGCGAAAACCGAGACGCCGGTGGTCTCCAACAACAGCGCCCACCGCTGGACCCCGGACGTGCCCATGGTGGTGCCGGAGATCAATCCGGAGCACTTTGATGTGATCCAGTTCCAGAAAAAGAGACTGGGCACTACAAGAGGCTTTATTGCCGTAAAACCCAACTGTTCCATTCAGAGCTACGCTCCGGTGCTGACCGCCTGGAAGGAATTTGAGCCCTACGAGGTAGTGGCCACCACCTATCAGGCGATTTCCGGCGCAGGCAAAACCTTTAAGGACTGGCCGGAGATGGTGGAGAACATCATCCCCTACATCGGCGGCGAGGAAGAAAAGAGCGAGCAGGAGCCCTTAAGGCTCTGGGGCCGCATTGAAAACGGCGTCATCGTCAAGGCGGAGGAACCCCGGATCACCTGCCAGTGTATCCGTGTTCCCGTGCTCAACGGCCATACCGCCGCGGTGTTTGTGAAATTCCGCAAGAACCCCACCAAGGAGCAGCTGATCGAGAAGATGGTGAACTTTAAAGGTCTTCCCCAGGAGCTGAAGCTGCCCAGCGCTCCGGAGCATTTCATCCGCTACATGGAGGAGGACGACCGTCCACAGGTGCAGCTGGATGTGGACTACGAAAAGGGCATGGGCGTTTCCGTGGGACGCCTGCGGGAGGATTCCATCTACGACTGGAAGTTCATCGGCCTTTCCCACAACACCGTCCGGGGAGCTGCCGGCGGGGCGGTGCTCTGCGCGGAGACCCTGGTGGCTAAGAATTATATCCAGGCAAAATAAAAGCACTTGATTTCGTACACAAATCCCCGGCGGATCGGTTGAAGTATGGGCTGTCCTGTGTTAGACTAACCCTATAGTGAGCGGAAACCACTATTTTTGTTTTCTCGAAAAGGGGGAAAATGAAATGCCGTTTGATGATGTCAAAAAATTCTCAAACGCCGCCGTTGCCAAAGCGACAACGCTCCGGGATCATCCCGGCAAGTATTTTATCCGGGCCATCATGGCAGGATTCTTCATTGCCGTGGCGATGATCTACAGCAACGTGGTAAACAGTCTGTTCGCAGACACTTCCGCCGCATGGGGGAAATTCCTGGGGGGACTGGTGTTCTCCATCGCCGTGCTTCTGATCGTATTTATCGGAAGCGAGCTGTTTACGGGGAACAACCTGGTCATGGCCTTCGGCGCCTATGACCACGCAGTCACCTGGGGCCAGACCGTAAAGGTCTGGATCGTCAGCTACATCGGAAACTTTGTGGGATGCTTCCTGTTCGCCGGCATCTGGGTGCTGGCGGGAGGATCCGGAACCAAAGATTTTTTCGCTGGAATGATCGATGGCAAGCTTTCCATCGCTCCCGGGGAAATGTTCTTCCGGGCTGTGCTCTGTAACTTCTTTGTGTGCCTGGCTGTGGCCTGCGGCACCAAATGCAAGGAGGAGGCCGCCAAGTTCCTGATGATCGTCATCTGCATCTCCGGATTTGTCATCGCCGGATTTGAGCACTGCATCGCCAACATGGCACTGTTTACGGCTGTGGGCTTTATGGTGCCCGGCGTATCCATCTCCAGTATGCTGTTCTCCATGCTGATCGTGACGCTTGGGAATATGGTGGGAGGCGCCGTGCTGCTGGCTCTGCCCCTGCGCAAGATGAGCGCGGACAAGTAAGACCGTCCCCTGCCGGAGCATGAAACGACAGAAAAGGCTGCTTTCGGGATGAAAATCCCGGGAGCAGTCTTTTTCTGCGGGCAAAAGTCTGTTATACTGGAACCGACAGCAAGGAACATCTGTAAGGGAGAAGAAAGAACTATGCCGAAAGCTTTGTACATCGCGGAGAAGCCCAGCGTGGCCCAGGAGTTCGCCAAGGCCCTGAAGGAGACCATGGCCCGGCGGGACGGGTATCTGGAATCGGAGCATTCCCTGGTCACCTGGTGCGTGGGCCATCTGGTGACCATGAGCTATCCGGAAAAGTACGATGAAAAATATAAAAAATGGAGCTTTGAGACTCTGCCCTTCCTGCCGGAGCAGTTTCAGTACGAGGTGATCCCGGCGGTGAAAAAACAGTTTCAGATCGTCAGCGGCCTGCTGCACCGGGAGGATGTGGAGACCATCTACGTCTGCACCGACTCGGGACGGGAGGGAGAATATATCTACCGGCTGGTGGCGCAGATGGCCGAAGTCCGGGGAAAACAGCAGAAGCGGGTGTGGATCGATTCCCAGACCGAGGAGGAGATCCTCCGGGGGATCCGGGAGGCCAGGGACTTAAGCGCCTACGACCATCTGGCGGATTCCGCCTATCTGCGGGCCAAGGAAGATTACCTGATGGGCATTAACTTTTCCCGGGCCCTGTCTTTGAAATACGGGTATGCCGTCTCCAGCTACCTGGGAGGTAAATACCAGGCGGTGGCGGTGGGCCGGGTCATGACCTGCGTCCTGGGCATGGTGGTCCGCCGGGAGCGGGAGATCCGGAATTTTGTGAAAACCCCCTTCTACCGGGTGCTGGCCAAACAGAACTATGGCGGCAGGACCTTTGACGGGGAATGGAGGGCGGCGGAGGGCAGCTTGTATTTTCAATCCCCCTTGCTCTATAAGGAAAACGGATTTAAGAAAAAAGAGGACGCCCAGAGTCTGGTGAAGCAGCTGGAGGCTATGGTCCCCCGGGAGGCTGTAGTGGAGAAGGCGGAGAAAAAAAAGGAACTGAAAAATCCGCCCCTGCTCTTTAACCTGGCGGAGCTGCAGAACGAGTGCTCGAAATTGTATAAGATCAGCCCGGATCAGACACTGTCAGTGGTCCAGGAGCTGTACGAGAAAAAACTGGTGACCTATCCCAGGACCGACGCCAGGGTCCTGTCCTCGGCGGTGGCAAAAGAAATACAGAAAAATATCCGGGGACTGACCCGGTATGAGCCTGCCGCCGGCTTCGCGGCGGAGATCCTGGAAAAAGAAGCCTACCGGAACATCGGAAAGAGCCGCTACACCAACGACAAACAGATCACCGACCACTACGCCATCATCCCCACCGGCCAGGGGCTGCAGAATCTGCCCCGGCTTTCGGAGCTTTCGGCCAAGGTCTACGGAACCATTGTCCGGCGGTTCCTGAGCATCTTTTATCCCCCGGCGGTGTACCAGAAGATCTCCCTGGTCTCCCGCATGGGAAAGGAGTCCTTCTTCTCCGGCTTTAAGGTGCTGGCGGAGGAGGGATATCTGAAAGTGGCGGGTCTGCCCCAGACCAGAAAAAAGGAGGAGGGGGAGGAGGATACCCTCTGCGGCGAAGACTTCCTCCAGGCCCTATCCGGGCTGAAGAAGGGAAGCGTCCTGCCGGTGGAGGGCTTCCAGATCAAAGAAGGGGAGACCTCCCCGCCCAAGCGGTACAATTCCGGGTCCATGATCCTGGCCATGGAAAACGCCGGCCAGCTCATTGAGGATGAGGAGCTCCGGGAACAGATCAAGGGCAGCGGCATCGGCACCTCCGCCACCCGGGCGGAGATCCTGAAAAAGCTGTTCCACATAAAATATCTGGCCCTGAACAAAAAGACCCAGATCATCACCCCCACCCAGCTGGGAGAAATGGTCTTCGACGTGGTCGACGCCTCCATCCGCCCCCTGCTGAACCCGGAGCTGACGGCCAGCTGGGAAAAGGGCCTGACCTACGTGGCGGAGGGAAGCGTCTCCACGGAGGAATATATGCAGAAGCTGAACCATTTTGTGGCCAGGCACACCCTGAACGTGCGGCAGCTGAAAAACCAGACGGCCCTGAAGGCCTGTTTTGACGCGGCGGCCATATACTATAAAAAGCCTCAGAAAACAAGAACCGTGAAGAAAGGAGAAGCATCATGAAATACGTAACCATTCAGGAACTGTATGATCTGGAGCAGACCATAGCGGCGGAACTTTTTCAGGGAAAAACCTATCCCTGGGAGGTACTGCCTCTGATCAAGGACTTTATCCCGGAGCTGGGGAAGACCCTTTCCCCGGAGGAGTATGAACAGCGGGGGGAAAACATCTGGATCGCCCGGGACGCGGTCATCGCTTCCACCGCCTCCATCACCGGCCCCTGCATCATCGGGAAAGGGGCGGAGATCCGCCAGTGCGCCTTTATCCGGGGCAGCGCCATTGTGGGAGAGGGGGCCGTGGTGGGAAATTCCACGGAACTGAAAAATGTGATCCTCTTCAATAAAGTCCAGGTGCCCCATTACAATTACGTGGGAGATTCCATTCTGGGATATAAAGCCCACATGGGGGCGGGATCCATTACCTCCAACGTAAAATCCGACAAGACCCTGGTGGTGGTAAAGGGCCAGGGGGAGGCTATGGCCACCGGCCTGAAAAAATTCGGGGCCATGCTGGGAGACTGCGTGGAGGTGGGCTGCAACAGCGTACTGAATCCCGGCACCGTCGTCGGCCGCCATACCAACATCTATCCCCTTTCCAGCGTCCGGGGCGTGATCCCGCCGGAGCACATCTTTAAAAAGCCCGGGGAAATCATCGAAAAAACACTTTACGAAACGGACAGTTTGTGAGAAAATAAGAAGGAATCTGGGCGCGGCTGAAGCGTCCGGAGCCATACAGTGTTAAACATCAATTTTGAAAGGAGTTACACAATGATTTATTCAAAAGAGGTAGAAATGATGTGTCCGGTACATCAGGGCGTTCATCATGGCGCAGCTCCGATTCCGGAACAGGCAAAATGGGTAAAAGCTAAGGAAGTAAAAGACATTTCCGGCCTGACTCACGGCGTTGGCTGGTGCGCGCCCCAGCAGGGAGCCTGCAAACTGACTCTGAATGTAAAAGACGGAATCATCCAGGAGGCTCTGGTAGAGACTCTGGGCTGCTCCGGCATGACTCATTCCGCAGCCATGGCTTCTGAGATCCTTCCCGGCCTGACCGTCATGGAAGCTCTGAACACTGACCTGGTATGCGACGCCATCAACACTGCTATGAGAGAGCTGTTCCTGCAGATCGTTTACGGACGTTCCCAGAGCGCCTTCTCCGAGGAAGGTCTGCCCATCGGCGCAGGTCTGGAGGATCTGGGCAAGGGACTTCGTTCCCAGGTTGGAACCATGTACGGAACCCTGAAGAAGGGCCCCCGCTACCTGGAGATGGCAGAAGGCTATGTAACCGGCATCGCTCTGGATGAGAACGACGAGATCATCGGCTACAAGTATGTGAACTTCGGAAGAATGATGGATTTCATCAAGAACGGCGACGACGCTCAGACTGCTCTGGAGAAAGCTTCCGGACAGTACGGCCGCGTAGCTGACGCTGTAAAGATTGTTGACCCGAGAAAAGAGTAATAGAGGAGGAACGAAAAAGATGGCTTTATTTGAATCATATGAGAGAAGAGAAAAACAGGTTCTGGCAAAGCTCGCTGAGTACGGCATCGACTCTATTGAGGGCGCGGCCGAGGTGACCAAGGCTGCCGGCCTGGACGTATACAAGATGGTAGAGGGCATCCAGCCCATCTGCTTTGAGAACGCGAAGTGGGCTTACACCGTAGGCGCCGCCATCGCTATCAAGAAAGGCTGCCGCAAGGCTTCCGAGGCAGCAGCAGCGATCGGCGAGGGACTGCAGTCCTTCTGTATCCCCGGTTCCGTGGCAGACCGCAGAAAAGTAGGTCTGGGACATGGAAACCTGGGCAAGATGCTTCTGGAAGAGGACACCGAGTGCTTCGCGTTCCTGGCAGGCCACGAGTCCTTCGCAGCCGCTGAGGGCGCTATCGGTATCGCCGAGAAAGCCAACAAAGTGCGTAAGAAACCCCTCCGCGTCATCCTGAACGGACTGGGCAAGGACGCTGCTCAGATCATCTCCCGTATCAACGGCTTCACCTATGTGGAGACAGAGTATGATTACTTCACCGGCGAGCTGAAAGAAGTGTTCCGGAAATGCTACTCCAAAGATCCGGAGAGCCCCAGAGCAAAAGTAAACTGCTACGGCGCCAACGATGTACAGGAAGGCGTTGCCATCATGTGGAGAGAGAACGTGGACGTATCCATCACCGGAAACTCCACCAACCCCACCCGTTTCCAGCATCCGGTAGCAGGTACTTATAAGAAAGAGCGCATCGAGGCCGGCAAGAAATACTTCTCCGTTGCCTCCGGCGGCGGCACCGGCCGTACCCTGCATCCCGACAACATGGCGGCAGGCCCGGCTTCCTACGGAATGACCGATACCATGGGACGTATGCACAGCGACGCGCAGTTCGCCGGCTCCTCCTCCGTACCGGCTCACGTAGAGATGATGGGACTCATCGGCGCGGGCAACAACCCCATGGTTGGAATGACCGTAGCCGTAGCCGTAGCCATCGAGGAAGCTGCCAAGGCTGGGAAGTTCTGATCGAAAGCAATTAAAATAGTGAAGTAGATACACCGCACCGGCCGGATAATGGCTGGTGCGGTTTTTTTATCAATATTAGCACAGTGTACAAGGGGAGCGTGTTGCCCCGTGTACACTGACGCTAGTAAAGCATAATATTGACAAATGCTTTACAAAATAATACACTGGAATAAAGGAGGAGGTGTTTGTATGGCACAGACAATGGTAAATTTTCGGATGGATGAAGATCTGAAGAAAAAAATGGAAAAAATATGTGCGGACATGGGCATGAGTATGACTACTGCTTTTACTATTTTTGCAAAAACTGTTACAAGGGAAAAAAGGATTCCTTTTGAAGTTACGGCAGATCCATTTTATTCGGACAGTAATCTGGCTCACCTGCATCGGGGAATACAGGCGCTGAATGAAGGAAAAGGCGTGGAGCATGATCTGATTGAGGATGAAGCATGAAAAAAGTATGGTTTGATGAAGCCTGGGAAGATTATCTTTACTGGCAGTCACAAGATAAAAAAACGTTGAAGCGGGTTAATCAGCTGCTAAAAGACATCGAACGTGAGCCTTTCTCTGGAATTGGAAAGCCGGAACCGCTGAAAGGAGAATTAAGCGGCTTTTGGAGTCGGCGGATGGATGAGGTAAATCGGCTGGTTTATCGGATCAGAGAGAATGTAGTGGAAATTCTTTCCTGCCGCGGACATTATGATGAGTGAACCTTTGAAAAACAATTGACAATTTAATAAGGCAAACAGAGGGGCAGTTAGTGGTGTTCCGCATTGCAGATTTGCGATAAATAAGAGGGCTGCCGTCTGTTGCTGCGGCAGCTGTCGGATCAAAAAGAAGCCGGGTTTAAGAGATTTTTCTTAAGCCCGGTCTTTTTGGCTTGGGCGAGCTTTGCAGGGCGAGAAGTCCGCAGGCGGCAAACCCTGCAGTAAAAGGAAGACGCGTCAAACAGTTCAGGTATCAAATTTCAGATAATACAATACCTCTCGGACACTGTCATAGATTCCCAGAGTAAAATTAAAAGAACTTCTGCGAAGAAGGTCTGGTTCTTCTTTTAATTCTTCAGACTGCCTGTCCAGCAGGATATAAAATCCCTCTTCCACGGGAGGAAGCAGGGGCTTGCCGTCGGTATCCGTCACATAGGGACCGATCGTGGTCCAGCCGTCTTCTGTGCCGTATATCAGGGCCTGTACCGTGTCGTCAAGAGGAAACGGCTTCCAGTTTTCCGTTTCACGGATCTGGTCCGCGATATCGGTTTCGGCGCAGTCATAGCAGATCCATGTCATTCCGTCGCCATGAAATCCGCCATGATCGTCATAGGAAGAAAGAACCGAAGCCGCGGAAAGATCTATGCCAAGCGGCGCGGTTTTTCCGCAGCCCCACAGAAAAAGGATCCACGTTATTGCGGCCAGGGCGAAGATTCTTTTCATAGCGCACCTCCCGAAAAAATTATACCATGGCCCGTGCATGATTTACAGTCTCTCTTTGTCCGGAAAGAAATTTTTCGGCGGCGCGGAATATACTTTTAGGCGTAAAAAGAGTATAATGAAAAAAGAGTCCGAGCCGCCGGCGCATCTGCGCCGACGGAGAGCGGATGGTAGTAGGAGGTGAGACCTGAATGTACAAATATAAGAAACATATCCGGGCCAGCTGGTACTGTTTTCTGCTGAGCCCGCTTTTTATGACGCTGGAGGCCTCCGGGGAGTTTATCCTGCCTTTTGTCAACGCCAATATCATTGACCGGGGCGCGGCCAACGGGGATATTTCCTATATCCTGCGGAACGGCCTGTATATGCTGCTGATCGCCGCCGCCATGCTGGTCTGCGGCGTGCTGGGGGCTTTTTTCGCGGTCCGGGGATCCGCCAGGATGGCCGCCGGAGTCCGGGAGGATACTTTCCGGAAGATCCAGACCTTTTCCTTTTCGGATATCGACCGGTTTTCCGCCGGTTCCCTGATCACCCGTGTGACCAATGATATCACCCAGATCCAGACCTTCACCCAGACACTGATGCGGGGATTTTTCCGCAGCCCGGTGATGCTGGTGGGAGCCCTGGTCATGTCTTTTCAGCTGAATCCGGAGATCGCTCTGGTGATCCTGCTGATCCTTCCCTTCCTGGCTCTGGCCACGTTCCTGATCATCCGCACAGCCTCCCCCAGGTACACGGCTATGCAGGAGCAGATCGACACCCTGAACACCGGCATCGGAGAGACCATTACCAACGAGCGGGTGATCAAGTCCTTTGTCCGGGAGGATTATGAAAAAGGCAGGTTCCGGGGAATCAATGATACCCTGAGGAAAAAGACGGTCTCCGCTCTGAAGATGATGATCCTCATGCAGCCGGTCTCCACGCTGGCCATTCAGCTGACCACCCTGCTCGTGGTGTGGATCGCTGGCCGGCAGATTATGGTGGGAGGCATGGAGATCGGTGCCCTGACCGCTTTCATTACATACCTGACCCAGGTGCTGACGGCCCTGAACTTTCTGGCCAATATTTTCCTCCAGGGAACCCGGGCGGCGGCTTCGGACCGCCGGATCAGCCAGGTGCTGAAAACAGAGCCGGACATCCGGGATGCCAGCGCCTCCGCAAAAGACCGGAAGATCCGGAAGGGCTCCATTGAATTCCGGGATGTCACCTTCCGCTATTTTAAAGGAGCCGGAGCTCCGGTGCTGGATCGCCTCCGCGTGAAGATCGACCCCGGCGAACTGGTGGGGATCATCGGCTCCACCGGCTCCGGAAAAAGTACCCTGGTTTCCCTGATCCCCCGGCTGTACGATCCGGATCAGGGCAGCGTGCTGGTGGACGGGGTGGATGTAAAAGAATATTCCCTTTACGAACTGCGGGAAAAGATCGCCGTGGTCCTGCAGAAGAATACGCTGTTTTCCGGAACGATCGAAGAAAATCTCCGCTGGGGCCGGGAGGACGCCACGGAGGAAGAGATGAGAGAGGCCTGCAGAGTGGCTCAGGCAGACAGCTTTATCCGGGAGTTTCCCGAAGGATATCAGACAGAGATCGGCCAGGGCGGCAGCAATCTGTCCGGCGGTCAGAGGCAGCGGCTCTGTATTGCCAGGGCGCTGCTGAAAAGGCCCAGGATCATGATCCTGGATGATTCCACCAGCGCGGTGGATACGGCCACGGACGCCGCCATCCGCCGGGCCTTCCGCACGCAGCTGGCAGGGGTGACGAAGCTGATCATCGCTCAGAGGATCTCTTCCGTCATGGACGCGGACAAGATCCTGGTCCTGGAGGAGGGCAGGATCACTGCCTGCGGCACCCACGAGGAACTGATCAGAAGCTGCAGGGCTTATCAGGAGATCTATGATTCTCAGAAGGGAGGCGAGGGCCGTGAATGAAGAACGCATGGCGCGTATGGAAGAAAAGTACGGCGGCCGTACGGCGGGCCGGCAGAACCGCCAGATGGATGTGGGCCGGAACGCGGGCCGGAACCGTGCCCTGGCGTCTACCGGGCGGCCCAAGGATCTGCGGGGTTCTGTGGCGCGGCTCCTGCGGTATATCGCCAGAGAAAAAGCCCTGTTCGCGGCTGCCGTGATCTGCTCCCTGATCTTTACGGTGACATCGCTGGCCGCCTCCTATCTGCTGCGTCCCATTATCAACCGGTTTATCTACTATGATCCGGAGCAGACGGATCTGGGGGAGCGGCTGTCCGGGCTGGCCCTGTGGCTGGTGCTGCTGGCAGTGATCTACGGGATTTCCGTGCTGACCCAGTACCTGCAGCAGCGGCTGATGCTGGAAGCCTCTCAGAGGACCCTGGTCCGGCTGCGGGCGGAACTTTTCGACAAGCTGCAGAGCCTGCCGGTGCGGTATTTTGATACCAACTCCGCGGGAGATATTATGTCCCGGTTTACCAATGACATTGATACCATCGGAGAAATGCTGAATACTACCCTGATCCAGATCATCTCCGGAGCCATTACGATCGTGGGGACCATTGCCCTGATGCTGTACACCAGCCCGCTGCTGGGGGCCATCACCATCGCCGCCACCCCTATTCTTCTGTGGCTCAGCAAGATGATCATGAAAAAAGGACAGAAGGCATATACCCAGCAGCAGAAGAATCTGGGAATGCTCAACGGCTTTACGGAAGAAACCCTTTCCGGCCAGAAAGTGGTAAAAGTCTTTAACCATGAGGAGATGGCGGCGGAGGAGTTCGCTTACCTGAACAGAAAACTCTGCGCCGCCCAGGAGCAGGCTCAGTTCCGCTCCGGTATCATGGGCCCGGTGACCCATCAGCTCTGCAACATGGTCTACGCGGCTTCCGCCTGCCTGGGCGGGGTGCTGGTGGCTCTGGGACGTTTTGATCTGGGAGGGCTGACCGTATCCCTGAACTACACCCGCCAGTTCAACCGTCCCATTAATGAGGTCTCCATGCAGATGAATACCGTGTTCGCGGCCCTGGCCGGAGCGGAGCGGGTGTTTCAGGTGCTGGATACGCCCTCCGAGGAACCGGACGCGGATCCGGTGTCCCTGGAAAAGATCCGCGGATATGTAGTGCTGGATCATGTGAATTTCGGATATCTGCCGGATGTGCCGGTGCTCCGGGACATTTCCCTCTACGCCAAACCCGGGCAGAAGATCGCATTTGTGGGTTCCACGGGAGCGGGAAAGACCACCGTCACCAACCTGCTCTCCCGGTTCTATGATATCCAGGAAGGCACCATCACCATTGACGGCGTGCCCATTGAGAAGATCGACCGCTCTTTCCTGCGGTCCAACATCGCCATGGTCCTGCAGGACACCCACCTGTTTACGGGGACCGTCCGGGAAAATATCCGCTACGGACGGCTGGACGCCACGGACCAGGAGGTGGTGGAGGCGGCGAAAGCAGCTTCCGCCCACTCCTTCATCCAGCAGCTGGAGCACGGGTATGATACGGTGCTGGAAAATGACGGAGCCAATCTGTCCCAGGGGCAGCGGCAGCTGCTGAATATCGCGAGAGCCGCCCTTTCCCGGGCGCCGATCCTGATCCTGGACGAAGCCACCAGCTCCGTGGATACCAGAACCGAGCGGCACATCGAAGAAGGCATGGACGCGCTCATGGAAAACCGCACGACCTTTGTCATTGCCCACCGGCTGTCTACGGTCCGTCAGTCCAACGCCATCATGGTACTGGAAAAAGGCCGTATCATCGAGCGGGGGACCCACGAGGAACTGCTGGCGGCAGGAGGGCGGTACGCGGATCTGTATCATGAGATCATTGAACTGGAGTAGAAGAAAGAGCGTTGCCGATTTCATGCCGCTCTGCTATAATGGATGCGGAACGATATCATTACAGCTTTAGAGAATAAGGAGGTTCTATTTATGCCTACGATTACTGATACCATCCGTTACGTGGGAGTCAACGATCATCAGGTGGACCTGTTTGAGGGCCAGTATGTGGTGCCAAACGGCATGTCCTACAATTCCTATGTGATCCTGGACGAGAAAGTGGCTGTCATGGACACGGTGGATATTCATTTTACCCATGAGTGGCTGGACAACATTGCCAATGTCCTGGAGGGACGGAAGCCGGATTACCTGGTGGTGCAGCACATGGAGCCGGACCACGCGGCCAACATCCAGAATTTTGTCAACACCTATCCGGAGGCAGTGGTGGTCTCCACGGAGAAGGCCTTTGCCATGATGGACAATTTCTTTGATATGGATATTGAGAACCGCAAGCTGCTGGCGGAAAACGGGGGATCTCTTTCCCTTGGAAAACATGTGCTGAATTTTGTCTACGCTCCCATGGTACACTGGCCGGAGGTCATGGTGACCTATGAGAGTACAGAAAAGGTGCTGTTTTCCGCGGACGGCTTCGGCAAGTTCGGAGCCCTGGATGTGGAGGAGGACTGGGACGATGAATCCCGTCGGTATTTCATCGGCATTGTGGGAAAATACGGCAATGAGGTGCAGAATCTTCTGAAGGCTGCTTCCGGTCTGGATATCGCCATGATCTGCCCCCTTCACGGGCCTGTTCTGAAAGAGAACCTGGGCCACTACCTGGAAAAATACAACATCTGGTCTTCCTACTCCGTAGAGTCCGAGGGCATCATGATCGCCTACACCTCCGTGTACGGACACACGAAACAGGCGGTGGAGATCCTGGAAGAGAAGCTGAAAGCCAAAGGCTGCCCCAAAGTCGCTGTGTACGACCTGGCAAGATGCGACATGGCGGAAGCCGTAGCCAGCGCTTTCCGCTACGGAAAACTGGTGCTGGCCACCACCACCTACAACGCCGGCATCTTCCCCTTTATGCGGGATTTCATTGAGCATCTGACGGAACGGAATTTCCAGAACCGCACCATCGGCCTGATCGAGAACGGATCCTGGTCCCCCATGGCGGCCAAGATCATGAAAGAAATGTTCGCGGACAGCCAGAAGATCACCTGGCTGAACCATCCGGTGACCATCTGGTCCGGCGTCAAGAAAGAGACCAAAGACCAGCTGGAGGCTATGGCGGAGGAGCTCTGCAGAGAGTACATCGCCCAGTCTCCCGACGCGGCCAACAAGAACGATCTCACGGCTCTGTTCCGCATCGGCTACGGCCTGTACGTGGTAACCTCCAACGACGGCAAGAAGGACAACGGCCTCATTGTCAACACCGTGACCCAGGTTTCCGACAACCCCAACCGGGTGGCGGTCAACATCAACAAGGCCAACTATTCCCACCATGTGATTAAGCAGACGGGAGTCCTGAATGTAAACTGCCTTTCTGTGGAAGCCCCCTTCTCGGTATTCCAGAACTTCGGCTTCCAGAGCGGCCGGGTGGCGGACAAGTTTGCCGGCTGGGCGGAGGTCCGCTCTGACAACGGCCTGCGGATCCTTCCAAAATACATCAACGCCTGCTTCTCCCTGAAAGTGGAGCAGTATGTGGATCTGGGAACCCACGGCATGTTCATCTGCTCTGTGACCGAGGCCCGTGTCATGAGCGATAAGGATACCATGACCTACACCTACTATCAGACCAACGTAAAGCCCAAACCCAAGACCGAAGGCAAGAAGGGCTTTGTCTGCAAGGTCTGCGGATACATCTACGAGGGAGACGTGCTGCCGGACGACTTTGTGTGTCCTCTGTGCAAGCACGGAGCCATTGACTTTGAACCGATCCAGTAAGGAAGCATAAATCTGACAGAAGGGACCGCTGCAAAATAGAAAAATCTATGGAGCAGCGGTTCCTTTTTATACAAAAAAGACCAGGGGATGCCGCTCAAACTGCTGCATGCGTTACACCACTTGTGAGATACGGGGAAATTATGGAATTTCCCGGCATTACGGTAGAAATGTGCGGGGAAGTACGGGTAGATCTGAGATTTCATAAATATTACGGTAGAGACGAGCGAGGAAGTACGGGTAGATCCGGGATTTCATAAATATTACGGTAGAGACGAGCGAGGAAGTACGGGTAGATCAGGGATTTCATAAATATTACGGTAGAGACGAGCGGGGAAGTACGGGTAGATCAGGGATTTCATAAATATTACGGTAGAGACGAGCGAGGAAGTACGGGTAGATCTGAGATTTCATAAATATTACGGTAGAGACGGGCGGGGAAGTACGGGTAGATCAGGGATTTCATAAATATTACGGTAGAGACGCGCAGAGAAGTACGGGTAGATCCGGGATTCCTTAAATATTACAGTAGTGACGCGAGGGTTCCCTGAAATGACCGCCTGCCTTCCTTCCTGCCTTCCTTCCGTCCGGCTCCGCTATTTTCACGTTCTGAAAATTGTGATAAAATAGGTATAGAATTCTTCGGAAGAAGATCATCCGGGAAGGGGGGGGAAAACAGTTTTGAAAGCGCATCAAACAAATTTTTCCCAGGGAAGTGTACAGAAGAATATCATGCAGGTGATGCTGCCCATGATGGTGGCCCAGCTTCTGAACCTGCTCTACAATATTGTGGACCGGATGTACATCGGTCAGATGAAGGATGTGGGGACACAGGCGCTCAGCGGCCTGGGGCTCTGCTTTCCGATTTTGATGTTTGTGACGGCTTTCGCCAATCTGGTAGGCAGCGGCGGCGCGCCTCTGTGCGCCATGGAGCGGGGGAAGGGAAACCGGCAGGAGGCGGAGCGGATCATGTGCAATTCCTTTTTTCTGCTGCTTCTTCTGGGGGCGGGGCTTACCATTGCCGGGCTTATTTTCCATAAGCCGCTGCTGTACCTTTTCGGGGCCAGTGACGCCATTTATCCCTATGCCAGAGACTATATCATGATCTACCTCTGCGGCAGTATTTTTGTAATGATTGCCCTGGGAATGAATCCTTTTATCAACAGCCAGGGGTTTGCCCGGGTGGGCATGCTGACGGTGCTGCTGGGAGCCCTTACCAATATCGCCCTGGATCCGGTGTTCATCTTTGTGCTGGGCTGGGGAGTCCGGGGAGCGGCCTTTGCCACCATCCTTTCCCAGTTCCTGTCCGCGGTCTGGGTGGTGGGGTTCCTGCGGGGAAAGAATGCGGAGCTGAAGCTGCGCCGGGGAGAATTCCGCCTGGAAGCCCGGCGGGTGAAAAAGATCCTCAGCCTGGGAACCGCGGGGTTTGTCATGTCCTGCACCAATTCCGTGGTCCAGGCGGCCTGCAATTCCATGCTGCAGACCTTCGGGGGAGATCTGTACATCGGTGTCATGACGGTGGTGAATTCCATCCGGGAGATCGCCCAGACGCCCGCCATGGCAATGGGAGACGGGGCATCCCCGGTCATGAGCTATAACTACGGGGAAGGGCAGTGCCGGAAGGTGAAGCGGGGGATCTGGTTTATGACGCTGCTGACGGTGGTGTACCTGGCGGTCATGTGGCTGGTCCTGTTCCTGTTTCCCCGGCTGTTTATTTCCATTTTTAACCGGGATCCGGAGCTGGTGGAGGCGGCAGTGCCCTGCCTGCATCTGTACTTCTTCGGCTTTTTCATGATGGCTTTCCAGATCGCGGGGCAGAGCGTGTTCAAGTCCCTGGGGAAAGCCAGGCAGGCCATTTTTTTCTCCCTGTTCCGGAAGATCCTCATTGTGGTGCCCCTGACCTTTATCCTGCCCCGGGTGGCCGGCCTGGGGGTCATGGGTGTCTTTCTGGCGGAGCCCATTTCCAATTTCATCGGCGGAGCCGCCTGTTTTATCACCATGTGCGCCACCATTCTGCCGGAACTTAGAATTGACAATGGTCGAACCCTGTAGTATAATGTCAAGCAATTGAACAAGATAGAGGTGCGGAGCTCATCAGTATCCCCCGGGAGGCGCCAGAACGTCTGAGAACTGGGGAGAAAGGGTGTTCCGCCGAAACGGTGAACCGGTCTGGCTGTTCTCCGTTGGTTGCCGGCAGAAGATGCCGCCGACTGTCACTTTGTGTGGAGCGCTATCGGTTTCTCTATACTTGAATCTGAGACCTTGAAACGACTATGGTGTTGTGCGCTGTAGTCGTTTTTTGCGCATTGCACAGCAGTTACATAAGAAAGGAAAGGATACGTTATGAAAAAGAGAATCGCTGTATTAATGGCACTGATGATGACCGCCGCCCTGGCTGGCTGCGGAAGCAAGGATGAGGGAGAGGCCGCAGGCGGAAGCTCTGCCGCGGATTCCACCCAGACGGAGGGAGAAGCCTCCGGAAGCGGTTCCTCCGGCGTGGAGGACGGGGTGCTGACCATCGCCATGGAGTGTGCTTACGCTCCCTATAACTGGACCCAGACCGACGACTCCAACGGAGCGGTTCCCATTAAAGATTCCAATGAGTACGCCAACGGCTACGATGTGATGATGGCCAAGAAGATCTGCGAGGCCAACGGCTGGGAGCTGGAAGTGGTGCGCACCGACTGGGATTCCCTGGTTCCCGGAGTACAGTCCGGTACCTATGACGCAGTCATCGCCGGTCAGTCCATGACCGAGGAGCGTATGGAAGAAGTAGATTTCGCAGGCCCCTACTATTACGCATCCATCGTCTGCGTTACCAAGAAGGACAGCCCCTACGCTTCCGCCCAGGGCATCAGTGATCTGTCCGGCGGCACCTGCACCGCTCAGATCGCTACCATCTGGTACGATTCCATGCTGCCCCAGATCCCGGACGCCCAGATCCAGACGGCCGCGGAGTCCGCGCCGGCCATGCTCATGGCTCTGGAAACCGATACCGTGGACTTTATCTGCACCGATATGCCTACCGCTATGGGCGCCTGCGCCGCTTATCCGGATATGACCATCCTGGACTTCTCCGACAGCGAGGACGGATTTAAGGCAGATGAGGGCGATATCAACATCGGCGTTTCTGTTATGAAGGGCAACACAGAGCTGAAAGACGCCATTGACAGCGTGCTTTCCACTATGACCGCGGATGACTTCAATGAGATGATGAACGAGGCCATTGAAATCCAGCCTCTGAGCCAGGAGTAAACTGAGGCGGGAGAAAGGAGCAAAAGTTTATGCAGAAGCTGATTGAACTCGGCTCAGATATGGCGGCTCTCTGGGGAGAATACTGGAAAAGCTATCTGAACGGTATCGCGAACACCCTGATCCTGGCTTTGGTAGCCACCGTCATCGGCTGTCTCATCGGATTTGTATGCGGTATCCTGCAGACCATTCCCCATTCCAAGAATGATCCGCCGGTGAAGCGGTTCTTCCTGGCGCTGATCCGGGTCATTGTCCGGGTATATGTGGAGGTGTTCCGGGGAACGCCTATGATCCTGCAGGCTGTGTTTGTATATTACGCGCTGCCCTATTTTACGAATAATCAGGTAAGATTTTCCAATGTCTGGCTGGCGGCGATCGTTGTTGTTTCCATTAACACCGGCGCCTATATGGCGGAATCTGTCCGGGGCGGTATTCTGTCCATTGACCCGGGCCAGACCGAGGGGGCCAAGGCCATCGGCATGAATCACTTCCAGACCATGCGGTATGTGATCCTGCCCCAGGCCCTGCGGAACATCATGCCCCAGATCGGCAACAACTTTATCATCAACATAAAAGATACCTCGGTTATGTTTATTATTGCCTTTACGGAGTTTTTCGCCGTACACAGGGGAGCCGTGGGAGCTACCTACAAGTATTTCCCCTCCGCGACCATTGAGATGATCGGGTATCTGTGCATGACCCTGACCGCTTCCTTTATCCTGCGCTGGGCGGAGAAGAAGATGGATGGTTCAGACAACTACGAACTGGTGAAGGAGGATCAGCTGGTGCTTACCTCCGGTACTTACAATCATCCCCAGAAGGGAAGTCCTTTTGACGAGAAGAGCAAGGAGTACCGGGATCGCCTGGAGCAGGATCTGAAACACGGAAGGAACAGGGGGGAGCGATAATGAGCAGCGAAGCAATTTTAGAGATCCGGCATCTGTCCAAAGCTTTTGGAAGTCATCAGGTGCTGAAGGATATCGATTTTACCGTCCGTCCCGGAGATGTGACCAGCATCATCGGAGCTTCCGGCTCCGGAAAATCCACCCTGCTGCGGTGCGTCAACCTGCTGGAGACTCCCACAGGAGGAGATATCTTATTCCACGGGGAGAGCATTACCGGCAGGCAGGTAGACGCCTCCGGTTACCGGGCCAAAGTAGGTATGGTGTTCCAGTCCTTTAACCTGTTCAACAACATGACGGTGCTGGACAACTGTATGATCGGCCAGATCAAGGTGCTGAAAAAAGGAAAGGACGAGGCGAAGCAGAACGCCATGAAATACCTGGAGCGGGTAGGTATGGCTCCCTACATCAACGCCAAGCCCCGGCAGCTGTCCGGCGGCCAGAAGCAGAGGGTAGCCATCGCCAGAGCCCTAGCCATGGAACCGGAAGTGCTGCTGTTTGACGAGCCCACCTCCGCCCTGGATCCCGAGATGGTGGGAGAGGTTCTGGAGGTTATGCGGGGTCTGGCGGACGAGGGCATGACCATGCTGGTGGTGACCCACGAGATGGCTTTTGCCAGGGACGTGTCCAACTACGTAGTGTTCATGTCCGAGGGCGTCATCTGCGAGGAGGGTGACCCGAAAGAAGTATTTGCCAATCCCAAAGAGCAGCGGACGAAAGAATTCCTGTCCCGGTTCGCGAAGGGATAACCTGAAAAATAAAAAGATCCCCTGACAGAAGGCGCAGATCTGCGTGAGCTGTCAGGGGATTTTTCGCGTGACGCTATCTCTGTATTTTTTCGGCTTTGATCTCTTCCATCCAGTGGAGCACATGATTCCGGAACAGCAGCAGATCCGGATTGTCCAGATCCTCCTTCCGGGTCAGCATGCAGGTGGTCCACCGGTAATGCCCATCGGAGAAGGGGATGGTCACCAGCTCCGGGTCCCGCATATCCTCGAAGATAAAATCCACGGTGACAGAGATCCCTTTGTTCTGCCGGACCATTTTATGGCACAGGGAGAAGCCGCTGGTCTCAAAAAAGATGTCCGGCTCAAAGCCTGCCTCCCGGCAGCGGCCGGTGATCAGGTGGTAGATCTGAAACTCGCTGCTTTCTATGTACAGCCGTTCTCCCTGCAGATCCCGGATGGTGACGGTCTCTCTGCCGCTTAAAGGGTGCCGGCGGTTGACCAGCAGCTTGATCTCAAAGGATTCCAGCTTCTGGAGGAAACAGTCCGGCAGGGAAGCCGGGGCGATGGTAAAGGCTACATTTCCCTCCTTGGCGGCGAAAAGGCGTTCCACCTGCCGGTCCGGATATTCCCGGTAATGGAAATGAATTTCCGGGTGCAGCCTCTTAAATTCCGCGATGCACTCCGGAGTCACCAGCCGCAGAATGCCGTAGGCGGAGAGCAGGTCGATCTCATGGTTCTGCCGCTGGGTAATGGCCTGGATGCCCCGGCAGATCGAATAGTAATTCCCCAGAAACGTATCCAGGTGTTCCTGAAGATACCGCCCGCATTCCGTCAGGGTAATGCCGGAAGAGCTTCTGTTTAAAAGCTTTGCGTTCAGCTCCTGCTCCAGAGCTTTAATGGATTTGCTTAAGCCCTGGGGAGTGATGTAGAGCAGCTTTGCCGCCCGGTTGATGCTGCGTTCCCGGCAGACAGCAGCGAAATATTCCAGATCCTGTATACTCATGATCATCCCTCCGGTGTATAAAGTAAGTGTCCTCGCTTATCATAGACGCGGGAACTCAGGCTCGAAAGCCCGGAATTGGAGTTCTTCTGAGATCCTTCTGCGTCAGAAACTGCAAATTGATAAAAGAGGGAACGGTAACAGAGCCCGTGACTGTCTGTCATCTCCACATAAATTTCCAGCGTACTATTCATGGGAACATTCCATTGTGCATCCAGATAATAATAGTAGAGAAAATTGCTTATCTGATCAAATCCGCCTTCCGGTACTGTATAGTTGAAACCATAGCTGTCTGTCTCCTTCAGATAGTTTTCCTGTCCCTGCCGGCTCAGATCAATGGGGAGACGGTCGATCTCTTGTTCGTTCAGAAGGACGATCAGATCCAGACCGGTAATTGTTTCATTTTCAGGCATATTATAGATGGCCGAGGAGATAACGCCGGTGCCGCGAAGCCGGATCCCGCCGTTTTCTATATCCTCCTTGGAAAAAGCTGTATCGCCGCTGGTATACAGGTCGGGAAGCAGATCCTCTCTGGGAGTCAGTTTCCAGTCCAGAGGCTGGGAGGTGACAGAGGAACCTTCTCGAATAAGCACCTGCGTCACTTCCGAGGCAGAAAACAGGGGAATGGGAATCCTTCCTGTATATTGGGAATCCCGGAGCTCCAGCGGATACTCGGTGCCATTGCATAAAAGCGAGACGGCCGTATCTGTCTCGGAATAGTCTTTTGGCGTGATCGCGCAGTTCAGTTCCGCCGTATAATCCGTAAGATTAATGGTGCCGTATTCCCAGCTTTCGGAAGATAAAAGGCTGGAGGATCTCCGGACCTCTGTCTGAAGATCTGTAAAGTCCTGGCTGAGAGTCCGCATTTCCCCTTTCAGGCTGGAGCGCAGCTGCTGCAGCTGGGATTCCAGAGACAGGCATTTGTTCAGACAGATCAAGGCAAAGACGCAGGCAGCGCCGGAGAGAATAAAGGGAATAAACCGATATTTTTTCATAACCTGTCACCTCCCGTTTTTTTTATTGTACCATAAAAATATCCCTCAGAAAACCGAAATAGCAGGTATCAAAAAACGGTTGTAAGAGGGAAACTGTTGGTTGCTTCCGGTGATAGAACAAGTCTGTTAAAATATAGACAAACAGAAGAGCAACCGGATTTTTTTCAGGGAGGAACATGTATGAGTGATTTTAAGCTGACGACCATTGACGAGTTCGACGCAGCCACAGAGCGGCTGCTGGAGACAGGCAGAAGGGTGGGGGCCGATTCCTGGCAGATGCGGGTAAAGAATCAGACCCCCCACTGCAAATTTGGGGAGCAGGGTATTTGCTGCCGGATCTGCTCCATGGGGCCCTGCCGTATTACCCCCAAAGCCCCCAGAGGGATCTGCGGCTGTGATGCCGACGGCATCTCCGGCAGAAATTTCCTGCGCTTTGTGGCCGGCGGAGCAGCCACCCATTCCGATCATGGCCGGGAAATCTGCCACACTTTGAGCACCGTTTCCGCAGACGGAAACTATAAGGTAAAAGATCCGGAGAAGCTCATCCGGATCGCCAAAGAGTGGGGTGTGGAAACCCAAGGGAAAGATATTTATGACCTGGCCCATGAAATGGCGGAGATGGCGCTCCTGGAATACGGAAAGCCCCATGGAGTGCAGCGCTGGCTGTCCAGAGCTCCCAAGCATACCCAGGAGATCTGGCACAGAGAGGAGATCGAGCCCAGAGCCATTGACCGGGAGGTTTCCACGGCCATGCATATGACTCATATGGGCAATTCCAGCAAGGCGGAGGCCCTGGTGCGCCAGTCTCTGCGCACCGGTATGTCCGACGGCTGGGGCGGCTCCATGTGCGGCACCGAGTTTTCCGACGTTATGTTCGGAACGCCCAAACCGGTTGACACAGAGGCCAACCTGGGGGTTATGAAAGAGGACTGTGTCAATATTATCGTTCACGGCCATGATCCCAGTCTCTCAGAGATGATCTGCGAGTACGCGGAAGATCCGGAGATGGTGGCATTGGCGAAATCCCTTGGTGCCAAAGGGATCAATGTCGCCGGCGTATGCTGTACCTCTAATGAGGTCGCTATGAGGCGCGGCATACCCATGGCAGGAAACTTCCTGCAGCAGGAGAACGTAGTGCTCACCGGAGCCTGCGAAGCCATTGTGGTGGACGTACAGTGTATTTTCCCTGCGCTGGGGCCCTTAAGCAAGTGTTTCCACACCAAATTTATCACGACCTCTCCCATCGCGCAGATGCCGGATTCTGACTTCATCCGCTTTAACGCCAGAACCGCAGGCGAAAACGCCAGGAAAATCGTGCGCACCGCTGTGGAGAACTTCGTGAACAGAAAGCCGGAGCTGGTACATATTCCCCAGCTGAAGCAGAAGGCCACCGTAGGATACTCGGTGGAAGCCATCATCAAACAGCTGGATAAAGTGGCCAACTCTCAGGCGGAGCCCACGGGAACCACCAAGCCTTTGATCGACTGTATTACCTCCGGGGTCATCAGAGGCGTGGTTGCCATGGTGGGATGCAACAATCCCAGAGTCCGTCCGGACTCCGCGCATGTGGAACTGATGAAAAAACTGATCAAGCACGATATCCTGCTGATCCTCTCCGGATGCTCCGCCCAGGCCGCCGCCAGAGCCGGACTGATGGACAAGAGAGCCAAGGATCTCTGCGGCGCGGGATTGAAGAGGGTCTGCGAGCTGGCGGACATCCCGCCGGTGCTGCACATGGGATCCTGCGTGGATATCAGCCGTATGGTAGTGCTGGCTTCCAAAATCTCCATAGATTCCGGCCTGAACATTTCCCAGCTGCCCATCGTTGGCTGCGCGCCGGAGTGGATGTCCGAGAAAGCCGTATCCATCGGAAACTACGTAGTCGCCACCGGTATCGACACCTTCCTGGGTGTTGCTCCCCAGGTGACCGGCGGACCCAAGGTGACGGAGCTGCTCACCGGCGGCATCCGGGACTGGGTGGAAGCTGCCTATACGGTGGAGACCGATATCGAGAAACTGGGAGACCGGATGATCCAGAGGATCGAGGAAAAGAGAAAATCTCTGGGGATCTGATCTTTTCGAAATCGCGTAAAATTTTTCAAAACCCCTGGCTGTGAACCGATGGTTTGCCGCCGGGGGTTTTGCCTCCATGAGCCGGTAAAAATAGATTGCTTTCGGCAGCTGTATCCCTTACAATGTGAGAAGAAATCTATCTGCCGTGGAGGTGCCGGAAATGAAAAAAATCTGCCTGCTGTTTATGCCTCTGCTGCTGGTTTTGTCCGCCTGCGGCGGTATGCCGGAGATCCATGACTATAAATGGAGCATGACATCTGTACAAAATATGGAAGACGGCCAGGTCATTGCCTGCGGGGAGGAAGCGAGCGCCGGTTATGAAAATGCCCAACAGATGGAACTGACCTGCAGGGCGAGGGAGGGAGTCCTGGCTCTGGAGGATAAAACAAATGGTCTGACCTATACGGGGACTTATGAAGTGATGGATCAGGGGAGAGAAGGCACGGCTTACAGGATTACCGTGGGCGAAGGCGAAGGCGTCGCGGCCATGACTGTGTATCCGGACGGTGGGGAGAAACCGACGCTGATCCTGAACCTGGAAGGGTATGTGCTGAATTTCTTTGGCGAATAGGGATAAAGACCCGGTTATGAATTACGCAAAGGCGGCATGAGTATGAAAAATTTTCGCGCCAAAAATTTCGGGGTGGGAGACTGTTTTCAGTCCCCCACCCCGAAGTCTGTCCGTTCATATAAAACTTCTACGGCGGGATCTTCCAGAAGATACGCGTACTTGTCCATGAACCAGTCCACCAGCTGCTGATCCCGTTTCACATCCGTGCTGTTGTCGGTGAAGACGTTGATGGTGCCCCGGGGAAAATATTTTTTCAGCAGGCGGATGTCCTCGTCGATCATTTCTTTTGTCTGGCCTTTGATCCCCACCATGAGGCAGGGGGATTCAAACCACCGGCGGACTTCCTCCGCGCTGTGAAAATCCGCGTGCTTGTTCAGATAGTTTTCCCGGAAGTCATAGTCAAAAGTCTCCACCCCGATCTTGAAGGTAATGGGGACGCCCATGAAATCCCGCATTTCCTGCAGGTGCTTCCGGTACATCCAGTGGGCTTCAAAATACAGGTGCCGGATGTTCTTGTCCCGGAGGATCCGCCGGATCTCCTCCAGGGTCTCCCTGGGCAGTTCAAAGCAGCTGCCGGAGTTGATGACCTCCAGGACCCCGAATTCCCCGGTGACCCGGGAGAGGACCTGGCGGTTGAGAGCGAGCATGGCCTCTCTGTCCCGGGAGTTGTCGTCAATGTAGTCGCAGAAGCGGCATTTCCCCCAGGCGCAGGGACGGCCCTGCAGCAGCACGATCTCCCGCTGGTTTTTATTGGTAATGCGGTTGTACCGTTCCATAAGTCACGCTCCTTTTTTCTGTGCGGATTCCGCCTCGGTGTTCCGGATCTTCCCCCGCAGGGACTTAGGCAGGGCGGAAAGAAGCAGAATCGCCAGGATCAGACTGATGAGCCGGTCCAGGAAGTCCGTGGCCCCCTGAACCACACAGACGCTGGCGGTGAGGCTAAGGCCCGCCCCATGGAGCAGCTGCACCAGCACTGTGGAGCCGGAGGAGGTGATTCCTCCGAAGACCAGTGCGGTAATGGCCGAACTGACCACAGTTCCCGGCAGGGAGATCAGCAGGGTGGCCGGCAGGATCCGCCACATATCTTTTGCGCCGCCGGGGCGGAACAGGCGGAAAGCCAGTCCCGTGAGCAGGCCGGTCGCCAGCTGTACCGGCAGGTAGTAGAAGGCATATACATCTGTGGTGCATCCGTTTAAGATGGCGCTGACCGCGCCGGGCAGCATGCCGTACACCGGCCCCAGCAGGGCGGCCCCCAGCATGGTGCCTATGGAATCCAGATAAACGGGAAGACGCAGGGCCAGGGCCAGATTGGCCCCCACCAGGTTCAGGACCGCGGCCAGGGCCAGAAAACAGAGGCCGGAAAGATTCAGTTTTTTCACCGGATCGCGCCTCCCATAAGCGGGAGCAGCATGGGGCGCAGTTCCTTGGGATCTTTTTTCAGAAGCCGGGAGAAGAACAGCTCCATAAAGCCCAGGGGATCGGTTTCGGTGAGGATATAGCTGTTGGGAGCCTTTTTCCAGAAACCGCAGGTGTCCACCACGCTCTGGCCTTCGCAGATGCCCTCCGTCTCCACGGTGGTGTAGGCGGAAAATCCGTGACACAGCTCCGGCCGCAGGAAGTAGGCCACAGCCAGGGGGTCGTTGATGACGCAGCCGATGAGCCCTTCCTGCTCCCAGTGAAAGTCCATATAGAAATCGGTCATGGCGGTGACCAGGGCTCCCAGTTCCGGATCCAGCCGGCGGAAATAGTCCGCCAGACTGGGGGTCAACACGATCTGCCGGGTCACATCCAGGCCCACCATATGCAGTTCCTTTCCCTTCAGGGCGGGAAGCTTCTCAAAGTCCTCAAACACGGCTTTTGCCGCGTGGGGATCGCACCAGTAGTTATATTCGGCTACCGGGGAGCAGTTGCCGTGGCTCCGGTAGTTTCCCCCCATGGAAACCAGCTGATCCAGTCCGGCGAAGCAGTCCGGATGGAGCTCTGCCAGCCGGGCCAGATTGGTCATGGGGCCCAGGGCGATGACGGAGATCTTTTCTCCGGAGGCTGCCGCCCCTGTCAGGGAAGCGGCCAGAAAGTCCACCGCGCCCTCCCGGGGCCGGACCTCTGTGACCACCGGCAGGTCGAGGTTCCCCAGGCCGGTGTTGCCGTGGGTCTCTGTGGCATCCTCGTAGGGCCGGACCAGAGGATATTCCTCTCCCCGGTAAACAGGGATATCCAGGCGGCCCATGGATTTCAGGATCCGCAGGGCGTTTTCCATGCCCACCCTGGCAGGCACGTTGCCGGATACCACAGTAAGGCCCAGCACCTCCATCTCCGGGGAGGCCAGGGCCAGCATCAGGGCCAGGGCGTCATCGATGCCCGGGTCGCAGTCAATGATTACTTTTCGTTTTGCATTCATTCTCTAATCTCCTTTGATCTTGGTTTTTTATCCTGGGAAGTTCTCGAACCAGTCCGGGAAGAGTCCCGATTGTATAAATGCAAGGAAAGTATAGCACAAAACAGCCAAAGCGTACAGAAAAACGCGAAGATTGCTTTTCCGGCGCAGACTACAGGAACATGGCAAAGACCGAGGCGGCCCCCACGGTGAGGATGCCGGAGACAGCAATGGAAAGGCTGCTCATGGCCCCCTGGACCTCTCCCAGTTCCATGGCCTTGGTGGTGCCGATGGCGTGGGAGGAGGATCCCAGGGCAATGCCTACCGCGGCCGGCTCTTCAATTTTAAAGAGGCGGCATACAAAGACGGCCAGCATATTGCCCAGGATGCCGGTGATGATGATCACCGCTACGGTAATGGTGGTGATGCCTCCCAGTTCTTCGGAGACCCCCATGCCGATGGCGGTGGTGATGGACTTGGGCAGGAGCGTTACGTACTGCTCATGGGTCAGGCCGAAAAGCAGGGCCAGAGCCAGAACACTGGCCAGGCTGGTGAGCACCCCGGAGAGGATCCCGGCGGCAATGGCCTTCAGATTCTTTTTCAGAACCTCCAGCTGCTCGTAAAGAGGGATGGCCAGGCAGACCGTGGCGGGGGTCAGCAGGTAGCTGAGATATTTGGCGCCTTCGTTGTAGCTTTCATAATCGATATGGAACCCGGCCAGTACCACCATGACCACGATGATAGAGATCAGCAGGGGGTTAAAAATGGCCAGCTTCCACTTCCTTTTCAGAAAGGCGCCCAGCTCATAGGCCAGCAGACTGACCGTCACCCCGAAAAATACAGAATCGCAGAGCATTTCTTTCATTTTTTTCGCCTCTTTTCTGAACGGATGACCCATTGGGTGACACGGCCGGAGACCGCCATGACCAGAACCGTGGTCACGGGAATGATCACCAGCAGAGGAACCAGCATGGGATGCAGCACACCCCAGGATTCCAGCAGCCCTACCGCCGCCGGGATAAACATTACCGGCATGATGTCAATGAGAAATTTCCCCGCGTCCTTTACCGCTTCCAGAGGAAGCAGATGGGTACAGAGAGCCGCCAGCATCAGCAAAAGGCCGTAGATGCTGGCAGGAATGGGGAGAGGCAGCCATTCATGGCAGGCCTCTCCCAGAAAAGAGATCGCGATGATAATACAGAATTGACGGAAGTATTTCATGATTTCCTCCTCTTCGGAAACCTCAGCCCCGGAGGAAAACGCCGTAGGCCCGGTAGGTTTCGTAGACGTCGATTTTGCTGGTGATCTCAAAGGGAGCGTGCATGTTCAGCACCGCTACGCCGCAGTCGATGACCTCCATGCCCAGGTTGGCCAGGATGTAGGCGATGGTGCCGCCGCCGCCGGCGTCTACCTTGCCCAGCTCGGAAGTCTGATAGCCGATGCCCCCTTGGTCCAGGATGTTCCGCAGCCAGCCGATGTATTCCGCGTTGGCGTCGTTGGAGCCGGATTTGCCCCGGGAGCCGGTGTATTTATTGAAGACGGGGCCGTTGCCCAGATAGGCGCAGTTGTTCTTTTCCATGACCTCCGGATAGTTGGGATCAAAGGCGGCGCTGACGTCGGAGGACAGCACCCGGGTCTTTTTCAGCAGCCGGCGCAGGCCGATCTCGCTGTAGCAGCCGTAGGCGTTCATGACTTCCGCCACGGTGTCCTCAAAGAACCGGGAATGCATGCCGGTGGCCCCTACGCTGCCGATCTCTTCCTTGTCGGTCAGCAGGCAGACGCTGGTGTATTCCGGAGCTTCCATCTCCACCATGGCCCGGAAAGAGGTGTAGGCGCAGACCCGGTCGTCCTGCCCGTAGGACATGATCATGCTCCGGTCCAGGCCGTAATCCCTGGCGCCGCCGGCGGGAACTACCTCGATCTCCGCGGAGATGAAATCCTCATCTTCGATGTTGTACTGTTCTTTCAGGATCTGCAGGATAGAAGCTTTTACCGCTTCCTTCTGATCCCCTTCCAGAGGACGGCTGCCCACCAGCACATTGAGATTTTCTCCCTCCACAAATTCCCGGGCTTTTTTCTCCATCTGTTTGGAGGCCAGATGGGGCAGCAGATCGGAAACGCCGAACACGGGATCCTCCGGTCTGTCGCCGATGGAAACCGGGATCAGGGATCCGTCCTTTTTGGCCACGACCCCGTGAAGCGCCAGAGGCAGGGCGGTCCACTGGTATTTTTTAATTCCTCCGTAATAATGGGTGTCCAGCATAGCCAGGCCTCCCTCCTCGTAAAGAGGCCGCTGCTTCAGATCCAGCCGGGGGGAGTCGATGTGGGCCCCCAGGATCCGCATGCCTTCGGAAAGGGGACGGGAGCCTATGTGGAACATGAGCAGGGCTTTTTTCATAATGTCCGTATACACTTTATCGCCGGCCTTCAGCGCCGCGCCCTCCCGGATCACATCCTCCAGATTCCGGTAGCCCTTGGCCTGCAGTTCCGCCTCCATGAAGGAGACGCATTCCCGCTCTGTTTTGCAGGCGGAAAGGAAGGCTTTGTAGTCTTCGCAGAAGGCGTTGACCGCCTTTAAGTCGGTGGTTTTATTCCAAAGATTTTCTGATACCATATTGTTTCGCTCCTTTACTGATTTTCGATGCTATTATAGCCTTATTTTCCGGGCTTGACAAGGGCGCAGATCCCAGGAACCCATTGCAGTCGGGAATAAAATTTTGTAAAATAAAGAAAGCAAAAAAGAAAAGAGGACTACAGAGATGCATGACAGACTGACCCAGAGCGATATTGACAAAATGAAGGAAGAGATCGAGTACCGGAAGCTGGTGGTGCGCAAGCAGGCCATCGAGGCGGTAAAAGAAGCCAGAGCGCAGGGGGATCTCAGCGAAAATTTTGAATATTACGCGGCAAAACGGGAGAAGAATCAGAATGAGAGCCGCATCCGGTACCTGGAAAACATGATCAAAACGGCGGTCCTGGTGACGGACCGCTCCAAAGAGGACGAGGTAGGCCTGAATAAAAGGGTAACCGTATATTTTGAGGAGGACGACGAGACGGAGGAGTACAAGATCGTCACCGCGGTCCGGGGAAATTCCCTGAAAGGACTGATCACCGCGGATTCTCCCCTGGGAGCGGCTCTTATGGGGCACAAGGCCGGGGACCGGGTCCATGTGAAGCTTAACGAGCATGCCGGCTACGACGTGGTGATCCGTTCCATCGAAAATACCGGGGAGGAGGCCACGGACGAGCTGCGGAAATTCTGAGCCATCCGCGGACGGCCTCTTAACAAAGTCTGAAAAACATGAAGATTTGGTGAAATTTCGGTTATTTACTTGACTTTGCCCAGGGGTTAGCGGATACTTAATTCATATCAGAAAAGACAGGAGGCATAAACATGAAGGAGGTAAAGACCCCCAAGCGGCCGATCATGTTTTACTACGGTATCGCCCTGGTCGTGCTGCTGCTTTTAAATATGATCCTGGTGCCTCAGCTTACCAAGCCTCATGTGCAGGAAGTGGGATACGGCACCTTTATCCAGATGCTCAATGACGATGAGATCCGGGAAGTGGAGGTGGACTGGCAGAACGGCGTCATCACCTTCGGGGACACCTCGGAACCGGAAAAATACTACGAAACGGGTCTGATGGATGACTATAAGCTGACGGACCGTCTTCTGGAGGCGGGACTGGAGGACTTTTCTTCCCCCATCGTGGAGGAAATGAATCCCATTATCAGCTTTCTGATCTCCATGGTGCTGCCTATTTTTCTCATTATCCTGGTAGGCCAGCTGCTGATGCGTTCTATGATGAAGCGCATGGGCGGCGGCATGGGCAACGCCATGAGTTTCGGAAAGAGCAACGCCAAGGTATATGTCCAGTCGGAGACGGGCATCAAATTCTCCGATGTGGCCGGGGAGGATGAGGCCAAGGAGATCCTGACGGAGATCGTGGATTTCCTGCACAATCCCGCGAAATATACGGAGATCGGAGCCAGGATGCCCAAGGGCGCTCTGCTGGTGGGACCGCCCGGAACCGGTAAGACCCTGCTGGCCAAGGCGGTGGCGGGGGAGGCCAACGTGCCTTTCTTTTCCATTTCCGGTTCTGAGTTCGTGGAAATGTTTGTCGGTATGGGCGCGGCCAAGGTCCGGGACCTGTTCAAGCAGGCCAATGAAAAGGCTCCCTGTATCGTGTTTATCGATGAGATCGATACGGTGGGCAAAAAGCGTGACGGCGGCGGCCTCTCCGGAAATGACGAGCGGGAGCAGACCCTGAACCAGCTGCTCTCGGAAATGGACGGTTTTGACGGCCGCAAGGGCGTCATCATTCTGGCGGCCACCAACCGGCCGGATTCCCTGGATCCTGCCCTGCTGCGGCCCGGCCGGTTTGACCGCCGGGTGCCGGTGGAACTGCCGGACATGAAAGGCCGGGAGGAGATCCTGCGGCTCCACGCCAAAAAGATCAAGATCAGCGACAATGTGGATTTCGGGGCGGTGGCCCGTCTGGCTTCCGGAGCCAGCGGCGCGGAGCTGGCCAACATGATCAACGAGGCGGCCCTGCGGGCAGTCCGGGACGGCCGGAAATTTGTATGCCAGGCCGATCTGGAGGAGAGCGTGGAGGTTGTCATCGCCGGATATCAGAAGAAGAACAAGATCCTGACAGATAAAGAAAAACTGATCGTAGCCTACCATGAGACAGGACATGCCCTGGTGGCTGCCATGCAGACCCATTCCGCGCCGGTGACCAAGATCACCATCATCCCCAGGACCTCCGGGGCTCTGGGCTACACCATGCAGGTGGACGAGGACGATCACAACCTGATGAGCCGGGAGGAACTGGACAACCGCATTGCCACCTTTACCGGCGGCCGCGTGGCGGAGGATCTGGTGTTCCATTCCATTACCACCGGAGCGGCCAACGATATCGAGCAGGCCACCAAGCTGGCCCGGGCCATGATCAGCCGTTTCGGCATGAGCGAGGATTTCGGCATGGTAGCCTTCGAGACCGTGACCAACCAGTATCTGGGCGGGGATGTGGCGCTGATGTGCTCGGAATCCACCTCCGCCAGGATCGACGCCATGGTGGTGGCCCTGGTAAAGAAGGCCTACGAGCGGGCGGTGGAGATCATAAAGACCAATATGCCCAAGCTGCATGAGCTGGCGAAATATCTGTATGAAAAAGAGACGATCACCGGGGAGGAATTCATGGAGATCCTGAACCGGAAACCGGAGGAGCTGACCGCCACGAAGGTGGAAGACGCCGACGCGGAAGCGGATCCGTCATAAAGAAGAGGGAGGATTGTAGTATGGAGGACAAGCTGTATGATCTGATGGACTGGGCGGAGATCGAGGCCGTGCAGTATTCGGAGGAAAAATATCCAAGGAATATCCTGGGCCCCCGGGTGGTGCCGGAGGGAATCCTGGTGCAGTGCTATTTTCCGGAGGAGGAAAAGGTATATCTGAAGACTCTGTCCGACAGGCGCTGCTATGCCATGACCGAGGAGGACAGCGGCTTTTTCGCCATACTGCTTCCGGGAAAGACTATCCCCAGATACAAATTCGTCCTGGGAGACAAAAAGAAGGGCCGGGAGATCTACGACCCCTACGCTTTTCCCTGCCAGATCACGGAAAAGGAAGAAACCCGCTTTACCGCCGGGATCTGCTATGACATCTACGAAAAGCTGGGCGCCCATCCCATGACCATTGACGGGGTGGAGGGGGTGTACTTTGCCGTCTGGGCCCCCAACGCCATGCGGGTCTCCGTAGTAGGGGATTTTAACCATTGGGACGGCAGGACCTGCCAGATGCACTGCCTGGATTCCGGGATCTTTGAACTTTTCGTCCCGGAATTGAAGCCGGGGGCGCTCTACAAATACGAGATCAAAGCTAAGGGAGAACTGACCTATCTGAAGGCGGACCCCTATGCCAACGGGGCGGAACTGCGGCCGGATACCGCGTCCATTGTGGAAGACCTGCGGGATTATCCCTGGCAGGACCAGGAGTGGATGCAGCAGCGGGAGCAGAAACAGGGGTACCAGGCTCCCATGTTTATCTACGAAGTCCATCTGGGCTCCTGGAAAAAGCCCCAGGAGGAAGACCGGGAGTTTTACAATTACCGGGAGATCGCTCCCATGCTGGCGGAATACGTCAAGGAAATGGGTTACACCCATGTGGAACTGATGCCGGTCATGGAGCATCCTCTGGACGAATCCTGGGGCTATCAGGTGACGGGCTATTACGCCCCCACCAGCCGCTGCGGATCTCCGGAAGACTTTATGTTTTTTATGGACTACATGCACCGGGAAGGGATCGGGGTGATCCTGGACTGGGTGCCGGCCCATTTTCCCAGGGATACCTTCGGGCTGGCGGCCTTCGACGGCACCTGCCTCTATGAGCATCTGGATCCCCGGAAGGGATCCCATCCCCACTGGGGCACTCTGATCTACAACTACGGCAGGCCGGAAGTGCGGAACTTCCTGATCGCCAACGCCCTGTTCTGGGGCGGATAAATATCATGCCGACGGCATCCGTATGGGACGCCGTGGCCTCCATGCTGTACCTGGACTTACGGCAAGCAGGACGGCGAGTGGGTGGCCAATATCTACGGCGGCAACGACGAGAACCTGGAGGCCATCGAGTTCCTGAAACATCTGAACTCCATCTTTAAAAAGAAATTCCCCTCCGCGCTTCTCATCGCCGAGGAGTCCACCGCCTGGCCGAAGATCACAGGCGATCTGGAGGAGGAAGGCCTGGGCTTTGATTATAAGTGGGAATATGGGGCTGGATGAATGATTTCCTGGGCTATATGCGCTATGATCCCGTGTACCGGGGAGCTCATCACGACGAGCTGACCTTCAGCATGATCTACAACTACAGCGAGCGGTTCCTGCTGAGCTTCTCCCATGACGAGGTGGTCCACGGCAAAGGGACGCTGGTATCCAAGATGCCGGGAGAATATGAGCAGAAGCTGGCCAATCTGCGGCTGGCCTTCGGGTATCTGACCGCCCATCCCGGCAAGAAGCTGGTCTTTATGGGACAGGATTTTGCCCAGGATATGGAGTGGAATGAAAAGCAGGAGCTGGACTGGAAAGCGCTGGAGGCATCCTCAGCATGTACAGATGAAGGAATACATGAAGAGCTCTGCTGCAGCTGTATCGGGCCTGTCCGGCTCTTTACCGGGAAGACTTCAGGGCCGAGGTGGATTTGAATGGATCAACTGCCTGGAATGGGAAAAGAATCTTCTGATCTTCCTGAGAAAAACAGAAAGGGAAGGAGGATACGCTGCTGATCGTCTGCAATTTCTCCAACGTGGTCTACGCGGATTACCAGATCGGCGTTCCCTTCCGGGGAAAATATAAAGAGATCTTCAACAGTGACGCCGCGGCCTTCGGGGGCGGAGGGGAACGTAAATCCCAGAGTGAAAATGAGCCGGGAGGAAGAGTGCGATGAGAGAAAGCAGTCCATCAAAGTAAAGATCCCGCCTCTGGGGATTTCCGTTTTCCAGTATACAAAAGTGGTGGAAAAAATCTCTGACAACAAGACCGCCAAAGGCAAAAAGCGCCAGGCGGCAAAGAAACGGGATCTGAAAAAGGAACTGCAGGAGAAGATTGAGGAAAAGAGGAGAAGTAAACCGCGAATGATCACCTGGGCGGATGTGGAAAAATGGCTTCCGAACCACAGGCGGAGCGGCCTTTAATTTTCTGGTCAAATTAGCGATCTGCATCGTTGTTTTTATCCTGATCCGTAAGGTTTCCAGGAAGTTCTGCCGCTGGCTCCGTGACGCGGATGGAACGGCCTCCGGGTGGAGAAGGCTCTCTTCACAGCTTTGTGATCTCGCTGCTTTACTAGCTGATCCTGATCCTGACGTGGGTCACCATGATCGATGCAGCTGGGCATTGTTTCGGAGGCCCTCTATCGCGGCGGCCATCGCCGCAGCAGGCGAGCCGTGCCTTCCCTGCTCTGAAGGGGCGGCCTTTCCAATTTTGCCGGCGGGATCCTGATCCTGTTTCTGAAGCCTTTTAAAGCCGGGGATTACATTCTGGTCCCGGAGAGAAATGTGGAGGGGACGGTCGCAGGATCGCAGATCGATAATGTACTATACCACCATCACCACAGTGGACAACCAGGTGGTAAAGATCCCCAACTCCCTGCTGACGGACAATACCATTATCCAACGTGACCTCCATGGACAAGCGGAAGCTGGAGA
The DNA here is from genome assembly GCA_963928055.1 of Candidatus Scatomonas sp. Classification (GTDB taxonomy): domain Bacteria; phylum Bacillota; class Clostridia; order Lachnospirales; family Lachnospiraceae; genus Scatomonas. Next base: position 641,157 of record CAWVDN010000001.1, on the reverse strand, counting down.
TCAAAGTGGGGGTTTCCTACCGGACAGATCTGCAAGAGGCCAAACGGATCCTGACGGAGCTGCTGGACGCGGATCCCCGGGTGGAGGCAGAGGAGCGGCAGGTGTTTGTGGATTCCCTGGGAGACAGCGCGGTGGTCATGGGCTTCCGGGCCTGGGTGAAGACGGAGGAGTACTGGAACACCCGGTGGGACATGAATGAGAAGATCAAGGAGAGGTTTGATCAGGAGGGGATCGAGATCCCCTATAACCAGCTGGATGTACATATAAGAGAAAAAGACCTGTGAGAAGTATTTCCTGATGCCCTAGGCAGAGGAAAAAGAATCAGATACCAGTGTTGACGCGATGTTTCTATCCGGATCAGCACTGGTATTTTTTGCGCAAGACATCGGGTTCCCATTTTGGAAGAATGAACAAATGGCAGAGATTGTTCTTGACTTTTCTGAAAGATCGGTTATATATATACGTTAAAGCAAACAAGATTCCCTGAAAGGTGAAAGTATCCTGAACACTTCTGTTTGCTTCGGCCATCCCTGTATTCTTATGAACAAGAGAGGAAAAGACATGCTTAAAATTGAGAATCTCACAAAAACCTACGGTAGCGAAAAAGTGCTGTGGACAACCTGTCCCTGCATATCCTTCCGGGCCAGATTTACGGTTTTATCGGGCACAACGGCGCAGGAAAAACAACACCACGATCAAAGCCTGCTGGCGGGATCCTTCAGGCCGATCAGGGGGAGATCTATATCAACGGCGTTTCTGTGAAAAGCGATCCCCTGACCGCCAAAAAGTGCCTGGCGTATATTCCGGACAACCCGGACCTTTACGAATTCATGACCGGCATACAGTTCCTGAATTTTGTCGCGGATATTTACGGCGTAAGCGCCGATGTCCGCCAGGAGCGCATCCGCAGATACGCGGATATCTTTGAACTTACCCAGGATCTGGCGCAGCCGGTTTCCGCGTATTCCCACGGAATGAAACAGAAACTGGCCATCATTGCCGCCTGGATCCACGAGCCCAAACTGATCATTATGGACGAGCCCTTTGTAGGCCTTGACCCGAAAGCCTCCCACACGCTGAAGCAGATGATGAGAGAGGTGTGCGACCGGGGCGGGGCGATCTTTTTCTCCACCCATGTTCTGGAGGTCGCCGAGAAGCTCTGCGATAAGATCGCCATTATCAAAAACGGAGTCCTGATCCGTTCCGGCTCCATGGAGGAAGTAAAGGGAGACTCTTCGCTGGAAGAAGTATTTCTGGAACTGGAGGCGGAAAAATGACCAGAGTTTTGCTGAAAAAACAGATGCTGGAGGTTTTTTCCTGGCTGTACCGGGACAGCAAAAAGGGGACGAACCGGTCGAAATCCGGGATCATCGGATACAGCGTGCTTTACTTATGCCTTTTTGTCGTGGTGGGGGTCGTCTTTTTTATGACGGCGTATACCATGGCGCCGCTGATCACCATGGGCTTCGGCTGGCTGTATTTCGCCATCATGGGTCTGATCACCATCTGTATGGGGGTGGTGGGCAGTGTCTTTAACACCTATGCGTCCCTGTATCTGGCGAAGGACAACGATCTGCTGCTTTCCATGCCGATTCCGTCGCGCAGGATCATTTTTGTCAGGCTTTTTGGAGTGTTTATCATGGGCCTGCTGTATGAGCTGATCGTCCTTGTGCCCACGCTGATCGTCTGGTTTATGAACGTGGAGTTTGGTCCGGCTGTTTTCTTCTGTACCCTGATCACCTCCGCCATGATCTCGCTTTTTGTGCTGGTCCTGTCGGCGGTGCTTGGCTGGGTAGTCGCTCTGATCTCCGGAAAGATGCGGCGCAAAAACATAACGACGGTGCTTCTGTCCCTTGTGTTCCTTGTGGCCTATTTCTTATTTTACTCCAAAGCCTTCGATTACCTGCAGGCCATCACAAGCAGCCCTGAGGGCGCCGGAGCTATCGTGAAGAACGCCCTTTACCCCTTCTATCAGATGGGGCTTGCCGCGGAAGGCAATATCACCGCCACGGTCATTTTCGCGGTCTTCGTCTGCGTGCTGTTTGCCCTGGTATACGCGGGAGTCTCCCGGAGCTTTATCAAACTTGCAACCGCCAACAAGGGCGCGGCGAAAACAAAATATAAAGAGCGCAGAGCCAGAATGCGTTCCGCGGATACCGCTCTTCTGATCAAAGAGCTGAGGCGGTTTACCGGGAGCGCGGTCTATATGCTCAACTGCGGCCTGGGCCTGGTGTTCTTTATCGCCGCTGCCATCGCTCTGCTGTGGTTCCGGGAGGACGTCTTCCTTGTAGCTTATGAACTGGTGGGAACGGATAAAGACGCTCTCTGCCTTGCGGGGGCTGCCGCTGTGTTTGTCCTGTGCTCCATGGTGGATATTTCTTCTCCCTCGGTTTCCCTGGAAGGGAAAAATATCTGGATCGTCCAGTCCCTCCCGGTTTCGCCGGCCCGGGCGCTTATGGCCAAGGTGCGCCTGCATGTGCTGCTTACCCTGGTTCCGGCCGCCGTGTTTCTCCTGGTCGTGGAACTTCTGGTTCAGCCCTCCGCTGCTATGGCCCTGCTGTTTCCGGCGGTTTCTGTGCTTTATATCCTGTTCTCCGCGGCCTTCGGCGTATTTCTCAATCTGAAAGCGCCCAACCTTACCTGGAAAAATGAAACGGTCCCCATCAAGCAGAGCATGAGCATGATGGTATCCATTTTTGGAAGCTGGGGGATCACAGCCGTTCTGTGCGTTCTTTACTTCCGCCTGGCGGGGATTTTCAGCCCTGCGGGATACGCGCTGCTGGTGGCCGCGCTGTTGCTGATTCTGTCCCTTCTGCTTCTCCGGTGGATCAAAACCAGAGGCGCGGAAATCTTCGTTTCTTTATAAGAGCGTATGAAAAAAGCCTTCCGCTCACAGGAACTCCTAAAGAATTCCTGGGGCAGAAGGCTTTTTCTGTCAAGAAAAGCGATCCATTCATTCCCCGACGGAATAGAGGGCTTCAAATAATCTATGGCAATAAAGCTCCGGATCAAAACAATCCCCCAGGATCCCGGAAAACCGCTGGATAACCTTTCAGATGGCTGCTGCGGAATCTTTCGGGTGTCTTGACACCTGACAAGATCGGTGCTACAATGGCGAAAGTCTTAAATTCAAAAGAAAACGGAGAGACAGAAGCCATGGACGAGTTTTTTGATGTGGTCATTGTGGGCACCGGAGCGGCGGGACTTTACTGCGCGCTGAACCTTCCGGAGCGGATGACGGTGCTGCTGCTGACCAAGAAAAAGGCGGATGAGAGCGATTCTTTTCTGGCTCAGGGAGGAATCTGCATGCTGCGGGGAGAGGAGGATTTTTCTTCCTATATGGAGGATACCCTGCGGGCAGGGCATTACGAAAATGACAGGAAGGCGGTGGAACATCTGGACTATGTGCAGATCCATCCCACTACCCTTTATTCTCAAAAGCCGGGACGGCGGTTTCTGATCTCTGAATCGGCCAGAGGGGAGGGGGCTCTTCTGTACGATAAAAACGGGAACCGTTTTACCGATGAGCTTCAGCCCAGGGATCTGCTGAGTCAGGCGATCCGGGAGCGGATGGAAAAGGATGGAACGGAACATGTCTGGGAAGATCTGCGGCCTCTCGGTGAGTCGACCCTGCGGAAGCATTTCCCCAATATCTGCCGTCATTGTCAGGAAGAAGGCTACCAGGTGCTGAAGGAACCGATTCCGGTGGTGCCGGCCCAGCACTATTTTATGGGCGGCATCAAGGTGGATCTCAGCAGCCGCACGGCCATGCCGCGGCTTTATGCCTGCGGAGAGATCAGCTGCAGCGGAGTACATGGACGGAACCGCCTGGCCAGCAATTCCCTGCTGGAATCTCTGGTATTTGCCCAGCGGGCGGCAGATGATATACTGTTTGGAGAAGCGCCGGAATTCCGGGGAAGCGCCCCGGATCTGGGGCCTTACCGGGAGCAGGAGCCCTTATTTGCCGATTACCGGAAAGAAATATTAAGCGCTATGGAAAGGATGAGAAAAAGCCATGAATGAAATCAGCCGAAAATTAAACGCGGACGACCTGATCCTCCAGGCTCTGCGGGAGGATATGCCAGGGGAAGACGTATCCACCAACGCAGTCATGCCGGAGGCCTGTCCGGGAACGGTGGATCTGATTGCCAAGGAAGAGGGGATCCTTGCCGGACTGGATGTATTTGCCAGAGTTTTTACCCTTCTGGATGAAGCCACCGAGATCCGATTTTTTTGCAGAGACGGAGACAGGGTAGAGAAGGGCCAGAAGCTGGCAGTGCTGCAGGGAGATATCCGGGTGCTGCTCTCCGGGGAAAGGGTGGCTCTCAACTATCTGCAGCGAATGAGCGGGATCGCCACTTACACCCGCCGGATGGCGGATCTGCTGGAGGGTACGGGAATCACTCTGCTGGATACCCGGAAGACCAGCCCCAACAACCGGGTTTTTGAAAAATACGCGGTCAGAGTGGGCGGAGGAGCGAATCACCGGACCGGACTTTCCGACGGAGTACTGCTGAAGGACAACCATATCGGAGCAGCGGGAGGCGTGGCCCGGGCGGTAAAAATGGCGAAGACGTACGCACCCTTTGTGCGGAAGATCGAAGTCGAGGTGGAAACTCTGGATCAGGTTCGGGAGGCCGTGGAGGCCGGGGCGGACATTATCATGCTGGACAACATGTGTCCGGAAGATATGCGGGCCGCAGTAAAGCTTATCGCCGGCAGAGCCCGGACAGAATGCTCCGGCAATGTGACCAGGGAGAATATCTCCCGTCTGGCGGATATCGGCGTGGATTACATATCCAGCGGGGCGCTGACGCATTCGGCTCCCATCCTGGATCTGTCCATGAAGCATCTGCGCCCTCTGGAAAAGGAGGTGGGAGCATGACCGCCGCCGATCGCCGCAGGGAGATCCTGCGGATTTTATCCGAGAGTGAGGCGCCGGCAGCCGCCCGGGACCTGGCCGCCCGCTTCGGGGTCAGCCGTCAGGTGATCGTTCAGGATCTGGCTGTGATCCGGGCCTCCCATCCCCACATTATTTCCACGTACCGGGGCTATGTAATGCAGCATCCGGAAAGCGGATGTACACGGGAATTCAAGGTGCGCCATGCTTCGGACCGGACGGAAGAGGAACTGAAGCTGATTGTGGATCTGGGAGGATGGGTCAGGAATATCAGTATCAGCCATCGGGTTTACGGGAGGATGACGGCGGATCTGGATATCCGCTGCCGTCAGGACGTCAGGGATTTTCTGAAAAGCCTGGAGGGAGCCTCCTCCAGGGAGCTTTCCGCGGCCACGGACGGCTACCATTATCATCTGGTGGAGGCGGATTCTGAGGAGCGGCTGCGGCAGATTGAGCAGGCGCTGAAACAGGCAGGGTTCCTGGCGCCCCTGCAGCCCTGGGAAAACGAATCGTGACAGAAAAAGAGGAACGGATCATGAAAGTACATGAGATGCAGGAAGAAATCCTGCGCTTGAAAAAAGAAAAGGATGTGTGTATTCTTGCCCACGCATATCAGAGTCAGGAAATCCTGGAAACAGCGGATTTTACAGGAGACTCCTACGGCCTGAGCCTGCAGGCGGCCAAGGCACCCCAGAAAAACCTGCTCCTCTGCGGGGTGCGCTTTATGGCGGAAACCTGCAAGATCCTCAATCCGGAAAAGCGGGTGTGGCTGGCCAATCCCCTGGCCGGCTGTCCCATGGCGGAGCAGATGACTCCGGAGATCCTGCGTGGACTGAAAAAACAGTATCCCGGCTATACGGTAGCGGCGTACGTGAATACTACCGCGGAGCTGAAAGCGGAGTGCGATCTCTGTGTGACCAGTTCCAGCGCCCTTTCGATCTGTAAAACCCTGGAAAACGACAGGATCCTCTTTATCCCGGATCCCAATCTGGGTCAGTATGTAGCGGAGCATTTGCCGGAGAAAACCTTTGCCTTCTGGCCGGGAGGCTGTCCCCGGCATCAGGAAGTCACCTCCGCGGATGTAAAGAAAGCCAGAGAGGCCCATCCGGAGGCTCTGCTGCTGGTTCATCCGGAATGCTCTCCGGAGGTGGCTGCGGAAGCGGATTACGTAGGATCCACCACGGGGATTATGGATTTCGCCGGGAAATCTTCCGCCCGGGAATTCCTGATCGGCACGGAAAACAGCATTGTAGAACATCTGCAGTTCGCCTGGCCCCGCAAAAAGTTTTATCCGCTGTCCCCCAAACTGGTCTGCGGAGATATGCGGCTCACCACGCTGGCGGATGTGTACCGGACGCTTCTGGGGGAGGGCGGGGAAGAGATCTGCCTGTCCCGTGCTGTCCTGGAGGGCGCTGGCCGGTGCATCAGAAGGATGACGCGCTCCGACCGCGGGACGGGGGCGAAAGCAGAAAGACAATAAGATTTTCTCCCTGAAAAAAAGAGGATCGGCACCGGCTCAAAGCCGTTGTGCCAATCCTCTTTTTACTCAAAACCCCGGCGGGCTTAAGCGTTCTCCTCAGTGTCTTCTTCCGCTTCAGAAGCCGCGTGGACTTCGGTTACCGTGACCACATCCGCTTCCGGATCGGTCTGCAGATCAATGTTCTCGTCTCTGGCGATGGCGAGATCTTTTACCTTCAGGATATCTCCGGCTTTCATGCCGCTCACATCCACCTCGATCTTGTCTACCAGATGGGCAGGATCCGTTTTGTAGGCGATCTCGTGAAGCAGCTGCTGTACCACGCCGGTGTTGACCATCTCGTGATTGAGCAGGAAGATCTCCGCTGTGGAATGAACCTTTTCGCCCTTTACCAGGGCCTGGAAATCCATCTCATCGATCTGATTTTTCATGGAATCGTACTGAACTTCCTTGATGAGGACATCGTGGACGGCGCCATCCACATCCAGCAGGATCTGGCTGCCTTTGCCATTGGTCTTCAGAAGCTTTTCGGCGGCGGCTTTTTCGATCTTCAGGGGAACGGAACCGCTGATCTCACGGCCAAATAAGTTTCCGGTAACATACCCTTCTCTTCTCAGTTTTTTTGCCTTTACACTCATGTCTCTTTTTTCAGCTTTCAAAGTATTCATTTGTCTTTTCCTCCAAAATCTGAATGCCCGGCAGGCGGACTGGCGCGGGAACAAGACGCGTTTCCTGCTCCGGTTCGTGTCAAAGGCGATTTCTTGTTACAAGTGTATTATAACACACAGACAGAAATAAATCGTACGAAAAAACACATGGAAAACAAGGAATTTTTGTTTATTTTTTAAAGGTTAAATGAAAAAGTAACTGCAAGTTTTTGATAACCAAAATACCTTCTATTGCATTTGCCATTGCAGTAAGTCCTGCAAAACAGGGGTAGCATTTACTCCTGCAATGCTTTATGATACTCCTATCTGAACCTAGACCCGAAGCAGATTGGAGGTTCTTTATGAAACATTTGACTCTCTCTGAACGGATCCGTATTGAAGCCCTTCTGGAAGAAAGAAGGAGTTTCTCCCAGATTGCTGCAGAACTTGGCCGGTCTGCTACAACTATTTCAAGGGAGGTATGCAGGCACCGCTCTGTTATGCACCATTATTCCACAGAAATGGCAAGGAAGCGTTCGGAATGTGAACAGTTTGGCTCCTGCACGGTGAAAGGCCTATGTGGACGCCCACACTGTGAGGCCTTTTGCTCCAAATGCCGCAGCAAGCGCTGTACGCTTTACTGTAAAAGCTTCATTCCTAAAATATGCCCCCTTCTCAAAAAGCCGCCTTATGTCTGTAACAAATGCCCAAAACTGCGCTCCTGTTCTCATGATTTCTTTTTCTATCGGGCAAAATATGCAGATGACGCCTATCACGAAGTCAAATCTTCTTCCCGCAGCGGCATCAACCAGACCCCGGAATCCCTGGAACAGCTGGACAAGCTCATTTCTCCGCTTTTAAAACAGGGGCAGCCCCTTTCCCATATCTATCTTTCCCACAAAGAGCTGATCGGCTGTTCCCAGAGGACTTTATACAACTATATCGACCAGAACCTTTTTTCTGCCATTAATCTGGATCTTCCTCGAAAAGTACGCTATAAGCCCCGGCAGAAACGCCGTGGTGACAGAGAAGTCCCCGGTTATAGGAAAGGGCGTACCTATGCTAATTTTGAACTTTATATGGCACAGCACCCGGACTTTTCCGTAGTAGAAATGGACGTTGTAGAAGGGGCCGGCGGAAAAGACGGAAAGGTTTTTCTGACACTTTTGTTCCGGAGCTGCCTGCTTATGCTGGTCTTCCTGCTTCCCGCTGATCGCAGAGAATATATCGAAGAGGTCTTTGATTTCCTTTATGACGGACTGGGAGCCATATCCTATGGGCAGCTGTTCCCTGTGATCCTCACAGACAACGGCTCTGCTTTTAAGGATCCGAGAATCTTTGAACGGGAAAACGGGAATGGAGAAACTACACATATATACTACTGTGACCCCATGGCATCCTGGCAAAAAGGAAGATTAGAAAAGAATCATGAGTTCATCCGTTATGTCCTTCCAAAAGGCAGCCATTTTTCAGGTCTTACCCAGGAAGACGCCACACGGATGGCAAACCATATCAACAGCACAGCAAGAGCCAGTTTAAATGGCCACACCCCATTTGAACTGGCTCAGATGCTATTGGATAAGAAACTGATAGAACTCTGTTGTCTGACCAGTATATCGGCTGATCAGGTGATACTAAAGCCGTCACTCTTAAAATAGACAAACAACATTAGCTTCGGGTACAGGCGTCATTAAAGTACTGTTTGACGGGTAGCAGTTACTTCTGCAAAAGTAACTCAGCCGTCTTTTTGTGATACCTGAAAAAGCGAATCCCATCATATTTCCTGCTTCTTAAGTATAATAAAAATATCAAAAGATAGCCAGTCTTACTGGGAAATTTCAGTTCCTGACTGCAATAACATTTTCAAAACCTACTGATTTTTTAATGGTTTCTACTTGGTTGCAGTTACTTTTTCATTCAACCTTTATTTTTTAAAAGATGGGAAACAGGGGAGAAATTTGTCGTTAATTGTTGACATAAGTAGAAAGACCAGTATAATGAATCTTATAGCGAAGCCGGCACTCTGCCGGCTTCTGAACGCGAATCAGGCAGGAAGGCTCCGGGGAGGCGTCTTCCTGTAAAAAATACAGTACAGGCAAAGGGGCTTCTATGAGTTTTTCCAGTTTATTTTTTCTCTTTTTCTTTCTGCCGGTATTTTTGCTGGTGTATTACCGGGTTTCCGGGATCCGGAAAAAGAATCTCGTTCTTCTGGCGGCGTCGCTGATCTTCTACTGCTGGGGAGGAGTGCGCTATCTGCTGCTGCTGATGGCCATGACTGCCGCCGGCTGGATCTGCGGTCGGCAGATAGAAAAATATCCCCGGGAGGACAGAAGGCGGAAGAACTGGCTGATCTTTTCCCTGGTCCTGTTCCTGGCAGTGCTGGGGATCTTCAAGTACACAGGGTTTTTCCTGGGGACCTTCGGGGCGCTTTTCCATCTGCCGGAGGGCGCGGGGAAGTTTGCCCTGCCCCTGGGGATCTCCTTCTATACCTTTAAACTGATTTCTTATATAGTAGATATTTACAGAGGAGAGGAAAAGGCCCAGGATAATTACTGGCTGCTGCTTCTGTACACCAGTATTTTCCATCAGAGTCTGCAGGGCCCCATTGCGCGTTACGGGGAGATGCGCCAGGAACTGACCCAGCGCCAGGGAGGCTGGTACCACTTCACGGAGGGGATGCTCCGCTTCAGCGTGGGCCTGGGAAAGAAAGCCATTCTGGCGGATCACTGCGGGAAACTGGCGGAGACCTTCCTGCCTCTGTCCAACGCGGCTTCCGCCCCCGCGGCGGGGGCCTGGCTGGGCTCTCTCTGCTATATGCTGCAGATCTACCTGGATTTTTCCGCCTATACAGATATGGCCATTGGCCTGGGACGTATGATCGGCTTCCATTATCCGGAAAACTTTCACTATCCCTACATGGCTGTGTCGGTGAAGGATTTCTGGACCAGGTGGCACAGGACCTTAAGCTTCTTCTTCCGGGATTACGTATATTTTCCCCTGGGAGGGAGCCGCTGCAGCGTGAAGCGTACCACCCTGAACCTGCTGGTCGTCTGGGCCCTTACCGGACTGTGGCACGGGGCCAGCTGGAATTTTGTGTTCTGGGGGCTTTACTATTTTGCTTTTGTGGTCCTGGAAAACTACTGGAGGCGCAGAAACTTTCGGATGCCGGAAGCCCTGGGACGGATCTATACCCTGGCGGTAGTGTTCTTTGGCTGGATCTTTTTCCGTTTTGAAAACTTTGCCTCCATGGGCCAGGCCTTCCGGGGCCTGCTGGGCCTGAACGGAAGGGGCTACGGCGGCGCAGCGGCAGCCCTGACCCTGCGGAACAATTTTCTGTTCCTGATCGTGGCGGTGCTGGCAGTGACGCCCCTCTGGAAAAGGCTGGTCAATTACCTGTATTCTTATATGAAGAGCAGGCGGATCAACTTCGCGCTGCTCCGGGGAGCAGCCATTGCCGGGGCGGCAGCCCTGCTGGTGATCTCTTCCATGCTGCTGGCGGGAAACAGTTACACGCCTTTTCTGTATGACCAATTTTAAGCGGAAGGCGGCGGAGGCCGAGTGTTAATAAGAAGATGAACAGAGAACATTTGAAACATTATTATAAGAGATGCAAACGTCTGAAGAAAAAGGTCAGTGCCGCAGGCGCGCGGGTTTTTGCGGTGATCCTGGCTCTTGGAACCGCGGTAGGTCTCTGCCTGCCCCTGCGGCCCCAGCGCTCAGAGCTGGAGAAGCGGAAGCTGGAGGAGTTTCCGGCGCTTACGGCCTCCGGTCTCTGGGACGGCTCCTGGTTTGAGGGGGTAAGCACCTGGTATTCCGATACCTATCCGCTGCGGGAATCCCTGATCGGCGGAGCTTCCCGCTTTGAGCGGCTGTACGGGGTACAGGGCGAGCAGCTGCTGAACCATTCCGACGCCACCGGCGACAAAGTGCCGGAGATCGGCCAGGAAACAACGCCGGCCCCGGTAATCACGGCGACGCCGGAACCGGAAGCGGAAGCAGGACCAGAGCAGACTCCGGAACCCACCCAGGCCCTGGAAGACGGCACCATTCATCAGGAGCCGGAGATGGCCGGGGATGTGTATCTTTCCGGAGACACCGCTTTTGAGATCTATTACTTTAATCAGGGGGGCGCCGACGCCTACGCCTCCATGCTCAATACGGTCCAGGCACGTCTGGGAGGGAGCGCCGCAGTCTACGATCTGCTGGCACCCACCAGCTTCGGCGTCTGTCTGGACGAATCCATTCAGGAAAAAATGGGCGGTTCCCTTGAAAAAAACGCTTTTGCGTATATTTACAGCCGGCTGGATCCGGCGGTGCGCCGGGTGGACGTTATGGAGGAACTGATCCGGCACAACGCGGAGTACCTGTATTACCGCACGGACCATCACTGGACGGCCCTGGGGGCCTACTACGCCTACCGGGTCTTCGCGGAGCAGAAAGGCATCCAGCCCCACGAGCTGTCTGAATTCGAGAAGAGGGAATACCCGGGGTTCCTGGGGACCTTTTACGCCTACAGCAATCAGTCGGCAGCCCTGGGAGATCACTCGGATACCGTGGAAGCCTACATCCCCATGGGAACCAACGACGCGGAGATCCAGCAGGCGGAAGGGGGAACCCTGCAGTGGTTTGTGGTCAGCGATGTGAGCGATTATGGGGAGGGCGCCAAATACAGCTGCTTTATCGGCGGCGACAATCCCTTTACCCGGATCACCAATCCCCAGATCCAGGATGGATCTTCCTGCGTGGTGGTAAAGGAATCCTACGGCAACGCCTTCGTTCCCTGGCTGGTGGATCACTACCAGAACGTGTACGTGGTGGACTACCGGTATTACACCGGGAACCTGACCCAGTTCATCCGGGAAAACAGTGTGCAGGATGTGATCTTTGTAAATAACGCGGACGCTCTTTCAGAGAGCAGCAGCGGCAAGATGCTGGCCCTGTTCCCGGAAGGCTGAAAGAACGGAAGAAGATTCGGGATCAGACAAACAGACTTTTCAGAAATGGGAAGTCTGTTTTTTTATAATTCAGTTTTGTGCAGAATTCCGCTTGACAATCCAAAGAAATATTATATACTTTAGTAGTCAAACTATTTTAGATTAAAAATAAATGGAGAATCAGTATGAATGGAAGAATATGCGGCACGGGCTCCTATGTACCCGGCAAAGTACTGACCAACGATGACCTGGCCCAGATGGTGGAGACCAACGATGCCTGGATCCAGGAGCGCACGGGAATCGCCAGACGGCACATTATTTCCGGAGAGGAATCCACAGCCACCATGTCGGCGGAGGCTTCAAAGAAAGCCCTGGAGATGAGCGGCATTTCCCCGGAGGAGATCGACATGATCATCCTTTCCACCGCCTCCCCCAACGCGGTAGTGCCCTGTGTGGCCTGCCAGGTCCAGGAAATGATCGGGGCCAAAAACGCGGTGTGCTATGACCTGAACGCTGCCTGCAGCGGTTTCGTGTACGCCTACTGTACTGCCCAGGCCTTTATCCGCGGCGGGATCTACAAGACCATCCTGATCATCGGAGCGGAAAGCCTTTCCAATCTGGTAAACTGGACGGACCGGAGTACCTGCATCCTTTTCGGAGACGGAGCGGGAGCAGCAGTGCTTCAGGCGGATCCGGAGGCGCCTTTTGAGTGCGTGCTGCATTCCGACGGCTCCCGGGGCGAGGCCCTGGCCAAGGCAACTCCCTACACCCAGGGACTGCCGGAGGAAGCCTATAATATGACCATGGACGGCAAGGAAATCTTTATGTTTGCCGTGAAGCGGATCCCGGAGGTAGTCAGGGAGCTTATGGAAAAGCTTCCCATCACAGCCAATGACATCGACACCTTTGTGCTCCACCAGGCCAACGCCCGGATCGTGGAGGCGGCGGTGAAGAAGATGAAGCTGCCCCTGGAGAAGTTCCCCATGAACATGCATGAATATGGAAATACCTCTTCCGCCAGCGTGCCCATCCTGCTGGATGAGCTGAACCGGGCAGGACGGTTCAAAAAAGGCGACAAGCTGGTGATGGTCGGCTTCGGCGGAGGCCTTACCTGGGGAGCCGCTTATCTGGAGTGGTAAGAGAGGAAACAACAAAATTAATATAGAAAGAGAGAGGTTATCACAATGCAGACGGAAGTGACAAAGTTGCTGGAAATCAAGTATCCGATCATCCAGGGCGGTATGGCCTGGGTGGCGGAGCATCATCTGGCCGCGGCAGTGTCCGAGGCAGGCGGTCTGGGACTGATCGGAGCGGCCAACGCTCCGGCGGAGTGGGTCCGTGAGGAGATCCGCAAGGCCAAAGAACTGACAGATAAACCCTTCGGCGTGAACATCATGCTCATGAGCCCCTACGCGGACGATGTGGCGAAAGTAGTGGCCGAGGAAGGGGTGAAGGTGGTTACCACCGGCGCGGGAAATCCCGGCAAGTATCTGGCTTCCTGGAAGGAAGCAGGCATCTGCGTGATCCCGGTAGTAGCTTCCGTGGCTCTGGCCAAAATGATGGAGCGGGCCGGAGTGGACGCCGTGGTGGCGGAAGGAACCGAGTCCGGCGGACACATCGGCGAGACCACGACCATGGTACTGGTTCCTCAGGTAGTGGACGCGGTGAAGATCCCGGTGATCGCAGCCGGCGGCATTGCTGACGGCAGGGGCATCGCGGCAGCCTTTATGCTGGGAGCCAAAGGCGTACAGCTGGGCACCCGGTTCGTGGCTTCTAAAGAGGCGGTGGTGCATCAGAACTACAAAGACTACATTGTGAAAGCAAAAGATATCGATACCAGAGTCACCGGCAGAAGCACCGGCCATCCGGTGCGGGTTCTCCGGAACGCAGTGACCAAGGAGTACCTGGAGCTGGAGAAGAAGGGAGCCTCCTTTGAGGAGCTGGAAGGCCTGACCGTAGGCGGCCTGCGCCGGGCGGTGCAGGAGGGCGACACCAAGACCGGAAGTCTTATGTCCGGACAGATCGCCGGCATGATCCGGGACATCCCCACCTGCCAGGAGATCATCGACCGTCTGGTAACAGAAACTGATAAACTCATGAAAGGAACCGGAATCTATGAGTAAGACCGCATTTATCTTCCCGGGCCAGGGGGCACAGGCCGCCGGCATGGGAAAGGATTTTTATGAAGCATACCCCAAAGCGGCGGAGATCTACGATATGGCCTCCGACCTTCTGAAGCTGGATATGAAAGCCCTCTGCTTTGAGGAAAATGATAAGCTGGATCTGACGGAGTACACCCAGGCAGCTCTGGTAACCACCTGTCTGGCCATGGAAAAAGTCCTGGAGGAGGCCGGCGTGAAGCCGGACATTACCGCGGGACTGAGCCTGGGCGAGTACTGCGCCATTCATGCGGCAGGCGGCATGAGCGCTGCCGATGCCATCCGCACCGTCCGGGAGAGAGGCATCCTGATGCAGGATACGGTTCCCGCAGGGGAGGGCGGCATGGCGGCTGTGCTGGGCATGGAAGCCGCAGCCATTGAAGAGGGCCTGCAGGGCATCGAGGGAGCCTGGATCGCCAACTACAACTGTCCGGGACAGATCGTGATCACCGGCCGGAAGGCGGCGGTGGAAAAGGCTTCCCAGGTGCTGAAGGAAAAGGGCGCCAGAAGAGTGCTGCCCTTAAATGTCAGCGGACCTTTCCATTCCCCCATGCTGGAGCCTGCCGGAGAAAAACTTCTGGAGACTCTGAACCAGGTGGAATTTACCCCTCTGCAGATCCCCTACGTTACCAACGTGACGGCGGAGCCGGTGACGGACATCCGGCTTACCAAAGAGCTGCTGAAGCAGCAGGTATCATCTTCTGTGCGCTGGCAGCAGAGCATGGAGTATATGCTGGCAAACGGAGTGGATACCTTTGTGGAGATCGGACCGGGCAAGACCCTGACGGGCTTCCTGCGGAAGATCGACCGCAGCGCCGTGGTTTATCAGGTAGGCACCTGCGGAGATATCGAAAAAGTGGCTTCGGCCTTAGCCTGACAGGAGGAGCAAGATGGCAGAGAAAAAAGTTGCCGTAGTGACAGGGGCGTCCCGGGGGATCGGGAGAGCCATTGCCCTGGAGCTGGGCAGAAGAGGAAATTTTGTGGTGGTGAACTACAACGGCTCCGCGGAGAAGGCGGAGGCAGTCAAGCAGGAAATCGAGGCGGCAGGAGGAGAAGCCTGCGCCATGCAGTGCGACGTGTCCGACTACGGAGCCTGCGAAGCCTTTATGAAGGACATCATCAAAGAATATAAGCGCATCGACATTCTGGTAAACAACGCGGGCGTCACCAGAGACGGCCTGCTGATGCAGATGAAGGAGGAGGACTTCGACGCGGTGGTGGACACCAACCTGAAGGGCGCCTTCCACACTATCCGCTTCGCCGCCAGACAGATGCTGAAGCAGAGAAGCGGCCGGATCATCAATCTGTCCTCCGTGGTAGGCCTCAGAGGCAACGGGGGCCAGGTAAACTACAGCGCTTCCAAAGCGGGGATCATCGGCCTTACCAAATCCGCGGCCAAGGAACTGGCCTCCCGGGGCATTACGGTCAACGCCATTGCCCCCGGATTTATCGAGACGGAGATGACAGCGGTGCTGCCGGAGGAGACCAAGGCGGCCACCTTAAAGGAGATCCCACTGCAGAAATTCGGAAAACCGGAAGATGTGGCCCAGGCCGCAGCCTTCCTGGCCTCTGAGGAGGCAGCCTATATAACCGGGCAGGTGCTGTGCGTAGACGGCGGCATGGCCATGTAAAGGAGAGAAGAAAATGAAGAGAAGAGTAGTAATCACCGGTCTGGGAGCCGTAACGCCCCTGGGCAATAACGTGGACGACTTCTGGGCAGGCATCCGGGAAGGAAAAGTGGGCATCGGCCCCATCACCAAATTTGATACCACCGATTACAAGGTTAAGATCGCGGCGGAGGTCAAGGACTTTAAAGCCGCGGACTATATGGATTTTAAAGCAGCCAAGAGAATGGAAAACTTCTCCCAGTACGCTGTGGCGGCTGCCAAAGAAGCCTTCGCTATGGCAGGCCTGGACATGAGCCAGGAGGATCCCTATCGGGTAGGCGTTATTATCGGCTCCGGCGTGGGAAGCCTTCAGGCTATTGAGCGGGAGCACCAGAAGCTGCTGGAGAAGGGACCGGCCAAGGTAAACCTGATGCTGGTGCCCATGATGATCTCCAACATGGCGGCGGGCAACGTATCCATCCAGCTGGGAGCCAGAGGCAAGTGCACCGACGTGGTCACCGCCTGCGCTTCCGGAACCCACAGCATCGGCGACGCCTTCCGGGCCATCCAGTACGGGGACGCGGAGGTCATGATCGCCGGAGGTACGGAGAATGCCATTACCCCCATCGGGGTGTCCGGGTTTACCAACCTGACCGCCCTGACCACCTGCAGCGATCCGGAGCGGGCTTCCATCCCCTTTGACAAGGACCGGAGCGGCTTCGTGCTGGGAGAGGGAGCCGGTATCGTGATCCTGGAGGAGCTGGAGCACGCCAAAGCCAGAGGAGCTAAGATCCTGGCGGAGATGGTGGGCTACGGCGCCACCGGCGATGCTCACCACGTGACCGCTCCCATTGAGGACGGTTCCGGCGCGGCCAAAGCCATGAGCCTGGCCATGGAGGAAGCCGGGGTGCAGCCGGAGGATGTGGACTATATCAACGCCCACGGAACCAGCACTCCCTTAAACGACCTGTCGGAGACCCGGGCCATTAAGCTGGCCTTCGGGGAGGCGGCATACAATGTAAAGATCAATTCCACCAAATCCATGATCGGCCATCTGCTGGGAGCAGCCGGCGGCGTGGAGTGCGTGGTCTGTGTTAAGAGCCTGATGGAGGGCTTCATCCACCAGACCGTGGGCAGCAAAGAGACCGAGGGCGAGTGCGACCTGAACTACTGTATCGGAGCGCCGGTACAGCAGGAGATCCGCTATGCCATGACCAACTCTCTGGGATTCGGCGGACACAACGCCACCCTGCTGCTGAAAAAATGGGAAGGCTGACGGAGGTGCCTGAAAACATGAACGTTGAAGAAATCAGTAAGATCATAGAGGTATTTGCCAAATCCGGACTGCAGGAATTTTCCTACGAGGAAGGAGGCGTGAAGCTGTTCCTCCAGGGCAAACAGAACGCTCCGGCGGTCAGCGCCGCTCCCGTGGTGATGACAGCGGCTCCAGCTCCGGTTCAGAACCCGGCTCCCGCCCCGGCGGCGGAAACGGCTCCGGCGGCAGAGGAGAAGGAAGGGCTGATCATCACTTCTCCCCTGGTAGGCGTGTTCTACGCCGCCCCCTCAGAGGAGGCGGAGCCCTACGTAACTGTGGGATCCACGGTGCAGAAGGGCCAGATCGTAGCCATTGTGGAGGCCATGAAGCTGATGAATGAGATCGAGAGCGATTACAGCGGAACCGTGGCGGAGATCCTTGTGGAAAACGGCCAGGCCGTAGAGTACGGACAGCCTCTGTTCCGGATCGTGCCTTAAGGAGGATACAGATGAACAGTCTTGGAATTGAAGAGATCAAACAGATCATTCCCCACCGGCATCCGTTTCTGCTGGTGGATGCCATTGAAGATTACGAGCCGGGAGAATACGCCGTAGGCTATAAGTGCGTTACCTACCGGGAAGACTTTTTCGCCGGCCACTTTCCCGAGGAGCCGGTAATGCCCGGCGTGCTCATCATCGAGGCCCTGGCCCAGGTGGGAGCGGTAGCCATCCTCTCCCTGGAGGAGAACAAGGGCAAGATCGCCTTTTTCGGCGGCATCGACAAGTGCCGTTTCAAAAATAAAGTCCGTCCCGGCGACAAGCTGAGACTGGAGACAAAGATCATTAAGCGCAAGGGCCCCGTAGGCGTGGGCGAAGCCACCGCCACCGTAGACGGACGGGTCGTGGCAAAAGCAGAGCTTACCTTCATGATCGGATAAAAGAGGAGAGTATGATAAAGAAAATTTTGATCGCCAACCGGGGAGAGATCGCCGTGCGGATCATCCGGGCCTGTCGGGAAATGGGCATTGAGACTGTGGCCGTGTATTCCGAGGCGGACCGGGACGCCCTGCACACGCAGCTGGCGGATGAGGCCATCTGCATCGGACCGGCGCCTTCTTCCCAGAGTTATTTAAATATGCAGCAGATTATCAGCGCCACCATCGTATCCGGGGCGGACGCCATCCATCCGGGCTTCGGCTTTCTGTCGGAGAACAGCAAGTTCGTAAAACTCTGCGAAGACTGCAACATTACCTTTATCGGCCCGGACGCTGCCACCATCGACAAGCTGGGCAATAAGTCCGAGGCCAGAAATACCATGATGGCGGCAGGGGTGCCGGTGATCCCCGGCACCACGGAACCCATCTACGATGTGCGGAACGGTAAAAAAGAAGCCAGGCGCATCGGGTACCCGGTGATGATCAAGGCCGCCCTGGGAGGGGGAGGCAAGGGCATGCGCGCCGCCTTTACGGAGGAGGAGTTTGACAACGCCTTTCAGACCGCCCAGACCGAGGCCAAGAAAGCCTTCGGGGACGACACCATGTACATCGAGCATTTCGTGGAGCATCCACGGCACATTGAGTTCCAGATCCTGGCGGACAGCAAGGGCAACGTGATCCATCTGGGAGAGCGGGACTGCTCCATCCAGAGAAACCACCAGAAGGTCATCGAGGAGGCCCCCTGCCGGGCCATCTCCGACAAACTGCGGAAAAAGATGGGGGAGGCGGCGGTGAAAGCCGCCAAAGCGGCCCATTACGTCAACGCCGGCACCATCGAGTTCCTGCTGGAGAAAAATGAGCAGTTCTACTTTATGGAAATGAACACAAGGATCCAGGTGGAGCATCCGGTAACCGAGTGGGTAACGGGGCTGGATCTTATTAAGGAACAGATCCGCATTGCCTCCGGGGAAGCCCTGTCTGTGTCCCAGAAGGATATCAGGATCTCCGGCCACGCTATCGAGTGCCGGATCAACGCGGAGAACCCGGACAAAAACTTCCGGCCCTCCCCGGGACGGATCGATAGTCTGTATCTGCCGGGAGGCTGCGGGGTGCGGATGGATACCGCCGTGTACAGCGGCTACACCATTCCCCCCTACTACGATTCCATGATCGCCAAGCTCATCGTCCACGGCAAAGACCGGAGGGAGGCCATTGCCAAGATGATCAGCGCCCTGGGGGAAGTGATCGTGGAGGGCATCGACACCAACGTGGATTATCTTTACCGGATCCTGAACGAGCCGGATTATCAGGCGGGACGGACGGATATTGAATATCTGAACACCCACCATATCTGAAAGCGGGAATAACAGGCTATGGAATGGAAAGAATTGTTTAAAAAGACCAGACGGCCGGAAACGGCGCCTGCCCGGACCAGCCGGGGAGGGGCGCATCCGGAGGTGCCGGAAGGTCTCATGAAAAAATGCAACGCCTGCAAGTCGGCCATTCTGACAGAGGATGTGCGGAACAACTATTATATCTGCCCCAAGTGCCACAACTA
Organism: Candidatus Scatomonas sp.; assembly: GCA_963928055.1. Lineage (GTDB taxonomy): Bacteria > Bacillota > Clostridia > Lachnospirales > Lachnospiraceae > Scatomonas. Next base: position 621,686 of record CAWVDN010000001.1, on the reverse strand, counting down.
TTTCCGGGTACACGCCTACCGGCGGGTGGAAATGATCGGGGATCCGGGCAGCTTTGAGGAGTGGTTCGCCGGCATCCAGGAGAGCAATCCCCTGAACTTCAAGGGGTATCCCGAGAAGCTGGCGGCCCTGAAGGAGAAGACCCGTCTGGACGAGGCGGTGACCACCGGACGGCTGACCATTCAGGGCAGCCCGGCGGCAGTAGCCATCTGCGACGGCCGTTTCCTCATGGCCAGCATGGGCGAAGTGGTAGGAGAGAAGATCACCCGGACCGTGGAGCGGGCCACAGAGGAAAAACTGCCGGTGATCATCTTCACCTGTTCCGGCGGAGCCCGGATGCAGGAGGGCATCGTGTCTCTGATGCAGATGGCAAAAACCTCCGCGGCCCTGAAGCGCCACAGCGACGCGGGCCTTTTATACATCACGGTGCTGACGGATCCCACCACGGGAGGCGTCACCGCCAGCTTTGCCATGCTGGGGGACATTATCCTGGCGGAGCCGGGAGCCCTGGTAGGCTTTGCCGGCCCCAGAGTCATTGAGCAGACCATAGGCCAGAAGCTGCCCAAAGGCTTCCAGCGGTCCGAATTCCTGCTGGAGCACGGCTTTGTGGACCGGATCGTGGAGCGGGAAGAGATGAAAGAAGTCCTCTCCCAGATCCTGAAGCTTCACGAGGACTCCGGCAAGGTGGCCTTTGAGATGAATACCCAGGTGGATACCGGGGACATGCGGATCCATCACAAAAATCCCGAAAAGCCCCTGACTGCCTGGGACCGGGTGCAGCTTTCCCGCAGGAAAGACCGGCCGGTGGGCAGCGACTATATCCGGGGTCTGTTTACGGATTTTATAGAATTCCACGGAGACCGTTACTTTAAGGACGACAAGGCCATTGTAGGGGGCATTGCCCGGTTCCACGGGACTCCGGTGACGGTCATTGCCCAGGAAAAAGGCAAAAACACCAGGGAAAACATGATGCGGAACTTCGGCATGCCCTCTCCGGACGGCTACCGGAAGGCCCTGCGGCTCATGAAAGAGGCGGAAAAATTCCACCGGCCGGTGATCTGCTTTGTGGACACCCCGGGGGCCTTCTGCGGCATGGAAGCCGAGGAGCGGGGACAGGGAGAGGCCATTGCCCGGAACCTGTACGAGATGGCGGCGCTGGAAACTCCGGTGCTGACCGTCATGATCGGCGAGGGAGGCAGCGGCGGCGCTCTGGCCATGGCTGTGGCCAACGAAGTGTGGATGATGGAGAACGCCACCTATTCCATCCTTTCCCCGGAGGGCTTCGCCTCCATCCTCTGGAAGGACAGCAAGCTGGCTCCCGAGGCGGCGGAGGTCATGAAGATGACCTCCCGGGACCTGAAGGAACTGGGCATTGTGGAAGAGGTGATCCGGGAGCCGGAAGGCCTGTCCCTGGAAAACATGCGTCCGGTGCTCTGCGCCCTGCGGGTGAAGATCGACGGATTTTTGCAGAAATACAACACCATGTCCGGCCGGCAGCTGGCCGAACAGCGGTATCAGAGATTCAGAAAGATGTAGGAAATCCGTTCCCTCCGGAAAGGACCGGAGGGGACGGCGGGAAAAGCGGAAAGCGGGAGAAAGAGATTGAGCGCACGGGAAACCATCAACGGCGTGCTGGTGTATCTCTTCAATGAGATCTGGGAACTGGAAGAACGCGCCATTATCACGGAAGAATTTCAAGACATCACCAACAACGATATGCATGTCATCGAGGCGGTGGGACTGGAGGGCAACAATATGTCTGCCATCGCCAGAAAGCTGAACATCACCATGGGCTCCCTGTCCACGGCCATGAACAGCCTGGTGAAAAAGCATTACGCGGAGCGGAACCGGAGCGAGTCGGACCGCCGGGTGGTGAACATCCGGCTGACCTCCAAGGGACGGAAGGCCTTTGACTACCACCGGCAGTTTCACGACCGGATGACAGAGGCAGTCCTGGCTCACTTAAGCGAGGATCAGGTGAAGGTCCTGGCCCAGGCCCTGGAAAATCTTACCGCCTTCTTCCGTTCCTACGGAAAAGAAACCAACAAGAAAGGATGACCCACATGCTGTTTACCGATTGTCTGCTGCACGCCCTGGAGGATACTGCCAGGCTGCTGCCCTTTCTGTTTTTAACGTATCTGGTGATGGAATACCTGGAACAGCGGGCGGGAGAGCGCTCCGCCCAGGCCGTCCGCCGGACGGGACGCTTAGGTCCCCTGGCAGGAGCCGCCCTGGGGGCGGTGCCCCAGTGCGGATTTTCCGCCGCGGCCTCCAGCCTGTACTCCGGAGGTCTGATCACCGCCGGCACCCTGATGGCAGTCTTTCTGTCCACTTCGGACGAAATGCTGCCCATTTTTATCTCCGAGGCAGTGAACCTGGGAACCATTCTGAAGATCCTGGGAACCAAGGCGGCCCTGGGAGCCGTCACCGGCTTTCTGCTGGATCTTCTGATCCGCAGGTTCCGGAAAAAAGAGGTCCACAAGGACATCCACGACCTCTGTGAGCAGGATCACTGCCACTGCGAGGAGGGCAGCATCGTCAAGTCCGCCCTGCGGCACACCCTGCAGATCGCTCTTTTTCTGCTGGTGATCTCCCTGGCCATTGAACTGGCCATCCACCTGCTGGGCGAGGAAGCCCTTTCCGGCTTCCTGACCGGCAAGCCGGTGCTGGGCGTCTTCCTGGCGGCCCTGGTGGGGCTGATCCCCAACTGCGCCTCCTCGGTGGTGGTGACCCAGCTGTACCTGGCAGGGATCCTGGGAGCCGGCCAGATGATGGCCGGGCTGCTGGTCAGCAGCGGCGTGGGCCTGCTGGTACTGTTCCGCACCAACCGGAACCTGAAAGAAAACCTGAAGATCACAGGAGTCCTCTACGCCGCCGGCGTATTCTGGGGCCTTCTGATGGAAGGAATGGGAGTAACATTCTGATGACCAATACAAAGGAAAAGATCCCGGCCTGCCCCGCTGCCGGAAAGTGCGGAGGCTGCGCCTACCAAGGAATCCCCTACGAAGAACAATTACAGAAAAAGAAAGAACAGGTCAGGCGGCTTCTCCGGGACATCTGTCCCGTGAGGGCCGCTGTGGGCATGGAGGACCCTTACCACTACCGGAACAAGGTCCATGCAGCCTTCGGCCGCCTGCGGGACGGCCGGATCGTCTCCGGCATTTACCAGGAGGGCACCCACAAAATCGTGCCGGTGGACTGCTGCCTGATCGAAGATCAGACGGCGGACGCCATCATCCGGGACATTCGGGGACTGCTGGTCTCCTTTAAGATCAAGATCTACAATGAGGACAGCGGCTACGGACTGCTGCGCCACGTGCTGATCCGCCGGGGCTTCGCCACCGGACAGGTGCTGGTGGCGCTGGTACTGGCAAGCCCCATCCTGCCTTCCAAAAACAACTTTGTCAAAGCCCTGCGGAAGCTGCACCCGGAGATCACCACCGTGGTGCTGAACGTCAACGACAAAAAGACCAGCATGGTGCTGGGCGAGCGGAACATCACCCTCTACGGCAAGGGCTACATTGAAGATATTCTCTGCGGCAAAACGTATCGGATCTCCCCCGGCTCCTTCTACCAGGTGAACCCGGTGCAGACGGAGGTCCTGTACCGGAAAGCCATTGAACTGGCAGGCCTCACCGGCAGAGAGCGGGTGCTGGACGCCTACTGCGGCATCGGCACCATCGGCATGACCGCCGCGGACCAGGCGGGAGAAGTGATGGGCGTGGAACTGAACCGGGCGGCAGTCCGGGACGCCGTCAGCAATGCCAAGGCCAACGGGGTGAAGAACATCCGCTTCTTTGCCGGGGACGCGGGAGACTTTCTGGACGACCTGGCGGCCCGGGGCGAAACCGTGGATGTGGTCTTTCTGGATCCGCCCCGGGCGGGCAGCACGGAAAAATTTCTGAACGCCGTGGCCCGGATGGGAGTGGAGCGGGTGGTATACGTGTCCTGCAACCCGGAAACATTGGCCAGAGACCTGAAATATCTGAAGAAAAAAGGGTACCAGGCGGAAGGGGTCTGGATGGTGGATATGTTTCCCTGGACCGAGAGCTGTGAGTGTGTGGTGAAGGTGGGGAGAATGTAAAGGATGGCGGTTATGAAACATTCTGAATGGATCCTGGAAATGGTTCATAACTACTGCGGAAAGCTCTATTTTTTTAGAAGTAGAGGCGGATTACCGGGTTCAGATTAAAGCACACATTAACAGAGATCTGATCTGGACAATGAATGAAAAGATAAATAGACGCTTAAAAAATACACCAAATTTTCTGGAATGGAGAGAATTGTAAACCTTCATTTGCAGATACTATTCTTTTAAGGATGGTATTTGTAAATGAAGGTTTTTTGTTTTCATATTCAGTAAATCTATCTAAATTATTTTTTTGAAAATAGATATTTTTAACAAAATATCAGGAAAGAGTAAAGGAAGCAGATCACCGAAAAACAGGTCTATCAATTCCTGATGGAATTTGATATGATATACGGAAAGATGACAGATCTGGAAAAAGAATTTATGCGGATATTTTTTGCATACAGGCGCTGTTTGATGTTACGAGAGAAAACTTTGCGGCCTGCAAATTGAAAGCAGACATAGTGGAAATTTGCGGTATCATGAAATATGTCAGGAGATTTGGATTAGTGTAAACAAACAGTATTTGCAAGGCAGAATGATATGAGGATAGAAGAAATAAAACTGAACAAAAAGCGATATCTTCCATTATTGTTACTAGCAGATGAGCAGGAAGACATGGTGGAACGATATCTTGATAAAGGCATAATGTATGTGTTAATTGATAATGGTGTGAAAAGCGAGTGCATTATTACTGATGAAGGAAACGGCATTCTTGAAATTAAAAATATAGCTACTGTCCCGAACTATCAGGGGAGAGGATATGGAAAAGCTCTAATTGATTTTGTAGCAAAAAAATATAAGAAACGATATTCGGTTCTTCAAGTTGGAACAGGGGACAGTCCTTTAACAATTCCATTTTATGAAAAATGCGGATTTTCTCGTTCGCATAATATAAAAAATTTTTTTGTGGATAATTATGACCACCCAATATATGAGTATGGTATACAACTAATAGATATGGTCTATTTGCAAAGAAAGATATGATTTTCCCACTTATCGAAATGGTACATTGGATCAAAATGTAGATTTGGGTTAGATATTCCTGCAGACACTGTTGATCAAGGCAGTCGATGCAGCAGATCCACTAATTTACTTGTATATTTAATGCAGAACATGAATTGTTTTACAAAGATAAAAAATATCGTATATAAAACGGAATTCTTAAAAGAAAAGCAGCCAGGATGAAAAAATGAATAATCAAACAAACCTCCAGCACGGCCTGGAAACGGCCTTTATCAATAGAAAGTACTATTGATCTGTTTACACGATATCACTCATCTGTTTAACTACAAAAATGTCAGAAAATCTGACATTTACTGTTGGCTTTCAAAGCGAATTTGCATATACTTATTTACAGAGGAGGTGAATTCCATGCATGAGAGATTAAAGGAAGCAAGGAAATATTTGAAGTTATCACAGGAGTTTGTTGCTCGTCAGATGCATCTTTCCAGACCAACGATCAGCGCGATTGAATCCGGACAGAGAAAAGTTACAGCAGAGGAACTTGCGGGATTTTCTAAATTGTATGGAGTAAGCGTTGACGAATTAATGTATGGGAAGACATCTGGTGATGCGCAGGTAGAGATGTTTGCCCGTGCTTTTTCAGAGTTGTCTGATATGGATCGGAAAGAGATTATGAATCTCATTGATTTTAAACGCAGATATAAGGAGACCATGAATGGTTAATGAATCGAAGAATTTTTATTCTCCTGGAATGTCTCCGCAGGCATTGGCGGCAAAAGTCCTGAAAGACAGATTTGGAGAGGAAATGCCTTCTATTCCGATTGATCCGTTTAAGCTGATGCGGGAATATGGAATTGTGTATCAGCTTATGGAATTTGAAAATCTGGAAGGTATTTATCTTGTACCAGAAGGTGAAAATGATCTCCCTGTTGTTGGTATCAATTATAAGAGGAAAATTACCAGGCAGAGATTTACTGCCGCCCATGAATTATGTCATCATCTATAGGATCGCAGAAGCGAAATATGTCCCAAAGGCGGCAATGGAAGTGAGACAGAGCGGTTCGCAGAACAGTTTGCAGCGGAACTGCTCATGCCTGGAAAATTATTCTTATCTGTCGCACAGGAGTATGCAGAGAATGGGAAAGTTTCCCTTGATGATGCGTTGCAGATTGCAGAGCGCTTCGGAGTAAGTTTCCGTTCCTGTGTACTCCGTTTGGCATATACATTTCACATACTGGATGGCGATTATAAGAATCTGAACAAAAGAATTTCCGATTACAGACCAGATAGAAAAAAGCTTGCCATGGGTATGGAAATAGAGAACATCAATTTGCTTCGTCAAGAGATAGACTCCTATGTGTTCTTTTTCACCATAGAGCCGGACATCGTTTGGTATAGGTTCAAAAATGATTTCATTTATAATGAGAATCGGATGGAAGGTTTGGATTTGGATGAAGAAGAAGTCGCGGAAATTGTTACAGATTTAAGGATGAACCGTCAGGACAGTTTATATTGTAAAGAAAGTTATGAGGATATCATCCAAGTAGTTGGACATGCAGAACTGTATGACTATATATTGGAAACAGAGGATAAACTGACGATATATAAGCTGCTGGATCTGAATAAAAAACTGTTCCAGTATGCGCATTACCCAGAGGAAGCTGGGAAGACAAGGATTGATAATAATCTTGTTTTAGGAGCTAAATTTGAAACAGTTGATTGGCGTGAAGTTGCAGCAGAACTGGTAAAATTGCAAAATCCGGTGGAAGATTTGGTGCGGGATGCAGATCGACTGACAATCAGTGAATATGTATTACAAGCGTTAAAGATCCATCATCGGATTACTCAAATCCATCCATTCAGAGATGGTAATGGAAGAAGTTCCAGGGCAATGTTAAATTGGATGCTGAGGAAAAAGGATTGCCGCCGATATATTTTAAGTTTCCAGAAAAGGAATCATACTATATGGCATTGGAACGAGCAGATAAGCATAGAGATTATTCAGAGTTATTGCGGATAACAATCCGTGAACTGTTCAGAACTATAATGTGGGCAAAGAAAAATTAGGCTGATGGAGAAATCCACCGGCCTTTTTATGTCGTAAAATTTACTATGTATCGTGATTTTATCTGGTAAAAATATTGAAAAATTTTTTTGGAGAGGGTAAAAATCCTTTCTTTTTTTTGCCTGTGACATGTAAGGAAGACAGCTTCCTGCAGAGAGAGGTGAGAGGATGAAACGGATCACAAAGATTGCGGAGAATACATCCTTTGGGGAGAAGAAAATCAGAGTGGCTGCCTACTGCCGGGTGTCTACAGCCAGTGAGGAACAGCTTGTCAGCCTGGCAGCGCAGAAGGCCCACTATGAGAACTATATCAAGTCCAATGACGAGTGGAAATTTGCCGGACTTTACTATGACGAAGGCATCTCTGGCACGAAAAAAGAAAAGCGGGATGGGTTGCTGGCGATGGTTGCCGCCTGCGAGAGAGGAACGATTGACTTCGTCATTACCAAGTCCATCAGCCGGTTTGCCAGAAATACTCTGGATTGTCTGAAATATATCCGGGAACTGAAGGAAAAGAACATCCCGGTTTTCTTTGAAAAAGAGAACATCAACACCATGGATTCCAAAGGTGAGGTGCTACTCACCATCATGGCGAGTCTGGCACAGCAGGAAAGCCAGTCTTTGAGCCAGAACATCAAACTCGGCCTGCAGTACCGCTTCCAGAATGGGGAGGTCCGGGTCAACCACAGCCGATTCCTGGGTTACACAAAGGATGAGGAGGGAAACCTGGTCATAGAGCCTGCAGAGGCGGAAGTGGTAAAGTGGATTTACCGGGAGTACCTGGAAGGGGAAAGCCTGCTCCAAATCGGGCGTGGGCTGGAAGCGGACGGGATTCTTACCGGGGCTGGGAAAACGAAGTGGCGTCCGGAAACACTGAAGAAGATCCTGCAGAATGAAAAGTACATCGGAGACGCCCTTTTGCAGAAGACCTATACTGTTGATTTTCTTAATAAAAAACGGGTGCAGAACAAGGGGATTGTCCCACAGTATTATGTGGAAAACAGCCATGAGCCGATCATTCCCCGTGACCTTTATATGCAGGTGCAGGAGGAAATGATCCGGCGGGCGAACCTCCACAGTGGAGCTAACCGGAAAAAGAGGGTTTACAGCAGCAAGTATGCCTTATCCAGTATTGTTTACTGCTCCAGGTGCGGCGAAATTTACCGGCGGATTGCATGGAATAACAGGGGAAAACATTCTACCGTGTGGCGGTGCTGTACCCGTGTGGAACATGGGCCAACCGCCTGTGACGCACCAACTATTCAGGAGCAAGATCTGCAGGCGGCGGTGGTGCAGGCGATCAACCTTACACTTGGCAACAGGGAAAACATGATGGCCACTCTCCAGGAGAACATAGAAGCAGTGATCCGGCAGGAGGGTGAAACCTCATCGGAAGGGATTGAGGCCAAGCTGCTGGACCTGCAAAAGGAGCTTCTGAAGCTGGCGAATTCAAAAAAGGATTATAACAGTGTTGCGGATGAGATTGACAGGCTGCGGGAATTGAAGCAGAATGCCCTGGTGGAGAGCGCCGAACGGGAAGGACTGAAACAGCGGATCAGAGAGATGCGGGAGTTCCTGGAACGGCAGTCCACAGAGGTTATGGAGTACGATGAGCAACTGGTGCGGCGGCTGATCGAGAAGGTTACCGTTTATGATGAAAGGTTTGAGGTGGAGTTCAAATCTGGTGCGAAGGTGGATGTGGAATAATAGGTACGTTGACATCCTATAAGTTCAAGCGGACTTGTAGGATGTCTTTTTGTGGGAAATAGAATAAAGGAATGATGGATTGCGTTTAGCAACCATATGGTTTATAATAAAAGGTATGGAGGAGTAAAAATGACAACATCTGATATGATTCGGGAACTTTGTGAAAAAATGAATATCAGTATCTCAGAGCTTGCCCGGAAAATTGGCCAATCACCGCAGAACTTTAATAAGAAGTTACAACGTGGGACTGTCAGTGTGGAGGAAATGATTATTATTGCAGACGTACTAGGTGTCACGTTTGAGCAGAGATTCATAATAGAGGATGGTAGTTATATACAGATATCTAATAGAGAATGTTGATGATAAACAGAAAGCCTTGTACATACAAGTGGCTATAAAAAATAGCAGAGGGTGTAGAGAAAATGTATTTACATGACAATACATAGAGGGAGGATGGTGCTATGGCGGAATATCTCCCTAGAATAGGTGAAAAGTGCTATTATATGCATAGAGAAGTAATAGTTATAGATGTTTTAGACTTTTTCCATCTTGTAAAAATAAAGGATTTATCAGGGAAGTATTCAGTTTGTGTTGATAAATGTACGTTGACTAGGAAGCCTGATTTTGTCAATACTATATCGTTAAGGCTTTTTGGAGGAGAAAATAAATGAGTGTTTTACAATTTATTGAGGGATACATGAACGGCAATGCATGGGAGGAATTGTGTGTAATGTGTTATCGTATGAGATATCAAAATGAGCATTATACACCCATTTCTGCGGCTCAGGGAGGCGATGGAGGAATCGAAGGATTTACTCAAAATGGAATTGTTCATCAATGCTATTGTCCAGAGAAAGACTATTCAGATGAAGATAATTACACGCATATGCGTGATAAAATGACAAAGGATATCGGAAAACTTTTGAAACCCGATTATATAAAGAAACTTAAAGAGTGGGGTGTACCACCAATTAAAGAATGGCATTTTGTTATACCCGAACAAAAGGACTCTCGTATTGTAAAACATGCTGAGACTAAAAGAAAGGAAGTATTAGCCGCTAAGAAGGCAAATCCTACTGTTTATACAAATATTGACGATGACTTTAAAGTTATCATAAAGTGTGCAGAAGATTTTTTATTGGAAATTAGCAGGATAGTTCTTGCTCCTCATAAAGATTATCTTTTAAATTTGGCGATAAGAGATGCAGTTGAGCTTGACTATACGAAATGTGATTCTGAAAAAGTTAACAATATAAAACGAAAAATAAAAGCCATAAAAAACACTAATAACGATGAGGATATAGATGTTGTTTTTCTAGTGAATCATTATATAGAATCTTATCTTAGTGGATTAGCAATATTAAATAAGTTGAGACTGAATTTTCCGGAAATACATGAATCGCTAATTGAATTAGAACAGAGTTGTAAAAAAGATGTTGCTGTTAAGACGAGATTAATATCTGAACACTCAGGTAATGCACGTTTGTTTGGTGAATTGCTTGATGATTTTGAAAAAAAGCTTAAAGAACAATTCTCTACAACAATTAGTTTGGCTTCAATTGGGGAACTTAAACAAGATTTAGTTGCAAGTTGGTTGGCAGATTGCTCAATGGAATTTAGAATGTAGGTGAGAGTATTTTGAATAGACAAAATTTAATTGAAAATAGGGATATTGTGTTTGATGCCAAACCAGATGCTGTGCCATATAATTATCGTATCAGTTATAAAGTTTCGCAGATATGCTTTATTATTGCAAAATCATGTTGGGGTAAGTCTGGTTGTTTGCCAATAAAACTACATATTATATCTTTTGCGCTTTGCTCGAAAGAAGCAATGGACAGGCTATTAGATTATGTACAATATGACTTTGCTTCGCCTCCCATTATTCGTTTTGATCCAGCGGTAAATAGAGCAGTAACTTTTGCAATAGCAGATGAATTGATTTTTCAAGGGAAAAACGGAAAATATGTTTTGACAGACAAAGGCCAAGAACTTGTATCAGAAATAGATAACAAATCAGAAATATTTACTGCAGAGAAGATAGCACTTTCGCTTTTGTCAAAAAAATTGACAGATAATAAGATAAAACAACTGTCAGATATTTGGAGGAACACATATGCTGAGAATAAATCGTCTTCGCATTGAAATTAAAACAGCCAATGAGGAAAATGAAGGAATTTATGGTTTTGATGAAAAATTTTCCAGTGGGTTAACATTTATTGCTAGTAATAGTAATACTGCTGGTAAAAGTTCTGTGCTTGAAGCAATTTTTTACTGTCTTGGTTTTGAAGAAATTATTGGAGGAAGAAATCAAAAAGTTCTCACTTCTGTATATAAGTCAGTAATTCATGATGGGGATAAGGATTGGAATGTTTTAGAGTCAGGGGCATACTTGGAAATATCTAATGGTAATGAAATTGTAACTATATATAGATCTGCAAAAATGGAAACAAGGGATCCACGACTTGTTACTGTATATTATGGTGATTATGATTCTATTGGAAATCAAAGTACGCAACCAGAAGATATGTATATTCATGATGGAGGTGCAGCAACTAATGAAAAAGGGTTCCACTCGTTTTTAGAATCATTTCTGCATATTCAACTACCTTTGGTACAAACAAACGGTAATAATCAAAAACTATATTTACAAGTGATTTTTTCAGGCTTATTCATTGAGCAGAAACATGGCTGGGGTGATATTTTTTCAGGGATGCCATATTTCGGAATTAAGGATGCCAAAAAGCGAGTTGTAGAATTTTTACTAGGTTTAGATACATTTAAAAATGAGAGAGAAAAGAATAGACTTAAATCCGTAAAGAATGCAATTATTAGTGAATGGAAAAACATATTTGATGATATAAATCGAAATGCAACCCATGAATCTTGCTCAGTTAGTGGATTACCTATACAACCTAAAATTATGAGTGATAACGATTATAAAGCTATTGCCGTAACAACAGTTGATAAAAAATCTCTTGAAGATGCTATCTTAGAATTACAAGACGAGCATGATTCGATTAAATGTCTTAAACCTAGGAATATTGATAATTTTGATGATTTAAATAAGGAGTTGCAAACAATATCTGAAACAATAGATTCTTTTGAACAGAAAGCTTCTGAATGTCATGAACAAATTACCTTGTCACGTAGTGCGGTTACTCAAGCTGAGCGAAGCCTTGAAATAGTTATTCGTGATTTAAGAAATAATAAAGATGCGGCAAAATTGCAAAGTATGGGTTCTGCAATAGGATGTAAGATTGCAAAAAATATTTGTCCGACATGCAATCAAAAAATTGAGGATTCTCTCTTGCATTTTGGTAATGATATCCCAATTATGAGTATCGAAGAAAATATTCGACACTTAGAAGGACAGAAAAGCGTTCTTGAGTTTACACGTGATAGTCACAAAACAAATATAGAGCAACTTTCACTAGTCGAAAATGATTTACAATCACGGCTGGTAACTTTGCGACGCCTTGCACAGACAATTCGTTCGGATATTTATTCTACTGAAACAGAATGGTCAGAATTTGTCGTACAAAAATTTGTAGAAATTGAGTCGAAAATTAGAGGATATGTTCAACTTCAATCCTTTATAGACCAGAAACTAGAAGAAATCAGAAAACTTTCTGATCGTTGGAAAAAATATAAAGAAGAATATGAAAAACTTCCCAAAAAAGAAGTCTCAGATTTAGATGCTGAAGTTATCAAAACTTTTAAAAATAACTTTGTTAATAATCTTCGTAAATATAAGTACAAAAGTGCTCCAGATATTGATGCTGTTGATATTCCTGTTGAAACATGCCTTCCTTTAATTGATGGATTTGATATGAAGTTTGATTCTTCTGCGAGTGACAATATTAGAATTATCTGGTCATTTACAATAGCATTACTTCAAACTTCTCTTGTAAAAGGAGGAAATCACCCAGGTATAATAATATTTGATGAGCCAGCACAACATAGTATTGTAACATCCGATATGGAAAGTTTAATACAAAGTGTACTTGACATAGAAGGGGAGGCTCAGGTTATTGTTGGAATAACACTAAATAATGAAGAATTAAAGCAATTCATTGAAAATTTGCCAGAGGAAGATGCCAAAATAATTAATATTGGAGAGCGAGCATTTAAACTATTTTGATTTCTAATAGTTTTTTAAAAGAAAATCGCTTGTGCGTGGATGGGAATAGAGATGTATTGACATGTGTGGGATATATCACTTATATTGGGCTAGATATGTTCCCGGCTACGTTTCCAGAGAGTAAAACAGCGGTGGATCAAGTCGGAGGAACCGCCCGGCAAATGACGTACTTTCTGTCCTCTCGTGCCAGCCAGTACTAGGGAACAGATCTATTTATTTACATATATTTTTCGGCAGAGCAAAAACCACTTTAAAAGAGTAAAAAAAAATCGCATAATAAAATTGAAACCCTAAAAATAAAGCAACCAGGATGAAAAAATGAATAACCAAACAAACCTCCAACACGGCCTGGAAACGGCCTTTATCAACCAATCTATTCCCTCTAACCTGGCGTACCGCCCGGAGTTTGTCTCCAACGATTACCGTCAGGGCAAGAGAGTGATTTCTGCAGTGGAACAGGAACTCCTGAATTGTCAGGAGTTCTATATCAGTGTGGCGTTTATTACTTTGGGCGGGATTACCCCCTTATTGCAGACGTTGAAAGAATTAGAGCGCAGGGGGATTCCGGGGAAGATTCTCACCACGGATTATCTGGCGTTTAATGATCCGGCGGCCCTGGACAAGCTGCATTCCCTGAAAAATATTGAACTGAAGATGTTTGTGACTCATGGATATAAGGATGGATTTCATACCAAAGGATATATTTTTCGGAAGGAAGAGATTTACCGGATCATCATTGGCAGTGCCAACATGACTGCCGGTGCTCTGAAGGTGAATCGGGAGTGGAACACCAAGTTGGTGGGATTGGAAACCGGAGAAGTGGTGGGAGACATTCTTCAGGAATTTCGTTCTCTTTGGGAGGATACCAACAGCCTGGCATATGAGGAGTTTATTGAGGATTACCGGGTCAGATATGCGCTGGTGAAGAAACAGAAGCAGGTTGCCAGGGAGACCGTACCGGTGTCTCTGGAGCAGTACCGTCTGCAGCCTAATGTCATGCAGACGGCGTTCGTGAGAAATATTCGCAAGCTGGTGCGGCAGGGAGCCCGCCGGGCGCTGCTGATTTCTGCCACCGGAACCGGTAAAACCTATGCCTCCGCCTTTGCTCTCCGGGACATGCATCCGAAAAAAGTGCTGTTTCTGGTGCACCGGGAGCAGATTGCCCGGCAGGCACTGGCCAGTTATCAGAAAGTCTTTGGCCCCCGGAAGGACGACGGTTCGCCCTGGCGTTACGCCTTGCTTTCCGGCCGCACGTCCGGGGAATTGGAATCCATCTGCCAGGCGGATCTGGTTTTTGCTACTATGCAGATGATGAGTCGGGATTCCGTGCGGGAAGCTTTTTCTCCGGAGCAGTTCACGGTTATCTGCCTGGATGAGGCCCATCATTCCGGCGCGGAAAGCTACCGGAAGATTATGGACTATTTCCGGCCGGATTTCTGGCTGGGCATGACGGCCAGCCCGGAAACTAACCGTTTTGATGTATATGAGATTTTTGATCATAACATCGCCTACGAAATTCGTCTGCAGCAGGCATTGGAGGAGGATCTGCTCTGTCCGTTCCACTATTTTGGCATCACGGATCTTACCATTGACGGCCGGGCCATTGGCGATGAGGAGGGGGATTTTCGGGATTTTAACCGGCTGGTCAGCGACCACCGGGTGGATTATGTGCTGGAACAGGCGTCCTATTACGGCCACAGCGGAAACCGGGTCAAAGGTCTGGTTTTTTGCAGCCGCAAGGAGGAGGCCCGGCTGCTTTCCAAAAAGTTTAACGAGAGAGGCCTGCGGACGGAGGTCCTCACTGGAGAGGACAGCGAGACCCGCCGGGAGGAAGTCATTGAGCGCCTGGTGATGGAGGTGCCGGAGGATCAGAAGGAAACCGCAGACTATCTGGACTATATTTTTACCGTAGATATTTTCTCCGAGGGTGTGGATATTCCGGAGATCAATCAGGTGATCATGCTCCGGCCCACCCAGTCTGCTGTTGTCTTTGTCCAGCAGCTGGGCCGGGGACTTCGGAAATCCCCCGGCAAAGAATTTGTGGTGATCCTGGATTTCATCGGCAACTATAAAAATAATTTTCTGATCCCCATTGCCCTTTCCGGGGACCGCAGCTACAATAAAGACAACGTGCGCCGGTATGTTATGGAGGGAGACCGGGTGATTCCCGGAGTGTCCACCATTCATTTCGACGAGATCAGCCGCCGGCGGATTTTCGCGGCCATTGACGCCGCCAATTTCAGCGACATCCGGCTGATTCGGGAGAATTACACAAATCTGAAATACAAGCTGGGCCGGATCCCTGCCCTGAAGGATTTTGACCTCTACGGGGAAATGGATGTCTGCCGGATTTTTGATAACAGCAGTCTGGGATCTTACTACAAGTTCCTGGTAAAATACGAGAAGGAATATACGGTGCGCCTGTCCAAAGAAGAGGAGAAGATTCTTGAATTTGTCTCCCGGAAGCTGGCCTCAGGCAAACGGATCCACGAACTGGAAATGCTGAACCGTCTGCTGGTGTACCGCCATGGGATTTTGCAGATCCTCAGCAAGAGTCTCCGGGACAACTACGGGATTACCATAGATGAAAAGACCAGAAAAAATGTAGTCAATGTTATGACCAACGAATTTCCTTCCGGATCCGGAAAGAAAACCTATGAAACCTGCGTTTTCATCCGGAAGGAAGGGGAGGAGTACGGGATCTCCCGTAACTTTGCCCGCATGCTGGGCAACCCGGCATTCTATCAGATTCTGCAGGGGCTTATCGATTTCGGCATTTCCCGGTACCGGCAGAATTTCAGCCTCCGCTACCAGGATACGGAATTTGTCCTCTATCAGAAATATACTTACGAGGACGTCTGCCGCCTGCTGAACTGGGAGAACAACGAAGTGCCCCTGAATATCGGCGGGTACAAATTCGACAAGAACACCAGGACCTTTCCGGTTTTTATCAATTATCATAAGGAAGAGAACATCAGCGACACCACCAAGTACGAGGATCATTTCCTCAATACCGGAACCCTTATGGCCGTTTCCAAATCCGGCCGGTCCCTGGAATCCGAGGACGTTCAGAACTTCCTGCACGCCAGGGAGCGTGGGATTGACGTTCATCTGTTTGTGAGGAAGAATAAGGACGACAAGATCTCCAAGGAATTTTATTACCTGGGAAGAATGGCCGCTACCGGCCGAACCCGGGAATTTCAGATGCCCAACACCACCAAGACGGCAGTAGAGATCGAGTGGAATCTGGACACTCCGGTTCGGGAGGATATTTACCAGTACATCATCAGCTGAATACAGAAGAGAGGAATCAAACATGAAAACAGTCAGAGTTGCAGCGGCCATTATTCGCTCCGGCCATAAGATATTTGCCACCCAGAGAGGCTACGGAGAATTCAAGGACGGCTGGGAATTTCCCGGCGGCAAGATCGAGGCCGGGGAGACGCCCCAGGAGGCTCTGGTCCGGGAGATCCGGGAAGAGCTGGACGCGGAGATCCAGGTGGGAGAGAAGATCGACTGCGTGGAATACGATTATCCCGCTTTTCATCTGTCCATGGAATGCTTCTGGGCCCGGATCCGCTCCGGGGAACTGACCTTAAAAGAACACGAGGCCGCCAGATGGCTCTCCCGGGAAGAACTGGACAGTGTGGACTGGCTGCCGGCAGATCTGTCGCTGATCCGGAAGATCCGGGAGCAGATGCAGGCGGAAGAAGGAATGCTCTGAGGCTCTGCAGAAGTTTTCTTAATACAAGCATTGCATATCAGCGGCACATTTCAAGCAGAAGAAAAAGTGAACATTGCCCCCAAAAAGCGAACATTGAAGATGAAAAAGCGAATATTGAAGAAATAAAAGCGAACATTGAAAGCCCGTTTACCCCTAAAACGGCTTGTCACATTTATAAATTATTGAAAAAAATTTGGCTGTCAGACCGTCTTCGGCAGATCAGATGTTCAGAAAATCCTTGGCCTGAAACCGACCAGAAGTACGGAGCTGCTTCGTGAGATGGCTGCGCGCGAAATGATTGAGCCGGTATCCGGCTGCGGAAAAGGAAAATACAGATTTAAGAAGAAGAAAAACTGAGTTTCAGAAAGGGTAAACGATGAGATTATTTATTGCCATTCAGCTGTCAGAGGAAATGCGTAAGGCCCTGGTGGACTGCCTGCACGACCTGAAAAAGCAGGGCGTGGAGGGAAATTACGTGCCGGCCCAGAACCTGCATCTGACCCTGGCATTTATCGGTGAGTACAGGGATCCGGAGCAGGTGAAGCGGATCCTGGCGTCGGTTCCCCTGCCGGCCTTTCGGCTGGCCCTGTCCGAAAAAGGAAATTTCGGAAACATTCTCTGGGCAGGAGTAAAGGGGAACCAGAAACTGAAAACCTATGTCAGAGATCTGCGGGCGGCTCTGAAGAATGCGGGTATTCCCTTTGAGGACGACCGGTTTACTCCCCATATTACCCTGATCCGCAAGGTGTCTGCCAGAAACCCCTACCAGATCCATCTGCCGAAAGCCGAGATGGAGGTGAAGCGGGCTTCCCTGATGAAATCGGAGACGAAAAACGGGAAGGTCACATATCGGGAAGTCTGAATGCAGGAGGGAAAGGAGGCAGCACTATGATCATCAACACCGGTGCCCGGACGGATTCTGTGCAGTATTTTACGCCCTGGCTTCTGAAGCGGTTTCAGGAAGGATATGTCCTTGCCAGGAATCCGCTGTTTCAAAATAAAGTGACCCGCTACGAGCTGACGTCGGAGACCGTGGACTGCGTGGTGTTCTGCTCCAAAAATTACCGGCCTATCCTGCAGGATCTTCATCAGATCACAGACCGCTTCCACACATATTTTCAGTACACCATTACTGCTTACGGAAAAGATATTGAGCCGGGAGTTCCCTCCCTGGACGAAAGTGTGGAAACCCTGCTGGAACTGGAAAAACAGGTGGGGGCAGGACGCATCAGCTGGCGGTATGATCCGGTGCTCCTGACGGATCGGTATACGATCCCGGTGCATATGGAAACCTTTGAATCTCTGGCTTCCCGGCTGGCTGGTCATGTGGACCGCTGCATTTTCAGCTTCGTGGAAATGTATCAGAAGCTGCGGACTAATATGCCGGAACTGGTTCCGCTGACTGCTGCGGAGAAAGAGACTCTGGCCCGGGAGCTGGGCCGGATCGCGGAAAAGTACGGTATCCCCATCCAGACCTGCGGCACCAACGGAGATTACAGCCGCTACGGCATCCAGGCCTCCGGCTGTACAACCCTGAAGATCCTGGGGGAGGCCAACGGCGTTACCTTCCGGGAGCGGAAGCATCGAGGCGCCAGGGCAGGATGCCATTGCATAGAGAGCCGGGACATCGGCGCCTATGATACCTGTCTCAACGGCTGCAAATACTGCTATGCCAACCAGAGCCCGGCGAAAGCCCGGGAGAATTATCAATTCCACGATCCTGCTTCTCCGCTGCTGCTGGGGCATCTACGGGAGACAGATGAGGTGCGGCAGGGGGCGCAGAAAAGTTTTCTGGCGAAAGACAGCCTCAGCGGTCAGCAGCGGCTGGAATTCTGAGACAGAAAAGGCGGGCACCAGTAGATGCTCTGCCGGTGATCCTGCATTATTTTTCTTACGAGTAGCGTCAGTGTACAAGGGGCAACACGCTCCAAACCGCGTAATTTCGGTGATTTTCTGCGTTATCCTTAATCGGCGTACGTCCAGTACGCCTCTATCGTCTGCCTTGAAAATCGCCGAAATTCCTGCGGTTGGAGTCTTTGAGTCGTGAAGGTGCTGATTTGAGCCCCTTCAAGGCACTTGATCGACGCGTACAGAGACGTACGCGGAGGGAAAGTAACGCAGAAGGAGCCCAAATCAGCCCTTCAACGACCGTATTGTCCCTTTGTACACTGACGCTAACTAAAATAGAAAACCATTGAATCAGGAGGACATGATCATGAGAAAAAATTTTGGAGCAAAACCCTGGACCTATCCGCAGCCGGTATTTATTCTGGGCAGCTACGATGAAGAGGGAAAGGCTGACGCCATGAACGCCGCCTGGGGCGGCATCAGCTGCGATACAGAAATCTGCCTCTGCATCAGCGCCGGCCACAAGACCACAAAAAACATTCTGGCCCGGAAAGCCTTTACGGTGAGCATGGCCACTGCGGAGCAGATGACGGCCTGCGACTACGTGGGTATTGTTTCCGGAAACAACACCCCGGACAAAATGGAGAAGGCCGGTTTCCACACGGACAAAGCGGAATTTGTAGACGCACCGGTGATCCGGGAGCTGCCTATGACCCTGGAATGCCGTCTTATCAGCTACGATCCGGAAAGCTGTCATCTCTTTGGAGAGATCGTCAACGTCAGCGCCGATGAATCCATCCTCACCGATGGAAAGATCGATATGGGAAAACTGGCGCCGATCACCTTTGACCCCATCGGGGGAGCCTACCATGCCATCGGGGAAAAAGTGGGAAATGCCTTTAAAGACGGAATGAAACTGAAATAAAGATATGAACATAATCAATCAGTTCCTTCGGGAGCGATTTCGCACTGAAAGAACAAAATCGGACAAATCCGGCATCTATGCTTATACACAGTGGGATTTTGCCTATCATTCAAATAAAATTGAAGGTTCAACTATGACGGAAGAGCAGACCGCTGCATTATTTGACACAGGAACGTTACCCGTCAGTGCCCACGTTTACCGTGCTAAAGATGTGGAAGAAATGAACGGCCATTTCCTGATGTTTAATTATATGCTGGATACACTGAATCAGCCATTATCGCAGAAATTGATCAAACAATTTCATTTTGAGCTGAAAAGTGGAGTCTTTGAGGATCGGGCAAACGGTTATGCCATCGGGGATTACAAAAAACGGAGGAATATCATCGGAACCTATGAAACTGTATATCCGGAAGATGTTCCGTTAAAAATGCAGGAACTTCTGCAGTGGTATCACAGCTGCGATGCCACATTATCTGTTTTGGCCGAATTTCACGCACGTTATGAGTGCATCCATCCTTTTCAGGATGGAAACGGACGGATGGGACGGCTTATTCTGTTTCGGGAATGTTTGGTAAATGGTTTGGTTCCTTTGATTATTATGGATAAAAATCGGATGGAATATTTGAACGCACTGGCATCATACCGCAAAAGAGAGGGTGTCGGTAAGTTGACAGCGTTGTTCCAGAAAGAACAGAAATCCTACGAGGAACAATGCAGATATTTTATGTGAAATTCGCAGGAGGATGGCTTCTATGGAATATGCCGTTCATCTCAATGAAAAATGCGCACAGCCTTTAAAAGATTATTTACGTGGAACCGCGGAACCGGCGGCTCGCTTTGCAGAACGCTTCGGAAAAGCAGACTGGGGCTATGCCTGCGGTATACTCCACGACTACGGCAGTTCATCGGATGTGTATTCCGGGGCATTTTCCATCACCTGTCCGGCGATAGGAAATCACTATTCCGGATAACCAGAAATTACCGTTCCGGGAACGGAAATTACGGCTGGCGGAAATGGTATGAAAAAAGGGATACCTGCGGTCTGAACGTCCGGGACTTTGAGACTGCCGAGGAATTTCGGAAAGCGCTGCAGGCCAGAAAAAAGGAGATGCAGCCGCCGGAGAATGGAAAAGAACAGCTGCCAGAGAAACTACCGGAGGATAAGACGATTTATATTTACTGCGGGGTGCTTCTGCCTTTTTCTTCCCGGCCTTACTCTTACCGGACGGAAGACTCATCCCTGAAGATCGGGGATAGGGTGCTGGTGCCGGTAGGAGCAGAACAGAAAGAAATGACAGGGACCGTGGTTTCTGTAGGGCAGTATACCCGCGTAAGCGTTCCCTTCCCTGTGGAAAAAACAAAGAAGATCATCCGCAGGATAGAGGGGGAGAATACATAAAGAAAGGACCGCTATGGCTACATTATTTGATACCAGAACGAAAGAACGCAAAGAAACCTTCCGGGATTTTTTCGGAGTGGAAACCGATGAGGAGATCACCGAGGAGTCCCTGGAGCGGCTGCTCCAGTTTGAGGACCTTATGCTGAAGTACCGCTCAGCCATCCGGGAGGTCACCACCAAGCTGGAAGTGCTGAACGATGAGCTGACCCTGTCCCGGGAGCACAATCCCATTGCCAGCATCCATTCCCGGGTAAAGCGTCCCTACAGTATCGCGGAAAAGCTCCGCCGGAATAACCAGCCGGTGACGGTGGAATCCATCCAGGAGCATCTCAACGATGTGGCGGGGATCCGGGTGATCTGCTCGTTTATCAATGACATATACGATATTGCGGAGATGCTGCTGGCCCAGGATGATATTCGCCTGATCACCAGGAAGGATTACATAAAAAATCCCAAGCCCGGCGGCTACCGCAGCCTGCATCTCATTGTGGAGATCCCGGTGTTTTTCTCTACCGGCAAGGAGCCGATCCGGGTGGAGGTGCAGATCCGCACCGTGGCCATGGATTTCTGGGCCAGCCTGGAACACCAGATCCGTTACAAGAATGACTCGCCGGAAGTAAAAGCGATTGCCCGGGAACTGCGGATCTGCGCGGATACCATTGCCGCCACGGACGTGAAGATGCAGGAGCTGAAGCTGAGGATTTCTGAGAAACATGCCAGAGACAGGGGAAGAAGAAAGCTCTGAGGGAAACAGTATGAGAACAGGATCAAAAACAAAGCCAACGGAAAAACAGATTTTTGAGGAACTTCCTGTGGCCCGCTCTCTGCGGATCATGGTGGTGCCGGCAGTGATCAGCCAGCTGATCGTGCTGATCTACAACATGGCCGATACCTTTTATGTAGGGCAGACGGATAACCCCTATATGGTGGCGGCCACTTCCCTGATCCTGCCGGTGTTCAATATCAGCCTCTGTCTGGCAGGGCTGGCGGGTGTAGGCGGCGGCGCGCTGATCTCCCGCCTGCTGGGACAGCATCGGGAGGAGGAAGCCCGGCGCGTCAGCGCTTTTTCCCTGTATCTGGGAATTGCTGTGGCTGCTGTCTTTTCTTTTTGTATGGCTCTGTTCATGGAAGCCATCCTGGGAGTTCTGGGAGCCACGGAGCGAACCTATGCCTACGCCCGGCAGTATGCCCTCTGCGTGATTGTAGCAGGCGGCGTTCCCACCGTGCTGTCCAACGTGCTTTCCAATCTGATCCGCAGCGTAGGACTGTCCCGGAAAGCCGGAACCGGTATTATCCTGGGAGGTCTGCTGAATATTGCGTTGGATCCTCTTTTTATGTTTGTGCTTCTTCCAAAAGGCCAGGAGGTTCTGGGAGCAGGGATTGCCACCTGTCTGTCCAACTGTATTGCCTGCGTTTATTTCTTTGCGGTGCTGTTCCGTATGGGAAAGAAACCGGTGATCACCTTTAGTCTGCGGGCCGGGCGGCCCCAGGGGGAAAGTGTCCGGGAGGTGTTTGCCGTGGGCATTCCCTCTGCCATCGCCACTCTGCTCTTTGACCTGGATTATGTGATCATTGACAAACTCATGGCTTCCTACCACGACCTGGCCTTGGCGGCTGTGGGGATTGTCCTGAAGGTGGAGCGGTTCCCGCTGAACGTGGGCATCGGCATCTGCCAGGGAATGATGCCCCTGGTGGCTTACAGCTACGCTGCCGGAGAACACAGACGGATGCAGGATACCATCCGCCTGTCCAGAGGCCTGGGCCTTGGGATCGCCGCCGTCAGCATCGCTCTGTATGAAATTTTTGCCGGCCCTCTGACCCGCGTCTTTATCTCTGACCCCCAGACGGTGGACATGGCTTCCCAGTTCCTGCGGATCCGGGTGCTGGCCACCCCGCTGATGTTCCTGAGCTTCTATACGGTCTATCTGTTCCAGGCTTTCGGCATGGGAAAGATCGCCCTGTTTCTGGGAGTCATGCGCTGGCTGGTGTTCAACATTCCCATGCTGTTCCTGCTGAACCGCCTGGTGGGCATGTACGGCATTGTCTGGTCCCAGGTAACGGCGGATACCCTGACGGTGATCCTGTCCTTCTGGGTGTACCATAAATACAGGCCAAAGGGGAGGGCAGTATCCGAAAAGGAAGATCCTTTTTAAAAACATATCCGGAAGGAGAAGGGTATGAAAGCTTTCACTTATATAGAACAGGGAAAATTTGCCATGCGTGACAAGCCGGTGCCGGTGCTGCAGGATCCCGGGGACGCCATTGTCCGGGTGACCATGAGCTCCATCTGCACCAGTGATCTGCATATTAAGCACGGAAGCGTGCCCCGGGCGGTTCCGGGGATCACCGTGGGCCATGAGATGGTAGGCGTTGTGGAGCAGACCGGTCCGAAGGTGTCCGCTGCCCGTCCCGGAGACCGGGTAACAGTGAACGTGGAGACCTTCTGCGGAGAGTGCTTTTTCTGCAGACACGGGTATGTCAATAACTGCACAGATCCAAACGGCGGCTGGGCTCTTGGCTGCCGCATCGACGGCGGCCAGGCGGAGTACGTCCGGGTGCCCTGCGCGGATCAGGGACTGAACCGGATCCCGGAGGGGGTCACCGATGAGCAGGCCCTGTTCGTGGGGGATATTCTGGCCACCGGATTCTGGGCGGCCAGGATCTCCCGGATCGGCCCGGAGGACACCGTGCTGATCATCGGCGCGGGCCCTACGGGAATCTGCACTCTGCTGTGCGTGATGCTGCAGCAGCCCAGGCGGATCCTGGTCTGCGAGAAAAATGAGACCCGGCGGCAGTTTGTCCGGGATCATTATCCCCAGGTGCTGCTCTGTACCCCGGAGGAATGCGAAAAAACTGTGAGGCGGCATGCGGACCACGGCGGCGCGGATGTGGTGCTGGAGGCAGCCGGAGGAAAAGACACCTTTGCATTGGCCTGGAAATGCGCCAGGCCCAATGCCATCGTCACCATTGTGGCGCTTTATGAGGAAGACCAGGTTCTGCCCCTGCCCCGGATGTACGGAAAAAACCTGACCTTTAAAACCGGAGGTGTAGACGGCTGCGACTGTGCCGCGATCCTGGAACTGATCCGCCAGGGAAAGATCGACACCACTCCGCTGATCACCCACCGCTTTCCACTGGCGGAGATCGAGAAAGCCTACGAGATCTTCGAGCAACAACAGGACGGGGTCATGAAGATCGCGGTGACGGCGGAGTGAAACGTGGAGCTGGATCGTTTAAGGGCAAGAAAAGCAAGTGCTTAAAATAGAAAGTAGATTTTTTGTGGTCTATTGGTGAAAATATAAAGATTATGCCGGCCACCTTTTCTTGTAAAAGAATTGCTTTTTTTCTGTAAGAATGTCATAATAAAAGAGAAAAGTTTGGTGAAAATACAGAATCTTTTTGCCGTGTAGCAGATGCACGTGAGTAGAAATAATTACACTAGTTGTATGAATGGCTATTTGCTGAAATATTTTCTTCGGTAGATGGCCATTTGTTCTATACAACTAATATAATTAAGTGATATAATATAGATAGCTGATGTGGAGGTGATATAAGATGATAGAAAGGCCTTTGTATATAGAACGGATTATGCCTTATGTGGATGCTCCCTTTGTAAAAATCCTGACAGGTGTACGCCGCTGCGGAAAATCTACCATTCTTAAAATGATCATGGATCAATTGCGGAAAACACGGGGTATTCCTTCGGAACGTCTGATCAGTTACCGCTTTGATTCCATGGAATATGAAGATATGACAGCGAAACAGATGTATGAAGAAATAAAAAGCCGTATTTTTTCAGAAGGGAAAACCTATTTGTTTCTGGATGAAGTGCAGGAGATCCCTGGATGGGAAAGAGTGGTGAATTCGCTGGCATCTGACTATAATGTGGATATTTATGTGACTGGATCGAATTCCAGAATGATGTCTTCGGAGATTTCTACGTATCTCACAGGACGCTATATTGCCTTTCGCATTTTTACGCTGTCTTTTGCAGAGTATTTGAATTTTCGCAGAGCCTATGATAAAACAGAAGCCCCCAAATTAGAGCTGGAGAGGTATGTTCGCCTGGGCGGATTTCCGGCCACGCATACAGGATCCTATTCTCAGGAGGAAATATATACTATTGTACGGGATATTTATAATTCTACCATTTTTTCAGATATTGTAAAAAGAAATCAAATACGGAAAATCGATCAGCTGGAACGGGTAGTAAAATATACGTTTCAAAATGTTGGAAATACTTTTTCTGCCAGGTCAATTTCGGATTATTTGAAATCGGAGAGAAGGACCCTTGATAACGAAACTGTATACAGTTATCTTGAAAAATTGGAGAAAGCCTATCTTCTTCACAGATGTTCCCGCTTTGATCTGCAGGGCAGGGCTCTGCTGAAAACACAGGAGAAGTTTTATCTGGCTGATACAGCGCTAAGATACAGTGTGTTGGGATATCAGGCAGACAGCTTTGCATCCAGTCTTGAAAATGTTGTATATCTGGAGCTGTGCCGCCGAGGATACAATGTATATGTGGGGAAAACCCCGCAAGGGGAAATTGATTTTGCGGCAGTACGACAAAATGAAAAAATTTATGTGCAGGTTACGCAGGAAATACGTTCAGAAAAAACAGAGAAAAGAGAATATGAAAGACTGCTGGAGATTCACGATAATTATCCCAAGTATGTTTTATCAACAAATCCCTTTGCAGGCGGCAATTATGAAGGAATAAAAACGATGCATGTCGCAGATTTTCTGTTGAGTCAGGAATTTTAAAAAGGAGTTTTGGTTTGGAACCATATATTGCACATATAAACGAAGCGACAGGGGCTGTCCAGTCCGTGAAAGAGCACTGTGAAAATACTGCGGAACTGTGCAGTTCCTATGCGATACCGGAAATGAAAAAGTTTAATTATGCGGCAGGACTCGCTCATGATATTGGGAAATATCAGCATTCCTTTCAAAGGAGGATCCGGGGGGAAAATATTAAAGTAGAACATTCGGCTTGTGGATCCTTGGCGGTGGGAGAAGAGTACCCGTTTATAATCAGCTTGATGATGCAGTACTGCATCGCCGGACACCATGGTGGGATCCCGGATGGAGGGTTTGTAAATGATGAGCCAGGGGATCCGACATTACAGGGAAGATTACAGAAAAAATTTGAGGATTTCAGTAAATATAAAAATGAATTAGTATTTCCAAAACTGGAAGAAAATGAATGGATACGTTTTTTGTGCGGCGACTGCGGACAGGATATGAATCGTTTGATTGATAAATTCGCTTTTCTGACCAGATATACTTTTTCCTGCCTTGTGGATGCGGATTTTGCAGATACGGCAGATTTTTGTAAAGACCGGGAGCTGCCGCGTCGACTTAAGGCAGATTTTTCGACATGCCTGGAACAAGTAAACAAACTGTTTCAATCTTTTCAATGTTCCACGCCATTGCAGAAAACCCGGGCGGTTCTGCAAAAACAGGCGTTTCAGAATGCTGGAAAAGAGGGAGAGATATACCTTCTGAATATGCCGACAGGAAGCGGAAAAACACTTGCAAGTGTAAAAATAGCTTTGGAACAGGCTATAGCGTCAGATAAAAAAAGAATTATTTATATTATTCCTTATAATAGTATTATTGATCAGACGGCAGAAGTGTTTGAAGAACTGTTCCGGGATAATCTGGAAATTTTAAGGCACCAGTCTACATTTTCTTATGAAGAAGATGAAAATATTACAGAGGATTATCGGGAGGCAGCCAGGGTTGCCGCTGAGAATTGGGATGCACCATTTATCATTACTACGGCTGTCCAGTTCTTTGAATCTGTTTATGGAAATAAACGAGGCAAATTAAGAAAAATGCATAACATGGCAGACAGCATATTGATCTTTGATGAAGCGCACCTGATGCCGCGGAAGTATCTTCAGGCCTGTCTGCAGGCAGTGGCATTTCTGACCAGATATCTGCACAGTAAGGCAGTATTTCTGACAGCGACCATGCCAGATTTTGAACAGCTGATCCGTGAATATGCTTTGAGGGACAGCAAAATTATTGATCTGATCCCGGATAAATCAGATTTCAAAGTGTTCCAAAAATGCAGTTATAAGTATTTGGACAGAATTTCAAGAGAAGAACTGGCTGCAAAAAGTCGGCAGTATCCGTCTTCCCTGATCATAGTAAATCAAAAGGAAACTGCCAGAAATATGTATTATCTGGTACAAGGAAAAAAATATCATCTTTCTACTTATATGACAGTTTGCGATCGAAAAAGGATCTTGCAGGAGATTCGAAGCGAATTAATAAAATTGGAAAAGGATTATCCAGATCTGCAGAATGTACCGGAGGGAAAAAGGATTACAATTATATCTACTTCTCTTATTGAGGCGGGCGTGGATCTGGATGTATATACTGTGTTTAGAGAACGGACAGGATTAGACAGTATCCTTCAGGCAGGAGGCCGATGCAATAGAGAAGGCAAAAGAAATAATGCAGAGGTGTTTATTTTTGACTTATACGAGGGAGAGAAAGAAAATTCAGAAGATGAAAAGGCAAATCTGACAAAAGGTCTGCTAAAAGAATTTAACGACATCTCTGCAGGTGAATGCATTCAAGCATACTACAACAGATTGTATTTTATGAAGCGGGAGGAAATTCAGAAATACACGATACATCAGTTCTGTTCGGATATTCGTTCCATTCCTTTTTCGTGGTATGCGGAGCATTTTGGATTTATAGATAATAAGACAGTTTCCCTGGTGATCCCATGTGATGACAGAAGCAGGATGCTGGTAGAGACACTGAAGTATACAAAAACCGGAAACCCAAGACAATTTCAAAAATATACCTGTACTTTATATCAAAAAGAACTGGAAGATCTGGCGAGGCAGCATGCAGCGGATGATTATGGAACAGGAATCTATTGCCTGACAAATATGGATTATTATGACAGAGAGACAGGTGTTCAATTTGATGCAAAGGACTACTTTGTAGAATAGAAAGAGGGGTGAAAAAATGAGTTATGGATTTAAAATTCTGGTAGAAGGCGATTACGCATGCTTTACCAGGCCGGAGCTTAAGGTGGAAAGAGTCAGCTATGATGTGCCGACTCCGGGAGCTCTGGAGGGCCTGCTGAAAAGTGTTTACTGGAAGCCGGCGATCCGGTATGTAATTGACAAGATCATTGTCTTCCAGAATATTGATTTTGTCAATATCCGAAGAAATGAGGTAAAAGATAAAGTTCTGCTCAGCGCTGTAAAAAGTCAAATGAATAAAAAAGGAGGAGATCCCTGCATTTATTCCACGGAAAGCCGGAGCCAAAGAGCCTCTATGGTTTTGAAAAATGTAAAATACGGGGTGGAATTTCATTTTGAACTGACCGGCTTGAAAAATGAAGCAGAGACGGATGGGGAAAACAAACATTATAATATTATTAAAAGACGATTGGAAAAAGGACAGTGGTTCCGTACCCCTTGTCTCGGATGCAGTGAATTTCCTGTGAAACGGATCGAGTTGGTACAGGAATTTGATCAGCAGATGATCAGCAGTGAGATTTTAAAAATGGGGGATGTAGATCTGGGTTATATGAGTTATAAAGTCAGGTTTGAAGACGGAGGAAAACCTATTAATAATGACTGGAACAATCCCAGATTTTCGGATCGGGCTTCAACGGTTTATTACAGGCCGCATATGATAAACGGCGTGATAGATGTAGAAAAATACAGGGAGGAACTGCGATGCTGATCCAGGGATTATGCAGATATTATGATATCCTTTCAAAAGCAGGAAAAGTTCTTCCGGAAGGATACTCAAAGGTAAAGATTCATTATCTGATCGCGCTGACAGAAGATGGAAAAATAGACGTCATACTAAACCACCAGAATACAGAAGAAGTAATTATTGGTACGAAAAAAAAAGAAAGATCGATCCCACAGGGTGAGATTATGCCGGAACGGACAGAAAAGCCGGGGATAGACGCGAATATCATCGAGCACCGTCCTTTATATATTTTCGGCTTAAATTTTGACCATGAAACCCTTACGTTTCATCCGGAAGATCGAACAGGAAAGGCAAAAAAATCCCATGAGGCCTTTGTGCAGACTAATCTTAAATTTTTAGAAGGACTGGATTCTCCATTGATCAACGCGTACCGGAGATTTATCGAAACCTGGAATCCTGAGATGGAGATTGGAAACCCAGATTTGTTAAAGCTTGGGAAAGAATATGGAAAAGCAGGCTTTGCTTTCTGCCTTTCCGGAAGGCCGGATCTGTTGCTGCATGAAGAAGAGTCTGTAAAGAAAAAATGGGGAACTGTATATAAAAACCGGCTGGAAGATATGAAAGATATAAAAATCGCGCAGTGCGCGATAACCGGTCAGAAGGCGCCGATTGCCAGGATTCATAATAAAATAAAAGGTGTTTACGGCGGACTTGCTACTGGAAGTGTTTTGGTGGGGTTCAATAATGAATCGGAAAATTCTTATGGGAATGAGCAGTCCTACAACAGCGGAATCTCCGAAATCGCCATGAAAAAATATACGGAAGCCTTAAATTATCTTCTGGGCAGTAATAAACATAAAGTCATTTTGGATGATATGACGATTATATTCTGGGCGATGAATCCAGAAGAAAATCACGAAACGCTGTTCATGGAGATACTGTTGGGCAGATCTGGTCTGATGGGAACAGAGCAGGTGGAAGAAATGTTGCAGAATGTATGGGAAGATTCCGGACAGGCGCGGATTACCGATAATAGATTGAAAACGGTTTTTTTTCATTCGGACGTGGACTTTTATATGGTGGGATTGAAACCGAATTCTTCCAGACTTTCCGTAAAATTTGCCATTCGTAAAAAGTATGCGGATGTGCTTTGGAATATCGCACAATTTCAAAAGGATTTACAGATTATAAGAGAAGCACAGCCGGTATTTCTTTCCAGTATTAAAAAGGAGATGATTTCACCAAAAAGCAGCAATGAAAAAGTGAATCCGGCATTGATGACAAAATTATTTGAAGCAATCATTTATGGGAATCCTTGCCCGGAAGCGCTGCTGAGTACGATAGTAAGGCGTGTACAGACGGACCGGGAGGTCGGAAAAGTCAGCCAGCAGATCCGAATGGGTGTTATCAAAGCCTGTATTAACAGAAAAGCAAAAAAGGAGGAGTTAAAAGTGGCACTGGATAAATCAAATCATGATCCGGCGTATCTATGCGGCAGATTATTCGCTGTTCTGGAAAAATTGCAGCAGGATGCTTCGAAGAACACACTAAATCGAACAATTAAAGACGCTTATTTCGCTTCTGCGTCATCAAAGCCTGTACTGGTATTTCCTAAATTAATCGGACTGGCGCAAAACCACCTGAAAAAGCTGAAAAATCCTGTCAAGTATAAGGTGCTGATAGGAAATATCATAGACATGATGGGCCAGGAATTTCCAGATCATTTTTACCTGAAAGATCAGGGGAAATTTATGATCGGATATTATCAGCAGTACCAGAGCTTTTTTGATAAAAAAGAAGAAACGGAGGATGAGTAAATGGCACTGGAAAACAGATATGATTTTGTAATGTTATTTGATGTGGAAAATGGAAATCCTAATGGGGATCCGGATGCTGGAAATTCGCCAAGGATTGATGCGGAATCAGGATACGGATATGTGACCGATGTCTGTATAAAACGTAAAATCAGAAATTATGTGGAACTTTCCAGAGAGGGCGTGCCGGGATATAATATCCTGATCAAACCGGATAAAACTTTGAACACAAAATTTACAGAAGCCTATGAGGCAGAAGGTCTGCAGAAGAAAAATAAAGGTAAAAATCCGAATGATGTTAAACAGGCCAGAGATTATATGTGCCGCAATTATTTTGATGTAAGAGCCTTTGGAGCAGTTATGTCCACCGGAGAGGATCCCTGCGGAATTGTTCGGGGGCCTGTGCAGATTAATTTTGCCAGAAGTATTTCCCCTATTAACATTCAGGAGGTTACTATTACCAGACAGGCCAGAACTACAGAGGAGCGAAAGGAAACCGGAGAAACAGAGATGGGTAAAAAAAGCGTGATTCCCTATGCTCTTTACCGGGCAGAAGGATATATTTCCGCAGCTCTTGCCAATAAACTTACGAATCTTTCTGAAGAAGATGTGGAACTTTTGTGGACTGCGATTATCAATATGTTTGAAAACGACCACAGCGCTGCAAGAGGGAAAATGTGTATGCGTAAACTGTATGTTTTCAAACACAGTAATGTTCTCGGAAACTGTCCTTCACATCTTTTGTTTGATAAAATTTCCGTACAGGAAAAAACGGATGTCCCGCCACGAGCGTTTACCGATTATGAAACATCCGTTGATCGGGAAATGCCGGAAGGTGTGGAACTCCTGGAAAAAATATGAGCAACCAGGAAATAACCATCCGATCGGTTCAGCATTATATTTACTGTCCACACCGATGGGGGTTGCTTGAGATTGACAGAGCATGGGCTGAGAATTATTTTGTGACAAAGGCGGATCTGCTCCACAGACGAGTTCATGATCCGGAGAATTACTATTCCGTCCGAGGGAAAAAGGTATACACTTCTGTTCCGATTTATAATGACCTGGAACAGTATAACTTGTATGGAATCGCTGATTGTCTGGAAGTAACAGAGGATCCGAATGGAGTTTCTATTTCGGGAAGTACTGAAAAATACAAAATCTGTATTGTGGAATATAAACCGACAAAACCTGGAAATCAATTGTATAGAGAAGAAGATCTGCTGCAGGTTTTCGCACAGAAAATCTGTGTGGATTATGTATTTGGAGGAGATTGCAGCGGTGTACTTTACTATGCAGATGTCAGGAAAAGAATTTCATTGCCGCTGAAAGAAAACTACTTTACATACGATGAGAGGCTGAAAGGGTTGTTGAAAGAGATGCGCACTTATATGCTTGCAGGGAAAATTCCCGCAATCCGGGCAAAACAACAATGCAGCGGCTGTTCTATGAAAGATTTATGTATGCCATCCGTAAAATCAGCCAGAAACATTCAGGAAGAAATACGTAAAATTGTGAGGGCCGAAAGATGAGAAAATTATTAAATACTGTATATGTTACAAATGAGATGGCCTACTTGACCCTGGATGGTGAAAATCTGGTCTGTAAAGTGGATGGCGAAATAAAACTCCGGATCCCATTTGAAAATATTGAGAATATCGTTTGCTTTAATTATCTTGGCTGTTCTCCGGCGTTGATGGGAAAATGCGTAGGGAAAACTATACCTATTAATTTTATTTCTCCTCAAGGAAAATTTTTGGCCAAAGTTTGTGGAGAGACAAAAGGAAATGTTTTCCTTCGGATCGCTCAGATTGATAAATTCCGGGAATCGGGATTGGAATTGGCTCAAAATACTATGGCTGCTAAATTCAGCAATGCCAGGCAGCTAATAAAAAGAACACTTCACGATAACGCAGAAATGCGGGGTGATGAAGAAATAGTCCAGGTATTGGAAGTTTTGGTCGAGGGGATAGAAAAAGTCTTTAAAGCGGATAGTGTAGAAGAAGTAGTAGGAATAGAGGGATATTGTGCGCAAAAATATTTTTCATTATTTAATAAGCTGATTACTAATAAAAAAGTTCCATTTACGTTTAATCTTCGTACGAAAAGACCACCTCTGGATCCGATTAATGCAGTGCTGTCATTTGTTTATACCCTTGCTACTGCGGAATTCGCGGCAGCGTTGGAAACGGTGGGGTTGGACAGTTATATTGGATTTTGCCATTCCTTGCGAAGTGGAAGGATTTCGCTTGCATGTGACATGGTGGAGGAGGCGAGATGCATTGTTGAAAGATTTGTAATTACACTTTTAAATCTTCAGATTCTCGGGGAAGGAGATTTTGAAAAACAGGTTTCCGGTGCAGTATGGTTGAATGAGGCAGGACGAAAAAAGGTTTTATCCAGATGGCAGGAAAAAAAACGTACAAATATGAAACATCCTTATTTAGCACAAAAAATACCTTTGGGACTGCTTCCCTATGTTCAGAGTAATTTACTCGCAAAATATGTACGGGGAGATCTGGAAAACTATCCGCCTTTTCTATTAAAATAGGTAAAATAAATGATGGTTTTAATTAGTTATGATGTCAGCACTACCAGCGCAGCAGGTAAGAGCAGGCTGCGTAAAGTGGCTAAGCAATGTCAAAATCATGCTCAACGGGTACAAAATTCGGTGTTTGAGGCGGATTTAGATTATTCTGCCTTCTTGCGACTAAAAGATGCTCTGATTAAGTTGATTGATCCAGAACAGGATAGTTTACGGTTCTACCATCTTGGAAACAACTGGAAAAGAAAAGTGGAACATGTGGGGGCTAAAAAAACATATGATCCGGAAGGAGTAATTATTATTTAGAAGGGAAAAGGCGAAGTAGAGGTGATTATGTAAGCTCGTGAGGTTCGCCTAAAAAATGTCTGTTTTTAGATTTAAAATGCAAGATTAGATTAAGTAAGAAATAGTCCGTCTCAAGATATTGGGGTGTGCATGCTTATGATTACAAGTTGTAGCGGTCACGCCTCGCGAGAGGCGTGTGAGTAGAAATAACAGCCGCGCTACAACCTACGGGCCGGACGAAGTCACGCCTCGCGAGAGGCGTGTGAGTAGAAATATGAAAGCCGGCAAAAAGGAACAGGTGCATAAAGTCACGCCTCGCGAGAGGCGTGTGAGTAGAAATCTAGTATATCACATTTCCGTAACTTGTCAAGATATGT
Organism: Candidatus Scatomonas sp.; assembly: GCA_963928055.1. Lineage (GTDB taxonomy): Bacteria > Bacillota > Clostridia > Lachnospirales > Lachnospiraceae > Scatomonas. Next base: position 588,059 of record CAWVDN010000001.1, on the reverse strand, counting down.
CACGCCTCGCGAGAGGCGTGTGAGTAGAAATCCGGACAGATATTTCATGGCGATCCCGTCCGGGAGTCACGCCTCGCGAGAGGCGTGTGAGTAGAAATTGCGCTTCCACGGTCATTGCGATCGGGTACTCCGTCACGCCTCGCGAGAGGCGTGTGAGTAGAAATCGGAGCTATCGAAAAGGCCTTGGGCCTCTAACAAGTCACGCCTCGCGAGAGGCGTGTGAGTAGAAATCGGTTGAAGGTTTGGATGATCTGGTGATCCTGGGTCACGCCTCGCGAGAGGCGTGTGAGTAGAAATTGTACGCTCAGGGCCGGACAGCCCCAGGGTCTATCGTCACGCCTCGCGAGAGGCGTGTGAGTAGAAATGTTCTCGGATTCATCCAGCACGTTTTTGATCAGTCACGCCTCGCGAGAGGCGTGTGAGTAGAAATTATAACTTTTCACCACTTCATTTTTCATTTTTTGTCACGCCTCGCGAGAGGCGTGTGAGTAGAAATTACTGCACCCGAGGCTGGCAAGCGCCCTGAAATCCGTCACGCCTCGCGAGAGGCGTGTGAGTAGAAATAATTGGTGAAATCAGAGAGGCACTGGGAGAAGGCACGTCACGCCTCGCGAGAGGCGTGTGAGTAGAAATTTTGTTTATGGTTTTATTATACGCCTAAATAGGCGTCACGCCTCGCGAGAGGCGTGTGAGTAGAAATCTTGAGGAAACTGCAAAGAGAGCCTTTGAGAAAGTCACGCCTCGCGAGAGGCGTGTGAGTAGAAATCCATCACGGCCGACATGGAGCCGGGCAGGCGGCCGTCACGCCTCGCGAGAGGCGTGTGAGTAGAAATCCCGGGAGACTCCGCCAACGACACCACCCTGACGGTCACGCCTCGCGAGAGGCGTGTGAGTAGAAATAAGGTAAAAGAGACCGATGAGAAAGTTGCCAGGGCAGTCACGCCTCGCGAGAGGCGTGTGAGTAGAAATAAAATACGAGAAATCATAATGAATATGCCGACAGTCACGCCTCGCGAGAGGCGTGTGAGTAGAAATCTTGATTGCTCATGTTGTGCATATTCGGGCGAAGGTCACGCCTCGCGAGAGGCGTGTGAGTAGAAATATTCTTTTTTCGATTCACGTTGTAGGTCGCTGTGGTCACGCCTCGCGAGAGGCGTGTGAGTAGAAATGTCCACGAACATTTTTTGAAATATCAAGTTTCGGTCACGCCTCGCGAGAGGCGTGTGAGTAGAAATCCAATGCGGGTGTGTTCAACATGGACCTGACCAGTCACGCCTTATATGAGGCGCGTAAGCAGAAAGTCTGTTTATACTGATTCAGGATGGGGTCATGAAGATCGAGGTGATGGCCGAGTAAAATGTGTCAAAAGTTGGATTGTTTCTGGATAGGAAACGTATAAGTTGGAAATTGACGGTAGTTTCCGTCATATCTGCGGTAAGCCAGAAAAAGTTTTGTATTAGCGGTGGATTTTTGTTTTACAAGGGACCAGGGATAAACGCTTGAAAGGAAAAGTGCGTGAAAAATAGAAAAGGCCATTGCCACCAGAAGGAGGGTTATGGATGAAGATTGAAAAGGTATGGGGCGTATACTGGAGCGCCACGGGGAATACGCAAAAAGCAGTGGAAAGTCTGACGGAGGTTCTGGGAGAATGTCTTGGCTGTCCCCGGGAGCTGGTGCGTTTTACCCTGCCGGAGGACCGCGGGGAGGTACTGGAGTTCTATCCCGGAGAGCTGGTGGTGGTGGGGAGTCCGGTGTACGCGGGAAAGCTTCCCAATAAGATCCTGCCGGATTTTCAGACGAAGCTGAAAGGCGGCGGAGCCCTGGCTGTGGGGATCGTGACTTTTGGAAACCGGAGCTTTGACAACGCACTGGCGGAACTGTGCGCAGTGCTGGAGGCCGGAGGCTTTCATACGGCGGCCGGGGCAGCCTTTGTGGGACGCCATGCGTTTACCGACCGGCTGGCTTCCGGGCGGCCGGATCCGGAGGATCTGGAACAGCTGAGGGAGTTCGGGAAAAAAGCCGCGGAAAAGATCCGAACGCTGACGGCGCCGCCGGAGCCGGTAAAGGTTCCGGGAGATGCGGAGGCACCCTACTATGTGCCCAGGGATACAGAGGGCAAACCGGCGGTTTTCCTGAAGGCTAAGCCTGTGACCGATCCGGAACGATGCAGCGGCTGCGGAAGATGCGGGGAGATCTGCCCTATGGGATCCATTTCCAGGATCGAGCCGTCAGAAGTGGAGGGGATCTGCATCAAATGTCAGGCCTGTGTCAGGAATTGTCCGAAGCAGGCAAAATCCTTCCGGGATCCGGCGTTTCTGTCCCATGTATCCATGCTGGAGCAAAATTTTGTTTTCCGTGAAAACAATCGGATCTTCTTGTGAGGCCGGAGGAAGCTGTGGTAAAATAACAGATAAGAAGAGGGGAAATGAGGGGGAAAAGGAGAAGCGTATGAGAAAAAACAGGAAGTGGTTATGGGCGGGAATTTCTTTCCTTTTCTGCCTTCTGGCCTGGCCGAGCCGGGCGGAAGCGGAGGAGAGTGTCCCGCCCTGCGTGCTGACAGAGGAAGCGTATCAGCAGTACGCCCAGGATGGCACCCTGGAAGAGAGGATCGATTACTACCAGGAAACAGGAGTGGAAGAATTTTCCGGGCCCCTGATCCGGAACGCCCTGGAGAGAGAAGGGAAAAATGCCGCGCCCGCCAGCAATCTGCCGGATTACTGGCAGTATCAGGCCGGAGGAATGGCTTCCGAGGGGGAGGCCTCCGTGCTTCTGCTGCAGGTGGATTTCCCTGATAAGAGGTTCGCGGAGGGAGATACGCTGGAAGCCCTGGAGGACATTGCCTTTGGGGGCCGGAATGTCGATTACCCCTATGAAAGCCTCAGCGCGTATTATGACCGGGCTTCCTACGGAAAACTGCAGATCCGCGGACAGGCTTTTGCCTACACGGCCAGCCATGAGCGGAGCTGGTATGAGAGCAACGGCATCCAAAGCCTGTTTCAGGAGACGCTTGCGGCTTTGGATGAAGAGATCGACTATACACAGTTTGACGGCAACGGGGACGGATGGAATCGATGGGGTCTATCTGCACTTTGCCGGGGAGCATACCGGCTGGGCAAGTACCTGGTGGAGCATGACTTACGGAAAACTGGTCAGGACCATCCTATGACGGCATGCAGGTGGGCCGTTACGTGACCCTCCATCAACCCTCCAACACAGAGGAGGGGGCCAGGACGCTGATCCATGAGACCGGCCATGTGCTGGGGCTGCCGGACTATTACTCTGCGCTGGAACAGTCTTTCGAGAACGGGATCCGTACCTATGATATGATGGAGCAGAACGTTGGGGATTTTAACGGGTTTTCCAAATGGCTGCTGGGCTGGATCGAGGATGATCAGATCCTGCGCATTACCAGAGAAAACTGGGCGGAGGCCGGGGACGGTGTCCCTGGAATCCCTGTCTGTGCAGGGGGATGGTTCCGGTTACAGGCTGGCGGTGATCTCGCCGGAAGATCAGGGGATCTTTTCAGAGTATTTTCTGGTGGAATACGATACCTCCGTGGAAAATCAGAGCGGGCTTACCTTCCAGGGAGAATCCCTGCCGGATGGATTCCGGATCTTCCATGTGAACGCGGCTCTGAGCAGTGACGGCCTGAATTTCCTCCACAGCAACTGGTCTCCGGATCGGACAAACTGATCGAACTGGTGGATCCGGATGAGGCCTGGAACCACATGATCGATTTCAGCGGCGTGCCGGGGGTTTACGGGGAAACGTATCACTGTAAATGGCGGGAAGGAGACGTATTGTCGCCCTATACAGATCCTTCCACGGCCCTTTGAGGGCGGGAAGATATGCCGGCTATACCGGACTCTGGCTGGGGGATTTTGTGACTGCCGGGGAACAGGCCGGGAGCTTTTCCGCGCGGTTTGAAGCGGAGGCGGTAAAGCCGGATCCGGGAAGAGTTTTCGCTGATCCCCTACGAGCCCTGGCAGAAGCTTTCCCAGAGCAACGTAGTGCTGCTGCCGGTGGAACTGTCCATGGAAGCGGCGGCGGGGCAGAGCGCGGACCCTGTCAGGATCCTGGGACCGGAGGGAACCGAGCTCCAGGGAGAACTGCGGCAGCTGACGGCCACGCAGTTCCTGCTGTTTGCCCGGGCGGAGACTCTGCCGGAGGGAGAATATCAGGCGGTGATCCCGGAAAATACCTTTGATTTGGGATTGGGCGTGGGATCCCTGGAAATGAGACTGGATTTCTCTGTGGGAAAGACTGCGGAGAAGATTTACGATACGAGCATTGCATTCGGAAACGGCATGCAGATCTGCGAGGATCCTGAAGGCGGCTGGTACCTTCTGGTAAGCGACGGCTCCAGTCTGGAGGACCGGCTGTACCATCTGGGGGAGGACGGCAGCCTGACCTGGATAACTTTAAATACCTGGGCATGGAGCGGCTGGTTTTTGCCGGGCGAAGGTTATATAGACGGCATAGGCTGCCTGGAGGATGGGACTCTGGTCCTGAAAGCCGGCGACTGGCAGAACAACAAACTGCTGCTGGCCCATGTGGGACAGGGAAGGGGGAGCTGCTGGGAGAGGTTCAGAGCCTGGACGCCCAGGGAGCTTTCATGGAACCGGTGGGGAATACCGTCAAGCTTTTCCGGGTTTACGCCTACGGGAATATTGCGGGGCTCTGGAGCGTGGATTTCCGGGAGGAGCCTCGGGCGATCACTCCTTCGGAAGAGCAGCAGTACGGCAGATTGTTCTTTATGGAGCAGGGGTATCTGTGGCAGTACCTGGTGACGGAGGAGACCGGTGAAGGCGGAGCCGGCAGCGGCCGGATGGCTCTCCGTCTGGAATATTACAGTGAAGAGGATCAGCTGCTCTGGAGTTCTGACTACAGTACAGAGCAGGGAGAAGGGTTCCTGACTTCTGAACAGCTGGGGGCGGCAGAAACAGAGGACAGACTGTACCTCTTCGGACTGGATGATTATTATGACAGCTGGATGGCAGGGGACGGAGCCTTTTTCAACGGAGACCTCTTCTGCTACATTCTGGACAAAGAAAGCGGAAAACTGCTCTCACGGAACTGTGTTTTGGAGGATCTGCGGTTTGCCCGGTCTTCCTCCGGGTTTACTCTGTGGCCCAATGCCCGGGTGAGCGCCGGGCCTAGGAATGGCCTGATATCCAACCAGTACCGTGCGCAGGGAGTTTTCCGTACTGTAGAAAGACACATAGTTTATTGACTATGAAGGGTACGACTGGTCGTCCCTGCCATCAGCATGTCTAATATCGGAGCGGGAAGTCTGTTTGTTCAGGACCGATCTGCTGCAGCTGTCAGAAGGCTCAGGAACCTTTCCAGATATGTATGCTAGTACAGAAGATTGAGTGAGAACGGAGAGCCGCCTTCCTGACCCTACTGAACAGCTCGGGACGGCCTACTCCTAGCAGAAACACCGGAAGCCCACGGATCCCCCTACGGAATCGCCGACGCCCACGCCTTCCTGGCACGCCGGCGCCCTCGCCGTCCACGGATCCGGAAACATCCAGAACCCTTCCTGACAGCAAAGCCGTCCCGGCAAGCCTGTGATATGGAGGATGCTGCCGAGCGTTAGCCGGCGATCCACCCGGGAACGGCATATGGGCGCAGCTGCTAGCCTGCGGCTGGGAAGACCGGGGGAGTGCTGGTTTCGCTGAGGCAGAGGCATAAAGATTCAGAAGAACCCTGACAGATGAGACTACAAGATGTAGACGAAAGAAAAGACTACAAGGTACCAGGGACGGACCGGAAGGAATCGCAGACGCGGAATATCAGCTGATCTTGTACGGAAGAGATGGAGAACTGCTGGAGAAACTCCGGGTCTGCGACAGCCGCCGGATCTGCCGGAGAGGACAGTCTCTATGAGGCGGAAAACGGGAGAGATCGATCTTGGTCTCATAGAAACCATATTCCTGGCTGAAAAGGGAAAAAAACGGGGACGATCTGCGGGAATAAAAAAAGAGGAACCCATGAGACAGCAGGATCTTGCGGATTTTTGAAAAAAGTGCTTGCATTTTCTACGGACATGCGGTATTATAAGCAAGTGCTTTGGTAGATTGGTCAAGCGGTTAAGACGCCGCCCTCTCACGGCGGAAACAGGGGTTCGATTCCCCTATCTACTGCTCAGGTCTGACGGATCTGAAAATTTCATAAAGGTTTTTTAAACCGTATGTGGTAGATTGGTCAAGCGGTTAAGACGCCGCCCTCTCACGGCGGAAACAGGGGTTCGATTCCCCTATCTACTGCTCAGAAGAAAGCATATCCGAAGGATCGGATATGCTTTTTCCCTTTGAGAGGAAAAAACCGGGAGCGCGCAGATCCCCAGAGGTAGTCTCTGGTCTGCGCGCTCCCTTTCTGTCGGGCGGGAACTGTCAGATCGCCATCAGGAAGTTCAGGGATCCGGGAGGATTTTCTGTTCCTTTTTCCAGCAGGGTGATCAGCCCGGCGATGGTGTCCCGCACTTCGTCTTTTGAAGTTTCTACGATGGAATTGTCCAGCTTGATGGTGAGTACAATGAGGACGATCTCCGCCAGGGCCTCCGGCCGGTCAAAGTGGATCTCCCCCTGGCGGATCCCCTGACGGATGATCTCTGCCAGCACCGGCTTCAGTTCCGAGACGATGTGGCTGACATAGCGCTGATGAAGAAAGGCTTTTTCCGGCGCGTCTGCCGCGGTGCGGTTCTGAGACTGCAGGAACTGGCTGGAGGAGTTCCGGCAGGCCTGAAAGATCATGGCCATGCGGGTAAACGGAGAAATGTCCCGCTGATCCGCCAGCACTTTGGCTGTTTTCAGAGGCTCCTCGTAGCTTCGCTCGATCAGCGCTTCAAAAATGGAATCTTTGGAGGGAAAGTAATAGTAGATGCTTCCCTTGCCGATCTCAGCGGTCTGCGCGATCTCATTGACGGAGATGGTCTGCAGGCTTCTGGTCTGCAGCAGCGTCTGCAGGGCGTCCAGGATCCTGTCGTGTTTATTCTGATTTGGCATACATGACACCTCTTTATGCAAGTCCATAGTTATCGGAAAATTTGCCTTCAGTATAGCATAATCCCAAAAGGAAAGACAACATGAAAAATCACGGAAATCCTCGGGGATTTTCCGCTTTTTTTGCAAGGAATCACTATTGACCAGTGGTCGAAAAGGTGATACTGTAACGATATCACCGGTTGACCGGTGGTCGAAAAATGAAAAATCAATGTAAAATCGGGAGGAAAGACGATGACGTATGCGGATCTGTTTGCCAAAGTAAAGGGAATGCTGGTGGACGCGGATGTCAGCCACGTGCAGGAACATCTTGCCTATCAGTTTAATATAACCGGCGAAGGCGAAGGCATTTTCTACGCGGAGGTAAAAGAGGGAAAGCTGTATGTGGAGCCCTATGAATATTTTGACAGAGATGTGATCTTTACCTGCTCCGGGGAGACGCTGCTCAGGATCATGGAAGGAAAGAAAGACCCGGTCATGGCCTTTACCCTCGGTCAGCTGAAGGTAGAAGGAGATTTTGACAAGGCACTGAAACTGAAAGAGTTTGTAAAGGACAGGAAGTAAGAGCGTATGGGAAATTTTCTGAAAGGGACGGCAGTCTTTCTGGCGGCTGCGGCGGCGGCCGGCGGAGGGATCACCGCTTACTTTTATAAAAGAACGATGATGCGTTCCCGGGCCAGGACCGAGCGCACCATGAAGATGTCGGGAACGGACTGGAGCCGGTACTTCCCGGTGATGCAGGAGCGAAGGGCCTGGATGATGGAACAGCCCCATGAGGATGTTTGGCTGATGTCGGAGGATGGCCTGAAACTCCACGCCACGTATTTTCCCGGACAGGAAGGAAAAAAAGCGGTGATCTGCTTTCACGGCTATACCAGCCGGGGAATGGATGACTATGTGGGGCTTTCCGATTATTATCTGAAGCATGGATACCGGATGCTGCTGGTGGACGAGCGGGCCCACGGGGACAGCGAGGGAGAGTACATCGGTTTCGGGTGTCTGGACCGCTTTGACGGCCTGCAATGGATCCGCTGGATGACGGAGAAGATCGGGGAGGACGCGGAGATCCTGCTCCACGGCACTTCCATGGGAGGCGCCACTGTGCTGATGATGACGGGGTTAAAACTGCCGGAGCAGGTGAAGGGCGTTGTGTCCGACTGCGCCTTTACCTCTCCCAAAGAGGTCTTTACCCATGTGCTGCGCTCTATGTATCACCTGCCGGCATTTCCTCTTATCCCCCTGGCGGACCGGATCAACCGGAAGAAGGCCGGATACGGCCTGGACGAATGCAACGCCGCCAGAGAAGTCCGGAAGGCAACGGTCCCGGTGCTGATGATCCATGGGGATAAGGATATTTTTGTTCCCTGCTGGATGTGCGATGTCATCTATGACAACTACGCCGGGCCGAAAACGAAGCGGATCGTTCCGGGAGCAGGCCATGCGGAAAGCTACTATAAAGACACTGCCGCCTATGAGAAGGCGCTGGATACATTTACGGAGGGTATTTTAAAATGATGAGAACAAGAAAGGGACATAAGGTCTATCCCCTGAATGCCGCCCAGAAATTTCATTTCTTTTATCTGGAATTCTGCCCGAAGAAAGAAGTCATGAACATCGGCACCAGCCTGACCATTGCCACCGAGATCGACTGGGAGGTTCTGAAACAGTCTATCTACAAAGCCTACCAGCGCAGCGAGGGTATGCGCATCCGTTTCTGCAAAGATAAAGAGGGAAATTGCTATCAGTATATTGCGGATCAGGAGGAGCGGGATATCGAGCTGGTAGATTTTTCGGATAAGACGGAGGAGGAAGCTGCGGCGGTGATGCAGCAGTGGACCAGAGTTCCTTTTAAATTCCAGGATTCTCCCATGAATCGGGTCGTCATGATCAAGATGCCGGAGGGCTATAACGGAATCTACTTCCTGGGAGATCACCGGATCGTGGACGCTCAGTCGCTGATCTGTTTCCTGAAGGATATCATTGAGCTCTACTGCAATACAAAATATGAAGGGGTTCCCTATCCCAAGGACATGACATCTTATATCGCCCAGCTGGAAAAGGATCTGGCCTACGAGGCGGGCAGCAGAGCCCAGCAGCGGGACCGGGAATATTTCCACAGGCTCATCGAGGAGTCCGAGCCCATCTATAACGGCCTGTACGGACGGCAGATGCTGGAGTACACCCGCCAGAAGCTGAAGGATCCCACTCTGCGGGCGGCCTATAACACTTCGGATTCCGTGGATTCCGCTCTGGATATTTTCCATCTGGAGGCGGAGCCCACCAGGCGCCTTATGGAATTCTGTGAAAAATACCATGTCTCCATGACCTGCCTGCTGCTTATGGGCATCCGCACCTACTTCCAGAAGATGAACGGCTTTGACGATGTGAGCATCAACAGCGCCATCGCCCGCCGGGCCACCCTGCTGGAGAAGAAGTGCGGCGGTACCAGGATCCATTCCTTCCCCTTCCGGACCATCATTCCGGAGACCAGGACATTTCTGGAAGGGATCTATGAGGTCCGGGACAAACAGAACGAACTGTTCCGCCATGCCAATTTTGACCCGGTGGAGTATTTTGCCTACAGGAGCCAGGTGTATCCTCAGAAGCAGCCGGGACTGACCTATGAGCCCATGTCCCTGACCTATCAGCCCCTGACGCTGAAGGAAAAAGGGCTGGATGATCTGGGAGATATCCAGTACCGGACCCGCTGGTATCCCAACGGGGCGACCACCCAGGCCATGTACCTGACGGTTATGCACCGGCCTGAGGACAACGGCATGGACTTTAACTTTGAGCATCAGGTCAAGGCGGTTTCCCGAAAGGATCTGGAGTTTTTCTACTATTATCTCTGCCGGATCATGTTCAAGGGTGTGGAAAACCCGGATCTGAGCATCGGGGATATCATTAAGTTAGTGTGATTTTGTATACGGGAGGAACGGATCATGTTTGAAAAATTAGTGGAGATCATCTGTAATTATGTGGAAGTAGAGCCGGAGAATATCCATCCGGAATCCCGGTTTGTGGAGGACCTGGGCTTTACCTCCTTTGATTTTATGAGTATGCTGGGAGAGATCGAGGACGAATGGGACATTGAAGTGGACCAGGAGAAAGCGGTCAACATCCGCACGGTCCAGGAGGCTGTGGAGTATCTGCAGACTCTCGCTGAGTGAGAAAAGAGGGTGAAACAATGCTTTGCAGTACCATTCGGGATATCTTAACGAAGACAGAGGCGAAATACGGGGCGGAGGACGCGGTCCGCTACAAAGTAAAGAAAAATGAGACCGCCTCCAGAACCTATACGGAGCTGCGGGAGGACAGCGAAAGCTTTTCCGCGGCCTTAAAGGAATTGGGACAGCAGGGAAACCATATCGCGGTCATCGGGCGCACTTCCTATGAGTGGCTGGTCTCTTATTTCGGGATCGTTGACGGCGGCAGCGTGGCAGTGCCTCTGGACGCTTCCCTGCCGGCGGAGGATCTCTGCGAACTGCTGGACCGGGCGGATGTGACGGCGCTGGTTTTTGATCCCCTCCGCACGGATGTGGCGGAGATGGCGGAAAGCCGCTGCCCCAAACTGCAATACCGGATCTCCATGCAGGCGGAGGAAGAGACCGGACAGATCTTATCCTTCCACAGGCTGCTGGAAAAATACCGGGGGAGCTTCGATTATGCCCCGGAGCCGGACCAGCTCTGCACCATTCTGTTTACCTCCGGGACCACCGGCAAGAGCAAGGGCGTCATGCTGACCCACAGGAACCTGGCGGAAAACGCCACCTGTCTGGATATGAAGATCCCGGAGCGGACGGTGATCCTCTCCGTGCTGCCCATCCATCACGCCTACTGCCTGAGCATGGATATCCTGAAGGGAATCTCTCTGGGCAGTGTGATCTGTATCAATGATTCCCTGATGCGGGTGGTGAAGAATATAAAGCTGTTCAAACCGGAGATGATCCTCATGGTGCCGCTGATGATCGAGACCATCGCCAAAAAGCTGCAGGATTCCGCTCTGCTGCCGGCGGCTATTGTCAAGAGCCAGGTCTTCGGAAAACAGTTTCACACCATCTGCAGCGGCGGCGCTTATCTGGATCCCTCTTACATCGATCTGTTTCAGAAGTACGGGATCACCATTCTTCAGGGCTATGGCATGACGGAATGCGCTCCGGTGATCAGCACCACAGTCAGCTGGAACATCCGCAAGGATTCGGTGGGGCAGCTGATCCCCAACTGCCGGGCAAAGACCGTGGACGGAGAATTATGGGTAAAAGGCAGCAGCGTGATGCAGGGATACTATAAAATGCCGGAAGAGACGGCGGAGACCCTGGCGGACGGATGGCTGAAGACCGGGGACCTGGGCTATGTGGACGAGGATGGATTTGTGTATCTTACCGGACGGAAGAAGAATCTGATCATCACCAAGAACGGGGAGAATGTTTCCCCGGAGGAGCTGGAAAACCACCTGAGCCTGAACCGCCTGGTAGGGGAAGTCCTGGTCCGGGAGGCGGAAGGCCTTATCGAGGCGGAGATCTATCCTGATCCGGATTATATAAAAAGAAAACATGTAAAGGATGTGCAGGCCGCCCTGCAGCAGGTCATTGACGATTACAACGAAGGAGCGCCTCTCTACAAGCGAATTTACCGGCTGAAGGTTCGGGATACGGAGTTTGAGAAGACCACATCCAGAAAGATCAAAAGATTTTAAACAGAAGAAGAGGCCGTTCCGCGGAAAAGCGGGGCGGCCTCTTTGCGGCAGGAAGCGCTGATTCAGTTTTCCAGGACCTGGGCGGCGTCTTCCAGGAATTTGCGGATGGTCAGGTGCTGGGGACAGCGGTCCTCGCACTTTCCGCATTTGATGCAGTCGGAAGGTTTGCCGTTGTTTTCAATGAGCTGTTTGAAGCGGCGGCGTACATTCCGCATCTGGGAAGGACCGAAACGTTTCAGGTCGTTGTAGAAGGCAAAGTAATCGGGAATGGCTATGTGCTTAGGGCAGCCTTCTGTGCAGTAACGGCAGCCGGTGCAGGGGATGGCGATAGAATCCCGGATGATCTGCGCCGCCTGTTCCAGGATCTTTGTCTCCTCTGGCGTTACCGGCTGGAAATCTTTCATATAGCTTAAGTTGTCTGCCATCTGCGCCTCATTGCTCATGCCGGAAAGAACTACCATGATATTTTCCGGGGTAGCCGCGAAGCGCACGGCCCAGGAAGCAGTGGAGGCCTCCGGCGCGTGCTGGAGTAGCAGTTTTTCCGCTGCTTCCGGAATAGAAGCCAGGCAGCCGCCTTTTACCGGCTCCATGACGATCACCGGTTTTCCGTGGCGGGTCGCCGTCTCGTAGCAGAGGCGGGACTGGACATTTTCGTCTTCCCAGTCCAGATAGTTCAGCTGGATCTGTACATATTCCAGATAGGGATATCTGGTCAGGATCTCCTCCAGCAGCTTCGCGTCCCCGTGGAAGGAAAAGCCGATGTGCTTTACCTTGCCCTCGTCTTTCAGCTTCTTGACAAATTCAAAGGCGTGGATCTGCTGGGCCTGGGGATAGCAGTTGGACTGCAGGCCGTGGATCCAGTAGTAATCGATAAAGTCTACGCCCAACCGTTCCAGCTGTCCCTGGAAAAATCCGGGAAGCTCCTCTTCCTTGTCCACCATGAACAGGGTCAGCTTGTCCGTGATCGTGTAGGCGTCCCGGGGATACCGCTTTGTCACGGCTTCCCGAAAAGCAATTTCGCTCTGGCCCTCGTGATAGCAGGCGGCGGTGTCAAAATAAGTAAAGCCCGCCCCCAGAAAGGCGTCCGCCATTTTTTGGAAGGTTTCGATATCCACGCTGCGCTCATCGTCCGGATCCAGCAGAGGCAGACGCATAAGCCCGAATCCCAGTTTTTTCATACACCATCATCTCCTTTTCCCCGGCATTTCTCCTGCCGGATTTCTTTTTTTATTATATACCTTTTTCAGAAAATAGGAAAGATTAAGAAAAAAATCCGCAGGAGCAGGATCGTACAGAAAAAGAGAAGAATCCTGCAAGATTTTCCGGCGGCTGTCAGGTATAATATCCGTATCAGAATACAGACAGGAGATGCATGTTTATGGATATGAGAGAACGAAGAGATCAGGGACTGGCTTACATTTCCGACGACGCGGTTTTCGCGGAGCAGGCGGTCTGCCGGAGGATCCTGCAGAGACTGAATTTTATGGACCGCTCCGATTTCGCGGGGATCGCGGAGGTGGTAAAAGAGCTGCTGGGAAGATCCGAGAACGCCATGATCAATCCGCCTTTTTACTGTGATTACGGAACGCATATTCGGGTGGGGAAAAACTTTTTTGCCAATTACAACTGTACCATCCTGGATGTGGCCAGGGTCACCATCGGCGATAACTGCCAGTTGGCGCCCAATGTGGCGATTTACACCGCCGGTCATCCGGTCCATCCGGATACCCGCAATTCTCTGTATGAATACGGAAAAGAAGTCGCCATCGGAGACAATGTCTGGATCGGCGGCAATTCCGTGATCTGCCCCGGAGTCCGTGTGGGGAGCAACGTGGTCATCGGCGCAGGCAGCGTGGTCACCAGGGATATCCCTGACTGGTGTATTGCCGCCGGAAATCCCTGCCGGGTGATCCGGAAGATCACGGAGGCGGACCGGCGGAAACTGTTCCGCCGGGAGGAGATCGACGACGAGGCCTGGGAGGACATCGCAAAAAAGAAATGACGCCCGGTTCCGCGTTATGAACAGCCCTTTTCCTATTCCGAGGAGCGGAAAGCGGCAGAGGAGCCGGAAAATTTTTTTCGGGAGAACTTGACATAACATAGCCATACTGTTATATTATATATAGAACAGATAGAAAATGTAAAAGTCTGCAGTGGCAGGCTTTTCTGTTAAATAAAATATGAGGTGATGGCTATGGCAGCAAAGAGAGATTATTATGAAGTCCTGGGCGTCGCCAGAGACGCGGACCCGGGGACTATTAAAAAGGCATACAGGAAGCTGGCGAAAAAATATCATCCGGATACCAATCCCGGGGATCCGGCGGCGGAGCGGCATTTTAAAGAAGTGACGGAAGCCTACAACATTCTCGGCGATCCCGAAAAAAAGAAGCTGTACGATCAGTTTGGCCAGGCGGCTTTTGACGGCAGCGGAGCAGGGCAGGCCGGTGCCGGCGGGTTTGACGGCTTTGAAGGATTCGGAGGATTCCGCGACGGCGGAACCGGCGGATACCGGGCGTACCATTTTTCCGGGGATGATCCGCGTATGGACGATATTTTCGGGGATCTCTTCGGCGGTATGTTCCGGGGACAGGACGAGGGTCACGGCTTCCGGGGCGGTCATTTTTACGGCGGGTATGGAGGAACCGGCAGGACGAAGGGAGCGGATCTGAACACAGAGATCACGGTGTCTTTTGACGAAGCGGCTTTCGGCGCTGATAAAGTGCTTCACTTCCGAAGGGAGGATGGAAGCACCCAGAGCCTTCAGGTCCACATTCCCGCAGGCATCGATCAGGGACAGAGCATCCGTCTCCGGGGGAAGGGAATGCCCGGATCCGGCGGCGGAGAGGCAGGGGATCTGATGATGAAGGTCCATATTGAAGAAAAACCCGGATTTACCCGGAAAGGGATCGATCTGTATTCCGCGGTCACGATCCCCTTTACCACGGCAGTCTTCGGCGGGGAAGCAGTGGTGCAGACCCTGGGCGGCAGCGTGATCTGTAAGATCAGAAAGGGCACCCAGTCCGGATCCAGGATCCGCCTGAAGGGAAAGGGTATTGTTTCCATGAAGGATCCTTCGGTTCACGGAGATCAGTATGTGACCGTACAGGTTCAGGTGCCCAGGGACCTGAGCCCCGAAGCGGAACAGAAACTTCGGGAATTCGAGGCGGCCTGCAGGAAAAGCGGAAGGAGATGGAGCGCCGCCTGAGGAAGTTCGAAGAAACAGTAAAGAAAATACGTGAAAAAAGATTGAAAAGAATATTAAAAAAGTTACAGATTATTTAAAAATATTACAGGAAACTCTATATCCTGTATAGGATGACATAAAGCACCACAAGTTCCTGTAGTCAGAGAAAAAAATGAAAAAAGCCCGTAAATAGGGCTTTTTTCATGTGGAAAAATATGCTATAATATAGGCCGATAAAATTCTGACGCCGTGACAGCGCAAAATTCAGCCTGCCAGAGGTGTACAAAGAGGATCTATTTATGAAAAAACAGAAGAAAAATGTTGTGAAAATGTTAAGCGCAGGCCTGACAGCCGCTCTGGTTTCCGCCGGAGTCCTGCCGGTCTTTGCGGAGACAGAAGTTTCAGCGGAAACCCCGGATCGGATCGTCGCTTATCTGGATAAATCGGAGGGAAACGACCAAAATAAGGGGGATTCCAGCAGAGAAGCGCTGCGATCCCTGGAGGCCGTGCGGAGATATTTTCTGGGGAAAAGTGAAGCCGCCGCGGAATCGCCTGCGGAGGAAAGCTCGGAGACCCAGTATCTGCTGGTGCTCTGCGAGGATACAGAATTGACGGAAACAGAAAAAAAGGAGTTGGAGAAATACAAGCTTCCTTTTATGACCTTAGAAGAGTTCATAGGGCAGAGGGAGGAAGAAACGGAGACCCCTGCGGTTCCAACCCCTACCATAAGTCCGGTGCCGACGCCCACTGCGGCTCCCACCCCTGCGCCTGCCGTGAGTCCGACGCCGACTCCTACGGAGGAGCCCGAGAAGGAAGAGGATCCGGAAGAGGAAGTAACGCCGACGCCGACTCCCACGGAGGAGCCTGAGAAGGAGGAGGATCCGGAAGAGGAAGTAACGCCGACGCCGGCTCCCACGGAGGAGCCTGAGAAGGAGGAGGATCCGGAAGAGGAAGTAACGCCGACGCCGGCCCCCACGGAGGAGCCTGAGAAGGAGGATCCGAAGGAGGAAGTAACGCCGACGCCGACTTCCACAGAAAAGCCTGAAAAAGAGGAGGAGCCGGAAGAAGTTGTGACGTCGACGCCGGCCCCTGCGGAAAAGCCTGAGAAGGAAGAAAAACCGGAAGCGGCAGGATCGGAAGCTCCGGTTTCCGGAGAAACCAAGACGGAGGGATTAAAAGAGGAGGCGGAGACGACTCCCGCCCCTGCGGCAAAGGCAAAGACAAGAGAAAAACAGCCGGAAACGCCGACGCCGGCCCCCACAGCGGCGGAAACGCCCGTTCCCGTGGAGACTGCGGAACCTGTTCCCGCGGCAGAGGAGGAGCCCACAGCCGCCGGGGAAAACGCAGGACTTTGGACGGCCGTGCTGCAGGTGAGAAGCCTGCCGGGAGTGGATCTGGTAGGAGGCGGCTCGCAGATCCTGGGCGGATCTGAGGAAACGCCTGAAAGCAGCGGGACAGCTCCGGAGGAATCCTACCCGGACAGCGGAAACTCTTCCGCGCAGACGGTGGTCACCAACGGAAGTGTCACCCCCCTGCGCCCGGCGGAGGCTGTGCCCACGGGAGACCTGAACTATCTGCTGCCCTACAGCTTAAGTGCTGCCGCGGCTCTGCTGGGAGGCAGTGTTCTGCTCCGGCTGCAGGTGGAAAAGAAGAGAAATTTTTTCCGGGCGGCGGTACAGAGGGAAAGAGAGCAATTCCGAAAAGACTGCAAAATAGAGTGATAAAAAGAACAACCCTTCCATATATTCTATATGGGAGGGTTTCTTTATGGAAAATAGAAAAGTGTCTTTTTCAAGACGGAAGATACTATCTGTTGTCAAGGGACTTCTGGCCTCCTATACGGTTACAGCCCTGCTGCTGATGCTCATGGCCCTGCTGCTCCTGAAGCTGAAAATGCCCTGGGCAGCAGTGACAGCCGGGGTCATGGTCATTTATCTGGTCAGCTGTTTCCTGGGAGGGTATCTTCTGGGGAAAGGGGTGGGGAAAAACAAATTTCTCTGGGGTCTGATCCTGGGAGCCGGTTATTTTGTCCTGCTGATGATCCTTTCCGCCGTCGCCGCGCCGGGGGAGTTCGGCGGGGCAGGCCGGGTGTTTTCCGCGTTTCTGCTTTGCTGTGCCGGGGGAATGGCCGGAGGAATGCTGGCATGAGAAAAAATACTTTAAAAATGCCAGGGGCTATGATATAATGGTCACGGCAGAGTGGGTCTGCCGGTATCCGTTTCCGGAACAGAAACTCCGGGGCAGGTACATACCAGAACATGAAGGAGGAACGGATGATGAAACATATTAAGACTCTGAATACGAAGAATCTGCAGAATACGGTAAAGAAAGGCGGCTGCGGCGAGTGCCAGACTTCCTGCCAGTCCGCATGCAAAACTTCCTGCACCGTAGGAAACCAGAGCTGCGAGAATACGAAATAAGACAAAGCGAAAGGGTGCCAGGCAGGCATCCGCAGCGCGTACGCGGGGAGAATGCCCCTGTCGCGAAGAGGCCCGGAAAACTCAGGTTTTCCGGGCCGTCCCAATGTATATGGAAAACAAGGAAAGGATAAATTCTGTGATCTATCGATATAAAAATAACGGATATAACCTGGTGCTGGATGTGAACAGCGGTTCCGTCCATGTGGTGGACGACCTGTGCTACGATGTGCTGGGGCTTATGGACGAAAACAAGTCTGTGGAAGAAATTCAGAAAGACCTGGAAGACCGGTATCCGGCCTCTGAAGTGGCGGAAACTTACGGGGAATGTCAGGAACTCTGCCAGGAAGGCATGCTCTTTACGGAGGATGTTTACCGGAACGCCATCGATCTCTTTCAGGAACGCCCTACAGTGGTAAAGGCGCTCTGCCTGCATATCGCTCATGACTGTAACCTGGCCTGCCGCTACTGCTTTGCCGAGGAGGGGGAATACCACGGCAGGAGAGCCCTCATGTCTTTTGAGGTGGGGAAAAAGGCCCTGGATTTTCTCATTGCCAACTCCGGCAACCGGAGGAACCTGGAGGTGGATTTCTTCGGCGGCGAGCCTCTCATGAACTGGGAGGTAGTCAAACAGCTGGTGGCTTACGGAAGAGAGCAGGAAAAGCTTCACGACAAGCGGTTCCGCTTTACCCTTACCACCAACGGAGTGCTTCTCAACGATGAGGTGATGGAATTCTGCAACCGGGAGATGGGAAATGTGGTCCTGAGCATCGATGGCCGGAAGGAGGTCCATGACCGCATGAGGCCCTTCCGAAAGGGAGCGGGAAGCTACGATCTCATCGTTCCCAAATTTCAGAAATTCGCTGAGAGCCGCCATCAGCAGAACTATTACGTCAGAGGGACCTTTACCCACTATAACCTGGATTTTGCCAAAGACGTGCTGCATCTGGCGGATCTGGGATTTCAGCAGATCTCCGTGGAGCCGGTGGTGGCCCCGCCCACAGAGGATTATGCGATCCGCCGGGAAGACCTTCCGGTGATCCTGGAGCAGTATGATCTCCTGGCACAGGAGATGATCCGCCGGGAGAAGGAAGGCAGAGGCTTTCAGTTCTTCCACTTTATGATCGACCTGACCGGCGGACCCTGTGTGTACAAGCGTCTTTCCGGCTGCGGTTCCGGCACCGAGTATCTGGCGGTGACCCCCTGGGGGGATCTGTATCCCTGCCATCAGTTTGTAGGGGAGGAAAAGTTCCTCCTGGGCAATGTGGAGGAAGGCGTCCTGCGGCAGGATATCTGTCAGGAATTTAAAAAATGCAATGTGTACGCAAAAAAGGAATGCGCAGATTGCTTCGCCCGTTTTTACTGCAGCGGAGGCTGCGCGGCCAATTCCTATAATTTCACCGGAAAGATCGACGATGTTTATGAGATCGGCTGCGTCATGCAGAGAAAAAGGATCGAGTGCGCCCTGATGATCAAGGCTGCGCTGGCATAAGAAAGAAGGCAGAATTACATGAACAGGAAAAAAAGTGTGATCGTATTGCTCCTCAGCCTGGTGCTGACGGCGCTGCTTGGTTTTACCGCCATAAAAGGCTGGGGCCCCACCGGTACGGGAAGCATGGGAAATATCCGCACAGGACTGGATCTGTCCGGCGGAGTCAGCATTACCTACCAGGCGGTGGAGGACAACCCCTCCCAGGAGGATATGGACGACACGGTAAACAAAATGGAACAGCGTGTGCAGCAGTACAGCAATGAAGCTCTGGTGTACCAGCAGGGGACCAACCGCATCAGTATCGAGATCCCGGGAGCCACAGACGCCAACGCGATCCTGGAGGAACTGGGAAAGCCCGGATCCCTGGAGTTCGTGGATGAGGACGGGGAGACCGTGCTGGACGGCACGGACATTGCCGGAGCGGAGGGCATCGCCCGGGTGGACGAAACCACCGGCCAGAGGGAATACGAGGTGGAACTGACCCTGACCAGTGAGGGCACCAGTAAATTTGCCACGGCCACCGCAGCCAATATAGGAAAAAGGATCTCCATCGTCTATGACGGGCAGACCGTCAGCAGTCCCGTGGTCAACGACGCCATTACCAACGGCCAGGCGGTCATCAACGGTATGGCCAGCCTGGAGGAGGCCAGAGAACTGGCTTCCACCATCCGCATCGGCGCACTGTCCCTGGAGCTGGAGGAAGTGTACTCCAACGTGGTGGGAGCGCAGCTGGGCCAGGACGCTCTGTCCACCAGCGTCATCGCCGGCACCATCGGCCTGCTGATCGTCTGCGTCTTTATGATCTGCGTCTACCGGATCTCCGGTCTGGCGGCCGCCTGGGCACTGGTGATCTTTGCCTTCCTGGATCTGATCTTCCTGAATGCCTTTGATATCACCCTGACCCTGCCGGGCATTGCCGGCGTGGTACTGACCATCGGCATGGCGGTGGACGCCAACGTGATCATTTACGCCAGGACCCGGGAGGAGCTGACGGCGGGAAAGAGCATCCGCTCTTCCATTCAGGCCGGTTTCCACAAGGCCTTTTCCGCTATTTTTGACGGAAACATCACCACTCTGATCGCCGCCGCGGTGCTGTACGCCCTGGGCAACGGCAGCATCCGGGGATTCGCCGTGACGCTGGCCATCGGCGTGCTCCTGTCCATGTTTTCCGCGCTGGCAGTTTCCCGGTGGCTCAGCTATGCCTTTTACGGCCTGGGCGCCAGAAGCGAAAAACTCTACGGAAAGATCAGGCCCAGAAAGCCTTTCCATTTCGTAGGGAAACGCCATCTGGTATTTGTGCTGTCGGCCCTTCTGGTGCTGTCGGCCCCGGTAGGTCTGGCGGTGCACCAGGCCCAGAGCGGCAAGAGTTTGAATTTCAGCCTGGACTTTATCGGAGGCACAGCCACCACCGTGGATTTCGGGGAAGATCTGAGCCTGTCTGATCTGGACGAGAAAGTGCAGCCCGTAGTCTCCGGGATCACCGGCGACAGCAACATTCAGTTTCAGAAGGTGGAGGGCGGCAGCCAGGTCATTATAAAGACCCGGGAACTGTCCTCCGAGGAGCGGGAGAACCTGAATTCCGCCCTGGCGGAGAATTTCAGCCAGGTGGATCAGAAAGCGATCACAGCGGAAAATATCTCCGCCACCATGAGCAGTGAAATGCGGCGGCACGCGGTTCTGGCAGTGGTGATCGCCGTGATCCTGATGCTGATCTATATCTGGATCCGCTTCCGGGATATCCGCTTCGCCACCAGCGCCATCCTGGCCCTGCTCCACGATGTGATCGTGGTCCTGAGCTTTTACGCCTGGTTCCGGTATTCCGTGGGGAATACCTTTATCGCGGTCATGCTGACGATCCTGGGATATTCCATTAACTCTACCATTGTCATCTTTGACCGGATCCGGGAGAACCTTCCGGCTATGAAGAAGGAGAGCCTGCGGACGGTGGTGGACGCTTCCATCACCCAGACCCTTACCAGGACCCTGTATTCTTCTCTGACTACCTTTATGACGATCTTTGTCCTGTTCCTGATGGGCGTGCCCTCCGTGCAGGAGTTTGCCCTGCCCATCATGGTGGGTATCGTATGCGGAGCCTATACCTCGGTGTGCCTGACAGGAGCCCTCTGGTATGTGATGAAGACCCGTCTGGGAAAACACCGGGTGACGGACCGTGAACCCGCCCCGGTACTGCCGGAAAAGAAAAAACATAAACGGAAATAATTGCAGAAGGAACGAAGACAGGGAGACAGCCATTTTGCGCGGCCTCCCTGTTTCCGTGGAGACAGAGGGATGAAGAACAGCATGGAACGTTGGGTAGTTGCAGCCAAAAGAGCGGATTTTAACGAAATAGGAAGGAAATTTTCCATCGATCCGGTGATCGCCCGGCTGATCCGGAACCGGGATGTGGTGGGAGATGAGGAGATAAGAAAATATCTGTACGGCGGTCTGGAGGATCTGAGCGACCCCGGGACCATGAAGGGCATGGCGGAGGGGGCGGAGCTGCTGCTCCTTAAGATCCGGCAGGGTAAACGGATACGGATCCTGGGAGATTATGATATCGACGGGATCATGTCCTCCTATATCCTGAAGAAGGGCCTGGACCGGCTGGGGGCCTGGACGGATGTCCGCATCCCCGACCGGCTTACGGACGGATACGGCCTCAACGGGCATCTGGTGGATCAGGCCTTTGAGGACGGGGTGGATACCATCGTCACCTGTGATAACGGCATCGCCGCGGCGGAACAGATTGCCGCCGCCAGGGAACGGGGCATGAGCGTGGTGGTCACCGATCACCACGAGATCCCCTATGAGGAGGACGCGAAGGGGGCGCGGCGGTATCTCCTGCCTCCGGCGGACGCGGTGATCAACCCCAAACAGCCGGGCTGTCCCTATCCCTTCAAAGGGCTCTGCGGCGCCGGAGTGGCCTTCCAGTTTATCCGGTATCTCTACCAAAAAGCAGGGATCCCCGGAGAAGAGGCCTGGGAGTTTCTGGAATTTACAGCCATTGCCACGGTAGGAGATGTGATGGATCTGCAGGGGGAGAACCGGATCCTGGTCAGGGAGGGGCTGAAACGTCTGCGCCGCACCGGAAATCCCGGACTCCGGGAGCTGATCCTTCAGAACCAGCTGGAGATGGAACAGGTGGACGTCTACCACATCGGCTTTATCCTGGGGCCCTGCCTGAATGCCAGCGGCCGGCTGGACACCGCCGCCCGGGCCCTGGAAATGCTGCTTACAGACAGCCGGGAAGAAGCGGCCCGTCTGGCCGGGGATCTGAAAGCCCTCAACGAGAGCCGGAAGGTCATGACCGTCCAGGGGGAAAAGCGGGCGGTGGAGATGGTGGAAGGCTCCGATCGGATCCATGACCGGGTGCTGGTGGTGTTTCTGCCGGAATGCCACGAGAGCCTGGCGGGCATCATCGCCGGCCGGCTGAAAGAACATTTTCACAGGCCGGCCTTTGTGGTCACCAGGACGGAAGAGGGGCTGAAGGGATCCGGCCGTTCCATTGAAGCTTACTCCATGTATGAGGAACTCTGCAGATGCCGGGAATACCTGACAAAATTCGGCGGCCATCCCATGGCGGCGGGGATCTCCCTCCGGGAGGAAGATCTGGAGCCCTTCCGGAAAAAGATCAATGCGCTCTGTACCCTTACGGAAACAGATCTCACCCCCAAAGTCACCATAGACGTACCGATGCCGATTTCCTATGTGCGCAGGGAGCTGCTGGAACAGATGGAACTGCTGAAGCCCTTCGGCAAAGGGAACAGCCGTCCGCTTTTCGCGGAAAAAAACGTCCGGGTGTTGAATCCCCGGGTTTTTGGGAAAAATAGAAATGTGGTGAAGATGCAGCTGATGGATGAAAGCGGCTGTTCCATGGCGGGAGTTTACTTTGGAGACGGGGATGCTTTTGCCGCGTTCGCCGCGGAGCATCCGGTGATGTCGGTGGCGTACTATCCCGGCATCGACCGCTACATGGGGAGAGAGACGCTGCAGGCTGCCGTGGTGACCTATCAGGCCTGAATCTCTCTATCTTTCAGAAGCAAAACGTTGATTCTCAGAAAAAAGGATGCTATACTTTAAGTTACGATGTCGAAAAAAGGAGATATTGACATGAAAAAGTTAGAAGAGTATGTGCTGAGTATTCCGGATTTCCCGGAGCCGGGAGTGATCTTCCGGGATGTGACCAGTATCCTTCAGGACGCGGAAGGGCTGAAGCTGGCCATTGATTCCCTGCAGGATCTGATCAAAGATCTGGATTTTGACGTGATCGCGGGAACCGAATCCCGGGGATTTATTTTCGGCATGCCTCTGGCATACAATTTACATAAGCCCTTTGTGCCGGTACGGAAAAAGGGCAAGCTCCCCCGGGAGACGGTGGAGATGAGCTATGATCTGGAGTACGGCACCGCCACCATCGAGATGCACAAGGATGCTGTCCGTCCCGGTCAGAAGGTGGTGCTGGTGGATGACCTCATCGCCACCGGCGGCACCATGGAGGCCGCGGCCAGACTGGTGGAGTCCCTGGGGGGCCAGGTGGCCAAGATCATCTTTATCATGGAACTGGCAGGGCTGAAGGGAAGAGAAAAGCTGAAGAAATACGATGTAGCTTCTCTTATTCGTTACGAGGGAAAATAAGGACGGCAGGTCCGAAGGAAAGGAGCTGAGGGAAATGGACGAAAAGGCTTTCGCGGAAAAACAGGAAAAACTGAAAGAAGAGATCGCGGCTGTCGACGCGGGAGTAAAATCCATGAAGGATTTCACCAGCCCGGAGCAGCTGTATCAGGAACTGATCGCCGGCGTCCACAAATACCATCCCTCAGCGGACACCACCCTGATCGAGAAAGCGTATCGCGTGGCTTATGACGCGCATACGGGGCAGACCAGAAAATCCGGAGAACCCTATATCATCCATCCCCTCTGCGTGGCCATTATCCTGGCGGATCTGGAGCTGGATAAGGAGAGCATCGCCGCCGGCCTTCTCCACGATGTGGTGGAGGATACGGTGATGACCGAGGAGGAGCTGGAGCGTGAGTTTGGCAGCGAGGTGGCTCTGATCGTGGACGGCGTCACCAAGCTGGGCCAGCTGAATTATTCCGCTGACAAAGTGGAGGAGCAGGCGGAAAACCTGCGGAAGATGTTCCTGGCTATGGCCAAGGATATCCGGGTGATCCTGGTGAAGCTGGCGGACCGGCTGCACAATATGCGGACCCTCCAGTATATGAAACCGGAAAAGCAGAAGGAAAAGGCCCGGGAGACCATGGACATCTACGCGCCCATCGCTCAGCGGCTGGGTATCTCCAAGGTGAAAGTGGAGCTGGATGACCTGTCCCTGAAATATCTGAAACCGGAGGTATACTACGATCTGGTCCGGCAGATCAACCAGAAAAAGGGAGAGCGCCAGCAGTTTGTGGAGCAGATCGTGGAGGAGGTCCGGGCCCACATCAGCGCCGCGGGCATCGAGGCCCAGATCAGCGGTCGGGCAAAGCATTTCTTCAGTATCTATAAGAAAATGGTGAACCAGGATAAGACCCTGGATCAGATCTATGACCTGTTCGCGGTGCGGATCATCGTGGAAACAGTGAAGGACTGCTACGCGGCCCTGGGAGTGATTCATGAAATGTACACCCCCATTCCCGGCCGGTTCAAGGACTATATCGCCATGCCGAAGCCCAACATGTATCAGTCCCTGCACACCACCCTCATCGGACCCAAAGGCCAGCCCTTTGAGATCCAGATCCGTACCTTTGAGATGCACCGGACGGCGGAGTTCGGCATCGCCGCCCACTGGAAATACAAGGAGGCCTCCGACGGCAAGAAGTCGGGGCCGGAGCAGGAGGAAGCCAAGCTCAGCTGGCTCCGGCAGATCCTGGAATGGCAGCAGGATATGTCCGATAACCGGGAATTTATGAACCTGCTGAAAAGCGATCTGGATCTGTTCGCGGACAATGTGTACTGTTTCTCCCCGGCGGGAGATGTAAAGACCCTGCCCAGCGGCTCCTGTACCATTGATTTCGCCTATTCCGTCCACTCGGCGGTGGGGAATCGCATGGTGGGGGCCAGGGTCAACGGCAAGCTGGTGCCCATTGAGACGGAACTCCACAACGGGGACCGGGTGGAGATCATCACCTCCCAGAATTCCAAAGGCCCCAGCCGGGACTGGCTGAAGGTGGTGAAGAGCACCCAGGCCAAGAACCGTATCAACCAGTGGTTCCGCCAGGAACTGAAGGAAGACAATATCATCAAGGGAAAAGAAATGCTCTCCAGCTACGCCAAGCTGAAGGGAAAGAACCTGGGCCTGTATCTGAAACCCCATTACATGGATTCCGTGAAAAACAAGTATGGTTTCCGGGACTGGGATTCCGTACTGGCGGCTGTGGGGCACGGAGGCCTCAAGGAGGGCCAGGTCCTCAACAAGCTCATGGAAGCCTTTGATAAGGAACACAAGCGGGAGCTTACGGACAAAGAGGTGCTGGAGGCGGCCAAAGAGACTAAAGCGGAGATCCCCGTCAACAAGTCCAAGGGAGGGATCACGGTCCACGGCATCCACGATGTGGCGGTGCGCTTTTCCAAATGCTGCAGCCCCATTCCCGGAGACGAGATCGTGGGCTTTGTCACCAGAGGCCGGGGGATCACCATCCACCGGACCGACTGCGTGAACATCATGAACCTTCCGGAGTCCGAGCGGGAACGGCTCATTGAGGCGGAGTGGGAGGCCGGGGAAGCCGGCGGACAGCTCTACACGGTGGAGATCAATATCTACGCCAACAACCGGACCGGTCTGCTGGTGGATATTTCCCGGATCTTTACGGAGCGGAAGATCGACCTGACGGCCATGAACGTCCGGACCAGCAAGCAGGGGACGGCCACCATCGATATGGCCTTTGACGTAAACAGCAAGGAGGAGCTCAACGCCCTGATCGAGAAGATCCGGCAGGTAGAGAGCGTTCTGGATATAGAGAGATCGAGAGGATGACAGAAATGGCAGAGATGATCATACAGAGCCAGGTTCTGGGCATGGTGGGCACCAATACCTACTTTCTCATGAACCGGGAGACAAAAGAGATGCTGCTGGTGGATCCCGCCGACGAGGCGGAGGCCATTGAGGGAAAGGTCAGCGCCATGGGCGGAACGCCGGTGGCGGTGCTGCTGACCCATGGCCACTACGATCACATGCTGGCGGCGGATGCCGTGAGAAAAAAATACGGGATCAAAGTGTACGTCCATGAGCTGGACGAGCCGGTGCTGGAGGACGCGTCCCTGAACCTTTCCGGTTTCTGGAGCAGCGCCTATACCATGAAGGCGGATGTTCTGGTAAAGGAGGGGGAGGAGCTGCAGCTGGCGGGCTGCCGGATCCGGGTGTTGCACACCCCCGGCCATACCCAGGGAAGCGCCTGCTACTATTTCCCGGATCAGAAATTCCTGATCAGCGGCGATACGCTTTTCTTTGAATCCTACGGAAGGACGGATTTCCCCACTTCCAGCGCCAGAGACATGCAGAAGAGCATCCGCAGGCTCCTGGCGGAACTGCCGGAGGATACGGCGGTGTATCCGGGACATCAGTGTTCCACCAGCATCGATATGGAAAAGAGGTTCAATCCCCTTGCTTAATATCCATCTTTGGTTTAATATAAGAGACTATGAGTATGACGTATACTCTCTGATCCGGGCTTTTTACCCGGGCTGCCAGATCGCTGTGTGGGCAGAAGGGGAGGAAAAACCGGAAGGAGAACCGGATCAGATCCACAAAGTTTTTTTTGAGCCGTCGGCCATCCGCTATACCCTGGAGGAGGCCGGCGAAACTGTGCTGGATCAGAGAACAGAATTTCCGGAGACAGCGGACCGGACGGAATACAAGAATCATCTGAAGCGGCTGGTTTACCGGAGCCTTTCCGGGTATACGGGCCAGCAGCTGCCCTGGGGGGACCTGACGGGGATCCGGCCGGTGAAAATTCCGCTGCATCTGCTGGAACAGGGAAAGAGCAATGGGGAGATCGCCGGGTATCTGCGGGATACCTACTATGTAAGCCGGGAAAAAACGGCCCTGGCCGTTGCCACCGCCAACCGGGAGCGGGCGCTGCTCTCAGGCACGGACTGGCTTTCCGGGTACAGTCTTTACGTGGGCGTGCCCTTCTGCCCTTCCATCTGCCTGTACTGCTCCTTCGGTTCCCATCCCCTGAAACAGTGGGGACATCTGATCGAGCCGTACCTGAGGGCGCTGAAAAAGGAGCTTTCCTTTATCGGGGAGCAGATGCGGGGGCGGCCCCTGCACACCATTTACATAGGAGGAGGGACCCCCACCACCCTTTCCCCGGAGCAGCTCCGGGAACTGCTGGGCTTTCTGGCGGAGACCTTCCCCTTGGATCCCCTTCGGGAATTTACGGTGGAGGCGGGGCGGCCGGACACCATTACCCGGGAAAAGCTGCAGGTCCTGCGGGAGTTTCCCGTAAGCCGGATCTCCATCAATCCCCAGACCATGAACCAGAAGACCCTGGATCTGATCGGCCGGAAACATACGGTGGAGGAAACGGAAGCCGCCTATGTCCTGGCAAGAGAGCTTGGCTTTGACAATATCAACATGGATCTGATCGTGGGACTTCCCGGGGAAGGGAAGCAGGAAGTGGCCCATACTCTGGAGGAGATGAAACGTCTCCGGCCGGACAGCCTGACGGTGCACTCCCTGGCTCTGAAGCGGGCCACCCGGCTGAACCTTTTCAAGGATCAGTACGCGGAGATCTCCTTTGAAAATTCCCAGGAGATCATGGAAATGACCCAGAGGTGCGCGGCGGGGCTGGGCATGGGTCCCTACTATCTGTACCGGCAGAAAAATATGGCCGGAAATTTTGAAAATGTCGGCTATTCCACAGAGGGGAAAGCCGGGCTGTACAATGTGCTGATCATGGAGGAAAAACAGACCATCCTGGCGGCAGGGCCCGGGGCTTCCACCAAGTTCGTGTTTGAGAACGGCGCCCGCATAGAACGGGTGGAAAATGTGAAGGATCTGAAGCAGTATATCGAACGGATCGACGAGATGCTGGAGAGAAAACGGGCGGGGATCGAGAAATATCTGTAACCGCCTCAGAATATACAGGAGAGGTGTCCTGCATGACGGAAAAGAAAAAATATGAGAACCACAAGCATCTGCTGTGGTACAGCCTTTCGGAACACCTGATCCACGGTATGGACGTCAGCAACCTGGCTTACGCCATTGCCCGGGAACTGGAACTCCCGGAGGAAGACTGCCAGGAGCTGGCCAGGGCGGGGATGATCCACGACATCGGCAAGGTGACGCTTCAGGGCGAACCGGAGCTGGTGGGAAATCCCATGGTGGTGGAGGAAATGCATTATGTGCGGCTCCATCCCCACAAGGGATATCTGGTGGCCCTGGAAAAAGGGTATTCCGATACGGTCTGCGAGAGCATTCTGTATCACCACGAAAATTATGACGGCAGCGGCTATCCCTATCACCTGGAAGGGAGGAATATCCCCATAGGAGCCAGGATCCTGCGGATCAGCGACGTGTTCTGCGCCCTGACCTCGGACCGGCCCTACCGGAAGGCTTATGACCAGCAGACGGCGGTAAAACTGATGATCGATGAGATCAAGAATTATGATATGCGGGTATTTCTGGCGTTTCAGCGGGTGATCCACCGGGAGGGACTGGAAAAGTCCCGTCTGCCGGAAATATCATTGGATGTGAGAGGAGAACTGAAAGAATCATGAATCTGAAAAAGAAGCCGGTTACCGGCATGAAGGATATCCTGCCTCGGGAGATGGCCATCCGGGATTACTGTATCGGCCTTATTAAAGAGACCTACAGGAGCTTTGGCTTTTCTTCCATGGAGACTCCCTGCGTGGAGCACATCGAGAACCTGAACAGCAAGCAGGGCGGGGAAAACGAAAAGCTGATCTTCAAGATCTTAAAGAGAGGAGAGAAGCTGAAACTGGATACCGCGAAAAGCGAGGCGGACCTGGTGGACGGCGGTCTGCGGTACGATCTGACCGTGCCTCTGTGCCGGTATTACGCCAACAATGCCAACGATCTTCCCGCTCCTTTTAAAGCTTTGCAGATGGGCAATGTGTGGAGGGCGGACCGGCCCCAGAGAGGCAGATACCGCCAGTTTATGCAGTGCGACATCGACATCCTGGGCGAGGCGTCCAATCTGGCGGAGATCGAGCTGATCCTGGCCACCACCACCCTGCTGGGCAGACTGGAATTTAAGAATTTCACCATCCGCATCAATGACCGGCGGATCCTGAAAGCCATGGCGGCCTACAGCGGTTTCCCGGAAGAATCCTATGATACAGTGTTCATCATTCTGGATAAGATGGACAAGATCGGCATGGAGGGAGTTTCGGAGGAACTGAAAGGGGAAGGGTTCCCGGCGGAGACCGTGGAGAAATATCTGGAGCTGTTCAAAGCGGTTACAGCGGATACCGCGGGGGTGGCATACCTGAAGGAGAAACTTGCGGGCTTCCTGGACCCGGAGTACGCCGACGGGCTGATCACCATTATGAACAGCGTGGAGGCGGTGAAATCCGCGGATTTCCGCATCGCCTTCGATCCCACCCTGGTCCGTGGCATGTCCTATTACACCGGCCCCATTTTTGAGATCGCCATGGACGAGTACGGCGGAAGCGTAGGCGGCGGCGGCCGCTACGATGAGATGATCGGCAAGTTTACCGGACAGAACACCCCGGCCTGCGGATTTTCCATCGGCTTCGAGCGGATCATCCTGCTGCTGCTGGAGAGGGATTTCCAGATCCCGGGAGCGGCGGAGAAGAAAGCCTATCTGCTGGAGAAAAAGCTGCCGGCGGAGGCCATGGAGAAAGTCATCGCCAGGGCTATGGAGGAAAGACGCCGGGGCGTGCAGGTGAATCTGGCCGTCATGAAGAAAAATAAGAAATTCCAGAAGGAACAGCTGGAAGCTGAGGGATATACGGAAATCGAAGAAATATACGCCGACCGGATCTGAGGGACGGCAGGAGATGGAGGAACCAAAATGGCAGAATCAATGAAGGGAATGCACCGCTCCCACCGCTGCGGGGAAGTGACAGAAGCGCTCATCGGGTCAAAAGTGACCCTTATGGGATGGGTGCAGAAAAGCAGAAATAAAGGCGGCATTATCTTTGTGGACTTACGGGACCGCTCCGGCATTATGCAGCTGATCTTTGAGAACGGCAGCATTGATGAGGCGGGCTTTGAAAAGGCGGGAAAACTCCGCAGCGAGTTTGTCATCGCCGTTACCGGCACGGTGGAGCGGCGCTCCGGGGCCGTCAATGAGAATCTGAAGACCGGCACCATGGAGGTGCGGGTGGATTACCTGAGAGTTCTTTCCGAGTCTGAGACTCCCCCCTTCCCGGTGGAGGAGAACAGCAAGACCAAGGAGGAGATCCGGCTGAAATACCGCTATCTGGATCTCCGACGTCCGGATCTGCAGAGAAACCTTATGCTCCGGTCCCAGGTGGCTACCCTGACCCGGAAATTTATGGCGGAGGAGGGCTTCCTGGAGATCGAGACCCCCATGCTCTGCAAGAGCACTCCGGAGGGAGCCAGAGATTATCTGGTGCCCAGCCGTGTCCATCCCGGCAGCTTTTACGCCCTGCCCCAGTCTCCCCAGCTGTTCAAGCAGCTGTTGATGTGCTCCGGTTATGACCGCTACATTCAGATCGCCCGCTGCTTCCGGGACGAGGATCTTCGGGCGGACCGTCAGCCGGAATTTACCCAGATCGATATGGAGCTTTCCTTTGTGGATGTGGACGATGTCATCGACGTCAATGAGAGACTGCTGGCGTACCTGTTCAAAGAGGTCCTGGGAGTGGAAGTGTCCCTTCCCATCCAGAGAATGACCTGGCAGGAGGCCATGGACCGTTTCGGCTCCGACAAGCCGGATCTGCGGTTCGGCATGGAACTGAAGAATGTATCCGAAGCAGTGAAAGATTTTGAATTCGGCGTGTTCCAGAGCGCGCTGGCTCTGAAGGACGGCTCGGTCCGGGGCATTAACGCCAAGGGCCAGGGAGCTATGCCACGAAAGAAGATCGACAAGCTGGTGGAGTTTGCCAAGGGCTACGGGGCCAAGGGTCTGGCCTACATTGCAATCCAGGAGGACGGCACCGCCAAATCTTCCTTCGCCAAGTTCCTGAAGGAAGGAGAGATGGAATCCCTGATCGCCGCCATGGAGGGACAGCCGGGAGACCTGCTGCTCTTTGCCGCGGACAAAAATAAGATTGTCTGGAATGTGCTGGGAGCTCTCCGCCTGCATCTGGCAGAGGAGCTGGGGCTTCTGGACAAAAATGAATTCCGATTCGTTTGGATCACAGAGTTCCCCCTGCTGGAGTGGTCCGATGAGGAAAACCGCTTTATGGCCATGCATCATCCCTTTACCATGCCTATGGAGGAGGACTGGGACAAGATCGATTCCGATCCCGGCAGCGTCCGGGCCAAGGCCTACGACATTGTCCTGAACGGCAACGAGATCGGCGGCGGTTCTGTCAGGATCCATCAGGATGACATCCAGGAGAAGATGTTTGAAGTTCTGGGCTTTACCAAAGAGCAGGCCTGGGATCAGTTCGGATTCCTGCTCAGCGCTTTCAAGTACGGAGTTCCGCCTCACGCGGGACTGGCCTACGGCCTGGACCGGCTGGTGATGCTTATGGCAAAACAGGACTCCATCCGGGACGTCATCGCCTTCCCTAAGGTGAAAGACGCCTCCGATATGATGTGCGAAGCTCCCTCCCAGGTGGATGTGAAGCAGCTGCAGGAGCTGGGGATCCGCATAGCCGAAAAAGAAGAATAACAGGATCGTGTTCCAATAGAAGCGCAGCCCTTGCGAAATAGATGAGAGATCATCTATGGAGCAAGGGCTTCTTTTGGCCCCGGCGAGATTCGAACGATTCGATTGTTAGGAGTAACACCTTCTCCAAAAGATTTTCTTAAGATTCTCTGTACATTCTTGACATGGGTGTATGATGTGAGATAATACACTTAATACGACAGAAGGGAGGACAGCGATGATTTTTCTGGATTATCAGGACCGGCGGCCGATTTATGAGCAGATCGCGGACCGATTCCGGCAGCTGATCGTGAAAGGCGCCCTGGAGCCGGGCTCCCAGATGCCTTCCGTGCGGCAGATGGCGG
Organism: Candidatus Scatomonas sp.; assembly: GCA_963928055.1. GTDB lineage: Bacteria > Bacillota > Clostridia > Lachnospirales > Lachnospiraceae > Scatomonas. The sequence continues at coordinate 556,128 of CAWVDN010000001.1, read as the reverse complement.
CGGAGCTGTCCATCAATCCCAACACCATTCAGAAGGCCTACGGAGTTCTGGAGCAGGAAGGATTCATTTATCCGGTGAAGGGCCGGGGCAGTTTTGTGGCGGAGAATCAGACTCTCCGGGAGAAGAAAAGGCAGATGAGCCTGGAGAAACTGGACGACTGTCTCCGGGAGGTCCGGGATCTGGGACTGGGAAGACAGGAATGCATGGAGGAAGTGGAAAAGATCTACGGGGAGGGACAGCGATGATAGAGATCAGAGATCTGAAAAAGAGTTTTGGGGAGATACAGGCTCTGGAGGATATTTCTCTTACCATCCGGGATGGGGAACTGTTCGGCGTGGTAGGGACCAACGGAGCGGGAAAAAGCACCCTGCTGCGGATCCTGGCCGGGGTCCTTAAACAGGAGGAAGGCACGGTGGCCATAGACGGGGAGCCGGTATTTGAAAATGAAAGGATCAAACAGAAGATCTGCTTTCTGCCGGATGAACTGTGGTTTTTCCATAACGATTCCCCGGCGGATCTGGAGGAACTGTACCGGAAGATCTATGAAAGATTTGACCGGAGGAGATTCCGGGAACTCTGTTCCCGGTTCGGGCTGGATCCGAAGAGAAAGCTGCGGACCTTTTCCAAAGGCATGCAGAAGCAGACCGCTATTTTCCTGGGAATCTGCGCCAATACGAAATACCTGCTCTGTGACGAGACTTTTGACGGGCTGGATCCTCTGGTCCGCCAGGAGGTGAAAAGCATGCTGGCAGTGGAACTTCTGAACCGGGAGTTTACCCCCATCGCCGCCTCCCACAATCTGCGGGAGCTGGAGGATATCTGCGATCATGTGGGGCTGCTCCATCGGGGCGGTATCCTGCTGTCGGAGAATCTGGAGGAGATGAAATTCCACACCCAGAAGGTACAGTGCGTTATCGGAAATCCGGAGCGGGAGCAGGAACTGCTGCGGGAACTGTCTCTGGTCCACTGGGAAAAGCGGGGATCCATGCTGCTGCTGGTAGCCAGGGGGACCCGGAGGGAGATCTCCGAGCGGGTGGAGAGCAAGCACCCGGTATTCTGGGAGGTGCTGCCTCTGTCTCTGGAAGAAATCTTTATCAGCGAAACGGAGGTGACCGGATATGACAAAAAGAATATCAGGTCTTAAGCTGCTGGCGGAAGATATCCGGCATCGGAGCTGGCTGATCTTTATGACCCTGGCGGGGGCCCTGCTTCTGCAGCCCTTTGCCCTGCAGATGGAACTGTCCTCCCTGGAATACGGAAGGGCGGATCTGCTCCCGGAGGACCTGGCCTGTCTGGCTGAAAGCAAACAGCATGCGGCGGAGGCGATCCTGGGAGGGGGAAATACCCTGATCCTTCTGGGGTGCTTTTTCACAGCTGTGGTGGCGGCGGTAACGGGATTTTCCTATCTGCAGTCCAAAAAGCAGGTGGATTTTTACCACAGTCTCCCCGTCCGCCGGGAACGGCTGTTTTTCAGCCGGTATCTGGGGGGATGCCTGATGACCATGATCCCCTACGGGGCAGCGGTGGCCGCTTCTCTGTTCGGTGTGGCCGGGGCTCACGGGGTCTTCTGCGGAGAACTGGCCCGGACGGCAGCCCGGGGGCTTGTCATGTTACTTCTGCTGTTCCTGGTGTTTTATACCCTTTCCATTCTGGCTATGCTGCTGACAGGCAGGATCCTTACAGGCCTGCTGCTGACAGGGTTCCTGAATCTGTACGGCCTCCTCTGCGCCGGCATGGTGAGAAGGATGATGGGCTACTATTTTGACAATTATTACGACCCATCCGGCGGAAATTTCGGACCGGAAGATTTTGTATCTCCGGTATCTCTGGCTTCCAAGATCAGTTCCCTGTTAAAGGAAGGGCAAGCAGTCAGTCCGGGGATCTGGGCCTTTCTCGGGATCGCCGCGGCCCTGCTTGTGTTCCTCTGCGTGACCGCTTATCGGAAACGGGCCTCCGAGGCGGCGGGGAATGCCTTTGTCTGGCGGTGGATGGAGCCGGTGATCAAACTGGCGGCGGTGATCCCCGGCGCTCTTTGGGTGGCCAATCTTCTGCAGTGGATGGGATACTTAGGCAGCCCGGCCATGATGCTCCTGACGGTGGCTCTGGCCGCTCTGCTCCTGAACGGGATCATAGAATTTGTCTACAGTCAGGATCTGAAAAATATCTGGCGCCGTAAAATTTCCGGCCTTGCCGGACTGGCGGGAGCGGTGGTGCTCCTGCTGGCTTTTCAGGGAGACTGGTTCGGCTACGACCGCTGGCTGCCTGCCAGGGATCAGGTGGAAGCCATGGCGCTGTATTACTGGGACGGGGACGGGGTTTTCTGCCAGGGAAGCTGGTCTGTCTCCGACCGTACCGAGCAGGCTCTGGAGGGACTGACGAAAAATTTTGAGCCGCTCTATGAAATGGCGGAAGACGCGATCCGGGAACCGGCGGAGGATTCCGGCCGGAGCCTTACCCTGGTGATCCTGCGTTACCGGCTGAAAAACGGGACAAACGCCTGGCGGCAGTACACTGTGCCGGTGGAGGCGGCGGACGGGGCCATGGAAAGCCTTTCCCGGGATCCGGCCTTCCGGGAGCAGGCGTATCCTCTGGCGGACCGGAACACGGAAAATGTTACGGACGTTTCTTTCTGCGACTGGAAGGAGCTTCGAGACACGTATCAGGTGGTCAATCTGGAACGAAGGGAACTGAAGGAGTTTCTGGACATCTTCCGCCGGGAGGAGGCCTCCTTCTCCTACGGCGAACTGAAAGAGAAGACTCCTCTGGGAACGGTCATGCTGGATTGCCTGAAGGACAGCGGCTACCGGAATTCCGCCATAGAGTATTACGTCTATCCGGAATTTTCGGAGACTCTCCGCTTTCTGGAACAAAAGGGGATCCGTCTGCGGCAGGAGCCGGATTATTCGGAGATCCTTTCCGTACAGGCAGAGTATGTGACAGAGGTGGAAATCCCGGAGCCGGTGCCGGCAGAAAAAGCAGTGCTGCAGGAAACCTCTGTATCTTCCGCGTCGAGTCAGAGCTTTCTGTTTGAGGAACAGGAGGAGATACAGGAACTGTTCCGGCATCTGGTGCGGATCCGCTGGTCGGAGTATCTGGCCAGCCGGGAGTTTGTAAACCTGAATATTCTCTTCCGGGACGGTACCTACAGCTATGAAGAGTTCGGGGTCCGGGATCCGGAGAAATTTCAGAAGTTTCTGGAGGAGCAGGGACAGGAGTTCCAGTAAAAGCAAGGGAGGCAGAGCATGAACAGAAAGAAGACCGGAATCATCTGCGGAGCCGTGGCGGCCGCGGCGGTGATAGGGATCCTGGGCTGGAGAGCCGCTGCGGGATCCGGAAAGAAAGAGGGCAGCCCGGTGTACGTGAATACGGTAGAACAGATCACTTCCCTGGGAACCGGGAACGGCATGGTCAACCGGTTCGCCGGGGTGGTGGAATCCCAGGAGACCTGGTCCGTACAGCAGAACGCGGACAAGGAGGTAAAGGATATCCTGGTCAGAGTGGGGGATCAGGTCCAGAAGGGCAGTCCCCTTTATACCTACGACACAGAAAAATTTCGTGAGGAACTGGCCCAGGCCCAGCTGGATCTGGAACGGATGAACAATGAGATCAGCGGGATGGCCGCCTCCATCCAGGAACTGGAGAAGGAACGGCAGAAGGCGGAGGGAGACAGCAAGGCCGCCTATACCTTCCAGATCCAGGAGCAGGAGCTGCAGCTGCGGCAGAAGCAGTTCGACCTGCAGAGCAAGCAGCTGGAGATCGACAAGCTGAATGAAAATATCAGCAATTCCACGGTGGTCAGTCAGCTGGACGGGGTAGTAAAGTCTATAAACGATGGAACTTCTTCCATGAACATGAACGGGGACCAGGCGTTTATCACAGTCATGAAGACCGGGGCCTACCGGGTGAAGGGACAGATCAATGAACAGAACATGGCTTCCCTTGCCGAGGGCACTCCGGTGGTGATCCGCTCCCGGACCGATGCCGGTCTTTCCTGGAAGGGAACCGTCTCCAAGATCGACCGGGAAAATCCGGTGATGGGCAACAGCTACTATGCCGTCTCCTCCAGCGACGGCAGCAGCACCACCGCCAGCAGCAACTATCCCTTCTATGTGGATCTGGAATCCGGGGAGGGCCTGATGCTGGGGCAGCATGTCTATATGGAACCGGATCTGGGCCAGGATCAGGTGAAGGAGGGGATCTGGCTGGATGCGTATATGATCGATCAGACGGACCCGGAGCAGGCTTTTGTGTGGGCGGACGACGGAAAAGGCCGTCTGGAAAAGCGGAAAGTGGAATTGGGAGAGTATGATGAAAATCTCCTGGAGTACCAGATCCTTTCCGGTCTGGAATTGACGGATGCCATTACTTTCCCGGAACCGGATCTGGAGGAAGGAATGGAGACCGCCGCCGGAGAAAAAGGCACGATGGGACAGAGCCGGCCGGAAAACGGGGAGGCGGAACAGATGCCGGAGGGAGCCGGAGAAGGGTTTGCGGAAACGGAGGTGATGGAGTGATCCTGAAACTTCAGAATATCTGCAAGGATTACATACAGGGAAAGATGGAAGTGCCGGTACTCCACGATATCTGTTTTTCCATGGAAAAGGGAGAATACGCGGCCGTCATGGGACCCTCCGGTTCCGGCAAGACGACCCTTATGAATATTATCGGCTGCCTGGATCAGGCCACCCGGGGCACGTACCTCCTGGATGGACAGGACATGGGAAGCTGTACGGAAAACCAGCTGTCGGATATCCGTCTGCGGAAGATCGGCTTTGTGTTTCAGAATTTTCAGCTGCTGCCCCGGCAGTCCGCTCTGGACAACGTGGCCCTGCCTCTGATCTACGCCGGCGTGCCCCGAAAGGAACGGCAGAGGAGGGCGGCCGCTGCCCTGGAACGGGTAGGGCTTTCCGACCGGATGGATTTTAAACCCAGCCAGCTCTCCGGAGGCCAGAAACAGCGGGTGGCGATTGCCAGAGCCATGGTAAACCATCCGCAGATCCTGCTGGCGGATGAACCCACGGGATCCCTGGACTCCCGGTCCGGGGAGCAGGTCATGGAGCTGTTCCGGGAATTGAACCGGGAAGGCGTCAGCATTCTGATGATCACCCATGATCCGGGGATAGCCGCCCACGGCGACAGAATCCTGGAGATCCGGGACGGAAGGCTCAGAGGGGAGGGGGAAAAATGAAGAAGAAACGTGTGCTGGCCGGCGTTCTTTGCGCGGTTCTGGCTCTGGGAGCAGGCCTGGGGATCACTGCCGGTGTCCGCGTCTCCGGCAGAAAGCCGGTGCTGGTGGTAAACGCCTCCGAGCTGGATCAGGGAGGATATTATCTGAACGGAACCACCATGGACGGCCTGGTCACTTCAGATGTTACCCAGGATGTCTACCTTCAGGAGACAGAAACGGTCTCCCGGGTCCTGGTCCGGGAGGGAGATACGGTCCGGCAGGGGGATGTACTCATGGAGTATGATACCACCCAGACCCGGCTGAACCTGGAACGGGAGAAACTGAACCGGGAGCAGATCAGCCTGAACATCCGGGCGGCGGAACAAAATCTGAAGACCCTGAAAAATACAAAGCCCGTATCGGATGCTCCCGGGACCGATCCGGGTACGGATCCCGGGCCGGAACCGGAAATAGAGATCCCCGGGGGAGAATTTTTCCCCGAGGAGCCGGAACCTGCCCCGGAGCCGGAACCCTCCCAGGAACCGGAGCCCACGCCGGATCCGGAGCAGACCTTTTCGGTGAGCCTGGACAGCAACGGCAGGGGGCAGCAGGAGTTTCCGAAGCTTACGATCCGCGGAGGGCAAAGCCTGCGGGAATACCTGGATTCCGTGGAGGAAAAGGAGTGGAAGCTGTTTGTTCCTTCCGCTCAGGGATATGTGTTCGGCGGCTGGTACCAGGATCAGGCCTGCACGCTGCCCTATGATCCGGATGCCCCGGTGACGGAGGATACGGTACTTTACGCCCGCTGGATCCGGCAGTACCAGGCGGAAGCCCTGCAGGAGTTCACAGATCAGGCGGTACCCTACAACCGGCCGGAGGAAGGGGAACCGGAAGCGGGCACTCTGCTGAATCCCTACCGGTATCTGGCGGCGGAGGGGGCGGTCGTCTGCCCCTCTTTTATGGAGCAGATAAAAGAAGAGGCGAAAAAAGCTCTGCAGGCGGATCCCGGGGCACACATTTATTTTGCCCTGGAAGTGTATGAAGGGGACAGTCTTTCCGGGAAGCTGAAAGGATTCTGGCTCCAGGACGCGGCGAAGCTGGCGGAGCGGGAATTCCCTGAAAACTGGAGAGGCATCCTCCACGGGGAGAGCGGTACGCTGGAAGAGATCCTGCTGACTCCCACGGAAACTCCGGTGTCCACGGAAACGCCGGAACCGACCGAAGCCCCGGAGGTCACGGAAAAACCTTCTCCTTCTGAAAAGCCGGAGGGAGAAGCGGCTTCTCTCAGAACCTTCCGGCGGACCGGAGAAGCGGTCCTGACAGCGGAGCTGGCCCCGGGGATGGAAGCCGTCAGCCGGATGGCGGAAACGGATCCTTCGGGAGGAAGCAGTCTGGGTCTTCTTCCGGAAGGAGGAACGTATACAAAGGAAGAGCTTTCCGAAGCCATTCGGGAGCAGGAGGAGCGGCTGGCGGATCTCCAGCTGGATCTGAAACAGTCGGATCTGAAGATCCGCAGTACAGAAAAGGCAGTGGAAGAAGGGGCGGTTCTGGCGAAGATCAGCGGCGTGGTAAAAAAGGCCGGGGATCCCGCCGATCCCCCGAGAGACGGATCGGCTTTTCTGCAGGTGGCCAGCACGGAGGGCATGTATATCCGGGGCGGGATCAGTGAACTGATGCTGGACCGGATCCGGGAAGGAGATACGGTGAACGTCACTGCCTGGGAAAGCGGTACTTACTGCCAGGCGGAGATCCGGGAGATTTCCCCCTATCCCGATGAGAGCGGGATGTTCTCCGGGTACTACGGCACTGCCAGCGCCTCGGTGTATCCTTTTATCGCCTATGTGGCGGAAGGAGGCGATACCCTTATCAGCCAGGAGTGGGTGCAGCTGGACGCCGCCGGCAGCGGCATGGAACAGACTTCGGAGGATCTGTATCTCTGGAAGGCCTTTATCCTGGAGGAAGATGGACGGCAGTACGTGTATCTGCGGGATAAGAAGGGAAAGCTGAGAAAACAGGAGATCGTCACAGGGCGGCGCTCCGGGGAAGGGTACCAGGTCCTGTCCGGAGTCAGCCGGGAAGACTGGCTGGCATTTCCCTACGGGAAAGAAGTTCGGAACGGCGCTTCCACCAGGGAAGGGACCATGAGCGAACTGTACGGATATTAAGGAGGAAAAATATGCTGGAAAATATTCGATTATCCTTTCAGGGGATCTGGTCCCACAAGCTGCGATCTTTTCTCACCATGCTGGGGGTGATCATCGGCATTGCCGCCATCATCGCCATCGTCTCCACCATCTCCGGCACCAATGAACAGATCAAGCAGAATCTCATAGGGGCCGGGAATAATAACGTGAAAGTAACTCTCATGCAGGGCGGCGGGGAGTACTGGATGGATAACGGAGCTCCGGCCGGCGTTTACGAGATCGGACAGGAGCAGCAGCAGGAGATCCGGGAGCTGCCCCATGTGGAAAACGCCTCCTTTTACCGGTACCGCAGCTATGTGGACGGAGTGGCCAGCGGGGAGCATGTGTTCAGCGGCGGTTCCCTGTACGGGGTGGACCGGAACTATCTGGATACGGTGGGGTACCTGGTCTACGCGGGCAGACCCTTCCTGGAACAGGATTACACGGAATTCCACAAGGTCCTGCTGATGGATGAGGCGGCGGCGGCCACCCTGTTCCCGGAGGGAGGAGCCCTTGGCGCTACCGTAGAGATCCGGGGAGAGCCTTTTACGGTGGCGGGGCTCATACGGAAGTCTGACAGCTTTCAGCCGGTGATCCGGTCTTTTCAGGATTACCTCACCTATCATCAGACGGAGTACGGCACCATTCTCATGCCGGACGCCTGCTGGCCGGTGATCTTCAGCTACGATGAGCCCCAGAACGCCCTGCTGCGCACAGACACTCCCGAAGCCATGAGCCAGGCGGGCAAAGACGCCGCGGAGATCATGAACCGTTCCGTCACCGTCTCCGGACAGGATATTCAGTATCAGGGAGAAGATCTGCTGGAAAGAGCCAGAAATATGCAGGAATTAAGCGCCAGCACCAATCAGCTGCTGCTGTGGGTAGCCAGTATTTCCCTGCTGGTGGGAGGCATCGGCGTCATGAACATCATGCTGGTGTCCGTCACCGAGCGCACCGGGGAGATCGGATTAAAAAAAGCGGTGGGGGCCAGGAAGAGGAGGATCCTCTTCCAGTTCCTCACCGAATCGGCAGTGCTTACCAGCTGCGGCGGGATCCTCGGCGTCATCGCCGGGATCATCCTGTCCCAGTTTATTGCCAGGACCACCGGCACGCCGGCAGTGATCAGCATTCCCGCGGCAGCGGCCAGCGTGGGATTTTCCATGCTCATCGGCATTGTCTTCGGCCTGCTTCCCTCTGTGAAAGCGGCCAACCTAAACCCCATCGACGCCCTGCGGAGAGAGTAGGCTCAGAAGCCCAGCTCTTCGCCTACCAGAAGGACGGTGATCCTTCCCGGCTTCCGGGAACGCCGGGTGATCACCACCTGGCAGCAGATAGAGTCCGGGGACTGGCAGTCTGCGCAGAGGCCTGTGGCGGCGCAGGGGGTCTTCAGATTCAGACGCGCACAGTTTGGAGGAGCGGCGGCGGTGCGGACACGGCTGACCGCCTCCTCCACATGGCGGGCCAGCTTGTTCATGCCGGTGACCACGATCACATGTTCCGGACCGGTGATCAGGCAGGCCACCCGGTTGCCGTTGCCGTCCACGTTCACCAGTTCCCCCTCTGCCGTAAAGGCATTGGTGCTGGTGAGAAAATAATCGGCGCAGACGATCTGGCCGTACAGGGCCCGGGCTTCCTCCGGGGTTTTGGCGGAGGATCGGTCAATGCACCGGTAAGGGCCGCCCTTCAGAGCCTCCAGGATACCGGTTTCCGACAGGGTAACGGAACCGCCCCAGGTAACGGTGGAATTTTCCGGGATCAGTTCCAGGACTTTTTTCACGGCCTCGGCTCTGTCGGCGCAGTAGAAAGCGTCCATGCCGCGGGCGGCAAATTTTTGGATCATAGTCTCCCCGAGATGACGGTAATTTTCTGATTTCACGGACATACAGATACTCCTTTCCGCGGCTTTCCTTTTCGGAGAGCCGCTACGGTTATTATAGCACAAAGCCTCCGCTTTGCATAAAGAATCAGAAGGATTCTCGGCCTGCCGGCAGAATAGGATGAAATTTAAGAAAAAATTCACGCACAATTCGTTTTTTTTATGGTAAAATGAATTATAGTCCCGTCTGGCGGCGGGACGGAAAATTATCAAAAGAAAGGCTGGATCATGAATATACTTTTCTTTATCACCCCTAAGAGCGAGGTCGCCTATATCTACGACGACTTTTCCCTGCGGCAGGCGCTGGAGAAGATGGAACATCACAAATACACGGCCATTCCCATGCTGAACCGGAAGGGGATCTACATAGGGACCCTGACAGAAGGGGATCTGCTGCGGGCCATCAAGGATGAATACGATCTGAACCTTCACGAGGCGGAAAACGTTCCGATCTATCAGGTAAAGCGCCGCTGGAAGATGGATCCGGTAAACATCAACTGCGATATCGAGGATCTGGTTTCCCTGTCCATGCGGCAGAATTTTGTGCCGGTGGTGGATGATGAGGGGATCTTCATCGGCATCATCCGCAGAAAGGACATCATCCAGTACTGCTACGAAAAGAGCGGATTGGGGAGAAAAAAACAAGAAGAATGAAAACAGCTGGTTACGGTTCCAGAGGGATTTTTTCCCCATCCTCCGGCACGTACAGGTTTCCGGAAAACCAGGACCGTCCCTCCTTCTGATACCATTCTTTACGATGAACAAGATTTTTATCTTCTGTATGCCACAGCACCAGATTTTTTACGGACAGCTTTTCTGCCAGCAGGCAGGCGTCCCGGACGGTGCTGTGGTGTTTTTCATATGGGCGGAAGCGCTCCCGTTCTTCATAAAGACAGAAGGCCTCGTGAAAGAGCCAGTCCGCGTTCCGGAAAGCCGGATACAGGTGTTCCGGACATGGCTCATCCCCGGGGAAAGCCAGGCGCAGTCCGTTCTCTGTCTCGCAGAGAAACCCGAACTGTTTTGCTTTGGAAGAACGGATGTCATAAAAGGTAAAACGGCTGTTCAGAATCGTCTCCTCTCCGCCGTCTTCCAAAACATGGAAGAGGATCCGCTGATCAAAGAGACGGCAGATTCTGTCCTGCAGGACCAGGCCGGAGATGAGGCGTATGGCCTCCGCCAGTTCCCGGTGACAGTAGATGTGAAGAAGCCCCTCGTATTTATCCTGACGCATCCGGGTGCCGATCATGCGGAGGATCCAGGGGACACCCAGAAGATGGTCGCTGTGGGCGTGGGTAACAAAAAAATGATGGATCTTTTTCAGAGGGATCTCTGCGGATTCCAGGGCGGAGAGAATGCCGTTTCCGCCTCCGGCGTCCACCAGCAGATATTCCTTTTTGTGCTTCAGGGCAAAACAGGTGTTGTAACAACGGGTCACCGCGGCGTTGCCGGTGCCCAGGACCATAAGTTTTTCCATGGAGATTCCTTTCTGAAGGTTTTGCCTTCACTATAGAATGGGTTGTCAATGACGGGTACCGTACAGAAAATTTTTATTCCTGCAGTAGAAAAACAGGCCGGCTGCCGCTGTGAGAAATTCCGCCGCGGTAAGTGCCAGCCACACTCCGGTCATGCCCCAGAGGAAAGCCATAAGAAAGGCGGCGGGGATGATCAGGACCAGACCCCGGAGGAGAGAGACGATCTGGGCGGGAAGGGCCTTTTCCACGGAGGCAAACCAGGTGGAGAGAATAATGTTGAATCCGGTAAAAAGTGTGGAAGTAAAGTACAGCCGCAGCCCGTCTACGGCGATCCGCTGAAGGGCGGGATCCTGTTCGCTGTTGAAGACAGCGGCCACCGGAGAGGCAAACATAAACAGAAGAAGATAGACCGCGGTGGAAAACACAGCCATGGAGACCAGGGAATATTTCAGATGCTTTTCCACAAGTACCGCTTCTTTCCGTCCGTAGGCACGGCTGATCAGAGGCTGCACCCCCTGGGCGATGCCGGTAAAAATAGAAGTTACCACCAGGGAAATATTGGCGACCACTCCGTAGGCCGCCACCCCGGTATTTCCCAGAAGGCCCAGGATGATGGTGTTGAAGAGGATCATCACGATGCCGGAGGAAAGCTGGGCCAACAGGGAGGGAAAACCCAGGGAGAGGGTGATGCCGGCGGCTCTGGCCTGAAGCCCTGTGGGGATCAGGTGAAACCCCTTGTCCCGCTTCAGCCAGTGAGGCGCCATGACCAGGATGCCGATGACAGGAGCCAGACCGGTGGCAAATACCGCGCCGAAGATTCCCATGCCGCAGGGGAAAATAAATACGTAGTCCAGAAGGATATTCGAGAGGCTGCCGGTGATGGTGGCAGCCATGGCCAGCTGGGGATTTCCGTCGTTGCGGACAAAGCACAGCAGCACGTCGTTGAGGATAAAAGCCGGGGAGAACAGCAGCAGCACTTTCAGGTACGTGTCCGTCATGGAAAAGACTGCCTGGTCGGCCCCCAGCAGCCGGGCCAGGCTGCCGGAAAAGAACAGTCCCGTCACCACGAAGAACACAGAAAAGAGCAGGGAAAGGTACAGGGTGACGGTGTACATCCGGTCCGCTTCCCGGCCGGCGTTCTGGCTTTTCAGAATGGAAAATCTCGTGGCGCCTCCCATGCCCAGCATCAGGCCGGTGCCATGAATGAAATTGTAGGCGGGGATGGCCAGGTTCAGGGCGGCCAGCCCCCGGGTGCCAAGACCCAGGGACACAAAAAAGGTGTCCGCCAGGATGTAGCAGGACAGGGCGATCATGGCCAGCACGCTTAAGGACGCGTATTTCGCAAATTCATGCAGGGGTTTTACGGCAGTCATTTTATCCTCCTTCCGACAAAAAAACGCCGGTACTTTGTATCTGCAAGGCCTAGCGTCAGTGTACAAGGGGACAATACGGTCGTTGAAGGGCTGATTTGAGCTCCTTCTGCGTTACTTTCCCTCCGCGTACGTCTCTGTACGCGTCGATCAAGTGCCTTGAAGGGGCCCAAATCAGCACCTTCACGACTCAAAGACTCCAACCGCAGGAATTCCGATGATTTTCAAGGCAGACGATAGAGGCGTACTGGACGTACGCCGATTGAGGATAACACAGAAAATCACCGGAATTACGCGGTTTGGAGCGAGTTGCCCCTTGTACACTGACGCTAAAGATACAAAATTACCCGGCGGCAAGTGTATATTTTATTACCGGAAATACGATAGCAGAATCGGAGAAACCTGTCAAGCAAAATCATTCCGGCACTTGAGTATTGAAGAAAATCGTTTTATAATAAGGCCACATCTATGAATTTTGGAGGAATTATGAAAAAACTGATCGAAGAAATGAACCAGCGGGCAGCGCAGGCTTTTGAGCGGGCCGGGTATGATCCTTCCTACGGAAAGACCGCGGTATCCAATCGGCCGGACCTGTGCGAATATCAGTGCAATGGAGCCATGGCGGCGGCCAAGGCCTACAAAAAAGCGCCCATCCAGATCGCGGAGGCAGTGGCGGCGGAACTCGCGAAAGAGGATATGTTTGAAGAGGTATCGGCGGTAAAGCCGGGCTTTATCAATATAAAACTGGACCGGGAATATCTGTCCCGGTATCTGATGGCTATGGGGGAGGACAGCCGCCTGTCCGCCTCTCCGGCAGAGACGCCGAAAACCATCATCATTGATTACGGCGGCCCCAATGTGGCCAAACCCCTGCATGTGGGGCATCTGCGTTCCGCCATCATCGGGGAGAGCATCAAGCGCATGGGAAGATTCCTGGGGCACAAAGTCATCGGGGACGTACATCTGGGAGACTGGGGTCTGCAGATGGGCCTGATCATTACGGAACTGCAGGAGCGGAAGCCGGAACTGCCCTATTTTGACGGATCCTTTACGGGCCCCTATCCGGAAGAAGCTCCCTTCACCATCAGTGAGCTGGAGGAGATCTATCCGGCGGCCAGCGCCCGCTCCAAGGAAGATGAGGAGTACAGGAACCGGGCGCTGGAGGCCACCCACCAGCTGCAGGAAGGCCGCCCCGGCTACATGGCTCTCTGGAATCACATTATGGAAGTCTCTGTGTCGGATCTGAAGAAAAACTATCAAAAACTGGATGTGGAATTTGATCTCTGGAAGAAGGAATCCGACGCCCAGCCCTATATTCCGGATATGGTGGAAAAAATGAAAAAGGAGGGGTACGCCTACGAGGATCAGGGAGCCCTCATTGTGGACGTGAGCCAGGAAACCGACACCAAGGAGGTGCCGCCCTGTATCCTGCTGAAATCCGACGGCGCATCCCTCTACACCACCACGGATCTAGCCACCATCGTGGAACGGGTGAAGCTCTTTGATCCGGACGAGATCCTTTATGTGGTGGACAAGCGCCAGGAAATGCATTTTGTCCAGGTGTTCCGCTGCGCCAGAAAGACGGGGCTGGTCAAGCCGGAGACAAAGCTTTCCTTCCTGGGATTCGGCACCATGAACGGAAAGGACGGAAAGCCCTTTAAGACCCGGGAGGGTGGGGTCATGCGGCTGGAGCGGCTGATCTCCGAGATCAACGGGGAAATGTATAAGAAGATCGTGGAGAACCGCAGCGTCAAGGATACGGACGCGGAGAAGACCGCGGAGATCGTAGGACTTTCCGCCATTAAATACGGGGATCTCTCCAACCAGGCTTCCAAGGACTATGTGTTTGACGTGGACCGCTTTACCTCCTTTGAGGGAAATACAGGCCCCTATATCCTGTACACCATTGTGCGGATCAAATCGATCCTGAACCGGTATCTGGAGGAGGGCGGCGCCCTGGAGGGCAGCGTGATCCTGCCGGCGGCCAGTGAGGGTGAGAAGACCCTGATGCTGGCAGCGGTCCGCTTCGGCACGATGATCGAGAACGCTTTTGAAGAGAAAGCGCCGCACAAGATCTGTTCGTATATTTATGAACTGGCCAACGAGTTCAACCGCTTCTACCATGAGACCAAGATCCTGACGGAGGAAGATCCCCGGCAGAAAGCTTCCTGGCTGGCACTGCTGGAGCTGGTCCGCAGGATCCTGGAGACCAGTATCGACCTGCTGGGATTTTCCGCTCCGGAGAGGATGTAAAAATGAGAAAGAGATCCGGAACCGGGAAAAGGAGATTTCTTTTTTCACTGTTTCTGGGAACTGTTCTCCTGCTGACAGGCTGCGGCGGAGAAACAGCGGGGACGGAGACCGGAAGGGCAGCGGAGGAGGCAGCTTCCGCCTCCGTTTCCCGGGAAAAGGAAACCGCAGCGGCGTCCCGGGAAGAGACGAAAGACCTTCCGTCTGCCAGCCCTTCGGAGATCCTGCTGCAGCAGGCGGAGGAAACGCCGGAAGCGGCGGAACCTTCTGTTCCTGCCAGGGCCCCGGAGCCGACGCCGGAAGCGGCAGCTGCGCCGGAGCCCACTTCGGAGCCGGCGCCTGCTTCCAACGGGAAAAAAGTCGCGGTGGATCCGGGACATCAGAGTCAGGGAAACTCTGAACAGGAGCCGGTGGGGCCCGGAGCGGGAGAGACCAAGGCCAAGGTCAGCTCCGGCACATGCGGATCCGCCTCCGGACTCATGGAATATGAACTGAATCTGGCTGTTTCCTTGAAACTCCGGGAGGAACTGGAAACCAGAGGATATGAAGTCTATATGGTCCGGGAAACCCATGAGGTCAATATCAGCAACAGGGAGAGGGCGGAGCAGGCGGCCGCCTCCGGCGCGGATATCCTGGTGCGGATCCACGCCAACGGATCCGAGGATCCCTCCGTGGCAGGGGCGCTGACCATGGCTCCCTCCCTGGAAAATCCCTATGTGGGAGAGATGGCAGGGGAATGCCAGAGACTTTCACAGAATATCCTGGATTCCTACTGTGCCGCCACCGGAGCCGTCAGCCAGGGGGTTTATCTGACCGACGACATGAGCGGCATCAACTGGAGCGTGATCCCGGTGACCATTGTGGAGATGGGATACATGACCAACCCGGAGGAGGATCTGAAAATGGCTTCGGAGGAGTACCAGCAGCAGATCGTCCGGGGGATCGCCGACGGCATCGATGCTTATTTTGCCGGATAGGAGGATGACATGAAGAGCCTTGTACTATTTGACCTGGACGGCACCCTGACGGACTCCGCTCCGGGGATCGTCCGCTGCGTGCAGTACGCTCTGGAGAAAATGGGCCGGCCGGTGCCGGAGTTCCGGGAGCTGACCTGCTTTGTGGGACCGCCTCTGCTGGAGCAGTTTATGAGCTACGGGGGATTTACCAGGGAAGAAGCGGAGGAAGCGGTGAGATTCTACCGGGAGCGGTACAGCGGCAGAGGGATTTTTGAGAATACGGTATATCCGGGGATCCGGGAGCTGCTGGAGCTTCTGGACCGCCGGGGGATCCGGCTGGGGGTCGCCTCCTCCAAGCCGGAATTTTATGTAAATCAGATCCTGGAACATTTCGGCCTGAGGCAGTACCTGGATCCGGTGGCCGGCAGCGAGCTGGACGGAAGAAGGACCGACAAGGCGGAGGTCATCGAGGAAGCCCTGTCCAGGGCCGGCTACGGGCAGCATCGGGAGAGGGTCATTATGTGCGGAGACCGGTGTTACGACGCGGAGGGGGCCGGGGAACACGGCCTTCGGTTTGTGGGAGTTTCCTACGGCTACGGTTCCAGGGAGGAGCTTCTGGCGGCAGGGGCGGAACAGATCGCGGAAACTGTGGAGGAGCTGGGGCAGATCCTGCTCCGGCAGGCGGAAAAACAGGAGGAATAAAATGGGGCGGAAAAGAGAAAAGGCCTCTCTTCTGTGGAAACTGTGGGACGTTCTGTATCCCACGGCAGCGATCGTGCTCTGCATGCTGATCGCAACGATCCTGGGGATCCTGGCCGCAGGCATTCTTACCGGAAATCCCGGCATGGACAGCGGGGAACTGCTGCGGAAGGTCCGGGGACTTCCTCTGTGGATCAATGTGGGATTCTATACCCTGATCCTGCTCTCCCAGAGGAAGCAGTACGCTCTGGACCGGCTGCGGTTTCAGACGGAAAACCGGGGCTGGAAGGGGGGAAGGCTGGCGGCTTCCTGCGTGCTGGCAGTGTCTTTGGGCCATCTGATCAGCAGCGGGATCCGGATCAGCGGCTTTTCAGAAGTTTTCAAAGGCTATACGGAGCAGGCTTCCACGGCTTTTCATGGGCAGAACCTGATCCTGCTGATCCTGGCCACCGTGATCCTGGCGCCCCTGGCGGAGGAACTGATCTTTCGGGGCATGACGTATCGAAGAGCGGAAAATTATCTGGGAGCTCTGGGAGGCGCGCTGATCTCAGCGGGCCTTTTCGGCGTTTATCACGGAAATATGGTGCAGTTTCTTTACGCGTTTTTTATGGGACTGCTGTTCGCGGCTCTCTGCGAAAAAAGCGGAAGCCTGCTGCCGCCGGTGCTGGCCCACGGAGCAGCCAATCTCTGGGCAGTCTTCTATATTCCTGTGACGGAGGCTTTATCGGAAAGATTTTCCGGCGCGCCGGCGTGTATGGCAGTCCTGGAGGCCGCCGCCGCGGTCCTGTGCGTCTGGATCCTGTT
Source organism: Candidatus Scatomonas sp. (assembly GCA_963928055.1). Classification (GTDB taxonomy): domain Bacteria; phylum Bacillota; class Clostridia; order Lachnospirales; family Lachnospiraceae; genus Scatomonas. The sequence continues at coordinate 539,351 of CAWVDN010000001.1, read as the reverse complement.
TTTAAAAAAAGAGCGGAAAAAGGAGAGCAGACATGGATGAAAAAAGAACGGTCATCATCGGAGCGGCGATCCTGGATGTGCTGGCCCGGCCTGTAGATCCCTCGGTGTTTGAGATCGGTTCCCTGCCGGCGGAGACCATCGCCCTGTCCACCGGAGGGGACGCTATGAATGAGGCCTGCGTCCTGGCTTCTCTGGGAGGAAAGACGCGGCTGGTCAGCAAGCTGGGAAAGGATCCCGGGGCGGAACTGATCCTGGCCAGATGCCGGACCCTGGGCATCGATACGGAATACATTGTCCGAACCCCGGAAATACCTACCAGCGTCAATGTGGTCCTGGTGGACGAAAAAGGAGAGAGGCATTTTATCACCAGTCCGGAAGGGACCCTGCGGAAGCTGTATCCGGAAGATGTCAGGGAAGAGGCGCTGACCGGGGGAGATATCCTCAGCTTCGCCAGTATCTTTGTGGCGCCGGGGTTTGATGATCAATCCATGTTCCGGCTTTTTTCTGAGGCGAAAAAGCGGGGAATGACCGTCTGCGCGGATATGACCAAGAGAAAAAAGGGGGAAACCCTGGAGGATCTGAGAGACTGTCTTTCCTGCGTGGATTTTATTTTCCCCAATTACGCGGAAGCTTCGCTGCTCACCGGACTTCAGGACTGGGAGGAGATCGGAGATGCCTTTCTGAAATGCGGAGTGAAGCACGTGATCCTTAAAGCGGGGGCAAAAGGCTGTTTTGTGAAAACTCCCGAAGAACACTTCTGGTCGCCGGCCTGTCCGGGAGTCCGCTGCGTGGACACCACCGGAGCCGGGGATACCTTTACCGGTTGTTTCCTGTTCGCCCTGTCCCGGGGATATTCCCTGCGGGAATGCGCCGCCTTTGCCAACGCCGGGGCGTCTCTGTGCGTGGAGCAGGTGGGGGCGCCGGGAAACGGACTCCGGCTGGAGGAGGTCCTTGGAAGAATGCGGAAATAACGGCCGGGAAGCCGTGAAATTTTCGCCGAAATCAGATGAAAACATTGCTCTTTTTGATACTTTCCGATATAATTGAATTGTGTCATAAATTATCGAAAAGGCTGAAAGTATTTCGATTTATTTCGACAACAACGAAGAAACCGTATGAAGGAGGGAGATATCTATGAAGTGTCCAAATTGCGGAGCGGATCTGACGGAAAATGTCAAATTCTGTCCGAAATGCGGTATGCCGGTGGCCGGCCAGGGACCGGTGCCCGGCCCCGGTCCCAACGCAGGAGGGGGCCCGGCGGCAGGAGGTCCGTCCGGGAAACCGGCAGGACCGAAAAAACCGCTTCCCATGAAGTGGATCCTGGGCGGCTGCGCTGCCGCAGCGGCGATCATTGTCATTGTGGTGGTTCTGCTGATGCAGCCCAAGAAGATCAACCTGGAAGACTATGTGGTGGTGGAATTCAGCGGCTATGACAGCACCGGCACGGCCAGCGCTTATGTGAATACCACGGAGCTCAGCACGAAACTGGCGGAGAGCATGGGACAGGATTCGTACAGCATGGAAATGCTGACGGCCATCCCCACCTGTCTCAGCACCATTCAGATCAGCCTGGATCAGGACAGCGGACTTTCCAACGGCGACTCTGTAACTGCGGAGATCACCTACGACAATGACGCAATCAAGCAGTACAAGATCCGGTTTACTGGAGATTCCGTAACAGAGACTGTGGAAGGACTGGGGGAACTGACAGAGATCGATCCCTTCGCGGATCTGCAGGTTTCCTTTACCGGACTGTCGCCGGATGGGGAAGTGGAGTACGAGTACACAGGGGATACCACTTACCTCTCTACTTCTTCCTTTGACTGTGATAAAAGAAGCGGCCTCCGGAACGGAGATGTGGTGACCATCTCTCTTCCTTATTACGATGAAGAATCGGCGGTGAGCTCCGGCTACCGGCTGACAAGCACCTCCCAGGAATATACGGTAGAAGGCCTGGAGGGCTACGCGGAGGATTACAGCGACCTGACGGAGGATTTCCTGGCCCACGCGAAGCAGGAGTCCCAGGATATCATCAACGCCTACGCGGCGCAGGATTACAACGATGAGTGCACGCTGGGCGCCATTGAATACGCCGGCTATATCTTCCAGACCCCCAAGGATATGTCCCAGGGCGGCCGCTACAACGTGCTCTATGTGATCTACCGGGGAACGGTCTCCCATAACGAAAACGATTTCCCGGCCACCAACGTGTACTTCCCGGTGCGCTTCCAGGATATCCTGCCCTCCGGCAGTGAATTTACCTATGAGGAGGAACCGGAGATCGAGGGCAGCACCAACCTGTCCAACAGCGGGTGGGGCTATTATACCTCCGGCTACGGCAATCCTCTTACGGCTTACGAAGCTCTGGTAACAGCCAACGCGGACGTATATACCAGCCAGGTGGGAGACGGGTTTGAAAAATATGAATCCTATACGCCCATCGCCACGATCGCGGATATCGCGGAGGAGGACCGTCAGACCCTGGAAAACCGGGCAAAGGATATCATCGCCGCCTACATCGCGGACGACTATTCGGATTCCTCCCATGCCTCGGAACTGACCCTGGCGGGAAATTATCTGCTGGTAGCCAAGTCCCAGGGACTGGATGATTTCAGGAGCAACAACCGTCTGATCGTGGTGTACAGCGCCACAGTCAGCAACGACGACGACCGGTTTGCTCCTGCCACGGTCTATTTCCCGGTGCAGTTCGAGGGACTGGTGAACCTTCCGGGAGATGAGTTCCTTTACACGGCCGAGAGCGAGGTGGAAGGCTGGTCCAGTTTCCCGGACAGCTCCTATTCCACCAAAGGCTATATCGACGGGACCAAGATGTTCAGCGATCTGGTGACCGCCAGCCGGACTGACTATACCTATGAGGTCAGCGAAGGTCTGAAAGGCTTCGGGGAATAACCTCTCATGAATACCGGCAGGGATACAGGTTTTTGAAAAAAATCACTTGTATCCCTGCTTTTTCTGTGCTATACTTTTAACGCTGTGTATAAAGCACGCATGCTGATTTCCGGAAGGGTGCCTGCCCGCAGGTTTTCCGGAAAGCTGACACATGCGGAAGAATCTAACCAAAAAGGAGAAGAAACAAATGAGCGTAATTTCAATGAAACAGTTACTGGAAGCAGGCGTACACTTCGGTCACCAGACCAGAAGATGGAACCCCAAGATGGCTCCCTACATCTACACCGAGAGAAACGGCATCTACATCATTGACCTGCAGAAATCCGTGGGCATGGTGGACGACGCTTACCGCGCGGTAGCCGATATCGTTGCGGACGGCGGTACCATTCTGTTCGTGGGAACCAAAAAACAGGCACAGGATGCCATCAAGGTGGAGTCCGAGCGCTGCGGAATGTTCTATGTAAATGAGAGATGGCTGGGCGGCATGCTCACCAACTTCAAGACCATCCAGAGCCGTATCGAGAGACTGAAAGAGATCGAGGCGATGGAGGAGGACGGTACCTTCGACGTACTGCCCAAGAAGGAAGTCATCGCTCTGCGCAAGGAGATGGAGAAACTGCAGAAGAACCTGGGCGGCATCAAAGAGATGAAGAGACTGCCTGACGCTATCTTTGTAGTAGATCCCAAGAAGGAAAGAATCTGTGTGCAGGAAGCCCACGCTCTGGGTATCCCGCTGATCGGCATCTGCGATACCAACTGCGATCCCGAGGAGCTGGACTACATCATCCCCGGAAACGACGACGCGATCCGTGCCGTAAAACTGATCGTTTCCAAGATGGCTGACGCTGTCATCGAGGCAAAGCAGGGACAGGCGGAGGACGCCGCTTACGAAGGCGAGATGGAAGCCGCTGAGGCTGAGGCAGACGCAGAGTAATCATTGCATAACACGGAGGAAATAAAAATGGCTATTACAGCAGGAATGGTAAAAGAATTAAGAGAAATGACCGGCGCCGGTATGATGGACTGCAAGAAAGCCCTGACCGCTACCGACGGCGATATGGACAAGGCAGTTGAGTTCCTGAGAGAGAAGGGACTGGCTACCGCACAGAAGAAGGCCGGAAGGATCGCCGCGGAAGGCATCGTTATGCTGAAGGTGACCGAGGATTCCAAGAAGGCCGTAGCAGTAGAAGTAAACGCGGAGACCGATTTTGTCGCCAAGAATGAGAAATTCCAGGGCTATGTGGCACAGGTATGCGACCAGGCTATGGAGACCAAGGCTGCGGACATCGACGCTTTCCTGGCTGAGCCCTGGAAGTTCGATACCTCCAAGACCGTTGCCGAGGAGCTGGCCGGACAGATTTCCGTGATCGGAGAGAACATGAAGATCCGCCGTTTCGCACAGATCGAGGAGGCAGACGGATTCGTAGCCGATTACACCCATATGGGCGGAAAGATCGGCGTGCTGGTTGACGTGGAGACCGATGTGGTCAACGACGCCATCCGGGAGATGGGCAAGAACGTAGCTATGCAGGCTGCGGCTCTGAAACCCCTTTACACCAGCAGAAACGAAGTGCCGGAAGATTATATCGAGCATGAAAAAGGCATTCTGATGGCTCAGATCCAGAACGATCCCAAGGAGTCCCAGAAGCCTGCCAAAGTCATCGAGGGAATGATCTCCGGACGTATCAACAAAGAGCTGAAAGAGATCTGCCTGCTGGATCAGGTATACGTAAAAGCAGAGGACGGAAAACAGTCCGTTGCCAAATACGTAGAGCAGGTAGCCAAAGAAAACGGCGCCAAGATCACCATCAAGAGCTTCCTGCGCTGGGAGACCGGTGAGGGTATCGAAAAACGTCAGGACGACTTTGCCGCAGAAGTAGCAAAACAGGCCGGGATGTAAGCGTTTAGCACAAGCGCGACAGTCATAGAAAAACGACCACAATGCGAGGTTACTCGTGATTGTGGTCGTTTTTTTATGACTACCATGCGACGCACGGATAGCGAGACGAAGCGAAGTCGAGGAAAGCGTTTGTGAGGACGGAGCCATAGAATCATCTTGACGGAGCAAATGATTTGGGCTAAAATAAGATGAAATCGTATTTTGGTCCAAAAGGGAGAACTATGAAATATATTCAACGCGATATTGAAAAGAAAATAATTTTTCTTACAAAAGAATATCCTTGTATCTTAATTACAGGGCCTAGACAAGTGGGAAAAACAACAGTGTTGCGCCGTTTGATGGCTTCGAACCGAACGTATGTATCCTTGGATGATTTAGAAGAAAGAAAACTTGCAAAATCTGATCCGGCTCTTTTCCTTCAAATACACGATTTGCCTTTGTTTATTGATGAAGTACAATATGCGCCCGAGCTTTTTTCCTATATAAAAATTGCCATAGATAATGGGGCGGATCCTGGATCTTTTTGGCTGACTGGCTCACAAGCGTTTCGCATGATGGAACTTGCGCAGGAATCTTTGGCAGGACGAACAGCGATTCTTCATATGCCAAGTCTGTCTCAACACGAAATATATGGTTCCGGAGAAAATCAGCCTTTTTCTGTCGCGCTTCATTCTTTAAAAGATAGAAAAAATACGGGCAAAAAAGCAGATATGAAAGAGATTTATCATCGAATATGGAAGGGTTCTCTGCCGGGATATATCAGTGGGAAATTCACTGATCGTAATGTGTTTTATTCCAGTTATCTTCAGACCTATATTGAAAGAGACGTTAGTGAACTGATTGCCGTAACAGATAAACTCTTGTTTCGGGATTTTATACGAGCTGCAGCTTGCAGAGCGGCACAGATGCTAAATATCCATGATATTGCCCAAGATGTAGGAGTGTCAGATGATACAGCAAAGAGATGGCTGCAGGTTTTGGAAAAATCCGATATTATTTTCTATCTGCGTCCTTATTCCAACAATCTTTTAAAAAGGACTGTAAAAACTCCTAAAATGTATTTTTTCGATACAGGGCTTATAGCATATTTAACGCGCTACAGTTCGCCGGAAATATTAGAAAATGGAGCGATCAACGGAGCAATTCTGGAAAATTATGTGGTGTCTGAAATTATAAAGAGCTATCAAAATGATGCAAAAGAATGCCCGCTCTGGTATTATCGCGATAAAAGAAATAATGAAATCGATATGGTAATCGAGGTGGATGGAAAACTTCACCCATTAGAGGTTAAAAGATCCGTAAATCCTGGAAATGAGTTGGTTGGCGCTTTTTCTGTGCTGGATAAAGGAACTGTACCGCGTGGAACAGGTGCAGTGTTGTGTATGCGCCCGGAATTGTCAGCCATTAATTCTGAAAATTTCATTGTGCCTATCTGGATGATATAATGATCTTCCATAGACGCTCAAAAACAGTCGGTGTATTCCGGCTGTTTTCTTTTGACCTTTTATATTCACGGGTGAATATTCGCAAAAAATTGTGAAATCCTCTTGCGATGCTGGGAAAATCAGAGATACTGTGCTATAATTGCAGTCAGAATCAATCGGAATTTGCCGGATCTCTGGAAATCCGATACGCAGGAGGATCATTTTTATGGAAACAAGAGTAGAAAAAACCCAGGAACTGCATAACAAAGGGTATAACTGCGCACAGGCGGTTGCCTGCGCTTACTGCGATCTGGTAGGCGTCAGCGAAGACGAGATCTTTCGGGTGACGGAAGGCTACGGACTGGGCATGGGCTGCATGGACGGGGTCTGCGGCGCGGTATCCGGCGCGGCGGCTCTGGCGGGGCTGAAGAACAGTTCCGGCTGCGAAAATCCCACCAGCAAAAAATCCACCTACGAGCTGTCCGGAGAGATCCTGAAGCAATTCAGGGAGAAGAACGGTTCCGTCATCTGCCGGGAACTGAAAGGCATGGATACGGGAAAAGCCCTTCGGTCCTGCAATGACTGCATCCGGGATGCGGCGGAGCTGGCGGAAAAAATCCTGTTTTTGGAATAAGCCCGCATCATTTCAGGTGCAAACCCCACAAAGGAGGATCAGAAGATGACGATTTACGTAGATGTTCATGCTCCCAAGGATGGAGACGGAAGTAAGGAGCGGCCCTACCGGTCTATCAACGAAGCGGCGAAACGGGCTTTGCCCGGGGATACCGTGAGCGTGGCCCCGGGAATTTACAGAGAGTACGTGGATCCGGTCCACGGGGGCACGGAGGAGGCCAGGATCACCTATGAGAGCCGGGAGCCTCTGGGGGCGGTGATCACCGGCGCCGAGGAGGCCGTAGGATGGAAAAAATATCAGGGCCAGGTCTGGGTCCTGCGGGTGGACAACGGCATTTTCGGGGAATACAATCCGTATACCACCATGGTAGGCGGGGATTGGTATTTTGCCCCTGTGGTGCGGCACACGGGAGCGGTCTATTTAAACGACCGCCAGCTTTACGAAACAGAGACCCTGGAAGAGTGCATCAGGGGAGAAGTTTACCCCTGCTCCTGGGAACGGGAATTTTCCGTGTACAAATGGTATACGGAGCAGGAGGGGGATCAGACGGTGATCTATGCCAACTTCCAGGGAAAAGATCCCAATGAGGAGCATGTGGAGATCAATGTGCGCCGCAACTGCTTTATGCCTTCCAGGACCGGGGTGAACTACATTACCTTCCGTGGGTTCAGTGTCAATAAAGCCGCCACCACCTGGGCGCCGCCGGCCGCCTATCAGGACGGCATGATCGGGCCCCACTGGTCCAAGGGATGGATCATAGAGGACTGCGAGGTCAGCAACAGCAAGTGCTGCGGCATATCCCTGGGGAAATATTACGATCCGGAGAACGATCATTATTTTACCAGAAAACATGTGAAGAGCCCTACCCAGATGGAACGCGACGCGGTCTGCCGGGGCCAGTATCACGGCTGGCTGAAGGAGAACATCGGCGGCCATATCGTGAGACGCTGCCATATCCATCACTGTGAGCAGACCGGGATCGTGGGAAGAATGGGCTGCGTGTTCAGCACCATCGAGGACAATCATATCCACCATATCAATAACATGCAGCAGCTGGGAGGCGCCGAGATCGCCGGGATCAAGCTGCACGCGGCGATCGATGTGACTATGCGCAGAAATCATATCCACCACTCTACCATGGGGATCTGGTGCGACTGGCAGGCTCAGGGAACTAGGATCAGCCAGAACCTGTTCCACGACAACCACGCCCCCAGCGAGGATATCCCCAAGGCGGAGGGAGCCATGGACAGCCAGGACGTATTTATCGAGGTGAGCCACGGCCCCACGCTTATCGACAATAACATTATGCTCTCCAAAGCCTCTGTCCGTTTGGCGGCAGAGGGCGTCGCAGTGGTCCACAATCTGATGCTGGGGGCCTTCACGGCAGTGGGCGGCGGAACGGATATGATCGTCAACGGCGTCAATCAGCCCCGGTACACGCCTTACCATATCCCCCACAGGACGGAAGTGGCCGGATTTATGACCATCCTTCACGGGGATGACAGGATCTACAACAATATCTTTATCCAGAACTGGCCGGTGAAAAAGTCCGAGGTCAAGGAAGATATGGGCTTTATGATGGAAAACAACCAGGTGGTGGGCACCCAGGTCTTTGACGAATATCCCACGTATGAAGAGTGGATCCGCTGGTTTGAACTTGACAAGCCCGCGGATATGATCAGGCTCCAGGATTACCATTATTCCCATCTGCCGGTGTGGGTAAACGGAAACGTCTATCTCAACGGGGCCAGACCCTGCAAAAATGAGAAGTCGTTCCTTCAGGCGGATGAGAGCGTCACAGCCTGGGCCAGACTGGAGGAAAAGGACGGAGCGTATTATCTGAAGACCAATGTTTATGACTATCTGGGGGATTTCCGGGATGAGATCATTACCAGCCGGGTGCTGGGAAAGGCCTTTGAGCCGGAACAGCGTTTTGAAAATCCGGATGGCACGGATCTGTCCCTGGATACGGATTACGCGGGAGAACACAGAGGCTTAAATGCCCTTCCGGGGCCTTTTGCCTCCGAAAAAGAAGCCGCTGACCGCGTATGGTAAAAAAAAAGTGGCCCCTGCTCCTGTTCTTCTGCATCCTGGGGGCGGGCATCCTCGGCAGTATCCTGGTCCTGAAAAAACCGGAAAGCCGGGTGGTGGAGATCACAAGAGACGGAGAAGTTCTGTACCGCCTGGACCTCCGCACGGCAGAGGATCAAACTTTTGAGATCGACTATGGGGAAGGCGGCAACACAGTAGAGATCCGGGATCATCAGATCCGGGTGAAGGACGCGGACTGTCCGGATCAGACCTGTGTCCGAAGCGGCTGGCTGGATTCTTCCCTGCCCATTGTCTGTCTTCCTCATCATCTGGTGATCCGGTTCGCGGAAACGCAGGGCGCTGCAGACACAGTGGCGGGCTGAACAGGGAGGTGCAAGAACTGAAAGTGAAACGGCTGACAGAGCTGGCGCTGTTGACAGCGCTGGCTCTGATCATTTTTATCATAGAACTTCGGATCCCGGAACTGGTACCCATTCCCGGGGTGAAGCTGGGACTGGCGAATATTATCACGGTATTTGCCGTATATCATTATAAAGCCCAGGAGACCGCTCTGATGGTCCTGTGCCGGGTGCTGCTGGGATCGTTTTTCGCGGGAAGCATGACGACGCTTTTGTACAGCCTGTCCGGGGCTCTGTTTTGCCTGGCGGGTATGCTGCTGCTGAAACGGGTGATCCCGGAAAAACAGATCTGGCTCTGCAGCGTTTTCGGGGCGGTGCTTCACAATACAGGCCAGATCCTGACGGCCTGCCTTGTGGCAGGACCTGGCATGCTGGCTTATTTTCCTATTCTTCTGGTATCCGGCTGCATTGCCGGAGCCTTTACCGGCGGCTGCGCCCAGCTGGTACTCCGCAGGAAAGGGCTGTTTTCCTGATGGCGGTCGGAACTGACGGATATCCGGTAAGTAGCCGCCAATTCCGGCACGCTGTAATTTCATAAAATTTTCTGCAGAGGAGACCCTTTGGCCTCTTCTGTTTTTTTATGCATAATTGAAAAAAACAGACAGATTTTTTTGTGCGAAAAAGCAAAAATCACAAATCGAAAAAGATTAAAACCAACGGTATTGACATTAAAAAAAATACTTAATATAATATGTAGGATACGACAGAAAAAGTGTAGGATGCGACAATTGAGCAAGGAGGTGAAACGATGGAGAGGCAGAGCATAGGATCGCTGATCAAGATCCTCAGCGAAACTATGGGACAGCGAGTGAACCGTGACTGTAAGGGCTTTAATCTGACCATGCAGCAGATGAAGATCCTGCATTTCCTGAAAGGAAGAGAAGGTAAGCAGGAAACAAGTCAGAAAGATATTCAGGATCACATGCGGATCGCTCATTCTACGGTTGTCAGTATTCTGCGGCTCATGGAAAGCAAAGGTTTCATCAGGATCGCGGTCAGCGAAAGAGATAAGCGCATGAAGATCGTTACGCTGACCGGCCAGGAGGAAAGTTTTGTGCAGGAAGTCATCCGGGAAGGCCAGGCCATGGAAAAACGTATGGTCCGGGGGTTTACGGAAAAAGAGCAGGAAACGCTCCGGGATTATCTGCGGAGATTGTATGAAAATATCGTCGCGGAGGAATAAAAAGTTTTAAACTTCATGCGGAAAAAATAACACAGAGAGGGAGAATTGTATGAATAGACTGCTATTTAAATCCATACGAGAGTATAAAAAGCAATCCATATTAGCACCGCTGTTCGTCATTCTTGAGGTTCTGATGGAAGTGATCATTCCCTTCCAGATGTCCTATATCATCGATATCGGAATCCAGGGACAGGATCTCGGCTACGTAGTCAAAATGGGAATCCTGATGGCGTTGGTGGCCATGCTGGCTTTGTTTTTCGGAGCCATGGCCGGCCGTTTCGCGGCACAGGCAGGCGCCGGCTACGCCAAGAATCTGCGCCATGATATTTTCTATAAGGTGCAGAGCTTTTCCTTTAAGAATATAGACCATTTTTCCACCTCCGGTCTGGTCACCAGGCTGACCACGGATATCACCAACGTACAGATGGCTTACATGATGACCATCCGTATGCTGGCCCGGGCCCCCATCATGATCATTCTTTCCTGGATCATGACCATGGCCATCAACGTGAAGGTGGCTCTGATCTTCCTGGTTGCCGTTCCGCTGCTGGGATTTGCCCTGATCTTTATCGCCAAATGCGCCCACAAGTATTTTGAGCAGGTGTTTGACGAGTACGACGTGCTGAATAATACGGTGCAGGAAAATGTCAACGCTGCCCGAGTGGTCAAGGCTTATGTAAGGGAAGATCATGAGATCGAAAAATTCCACGGGATCTCCGGCATTGTCTTTAATCTGTTTACCAAAGCGGAGAAGATCGTGGCCTTTAACAGTCCGGTCATGATGCTGGTCATGTATTCCGTGATCATCCTTATCGTCCTTATGGGCGGAAAAGATATCGTCTTCGGAACCATGGAAGCGGGAGAACTGACCAGTGTGCTGGTTTACGCGCTGCAGATCCTTTCCTCCCTGATGATGGTATCCTTCGTGTTCGTTATGAACATGATCGCCGGAGCTTCCACGGACCGTATCGTGGAAGTGCTGAAAGAGGAGCCGGATCTGGCCAACAGAGAAACGACTGTCAAAGAGGTTCCCAACGGCGACATCGATTTCGAGAATGTAGACTTCAGCTACGGCGGCAAACGTCTCAAACCCGCCCTGAAGAACGTAAATCTTCACATCAAGTCCGGACAGATGATCGGTATCTTCGGCGGAACCGGAAGTTCCAAGAGTTCTCTGGTCCAGCTGATCCCCAGACTGTATGATGTGACAGAGGGAGCTGTGAAGGTAGGCGGCATCGATGTGCGGGACTACGATATGGAGGCTCTGAGAGATCAGGTGTCCGTGGTGCTGCAGAAGAACGTACTGTTTACCGGTACGATCTACGACAACGTGCGCTGGGGAGATGAGACCGCCAGCGACGAGGAAGTAGAGAGAGTCTGCAAGCTGGCTCAGGCGGACGGATTTATCCGTGAGTTCCCGGACGGCTACAATACCATGATCGTTCAGGGAGGAAACAACGTATCCGGCGGTCAGCGCCAGAGACTCTGTATCGCCAGGGCTCTGCTGAAAAAGCCCAAGATCCTGATCCTGGATGATTCCACCAGCGCCGTGGATACCAAGACAGACGCCCTGATCCGGAAGGCCTTCCGCGAAGAGATCCCGGATACTACCAAGATCATTATTTCTCAGAGAGTTTCCTCCATCGAGGACGCGGACCAGATCATCGTCATCGACAACGGCGAGATCAACGGCGTCGGCACCTCGGAAGAACTCCTTAAGACCAACCAGATTTACCGTGAGGTTTATGAATCCCAGGTGAAAGGGAGGGAAGAGTAATGGATAAGAAACCGAGAGTTACGAAAAATACAATGAAGACAGCAGCGCGGCTTCTGAAATATGTAACAGGTACCTATAAAGCGGAATTTATCATCGTATTTGTATGTATCCTGCTCTGCGCCATTTCCAACATTGCTGTGTCTTTCTCTATGCAGATCATGCTGGACGATTACATCCTGCCCCTGATGGATCAGGCGGATCCCCAGTTCGCCGGATTTTACAAGGCCCTGGCCGTGCTGGGCGCCATCTTTATCGTGGGCGTGCTGTCCGCTTTTATCTACAGCCGTCTCATGGTCCGCATCGGACAGGGCGTGCTGAAACGGGTAAGGGATGAGATGTTTGAGCACATGCAGACGCTGCCCATCCGTTATTTCGATCAGAATACCAACGGATCCATCATGAGTCTGTACACAAACGATACGGATACCCTGCGGCAGATGATCAACCAGTCCATCCCCCAGGTGCTGATGTCCGCGTTTTCCATCATTGTGACATTTATCTCCATGCTGATCCTGAGCCCCCTGCTGACCATCCTGGCAGTGGCCATGATCTTTATCCTCTACCTGGTGGCCAAAAAGCTGGGCGGAGGCAGCGGAAAATACTTTGTCCGCCAGCAGATGGACCTGGCCGCCATCACCGGATTTTCCGAGGAGCGCATGAACGGCCAGAAGGTCGTAAAGGTCTTTAACCACGAGGTCCAGTCCGAGATGGAATTTGACGAGCTGAACGAGAGGCTGTACGAGAGTTCCTCCACCGCTCATACCTACGCGAGTATCATGGGGCCGGTGATCGGAAACCTGGGCAACCTGCAGTTCGTGCTGACCGCGGTTCTGGGCGGCATTCTGATGCTGAACAACATCGGCGGGCTGACCATCGGTACCATCGTGGCCTATCTGCAGTTTACCAAGAGCTTTACGCAGCCCTTTATGCAGGTGGCCCAGCAGTTCAACTCCATCATCATGGCTCTGGCAGGCGCCGAGCGTATCTTCAACATGATGGATGAGGAGCCGGAAGTGGACGACGGCTACGTAAAACTGGTCAACGCCAGAAAAGACGAAAACGGAAACCTTACGGAGTGCCAGGAGCGCACCGGCCTCTGGGCCTGGAAGCATCCGCATCAGGCGGACGGTACGGTTACCTATACAGAGCTGAAGGGAGACGTCCGCTTCTACGATATGTCTTTCGGCTATACGCCGGAAAAGATCGTGCTGCATGATCTTACCCTGTACGCGAAACCGGGTCAGAAGCTGGCCTTCGTAGGCTCCACCGGCGCCGGAAAGACCACCATCACCAACCTGATCAACCGGTTCTACGATGTGCAGGACGGCAAGATCCGCTACGACGACATCAACATCAATAAGATCAAGAAAGCGGATCTGAGACGTTCTCTGGGTATTGTACTGCAGGATACGCATCTGTTCACCGGCACCATTATGGAGAACATCCGCTACGGAAAACTGGACGCCACCGACGAGCAGGTATATGAGGCCGCCAAGCTGGCATACGCGGATCAGTTTATCCAGAGACTGCCTCAGGGATACGACACCATGCTTTCGGGAGACGGAGAACAGCTCTCCCAGGGACAGAGACAGCTGCTGGCCATTGCCCGGGCGGCGATCGCCGATCCGCCGGTACTGATCCTGGATGAGGCAACCTCCAGCATCGATACCCGTACCGAGGCCATTGTCCAGAAGGGAATGGACAATCTGATGAAAGGCAGAACGGTATTCGTTATTGCCCACCGTCTGTCTACCATCCGCAACAGCGATGCCATTATCGTTCTGGAGCACGGCCGGATCATTGAGAGAGGAACCCATGAGGATCTGATCAAAGAGCACGGTACCTATTATCAGTTGTATACAGGAAAACTGGAATTGTCCTAAAAGAGAATTTCAAAGAAACAAAAAGGCACCCCGAGGGAACTGCAGGAGCAGATCCCGACGGGGCGCCTTTTTGTTTTCCGGGAAGAACGCTGCGGATCAGGCAGCGCTGATCTTGACCCTGCCGGGTCTGGCCATGGCGATGGGCATCTGAAAGAGCTCCACCGTGGCGCAGAGCTTGTCGGCGCAGGTAATGATCCAGGCTTCCCTGGAAGCGGGGATCGGACCCAGAGGGAACATATGGGAAAGAATCGCCGCATGCTCCTTTTCGCTGAGCTGAAAATTTGCCGCGCTGTTGTAAGCCGCAGCTTTTGGATGATAAAATGCCTGATGTTCTCCGGTGGGGACTGGCTCCTTAAAATCGTAGGGACAGAAGTCATGGAGCAGTCCCGCCCGGGCTGCCGTCCTGGCGTCCAGGCGGAATTTTTTGGCCAGGCGCCAGGAAATGTACGATACGTTCAGGCAATGGAGGAACCGGGTAGTATTCAAATGCTGTTTATAATGGATCAGCTGGCGAAATTCCCGGTTCCGGAGGATATCCTCCACGCAGCTCAGAAACTCCGCGTCCGTATCCCCGGAAATAGTAATATCCATCGGCAATCACTTCTTTCTATGGTTTGATACTATTATTATGCGTAAAAAAGAGCGGAAAGTCAAGAAATACAAGACAATATTCTTAAATACGAGAAAATGACTGATAAAAGCACAGCCGTTGCCAAAAGCAGGAAAGGAGAGTTATAATGAAACGGCAGTATCCGTGTACAAGAGACGTTGTTCCTCTGTACATGGACGCTAAGGAATATAGATAGGAGGACTGAAACATGGCGAAAGAAATCATCTGTACAGAAAAAGCTCCGGCAGCTATCGGCCCCTATGTGCAGGCGGTCAGGAGCGGCGGGTTCTTATTTATCTCCGGCCAGCTGGGCTTCGATATGAGAGACGGGAGCATCCCGGAGGCGGTGGAAGAACAGGCGGCAAATTCCCTGAAAAATCTCGAGACCATCATGAAAGAAGCGGGAACCGACAGATCCAGAGTGGTGAAGACCACGATCTTCCTGACGGATATGGGGGATTTTGCAAAAGTCAATGAAGTGTACGGCAGCTTTTTTGAGGGAAACTATCCCGCGCGCTCCTGCGTGGCGGTAAAAGAACTGCCTAAGGCGGCC
Organism: Candidatus Scatomonas sp.; assembly: GCA_963928055.1. Classification (GTDB taxonomy): domain Bacteria; phylum Bacillota; class Clostridia; order Lachnospirales; family Lachnospiraceae; genus Scatomonas. Next base: position 524,027 of record CAWVDN010000001.1, on the reverse strand, counting down.
AAAGTAGAGATTGAGTGCATGGTGGAAGTGTAAGGAAATACGGATCCGTATAAGACACAAAAAGGCGGCGCTAAGGAAAAGGCGGCCGCCTTTTTGATAAGAAATCCGCAGGACCGTGAAGAACAGGCGTTACGGATCCCGCCTTTCGGTTTAATGGAGCAGGATCAGTTCGCAGATCATTACGATGGCACAGGCTCCGCAGGCCACCTGGATCAGGCTTCTGCGCAGATACGCCAGAAGTACCGCCGCAGCCATGGCCAAGGCGCCGGAGACGGGCGACTGGGTGGCGGTGAGAATGGCCGGGAAGGTCATGACCGCCAGAGTTACATAGGGAACGTAATAAAGGAAAGACCGCAGAGTAACGTTTTTGATCTCTTTGCGGATCAGAGTCAGGGGCAGAACGCGGATGCCGTAAGTGACACCGGCCATGACAAGTATGTAGATCCAGGCGTTATTTTCCATGCTCTTCCTCCTTTTCTTCCCTTATGGGAAAGAGAACAGCCGCGGCTCCGGCGATGATGACGGTCAGCAGAATGATCCGCATGCCGGAAGAAATTTCTCTGACCACCGGCAGATAGGTAAACAGGGTACTGGCTCCCATGGAGACACAGATGAGACCGGCCACGATCCGGCTTTCCCGGCAGGGCGGGATGATCACCGCGATGAACATAGCGTAGAGAGCTACGCTGAGCGCGCTTAAGATCCGACCGGGCAGGATACTGCCGGAAATTACGCCGATCAGTGTGCCCAGAGTCCATCCCGGCACTGCCACCGACATGATCCCGTAGGAATAAAAAGGACTTAACCGGCCTTTTGTACCGATGGATACGCCGAAGATCTCATCCGTAACGCCGAAGGCCACCAGCAGCCGGTGTCCCATACCGGCGGAAGGATCGATCTTCTGGGACAGGGAGCAGGACATGAGGCAATAGCGGAGATTGATGATCAGCTGTGTCAGAGCCATCTCTCCGTAGGAAGCTCCGGCGGCCATGATCCCCAGAGCGGCAAACTCTCCGGCAGAGGTAAGATTGGTCAGGGACATGGCTGCGGCCTGAGCGGCGGTCATGCCGACCTTCTTCGCGGCGATCCCCAGAGTAAAGGCCACGGCAAAATATCCGAGACCGATGGGCACGCCGTCTTTTATTCCCTGAGAGAACCATTTTTTCTTCTGTTTCATAGAAATCTCCCTCAAATAAACAAAATCCGCAGTACAGCACTGCAGAGAATATTCTGTCACAGGAAAAAAAACAAAGTCAAGACGAACTGCGGGATTGTACAAGAAAAACAAAAAGCAGCGCGGATATTTTAGGAGATTGTCCGGGAAATGACACTGGCTGATACATTCTGATTGTGTTATAATCCTACTGACAGGATTCCTCTGTGGAATGGAGGAATATGGGCAAAAAACTGAAAGATCTGACACTGAAAGATAATTTTATATTCGGCGCGGTTATGGCCGAGGAAGAAAACTGCAGAAAACTTCTGGAACTGATTACAGAAATTCCGATTCAGAAGGTAAATGTCAGCAGGGAAAAAAGCATTGTCTATCATCCGGAATATAAAGGGGTCCGTCTGGATGTATATGCAAAAGATGAAAAAAACACATGCTACGATGTGGAAATGCAGGTGGTCCGCAGATCGGCTTTAGGAAAACGGGCCAGATTTTATCGCAGTCAGATGGACATGGAAATGCTTTTAAAAGGCCGTTCTTATACGGAACTTCCGGATTCCTATGTGATTTTTATCTGCGATTTTGACCCTTTTGAAAGAGGATATTATCGGTATTCTTTCAAAAATCTCTGCAATGAAAATCAGTTCAAGGAATTGGGGGATGGCTGCAGCTGCATTTTTCTGAACACAGTCGGAAACAGGCCGGAATTCGTGCCGGAATCCCTGGTCCGATTTTTGCAGTATCTGCATGCTGATTTGCAAGAAAGTGAAAAAGATTTTCATGATCCCTTTATCGAACAACTGCAGCGGACGGTAAAGAATGTCAAAAAAAGCCGGGAAATGGAGGAACGCTATATGATTTTTGAAGAAATGCTCCGTGATGAAAAAGCGGAAGGAAAAGCAGAAGGAAAAGCAGATGCGGTCATTGGCCTTCTGCGTGAAAAGGGCAGCGTTTCAGCGCTTCTTCGAGAACAGATCTACAGCCAAAAGGATCTGGATATCCTGCAGGACTGGATCAGTCTGGCCGCTAAAGCGGATTCTGTCCAGGAGTTCCGTGAAAAAATCCAGAAATAACACTCTGAATGAATCTGATCCGGGCGCAGATCTGCGCCCGGAAAAACAACTCTTATCATCTATCGCCATTTCGGCGGATTTTCAATTACAGCAGCAGAGGAATTCTGTCTTTTGTTTTTTGCCATGCTTTTCAGTTTTCGCAAAAAGGCTTTTACAAGAGAAGAAAAAGGCTTTCTCCAGGAGAAGAAAAAACAGTTTACATTTCCCACTCCTTATGGTATAGTAAGACGGTATGAAATCAGCCCTGATTCAGGAGCCGGACACTCCGACCACTTCTTAATCAGCGGCGGTCAACAGAATTAAAGGAGGACGACAGAATGATCGCAAAAGAAAAGAAACAGGCAATCATGAAAGAGTATGCCAGAACTGAGGGAGACACCGGATCACCGGAGGTACAGGTAGCAGTTCTGACCGCAAGGATCCAGGAGCTCACCGAGCATCTGAAGACCAATCACAAGGATCATCATTCCAGAAGAGGCCTTCTGAAGATGGTAGGACGCAGAAGAGGCCTTCTGGACTATCTGAAGAAGACGGATATTGAAAGATACCGTGCGTTAATCGAGAAACTGGGCATCCGTAAGTAAGTATCAGGGATGGTTTACAGGGCGGATTTTGTTCCGCCCTGTTTCCATATGAGAAAAGCGATTCTGCCGGCCCGGATTGGATCCGGGACTTCTGAAAAGTACATCCCGGAACAGGTGTGTTTTTCAGTTGTTTCGGGCGCCGGAGCCGGAGAAAATAAAAAGCAAGGAGAAAAAGAATGGAAGACAATAAGACATTTTCCACACCGTTGGTAAATGAGTACAAAACCTATTCCATGGATCTGGCCGGAAGAAAGCTGTCCGTGGATATCGGAAGAGTGGGTAAGCAGGCCAACGGCTGCGCGTTCATGCATTACGGCGACACAACGCTGCTCTGTACTGCCACAGCCTCTGACAAGCCCAGGGAGGGGATCGATTTCTTCCCCCTGTCTGTAGAGTACGAGGAGAAAATGTACGCTGCCGGCAAGATCCCGGGAGGATTTAATAAAAGAGAGGGAAAGGCCAGCGAGCACGCAACGCTGACTTCCCGTGTCATCGACCGCCCCATGCGGCCGCTGTTCCCCAAGGATTACCGGAACGATGTGACTCTGAACAACATGGTCATGTCCGTGGATCCGGAGTGCAATCCGGAGGTGGTAGCCATGCTGGGTTCCGCCATCGCTACCTGTATTTCCGATATCCCCTTTGACGGCCCCTGCGCCGCCACCCAGATCGGCATGATCGACGGGGAGCTGATCGTAAATCCCACCCTGGCACAGAACGCGGTTTCCGATCTGAAACTGACCGTGGCTTCTACCAGAGATAAGGTGATCATGATCGAAGCCGGCGCCAATGAGGTTCCGGAGGCGAAGATGATCGAGGCTATCTATAAGGCCCATGAAGTCAACGGAGAGATCATCCGCTTTATCGATCGGATCGTGGAGGAGTGCGGAAAGCCGAAGCATTCCTATGAGAGCTGCGCGGTTCCCGAGGAACTGTTCGCCGCCATCCGTGAGATCGTTCCTCCCGCGGAAATGGAGGAGGCTGTCTTCACAGACGAAAAGCAGGTGAGAGAGGAAAATATCCGTCAGATCACGGAGAAGCTGGAGGAGGCCTTCGCGGAGAAGGAAGACTGGCTGGCGGTGCTGGGAGAAGCAGTTTACCAGTATCAGAAGAAGACGGTCCGCAAGATGATCCTGAAGGATCACAAACGTCCGGACGGCCGCGCGATCCGTCAGATCCGTCCGCTGGCCGCGGAAGTGGATATCATCCCCAGAGTGCACGGTTCCGCCATGTTTACCAGAGGCCAGACCCAGATCTGTGATGTGGTGACTCTGGCGCCTCTGTCCGAGTCTCAGCGTCTGGACGGCCTGGATGAGAATGAAACCGGCAAGCGCTATATGCATCACTATAACTTCCCCTCCTACTCTGTAGGAGAGACAAAGCCCTCCAGAGGACCGGGACGCCGGGAGATCGGCCACGGAGCTCTGGCAGAGCGGGCTCTGATCCCGGTGCTGCCCAGCGAGGCGGAGTTCCCTTACGCCATCCGTGCCGTATCCGAGACCTTTGAGTCCAACGGATCCACCTCCCAGGCATCGGTCTGCGCTTCCAGCATGGCCCTTATGGCTGCGGGCGTGCCCATTAAGAAACCGGTGGCCGGCATTTCCTGCGGCCTGGTAACGGGAGATACCGATGACGATTATCTGGTGCTCACCGATATTCAGGGACTGGAGGATTTCTTCGGCGACATGGATTTCAAAGTGGCCGGAACCCATGACGGCATCACTGCCATCCAGATGGATATCAAGATCCACGGCTTGACCCGTCCCATCGTGGAGGAGGCCATTGCCCGCTGCAAGGATGCCAGAGAATATATCCTGACGGAAGTTATGGAGAAGACCATTGCCGGACCCAGACCGCAGGTCAGCGAATTTGCTCCCAAGATCATTCAGATCCATATCGATCCGGAGAAGATCGGCGATGTGGTGGGTCAGAGAGGAAAGACCATCAACGCCATCATTGACGAGACCGGCGTGAAGATCGATATCGAGGACGACGGTTCCGTATCCATCTGCGGCACAGATCAGAAGATGATGGATAAGGCCATGGAGTATATCCGGATCATCACCACGGATTTTGAGGCCGGCCAGATCTTCACCGGCAAGGTGGTAAGCATCAAGGAGTTCGGAGCCTTCGTGGAGTTTGCTCCCGGAAAGGAAGGACTGGTCCACATCTCCAAGATCGCCAAAGAGCGCATCAACCGGGTGGAGGACGTGCTGACCCTGGGGGACAAGGTCAAAGTGATCTGCCTGGGCAAGGATAAGCTGGGAAGGATCAGCTTCAGCATGAAGGACGTTCCGGCGGACCAGAAATAAAAACGAGGAAGATCAACAGGGCGGGCAGAGGCCACAGGCTTCTGCCCGCCTTTCAGAATGGAGAAAGGATAAAAACATATGGAAAAGATCAGGATTCAGTATCTGAACGATCAAGTGGAACGGCTGCGGTATATAGATGGAAAATCTGATTGGATCGATCTGCGGGCGGCGGAGGAAGTGGAGCTGAAACAGGGAGAGTCTGCCATGATCCACCTGGGAGTAGCCATGAAGCTGCCGGAGGGATATGAGGCGCACATCGTGCCGAGAAGCAGTACCTTCAAAAATTTCGGCGTGATCCAGACCAATCACATGGGAGTCATAGACGAGAGCTACTGCGGTCCCAATGACTGGTGGAGAATGCCGGTGTACGCCCTGCGGGATACGGTGATCCATGTCAATGACCGGATCTGCCAGTTCCGTCTCATGCGCCATCAGCCGGAGATCCGTTTTGAGGAAGGAGAACTTACCGGAGAAGACCGGGGCGGTTTTGGAAGTACAGGGAAAAATTAAAGTCAGAAGCAGCAAAAAGCGCTCCGGAGTTTGGCTCCGGGGCGCTTTTTGAGCGGCATGATCATGCTTCTTCTTCGTCCAGATCGCCGCTTTCCGCCAGCTTGTTAAAAGCGTCCGCCGCGGTCTGATATTCCTCGTCGGTCTCGATATTGTCCAGATTGGGATTTCCGTGTTCATCCTCGTAGAAACGGTACAGATAGACTTCACCGTTCTGGTTCTCGCCGTTTTCATCCAGAGGGAGCAAGGCGATATACTGCTTGTCCCCGGCCGGGAAGATATTGATGACCGCGCAGGTGACATCCGTGTCATCATCAAGAGTCAGAGTGACCGTGGGCTGGCTTAAGTCCACGTTGCCGCCGCAGTCGCTTCCGCAGGAACCGCAGTCTCCGCTGCAGCTCGCGCTTGCATTAAATTCTTCGCTCATACCTTATCCTTTCCGCGCCCCGCTGGCGGAGCGCCTTCGGTCTCATACCGGAAAATTTACACGTTTATTCTATCAAACCCCTGAAAAAAAAGCAATGTGTAAACAAAAAGCGTTGGAAAATCATAAAAAAAGGTGTATAATAATACAAGTTTTGAGATGTCAGTGGAAAGGAGTGCTGTTATTATGGAAAAAAAGGAGATTGACTGGGGAAATCTGGGTTTTGAGTATATCCGGACGGATAAGAGATATGTAGCTCATTATAAAGACGGAGCATGGGACCAGGGAGGTCTTACGGAGGACGCCCAGGTGGTGATCACGGAGTGCGCCGGCGTGCTGCAGTATTCGCAGTCCTGCTTTGAGGGCCTGAAGGCTTACACTACGGAAGACGGAAGGATCGTAACCTTCCGCCCGGACCTGAACGCGGAGCGGATGGAGGATTCCGCCAGAAGGCTGGAGATGCCGGTGTTCCCCAAAGAACGTTTTCTGGAAGCGGTGGATCAGGTGGTGGCCGCCAATGCCGCGTACGTTCCCCCTTACGGTTCCGGGGCGACTCTGTATCTCCGTCCCTTTATGTTCGGAAGCGACGCGGTGATCGGCGTGAAGCCCTCCCACGAGTATCAGTTCCGGCTGTTCGCCACCCCGGTAGGCCCTTATTTCAAGGGCGGCGCCAAGCCCATTACCATCCGGGTCAGCGATTTTGACCGGGCTGCCCCCCACGGGACAGGCCATATCAAAGCGGGCCTGAACTACGCCATGAGCCTGCATGCCATTATGGAGGCCCACAGAGAGGGGTATGACGAGAACATGTATCTGGATGCCGCCACCCGCACCAAGGTGGAGGAGACCGGCGGGGCCAACTTTATCTTTGTCACCAAAGACAACAAAGTGGTAACTCCCAAGTCCGGCAGTATACTGCCTTCGATCACCAGAAGATCCCTGATGTATGTGGCGGAACACTACCTGGGCCTGGAAGCGGTGGAGAGAGAAGTGTACCTGGACGAGGTGAAGGATTTCGCGGAGTGCGGCCTCTGCGGTACAGCCGCGGTGATCTCCCCGGTAGGGAAGATCGTGGATCACGGCAAAGAAATCTGCTTCCCCAGCGGCATGGAGAAGATGGGCCCTGTGATCCGGAAGCTGTACGATACACTCACCGGCATCCAGATGGGACGCATAGAAGCGCCGGAAGGATGGATCCGGGAGATCAAAGCGGACTGAAGAAATTATTGAACACAGAACAGATCATAAAGGCGGCATAGTCCCGGCAGAACAGGATTATGCCGCCTTTTCAGGCAGGTGAAAAGCTATGGAACAGGACAGGATGCCTCTGCTGGAGGCAATGAAATTTTTTCAATCAGGGGAACCGGCTTATTTTCGGATCCCGGCGCACCGGTTCGAGCGGGGCATCCATCCGGACTTCCGCCGGGCTCTGGGAGATAAGGCCTTCCGTTACGATCTGACGGAAGCGGAGGGCCTGGATGATCTTCACCATCCGGAAGGGCCGATCCTGGAGGCGGAAAGACTGGCGGCGGAACTGTACGGTTCGGACCGGTGCTGGTTCCTGGTCAACGGCACCACCTGCGGCAACGAGGCCATGATCCTCTCCGCCGTGGGCCCGGGAGACAAGATCCTGGTTCCCAGGAACGCCCACAAATCCGTGCTTATGGGACTGATCCTCAGCGGCGCCCGGCCGGTGTGGATCCAGCCGGAGTACCTGGAGGACTGGGGTATCTTCGGCGGAGTGACTCCGGAGGCGGTGGAGGAAGGCTTCCGCCGGGAGCCGGACTGCCGGGCGGTATTCCTGGTGAGCCCCACCTATTACGGGATCTGCAGTGATATCCGGGCCATTGCGGAAATCTGCCATCGCCATCAGGCGCTGCTGCTGGTGGATGAGGCCCACGGAGCCCACCTGTATTTTTCAGACCGCTTTCCGGAGGGAGCCCTGAGGCAGGGAGCGGATCTCTGCGCCCAGAGCACCCACAAGACGGCGGGAAGCTTCACACAGAGCTCCCTGCTGCACCTGCAGGGTTCTCTGGCGGATCCGGCCCGTGTGGACGAAAACCTGAAGCTGGTCATGAGTACCAGCCCCTCCTACCTGCTGATGGCCTCCCTGGATGCCGCCCGCTGCCAGCTGGCCCTTCAGGGGAAGAAAATGATGGAGAAAAGCGCTGCTCTGGCAGCCTGGGCGGAGGAGCGGATCCGGGAGATTCCCGGGTTTCAGGTCCTGGACCGGGAAGCGCTTCCCTTCCGGAAGGATCCCGCGCGGCTGGTGTTTTCCTCCAGGGAGCTGGGGATCGGAGGGTATGTGCTGCAGCGGCGGCTTTACGAGGAATCCGGCATCAGTCTGGAACTGGCGGATTATGAAAACGTGGCGGCAGTGGTCACCTGGGGCAATACCCGGGAGGATATGGAGCGTCTGATCGCAGCGGCCGCCCGGATCTCCGGGGCAGCGGTCCGGGAGGGCAGGCGGCCGCTGGAAAAAACAAATTTCAGGCTCCCGGGCTTTCCGGAGATGCGGTATACGCCCAGGGAAGCGTATTTCCGCCCTAAAAGGACGGTTCCTTGGGAAGAGGCCAGGGGGCAGACCGCCGGGGAGATGGCGGCGCCCTATCCTCCGGGGATCCCGCTGATCTATCCGGGAGAGATCCTGGAGCCGGAGATATGGGAACTGCTGGAGCGCTGCCGCCGGGACGGCCTGAGCCTTCACGGCCCGGCATCCCCGGATCTGACTGCCTACAGAGTCATTTAAAAGAAAGGAACGCGGAATGAAACTGATCTCATGGAATGTAAACGGCCTGCGCGCCTGCGTGGGCAAAGGCTTTCTGGATTATTTTAAAGAGGCGGACGCGGATGTGTTCTGCCTTCAGGAGACGAAACTCCAGGAGGGGCAGATCGATCTGCCCACGGAAGGGTATTACCAGTACTGGAATTACGCGGAGAAGAAAGGGTATTCCGGAACGGCTGTATTTTCCAGAAGAGAGCCCCTTTCGGTCCGATACGGCCTGGGAATAGAGGAACACGATCATGAGGGCCGGGTCATCACTCTGGAATACCCGGATTTTTATCTGGTGACGGTCTACACGCCCAACTCGCAGGAGGGTCTGGCACGGCTGGATTACCGGATGCGATGGGAGGAGGATTTCCTGGACTACCTGAAAAATCTGGAGAAGACCCATCCGGTGGTGGTCTGCGGAGATCTCAATGTGGCCCATGAGGAGATCGACCTGAAGAATCCCAAAACAAACCGCAAAAACGCCGGATTTACGGATCAGGAGAGAGAAAGATTTTCCCGGCTCCTGGAAAAGGGCTTTATAGATACCTATCGTTTTCTGTATCCCGAGAAAGTAGAATATTCCTGGTGGTCCTACCGGTTCCGGGCCAGAGAAAAGAACGCCGGATGGCGCATCGACTATTTTCTGATCTCGGAGGGCCTGAAGGACCGGCTGGAGGATGCCGTGATCCACACGGAGGTCCCGGGATCCGATCACTGTCCCGTGGAACTGGATCTGGCGGAATAAAGCGTGTTTCCCCTGTGCATCCGCACAAAAATATGATATGATAGACAGGAAAGAAAAAAGAAAAAGTCGTCATACTGAAGGAGGAGGCAGCAAATGCAGGAATCAGGGAAGATAGAAGTTACGGCAGGCGATCCGGAGAGACTGGGCGTGTTCAGAACCCATGGAGGATATAATTTCGCGGTTTCCGTGCCGGGAGGCGTTCCGGCGGAGCTGCTGCTGTACAGGGGCCGCGGACAGAAGCCGGAAAAGGTCATCCCCCTCCCGGAGGAGGAGAGGGCCGGGCAGATCAGCGCGGTCCGCGTCAAAGGACTGGAAGCCGGAAGCTGGGAGTACAGCTACCGTATCGGCGGCAGGATCACGGCAGATCCCTATGCCAGAGTCGTCAGAAAAATTTCCGGAAAGAAGGCCGGGGCAGGAGTGTACCGTGGAGTGCTGAGTTCTCCCGCGGCCGCGGCGGAGCCGGCTTTGGAGATTCCCTATGAGGACTGTATCTTTTATAAAGTCCATGTGAGAGGGTTCACCATGAAGGCGGGTATAGCTGCCGGGTACCGGGGAACGTTCCGGGGGATTCAGGAAATGATCCCCTATTTAAAAAAGATGGGGGTCACATCCCTGATGCTGATGCCGGTGTATGAATTCGAGGAATTTCCGCCGGCGGCGGAAAGCCTGGAGAAGACCCCGGATCAGCAGATCCGGGAACAGGTGGAGAATCCTTACGAACTTCCGGAGGAGAAGAAACCGGAAAAACCCCGGAAAAACTACTGGGGTTATACAGGAGGATTATACTTCGCGCCAAAAGCCTCCTACAGCGCTTCGGAGGATCCCTCCGCGGAGTTCGCGGAGATGATGGACGCCCTGCACCGGGCAGGGCTGGAGTGCGTGCTGGAGTTTTATTTCCAGCCGGATATGCCTTCCCGGACGGTGTTGGACATCCTGCACTTCTGGAGGCTGAATTTTCAGGCGGACGGATTCCATCTTCTGGGAGAGGGCAGCTGGATCGACGCGGTCATCGAGGATCCCCTCCTGAAGAAGACCAAGCTGCTCTATCTGGGATATGGCGAGGAACGCCTGGGACGGAACAGCAGACAGAGGATCCGCCGGAACCTGGCGGAGCTGAACACGGGCTACGAGGAACACATGCGCCGCTTCCTGAAGGGGGACGGCGGCTGCGCGGAGGGAGCCGCCTGGTATCTGCGGAGAAACAGCGCGGACTGCGGATACATTCATTTTTTCGCGGATCAGGACGGGTTTACCATGGCGGACATGGTTGCCTATGAGCAGAAGCACAACGAGGAAAACGGCGAGGGCGGCCGGGATGGAAATAACAACAATCACACCTGGAACTGCGGAGCGGAGGGCCCGACCCGCCGCCAGAGCATCCGGCAGCTGCGGATGCAGCAGCTGCGGAACGCGTTTCTGATCCTTCTGACCGGTCAGAGCAGTCCTCTGATCTATGGAGGAGACGAATTCCTCAACAGCCAGAGCGGAAACAATAACGCCTGGTGCCAGGACAACGAGACCGGCTGGCTGAACTGGAACAAGACAAAGGCGGCGGAGAATCTGAGAGAATTCGTGATCCGGGCGGTGGATTTCCGCCGGGAGCATCCGGTTTTGCGGCAGAAACTGCCTCTGCGGCTCATGGATTATCGGGCCTGCGGATTTCCGGATCTTTCCTATCACGGAGAACGGGCCTGGTATCTGCCCATGGAAGAGGGGATCCCCAGCATAGGTGTACTGCTCTGGGGAGCGTACGCGGACCGGAAGGACGGTTCTCCCGACGACGCTGTGTATATCCTCTATAATATGTACTGGCAGGACCGGAAATTTGCTCTGCCGGATCTGCCGGAAGGCATGAAGTGGACGGTCCGGGCAGATTCGGGGATCGAGGAAGGCTTTTACGCCGCCGGGGAGGAAAAGCCCGTGGAATGCGGAAAGGAAAAGAAAATCCTGGTACCTGCCAGGACCGTGATGATCCTTACAGGAAAGCAGGAGTAGGATATGCATATATGGCATCATTTTAAGACCATCACCAGCCACAAACTGCTGGTGATGCGTTACTGTTTCCGGATCGGGCTGATCCGCCAGGGGCTGGCCCACGATCTTTCCAAATATTCCTGGACGGAGTTTTCCAAGGGATGCCGCTACTGGCAGGGAACCCGGAGTCCCAACAACGCGGAGCGGGAGGATACGGGGGTCTCCTTGGCATGGCTCCATCACAAGGGGAGAAATAAGCACCATTTCGAGTACTGGATCGATTACGGGATCCGGTGTGATACGGTCATCAAAGGGGTGCCGGTTCCCAGAAACTACGTGGCGGAGATGATCATGGACCGGATCAGCGCCTCCCGGGTCTATCTGGGAAAAGCCTACACGGACCGGGCTCCTTATGAATACTACATGCGGGGAAAGGATCATCTCTGGTTTGTCCATGAGGAGACGAAAGAACAGCTGGAATTTCTGCTGGGCATGCTGGCGGAAAAAGGAGAGAAGAGAACGCTCCGCTACATAAAAGAGATATTTCTGAAGGAAGGTAAGTAACCATGCAGTTTTCAAAGCGAATGGATCATTTCGGGGAGAATATTTTTACCACGCTCCTCAATAAAAAGCTGGAGCTGGAGGCCCGGGGCCGCAAAGTGACGGACCTGAGCGTAGGCGCTCCCAATATCCCGCCGGCGCCCCATATCCGCAGAGCCCTGCTGGAGGCCGCGGCCGATGAACGGAATTACGTCTACGCCATTAAGGATCTGGATGAGCTGCACCAGGCGGTGGCGGATTGGTACCGCCGCAGGTATCATGTGGAGATCGATCCGGACCATGAGGTGGTGGGACTTCTGGGCTCCCAGGAGGGACTGGCCCACATCGCCCTGGCCGTGACCGATCCCGGAGATGTAGTCCTGGTGCCGGATCCCTGTTATCCCATTTTCGGCGATGGCCCTACCATCGCCGGCGCGGAACTTTATCCCATGACGCTGCATAAGGAAAAAGACTATCTGATCGATTTTGACGAGATCCCTGAGGAAGTGGCGGAAAAAGCCCGGCTCATGGTGGTCTCCTATCCAAACAATCCCACGACGGCTCTGGCTCCGGACTGGTGGTATGAGAAATGCATCGCTTTCGCCAGAAAGCATCAGATCATTGTGCTCCACGATAATGCCTACAGCGAGCTGGTCTTTGACCGGGAACCCACCGGAAGTTTTCTGGCCCATCCCGGGGCGAAAGAGGTAGGAGTGGAGTTTAACTCCCTGTCTAAAACCTATGGCCTGGCCGGGGCGCGCATCGGTTTCTGCATCGGAAACCGGGAAGTGGTGGAAAAACTGGCAAAGCTGAAATCCAACATGGATTACGGGATCTTTCTCCCGGTGCAGAAGGCGGCCATTGCCGCTGTTACCGGGGATCAGTCCTGTGTGGAGACCACGCGGGAGGCTTACCGGAGGCGGAGGGACTGCTTCTGCGACGGCTGCACAGCCATAGGCTGGAAGGTGGACCGCTGCCCCGGCACCATGTTCGTGTGGGCCAGGATCCCGGATCATTACGAAACTTCCGTGGAGTTCGTGCAGGATCTTCTGGAGAAGGCGGGTGTCCTGGTGACCCCGGGCAGCGCTTTCGGCGCCTCCGGGGAGGGGTATGTAAGGATCGCCCTGGTAAAGGATGAAGAAGAACTTCGGGAAGCCATGGAGCGTATGGAGAAAAGCGGCATCTTCAGGGCATGAGACCCGGTTCCGTCTTGACGGAGAGAGGATTTTAGGATACATTAATAGCGTCGGCACGCTTCTGGCGGCCGGCGCATTCTTAAATTGAGGAGAAACGTCAGATGATGAAAAAAGTTGTAAAATTCGGTGGAAGCTCACTGGCCAGCGCGGAACAGTTCCGAAAAGTAGGAGCCATCATCCGGGCCGACCAGGGCAGAAGATATGTAGTTCCCTCCGCCCCCGGCAAGCGGTTTGACGGAGATACAAAGGTGACGGATATGCTGTACGGCTGCTACCGTATGGCGGAGCAGGGACGGGATTTCCAGGGAGCCCTAAAGAAGATCAAAGAGAGATATCAGGAGATCATCGACGGACTGGAACTGAACCTTTCCCTGGATGAGGAGTTTGAGACCATCCGCAAAAATTTCGAGGAGAAAGCCGGGGAGGATTACGCCGCTTCCCGGGGAGAATATCTGAACGGGATCGTTATGGCGGAGTATCTGGGGGCGGAGTTTGTAGACGCTGCCCAGGTCATTGCCTTTGACCAGGAGGGAAAACTGGACGGAGAAAAGACGGACCGCCAGCTGGCGGAGCGTCTGGAATCCTGCGCCCAGGCGGTTGTCCCCGGGTTTTACGGGGCGATGCCCGACGGCTCTGTCAAGACCTTTTCCAGGGGTGGATCGGATATTACGGGCTCTCTGGTGGCCAAGGCTGTCCACGCGGATATCTATGAAAACTGGACGGATGTGTCCGGATTTCTGATGACGGATCCCCATATCGTGGAAAATCCGGTGACCATTTCCACCATCACCTACCGGGAGATGCGGGAGCTGTCCTACATGGGCGCTACGGTCCTTCACGAGGACGCCATCTTCCCCCTGAGAGCGGAAGGGATTCCTGTGAACGTCCGCAACACCAACCGGCCGGAGGATCCCGGCACCATGATCGTGGAGAGCACCTGCAACAAACCCAGATATACCATCACCGGGATCGGCGGGAAAAAAGGCTTTGCTTCCATCACCATCGAGAAAGCCATGATGAACTCCGAGATCGGCTTCGGCAGAAAAGTGCTGCAGGTCTTTGAGGAGAACGGCTTATCTTTCGAGCATACGCCGTCGGGGATCGATACCTTTACGGTTTACGTGCACCAGGCGGAGTTTGAAGCGAAGGAGCAGCAGGTCATCGCCGGCCTGCACCGGGCCGTGCAGCCGGATCTCATCGAGCTGGAATCAGACCTTGCCCTGATCGCCGTGGTGGGGCGCGGCATGCGCCGTACCAGAGGAACCGCCGGCCGGATCTTTGCCGCTCTGGCCCATGCCCATGTGAATGTAAAGATGATCGATCAGGGATCTTCCGAGCTGAACATCATCATCGGTGTGGAAAACCGGGATTTTGAGACAGCCATCCGGGCCATCTACGATATTTTCGTAGTGGCGCAGCTGTAAAAATTGACTGACAATAAAGGCAAAGTATGGTATAATCCTATAAAAGCCCGAAGGGATCCTCCGCCGGCCGGCGGAGGGGCCTTCCACAGCGCAAATACAAAAGGAACGAGGGAAAGCCGGATGAAAAGAATATTGTTGAAGCTCAGCGGGGAAGCCCTGGCAGGAGAAAAGGGGACCGGTTTCGATGAGGAAGTGGTGACCGGAGTCGCCAGGCAGGTAAAGGTCCTGGTGGAGGAAGGAATCCAGGTAGGGATCGTCATCGGAGGAGGCAATTTCTGGAGAGGACGGAGCAGCAAAAACATTGACCGCACCAAGGCGGATCAGATCGGTATGCTGGCCACCGTCATGAACTGTATTTACGTATCCGAGATCTTCCGCTCCCAGGGGATGATGACCTCGGTACTGACGCCCTTTATCTGCGGGGAATTCACCAAGACCTTCTCCAAGGACAGGAGCAACAAATATTTCGCCCACAACATGGTTGTGTTTTATGCCGGCGGTACGGGACATCCGTACTTCTCTACGGATACGGGAGCCGTCCTTCGGGCGGTGGAGATCGAGGCGGACGCGATCCTTCTGGCCAAGGCAGTGGATGGAGTCTACGACAGCGATCCCAAGGACAACCCGGAAGCGCGGAAATATTCGCGGGTTTCCATCCAGGAAGTGATCGACAAAAAGCTTCAGGTGGTGGATCTAACCGCGTCGATCCTGTGCATGGAACAGAAGATGCCCATGATCGTATTCGGGCTGAATGAAGAAAACAGTATCGTCAACGCCGCCCACGGAAATACTACGGGCACCATTGTGACGGTAGAATAAAGGATCAGAGAAGGAGGATCTTACTTATATGGACGAAAGAGTGAAGAAGTATGACGGAAAAATGGAGAAGACCCTTGCCAATTTAAGCAGCGAACTGGGCACCATAAGGGCCGGCCGCGCCAATCCCCACGTTCTGGACCGGATCACGGTGGACTATTACGGCGTTGCCACATCGCTGCAGCAGGTGGCCAACATCACAGTGCCCGAGGCCAGAATGATCCAGATCCAGCCCTGGGAGCCTTCTCTCATCAAGGATATCTGCAAGGCGATCCAGATGTCTGATCTGGGGATCAACCCCAATACCGACGGCAAGGTGATCCGGCTGGTCTTCCCGGAGCTCACGGAAGAGCGCAGGAAGGAACTGGTAAAGGATGTGAAGAAGAAAGGGGAGGCCGCGAAAGTAGCCATCCGCAACATCCGCCGGGACGCCAACGAGGCCTTCAAGAAGCTGGAAAAAGAAGATGTCTCCGAGGACGAGATCAAGAAACTGGGAGATGAGATCCAGAAGCTGACAGATAAGCGCATCAAGGAGATCGATCAGAACGTCGAGGAAAAATCAAAAGAGATCTTAACGGTATAAAAGCCTTGAGGGGGGCTGTTGCAGGTAATTGTAACAGCCTTTCTTATGTTGAGGAGATATTCCGAAGATAAAAAGGAGGAGATCGTCCATGAACGTGCCGAATCATATAGCCATTATCCTGGACGGGAACGGCCGCTGGGCCAGGGCTAAGGGTATGCCCAGGAGCTACGGACATGTGGTGGGCTGCGACAATCTGGAGAAGATGTGTAATATCATCTGCGGCATGGGAGTAAAATATCTGACAGTCTACGCCTTCTCCACGGAAAACTGGAAACGGTCCCAGGAGGAGATCAAAGTGCTGATGAACCTGTTCCGTCGCTACCTGAAACGCTGCGAGCGGAGCGCGAGAAAAAATCAGATGCGGGTGCGGATCATCGGGGACCGTACCCGGCTGGATCCCGATATCCAGGAGAGCATTGAGGAACTGGAGGGAATGTCCGCCGGATACGATAAGATGTTCTTCCAGATCGCCCTGAATTACGGCGGGAGGGACGAGATCCTGCGGGCAGCGACAGCCCTGGCGGAGGATGCCAGGTCCGGAAAGCTGCCGGAAGGAAAGGTGACGCAGGAGATCTTTGAGTCCTACCTGGATACGGCCGGGATCCCGGATCCGGATCTGATGATCCGCACCAGCGGCGAGGAGAGGATCTCCAATTTTCTGCTGTGGCAGCTGGCATACACGGAGTTTTATTTTACCGATGTACCCTGGCCGGCTTTTAACAAAGAGGAATTGATCAAGGCCATCGAAAAATATAATGGCAGAGACAGACGCTACGGCGGAGTCAAAGAGAAGAAGGAGTAAGGAGGGCAGGGGATGTTTGTTACGAGATTGATCAGCGGGATCGTGCTGGTAGCCATTGCCCTTGTGACCATCGGTCTGGGAGGATGGGTTCTTTTCGCGACTCTGCTCATGATTTCCTTTATCGGCGCCAGAGAATTCTACAAAGCCATGGAGGTGCGCAAAGACCGTCTTTCCCCGCTGGAACTGGGGGGATATGGCGGCATTGCCCTGTACTATCTCAGCGTTGTATTTCTGGGACCGGAATACCGGATGGCGGCGGTGCTGGCCGGGCTGGTGATCCTGATGTTTGTGTATGTGTTTGGATATCCCAGATTTCACGCGCGTCAGGTCACGGCGGCTTTTTTCGGCATCGTCTATGTAGGCGTGATGCTCTCCTGCATTTATCAGGCCCGGATGCTGCCGGGAGGCCATTTTCATGTATGGCTGATCTTCCTCTGCTCCTGGGGCTGCGATACCTGCGCCTACTGCGTGGGCATGCTGATCGGAAAGCATAAGATGGCCCCGGTCCTGAGCCCGAAAAAATCTGTGGAAGGAGCCGTGGGAGGCGTGGCCGGAGCAGTGCTCCTGGGGATCCTCTTCGCCGCCGCCACCAAAGGCCCCCTGCTGGAATACGCCCTGATCTGCGGCGTGGGCGCCCTGATCTCCATGGTGGGGGATCTGGCGGCTTCCGCAGTGAAGCGGAACATGGGCATCAAAGATTACGGAAAGCTGATCCCGGGCCACGGAGGGATCCTGGACCGGTTCGACAGTGTGATCTTTACGGCTCCGGTGATCTACTATCTGGCTCTGATCCTGACCTGACAGGAACACAGGATCGCGGAAGAACAGGAGAAAACGCCTATGAGGACCATTTCGATTTTAGGTTCCACCGGCTCCATCGGCACCCAGACCCTGGATATCGTAAGGGAACAGGGAGATCTCCGGGTAGGAGCCTTGAGCGCCGGTACGAACACGGAACTGCTGGAAAAGCAGGTGAGAGAGTTTCAGCCCAGGCTGGCTGCTGTCTGGGACGAAAAGAAAGCAAGGGATCTGAAGATCCGGATCGCCGATACGGATACCCGGGTGGTATCCGGGATGGAGGGACTGCTGGAAACAGCGGTGCTGCCGGAGGCGGAGCTGCTGGTCACGGCCATCGTGGGGATGATCGGCATCCGGCCGACTATGGCGGCCCTGGAGGCGGGGAAGGATATCGCCCTGGCCAACAAGGAAACTCTGGTCACGGCCGGACATCTGATCATGAAGCTGGCAGCGGAAAAACAGAACCGGATCCTTCCGGTGGACAGCGAACACAGCGCGATCTTCCAGTGCCTTCACGGGGAAAATAAAAAGGAGGTCAGTCGTCTGCTGATCACTGCCTCCGGAGGTCCTTTCCGAGGTTATACCCGGGAACAGCTGGAAAAGGTGACCGTGGAGGATGCTCTGAAGCATCCCAACTGGTCCATGGGACAGAAGATCACAGTGGACTCCGCCACCCTGGTAAATAAAGGGCTGGAGGTCATGGAGGCCCGCTGGCTCTTTGGGGTGGATCTGGACCGGATCCAGGTATTGGTGCAGCCGCGGAGCGTGATCCACTCTATGGTAGAGTTTCAGGACGGGGCGGTGCTGGCCCAGCTGGGGACCCCGGATATGCATCTTCCCATCCAGTACGCCCTGTACTATCCCCACCGGCGGCCTCTGCCGGGGGAGCGGCTGGATTTTGCCGCTCTGGCGGATATTACCTTTGAAAAACCGGACACCGAAACCTTCCGGGGACTTCCCCTGGCGCTTTCCGCCGCCCGGGCCGGGGGCACTATGCCTACGGTCTTCAATGCGGCCAATGAGAGGGCTGTGGCGAAATTTCTGCAGAGAAAGATCCGCTTCCTGGAAATCTACGAGATCATAGAGGGAGCCATGGAACAGCACAGAAAGAGGGAACATCCGGATCTGGAGAAGATCCTGGAAGCGGAACGGGAGACCTATGAATGGATTGAAAGCAGGTGGTAGAATTTGACGATCGTTATCGCGATCCTGATCCTCAGCGCCGTGATCTTTTTTCACGAACTGGGACATTTTCTCCTGGCCAAGGCCAACCATGTAACGGTTACGGAGTTTGCCTTCGGCCTGGGGCCCAGGCTGCTCTCTTTTAAAAAGGGGGAGACGGTCTACGCCTGGCGGCTTCTGCCCTTCGGGGGCTTCTGCTCCATGCTGGGAGAGGACGAGGATGAAGACGCGGAAGGCAGCTTTACAAAAGCATCGGTCTGGAGACAGATCGCCATTGTGGCGGCCGGGCCGGTATTTAACTTTATCCTGGCATTTCTGGTCTCGATCATCGTGATCAGCGTCGTGGGCTCGGACCCCGCCCGGGTCACGGAGGTGCCGGAGGATTCCCCGGCAGCGGCGGCGGGGCTGCAGGCGGGGGATATCATCGTAAAATACCAGGGAAACGGCATTGCCAACGGCAGGGAGCTGTCCACAGATATCGACATGGACGGGGTCCCGGCGGACTCGGTGGAACTCACCTACCGCAGGGAAGGGAAAAATTACAAGATTTCCTACGTGCCGGAAACGGCCGTGCGCTATCTGGCAGGTTATTACTACAGCCCGGAAAGCAGCGGACCGGCGGAGATCACTTCGGTCATGGAGGGGTACCCGGCGGAAGCGGCGGGGCTGCAGGCAGGGGATGTGATCACGGAGATCGACGGCACGGCCATCGGAAGTTCCCTGGAGCTGGCCGCGTACTGGGAAAACCACGACATGAACGGCAGCCCGGTGTCCATTACCTATACCCGGGACGGAACCGTCGGGACGGCAGAGATCACTCCGGTGGAGGAGACATCTGTCCTGCTGGGCTTTGACTTTAATCTGGCCAGAGAGAAAATGTCTCCGGTAAACATTCTGAAGTACAGTGCCGGAGAAATGAAATTCTGGATCCATCTGACCGTAAAGTCTCTGGGCGCCCTGCTGCAGGGGGATTTTTCCGTGGATGACCTGTCCGGCCCCATCGGTGTGGTGGACGCCGTGGATCAGGTGGTGGATGAAACCCGGGATCAGGGTACGGTGATCATGGGCATGAGCCTTCTGAACATGCTGATCCTGCTGTCCGCCAACCTGGGAGTTATGAACCTGCTGCCTCTGCCGGCGCTGGACGGCGGCAGACTGATCTTCCTGCTGATCGAGGCGGTCCGCAGGAAACCGATAAAGCGCAGCGTGGAGGGCATGATCCATTTTGCCGGCATGATGGTGCTGATGATGCTCATGATCTATGTAGCCTTTAACGACGTGAGGAGGATCTTCTGACATAAGGGACGGCGCCTTTGCATATAATGAGCAGTAAAGGTGAATGGCAGGTGCAGTCCAGTGAGCAGAGCGGGAATCCATATGACCCAGGCGGAAGAAAAAGGAACACTTCAGGTACAGGTCTACACCAGCGGACAGAGGCGGCCGGTGCCGGACGCATTGGTCTCTGTCTCCTATACGGGAGACCCGGGAAATCCCATTGAGGAACTAAGGACGGACGGGGACGGGAGGACGCCGGAGATAGAACTGCCGGCCCCGCCTCTGGAGTACAGTCTGGAGCCGGAGGCAGAGCAGCCCTATTCGGAATATACGGTAACCGTTACAGCCCGGGGATTCGCGCCTCTGGTCATTGCCGGATCAGAACTTCTTCCGGGCCAGACCTCACGGCAGCAGGCTCTGCTGGACCGGATCACCGGGGAGGATCAGTACCGGGACATCGTGATCCCGGCCCACACCCTGTTCGGAAACTATCCGGAGAAGATCCCGGAGGATGAGATCAAACCGGTGACGGACAGTGGGGAGATCGTGCTGAGCCGGGTGGTGGTGCCGGAATACGTGGTGGTCCACGACGGAGCGCCCACAGACAGCACGGCCATGGACTACTATGTCCGCTACAAGGACTATATCAAGAACGTGGCCAGCAGCGAGATCTACGCTACCTGGCCGGAGGCGGCCATCCGGGCCAATGTTCTGGCCATCATGTCCTTTACCCTGAACCGGGTATATACCGAATGGTACAGAAATAAAGGCTATGAATTTACCATTACCTCTTCCACCGCCTATGATCATAAGTGGATCTACGGAAGAAACATCTTCGACAGTATTTCCCGTGTGGTGGATGAGATCTTCGCGGATTATCTGTCCCGCCCCAATGTAAAACAGCCCATCCTGACCCAGTACTGCGACGGGAAAAAAGTCTCCTGCCCGGAATGGATGAGCCAGTGGGGCAGCAAGCATCTGGCGGATCAGGGGTACTCTACGATCCAGATCCTGAGAAATTATTACGGGCAGGATCTTTATGTGAATACGGCGGAAGAAATCTCCGGCATTCCGGCTTCCTGGCCGGGAAGCAATCTGGAGATCGGCTCTTCCGGAAGCAAGGTCCGGCAGATCCAGGAGCAGCTGAACGCTATCTCCGAGGTGTACAGCTCGGTGCCTCCCGCCAATGCGGACGGAGTTTTTACAGAAAATACCCAGGAGTCCGTCAAAGCATTTCAGAGTCTGTTCGGTCTTCCGGCCAGCGGCATTGTAGATTATCCCACCTGGTACAAGATCCAGGAGATCTACGTGGCTGTGACCAGGATCGCGGAACTTATATAAAACAAATGAGAGGGGAACACGCATATGAGAAAAAGGGTGAAATACGTTTTAGGGATTCTGACGGCAGGGATTTTCTGCGGGGCAGTCCTGGCAGGATGCGGCGGCAGAAAATCTCTCAGCGCCAGGGAGCTGGCAGCGGAAACCGCATCCAACCTGGAAAAGATCGAATCCTACGAGGGCAATGTTTTTCTGGATCTACAGGCTGCCATCGATATGGAAGAGTACGGGATCAGTTCCATGGAAATGAACATAGGCCTGGATGTGAACGTGCAGGAAACCATGGATCCGGCGGCGGCAGCCATGTACGGCAGCATGGATATCTCCATGCTGGGACAGCAGCAGAGCATCGATATAGAGAGCTACACCGTGGAGGAAAACGGTTCCGCCACCGTGTACAACTGGGACGGCGGCTCCTGGACCCGAAGCAAGTCAGAATTTCCGGAGTCCGGTTCCAGGACCGAGCTGTATGAATCTATCGCGAAAGGAGAGATCCAGGCGGAACTGGAGGCTGAGCCGGGAGAAGTGAACGGCCGGGAGGTGATCTACCTTTCCGCCGGGATCTCCGGAGATACTCTGAAAGATCTGATAGAGTTCTCCCTGAATCATTCCTCATTGGAGGGAGACAACGTGGACTGGGACGCCGCGACGGCCCAGGTGCGCATCGGTATTTACAGCGAAAGCAGACTGCCTGCGGAAGTAGTCATCGACTGCCGGGAATTCGGGAATGCCATGCTGGCCGGAGCCATGGGGAACCTTGCGGGAGGAGAGCTTTCTTTTGATACCTTTGAGGTTTCCACAACCTATGACGAGTACGACTGCGTAGATCTGATCCAGGTGCCCCAGGCGGCTCTGGAAGGGGCGTCCGCAGGCGGCTCCGAAACAGACCTCTTTGAAGGAGAAGGGGGCTCCGATCTCTCGGAGGATTCCGACTATGAGGATCTGTACCCGGAACCGGATCTTTCCCAGGAACCGGAAGAACTGTCACCGAATCCTGACGGTTCCTATACCATGAGTCCTGCGGACGGCAGCATGGAGGCTGTGATCACTTTCATGGACGGACAGGAATACTGCTACAGCAATCCCTCTGGGTTCCTGAGCAGCATGCCTTCCGATCCCGAGAACAATGTTTCCTATATGTATACCTTTGAGGAGTATTACACGGCGGAAGAACTCGGGGAATACAACCGGGATGTATCCTGGATGGAGGAATACCCGGAGGAATACAGCCAGGTCTCGGTCACGGAGGTGCAGGAACTGCAGGCGGATGGCAGGACGATCTCCTGGTGCCAGGTGGATTACGCATACGACAGCGGCTACGGAGTTTCCCATCAGCGGGAGATCTACGGCTGGACCCAGGTGGGCGACATTCTTTTCCAGATCCAGGTAGACGATTATTCCATGGAGGAGGGAACTATGCCGGCGGCGACGGTTGAACTGCTGGAAGAGGCTTTTGGCCGTGTGGAACTGGGAGAAGCGGGAGAACTTTTATGATCTGAGGATTTTCAGGGAGCCCTTGCCCCGGATGATCAGAGAAATCATCCGGAGCGAGGACTCCTTTTTTGGAGATTTAAAAGAGCTGCGCGCGAATTCTCAGCGCGGCAGCTTTTTTGCTGTCATCAGCCTGCGCGTGTTCCACGGGATTTTCTAAGTTGAGACCGGACACCGCAGATACGGCAAAAAGCCGCACTCCTCCCGGAACTGACGACAGTTTTATTATAGTTCTCCTGACGGAAAATTACAAGGGCCTTCCGGGTTGACAGATATCCCGGAGGCGGATATGATGAAGGAGTTACGGAAAACAATTCTGATGATTCAGAAAAACAGGGAGGATCTATATGTTTTGCGATAAATGTGGAAAACAGGTAGGGGAGCAGGAAAAATTCTGCCGGTACTGCGGCAATCCGCTTAACCGCGGCGGTAAACTTCCGGGAAGAAAAAAACCGGGGCGGGAGGAAAACTATCAGGACCCCGGGCTTTCCGGGGAGAAACGGAAGAGCAGGAAATGGATCCTGCTGCCGGTACTGGGCGCCGCGGCGGCTCTGGCGTTCTTTCTGATCTTCTTCTTTCGGAACGGGCCGGAGAACAGGATGGAAAAAGCCGCGGAAACAGGGGATTATGAGACGGTTCTTGCCATTGCGGAGGAAGAACAGGACAAGGGCCTTTCCAAAAAAATGATGAAGAGTCTTACCGATGTGCTGGAGGATCTCTACGAGGATTACGAAGAAGGACGGTCAGACAGCGGGAAAACCCTGGATACCTATGAGCGCTTCGCGGAGATCCGGGACCTTTCTGACCAGGTGAACGCTATGATCTGCCTGGTACAGGGAGATGAATTTATGAAAGAAGCTTCCTATGAAATGGCGGCAGACAGCTACCGGGAGGCTCTGGAGTACGCGCCGGAGCTGGAAGAGGCGGAGGAAGGCCTGGAGGAGGCTTCCGAAGCGTACCAGACACAGCAGGAGGAGGCTTCTGAAGAGCAACGGACACAACAGGAGGAACTGCAGAAGAAGGCGGCGAGCCGGGTGGAGTTTGAGCGGATCTACGAAGAGGGACTGGAATACGCAGTGATCACCGGATTTCTGGACAGCGGAGAACAGAGCTGGAGCGTTACGACCGATTCTTATCCCGCCGCCCAGCTGAACAGGGTCTGCGAGGTCGGTCTGAAGGACGACCGCTATTATTATACAGAGGGGGAGGTGCTGGTGGCCCTGAACGCCGTGGACGGATCGGAGATCTGGAGAAATGAGGAACTCTCCGGGGCGGCTACCTGTTCTGCCTTTGACGAGGAGGGAAATGTGTATATCTGCGGATATCTGGGCCCCCACTTTTTCGCGGCGGATAAGGACGGCAGCACCCTGGCGGTTATCCGATCCTTTTCAGACGATTATTACTGGCCCTATGAGATCCGTATCCAGGGAGATACGGCGGTGGTTTCTGTAGAGGGAACTCCGGATGGTTCGGGCCATGGGGAAGTCATTGTACATTTGGATGATTTTTCCGTGGAACTGCCGGGAGACGGACAGGAGACGGCCGCCGGCGGGACAGACATCTCTTCCATGAGCCTGGAGGAACTCTGCGAGGCTGTCGGAGCATATTATACAGAACAATTTGGAAACGGTTCCGCTTACGTGGTGTTTGAAAGCGAATGCCAGGAAACAGACGATGGATACCGGATGCTCCTCCGGTATCAGGGAGGAAGTTCCGCCAATACTTTGGTCGCGGAAGTGACGGTCCATACGAACACCGGAGAAGTGACCGACAGCCTGGGAGGGCAGTGGTCGCTCACGGAGGAATGATTTACGGGGAGAGTGTGAGACAGCAAGGAGGAGACAGAACACATGCTGCAAATAAAAGAAATCTGTAAGGAATATCGAACGGGCGGACTGGTGCAGAAGGCCCTGGATCAGGTGAGCCTGAACCTGCGGGACAGCGAGTTTGTGGCGATCCTGGGTCCCAGCGGTTCCGGAAAGACGACGCTGCTGAACGTCATCGGCGGACTGGACAGCTACGACCGCGGGGATCTCATCATCAACGGGATCTCCACCAAGAAATATAAGGACCGGGACTGGGATTCCTACAGAAATCATACCATCGGATTTGTATTTCAGAGTTATAATCTGATCCCCCACCAGACCATTCTCTCCAATGTGGAGCTGACCCTGACCATTGCCGGCATCAGCAAAGGGGAGAGAAGAAAGAGGGCCCGGGAAGCCCTGGCCCAGGTAGGCCTGGGAGATCAGATCCACAAGCTGCCCAGCCAGCTGTCCGGAGGCCAGATGCAGAGGGTGGCCATTGCCAGAGCCCTGGTCAATGATCCCGACATCCTGCTGGCGGACGAACCCACGGGAGCCTTGGACAGTGAGACCAGCATTCAGGTCATGGAGCTGCTCCGGCAGGTGGCAAAGGACCGGCTGGTGGTGATGGTGACCCACAATCCGGAACTGGCGGAGGAATACGCCACCCGGATCGTGCGCCTTCGGGACGGCAGGATCCAGGCGGATTCGGATCCTTTTACGCCGGCGGCGGATCCCGGAAAGGAGCCGGCGCACAAAAGGCTGGGACGGGCCTCCATGTCTTTTCTCACAGCCCTTTCCCTGAGCTTTAACAATCTGAAGACGAAAAAAGCCAGGACGCTTCTGACCTCCTTCGCGGGGTCTATCGGGATCATCGGCATTGCCCTGATCCTGGCGGTCTCTACCGGGGCCAACGACTACATCGACGGCCTTGAAAAGGAGACTCTGGCGGAATATCCGGTGCAGATCCAGAGCACCGGCCTGGATTTCGCTTCCATGCTGAACATTGGAGCCAACGGTCATACCCGGAGCCAGGAGCAGGAGGCGGAGGTCAGTGTTTTCCAGATCTTGACGGATCTGGTATCCTCCACGGATTCCAATGATCTGGCAGCTCTGAAGAAGTATCTGGAGGACGGGGACAGCGGCATAGAGCAGTATGCCAACGCCATTGAGTATCTGTATCATGTGACGCCGCAGATCTACCGGGAGGATGGGGAGGGAGTCCGTCAGGTCCATCCGGACACCTCTTTTTCCGCCCTGGGTCTGGGATCTTCCAACAGCGCCAACAGCCTTATGTCAACCATGATGAGTACCGACGTGTTCTACCAGATGCCCTCGGAAGCATCGCTGTACGAGAGCCAGTACGACGTAAAGGCCGGGCGCTGGCCGGAAAATTACGATGAGTGTGTGGTGGTACTCACTTCCAGCGGCAGCATCAGCGATTTTATGCTGTATACTCTGGGCCTCCGGGATTCCCTGGAACTGGATGAGATGATCCGGGAATTTATAGACGAGGTACCGGTGGAGACCCCGGAGGATTACGGGAGCTACACCTATGAGGATCTGCTGGGCATTCAGTTCAAGCTGGTGGACAGCAGCGGCTATTACGCCTATGACAGTCAGTACCAGGTGTGGACGGACAAACGGGATGACACGGAATACATGAAGAAGCTGGTGGAACAGGGGGAGGATATCACCATCGTGGGCGTGGTGCAGCCGGCCCGGGACGCCAAGGGATTTGTGCTGAGTTCCGGCATCGCCTACCCTTCCTCCCTGACGGAGCATGTGGCGGAAAAGGCCTCGGAAAGCCCCATTGTACAGCAGCAGCTGGAGCATCCGGACATCAACGTATTTTCCGGAGAGCCCTTCGGGGAAGACAGCGGGGAGGACAGCTTTGATATGGATTCCCTGGTGGCTGTGGATGAGGAAGCCCTGGCGGAGATGTTCCAGATCGACCAGGAGGCTCTGGGGGAAGAACTTTCCGGTTCTCTGGATCTGTCAGAAGCTTTTGCCCAGGCGGGAACTTCCCTGGATCTTTCAGGGCTGACGGATCTGAGCAGTATCCAGATCCAGCTGCCGGAGATGCCGGCCATGAGCCTGGAAGATCTGATGAGCAGTCTCCGGATCCAGGTATCCATGGATTCCCTGACCGGGATGGCAGGCGCTCTGCTGGAGGGCTACCAGGCCTACGCCGTGGAACATCCGGAGGCGGATTATTCCGGTCTGGGAGAAGACCTGCTGGAATATTTCCGGACAGAGGAGGCCAGGACCATTCTGGAACAGCACGTGCAGGCTATCCTGGAGGAGGCCGGGGACTATTCCGTTTCCGGCGAGGAGCTGCGGGATCTGATCCTCCGTGTCATGACCGGCTATCAGGCCTACGCTGCCGCTAACGGCTGGACAGACCCGGATCTGTTCAGCGAATATCTGATGCAGTATCTGCAGACAGAGGAGGCGGAGGCGATCCTGTCCCAGTGGGCCGGGGAAGTATTCCCGGAAACGACGCCCACGGTATCCCGGGAGCAGATGGAAGCCCTGGGAGAGGACCTGCTGGAGGGCTATCTGTCCTACGCGGAGGCCCATGGACTGCCGGATATCCGCCGTATGGGCGACTATTTTACCGCTTATCTGCAGACTCCGTCGGCCCAGGAGCTTCTGGCCGCCTCTCTGGCGGAAATGGTGGATACGGGAAGCCTGGAACAGCAGATCGCCGGAGCTCTGCAGGAGTATATGACCTCGGCTATGGGGTCTTTCGCCTCGGCGGTAGGAGAGAACCTGGAGGGGCAGATCCGATCCGCCATGTCCCAGATGATGGACCAGATCGCTGCCGGCATGGAGGCTGCCTTGTCGCAGGCTTTTGCCCGTCTGGGAGAACAGCTTCAGGAGTCTCTGGATATCGACCCGGAAGAATTTGCCTCCGCGTTCCGGTTTAACCTGGACGGAGAGGAACTGACGGAGCTGATGATGTCCATGGGAGCGGCGGAGGACGCCACTCTGGAGGACAATCTGCAGGCTCTGGGTTACGCGGATTTTGAAGAGCCCGGCGAGATCGATCTCTACCCCCGGGATTTTGAGAGCAAGGACGGCATCGTGGCCATTCTCGATCAGTACAACCGTTCCATGGAGGACCAGGGAAGGGAGGATCAGGTCATTTCCTATACGGATATGGTGGGGTCCCTGATGTCCTCCGTGACGGAGATCATCAATATCATCAGCTACGTGCTCATCGCCTTTGTGGCCATCTCCCTGGTGGTGTCCTCCATCATGATCGGGGTCATTACCTATATCAGCGTTCTGGAGCGGCGGAAGGAGATCGGCATCCTGCGGGCCATCGGGGCTTCCAAAAGGAATGTCTCCCAGGTGTTCAACGCGGAGACCTTTATCATCGGAGCCTGCGCGGGCCTTCTGGGCATCGGGGTCACGCTGCTGCTGCTGATCCCCGGCAACGCGGCCATCCATTATTTTGCCGGCACCGATGAGATCAGCGGGAGCCTGCCGGCTTCCGGGGCGGTGATCCTCATTGCGCTGAGCATCGTCCTCACTCTGATCAGCGGACTGCTGCCTGCCCGGAAAGCCGCCAAGAGCGATCCGGTGACAGCGCTGAGAGTAGAATAAAGAACAGGAACAACAAAAGAAAACCGTTTCACAGCGCCGGATCTCCCCGGTGGGCTGCGGAACGGTTTTTTTTTCGACAGAAACCTGGAATTATTTATGTGTGGACAAAAATGTGGACAGAAAAAAGAAGCGGGAACACCGGTGGTTCTCTTGCATTTCGTTGCCAAAGCAATATAATTAAATTATATAGGGCGTAAATGAGAAAATTCTGAAAAAAGAGTTTGATTTTTGCGCATATATAAATTTTGGGGTAAGGAGGATGCAATTGTAATGGGAGAAAGGAAAAAAGTACAATTCTTTTCGGAGAAAAGTACGCGGCGTTTCCTCTCTTTCTTTCTGTCCATGATCATGGTGCTCACCTATCTGATGACAAGCATAGGTACACTGAATGTTCATGCGCAGGAAGGAGGGCAGAGTATCGCGCTGGGAATTTCCCGGGTACAGTTCAGCACAGGCTTCCTGTCCGCGGAAGAGGCGGAAGCTCTGCAGGCGGAAGATCCGGAAGCGGTCCTGTCGCGGCTGGATCTTGCGGAAGTCCTGGACGGCACCGTTCAGGGGACCGCGACTCTGTACTTTAACGGGGAAGCAGCCATTGCCGGAGTTGAGATCCCGGATGGCTACGCATGGAACAGCGATCCCTCAGGCACCGTGATCCCGGCTGGTCAGTCGGTATCGGCGCAGGTGGATCTGCGGACGCTGCAGTACTACGAGATCGCCTTCGATGGAAACGGAGGCCAGGGAACCATGGGATCTTTGTCAGTCAGGGAGGACGGACAGGCTGTGATCCCCGAAAACGGATTTTTCATGGAAGGCTTTACTTTTGCCGGATTTAACACGGATCCCGCCGGCGGCGGCCAGGCGTTTTATCCGGGCGAGGCTTTCCAGCCTTCCGGCAGTATGATCCTGTACGCGCAGTATACAGAGATCCCGGCAGAGGAGCCGGATCCGGAACCGGAACCGGAAGCGACGGAGCCTGAAATTGTGCCGGCGCCTTCCGAGGAACCGCAGCCGACCGAGGAACCGCAGCCGACCGAGGTCCCGATCACCGACACCCCGGCGGAAACGCCGGAGGAGATCCCGGAGATCGTTCCCAATTCTGTGGTGGATACAGATGAGGATCAGACCGTATACTATGAGATCCGTTTTGTGGATGAAAACGGAGCGTACCTTGTTGTGAACGCTTCCGCGTCAGGGGATCAGCAGTACGTTCAGTACGTTCCCGCCGGCGGAAGCACCCAGGCGCCCTACCGGCCTGTGATCAACGGCGCGGGAGAAAAATTTGTGGGCTGGTTTACGGAAGCAGACGGCCAGGGGCAGCTGGTGACGTCCTTTGACAACATCGGCGCCGACGCCGTTTACTACGCGTACTATATGGCGCAGCCCACCCACACCATCCGGATCGACTACGTGTTTGCCGATGACGGCAGCGAGGCTGCCGCGCCCTATCTTGTGACCGTACCTGACGGAAGCTCCTGGCAGGCCGAGGTGGCTTCTCCGCAGCTGGAGGGGTACACCGCGGATCAGGCCGCAGTCACCATCCAGCTGGACAGCGTAACAGAGGACGTTACTTATACGGTCCGCTACACCGGCGAGATGCAGACCTATTATGTGGATCATCAGCTGGAAAATCTGGACGGGTCCTATTCTTCTTTTGAGAAGGAGCCCAAGAAAGGATACATAGGCGAATACACCGACGCGGAGGCGAAAACCTACGAGGGCTTTACCGCGGGGGCCTATGAAAACGTCATGATCACCCCCGACACTACCACAGAGCAAGTGACCGTGGTGATCCGGTACAGCCGGAATCATTACCAGCTTACCTTTGACACCGGGGAGGGCGGAAGCTACATTGCCGCCAGGTCCATAAAATACGGAACCCCCATGAGCGAGGCTGTGGATGTGGCGGATCCCACCCGGCTGGGCTACACCTTCCGGGGATGGGTCACGGAAGACGGAAGCCCTGTGGAGGGCACCATGCCGGCGGCAGACAAGACGGTCCTGGCCCAGTGGCAGGAAAATGAAACCGCTGCTTACACAGTTGTCTACTGGCTGGAAAACTTCCAGGGCGGCTACGATTATGTGGATCAGTATACCAACCAAGGCAGAGTTGGAAGCGTTATCAACGCTCCGAATCTGGGAAATCATTCGTGGCAGAATGCCAATATCGATCCCAGCGGCGTGGAGAGAGATTCCGGCAAAGAGGAAGCGGTGACCATCACCTCCGACGGCAGGGCAGTGAAGAATGTCTACTACAACAGGCGTACTTTTACGATCAAATTTTATGACGATCGTAGGGAGATCACAGACTTCCGGATCACTGCAAAATATGGCACGGATGTCTCGGCACAGTGGGCGAAGGCCAGCGAGGATTATCAGTGGGCTACCACCAGAACCTGGCAGAACGAATGGTATACGCTGATCGCCAATATGCCGGCTGAAAATATCACGGTATATGCAGACGACCTGCAGCGGGGGAAGGATCTGTATTATTATACAGAAGGCTTGGACGGCAAACGGGAAGTATATCAGAAGTTTGCGGCCGGATCAGGAGTATCCCTGACCGACGTAGATAAACAGCCCATTGACGGCTTTACCTTTGATTCCTGGAAAAAGGAAGGCAGTCCGCTCTGGCTGTACTACACCCGCAACAGCTATACCATTTCCTTTGAGAACTGCACGGGAGTCCCGGATGCTTCCCTGAAATTTGAAGCCAGGCTTTCCGGGGCACGGCCCAGCGAAAACCAGATCCGAAAGCCGGCAGGGGTGGACGCGGATTATGAATTCGCCGGCTGGTATACGTCGCCCGCCTGCGAGGACGGAACGGAAGTAAACTGGAATTCCACCATGCCTTCCCACAATCTGCAGCTGTATGCCAAGTGGGAAGCGCCGGAGTACACCGTGCGCTTTGAAACCAACGGCGCGGGACAGATCAATCCCATCACAGTGGTGAAATACGAATCCATCCATGAGCAGATGCCGGCGGATCCCGTGAAGGAAGGGGATACTTTCCTGGGATGGTATCTGGACCGCGGATGCAGGGAGCCCTTTATCTCCACCATGGGGATCACCAGTGACACCACCCTTTACGCCAAGTGGCAGAGCGCTTTCACATACTCCTACACGATCCACTACGTAGACGAGACCGGACGGCAGATCGAAGGCACGGAGCCCCTGGCGGGCAGCGGAGCCGCGGGTTCCTATATCGCCGTGGAGCCCATAGAGATCGAAGGCTATACGCCGGTGAGAGGCTCCTTCACGGTACAGCTGGATGTGGACCGTAAAGTGATCGATGTGGCATACACCAAGGACGCTGTCTGGATGTATCGCGTGCAGTATTTGGACGCGGATACGCAGCAGCTCATCGTTCCCGCCCTGGAGCGGGAAGTGCCCGTCAACATCCTGCAGATCATCGAGAATTCGCCCAGCGAGGCGGAACTGCCGGAACTGGCGGACTACATGCTGGTATCGGCGCCTCAGGTCACCGTATCCAAAGAGGCAGCGGATGCGGCAGGCGGCGAAGTCTATACCGTAACCTTTGAATACGTTAAACGCGCGCAGTCCTACAGAGTATTCCATCAGCTGCAGATGCCGGACGGCACCTACGTGACGGTGGATACCCTCCAGGAATCCGGCAGCGTGGGAGATTACGTGACAGCCGCGGTAAGTACATACGATGGATATACCTGCGTATCTACCGAGCTGCAGCGCTCCGGCGTGGTCACAGCGGATTCCGGACTGATCCTGACGGTTAAGTACGACAGAGAGAACGCGCTGGCGGTGCAGGATTACAGCGGAAAATATGACGGACAGGAGCACGGTCTTACCGTAATCGGCACACCGGTAAACAATGGCCGGGTGACAGAAGCGCTCCAGTATTCTACAGACCAGCAGAGCTGGACGGAAGTTCCGGTAACAGAGAAAGATGTGAGCACCGGCGCGGACGGACGCTACAGGGTCTACACCAGAGTACAGACAACGGCAGGCGGCCGCACCTGGAACAGCCAGCCGGAAGAACACTATATCGAGATCCTTCCGAGAGATGTGACAGTGACGGCTCCCAACGCTGAAAAGATGTACGACGGGCAGCCCCTGAACACCTGGTACGGAACGGAGAATTATAAGGAAGCCATACTGGGCGGCGAGGGATTTATAGGTGACGAGGGCCTTTGACCATTACGTATATACCGGGGACAGCAGCATTTATACCGGAACCGGCAGCAACGTCATCAACGAGAACGCTACCCTGGGATTCCTGAAGGACAACACAAAGCCGGAGAACTACAGCTTTACCTTCGCCCCCGGAACGCTGACCGTTACGGAGCGGCCGGAAGGTCAGAAGTACGTGCTGACCATTACTCCTGAGAGCAGGACGACCGTCTACAACGGGTCAGGAGCAGAGCGTGGCAGGGGCGGAATACGCCTGGGCCGACGATCAGGGACAGCCTCTCAGCGGCTACACCGTATCCGGCGTGACCTACGGCGCGGCCGGAACAGACGCGGGAACCTACCCGGTGGCCCGCTCCGGAGATCTGAGGATCCTGGACGCCGGAGGCAATGACGTGACCGCCCAGTTCGCGGTGCAGGAAGGCCAGGCGTCCCTGGTGATCAGCAGGACGGCCGGTAACCATTACCGCCGGTTCGGAAAACTTTGATTATGACGGCGACGCGCACTCTCTGAATGAATCTTCCGTGACAGCCGGCAGCCTGGCTGACGGGCACACCTACACAGCTGTCGTTACCGGCAGCGTGCGGGAACAGAACGAGACGGCGGCCAATGTGATCTCTGATATCAGGATCTTTGACGCCGGCGGAACCGAAGTAACTGCCAATTACGAGATCACGCCGGAAAACGGCGAACTGAGTATTAACGCCATCGGAGCGAAGATCCAGGCAGTCATCCGCATTGCTGACAAGACCACGATGTACAACGGGGCGGAACAGCGGTTTACGGATCTGCAGGGAGAGGACTTCACCTTTGAGTTTGTGGGAGCCGAGGATTACGACACCAGTAAATGGACCATTAGCGGCACGGCCATCAGCACTGCCAGGACCAATGCGGGAGAATATGTCGTGAGATTTGACGACCGAAGCAGTCTGCAGGTATTGGACGGAGACGGAAATCCGGTGCAGTCCGCATCCATCTCTGTGGAAAACGGCAGTCTGGTGATCCGGAAAGCAGAGCTTACCCTGACGGCCTCCTCAGCGGAAAAGGAATATGACGGAACGCCCCTGACCTCTGAAGACTATTATTCGGATGGACTTCAGGGAGCAGATGTGATCGCTTCCCTCACAGTGGAAGGATCCCAGCTGGCCCCGGGAAGCAGCAGCAACAGGATCCTGGCGGATTCCGTAGCTGTACAGAACGCTTCCGGCAGTTCCGTAAATGATAACTATGAGATCCAGTTCAAAGACGGAACACTTACAGTGACCAATGAGGAAAAAGACAGCCGTGTGATCACCGTAACGGCGCATCCCGCTTCCAAAGTGTACGATGGAACACCGCTGACGGCGGCGGAAAACGCCCAGATCACCGGAAACTTCGCTAACGGCGACGCGGTGGACAGAACCCGGGTACAGATCAACGGCAGTCAGACCTTTGTGGGCACCAGCGCCAACAAGGTAGATCCCTCCACAGTCCATGTAATGAATAACGGGGTGGAGGTAACAGAAGCGTATACGATCAAAACGGTGGACGCGGAGCTGACCGTAACACAACGGCCGCTGACTCTGACCGCGGACAGCGGCAGTAAGGTATACGACGGAACACCGCTGACGGCACCGGGAGTGGCGGCAACGGGAACCCTGGCTGACACGGATCAGTTTGAAACAGAGCCTACAGCGGTCGGAAGCCGTACAGAGGCAGGTCAGTCCGCAAATCCGGTAAGCCAGGTGAAGATCATCGACAGGCAGTCCGGAGAGGACAGAACCGACAACTACAAGATCACGGCCATAGCGGGACTCCTGACTGTGACCAAAGCCCCGGCAGATCAGAACGCTGTGTCCCTGGAGGATAAGCTGCTGATCTATGACGGAGAAGCCCACAGCCTGGATGCAGGTCAGGCGGCGGTGACAGAGGGAACCACCCTCACCTATACCACGGATCCCGACGGCGGAAACTGGAGCAGCGAGCTTCCTGAATTCACCGATGTGGGAAGATATCCGGTCTATGTAAAGGCTGAGAACCCCAACTATGAGGATTCTTATGGAAGCGGAGTGCTGACCATTTCCAGACGTCCGGTAGTGATCACCGGAAACGGCACGATCGTTACCTACAACGGCGACATCCAGACCGTAAGCGGGTACACGGTATCCATGGCGGAGGCAGGCAGCGCCAGCGGACTGCTGGCAGGCCATTCCGTATCCGGAGTCACTGCGGAAGCATCCTATAAAAATATCGGATCCCGCATTCCGGGAACCATTACAGACCCGGCGGATGTAAAGATCACCGCAGGCAGCCTGGATGTGACCGGAAACTACGATATCGTGACGGAACCCGGAT
The DNA here is from genome assembly GCA_963928055.1 of Candidatus Scatomonas sp. GTDB lineage: Bacteria > Bacillota > Clostridia > Lachnospirales > Lachnospiraceae > Scatomonas. The sequence continues at coordinate 489,100 of CAWVDN010000001.1, read as the reverse complement.
GGATCACCATCTTCCCGCGGAACATCCGTGTGGAATCTGTCTCTGAGGAAAAACTGTATGACGGAAAACTTCTGACAGCGGATGAAGCCGCTGTGACGGAAGGAGACCTGGCGGAGGGCGACACGGTGCTCTACAGCTTTACAGGCGGGCAGATGCTTGTAGGGTCCAGCGAGAACACAGTGGCCGTGACCATCTGGGACGGAGAAGAAAATGTAACCAATAACTATTTGATCCAGTACACCTACGGAACCCTGACGGTGTACGGAGAGATCACCTACGACGCCAACGGAGGGGCAGGAGCGGCTCCGGCACCTGACCGCTACGATCAGGGGGATACCTATACGGTAAGGAACAACATGTTCACCAGAGCAGGGTACACCTTTACCGGATGGAACACCCGGGCGGACGGTCAGGGAACAGCCTACGCGGAAGGAAACGCGATTACCTCCCTGAGCCGCAATCTGACACTGTACGCGCAGTGGAGCGCCAACGCGGATACCGAATATAAGGTAGAAACCTATCTGGAGGGCGAGGACGGCACGTATCCGGCAGAGCCCACCACTTCCGAGACAAGGACAGCCGAGACGGATACCCTGGTTTCCGTAACCGAAGCGGATAAGACCGCTCCCGAAGGCTATGCCCTGGATCCTGCGGCAGGAAATGTCTTTGAGGGCACTGTGGCAGGAGACGGAAGCCTGGTACTGAAGCTGTACTTTGCCAAGGATGTAAAGGGCGGCGGAGACGATGGAGAGGATCCGGATGATATTCCCGACAAGTATCAGGTGATCTTCCGGTATAAAGCGGAAGGCAGCGGAACGGTAACCGGAACCGTTGTGGAAACCCATACCTATACCGACGCGGAAGGCGGATATGTACTGCCGTATCCCATTGTTCCGGAAGCAGATGTGACAGCAGTGCCTGACATGGGCCATGACATCTCCGGATGGACCGATGAGGCGGATCAGGATCTGGGAACCGGCGCAGCTCCGGCATTTGGAAAACTGGCCTACGACACGGACCAGACCTTTACGGTAAGGTTCGAGCCCAGCGAGGACACTGCTTATCGGGTAGAGTTCTACTATGGCGATGAAAACGGAAATTATCCGGATACACCGCAGGATGTACAGGAACGCCAGGGGACCACAGGTGCCCAGGTAAGTGTAACAGACGCGGACAGACAGCCTGCGGAAGGCTACGTTCTGGACGAGGCAGCGCCCAATATCTATGAGGGTACTGTAGCGGCAGACGGAAGTCTGGTACTGAAGCTGTACTTTGCCAAGGATGTAAAGGGCGGCGGAGACGACGGAGAAGATCCGGACGGCATTCCTGACTGCTACCAGCTGATCTTCCGTTATGTGGCGGAGGAGAGCGGAAGCGTAAGCGGAACTGTGACAGAGGTTCATACTTTCCGGGATGAAAACGGAAATTATACGAAACCGGAACCCACGGTTCCTGACGCGGATGTGGAAGCGGCGGCGGACGAGGGATATGTGATCGATGTGTGGGCGGATGAAGACGGCAATACCTTTGGAAACCAGAGCGTGCCGGCCATCACCCGGGCATACGGAGAAGACATGACCTTTACCGTAACCTTCAAAGCAGAGGAAAAAACCGAGGTTCCTGAAGAAAAGCCGGATACAGACGACACCGATGACAAAGACGACAAAGGCGACAAGGAAACCAAGGAGCCGGCGCAGGCAGTAAAAGCGCCGGAAACAGGCGACAGAACAGAGACAGGATTCTGGACTCTGCTGGCGGTTGTTTCTCTGGGAGGCGCAATGGTACTTGGAACTGTAAAACGGAAAAGAAGCAGAACGGAGGAATAAACAGTTCTTCCGGCAGCGGATCCGACAATGAGAGGAGGCCGCTTCGCGATTGACCTCGCGGAGCGGCCTTCTTTTGCTGTTTTCTGAGGCTGGCGTGTTTTCGCATGACGAAAACTGCGGAGAGAGGTATTGTTCAGGCCTTGGACATTGGTATCAAGCAGAATGCTCAAGCCTTTTCGCCCTCATTTCTCAAAGGGACTTAAAAATCATTCCCTTTTCCAGCATGAAAAAAACCTGCAAACACGCATAAACAGCGCATTTACAGGCCCTTTCACACCCTGCGGAAGATGGGACTTGAACCCACACGACATTGCTGCCACAAGATCCTTAGTCTTGCTCGTCTGCCAGTTCCGACACTTCCGCATGCTGCCGGGGATGAACTTCCCGAACAACAAAAATTATTATAGCATCAGACTTCTGTTTCGTCAACTGGTTTTTCAGAAACTTGACGGAAACAGGTTCTACTCGTCCCAGCCCTCATAGAAACGGACATTGACGGAGATGTTCCGCACCACGGCGCCCTCCTCGACGGTGAGATCGCTGATATCCGATACGGGAGGAAATTTCGGTTCCTCCTCCTCCAGTTCCACCTGGATCCAGTCGTAAGCGGCGGCATTGGCGTTTTCTACCGCTTCATCCAGGGTATCCCCGGAAGCCTCGCAGCACTCCAGATCCGGAAAATATCCTTTGTAGCCTCCGTTTTCTGTCTGGCGGAAAACGGCCGGATAAATAAATTTCATACGCTTTTCCTCCTTGAGGCAGCGGATTTTCTGCCCGGAGGATAGTATATAATACTCTGCGGAAATCCGCAAGACCTTAAGAGACGGAGTCCATGCGGGAGAAAGGTCTTCGCGGTCAACTGAGCGGCGGCAAAACCTAACACGGATCTTGCAGAAACCAAAAAAATTTCTTACTAAATGGAAAAATTTGGGGTATAATAAAACTAAATCAGGCATCGGATCTCCGATGATATGGAAAAAAGGAGCTGTTTGCGCTGACGACGGGCGCAGGCAGCTTTTTTGAGCGCAGCCACAGGAAAAGAAACGGGAAAGGAGGAGGCGGCATGTTGGAAAAAGGTGAGTTTGTTGTCTACGGAGAGAAGGGGATCTGCGAAGTGGATGGAACGACGCACCTGGACTTGAGAGGAGCGGACAAAGAAAAACTATACTATATTCTTGTGCCCCTGGGGGAGAGGGATACCAGGGTCTACTGTCCGGTAGACAACGCCAAGGTCCCCCTGCGGAGACCCATGAGCGGACAGGAGGCCATGGAACTGATCCGGGAGCTTCCGGAACTGTCGGAGCTGGCAGTGCCCCAGGAAAAGTTCCGGGAGGACACCTATAAAGCGGCGCTGCGGTCTCTGGACTGCAGGCAGTGGGCCAGCATGCTGAAAACTCTGCGCAGAAGAAGAAAGAACCGCCTGCGGCAGGGGAAAAAAGTGACGGCCACAGACGAAAGATATTTCCGAAGAACAGAGGAGTATCTTTACAGCGAGCTTGCTCTGGCTCTGGGCAAACAAAAGTCAGAAATGGAAGATTTTATCAGCGCCTGCCTGCGGAAGCTGGCGGAGGGAGAACTCTGAACAACATCGGAAGAACAGATAGGTTTCCCCGGAAGGATCTTTTTTTGCGGAAAGAGAAGGATCCTGCCGGGGATCTTTCTGTGAAGAGCAGAAGATCAAAAAATAAAAGAATGAAAAAGGAAAAACGGAAAGGGTGTCGTATAATATAAATAGGAGCGCTTTGCAGGCGGCGCGGAGGTGAACGATGAACATAAGGGAAAATTTTGAAGAAAAAGAGTTCAGGGACCTGAGTCCCTACGCTTCCCACAGCAGGAACTCCCGTGGAAGAAAGATCCCTGAACCGGAATGCGATATCCGCACGGTCTATCAGCGGGACAGGGACAGGATCCTGCATTCCAAGGCTTTCCGGCGGCTGAAGGATAAGACCCAGGTGTTCCTGGCGCCGCAGGGGGATCATTACCGCACGCGGCTGACCCATACCCTGGAGGTCTCTCAGACGGCCAGAACGGTGGCCAAGGCCCTGGAACTGAATGAGGATCTGGTGGAAGCCATTGCTCTGGGACATGATCTGGGGCATACGCCTTTCGGCCATTCCGGGGAAGAGGCGCTGAACGAGGTCTGTCCGGAAGGGTTTGCCCATTTCAAACAGAGCCTCCGGGTAGTGGATATCCTGGAGAAAAACGGGGAAGGGCTTAATCTGACCTGGGAAGTCAGGGACGGGATCCTGAACCACAGGACCGCAGGCAGCCCCCACACTCTGGAGGGGCAGATCGTCCGCCTCTGTGACAAGATTTCCTACATACACCACGATATGGACGACGCGGAGCGGGCAGGCCTCATCAGCGAGGACGATATCCCCATTACTCTGCGAGTGACTCTGGGGGGAACTACCAGAGAACGGCTGAACACCCTGATCCATGATATCGTAGCCAACAGCTGGGGAAAGGACAGGATCATCCAGTCGGAGGAGGTCCACGAGGCTATGATGGCTCTGCGGCAGCTGATGTTCGACAATGTCTATACCAATCCCGCAGCCAAGCAGGAGGAGGAAAAAGTCAAACGGATGCTTCAGGAATTATACAGGTATTACAGTAAAAATCCTCACAAGCTGACCCGTGAATATCAGGAACTCATTGCCAGAGGCGAGAAAAAGGATCGGGTGGTCTGCGATTATATATCCGGAATGACGGATCAGTATTCGATCCATATATTTAAAGAAATTTTTGTGCCCAAAGCCTGGGCGGTTTACTGAATACAGGAGGAACCATGCGGTATTCGGAAGATATTATTGAAGAAGTCCGCTCGAAGACCGATATCGTCGATCTGATCGGAGGCTATGTGAAGCTCCAGCGGAAGGGCAGTTCTTATTTCGGGCTCTGTCCTTTTCACAATGAAAAGTCGCCTTCCTTTTCCGTAAGCCCCGGAAAGCAGATGTACTACTGTTTTGGCTGCGGAGCCGGGGGAAATGTCTTTACGTTTCTTATGGAATACGAAAATTATACGTTTCAGGAAGCTCTGAAATTTCTGGCAGGCAGGGCAGGGGTGGACCTGCCGGAGCCGGTGTATTCCAGGGAGGCCAGGGAGCAGGCGGACAAGCGGGCTCTGCTGCTGGAGATCAACAAGGAAGCGGCAAGATATTTTTACGCGAAGCTCCGGTCTCCGGCGGGGAAGCGGGCGATGGAATACCTGAAGGGCCGGGGGCTGAGCGACGAGACCATCCGCAGATTCGGCCTGGGGTATTCCGACAAGTTCAGCAACGACCTGTACCGGTATCTGAAGCAGAAGGATTACAGCGATCAGGTGCTGATGGAATCCGGCCTCTTCAACATGGATGAAAAGCGGGGGATCTACGACAAATTCTGGAACCGGGTGATCTACCCGATCATGGACGCCAACAGCCGGGTCATCGGTTTTGGGGGCCGGGTCATGGGGGACGCAAAACCCAAGTACCTGAACTCTCCGGAGACCCTGATCTTTGATAAAAGCCGGAACCTGTACGGGCTTCACGCGGCCAGAAGTTCCCGGAGAAAAAATCTGATCATCTGCGAGGGGTATATGGATGTGATCTCCCTGCATCAGGCAGGCTTTACCAACGCGGTGGCTTCTCTGGGGACGGCTCTCACATCCCAGCAGGCCAGCCTGATGAAGCGTTATACCGGCGAGGCGCTGGTGATCTACGACAGCGATGAGGCAGGGGTAAAAGCCGCCCTTCGGGCAATCCCCATGCTGCGGGAAGCGGGACTTTCCGCCAGGGTGGTCAACCTTCAGCCCCACAAGGACCCGGATGAATTTATTCAGGCGGAGGGGACCGAGGCCTTTGAGGAGCGCCTGGAAAAGGCGGAAAACAGTTTTCTGTATGAGATCCGGATCCTGCAGAAAAATTATGATATGGAAGATCCCCAGGGGAAAAGCGACTTTTTCCACGAAACGGCAGCCCGGCTGCTGAAGTTCGGGGACGAGATCGAGAGAAACAGTTATCTGGAGGCGGTGGCCAGGAATTATCACATAGAGCCGGAAACACTGCGGAAGCAGGTAAACCGTCTGGCGCTGAAGGGAATGGGCCAGGAGAGAACTTCCGGCCACGCAAGCCCTTCCCGGGAGAAGCGGGAGAAGGACGACGGCATCCGCCGGTCCCAGAAACTGATGCTCACCTGGATGACCAGTTATCCGGAGATCCTGCCGGGGCTGTCCCGTTATATCTCCAGCCGGGATTTTGTGACCCCCTTTTTTCGTCAGGTGGCGGAGATGGTGGAGGAGCAGTACCGGGAGGGAGAGGTGAATCCTGCCAGGATCATCAGCCGGTTTGAGGACAGCGGCCAGCAGAGCCAGGCGGCGGAACTTTTCAATACCAGGCTTTCGCTGGAAAGCCGAGAAGAACAGCGGAAAGCTCTGAAGGATGTGATCTGGAACATGAAGGAAAGCAGCCTGAATTACAGGCTTGCCCATCTGGCTCCGGAGGATCTCCAGGGCCTGCAGAAGCTGATGGAAGAGAAGAAACAGCTGGAAAGCTTCCGGAGTATGGAACTTCCGGCGGATATTCTGCCCCGTTGAGGGTTTACAGGGTAATATACAGGGATAAAATACACTTAGACAATGAAAGGATGGACAGATCTATGGAGATGGACAGAGAGAAATTCATGGAGAAACTGAGAGGGCTGGTGGAGCTGGCCAAGAAAAAGAAAAATGTGCTGGAAAATCAGGAGGTCAGGGATTATTTCAAAGACACCCCGCTGACAGATCAGCAGATGGAAAAGGTCTACCAGTATCTGGAGGCCCACGGGGTGGATGTGCTGAGGATCTCCGAGAACGATTCCGATGTGGATTCTCTGCTTCTTCTCAGCGACGATGATATGAATCTGGATGAGGAAGAAGAAGTGGATATGGAGAACCTGGATCTGTCTGTACCGGAAGGCGTCAGCATCGAGGACCCGGTCCGCATGTACCTGAAGGAGATCGGCAAAGTCCCCCTGCTGTCCGCGGAGGAGGAGATCGAACTGGCCCAGCGCATGGAACAGGGGGATGAGAGCGCCAAGAAACGGCTAGCGGAGGCGAACCTGAGACTGGTGGTCTCCATTGCCAAAAGATACGTAGGCCGCGGCATGCTGTTCCTGGATCTGATCCAGGAGGGAAATCTGGGGCTGATCAAGGCTGTGGAAAAGTTTGATTACCGCAAGGGCTACAAGTTTTCCACCTATGCCACCTGGTGGATCCGCCAGGCCATCACCAGAGCCATCGCCGACCAGGCCCGTACCATCCGTATCCCGGTCCACATGGTGGAGACCATCAACAAGCTGATCCGGGTTTCCAGACAGCTTCTGCAGGAACTGGGACGGGAACCCTCCCCGGAGGAGATCGCCAAGGAGATGAACATGTCTGTGGAGCGTGTCAGGGAGATCCTGAAGATCTCTCAGGAGCCGGTCTCCCTGGAAACTCCCATTGGCGAGGAGGAGGACAGTCATCTGGGCGACTTTATCCAGGATGACAATGTGCCGGTGCCTGCGGACGCGGCGGCATTTACCATGCTGAAGGAACAGCTGGAGGATGTTCTCAGCACCCTGACCGACCGGGAACAGAAGGTGCTGCGCCTCCGCTTCGGCCTGGATGACGGCCGGGCCAGAACCCTGGAGGAAGTGGGAAAGGAATTTAACGTTACCAGAGAACGCATCCGCCAGATCGAGGCCAAGGCCCTGAGAAAGCTGCGCCATCCCAGCCGCAGCCGGAAACTGAAGGATTATCTGGACTGATACCGGCATGCAGTTATCAGAGAGAATGGCAGCGGCAGCCGCTATGGTGACCCCGGGAAATACCCTGGCGGATGTGGGCTGCGATCACGGATATCTGCCCATATGGCTCTGCGGGGAAGGAATCGTTCCCAAAGCGCTGGCGCTGGATGTGAATCCGGGGCCGCTGTCCGCGGCAAAACAGAATATCGAAGCTCTGGGGCTGGGGCAGTACATAGAGACGCGGCTTTCCGACGGACTGGAGGCTGTAAAGCCCGGGGAGGCGGAGACCATTGTCATAGCAGGCATGGGAGGACGTCTTATGTGCCGCATCCTTTCGGAGGGCAGAAACGTTCTGGCGGAGGCGGAGGAACTGATCCTGGAGCCTCAGTCAGAGCCGGAGGAACTGCGGAAATGTCTGACCGGACTGGGGTTTCGCATCGTTCGGGAAGATATGGTAAAAGAAGCGGGAAAGTTTTATCCCCTGATCCGGGGAGTCCACGGAAAGGACCGGGAACTTTCCCCGGAGGAACTGCGCTACGGCCCCTGTCTGCTGCGTGCGCGCCATCCGCTGCTGCTGGAGTATCTGCGGAAAAACCTGCGGCTGTACGAAAACCTGGAGCGGACGCTGGCGGAGCGCCGGGAGGATCGGAGCCGCCGGCGGTTATCAGAAATACAGGAGGAACTGCGGTATATCCGCAGGGCATTGGCATATTATGAAATGTGAAGAGATCATCCGTTTACTGGAAAAAGACTACCCCCTTTCCTGCGCGGAAGAGTGGGACAATCCGGGACTGCTGCTGGGACGCCGGGACCGGGAGATCCGAAAGATCCTGGTCACGCTGGATGTTTCCGATGAGGCTGTCTCGGAGGCTCTGGCCTGGGAGGCGGACATGATCGTCTCTCATCATCCCCTGATCTTCGGAGGACTGAAAAAAATCAATGACGAAAACTTTATCGGCCGCCGGATCCTGGCTCTGGCTGAGCGGGGGATCGTCTGCTATGCCATGCACACCAACTTTGATGTGCGGGGCATGGCGGATCTGAACGAAAAACAGCTGGGCCTGAAAAACACAGAGGTTCTGCTGGTGACCGGTGGACAGGAGGGGAGACCGGAAGGGATCGGCAGAGTGGGAGAGCTTCCCGGCCCTATGAGTCTCGGGGAACTGGCGGCGCGGGTCAGAGCGTCTATGGGACTGGAGGCACTGCGGTGCTACGGGGATCCCGGAAGACAGGTCCGCCGGGCAGCAGTCAGCGGCGGCTCCGGAAAAAGCGTTGTGGGAGACGCCCTCCGGGCCGGCGCGGAGGTCCTGATCACCGGGGACATCGATTATCATACAGCCATTGACGCCGGGGCCCAGGGGCTTTCCATCCTGGACGCGGGACATTACGGTACCGAGGCTGTCTTTATCCCCTATATGACAGAAAAACTCCGGTCCCTGCAGGGGGAAGCGGAGGTCAGAGGAATGGAGCAGCGGCAGCCGTTTTCGGTTTTATAAGGAGGATATGGGCATGGGAGCCGTATATTTTCAGGTGGAGGTCAACGGGAAAAAAGCCCTTTATCCGGAGGGGACTCCCTACGGTGTGATCGTGAAAGATCTTGCGGGTGAAGAAGGGGAGCCGGCGGTCCTGGTCCGGGCCGGAGGCCGGATCCGGGAACTCCAGAAGCCTCTGGACAGGAACTGTTCCCTGGAGCTGATCACGGTGGGGGAGCCACAGGGATTTGACGCCTACCGGCGCAGCGTGATCCTGCTGCTTCTGTGCGCCCTTCACCGGATCGGAGGAGAACGGGTGAAAAAAGCGGTGCTCCATTATTCCGTGGGAAGCGGCTTTTATTTTACTGTCCAGGGAGAGCAGAAGCCGGATCCCGGATTTCTGGAACAGGTCAGAGCCTGCATGCAAGAGATGGTGTCCAGAGATCTGCCCATCCGCAAGCGAAGCGTCAACACCACGGACGCCAGAAAACTTTTCCGGGCCTCCGGCATGCCGGATAAGGAAAAGCTGTTCCGCTTCCGCCGGGTCTCACGGGTAAATCTGTACCGGCTGGAGGAATATGAGGATTATTTTTACGGATATATGGTCTGGAAGACCGGATGCCTGACCTGTTTTGATCTCCTTCCCTACGATGAAGGCTTTGTGCTTCTGCTGCCGGAGATGGAAAATCCCCGGGAAATACCGGCTTTTCTTCCCTCGGAAAAGGTATTCCGGATCCAGCAGGAATCCGAAAAATGGGGGGAGAGAATGGAGATCGACGGCGTGGGCGATCTGAACGAATGCATCAGCCGGGGAGAGGCCGGACGTATGATGCTGGTGGCGGAGGCGCTGCAGGAGAGCAGGATCGCCGAGATCGCCTCAGAGATCGCGGGCCGTCCGGAGATCAAGTTCGTGATGATCGCCGGACCTTCCTCCTCGGGAAAAACCACCTTTTCCAGACGTCTGGCGGTGCAGCTGACAGCCAGAGCCCTGAAACCTCACACCATCAGCCTGGATAATTATTACAAAAACCGGGAAGATTCCCCCAGAGATGAAAACGGAAATTATGATTTCGAGTGCCTGGAGGCGCTGGATATCGCCTTGTTCAACCAGCAGATGAAATCGCTGCTGGAAGGGGAAACCGTGGAACTGCCGCAGTTTAATTTCCACACGGGACGGAGAGAATTCCGGGGCGACTTCCTGAAGCTGGGGCCCGGGGATATCCTGGTGCTGGAGGGGATCCATGGCCTGAACGATCAGCTGAGCGTTATGCTGCCTGCGGAGAGCAAGTTTAAGATCTATATCAGCGCTCTGACCCAGCTGAACATTGACGAGCACAACCGGATCCCCACGACGGACGGCAGGCTGATCCGGCGGATCGTCCGGGACTACCTTACCAGAAGTACTTCGGCCAGGGAGACCATCGCTATGTGGCCCTCCGTGCGGCGGGGGGGAGAAAAAATATATTTTCCCCTTTCAGGATCAGGCGGACGCGCTGTTCAATTCCGCTCTGGTCTATGAATTCGCTGTGCTGAAGCTGTACGCGGAGCCGGTGCTGTTCCAGGTGCCGGAAGATGTTCCGGAATATGCCGAGGCCAGAAGACTGCTGAAGTTTCTGGATTATTTCCTTGGGATGCCTTCGGAGCCGGTGCCGGTCAATTCCATTCTCCGGGAATTTATCGGGGGCAGCTGCTTCTGAAAAAAGCTCTCTCCGGCAGGCGATTGACTTCCGGCGGGGAAACATGATATAGTGATGATTGCGAGCAGGGCATGCGGCCGCGGCTGGCAGGACCGAAAGGGGCCAGGCGAGGAAAGTCCGGGCTTCACAGGGCAGGATGCCGGATAACGTCCGGCGGAGGCGACTCCAGGGAAAGTGCAACAGAAATAAACCGCCTGCCAGGGCAGGTAAGGGTGGAAAGGCAGTGTAAGAGACTACCGCCGTTCCGGTAACGGGGCGGGCACATGTAAACCCCATCCGAAGCAAGACCAAACGCAGAGCTATGTGGCTGCCCGTCACGCTCTCAGGTGGGTTGCTGGAGGCTGCCGGCGACGGCAGTCCTAGATAGATGGCCGCACACGACATAACCCGGCTTACCGCCCTGCTCATTTACAAAAAACAGGAGAAACTGCATATGAGATGGATACTCGCATCGGCTTCACCCAGAAGGAGAGAACTTTTAAAGCAGCTCGGCCTGCCTTTTGAAGTCCTTCCCAGTGAAGCCGATGAAAATATCGCAAAAGATACGCCGGAGGCCCTTGTGGAGGAGCTTTCCAGGAGAAAAGCGCTGGACGTGGCCAAAAGGGTCCGGGAACACAGCCTGGTCCTGGGGGCGGACACGGTGGTGGCCCTGGGAAATACCGTTCTGGGAAAACCGGGCACACCGGCGCGCGCCATGGAGATGCTGCGGCTCCTTTCAGGAAAGGAACACCGGGTGCTCACCGGAGTAACCCTGACGGAATCGGAGGAGGGCCGGGTCATCCGGCAGAATTCTTTTGTCCAGTCCACCAGGGTATTCCTGTACGATCTCAGCGATGAGGAGATACAGGCCTACGTTCAGACCGGTGAACCCATGGATAAGGCGGGAGCCTACGGGATCCAGGGAGGTTTTGCCCGGTTTGTCCGGGAGATCCGGGGAGATTACAACAACGTGGTGGGGCTGCCGGCGGCCCGGGTCTATCAGACCATGAAGGAGATGCTGGGAGAAGTTCTGCCTTTTGCGGAATGTACGGAAAAACAGGAGGAAGACAGATGAAAGACTTTCTGGAGCGCACGAAACTGATCACGGAGCTGATGGCAGTCCTGATGATCATCCTGGGGATCATGCTGGTCATGAATCCCCAGGAGGCAGTCCTGATGGTATGCAGGCTGGTGGGGGTCATTATGGCCGTCACAGGTCTGGCGCTGCTGCTTATGTCTCTGAATAACCGCCGGGGCGTGGAGCGGGGCGGCGGCCTGGAGATCTTTCTGACGGTACTGGGGATCATCCTGCTGGCCATGGGGCTTTTTGTGACCTTCCGGCCGGGAGTGGTGGTGGATTTCGCCGGCATCCTCTTTGCCCTGATCCTTTTTGTCCATGGCATCGGGGATCTCCGGGAGATGGCCGTCGTAAAGCGCATGGGCTACGATAAATGGTGGATCAGCCTCCTCTGCGCCGCCGTAACCTTTTTGATGGGCTTGATTGTGCTGATCGCGCCTCTTGGCAGCGCTTCCCTGATGATGAGCATCGCGGGAGTGTTCCTGATCCTGGACGGTGTCTCGGATCTGTATATTGCTTTCCGGGTGATCACTCTCAGAAAAAGGTATGAGCAGTACGAAGAAACAGATCCCGGACGCATGATCGAGGGAGAGGCCAGGGAGATCGACCATCGGCGATAGAAAAGAAACATACAGGGGAATACAGCAGCGGAAGGCAGGAGTGAAAAGGGTTTTCTAAAGAAAGAATTAAAAAACGGCCGGTCATATTGACTGGCCGTTTTCGCGGCTGTATAGTTGAAAAAGAGCCGGCGGAAAGAAGGCCGGAAACAGTCAGCAGACGGAGGAACATACAGAAATGAGTAAAGTGATCGGAATTGACCTGGGTACAACCAACAGCTGCGTGGCGGTCCTGGAGGGCGGCGAGCCCACGGTGATCCCCAACGCGGAGGGCATGCGGACCACCCCTTCCGTGGTGGCTTTTGCCAAAAGCGGGGACCTGCTGGTGGGGGATGTGGCAAAGCGGCAGGCGGCCACCAACGTAAACCGTACCGTTGCCTCTATTAAGAGGGAAATGGGAACGGACACCCGGATCAAAATAGACGGAAAGAATTTCTCGCCTCAGGAGATCTCCGCGTTTATCCTGAGAAAACTGAAAAAGGACGCGGAGGACTATCTGGGTGAGACGGTCAGCCAGGCGGTCATCACCGTTCCCGCGTATTTTAACGACGCCCAGCGGCAGGCCACCAAGGACGCCGGCCGTATTGCCGGCCTGGAGGTCCTGCGGATCATCAACGAGCCTACCTCCGCGGCGCTGGCCTACGGCCTGGATCACGGGGCGCCTCAGAAGATCATGGTCTATGACCTGGGCGGAGGAACCTTTGACGTCTCCCTCATTGAGATCGGGGACAATCTGATCGAGGTTCTGGCAACGGCAGGGGATAACCGTCTGGGGGGCGATGATTTCGACGCCAGACTGACGGAATACATCGTGCAGGAATATATCCGTACCAACCGGGTAAATCTCTCCAAAGACCCTGTGGCGATGCAGCGGATCCGGGAAGCGGCGGAGGAGGCCAAGAAAACCCTGTCTTCTCAGACGGTTGCCGGCATTAACCTGCCCTTTGTGGCAACCGTGAAGGGAGAGCCGGTGCACCTGGAGATGGAGATCACCCGCAGCAAGTTCGAGGAACTGACCAGGGATCTGGTAGACCGGACGGAGGCTCCGGTGCGGAAAGTACTGAACGACGGCGGAGTCAGCATCTCCGAGCTGGGCATGGTACTGCTGGTGGGCGGCTCCACCAGAATGCCGGCGGTCCAGGAAAAAGTGCGCCAGCTCACAGGAAAAGAACCTTCCCACAGCCTGAACCCGGATGAATGCGTGGCCCTGGGGGCTGCCGTTCAGGGGGGAAAACTGGGAGGAGAGATCACGGCCGGAAACGCCGCGGAGATCATCCTTATGGATGTGACACCCCTGTCTCTGGCTATTGAGACGGTAGGCGGCATCGCCACCAAGATCATTGACCGGAATACCACCATTCCCACCAGGCACAGCCAGGTGTTTTCCACTGCCGCCAATTTCCAGACCTCTGTGGAGATCAAAGTGCTTCAGGGGGAGCGGCAGTTTGCCCGGGACAACACCCTGCTGGGCACCTTCCGCCTGGGAGGCATCAAACGGGCTCCCGCCGGGGTGCCGCAGATCGAGGTGACCTTTGACATTGACGCCAACGGCATCGTCAACGTTTCCGCCAAGGATCTGGGTACCGGCAAGCAGAAACAGATCACCATCACTGCCCGCTCCAAGCTTTCCGAGGACGAGATCCAGCAGGCGATCCGGGACGCGGAGGCCTTTGCCGGGGAGGATACCAGCCGGAAGCATCACTGGGATGTGCTGAACGAAGCGCAGAACCAGGCGATCCGGGCGGAGCGGTATCTGACACAGAACAAAAAGACATTAAGCCGGGAGGAAAAGAAAAATATCAAGGCGGAGATCGCTGCCCTGCAGCGGATGCTCCGCGGCAAAAAACCGGAAAAAATGACGGATGCCGAGGCGGATGCCATAGAGGCGGAGAGCGGAAGGCTGAAGGCCATGACCGGGGAAGAATAAAAGAAGAGAGATTAAAAAAGCGCCGGCGCTCCGGCGCTTTTTCCCTGGCCGGCCGGGGGAGTTCCCCTTGCATTCCGGGCCTTTTTGGTATATGATGGAACACAGAAAAATGGAAGACAACAGGAGGTAATTTATGCGGCACATTATGAGCCCTCTGGATTTTTCCGTGGAGGAGCTGGATCAGATGATGGATCTGGCCGGAGACATCGAAAAACATCCGGAGAAATACGCGCACGTCTGCGACGGTAAAAAAATCGCTACTTTGTTTTACGAACCCAGCACCAGAACACGCCTCAGCTTTGAGACGGCCATGCTGAATCTGGGGGGCTCCGTAATCGGTTTTGCCTCTGCGGATTCCAGTTCCGCCTCCAAGGGGGAGAGTGTTTCCGATACCATACGAGTCATCAGCTGCTTCGCGGATATCTGCGCCATGCGGCATCCCAAGGAAGGCGCCCCTCTGGTGGCCTCCCAGGTTTCTTCTATTCCCGTGATCAACGCCGGAGACGGCGGTCATCAGCATCCCACCCAGACCTTAACTGACCTTCTGACGATCCGTTCCCTGAAAGGACGGCTGGATCATCTGACCATCGGCCTCTGCGGGGATCTGAAGTTCGGCCGCACGGTCCATTCCCTGATCAGCGCCCTGGTCCGTTATACCGGGGTAAAATTTGTGCTGATCTCCCCGGAGGAGCTGCGGGTGCCCTCCTACATCCGGGAGGATGTGCTGGACGCCAACCATGTGGAATACGAGGAAGTCATCCGGCTGGAGGACGCCATTCCCAAGCTGGACATCCTCTACATGACCAGAGTCCAGAGAGAACGTTTCTTTAACGAAGAGGACTACGTGCGGATGAAAGATTTCTATATCCTGGACAAGGCCAAGATGGAGCTGGCCCGGCCGGATATGTTTGTGCTGCATCCCCTGCCCAGGGTCAACGAGATCTCCGTGGAAGTGGACAGCGATCCCAGGGCCGCTTATTTTAAGCAGGTCCAGTACGGGGTCTATATTCGGATGGCACTGATTCTCACACTGCTGGAGGTGAAGGTATGTTAAACGTCGGAGCGCTGGAAGAAGGATTTGTACTGGATCACATCAAAGCCGGAAAGGCTATGACCATTTATCACGATCTGAAGCTGGACAAGCTGGACTGCTGCGTGGCCATCATCAAAAACGCCCGGAGCAACAAAATGGGAAAGAAGGACATTATCAAAGTGGAGTGTCCCGTGGACACCATGAACCTGGATATTCTGGGCTTTATCGATCATAATATCACAGTGAACGTGATCTCCAACGGCAAGATCGTGGAGAAAAAGAAACTGACTCTGCCGAAGCAGGTGGTGAATGTGATCAAATGCAAGAACCCCCGCTGCATTACCTCCATTGAGCAGGAGCTGGATCAGGTCTTTGTGCTGACGGATCCGGAAAAGGAGATCTACCGCTGCAAATACTGCGAGGAGAAGTACCACGGCAGCCGCAAAAAATAGCAGAAAGGAACCGGGGTTTCCGCCCGGTACTCAGTTATGGACCATATTATTTCAAAACTGCTGATCTACGGGGATCTCCCGCGGGACAGCATCCTCATGGAGATGAGCGATATCTGCAGACAGGCCAGAGAGCATACCCAGAGCCGGGACCAGCTGGTGTCCAGAGTGTTCCGCCAGGTGAAAAGGATCCTGGTAATTGCCACGGATTACGGCTTTGACCGGAATCTCTGGCAGAATTATCTGACCTTTCTGCTGATGACGGATGAAAATCCCTTCAGTCTTACCTGTGAAAAGACGGGGGCCCAGGAGGGCAGCGTCAATTATTTTGCCAAGCAGGATTTTAAGGCGTTCCGGGAACTCTTCCACTATGATTTCCGCTGGCTGGAGGAGGAACTGGGCGTGGACTGCTTTTCCCGCCTTACCCATTATAAAGCCATCGGAAAACCGGAACTGATGTATAACAAAAACGTCAGTGAGAAGGTGCGGGCATTAAGTGAAAAACTGGACGGCGCCCCGGAGGAGGAGCGGTTCTTTGCGTATGTCACGGATTTTTACCGGGATTTCGGAGTGGGCATGTTCGGTCTGAATAAAGCCTTCCGCATCGCCTCCTCGGAGGAGGGAAAGGTAACCTTCCATGCCATCAACAACATGGAGAAAGTAATGCTTTCCGACCTGGTGGGGTACGAGATCCAGAAAAAGAAGCTGGTGGACAACACCAAAGCTTTCGTGGAGGGGAAAAAGGCGAATAACTGCCTGCTGTTCGGAGATTCCGGCACCGGAAAATCCACCAGCATTAAAGCTATCGTGAATGAGTTTTATCCCCAGGGCCTCCGGATGATCGAGATCTACAAACATCAGTTCAAGGATCTGTCCAATGTGATCGCCCAGATCAAAAACCGGAATTATAAATTTATCATTTACATGGACGACCTTTCTTTTGAAGAGTTCGAGATCGAATATAAATTCCTGAAAGCAGTTATTGAAGGAGGCGTGGAGACCAAGCCGGAAAATGTGCTGATCTATGCCACCTCCAACCGCAGGCATCTGATCAAGGAAAACTGGAGCGACCGGGACGACATGGAGACAGGCGCCGGGATCCACCGGTCCGATACCATTGAGGAAAAGCTGTCCCTGGTAAACCGTTTCGGCGTTACCATCTGCTATTCCAAGCCAAGCCAGAAGGAATACTTCCATATCGTGGAAGAACTGGCTGCCAGAGCCGGCCTTTCCATAGGCGCGGAAGAGCTCAGAAAAGAAGCCAATCAATGGGAACTGAGCCATGGGGGCATTTCCGGACGGACGGCCCAGCAGTTTATCACCTATCTCCAGGGACAGGAGGAAGGGCAGGACCAGCGCTGACAGGGCGCGCCTGCGGATTTTACATAGATTTTACTTTACTCTTGAAGGAGCAGCCGGTATCATGAACTATAGAGAGGCGAGAGCTTATATAGAGGAACAGCAGCGATACGGAGGAGACATGGGCCTGGAAAGGCTGCAGGATCTTCTGGAAAGATTGGGAAACCCGGAGCGCAGGCTCCGGTTTATCCATATTGCGGGGACCAACGGAAAGGGAAGCATTCTGTCTTATATTTCCACGGTCCTGACCCGGGCCGGGTATCGGACGGGGCGATATATTTCTCCGACCATCAGCAGCTACCGGGAACGTTTTCAGATAAACGGCGTCTATATTTCCCGGGAGGATTTTGCGCGCCTTGCGGAAAAGATCCGGGCAGCGTCGGAAGCCATGGAAGCGTCAGGAAGGCGCAGGCCTTCTCCCTTTGAACTGGAGACTGCCCTGGCGTTTCTTTATTTTCAGGAGCGGAACTGTGACGCGGTGGTGCTGGAATGCGGCATGGGAGGACGGGACGACGCCACCAATGTGATCCCCGCCCCGGAACTGTGCGTGTTTGCTTCCATCAGCCTGGATCATATGCAGTTTCTGGGAAATACCCTGAGGGAGATCGCCGGGGTGAAGGCGGGGATCCTGAAAGCCGGAACCGGGGCCGCGGTAACCTGCGGCCAGGACCCGGAGGCCATGGAGGTCCTGGAAAAAGCCTGCGGCCGGCTGGATATTCCTTTGATAAAGGCAGGTACCGGGGAAGCGGAGGTTCTCCGGGATACGCTGGAGGGGCAGACGTTTTTCTACCGGGGGAACACACTGGAAATCTCTCTGGCCGGAGGCTGCCAGAAGGAAAACGCGGTGACAGCCTGGGAGGCCCTGAAAGCGCTCCAGAGAGCCGGATGGAAGATCTCCGAGGAAGACATCCGGGAGGGCCTGAAAGAAACGGTCTGGAACGGAAGGTTCTCAAGGCTGCATTCCCATCCCCTGTTTTACGTGGACGGCGCCCACAATCCGGACGCGGCCGGAAAACTGAGGGATTCGGTGAACCGGTACTTTGCCGGCCGGCGGCTGATCTTTATCAACGGCGTCCTCAAGGACAAGGACTATCGGGGCGTGGCGGCAGCCACGGCGGATCTGGCGGACCGGATCTACACCATCCAGACTCCGGACAACGACCGGGCGCTGCCGGCGGAAGAGCTGGCTGCTGTGCTGAAAGAGTATAATCCCCATGTGACCGCCTGCGGCAGCATCGGAGAAGCGGTAGAGAAGGCGGAGCAGTCCGCGGGGGAAGAAGATGTGATCCTGGCCTTTGGCTCGCTTTCCTTTCTGGGAACGCTGAGCCGGCTGGTTTCGGAATACAGGGAGAAACAATCATGAGGGACTTGACAGAGATCCGAAAAGAGATCGATGAGACGGACCGGAAGATCCTGGAATTGTTCCAGGACCGACTGAAGCTTTCGGAACAGGTGGCGGAATATAAGATCGCCGCCGGAAAACAGGTGTACGACCGCCAGAGGGAGGAGGAAAAACTCAGCGCCCTGCGGGAAGCGGCCGCGGATCCATTCAGCGCTTCCATGGCCGGGGAATTATTCCGGCATATCATGGCAGTCAGCCGGATCCGCCAGTATCAGATGATCCCCCGGCAGGGAGCTTCGGAACAGCCGGAGGCCTGTCAATGGACGGAGGCTCTCAGGACAGAGGGGGCCAGCGTGGTATTTCAGGGGGTGGAGGGAGCCTACAGCTTCGCGGCCATGAAGAGCTTCTTCGGAGATTCTATCCGCAGCGCCCATGTGGAGACCTGGAAGGAAGCCATGGAACGGACGGCTTCCGGGAAGGCGGATTACGCGGTGCTGCCCATTGAGAATACCACGGCCGGCAGTGTTTCCGATATTTATGATCTGATGATGGAATATCCCAATTATATCGTGGGGGAAGTGATCCTGGAGATCCGCCATACGCTCATGGGCGTGCCGGGGGCATCCCTTTCGGACATCCGCAGAGTGTATTCCCATCCCCAGGCCCTGGCGCAGTGCAGGCAGTATCTGGAGAAACATCCGGAGTGGGAGCAGATCAAAATGCTGAATACCGCCATGGCGGCGGAAAAAGTGGCGAAGGAAAAAGACAAGAGCCAGGCGGCAATCGCCAGCCGCTACGCGGCGGAGCATTTCGGCCTGCGGATCCTGCAGGAGGAGGGCTTGTCCACAGACTGCAATTCTACCCGGTTCGTGGTGATTTCCCGGCGAAAATGTTTTGTAAAGACTGCCGGAAAGATCAGCATCTGCCTGGAACTGCCCCATGAATGCGGAAGCCTTTACAATATTCTGGCCCATTTTGATTATAACGGACTGAATATGACCAAGATTGAATCCCGGCCGATCCCGGACCGGCCCTGGGAATATCGCTTTTTTATAGATTTCGCGGGAAATCTGCGGGAACCGGCGGTGCGGAACGCTCTTGGCGGGATCGCCCAGGAAGCGGTAAGCCTGCGCCTGCTGGGAAATTACTGAAAAAGATCCGGTCCGGACAAAAGAAAGAATCAGGAAGGAGGCACGTATGCAGCCAGCAACATTTGGAACCATTGATATCGGAACCTACGATGTCACTCTGGAGATTTTTGAGATATCAAAGAAATCCGGCATTAAAAGCATTGATACCGTCCGCCATCGTCTGGAACTGGGCACGGACACCTATACCCACGGCAAGCTGGGCCCTGCCATGGAGGAAGAACTCTGTACGGTGCTGAAGGATTTTGTGCGCATTATGGACGGCTACAAAGTGGAAAATTACCGGGCCATTGCCACCAGCGCCCTGCGGGAGGCGGAGAACGCCCTGTTCGTGCTGGGAAAGATCCGCCAGGCTACAGGCCTGCAGGTGGAGGTGCTCAGCAATTCCGAGCAGAGATTCTTAAGCTACAAGGCCATCGCCTCCATCGAGAGCCGTTTCAACAAAATGATCGAAAAGGGCACGGCGGTGGTAGATGTGGACGGCGGCAGTATCCAGATCTCTCTGTTTGACAAGGACGCGCTGGTCACTACCCAGAATATCCGCATGGGCAACCTGCGGATCCGGGAGCGGCTGCAGCCTCTGAAAAACAACACCGCCAACTATGAGCGCCTGGCGGAGGAACTGCTGCAGAACGAGATCATCAGCTTCAAACGGATGTATCTGAAGGACCGCAAGATCGAGAATATCATGCTCATCGGAGACTTTATTACGGATACCGTATTCCGGCATACGGAGGATAAAGCCAGCCGGACCATTTCCCGGAAAGACTTCGAGGCCTGGTATCAGAATATCGTGAGCCATTCCAATATGGAGCTGGCGGTGAACTTGGATGTCCCGGTGGAATACGCGTCCCTGCTGCGTCCCTCGGCCATTATCTATCACCGGCTGATCGAGGAGATGGACGCCGCCATGATCTGGACGCCGGGAACCCATCTGGCCAGAGGCCTGGCTTACGAGTACGCGGAACAGAAGAAGCTCCTGAAGGTAAAACACGATTTTGAAAACGACATCATCATGGCGGCCAAGAATATCGGCAAGAGATACGCGGTGAACCGGCCCCACATTCAGAATATGGAAATGACCTCCATGGCTGTCTTTGACGCCATGAAACGGGTCTACGGACTGGGAGAGCGGGAGAGGCTGCTGCTGCGGATCGCCGTCATGCTCCACGATGTAGGAAAATATATCAGCATGAACGCCGTGGCGGAAAGCTCCTACAATATCATTATGAGCAATGAGATCATCGGGCTGTCCCATGAGGAGAGAGAGACCATCGCCCTGATCGCCAGGTACAACACCAAGCCCATGCCCTCCTTTGAGGAGCTGGCGCAGGAGATCAACATCGATGAAAAACAGTATCTGCTGGTGGCGGAGCTTACAGCTATCCTGCGGTACGCCAACGCCATGGACAGGAGCCATATGCAGAAGATCCAGTCCGTGCGGGCAGTGCTGAAGGAGCAGGAACTGCGGCTTTCCCTGGAAGTCAACCGGGATTTTACTCTGGAACAGGGACTGCTGGAGGATAAAGCCGATTTCTTCTACGAGGTATTCAGCGTGAAGCCGGTGGTCAAGATCAGAAGACAGATATAGGAGGTGGGGACACATGGATTATGCAGCATTTATGAAACCGGAATATTACAGAAACCGGGAACTTTCCTGGATCAGTTTCGATGAGAGAGTTCTGGGCGAGGCCCGGGATAAAAATAACCCGCTCTTTGAACGGCTGAAATTTTTGAGCATCACGGCCTCGAACCTGGATGAGTTTTACATGATCCGGGTGGCCTCCCTGAAAGATATGGTGCATACGGAGTACACAAAACCCGATATCGCGGGCATGACTCCCAAGGAGCAGCTGAAGGCCATATCCGTCAGCACCCATGAGCTGGTGGCCCAGCAGTACAGGACCTACAACCGGTCCCTGCTGCCGGCGCTGAAGCATATCCAGCTTCATATCGTAAGCGCGCACGAGGAACTGACCCCGGAACAGGCCGCCTACGTGGACGAATATTTTGAGGAAAATGTCTATCCCGTTCTGACGCCCATGGCCATGGACTCCTCCCGGCCTTTCCCGCTGATCCGGAACAAGACCCTGAACATCGGAGCCCTGATCTCCAAGAAGGAAGAAAAAAAGGAAAAAGAGGGAAAAGAGGGAAAGAAATCCAAGGAGACGCTGGAATTCGCCACGGTCCAGGTGCCGGCGGTGCTTCCCAGGTTCGTGCAGCTTCCGGCAGGTCCGGACGGCGCCCACTCCCTGATCCTTCTGGAGGAGATCATCGAGCGGAACATCGGCAAGCTGTTTTTAAGCTACAATGTCGTCTGCGCCCATCCTTACCGGATCATGCGGAACGCGGATCTGACCATTGACGAGGATGAGGCCGCGGATCTGCTCATCGAGATCCAGAAGCAGCTGAAAAAACGCCAGTGGGGCGAGGTGATCCGCCTGGAAGTGGAGGATAAGATCGACAAGCGGCTGCTGAAGATCCTGAAGAGCGAATTTAATATCAAGGAAGAAGATCTGTTCTACATCCCGGGGCCCCTGGATCTGACGTTTCTGATGAAGCTGTACGGGCTGAAGGGCTATGACGCCTACAAGGTGCCAAAGTATATCCCGGCTCCGGTGCCGGCTCTGCAGAATGAGGATGATATTTTTACAAATATCCGGAAAAAAGACATTCTGCTCCATCATCCCTACATGAGCTTTGATCCCGTGGTGGATTTTGTCCGCCAGGCGGCGAAAGATCCCCAGGTGCTGGCCATCAAGCAGACCCTGTACCGGGTCAGCGGCAATTCCCCCATTATCGCGGCGCTGGCGCAGGCGGCGGAAAACGGCAAGCAGGTTTCCGTACTGGTGGAACTGAAAGCGCGGTTTGACGAGGAGAACAATATCGTCTGGGCCAAGATGCTGGAGAAAGCCGGCTGTCATGTAATCTACGGCCTGCTGGGCCTGAAGGTCCACAGCAAGATCACGCTGGTGGTCCGCAGGGAAGAGGAGGGGATCCGCCGGTATGTCCATCTGGGCACCGGAAACTATAACGATTCTACCGCCAAGCAGTACACAGACTGCGGGATCCTTACCTGTGACGCCAAGATCGGGGAGGACGCTACGGCTGTCTTCAACATGCTGTCCGGTTACTCCGAACCCAGCACCTGGAATAAACTGGTGGTGGCGCCGATCTGGATGCGGAACCGGTTCCTGCATATGATCCGCATGGAGGAAGAGCACGCCAGAAACGGACAGGAGGCCAGGATCGCGGCCAAGGTCAATTCCCTCTGCGATCAGGAGATCATCGCCGCTCTCTACAGCGCTTCCGCGGCAGGAGTAAAGATCGACCTGGTGGTCCGGGGCATCTGCTGTCTGGTCACCGGGATCCCCGGGGTCAGCGAAAATATCACTGTGCGCTCCATCGTGGGCAATTTCCTGGAACATGCCCGGATCTTTTATTTCTACAGCAACGGGAATGAAGAGGTATACATGGGAAGCGCCGACTGGATGCCCAGAAATCTGGACAAGCGGGTGGAGATCGTATTCCCGGTGGAAGACCCGGATATCAAAAAAGAAGTGATGAATATCCTGAAAGTACAGCTGGAGGACAATATGAAGGCCCATGTCCTGCAGCCTGACGGCACCTATGAGAAACCGGACCGCCGAGGCAGGACGCCTATCTGCGCTCAGGATTATTTCTGCCAGGAGGCAGCGGCCAGGGCGGCGGAGAAGAAAGCGTCGCCGGATAAGCGGGTATTTATCCCGGCAGAGCCGGTCAGCGATTAAGGAAACATAGAAAGAGGATGCGGACCATCAGCCGCATCCTCTTAAATTTTCCCACAGGGACCAGGGAATGTGCAGATTTCCCTTTCCTGTGCCGAGATCGATGTCCGGTTTATTGGAACCGTGAAAATCTGATCCGCCGGTGACGCAGAGGCCGTGACGCCGGGCCAGCTGCTTCATGGAGGATTCATCGGAAAAGCGGTTGGTGGAATAGACAGCCTCCAGCCCCTGCAGTCCGCAGTCCTTAAGCCCTGCCACCAGCTCCTCCAGCTGAGAAGAACTCAGATGATACAGAAGGGGATGGGCCAGCACGGGATGGGCTCCGTTTTCCAGCAGCAGTTTTACCGCCCGGAAGGGAGAGATCTGCTCCTTGGGAACAAAACAGGGGGCGTCGTCCCCCACGTATCTGGCGAAGCCCTCCTGCATATCCCGGACATAGCCGTGATCCAGGAGATAGCGGGCAAAGTGGGCCCGGGTCCAGACACAATCCGGAAAGGCCGCCGCCATCTTTTCGGCGCTGATCTCCACGCCGTGCTCCCGAAGCTTTGCCAGCATTTTTTCGTTGCGGACATCCCGGGCCCGGCGGAAATCCGCCAGATAACCGAGAAAGCGGGGATCCTCCGGGTTGATTCCCAGGCCCAGCACATGGATGTCCCGGCCTTTATAATCGGAGGAAAGCTCCACTCCCGGGATCACCGTGAGGGGAGTGCCCTCCGCCGCCCTCTGGGCCTTTCGGACACCCTCCACCGTGTCGTGGTCTGTCAGGGCGAAGGCCCGCAGTCCTTTTTTCAAGGCGTAAGAAACCAGCTCTTCCGGGGTAAAAGTACCGTCGGAACAGTCAGAGTGAACATGCAAATCGATTCGGTCTTCCATTCTTCTGTCCTCACATTTCTTTCTGCATCAATCTGGAATTTGGTCGTGAAAATCAAATAAATAGGTAAGAGGAATGTCAAGGGCGTCGGCAATATCCATAAGAAGGGTGATAGATACGGAAGTTTTGGCGTTGGGTGCTTCGATATTGCTGATGTGTGTCCGGCTGACATGGATCTCTTTGGCAAGCTGCGCCTGGGTGTAGCCCTTGGCGCGTCTGTAGTAGGAAATGGTGATGCCAAGCATACGGAGTGCTTGCTGGCGTTTTCGGTCCATAAAAACACCGCCTTTAGGTTAAATAATAATTATTATCATAATACATTTTTGAAAAAAAAGAAACTGTTTAATATGTTACAAATGCAAAGCAAAAGTTAAAATTTTATAAAGAAGAAGTATTTTGACACCGGTTGCCTTGCCGAACTGCCTGTGGTATGATGTAAAAGATATCGTGGAAGGGCAGGAGGCAGAGGTTTATGCGGGACAGAGAGGAGTTTTCCAGAACGGAGCGGCTGCTGGGGCAGGAAGCCATGGAGCGGCTTGAAAAGGCGAAAGTGGCGGTTTTCGGCATCGGAGGCGTAGGCGGCCACGCGGCGGAGGCACTGGCCCGGAGCGGCATCGGGTCTCTGGTCCTTGTAGACTACGATACCGTTTCCGTCTCCAATATCAACCGGCAGGCGGCAGCCCTTCACAGCACCCTGGGGCGCTATAAAGTGGATGTGATGAAGGAGCGGGCTCTGGATATCAATCCCCGGATCCGGGTGGAGGCAAGGAAGTGCTTTTTCCTGCCGGAAACGGAAGGGGAATTTGATTTCAGGGAATACCAGTACGTAGTGGATGCCGTAGATAACGTGACGGCAAAACTGCTGATCATCCGCAGGGCCCGGGAGGCCGGTGTTCCGGTGATCAGCGCCATGGGAGCGGGAAACAAGCTGCACCCCGAAGGCTTTCGGATCGCGGACATCGAAAAAACATCCGTGTGTCCTCTGGCAAGAGTCATGCGCAGGGAACTGAGGAAACTGGGGATCACCGGAGTGAAGGTGGTGTATTCCGAGGAAGAACCTCTGAAGCCGGCCTCCGGCAGCGGGGAGGAGAGCAGGCCGGTGCCGGGGAGCACAGCTTTTGTGCCTCCGGCGGCGGGATTGATCCTGGCAGGCCAGGTGGTGAGGGATCTGGCGGGGATCACAGAATAAGAAAGAAGGAGAATAACCGTATGAAAGTAAGAAGAGTGGAAAAAATGGCCGGAGGAGAAGGCCATGTTCTGATCAAGGACATCCTGGAGCAGGAGCAGCTGGGGGAAAAGTGCAGAATGTACGCGGAGGTGACACTGGAACCCGGGTGTTCTCTGGGCGTCCACGAACATCGGGGAGAATGCGAGACGTACTACATTCTCCGGGGACAGGGAGAGTACAGCGACGACGGAGTAAAACGTCCGGTAAAAGCGGGGGATGTGACGGTGACTCCCGACGGGCACAGCCACGGGCTGGCCAACACAGGCGGGGAGGATCTGGTGTTTATGGCGCTGATCCTGCTGGATTGACAGGAACCTGCCGGATTTGCCGGAACCGGCCTTGACACGCCGGCTGGCTATGAATTATAATCAAACCGTATCTGCGGTTTTTCGCGGAAGGAAAGAAAAAGAAAATACCCTGGAGGAAAAGTGAATGGATTTTTTAATTGACGGGTTTCGCAATGTGACCTGGCAGCAGGGCGTCATGTACCTGATCGGAATCCTTCTGATCTGGCTGGCCATTAAGAAGGAGTACGAGCCTTCCCTGCTGCTGCCCATGGGATTTGGAGCGATCCTGGTAAACCTGCCGCTGTCAGGCGTGATCGACCAGGTCCTGCAGGGAGTGGGCGACACTCCCGGTATCATAGAATGGCTCTACAATGTAGGGATCGAGGCGTCTGAGGTTATGCCGATCCTGCTGTTTATCGGTATCGGAGCCATGATCGATTTCGGACCGCTGCTGTCCAATCCCATCATGTTCCTGTTCGGCGCAGGCGCTCAGTTCGGCATTTTTGCCGCCATTGCCCTGGCAGCGGCTCTGGGCTTCAACCTCACCGACGCGGCGTCCATCGGCATCATCGGCGCGGCGGACGGCCCCACCTCGATCCTGGTATCCCAGATGCTCGGATCCCAGTATGTGGGAGCGATCGCGGTAGCGGCATATTCCTATATGGCGCTGGTGCCCATTGTGCAGCCCTTTGCCATTAAGCTGGTCACCACCAAGAAAGAGCGCCGGATCCATATGGAGTACAATCCCAAATCCGTGTCCAAGCCCATGAGGATCGCCTTCCCCATCGCGGTAACCATGATCGTTGGATTTGTAGCTCCCCAGTCTGTGGCGCTGGTAGGCTTCCTGATGTTCGGAAATCTGATCCGGGAATGCGGTGTCCTGCAGACACTTTCCGATACGGCTCAGAACAATCTGGCAAACCTCATTACGCTGCTGCTGGGAATCACCATTTCCTTCAGTATGGTGGCGGATAAGTTTGTCCGCCCGGAGACGCTGATGATCCTGGTGATCGGTCTCTTCGCCTTTGTGATGGACACCATCGGCGGCGTGCTGCTGGCCAAGTTCCTGAACCTGTTTCTTAAGAAAAAGATCAACCCCATGGTGGGCGGCGCCGGCATCTCGGCCTTCCCCATGTCTTCCCGGGTGATTCAGAAAATGGCCATGAAGGAAGATCCCAGCAACATCATCCTGATGCATGCGGCAGGCGCCAATGTATCCGGACAGATCGCATCGGTCATCGCCGGCGGCCTGGTCATCAACCTGGTCAGCCAGTTCTTATAAGGAGGTCCTATGGATAGATTAGAGAATATCGAACACGCCTTCGAAATCATGGGTCAGGGAATGGGCGGAATTTTCGTGACCATCGTTATCATCATGGCCTGCGTGTGGATCATGGGAAGGCTTGGAAAAAAGAAATAAAGAGAAATGAAAAAGAGCGGAGGAGCAGAATTCTTCCGCCCTTTTTTGTTAAAGAAGCAAAGAGGAAGAGCTGAATCAGAAAAGAGTATGGAGAAAGGAATGGGTACAAAACATGAGAGGAGTCGACACGCCGGTCAAAAAGATCCGGAGAGAGGTTTTTAAGGAAATCTCAAAAGTTGCTTTTGAGTCCACGGAGGAAAATTTCCAGGACAGGATCGAGGCGATCCCTTATGAGATCGTAAAAGAAAGAGCCACCTATCGGGAGAGCATTTACCGGGAGCGGGCGGTGGCCAGCGAGCGGGTCCGCCTGGCCATGGGCATGTCCCTGCGGCCGGAAAATCAGGCGGTGCACATTACGGCGGGGATGGAAGCCAGCAATATCGATGAAAAATATTACGAGCCTCCGTTGATGCAGGTGATCCCCTCCGCCTGCGACGCCTGCGAACCGAATATGTATATGGTCAGCGACATGTGCCGGGGCTGCGTGGCCCATCCCTGCCGGCAGGTCTGCCCGAAAGGGGCGATCACCATCAAAAAGGGGAAATCGATCATCGATCAGGAAAAATGTATCCGCTGCGGAAAGTGCAAGGCGGTCTGCCCCTATGACGCCATCTCTCACATGGAACGTCCCTGCGCCAGGGCCTGCGGCGTCAACGCCATTGAGAGCGACGGGCAGGGCAGAGCTGTCATCAATCCGGAGAAATGCGTATCCTGCGGCATGTGCATGGTAAGCTGTCCCTTCGGAGCGATTTCCGACAAATCCCAGATCTTTCAGCTTTCCCGGGCCCTGCGGGAGGGACAGGAGATCATTGCGGAGGTGGCTCCGGCCTTTATCGGACAGTTTGGTCCCCAGGTCACCCCGCAGAAACTGAAAGCCGCGCTGCTGGCCCTGGGATTTTCAGAGGTTTACGAGGTGGCTCTGGGCGCGGATATCGGCGCGGTGGCGGAAGCCCGCCATTACGCGGAGAAGGTGGCGACGGGGGAACTCCCCTTTCTCCTGACCTCCTGCTGTCCCTCCTGGGCGGCTCTGGCCAGAAATTATTTTCCGGACCTGGTGGACAGCGTGTCCCGGGAGCTGACGCCCATGGTTGCCACTGCCCGGAGCATTAAAAAAGAGCATCCGGACGCCCACGTAGTCTTCCTGGGGCCCTGCGCCTCCAAAAAACTGGAAGCTTCCCGGACGGACGTCCGCAGCGATGTGGACTTTGTCATCACCTTTGAAGAACTCCAGGGCATGTTTGACGCCAGAAATATTGATCCCGAGAAGATAGAGGGGGGCTCCTCTTTCCATAACGCCACTGCCGCCGGCAGAGGGTACGCCGTGGCGGGAGGCGTGGCCGAGGCGATTGAAAAGTGTTTGAAGGAATACTATCCGGAAGTTCCGGTGCATATCGAACACGCGGAGGGACTGTCGGAGTGCAAAAAGATCCTGACCCTGGCCAAGGCCGGAAAAATGCAGGGCTGTCTGATCGAGGGCATGGGCTGCCCCGGTGGCTGCGTGGCGGGAGCGGGCACCAACATTCCTATCAAAAACGCCCAGGCGGCGCTGAAAAAGTTTAAGGAGAATTCTTCCAGAAAAATACCGCCGAAGGATCTCATGGAAATCGAACTGAATTAACAGAAACCGGTAAAAACGAGGGCGCTGCCTGGTCATAAAAGGATCGGGCAGCGTCCTCTGTTTTTTGTGTAAAATGTTATATGGAAAAGAGAAAGTAAACAAAATAATTGACGGATTGACTAAAAAAGCAGAGTGTGTTAAATTATAATCAATGTATGAGTAAGGGTTGCGTGTGTGATGGGTGTCACGCAAAGAAACTGGAGTGTAATCAAAACTATGCGGAGGGTAGGATGAGCAGACTTAGTATTGTCACACAAAACGAAGCGCAGATGACAGTGGAGAAGCTTTACAAGGACCTGGAACGCAGGGTAGTCGCCAGTCCGCCCGGCTTATGCCCGGTGGACCTGGCTACCTCTTTTTTGAGGATGTGCCACGCGCAGTCCTGCGGAAAGTGCGTTCCCTGCCGGATCGGCCTGGGTCAGCTGGTATCTCTGATGGAGTCGGTGCTGGACGGAAAAGCGCAGCTGAAGACCATTGATGTGATCGAAAAAACAGCGGAAAGCATTTTTTATTCCGCAGACTGCGCCATCGGCTATGAAGCGGCCAGAATGGTGCTGAAGGGGGTCCGGGGATTCCGGAGTGATTTTGAGGAGCATATTAAGCACGGCAGATGTTCCGGTACCATGAGCCAGCCGGTTCCCTGCGTGGCAGAGTGTCCCGCGGGCGTGGATATTCCCGGCTATATCGCTCTGATCCACGAGGGAAGATATTACGACGCGGTGCGGCTGATCCGCAAGGATAATCCGCTGCCGGCCACCTGCGGCCTGATCTGCGAGCATCCCTGCGAGGTCCGCTGCCGCAGGACCATGGTGGATGATCCCATTAATATCCGCGGTCTGAAACGGTTCGCGGTGGAGCATGCCGGGGATGTTTCGGTACCGCAGTGCCTGAAACCTACCGGCAAGAAAGTCGCCATCATCGGCGGCGGCCCGGGAGGATTGAGCGCGGCTTACTATCTGGCCCTCATGGGACATGAGGTGACCATCTACGAACAGAGAAAACAGCTGGGCGGAATGCTCCGGTACGGGATCCCCAGCTACCGTCTGCCCAGAGAGATCCTGGACAGAGAGATCGAGACCCTGCTTTCCGTGGGGATCAAGACCGTGACCAATGTGCGCGTGGGAGATGATCTCTCCATCAAAGAACTGAGAGAGAACTGCGACGCTATGTATGTAGCCATCGGCGCTCATGTAGACCGTAAGATCGGCATCGAGGGCGAAGACGCGGAAGGCGTTCTTTCCGCGGTGGAGATGCTCCGGAGCATCGGCGACTATGACATGCCGGATTTCAGCGGAAAACGGGTGGTGGTCGTCGGCGGCGGAAACGTGGCTATGGATGTGGCCCGCTCGGCCGTCCGTCTGGGGGCGGAGTCTGTGACCATCGCCTACCGCCGGAGAAAAGTGGATATGACCGCTCTTCCGGAGGAAGTGGAAGGCGCTATCGCGGAGGGATGCGAGGTGCTGGATCTTCACGCGCCTCTGCGGATCGAGAAGGACGCGGAAGGAAAAGTAGCCGCTCTCTGGGTACAGCCTCAGATCGTGGGTCCCATTCAGGACGGAAGACCCAAACCTATGAATTCCAGCCAGCCGGAGGTCAGAGTTCCCTGTGAGATCGTTCTGGTGGCCGTGGGTCAGGGCATCGATTCCCTGAAATTCGGCGAATACGGGATCCCCATCCGCCGGGGAGCCATCGATGCTCTGGACTGGAGCGGCGTAAAGAATACAGAGGGCGTTTTCGCCGGAGGAGACTGCGTGACCGGACCGGCCACAGTTATCCGCGCGATTGCCGCCGGCAAGGTGGCTGCCGCCAATATCGACGAATATCTCGGCTATCAGCACAAGGTGCGCAACGATGTGGAGATCCCGCCGGTACGTCTGGCAGACCGGCACAGTTGCGGCCGCATCAATCTGAAAGAGCGGGAGGCTGCTTTAAGGATCAAAGACTTTAAACTGATGGAATGTGGAATGACGGAGGAGGAAGCGCATCAGGAATCCGGGCGCTGCCTGCGCTGTGACCACTTTGGCTATGGAGTGTTTAAAGGAGGCAGGGTACGGGAATGGTAAAACTGACAATCGATGGAAGAGAAGTAAATGTTCCTGAAAATACGACGATTCTGGAAGCGGCAGCCAGCGTGGGGATCAAGATCCCTACCCTCTGTTTCCTGAAAAATTTAAATGAGATCGGCGCCTGCCGTGTGTGCGTGGTGGAGATCGAGGGCTTTGAAAAATTGTTTACAGCCTGCAACTGTCCCGTAAAAGAGGGAATGGTGGTCCACACCAACAGCAGAAAAGTCTGGAATGTGCGCCGCAACAACGTGCAGCTGCTGCTGTCTCAGCATGAGATCAACTGCGCCCTCTGCGTGCGGAACGGAAATTGTTCTCTGCAGACCCTGGCCAGCGATATGAATATCCACACGGTGCCCTTTGAAAAACAGATCCCCTTCCAGAAGGGAAGCAAGAAATTCCCTCTGATCCGGGATTATACCAAGTGCATCAAATGTATGCGCTGTATTCAGGTCTGCGATAAGGTTCAGACCTGCAGCATCTGGGATGTGGTGAACACCGGTTCCAGGGTGACGGTGGATGTAAAAGACGCTCTGCGCCTGGAGGACACCAACTGCACCCTCTGCGGACAGTGCGTGACCCACTGCCCGGTAGGAGCGCTGACGGAAAGAGACGACACCGGAAAAGTCTGGGATGCCCTGGATGATCCGGAAAAGATCACCATCGTGCAGATCGCTCCCTCTGTGCGGGCGGCCTGGGGAGAAGATCTGGGACTGAAGCCGGAATTCGCCACGGTAAAACGGCTGGCAGCGGCCCTGCGCCAGGTGGGATTCAACTATATTTTCGATACGGATTTCAGCGCGGACCTTACCATTATGGAGGAGGCCAGCGAATTCCTGGAGAAACTGAAAAATAAAGACAACGAGAAATTCCCCATGTTTACATCCTGCTGCCCCGGATGGGTGCGCTTTGTAAAGGGATTCTTCCCGGAATTTACGGATCAGCTTTCCACGGCGAAATCTCCCCAGCAGATGTTCGGAGCCATAGCCAAGAGCTATTACGCCAAGATCCTCAACGTGGATCCGGATAAGATCTTCAGCGTCTCCATCATGCCCTGTATTTCTAAAAAGCAGGAAAGCGCGCTTCCGGTCATGAACGATGCGGGAGCCGGTCAGGATGTGGATGTGGTGCTGACCACCCGGGAGGTGGACCGGATGATCCGGGCGGCGCATATCGTTCCCATGGGTCTGCAGGAGGAAGAACTGGATATGCCTCTGGGACTGGGAAGCGGCGCCGGCGTGATCTTCGGAGCTACCGGCGGTGTTATGGAGGCGGCTCTCCGCACCGCGGCCTATATGGTGACCGGACAGAATCCGGATCCGGATGCCTTCCGCCAGGTGCGGGGCATGCAGGGATGGAAGGAAGCGGAGTTTGAGCTGGCAGGGCAGACCCTGAAGGTGGCTGTGGTCAACGGCCTGGGCAATGCCAGAAAGCTTCTGAAAAAGCTGCAGAGAGGAAAGGTATCTTACGATTTCGTAGAAGTTATGGCCTGTCCCGGCGGATGCGCCGGCGGAGGCGGACAGCCCATCCATGACGGCTATGAAATGGCGGCAGACAGAGGAAACATCCTCTATCATCTGGACCGCCGCAGCGACCTTCGCTTCTCTCACGAGAATCCTTCTGTCAAACAGTGCTATGAGGATTTCCTGGGCGAACCCTTAAGCGAGCGGGCCCATCATCTGCTGCACACGGATCATCACGCCTGGAAAATGCCGGGAGAAATGTGAGAGAAACCGACAGGATTGTACAAAAATAATAAAAAAGATGAAAATATTCCGAAAAAATTTCTGATTTAACCCTTCACATACCGGAAAAATTGCGGTATAATGCAGTTTAAATCAGACGGACACAAAAGAAGGTTTTGACCGGCCTGCCGCCTGTTGGCAGGCCGGTTTTCCGATTGACAAACAAATAGCGGAAGCGTAGAATGAAAAAAGAGTCGGCCTCCAGGAAAAGGGCCGAAAATTGCTGAAATCATTTGATACAAAGGTATCAGGAAAGTTGGGATGCGTATGAAAAAGAGAATTTTATCACTTCTGGTAGATAACACCTCCGGCGTTCTGAGCCGGGTATCCGGTCTGTTCAGCCGCCGGGGCTACAATATCGACAGCCTGACCGTAGGCGTCACCGCCGACCCCAGGTATTCCCGGATGACCGTGGTCGCCACCGGGGACGATCAGGTGCTGGAGCAGATCACCAAACAGCTGGCCAAGCTGGTGGATGTCATCGATATCAAGGTGCTGCAGCCCAGGGAAAGCGTCAACCGGGAACTGATCATGGTGAAGGTAAAAGCCAACGCGGCGGAGCGCCAGAGCATTATGTCTGTGGCCAGTATTTTCCGGGCCAAGATCGTGGACGTGGGACCGGAGTCCCTGATCATCGAGCTCACCGGAGCCCAGAGCAAGCTGGACGCCTTCCTGAAACTCCTGGAGGGCCACGAGATCCTGGAACTGGCCAGGACCGGCATCACAGGCCTGTCCAGAGGCATGGAGGACGTGCGGTATCTGTAATATGCGTTTGCTAAAAGGCAGAGCCTTTTAACAATAGATTTCAAGACGGAATTGGAGGAAATTCAAAATGGCAGCAAAGATTTTTTATCAGGAAGACTGCAACCTTTCTTTACTGGAAGGAAAGAAGATCGCGATCATCGGCTATGGAAGCCAGGGACACGCCCACGCGCTGAACCTGAAGGATTCCGGCTGTGATGTTATCATCGGCCTTTACGAGGGAAGCAAATCCTGGGCCAAGGCAGAAGCGCAGGGACTGAAGGTTTATACCGCGGCGGAAGCTGCAAAGCAGGCCGATATCATTATGATCCTCATCAACGATGAGAAACAGGCCGCGATGTACAAAAAGGACATCGAGCCCAACCTGGAGGAGGGCAACATGCTGATGTTCGCCCACGGCTTTGCCATTCATTTCGGACAGATCGTTCCTCCCTCCTATGTGGATGTGACCATGATCGCTCCCAAGGGCCCCGGCCATACGGTTAGAAGCGAGTATGAGGCAGGCAAGGGCGTTCCCTGCCTGGTAGCTGTGGAGCAGGATTACACCGGAAAGGCCAAAGACCTGGCCCTGGCTTATGCCCTGGGCATCGGCGGCGCCAGAGCCGGCGTTCTGGAGACTACCTTCCGGGTGGAGACCGAGACAGACCTGTTCGGCGAGCAGGCGGTTCTCTGCGGCGGTGTCTGCGCTCTGATGCAGGCCGGATTTGAGACTCTGGTGGAGGCCGGATACGATCCCAGAAACGCGTATTTCGAGTGCATCCATGAGATGAAGCTCATCGTGGACCTGATCTATCAGTCCGGATTCAAGGGTATGAGATATTCCATCTCCAACACCGCTGAGTACGGCGACTACATCACCGGACCCAAGATCGTTACGGAGGAGACCAAGAAAGCCATGAAGAAGATCCTTTCCGATATCCAGGACGGAACCTTCGCCAAAGACTTCCTGCTGGAGATGTCCCAGGCAGGCGGACAGGCTCACTTCCGGGCTCTGCGCAGAAAAGCCCAGGAGCATCCCTCAGAGATCGTGGGCGAGGAAGTCAGAAAACTGTACAGCTGGAGCGACGAGGACAAGCTGATCAACAACTGATCTTTCCGAAATTGAAAAAGGGCGCTGCCTGACGGCAGCGCTCTTTTTTCAGTTCCGGGAAGAAGACAGAGATAATTCCAGAAATTCCCGGATAGGGGAATACTCCCGAAGGCCCCGGCGGCAGGCAAAGCCGATCTCCCTGGGATGAAAGCGGAAGCCGAGAGGCACCTCTGTTAAAAGGCCGTCATCCAGTTCTTTCCGGACAAATTCCCGGATGACGCAGGCGATTCCCATGCCGATGCGGGCGAATTCGATCAGCAGATCCATGGAGGACACCTCCAGAAGATTGGGCAGCACCAGCTGGTGTTCTGACAGATACCGGTCCACGTACTGCCGCGTGATGTTCTCCTCGTCCAGCAGCATAAAGGTGCCGGAGCGGAGAAGATCCGCATCCTGTTCCCGGAGGGAAAGGTTGGAGAGATAGGCTTCCGTGGCCACGAAGGTGTCCTGGATGGTCCGGACCGGAAAAAAATCACAGACCTTCAGCGAGGTGGGACGGCCCACCAGGCCGATGTCCAGCTTCTGTTCCCGCAGCAGCTCCAGGGTCTGATAGGTGGACTGGCAGGAAATGGTGACTTTCACATGGGGATATCTGCGGATGAATTTCTGGAGAAAAGGAAGCAGAGCGTATTTGCAGAGGGTGGAACTGGCACCCAGACGCAGATGGGAGACGCCCAGGGAATGGCGCCTGGCCAGGGTCTGTTCCGCGGATTCCAGAGCCTCAAAGGCTTCCCGGACCCGGTCAAACAAAAGACGGCCGTCCTCCGTAAGGGTCACGCCTCGGGAATTCCGCCGGAACAGCACCGTCTGAAGATTTTCCTCCAGCCTGCGGATGGATCGGCTGACCGCCGGCTGGCTGATGAACAGCTCCCGGGAAGCCCGGGAGATATTTCCGCAGCGGGCAGTGATATAAAAAATGTGATAGAGGGAAAGAGAAGGTTCCATACTATTCCTCCTGATTATATTAAGTATTCATAATATGTATTAGCATTATAGCAGATCCTGTGGTAAAATAACAGACAGAAAGTAAAAGAGGAGGAAACAACCATGGGTATGACAATGACACAGAAGATCCTGGCGGCGGCGGCCGGTCTGGACCGTGTGGAGGCCGGACAGCTCATCGAGGCGAAGCTGGATCTTGTTCTGGGTAACGATATCACCTCTCCGGTGGCCATCCATGAAATGGATAAGTTTCAGAAGAAAGACGTTTTTGACAAGGATAAAATTGCTCTGGTCATGGACCACTTTATCCCCAATAAGGATATCAAATCCGCGGAACACTGCAAGTGTGTGCGGGAATTTGCCTGCGCCCATGAGATCACCAATTATTTTGATGTAGGGGAGATGGGCATCGAGCACGCCCTGCTGCCGGAAAAAGGTCTGGTGGTGGCCGGGGATGTGGTCATCGGGGCGGATTCCCATACCTGTACCTACGGAGCCCTGGGAGCATTTTCCACCGGCGTAGGCAGTACGGATATGGCGGCGGGCATGGCTACCGGAAAAGCCTGGTTCAAGGTGCCCCCGGCGATCAAATTTAACCTTACCGGAAGCCTGCCTAAATGGGTCAGCGGCAAGGATGTGATCCTGCATATCATCGGCAGGATCGGCGTGGACGGCGCTCTGTACAAATCCATGGAGTTTGCGGGGGACGGCATTGCCAGCCTTTCCATGGACGACCGGTTCACCATTGCCAATATGGCTATTGAGGCCGGCGGCAAGAACGGCATTTTCCCGGTGGATGAGAAGACAGAAGCCTATATGAAAGAACATTCCGCGAGAAGCTACCGGATTTATGAGGCGGATCCGGACGCAGTTTATGAAGAGGAATATACCATTGATCTCAGCCAGCTGAAGCCTACCATCGCTTTCCCGCATCTTCCGGAGAATACAAAGACCATTGACGAGATCACAGAGGAGGTAAAGATCGACCAGGCGGTGATCGGCTCCTGTACCAATGGACGTATAGAGGATCTGCGGACGGCGGCGGCTATTCTTAAGGGAAGAAAGGTAAAGAAAGGGGTTCGCTGCATCGTGATCCCCGCCACCCAGGCCATCTATCTGCAGGCCATGGAGGAAGGGCTTTTGAAGATCTTTATCGAGGCGGGAGCCGTGGTGAGCACCCCCACCTGCGGTCCCTGTCTGGGAGGCTACATGGGGATCCTGGCGGCAGGGGAGAGATGCATTTCCACTACCAACCGGAACTTTGTGGGACGCATGGGCCATGTGGATTCGGAAGTTTACCTGGCCAGCCCGGCGGTGGCGGCAGCCAGCGCGGTTACCGGCAAGATCAGCGCACCGGCGGAACTGGGAGAATAAGGAGAGGAGAGGTTTCATATGCAGGCGAAAGGAAGAGTGTTTAAATACGGGGACAATGTGGATACAGACGTGATCATCCCCGCCCGTTATCTGAATTCTTCAGATCCGGCGGAACTGGCCACCCATTGCATGGAAGACATTGATAAGGAGTTTGTGCGTAAGGTGAGGAAGGGAGACATGATCGTGGCCAATAAGAACTTTGGCTGCGGCTCTTCCAGAGAGCACGCGCCCATCGCCATCAAGGCGGCAGGGGTCAGCTGTGTCATCGCGGAGACCTTCGCGCGGATCTTTTACCGGAACGCCATCAACATCGGCCTTCCCATTATCGAGTGTCCGGAAGCGGCCCGGGACATTGAGGATGGGGATCAGGTGGAAATCGATTTTGATTCAGGAATGATCTACGACAGGACAAAGGGAACGGAATACAAAGGTCAGGCATTTCCGGAATTTATGCAGAAGATCATCCGGGCCGAGGGGCTGATCAACTATATCAATCAGCAGGATTAGTATTGCTATTACGGACGTTTTCCAGTATAATAAAGGAGTGCTTAAGACACCGGAATACAGAGATCCGCCAGGGGGTACAGGGGGATCTCCTGTATGGGGAAAGGCAAAAAATGTACAGGGAGGCTATACAAACATGAGACGAGTTGCGGAAATTATCTACGTTGTTCCGGAGGAAAGAGAAGCTTACATGAAGGAGCATCTGAATCCCTCTGAGAGGGTTGCTCGGATCCTCTGGATCCACGGGATCCGAAATCAGTGCTTTTACGCCATGAACGACCTGCTGCTGCTGTGCTTTGATTATGACGGCAAGCATTTTTATGAGGATATGGCGGCCATTGCCGCGTATCCGGAAATGAAAAACTATCTGGTGCAGACACGGCGCCGGGATGTGCCGGCAGATCAGCAGCTGACCACCAACTGGTGGGCGCCCCTGAAGCGGCTGGGAAGCACTCTGGTGGAAAGCCCCATGCCCGATGACGAGGACGAGGGCTACACGCTGGAGGAGCAGTACCGCTCCATGATCAGCGGCGAAATGGTGCGCAGCGTGGCTGCCACCAACGATATCTCTTTTGACGAGGATGACTGGAGCGAATCCATACATATCTGATCAAAAACAGCTGGTTTGAAAAGACCGCTGCTCTGCGGAGGAAGTTCCGCGGGGCAGCGGTTTTTTACGATCGGCGTCTGCCGGGCATTTGTCTGGAAACAGAAGAACGGACTCCGAAGAGTCCGTCTCCCGTACACAAAAAGTGTGATTGCATTGCGGCCGGGGAAGCCGCCATGTCAGAGTGTCCGAAAACCGGACACCCCTATTATAGTTTTAATGAGAGAGCATGTCAATAAAACTGCGCAAAAACAAAATAAATGTTTGCATAAGAAAAACAACTTGTATATACGAGCGTACAAGTTGTAAGATTAGAAAAAGGAGAGAAAAGATGGCGGCAAAAGAAGGTAAAACCAAATATTATACGCTGATGGAAACTCTGAAAAGCAAGATCCAGTCCGGGACGCTCTCTCCGGGAGACAAGCTTCCCAGCGAAAACCAGTTGGCGGAAGAGTATGGTCTCAGCCGGCATACGGTAAGGAAAGCGCTGAATCTGCTGGCAGGGGAAGGCTACATTTATTCCGAACAGGGCCGCGGGACCTTTTGCTCCGAGAGGCTCCGCCATACGAAACGGTCTCACAATATCGCGGTAGTGATCACCTATATTACGGATTACATTTTCCCAAGGCTGATCCAGGGCATGGATCACGTGCTTTCCTCCAACGGCTACAGCATTATTCTGAAAAGTACCGGCAACAGCCGGAAACTGGAAGCCCAGGCGCTGGAAGACATCCTGAAGAAAGATGTGGACGGGGTGATCATAGAGCCCAGCAAAAGTCAGCTTGTATGCAGGCACGAGCATCTCTACCGTCTGCTGGAGGAGTACCAGATCCCCTATATTTTTATCCAGGGCATTTATGAGCAGATGGAGGACAGACCCCATATCCTCATGGACGACTGCAGAGGCGGATATCTTCTGACCCGTTATCTGCTGGAACTGGGACACAGGCATATCGCCGGCGTGTTCAAAGCCGATGACGTCCAGGGCCGGGAGCGCCACAAGGGATACGTCCAGGCGCTGCAGGAGGCCGGACTTGCATATGATCCGGATCTTGTGGTCTGGTTCCATACGGAGGACCGCAAGACAAAACCCGCCTTAAGCATCGAAAAGATGATCAGCCGGAAGATCCCCCTGGATGCTGTGGTCTGTTACAACGACCAGATCGCCATGAGCGTTTTTCAGAAGCTGAAATCCATGGGCCTGCAGGTGCCGGAGGATATTTCTCTTACGGGTTACGATAACTCCCTGTACGCCAGAGGCGAGATAGAACTCACCACCATCGCGCATCCCCAGGAGAAGCTGGGAGAAATGGCGGCGGAGCTGCTGCTGGAACTGATCCGCAGAGTGCCGGAGGAAGAAAGTCATGTAAAAAGATCGATCGAGCCTCAGCTGATCAAAGGCAATTCCTGCCGGAGCCGTCTGGATACGGACCGGAAGAATGTAAAATAAATTTATCATGTATCAGGAGGGAACAAAACAATGAAAACCGGAAGAAACTACAAGTTCTGGTTCTGCACAGGATCACAGGATCTGTATGGGGATGAGTGCCTGCGGCATGTGGCGGAGCATTCCGCGGTCATCGTGGAGGCGCTGAATAAAAGCGGAAAGCTTCCTTTTGAGGTATTGCTGAAACCAACGCTTTTAACCAATGAGATGATCCGCAGGACCTTTCACGAAGCCAATGACGATGAGGACTGCGCCGGCGTCATTACCTGGATGCATACCTTTTCTCCGGCAAAATCCTGGATCCTGGGACTGCAGGAGTACCGGAAACCTCTTCTTCATCTTCATACGCAGTTCAACCGGGAAATCCCCTATGAAACCATCGACATGGATTTCATGAATGAGAATCAGTCGGCGCACGGAGGAAGAGAGTACGGCCATATTGTGAGCCGCATGGGGATCGAGCGAAAGGTGATCGTCGGCTACTGGGACGACCGGTCGGTACAGGAAAAGATCGCCTCCTGGATGCGCACCGCTGTGGGGATCATGGAGAGCAGCCATATCCGCGTCATGCGGATCGCCGATAACATGAGGAATGTGGCCGTCACGGAAGGCGATAAAGTCGAGGCGCAGATCAAATTCGGCTGGGAGGTGGACGCGTACCCGGTGAATGAGATCGCCGAGGCTGTGGCGCAGGTCTCTAAAGGAGAGATTGAAGCATTAGTAGAAGAATATTATGATAAATATGAAATCCTGCTGGAGGGAAGAGACCCCGGGGAGTTCCGGGAACACGCGGCGGTGCAGGCTGCTATGGAGATCGGATTTGAGAGATTTCTGGAGGAGAAAAATTATCAGGCCATTGTCACTCATTTCGGTGATCTGGGAGCTTTGAAGCAGCTTCCCGGACTGGCTATTCAGAGACTGATGGAGAAGGGATACGGTTTTGGAGCCGAGGGAGACTGGAAGACAGCTGCCATGGTGCGGCTGATGAAGATCATGACTTCCCGGATGCCGGGAGCCAAGGGAACGTCCATGCTGGAGGATTACACCTATAATCTGGTGCCCGGCAAAGAGGGGATCCTGGAGGCTCATATGCTGGAGATCTGTCCCTCCATTGCCGACGGCCCCATCGCCATCAAAGTACAGCCTCTCAGCATGGGAGACAGAGAGGATCCCGCCCGACTGGTGTTTACCGCCAAGGAAGGCCGGGGGATCGCAGCTTCGCTGGTAGATCTTGGAAACCGATTCCGTCTGATCATCAATGAGGTAAACTGTAAAAAGACAGAGAAGCCTATGCCGAAGCTTCCGGTAGCCACCACTTTCTGGACTCCGGAACCGGACCTTCAGACCGGGGCCGAGGCGTGGATCTACGCGGGGGGAGCTCACCACACGGCATTTACCTACGATCTGAGCGCGGAACAGATGGTGGACTGGGCCAACGCTATGGGGATCGAGAGCGTGGTGATCGACAAAGATACCACGATCCGCAGTTTCAGGAACGAGCTGAAATGGAATTCCATTTACTACAGATAAAAAAGGAGGGAGAAGGATATGGACACTGAAAAAAGAAAGCAGGAGATCGCGGAAGGAAGGACGTATCTTGGCATCGAGTTTGGCTCTACCCGGATCAAGGCGGTGCTGACAGGGGCGGATTACGCGCCCATCGCTTCCGGCGCCCATGACTGGGAAAACCGATTGGAAAACGGGGTGTGGACCTACACCCTGGAGGATATCCGTGCCGGCCTTCAGGACTGCTACAGCAAACTGGCCGGGGATGTGAAAGAACAGTACGGCCTGGATCTGACCACGGTAGGAGCCATGGGCATCAGCGCCATGATGCACGGCTATATGGTCTTTGACCAGGAAGGGGATCTTCTGACGCCCTTCCGCACCTGGAGGAATACCATCACCGAAGAGGCTTCGGAAAAACTGACAGAGCTGTTTCAGTTTACCATTCCCCAGAGATGGAGCATTGCCCACCTTTACCAGTGTATCCTGGAGGGAGCGGAGCATGTAAAGGAGATCCGCTATATGACGACTCTGGCGGGGTATATCCATTGGAAGCTTACAGGCAGGAAGGTTCTGGGCGTGGGGGACGCCTCCGGCATGTTTCCCATTGATCCCGCCACCGGCACCTACTACGGGGACATGGTGGAAAAGTTTGAAAAACGGGTGGATGGAAAATATCCCTGGAAACTGACGGGTATCCTGCCGGAGGTGCTCTCCGCCGGGGAAGACGCAGGCACCCTGACACCGGAGGGCGCGGCGCTTTTGGATGTTTCCGGAAAACTTCAGCCGGGGATCCCCCTTTGCCCTCCGGAGGGAGATGTGGGCACCGGCATGGTGGCTACCAACAGCGTGGCAAAGAGGACCGGAAATGTCTCCGCGGGAACCAGTACCTTCGCCATGCTGGTCCTGGACCGGGAGCTTCGCAGCACCAGACCCGAGGTGGAGCTGGTGGCGGGGCCGGACAAAAGCCAGGTGGCCATGGCCCACTGCAACAACTGCACCTCCGACCTGAACGCCTGGATGGGTCTTTTCAAGGAATTCGCGGACACCATGGGCATGAAGGTGGACATGGGAGATCTGTTCGTGAAAATGTTCCGAAAAGCGCTGGAGGGAGACGGAGACTGCGGCGGTCTGATGGCCTGCAATTATTTTTCCGGGGAGCCGATCACCAGACTGGAGGAAGGCAGA
Source organism: Candidatus Scatomonas sp. (assembly GCA_963928055.1). Taxonomy (GTDB): domain Bacteria; phylum Bacillota; class Clostridia; order Lachnospirales; family Lachnospiraceae; genus Scatomonas. The sequence continues at coordinate 447,009 of CAWVDN010000001.1, read as the reverse complement.
CCTTTGTTTATACGGAAACCGGACAGCGCCTTCCATCTGGCCAATTTCATGCGGGTCCATATTTATTCCGCCATGGCGACCCTGAAGATCGGCATGGATATCCTGATGAAGGAGGAAAAAGTGGAGGTGGACCGTCTCACCGGACACGGCGGATTTTTTAAGACCAAGGGTGTGGGACAGAATCTGATGGCTTCCGCCTTTCATACGCCGGTAACGGTCATGGAGACCGCCGGGGAAGGCGGCGCCTGGGGCATTGCCCTGCTGGCCGCGTACCGGAAGGAGAAAAAGGCGGGAGAATCCCTGGCGGAGTACCTGGAGAACCGGGTATTCGCGGGACAAAAGGGAGAGACCGTAGATCCGGACCCCAAAGACGAGGCCGCCATAGACGCGTTCATCGAAAGGTACAAGGCTTGTCTGGCTGCGGAGCGGGCGGCTGTGGAAAATTTCAGATAAAAAGGAAGGATGGGTACAGAAAATGCTGGAAGAATTAAAAAAGAAAGTATATGAAGCCAATATGGAACTGCCCCGCTACGGTCTGGTGACTTTTACCTGGGGAAATGCCAGCGCCATAGACCGGGAGAGCGGATATTTTGTCATCAAGCCCAGCGGAGTGGACTACGACAGACTGAGACCGGAAGATATGGTGGTCATGGACCTGAACATGAACCGGATCGAGGGGGATCTGAATCCTTCCTCCGACACGGCGACGCACTGTGAGCTGTACAAGGCTTTTCCGGAGATCGGCGGCATCGTCCACACCCATTCTTCCTGGGCCACCAGCTGGGCCCAGGCCGGCAGGTCCATTCCCTGCTACGGGACGACCCATGCGGACTACATCTACGGGGAGATCCCCTGCCTGAGAAATCTCACGGAGGAGGAACTGAAGGACTACGAGACAAACACCGGAAAACTAATCGCGGAGCACTTTAAAAATCTCGATGTGACGGCAGTCCCCTGCTGTCTCTGCAAGAATCACGGGCCCTTTGCCTGGGGGAAGGACGCGGCGGAGGCGGTGCACAACTCCGTGGTCCTGGAGGAGGTGGCGAAGATGGCCGCCCGCAGCGAAATGATCAATCCCCGGGTAGCCCCGGCCCCCCAGTGTCTGCAGGACAAACATTATTACAGAAAACACGGAGCCAACGCCTACTACGGCCAGGGCCGTAAATAAAGAGAGCGTCAGTGTATAAGGGGCGGCCGTATTGTCCCTTTGTACACTGACGCCGCGTTTCCAGGACAATGGAAATAGTTTCCGGACGGCTGTTCAAAGAGAAGGATCCTGACGAGAGGGAACCGTTATGCCGGGGAACCGTACACCGCTTCGGTGCGGATCCTGGATGAAACGGGCAATCCTCTGGCCGGGCAGGCGCTTTCCTACCGGGTGGACGGAGGAGAGCGAGTAAACGGAACGACGGACGACAACGGCTTCCTGCGGATCCTTCTGGCGGAGGATGCCCTGCGGGCCTGGCCCCAGCTGACTTTCCTGGCGGACGGGAGCTGTGATCCGGTAGAAGAGCCGGAGGAAGAGGATCCGGAAGATCCGGGAACCTCCGAGGAACCGGGGGCTTCCGGGGACCCGGCAGATACAGAGGACCCGGAGGACCAGAAGGATCCCTCCGGATTTGAGACAGAAAAACCCGATAAAAAGCCGGCGGAGGCTACTCCTGTTGAAGGGGAATCCTCCGGGGATCCGGTGAAGCCTGCGGATACAGGGGACACCGGATACGGAGCGGCCTTGCTCCTGCTGCCGGCAGCCCTGGCGGCAGCGGCGCTGCTGCTGGAGATCAGGAAAAGAAAAACCGCCTGACCGCGGAACAGGCGCCCCCGGATCGGGAGGCGTCTGTTTTTTTCTTGCCCACTGCTTCCGCCCTGTGCTATAATGGTTCCGGAAAAAAATATGGAAGGAAGAACAGACCATGGAGATTTTATATAAGAGTACCCGAGGGGGCGAGTCCGGAGTGACTGCATCCAGGGCTGTCCTGGAAGGCCTGGCCTGTGACGGCGGCCTTTTTGTGCCGGAAAAACTGCCGGCGCTGGATGTGCCTATGGACAGGCTGGCGCAGATGACGTATCAGGAACTGGCTTATGAGGTTATGAGCCGTTTCCTCACGGACTACACGGAGGAAGAACTGAAGGGCTGCATCGCCAGGGCCTACGATAAAAAATTTGATACCCCGGAGATCGCCCCTCTGCGGAAGACGGAGGACGCGTATTTCCTGGAACTGTTTCACGGGGCCACCATTGCCTTTAAAGATATGGCGCTGTCCATTCTGCCCCATCTGATGACCACGGCGGCAAAGAAGAACCGGGTGGAGAATGAGATTGTGATCCTTACCGCCACCTCCGGAGATACGGGAAAGGCGGCTATGGCCGGCTTCGCCGATGTGCCGGGGACCAGGATCATCGTCTTTTATCCCAAGGACGGGGTCAGCCCTGTGCAGGAACGGCAGATGGTGACCCAGAAAGGGGAAAATACTCACGTGGTGGCCATCCGCGGGAATTTTGACGACGCCCAGACCGGGGTGAAAAAAATGTTCGGGGACGCGGATCTGGCCAAAGACCTGGAGCGGGCAGGATTCCAGTTCAGCTCCGCCAACTCCATCAATATCGGACGGCTGGTGCCCCAGGTGGCTTACTACGTGTACGCTTACGCCCAGCTGGTGAAAAAAGGAGAGATCGCCGCGGGAGACACCATCCATGTAACGGTGCCCACCGGGAATTTCGGCAACATCCTGGCGGCGTACTACGCCAAACAGATGGGGCTTCCCATCGGGCGGCTGCTCTGCGCTTCCAATGAAAATAAGGTGCTTTACGATTTCTTCCGCACCGGCGTGTACGATAAGAACCGGGAATTTATCCTTACCTCCTCCCCCTCCATGGATATTCTGGTGTCCAGCAATCTGGAGCGGCTGATCTACCGGATCGCCGGGGAGGATCCGAAGAAGACCGGGGAGCTTATGGCCTCCCTTTCCGGAGCGGGCAGTTACGAGATCACCGGGGAAATGAAAGAAAAACTGGAGGATTTCTACGGGAATTACGCCACAGAGGAGGAGGTGTCGGAGAGCATCGCCGGACTGTACCGGAAGGAGGGCTATGTCATCGATACCCACACGGCAGTGGCGGCCTGCGTCCTGGAAAAATACCGCAGGGAGACGGGGGACGACACAAAGACGGTGATCGCCTCCACGGCCAGCCCCTACAAATTTGCCCGGAGCGTGCTCCACGCCATTGACGGGGCAAAATATGACAGTATGACGGATCTGGAACAGATCGACGCCCTGGAGGCCGTGGCAGGAGTGCCGGTACCCGGGGCCATTGAGGAGATCCGCAGCGCTCCTGTGCGCCACAACACCGTGGCGGAGGTGGACGGCATGGAAGCGGCCGTGCGCGAGATCCTTCAATTGGATTAAAACGGAAAAAGCCTGTATCCGGCGGCAGAGCCTGAAGCTCTGCCGCTTTTTTACTGCCTCGCGGGCCCCGGGCCTTCACCGGCAGAAGACGGTTGTACCCCGGGGGGTTTTATGGTACAATAGCAGAGGTGTACTGGGGCGCGGAAGCGCCGCAGGCAAATGTGCGGACGGAAAGGACGAATGACATGTTACTGGAGAAAACAGTCGCGGATATTGTTCCTCTGGACCAGGCGGCCATGGATGCGGCATGGCAGCACTGGGATTCCATCGCGAAACCCTTAAGAAGCCTCGGCAAACTGGAGCAGGCAGTGGTCCAGATGGCCGGCATACAGGCAGTCCCCAGGTGGACATAGGAAAAAAAGGCTCTTCTGGTGCTCTGCGCCGATAACGGCGTTGTGGAGGAAGGAGTTACCCAGACAGGCCAGGAAGTCACCGCCCAGGTGGCGGAAAATTTTCTGCAGGAAAAGGCTAACGGCCGGGATCCTCTGCCGGAAAACTGGAGCGGACATTTTTTCCGGTGGATATGGGGATCTACCGTGATACCAACATACGAAACTGCAAGATCGCTTACGGGACCAACAACATGACCAAGGGACCGGCCATGAGCCGGGAACAGGCCGTGAAAGCTCTGGAGACAGGGATCCGCCTGGCCGCGGAGAAAAAAAGAAGAGGGCTATCGGATCCTGGCTACCGGTGAGATGGGGATTGGAAACACCACCACCAGCAGCGCCATGGCCTCGGTATTTCTGGGAAAGCCTGTGGAGGAGCTTACCGGAAGAGGAGCGGGGCTTTCCAGTGAAGGGCTGGCCCGGAAGATCCAGGCCATCAAAAAAGCGATCCGGGTCAATCAGCCGGATCCGGAGGATCCGGTGGATGTGCTGGCAAAGATCGGCGGGTTCGACATCGCCGGTATGGCAGGCGTGTTTCTGGGAGGCGCGGCACTGCATATGCCGGTGGTCATCGACGGCTTTATATCCTGTGTGGCCGCGCTGACGGCCATGCGCATCTGCCCTCAGGCGGCGGATTATATGATGGCTTCCCATGTTTCCAGGGAACCCGCGGCGGAACTGCTGCTGGCCTCCATCGGAAAAAGGGCTTTCCTGACCTGCGATATGTGTCTGGGAGAGGGAAGCGAGCCATTATGCTGTTCCCGCTGCTGGATATGGGCCTGGAGGTGTACAACAGGATGGCCACCTTTGAGGAAAACGACATCGAGACGTATGTCCCCTGAGTTAGGAGTAAAAACCATGCTGCATTTGATTACAGGCGGTTCCGGCAGCGGAAAATCCCGCTACGCGGAAGACCGGATCCTGAAGCTCGGCCCCGGGCGCAGAGTCTACGTGGCCACCATGTATCCCTATGACGACGAGAGTTTTCAGCGGATCCGGCGGCACCGCGCCATGCGGGCGCAAAAGGAGTTTGAGACCATAGAATGCTATACGGCCCTGGGGAAAAGGAGTTTCCCCAGGGATCCAATATTTTTGCTGGAATGTATGTCCAATCTGGTGGCCAACGAGATGTTCCGGCCGGAGGGAGCCAGGCTCCACACGGTGGAGGCGGTCCTCCGGGGCGTCTGGAGACCTGAAGGAGATCTCCGCCAATCTGGTGATCGTCACCAACGAGATCTTCTCCGACGGGGCGGAATACGACAGCTCCACCAGAGTGTATCAGGAATATCTGGGCACCATCAACCAGGAAATGGCCCGCTGGGCGGACTGTGTAACGGAAGTGGTATATGGGATCCCCATTCCGGTGAAAGGAGGAGGGACGTCATGAAGAGCCTGATCAACAGCTTTGTGGTGGCCTTCTCCATGTACTCCAAGATCCCCATGCCAGGGCGGACTGGACCAAAGAGAACATGAAGTACTCCATGTGCTTTTTTCCCTGGTAGGGCTGGCTGTGGGGCTCTGGAATTCGGATGGTTTTATCTGGCTGAATTCCTGGGCTTTCATCTGCTGCTGCGCAGCGCCGGCTTTGTGCTGATCCCGGTGCTGGTGACCGGCGGCATTCATCTGGATGGCTTTCTGGATACCTCCGACGCCATGAGCTCCTGGAGGGAGCGGGAGCGCCGGCTGGAGATCCTGAAGGATTCCCACGCGGAGCCTTCGCGGTGATCTGCGGCGCAAGCTATATGGTCCTGTATCTGGGAGCTGCCGGGGAGGTGGACGCCCGGTGCTGCCGGTCCTCTGCCTGGGGTTCTGCGTGTCCAGGACGTTTTCCGCGCTGTCTGTGGAGAATTTTCCCAACGCCAACCCAAAGGGAACGGCGGCGGCCTTCGGCAGGAATTCTCTGAAACGGAAAGTAAACGGGGTGCTGATCCTGTATCTGGCGCTGCTGGCCGCAGGGGCGGTGCTGCTGGACCCGCTGTCCGGCCTGCTTCTTCTGGCGGCGGCGGTCTTGTGTTTTGCTTTTTACCATCATATGGCCATGAAATACTTCGGGGGGATCACCGGAGATCTGGCCGGATTTTATGTATGTGTCTGTGAGCTGGCTATGGTGCTGGCGGTTGTCACAGGAAATAAGATTGCGGGGAGAAATAGGATGAAACTAGTGATCGGCGGAGCCTTTCAGGGCAAATTTCATTTTGCAAAAGAACATTTCAGCCATGTGGAAGAATGGCTGGACGGCTGTCACTGCCGCCGCAGCGAGATCTTTTCCTGCAGCGGCATGGTGCACTTTCACGACTTTATCAAAAGAGAGCTGCAGGAAGGAAGGACCGTAGAGGGGCCTGGCGGAGGAGATCATCGAGAAAAACCCGGAGATCATCATCGTATCCAATGAGCTGGGCTACGCATAGTGCCGGTAGATCCTTTCGACCGGAAATACCGGGAAGCAGTGGGCCGGACCTGCGAGAAGCTGGCGGCTTATTCCCAGGAGGTTTACCGGGTGGTCTGCGGGATCGCCACGGCTATTAAAAAGAAGGACGCGTAAAGAGGTCCGGAAGGAGAAAAAGCAGATGCTGAAGCTGTACATGATACGCCACGGCAGGACTTACGGAAATACACAGGGGCGGTACATCGGCACCACAGACGAGCCTCTGCTTCCGGAGGAAGCCGCGGATCTGCGAAAATACGATCCGGGTCCTGTGGACCGGGTCTACGCCAGCCCCAGAAGGAGATGTCTGGAAACGGCGGAGATCCTGTATCCCGGACGGGAGATCACGGTGGTGGACCGAATTCGCCGAGTGCGATTTCGGTGAATTTGAGAATAAAAATTATCAGGAATTAAGCGCAATCCGGACTATCAGATGTGGGTGGACAGCGGCGGTACCCTGGCTTTTCCCGGAGCGAAAGCCGGCGGGAGTTTCAGGAACGCTGCATTGCCGGCCTGGATCAGGTGGTGCGCGAGGCCTGCGAAAACCAGTGGAGAGAGGCGGCCCTGATCGTCCACGGGGGCACCATCATGAGTATCCTGGAAGCTTACGGCTTCCCTCATCAGGATTATTACAGCTGGCACGTGGAAAACGCGGAGGGATACCGGGTGCGTCTGGATCCCCAGGCGTTTCTGCGGGGCAGCAGACAGCTGATCGTGGACGGAAAGATCGTCCGGGGGTGGCTTTCATGGCTGAGACATTTGTGCCGGGGGAAGGCCACGCCCATATTTTTATGGACGGCAGGGACTATCACCGGACCGTGGAGCTGCATAAAAACGGGCCGGATGAAACCGCTGTCCGGGCCCATCTGGAAGAATACCGGAAAAGAGGGATTCGCTTTGTCCGGGGACGGAGGAGACCATTTTGGAGCGTCTTTTCTGGCCAGGAAGCTGGCGCCGGAATACGGGGATCACCCTACCTGACGCCGGGAGCGGCTCTGTTTAAAAAGGGGCATTACGGCCGGGTGGCGGGAGAACCATTGAAGATATGAAGGAGTTTGCTGCCCTGGTTAAGGAACGGAAGCGCCAGGGGGCGGATTTTATCAAGATCATGACCACCGGGATCATGGGATTTCCGGACGGATCACACCCTGACGGGGAAAGCCCTGAAGGAGGAGGAAGTTCTGGAGATGGTCCATATCGCCCATGAGGAAGGATTTCTGGTCATGAGCCATACCAACGGGGCAAGGTCCTGTGAGATCGCCGCGGCCTGCGGCGTGGATTCCCTGGAACACGGGAATTTTCAGGATGAGCAGAGTCTGAAGGTCCTGGCGGAATGCGGCACCCTGTGGGTGCCCACGGTGGTGACGGTAAAGAATCTCATAGGCTGCGGCAGGTATTCGGACCGGATCCTGAACCGGATCTGGGACAGGAGCAAAAAGCAGCTGAGAGCAGCCAGAGCTCTGGGAGTTTCCATGGCTCTGGGCAGCGACGCGGGAGCCTTTATGGTAGGCCACGGCTCCGGGATCCAGGAGGAATTCCGGGCTTTCCGGGAAGTTTTTCCGGGAGATCAGAGGCTGGGAGCGGAACTCATGCGGGGACAGCGGAGACTGGAAGCCTTTGTCCGGCAGTAGGTACGGTCCGGGAAGAGGAACAGAAATGACAGAACATAAAACCGGCCTGGAGGAGATGTATGTGCTGAAGGGCCATAAAAAACTGCGGTGCGGCTATACCACCGGATCCTGCGCGGCGGCTGCCGCCAAGGCGGCGGCAGAGATGCTGCTTTCCGGCCGGGAGGTGGAGGAGACAGCCCTGAAGACGCCGAAAGGCATCCTGCTGCACCTGCTGATCGAAAACACGGAGAGGATCCCGGAAAACGGCGGGCAGAGGGAAAAAGTCCGTTGCGCCGTCCGCAAGGACGGAGGAGATGATCCGGACGCTACCCATGGCCTTCTTGTTTTCGCGGAAGTCAGCCGCAGAGAAGAGCCGGGAATCCGGATCGACGGCGGCGAAGGCGTGGGACGGGTTACCAGGCCCGGACTGAACCAGCCGGTGGGAAACGCCGCCATCAACAGCACTCCCCGGGAGATGATCCGCCGGGAGGTGGAGGAAATCTGCCGGCAGCATGGCTATCCCGGCGGCATGGAGGTGATCATCTCCATTCCCGGCGGCCGGGAGATCGCCGCGAAGACCTTCAATCCCCGGCTGGGGATCCAGGGAGGACTTTCTGTGCTGGGCACCAGCGGCATCGTCATGCCCATGAGCGAGGAGGCTCTGGTCCGCAGCATTGAGGCGGAGATGCGGATGCTGGCCGCCGCCGGGGCGGAATACCTGGTGGTCACTCCGGGAAATTACGGGGAAGCCTTTGCGGGGGAAATGCCGGGGCTGGATCTCCGCTTTGAGATGAAATGCAGCAATTACGTGGGAGAGACCCTGGATCTGGCGGAGGAACTGGGAATCCGGGGGATCCTTTTTATTGCCCACATCGGAAAATTTATAAAAGTTTCCGGAGGGATCATGAACACCCATTCCCGGAACGCGGACGCCAGGGCGGAGCTTATGGCTGCCGCGGCTTTCCGGGCCGGTGGGGACTCTTCCCTTGTGTCCGGGATCCTGAAAACCGGAACCACCGAAGAGGCCCTGGATCTGCTGGCAGCCGCCGGAGAAAGGCTTCTGAAGGATACCATGAATGAGGTGTGCGGCCGGGTGCAGTTCTATCTGGACCAGAGGACAAAGGGCAGCGTGAAAACGGGAGCCATTCTGTTTTCCTCGGTCCGGGGCAAGCTGGGAGAAACCGAAACAGTGCCGGAACTGATCCGGAAGATCAATGAACAAAAAGTGAGGACAGAATGATGAAAGGAAAACTGTACGGAGTGGGCATCGGCCCCGGAGATCCGGAGCTGCTGACCCTGAAAGCCCTGCGGGTGATCCGGGAAAGCCAGGTGATCGCCCTGCCGGGGAAAGATCCCCGGGAAACCGTGGCTTATAAAATCGTGGAGGGAGCGTATCCGGAAATCGCGGAGAAAGAACTGCTGGCGGTGGATATGCCCATGACCAAGGATCCGGAAAAGCTGGAGGCTTCCCATGAGACGGGAGCCGCGGCGATCATGGAATATCTGGATAAAGGCCTGCAGGTGGCCTTCCCCCACACTGGGAGATCCCACGGTGTATTCCACGTATATCTATGTACATAAAGAATCCAGGCGGCCGGCTATGACACAGAGATCATCAGCGGCATTACCTCTTTCTGCGCGGTAGCGGCCCGGCTGAATGACAGTCTGGTAGAGAAGGCGGAGCCGCTCCATGTGATCCCGGCCTCCTATCAGATCCAGGAGGCTCTGCAGCTTCCCGGCACCAAGGTGCTGATGAAGGCGGGAAAGAAGATGGCGGAAGTGAAAAAGACCCTGCTGGAGCAGAAGCTTCCCGCTTCCATGATCGAAAACTGCGGCATGGAAAATGAAAAAATTTACGGTTCCCCGGAGGAGATCCCGGAGGATGCCGGATATTATTCTTTGATCATCGTAAAGGAGAAGTCATGATACATTTTGTAGGCGCAGGGGCGGGAGCCCCGGATCTGATCACCCTGCGGGGGAAGAAATTTCTGGAGGAGGCGGATGTGATCATCTACGCCGGTTCTCTGGTGAACCCGCAGCTGCTGGATTATAAAAAAGAAGGATGTAAAGTTTACAATTCCGCGAAGATGACCCTGGAGGAGGTCCTGGAAGTGATGGAGGAGGCGGAGCGTCAGGAACTGACCACCGTGCGGCTCCACACCGGAGATCCCTGTCTCTACGGAGCCATCCGGGAGCAGATGGACGTGCTGGACCAGAAAGGGATCGCTTACGATTACTGTCCCGGAGTCAGCTCTTTCTGCGGAGCGGCTTCCGCTCTGAACCTGGAATATACTCTGCCGGAGGTTTCCCAGAGCGTGATCATTACCCGTATGGCGGGAAGGACACCGGTGCCGGAGAAGGAGAGCATTGAATCCTTCGCCGCCCACCAGGCCACCATGGTCGTTTTTCTGAGTACCGGTATGCTGGAGGAACTGAGCCGGCGGCTGATAGCGGGGGGCTATCAGGCGGACACTCCGGCAGCCATTGTGTACAAAGCTACCTGGGAGGATGAGAAGGCCTGTGTCTGCACCGTGGGCACGCTGGCGGAAACGGCAAAAAGAGAAAATATCACAAAGACAGCCCTGATGATCATCGGCGAGGCGGTGACGCACAGCCATTACGACCGATCCAAGCTGTATCATCCGGAATTCACCACGGAATTCCGGCAGGGCAGGGCGCAAGACTGACAAACAAGGGGTGTAGGAATGAAAATTGCGGGGATCTGTTTTACAAACGCGGGCATGGAACTTTCCGAAAAGATCCGGAAGGTCCTTTCCTCGGTTTCCGGAGAAAAGGAAATAGAGGTCCGCTGGTACTGCAAGGGAAAGAAACTGGATCTGGAGGCTCATTCGGAGATCCGGGCGCTGCGGCAGGGACTGCAGAGCTGGACGGCAGAGCGGTTTCAGGACAGCGACGGTCTGATCTTTGTGGGGGCTGCCGGGATCGCGGTGCGCGCCATCGCGCCCTATGTGAAGGACAAGCGGGTGGATCCCGCGGTGCTGGTACTGGATGAAAAGGGCCAGTACTGCATTCCCCTTCTGTCCGGCCATATCGGCGGCGCGAACGAGATGGCTGTCTGGATGGAGCGGGAGCTGGGCTGCCGGGCTGTGCTGACTACGGCTACAGACGTAAATCAGAAGTTTGCCGTGGATGTTTACGCAAAGAAAAACAACATGGTCATATCCAATATGACCTATGCCAAGGAGGTTTCCGCGGCGCTGCTGGCAGGAGAACAGGTGGGATTTTATACCCATTTTCCTGTGAAGGGAGAGCTTCCGGAGGGCCTGGCCTGGAGCGCGGAGTTTTACCGGGAACAGGCGAAAAGAGAGACGTCCCTGGGGATTTACATCAGCCCTTCCTATTCCAGAGCGTATTTTGACCATACGCTTTGGCTGATCCCCCGGTGCCTGACCATCGGTATCGGCTGCCGCAGGGGAGTCAGCGCCAGGCAGATCGAAAAGCTGGTGGACGATACCCTGCGCAGCTTCAGCCTTTATCCCGAAGCGCTGCTGCAGGCGGCCACCATCGATCTGAAAAAAGACGAGCCCGGACTGCTGGAATTCTGCCGCAGCCGGGAACTCCCTCTGCGGACTTTTACGGCAGAGGAACTGAACGCCGTTTCCGGCGAGTTTACTTCCTCCGGTTTTGTGTCGGAGGTGACCGGCGTGGACAACGTCTGTGAGCGCAGCGCGGTTCTGGCGGGCTGCGGTACCTTGATCATCAGAAAAGTCAGCGGCGACGGCGTGACCTGCGCGGTTGCCCTGGAGAACAGGAGCGTAGAATTTTGAGTAAGATATATGTAATCGGAATCGGCCCCGGAGCCTACGAAAAAATGACCATCGAGGCGGCGGAGGCCTTAAAAGACAGCGATACCATCATCGGCTATACGGTGTATGTGGATCTGGTAAAGGATCACTTCCCGGACAAACGGTTTCTGACCACCCCCATGACCAAGGAGGTGGACCGCTGTGTGCTGGCCTTCGAGGAGGCGGAAAAGGGCCATGTGGTCTCCATGATCTGCAGCGGGGATGCCGGGGTTTACGGCATGGCTGGTCTTATGTACGAAGTGGGAGAAAAATATCCGGAGGTGGAACTCTCCATTATCCCCGGAGTGACGGCGGCCACAGGAGGGGCGGCGGTGCTGGGAGCGCCTCTGATCCATGATTTCTGCCTGATCAGCTTAAGCGATCTTCTGACCCCCTGGGAGAAGATCGAAAAGCGGCTGCTGGCGGCGGCGGAAGCGGATTTTGTGGTATGCCTCTACAATCCCTCCAGCAAAAAGCGCCATGATTATCTGGCCAAAGCCTGTGATCTGATGCTGAACTATAAAGATGAGGACACGGTCTGCGGCATTGTGTCCAATATCGGAAGAGAGGGGGAGGAATACCGGGTGATGACTCTGAAAGAGCTGCGGGATACCGCCGTGGATATGTTTACCACCGTCTTTATCGGAAACTCTCAGACCAAAGCCCTGGCAGGAAAAATGGTGACCCCCAGAGGATACAGGAATGTATAAGGTACTGCTCTTTGCCGGCACGGCGGAGGGAAGAAAGATCGCGGAATATTTAAAAGAACTGGGGATCCCTGCCCTTGCCTCCGCCGCCACGGAATACGGGCGGAGTCTTCTGGAGGAGGGAGGCAGCCTTGCCGTGTCCGGAGGCCGGATGGACGAAAGGGAGATGGAGGAGCTTTTTGCCCGGGAGGATGCCCTGGTCATCGACGCCACCCATCCCTACGCGTCGGCGGTGACGGAAAACATCCGTTCCGCCTGCGAAAAAACCGGAAGGACCTATCTGAGAGTGCTGCGGAGCAGCACCCTTACGGGACAGGAGGAGGCGGTCTACGTGGACAGCCCGGAGGCCGCCGCGGAGTACCTGGCCGGCACAGAGGGCAATATCTTTCTTACCACCGGCAGCAAGGAGCTTCCGGCGTTCCGGCGGGTCCCGGAATACGCGGACCGGATCTTCGCCAGAGTCCTGCCTCTGCCGGAGGTGGTGAAGAGCTGCGCGGAACTGGGCTTTCAGGGAAAGCATCTGATCTGTATGCAGGGGCCTTTTTCCCATGAGATCAACCTGGCCATGCTGCGGCAGACAAAGGCCCGGTATCTGGTGACCAAGGATACCGGAGCGGCAGGGGGCTTTCCGGAGAAGGTATCTGCCGCGGAGGCGGCAGGCTGCCGCCTGGTGATCATCGGCCGCCCGCTGCAGGAGGAGGGCATGAGCCTGGAAGAATGCCTGGAGTATCTGAAAGAGAAGTTCGGGGGATCAAAGAAGAACAGCCGGTCTTTCCCGGAGACAGCTCTGGTGGGTATCGGCATGGGCGGCAGAGACGGAGCTACCATGACGGAGGAGGCCCGGGCTTTCTGCCGGTCGGCGGATCTGCTCATTGGCGCGGAGAGGATGCTGGAGAGCGTGCCCCATGAAGGAAAGATCCTTCTGAAAGAATACCGGCCGGGAGAGATCGCGGCGTATCTTCAAGAACATCCGGAATTTCACCGGGCGGCGGTGCTGCTTTCCGGGGACGTTGGATTTTACAGCGGAGCCAGGAAGCTGCTGGAGGTGCTGCCGGGAGAGGCGCGCCTGATCCCGGGAATTTCTTCCCTGGTCTATTTCTGCAGCAAACTGAAGCTGTCCTGGGAGGATGTGAAGATCACCAGCCGCCATGGCCGGGAGAGCAATCTTACAGGACTGATCCGGAAATATCCCAAGGTATTCGCCCTGCTGGGAAAACCGGAGGACGTCCGGGAACTCTGCGGAAAACTGACGGAATACGGAATGAACCAGGTGACCGTCCATGTAGGGGAGCGCTTTACTTACCCGGAGGAGAGGATCCTCAGCGGTCCCCCGGAAACATTTCTGGAGTATCAGGGCACTTCCCTGGCCACTCTGCTGGTGGAAAATCCCCGGCCGGAAAAGATCGTGACTCATGGGATCCCGGACAGCGCATTTCTTCGGGACAAAGTGCCTATGACCAAGGAAGAAGTCCGGGAGGTCTCTCTTAGCAAGCTGCGCCTGGAGGAGGATTCCCTGATCTACGATGTGGGGGCCGGCAGCGGCTCCGTATCCGTGGAGATGGCCCGGATGGCTCTGGAAGGCCATGTCTGGGCAGTGGAAAAAAATCCGGCGGCAGTGGAGCTGCTGGAAAAGAATCAAAAGAAATTTCAGACAGAGAATCTGACCATCGTCAAGGGGCTGGCGCCGGAGGCGCTGAAGGATCTGCCTGCCCCCACCCACGCCTTTATCGGCGGATCTTCCGGCAATCTAAAGGAGATCGCGGAACTGCTGCTGGAGAAAAATCCCAAGATCCGGGTGGTGATCAACGCCATTACCCTGGAGACTGTAGGGGAGGCCCTGGAGGTTTTCCGGGAACTGCCCTTTACGGATGTGGATATTGTGTCCGTGACAGCGGCAAAATCCAGGGAGCTGGGCCGCTATCACATGATGATGGGGCAGAATCCCGTCTATATCCTTTCCGGAACCGGAGGTGGCAGCCATGAGACTTGACCGTATACTGATCACCGCGCCCAAAAGCGGCAGCGGAAAGACACTGGTGACCTGCGGCCTTCTGGGTATCCTGAAAAAAAGAGGGCTGAAGACCGCTTCTTTTAAATGCGGTCCGGATTTTATCGATCCCATGTTCCACAGCCGGGTGCTGGGGGCCAAAAGCCGGAATCTGGATCCCTTTTTTACGGACCGGGATACTACCCGGATGCTGCTGGCGAAAAACGGAAGGGGCTGCAGGATCGCGGTGATGGAGGGCGTCATGGGTTACTATGACGGACTCAGCGAGACCTCCTCAAAAGGGGGAGCCAGCGATCTGGCGGCCGTTACAGGGACTCCGGTGCTGCTGGTGGCGGACGCCTCCGGCTCCAGCCGCTCCATGCTGGCCCTGATCAAGGGGTTTCTGGATTTTCAGCAGGTGCCTCTGATCCGGGGGGTGATCCTGAACCGGATCTCTCCCATGCTGTATCCCAGAATGAAGAAGGTGATCGAAGAGGAGCTGCATGTAAAAGTGGCCGGATACGTGCCGGTGCTGAAGGACTGTGTGCTGGAAAGCCGTCATCTGGGACTGATGCTGCCGGAAGAGGTGGAATCCCTGAAAGAAAAGATGGATCTTTTAAGCAGCCGCCTGGAGGAAACCCTGGATCTGGAGACGATTTTTGCCATTGCCGGGGAGGCGGAGGAACTGCCGGAGCCGGAAACCGCCCAGGCAGGAACGGCCGGGGCCGGTCTGCGGATCGGGCTGGCCAGGGACGAGGCTTTCTGCTTTTTCTACGAGGATAATCTCAGTTTCCTCCGGGAGCAGGGAGCGGAACTGGTGGAGTTTTCCCCCCTGGGCGACAGAGAGCTTCCGGAAGGAATTTCCGGCCTGCTGCTCCACGGGGGCTATCCGGAACTCCATGTCCGGGAACTCAGCGAAAATGTGTCCATGCGGGAATCCATCCGCCGGGCGGTGGAATCCGGACTTCCCTGTATGGCGGAATGCGGAGGGTTCCTGTATCTTCATGAGACCATGACGGACATGGAGGGCAAAGAATATCCCATGGCCGGCGTGATCAAGGGCAGGGCCTGGAACAACGGAAGGCTCACCCGGTTCGGATATATTACCCTTTCGGAGGGGACCGTATTTGGAAGGAATGTGGGGGAGACCCGTTCCCATGAATTCCATTACTTTGAGTCGGAGGATCCCGGCAGCGATTTTCTGGCGGTGAAGCCCTCCGGGACCCGTTCCTGGCGGTGCATCCACAGCAGAAAGAATCTGCTGGCGGGATTTCCCCACCTGTATTATTACGCCAATACCAAACTGCCCCTGGCCTTTCTGGACGCCTGCAGGGAAAGGGAGGGCCTATGTTAGACTATATTCTGCCGGCAGTGATCCTGGGATTTCTGCTGGATCTGCTCTTGGGTGATCCCGTGTGGCTGTACCATCCCGTGAGGATCATCGGAAAACTGATCGAATGCTTTGAAAAACTTCTGCGGAGCCTGTTTCCCAAAACAAAAACCGGGGAGAGAGCCGCTGGGGTTTTTCTGGTACTGTTTGTCACCGGCATCAGCACGGCGGCGCCCCTGCTTTTGCTGCATTTTCTGTACAGCCTCCAGGTCTGGGCCGGCTTTGCCCTGGAAACCTTCTGGTGCTACCAGCTGCTGGCCACAAAGGCCTTGAAGGTGGAAAGCATGCGGGTCTACCAGGCGGTGAGATCCGGGGATCTGGAAAGATCCCGCTATGCCGTCTCCATGATCGTGGGAAGGGACACCCGGAACCTGAGTTTTCAGGGGGTCACCAAGGCGGCGGTGGAGACTGTGGCGGAGAATGCCTCGGACGGAGTCATCGCCCCGCTGCTGTTCCTGATGATCGGAGGAGCTCCGGCCGGTTTTTTCTATAAATCCATCAATACCATGGATTCCATGGTGGGGTACAAAAATGACCGATACCGGTACTTCGGAACCTTTGCCGCCCGGCTGGACGATGTGGTGAACTTTCTTCCCGCCCGGCTGGCTGGCCTTCTGATGATCGCCGGGGCATATCTCTGCGGCATGGACGGAAAGAATGCTCTGAACATGTACCGCAGGGACCGGAAAAAACATGCCAGTCCCAATTCCGCCCACACGGAGGCGGCAGCGGCGGGCGCTCTGGATATCCAGCTGGCGGGGGACGCCTGGTATTTCGGGAAACTCCACAAAAAGCCTACCCTGGGAGACCCTATCCGGCCGGTGGAGCCGGAGGACATCCAAAGAGCCAACCGGCTCATGTACGCCACCGCCATTCTGACACTGATCCTGGCAGCAGCTCTGCGGCTGGCCTGTCTGGCTCTGTACTGGAATTTCCGGCCGCTGATCTGAGAAAGCACAAAAAGCCGGAACAAGGAGATAGAACATGAAGGACAAAATACACGGCGGAGATGTCTACCGCCACAAAAACGCCCTGGACTTTTCCGCCAACATGAACCCTCTGGGCACGCCGGAGGCAGTGATCCGGGCGGCGGCGGAAAGCCTGCGGGAGATCCACAATTATCCGGACATCCGCATGGAGGCCCTGCGGCAGAGACTGTCCGCTTACGAGCAGGTTCCGGAGGACTATCTGGTCTGCGGGAACGGAGCGGCGGAGGTGATCTTTATGCTGGCCCTGGCTCTGCGGCCCCGGCGGGCCCTGCTCCCGGCCCCTACCTTCGCGGAGTACGAGCAGGCCCTCCGTCTGGCAGGGACAGAAATTTCCTATTTCGAGCTGAAGGAGGAGGAGGGATTCCGGGTGACGGAGAGGATCCTGGAGGCCATCACTCCCGGGACAGAGTTTCTCATGCTCTGCAATCCCAACAATCCCACCGGCACCCTTATTGAACCGGAGCTTATGGGCCGGATCCTGGAGCGGTGCCGCCGGACCGATACCTTTCTGGCGGTGGACGAGTGCTTCCAGGATTTTATCGAGGAGCCGGAGCGGCACACTCTGAAAGCGGCCCTGAAGGATCATGAAAAGCTGTTTCTGCTGAAGGCCTTTACCAAACGGTATGCCATGGCGGGGATCCGTCTGGGCTACGGGATCTGTTCCGACCTTCGTCTGCTGGAGGCCATGCGGGACTGCGTGCAGCCCTGGAACGTGTCCATTCCCGCCCAGGCCGCCGGCGTGGCGGCCCTGGGGGAGGAAGATTACGTGGAGAGGGCCAGGGAGATCGTACGGACGGAGCGCCAGTTCCTGCGGAAGCGGCTGGAGGAGCTTGGATTTCAGGTGTACGATTCCAGAGCCAACTATCTATTTTTTAAAGGGCCGAAAGGACTGGTGGAAAAAGCCCTGAACCGGGGAGTCCTGATCCGGGACTGCGGAAATTACCGGGGACTGGGACCGGGGTATTACCGGGCGGCGATAAAGACCCATGAAGAGAACCTGAAGCTTCTGGAAGCTTTGGCGTGATACAGGAGGAGAGACAGATGGCAAAAGCGATAATGGTGCAGGGGACCATGTCCAACGCGGGAAAAAGCCTGCTGGCGGCGGGACTGTGCCGGATTTTCAAACAGGACGGCTATCGGGTGGCCCCTTTTAAGGCACAGAACATGGCCCTGAATTCATTTATTACCCGGGAAGGGCTGGAGATGGGACGGGCCCAGGTCATGCAGGCGGAGGCGGCGGGGATCGCCCCCTCTGTGCTGATGAATCCCATCCTTCTGAAGCCTACCAACGATACGGGCTCCCAGGTCATCGTAAACGGCGAGGTCCTGGGCAACATGGACGCCCGGGCCTACTTCGCCTACAAAAAAAATCTGATCCCGGCGGTGAAAAAAGCCTATGAGACCCTGGCGGCGGAGAACGATATCATCGTCATCGAGGGGGCGGGAAGCCCGGCGGAGATCAACCTCAAGGAGGATGACGCCTTTGTGAACATGGGGATGGCCAAGATCGCCCAGGCGCCGGTGCTCCTGGTGGGTGACATTGACCGGGGCGGTGTCTTCGCGCAGCTCATCGGCACGGTGGAACTGCTGGAGCCGGATGAGAGAGCCATGGTGAAAGGCCTGATCATCAACAAGTTCCGGGGAGACAAGACCATTCTGGATCCCGGTGTGGAGATGCTGGAAGAAAAAGCCGGGATCCCCGTAGTGGGAGTGGCTCCTTACCTGAACATCGAAGTGGAGGATGAGGACAGCCTGACGGAGCGTTTCAGCGGAAAGCAGGAGGTAGGGCTCATTGACATCGCGGTGATCCGTCTGCCTAGGATCTCCAACTTTACGGATTTTAATCCCTTTGAGAGCATGCCCGGCGTTTCCCTGCGGTATGTCCAGAGGGTTTCCGAACTGAAAGATCCGGATATGATCATTCTTCCCGGGACCAAAAATACCATGGAGGATCTGCTGTGGATGCGCCAGAACGGCCTGGAGGCGGAGATCCTGAAAAAGGCCTCCAGGGGAACCGTGGTCTTCGGAGTCTGCGGCGGCTACCAGATGCTGGGCAATACCTTAAGCGATCCCATGGGCGTGGAGAGCGGCGGCAGCATCCAGGGCATGGGACTTCTGCCCATGGATACGGTCTTTGCAGGCAATAAGACCCGCACCCGGGTAGAAGGCGTGTTCGGCCAGGTCCAGGGGATCCTTTCCGGCCTGACGGGAACGGCTCTGGAAGGGTATGAGATCCATATGGGAGTCAGCACCGCTCTGGAGGGGGCGTCTCCCTTTACCCGGATCTCCGACACCAACCTGGATTCCGGGGAGGTGAAGCTGGACGGAAACCAGAAGGGCAATGTCTACGGATCCTATGTCCACAGTATCTTTGACAAAGAACAGGTGGCGGAGAAGATCGTGGAAGCCCTGGGAAAAGCCAAGGGCATCGATACTTCGGAGATGACGGGAGTGGACTATCAGACCTTCAAGGAGACCCAGTACGATATTCTGGCGGCGGCCCTGCGGGAACACCTGGATATGCGGCAGATCTACAATATTCTGGAACAGGGGGTATAAGAGACATGAATCACGTGGAATTGGAAAATGTAAAACCCATGGAAATCGAGAAGCGCAGTTTTGAGATCATTACGGAGGAACTGGGAGACAAAAAGCTGCTCCCCGGCACAGAGCTGATCGTAAAGCGATGCATCCATACCAGCGCCGACTTTGACTACGCCGAGAATCTGTATTTCTCGGAAGGAGTTGTGGAGAAAGCGTTAAAAGCCATCCGGAACGGAGCCTGTATCGTCACGGATACCCAGATGGCCAAAGCGGGGATCAACAAAAAATCTCTGGCCCGGTACGGCGGAGAGGTGTACTGTTTTATGTCCGATGAGGATGTGGCGGAAAAGGCAAAAGAGCTTGGAACGACCAGAGCTTCTGTAAGTATGGGCAAGGCGGCCAAGCTGGATACCAGCCTGATCTTTGCCATCGGCAACGCGCCCACCGCTCTGGTGCGCCTGTATGAACTGATCCGGGAGGGCTTCCGGCCGGAGCTGATCATCGGAGCCCCTGTGGGATTTGTCAACGTAGTGCAGTCGAAAGAGCTGATCATGAGCACGGATATTCCCTGTATCGTGGCCAGGGGCAGAAAGGGCGGCAGCAATATCGCGGCCTGTATCGTCAACGCGCTGCTGTATATGATCAACAATGAGCGATAAGCAGTATCGGATCTTTCTGGTGGAGGATGACCCGGGGATCGCCGGGGAGATCCAGAAACAGCTGTCCGCCTGGGGATTTGAAGCGCGGCGCCCGGAGGATTTCCGGAAGATCACGGAAGAGTTCAGCGCCTTTCAGCCTCACCTTGTGGTGCTGGATCTGATGCTTCCTTTTTACAACGGCTATTACTGGTGCGGGGAGATCCGGAAGATCTCCCGGGTTCCGGTGATCTTTCTCTCCTCGGCTTCGGACAATATGAACATTATCACAGCGGTGAATCAGGGAGCGGATGATTTCGTGGCCAAGCCCTTCGAGATGGGGATCCTGGTGGCCAGGATCCAGGCCCTGCTGCGTCGGACCTATGATTACGGAATCCAGACAGACCTTCTGGAGCACAAGGGAGCGGTGCTGAACACCGGGGACGCCACCCTGCGGTATCAAGATCAGGTGATCGAGCTTACCAAAAATGAGTACCGGATCCTGCGGACCCTGCTGGAGAGCCGAGGCAAGGTGGTAAGCCGGGAGCGGCTGATGGAGCGCCTGTGGGAGACAGACAGCTATGTGGACGAAAATACCCTCAGCGTCAATGTAAACCGGCTGCGGAAAAAACTGGACGGAGCAGGCCTTACGGGGTTTATCACTACGAAGATCGGCATGGGCTATCTCATCGAGTAGCGGAGGAAGGAAATGGGCTTTCTGATAGCGTATCTGAAACAGCACAGAGGAACTGCCTGTCTGTGGGCAGTATTCTGTGCTGTCTTTTTTATCCTTTTCGCGCTCTATCAGCTGCCTTTGGGGGCTGTGGCCTACGGCACAGCCCTGACGGGAACGGCAGGCGTGCTGCTGTTTTTTTCGGGATATCTGCGGTTTCGGAGAAAATGCCGGCAGCTTCAGCAGATCCGGGGATTTTCCGGCGCGGACATGGATCTGCCGGAGC
This sequence comes from Candidatus Scatomonas sp., assembly GCA_963928055.1. Taxonomy (GTDB): domain Bacteria; phylum Bacillota; class Clostridia; order Lachnospirales; family Lachnospiraceae; genus Scatomonas. The sequence continues at coordinate 426,161 of CAWVDN010000001.1, read as the reverse complement.
CGGAAGGACTGCCGGAAGAAGAGTACCAGCGGCTGATCCGTATCCTTCTGGAAGAGAGAAGGGATCTGGAGGAACAGTATCGGGAACGGTATTCGGATCTGACGGATGCCTATACGATCTGGGCCCATCAGATCAAGACCCCCATCGCGGCCATGCGTCTGAAGCTTTCCGGGGAGGATACGGAAGAAAGCCGGGAGATCCAGGAGGAAGTCCTGCGGATCGAGCAGTATGTGGAGATGGCTCTGGCCGTGCTGCGGCTGGAAGGGGAGGATACAGATTACGTGCTGCAGGAATATGACCTGGATTCCATTCTGCGGCAGGCGGTCCGCCGGTTTTCCACCCAATTCATCCGCAGGCGGATCCGCCTGGACTATAAACCCACAGAGTTCCGGGTGCTCACCGATGAAAAGTGGCTGCTTTTTGTTCTGGAACAGGTGATCTCCAACGCTCTGAAATATACAAAGAAGGGCGGAACCGTGACGATCTCCATGGAAGATCCCGGACTTTTAGCCATCCGGGATACGGGCATCGGCATCGCTCCGGAGGATCTTCCCCGGATCTTTGAGAAGGGATATACGGGATATAACGGACGGAAGGATAAAAAAGCCAGCGGTCTGGGCCTGTATCTCTGCCGGAGGATCTGCGAAAACCTGGGACACGGGATCCGGGCGGCGTCGGATCCGGAGAAGGGTACGGTGATCCGGCTGGAGCTTGGCAGGAAAAAACTGGAAACGGAATAGGAATGAAGCCATGAAAAAATTAAGTTTAAAAGAAACACTGTTTGTAGCCAGTATGCTGTTCGGTATGTTTTTCGGGGCGGGCGAATCTATCTTTCCCGCCTCTATGGGACAGCTTTCCGGCAGCCATATGTGGACGGCTTCCGCCGGATTTCTCATAACCGGGGTGGGCCTGCCCCTTCTGGGAGTGGCCGCCCTTGGCGTCAGCCGAAAAGAGGGCCTTCTGGAATTGTCCGCAGGTGTGGGAAGAAAATACGGGCTGTTTTTTACACTGGCCCTTTATCTGACCATCGGCCCGTTTTTCGCCATTCCCAGATGCGCCACGGTTTCCTATACCGTGGGGATCCAGCGGATCCTGCCGGAAGCGGACCAGACTCTGGTCCTGGCTGTTTTTTCCCTGGCATTTTTCGCGGCGGTCCTGTTTTTTTCCCTGCGGCCCGGACAGATCCTGACCTGGATCGGGAAGATCCTGAATCCTCTGTTCCTGTGCCTGCTGGGCATTCTGGTGATCCGGGCGCTCATAAGCCCTATGGGGAATCCCATGGACCTTGCGCCTGCAGGCGCCTATGAAAACGCGGCGTTTTCCACCGGCCTCCTGGAGGGCTATAATACCATGGATGCCCTGGCAGGCCTGGCTTTCGGCATCATCGTGGTCAACGCGATCCGGAATCTCGGGGTAAAGGAACCGGGAGAAGTAGCCAAACAGACGGTGCGGGCCGGGATCTTCAGCTCCCTGCTCATGGCCCTGATCTATGTGCTGGTGACCCTGATCGGCGCCCAGAGCCGGGGGATTTTTGAAGCCTCCAGCAACGGAGGAGAGGTTTTGGCACAGATCGCGGAGCATTACTTCGGCAGGGCGGGAGCCCTGATCCTGGCGGGAACGGTGACGGTGGCCTGCCTGAAAACGGCGGTGGGTCTGATCACCAGCTGCGGGGAGACCTTTGTGAGGATCTTTCCCAAAGGTCCCTCCTATGGATTCTGGGCTGTGGCTTTCTGCGCGCTTTCCTTTTTGATCGCAAACCTGGGTCTGGACGCCATTATCGCCTATTCCATGCCGGTGCTGATGTTCCTGTATCCCCTGGCCATCGTATTGATCCTCCTGACCCTGTGCGGGAAGTTTTTCCACAATGACCCAACGGTCCTTCGCTGGACCATAGGCTTTACCTCCGCGGCCGCCGTGCTGGATCTGCTCCGTGCCCTGCCGGAGGGGACCAGAAATTTCCTGCATCTGAATGGCTTTCTGGATCAGGTAGCAGAGATCCTGCCGTTGATGCGGCAGGGATTCGGATGGGTCTGCCCGGCTCTGGTGGGGCTGATCATAGGGCTGCTGCTGTATAAGAGAAAAAACACAGCCTTTCTGAAAGGCCGTAAAACCTCTTGCTAATTTCTTTTCCATTACATATAATAGAAGGAAATTAAGACGCTCGTCGGTCATGACGGCTAGAATATCATGAACTTGTATGTTTAGCTTCCGTAGGCGACGGGGTGCTTGTAAAAGCGTAGAATATTGCCGACCTGTTGAGAAGGCTTACGCATGGAGACAGATAGCATGCCATTATTTGACAACGAAAGCAGAATCTTACAGATTGAAAAAGAAAAAGCCGAAATTTTTCAGCACATGAAAAATCCGTTGATCTGTCAGCCTTTTACAGAAGACTTTGCCAAGAGATTTTCATGGAGTACAAATGCAATCGAAGGGAACACCCTGTCGTTGGAAGAAACGATTGCGGTAATCGATTATGATGAAGTAAAGTCGAATCATACTTATTCCGAATATACAGATGCAAAAAATGCTTACCATGCTATCCAGAATATGCTAATTCCTTTTGCGAAGACACCCATTGATGAAGCGTGGATCAAGAAGGCAAACGACGCAGCGCTCGACTGTCAGAGCGAGTACAGAGAGAACTCCGTGTATATTGGAAATCTGTCGGAAGCGGTATACTACCCGCCGGATCCGGAGGACGTTCCAGCACATATGAAAAACTGGATCAGGGAAGCGAACATCGAGGCGGAGACGGTGAAAGAGACTTTTGAAAAAATTGCGGCCAGTCATGTCCGGTTTGAACGAATCCATCCATTTTCCGATGGGAATGGCAGGACCGGGAGGATGATCGTGAATCAGCAGCTGATCAATCACGGGTTCCTGCCCGTCTCGATCCCGCCTACCGGAAAGTACCGGGAAGCATTCAGACGGTATGACAAACGGGAAGATTTATCGGAAATGGTCTATGTTTTGTTAAAAAGCGAACTGGAATCTTTTGAGAGGGTCCGCAGCTTGGCATTGAAACTTTCCAAAGACCGGAGAAACAGAAAAAAGAAATAAAACATTTGCAAAACAGATGAATAAGAATCACAGAAACAGAAGGACGCGTCCAAAAGCGGATGCGTCCCTTTTCTATGCGGAAAGCGGATCCGTCATTCTTAATTTCTGGAACATTTTTCCGCGTCAATGGCCAGCGCCAGCATAAGGGCGCAAAGAGCGTCCTCCGGCCGGTATACCTCGATCACGTAGGTGTCTGTCCAGTGAAAGATCTCTTTGGAAATAACAGCCACGGGAGTTCCGGAAGCGTCCACAATGGAGTAATCCCATTCCAGAAAGTTTCCCTCCACCTCCCAGCCATTGCAGTCGATGTTGTACCGGGGTTTGAAGAAAGTGAATTCTTTGCTGATACAGCCTATGTACTGATCGCCCAGATACAGTTCGAATTTCGGCAGAAAGGTCAGTATTTTTTCCCGGACAGTGCCGATCTCATTTCCCATGGGATCAAAGATCTTCAGGCAGTGCCCCCAGGAAAGCTGCCCTTTACGGTATAGACCGTATTTTCCTCTTCATCGTAGATGTCATAGCTGTCAAACCATGAGAAAAAGCGCTGTTTAAATAATAATCGCATAGAGGTTCTTCTCCTTTCGGGTTCTTTTGTGCTTTCATAGATACCAGAGATCCTACTATCAGGATACAGGCGGAGACATTTCTTTGCAAGAGAAAATTCATGAGAATAAACAGTATATAACACTTGACAACAGTTTGGTGCTGTTATATACTGTTTATAGCGTCAGTGTACAGCGTATTGCCCATTTTACACTGACGCTACCCTAGGGAGGAAATCATACGTATGAAGATCATAATCAACAATTCCTGCATGGTTCCGATTTATGAACAGATCGTGGATCAGATCAAGTCCCTCATCCGCAGGGGCGAACTGAAGGAGAATGATATTCTGCCTTCAGTAAGATCCCTGTCCCGGGAACTGAAGATCAGCGCTCTGACCGTCAAAAAGGCCTATGACAGTCTGGAGGGCCAGGGATTCACGGTTACGGTACACGGCAAGGGCACCTACGTGGCAGCGGCCAACCGGGAACTCCTGCTGGAAGAGCAGAGAAAGGAACTGGAGGCCGACCTGGAGCAGGCTATTCAGAAGGGCCGCCGGTACGGGATCAGCGATGAGGAGATCCGAAGCCTGTTTGCATTGATTCTGGAGGGTTAAAAAAGAATGTTAAAGATTGAGCATCTGAAGAAGCAGTACGGGAGTTTTTTGCTGGACTGTTCCATGGAGGTGCGTCCCGGCTGTATTACGGGTCTCATCGGCCAGAACGGAGCGGGGAAGAGCACTGCGTTTAAGGCGGTTTTGGGGCTGATCTATCCGGACAGCGGAGAGATCACCCTTCTGGGAAAAAACCGCAGGGACTTTACCGCCGGGGACCAGGAGGATCTGGGGGTCGTTCTCTCGGATTCCGGCTTCAGCGGGTATCTCACGGTCCGGGATGTGAGGAAGATCCTGAAACATATGTACAGGAGTTTTGACCAGGACTTTTTTATGGAGCGGGCGGAGAGATTTCAGCTGCCCCTGGACAAAAGGATCAAAGAGTTCTCCACCGGCATGAAGGCGAAGCTGAAAGTGCTGGCAGCGGTTTCCCACGACGCCAGGCTGTTGATCCTGGATGAGCCGGCCGCGGGGCTGGACGTGGTGGCCCGGGAGGAACTGCTGGATCTGCTGCGGGAATTTATGGAGAGAGACGAGAAAAGATCGATCCTGATCAGTTCCCATATTTCACAGGATCTGGAACATCTCTGCGACGACCTGTATCTGATCCATGAAGGAAACATCCTTCTGCATGAGGAGACAGACGTTTTGCTCAGCGAGTACGCCCTTCTGAAACTGGATCAGGAACAGTACCGGAAGATCGAGAAACAGTATCTGCTGCGGATCCGCCGGGAAAGCTACGGCTTCAGTTGTCTGACGGACCAGAAACAGTTTTATCTGGAAAATTATCCGGGAATTACGGTGGAGAAGGGAACCATCGATGAGGTGGTCACCATGATGGTAAAGGGGGAAAAGGTATGAAGGGATTACTGGTAAAAGATTTTTGTCTGATCGCGGGACAGAAAACCTTCTTTTTTGCCATGGCGGCCATTGCCGCGGGGGGTTTCTCTTTTTTCAGGCGAGACGCTGTTCGCCGTGGGATTTTTGTCCCTGGTAGCCGCTCTGTTCAGCCTCAGCTCCATCAGCTACGATGAACTGGACAATGGAAATGCCTTCCTGTTCAGCCTGCCCGTAAGCCGCGGCGCTTACGCGGCGGAAAAGTATGTGTTCGGCCTGCTCCTGGGCCTTGCGGGCTGGATCCTTTCCGTCCTGTTTGTTCTGGGGGTAAACCTTTACAGGCAGGCAGAAATTCCCCTGGATGTGCTGATGACTTCCCTTGCCCTGTTGCCTCTGGTACTGCTGCTTCCGGCTCTGGTCATTCCCTTTGACCTGAAGTTCGGCAGCGAGCGGGGCAGGATCGCCATTCTCGGGGCTTTCGGCCTGATCTTCGTGGCGGGGATGGCCGGAAATAAGATCGCGGAGAAGATGGGGGTGGATCTGGGAGAGGTGCTGGATGGCCTGCCTTTGCCGGATCTGGGAACATGGATAGCGGCAGCTCTGGGAGGGTCTGTTTTGCTGTGGCTGCTGAGCATGGGGATCAGTATGGCAATCGTAAAGAAAAAGGAGTTTTAGAAAAAAATCACAGGAGAACGCGGTATGATCGATCACATGAAAATCCGTGGAGCCAGAGTCCACAATCTGAAAAACATCGATGTGGATATCCCCCTGCATAAAATCGTGGGGATCGCAGGCGTGTCCGGGTCGGGGAAATCTTCCCTGGCCCTTGGCGTTTTGTACGCGGAGGGATCCAGGAGATATCTGGACGCTCTGTCCACCTACACCCGGAGGCGGATGACCCAGGCGGCAAAAGCCCAGGTAGATCAGGTGCTGTATGTGCCGGCAGCTCTGGCTCTGCACCAGCGGCCGGGAATCCCGGGAATCCGCAGCACCTTCGGCACGGGAACAGAACTCCTGAACAGCCTGCGGCTGATGTTTTCCCGGCTGGCAAGCCACCGGTGCCCCAAGGGCCATTATCTGGAGCCCACTCTGGGAGTGGCGGCAGGCCAGGAACTGGTCTGTCCCCAATGCGGGACCCGGTTTTACGCTCCCTCCGCGGAGGAACTGGCTTTCAACAGTCAGGGAGCCTGTCCCGCCTGTGACGGCACGGGGATCGTGCGGAGGGTGGACAGGGAGACCCTGGTGCCGGACGATTCCCTGACCATCGATCAGGGGGCGGTGGCTCCCTGGAATTCCCTGATGTGGTCCCTGATGACGGATGTCTGCCGGGCCATGGGGGTACGGACGGACGTTCCCTTCCGGGAACTGTCGGATGAGGAAAAGGAGATCGTCTTCGACGGCCCCGCGGTAAAGAAGCATATCATTTACAAAGCCAAGAGCTCCAACCAGGCGGCGGAGCTGGATTTTACCTACTACAACGCGGTTTATACCGTGGAGAATGCTCTGGCGAAGGTAAAGGATGAAAAAGGCATGAAACGGGTGGAGAAATTCCTGAAACAGGAGGTCTGTCCCGACTGCCATGGCTCCCGGCTGTCCCAGGAGGCCAGAGCTCCCAGGCTGCAGGGGATTTCCCTGGAGGATGCCTGCCGCATGACTCTTTCGGAGCTGGCGGGCTGGGTGGAGAAAGTGCCGGCTTCCCTGCCGGAAGAAATGCGTCCCATGGCGGAAAGTATCTGTGAATCCTTCCGCACAGCGGCCCGAAGACTGCTGGATCTGGGCCTGGGATATCTGACTCTGGACCGGGCATCCGCCACCCTTTCCACGGGGGAGAGGCAGAGAATGCAGCTGGCCCGGGCGGTGCGCAACCGGACCACCGGAGTGCTGTACGTGCTGGACGAGCCATCCATCGGTCTGCATCCCTCCAATATTGTGGGACTTACCGGGGTTATGCGGGACCTGATCGCCGACGGAAATTCCGTGGTGCTGGTGGATCATGACGCCAAGATCCTCAAGGAGGCGGACTGGATCATTGAGATGGGTCCGGGAGCCGGGGCGGAGGGAGGCAGAGTCATCGCCCAGGGAACACCGGCAGGGCTGGGGGAGGATCCCCGGTCGCTTATAGGGCCTTATCTCTCCGGAAAAGCCGCGGTGCAGGTCCGGGAGAGAGCGGAAGAGAGCCGGCTGTTTGAAGAGGGAGAGATCCGCCTGTCCACCGAGTCCATCCATACGGTGCAGCCTCTGGAGGTCAGGATCCCCAAAGGCCGGCTTACGGCAGTCACCGGCGTTTCCGGATCCGGGAAGACCACCCTGATCCTGGAAAGCCTGGTGCCGGCTCTCACGGCAGCGGCCCAAGGGAAAAAACTGCCGGAGCATGTGCGGGATCTGCAGGCCGAAGGCATCCGTCAGGTGAAGCTGATAGACGCTTCCCCCATCGGCATCAACATCCGCTCTACGGTGGCTACTTACGCCAATGTCCACGATGAACTGCGGAAGGTGTTTGCCAGAACACCGGATGCCCGGGAGCAGAGAAGGAAAGCGGGAGATTTTTCCTACAATACGGGAAAACTCCGCTGCCCGGTCTGCGACGGCACCGGGGTGATCAGTCTGGACGTACAGTTTCTTCCGGATGTGCAGATTCCCTGTCCTCAGTGCCGGGGCACCCGATATGCCAGAGAGGCGGAAAGTATCCGTTATCGGGATCGGGAAGGCAGGTCCTATTCCCTGCCGGAGCTCATGGCTATGGATGTGAATACGGCCCTTCAGGCCTGCGCCGGACTGAAAAATGTCTGCCAGAGATTAGGCGTTTTAAAGGAACTGGGACTGGGTTACCTGACCCTGGGAGAAGAAACGCCGGGACTCTCAGGAGGAGAAGCCCAGCGTCTGAAGCTGGCCAGCGAAATGGGGAAAGCCCAGTCAGATTCCGTATTTGTTTTTGACGAACCCACCATCGGGCTGCATCCCCTGGATGTGAGAACCCTGCTGGAGGTATTTCAGACTCTGATCGGCCACGGAGCCACCGTGGTGGTCATCGAGCATGACCTGGATGTGATCCGGAACGCGGACTATATTCTGGATCTGGGCCCCGGCGGGGGAGAAGAGGGAGGCAGGATCGTGGCTGCCGGCACCCTGGAAGAGATCCGAAGAGCGCCGGAGAGCGTCACCGGGAAATTTTTATAAGGGGATGCCAAGGATTCTGTTTGCCCTGTCCTCTTTTGGAAATCTGATCAAGAGCGGGCGCATCAGCAAGGCAAAGGGCTGGATCGCCAAAGTACTAAAAGACGCTGCGGCGGAATACTCCTCCGAGCTGCGGGAACAGGAGGCGGTATGATAGAATACAAAGAAATCCCGGAGAAGATCCGGCAGGCAGAGGCGGTGCTCATTGGCGCCAGCAACGGACTTTCCATTACGGAAGGCCTGCACCTGTTCGCGGAGGACCAGGCCTTTGAAACAGTCTTCGGGGATTTAAAGAAAAAATACGGACTCTGCTGCATCCTGCAGGGAATGGGGGCCCGCTGGCCATCGGAAGAAGAAAAGTGGAGATTCTGGAGCCGCCTGGTTCATTATTATTATGGCAGCTATCAGGAGACTCCGGTAATGAAAGACCTGAAAACCCTGGTGGGAGACAGAGATTACTTTGTGGTCACCACTAACGGGGAGTGCCATTTTGAAGCCTGCGGATTTGATCCTGCCAAAATCTATGAGATGGAGGGAAACTGGCTGACCATCCAGTGCGCCTCCCGGTGTCATGATGGAATTTACCCCTGGGAAACTCTGGCGGAAAAAATGGCAGTCGCAGAGATAAAAGGAAAAATCCCATCGGAACTGATCCCCCGCTGCCCGGTCTGCGGAGGTCCCATGCAGGTGCATATGGAAATGGACGGAAATTTTATCCCGGAGACGGAGAGCCGGAACCGTCTGAAACGCTTTCTGAAAAAATATCACGGGAAGAAACTGCTGATCCTGGAACTTGGCATCGGCTGGAGAAACCAGCTGATCAAGGCGCCTCTCATGCGCCTTACCGCCAGGGAGCCCCGGGCGTTCTATGTGACGGTGAACCGGGGAGAGATTTATATTCCTCAGGAGATCATGGAAAAATCCACGGGACTGGATGGGGATCTGTCGGAGATTCTCCACAGACTGGCAGGGGAAATGGAGGGTAAGAACCATGTTTGAAGAACCCAAAAAAGACGAACAGAGCAATTATGAAAAATGGTGTGAACAGTGGAGAGAAAAATTTCTGCAGATGGACCAGGAAGAGTTAAAAAGAAGACTTCCGGAACTGCGGGAAGAGGGAGAATTTCTGACCCTCTGCCATTTCGGAAGAAAGCTGGGGGTCCATAAAACTGCGGGAACGATTGCGGCCATGGAGGATCAGCAGCCGGTAACCTGCTACGAAAGGCTGAATGTGTATACCCTTTTCGGCTACGTGACGCCTCTGGCCCACTACAAGGATGACTGGATCCGTTTTGACCGGCTGAAAGATACCTCCCCTTTCTCCAAGGCCTTTCAGGAAGGGGTGATCCAGCCCTTTTCCAGAATGTTCAGCGGCCGTGCGCAGGAGCTGTCCCAGGCCTGCGAGGCTCTGGGAGGGAAGAAACTTCCCTGGTCCGATGCCGGCTATGAACTGAAAGCTTTTGATTGCATTCCCGTGCGCTTTCTTTTCTGGGACGGGGACGAGGAATTTCCCGCTCAGGGCAATGTTCTGTTTGACGCCAGCGCCACGGACTTTATCCACGGGGAAAGCGTAGTTACCATTGCCGCTGTAGGTCTGGAGCGGATCGTGAAGCTGGCGGGAGTGCCTATGGATCCCAGCGCGTTTCCTGTTTTTTAATAAATTGTCTCTCATCCCGGATCAGATAGCTTTCCAGCCCGGCCCGGATAAACTGGTCGATGGCCTGCTGGATCTGATCCCAGTCCCGGCAGTTGTTTTTCAGCATCCGTTTGTTCACAGCCAGGCAGCCATTCATCTGAAAGTAGAGGACAGCCTCCGCCTGTTCGTAGGAGAGAAGGCTGTTCTGCATGAGCCGGGTGATAAAATCTTCTTTGGAAAGTTCGCAGAGTCGTTCCAGCAGCCTGGAGGAAGCGGTCTCATCGGAAAAAAGGATGCGGAACTCCCGGCTTTCCTGTACCTTTCGACAGAAAGGGTAGGTACAGCGGCTCTTTTCCGGGCACATCACATGGTCAAACACCTGAGTGGTGTCCCGGATCATTTCTTTTATCACATCGTCCAGCACATCCTCCAGATCGTAGTAGTGCAGATAAAAGGTTCCCCGGTTGATCTCCGAAAGACGGCAGATCTCTGTGACCGTGATCTTTGCAAAGGGCTTCTGCTGCATCAGCGTCAGCAGGGACTGGCGGATGACGGATCTGGTATAGCGGGTGCGCCGGTCTGTCCCGGGATTCTGCTCTCGGTTTTTCATTTGTTACACCTCATTTCCCGACAATTTTCCGGATCTGTTCAGAAACAGCACAGGATGCGGAATCTGATGATTGAATCCTGGAATACTGATAGTATAATCAATATTGAAAAGAAAATCAACATTGTGTTCAGAAACTTACAATATGTACAGGAGGACAATATGGGACATATTATTGCGGTATCGGGAAAAGGGGGAGTGGGAAAGACCACCCTCTGCGGATTGTTGATCCAGTATCTCTGTGACACCGGGAAGAAGCCGGTGCTGGCGGTGGATGCTGACGCCAACGCCAACCTCAATGAAGTGCTGGGGGTGGAAGTGGGAGTGACCCTGGGAGAACTCCGGGAGGAGATCGAGCGGGCCGGAGTGGATCCAAAATATAAGATTCCATCGGGGATCACCAAAGCCGCCTATCTGGAGAGCCGCCTGGGGGACGCCCTTACGGAAGAAGAGGACTACGACCTTATGGTCATGGGGCGGTCCCAGGGCCAGGGATGCTACTGCTTTGTCAACGGCATCGTCCAGACACAGGTACAGAAACTGCAGAACCATTATCCCTACATTGTGGTGGACAATGAGGCAGGCATGGAACACATCAGCCGGGGCATTCTGCCCACGATGGAGATCGCTATTCTGGTCAGCGACTGCTCCCGCCGGGGCGTTCAGGCGGCGGGACGGATCGCCCGGCTCATGGAAGAACTGAATTTTCATCCCCAAAAAACCGGGCTCATCATCAACCGGGCACCGGAAGGAAAGCTGGACCCGGGAACCCTGGAGGAGATCCAAAATCAGAAACTGGAACTGCTGGGAGTCGTGCCCCAGGATGCAACCGTGTATCGGTTTGACTGTGAAGGGCGTCCTACCGTGCAGCTGCCGGCAGATTCTCCGGTGCGGGAGGCTTTGAAGGGCATTGTTGAAAAACTGGGGCTCTGATCTTGGAGGGACAGGAGGAAGTAAGTATGAAGATCGCGGTGACAGGAAAAGGCGGGGTGGGCAAGACCACCATCTCCGCAGTGCTGGCCAGGCTCTATGCGGAGGAGGGTAAAAAGGTCTTTGCCGTGGATGTGGACCCGGACGCCAATCTGGGTCTGGCTCTGGGTTTTTCTGAGGAGGAGCTGGAGAAGATCACTCCTATCAGCAAAATGCGCAGGCTGATTGAAGAGCGGACAGAAGCAGACAAGAGAAATGTTTTTTACAAGGTAAACCCAAAGGTCGACGATATTCCGGAAACTTACGGAAAGGAATGCAACGGCGTCAGGCTGCTGGTGCTGGGTACGGTGGAAACCGCCGGGGGCGGCTGCGTCTGTCCGGAAAACGTCATGCTGAGACGGATCATCAACAATCTGGTGCTGCACCGGGACGATTACGTGATCCTGGACATGGAGGCCGGGCTGGAACATCTGGGCAGGGGTACTACGGAAGGAATGGATCAGTTTCTTGTAGTGATCGAGCCGGGATCCCGCAGTGTGCAGACCTACCGGAATGTGAAGCGCCTGGCGGAGGGCCTTGGGGTAAAGAAGGTCCGGGTCATCGCCAACAAGGTCCGGAGCAGGGAGGACGAGAAATTTGTCCGCTCCAAAATCCCTGAGGAGGATTTTCTGGGCTGTGTCCACTACAGTGAAGAGGTGATCCGGGCGGACCGGGAGGAAAAATCCCCCTATGACCTGAGCCGGGAGGCCATGGCGGAGATCCGGCAGATCAAGGAACGGTTTGACCGCCTTGCCTGAGAAAGTACAGAAAGAAAGGAAGCGGCAGTATGATTTCATTTGCTGGATGCTGGGATGTGAGAAATATGGTAGGGATCCACGAGGTTGACTGTCCCCGCTGCGGAAAAAAAGAGGGAATTGAGGTTTTTGACCGGGACAGCCTGACTATCAGCGACAGCGTCTGCAGCGGCTGCGGTTACACCATCCCGGAAGGGGTGGCCCTGGAAAAATATCTGGAGGAACACGCGCACTTTTGTCCGGCGGGCCTTACAGAAATGTAAGACCCGCCGGACAATTTGTAAGGGAAATCTATGGCTGTTAAAAAGGAAGTTTGCTATACTCCAGATGTGGCCGGAAGAAAGGTACCGTTCTTCCGGCAAATGATAAAATGAAGGGAGTCATGCAAATTGCCGATCCTTGAAGTGAAAAATCTTAAAAAAATATACACCTCCCGGTTTGGAGGGAATCAGGTGGAGGCCCTGCGGAATGTAAATTTCAGTGTGGAAGCCGGAGAGTACGTGGCCATCATGGGGGAATCCGGGTCCGGAAAGACCACTCTTTTGAATATTCTGGCGGCACTGGATAAGCCCACCGCCGGTACAGTGCTGCTGAAAGGCATGAACATGGGCAAGATCCGGGACGCGGAGGCAGCCCTGTTCCGCCGGGAACATCTGGGGTTCGTGTTTCAGGAGTTTAATCTGCTGGACACCTTCTCCCTGAGAGATAATATTTTTCTGCCCCTGGTGCTGGCAGGAAGACCCTATGCGGAAATGCAGAACCGCCTGGAACCCATTGCCAAAAAGCTTGGGATTGCCGGCAAGCTGGATAAATACCCCTATGAGGTCTCCGGGGGACAGCGGCAGAGAGCGGCGGTGGCCAGAGCCCTGATCACCCGGCCGGAACTGATCCTGGCGGATGAACCCACCGGGGCCCTGGATTCCAAATCCACTGATGAACTGCTGGAGCTGTTTTCGGCGATCAGCCAGGAAGGCCAGACCATTCTCATGGTGACACATTCGGTAAAAGCAGCCAGCCATGCGGAGCGGGTTCTGTTTATCCGGGATGGAGAAGTGTTTCACCAGATCTACCGGGGCGGGCGGACGGCCCATCAGATGTTCCAGACTATTTCCGACACGTTGACCGTGCTGGCGTCAGGCGGTGATCCGGTATGAAAAAAGGATTTTATCTGAAGCTGGCAATGACCGGGATCTCAAAAAACCGGAAGATGTATTTTCCCTATATTCTCACCTGCGTAGGCATGGTGATGATGTTTTATATCATCTGTTTTCTGTCCAGGGATCCCTGGCTGGCCTCTATCCGGGGAGGAGAGACCATGCAGGTCATGCTGGGGATGGGAACCTGGATCACAGGGATTTTCGCGGTGATCTTTCTCTTTTACACCAATTCCTTCCTGATCCGCAGGAGGAAAAAAGAATTCGGTCTGTACAATATGCTGGGGATGAACAAACGGAACCTGGCCCGGATCCTTTTCTGGGAATGCCTGGTGATCGCCGGGATCGCTCTGGCCGCCGGTATGGCCGCCGGGATCCTGCTGTCCAAACTGGGGGAACTGATCCTTTCCAATATCCTGGACGGAGCCGTCAGCTTCAGCTTTCTGGTGGATTCTAAGTCCCTGGCGCTAACAGCGGCCCTGTTCGGAGTGATCTTTCTGCTGATCCTTCTCAATGGACTGCGGCAGGTGCATTTTGCCAATCCCCGGGAACTTCTGGAAAGCGACCGGGTGGGAGAAAAGCCTCCCAAAGCCAACTGGGTGCTGGCGATTCTTGGGGTACTGATGCTGGGCTTTGCCTATTATCTGACCCTGACCATCCAGGATCCCCTGGTGGCTATGGTAGTATTCTTCGGGGCTGTAGCCCTGGTGATCCTGGGAACCTATCTGGTATTTATTTCCGGTTCCGTGGCCTTTTTGAAGCTTCTGCAGAAAAATAAGAGATATTATTACCGGCCCAACCACTTTGTGTCCGTGTCCTCCATGACCTACCGGATGAAAAGGAACGGCGCAGGCCTGGCCTCCATCTGCATCCTTTCCACCATGGTGCTGGTGATGATCTCCGCCACTCTGTGCCTGTACGCCGGAGCGGAGAAGAGCCTCCGCAGCATGTATCCCCGGGATCTCATTGTGGAGACCTATTCTCTGGATCAAAATGCGGAAAAGACTGTGCTGGCAGCCGTGGAGGAAACCCTGGAGAGTCAGGGGATCACCGGCAGGAATCAGCTGCAGTATCATTATCTGGCCTCCGCGGTCATGCAGAAGGGAAATGAGATCTGTTTCGACCCGGCGGAGATCAATTCCATGGCGGCTGCTACGGATATGAGACAGCTTATGGTGGTTCCCCTGAAGGATTATAACAGCCTTATGGGAACAGAGGAACAGCTGCAGGAAGGGGAGGCCCTGATTTATGTGACCAAAAACGGAGAAGTTACAGGGGACGCCATCTCCCTGGAAGGCCAGGAGACATGGAAGATCAAAAAACGGGTGGAGGGATTTGTGCAGAACGGTATAGACAGCCAGCAGGTGATCCCCACCATCTATCTCTTCCTGGGGGAAGAGGACTTTCAGAAGGCGCTGGAGTTTTTTGACCGCATGGCGGAAAAGTATTCGGAGAACACCTATGCCGCTGTGAATGTGCAGCACAGCTATTACGGGATAGACCTGGAAGGCGGGGAGGATACCCAGAGAGCGGCGGCAGAGGATCTGGAACAGAGGATCGCCGGGATCGTTACATCCAACCAGGAATTTCCCGCGGTGATCGTGGATTGTGTGGCGGAAAACCGGGCAGATTTTTACGGCCTTTACGGCGGGATCTTTTTCCTGGGAGCCCTGCTGGGACTGGTATTTATTCTGGGAACCGTGCTGATCGTCTACTACAAGCAGATCACGGAGGGCTATGAGGACCAGGTGCGGTTTACCATTCTGAAGAAAGTGGGAATGACCGGCAGAGAGATCAAAAAAAGCATTAACTCCCAGGTGCTGACTGTGTTTTTCCTGCCTCTGCTGGCGGCGGGAATCCACACAGCCTTCGCGTTCCCCATGGTGCAGAAGCTGCTACGGCTGCTGGGACTTACAGACGTCAGGCTGTTTCTGCTGGTAAATATCGGCTGTTTCCTGGTGTTTTCCGTCTTCTATGCGGCGGTATATCTGGCTACCTCCCGATCCTATTACCGGATCGTCAGCGGAGGGAGAAAAGAGTAAAACCCGGAGGATCCGGACAAGTTCATAAAA
The DNA here is from genome assembly GCA_963928055.1 of Candidatus Scatomonas sp. Lineage (GTDB taxonomy): Bacteria > Bacillota > Clostridia > Lachnospirales > Lachnospiraceae > Scatomonas. Next base: position 410,735 of record CAWVDN010000001.1, on the reverse strand, counting down.
CATTCACAGATCATTTACACGCCGGCGGTTGACAGAACAGCTGCCAGCGTGTACACTGAAAAAACCCGATAAGTGAGGCTACTTCAGGGATATGGGCTGCTGCCGCGAAGCGATGGAGACATTGCAAGAGGGTCTGAACAGTCAGCGTCGAAGCCAAGGCGCTGAATAACGCAGCTACACCGCCCTGTCGAGTCAAAGCTCAGGCGGTGGCAGAACAGGTGAGTTTTTTTCATGCAGCCGTCAGGCTGCTTTTTTTCTGCTCCTGGGCACACAATTCAGAAAGGAAGGTGAGAGATATGGATGGATATGAGCAATACAGGGTTTCTGGTTTGGATGAAAGAGAAGAAAGAGTCAAGATACAGGAGGTAAGAAATCATGAAGAGAAAAGCATTGCTGAAAAACCCCCATAGCGTTTTGGCAGGGAACGCGAAAACTGTTTTCCAGGCGCTGCACAGTACAGAGCGCGGACTGACGCCGGAGCAGGCCGAGCGTTCCCGGAAATTGTTTGGAGTCAACCGGATTACGAAAGGAAAGGAAAAATCTTTATGGAAACGGCTGGCCGGAGCTTTTTTCAATCCTTTTTCAGGGGTATTGCTGGCCCTGGCGGCGGTTTCCCTCATCACAGATGTGATCCTGGCAGCTCCGGGGGAAAGAAATCCCTGGACGGCGGGGATCATCGGCGTACTGGTGGCGTTTTCCGGTATTCTCCGCTTTGCGCAGGAGACCCGCTCCGGAAACGCGGCGGCAAGTCTTGGGAAGATGATCGCCGCCACTGCACGGGTGAAACGGCCGGGAAAAGAGGCAGAAGAAATCCCTTTGGAAGAAATCGCGGCAGGAGATATTCTGTATCTGTCAGCGGGGGATATGATCCCCGCGGATCTGCAGATTCTTCAGGCCAAAGATTTTTTTGTGAGCCAGTCGGCTCTGACCGGGGAAAGCCAGCCGGTAGAAAAGATCGGATCTGCCCCGGGAGATTCCGGATCGGGAACAGACTGCCCCTTCCTAGCCTTTATGGGCAGCAGTGTGGTCAGCGGAAGCGCCGCTGCGGCGGTACTGGCGGTGGGGGATAATACCCTGCTGGGAAAAACCGCGGAGAGCCTGAATACTCCGTCGGAAAAAACAACCTTTGAAAAAGGAGTCAACGCCGTGTCCTGGATCCTGATCCGCTTTATGCTGGTCATGGTTCCGGTAGTGCTGTTCCTCAACGGAATGACAGACGGAGACTGGATGAGCGCGGCTCTGTTCGCGGTTTCCGTGGCAGTGGGACTGACCCCGGAGATGCTGCCCATGATCGTGACCGCCTGTCTGGCAAAGGGCGCGGTGGCCATGGCAAAAGAAAAGGTGATCATCAGAAATCTCAATGCCATTCAGAACCTGGGATCCGCGGATATTCTCTGCACGGACAAAACAGGGACTCTGACCCGGGATCAGGCAGCTCTGGAATATTATCTGAATCTCTGCGGAGAGGAAGACCGGCGGGTATTAGGGTACGCCTTTCTCAACAGCTTCTATCAGACAGGACTGAAAAGTTTCATTGATCGGGCAGTGGTAGAGCGGGCCAAAGAAGAAAAGCTGGATGCGGCGGGAGCGTTCTATACTAAGATAGATGAGATCCCCTTTGATTTTCAGAGACGCAGAATGAGCGTAGCGGTACAGGGGGAGGACGGAAATACTCTGCTTATCACCAAAGGAGCGGTGGAGGAGATGCTGGAGATCTCGGATCAGGCGGAACTGGACGGAAGGACAGTTCCCCTTACGGAAGAAATCCGGCAAAGAGTGCTGAAACAGGCGGAAAGGCTCAACGAGGAAGGAATGCGGGTTCTGGGACTGGCGATCCGGAGAAATCCGGCGCCGGCAGAAGGTTTTTCCCGGGAAGAGGAAAACCATATGACTCTTCTGGGCTGTCTGGCTTTCCTGGATCCTCCCAAGGAGAGCGCGGCGGAGGCAGTGGAGGCCCTGCGCCGCCGGGGCGTGGCGGTGAAAGTGCTGACCGGAGACAATGAAAAAGTGGCCGCCTGCGTCTGCCGAAAAATAGGAATTCCGGCGAAAAAGATCCTGCTGGGAGCGGAAATCCGGAACATGAACGCTCCGGAACTGAGGAAAGCCTGCGAAGAAACGCATATTTTCGCGAAACTGTCCCCGGCGGAAAAAGCCAGGGTGGTAAATGCTCTGCGGGAGAACGGACATACCGCGGCTTATATGGGAGACGGGATCAACGACGCGCCTGCCATGAATGCGGCAGATGTGGGAATTTCCGTAGACAGCGCAGTGGATATCGCCAAAGAATCAGCCCAGGTGGTGCTGCTGGAAAAAGATCTGCGGGTGCTGGAACAGGGAATCCTGGAAGGGCGCAGGACCTATGCCAACATGCTGAAGTATATAAAAATGACAGCCGCCTCTAATTTCGGCAATATGTTTTCCGTGCTGGCGGCCAGCGCCTTTCTGCCTTTTTTGCCCATGGGGGCTTTGCAGCTGATCCTGCTGAATATGGTATATGATCTTTCCTGCGCCGCAATCCCCTGGGATCATGTAGATCCGGAATTTCTGGAAAAACCAAGAAAATGGGATGCTTCCTCCATCGGGACATTTATGCTGCGGATAGGGCCGGTCAGTTCCTTTTTTGACATCGCCACCTATCTTGTACTGTACTTTATTCTTTGTCCTGCCATCTGCGGCGGAGGGTTTCATACCCTGGACAGCTCCGGCCGGGCACTCTTTATCGCTCTGTTTCAGACTGGCTGGTTTGTGGAATCTATGTGGAGCCAGACTCTGGTGCTTCATCTGATCCGCACGGCAAGGAAGGCTTTCCTGCAGAGCCGTGCCTCCCTGCCGGTGGCGCTGCTCACAGGAACCGGGATCGTTTTTACGACCATACTTCCCTATACCGTTTTTGGAACCGCTCTGGGGCTGCAGCCCTTGCCGTTAGTTTATTTTCTCTGGCTGGCAGCCATCCTGGCAGGATATATGCTGACAACGGCCGGAGCTAAGACAATTTATATGAAAAAATTCGGGGAACTGCTCTGAACCGGGAAATAGAAGGAGGAGGGGTGTAACAGGCTTTCACAACCGTTACACCCCCTTGTTTTACAATTCTTGAAAAACCGAAATCCCGGGTGTATACTAAAACATATCTTATCCGGACGGCGGATCTAGTTTCCGCGTTCTGCGGTATATGGTCCTGATCCTGACAGACTATGCCGCGGAGCAGGAGAAGCAGCACAAAGGTATCACCGGGACAAAAGAATTCCTGTATCCGCCGGTGCTTCCTGTGGTATTCTACGACGGCCCCGGAAACTGGACAGCGGAGACAAACTTCAGCAGCCGGGTGTATCTGAGGGATGCTTTGGGAGAGTTCATTCCGAACTTTCGGTATTTGACGGTCCTTCTGTCCAGGTATACTAATCAGGAACTGGTAGATAAGGGGGACGAGCTTTCCCTGATCATGCTGGTGGATAAGCTTCGCAGCGCGGCGGATTTCGGAAACCTGAGAGAAATCCCGGAGGAATATTTTGAGAACCTCAGCAGAAATTCACCGGAATCCGTTTTAAAACTCATTGGGAAGATTCTTTCTGTGCTGCTTCTGCGGATGAACGTACCAAAAGAGGAGGCGGCGGAGTTCGCAGACCGTATAGAACGGAGGGATTTTACAGTGTTGTTTGAAAATTTTGAGGCCTACGATGTGCAGGAGACCAGACGGATCAGCAGAGCAGAGGGAAAAGCGGAAGCTATCCTGGAACTGCTGTCAGACCTTGGCAAGATACCGGAAACAGTAAAGGACGATATTTTGCAGGAAAAAGATTTAAACCTTTTGACAAAATGGCTGAAAGCCGCTGCCAGGGCTGATAGTGTGGAGCAGTTTCTGGAAAAGTCGGAGCTGGGCAATCCGGCAGAATAAAACATACGGGGAGACTTCTATGTACGAATTGATTGAGGCGGGGGAACAGAGTTATTACGTCCAATGTCCCGCAAAAATCGGAATTTATAAGAAAACAGAAACAGAAGTGTATCTGATCGACAGCGGCAGCGACAAGGATGCCGGCCGCCGGGTCAGAAAGATCCTGGACCAGCAGGGCTGGCATCTGAAGGGAATTCTGAATACCCATTCCCATGCGGATCATATCGGAGGCAATCATTATCTGCAGCAGCAGTACGGATGCAAGATCTTCGCGGAGGGGATCGAGGCTGCTTTTACCAGGCATCCCATTCTGGAACCAGCCTTTCTGTATGGAGGCTGTCCTCTGAAGGAGCTGCGCCACAAGTTTCTGATGGCTGCGGAAAGCAAGACCGTGAGTTTTTCGGATCCGGAATTTCCCCGGGAGGTGGAGGTGATCCCTCTGCCGGGGCACTCTTTTGATATGGTGGGATTCCGCCTTCCGGATGGAACGGTTTTTCTGGCCGACAGCCTCAGCAGTGAAGCTACCCTGGAAAAGTACGGGATCTCTTTTCTGTACGATGTGGAAGCCCATCTGAATACGCTGGAAAAAATCGCGGAGATGAAAGCAGACTTGTTTGTGCCTTCTCATGCGGAGGCTTCGGAAGAAGTCCGTTCTCTGGCGGAGCTGAACCGGAAAAAGGTACTGGAGACCGGCGCTCATATCCTGGGACTGTGCGGGGAGCCGAAAACTTTCGAGGAGATCCTGCAAAAGGTATTTCAGGATTACGGCATGCAGATGACGTATCAGCAGTACGTGCTGATCGGCAGCACGGTAAGATCCTATCTGGCCTGGCTGGAAGCCCGGGGAGAGGCGGAGGCTGTTATAGAAGAAAACCGTATGATTTGGGGAAAAAGAGGTTAATACGGTATTCGAAAAGTAGATCATACTGTAGAAATAAAAGAATCGTTTATCATACGGTACAGTATTACGGGCAGGAATCCATTTTGGAAATTCCTGCCCGTATTTTAAAGGCGGATGCTACCGTATGATGAGCCGATCTTCGTATTTTCCCGTAGATGCCTACGGGAAAATTTGCAATCTTTTAAATCTTACAGTAGTAAGATCTAAAAGCGTACTGTATAGATGCGGATCTTTTGTTTTGTACCGTATTACGGAATGCTAAGAGGGACAGAAGAGGGAAAAGGGTCACTTTTCCTGCTCTGCCTTCTCTACCGCCGCCTGCACATGGTCCACAAACAGTCTGCGGATGCTGGGATATTCGCCCAGGCCCTTCAGCACGCAGGAGACCGGGAAGCCGGCGGCCTCAAACTGGCAGCGCCAGGATTCCGGGTCGTCTCCGGCCATATCGTTTTTGGCGTGGTCTCCGGCCACGATCATAAAGGGTGCCAGGATCACCCGGCGGGGATTGTATTTTTCTACCATATGCAGGAGAGACTGCATGCTGGGATAGGCTTCTACAGTGCCCAGAAAGATATTGGGGCAGCCCTTGTCCTTGAAGGTGTAGTCCAGGGCGGCGTAGATGGAGTTGGAGTAGTGGGTGGTGCCGTGTCCCATAAGCACCAGCACTTCATCCTCCTTCAGATTCGCGAATTCTTCCCGGATGGCACGGATCACATAATCGTTGTCCTCCACCGTAGTAAGAAGGGGATCGCCGAAGAGGATGGAGTGAAAATCTTTTTTATAAGCCAGAGCCTCCTGGGTCATCAGGTCGTTCTCAATGCCGTTGATCACGTGGGTGGGCTGTACGATGACGTCGGTGAATCCATCTTCCCGCATTCTGGCAAAAGCTTCCGTAACGGTATCGTAATGGATGCCGTCCCGCTTCATAAGCTTTTTCAGGATCATTTTGCTGGTCCAGGCCCGATAGACGGTACAATCCGGATAAGCCCGGGCAATCTCCTGTTCAATGGCGTCAATGGTGACTTTTCTTGTCTCTTCAAAGCTGGTGCCGAAACTGACCACCAGAATGGCTTTCCTGGTCTGGGAAAATTCCCGGTATCCCTGGACGGAGCGGTCCATAGTGACTCCGGCGATATAATCCTCCAGTTCTCTTAAGGTTTTCGGCACCGGCAGGGTGTTTTTCAGGATCCCTTTTTTGCAGAGACTGTCAAACAGCTGCAGCACCGCCGGCTGTTCCAGATTGGCCCGGGAAAGGGCGGTCTGGTTGGAGAAGACCTGCACCGGGTCCCCCTGCATCAGCACCTGCCCCTGATCCAGCAGTACGATCTCATCTGCCCACTCGAAAGCGAAGTTTACATCGTGGGTGGACATCATCACCGTAATGCCGTCGGCAGTCATCTGGTTTACCGCGTCGTTGACCAGGGCCGTGTGTTTGGGATCCAGAGCCGCGGCAGGTTCATCCAGAATGATCACATCCGGATGCATCACCAGGATATCCGCAATGGACACCTGCTTTTTCTGTCCTCCGGAGAGAGCGTGGGTAGGCCGGTCCCGGAAAGGGCCGATGCCCATTTTTTCAATGACCCGCTCCACTTCCTGCCGGGCTTCCTCCTGGGATTTTCCCAGGTTCAGCACACCGAAGGAGATCTCCTGGTATACGCTGGCGGAAAACAGCTGGTTGTCCGGATCCTGAAAGACGATCCCCACCCGCTGGCGCAGTTTCAGCAGCCCTTCTCTGGAATAATCCACCGGGGCTCCGTCAAAATACAGGGTGCCGGAGGTGGGGCGGTTAATGCCGTTGCAGCACAGGAAAAAAGTGGATTTTCCGGAGCCGTTGGCGCCCATAAAGGCGATCTTTTTTCCGCGGCTGATCTCCAGAGAGAGGCCGTTTAAGGAATGGCTCTTTTCATCATCGTAGGAAAAGAACAGGTTGTCGGCTTTCAGGATCACATCGTTCATTGCAGTTTACTCCATATCGTCAGTAGTAATAAAAGAATTTCAAAAAAAGCGATGAGGAAAATTTCCGTCCGTTTCGGGGGATGGTTTTCCGTCAGCACCCGGATGGTGCCGTCGTAGCAGCGGGCTTCCATGGCGTCGTAGAGGGCGCCGGATTTTTTCAGGGCGCGGATAAACAGCACCGACACCATAGAACCGAAGGATTTCAGGGATGTTTTGAGATCCCGGTTCCCCAGCCTGGATTTCTGGGAGGTAAGGATGCTGGAGGCGATCTCCAGCAGCACAAAGATGAAGCGGTAGGTGAGCATCATCAGTTCCAGCAGCAGGGCGGGGATCCGAAGCTTCCGCAGTTCGTTTAGGATATCCGTCATGGGTGTGCTCAGAGCCAGAAAATACAGGCAGGAGACACTGGCCATGGCGGTAAGGATTAGCTGAAGCCCCCGGTGCAGAGACTGGAAGCTTCCGGTAATATAAATGTTTCCCAGAGGAAGAGCGAAAGCGTCCAGGGGAGTTCCGGAGATATTGACGATGATAGCCAGGGTGGACAGAAGCAGGAAAACCAGGGGGATCAGCATCAGATTCCGGTAGCGGAAAAAAGCGATCCCTCCTCTGCCCACGATGAGATAGCTGTTGACCGCCAGCACCAGTACGGCCAGGGGAATGGAACGGCTGACCACGCACATGCAGAGGGTCAGTATGGCGTAGATGAATTTTTCCCCGGCATTGACATATCTTAAATTGGACTGATAACAGAGTTTGTCGATCAACAGCATATCTTTCTTACCTCGGCAGAAGGTTCTTTATAGTTCCTCGTTGGCTTTTCCCAGTTTTTTCCGCTCGTAAAAGCGTCCCACAAAGAAGGCGATGACGCCTACGCCGATCCCGGTCTGGACGCAGAAGAGCAGGCTTTCTATCTCCCCGGGAAGTTCGCCACCGATGGCGTTTTCCAGCACCGGGGTGGCCCAGGGCTCATAATCCGGTGAGATTTCTTCCACCACCTGGCTTCCCGCGTCATCGGATCCGCCGAAAGCGGCGCCCCGGCGGGCGAAGAAGGGAATAATGGCAATCAATGCGGCAATGACCAGCAGTACAAGGACCAGTTTTTTATTCTTACTCATGTTCAGGCCTCCTTTACAAATCCAATGGATTTCAGCTCTTTTGCGGCGAAGGACTCCAGGGCAATGATGATCACTACCGTAAGGATCCCCTCGATCACAGCCAGAGGAATCTGAGTGGGAGCGAAGACCGCCAGGAATTTCGCGAAAGAAGCGCCGACTCCGCCCACTTCCGAGGGGTTGGCCAGGGCCAGCTGGAAGGCGGTGACGCAGTAGGTAAACAGATCTCCCGCGGCGGCAGCGATAAAAATGTTTACTTTTTTATTCAGGCCGCATTTTTTCAGAAGCTGATACAGAAGGAAGGTGACCAGAGGTCCGGCCACAGCCATGGAAAAACAGTTGGCTCCCAGAGTGGTCAGGCCGCCGTGCCCCAGGAGCAGGGCCTGGAACAGCAAGACGATGATCCCCAGTATGCTGACGGCCAGAGGTCCGAAGAGGATGGCTCCCAGACCGGTTCCCGTCATGTGCGAGCAGCTTCCGGTTACGGAAGGGATTTTCAGGGACGAGATCACAAAGACAAAGGCCCCGGAAATGGCGATGAGGGTCAGGGCTCTGCGGTTTTTCTTTACCGTATTCCGCAGGGTGAAAAAGCCTGCCAGCAGAAAGGGGAGGCAGATAACGCCCCAGGCGATGCAGAAAGCAGGGGGAAGATATCCCTCCATGATGTGCATAGCATGGGCGGCGGGGAGGATCCCCAGGCTCAGGGCCAGGCCGGCAGCGATGGCTGTCAGTTTCTTTTGCGGTTTTGTCAGGTTACTCATTTGCATAAAACACTCCTTTCCTTCTCCAGCCTCCTTCCGGCCGGCAATAAAAAAAGCCTCATCCATTTACAGGTTTTCGGATGGGCCCCAAGCAGCCTTGCGGGCTGCTTTACGCCTTGTCAAACCACGTAACAATGGCATATTCTTGCGCAATGGGCAGGTCTTCTGACTTATGCGTCGTCATCTTCTCCCGTCTTCCCGGTTACCCAGTGACATAAGCGGAGAAAATTCAGCAATTACAGCGGCGTGACCGTGCGGGATTCTCACCCGGCTTCCCTATTCTTCTGTGGAAGGAACACAGACACCTCATTGCCTGTTCAGTTGTCTTACTCAGTATAGCCGCTGCCGGGGCGCTTGTCAAGAATGTACGCACTTGACTTCACTTTTTCATTCTATTATAATATGGATTGCCGGGGAACACTCCCCGGAAAAACAGAATCGTCGGGAGTCCCTCCAGAGGGTGAAAAGGGAATCAGGTGCAAGTCCTGAGCGATCCGGTCACTGTGAGCAGAGCGCGTCTCTGCAAGTCAGGAACCTGCTTCCGGGGAGAGCAAGATAGAAAGTTTCCATGGAAAGCTGCTATCTTACTGCGGAGGGATCTCTCCGCATGTGAAGCCTGCTTTTCCAGCAGGCCTTTTCTTTTGTCCGGAAAAAGAAGCAGTTTGTTCCGGCGAAAGAGGGGCAGTCCATGAAAATCATAGTAAGACACCAGAAATGGGCGGAGGTACAGACAGATGAGTATACAAATGCTGGGGATCGATCACAGCCGGGCGCCGGTGGATGTGCGGGCCATTTTTTCATTTACCAAGAAGAATGCCGCCGCGGCCATGGATTCCCTGAAAAAAGACTGCGGGGTGGAGGGCTGCATCATCCTTTCCACCTGCAACCGCATGGAGATCTGGGTCAGCGCTCCGGAGGACTGGCAGGGTTCCCTGCTGGAGGAGCTCTGCCGGATCAAGGAGGTGGATCCCACGGAATTCCAGGAGTACTTTGTGGAACGCAGAGGGGAGGAGGCAGTGGATCATCTGTTTCATCTGGCCTGCGGCCTGAAATCCATGATCCTGGCAGAGGATCAGATCCTGACTCAGGTGGGGGACGCCCTGGCCCTGGCCAGAGAATTTTATATGACGGACAGCGTGCTGGAGGTGCTGTTCCGGAAGGCAGTGACGGCGGCCAAGCGGGTCAAGACCGACGTGGTGTTCAGCCGGGCCAGCGAGACCGCCATGGACCGGGCGGTGGAGATGCTGAAGAACCAGGGATTTGACCTGAAGGGAAAGCGCTGTATGGTCATCGGCAACGGGGAGATGGGCCGGCTGGCGGCTCTGACCCTGGCCAGCCAGGGGGCGGACGTGACGGTGACGGTGCGCCAGTACCGCAGCGGGGTAGTGAAGATCCCCCTAGGCTGCAAGCGTATTGATTACGGAGAGCGGATGGAGTTGTTCCCCCGGTGCGACCTGGTGGTCAGCGCTACTGCCAGCCCCAATTATACCTTAAAGCTGGAATCCGTACGGGAGTGCGCTCTGGATCACTCTATCTGTCTCATTGACCTGGCGGTGCCCAGGGACATTGAGCCTGCCATCGGCCGGCTGGAGCAGATCTGCCTGTACGATATCGATGATTTTAAGAGCAGCGGGGACCACACCAATGAAGCTGCCTATGAGCAGGCGCAGTACATCCTGCAGGAGGAGATGGACGAGTTTTACGCCTGGCTCAACGGTCGGGATCTGATCCCCAGGATCCAGGAGATCCAGCAGGACGCGGTGACGGATCTGAACCTGCGGATCCGCAAGATCATCCGCAAGCTGCCCATGGAAGAGGCAGATCAGGAAAAACTGCTGAAGAATATCGACACCGCCGCCGGAAAAGTGGTGGGGAAAATGATGTTCGGACTCAGGGACACGCTGGAGCGGGATTCTTTCCTGGAATGCGTGGCCGGACTGGAGAAGCTGTATGAACCGGAAGCATAAGTATTTTCCCCTGTTTGTGAGCCTGGAAGAAAAGGAGGTCCTGGTCGTCGGGGGAGGGACTATTGCCTCCAGGAGGATCCGCGCCCTGCTTCCCTTCGGAGGCCGTCTGACGGTGATCGCCCCGGAGGTTTCTGATTTTATAAAAGAAGCGGCGGCGGAGGGACAGCTGGTCTGGAAACAGGAAGCATACACCCGGGAGGCCCTCCGGTACGCGGATCTGGTGCTGGCCTGCACCGATGATCCGGAACTAAATGGAGAGATCTACAGCGTCTGCAAATGCCTGGGGATCCCTGTGAACGTCTGCAGCGACCGGCGGAAATGCGATTTTTATTTTCCCGGGATCGTTGCCAGAGACAATGTGGTGATCGGCGTCACCGCCGGGGGAACGGATCACAGAAAGGCCAGAGAGGTCCGGGAAAAAATCGAAAGGCTGCTGGAGGAAGAAGAACATGAATAAAAGAAAATTTATTATAGGAAGCCGGGAGAGCGCTCTGGCGGTGGTGCAGAGCCGGATGGTCCTGGGGTATCTGCAGGAGCACTGTCCGGAGCTGGAGGTGGAGCTGCTGACCATGAAGACCACAGGAGATAAGATCCTGGACCGGAGACTGGACCAGATCGGAGGCAAGGGCCTGTTTGTGAAGGAACTGGATAAGGCCCTGATGGACAGGCGGAGCGATCTGTCCGTTCACAGCATGAAGGATCTGCCTATGGAGGTAGCGGAGGATCTGCCTCTGGTGGGATGTTCCCGAAGAGAAGATCCCAGAGATGTGCTGGTGCTGCCGGAAGGGGCGAAAGAAATGGATTTTTCAAAGCCCATAGGCACCTCCTCCCTGCGGAGGAGCCTGCAGCTGCGGGAACTGTTTCCGGAAGCCCGGTTTGAGAGCATCCGGGGGAATCTGCAGACCCGGCTGCGGAAGCTGGACGAAGGTCAGTTTGGAGCGATCGTGCTGGCGGCTGCCGGGGTAAAGCGCATGGGACTGGAACACAGGATCAGCCGGTATTTTTCCGTGGAGGAGATCCTTCCTGCCGCCGGCCAGGGGATCCTGGCTCTTCAGGGACGAAAGGGAGAGGATTATTCTATGCTGGCAGGCTTCCGGGATCCGGAGGCGGAGGATGCTGCCGCGGCGGAGCGGGCCTTTGTGCGGTATCTGGACGGAGGCTGTTCTTCCCCCATTGCGGCCCATGCAAGGATCCGGGGAGATCAGCTGACCCTGCTGGGTCTTTATTATGAGGAAGAGACAGGAACCTATACAAAAGGCACAAAAACCGGCGGAAGAGACCAGGCGGAGGAGCTGGGGGAGGCCCTGGCCAGGGAGCTTCGGGAACAGACTGCCGGAAAGCATAAAGGAGGAGCGTAAGCCATGAGTACAGGAAAGGTTTGGCTGGTGGGAGCCGGTCCCGGGGACGCGGGCCTTTTCACCAGAAAAGGATACGAGGTGCTGCAGGAGGCAGAAGTGGTGGTCTATGACAGCCTGGTAGGGGCCGGGGTTCTGTCCATGATCCCCAAGAAGGCCCGGACCATTAACGTAGGCAAACGGGCCAGCCATCACACCATGCCCCAGGAGGAGATCAACCGGGTGCTTCTGGAGGAGGCGAAAAAAGGATACCGGGTGGTGCGGCTGAAAGGGGGAGACCCCTTCCTCTTCGGAAGAGGCGGGGAGGAGCTGGAGCTGCTCACCGAAGAAGGGATCCCCTACGAAGTCGTGCCGGGAGTAACCTCGCCCCTGGCGGTTCCCGCCTACAACGGCATTCCTGTGACCCACAGAGATTTCACCTCTTCCCTGCACATCATAACGGGGCACAAAAAGGCGGGACAGCCCTATGATATTAATTTCAGGGCTCTGGTGGAGACAAAGGGAACCCTGGTGTTTCTTATGGGAGTCACCGCTCTGCCGGATATCTGCGGGAATCTTCTCCGGGCCGGTATGGATCCGGAAATGCCCGCCGCCATTTTGCAGAAGGGCACCACGGCCAGGCAGAAACGGATCGTGGCTACGGTAGCCACTCTGCCGGAGGAAGTGAAAAAACAGGGGGTGGAGACTCCGGCCATTATTGTAGTGGGGAAGGTCTGCACTCTGGCGGATAAATTTGCCTGGTATGAGCATCTGCCCCTGTTCGGGTACCGGGTATTGGTGACCCGGCCCAGGGAGCTGGTCTCCACCATGGCGGAGAAGCTGCGGAAGCAGGGAGCGGAGGTGCTGGAGCTGCCGGCTATCCGCACAGAACGGATCTGGGAAAACCAGCGGATGCGGGAGGCCCTGGAACATCTGGAGCGGTACACCTGGATCGCCTTTACCAGCCCCACCGGGGTCCGGGTGTTCATGGAGGATCTGGTGGAAAACGGAACGGATCTGCGGAAGCTGGCCCATGTGAAGATCGCCGCCATCGGGGAAGGCACAAAGAAGGCCCTGCGGGAGCGTGGGCTGCTGGCGGATCTGATCCCGGAGGTTTACGACGGAGCTTCCCTGGGGGAAGCCCTGGCGGGAGTCTGCGGGGAGAAGGACCGGATCCTGCTGCCTCGGGCAAAGGCCGGCAGCCAGGAGATTCTGGAGAAGCTTTCCGGGATCCGGGTAGACGACATCCCCACCTACGAGACCTACAGCGAGACCCAGGACTATGTGGACGAAGCTTCTCTGTTCGGACCGGGAGGGGTAGACTGCGCTGTGTTCACCAGCGCCTCTACGGTAAAGGGATTTGTGGAAGCCACCCCGGGGCTGGATTACAGCCGGGTGACGGCGGCCTGCATCGGACGGCAGACCCGGGCGGCCGCGGAGGCCGCGGGCATGAAAACCGCCATGGCGGAGAAAGCCACCATTGACAGTGTGGTGGACCTGGTGATAAAACTGAAAGAGAGCAGATAAAGGGTGGGGCGGATCCGGCTTTTGCCGGCCGCCCTGCGTCTTAAAGAATAAAAAAGGAGAGCAGAAAAATGGACATGAGAATCAGACCCCGCCGCCTGCGGGGAAACGAAAAGATCCGCAGAATGGTGCGGGAGACCAGAATGGACAAATCCTCTCTGATCTATCCTCTGTTTGTTATGGAGGGAGAAAATAAACGGGAGGAGATCCCTTCCATGCCGGGACAGTACCGGTATACCCTGGATATCCTGCCGGAGAAGCTTTCCCAGCTGGCGGACGCCGGTGTGGGAAGCGTGATGCTTTTCGGCATTCCGGATCACAAGGACGAGGTGGGCTCCGGAGCCTACGCGGAGGAGGGCATTGTGCAGAGGGCCCTGCGCCGGGCAAAGATCCAGGTGCCGGATCTGTATTACATCACCGATGTGTGCATGTGCGAATACACCTCCCACGGCCACTGCGGGGTGCTCTGCGGCCAGGATGTGGACAATGATAAAACTCTGGAGCTGCTGGCAAAAACCGCTCTTTCCCATGTGCAGGCGGGAGCGGACATGGTGGCTCCCTCCGACATGATGGACGGACGGGTGCTGGCCATCCGGGAAACCCTGGATCAGGCGGGATATGCCGGAACTCCCATTATGTCCTACGCGGTTAAATACGCCTCCGCTTTTTACGGCCCCTTCCGGGAAGCGGCGGATTCCGCTCCGGCCTTCGGAGACCGGAAGAGCTACCAGATGGATTTCCACAACAGCCGGGAGGGGGTCAAGGAAGCCCTGCTGGATGTGGAAGAAGGGGCGGACATTGTTATGGTAAAGCCCGCCATGTCCTTCCTGGATATGGTGACCAGAGTCCGGGATATGGTGGATGTGCCGGTGGCAGCCTACAGCGTCAGCGGCGAGTACGCCATGGTCAAGGCGGCAGCCCGGAAGGGATGGATCGATGAGGACCGGATCGTCTGCGAGATGGCAGCCTCTGTATACCGGGCGGGAGCCCAGATCTATCTGACCTACTACGCGGAGGAACTGGCGAGATTTATGGACGAAGGCCGCATCGGCTGAAAAGCGGAAAGGAGAGATGGCAATGGGAAGATCAGAAGAACTGATGAAACGGGCGGAAAAATATATACCTGGGGGCGTCAACTCCCCGGTGCGGGCCTACCGGAGCGTGGGCATGACGCCCCGGTTTATCCAGGGAGCCACCGGTCCCTATATTTTTGACGTGGAGGGAAATAAATATATCGACTATATCTGCTCCTGGGGTCCCATGATCCTGGGCCACAACCGGCAGGAGATCCTGAAAAAGGTGGTGCGGGCCTGCGAGGATGGTCTGAGCTTCGGGGCTCCCACGGAGATTGAAGTAGAGATGGCGGAATTTATCTGCCGGCATATCCCCCATGTGGAGATGATCCGCATGGTAAACTCCGGCACGGAGGCGGTTATGAGCGCCATCCGGGCTGCCAGAGGATTTACCGGCAGAAATAAGATCGTGAAGTTTTCCGGCTGTTACCACGGCCACAGCGACTGCCTGCTGGTGGACGCCGGCTCCGGCCTGATGACCGCCGGGATCCCCGGCAGCGCCGGCGTTCCCGAGGGATGCACCCGGGACACCCTGACGGCGGAATATAATAATCTGTCCAGCGTGGAGCAGCTCTTTGAGGCCAATCCCGGGGAGATCGCCGCGGTGATCGTGGAACCCCTGGCCGCCAACATGGGAGTGGTCCTGCCGGAGGAGGATTTTCTCCCGGGTCTGCGGAAACTCTGCGACCGGGAAAAGACCCTGCTGATCTTTGACGAGGTGATCACCGGCTTCCGTCTGGCCTTCGGAGGCGCAGCGGAAAAATTCGGGGTAACCCCGGATCTGGTCACCTACGGCAAGATCATCGGCGGCGGCATGCCGGTGGGAGCTTACGGCGGCAGAAAAGAGATCATGGAGATGGTAGCGCCCTTAGGACCTGTGTACCAGGCGGGCACCTTAAGCGGCAATCCGGTGGCCATGGCCGCCGGCCTGACCCAGCTGCAGCTGCTCTATGAGCATCCGGAATATTATACAGGCCTGGAGGAAAAGGGCGAAAAGCTGTACGGCTCCATGGAGCGTCTGGTGCGGGAATACAAAGCCCCCTGCAGGGTGAACCATCTGTCTTCCCTGGGCTGCGTCTTCTTTACGGAGGGACTGGTGAGAAATTACGAGGACGCCAAGGCCTCTGATACGGAGGAGTTTGCCGGGTATTTCCGCTGGATGCTGGAACACGGGATCCATCTGGCCCCCTCTCAGTTTGAGGCCATGTTCCTGTCTGACGCCCACAGCGACGAAAACATAGAAGAAACTCTGAAAGTATTTGAAGATTATCTGAAGCAGAGAAAGTAAGCGGGGAAAGATCTATGACGCCGGAAAATATTGTGGGAGTTGTGTTCATCGGGATCCTGGTGCTGGCTTTTGTGGGTGTTGCCCTGAAGGAGAGGCTGCAGCAGAAGCACGTGTTCTTACATAAGCTCCGGAGGGAATGGGGCAACGCCCCTTCCGGGGAATGGACCGTGGAGGAGCTGGAGAGTATCTCCCATTATACCGGGAGAAGAGAAAAGGGTCGTTTTAAAGTGGACGACATCACCTGGAACGATCTGGATCTGGACAGCGTGTTTCTGCAGATGAACAGCACCGTTTCCTCCTGCGGGGAGGATTACCTGTATTCCATGCTTAGGCTGCCGGAATTCGATCCGGAGATCCTGAAAGAGCGGGACCGGCTCATGGAGTTTTTCCGGAGCCATAAGCAGGAGCGGGAAAAAGTGCAGCTGATGCTGTGGCTCATCGGCAAGCGGAAGGGATACTCTGTCTCCGATTACCTGGAGGCCATGAGCCACGCCCCTGTGCGCTCCGTGGTCCGCTACGTGATCCAGGCAGTGCTGGCAGGAGGGGCCCTGGTCCTCTTTTTCTTCTCCCCCATGCTGGCGGTGGCGGCCCTGGTGCTGATGCTCTGCGTCAACGGTCTCACCCATTACCGGGAGAGCCAGAAGATCGAGCCTTATCTGTCCTGCCTATCCTGCATCCTGCGGCTGCTGAAGGCCGCGGAGGTCATGGGGAGCTGCAGGATCCCGGAGATCGCTTCCTGCAGTGAGCGGATCCGGGAGGCGGCAGGGCCCCTGCAGAAGATCCGCCGGAAATGCGTGATGCTGGTCAGCGCCAAAGGGGTGGACCTGGGAGCGGCAGCGCTTTTTACCTACCTGAATTCTTACTTTCTGCTGGATTTCATCCAGTTTTACCGGGTGGCGAGACTGCTGGAGGACCAGATGAGCCGGGTGGAGATCCTGCTGGAGCAGTTCGGGATCCTGGACGCCTCCATCGCCGTGGCGTCCTTCCGGGAATATCTGCCCCTGTGGTGCCGGCCGGAGTTTGCCGCCCCGGAGGAGCAGGTGCAGATCCGGGCGGAGGATCTGTATCATCCCATGATCACCGAAGCAGTGGCCAACAGCATCCAGGCGGAAGGCGGCATCCTGCTGACGGGATCCAACGCCTCCGGTAAATCCACTTTTCTGAAAACGGTGGCTCTGAACGCGATCCTGGCCCAGAGCATCTATACCTGTATGGCCAGCAGCTACCGGGGGACTCTGGTGAAGACCATGACCTCCATGGCCCTGCGGGATGACCTCCAGGGAGGGGAGAGCTATTTTATCGTAGAGATCAAATCCCTGAAACGGATCCTGTCAGAAGCGGAAAAGGGCCAGCCCCTGCTGTGCATCATCGACGAGGTGCTCCGGGGGACCAACACCATCGAGCGGATCGCCGCTTCCTCCCGGATCCTGGCTTCCCTGCGGAAGGAAAATGTGCTGGCCTTCGCGGCTACCCACGACGTGGAACTGACCTATATCCTGGAAAAACTATATCATAATTATCACTTTGAGGAGGAGATCCGGGACAATCAGATCCTCTTTAACTACCTGCTGCAGGAGGGCCGGGCGGTGAGCCGCAACGCTATCTCCCTGCTGGAGATCATCGGCTACGATCCGAAGATCGTGGCGGAGGCCAGAAAAGCGGCGGAAGATTTTGAACAACAAGGAGTATGGAAACCTTTATGTTAGTGGATATCTACACGGACGGCTCCGCCAGAGGCAACCCGGAGGGGCCGGGAGGCTACGGCTGTGTTCTGCAGTACCGGGATCCCAAGGGGAACCTCCATGAGCGGGAATTTTCCCAGGGCTACAAAAAGACCACCAACAACCGCATGGAGCTTATGGCGGCCATTGCGGGGCTGGAAGCTCTGATCCGGCCCTGCCAGGTGCGGCTGTATTCGGATTCTAAATATCTGGTGGACGCCTTTAACCAGCACTGGATCGACAGCTGGCTGAAAAAAAGCTGGAAGCGGGGAAAAAACGAGCCGGTAAAAAACATGGATCTGTGGAAACGTCTTCTCAAGGCGAAAGAGCCTCATGAGGTGACTTTTATCTGGGTCAAGGGCCACAACGGCCACGCCCTCAACGAGCGCTGCGATCAGCTGGCCACCTCCGCGGCGGACGGGGAGGATCTGCTGGAGGATCCGGGAGCAGTGGAATGAAAAGTTTGCGGAATCTCTTGACAATCCTTTTTCCGACGGATATACTGCTTCCTAGAGAAAGGCAATGACGGGAAAGAGTAACAGCGGGAAAGTGTCAAGAGAGCTGCCGGCGGGTGCGAGGCAGAGGCGGAACCACTGCGAATACCTCCCCGAGCTCCAGGCTGAACCCAAGCAGTAGGCCCAGGCGTGGTGACGGACGTTACACCGTCGGGAGTATGACGGTACTCCATGAGGCGGATGACCGCGAGGCATCCGTGAATTTAGGTGGTAACACGGAAGATGCAAAGCTTTCGTCCTAGGAAAACAGGGCGGAGGCTTTTCTTATGTTCCGGGAAAGTTTCCGGCCCGGAAAATCTCAGAATCTATAAAAATCCGGAGGTAAGGAAGATGAAGATTTACGAGGAACTGACAGCCCGGGGGCTCATCGCCCAGGTAACCGACGAGAAGGAGATCCGAGAGCTGGTGAATGAAGGAAAGGCCGTTTTCTACATCGGCTTTGATCCCACGGCGGACAGCCTGCACGTGGGCCACTTTATGGCTCTGTGCCTGATGAAGCGGCTGCAGATGGCGGGCAACCGGCCTATTGCCCTGCTGGGAGGCGGCACCGGCATGATCGGGGATCCCTCCGGCCGCACGGATATGCGGCAGATGATGACGGAGGAGACCATCCGGCACAACTGCGACTGCTTTAAAAAGCAGATGAGCCGCTTTATCGAGTTCGGCGAAGGGAAGGCCATGATGGTCAACAACGCGGACTGGCTGAGAGATCTGAACTACATTGAGTTTATCCGGGATATCGGCCCCTACTTTTCCGTAAACCAGATGCTGCGGGCGGAGTGCTACAAACAGCGGATGGAAAAGGGATTAAGTTTCCTGGAGTTTAACTATATGCTCATGCAGAGCTACGATTTCTATGAACTGTACAGAAGATACGGCTGCAACATACAGTTCGGAGGCAACGACCAGTGGAGCAATATGCTGGGCGGTACGGATCTGATCCGCAGAAAGCTGGGCAAGGACGCCTACGCTATGACCATCACCCTGCTTTTGAATTCCGAGGGCAAAAAGATGGGCAAGACCCAGTCCGGAGCCGTGTGGCTGGATCCGGACAAGACCACGCCCTACGAGTTCTATCAGTACTGGAGAAACGTGGCGGACGCCGACGTGCTGAAATGTCTGCGGCTGCTGACGTTCCTGCCCCTGGAGCAGATCGACGAGATGGACAAATGGGAGGGAAGCCAGCTGAACCGGGCCAAGGAGATCCTGGCCCGGGAGCTCACCGGTCTGGTCCACGGAGAGGACGAGGCCCAAAAGGCGGAAGCCGGAGCCAAAGCCTTTTTTGCCGGAGGCGGGGATTCTGAAAATATGCCCACCACCGAACTGGAAGAGGAAGATTTCCAGGAGGACGCCATCGATCTGATCAGCCTGCTGGTAAAGGCGGAGCTTTCCGCCACCCGTTCCGAGGCCCGCAGAGCCATCCAGCAGGGCGGGGTTTCCCTGGAGGGCGAAAAGATCACGGACTTTAAGTATCTGGTGAAAAAAGAAGACATCGGCGAAAAGGGTCTGGTTCTGAAGAAGGGAAAGAAGAATTTTAAAAAAATTTGCCTGAAATAAAGGTTTTGTGCTATGATAAAGCGTATGGCCGCGCTTCTCTGCGGCAACCATGGTTAGGAGGAACAAGTCATGAAAAAATATGGCGTCAATGAACTGCGGCGGATGTTCCTGGAGTTTTTTGAGAGCAAGGGACATCTGGCAATGAAGAGTTTTTCTCTGATCCCGCAGAACGATAAAAGTCTGCTGCTGATCAACTCCGGAATGGCTCCCTTAAAGCCCTATTTTACCGGAGCGGAGATCCCTCCCCGAAGAAGGGTCACCACCTGCCAGAAGTGCATCCGCACCGGCGATATCGAGAACGTGGGAAAAACCGCCCGCCACGGCACCTTTTTTGAGATGCTGGGCAACTTCTCCTTCGGAGATTATTTTAAGAAAGAGGCCATCCACTGGTCCTGGGAGTTCCTGACAGAAGTGGTAGGACTGCCGGCGGACCGGCTGTATCCCTCCGTCTATCTGGAGGACGACGAGGCGTTTAAGATCTGGAACGAGGAGATCGGCATCGCCCCGGAGCGGATCTTTAAGTTTGGAAAAGAAGACAATTTCTGGGAACATGGCAGCGGCCCCTGCGGCCCCTGCTCCGAGATCTACTATGACCGGGGAGAAAAGTACGGCTGCGGGAAACCGGACTGCACCGTAGGCTGCGACTGCGACCGCTATATGGAAGTCTGGAACAACGTGTTTACCCAGTTCGACAACGACGGCCAGGGCCATTACACAGAGCTGGATCAGAAGAACATCGACACCGGTATGGGCTTGGAGCGTCTGGCGGTGGTCGTCCAGGACGTGGACTCCCTCTTTGACGTGGACACCATCCAGGCTCTGCGGGACAAGGTCTGCCAGATCGCGGGCAAAGAGTACCACAAAGACCATCAGGACGATGTGTCCATCCGCCTCATCACGGACCACATCCGTTCCGCTACCTTTATGATCTCCGACGGCATCATGCCCACCAACGAGGGAAGGGGCTACGTGCTCCGCCGGCTGATCCGCCGGGCCGCCCGCCACGGAAGGCTCCTGGGCATTGACCGGATCTTCCTTTCCGAGCTGTCCGCCTCTGTGATAGAGGGAAGCAAAGACGGCTATCCGGAGCTGGAGGAGAAAAAAGAGTTTATCTTTAACGTGCTGAATAATGAGGAAAAGCAGTTTAACAAGACCATCGACCAGGGACTCCGGATCCTGTCCGACCTGGAGGAAAAGATGGCTGCTTCCGGGGAGAAGATTCTCTCCGGCGCGGACGCTTTCCGGCTCTACGATACCTACGGTTTCCCCATGGATCTGACCCGGGAGATCCTCCAGGAGAAGGGATACTCCATCGACGAGGAAGGATTTGCCGCTTCCATGAAGGAGCAGCAGGAGCGGGCCAGAAACGCCAGGGAAACCTCCAATTACATGGGCGCCGACGCTACGGTCTACGACCTCATCGATCCCTCCGTCACCACCAGCTTTGTGGGCTATGACCATCTGACCTGGGAGTCTCCCGTGACGGTACTCACCGGGGAGACGGAGCTGAAAGATTCCCTTATGGAAGGGGAAAAAGGCACCATCCTGGTACAGGAGACGCCTTTCTACGCCACCATGGGCGGCCAGGAGGGAGATACCGGTGTGATCCGGGGCGCCAACGGTGTCTTTGAAGTGCAGGATACCATTCATCTTAGGGGCGGCCGTTACGGCCATGTGGGCCTTATGAAGTCCGGCATGATCTCCGCCGGGGAGAAGGTGACTCTGGAAGTGAATGAGGCATCCAGACTGGATACAGAGAAAAACCACAGCGCCACCCATCTGCTGCAGAAGGCTCTGAAGACGGTGCTGGGCACCCACGTAGAACAGAAAGGATCCCTGGTGACGCCCGGCAGGCTGCGCTTTGACTTTGCCCATTTCCAGGCTATGACAGAAGAGGAGATCCGGAAGGTAGAGGATCTGGTGAATCAGAAGATCCGGGAAAACCTCACTGTAAAGACCGATATCATGTCCCTGGAGGACGCAAAGAAGACGGGAGCCATGGCTCTCTTCGGCGAAAAATACGGGGACGAGGTCCGGGTGGTATCCATGGGAGACTTCTCCCGGGAACTCTGCGGCGGAACTCACGTAAAAGCCACCGGGGAGATCACCCTCTTTAAGATCCTGTCCGAGGCGGGAGTAGCCGCCGGCGTCCGCCGGATCGAGGCCCTCACGGGCCAGGCGGTCATCGATTATTATAAGAAAGAAGAGGAAGAGCTGCAGGAGATCGCCGCCCTGCTGAAGACCAACGCCGCCGGCATCCGGGAGAAGATCACCCATCTCCAGGCGGAGGTGAAAGCTCTTCACAGCGAGAATGAGTCCCTGAAGAGCAAGATGGCCCAGGAGTCCCTGGGAGACGTCATGGATCAGGTAACGGAAGTAAAAGGCGTGAAGCTGCTGGCTGCCGCGGTGCCGGAGGTGGATATGAACGGCCTGCGGGAACTGGGGGACAGCCTGAAAGAGAAACTGGGACAGGGCGTGGTGGTCCTGGCCTCCGCCAAGGAAGGCAAGGTGAACCTGATCGCCATGGTCACCGAGGAGGCCCAGAAAAAAGGCGCCCACGCAGGCAACCTGGTGAAAGCGGCCGCGTCCATTGTGGGCGGCGGCGGAGGCGGAAGGCCCAATATGGCCCAGGCCGGAGGAAAAAATCCGGACAAGATCCCGGAGGCCATTGCCAGAGTGCCGGAGATCCTGGCGGAACAGCTGTAATTCTTTCAGAAATTGTATAAAATTGGTTGACGTACAGCAAAAATCTGCTATAATAAATTCAGTGCAAAAAAATACCCGTACAGTTGTATTTAAGCACAATCTACAACTGGAGGGAGGTTAGGTGTGAGAAGATGTCAAATGTGATCGTTAAAGAAAACGAGACTCTGGACAGCGCCTTACGCAGATTCAAACGCAGCTGCGCAAAGGCCGGTATCCAGCAGGAGATCCGCAAGAGAGAGCATTACGAGAAACCCAGTGTTCGTCGTAAGAAAAAATCCGAAGCGGCCAGAAAACGTAAATATAATTAATTGTGCAGCAAAAAAGCCTTGACGCGCGTCAGGGCTTTTTTGTACTATATACCAGTAGATGAGGGGGATGGCCTGTCCGGGAACAGGTTTTATTCGGAACACGTATATCATTACATCCAGAGAAGGCGCAGAATATGATTTTCGGTACAGTGAAGAAACTGCTTAAATTTGTCTCCAATCGGATCACTCTGACAGTGATCGCCCTGTTTATTCAGTTCATGTTTTATTTTCTGATCTACTGGTATCTCACCAGCCGGTATCTGGTAGCCTATGTGCTCATGTGGACCGTGGCGGTGGCGGCGGTACTGTGGCTCACCAACAGCCGCATCAATCCGGGCTATAAGCTGATCTGGACCAGTCTGATCCTGGCCATGCCCCTGGTGGGCCTGGTCATGTACTTTTCCGCGGGAAAATCCAGGGTGGCCAAGCTCTTTCAGCAGGAAATGAAAAAGATCGAGGAGGAAATGGGGGATGTGCTGGAGGAGGATCCGGAGGTCCGCGGCAACATGGACCGGGAGGATCTGGGGATCTCCAACCAGTCCCGGTATCTGCAGCGGGTGGCCAACGCCCCCGCCTATGAGCACACGGTAACGGAATATTTTTCAGTGGGGGAAGACTGGTTTGCCAGATTCCTGGAAGAACTGAAAAAGGCAGAGCACTATATCTTCCTGGAATTTTTCATCATCAGTCCCGGTTATATGTGGAACACGGTGCTGGAGATCCTGAAACAGAAAGTGAAAGAGGGGGTGGATGTGCGCATTATCTACGACGGTATGATCTGCGTTACCACCCTGCCGCCCAAGTATTACAAGGTGCTTCAGTCCTACGGCATCAAATGCGCGGCTTTTAATCCCTTCCGTCCGGTGCTGAACATCATCCAGAACAACCGGGATCACCGGAAGATCGCGGTCATCGACGGGCACACCGCTTTTACGGGAGGGATCAATCTTTCCGATGAATACATCAACCAGAAGCAGCGGTTCGGCCACTGGAAGGATTCCGGCGTATATCTCCACGGAGAAGCCGTCTGGAGCTTTACGGTCATGTTCCTGAAAATGTGGTCGGTGATCACCGGACTGCCCTGCGATCTTTCCGAGGTATACCGGCCCAATCAGTATTATCTGGAGACTTTTCCCAGCGATGGTTTTGTGCAGCCCTACGGGGATTCTCCTCTGGATGACGAGACCGTGGGGGAAAATGTTTACCGGAATATCATCAGCAACGCGAAAAAATATGTATATATCTTTACGCCCTATCTGGTGCTGGACAACGAGATCATGACGGAACTGTGTACAGCCTCCAAAAAGGGTGTGGATGTGCGGATCGTTACCCCGGGGATCCCGGATAAGAAAATGGTCTTTCTGCTGTCCCAGTCCTACTATGAACAGCTGCTGGAGGCAGGAGTCAGGATCTATGAATACGCCCCGGGATTTATCCACTCCAAGAGCTTTGTGTCCGACGACGAGATCGCTGTGGTCGGTTCGATCAATCTGGACTACAGAAGCCTGTATCTGCATTTTGAGTGCGGCTGCTGGATGTATCAGACGAGATCCGTGCTGCAGGTAAAACAGGACGCCCTGAATACTTTTGATATCTCCCGGGAGATCGATCTGGATTTCTGCCGGAACCGGAACGTGTTCGTACGGGGATTCCAGGCGCTGCTGCGTCTGATCGCCCCTACGCTCTGACAGGGTCATAAGAAGACCGCGGCCTTCATAGACTGTTAGCAGGATAACGTCAGTGTACAGGGGGCATTGTCCCCTGTACACTGACGCTATGGAAGAAGGAGGAACTATGAAAAAGTTTTTCTGTATTCTGCCGGCCATCGCCGCTGTGATCCTGCTGTTTCCCTTAACGGCCCGGGCCCGGCCGGAGATTTCCGCGCCGGGGGCTTTGCTGATGGAGGTGAGCACCGGGGAGGTCCTGTACGAAAAAAACGCGGAGGAACAGAGAAGTCCTGCCAGCATCACCAAGATCATGACTCTGCTCCTGATCTTTGACGAGCTGGAAAAAGGAAATATCTCCCTGGAGGACCAGGTAACGGTCAGCGCCAGAGCCCAGAGCATGGGCGGCTCCCAGGTCTATCTGGAGGCGGGGGAGACCCAGACGGTGGAGACTCTGATCAAATGTATCGTGGTGGCTTCCGGAAACGATGCCTCCGTGGCCATGGCGGAGTACATAGCCGGCAGCGAAGAGGAATTTGTGAATCGTATGAATGAGAGGGCGGAGGGCCTGGGTATGGCAGGCACCTGGTTTGAAGACTGCTGCGGCCTTACCGGTTCAGCCGGCCACTGCACCACTGCCGGGGATGTGGCGGTGATGACCCGGGAGCTGATCCGCCGCTATCCCCAGGTGCTGGAGTATTCCTCCATCTGGATGGAGGATATCACCCATGTGACGGCCAGAGGAAGTACGCCCTTTACCCTGACCAATACCAATAAAATGATCCGCAGCTACGAAGGCTGTCTGGGTCTGAAGACAGGCAGCACCGACGCGGCGGGATACTGTGTCAGCGCCGTAGCTGAAAGGGAAGGCCTGAGCCTGATCGCGGTGATCCTGGGATCGGAGGATCACCGGACGCGTTTTCAGGAGGCTGCCGCTCTGCTGGATTACGGCTTTTCCAGCTGCCGTCTTTATACAGATGAAAACCGGGAGGAGCTGTCCCCGGTCCCGGTGGAGGGAGCCATGGTCCGGGAGGTTCCGGTGGCTTTTGAGGAGGAATTCCGCTTTCTGGACACCCGGGGAAGGGATCTGTCCGGGATCCGCAAGGAGGTGGAATTGCCGGAGAAAGTAGAAGCCCCTGTGCGGAAAGGCGAAAATGCCGGAAGGGCAGTCTTTACCCTGGAGGGGGAAGAACTGGGAAGCACAGCCATTGTCTATGCGGAGAACGTGGAAAAAGCCGGATACGGAGATTATCTGGGACTGGTATGGAAAGCTTTTTTTGGAAAAAGAGCAGAAAGAAACAACTAAGAAAATGAGGTATACAGAAAATGGAAAAAGTTTTATATCTGGAATGCAGTTCCGGCATCAGCGGCGATATGACCGTAGGAGCCCTGCTGGATCTGGGAGCGGATCCGTCGAATCTGCGGGAGCAGCTGAGAAAGCTTCCGGTGGAGGGGTATACGCTGCATTTCGGCCGCAAGTCTGTAAGGGGCATGGACTCCTTTGATTTTGACGTGTTCCTGGAACAGCCTAGGGAGCAC
Organism: Candidatus Scatomonas sp.; assembly: GCA_963928055.1. Taxonomy (GTDB): domain Bacteria; phylum Bacillota; class Clostridia; order Lachnospirales; family Lachnospiraceae; genus Scatomonas. The sequence continues at coordinate 384,911 of CAWVDN010000001.1, read as the reverse complement.
AGCCATGACCACGGCCATGACCATGCGCGGGACCACATCGGGGAGCATTTTCACAGCCATGATCACGGACATGAGCATTCCCACGGGCATGACCATTCCCACAGCCACCGGACCATGAAAGAGATCCGGGGGATGATCGAGAACTCCGGACTTTCCGGGCGGGTGAAGGAGACCTCCCTGAAGATTTTTACCGTCCTGGCAGAGGCGGAGGGAAAAGTCCATGGAAAGCCCCCGGAGGAGGTGGGGTTCCACGAGGTAGGAGCCGTGGACTCCATCATCGATATCGTGGGAACGGCCGTCTGCCTGGAGAATCTGGGGATCGACCGTATCGTATACTCCCGGATCTGCGAGGGACGGGGACAGGTCCGCTGCCAGCACGGTCTGATGCCGGTGCCGGTGCCGGCTGTCCTGGAACTTGCCAGGAAATACGGGCTTTCCCTTACCCTTACGGACACGGAAGGGGAAATGGTCACGCCTACCGGCGCCGCGGTGCTGGCTGCTCTGGGAGATCATGAGGAGGATCCGCTGGGGGGAAGAAGGATCGCGGGCATCGGCCTGGGGGCGGGAAACAGAGAGTATGAACGGGCCAACGTGCTGCGGGCCCTGCTTCTGGAAGGAAGGGAAAGTCTTCCGGAAGAGACGGAGACGGTCTGGGTCCTGGAGACCAATGTGGATGACGCCAGCGGGGAGGAACTGGGATACTGCATCGAAAAACTCCTGAAGGCCGGCGCCAAGGACGCCTGCTGCCTTCCCCTCTGGATGAAAAAACATCGGCCCGCTTACCTGCTGCAGGTGATCTGCGACGAAGAACACAGGGAAGAACTGGAGAATATTCTCTTCCGGGAGACGCCTTCCATCGGTTTCCGGAAATACCGGCAGGAAAGAAGGACGCTGCCCAGAAAAACGGAGGTGCTGGAGAGCAGTCTGGGAAGCGTGCGGGTAAAATGCTGCCGCCATCTGGATCAGGTCTTCGCCTATCCGGAATATGAGGATGCCGCCGCTATCGCGGAAAAACAGGGACTGCCCTTCCGGGAGGTCATGGAGCGGCTCCGGCAGGAAGCCGCGGAGAAGGTTGCGTCGCGCGGAGAAATATAGTAAGATAGGGCCATGAAAAAATTTACGGTTACAACTTATGATCTGAGAGAAGACGGCGGACCGGGGAGGATTCCTCTGCGGTTCGCTTTTCTTACGGACCTGCACAGTGTATCCATAGGGGAGGAAAACCGCCGCCTTCTGGAGGAGGTCCGGGCCGCGGAGCCGGATCTTGTGCTCTGCGGAGGAGATATGATCGTGGGAAAGCCCGGACAGAGTCCGGAAACCGCTCTGAAACTGGCCGCGGAACTCCGAAAGGATTTTACGGTGATCCACGCGGAGGGAAACCATGAGTACCGGGCGGAGATCTATCCGGAGCAGTACGGCTCTCTTTACCGGGATTACCGGCAGGGACTGGAAGGTCTGGGGGTGATCTTCCTGAAGAACGGGAAGTGTTTTCTGGAGACGAAAGGCCGGAAGGTCACGGTGTACGGTCTCAGCATTCCCAGGGAGTACTACCGGCGGCTGAAATGCCGGAAGCTGTCCAAAAAGGTGATCACAGATCTTCTGGGCAGCCCGGACCGGGAGAGCTTTACCGTCCTTCTGGCGCACAATCCACAGCATATGGGGGCGTATTTTGACTGGGGCGCCGATCTGACCCTCTGCGGCCATTACCACGGAGGGATCCTGCGGTTCGGCAGGCACAGAGGGCTTATCAGTCCGGATCTCCGCCTGTTCCCCCGGAGCGCAGCGGGACTTTTTGAAAAAGACGGCCGGAAGGTCCTTGTCAGCGCGGGGCTGGGAGAACATACACTGCCCCTGCGGATCAATAATCCCAGGGAACTGATCCTGGCGGAAGTGTAGGAAAAGGAAAAATAGGATGGCTATACCTGTAAAATTACCGGTGTTTGAGGGACCCCTGGATCTGCTCCTGCACCTGATCGACAAAAATAAAATAGATATTTACGATATCCCCATTGCCGAGATCACGGACCAGTATCTGGACTATATCCGTCAGATGGACCATGAGGACATGAACGTGACCAGCGAGTTCATGGTCATGGCCGCCACGCTTATCGATATCAAATGCAGGATGCTCCTGCCCAGAGAAGTGAATGAGGAAGGGGAAGAAGAAGATCCCAGGGAAGAACTGGTGGCGCAGCTGCTGGAATACAAGAAATACAAATACATCTCCTATGAGCTGAGGGATCGCATGGAAGAGGCGGGCCAGGCTTTTTACCGTTCCCAGGCTCTGCCGGAAAGCGTGCTGGCGTACCGGCCTGCCGTGGATACCCGGGAACTGCTGCAGGGGGTGACGCTGGAACAGCTCCATAAAGTCTTTCGGGAAGTGCTCCGGAAACAGGAGGACAAGATCGACCCCATACGCAGCCGTTTCGGCAGCATCGAAAAGGAGGAAGTATCCCTGCCGGACAAAATGACCTTTGTGGAGCGGTACGCGGTACAAAACCGGAAGTTTTCTTTCCGCAGCCTGCTGGAGGGACAGAAGAGCCGCACCCAGCTGGTCGTCACATTTCTGGCAGTTCTGGAGCTGATGAAGACGGGAAAGATACGCATCACCCAGGAGGAGATCTTCGGAGAGATCCGGATCGAATCTCTGGAAGCGGAAGACACCGTGGTGGAACCATATACGGAAGAGGTGAATGAAAATGGATGATGAAAAACTGCAGGGGGCGGTGGAGGCCATCCTCTTTGCCATGGGAGATTCCGTGGAACTGTCCAGGATCGCTTCCGCCATCGGCAGGACTGCGGAGGAGACCCGGGAGATCCTGAAGAAACTGGAAGCCGGATATGAAGCCGCCGACCGGGGGATCCGCCTGATCGAGCTGGAGGACCGGTATCAGCTCTGTACGAAAAAAGAATTTTACGGCTGCCTGACAGCGGTGGCCAGCCATCCTCAAAAGGCGGTCCTGACGGATGTGATGCTGGAGACGCTGTCCATCATCGCCTACCGGCAGCCGGTGACCAAGGCGGAGATCGAAAAGATCCGGGGCGTGAAAAGCGACCATGCGGTGAACAAGCTCATTGAGTACGGTCTGATCCAGGAGCTGGGACGCCTCAACGCCCCCGGAAGGCCTCTGCTGTTTGGCACTACGGAGGAATTTCTGCGGGATTTCGGGATCGAATCCAGGGACAGTCTGCCGGAGATCAGTCCCGTAATGCTGGAAGATTTCAAAGAAGAAGCCGAGGCGGAGATCCCGGTGAAAGTGGAGGTGTAAAGGGCTCCTCCGGAAACAGAAAACTGAATGAAATGGCGGATTTTTCCATAGACTATACGCAGAGAGGAGGACACTGCGTATATGAAAAAAATCTTCAGTCTTTTTCTGGGGCTGCTCCTGCTCCTGGAACATCCGCTGTTTTTATCCGCGGAAGAGGCGTACAGCTTTCAGGAAGAGCTGTATGCCTCTTCCGCGTGTCTTATGGACGCCGACTCCGGACGGGTCCTATACGGAAAAGAGGAGGAAACGCCTCTGGCCATGGCCAGCACCACAAAGATCATGACCTGCATCCTGGCCCTGGAGCTCACCGGGGACCCGGCGGCAGCTGTGCTGACGGCTTCCCGGGAGGCTGCCGCTCAGCCCCAGGTGCGTCTGGGCGTCCGGGAAGGACAGCGCTTCTATATGCTGGATCTCCTCTACGCCATGATGCTGGAGTCTTACAATGACACAGCGGTGATGATCGCCCAGGGAGTCGCCGGTTCTGTGGAGGCGTTTGCGGGACTCATGAACGAGAAGGCCAGGGAGATCGGCTGCCGGGACACCCATTTCGTGACTCCCAATGGCCTGGACGGCTCCGACGGGGAGGGGGAACATCACACGACGGCGGCGGACCTTGCCCTGATCCTGCGGTACTGCATCCGCCAGTCGCCAAAAGCGGCGCAGTTTCTGGAGATCACCGGCACCAGCGCTTACAGCTTCTGGGACGCGGAACAGGAAAATTTTTACGACTGTCAAAACCATAATACATTTCTTACCATGATGGAGGGCGCCCTTTCCGGAAAAACCGGATTTACCTCCAAGGCCGGATACTGCTACGTAGGAGCCGTGGAGCAGGGAGAGCGCTGCCTGATCGTTTCTCTGCTGGCCTGCGGCTGGCCGGATCACCGGGAATATAAGTGGTCGGACACCCGGAAACTCATGGAATACGGATTTGAGAATTATGAATACCGGGAAGTATTTGATCAAGAGTTTCAGGGAAAAGAGATCCCTGTGGCCGAGGGAAGATATGAGGGATTCCCCGGGGAGGGCGAAGCTCGGATCACCGCGGACTTTGCCCTGCCGGAAGAGGAGCGGACCCTGAAGCTGCTGCTGCGGAAAGATCAGCAGGTGGAGATCCGGTATCAACTGCCGGAGCAGCTGAAAGCGCCGGTAGAAGCCGGAGAAGAGGTCGGGAAAGCCATCTGCACCCTGGAGGGAGAAATCCTGGCGGAGTATCCCCTGACCGCTGTTTCCGGCGTGGAAAAGATCGACTACCCATGGTGCCTGGAGCGGCTCTGGAAATGGTACTGCTGCAGGCAGTGATCCGGGAAAGATGACAGAAGTGTTTTTTTGTGCTATAATACGGAACTGTATGAAAGTTTCTTTTGGAAGCAAAAACAGGGAGGTATTATAATGAAAAATGTACTGGTGGCCCAGTCCGGAGGCCCAACAGCCGCTATTAACGCTACGCTGGCGGGTGTGGTGGAATGCGCCGTGAGCTCCGGGCAGGCGGACAGGATCTACGGGGCGGTCAACGGGATCGAGGGAGTTCTGGCGGAGCGTTTCATCGACCTCCGCCAGAAGCTGGACAGCACGGAAAAACTGCAGCTCCTCTGCCAGACGCCGGCGGCGGCGCTGGGGTCCTGCCGGCTGAAGATCCGGGAGCGGGATCAGCTGCGGCAGATCGCGGAGGTCCTGAAAAAATGGGAGATCTCCTGCTTTGTCTACATCGGCGGCAATGATTCCATGGATACGGTGGACAAGCTTTCCGCCTATCTGGCGGAGGAGGGGATCACGGATATCGCGGTCATGGGAGCACCCAAGACCATCGACAATGATCTCATGGGCACAGACCACTGTCCCGGGTTCGGATCCGCGGCAAAATACATCGCCGCCGCCTTTGCCGAACTGGAGAGGGACTGCCACGTCTATACGGTAAAATGCGCCACCATTGTGGAGATCATGGGAAGAAACGCGGGCTGGCTCACGGCGGCCAGCGCGCTGGCCCGGGTCAACGGTGGAAAGGGCCCGGATCTGATCTATCTCTGCGAGCGTCCCTTTGACACAGAACAGTTCCTGGCGGATCTGCGGGAGAAGCTGCAGACCCAGGACAGCGTCATCGTGGCCATCAGCGAGGGCATCCGGGACCGGGAGGGCCGCTACATTTCCGAGCAGGTGCAGGCCGGCGGTCCGGACAATTTCGGCCACGCCTATATCGCCGGCTCCGGCAAGGTCCTGGAGCAGCTGGTGCGGGAAAGGATCGGCTGCAAGGTGCGGTCCATCGAGCTGAGCCTGCTGCAGCGCTGCGCCGGCCACTTTGCCAGCGCCACGGACATTTCCGAATCCAGGATGCTGGGGATGAAAGCCTGTCAGTGCGCACTGGAGGGGCAGAGCGGACAGATGGCGGCGGTGGTCCGTACCGGAAATGATCCCTACCGGGTGGAATTTACCTCCGTGCCGGTCAGCGGAGCGGCCAACGCGGAAAAACAAGTCCCGGACAGCTGGATCACCGGGGACGGTCATGATGTGACAGAGGAGATGCTACAGTATCTGCGGCCTCTGATCCGGGGAGAAAATCCGGTGATCTGCCGGGACGGGATCCCTGTACATCTCTCGCTGTATCCCTGAAAGAAAAGAAGCGGCAAAATCTGGCGCAAAAGCCAGAAAGTGGTTGAAAATATGCTGAAAAAACAGTATAGTATTGAGTGAAATTGTACAAAGTTTATTGGACATGGAGGTTAGTAGAATGAGCAACGAAACACAAAGCCAGGCAATGCAGAGGATCTGTTCCCTGCTGGACCAGGGCAGCTTTGTTGAGATCGGCGCCGGGGTCACAGCCCGCAGCACGGATTTTAACCTTATGAACAAGCAGACTCCTTCAGACGGCGTCATTACCGGATACGGCCTGGTGGAGGGCAGCCCTGTGTATGTTTACAGCCAGGACGCGTCTGTGCTGGGCGGAAGCGTCGGGGAAATGCATGCCCGGAAGATCGTAAACCTTTATAAACTTGCCATGAAGACAGGGGCCCCCATCATGGGACTGCTGGACTGCGCCGGCCTGCGGCTGGAGGAGGCGGCGGACGCCCTTCACGGTTTCGGGGAGATCTATATGGCCCAGACGGAAGCGTCCGGCGTGATCCCTCAGATCACCGGGATCTTCGGTATGTGCGGCGGCGGTATGGCCATGATCCCCGCTCTGACGGATTTCACCCTCATGGAAGAGAACAGCCGGCTGTTTGTGAATTCCCCCAATGCCCTGGCGGGAAATATCGATTCGAAATGCGACACTGCCTCGGCGACTTTCCAGAGTGAGGAGGCCGGACTGGTAGACTACGCGGGAAGCGAAAAAAGCGTTCTCTCCGAGATGAGAAGACTTGTTTCCATGCTCCCGGCAAATTATCAGGACGATATGGCCTACGGGGAGTGCGCCGACGACCTGAACCGCGCCATTCCGGATCTGGAGGCCTGCCGGCTGGATCCCGCGCTGATGCTGCAGCGGATCAGCGACAGCCAGGCTTATTTTGAAGTGAAACCCGCTTACGGAAAAGATATGGTGACTGCCCTGATCAAGCTGAACGGATACACCGTAGGCGCTGTCGCCAACCGTTCCGTGCTTTACGGGGAGGACGGAGCGGAAGCTGAGAAGTTCGAGGGGGCTTTAAGCGCCCGGGGAGCGAAAAAAGCAGCGGAATTCGTGGAGTTCTGCGACGCTTTCTCCATCCCTGTGGTTTCCTTTACCAATGTGAAAAATTACAAGGCCACCAAATGCTCGGAAGCCAATATGGCCAAGGCAGTGGCAAAACTGATCTACGCCTTTGCCAGCGCCACCACCCCCAAGGTGAACGTGATCACCGGGTACGCTTACGGAACGGCGGCTCTGGCCATGAACAGCAAAGCGGCGGGAGCCGACCTGGTCTACGCCTGGCCGGAGGCTAAAGTGGGCATGATGGAGTCCGGTTCCGCTGCCAAGATCCTTTACGCGGATCAGGGAAGCGATGTGATCCGGGAAAAGGCGGCGGAGTACGAAAAGCTCCAGAACAGCCTGGAAGCATCCCTGCGGAGAGGCTATGTGGACGCGGTGGTCCAGCCGGAGGATACCAGAAAATATCTGATCGGCGCTTTTGAGGTGCTGTTCTCCAAGAGGGAAATGAGACCGGACAAAAAACATGGAACGGTTTAAGTGAGGTGGCATAAATGAAAAGATTAAAGAAAAGATGGATCAGGATGCTGGCTGTCCTGGCCTGTCTCATGGGTCTCCTCGCGGCGGCGCCGGTCCAGGCGGCTAACCTGAGCGAAGAAACAAAGGCCGCTCTGGGAGAGTCTGCCCAGAGTTATGTGCAGACAGCTCTTTCCCTGACAGAGGACGAGTACGACATGATCTACGCCGAGGGCGGCTTTTATGAAGTGCTGGTAGACGCCTGGAGGGACGCCAGGGACGATACGGGCGCCCTGGTAAGCATCGGAGAGGCGGAAGTGACCCAGGACGGAGACATGGTGGAGTGCAGCATGCCTGCGGAATTTGAACATTACGACGGGGAAGTGGTCATGACCTTTGAAATGGACAGCACCGGAGCAGCCAATCCCAGGAATTTTGTCCTGAACGTGGACTACCCCCTGTCCAAGTCCCTGGAAGAAGCCGGGATCAACACGGCCATCGGTCTGATCATCGTTTTCGCGATCCTGTTTTTCCTCTGCGGCGTGATCTATCTGATCCGCTTCGTGAATCCGGATCTGAGAAAGCAGAAGACGGAGCAGGTTCCCCCTGCGCAGGAAAAGAAACCGGAAACGCCGGTTCCGGCGGCAGCGCGGGTTCCCGCGGCCCCTGCGGCGGCTTCTCCGGAGGAGGATATCGAACTGGCCATTGTACTGGCCACGGCCATTGCCGCCGCGGAGGCGGAAAATCCCACGGGAGACGGTTACGTGGTACGGTCTGTGAGAAAGATCAGAAATAAAAACTGGAAACGAGTATAGGAGGATAGAAAAATGAAAAATTATACAATCACCGTAAATGGAAATGTTTATCATGTAACTGTTGAAGAAGGAAATACCGCAGGGGCGCCGGCACCTGCTCCCGCTCCTGCGGCAGCGCCCGCTCCGGCTCCTGCAGCGGCAGCCCCGGCTCCCGCACCGGCCCCCGCTCCCGCTCCGGCAGCAGCACCCGCCGGCGGCAGCGCAGGTTCTGTGGAGATCACCGCTTCTGTTCCCGGAAAGATCTGCAAGGTAGAGGCAAAGCCGGGACAGGCAGTAAAAGCCGGTGATTCCGTAGTGATCCTGGAAGCCATGAAGATGGAGATCCCGGTTGTGGCTCCTCAGGACGGTACCATTGCCAGCATCAATGTAGCCGCGGGAGACGCGGTGGAATCCGGTGACGTGCTGGCTACCATGGACTGATTACCGTTTACTTGAGGAAAAAAGAAAACCGGAGGTAATAATAAATGTTAGAGACTTTATCTAACCTGGTGCACCAAACTGCATTTTTCAACCTGACCTGGGGCAACTATATTATGATCCTGGTGGCTTTTGTATTCCTGTTCCTGGCGATCAAGAAGGGCTTTGAGCCTCTGCTGCTGATCCCCATCGCTTTCGGCATGCTGCTGGTAAATATTTATCCCAGCATCATGGCGGAGCCTTATACGGACGCGGCGGGAGTAGAGCAGGCAGGCGGCCTTCTGTACTACTTCTTCCAGCTGGACGAGTGGAGTATCTTCCCCTCCCTGATCTTTATGGGAGTGGGAGCCATGACGGATTTCGGCCCTCTGATCGCCAATCCCATCAGCTTCCTGATGGGAGCCGCCGCCCAGCTGGGCATTTACGTGGCCTATTTCCTGGCCATCCTTATGGGATTCGGCGGAAAAGCGGCAGCGGCCATTTCCATCATCGGAGGAGCGGACGGTCCTACCTCCATCTTCCTCTGCGGAAAACTGGGTCAGACGGATCTTATGGGGCCCATTGCCGTGGCGGCATATTCCTATATGTCCCTGGTGCCCATTATCCAGCCCCCTGTCATGAAGCTTCTGACTACCGAAAAAGAGAGAAAGATCAAGATGGAGCAGCTTCGTCCTGTATCCAAGCTGGAAAAGATCCTGTTCCCCGTGATCATCACCGTTGTGGTGTGTCTGATCCTGCCCTCCACCGCCCCGCTGGTAGGCATGCTGATGCTGGGCAATCTGTTCCGGGAGAGCGGCGTGGTAAAACAGCTGACCGAGACGGCTTCCAACGCCCTGATGTACATCGTGGTCATCCTGCTGGGAACCTCTGTAGGCGCTACCACCAGCGCTGAAGCTTTCCTGAATATCACCACCCTGAAGATCGTGGCCCTGGGACTGATCGCCTTTATCTTCGGAACCGCGGGAGGCGTCCTATTGGGCAAACTCATGTGCCGGATCACCGGAGGAAAGATCAACCCGCTGATCGGCTCCGCCGGCGTTTCGGCAGTGCCTATGGCGGCCCGGGTATCCCAGAAGGTGGGGGCGGAAGCCGATCCCACCAACTTCCTGCTGATGCACGCCATGGGCCCCAATGTGGCCGGCGTGATCGGAACCGCCGTGGCCGCGGGAGCGTTTATGGCTATCTTCGGCGTCTGATGCCGGAGGACACATACTACCTGATTTAGGAGGATAGAAATGGCTGAAATAGAAAAGAAACCTGTGAAAATCATGGAGACCATCCTGCGGGACGCCCATCAGTCTCTGATCGCCACCAGAATGCCCACCGAGGAGATGCTTCCCATTGTGGACAAAATGGATCAGGTGGGGTATCACGCCGTGGAGTGCTGGGGAGGAGCTACCTTTGACGCTTCCCTCCGTTTCCTCCACGAGGATCCCTGGGAAAGGCTGCGGAAACTCCGGGACGGATTCAAACATACCAAACTGCAGATGCTGTTCCGGGGACAGAACATCCTGGGATACCGTCCCTACGCCGACGACGTGGTGGCCTATTTCGTTCAGAAATCCGCGGCCAACGGCATCGACATCATCCGGATCTTTGACTGTATGAACGACCTGCGCAATCTGCAGACCGCGGTCAAAGCCGCCAATAAAGAAAAAGCCCACGCCCAGGTGGCCCTGTCCTATACACTGGGAGACGCCTATACCCTGGAATACTGGACCACCATGGCAAAGAAGATCGAAGAGATGGGAGCGGATTCCATCTGCATCAAGGATATGGCCGGCCTGCTGCTTCCCTACAAGGCAACGGAGCTGGTGTCGGCTCTTAAGGAGGCCACGGACCTTCCCATTGAGCTTCACACCCATTATACCTCCGGCGTGGCTTCCATGACTTACCTGAAGGCTGTGGAGGCAGGCGTGGACATTATCGACTGCGCTATGTCCCCCTTCGCCATGGGTACTTCCCAGCCGGCTACAGAGGTCATGGTGGAGACCTTTAAGGGAACTCCCTACGACACCGGCCTCGACCAGGGACTGCTGGCGGAGATCGCCGATTATTTCCGTCCCTACAGAGACAAGTGCCTGGAGGAAGGGCTTCTGAATCCCAAGAACCTGGGTGTCAATATCAAGACCCTGCTGTATCAGGTGCCGGGCGGCATGCTCTCCAACCTGACCAGCCAGCTGAAGGAGCAGCACGCGGAGGACAAATACTACGAGGTGCTGGAGGAGGTTCCCAGAGTCCGGAAAGACCTGGGCGAGTGTCCTCTGGTTACGCCTTCTTCCCAGATCGTGGGAACCCAGGCCGTGTTCAACGTGCTTATGGGCGAGCGCTACAAGATGGTGACCAAGGAGACCCGGGATGTGCTCAGCGGAAAGTACGGAGCTACCGTAAAGCCCTTCAATCCGGAAGTGCAGAAGAAGGTCATCGGCGATACCGAGCCCATCACCTGCCGCTACGCGGATCTGCTGGAAAACGAGCTGGATACCCTGGAGAAAGAAATGGCCCAGTACAAAGAGCAGGATGAGGACGTTCTGACCTACGCCCTGTTCCCCCAGGTGGCCACAGATTTCTTTAAATACAGAGACGCGCAGAAAACAAAGGTAGACGCCAAGGCTGGCGATACCGAAAACGGAGCCTACCCGGTATAAGAGGGGAGTGCTCCTGAAGAAAAAAGGAGGTGCCGGAATGGCAGATACAGGAAAAGAAGTACTGGAAATGATCAAAACACGCCGGAGTATCCGGAAATTCAAGCCGGATATGGTCCCTGAAGATGTGATCCGTCAGATTATGGAAGCCGGCACTTACGCGGCTTCCGGCATGGGCCGGCAGTCCACCCTCATCATCGCTGTGACGGATAAAGAGGTCCGGGACAGACTCTCCAGACTGAACGGGGAGATCATGGGAAACAGCGGCGATCCTTTTTACGGCGCCCCCGCGGTGCTGATCGTGCTGGCGGATAAGAATTGTCCTACCGGCATCTACGACGGAAGCCTGGTCATGGGAAACCTCATGCTGGCCGCCCACGCTCTGGGTGTGGGAAGCTGCTGGATCCACCGGGCCAAAGAGGAGTTTGAGCGGCCGGAAGGCCGGGAAATCCTGAAATCCCTGGGTATCCAGGGAGAATACCAGGGGATCGGCCATTGCATTCTGGGCTATCCGGAGGGAGAATATCCCGAAGCCGCGCCCAGAAAGGAAGGCCGTATCTACCGGATTTCCTGAAGCGTACAGAGAGAGAGGGAAAACTCATAAACTGTGACCGCCGGGGGTGAGTGGTATGGAAGCATACTGCCCGTCTCCGGCGGCTTTTTTCAAAGCGGAAACCTCGAGAAAGGGGAGAAGCATTTTTGGATTTTGGACGAAAGAACCTGAAAGAAAAAGCGGAAGCATGCGGTCTGGTCTCTGAAAATAAAAAAAGGAAAACAGGCATGCGGATCCTGCGGATCGTTTTCTGCGTTTTTCTCGCCGTCTCGGTGGGGACCGCGGGAGCGGCGGCGGGAGCCTACGCGGGGATCATAGACAGCGCTCCGGATATCTCGGAGATAAATATCATGCCCCAGGGCAACGCCACCTTTATCTATGATGATCAGGGAACCCTGATCCGGCAGCTGAATTCCGCCGGAGGAAACCGGATCTCCGTATCTATAGAGGAGATACCGGAAAATATGCAGCACGCCATTGTGGCCATTGAGGATTCCCGTTTTTACGAACACAACGGGGTAGATTCCCTGGGAATGCTGCGGGCCCTGGCCACAGCCTTCGGCACAGGATTTTCCCGGACGGAGGGAGCCAGCACCATTACCCAGCAGCTGCTGAAGAACAACGTGTTTACAGACTGGATGCAGGAGAGTACCGTAGGCTCCATTGTCCGAAAACTTCAGGAACAGTATCTGGCGGTGGAGCTGGAGAAATATCTGACTGCCCAGGGAAAGGACGCCAAGAGTGTGATCCTGGAAAATTATCTGAACACAGTGAACTTCGGAGCCGGCGCCTACGGGGTGCAGACGGCCGCCCGGACCTATTTCGGGAAAGACTGCCGGGATCTGACCTTGTCGGAATGCGCGGTGCTGGCGGCGATCCCTCAGAATCCCTCCCGCTGGAACCCCAAAGTGAACCCGGAGGAAAACGCGGAGCGCAGGGGGACGGTCCTCGCCTATATGCTGGAGCAGGAGTGGATCACGGAGGAGGAGTATCAGGAGGCGCTGGCGGACCATGTTTACGACAGGATCCTGGAGAACGCTGAGCAGGAGACGGAGGCAGAGCCGTACTCGTATTTTATCGACGAGCTCATCGTCCGGGTACAGAGGGATCTGGTGGAAAAAGCCGGTTATACGGAGGCGCAGGCCGCCAACGCGGTCTACAGCGGCGGCCTGCGGATCTACAGCACCCAGGACTCCCATATCCAGCAGATCCTGGAAGAGGAGTTTCAGGATCCGGAAAACTATCCCCAGGGAAACGGTTCGGAGCTTCAGCCTCAGGCGGCCATGACCGTGATCCGGCAGGACAGCGGCCAGGTAAAAGGGATCGTGGGAGGACTGGGAGAGAAAACCGCCAGCCTGACCCTGAACCGGGCGTCGGATACCGCCAGACAGCCGGGATCCACCTTTAAGATCCTCTCTACCTACGGTCCCGCCCTGGAAACGGGAAGTATTACCCTTGCCACGAAGATCCAGGACGAACCCTACGAGTATTCCGACGGAACACCCCTCCACAATTCGGACGGGCGCTATCACGGGAGGGTCACTGTCCGGGAGGCCATTGAAAATTCTTACAATGTGCCGGCAGTAAAGGTGCTGACGGATCTTACGCCCCAGACAGGCTTCAATTATCTTCTGCGGCTGGGATTTACCACCCTGGATCAGGAACTGGATGTGATCCAGCCCCTGGCTCTGGGAGGCGTTACCAACGGAGTCAGCAACCTGGAACTGACGGCGGCCTACGCGGCCATCGCCGACGGCGGGATCTACCGGGAACCCACCTTTTATACCCGGGTCACTGACCGGGAAGGGAATGTGATCCTGGACGGGGAGCATCCGGAAGAGCGCCGGGTTTTCAAAGAGAGTACGGCCTTTCTCCTTACCAGCGCCATGGAGAGCGTCCTGGAGGAGGGTACAGGCGTGCCCTTCCAGCTGGAGGATATGACGGCGGCGGGAAAGACAGGCACCACCACCTCCTACAAGGATCTGGTGTTCGCGGGCTTTACGCCGTATTACACCGCGGCCATCTGGGCGGGATTCGACGAGAATATCGAGCTGCCGGAGGAATACCGGTCCTATCATCAGACGCTCTGGCGGAATGTTATGAACAGGATCCATGAGGACCTTCCGGACAGGGAGTTCCTGCAGCCTTCCTCCGTGGAGCGGGTGACCATCTGCGCCGACAGCGGCCTGCTGGCCGGTTCCGGCTGCGACCGGGCAACGGAGTATTTTGAGACCTCCACCGCGCCGGAAAAGCGCTGCACCCAGCATCGATTCACCCTGTTCCCCACCCGGGAGCCGGAGGAGGGAGAGGAAGAAGAGGAAGAGGAAGAACAGGAAGGAGGAAACTCTTTCTGGGATTGGCTGCGAAGTCTTTGGGACTGAAACTTCTAAAAGAGGGTGTCCCCCAAGTCTGAAATGACGTGTGGGGACACCCTCGCTTTACGTTCTCGCTTCAACTTTTGAAGGGGAGCCTTTGCTCACCATTGCTTTATTCCGCCGGACGGTGCCGGAGCTTCAGGTACAGGTTCCGCAGTTTTTTTACCAGCAGGGTCAGATACCGGAACAGCGGCTCCGCCATAATGGAGAATACCACGAACAGCAGGATGCAGCGGTTGGACATGCCGGTGATGGCAAAGAGGTCCGGCAGCACAAACAGGCAGAAGATAAAGCCCGCAATGGAGAAGGCCCAGATGCCCCACCGCATAAGATCCATAGGCTTGCTGATCTGGTAAAGGATCATAAAGCCCACGATAGCCAGCAGCATGGTAGCCGCTGTGGAAATATCAATGGCGCTGACATTGAACACATCCCCGTAAACAACCAGAGCGCCTACAATGATAGCGTCCGTGATGCCGGCGGGAAGAGCCTTCAGCAGCACGTTGGTCAGGAAATGGCCACGGATCAGATCCCTGTTGGGAACCTGGGACAGCAGGAAACCGGGAAGACCGATGGTAAACATGCTGATCAGGGAGATCTGGGAGGGCTCCAGGGGGTAGCTGATGGCAAAGATCATGGAGAACAGGGACATCAGCAGGGAAAAAATGTTCTTCACCAGAAACAGGCTGCCGGACCGCTGCAGATTGTTGACTACCTGGCGCCCTTCCAGGACGACATCCGGCATGCGGGCAAAATCCGACTCCAGCAGCACCAGCTGGGAAGCCTGGGCGGCGGCGTCGCTTCCGGAAGCCATGGCCACGGAACAGTCAGCGTCTTTCAGGGCCAGAACATCGTTGACGCCGTCTCCGGTCATGGCAACCGTATTGCCGGCCTCCTTCAGCGCTTTCACAAACTGCCGTTTCTGATCCGGAGTTACCCGGCCGAATACGGTATATTTTTTCACTGCCTCCGCGATCTGCTGCGGAGACCGCAGGATGGACGCGTCCACATAATTTTCCGCGTGGGCGATCCCCGCCCGGGCGGCTACGTTGGACACGGTCACGGGATTATCTCCGGAGATCACTTTGATCTCCACCCCCTGCTCCGCGAAATAGCGGAAGGTCTCCGGGGCGTCCTCCCGGATGGGATTGGACAGAAGGATCAGGGCCAGAGGAGTGACCTTTTCCGTCAGAGCCTTTCCGGTAGGCGTGCCCGCGTAACTGCCGAAAACCAGCACCCGGAATCCCTGGGCGCCTTTTTCCTCGATGGTCTCCTGATAATCGGCATAATCCTCCCGGAGGACAAATTCCGGCGCGCCCAGCACATAGGAGCCGTTGCTGAAGGTGGCGCTGCTGTACTTGTAGGCGGAGGAAAAGGAGGTAATAGACTGGGGCCTCATTCCGCCGGGATGTATAAAATATTCCTGCAGCGCGGCCATGGTGATATTATCCCGGGACATGGCCGCGGCAAAATCACTGATGGTCTCCTCCAGAGGATCCATGGTCTCCGGATCGTAGGGCGGGAGCGGGCAGAAGTCGTTGACTTTCATGGTGTTTTCCGTAATGGTTCCCGTCTTGTCCACACAGAGCACATTGACCCTGGCCAGAGTCTCGATGCATTTCATATCGTGGACCAGGACTTTTTTCAGGGAGAGCCGGACGACGCTGGCGGCCAGGGCGATGCTGGTCAGCAGGTACAGGCCCTCGGGGATCATGCCGATGATAGCGGCCACCATGGAGGTAACGCTTCCCCGGAAGCTTTCGCCAACCACCACATACTGCTGATAGAAGAGGATGATGCCGATGGGGATGATCAGGATGCCCGCCAGTTTTACCAGCTTGTTGATGGCGCGGATCATCTCGGACTGCTCGCCGGTTTTGGCTGCCTTGGCCTCCAGAGTCAGCTTGGAAATGTAGGAATCCTCCCCCACGCGCTCCAGCCGGGCATGGCATTGGCCGGAGACGATGAAGCTGCCGGACATAAGAGGATCTCCGGGTTTTTTCGTGATCTCGTCCGCCTCGCCGGTAAGGAGGGATTCGTTTACCTGGACTTCCCCGTCCAGCACCCGGGCGTCGGCGCAGATCTGATTGCCGGCGGCAAAGACTACGATATCGTCCAGCACCAGCTGTTCCGCCGGAATGGAAACGATTTTTCCGTCCCGCACAGCCCGGGCCCGGGGCGCGTTGAGGACCGAGAGCTTTTCCAGAGTTTTTTTCGCGTTCAGCTCCTGAATGATACCGATCAGGGTGTTGGCGATGATGATGGGCATAAAGGTCAGATCCCGGAAGGATCCCACGATGATCAGCAGAACGGCGATCAGTAGAAAGATCAGGTTAAAATACGTGAAAACGTTGGATTTTACGATCTCCGAGGTGGTCTTGGAGGGAGGTTCCACCGACCGGTTGTCCCAGCCGTTGACCATGTACTCTTCCACCTGCCGGCTGGTAAGGCCTCTGTCTACATCCGCCTGATAGCGGGTGGTGGGACGGCGGATATGTAAATTTTCTGTAAGGATTTCTTTTTTCATGAAGGTTCCTCGCTTGCTGCGGTTTTCGTTGCTGATCTGACAGGAATCAACATTAATCAGTATACCACAGCGGATAGTAAATTAAATGAATTTTTTATGAAATCTTTAACAAGATTCCCGGATCTCCCGAATGTCCGGGACGGCCATCAGGGAGTAGTTGGTGTGGTAGATCACAAATCCGGGCTTAGCCCCTGCCGGTTTCCGAAGATTTTTTTTCAGGGTATAATCGATCTCCACCTTTGGCGCCTGTTTTCCTTTGGAATAGTAGGCGGCCAGACGGCCCGCCTCCTCAAAGGTGGCGTCGGGAAGCTCTGCTCCGCCGGTCTTCACGATCACATGGGAGCCGGGGATCCCCTTGGCGTGGAACCACCAGTCATTTCCGGAGGCAAGTTTAAAAGAAAGTTCCTCGTTCTGATAATTGTTTTTCCCCACATACATGTCAAAACCGTCGCTGGAAATGTAGTGCAGGGGGTGGGAGAGAACTTTTTTCTTTTTTGCTCCGGGCTGGACATGGCGGCGGATATAGCCGCAGTCAGAAAGTTCCTCCCGGATCTGGGCCAGGTCGCTTTCTTCCCGGGCAATATCCAGGGCAGCGCTGACGCTGTCCAGATGGTCGATCTCCGCTTTCGTCTCGGCGATCTGGATATGCAGTGCCTCCGCCGTGCGTTTCAGCTTATTGTAGCGGTCAAAATACTTTTTCGCGTTCTTTGCCGGGGTCAGCTGCGGATCCAGAGGCACCCGCAGGGGCTGGCCGGTATAATAATTGACCGTGTCCAGATATTTTTCCCCCGGAGCGAGACTGTAGCCGTAGGTGTTCAGCAGTTCCCCGTAGATCCGGTATTTATCCTTTTTCTCCGTATCCTTCATCTGCTTTTCCTGCAGGATCAGTTTTTTCCCGTTGCGCTCCAGGGCCGTATTGACGATCCGCCGCAGATCCGAAGATTTCTGGCGGATGCGGGTGATCAGATTTTTTTCCGCGTAGTAGGTTTCCAGCAGAGCGGAGACGGAGGAAAAAGGTCTTGGTTCCAGATCCGCCAACTGCGCCAGAGGAAAAACGGCGTATTCCGCCGGCTCCTGGTTACGGTAATAGATCCCGGGCTGAAAGCGGCCTTCCCGCACATCCTCCATCAGCAGCGAAAAGGTGTGGAAAAGGTGAAGCCTGGCCGGCTCCTCCAGGGCGTCCGTGGGCAGGCCGCCGTCTATGCCGGCTCTGCAGCAGAGCTCCTCCGCCATGAGAGGAGAAAAACCTGTCAGGGAAGTGTAAAGAGCTTTGGCGGCAGGCAGAGGCCGGCGCAGGACCGTCTCCCTGAACTCCTTTTCCGTAACGGAAAGGGGATCCAGTTTTTCCTGGGTATGGGGGATAAAATAGGGTCTGCCGGGAAGTACCTCCCGGACAGAACTCATATGCAGGGATACGTGCTTGATGCTGTCCAGGATCTGATCCTGTTCGTCACAGAAGATCAGATTGCTGTGCTTGCCCATGAATTCCGCGATCAGTTTTTTGACGCACAGATCTCCCAGCTCATTCCGGTGCTCGATGGTAAGGACCAGGATCCGTTCCAATCCGGGCTGGGTCACGGAGAGGATCTTTCCGCTGCCGATATGCTTCCGCAGCAGCATACAGAAATTGGGGGCCGTCATGGGCCCCTGTTTATTCTGGCCGGTAAGATACACCAGCGGAAGGGAGGCGCTGGCCGACAGCAGCAGCCGATGCTGCTCCCTGTTATTTTTTACGGTGATCAGAAGTTCATCCGCTTCCGGCTGGGCGATCTTGGAGATCCTTCCCCCCTCCAGGGCCAGGGAAAGCTCCTTCCGGACGCAGGCGATGGTAATTCCGTCAAATGCCATGTAAATTCCTCACTTTCTCCAAAGGATGCAGTACACTTCTTACCATTATATCAAAAAAAAAGCATTTGACTAGGGTTTTGTAATGAATTATAATAAGACACAAATGCACAGGGACAGGACTGCCCTTTTGCGTAAACAGAGAGGAATGACAGCAAGCAGATGATAAGAAGTATGACGGGATTCGGAAGAGCGGAGGTCCAGGAAGACGGAAAAAAGATCTCGGTGGAGATGAAATCCGTGAATCACCGGTATCTGGATTTTAATCTGAAGATCCCCAGAAGATTCAGCTTTGTGGAGACAGAAGTCCGGAATCTCCTGAAAGAATACATTCAGAGAGGAAAGATCGATGTCTACGTCTCCTTTGAGGATGAAAACAGCAGACAGGCGGGGCTGAAATACAACGCGGGACTGGCGGAGCAGTATGTAGCCTACCTGAAAGAAATACAGAGGGAGTTCGCGCTGAAGGATGATCTGACGGTCTCCAGGCTGGCTTCTCTGCCGGAGGTCTTCTCTATGGAAGACGAGCCGGTAGACGAGGAGGAATTGTGGACGCTGCTGGAGCGGGCCCTCAGGGCCGCCTGCGAAAAATTTACGGAATCCCGGCGCCTGGAAGGGGAGGCCCTGCGGAGCGATCTGCTGGAAAAACTTTCCCGCATGCTGGAATATGTGGAGACCATTGAAAAAAGATCTCCGGAGATCCTGGAGGAATACAAGGAAAAACTGAAGCAGAAAACGGGCGAACTCCTGGAAAACGCCCAGCTGGAGGAAAGCAGGCTGGCGGCGGAGGTGGTGCTGTTTGCCGACAAGATCTGTACGGACGAGGAGACGGTGAGGCTCAAGAGCCATGTGACCGGCATGATGCAGGTGCTGAAACAGGGAGGAGCCGTGGGCCGGAAACTGGATTTTATCGCCCAGGAGATGAACCGGGAGGCAAACACGATCCTTTCAAAAGCCAACGACCTGACGGTGTCAGATCTGGGGATCGAGCTGAAGACAGAGATCGAAAAGATACGGGAACAGATTCAGAATATCGAATAAGGAAGTGATCCGTTTTGGCTAAACTTGTGAACATAGGGTTTGGCAATCTGGTGAATTCGGATAAGGTCCTGGCGATCGTAAGTCCTGATGCCGCGCCGGTAAAACGCATGGTCTCCAGGGCAAAGGAGGACGGGACGGTGATCGACGCCACACAGGGACGCAGGACCAAGGCGGTCCTGGTGCTGGAGGAAGGGCGGCTGCTGCTTTCCTCCCTTCAGACTGACACATTGTTCCGGCGGTTTCAGATGGGGATCCAGGCAATAGAGGAAAGGGATGAGGCAGAAGATGAGTAGAGGGATCCTGACCGTGGTTTCCGGATTTTCGGGAGCCGGCAAGGGAACGCTGATGAAAGCGCTCACAGAAAAATACGGGCAGTACGCGCTGTCGGTTTCCGCTACTACCCGGGCCCCGCGGCCCGGGGAACAGGACGGGGTGCAGTACTTTTTCAAGACCAAAGAAGAATTCGAGGAAATGATCCGGCAGGACGCGTTTATCGAATATGCCGCTTATGTAGAGCATTATTACGGCACCCCCAGGGCTTACGTGGAGGAGCAGCTGGAAAAAGGCCGGGATGTGATCCTGGAGATTGAGGTGCAGGGCGCCCTGAAAGTAAAACACAGGATGCCGGACACGCTGCTGCTGTTCGTGACGCCTCCCAGCGCGGAAGAACTGGAGAGAAGGCTCATGAACCGCGGGACGGAAACTCCGGAGGTCATCCGGTCGCGGATGGCCCGGGCGGTGGAAGAATCCGCATATATGAAGGATTACGATTATATTGTCGTCAACGACCAGGTGGATGCCTGCGTGGAACACATGCACCGGCTGATCCGGATGCAGCATGAAGCCAGCAGGAACCAGGGGGCATTTATACAGAAAATCCAGAAGGAATTGAAGGAAAGAGAGGAAAGCAGAGCATGATACATCCGTCTTATCAGGAATTAATCGAGGCTATCAACGAGGGACAGGAAATGGACGACGCGCCGCTGGTAACCAGCCGCTATTCCATTGTTCTGGCTACCAGCAAGCGTGCCAGACAGCTCATTGCGGGAGCCCAGCCGAAAGTGAAATCCAGAGGAAGAAAGGCTCTTTCTGTAGCAGTGGAAGAGCTCTACAAGGGTAAGGTCAAGATCCTTCCGGAAGAGGAAAACAAAGAAGAGTGATCCGGAAGGCGGACGAGAGGCCGCGGCATGAGGTCTTCATGCGGCGGCCTGTGTGTTTTTATAAAAGGGAGTGCATATGAGGATCTTATTTATATCTCTTGGCTGTGATAAAAATCTTGTGGATTCGGAGCACATGCTGGGCGCCCTGGCGGAAAAAGGGTGGACCATGACGGACAGTCCGGAGGAGGCGGAGGTCATTATCATCAATACCTGCTGCTTCATCCATGATGCCAGGGAAGAAAGCATCGACAGCATTCTGGAAATGGCGGAGTACCGCAAAAGCGGAAGCTGCCGCGCTCTGATCGTGACGGGATGTCTGGCGGAGCGGTACCGCCGGGAGATCCTGGAGGAGATCCCGGAGGTGGACGCTGTCCTCGGGACCAACAGTATCGACGCGGTGACAGAGGCGGTGGAACAGGCTCTGCAGGGAGAGCGCCAGGTGATCATGAAGCCCCTGGAAGGGATTTCCAGACCGGCGGGAAAAAGACAGCTGACCACGGGAACATGCAGCGGATACCTGAAGATCGCCGAGGGCTGCGACAAACACTGTACATACTGTATCATCCCCAGGCTGAGGGGCGCGTACCGCAGCGTCCCCATGGAGGAACTGCTGGAGGAGGCCTCCGAAATGGCGGAGCAGGGAGTACGGGAACTGATCCTGGTAGCCCAGGAGACGACGCTTTACGGAAAGGATCTGTACGGGGAAAAATCCCTGCACAGGCTCCTGCGGGAACTCTGCCGGATCCGGGGCCTGCGGTGGATCCGCATCCTTTACTGTTACCCGGAGGAAATCTATCCGGAACTGATCCGTGCCATCCGGGAAGAGCCGAAGATCTGCCATTATCTGGATCTTCCCATCCAGCACGCCAGCGACCGGATCCTGAAGCGCATGGGTCGTCGCACGTCCAGGGCAGATCTGGAGGAGATCATCGGAACGCTCCGCAGAGAGATCCCGGATATTGCCCTGCGCACCACCCTGATCACCGGTTTTCCCGGAGAGACAGAGGAAGAGCACCGGGAACTGCTGGAATTTGTAAACGAGATGGAATTTGACCGACTGGGAGTTTTCACCTACTCCCGGGAGGAGGATACGCCGGCCGCCTCCATGGAGGGACAGATCCCGGAGGAAGAAAAGGAACGCCGCCGCGGCGAGCTCATGGAGCTTCAGCAGGAGATCTCCCTGGAAAAGGGAGAAGCCCGGATCGGGCAGGAATTGGAAGTGTTTATCGAAGGCTGGCTGCCGGAAGAACATGCCTATGTGGGCCGTTCCTACGCGGACGCTCCCGATGTGGACGGATACGTTTTTGTGAATACCGGGGAGGCGCTGGAGAGCGGGGATTTTGTCGCCGTGAAGATCAGCGGAGCTCTGGAATACGATTTGATAGGAGAACTAAAAGATGAATCTGCCGAATAAACTGACGATCCTTAGAATGATCATGATCCCGTTTTTTGTTGTCTTTCTGATGCTGCCCATAGGCGGGGAGACCGCCCACCGGTATATCGCCCTGGCGATTTTTGTGGCGGCCAGCCTGACAGATACCCTGGACGGCTATATCGCCAGAAGGGACCATCTGGTAACGGATTTCGGAAAGTTTATGGATCCTCTGGCGGACAAGCTTCTGGTGTGCTCTGCCATGATCTGCCTCATTGAGACGGGAGAGCTTCCCTTCTGGATCGTGATCATCATCATTACCAGAGAGTTCATCATCAGCGGTTTCCGCCAGATCGCCGCGGACAACGGCATCGTGATCGCGGCCAGCAAATGGGGAAAGCTGAAGACCATCTGCCAGATGGCTATGATCATCTTCCTGCTGGCGGATTTTCCGGGACAGGCAGCCTATGTCATCGGACAGGTGCTGATCTATCTGGCTCTGATCCTGACGGTAGTGTCCCTGCTGGATTATCTGTATAAAAACAGACAGGTCCTGGGAACGCGGAAATAGGAGAGATCATGGAGAAACGTACGGATTTTTATGAGGCCGGGGAACCGGAAACAGAACTCTGGAAGCAGCTGAAGAAAAGAAACTGGACGGTCACCACCGTGGAATCCTGTACGGGAGGGGCGGTGGCAGCCAGGATCGTAAATGTGGCGGGAGCCTCGGAGATCCTGAGGCAGGCCTTCGTCACATATTGCGACGAGGCAAAACACCTTCTGGCAGGCGTCCGGCAGGAGACCCTGGAAAAATATACGGCGGTGAGCCGGGAGACAGCCAGGGAAATGGCTCTGGGAGGAGCCCGGGCAGCCTCCGCGGATGTGGCGCTGTCTGTTACCGGTCTGGCAGGGCCGGGAGGCGGCACACCGGAAAAACCTGTGGGACTTGTTTATATCGGCTGCGCGGTCCATGGGAAAACGGTGGTCCGGGAGCTGCGGCTGCAGGGCAGCAGGGCCGGGATCCGGGAGCAGGCGGCAGAAGCTGCGCTGTCCCTGGCCCTGGAATGCTTACGTTCTTAATACTTTTAAGAGGTCCAGCATTTTGTCGATCCTGGCAGTTTCCTCAGGGCTTTTTCCGGATTTCAGGACCTCCGCCATAAGCCGGACTTCCTCCTGAGAAAACTGACGGCCCTCCTGCCGGGCGGAAGAAGCTGCCGCCATAAGAAACGGGAGCATCTCGCTCTGGCTTTTTCCGCTGCTCTGGGCGGCCAGCGCCTGGAGCATGGAAAGTTTTGCCGGATCAATGCCTGCCAGGCGGGGATTGTTCATCCAGTCAAGATCCATGGATCATTCTCCTTTCTCCCCGGATCCTTTTCCGGGGTCAGCGTCTTCTGTGTCCGAGGGTTCTTCCGTCTGCATGCACCGGAACATCCGGGCAGCGGCGAGAGCGGAGGAGAGCCGTTCCAGATTTTCTCTGGCGGGATCGGGAACAAAGCGGCAGATGTCATCCAGCATTTCCGTGGGTGAAAAGCGGGCCGGTTCCGCGGACATAGCCTGCAGGTTTTCCCCTGAGGGGAACAGAAGCAGAGCGGCTCTCAGCTCCCTGGCTTTTGCGTAAACGGACAGGAACTTCTGCATATCCGGCGGCGCGTAAGGCACCGCCGCCTTGAGTATCTGCAGGGATTCCGAGGAAAGCATCTGATCCAGAGGCGTCATAAGATAAGTTTCCTGATCGGTCAAGGCAGGTTCCCCCGATCTGTCTGTTGCTACAGCATATGAGTTTCCTTTGGACTCCAGAACTTTTTTCTGTCCTTTTCCATATGATAGGAGCAGGGCGGGAACTTTTTTTCGCCCAATAAACAGGAAGGAAACAGTATCGGATGGAGGAAGAAAAGGAAAGGCTGATCGCCGAGGGAAATTCTTTTTATGAAATAGATCTTGATTGTCTGAAAAGAAGAAAGAGAAAGGAAGATCCTCCGGGAAAACCGGTAATCGAAAAAAAGAATCAGAGGAACACTGAGCAATAGAAAACCGCCCCGGATCCGGGGCGGTTTTCTGTTGCGCGTTTTTTCAGTTACATCCGCCGCAGCAGCAGAGCAGCAGCAGGATCCACATGCAGCTGTCGTTTCCGCCTTTGCCGAAACCAAAGCCGCCGCATCCGCCGCAGCAGGACAGGAGCAGAAGGATCCAGATCATGCTGCAGCATCCGTTCCCAGAGGAGAAAAGGCTGTTTCCGCCGCATCCGCCGTCACAGCCGGAATCACATCCGCATCCGCAATTTGTAGCAGCTAAATCACTCATAGAAAGCCTCCAGAAAAATTTTTATTTACACTTTAGGATATGTGCGGACCCTGGGATTGGTGAAAGAAAATCAGGAGGCGGTAATGGCCAGAAGGGTCTGATACAAATTCAGGATCCCGTATCCCCATTCTCTGCCGGGGTACGAAAGATTGTTCTGTCTTCCGGCTCCACGGATCAGAAGGATCTTGATCTCATAGGCGGTGAGGTACTGCGGATCCCGGCGCTTTATTCCCCATTCCATAAGAAGAGCCGCCGCGCCGGCGGTGAGCGCCGCCGAAGCGCTGGAGCCGGTGAGAGAAAGGTAGGAGCCGGAGGGACCGGGAGCCGTAAGATCCACTCCAGGGGCCGTAAGATCCGGTTTGATATCGGACAGTCTGGTAAAACCTCTTCCGGAATCCGCGTAAAGGCTCCCGTCCCTGGCATCGCAGACAGAGACCGAGATCCCTGCTTCCGCGTCGGAGGGGGCAGTGAGGGTGGTGTAGGGATCCGGAGAGAGAAAGACCACATCCCGTTCCAGAAAGCCCGTCATGGGAAGCCAGATGTGAAAATCCTCCTCCGGGCCCTCAGAGGAATAGATCCGCAGCTCCCAGATCCCCGGCGACGGATCCTGAAAGCGGAGACGGATCAGCTGACTTCCCGAGGAGGGAAGGATCAGATTATATTCGATCTGCACCAGAGTGTTTTCCAGGGCAAACTCGATCTCCTCCCGCTGCTGCAGGCCGGCGGGGATTCGGGGAATGGTCTCCCCGGCAGGAGACCGGAATCCCACCGATAATTTCTGAGGCGCCTGGCCCCAGATCTCGCAGAGAAACCCCGGTGTGTTTTCCTGCACCAGGATCTCCGCGCGCACGGATCCCTCCGAGGAACTGCCGGAAGAAAAAAAATGGTGGGAACGCCCCGCCTCGCTGCCGCAGCCGCAGACACAGGCCAGCCCCGGCAGATTTCCGTAACGGTCCAGCACAGCGCTCAGGGGAAGGCTGCCGGAATGTCCGCCCTGATTGGTTCCGAGAGCCAGACAGAGCACCAGGGGCATCTGCAGTTCCCGGGCCCTGCGGATCAGATAGGCGATCCCCGCCAGGATATCATTCTCCTCATAGACATCTGCTGTTTCACCGGCAAAATAAAACCTTCTCAGATAAGGCTTGGCAGGTTTCAGTTTAACCGCCAGGATCCCTGCTTCCGGAGCCGCCCCTGTAAATCCGGCGGCGGGATCCTCGCTTCCGGCGGCGATCCCGGCCACCGCGGTGCCGTGGCCGCGCTCATCCGCGGAAGGGACCACTTTCCGAGGATCCCCGGAAGCCAGCGCCCGGTTCAGCTGTTCCCGGCTGTACTCGGAGCCGTAGGGAAAATCCACGGGAGGGGAACCGGAGGAAAGCGACTGGTCCCAGAGGCCTAGGATCCGGGAACTGCCGACGGGATCCAGAAAAGCCGGATGGGTATAATCAATACCGGTATCCACAAATCCCAGCAGGATCCCCCGGCCGCTGAGATCCAGAAGGGGCTGATCCAGGACCCTTGTAATGCCGGAAAATTCCAGAGACTCTGTTCCCAGGGGCATATACAGTTTGGGAACCGCGTTATAGGAACTGGACAGCGAGGCGGAAGAGGCGGAACGCCGGGCGTACAGAACGGCGTACTGCGCATTCAGCGGAAGCCCCCGGTAGTCTTCCGGGGACAGCCGGCGAAACTCCTCCTGTTCCAGAATATAGGCGGGGATCAGGTAATCCGCGTATGCATCCGAATAGATCATATCCGTCAGATCAGACATGAA
Organism: Candidatus Scatomonas sp.; assembly: GCA_963928055.1. Classification (GTDB taxonomy): domain Bacteria; phylum Bacillota; class Clostridia; order Lachnospirales; family Lachnospiraceae; genus Scatomonas. Next base: position 358,685 of record CAWVDN010000001.1, on the reverse strand, counting down.
AAACCTCTTTTTTTTATACGTATGTGAATAAGGCAGGCTTAAGAAGCATATTCCGTCAGTGGATAGGGGAAGCGGGAGGAAAGGATGGAAAAGCTAAGTCTCTGTATGATCGTGCGGAATGAAGAAGAAGTCCTGGACAGATGTCTGGACAGTATCCGGGAAGCGGCAGATGAGATCATACTGGTGGATACCGGATCGGAGGACAGGACAAAGGAAAAGGGGGCAAACTATACGGAAAAAATATATGACTTTCCCTGGAAGGACGATTTTTCCGCGGCCAGAAATTACGCGGTATCCAAGGCGTCCGGAGATTACTGGATGTGGCTGGACGCGGACGACGTGCTCTCCCGGGAAGCCTGTGAAAAACTGAAGGCTCTGAAACAGGAACTCCCCTCGGAAACAGATGTGGTCATGATGCCCTACGCGTCATCCTTTGATCAGGAGGGCAGACCGCTTCTGATCTGCGACCGGGAACGGATCCTGAAAAATATCCCGGCATACAGATTTCGGGGCCGGGTACACGAAGCGGTGGTGCCCTGCGGACGCGTCAGAAGGGAAGAGATCCTGGTGGAACACCGGCCTATGAAGAGAAAATCCGGGGACAGAAATCTGCGCATTTATGAGCGGATGCGCAGGCAGGGAGCCGTGTTTTCCGGCAGAGATCTGTATTATTACGGCAGAGAACTGCTGGAGAAGGGACGTCTGGAAGAGGCGGATAAGATCTTCTGTGAATTCCTTCAGCGGGAAGATGGATGGGTGGAGGACCGGATCGAAGCCACCCGAAGAAGAGCGGACTGTCTGAGGGGGATGGGAAAGAACCGGGAGGCGCTGCTTTCTCTGCTCTCCGGGCTGCAGTATGCCGCTCCCAGGGCGGAGACCTGCTGCGAACTGGGAAGCTGCTTCATGGAACAGGAAAATTACAGCCTGGCTGCCTGGTGGTTTGAACAGGCGCTGCGGGCTGACAGAGACCAGGCTTCCGGCGCCTTTGTCCGGCCGGACTGCCGCGGGTATCTTCCCGCCATAAACCTCTGCGTCTGTTATGACAGGATGGGCCAGAGGGAGAAGGCCCGGGCATACAACCGGCTGGCAGGCAGTTTCCGGCCGGAGGATCCCTTCTATCTCCGGAATGTGGCTTATTTTCAGCAACAGCATATAGTATAGGGATGAAAAAGAGGAGGATTTCTTATATGGCTTTTTTCAGAAAAAACCGTGAGGAACAGATGGAAGGCCAGTCCTGGGGATGCGGCTGCAGGCCGGAACCGCCCGGAGGACCGCCCGGCCCGCCGGGCCCGACCGGTCCGGCAGGACCAAGAGGTGTCATGGGCCCCGCAGGCCCCGCGGGGCCCGCAGGAGCCACGGGAGCTGCGGGAGCCACCGGACCCACGGGAGCTACAGGTCCTACGGGAGCCACCGGAGCTACAGGCCCTGCAGGTACAGCCGCGGCAGCAGAACTGTTTTCCGCCTATTCCACCCCGGCCTCTCCCGGAACGGATAATACGCCCCTGGATTTTGACCAAAACGGGGAAACGATCGGAACAGGGATCACCCATACGGCAGGCACCGGTGATTTTACTGTACAGACCCCGGGTATGTATACCGCGGCTTTCCACACCACTGCCGCGCCGGCCTCCGGCGACACCCTGCCCCTGACCATTACCCTGCAGCTGCAGGAAAATGGAACGGACATTCCGGGCGCTGCCGTGCAGCATACCTTTCAAACCGCTTCTGAAAATGCCACCATGGCGTTCAGTTTTCCCCTGCAGATCTCCACAGTGCCTTCTACTTTGCAGGTAATGGCCCAGGGAGGAAATTTCCTGTACAGCGGGACTTCGCTTTCACTGTACAAGGTCGGATAACAGGGAAAAACTGCCGATTACGCAGAGAAAGCAGAGATCCCGCGGCTGCAGGCCCCGGAGTCCGCGGCTCAGCCGCGGGATCTGTGATGAAAAACCTTCTGTTTTGTGTTTTTCAGGAAAATACAGGAAGAGACGGATAGAAAACCGTCGGAGAATGTAGTAGAATAGCAGTCGGAATAAAAAACAGGAGAAAAAATATGTTCACAGATTATCACGTACATACAGAATTCAGCGACGACGCCTTTTACCCCATGGAGGACGCTGTCCGGGACGCGGTGGCCATGGGGATGGAGGAGATCTGCTTTACGGAGCATGTGGATTACGGGATAAAATCCGACTGGGATTCCGGAGAACCGGTGAGATACTGGAAAGGGATCCCGCTGCTGAACGCGGATTATCCACGGTATATGCAGGAGATCCGGAGAATGAAGGAAGCGTACGGAGAGAAGATCCGTATCAAAACCGGCATGGAGTTCGGCGTGCAGACTCATACGATCCCCCGGTTTGAAGCGCTGTTCGCCCGATACCCCTTTGATTTTATCCTTCTCTCCATCCATCAGGTGGATGACCAGGAGTTCTGGACCCAGGAATTTCAGCGGGGACGCACCCAGAGAGAGTACAATGAGCGGTACTATGAAGAAATGCTTGCCGTGGTAAAACAATATAAGGATTACAGCGTTCTGGGGCATATGGACATGCTCCGCCGGTACGATGAAGCCGGGAGCTATCCTTTTGAAAAGCTGAGACCGCTCATCGAAGAGATTTTAGAGACGGTCATTGGGGATGGGAAGGGGATCGAAGTAAACACCTCTGCCCGGAGGTATGGTCTGGAAGGCACCATGCCCTCCGGGGAGATCCTGAAGCTGTACCGGGAGCTGGGCGGAGAGATCCTTACGCTTGGCAGCGACTGCCACAAGCCGGAACATCTGGGCGCTTTCATACCGGAAACCATGGATTATCTGAAACAGCTGGGATTTTCGTATTTCTGTACCTTTGAAAGGATGAAGCCGGTTTTTCACAGACTTTAATCGTGGTAATCCGCGCTCCATTTGATAAAGTTTCCGGTGCTGGCGTCGATTTCAAATTCGTATTCCATGTTCTGGTAATGGATCTCTCCTTCGTAGAGAATAAACCCGTCGTCGTGATCCAGTTCCAGCTCGATATTCCGGTCTGAGGCGCCGGGGACCCGTTCCAGGGCCAGCTGCTTTGCCTCTTCAAAAGAGAGGATGCCGTCATCGGTCTCCTGGACCGCCGGGGTACTGGGAGCCGGAGTAGCGGTCGGGGTGGGAGAAGCCGTAGCAGCCGGGGCTCCGGAGGGCTCCGGGGTGCTTTCGGGAACCGAAGCGCCGGCGCTGTCCGCGGTCACTTCCTTGCTGAGGATCGTTCCGTTTTCCGCCTGGATCTCATAGCGGTATTCCCTCTGACCGTCGTCCGGAACCGTGAACTCTATCTGATAATACAGGGTTCCGTTTTCCTCTTCCCGGGAAACCAGCAGATGAGAAACACCGGATTCCTCTGTGCCGGCGTCGGAAAAAGCGATGTCCGCTGCCTGGCTGCTTCCGATATCCCGGGTTCCGGCTTCTGCGGAAGTCTGCGGCTGGGAAGCGGAACCGCCGGCAGATCCGCATCCTGCCAGAAGGCCGAGCAAAACGGCCGCCGCGGCTGTAAAGCATCTTTTTTTCATATCTTGATGGCCGAGCAAAACGGCCGCCGCGGCTGTAAAGCATCTTTTTTTCATATCTTGATCCCTCCTGCGTTTCTGTAGAATCATTGCTCGCGTAAATTTTCTCCGATATCAGTGTACAACCGAAAGATTAAAATAACATTAGAGCCCGGGAGATTTCGGCAGGGGAAGACGGAACCGGAACGCGCTGCCTTTTCCGGGAACGCTTTCCGCCTGTATGGTGCCGCCGTGGGCTTCCAGGATCCATTTGACCATGGAGAGTCCCAGTCCGGAGTGGGAGGAGTCTGTCCGTGAGGGATCCGCCCGGAAAAACCGCTCGAAAATATGCGGAAGATCCTGCTCGGAGATCCCGGGGCCGTCATCCCTCACGATTCCCACAGCTATGCCGTTTTCGGCAGTCAGTTCCAGGGTCACATGTCCCCCCGCCCCTCCGTAGGTGACGGCGTTGTCCAGGAGATTTGTCAGCATACGGATGTACAGGGTCTCATCTACTTCCGCCAGAATGTCCGGCTGGATCTTCGCGGTAAGCTGTATGCCTTTTTCGGCAGCCAGCTCCGCCTGTTCTTCGGCAGTTATTTCTGTCAGCTCGCTTAAGGAAAGCAGTTCCAGGTTGAGAGGCTGACGTCCCTGATCCGCCCGGGAAAGCAGCAGCAGCTGGGAGATCAGCCGGGCCATATCAGAAGCCTTTCTCTGGATGGCCTGAATCTCCCGGCGCTCCCGCTCCGGCAGATCCCGGCGTTCCAGGAGGACGCCGCACTGATTCAGGATCACGGTCAGCGGCGTGCGAAGTTCGTGGGAGACGTCGGAAGTAAACTGCTTTTCCCTCTGAAAGGCTGTTTCCAGTTCTTCCAGCAGGCTGTCGAAGGTATCCGCCAGCCGGTAGATCTCATCCCTTCCCTTTCCCAGGGATACCCGGCGGGACAGATCTTCGTCCGTGCGGATCTTCTGGACGGTATCGGTGATCCGGCGTACCGGCAGCAGAGCTCTCCGGGACATCCGATAGACGATAAAGGCCGTCACAGCTACCATCAGCGGAAGGATGACCATGGCAAAGCGCAGGGTGACAGCGGTGCTGGTCTCCGCTCCGGCGGCGGAAGTGACGCCCCGGATATAGACAGGACCGTAGGACTCCAGATCAAACCGCATATCGTACACGAACCAGTGGGCGTCCCGGGCGGAGAGCGTCCGCAGCTGTCCGTCCCGCAGGGATTCCCCGGTATTAAACCCGTAGGGTACCCGGCCGTAGAGAAAAACGCCGTCCTCACTGTAAACTGAAAGGTAAACGCCCCCGTCCAGATCGTAAAAATCCGAATCGATCTCCAGCCGGTCCGCGTAAGGGGTGATATCCTGAAGACTGCGGTGGACCTGCTCCCGAAGAGCCGCCTGGGCAGAAGCCTGCAGCTCCTGGCTGCTGAGAGACAGGAGAATGCCCAGGGCTGTCACAGTGACCAGAGTCATAATGGCGGTATACAGGACAGTCAGTTTTACTTTCAGAGACCATTTTTTCATGAGATCACCTTCAGCACATAGCCGGCCCCACGGACGGTGTGGATCAGTTTCGGTTCCCGTCCCTCGTCCAGTTTTTTCCGCAGATAACGGATATAGACGTCGATGACGTTGGATCCCCCGGCGTAATCATAATTCCAGATATGCTGTTCCAGCTTTTCCCGGGAGAGGACGATCCCCTGATTCTGGATCATATAGCGGAGCAGGGAAAATTCTTTGCCGGAGAGGGAGATCTCCTCCCCGCCCCGGATCACCTGGTGGGTGTCCAGATGCACTTCCAGATCCGCGATCCGGCATACCGTCCTGGGGGCTTCCGAGGGTTTCCGGAGCAGGACCCGGATCCTGGCCAGCAGTTCCTCAAAGGCAAAGGGCTTGACCAGATAATCGTTGGCTCCGGCGTCCAGACCCCGACCCGGTCCTCCACACTGTCCTTTGCGGTGAGCAGCAGCACCGGCAGGGAAGATCCTTTTTTGCGGAGAGTCTTTAATACGGACAGGCCGTCCAGTACCGGCATCATAATATCCAGGATCAGGGCGTCGTACTCGGCGCTGTCCAGATAGTCCAGGGCGTCCCTTCCGTTAAAGCAGGAATCCACGCTGTAGTGCTGGGATTTCAACTGTTCTGTCAATATTCGGTTCAGATCTTTTTCATCTTCCGCGATCAGTATCCGCATGGCAGCCTCCTGTGTTTCTTTTTTTAATCCCATTATAAACGGCCCGGCGCCGTTGCACAACCGCCGGATGGCAAGTCAGAAAACAAACTGCACCAGCAGCATATAAAAAACGGTGCCGCCGGCAATGGACAGGAGCATCTGCCCTTTCCACAGATGCAGGGCGGCCGTCAGCGCCACCGCCAGCAGTTCGGGAAGTCCGTGGCTTCCGGAAAAAAGGCTGACGTTCCGGAGACAGTAGATCACCAGAAGGCCGAAGACGGCGGAGGGCAGGACTTTTCCGATATACTGAATATATTTCGGGGTGGGTTTCCCCGCGGGAAAGATCAGAAAAGGCAGAAAACGGGTGAGGGCCGTGCCCAGGACCACCATGGCAATGGTGATCAGTTGCTGCGCAAAAGTCATGATTCCAGACCTCCTTTCTCCAGGGTGGGGCGAAGGGCCGTCAGCAGGACCAGGACCGCCAGCATGGCGGGGAGGATGAAACGGTCGGCCCCGAAACAGAGCAGGCAGACCAGAGAGACCGCGAGCCCCAGAAGCGAACTGGTATGCCGGGTCTCCTTTTTCCACTGATCCAGGAAGATCACCACAAACATGGCGGTCATGACAAAATCCAGCCCTTCGGTGCTGAACCGGATCAGGGATCCGAAAAGACCCCCGAGAGCAGCCCCGGTTACCCAGTAAATATGGTTAAAAAGCGTCACAAAAAACATAAACCATCCCCGGTCGATCCCCTCCGGGATCCGGGCTGTATAATTGATGGAAAAGCTTTCGTCGCACATGCCGAAGATGAGATAGATCTTTTTCCAGCCCAGCCCCCGGAACCGGTCCAGCATGGAGATCCCGTAAAACAGATGCCTGGCGTTCAGCATGACCGTCATGGCAAAAGCCTGCAGGGGATTGAAAGAGCCCAGCAGCAGGGAAACCGCCACAAATTCCGCGGAGCCGGCGAAAATCGTCATGCCCATGAACATGGGGTACAGAAAACAGAAGCCGGAAGCGTTCATATAGATCCCGTAGGTCATGCCCAGAAACAGAAAACCCGCCAGGATGGGGATGGTGTAGGGAAACGCGCAGCGGGCGGCACGGGCGGCCGGGGCGTCGGTAGATGTCTTGCTCATAAGTCCCTCCGTTTACACACAGAATGGATTGATTATAGCACGGCGGGAAGAAAATGTACATCCGTGGATCAAAGGATCCCGGCGTTTGTAATTTCAATGACTATGAGTCATTGACTTATAGTCATTGAAATGCTATAATCCAAAAAGAAAAGAGGACCCGTCGGAAGATTTTCGTGAAAAGGAGGGGAAGCATGAACAGCAGACAGCTCGCGGCCAGGGAAACAAGACAGAAGCTTTTACAGGCGGGAAAACGGCTGGTCTGCGAAAAAGGACTGGATCAGACCTCTGTGGAGGAGATCACCGAAGCGGCCGGAGTCTCAAAGGGGACCTTTTACACCTACTTTCGGAAAAAAGAGGAGATTGTCCTGGAACTCAGCGCCAGCATGTTTGGAGAGATCCTGGATGGGGCCAAAGCTTTCCCCGGGAACTTTCCGAAAAAACTGACCCGCTACATGGCGGAGTTTTCCGGATATATCCAGCAGGGCGGCGTCCGCCTGGCCCAGGACTGGATCAAAGGGGTGGTTACGCCCGTCCGGGAAGGAGAAGCCTCAGACCGCTGGAAACTGCGGCAGGATCTGGAGTCCATGGAAGATCTCATCCGTTTCGGGATCCGCCGGGGAATGCTGCGGAAGGATACGCCGGCAGCCCCATTGGCGGCAGCTTTTGTGGAGGTACTCTACGGCCAGCTGCTCTGCTGGTGCATGTCGGACGGAGCCTACAGCCTCAGGGAACGCACGGAAAACTTCTGCGCGGAAACTCTGGAAACCATGATAAGAAAATATTTAACGGAGGAATCTATATGAGTGATCTGGGAAAAGACATAAAAAAACTGGGTTTCGGCCTTATGCGGCTGCCGCAGAGGGAGGACGGAACCATCGATGTGGAACAGACAAAGCAGATGGTGGATCTGTTTATGGAAGCGGGCTTTACTTATTTTGACACGGCCTGGGCATATGCCGGGTCCGAGGACGCCATCCGCCAGGCCCTGGTGGAGCGGTATCCCAGAGAAAGCTTTCAGCTGGCCACGAAAAACGCGGCCTGGATCAACTGCAAGACCAGGGAAGAAGCTTACGCCCAGTTTGATACCTCTCTGAAACAGACAGGAGCGGGATACTTTGATTTCTATCTCCTCCACAATCTGGGGGAGTCCAGGACAAGCTATTTTGACGATTATGAGATGTGGAGCTGGGTCCAGGAGAAGAAAAAGGAAGGGCTGATCCGTCATGTGGGATTCTCTTTTCATTCCACACCGGAGGAGCTGGACGCCATTCTCACCGCGCATCCGGAAATGGAGTTCGTGCAGCTGCAGATCAATTACGCGGATTGGGAAAACCCGGCGGTGCAGTCCCGCCGCTGCTATGAGACGGCCAGAAAGCACGGGAAACCGGTGATCATCATGGAGCCTGTGAAGGGCGGCATGCTGGCCACGCCGCCGGAGTCTGTAGTAAAGATCCTGCAGGCGGAGGAACCGGAGTCCTCCCCTGCTTCCTGGGCCCTCCGCTTCGCGGCGGGGCTGGAGGGGGTCATCACTGTGCTCTCCGGCATGAGCAGCCTGGAGCAGATGCAGGACAATCTGTCCAGCATGCGGGATTTCAGTGGACTTTCCCCCAGGGAAAAAGCTACCCTGCAGGCAGCGCAGGAGGAACTGAGCCGCATTCCCCTGATCCCCTGCACTTCCTGTAATTACTGCGCCAAAGTCTGTCCGCAGGACATCGGTATCTCCGGTTCTTTTACCGCCATGAATTATCTGACCCTTTACGGCGACCGGGAAAGAGCCCTGGGCCAGGAGGACTGGCTGGTGGCGGGGCAACGGGGCGGAAGCGGGCGGATCAGTGCGTGAAATGCGGAAAATGCGAGGAAGTCTGTCCGCAGCATATAGCCATCCGGGAGAATCTGGAAAAGGTGTGTGAGAAACTGATCTCCGCCTGACAAAAAAATCAGTTACTTTTCATGAGCAGCGCTTCTTTTGTATAAAAAAGAAACACTGCTCATTTTCTTTCTTTTTTCAGCGGTAAGTGGTACAATAACTTTAGCTTATTCTGTATATTTTCAGGAAATTTTCGGACAACTAACTGTTGGAATGGCAGAAAGGGGGCGCGCAGGCTGTGAGGGAGATGATGGAGCGGATCACGCAGCGCTCGACTGTGGCTGAAAAACGGATCCAGGAGGCAGAAAAAGAAGCGGAAGAGATCCTCCGGGACGCAAAGCGACAGGCAGAGGCAGAAAAGACAGCCGCGGAAAAAGAAGCGGAAGAGCGTATAAAAAAACAGGTGCGGGACGCGGAAATACAGCTTCAGGAGGAGACCGAAAGAAGAAAGGCGGAAGAGGAAGACAGAAGGATCCTTCTGCGAAAACAGGCAGCCGGAAGAGAAGATGACGCGATCCGGGAAGTTCTCCGCAGCCTGTTTGGAGAAATATGATCGGCCGGGATCAGGAAAGAAGGTGACAACAGGATGGCAGTTTGCGGCATGCAGAAAATATATCTCTGCGTCTGGAAGAAAAGCCGCGGAGAGATCCTGGATCTGCTCCAGCGAAGGGGAACCGTGCAGATCCGCGGATCCGATGAGGAAGATCGGTGGTTCCGGAAAAAAGACACCTCCTCTCTGCTGGCCCTCTGGGGACGGCGCCGGATGGAAACCGAGGAGGCCCTGGAGATCCTGAAAGAACAGGTTCCGGAAAAAGGAGGGATCCTGGATCCCCTGAAAGGGCGCCGGGAGATCCCCTGGACAGAATACAGAAAACTGGCGGCCAAAGCGGAAGAATTGCTGGAGCTGGCCGGGGAGCTCCGGGCACTGCAAAAGGAGCGGGAGGGGCTGAAAGCGGAAACCCTGAAACTGCAGGCGGACAGGGAAGCGCTTGCTCCCTGGATGAAGCTGGACACAGCGCCTGCCTGCGGAGGCACCGCTTCCGCGGAACTGCTCATCGGCACCCTTCCCGGGCTCTGGAGCAAGGAACAGATCCTTGAAAAGCTGGGGGAGGACGGATGCTGGGAGATCGAGATCCTGGACAGTGATCCAAGCCAGACCGCACTGGCCATGCTGGCCCTGCGTTCCTGCCGCTCCCGGGCAGAGGAAGCCCTCCGAAGCTGCGGGTTTGTCAGAACTCAGCTGGATTTTTCCGTGACCCCGGCGGAACAGGCCCTGGGGATCCGGCAAAAGGAAGAGGAGAACCGCGGACGGGAAGAAGAGATCGGGAAACGCATGGGCGTTCTGGCAAAAAGAAAAAAAGAGCTTCAGTTTCTGGCGGACTACTGCGGGATGCAGGAAGAAAAGTACAGGATCCTGGGGCAGCTGCTGCAGTCGGAGCATATTACGTTCCTCTCCGGGTATACGCCGGAAAAAGGCGGAGAAAAACTGAAGCGGGAACTGGAACAGCGGTTTGAGTGCGCCGTGGAACTGGAACCGGTGCCCCGGGAGGAAGAGATGCCTGTCCTGCTGGAAAACAATCTCTTCGCGGAGCCGGTGGAGGGCGTGGTGGAATCCTACGGGCTTCCCGGAAAAGGAGAGATGGATCCCTCTTCGGTGATGGCATTTTTTTACTATTTTTTCTTCGGCCTGATGCTTTCCGACGCGGGATACGGCATTGTGATGGTGGCCGGATGCCTGCTGGCTCTGAAGAAATTTCCCGGCATGGCTGCAGGGACGAAAAAAATGATGATGATGTTTTTGTACTGCGGGATCTCCACTACCGTCTGGGGGATCCTGTTCGGGGGATATTTCGGGGATGTGATCCCCATCGCGGCCAGAACCTTTTTCCACCGGGAGGTTACAGTGCCGGCTCTCTGGTTCGCGCCTCTGGACGATCCCATGAAGCTGCTGCTGTTCAGCTTTCTCTTCGGCATCGTCCATCTGTTTACCGGGCTGGCCATCAAAGGGTTTCTTCTGCTGCGGGAAAGGAAATATCTGGACTGTCTCTGCGAGGTGGGATTCTGGTATCTGTTCCTGGCAGGATTGATCCTCATGCTCCTGCCCAGCGGGATCTTTGCCTCCATGGCCGGGACGGCCGTGCGGTTTCCCGGCTGGCTGCAGACCCTTTCCAGGGTTCTGGCGGTCCTGGGAGCTCTGGGGATCGTCTTTATGGCGGGGAGGCGGAAAAAGAATTTCGGCCTGCGGCTGGCTCTGGGCGCCTACGAACTGTACGGGGTCACCAGCTGGCTTTCGGATGTGCTCTCCTACTCCAGGCTGCTGGCCCTGGGGATCGCCACAGGGGTCATCGCCTCGGTGATCAATACCATGGCCGCCATGGCCGGAGGAGGCGTTGTGGGAGCGGTGGTATTTCTTCTGGTTTTTCTGGCCGGACATACCCTGAACCTGGCCATAAACCTTCTGGGGGCCTACGTGCACACCAACCGTCTGCAGTACGTGGAATTTTTTGGAAAATTTTATGAGGGGACCGGGGAAGCTTTCCGGCCTTTCTCCCATGAATCCAACAGATATTTTAAAGTGAAGGAGGAAAAATAGCATGGATAATTTCGGCCTTGTTTTTGCGCTGCTGGGAGTGGCCTGCGCCACACTGTTTTCAGGGATCGGTTCCGCCTATGGAGTGGGGATGGGAGGCCGCGCCGCGGCGGGAGTCCTTTCGGAAAAACCGGAATTGTTCGGTAAAGTGCTGATCATCCAGCTCCTTCCCGGCACCCAGGGAATTTACGGCATGCTTGTGGCCTTTGTTACCCTCAGCAGGATCGGGATCCTGGGAGGAGGCAGCACAGAACTGACGCTGGAGCAGGGGCTTCTGTATTTCGTAGCCTGCCTGCCGATCGCTGTGGTAGGGCTGATCTCAGCCATCCATCAGGGAAAAACTTCTGTGGCATCCATCGGAATGCTGGCCAAAAGACCGGATACCTTCGGCAAAGCCATGCTGCTTCCGGCTATGGTAGAGACCTACGCCATCCTGGCGCTGCTGATCTCGCTGCTGGCAGTATTTAACCTTTAAAACGCGGGAGGGATAAAATGGCAGGAATGGACAGGATGATCCGGCATATCCGGGAGGATGCGGAACTGACCGCCAGCCGGAAGATCCGCGAGGCCCGGGGCCGCGGGGAGGAGATCCTCCGGACGAACAGAGAGGCCCTGGAAAAACGTTTGAAAGAATCTGAGACAGAGGGACGAAGACGGGCGGAACTGCTGCTGGAAAGAGGACGCTCCACCGCGCTTCTGGAAGAGAAAAAGAAAACCCTGGCCCTGAAGCAGGAGATGATCGGAGAAATCCTCCGAAAAGCCCGGGAAAGGCTTCTGGAACTGGACGACAGAAGGTATTTCCGGCTGATCCTCCGCATGGCCGCACGGTTTATCCGGAACGGAAAAGGAAGGATCCTTTTTTCCGAAAAGGACCGAAGGAGACTGCCGGAAAATTTTCAGGAAAAACTGACGGAGCTGGCGGAAAAAGCGGGAGGAGAACTTCGGATCTCGCCGGAAACCCGGGAAATGGACGGCGGATTTATTCTCGTCTACGGGGGGATCGAGGTGAACGGTTCCTTTTCCGCTGTCTTTCAGGCGGAAGAGAACCGTCTTCGGGATCTGCTGAACCGTCTTCTGTTTTTGCCGGAGGAGGAAAGGCATGAAGAATGATTACACCTATGCGGCGGCCAGGATCCGGGTCATGGAGCTTTCCCTTCTCGGAAGGCAGGATATGGAACAGCTGCTCCTGGCGCCGGGGGTACCGGGAAACCCTCCGCCTTCTCCGGGACCGGGGATGGGGCGACGGGGAAGAATACCCGGATCCCAGGGGAATGCTGTCCCGGGAAGAGGAAAAGACCCGGGAGCTCGTGGAGGAACTGCTGCCGGAGCCGGAAGTGCTGGATCCTTTGCGGTACGAGTATGATTTCCACAATGTAAAGGCAGCGGTGAAGATCTGCTGTACAGGTACGGAAGCCCCGGCGGAACGGTTTTTCGCCCCGGGGGGAACGGTACCGCCGGAACGGATCCTCCGGTGCGTAAGGGAACAGGACTATCGGGGACTTCCGGAAAAACTGGCGGAAACCGCGGAAACGGCCAGAAGCCTCATGCTCCGTACCGGAGACGGTCAGCTGGCGGAAGCGGCGGCGGACCGAGGGTTTCTGGAAGCCTTATATGAGGCGGGAGAAAAAAGCGGCGAAGAGGTGCTTGGGATTTACGGCACTGCCTTTACGGCGGCCGCGGACATCCGTATCGCTCTCCGGGGCGGGCGGACAGGCAGACCCTTAAGCTTTTTTGAGCAGGCCCTGGCGCCTATCCGGGAACTGGATGTATCCCTGCTGTCCCGGGCGGCGCTGGAGGGAAGGGAGAAGATCGCGGAATATCTGGAACATACGGACTTTTCCGGAGCGGCGGAGGCGGTGCGAACTTCCGACGCCGCTTTCGAGAGATGGGCGGACGATCAGATCATCCGGCAGATCCGTCCCCAGAGATCCAATCCATTTACTCTGGGGCCTCTGGCGGCGTATGTCCTGGCCAGGAAACACGAGATCCGCTGTGTGGGGCTGATCCTGTCGGTAAAGGAAAACGGACTTCCGGAGGATCTTGTCCGGGAAAGGCTGGGTGAAATGTATGTATAAGATCGCGGTAATAGGGGATTACGACAGTATTTACGGATTTTCCTCCCTGGGCCTGGCGGTTTTTCCCGTGTCCGGAAAAGAGGAGGCAGCGGAACTATTCCCCATACTGGCGGAGGAAGGATACGGCGTGATCTATATCACGGAAAAACTGGCCGGGGAGCTGCAGGAGGAAATAGACGCCTACAACAGCCGGATCGCTCCGGCGGTGGTCTGCATCCCGGGGATCTCCGGGAACACAGGGCAGGGCGCCGCCAGGATCCGCAGCTTTGTGGAGCGGGCTGTGGGGTCGGATTTATCATAAAAGGCAGGTGGTGAACAGAGATGAGTACAGGCAGGATCCGAAAAGTGGCCGGTCCGCTGGTCATTGCGGAAAATATGAGAGACGCGGGTATGTACGATGTGGTAAGGGTATCCCGCCAGCGTCTCATCGGGGAGATCATTGAAATGCATGGGGATCAGGCGTCCATCCAGGTGTACGAGGAGACGGCGGGACTGGGGCCCGGGGAACCGGTGGAATCCACCGGCATGCCCTTGAGCGTGGAGCTGGGGCCCGGCCTTATCGGCAGGATCTACGACGGCATCCAGCGGCCGCTGGACGATATCCTGGAGATCACAGGCAGCAATCTTCTGCACAGAGGCGTGGAAGCTTCCGCCTTAAAGAGAGAAAAAAAGTGGCATTTTGTTCCCTCGGTCCGTCAGGGCGACGAAGTGGAGGAAGGAGATGTTCTGGGCACCGTACAGGAAACCCCGGTGGTCCTCCATAAGATCCTGGCTCCCAGGGGAGCAAAAGGAAAAGTCCTCCGGGCGGAGGAAGGGGATTACACGGTGGAGGAAACGGTGGTCTCCCTGGAAACAGCGCAGGGGATCCGGGATCTGCCCATGATGCAGAAATGGCCGGTACGCGTGGAACGGCCTTACAGGGAAAAGCTGGCTCCCGACATGCCTCTGGTCACAGGACAGCGGGTCATCGACACCATGTTTCCCATTGCCCGTGGAGGCGTGGCGGCGGTGCCGGGACCCTTCGGCTCCGGCAAGACCGTGATCCAGCATCAGCTGGCCAAATGGGCGGAGGCGGACATCGTGGTCTACATCGGCTGCGGGGAGCGGGGAAATGAGATGACGGATGTGCTGAATGAATTTCCGGAACTGAAGGATCCCCGGACCGGTCACTCCCTTATGGAGCGCACGGTACTCATCGCCAACACCTCGGACATGCCTGTGGCCGCCCGGGAGGCTTCCATCTATACAGGCATCACCATTGCCGAGTATTTCCGGGACATGGGATATTCCGTGGCGCTGATGGCGGATTCCACTTCCCGGTGGGCGGAGGCCCTTCGGGAAATGTCCGGCAGGCTTCAGGAAATGCCCGGGGAGGAAGGATATCCCGCTTACCTGGGCAGCCGCCTGGCGCAGTTTTACGAACGGGCCGGCCGTGTGATCTCTCTGGGAAAAGAGGGCCGGGAAGGGACCCTGACGGTGATCGGCGCGGTCTCTCCTCCGGGAGGAGATATCTCTGAGCCGGTTTCCCAGGCGACTCTGCGGATCGTCAAGGTATTCTGGGGGCTGGATTCCTCCCTGGCCTACAAACGGCATTTCCCGGCAGTCAACTGGCTGACCAGCTATTCCCTGTATCTGGACCGGCTGTCCGGCTGGTTTGAGACCCATGTGCACAGAGACTGGATGGAGCACAGGAACCGGCTCATGCGCCTGCTCCAGGAGGAAGCGGAGCTGCAGGAGATCGTCCAGCTGGTAGGTATGGACGCCCTGTCGCCGCCGGACCGGCTGAAGCTGGAGGCCGCCCGTTCCGTCCGGGAGGATTTTCTCCATCAGAATTCCTTCCACCAGGTGGACACCTACGCTTCTCTGGAAAAACAGTACCTGATGATGAAGCTGGTGCTGTCCTACTATGAAAACTGCCGGAAAGCTCTGGAACAGGGAGCGGATGTGGAAGTCCTGGCAGGGCTGAAAGTTCGGGAACAGATCGGGCGCTTTAAATATGTCCCCGAGGAGGAGATGCGGAAGGCGTTTCAGGAGACAGAGGCAGAACTGACCAGGGAACTGGAAGAGATCACGGCGAAGGAGGTTTGACCATATGCCAAAAGAATACAGAACCATCCAGGAAGTCGCCGGACCTCTGATGATGGTTTCAGGAGTGGAAAACGTAACCTACGACGAGCTGGGAGAGATCCTTCTGGCCAACGGGGAGACCAGGCGCTGCCGGGTGCTGGAGATCAGCGGCTCCACGGCGGTGGTCCAGCTCTTTGAAAATTCCGCGGGGATCAATCTTTCCAACAGCAGAGTAAGGTTCTTGGGGCACAGCATGGAGCTTGGGGTCTCGGAAGATATGCTGGGCCGCGTTTTTGACGGCCTGGGACGCCCCACGGACGGAGGGCCGGAGATCCTGCCGGAGGCCCGGATGGATATCAACGGTCTTGCCATGAACCCGGCCGCCAGAAACTATCCCCAGGAATTTATCCAGACAGGGATCTCCGCCATCGACGGCCTCAATACCCTTGTCCGGGGACAGAAGCTGCCTATTTTTTCCGGCAGCGGTCTTCCCCACGCGCAGCTTGCCGCCCAGATCGCCCGCCAGGCGAAAGTGCGGGGCACCAGCGAACCTTTCGCGGTAGTCTTTGCCGCCATGGGCATCACCTTTGAGGAGGCGGATTTCTTTATCCAGAGTTTCCGGGAGACCGGAGCCCTGGACCGGACCGTGCTGTTCATCAACCTGGCCAATGATCCCGCGGTGGAACGTATCTCCACCCCGCGCATGGCGCTGACGGCGGCGGAGTATCTGGCCTTTGAAAAAAACATGCACGTGCTGGTGATCCTTACGGATATCACCAATTACGCCGACGCGCTCCGGGAAATCTCGGCGGCCAGAAAGGAAGTGCCGGGACGGAGAGGATATCCCGGATATATGTATACGGATCTGGCCGGCATCTACGAGCGGGCCGGGCGGCAGAAGGGAAAAAGCGGTTCTATCACCCTGATCCCCATTCTGTCCATGCCGGAGGATGACAAGACCCATCCCATTCCCGATCTGACAGGATATATCACCGAAGGGCAGATCATCCTCAGCCGGGAACTGTACCGGAAAAACGCGGCTCCCCCCATTGACGTGCTCCCCAGCCTTTCCCGTCTGAAAGACAAGGGCATCGGAGAGCATAAGACCCGGGGAGATCATTCCAGTACGATGAACCAGCTGTTTTCCGCATACGCCAGAGGCCGGGAGGCCCGGGAACTGATGGTGGTGCTGGGGGAAGCCGCCCTGACGGAGATGGACCGTCTGTACGTGAAATTCGCGGACGCTTTTGAGACCGAATACGTCTCCCAGGGGTATAACACGGACCGCAGCATTGAGGAGACCCTGGATCTGGGCTGGAAACTGCTCTCCCTTCTGCCGCGGTCAGAGCTGAAACGGATCGACGATCAATATCTGGATCTGTACTACAGAGGACAGGAGGACCAGCCATGGCAGAGTTCCGAGTAAACCCCACCCGGATGGAACTGACCAGACAGAAGAAAAAACTGGCCACCGCCCTGCGGGGCCACAAGCTCCTGAAAGACAAACGGGACGAACTGATGCGGCGGTTCCTGGAAATGGTGAGAGAGAGCAGAAACCTGCGAAAAAAAGTGGAGGAGGGGATCCTGGCCTCCAACCGGAACTTTGCCCTGGCCAGGGCTGCTGTTTCCGACCAGGTCCTGAACACCGCACTTTTATCTCCCCGTCAGGAGATCTATCTGGAGATCCAAAAGAAAAATGTGATGAGTGTGGAGATCCCGGAATACGGGATCACCTCCAGGACCGGAAATCCCGGAGATATTTTCAGTTATGGATTTGCCTGTACCTCCTTTGAACTGGACAGCGCCGTGGAATCTTTGTCCGGCCTTCTGCCGGAGATGCTGCGGCTGGCGGAACTGGAAAAATCCTGCCAGCTGATGTCCGGGGAGATCGAAAAGACCCGGCGCCGGGTAAACGCTCTGGAGCATGTGATCATCCCCGCCACCCGGGAGACCATCCGCTATATCTCCATGAAGCTGGACGAAAATGAGCGCAGCACCCAGATCCGCCTTATGAAGGTAAAGGATCTGATGCTGGAGGAGGCCCGTCAGGAGAGGATCCTGCAGGACGCGGAAGCGTAAAAAAACATTTGAATCCTGAGGGATTATAGTGTATACTGGTACCTGTATTTTGTAAAATACGGGCGCGGTATGCGTTCCGCATATTTTTCTGAAAGAAAGCAGGAGGGAAGCTAAATGTCGGTAAAATACGTGTTTGTCACTGGCGGAGTGGTATCCGGTCTCGGAAAGGGGATCACAGCCGCCTCACTGGGCCGCCTTCTGAAAGCCAGAGGCTATCAGGTGACCATGCAGAAATTTGACCCCTACATCAACATAGATCCTGGAACCATGAACCCCATCCAGCACGGAGAA
Organism: Candidatus Scatomonas sp.; assembly: GCA_963928055.1. Taxonomy (GTDB): domain Bacteria; phylum Bacillota; class Clostridia; order Lachnospirales; family Lachnospiraceae; genus Scatomonas. The sequence goes on along the minus strand of CAWVDN010000001.1, from coordinate 340,879 downwards.
GTGTTTGTTACGGACGACGGCACGGAGACAGATCTGGATCTGGGGCATTACGAGCGTTTTATCGATGAGAGCCTGGACAAGAACTCCAACGTCACCACCGGAAAAGTTTACTGGTCCGTGCTCCAGAAGGAGCGCCACGGGGACTTCGGCGGAGGGACGGTTCAGGTGATCCCTCATATCACCAATGAGATCAAGGGCCGTTTTTACCGGGGAAAAAGCGTGGACGAGGACCGGATCGCCATCATCGAGGTGGGCGGCACCGTGGGAGATATCGAGAGCCAGCCCTTCCTGGAATCGATCCGTCAGTTCCAGCACGATGTAGGCCGCAGCAACGCTATCCTGATCCATGTAACATTGATCCCCTATATCAAGGCCTCCGGAGAGCTGAAGACCAAGCCCACCCAGTCCAGCGTAAAGGAACTGCAGGGCATGGGCATCCAGCCGGATGTGATCGTCTGCCGCTCCGAGCATCCTCTGAGCCAGGAACTGAAGGACAAGATCGCCCTGTTCTGTAATGTCCCCGGTTCCCATGTGCTGCAGAATCTGGATGTGGAGTATCTTTACGAGGCCCCTCTGGCCATGGAGAAGGAAAATCTGGCCAAGGTGGTGCTGGAGTCCCTGGAGCTTCCCTGTCCGGAGCCGGATCTGTCCGAGTGGAAATCCATGGTGGAGGATCTCCGTAGCGCCAACAAAGATGTGACCATCGGTCTGGTGGGAAAATATATCTCTCTGCACGACGCGTATCTCAGCGTGGTGGAGGCTTTAAAACACGGCGGGATCCCCAATCACGCCAACGTACATATCAAATGGATCGATTCCGAGACGGTAAATGACGGAAACGTGGCGGAACTCCTCTCGGATGTGGACGGGCTGCTGGTTCCCGGCGGATTCGGAAGCCGGGGCATCGAGGGAAAGATCACAGCCATCCGTTATGCCAGAGAAAACAGCATTCCCTTCCTGGGGCTGTGCCTTGGCATGCAGCTGGCCATTGTGGAATTTGCCCGGAACAAGGTGGGCTATCATGACGCCCACAGCATTGAGCTGAATCCCAACACCATGCATCCGGTGATCGCCCTGATGCCGGACCAGAACGGCGTGGAGGATATCGGCGGCACCTTAAGGCTGGGATCTTATCCCTGCCATCTGAAGGAGGATTCCCTGGCTCACAAGCTGTACGGCAAGGATCTGATCCATGAGCGCCACAGACACCGCTACGAGGTAAACAACGATTACCGAAAAGCCCTGCAGGAAAACGGCATGGTGCTTTCCGGTCTGTCCCCGGACGGACACATTGTGGAGATGATCGAGCTTCCGGACCATCCCTTCTTCATCGCCACCCAGGCCCATCCGGAGTTCAAGAGCCGTCCCAACCGGCCCCATCCTCTGTTCAAGGGACTGGTAGAGGCCGCCCTGGCCCGCCGGGCAAAATAAATAAACAGCAGAAGCCAAAGAGGGCAGTGCTGCGCAGGGAGAGATTCCCTGCTTACGCATTGCCCTTTTTTATGCTTTGGTGGTGTTTCACAGAGAAAGCCGGAAAAGCAGAAATAAATCCGGCAAAATATAAAAAAACAGAAATAAATCCAATTTTTTGCTTTACATACACAATTTTTTGTATTATAGTAGTTCCAATATAAACAGAAAGAGGGAATAGAGGATGAAGCAGACAGCGAAGACGGCTCTCCCGGAGCGGCCGCCGCTGTACCGGCAGGAGTTTGAGCATGACAACTGCGGTATCGGAGCGGTGGTGAATATCAAGGGACAGCGGGACCACGCCACAGTAGAGAACGCCTTAAAAATTGTAGAAAATCTGGAACACAGAGCCGGCAAAGACGCCGAGGGCAAAACAGGGGACGGAGTAGGGATCCTTTTACAGATCTCCCATAAATTTTTCTCCCGAACCTGCAGCGCCCTTGGTATTTTTTTGGGAGAAGAGCGCTCCTACGGAGTCGGTATGTTTTTCTTTCCCCAGGAGGAACTGAAAAGAAACCAGGCCCGGAAGATGTTTGAGATCATCGTCCAGAAGGAGGGCATGGAATTTCTGGGCTGGAGGACGGTGCCCACAGCCCCGGAAGTGCTGGGCCATAAGGCCAGGGAGTGCATGCCCTGCATCCTGCAGGCCTTTATCAGAAAGCCGGATTCTCTGGAGCCGGGGCTGGCTTTTGACCGGAAGCTGTACATGGTCCGGCGGATCTTCGAGCAGAGCAACGACAACACCTACGTGGTTTCCCTGTCCAGCCGTACCATTGTCTATAAGGGTATGTTTCTGGTGGGACAGCTGCGGACCTTTTTCACGGATCTGCAGGATTCGGATTACGAGTCCGCCCTGGCGGTGGTCCACTCCCGGTTTTCCACCAATACCAATCCCAGCTGGGAGCGGGCCCACCCCAACCGGATGATCGTCCACAACGGGGAGATCAATACCATCCGGGGCAACGCCGACAAGATGCTGGCCCGGGAGGAGACCATGTTTTCTCCGGTGCTGGCGGAGGACATGGATAAAGTGCTGCCGGTGATCAACGCCGGAGGCTCCGATTCCGCCATGCTGGACAACACCCTGGAGTTTTTGGTCATGAGCGGCATGGACCTGCCTCTGGCCATGATGATCCTGATCCCGGAACCCTGGGCCAACAATGAGACCATCTCCCTGGAGGAAAAAGATTTTTACCAGTATTACGCCACCATGATGGAGCCCTGGGACGGTCCGGCGGCCATTGTATTTTCCGACGGGGATCTGGTGGGAGCGGTGCTGGATCGGAACGGCCTGCGCCCTTCCCGGTATTACATTACGGACAACGACTGTCTGCTCCTGGCTTCTGAAGTGGGCGCCCTGGAGATCCCCCCGGAGCATGTGGTGAAAAAAGAGCGGCTGCATCCCGGGAAAATGCTGCTGGTGGACACCCGGGCCGGACGGCTGATCCGGGACGAAGAGCTGAAGGAAAAATACGCTCTGCGGCAGCCCTACGGAGAATGGCTGGACAGCAACCTGGTACATCTGTCCCAGCTGAAGATCCCCAACCGGAAAATTGAAGAATATACAGGAGAGCAGAGAGCCCGGCTGCAGAAAGCCTTCGGCTATACCTACGAAGAGTACCGGGAGGCCATCCGCAATATGGCCCTCAACGGCTCCGAGGGCATTGCCTCCATGGGAGTGGATACTCCTCTGGCGGTGCTTTCCAAAGAGCATCAGCCGCTTTTCAACTATTTCAAGCAGCTGTTCGCCCAGGTGACCAATCCTCCCATCGACGCGATCCGGGAGGAAGTAGTGACCTCCACCTCCGTCTATCTGGGCCGGGACGGAAATCTGCTGATGGAGACGCCGGACAACTGTAAAGTGCTGAAGATCAACGATCCCATCCTGACCAACACGGATATGCTGAAGATCAAAACCATGAAGGTGGAAGGCTTCCAGGTGGAGACCGTTCCCATCACCTACTACAAGAGCACCCCTCTGGAGCGGGCCATAGAGCGGCTGTTCGTGGAGGTGGATAAAGCCTACCGCCAGGGAGCCAACATCCTGGTGCTCTCTGACCGGGGAGTGGATGAAAACCATGTGCCCATGCCTTCCCTGCTGGCTGTCTCCGCTGTCCATCAGCATCTGGTAAAAACAAAGAAGAGAACCTCTCTGGCCATCATCCTGGAGTCGGGAGAACCCAGAGATGTGCATCACTTCGCGGCTCTGCTGGGCTACGGGGCCAGCGCCGTCAATCCCTATCTGGCCCTGGATACCATTCATGAGCTCATCGACGACGGGATGCTGGATAAAGACTATTACGCGGCGGTAAACGACTACACCCGGGGAGTTTTAAGCGGCATTGTGAAAATCGCTTCCAAGATGGGGATCTCCACCATCCAGTCCTACCAGGGAGCCCAGATTTTTGAAGCTGTGGGCATTTCCCCGGAAGTGATCGACAAGTATTTTACCGGCACGGTAAGCCGGGTGGGAGGCATTACTCTGGAGGATATCGCCAGAGACGCGGACCAGCGTCATTCCCAGGCCTTCGATCCACTTGGCCTGACCACAGACCTGACCCTGGACAGTGTGGGCCGCCACAAGAGCCGCAGCCAGGGGGAAGAACACCGGTACAACCCGGAAACCATCCATCTGCTCCAGGAGTCTACCCGCAGAGGGGATTACGAAATGTTTAAGGAGTACACCCATCTGGTGGATCGGGAGGAATCCGGGTACCTCCGGAGCCTCATGGATTTCCGCTATCCGGAAGAAGGGGTGCCTCTGGAGGAAGTGGAGAGCGTGGATTCCATTGTTCAGCGGTTCAAAACGGGAGCTATGTCCTACGGCTCCATTTCCCAGGAGGCCCACGAGACCCTGGCCATTGCCATGAACCGTCTTCACGGAAAGTCCAACACCGGAGAAGGCGGGGAGAGCGAAGAGAGACTGAAGTCCCCGGAGCGCTGCTCCGCCATTAAACAGGTGGCTTCCGGAAGGTTCGGCGTCACCAGCGAATACCTGGTCAGCGCCAAGGAGATCCAGATCAAAATGGCCCAGGGCGCCAAGCCGGGAGAGGGAGGCCATCTGCCTGCCCGAAAGGTTTACCCCTGGATCGCCAAGACCCGACATTCCACACCGGGAGTCTCCCTGATCTCGCCGCCGCCCCACCATGATATTTATTCCATTGAAGACCTGGCCCAGCTGATCTACGACCTGAAAAATGCCAATATCCATGCCAGAATCTCCGTGAAACTGGTATCGGAAGCCGGGGTGGGCACCGTGGCCGCCGGGGGTGGCCAAGGCGGGGGCCCAGGTGATCCTGATCTCCGGCTATGACGGAGGGACCGGAGCCGCCCCCAAGAGCTCCATTCACAGCGCCGGTCTTCCCTGGGAACTGGGCCTGGCGGAGACCCATCAGACTTTGCTCATGAACGGCCTGCGGAACCGGGTCATGCTGGAGACGGACGGGAAGCTCATGAGCGGCCGGGACGTGATCATCGCCGCCCTGCTGGGCGCGGAGGAGTACGGGTTTGCCACGGCTCCTCTGGTGACCATGGGCTGCGTCATGATGCGGGTCTGCAATCTGGACACCTGCCCTGTGGGAGTCGCCACCCAGAATCCGGAGCTTCGGAAGCGTTTCCGGGGCAAACCGGAATATGTGGAAAACTTTATGCGTTTTATTGCCAGAGAAATGCGGGAATATATGGCAAAGCTGGGCTTCCGGACGGTAGATGAGATGGTAGGGCGCAGCGACCTGCTGAAGCGGAAGGACTCCGGGGAACTGGAGCGGGGAGATTGCGTCAACCTGGATGCCATACTCAGCAATCCCTACGCGGGCCCGGGAAGGAAAGTCACCTTTGATCCGGCGGCAGTCTACGATTTTAAACTGGAGCAGACCCTGGACGAAAAGGTGCTTCTGCCCAATCTGCGGCCGGCCATGGAAAAGGGAGAACCCCGGCAGATCTCTGTAAAGGTGGGTAATACAGACCGGACCCTGGGTACCATTCTGGGAGCGGAGATTACCAGAAGATTCGGGGATCACACTCTGGAAGATGATACGTATACCATCACCTGTACCGGAGCCGGCGGTCAGAGCTTCGGGGCCTTTCTTCCCAAAGGCCTGACGCTGGACCTCATCGGGGACTCCAATGATTATCTTGGCAAAGGTCTCTCCGGCGGAAAGATCATCGTGCGGGCGCCGGAGGGGGTTCCCTACAAGCCGGAGGAAAACATCATCATCGGCAACGTGGCTCTGTACGGAGCCACCAGCGGCGAGGCTTATATTGCAGGGGTGGCCGGCGAGAGGTTCTGCGTGCGGAATTCCGGAGCCTGCGCGGTGGTAGAAGGCGTGGGAGAGCACGGCTGTGAATATATGACCGGCGGCCGGGTAGTCGTTCTGGGAAATACCGGCAAAAACTTTGCCGCAGGCATGAGCGGCGGCATCGCCTACGTGCTGGACGAGGATAATCACCTGTACCGGAACCTGAATAAAGAGATGGTCCGCATTGAAAAGGTGGACAATCCCTATGATAAACAGGAGCTGAAAAGCCTGCTGGAGAGGCATACGGCTGCCACCCATTCGGAAAAAGGCCGCCGGGTGCTGGAGCGTTTTGAAGAATATCTTCCGAAGTTTAAGAAGATCATTCCCAATGATTACAAACGGATGCTGACCCTGTCCGCCAGACTGGAAGAAAAAGGACTGACCGGCGAGCAGGCCCAGATCGAAGCATTTTACGAAAGTCTGAACAGGTAGGAGGGACGGAACATGGGAAAACCAACGGGATTTTTAGAATATCAACGGCAGAACAGCTTTTGCCGGCCGCCCCTGGAGCGGATCAAAGATTTTCAGGAATTTCATACGCCGCTCCCCCTGGACAAACAGAGACAGCAGGGAGCCCGCTGCATGGCCTGCGGCGTTCCCTTCTGCCAGTCCGGGCGCATGATCGCCGGTATGGCCAGCGGCTGCCCCCTGCAGAATCTCTGCCCGGAATGGAACGATCTGGTGTATCTGGGGAACTGGCAGGAGGCTTACCGGAGGCTGGCCAAAACCAACTGTTTTCCGGAATTTACTTCCCGGGTCTGCCCGGCTCTCTGCGAGGCGGCCTGCACCTGCGGCCTCAACGGAGATCCTGTAGCCACCAAAGAAAACGAGCGGGCAGTGATCGAATACGCCTGGGAACACGGATTTCTGAAACCGGAACCGCCAAAGGTGCGGACCGGAAAAAAGGTAGCGGTGGTGGGAAGCGGCCCCTCCGGCCTGGCGGCGGCCATGCAGCTGAACCGCCGAGGCCACCAGGTGACCGTATTTGAGCGAAGCGACCGCGTCGGCGGCCTTCTGCGGTACGGCATCCCCAATATGAAGCTGGATAAATCTGTTCTGGACCGCCGGATCCGCCTTCTGGAGGAGGAGGGGATCACCTTTGTTACCGGAGCGGATGTGGGAAGGGACAAAGACGCTAAAGAGCTGCTGAAGGAATTTGACCGGGTGCTGCTCTGCTGCGGCGCTTCTCAGCCCCGGGACATCCAGGTTCCCGGAAGAGAACTCCAGGGCATCCATTTCGCGGTGGAATTTCTGACCTCCGTCACCAGAAGCCTTCTGGATTCTCAGCTGAAAGATAAAACGTATATTGACGCCAAGGATAAGCATGTGGTGGTCATCGGCGGGGGAGATACAGGAAACGACTGCGTGGGAACCTCCCTGCGGCTGGGGGCGAAATCCGTTACCCAGCTGGAGATGATGCCCAAGCCCCCGGAAGTGAGAGGGGAAAACAATCCCTGGCCGGAATGGCCCAGGATCCTGAAAACCGATTACGGCCAGGAGGAGGCCATTGCGGTCTTCGGCCAGGATCCCAGGATCTATCAGACCACCGTCACGGAATTTCTGGGAGACAAAAAAGGCCGGCTGAAGAAGGTAAAACTGGTAGACCTGTCTCCCCAGAAAGACGAAAAAAACAGGACGGCTGAATATGGTGCCGGTGGAAGGCAGCGAGAGGATCCTTCCGGCGGATCTGGTACTCATTGCCGCCGGATTTTTAGGAAGCGAATCCTATGTGGCCGATGCCTTTGGGACAGCCAGAAACGGACGCGGCAATGTGGAGACAAAACCGGGAGAGTATGAGACTTCCGTGGCCGGAGTCTTCACTGCCGGAGACATGCACCGGGGACAGTCCCTGGTGGTGTGGGCCATCCGGGAGGGGCGGGAAGCCGCCAAGGCGGTAGACCGGTCCCTGATGGGGTACACGAATCTTTGAGGTGGTTTGGATACGGCAGGGCAAGAACAGTCTGCATCGTTCCGCCTGCGCTCACCCTGAGCCTGAGGTCTCAGGGATGTGCTCGGCCAGTCGCTCCGCAGACTGTTCTTGCCCTGCCTGATTTCAAAAGACTGCCGGAAAGCCGGCTTTCAGACAGAAGGGGTTCGTAAATTTGATTGTTCTGTACTGTAAGGAAAATTACTTAAGGTATGCGTTTGATCTTGCAGGTTTCTCGGCCGTGAAGGGGATCGGCCCCTGCAGCCGTCAGGCATATACCTGGAACAGCCGTTAGCTGTACGCCGGGGAGTTCGCTGTCCCGGAGGAGCGACTTTCCGAGCACATCCTTCAGACCGGACCCGGGCTGAAGGTGAGCGCAGGGGGAGCGCCGAAGGGAAGGGATCCCCGGAAACAGGAAACCATCGGCGAAAGTGGGCGGTTGACAAAGAAATCCCCGCTTTGTATAATTTGGCAAGGAGGAAGTAACATATGGCTAATTACACCAGGGAAGAGATCCTCTCTATGGCGGAGGAGGAAGATGTGGAGTTTATCCGCCTTCAGTTTACGGATATGTTCGGTACCATGAGGAATATCGCGGTTACCTCCAGCCAGCTGGAAAAGGCCCTGAATAATGAGTGCGTGTTTGATGCTACGCCCCTGGAAGGGTTCCGGCCGGAGGACGGGACAGATATGTATCTGCATCCGGACCTGGACAGTTTTGTGATCCTGCCCTGGCGGCCCCAGCAGGGGAAGGTGGCCAGGATGATCTGCGATGTGTACAAGGCGGACGGAACACCTTACCAGTGCTGTTCCCGCAGCATTCTGAAACGCTGTGTCAGCCGGGCCAGAGAGCTGGGATATGAGTTTTACGCCGGTCCCAGATGCGAGTTTTTCCTGTTTCAGACCGACGAGGAGGGACGGCCTACCAACCGCACCCCGGAGCAGGCCGGTTATTTTGATCTGGGCCCCATTGATATGGGAGAAAACGCCCGCCGGGATATTGTACTGACCCTGGAGGATATGGGTTTCCGGGTGGAGAGCTCCTACCATGAGGCGGCTCCCGGCCAGCACGAGATCGATTTTCACCGGGCCGGAGGTCTGGATTCCGCCGACAGTGTCATGACCTTTAAATTCGCTGTAAGGACCATAGCCAGACGCCACGGCCTTCACGCCACCTTTATGCCGAAGCCGAAAACCGGCGTGTCCGGATCCGGCATGCACCTGAATTTCGCTCTCTATAACAGAGAGGGAAAAAATATCTTCCGCAGCAGTGAGGATCTCCTGGGGCTTTCCAGGGAGGCTTACTGGTTTATAGGAGGAATCCTGAAACACATCGGCGCCATGTGTGCCGTCACCAATCCCCTGGTAAATTCCTACAAACGGCTGGTGCCCGGTTTCGAGGCGCCGGTGTATGAGGCCTGGTCCGCGTTCCAGAAAAATTCTCTGATCCGCATCCCCAACGCCAAGGGGGGACACAGGGAGATCGAACTGCGCTCGCCGGATCCGGCGGCCAACCCCTATCTGGCTCTGGCTCTCTGCCTCATGGCAGGGCTGGACGGCATGGAAAAGCAGATCCTGCCCCCGGCTCCTCTGGATCAGGCGGCGGAAGCCATGGGGGAGGAAGAAAAAGGGAAACTGGGGATCGCCTCCCTGCCATCCACTCTCTGGGAGGCGGTGTCTCTTATGGAGCAGGATCCCTTTATCCGCAGCGTGCTGGGAGACGACTTTGTGGAACGGTACGCGGAGGCAAAGAAATCAGAATGGAAGGAATATATGCTGCAGGTTTCCGACTGGGAAGTTGACCGGTATCTCTATCGGATCTGATCCGGAGGAGCGGGAATGAGCGGCGTGATCATTGCTTTTCCAAAGGCCCAGGATGGCAGACGCATCCAGGGGGTGCTGGAAAAGCATGGAATGAAAGTGACGGCGGTCTGCACCTCCGCGGCGGCGGCGCTGTCAGAAATGAATCAGCAGAGCGGCGGGATCCTCCTCTGCGGGTACAGGCTGCCGGACATGCATTTTTCGGAATTGAAGGAGTGCATGCCGGGAAATTTCCAGATGTTGCTGGCGGCTTCTGGAAGGGTACTCAGCACAGTGGAGGGATCGGACGTCATGGCGGTGTCCCTTCCCCTGTCCGTCCATGAACTGATAAACACTCTGACTATGATGGAGCGGGCTGCCCTCCGTCAGAAGAAAAAGAAGGCCTCGGGGAAACCCAAGACCAGAACCCCCGGAGAACAGAAGATCATCGACAGTGCCAAGGCGCTGCTGATGGAGCGGAATCATATGACAGAGGAAGAGGCCCACCGCTATCTCCAGAAACGCAGCATGGACAACGGCACCAGTCTGGTGGAAACGGCCCAGATGGTCCTGGCTCTTTTCTGAATCCGGGTCCGCGGGAATGAAAAACTCAGACAGGCAGAGGGTATTCTTTTCGGAGAAGACCCTGCAAATATATAAAAAAGGAGCAACTTGTTATGTTTAAGATCAATGAAAACTATCTGAAGCTTCCGGGAAGCTATCTTTTTTCCACCATTGGAAAAAAGGTTGCGGCCTATTCCCAGGCCCATCCCGACAAAAAACTGATCCGTCTGGGGATCGGCGATGTGACCCAGCCTCTGGTTCCGGCTATCGTCAAAGCCCTGCACAAAGCAGTGGATGAGATGGGGGCGGCGGAGACCTTTCATGGTTATGCTCCGGATCTTGGGTATGAATTCCTGCGGAGCACCATTGCGAAAAACGACTATCAGGAGCGGGGCTGTGATATTTCCGCGGATGAGATTTTTGTATCCGACGGGGCAAAGTGCGACTGCGGAAATATTCAGGAGATTTTTGGAGCGGACAACCGGATCGCCGTCTGCGACCCGGTGTATCCCGTGTATGTAGACACGAATGTTATGGCCGGAAGGGCGGGAGAATGGATCCCGGAGAAGGAGATGTTTTCCAGGGTGATCTACATGCCCTGCACCATGGACAATGATTTTGTTCCGGAATTCCCTAAAGAGACGCCGGACATGATCTATCTCTGCTATCCCAACAATCCTACGGGATCTACTCTGACCAAAGCCCAGCTGCAGGAATGGGTGGACTACGCCAACAAAGTGGGGGCGGTGATCCTTTTTGACGCAGCTTACGAGGCCTATATCTCTGAAGATGACGTGCCCCACAGCATTTATGAGTGCGAGGGGGCCAGGACCTGCGCCATTGAGTTCCGCAGCTTCAGCAAGAATGCCGGCTTCACCGGCGTCCGTCTGGGCTTCACCGTGGTTCCCAAGGATCTGAAATGCGGGGAGGTGTCCCTGCACAGCCTCTGGGCCAGACGCCACGGCACCAAATACAACGGCGCTCCCTACATTATCCAGAGAGCCGGCGAAGCAGTGTACTCACCGGAAGGAAAGGCGGAGCTGAAGGAGCAGGTGGCCTATTACATGAAGAACGCAGGCGTTATCTACAACGGACTGAAAGAGGCGGGCTATACGGTGGCCGGCGGCGTCAACGCTCCCTACATCTGGCTGAAAACACCGGAGGGAATGGATTCCTGGAAGTTCTTCGATTATCTCCTGGAGACCGCCAACGTGGTGGGAACACCCGGGTCCGGCTTCGGCCCCAGCGGAGAGGGCTATTTCCGGCTGACTGCCTTCGGCACCTATGAAAATACGGTGGAGGCCATCGAAAGAATTAAAAAACTGTAACGTCAGAATACAGGGGGCATTGTCCCTCTGTACACTGACGCCAAGAAAAGTTGAGAGAGGGACCGTTGCAAAACCGAGAAATCTATGGAGCAGCGGTTCCCTTTTTTTATACAAAAAGACCAGAGGGATACGGGCGCAATACTTGATTTCTGTTTCCTTACGGTAGATTGATCTGTGCCCCTACAGGCACAATACTTGCTTCCTTGTTTCTTACGGTAGTTTGAGCCGCGTCTGTACGGGCACAATACTTGCTTCCTTGTTTCTTACGGTAGTTTGATCTGAGCCCCTACGGACACAATACTTGCTTCCTTGTTTCTTACGGTAGTCTGATCAGGAGCCCTACGGGCGCAATACTTGCTTCCTATTTTCTTACGGTAGTCTGATCTGAGCCCCTACGGGTGCAATACCTGCTTCCCTGTTTCCTTACGGTAGTTTGAGCCGCGTCTGTACGGGCACAATACTTGCTTCCTTGTTTCTTACGGTAGTCTGATCTGAGCCCCTACAGGCACAATACTTGCTTCCTTGTTTCTTACGGTAGTCTGAGCCATGCCCCTACGGGCGCAATTGTTGTTTTCTACCCCCTTACGGTAGCAGGAAGATCCACTAGGTAGTGCGACAGCCCCTTTTTCTGTTTTGCCTCAGAGACCCCGGCCTATATTGTGATTTCCGAATGGGGCGGGATCCGGCAGAACCGCTTTTCGTCCCAGGGCCCGGTCAGAAGCTGCTGCAGATACTCCAGGGTGGCGGGAACGCAGACCCGTTTCAGATGCAGGATCTTTTCCACTCCGGCAGTTTTTTCGTACAGCTGCCGGATTGGGCTGGTCCCGGTATCTAAAAGGGCCAGTTCCCGGTAGTTGCCGTACATCATACTTATAAGTTCATCAGCGGTTTCCGGGCCGTATGTTTCCTGCAGATTTTGATATTCAGAGAAAAGATTGCTTTCTCCCCGAAGCCAGCCCTCGGTCATGTAGATGGCGGCGTGCTCCCGGCCGTAAGCGTTGCGGGCCGCGTCTGAGCCGAAGAACAGGGAGATGCAGTCTTCGATCCTGGGAAAAATGGTTTCGTAATCTCCGGTTTTCAGCCCAAGAACCGAATTGCCGCAGCGGCCGAAGCCCAGCAGCAGGCGCTGGCAGCCGGAGATGGAATCCAGTTCCTCCTGCAGACGCCCATGAAGCTTTTTGGGCATATTGTGAAGTCCGGATTCGATCCAGAACGGTTCCAGATCCAGATGATTTCTCCGGATGATGGTTTCAATCTCGCTTTTCAGGGTTTCACAGGCAAGCAGTTTGGTGGTCATGGCAGTTCCTCCTGGGTGTGATTTTGCGGACGGGCCGCTGTTTTCCGGTATTCCCTTGGGGAACACTGGTAAAACCGCTTAAATTGTTTGGAATAATATCCGGGATAATCGAAGCCGCAGGCGCTGGATATATGCGCGATGCTGCGGCCTGGTTCGGAAAGGAGCATCTCCGCGCTGCGCATGAGCCGGTATTTCAGCAGATACTGCACCGGGGAATCGCCGATGGTCCTCCGGAAGCAGCGGAGACATTCCCGTACCCCGATATGGGCGGCGCCGGAGATCTCTTTCAGCCCTATAGACATGGGGAAATGGCTGTGAATGTATTCCAGCATCTGTTCCATCCGCAGGGTATCCCCGTCCGGAGCCTGCCGGGGCAGCCGGAGAATGTCCTCGAATATCCGGAATACCTGCAGCAGGATCCGGGAAAGCTGTTCCCGGACTGTAAATTCATAGGCGAAAGCGTCTGCCCGCAGGGCTTCAAAGGCCTGAAGGAAGGAATCTTCCGGATGGTCCGGATGGTCCGCCAGCAGCACGCAGGTGAAGCCTGGACAGGAGAGAAGAGGCTGCAGGTATTTTACGGCGAAGGCCGAGCTGCTGTTCCCGGTCAGCAGCAAGGGCGAACATACCAGAGACTGAAGGATACAGGGGGACAGTCCTTCCGCGTAGTGCAGGGTATTGGCGTTGATCACCGCCAGTTCCCCGGCCTCCATAATAAATTCATGAAAGGGCACCTGCAGTTTCAGGACGCCTTTTTTTACATACACCAGTTCCAGCTCCTCATGCCAGTGCCAGGAGATCACCTGCTCCGCGCCGCCCTTCAGAGGCGTTTCATATCCGGCGCAGGGAAATTCCGGGGTTCCATGGGGCTTCAGTTCTCTTCCGGCGTGATTCCTATTAAGTCCGCATGCCTGTAAACTCATGATTGTTTCCTCTGTTAAGTCGTTTTTGTTTTATTATATGTCCATAAACAAGTTGAATCAAGTATCATATGGCGGTATTGTATTCATGCGTCATAAGCCGGCGTCCGAACGCGCGGGACGCCGGAGGACATAAGAGGAGGAATCAAAGGTGTTTCAGTTACTGCTTGGGATCATTTATCTTTCGTTTATCAGCCTGGGACTTCCGGACGGGCTGCTGGGTTCTGCCTGGCCTTCCATTTATCCGCAGTTTCAGGTGCCGGTCTCCTATGCGGGGATCCTGTCCATGATCATTTCCCTGGGGACCATTGTCTCCAGCCTGCAGAGCGACCGGCTCACCCGGAAGCTGGGAACGGGAAAGGTGACGGCCGTCAGCGTAGGGCTTACCGCGGCGGCGCTGTTTGGATTTTCAGTCAGCTCTTCCTTTTGGATGCTCTGCCTGTGGGCCGTTCCCTACGGGCTGGGGGCCGGAAGTGTAGACGCTTCCCTGAATAACTACGTAGCCCTGCACTATGAAAGCAGGCACATGAGCTGGCTCCACTGCATGTGGGGCGTCGGCGCCGCTGTAGGGCCCTATATTATGGGATTTGCCCTGACAGGAGGCATGAGCTGGAACGCCGGCTACAGGATCGTTGCGGTTCTCCAGCTCTTCCTGACCCTGATCCTGGTCTTCAGCCTGCCGCTGTGGAAAAAGAGGCCACGGACCGTGGTGAGCGGAGGGCAGGAGGTGGCGGCCAGGAGCCTTTCCCTGAAAGAGATCCTCCGCATTCCCGGAGCCAAAGAGGTCTTTATCGCCTTTTTCTGCTACTGCGCCCTGGAACAGACCGCCGGACTCTGGGCCAGCAGCTATCTGCATCTGTTCAAAGGAGTCCCCAGCGAGTCCGCGGCCTTTTATGCCAGCATGTTCTATATCGGCATCACGGCAGGCCGGGCCCTCAGCGGATTTCTCACTATGCGGTTCAGCGACGTGCAGATGATCCGCATGGGCTGCGGGATCATAGGGGCGGGAGGGCTGATCCTGCTGCTGCCCCTGGGAGCGGAAGTTTCCCTGGCCGGACTGATCGTGGTAGGCCTGGGCTGCGCCCCGGTGTATCCCTGCGTGATCCATTCCACCCCGGACCACTTCGGAGCGGAGAATTCCCAGGCTATTATCGGTGTCCAGATGGCCAGCGCCTATGTGGGAAGCTGTCTCATGCCGCCGGTGTTCGGGTTTCTGGCCAATCATATCTCCGTGTCGCTGCTGCCGTTCTACCTGCTGGCGATCCTGGCGCTTTTAGCGGTCATGCACGAAAAACTCATCCGGAAAACAGCGGAGAAAAACTGAAGAATCAGAATTTTGGGGGCTTTGCAAAAGCCCCCATTCTGTTGTATACTGGCTATCAGGTAAATGCGCAGACGGCTCCGGCATCCGGGGCCTGGAAAGGAGTATAGATGGCAGAGAAGATTACAGACGAGACCATTGACTATGTAGGGATCCTGGCAAAGCTGAAGCTCTCAGAACAGGAGCGGGAGGACGCCAAGGCGGACATGCAGAAAATGCTGGACTACATTGACAAACTGAATGAACTGGATACCGCCGGGGTGGAGCCCATGACCCATGTGTTTCCTGTAAAAAACGTATTCCGGGAAGACGTGGTGGCCAACGGGGACGACCGGGAGCAGATGCTCGCCAACGCCCCGGAACAGAGGGACGGGCAGTACCAGGTACCCAAGACAGTGGAGTAAGAGGAGGAGAAATACGTGGATTTGATGAAACTCACAGCGGTGCAGCTTTCAGAAAAGATCCGTGCCGGAGAGATCCGGGTGGCGGAGGCGGTGCAGGCCGCCCTGGATGCCATTGAAGAGAAGGATCAGACCATCAACGCCTTTATCACCGTAGACCGGGAAGGGGCGCTGAAGGCTGCGGAGGAGATACAGAAAAAAATAGACGCCGGGGAACTGACCGGGCCTCTGGCCGGCGTTCCGGTGGCGGTAAAAGATAATATCTGCACGAAAGGATTGAAGACCACCTGCGCCTCAAAGATTCTTTATAACTTTGTGCCAACCTACAACGCGGAGGTTATTGACAACCTGCACCGGGCGGGCATGGTGGTCGTCGGAAAGACCAACATGGACGAGTTTGCCATGGGAAGCACCACGGAGACCTCTTACTTCGGCGTCACCAGAAATCCCAGGAACCCGGAGCATGTGCCGGGAGGATCTTCCGGCGGCTCCTGTGCGGCAGTGGGGGCCGGGGAAGTTCTATGCGCCCTGGGCAGCGACACCGGCGGATCCATCCGTCAGCCCAGCTCTTTCTGCGGGGTTACCGGGCTGAAGCCTACCTACGGGGCTGTCTCCCGGTACGGGCTCATCGCTTACGGATCCTCCCTGGATCAGATCGGGCCGGTGGCCCGGGACGTAAGGGACTGCGCGGCGCTGTTTTCTGTCATTGCTTCCCATGACCGGAAGGATTCCACTTCTGTGGAACTGGAAGATTATGATTTTATGGGGGCGCTCAAGGACGATGTATCCGGCCTGAAAGTGGGGATCCCCAACGAGTATTTCGGGGAAGGCCTGGATCCTCAGGTAAAGGAGCGGGTGCTGCACGCCGCCGGCCTTCTGGAGCAGAGAGGCGCGCAGGTAGAACACTTTGACCTGGGCATGCTGGAGTACGCCATCCCCGCCTACTACGTCATCGCCTCCGCCGAGGCCAGTTCCAACCTGGAGCGGTTCGACGGGGTAAAATACGGCTTCCGGGCGGAGGAGTACCGGGGCCTTCACGATATGTATAAAGAGACCCGGTCCCAGGGCTTCGGCCCGGAGGTAAAGCGGCGGATCATGCTGGGATCCTTCGTCTTAAGCTCCGGCTACTACGACGCCTATTATCTGAAAGCCCTGCGCACCAAGGCTCTGATCAAGAAATCCTTTGACCGGGCTTTTGCTAAATATGATGTGATCCTGGCTCCCGCGGCCCCCACGGCGGCGCCGAAGCTGGGAGAATCCTTAAGCGATCCCCTGGCCATGTATCTGGGAGATATCTACACCGTTTCTGTAAACCTGGCGGGGCTGCCGGGCATCTCCGTGCCCTGCGGGTCTACCGGAGAGGGTCTGCCGGTGGGAGTACAGATCCTGGCAGACTGTTTTCAGGAAAAAACCATCCTGCAGGCGGCCTACACCCTGGAGCAGGCTCTGAGAAAGGAGGAGCAGCATGGCTAAAGAATACGAAACCGTCATCGGTCTGGAGGTTCATGTAGAACTGGCCACCAAAACAAAAATCTTCTGCGGCTGTTCCACCGAGTTCGGAGGAGAGCCCAACACTCATACCTGTCCCGTGTGTACCGGTATGCCAGGTTCTCTGCCGGTGCTGAATAAAAAAGTGGTGGAGTACGCCATGGCGGTAGGACTGGCTGCCAACTGCCAGATCCACCAGTACTGCCGGTTTGACCGGAAGAATTATTTCTACCCGGACAACCCTCAGAACTATCAGATCTCTCAGCTGTATCTGCCCATCTGCCATGACGGATGGATCGAGATCGAGACAGAGGGACAGAAGAAAAAAGTCCGCATCCACGAGATCCACATGGAGGAGGATGCCGGAAAGCTGATCCACGACGACTGGGAGGACTGTTCGCTGGTGGATTACAACCGCAGCGGCGTGCCTCTCATCGAGATCGTCTCCGAGCCGGATATGAGTAGCGCCGAGGAGGTCATCGCCTATCTGGAACAGCTACGGATGATCGCCCAGTACGTGGGCGCTTCCGACTGCAAGCTGCAGGAGGGCTCCATGCGGGCGGACGTGAACCTTTCCGTCCGGGAAAAGGGCAGCGATACCTTCGGCACCCGGACGGAGATGAAAAACCTGAACTCCTTCAAGGCCATTGCCAGAGCCATTGAGGGAGAGCAGGCCAGGCAGATCGATCTTCTGGAGGAGGGCCGTCCCGTGATCCAGGAGACCCGCCGCTGGGACGACAATAAAGGAGAATCCTATCCCATGCGCTCCAAGGAGGACGCCCAGGACTACCGGTATTTCCCGGATCCGGACCTGCCTCCGGTGGAGATCAGCGACGCCTGGATGGAAGAGATCCGGGATTCCCTTCCGGAACTGCAGCCCGCCAAAAAGGCCCGGTATATGGAAGAGTTCAAGCTCCCGGCCTACGACGCTTCGATCCTCACGGAATCCAAGAAGCTGGCGGATCTTTTTGAGGAGACCGTGGCTCTGGGAGCCAACCCCAAAAAGGTGTCCAACTGGCTTATGGTGGAGACCCTGCGGCTTCTGAAGGAATGCTCCATGGAACCGGAGGAGATCCGCTTTACCCCGGAAAACCTTAAGAAACTCATTGCTCTGGCAGAGGAAGGCTCCATCAACAGCAGCGTGGCCAAAGAAGTCTTTGAGCAGATGTTCAAAGAAAATGTAGATCCCCAGGCCTACGTGGAGGAGCACGGGCTGAAGACCGTCAACGATGCCGGCGCCCTGGAGGCTGTGGTAAAGAAAGTTCTGGAGAACAATCCTAAGGTAGTGGAAGAGTACCGGGGAGGTAAGGAAAAGGTCCTGGGCTTCCTGGTGGGACAGGTCATGAAGGAGATGAAAGGCAAAGCCAATCCCGCCATGGCCGGAGAACTGCTGAAAAAACTCATCTGACGAACGTCTCCCGGAGTGCTGAATACTGTATCATAGATTCAGCATTTCGGGAGATTTTTATGAAAAATCCATTTGGACTTACGGGAAAAGGGATCGGTATCGCTTTCCTGGACACCGGTATTTTTCCTCATATAGATTTTGATTCCCGGATCCTCTGCTTCCGGGATTTTCTTTTCGGCGGAAGAAGACCCTACGATGACAACGGCCACGGCACCCACACGGCGGGCATCGCCTCCGCCAGCGGAAGAGGCAGGGGCGGAGGCTGGAGCGGCGTGGCTCCCGGCAGCGGCATCATCGCCCTGAAGGTGCTGGACCGGCGGGGAAACGGACAGAAACGGGATGTGCTCCGGGCCATGGACTGGCTTCTGGTCAATCAGGAAAAATACGGGATCCGGATCGTCAATATTTCCGTGGGCACCACGGAACAGAATCCGGAGCTTCATGAGGCCCTGATCCGGGGAGTGGAAAAACTCTGGGACGCCGGTCTCCATGTGGTCACCGCCGCCGGCAATATGGGGCCGGAACCCGGCAGCGTCACCGCTCCGGGCAGCAGCCGGAAAGTGATCACCGTGGGATCCTCGGATATGCTGGTGGAACGTCATGGGGTCTCCGGCCGGGGCCCTACCCGGGACTGCGTCTGCAAGCCGGATCTGGTGACGCCGGGATATGAGATCCTTTCCTGCGCTCCCGGCGGGGACGGCAGGCGTTATGCCAGAAAAAGCGGCACTTCCATGTCCACTCCGGTGGTTTCCGGGGCGATCGCCCTGGCTCTGGAAAAAGACCCAACGCTGACCAACGTGGAGGTCAAGATGCTCCTGAAGGATTGCGCCGCGGATCTGGGGTATCCCCATAACCTGCAGGGCTGGGGGGAATTCCGGCTTGACAGTTTTTTAGAGAGGATAGTATAATAAACCCCGGACTTAAACAACGAAAAATCTGATAGATCACTTGTAAATGGAGGAAACCATGCAGAAAATTACCATGAAAACTCCCCTGGTGGAGATGGACGGAGACGAGATGACAAGGATCCTGTGGCAGATGATCAAGGAGGAACTGCTGCTGCCTTTTGTGGATCTGAATACAGAATATTATGATCTGGGCCTGGAGCACCGGGATGCCACCGGCGATCAGGTGACCGTGGACGCAGCCAACGCCACCAAGAAGTACGGGGTGGCGGTGAAATGCGCCACCATCACCCCCAACGCGGCCAGAATGACCGAGTACAATCTTCATGAAATGTGGAAGAGCCCCAACGGAACCATCCGTGCCATGCTGGACGGTACGGTATTCCGGGCTCCCATTGTGGTAAAAGGCATCGAGCCCTGCGTAAAGAACTGGAAGAAGCCCATCACCATCGCAAGACATGCCTACGGAGATGTATACAAAAACGCGGAGATGACCATCCCGGCAGCCGGCAGGGTAGAGCTTGTGTACACCCCTGCGGACGGATCCGAGGAGAGCCGGATCCTGGTCCACGATTTCCAGGGCAGCGGCGTGGTGCAGGGACAGCACAACCTGGACGATTCCATTGAAAGCTTCGCCAGAAGCTGCTTTGAGTACGCCCTGGACACCAAACAGGATCTCTGGTTCGCCACCAAGGATACCATCTCCAAGAAATACGATCATCGGTTTAAAGATATTTTCGCGGAGATCTTCGAGAAGGAATATAAAGAAAAATTTGAGGCCGCGGGCATTACTTATTTCTACACCCTCATCGACGACGCGGTCGCCCGTATCATGAAGGCTGAGGGCGGATTTATCTGGGCCTGCAAAAACTACGACGGAGATGTCATGAGCGACATGGTCTCTTCCGCCTTCGGATCTCTGGCCATGATGACCTCCGTGCTGGTATCTCCTCACGGATACTTTGAGTACGAGGCCGCCCACGGCACCGTACAGCGCCATTACTACAAACATCTGAAAGGGGAGGAGACTTCCACCAACTCCGTGGCCACCATCTTTGCCTGGACCGGCGCCCTGCGGAAGAGAGGCGAGCTGGATCAGATCCCGGAGCTGTCTGCCTTTGCCGACAAGCTGGAGGAGGCTACCCTTGCTACCATCGAGTCCGGAAAGATGACCAAGGATCTGGCGCTGATCACCACCATCCAGAATCCCACGGTACTCAACAGCCGGGACTTCATCCTGGCCATCCGGGAGAAGCTGGAGGAGCTGTTAAAGTAAAAATCCGTCTGTGAGACGATCCGAAAAAGAGATAGAGAAAAGCCCTGCTTCTGAAAAAGATGCGGGGCTTTTCTTGTAAACGGAGAAATGGGAGAAGCCGGCGGATCACTCCGCCAGCTTCTCCCATTCTTCATAAAGTCCTTCCAGCTCTTCTGTGACAGCTGCTTTTTCCTTGGAAAGCTCCTGGCACCGGGGAAGGTTGGTCCCTGTCTCGGGAAGATTGAATTCGTCGTCGATCTCCCGGTCCCGCTGCTCCAGTTCCGCGATCCTGGCTTCCACTTTTTTCAGGGCGTTTTCTTTTTTGCGTTTTCTGGCCTGTTCCTCCTTCTGGGCGGCCCAGTCCAGGGAGGCGGAGGAGGGTCCGCTTTCCGGGACCCCGGCTGACTCTTTTTCCGGGGCGTAGGCCCGGGTCAGTTCTTCCCGCTTTTCCAGATAATAGTCGTAATTGCCTATGTAGTTCACAAAGGTGCCGTTGCACAGATCCAGGATCCGGGTGGCCGTCTGATTGATAAAGTACCGGTCATGGCTGACATAGAGAACGGTGCCGGTGTATTCCTGCAGGGCTTCCTCCAGGATCTCCTTGGAGGTAATGTCCAGGTGGTTGGTGGGCTCGTCCAGCAGCAGGAAGTTGGCCTCGGACAGCATCAGCTTGGCCAGAGACAGCCGTCCCTGCTCCCCGCCGCTTAAGGATTTTACCTGTTTGAACACATCGTCCCCGGTAAACAGGAAGGCGGCCAGAAGATTGCGGATCTCCGTGTTGGTCATGGCCGGGTAGGCGTCGGAGATCTCCTCAAAGGCGGTCTTGTCCGGATGGAGTACCTGATGCTCCTGATCGTAGTAGCCGATCTGCACCCGGCTGCCCAGGGTGAAGGAACCTGTATCCGCCGCTTCCAGACCCGTGAGGATCTTCAGCAGGGTTGTTTTTCCGGTGCCGTTGTTTCCGATGACAGCCACCCGTTCCCCCCTGTGGATCTCAAAATTCTGGTCCGCGAAGAGAAGATTGCTGCCGAAGGATTTGGAGAGATCCCGGACCGTGAGTACATCGTTGCCGCTCTGGACTCTGGGGGTCAGATGCAGGTGCATGTCCGCCCGGACTTCCGCCGGCTTTTCGATCCGTTCGATCTTGTCCAGCATCTTTTCCCGGCTTTCCGCCCGCTTGATGGATTTCTCCCGGTTGAAAGATTTCAGCTTGGCAATGACTTCCTCCTGGTGGCGGATCTCCTGCTGCTGGTTCAGCCAGGCGTTGTAGGCGGCCCGGCGGATAATGGCTTTTTTCTGGCTGTACGCGGTGTAATTTCCCTGGAATACCGTGGCGGTGCCGTTTTCCAGTTCGATGACTTTTGTTACAACTTTATCAAGAAAATACCGGTCATGGCTGACGATGAGCACCGCGCCCTCGTAATTGGAAAGGTACGTTTCCAGCCATGCGATGGAGTCCATATCCAGATGGTTGGTGGGCTCGTCCAGCAGCAGAAGATCCGGCTTGGTCAGAAGCAGTCGTCCCAGAGCCACCCGGGTTTTCTGGCCGCCGGAAAGGGTGGAGAGGGGTTTGGAAAAATCTTCCTCGGGAAAGCCCAGTCCCTTCAGGACTCCGGTGACCTCGCTCTGACAGGCGTAGCCGTTTGCCAGCTCAAAGGCATGGGTCAGCCGAGTATAGGATTCCATCAGGGCATCCAGTTCCTCTCCGGAGACTGTCTTCATCTGCTTTTCCAGCTGGCGCAGCTTCCGTTCCATATCCAGAATGTCCTGTTTGGCCTCCAGGACCGTCTCGTAGATGCTGAGATTCCCTGACACATCCTGCTGCTGGGCCAGATATCCCAGCGTCATCCCTCTGGCCAGAGTTACCTGCCCGGCGTCCGCTTTCATTTCCCCGGTAATGATACGCAGGAGCGTAGATTTTCCGGCGCCGTTTATGCCGATGAGAGCGGCTTTTTCGTGTTCTTCTATATAAAAACTGGCCTGGCGGATCACTGTTTCCGCCACGAATGCCTTTTCAATATTCTGACATGCTAAGATCATGGATACCCCTCCTGCTGTCTGTCGCGTATGAAAATTGTCACATGTGAATACTAACAGAAAAAAAGAAAGAAAACAAGAAAAACCCAAGAAATCTTTGACAATTCTCTAACAAGCGGATATAATAAAATGTGTATAGAATTTTGTGATGGGAGGAATAACAATTGTGCAAAAAAGCGATTTCCAAAGCTGTCATTAAACGTCTTCCCAGATATTACCGGTATTTAGGAGAATTGCTGGGGGATGGCGTTGAGCGGATCTCGTCCGGGGAACTCAGCGAACGCATGAAAGTGACCGCTTCTCAGATCCGCCAGGACCTTAATAATTTCGGCGGCTTCGGCCAGCAGGGATACGGATACAACGTCCGCTATCTGCACGAAGAGATCGGAAAGATCCTGGGCCTCGACAGGGTACACAATATGATCATCGTGGGAGCGGGAAATCTGGGACAGGCGCTTGCCAACTACAGTTCTTTTGAGCGCAGCGGATTCCGGACCGTAGGCCTTTTTGATGTGAATCCTGTGCTGAAGGGAGTTACCGTGCGGGGGATCCCCATAAGGATGATCGATGAGCTCCCGGAATTTATCCGGGAAAATCATGTGGAGATCGCCACCCTTACCCTTCCCAAATCCAGGGCCAGGGAGATGGCGGAAATACTGGTGGAAAACGGGATCCGGGCCATCTGGAATTTTGCCCATACGGACCTGAACCTGTTTCTGCCAAAGGATGTGATCGTGGAAAATGTGCATCTCTCGGAAAGCCTCATGAGACTTTCCTATAATCTTACCAGCTACGAGGAAAATTCAGAAAAAAATAAATGAGAGAAACCGCTGCGGCCGCCGCAGCGGTTTTTTGGAAAGGAGCCTGCATGGAACGGTTGCTGACAGCAGCGCAGATGAAAAGAGCAGACGAAGCGGCGATAGAAGGTGGGATGCCCTCCCTGGTCCTGATGGAGCGCGCGGCCCTGGCCGCGGCGGAGGAGATCGAAAGAAGAGACTGGGACAAAAGCCGGATTCTGGCCGTGTGCGGTACGGGAAATAACGGCGGGGACGGGGTGGCCGCCGCCCGGATCCTAGCGGAGCGGGGATATGATGTTTCTGTCTGTCTGGTGGGTAATCCGGAGAAATACAGCGAACAAATGCGCAGCCAGCTGAAAATAGCAGAAAATTATCCCCTTACTTTCGTCAACAGTTTTGAGGCTGATGAATATACTGTTATCATAGACGCTCTTTTCGGGGTGGGACTGGCCCGGGATCTGAGCGGCGGATTTCTGGAAGCAGTGAAAAAGATCAATGGGGGTCGGGCCAGGGTCCTGTCCGTGGATCTGCCGTCCGGAGTGCATACGGACACGGGAAGGATCCTGGGGGACGCGGTCAGGGCTGACGTGACCCTGGCCCTGGCGTATAAGAAGCCCGGGCTGCTGCTGTTTCCCGGAGCGTCCCGGGCAGGAGAGACTATCGTGAAAAAGATCGGCATACAGGCGCCGGAGCTCCCTGCCGCCCAAAGCCTGTACAGCCTGGAACTCCGGGATATCCGGGAGCTTCCCAAAAGGGACGCGTCTGGAAACAAGGGCACCTTCCGGAAGCTTCTGATCCTCGCGGGCTCCGATACCATGTGCGGAGCCGCGTATCTTTCCGCAAAAGCCGCGCTGCGGACCGGCATCGGCATGGTGCGGATCTTCACTTCCGAAAAAAACAGGACAGCCCTTTCCGTGCTGATCCCGGAAGCGCTGATCGACACCTGGGAGGAGGAAGAGCCTGACAGAAAAAAACTGACGGAACTTCTCCGCTGGGCGGACGCGGTGGAGATCGGCCCGGGCCTTTCGGTCTCTCCCTTCTCGGAAAAGCTTCTGCAGGCATTTCTCGAAGAGAATACGCTGCCCTGTGTCATGGACGCGGATGCCCTGAACCTTATGGCGGAACATCCGGATCTGTGGGAAAAGGTAGATTTTCCCTGTACCATCACGCCCCACGTCGGGGAAATGGCCAGACTCACCGCCGCGGCCCCGTTGGAGATCAAGGAGGATCTCGTGGCTGCGGCCAGGAATTTCGCGGACAGTCACGGGGTGATCTGCCATCTGAAAGACGCCCGCAGCGTTACCGCGGTGCCCTCCGGGGCATGTTATGTTACCGCCTCCGGCAGCAGCGCCCTGGCCACCGCCGGCTCCGGCGACGTGCTGGCGGGGCTCATCGCCGGGCTCCTGTGCAGGCAGGAGGAACTGCCTGTTCCCGCGGCAGCGGCAGGAGCTTTTATCCATGGCCTCTGCGGCAGGGAGGCCGCCCGGAAATATTCGGAGGCATCCGTGACGGCGGCGGATCTTCCGGAAATGATCTCCCGCTTTCTCTGAAAACAGACTGCATACTCTCTGATAAATCTGGAGATACTGAAAATACTCCCCGGGGACGGGGATGAAAATTATAGGATCGGAGAGTGACAGATCTTGATTATTAAAAGAGGAGATGTTTTTTACGCGGATCTGAGACCTGTGGTAGGAAGCGAACAGGGAGGGATACGCCCGGTACTGATCATTCAGAATGATATCGGAAACAAACACAGTCCCACCGTGATCTGCGCGGCCATTACATCCAAAATGAACAAGGCCAAGCTGCCAACCCATATTGAGATCGACGCCTCCTCCTACAGTATTGTGCGGGATTCCGTGATCCTCCTGGAGCAGATCCGGACCATCGACAAGCGGCGGCTGAAGGATAAGATCTGCCATCTGCGTCCGGATCTCCTGGCCCAGGTGGACACGGCGCTGAAAGTAAGCCTGGAGCTTACTACATAAAGAAAGGCATGCCGGGGAATTCTTGACGAACAGCGGAATCAGTGCTATATTTTAACAGGTACATTATGAGAAATGAGGAGAGAACAAGATGTCTGGACACTCAAAATTTGCTAATATTAAGCATAAAAAAGAAAAGAACGACGCCAAAAAAGGAAAGATCTTTACCATCATCGGCCGCGAGATCGTGATCGCTGTCAAGGAGGGCGGACCGGATCCGGCCAACAACAGCAAGCTCCGTGACGTGATCGCAAAGGCCAAGGCCAACAATATGCCCAACGACACCATCGAGCGGGGGATCAAAAAAGCCGCCGGGGATTCCAATGCGGATAATTACGAGCGCATTACATATGAAGGATACGGACCCAGCGGCATCGCCATCATCGTGGAGACCCTGACAGACAACAAAAACCGGACCGCGGCCGATGTCCGCAGCGCCTTCACCAAAGGGCAGGGAAGCATCGGTACGCCCGGCTGTGTTTCTTTTATGTTTGACAAAAAGGGGCAGATCATTATCTCCAAAGAAGAATGCTCCATGGACGCGGATGATCTGATGATGCTGGCTCTGGACGCAGGCGCGGAGGATTTCTCCGAGGAGGAGGACTGCTACGAGGTGATCACGGGACCGGATGAGTTCTCAGCTGTCCGTGAGGCGCTGGAAAAAGAAGGGATCCCCATGGCTGAGGCGGATGTTACCATGATCCCCCAGACCTATGTGGCGGTGACGGACGAGACGGCGCTGAAGAATCTTCAGCGTACCCTGGATCTTCTGGAGGACAATGACGACGTCCAGTACGTTTACACGAATCTGGAAGAGTGACGGACAGAAGAGGGGAATAAGAGCGGCTGCAGGTGCGCATACTTCTGGAAAAAAGGAGTGTACCCATGCAGTCATCAGAACAAAAGGAAAATGAAACGATCGTTGCCTCCGGCAGCAGTATTTATCTGCTGTCCATCATCGGAGAGGTGGAGGGCCACGAGGCCCTGGCAGAACGTTCCAAGGCCACCCGCTACGAACATATCCTGCCAAACCTGGCCCGGGCGGAGGATGACGCTTCCATCCGGGGGATCCTGATCCTCCTGAATACCGTAGGAGGAGACGTGGAGGCCGGCCTGGCCATTGCGGAGATGATCTCCTCCATGAGTAAGCCCACCGTATCTCTGGTCCTGGGGGGAGGTCATTCCATCGGAGTTCCCCTGGCGGTTTCCGCGGACTACTCGTTTATCGTGCCAAGCGCGACCATGGTCATTCATCCGGTGCGGCAGAACGGTCTTTTTATCGGAGTCGCCCAGTCCTACCGGAATATGGAGAAGACCCAGGATCGGATCACGGAATTTGTATCCGCCCATTCCCATATGACGGTTCAGCGCATGGAGGAGCTGATGCTGGACACCCGGATGCTGGTGAAGGATGTAGGCACCATGCTGGATGGACGGGAAGCCGTGGAAGAAGGCCTCATCGATGAGGTGGGCGGCATCGCTCAGGCGCTGAAAAAGCTCCATGCCATGATGGAGGAAGCTTCTTCGGAAAAATCATAGTATAAGGGAAGTCCGTCAGCAGTCTGGCCTGACGGGCTTTTTGTCTTTCGGGGCGGAAAAGGTCGGGCACTGACAACTATAAGGAAGGTGAGTATATGCTGGTTACATTAAAGGAAGTATTAAAAGACGCGCAGGAAAAGAAATACGGGGTCGGCCTGTTCAACACGGTGAGCCTGGAAATGGCCAAAGGAGTCCTAGGGGCGGCGGAGGAACTGCGTTCGCCGGTGATCATCGGCACCGCGGAAGTGCTGCTTCCCTATGCCAGCCTGGAGGAGCTGGCGTATTTTCTGATCCCCATGGCGGAAAAGGCCTCGGTTCCGGTCGTTCTTCACTATGACCATGGACTGACGGAGCAGAAGATCCTGGAAGCTCTGAAGCTTGGCTTTACCTCTGTCATGTACGACTGCTCCACGGACACCTATGAAAACAATGTCAGCCGTACCGCGGGGATGGTTCGGACCGCCCATATGCTGGGAGCCACCGTGGAAGCGGAACTGGGGCATGTAGGCGCCAACGAAGAGAACAGCGGCGACGACAGTATCTACACGGAACCGGATCAGGCCAGGGATTTTGTGGAGCGCACAGGCGTGGACGCCCTGGCGGTAGCCATCGGCACCGCGCACGGCGCTTATAAATCAAAACCGAAGCTGGATATCGGCCGTCTTGGCGAAATTGCCCGAACCGTTCCGGTGCCTCTGGTACTGCACGGAGGAAGCGGTCTGACCGACGAGGATTTCCGCAACTGCGTGGCGGGCGGCATCTGTAAGATCAATATCTTTACGGACATCAACTGCGCGGCTGCCGGAGCGGCTCACGATCATTTCCGGGAAGGCTGCGGCTTTACGGATGTACAGAATCAGATCACAGAGGCGGTCAAACAGGAGACTATGAAAAAGATGCGCGTATTCGGAAGTGGAGGAAGGGCATAGATGGCAGGAAAGATCCTTGTAGCCGGCCATATCTGTCTGGATATCACGCCGGTTTTTTCCGCACGGACCCCGGCGCCCCTGGGAGAGGTGCTGGTGCCCGGCAAGCTGGTACAGATGCGGGATGTCAATATCAGTACCGGGGGCGCTGTGGCCAATACCGGTCTCGCTCTGAAAATACTGGGAGCGGACGTTGTACTCATGGGGAAGATCGGGAAGGACGCCTTCGGAGAGATCGTGCTGGAAAGACTCCGGCAGTATGGAGCCGAAGGGGGAATGATCCTTTCGGAGGACAGCGGTACCTCTTACTCGGTGGTCATCGCTCCTCCGGGAACCGACCGGATCTTTCTCCATAATCCGGGCGCCAACAATACCTTCCGGGCGGAGGATATTGATTTTGACGCGGCGCCTGGCGCGGATTTTTTCCACTTCGGGTATCCGACCATTATGAAGCATATGTATGAAAACGGGGGAGCAGAGCTGGCGGAGATCTTTCGCAGAGCGAAAGCGCGTGGTCTCACCACTTCCCTGGATCTGGCGGCGGTGGACCCGGATTCAGAGGCCGGGAAAGCGGACTGGAAAAAGATTCTGGAGAGCGTTCTGCCTTTTGTGGATTATTTCGTGCCCAGCGCCGAAGAACTTTGTTTCCTGGCTGACCGCGCCCGGTACGAAGAGTGGCTGGACCGGGCGGCAGGCAGAGATATGATGTCCGTGGTACAGGTGGAGCGGGACATCCGCCCTCTGGCGGAAACTGTGAGGAAGCTGGGGGCGAAACGTCTGCTGATCAAGTGCGGGGCCCCGGGTATGTTCTATACTGATGGAAAGCGGGAGATCTTTGAGAGAAGTTTCCGGCCGGAAAGGGTGCTTTCCGGTACCGGCGCCGGCGACACAAGCATTGCCGCCTTCCTGAAAGCCCGCATGGACGGCAGTCCCATCGAGGAAAGCCTGCAGCTGGCCGCGGCGGAAGGGGCCAGCTGTGTGGAAGCCTACGACGCCCTCAGCGGCCTGCGTCCCCTGGAAGAGCTGCGGGAGAAGATCCGGGCCGGATGGGAGAGACAGTCTGAATCCCCGGAAAAAGATTGAACCGGAAAAGAGAGAGTGATTGCTCCACAGAAGAGAGATCTTCTAGGGAGCAATCACTCTTTTTTCTGCGTCCCGGGAAGGAAAGCAGGCCTGCCGCAGGTCAAAATGCTCCGCGGGAATGTAATGTTTGCTGAAGACCAGGCCCTGCCGGTGGACGTCAAATACCGTTTCCTGTATCAGGATAAAAGAAGAGCCGGGGGAAAGAGGATATTTCGCGGAAGTAAAATTCCCTGTGGTGGTAAAAGAAAAGGAGGTGGAGCAGGCGCCTGCTTTCCCGTAAAGATCCTTTTCCAGAAATTCTTTCAGCCCTCCGGCGTCATTCAGATCCAGACGGTATTCGGAGATCACTTCGATGGGAAGAAAGCTGAGGCTGTAGGCGCATACCTTTTCGCTTCCGTGATACCATCGGTCCGCGATGACCATGGCGGCGGAATTTCTGCCCAGGGCCTGGGTGAAGGACTCGGAAGGCGGCTCGATCCGGAATACCAGTTCCGTCTCCCGGACAGCCTGGGCGCAGCAGTGGTAAATAGGATGAAACAGCTGGGAGACGGTGATGGGATTGGAAGCGGCTGCGGGCAGGCAGACATAATTTCCCTTTCCGCGGATATTTTTCACCAGATGATCTTCCTGCAGCAGAGCCAGCGCTCTGCGAAGGGTCATCCGGCTGACTGCCAGCTGTTCCGCCAGGGCAGGCTCAGAGGGGAGCCTGGTTCCGGGGGCGAAGGCCCCCTGCCGGATCAGGTTATATAATTTTCGGTAAACCTGTATATGCTTCAGATTTTTTTCAGCGTTCCGCTTTGTGTTTTCCATGAATGCCTCCGGTCTGTCTGATGGATAAGAGTCATGTCTAAAATCCAGTCTAAGGGAATCCCACGGGAATGTCAATCTGTTCCCGAAAACTCATAGGCTCTTTCTTGTATAAAAATCAAACATGTCTAATTATATACCTGCAGGATTTACAGCCTGTATACTTTTTGCACAAGAAATACGCTTGTAATTTGTATAAATGCGGGAATTGACATTATACAAGTTGAATATTATTATACAAGTTATAAAACCGCAAAGGAGAAAAAGCATGCAGAATTATTCCGGAGAAATCGGTCTGCAGTATCACCTGCAGCTCCGCAGGGGGGATGTGGGCAGGTATGTGATCCTTCCGGGGGATCCGAAAAGAAGCAAAAAAATCGCCGCCTATTTCGACGATGCCAGACTGGTGGCGGACAGCAGAGAGTTTGTGACGTATACGGGATATCTGAAGGGAGAGAAAGTGAGCGTTACCTCCACGGGCATCGGCGGTCCCTCCGCAGTGATCGCCATGGAGGAACTGGTCCGGTGCGGGGCGGATACCTTTATCCGGGTGGGAACCTGCGGGGGTATGGATCTTGAAGTTAAGGGCGGCGATCTGGTAGTCGCCACAGGGGCTGTGCGCATGGAAGGCACCAGCCGGGAATATGCTCCCATCGAGTATCCGGCGGTTCCGGATTTTGACGTAACTTCCGCTCTGGTCCGAGCCTGCCGGAAGCTGGGATACAGGTTCCATAAAGGCGTAGTGCAGTGCAAGGATTCTTTTTACGGGCAGCACGAGCCGGAAACAAAACCGGTGAGTTACGAGCTTTTGAACAAATGGGAAGCCTGGAAGCGGATGGGCTGTAAGGCATCGGAGATGGAGTCCGCGGCTTTGTTTATCGCGGCGGGCTATCTGGGCGTCCGGGCAGGCTCGGACTTTCTTGTGGTCGGAAACCAGGAGCGCGACTCCAGAGGGATGGAAAACCCCATCGTCCATGATACGGATGCCGCCATCCGGGCGGCGGTGGAGGCTGTCAAAATCCTTATGGAGGAAAGCGGAGAAACCAATGCGTTATAAACGGATTTTTCTGATCGTTCTGGATTCCCTGGGGATCGGCGCCATGAGGGACGCAGGGGATTACGGTGACCAGGGAGCGGACACCCTGGGGCATGTGGCGGAGCATTGCCCGGGGATCCGCCTGCCGGCACTGAGAGCCATGGGCCTGGCAAATCTCCATTCCCTGAAAGGGATCCCGCCGGTGGAGGAACCGTCTGCCTGCTATATGCGTCTGAACGAAAAAAGCAGAGGCAAGGATACCATAACCGGCCATTGGGAAATGATGGGACTTTGTACGCGTACGCCCTTCCGCACCTTCTCTGAACAGGGATTTCCTCCGGAACTGATAGCGGAGCTGGAACGGCGCACGGGAAGAAAAGTGATCGGAAATAAAAGCGCCAGCGGAACGGAGATCCTGAAAGAGCTCGGAGAAGAAGAGATTCGAAACCACTGTCTGATCGTTTATACCTCCGCGGACTCTGTGCTGCAGATCTGCGGAAACGAAGAAACCATGGGACTGGAAACGCTGTATCGGTACTGCGAGATCGCCAGAGAACTGACGCTCCGGGAGGAATGGCGCGTGGGCAGAATCATCGCAAGACCTTATACGGGAAAAAACAGGGAGGAATTCCGCAGAACAGTCAACCGAAGGGATTACGCCCTGGAGACTGAGGGGAAGACCGTTCTGGACAGCCTGAAAGAGGCCGGAAAGAATGTGATCGCCATAGGCAAGATCTCGGATATCTTTTCCGGACGGGGGATCACGGAATCCCTGCATTCGGAGGATTCCGTACAGGGGATGGAACAGACCATCGCCGCGGCCGGAAAAAATTTTCAGGGGCTGTGCTTTACCAATCTGGTGGATTTTGATTCCCGATGGGGTCACCGCAGGGATGTCAGGGGATACGGACAGGAGCTGGAACGGTTTGACCGGGGACTGTCCCGGCTTCTGCCGGCGCTTGGGGAGGAAGATCTTCTGATGCTCACCGCGGATCACGGAAACGACCCTACCTTCCGGGGTACGGACCACACCAGAGAGCAGACGCCTCTGCTCCTGTATTCTCCCCGGATGAAAGCAGGGAAAAACCTGGGAGAAAGCCGCAGTTTTACTGTGGTGGGCGCAACCGTCGCGGACAATTTCGGCCTTGGGTCCGCAGATGGCTTTCCGGACAGATCGCTGCTGGATCGTCTGACCTAATACATAAATCGCGAGGAAAAACAACATGGACAAGAAACCGAATATCGTATTTATCTTGAATGATCATCAGGCATACCACGGACATGGCGTGGGAAACAGCCAGGGGCCCCTGCGCCCGAATTTTGAGGCCTTTGCCAAAACAGGGGTGGAATTTGAAAATGCTTATTGCGTTACGCCTATGTGCGGTCCGGCCAGAAGAAGCCTTCTTACCGGCCTGTATCCCCATACCCACGGACAGGTCCACAACGAGAACGATCCCGAATACCGCCATGATGTGTACCTGGATCTTCTGGCGGAAGGGGGATACAGAAATTTTTACTACGGAAAATGGCATGCGGGCCCCGGATGCGCCTATGACCATCACTGTCAGGGCCTGTCTGAAACAGGATACGGAAATCCTTACAATTCCCGGGCTTACGCGGATTATCTGAAGAAAAAAGGACTTCCCAGAGCGCAGCACAAGGTCAAGCGGGTCATTGAGCAGGTGACTTTCGGTCCTCAGGGCTTTTTCCCGAAACTGAAAGAGGGCGCCCTGTATCAGTGCGAGGATTACTGGTGCGGAGAACACGCCTACGGCGTGACGGTAACGCCCAAGGAGACCCACGAGTCATTTTTTCTGGCGGAGCTGGCCTGCGAAAAGCTGGAAGAGCTGGCGAAAGAAAAAAGCGACAGGCCTTTCCATCTCCGGGTGGATTTCTGGGGCCCTCATCAGCCCTATTTTCCCACCCAGGAATTTTTGGACCTGTACGACCCGAAAAAAATCGCGGAGCTGCAGAATTTTGATACGGATCTCCGGGATAAACCGGAGACATTAAAAATGGAACTGAATAAACCTATGGGCGACGGAGCGCATCTGATCTACCCGAATCCCATTCCCTGGGAAGAATGGCAGGAGATGCTGGCGCACTGCTACGCCCACATCACCATGGTGGACGCGGCAGGGGGAAGGATCCTGCGAAAGCTCCGGGAGCTGGGGCTGGACGAAAATACTCTGATCATCTGGTCGACGGATCACGGGGACGCCATCGCCTGTCAGGGCGGCCATTTCGATAAAGATTCCCATATGGCCCAGGAAGTCATGCGGATCCCTCTGGCGGTAAGCTGGAAAGACAGGATCCCTTCCGGGCAGAAGAATGACCGCCTGGTCTGCACCTGTGATATCCCCGCTACCTTTATGGACGCGGCAGACATCCCCTTCGGCAATCCCATTGACGGAGAAAGCCTTCTTCCTCTGGCGGAGGGAAAAAAGACAGACTGGCGGAAAAGCCTGCTGTGCGAAACCTACGGACACGGATACGGGGTGACTATCCGGGGACGCATGGTCACGGATGGCCGTTATAAATACGTCTGTACGGAACACTGTCTGGACGAACTGTATGATCTCCGGGAAGATCCCTTTGAAAAAAGAAATCTGGCCATGCTGGAGAAATACAGGGGATTAAAGGAGGCCATGAGGAAGCTTCTGGCGGAAAAACAGAGGGAAAGCGCGGATCCCATACCCATGGAGAGCCTTCTGGACGGGGCAGACGCCTGCGGGGAACGTTCCGAAGAACACCCGAAAAAAGAGGAGGGATGAAAATGCCGGTATCTGTATTGATCAAGCCGGCTTCGGGCTGCTGCAACATGGCATGCCGGTATTGTTTTTACCGGGAAGAAGTCAAAAACCGAAAAAAGGAAAACGCCTCCCGCATGTCTCCGGAGATCCTGGAGGCTGCCATCCGGCAGGCCTTCGAGTATTCGCCGGAGGGAGCCTGTTTTATCTTTCAGGGGGGAGAGCCCTCCCTGGCAGGACTGGACTTTTTCAGACTTGTATTAGACTTTGAAAAAAGGTATAATCGAAAAGGCGCGCCGGTGCTGAACTGTCTGCAGACCAACGGCCTGCTCCTGGACGACGAATGGTGCGGATTTCTTCGGGAGGCAGATTTCCTCGTGGGCCTTTCCCTGGACGGGCTGCGGGAAAGCCACGACAGAAACCGGATCACAGCCGCAGGGGAACCCACCTTTGACCGGGTGCTGGAAACGGCCAGACGCCTGGAAAAACACCAGGTGGATTTTAATATCCTGACTGTGCTGAACCGGAACACAGCTCCGCTGATCCGGGATATCTACCGCTTTTACAGAGCCAACGGCTGGAAATACCAGCAGTATCTGGAGTGCCTTCCTCCTTTGGGGGAAGACATTCCCTGGAAGGAGTTGGCGCTGTCCCCGGAAGAATACGGGGTCTGTCTGGACCGTCTCTTTCAGCTCTGGTATGAAGATCTGAACAAAGGGCGCGCGCCATATATCCGGCAGTTTGAAAATTATGTAGGCATCCTGCTGGGGATCGAACCGGAAGCCTGTAATCAGAGGGGGCGCTGCAGCCTCCAGTACGTCATCGAGACGGACGGAAGCGTCTATCCCTGTGATTTTTACGCGGCGGACAGGTTCTGCCTCGGAAACATCCGGACCAGCAGCTTCCGGCAATTGGCTGAGAGTAAAAAGGCCGGGGAATTTCTCCGAAAGCCGGAACTTCCGGAAGATTGCGGATCCTGCGAATACGGCCTCCTCTGCAGGGGAGGGTGCCGGAGGCTCCGATCCATCGGTCCGGCGGCTTCGGAAAAAAATTGTTTGTGCAGCGGCTTGAAATATTTTTTCGACAAAAACGCGGAGGCGATTAGAAGCATTTCTCGGAGATTGATCCAAAAAACGTAAGAAATTGTGCAAAAAACAAACAATGACGTTGTTAACAGATTCCGATTCTTGTTGATGATGTCATTTTTTTTGCAGAAAAACAAAATAAAGCGGAAAAAGTTACCAAAGCATGACACGTGACATGGTTGCGTGTCATGAAAAATGTTAGATTAAAATGCAGAAAAACGGAGAGAAAAATGGAGAAGTCAATTGAAAAATTAGGTGAATTGATCAAAATAGCTGAAAATTCCCGGGACATCCGTTCAAAAGACCTGCAGCCCTATGTGAGCCCGGATATGCTGTTCGCCTATTACGAAAGCGGCGAGACCATTATTCAGTGCGGACAGAAGCTCAGCGAGATCATTTATATCGTGAAAGGGGAATTTTCTCTTACAAGAAACTCCATGGAGGGCAATCAGGTGATGATCGCCCGGGTATGGGGGCCCGATTTTCTGGGGATCCCCCAGCTGGTGACCAACGACAAAACTTTCTATTCCCAGATATCCGCCATTACAGGCTGTCTGGCCATAAAGATCAATCTCAGCTTTTTTAAGACAGCCATGAAGACCAGCGCGTTCGTCTCCTATACCTGCGTAAAAAGCATGGCCAGAAGCGTCAGCAGGAATTACAGCCATATCGAAAGGCTCCGGCTGTTTACGCCGAAGGAAAACATGCTGAATTACCTGTATCGGAAATGGGTGGAAAACGGAGAAAATCTGCAGCAGCCTCTCTGTATCCGGGAAAAGAGAGCGGTCATCGCCGACGAGCTGGGGATCACCGTCCGCACGGTCTGCCGGATCCTCAGTTCCCTGAAAGAGGAGGGATTGATCACCACCGAGAAAAACGGCAATATCCACTGCAGTCCGGAGCAACTGGCAAAGATCCGGAAACTGAACCTTATTTAAAATCTTATGCCTCCTCGGAACGAGGAGGTTAAGATATAAGACTCAACGGTCTAAAAAACAAAAGAAATGGAGAAAAGGTGTATGAAAAAAACAGGTAAGAAACTATTGGCAATGGGGTTGGCGTTTGGAATGGCATTTTCTCTTGCCGCCTGCGGCGGTTCAAAGGATTCTTCTTCCTCGGACAGCGGAGAATCCGCCGACAGCAGCGATATCAAGATCGGTTTCCTGACTAACAGCATGGGAACCCAGAGCTTTAACGACGACATCTGGGCCGGCCTGGAGAGAGTCCAGGAGGAACTGGGCATCAGCACGGAATACATCGAGACGCCGGAGATCACGGACGCCGCGAACAGTCTGAGAACGCTTATCGCCCAGGGCGACAACCTGCTGGTGGTGGGATCCGCGGAATTCCATGACGCTATGATGGATGTGGCGGAAGAGTATCCCGACTGCAAATTCATGTATCTGGCAGACGAGGAGACCAGCGCGGAAAATGTCATGAGTACCGTTTACAGAGAAAACGAGGCGGCTTTCCTGGGAGGAGCTCTTGCGGCTTCCTTAAGCGCCACCGGAAAAGTCGGCACCGTTCTGGCTGTACAGGAGCCGGTGCAGACCAGATATCAGTACGGGTATATGGCGGGAGCAAAAACCATTGATCCGGACTGCGAAGTCAGCGTTATGTTCACGAACAGCTACGCGGATACCAACCTGGGACAGGAAAGCGCCAGAGCTCTTTATCAGCAGGGCTGCGATTATGTAAGCTGCTTTGCCGGAGCCTGCAATCTGGGCGTATTCAACGCGGCAAAGGAAGCGGGCGAAGGAAAGTACTGCCTGGGAGCCGCTACCGGACAGTTTGATCAGATGCCGGACAAGATCGTCGCTTCGGTTGTAAAACCCATCGACGTGGCTCTGTTTGATATGGTGAAAGAGTACCAGGAGACCGGTGTGTTCCAGGGAGGAACCTGCCAGAGCCTTGGCCTGGCGGAAGGCGGAGTTGAGCTGAGATATACCAATATGAACGATGAGCTCCTGAATTCCATTCCCCAGGAAGTAACCGATAAGATCGAAGAACTCCGTCAGCAGATCATCGATGGAGAACTGCAGGTGCCCACCAGCGAGGAAGAGTACAATTCCTATGTGGAAGGTCTTTAAAAAGGAATGAAAACCTATGGATAAAAGCTACAGTATTCAATTAAAAAATGTTACCAAACGTTTCCCGGGTATTGTCGCGAACGATCATATTACTTTCGATGTGGAAAAAGGTGAGATCCACACCCTTGCCGGGGAAAACGGAGCCGGAAAATCCACCCTGATGAACATCATCTACGGCCTTTACCAGCCGGATGAGGGAGAGATCTTCCTGAACGGAAAGCCGGTGCGCTTTAAAAGCTCCAAAGACGCCATCGCCCATAAGATCGGTATGGTCCATCAGCATTTTGTGCTGATCCCCAAGCTGACCGTAGCCGAAAATATCGTTGTGGGCAGAGAGCCGGGCAGCCCTCTGGTGGTAGACCGCAAAGGAGCGGAAAAAAAGATCAAGGAACTCAGCGAAAAGTACGGCTTAAAGATCGATCCTCACGCGAAGGTGGCGGATCTGACCGTGCCGGAGCAGCAGAGGGTGGAAATCCTGAAGATCCTTTACCGGGAGGCGGAGATCCTGATCTTTGACGAACCCACAGCGGTTCTGACCCCTCAGGAGATCGATGAGTTCTGCGACATTCTGCTGGGTCTGAAAAAAGCCGGAAAGACCATTCTGTTCATCAGCCATAAAATGGCGGAAGTCATGAAGATCAGCGATCACATCACCGTGATCCGCCGTGGAAAAGTCATCGGTACGGTAGGGATCCAGGAAACCAGCGTGGAGCAGCTGACGCACATGATGGTAGGCCGCGATGTCGACCTGACCCGCAAGTCCAGAAAGCATTTCGAGGATCAGCCGGATCTGCTGACTATGAAAAATGTTTCTTACACAGTAAATAAAACCGTAAAGAAACTGGACGATATTTCTCTGGAGCTGAAAGCGGGAGAGATCCTGGGAATCGCCGGAGTGGACGGAAACGGCCAGGACGAGCTGGTGCAGGCGGTCTGCGGTATGATCCAGCCGGACACCGGTGAGATCACCCTGAATGGAAAAAGCATTTTGAAGGACAACATCCGTACCAGAAAAGAAGAGGGCATCAGTCTCGTTCCGGAGGACCGGCACAGGGACGGCCTGGTCATGGAATACAGTGTCGCGGACAATCTGGTGCTGGGCATGCATTATTCGGAGCCCTACGCCCACGGACACGCGTGGATGGATTTCAAAGAGATCCATAAAAACGCCGTGAAGCTGCAGGAGGAATTCGATATCCGCTGCGCCAATGTGGATGTGGGAGCCGGCACGCTTTCCGGCGGCAACCAGCAGAAGATCATCATTGCCAGGGAGGCCAGCCGCAACCCGGATATTTTCGTGGCGGTACAGCCCACCAGAGGTCTGGATATCGGCGCCATTGAGTTCGTGCGTCAGACGCTTCTGGAACAGAGGGACAAGGGAAAAGGAATCCTTCTGGTATCTCTGGAGCTGGATGAGATCCTGAGCCTCAGCGACAGGATCGCCGTAATCTTTAAAGGTAAGATCGTGGATATCGTAGACGCGGAAAAGGTAACCAGACAGCAGCTGGGACTTATGATGACAGGCTCTTACCACCCGGAGGTTTCCGGACAGAACAGGGAAGGGAGGGCGGATTCTTGAAAGCAAAAACAAAAAGCCCGTTCACCATTGATAAGAAAAAACTGTACGATACCGGTCTCAGCGTTCTGATCACGCTGATCTCGCTGGTGCTGGCGCTGGTTGTGGGCGCGATCATCATTCTGGCCCTGGGAAGCAACCCGCTGGAAGCGTACGGCGCCCTGTGGAAGGGAGCTTTCGGAACCGGCATCGCCTTTACGGTCACTCTGAGCAAAGCCGTTCCGGTCATGCTTACCGGTCTGGCGGTAGCCATCGCCTTCCGCTGCAATGTGTTTAACATCGGCGCCGAGGGACAGCTGCTGATGGGAGCCATGTGCGCCGCGCTGGTTGGCGCGTACGTGCATCTTCCCATGGCCATCCACCTTCCCCTGACGATCCTTGCCAGCATCGCCGGCGGCTTCGCGTGGTCATTTATCGCGGCTTTTCTGAAGCTCAAGAGAAATGTGAACGTCGTGATCAGTACCATTATGCTGAACTATGTGGCACAGTATCTGATCCAGTACATGATCCTGGGCCCCTTCAAGGGACCGGGCGCGAATCCCGCGACGCCGGATATCGACGCCTCTGCTCAGCTGCCGGATATCCTGCCGAAACCGTACTCATTGAATCTCGGTTTTATCCTGGCTATCTGCGCGGTCGTGGTAGTTTATATCATCCTGAACAAAACAAGCCTCGGATATGAAATGAGAGCCGTGGGCTATAACCCGGAAGCCAGCCGCGTCAACGGCATCAACGTCAGCCGGAACATGTTCCTGGCGCTGCTGATCAGCGGCGGCCTGGCCGGTCTGGCCGGCGGCATCGAGGTTACCGGAACCATGGATAAGATCGTGAATAACTTTTCCGCCAATTACGGATTTAACGGTATTCCGGTAGCTCTCATGGCGCACAACAATCCCTTCGCCATCATCTTCTCGGCGCTGCTGATCGGAGCGCTGCGCAGCGGATCTGCCCTGATGCAGTCCAGCGCGGGTATTTCCGATAATATGGTGGATGTGATCCAGGGTCTGATCATCGTATTCCTTTGCGCGGAATTTGTGATCCGATACTACATTAAGCGGGTAGGGAGGAAAAAGAATGATTAGTACAATTAGCTATCTTTTATCGGCGACGCTCCGAATGGGCACTCCCATCGCTTTTACGGCTCTCGGAGGTATGACCAGCGAGCGGGGCGGCGTAAATAATATCGGTCTGGAAGGTATTATGACGGCTTCCGCTTTCGGAGCGGTAGTCGGAAGCTACCTGTTCCAGAATCCCTGGATGGGGATCCTGTTCGCTATCCTGATCGGAATGACGATATCCCTGATCCACTCGATCGTGTGTATTACTTGGGGCGGAACTCAGGCGGTAAGCTCTATGGCATTGGTGCTTATCTCCACCGGTATCTCCGGTGTCGGCCTGAAAGCCCTGTTTAATACAAATGGCAGCAGTCCACAGGTGCCGTATCTGCCAACTACAACTCCTTTTGAAAAAATACCTCTCGTTGGCGGATTTTTATCTCAGCTGTCACCGTTTGTCTATATCATGCTCCTGATGCTGTTTGTTGTGTGGTTCCTCTTTAAGCATACCAGATTGGGGCTGCATATCATGACGGTGGGAGAAAATCCCATGGCAGCTGAGACGGCCGGACTGTCTGTCCACAGAATCCGATATTTCGGCGTGATCTTTTCCGGAGTGATGGGAGGCCTGGGAGGCGCCATGCTCTCCATCGGAAATATGAATATGTTCCAGGAAGATATGGTGGCCGGACGAGGCTACCTGGCTCTGGCGGCAGTAAGTATGGGCCGCTGGAATACCTGGGGTGTCTTTGGATGTTCTATGTTCTTCGGATTTTTCAGCGCTCTGCAGCTGTTCCTGCAGACTATTCCGGACAATCCGCTTCCGGCAGAGTTCATTCAGATCATCCCCTATGTCGCATGTATCGTGGTGCTTGCTCTGACTGCGACCAAGAAAAATGTGGGAATCGCTTCCGGCGGCAAGCCTTACACCAAATTCGTACAGCAGCGTTGATGGAAGCTGCGTGAATCACATGGAATCATTGACGAAAGAAGAACTGGAAAAATTAGTTAACGCCGCCGCATCTGCCCGCCTTACGCGGGCAGATGCCAAAATATCCGGTTTTACCGTGGGAGCGGCGCTCCTTGCGGAAAACGGCAGCATTTTTTCGGCGGGAAATATTGAGTGTTTCGGCCAGACCGCAAGCATCTGCGCGGAAAGGACCGCGCTTTTTAAAGCGGTCAGTGAGAATGTCAGAGATTTTAAGGCGCTGGCAGTCTGCGGCGGACCGAAGGACCGGCCATTGGAGGAATACTGCTATCCCTGCGGAGTCTGCAGACAGGTACTGATGCAGTTCTGCCCGGAGGATATGCCGGTCATCTGTTTGAAAACAGAAAAAGAATGGAGAATACACACTCTGAAAGAACTGCTTCCCTATGCGTGGACAAGGAGGCAGTAACAACAGAAAGAAGCGAGGATTTGTATGGAGAAGACAAGAGTTTTTATAGACTGTGATACGGGGATCGACGATGCGGTCGCGCTGGCTTACGCCGTAAAGACGGAGCTTCTGGAAGTGGTGGGAGTTTCTACTGTCTGCGGAAACGTGCCGTTGAAGGTAACGACCTACAACACACTGAATCTTCTGGATTTTTTGGGCAGAAAAGAAATCCCCCTGGCAAAAGGGGCGGAAAAGCCTCTGGAAAGAGATCTGTGGGATGCGGCTTATATTCACGGGAATAACGGGCTGGGAGGCTATGAATTTTCTGAACCCACCGATAAAAAACCGGAGGACCTTCCGGCGGAGGAATATCTGTATGAGGTGCTCTGCAGGGAAAAGGAGCCGCTTACGATCCTGGCGCTGGCTCCCCTGACAAATCTGGCGCTTCTTCTGAAAAAACATCCGGACGCTAAGGAAAAAATTAAAAAGATCGTGTTCATGGGAGGTTCTCTGCGAACGGGAAATCCCACGCCGGTAGCCACCTTTAACGTGCTGGCGGACCCGGAAGCGGCGAAATACGTGATCGGCACAAAAGTACCCTTTGTCATGTGCAGCCTGGACTGCACCAGGGGCAGCTTTTTTACGCTGGAAGACCTGGACGCTATCCGGGAGCAGAACAATCCCGTATCGGAAATGCTGATGAAAGCCCTGGCCTTTTATATCGAGTCCACCAAAAAGGAAAATACCGTGGACGGAAAAAAGAATGGGATCGATGTGCATGATCTCTGTACAGTCATGTATGTGACCCATCCGGATCTTTTTGAAGGAGAGACGTATTTTGCCGATGTGGAGACGAAGGGAGAACTCACTACAGGCTTTACGCTGGTGGATTTTGAAGACAATCTGAGAAAGCCGCAGGAGGAGAAGACCGTGCTGTTCCTGAAAAAAGTGGACAGAGCCCGGATGGTGGAATATTTTCTGCAGGTGCTCGCTTCCTATGGAAGCGCTGAAAGGAAGGATTGAAATGGCGATCTTAAACCCCACACTCGCATGCGCGGACATCATGCATCTGTCCAGGGACATTGAAGAAGTCATCGAGGGCGGAGCGGGAATGCTGCACATTGACATTATGGACGGCCATTACGTACCCAATATCTGTCTCAGCTTTGAACAGGCCCGTGCCATCCGGAGCGCCTTTCCCCATGTGCCCATGGATCTTCATCTGATGGTCACGGAACCCTTCCAGTGGCTGAAAGAACTGGAAACACTCAGACCGGACATGGCGGCCTTTCACCTGGACGCCACCTCTTTCCCCTTAAGAATGCTCCGCAGCATCCGAGAGAGAGGCATCCGGGCTGGGGTAGTGCTGAACCCGGTCCAGCCGGTATCCATGCTGGAGGAAATACTGGGAGAACTGGATTACGTTCTGCTGATGGGGGTGGAACCGGGTTTTTCCGGACAGATCTTTTATGAACCGGTACACGAAAAGATACGGGAACTGTCTTCCCTGAGGACCAGGCAAAACCGTTCCTTTTCTATTATGGTAGACGGAGGCGTTGATTTTACCAACGGTCCCGTCTGTGCCAGAGAAGGCGCCGACATTCTGGTGGGAGGGGCGTTTGTCTGCTTCGGCCAGCCGGAGGGGATCCGCGGATCCGCCAGCCGGTTTGTCGCCGCCATCGACACAAAGAAGGAGGAAATCGCATGAAAATTGTGATCGGAAGCGACCACGGCGGATATGACATGAAAGAAGAACTGAAAAAAAGACTGCAGGAGGAAAATCATCAGGTAGTGGATATCGGCTGCTACAGCCATGATGCGGTGGATTATCCGGAAATCGCGGTAAAGCTCTGCCGGACAGTCCTGGACGACCAGATGGATTTCGGCCTGCTCTGCTGCGGCACCGGGATCGGCGTTTCCATTGCGGCCAATAAAGTAAAAGGGATCCGGGCCGCGCTCTGCAGCGACTGCTACAGCGCCCGCATGGCAAAGGCCCACAATAACGCCAATGTGATCACCATGGGCGGCCGTACCGTAGGGATCGAACTTGCCTGGATGATGGTGCAGGCGTATATGAGTGAAACATTTCTCGGCGGGATCCACGAAAAACGAGTAAACAGCATCAATCAACTTTAAAGACTGGAGGATGGAATGGATCAAAAGGAACTGAATTGTCTGAAACGCGCAGCCTGTCAGCTGCGGATGGATATTCTGGAAGAGGTGTACGAAGCGCAGTCGGGACATCCCGGCGGAGCTCTTTCCAGCGCGGAGATACTTACCTGGCTGTATCAGAAGGAACTTCGCGTGGATCCTGCTGCGCCGAAGGATCCGGCGAGAGACCGCTTTGTTCTTTCCAAGGGGCACAGCAGCCCCGGACTTTATGCGGCGCTTGCGGAACGGGGATTTTTTGAGCGGGAGATCCTGAAATCTTTCCGGGCCCCCGGCTCCATCCTGCAGGGGCACCCGGATATGAAAAAAATCCCGGGTGTGGATATGTCTACCGGAAGCCTGGGACAGGGAGTCAGCGCGGCCTGCGGAATGGCCCTGGGGGCCAAACTTTTCCGGGAAAGCTACAGGACCTATGTACTTTTAGGCGACGGAGAGATGGAAGAAGGGCAGGTCTGGGAAGCGGCTATGTTCGCGGGACACAAAGGTCTGGACAACCTGTGCTGGATCATCGACTACAACGGACTGCAGATCGACGGACCCGTTTCCAAAGTGGGCGGACCGGAGCCCCTGGACAGCAAATTGCAGGATTTCGGGTTTGATGTGATCCCGGTAGAGGACGGACATGATTTTGAAAAGCTGGAAGAAGCTTTTCAGGCAGCGAAAACAGCCAACGGAAAACCCAAAGCCATCCTGGCCAGGACCCATAAGGGAAAGGGCGTAAGCTTTATGGAGGATCAGGTGGGCTGGCATGGAGCCGCTCCCAACGAAGAGCAGTATGGACAGGCAATGTGTGAATTGAACAAAGTAATGGAGGAATTGAAATAAGTGAAAGAAAATATTAAGAAGGCAACCAGGGAAAGCTTTGGCCTTGCCCTGGCGGAACTTGCGGATCAATATCCTCAGATGGTAGTCCTGGACGCGGATCTGGCGAAGGCTACCAGGACAGATCTTTTTAAGGCCGCCTATCCGGAACGGTTTGTGGACTGCGGGATCGCGGAGGGCAACATGATCGGCGTGGCTGCCGGCCTGGCGGCCAGCGGAAAACTTCCTGTAGCGGCAACCTTTGCCATGTTCAGCGCGGAAAGAGCCATGGAGCAGATCCGCAACTCCGTGGGATATCCCCATCTGAACGTGAAGATCGTGGGAACCCACGCCGGCATCAGCGTAGGAGAGGACGGCGCCTCCCATCAGTGCAATGAAGACTGCGCCGCCATGCGCAGCATTCCCGGAATGACGGTCATCTGTCCGGCGGATCATTACGAGACCCAGGCGGCTGTAAAAGCCATGCTGGACTACCAGGGGCCGGTTTATCTCCGGCTGGGCCGTCTTCCTGTGGAGTGTGTAAACAGGGAAGAGGATTACACCTTTACCATCGGGAAGAGCATTCTGAAAAAAGACGGCAGCGACGCCACGGTCATCGCTGTGGGCTCCATGGTCTATGAAGCCCTGAAGGCGGCGAACCTTCTGGAAAGCGAGGGGATCCGCGTCCGCGTCATAGACATGCATACTTTAAAGCCGCTGGATGAGGAGGCGGTGGTCAAAGCCGCCAGAGAAACCGGAGCCATTGTTACGGCGGAAGAGCACAGCGTCATCGGAGGACTGGGAGACGCCGTAGGCGATGTACTGCTGCGGGAATGTCCGATCCCCATGGAGAAGATCGGCGTACAGGACTGCTACGGATATTCCGGACCGGGACACGTACTGATGGATCAGTTCGGACTGAGAGCTTCCAATATCATTGAGGCAATACACAGAGTTCGCTTAAGAAAAAAATAAAGGAGGCGGAAAATGGACAGATTAGGAGTTTATCAGATCCTGGGACCCAGCAACTGCAACGATGCCAGGATCCCGGATTACTGCCGGGAGTATCTGCTGGATCTTGGCAGGGAAGCCCGTATGGAAATATATGCCGCGGAGGACAAGGAATTTTGCGGACAGG
This sequence comes from Candidatus Scatomonas sp., assembly GCA_963928055.1. Taxonomy (GTDB): domain Bacteria; phylum Bacillota; class Clostridia; order Lachnospirales; family Lachnospiraceae; genus Scatomonas. The sequence goes on along the minus strand of CAWVDN010000001.1, from coordinate 296,247 downwards.
GGCCGAAGATCTTTTTTATAGGATCCGGCGGCACGGCGGAACCTTTCAGCAGAGTGTACCGCATGGCGCAGGGACCCTACTATCTGCTGACTGTCCCTGCCTGGAACTCTCTGGCCGCCTCCATGGAAATTCTTTCCTACCTGCAGAGGAACGGAGAGAAGGGAGAGATCATCCACGGCTCCCTGAAAGATACAGCCGCGAGGATCCGTGAGATCTGCGCGGTGCATAAAGCAAAAGAAGAGCTGCGCGGTATGAGGATCGGGGCGATCGGCGAGGCGGTCACGCTGGTGGCCAGCCGGGCGGATCACGAAACGCTGAAAGAGACCTTCGGCTGTCAGCTGATCGACCTGGATGTGGAAGAACTGATCCGGGAGTATCAGATCGGCGGTTATGAGGACAACGCTTTTGCCAGAGAAGTAAAAGAAAAGGCCTATGATCCGGCGGAAACGGAAAAGGCTCTGAACGTATATGGAGCGGTAAAGCGCATGATCTCCAGAAACCAGCTCTCCGCGGTCACGGTGCGGTGCTTTGATCTTCTGGGAAGCATCGGGACGACGGGCTGCATCGCTCTGGCGATCTTAAACGCGGAGGGGATTCCCGCGGCCTGCGAGGGAGACACCCGCAGCCTTCTGGCAATGACCGTTCTGAACAAACTGACGGGACAGCCTGTTTTTATGGCAAACCCCAGCCAGCTGGACGCGGAAAACAAAGAAATGATCTTCGCCCACTGCACACTGCCTTTAAATATGCCGGATTCCTATCAGCTGACCACGCATTTTGAGTCCGGCATCGGCGTCGCGCTTGCGGGAGACCTGGAGCCGGGTCCCATCACTGTTTTTAAATGCGACGAGACAAATCGCTATTACGCGCAGGACGCGGAATTGCTGGAAAGCCTCCACAGACCGGATCTTTGCAGGACACAGCTGCGCATCCGCCTGCCGGAAGGGACGGAGTATTTCCTGAAAGCTCCTATTTCCAATCATCAGATGATCTGCAAAGGCCATTGGTCCAAACGGATCCGCGAATTTTTTGAAAAGTAAACCGAATACTCCTGAAAAGGATCCCCGGGCTATGGGCCCGGGGATCTTATTTTCCGGGATTTTGGGTGTTGTACATGCTATAAAACTGTGCTATAATAAAGCGTCCAGCTATGGGATAAGGGAGTATTACATACAAACGGGGATGAATGATTATGAATATAATACAGGCAGCGCTGTTGGGTCTGGTGCAGGGGATCACGGAGTTTTTCCCCATCAGCAGTTCCGGCCATCTGACCCTTGTGGGGGATTTTCTGGGTGCGGAAGGTTCCTCGAATCTGATGTTTATGATTATGCTGCATTTGGGAACACTGTTTTCGGTTCTGACAGTGTTTCATAAAGATGTACACAGGATACTGGCCGAGTATTGCGGTATGGCCGGAGATATACTCTTTAATTTAAAACTGCATTTCCGGGATCCGCTGCATCGGAGCGGCGTCCGGTACCGCAGGATCGTAAACGGCAGCTACAGGAAATTCGCGGCTATGCTTCTGGTCTCCATGATCCCCACGGTGATCGTGGCTTATCTTGTGTCGCCCATCGTGGAAATGCTGACCGGAAATCTCCTGGCTTCCGGGCTGGGGCTCTTTGTGACGGCTCTGCTCCTGTTTGTGTCGTCCTTTATGCTTTCCAATAACCGGGGACCCAGGGAGTCAAAATACCTGGATGCTTTTGTGATCGGCGCCTTTCAGGGGTTTGCGGCCTTTCCGGGAAATTCCAGGCTGGCTATGACTCTGTCCTCCGGATTTCTCAGCGGCTTCACCAGAAAGTTCGCGTTAAAATACGCATTTGTCCTGTCGGTTCCCACCATCATCGGCGCCATGATCCTGGAAGCTACCAGAAGTCATGCCATGGATGTGCGGGTAGGGATCCTGCCTTGCCTTGTAGGGATGCTGGTGTCTGCTTTCGTGGGATTTTTTGTGATCCGGATCGCCATGAAACTGCTTTCCAGAAAAAGAAGCCGCTTTTTTGCGGCATACTGCCTGATCATAGGAATCCTTTCTATCGCAAGGTACCTTGTCTGATCCTTTATCAATCAGAAGAAATATTCGTAATATGTTAGCATGAGGTGAATGGCTTTATGGCAAGTACACGCAGAAAAAAAAGTTCTGCCGTGAAAAGGACGTCTTCCCGCAAGGGCGGCGGTTCCAAAAAAGCAGCGAAAAACATGAAATCCGACAGCAGACTGCGGACAGATATCCTGCTCCTGCTTCTGCTGGCTTTTTCTCTGCTGCTTTTGCTCAGCAATTTCGGGCTGGTGGGTGTTGCCGGCCATTTTTTCAGTTCTTTTTTCTTTGGACTTTTCGGGCTGCTGGAATATGTTTTCCCGATTCTTCTGTTTCTCGGGGGCGCTTTTTACCTTGCCAACCGGCGCAGCCCCCTGCTTCGCAGAAAAATGATCGGGGCAGCCGGCCTTTTCTGCATGAGCTGTGTACTGATCCATCTGCTGACCGCGGGATATTCCGAAACGGTACGGATCAGCAGCCTTTTTTCCCGGAGCGCCGGAGATCGTTTTGGCGGCGGCCTGCTGGGTGGGGCTCTTACCCAGCTGCTCTGCCGGATCTTCGGCACGGCGGGCACGTATGTGATCGTGCTGGCTCTGCTGGCTGTTTTTGCCATTATCACGACCCAGAAGCCGCTCCTTGCCAAAGCCAGGGAAAAAGGCGCTCAGGCGTATCAGTCGGCCAGAGAGCATCATGCGGAGGCGGAAAAACGCAGAAAAAAACGGCGCACGGAGCAGAAGCTGGAGGAGGTTTCCAGAAACAGCGAGTTCACGCAGCAGGCATTTCCGGATTTCTTTATCCAAAGAAACGATATAAGCTCTGTGGGAGAGGAAGCACAGGAATCGGAAGAGCTCCCTCTTTCCGCGGAGATCCTTCCGCCGCCTAAGGAACCGTCGGATCTCCCTGTGGAGGAAAGCGCGCCCCCGCGGAAAGAGGCGGAAAATCCCTCACAGCCGCAGAAACAGCCCAGATCTTCCCAGGAGGAGATCGCTGCGGGCATTCAGGATATACGCAAAGAGATCTCTTCGGCGGAGGAAAAGAAAAAGACCGATTACCAGACGCCGCCGTTCTCGCTGCTGAAAAAAGCCAGCGGCCATCAGGGAGGGGATTCCAACGCACAGCTGCGGGAAACCGCTCTGAAACTGCAGCAGACCCTCCATAACTTCGGGGTAGATGTAACGGTGACCAACGTCAGCTGCGGCCCCACGGTGACAAGATATGAGATCCAGCCGGAGCAGGGGGTAAAGGTCAGCCGTATCGTCGGGCTTTCCGATGATATAAAACTGAACCTGGCAGCGGCGGATATCCGGATCGAAGCGCCGATCCCCGGGAAGGCCGCTGTGGGGATCGAGGTTCCCAATAAGACCAACAGTTCTGTGACGCTGCGGTCTCTGCTGGAGAGCCAGGCCTTCCGCCGATTCCCCTCCAAGCTTGCCTTTGCTGTGGGAAAAGATATCGCCGGGCAGCCGGTGGTGGCCGATATCGCGAAGATGCCCCATCTGCTGATCGCGGGAGCTACCGGTTCCGGAAAATCCGTGTGTATCAATACGCTGATCATGAGTATCCTCTACAAAGCCTCCCCCGACGAGGTGAAGCTGATCATGATCGACCCCAAGGTAGTGGAACTTTCGGTCTACAACGGGATCCCGCATCTCTATATACCGGTGGTCACGGATCCCAAAAAAGCCGCGGGAGCGCTGAATTGGGCCGTTTCCGAGATGACGGACCGCTACAACAAATTCGCCGAATATAATGTCCGGGATCTGGCGGGCTATAACGCCAAAGTCCGCCGCCTGGAAGGGATCGAAGATGAAAACAAACCCAAGGAACTGCCCCAGATCGTTATCATCGTGGACGAGCTGGCAGATCTAATGATGGTGGCGCCGGGGGAAGTGGAGGACGCCATCTGCCGTCTGGCACAGCTGGCCAGAGCGGCGGGACTCCATCTGATCATCGCTACCCAGAGGCCTTCCGTAAACGTGATCACCGGCCTGATCAAAGCCAACATGCCTTCCAGGATCGCGCTGGCGGTCGCCTCCGGAGTAGACTCACGGACCATCCTGGATATGAACGGAGCGGAAAAGCTTCTGGGAAAGGGAGACATGCTGTTTTATCCCCAGGGATACCAGAAACCGGCCAGGGTGCAGGGGGCCTACGTTTCCGATGACGAGATCGTAAAAGTCGTTGACTTTCTGTCCGCCCGGTCCGGAGAACAGACGTACGATCCGGAAATAGAGGAAAAGATCAATCATACGGCTGCCGTTCAGGCAGCATCCGCTTCGGGAGACGAGCGGGACAGTTATTTCGTGGACGCCGGAAAGCTGATCATCGACAAGGACAAAGCCTCCATCGGCATGCTCCAGAGGGCCTTTAAGATCGGATTTAACCGCGCGGCCCGGATCATGGATCAGCTCAGCGATGCCGGTGTGGTAGGCGAAGAGGAGGGGACCAAACCCCGGAAGATCCTGATGTCTATGGAACAGTTTGAGAACTATCTGGAGGAAAGTTAAATGAGAAATTGCTCACAATGCGGCGCTCCCATAAAAGATGACGAGGTAGTCTGCCCTGTCTGCGGGAAAGAGATTCAGCTGGTACCGGATTATGAGACAATGGAAAGCCGCTTTCAGGAACAAAAGAAACAGCAGGCGCTGGATGAAGAGCTGCAAAGGCAGGAGGAGGAACGCCGCGTACGGGAGGAGCAGGAGAAGCAGGAACTCACCAGGCGGCGCAGAAAAACCCTGGCTGCTTTTCTGGCCGCAGCCGCCGCTGTGGCGGTGATCTGCGTTCTGCTGTTTATTCCCAGAGAAAGCGACAGTTTCGAGGGGTATATGCGAAAAGCGGAGACCGCCTACAGCAACAGCAACTATGAGGGAGCTATGGAAGCTGTTCTCGCGGCTCTGGCCATGGATCCTGACAGCGCGGAAGCCCTTACTTTAAAAGCGCAGATTTACGACAAGCAGGGTGAGGCAAAAAAAGCAGCGGAAGAGCTGGAGCAGGTGATCGCGGACAATCCGAATTATGAGGCGGCCTACAGTATTCTGATCCGCATCTACAATGAAATGGGCGAGCCCCATAAGATCCGGGAACTGGTGGAAAACTGCGGAAACGCAGCGATCCGTGAAAAATATACCGAGTATATCAGTGAGGAACCGCAGTTCAGCCTGGAGCCGGGTACGTATCAGGAGGAGCAATCCGTAAAGATCACAGCCTCCCAGGGGGCGGATATCTACTACACCACAGACGGCTCCGATCCTACGGAAAACAGCACCCGATATACGGGAGCTGTAAAACTGAAAGAAGGCAATACCACGCTCAGAGCTATCGCGGTCAACGAAATGGGGATCCGCAGCAGCATAGCGGAGGCAGAGTACAGGATCAGTACGCCGGCGCCGAACCGTCCGGTGATCCGTCCGGTTTCCGGAAGCTATAGTGCGAAAACCGTGACGAAGATCACGGTAACCGCGGACAAGGGATGCACGATCTATTACTCCTTTGATTCCAGGCCAACCACCAAAAGTACAAAATATACCGGACCTGTGACGATGAAAAACGGTACGCACACCTTCTACGCCATCGCCGTAAATGAGGCGGGAAAGATCAGCGGAGCATCCTCCGCCACATACCTTCTGGACCGCTCCTCCAACGCTTCAACCGTGGCAACTCCCACCCCGGAGCCTACGGCGGAGCCCACGCCGGAACCTACCTGGGAACCTACGCCGGAACCTACCTGGGAACCTACGCCGGAGCCTACCTGGGAGCCCACACCGGAACCTACAGCGGAGCCCACCCCGGAGCCTACGGCGGAACCCACGCCGGAGCCTACCCCGGAACCTACCCAGGAACCGGTAGAAACACCCGCTCCGGAAGGACCGGATTCTAATGAAAGTCTCACAGAATAAATTTGACAGTCTTTTCATCTGTCGGCAGTTTAGTGGCTGGAAACAGCCCTCTGCCGGCAGATGGAGACTGTTTTTTGATAATAAAATATCAAGAAATCTCAATTAATGAGTGACGAATCTTTAAAAATGCGTTATAATAGTTATGGTTTTAACAAACAGCTGCTGCCGGAGAAGGGTAATGGGGAAAGCAGGGAGCTGCTCGTTAAAATACGCAAAAAGGAGAATTGAGGAGGATACCATGTACAAGATTCTAAAAGCAGACAAACTGGCAGCCAACATTTACCGAATGGTTGTCGAAGCTCCTTGGGTAGCAAAGCATTGTCAGCCGGGTCAGTTCATCATTGCCAAGATGAACGAAGAGGGGGAAAGAATTCCGCTGACCATCTGTGATTACGACAGGGCGGCGGGAACCATTACCATTGTATTCCAGCCGGTGGGAGCTTCTACCATGGAAATGGCGAAACTTCAGACCGGTGACGCCTTCGAAGATTTTGTGGGCCCTCTGGGCCAGCCCTCCGAATTTGTCCACGAGGACATTGAGGAATTAAAGAAGAAAAAGATTCTGTTTGTGGCCGGCGGCGTGGGAACTGCCCCGGTATATCCCCAGGTGAAATGGCTTCACAAACGGGGGATCCAGGCGGACGCCATCATCGGCGCCAAGACCAAGGATCTGGTGATCCTGGAGGATGAATTCAACGAAGTCTGCAATCTTTATGTAACCACCGACGATGGCTCCTATCAGAGAAAAGGCATGGTCACCCAGGCCATCCAGGATCTGGTGGCAGAAGGAAAAAAATATGATCAGTGCGTGGCCATCGGCCCCATGATCATGATGAAATTTGTGTGCAAGCTCACAAAAGAGCTGGGCATTCCCACCATTGTCAGCATGAATCCCATTATGGTGGACGGAACCGGCATGTGCGGCGCCTGCCGTCTGAACGTAGGCGGAGAGGTGAAATTTGCCTGTGTGGACGGTCCGGAGTTTGACGGCCATCTGGTGGATTTCGATCTGGCTATGGAGCGTCAGAAAATGTACAAGACAGAGGAAGGCCGCGCCATCCTGAGAGAGCAGGAAGGCGACACGCATCACGGCGGATGCGGACATTGCGGAGGTGATAAGTGATGGCAGATGTATTGAAGAAAGTTCCGGTGAGAGAGCAGGATCCCAAGGTCCGTGCCACGAATTTTGAAGAAGTTTGCTACGGTTACAATAAAGAAGAGGCTATGGAGGAGGCCAGCCGCTGCATCCACTGCAAAAATGCCAAGTGTGTTACCGGCTGTCCTGTAAATATCGACATCCCTGATTTTATCGGCGCGGTAAAAGAGGGGAATTTCGAGGAAGCATATCAGATCATCAGCAAATCCAGCGCTCTGCCGGCGATCTGCGGCCGAGTGTGCCCCCAGGAGAGCCAGTGTGAGGGCAAGTGCATCCGCGGCATCAAAGGGGAGCCGGTTTCTATCGGCAAGCTGGAGCGGTTTGTGGCGGACTGGGCCCGGGAAAACGGCATCCAGCCCACTCCCGCGGCGGAAAAGAACGGCCACAAGGTGGCGGTCATCGGTTCCGGCCCCGCAGGTCTTACCTGTGCGGGCGATCTGGCCAAGCTGGGTTACGACGTGACTATTTTTGAAGCTCTGCACAAGGCCGGCGGCGTTCTCAGCTACGGAATCCCCGAATTCCGTCTGCCTAAGGACAAAGTAGTAGCCGCGGAGATCGAAAACGTAAAATCTCTGGGCGTCAAGATCGAAACCAATGTCATCATCGGCAAGTCCGTGACCATCGACGAGCTGCTGAAGGAAGAGGGCTTTGAGGCTGTCTTTATCGGTTCCGGAGCAGGACTGCCCATGTTTATGGGAATTCCCGGGGAAAACGCCAACGGCGTGTTCTCCGCCAATGAGTACCTGACCAGAAACAACCTGATGAAGGCTTTCCGGGAGGACTACATGACACCCATCCATCACGGCAAAAAAGTAGCCGTGGTAGGCGGCGGCAACGTGGCTATGGACGCCGCTAGAACGGCTCTTCGTCTGGGGGCGGAGGTGTACATCGTATACCGCCGGGGCGAGGAAGAACTTCCCGCCCGTAAGGAAGAAGTACATCACGCGAAAGAAGAGGGGATCCAGTTCCATCTTCTCTGTAATCCCACGGAGATCCTGGTAGACGACAACGGCTGGGTAAAGGGCATGCGCTGCATCCGCATGGAACTGGGTGAACCGGATGCCTCCGGCAGAAGAAGACCGGTGGAGATCCCCGGTTCCGAATTCGAGCTGGAAGTGGATACCGTGATCATGTCCCTGGGAACTTCTCCCAATCCGCTGATCTCCTCCACCACCATCGGTCTGGATACCAACCGCAGAAAATGTATCGTAGCCGACGAGGAGACGGGACAGACCTCCAAGGAGGGTGTATTCGCGGGCGGTGACGCCGTGACGGGAGCCGCTACGGTGATCCTGGCCATGGGCGCCGGAAAATCCGCGGCCAAGGGCATCCACGAATTTATCATGGGAAAGAAATGATAAGATGAAAATAACGGTTGCGTGTGTCGGTAAAATCAAGGAGAAATATCTCCGGGAGGGAATCCAGGAGTACGCCAAGCGTCTTGGACGCTACTGCCGTCTGGAATGGCATGAAGTGGCGGATGAAAAGACTCCTGACGGCGCCTCGGCAGCCCAGGAAGAAAAAATCCGGGATACGGAGGGGCTTCGGCTCCTCCGGGGCATCCCGGATTCTTCTTATGTGATCGCCCTGGCCCTGCAGGGGAAAATGCTGGATTCCCCGGGACTGGCCGCCAGGATCGCGGAGCTGGGGAATCGGGGCGTCAGCCACCTGGTGTTTGTCATCGGCGGTTCCCTGGGCCTTTCAGAAGCGGTGCTGAGACGGGCGGATCTTCTCTGGAGCTTTTCGGACCTGACTTTTCCCCATCAGCTGATGCGCATGATGCTTCTGGAGCAGATCTATCGGGGGTACCGGATCCTACAGGGGGAACCGTATCACAAATAGAAACTGTCCGGCGCGTCTGCCCATGGCAGAAAGGATCCCTTGAAAAGGCAGAAAACAGGCCCGGAGAAACAGCAAAGGCAAGCTGTTTCTCCGGCCCTTTCAATTTTCCCCTTCGTTTTTCCAGCGCCGGATCTCCTCCAGCCGTTCCCGGACCTGCTTTTCCGCGCCCTGGTCTGTGGGGCGGTAAAAGCGGTGCTCCTTCAGGGCGTCCGGCAGGCACTGCATACGGGTCAGTTTTTCCGCTGTGTCATGGGCGTACTGGTAGCCCTCTCCGTAATGCAGTTCTTTCATCAGGCCGGTGGGGGCGTTGCGGATCTGAAGGGGGACCGGTTCCGCCGGGGACTGACGGATCTGACTTTTGGCATCCTCGCAGGCGGTATACAGGGCGTTGGATTTCGGGGCCATGGAGAGATAGACTACCGTCTGGGTCAGATTCACGTCGCATTCCGGCATCCCGTTAAAATGACAGGCCTGATAGGCCGCCACCGCCAGGGGCAGCGCCTGACTGTCAGCCATGCCCACATCTTCACTGGCAAAACGGATCAGTCTTCTGGCGATGTACAGAGGATCCTCGCCTCCCTGAAGCATCCGCATCAGCCAGTAAACTGCCGCGTCCGGATCGCTGTTGCGCATGGACTTGTGCAGGGCGGAGATGAGATTGTAGTGTTCCTCTCCATTCTTGTCGTAGAGCAGAGAACGGCGGCTGGTACACTGGGTCAGGCCCTCGTCGGTGACGGTAATGGACCCCGGTCCGGTCTCCCCGTTGAGGACCGCCATTTCCAGCGTGTTCAGGGCAGTCCTGGCATCTCCGTTGGCAAAGCGGGCAATGGCCAGGATCTGGCGCTCTGTAATCTGTACATTCTGTCCTCCGAAGCCTTTGGGGCTTTTCACCGCCCGCCGGAGGAGTTCCGTCAGGTCGGATTCCTCCAGGGCTCTGAGAACAAAAACCTTGCACCGGGAGAGGAGCGCGGAGTTGATCTCAAAGGAAGGATTTTCCGTGGTGGCGCCGATGAGGATGATGCTTCCTTTTTCCACGTAGGGCAGAAAGGCGTCCTGCTGGGCCTTGTTAAACCGGTGGATCTCGTCCACAAAGAGCAGGGTGCGCATTCCCACCCGCCGTCCCTGTTCCGCCCGGGCCATGACGTCACGGATCTCACGGATGCCGCTGGTGACGGCGCTGAAATTGATAAACTCCGCCCGGGTATGGGCGGCTATGATCTGAGCCAGGGTCGTTTTTCCCACCCCGGGAGGGCCCCAGAAGATCATGGAGGACAACTGATCTTTTTCGATCAGCTGCCGCAGGATGCAGCCGGGGCCTACCAGATGTTTCTGCCCCACAAATTCCTCCAGGGAATCCGGACGGAGCCGGCTGGCCAGAGGGACGGAAAGATTCTGCTTATCAAAAAGAGATAACTGTTCCACTGTATGTACCTCCTTCTGTTTTTTATCATAGCATTTCAGGGAAGAAATGTGAAGATTGCCTTTTTCCCCGAAGAAAAGAATTCCCGGTTTTCTGTTTTGACGGCTTGGAATCAGGCGCCGGATGCAGTATAATAGAACAACAGCCTGAAAGGAGTTTTTATCTGTGACAAAAGAAGAGATCGAAACGTTTATCACGCAGTTTCCTATTTATCAGTATGCATTCGTCCGTCCGGAGGATCTGGAGTTTAACGAGAGAGTCCGGGCAATCTGCAAAAAAGAGTGTCCCCGTTACGGGACCTCCTGGTCCTGCCCCCCGGCCGTAGGCAAAGTGGAGGAGTGCCGGGAAGCCTGTATGGAATTTCCGGATCTGCTGTTTTTTTCTTCCGTGGCGGAGGTGGGGAATATCACCGACATGGACGAGTCCCTGAAGACGAAGGCGGAACACGAAAAAATGACGGGGATCATCGAAGGATATCTTCAGGAAAAAGGGATGACTGTCTATACGCTTTCCAGCGATTCCTGCGCCATCTGTGACAAATGCGCCTTTCCCAAAGCCCTCTGCCGTCATCCGGAGGAGATGCATCCGTGTATCGAGAGCCACGGCATCGTAGTGGCAAATCTTGTGGAAAAGCTGAATATGGACTATTATCTGGGTGAACATCTGCTTCTGTGGTTTTCCATGATCTTTTTTAAGAATGCATAGGCCTTTTTCCCGCCGCATACAGTAGGTAATAAACCATACCGGAGCCTTTTTGTTGATCCGTGAGCCTGGCCCGCGGAAAGCGGGATTTCTGGAAAAACTGCAGATCCCTCCGGATCTGTCCCGCAGAGACTGCATCCTGACTCTCTGCGGTTCCGGGGAACTGTACATCGAAAACTACCGCTGTATCCTGGATTACCGGGAGCAGGAGATAAAACTGCTGACCAGAAAAGGGGTGCTTTTCGTCAGAGGCAGCGGCCTGGTCATCTCCAGCTATACCGGAGAGGAAATGTATATCACCGGAAAGATACGGGAGATATCTTTATCCTGACAGGAGGAGCTCATGGAAAAACTGCTGAAGTTTCTCGGAGGCTGGGTCAGGCTGCGGCTTTTCAGCCGGGAGCCGGAACGATTTCTGAATCTCTGCGCCGGAAAAAAGATCCTTCTTTGGGATCTGCGCCGCCGGGATGGATGCTATGAATTCAGCCTGTCCCTGAAAGATTTTTTCCGGCTGCGGCCCGCGGCCAGAAAGAGCGGCTCCAGGATCCGGATCCTGGACAGACGCGGCATGCCTTTCTTTTTCCGTAAATGCCGAAGAAGGAAGGCTTTTTTTGCGGGGGTTTTTCTCTGCTTTCTCCTGATGTACCTTTTGTCCTGCCGGATCTGGAACATTCATGTGGAGGGAAACTATGCCAACAGCACAGGGGATATTCTTTCGTTTCTGGATTCCATAGGGGTTTCCCATGGGATCCGGCGCAGCAGGATCGACTGCGCGGAAACCGCCTCGGCGGTCCGGGAAGCTTTTCCCAATGTCACATGGGTCTCTGTCAGGATCCGCGGCACCCGGCTGCTGGTGGATATCAAAGAAAATGTGGACGGGTACCGGGAAAGCCGGGAAGACAGCCCGGAAGGGGCGTGGGATCTGGCCGCCGAAAAAAGCGGGGTGGTGGACAGCATCATTACCCGGCAGGGCGTACCGCTGGTGGGGGCAGGGGAGTCCTGCGAAGCCGGCGATATCCTGGTCAGCGGACAGATCCCCATAAAAAGCGACAGCGGCGAGATCCTCCGATGGGAGCCGGTGGAAGCCGACGCGGACGTCATGCTCCGCTGGACGCTGTATTATTATCAGGAATTCCCGCGGAATTATACCAGCCGGGTATACGAGGAAAAGCCGGAAACATCTCTTTTTCTGGAGATCGGCGGCTGGCGGCTGGATCTGTCCCCGGATCCGCGGACAGACTGCGATTACCTGTCGGAGGAACATCAGGTGTTCCTGACAGAAAATTTTGCCCTGCCCATCCGGTACGGTACCGTGACCGCCCTGCCTTTTACAGAAGTAAAAAGAACCTACTCGGAAGAGGAGGCCGGGGATCTGGCGGAGGAAAAGCTGGCAGAATATATGGAAAGTTTAGAGAAATCAGGGGTAGAAATCCTGGAGAATCATGTTAAAATAGAAATATCTGACGCGGAATGCAGGAGCAGCGGCAGCCTGACGGTGCGCTCACTGGCCGCGGAGAAAGTTCCTTCCGTTATGGAGGAACCGGAAACTGACACAGGAAAGGAAGTTACGGAATGAATTCCGGTATCGTGGAAGAAACCATACAGCTCCCTACAGAGCACGAAAAAAACATCTTCGGTCAGTTCGACCAGTACATGAAAAAAATCGAGAGAGCCCTGCGGGTGACCCTGATCTCCCGGGATGGGAGCCTGCGGATCCTTGGGCCCAGAAGCTCCGCGGACCAGGCGAGACGCTGTCTGGAACAGCTGCTGTCCCTGTCTCGGCGGGGAACAGAGATCACGGAGCAGAACGTCAACTATTGTATCTCTCTGGTTATGGAGGAAAAGGAATCCGCTCTGACGGAACTGGAGGGAGATCTGATCTGCCATACCATCAACGGCCGGCCGGTAAAGCCAAAGACCCTGGGGCAGAAACAGTATGTGGACGCCATCCGGGACCAGATGATCGTTTTCGGCGTGGGACCGGCGGGAACGGGAAAAACGTACCTGGCCATGGCCATGGCCATAACGGCCTTTCGAAATGACGAGGTGAGCCGCATCATCCTCACCCGTCCGGCCATCGAGGCCGGGGAAAAGCTGGGCTTTCTGCCGGGGGATCTGCAGAGCAAGGTGGATCCGTATCTGCGCCCGCTGTACGACGCTCTCTACCAGATCATGGGAGCGGAGGCCTTCCAGAAAAATATGGAGAAAGGCCTGATCGAGGTGGCGCCCCTGGCTTATATGAGAGGGCGTACCCTGGACAATGCCTATATTATCCTGGACGAGGCCCAGAATACCACACCGGCCCAGATGAAAATGTTTCTTACCAGGATCGGGTTCGGATCCAAGGTGGTGGTGACAGGGGATGCCTCTCAGAAAGACCTGGCGCCGGGTACCCGTTCCGGCCTGGATGTGGCCATGCAGGTTCTGAAAAAGGTGGAAGGGATCGCCTTCTGCGAGCTTACCAGCCGGGATGTGGTGCGCCATCCTCTGGTGCAGAAAATCGTCCAGGCCTACGAGGAGTATGAGAAAAAGAGCGCCCGGCCGGAAAGACCGGCCGCGAAACCGGCAAAAAGATCCAGGAGGAACCTTCGATCATGACACTGCAGACAGAAAATGAACAGATCCTGGAGCCGGGGTTTGACTGGGAGGCTTTGGCAAGGCAGATCGCTGAACGAGTCCTGGACAGCGAAAACTGTCCTTACGAGGCGGAGGTTTCCCTGACTCTGACAGACAATGAAACGATCCGCGGGCTCAATCGGGAATACCGGGGGATCGACCGGGAAACGGATGTGCTTTCTTTTCCGCTGGTAAATTTCCGTCATCCGGCAGACTATGAGATCCTGGAAGACGCGGAAGCGGACTGCTTTAACCCGGAAACGGGGGAGCTGATGCTGGGAGACATCGTGATCTCCCTGGAAAAGGCCGCGGCGCAGGCGGCGGAATACGGCCATGGGCTCCGGCGGGAATTTGCCTTTCTGACAGCTCACAGCATGCTGCATCTTCTGGGCTATGACCACATGGAACCCGGGGAGGCGGCGGTCATGGAAGAAAAGCAGGAAGCCGTGCTGGCTTCTCTCGGGATCTCCCGCTGATCGACCCGGGTCTTGGGGAGGTGCAGAATTGAGATTCAATAAAATATTATGCGCTGCTTTCTGCTGCGCGCTGTTTTTGGCGGCGGGGTGCGGAGGACAGAAGAAGGAAACTCCCGAGGAGCCCGCGGCGACGGAGACGCCGGTTCCCACGGCGGAGCCAACCGCCAGCCCCACGCCCACCGTTACGGCGGCGCCCGAACCCACGGCGACGCCGCAGCCGGCGGAGGCGCTTCCCGCGGGCATGGCCCGCAGTTTCCTGACCGGAGAACTTGTTCCCCGGGAGATCGGCCGCAGGCGGCCTGCCGCGGTGATGATCAATAATATCGAAGCATGCCTGCCCCACTGGGGGATCAGTCATGCCGGCGTTTTTTATGAGGCTCCCGTAGAGGGAGGGATCAGCCGCATCATGGCTTTGTTTGAAGATTATGATCAGGTGGACCGGATCGGATCCGTGCGGAGCTGCCGGAACTACTTTCTCTTTTACGCTGCCGGCTTTCAGGCGGTTTACGTCCATTACGGACAGTCCGCTTACGCGGAACCTTATCTGGAGCTTCCGGAGGTAAACAACCTAAGCGGCCTTTCCGATTACGGGGATCAGATCTTTTACCGCACAACCGACCGGAATCCGCCGCACAACGCCTATATCAGCGGAGAAGGCATCCGGGAGGGCATCGGGATCTGCGGATACACCGACAGCTATACGGAGGATTACAAGGGACAGTTTCAGTTCGTGAAAAGAGGAGAGCAGGAACTGCTGGAGGAAGGGTACACGGCCCATACGGTGATCCCCGGCGGGTACGAGTACAATTCTCCGGTTTTTACCTATGACGAGGCCAGCGGAACCTATTACCGTTCTCAGTACGGGGAGCCGCATATCGATCAGGAGACCGGAGAACAGCTGGCGGTCAAGAATATCCTGATACAGAATTCAAAGTGGGAGTATTATGACGCCAACGGCTATCTGAATATCGATCCGGATTCCGGTGGCTCGGGGATCTATATCACCAACGGAAAAGCCATCGATGTGACATGGCGCAAGGACGAACCCTGGGGACCTACCTATTATTTTGACAGCCAGGGAAAGGAGATCACTCTGAACGAGGGAAAGACCTGGGTCTTTATCGTGCTGGATTCCTATGCCGGAGATACCATCGTCAGCTGAAGCCGGCCGGGATCCCGCGTTTCAGGGCAGAACAACAGGAGGAGATCATGGATATCCGTGAAAAACTGAAAGACAAAAAAAGAATCGTCATCAAGATCGGCTCGTCTTCGCTGATGCATCCGGAGACGGGGAGGCTGGATCTGATCAAGCTGGAGATCCTGGTCAGGGAGCTCAGCGACTTAAAAAATCAGGGAAAAGATGTGGTGCTGGTTTCCTCCGGAGCCATTATGGTAGGACGGAATACTCTGGGCTTTTCCAGGAGGCCGGAACGTACGGCGGAAAAGCAGGCCTGCGCCTCCGTAGGGCAGGCGAAGCTCATGATGATCTACCAGAAGCTTTTTTCGGAATATAATCAGGTGTGCAGTCAGATCCTGATCACCAAAAATACCATGGTGGACAATCTGAACCGGAAGAACGCCCAGAATACGTTTAAAGAGCTTCTTTCCCTGGGAGTGATCCCTGTGGTCAATGAAAATGATACCATCGCCACCTACGAGATCGAGTTCGGAGACAACGATACCCTCTCCGCGGTGGTGGCAGCCCTGATCAATGCGGATCTGCTGATCCTGCTCTCGGATATTGACGGGCTTTATACGGATGATCCCCATAAAAACCCCCGGGCGGAATTTATCAGCCAGGTAGAGCATCTGGACGGACGGTTCATGGATATGGGGAAAGGAAGCACCGGCAGCAGCGTAGGCACCGGCGGAATGGCTACAAAGCTCAGCGCCGCCCATGTGGCCACCAGCGCCGGAGCGGACATGGTCATCGCCAATGGAAGCGATTTTCACATCATCCACAAGATCCTGGGCGGCGCCCCTCTGGGGACTCTGTTCCTGGCGGACAAAAAGGATGAGTTCTTTCTCATCGATTACCTGGCAGATTTAAAAGAGGAGTAGGATATGGATATCAACCGGATCAACGAACTGGCCAGAAAAGCAAAAAAAGAAGGGCTGACAGCGGCGGAGAAGGAGGAGCAGGCCAGGCTCCGAAGAGAATATATCGCCGCCGTCAAAATGAATCTCAGGTCTCAGCTGGACAACATCAATATCCAGGAACTGGACGGCAGCATCACGAATCTGGGAGAAAAATATGGAAGCAAAAAAACGCATTAGAAAAGAGATTTTTGCCCGCAGAAAAGCCGCTTCCGACGAAGAGGTCCTGAAGAACAGCCGGATCATCTGCCAAAGGGTCCTGGAACTTCCCGAATACAGGAACGCGGACTGGATCTACGCCTATATGGACTATAACCATGAGGTGATGACCGGTGAACTGATCCGGCAGGCCTGGAAAGACGGTAAACACGTAGCTGTCCCCCGGGTGACCGGAAAGGAAATGATCTTTTACAGCCTGGATGATTTCACCTCCCTGGAAGACGGATACTGCGGGATCCGGGAGCCGTCGCCGGATCCGGAAAAGGCGGCAGGGGAGATACCCGGGCTGATCCTGGTCCCCGGAGTGGCTTTTGACCGCCGGCGGCGCAGGATCGGTTACGGCGGAGGTTTTTACGACCGGTATCTGAGCTCCCACCCCCGGAACGTTTCCGCGGCTGTGGCTTTTGAGTTCCAGCTTATGGACGACCTTCCTTCCGAGCCTACGGATATGCGGCCGGATCTGCTGATCACAGAAAAAAATATCTTCAGATAAGGAGGATAAAATATGGAGTTAACAGAAATCGGAAAACGGGCGAGGACGGCAGAACCGCTGATGCGCAAAATGGAAGTCCTCAAAAAAAATCAGCTGCTTCTGAAATGCGCGGAGGCTCTGATAGCCGGACAGGAGGAGATCCTGGCAGCCAACGCCCTGGATATGGAAAAAGGCAGGGAGAACGGTATGTCTGCCGGGATCCTGGACCGGTTAAAGCTGACCCCTGAACGGATCGAGGGAATGGCGGAAGGTCTGCGGCAGCTGGCAGCGCTGGAAGATCCTGTGGGCGAGGTTCTGGGGATGAAACGGCGTCCCAACGGCCTGCTGATCGGGCAGGTGCGGGTTCCTCTGGGGGTGATCGGCATCATCTATGAGGCCCGGCCCAATGTGACGGCAGACGCTTTCGGGCTCTGTTTTAAAACGGGCAATGCAGTGATCCTCAAAGGAGGCAGCGACGCCCTCCGCTCCAATCAGGCGGTGGTGGACTGCATCCGCCGGACTCTGAAAGAGGGCGGCGCCCCGGAGGACGCCATCCAGCTCATCAGCGATACCAGCCGGGAAACCACCCGCGCTTTTATGAAGATGAACCGGTATGTGGATGTTCTGATCCCCAGAGGCGGCGCCGGCCTGATCCGGACCGTGGTGGAAAACAGCACCATTCCCGTGATCGAGACAGGGACGGGAAACTGCCATATTTTTGTGGACGCGTCCGCGGACGTGGAGATGGCTGTTAAGATCATCCTCAACGCCAAGACGCAGCGGGTGGGTGTGTGCAATGCCTGCGAATCCCTGGTGGTCCATGAAAAGATCCGGGAAAAGCTGCTGCCGGAGCTGTCCCGCCGTTTAAAGGAGCGCCATGTAGAGATGCGGGCGGACGAGAGAGCCCTGCCCCTGGTGGAAGGCGGCCTGCCTGCCACCGAAGAGGACTGGGGAAAAGAGTATCTTGATTATATCCTTTCCATCAAGACCGTCTCCTCGGTGGAGGAAGCCATTGCCCATATCAACCGGTATAACACAAAGCATTCGGAGGCGATCATAACATCCAGCTATGAAAACGCCCAGAAGTTCCTGGAGGAGGTCGACGCGGCGGCGGTCTATGTCAACGCGTCCACCCGTTTTACCGACGGATTCGAGTTCGGCTTCGGCGCGGAGATCGGTATCAGCACCCAGAAGCTTCACGCCAGAGGTCCCATGGGACTGAAAGCCCTGACTACAACAAAATATATTATTTACGGAAACGGACAGGTACGGCCGTAAATCCATTCATATAGCGCTGACTTTTACATAGAATAGTATAAAAGGCCTCTGGCCTTCGGGGGAGGATACCGTTCTATGATCGCTCTGGGTCAGCGCTATACTTATAGGGAGATCTGCCTGGCGCTGCAGCTGCTGGCTGACTGTTACGGGGAGGCGGCCTGCTGCAGGACGGCAGGATACAGTCAGGAGAGCAGGCGGATCCCTTTGTTCCGTCTGGGGCTCGGCCGGAGCTGCCTGGTCTGTACGGCAGGGGTTCATGGCCGGGAGGAAGTCAATCCGGTATTGCTGCTGAAAATGATCGAGGACTACAGCCAGGCGTTCCGCCACAACAAAAAGATCGCCGGTTTCCCGGTGCGGGATCTGCTGAAGGAATACTCGATCCTTTTTCTTCCCCTGGTCAATCCCGACGGCTACGAAATCGCCCGGGCCGGGTTTGAGACCATCACCAGTCCTTTTTACCGCAGGCTGGCGAGAGAGCGGGGCATCCCCAGCCGCTCCTGGAAATATAACGCCAGAGGGGTGGATGTCAACCGCAATTTCCCCAGCCGCTCCTATCTCCAGCGGCAGATCCTGGAATATCCGGGAAGCGAGAGAGAAACCCAGACGCTGATGAAAGTCTTCCGGGACTATGAAACGGTGGGGTATCTGGACTTTCATTCCCGGGGGAAAATCCTCTATTATTACCGCGGAGCCATGCCTTATACATATAATCAGCGGAGCCGCCGCTATGCCCGGCGGCTCCAGTCCCTCTGCGGGTATCGTCTCGGGAGAAAGACCCAGGAACTGGGCAGCGGATCCGGGGGCGGAAATACCGTGCACTATTATTCCGAGAAACACGGTCTTCCTGCCATTACTGTGGAAACCCTCGCTCCGGACGAGGAGTTTCCGGCTTCCCGGGATGCCCGGGAGGAGGCCTACCGGGAAGTGCG
This sequence comes from Candidatus Scatomonas sp., assembly GCA_963928055.1. Taxonomy (GTDB): domain Bacteria; phylum Bacillota; class Clostridia; order Lachnospirales; family Lachnospiraceae; genus Scatomonas. The sequence continues at coordinate 277,100 of CAWVDN010000001.1, read as the reverse complement.
GGCCCTGCCCCTCGGGTTCCTGGAGGCACTTTCTGCTTGCAAGTTTTCAGGGGGATTGGTATAATAATTAGTTGCGAAAAGGCGGTCCCTCTTCCGGGACAGCCGCAGTCTAAAGAAAGATGAGAGACAGATGGAAGAATTGTATAACGCTGGGGAAACGTCTGTCATTCCGGAAACAGAGCCGGAAAGACAGTACTATTATATGGAAAAAGCCAGAAAACTCCTGGCCGGAAAGATGCGGGAAGCCGGGCGTCCCCTGACCTTCTGTGTGGTAACCTTCGGCTGTCAGATGAATGCCCGGGATTCCGAGAAGCTCCGGGGCATCCTGGAAAAGATCGGCTATGTTAAGACGGACAGCGAGGAGGCGGATTTTGTGATCTACAACACCTGTACGGTCCGGGAAAACGCCAATCTCCGGGTCTACGGAAGGCTGGGGTATCTGCACTCCCTGAAGAAAAAAAATCCTCATATGATGATCGGCCTCTGCGGCTGTATGATGCAGGAGCCTCAGGTAGTGGAAAAGCTGAAGAAAAGCTACCGCTTCGTGGATCTGATTTTCGGGACCCACAATATATATAAACTGGCGGAGCTGACCGCCCAGGCGCTGGAATCAGACTCCATGGTGGTGGATATCTGGAAGGATACGGACAGGATCGTGGAGGAACTTCCGGTGGACCGGAAGTATTCCTTTAAATCCGGGGTCAACATCATGTTCGGCTGCAATAACTTCTGCAGCTACTGCATTGTTCCCTATGTCAGAGGCAGGGAGAGAAGCCGGCGGCCGGAGGAGATTCTCCGGGAGATCCGGGTTCTGGCGGAGGACGGCGTGAAAGAGGTCATGCTCCTGGGCCAGAACGTGAATTCCTACGGAAAGAATCTGCCGGAGCCCATGAGCTTCGCGGAGCTGCTCCGGGCCGCGGCAGAGATCCCCGGGATCCGGCGGATCCGTTTTATGACCTCCCATCCCAAGGATCTTTCGGAGGAGCTGATCCGGGCCATGGCGGAAACCCCCAAGGTCTGTCCGCATCTTCATCTGCCCCTTCAGTCGGGCAGCACGGAGATCCTGAAAAAAATGAACCGCCGGTACACCAAGGAACAATACCTGGCTCTGGTGGAGCGGATCCGGAAGGCCGTTCCGGATATTTCCCTGACCACGGACATCATCGTGGGATTCCCCGGGGAAACGGAAGAAGATTTTCAGGAAACTCTGGATGTAGTGGAAAAAGTGGGCTTTGACAGCGCTTTCACCTTCCTTTATTCCCGAAGGACAGGAACGCCGGCGGCGGCTATGGAGGATCAGATCCCGGAGGAGATCATGAAGGACCGGTTCGACCGTCTGCTGAAAAGGGTTCAGGAGATCGCCAGGGACCGCTGTGCCCGGTTTGAAGGGCAGACCCTGGAGGTCCTGGTGGAAAACATCAATGAACAGGACCCCTCTCTGGTAACAGGGCGCATGGCAAACAACCTTCTGGTGCATTTTCCCGGAGACGCTTCCCTGATCGGGGAGATCGTCCCTGTGCGGCTGGATGAATGCCGGGGATTTTATTATCTGGGGACCAGGGCCTGAAGGCAGAAAGGACAGAAGACGTGGCATTATCACCCATGATGCAGCACTATGTTGCTACAAAAAAAGAATACCCAGACTGTATCCTTTTTTACAGGCTGGGCGATTTTTATGAAATGTTTTTCGAGGACGCCCAGACGGTTTCCCGGGAACTGGAACTGACCCTGACCGGGAAGGACTGCGGCCTGGAAGAGCGGGCGCCCATGTGCGGCGTCCCCTATCACGCCGCGGACGTATATATCAGCAAGCTGATCGAAAAAGGATACAAAGTGGCCATCTGCGAGCAGGTGGAAGATCCCAAAAAGGCAAAAGGCATGGTTAAGCGGGAGGTGATCCGGGTGGTGACTCCCGGCACCATGCTGGAGGGACAGAACCTGGACGAGACCCGGAACAATTATCTCATGTGCATCGTCCGCACAGAGGACCGGTTCGGGGTCTCCATCGCGGATGTATCTACGGGAGAATGCCTGGTAACGGAGATGGACATCCAGAGGAAACTGCTGGATGAGATCCACAAATTCATGCCGGCGGAGATCATCTGCAATCAGGCCTTCCTGGTCTGCGGCGTGGATGTGGAGGATCTGAAGGGAAGGCTTTCCATTTCCCTTTCCGCTCTGGACGACTGGTATTTTGACGACAGCACCTGTGAGCAGACCCTGCTGGAGCATTTTCAATGCGCCTCTCTGCAGGGCCTGGGGCTGGGGGACCTGGGCTGCGGCACCATTGCCGCTGGAGCCCTGTTCCGCTATCTTCTGGAGACACAGAAGTCCAACCTGGCCCAGATGACGCACATCACCCCTTACAGCGCGGACAAGTACATGCTTCTGGACAGTTCCACCCGGCGGAATCTGGAACTGACGGAAACTCTCCGGGAAAAGCAGAAGAGAGGGTCTCTGCTCTGGGTTTTGGATAAGACCGGGACCGCCATGGGAGCCAGAATGCTCCGGCGGTTCATCGAACAGCCTCTCATTGACCAGGAGGAGATCGAAGCCCGTCTGGACGCTGTGGAGGAACTGACAAAGCAGCCTATGATCCGGGAAGAGATCCGGGAGTATCTGAAACCGATCTATGATATGGAACGGCTGGCCAGCCGCATCAGCTACCAGTCCGCCAATCCCAGGGATCTTATCGCTTTCCGCAGTTCTCTGGAGATGCTGCCTTTTCTGAAGCAGCTGCTGCATTCCTTTGAAAAAAGTGCGGTGCTGCAGCAGATCCAGGAAGATATGGACGCTCTGGAGGATCTCTGTCAGCTGATCACCGACGCCATCGATGACGATCCGCCCCTGGCCATGAAGGAGGGGGGCATCATCAAAGACGGGTATCATGAAAAGGTGGACGAGTACCGGAGGGCCAAAAACGAGGGCAAGGAATGGCTCAGCCAGCTGGAAAGCGAAGAGAGAGAAAAAACAGGGATCCGCAACCTGCGGATCCGCTACAATAAAGTCTTCGGCTATTATCTGGAAGTGACCAATTCCTTTAAAAATCTGGTGCCGGACTATTACGTGCGGAAACAGACCCTGGCCAACGCGGAGCGCTATACCACCCAGCGCCTGAAGGAGCTGGAGGATACCATCCTGGGGGCGGAGGACCGGCTTTCCACTCTGGAGTACGAGCTCTTCTGCAGTGTCCGGGAGACCATTTCCGGGGAGGTGGAGCGGATCCAGCGCACGGCCCGGGCGGTGGCCGCCCTGGATGTGTTCGCTTCCCTTGCCCTGACGGCGGAGAAAAACCGCTATGTGCGGCCGAAGCTGAACCAGAAAGGCCGCATGGACATCCGGGAGGGGCGGCATCCCGTGGTGGAACAGATGATCCCCAACGATATGTTTATCGCCAACGACACGTATCTGGACAACGGGGATCACCGGATCTCCATCATCACCGGCCCCAATATGGCTGGAAAGTCCACCTACATGCGGCAGACGGCCCTGATCGTGCTCATGGCCCAGATTGGTTCCTTTGTGCCGGCGGAGAAAGCCAATATCGGCATCGTGGACCGGATCTTTACCCGGGTAGGGGCTTCCGATGATCTGGCCAGCGGCCAGAGCACCTTCATGGTGGAGATGACGGAGGTGGCCAATATCCTCCGAAACGCCACCTCCAACAGTCTGCTGATCCTGGATGAGATCGGCCGGGGAACCAGCACCTTTGACGGGCTTTCCATCGCCTGGGCGGTGATCGAGTACATAGCGGACACCCGGATCCTGGGAGCCAAAACCCTGTTCGCCACCCACTACCATGAGCTGACGGAACTGGAGGGCAAACTGCCGGGCGTGCACAATTACTGCATTGCCGTAAAGGAAAAAGGGGACGATATCGTGTTCCTCCGCAAGATCATCACCGGAGGAGCGGACAAGAGCTACGGCATCCAGGTCGCCCGGCTGGCAGGAGTGCCGGAGGCGGTGCTGGCCCGGGCCCGGGAGCTTTCCGAGCAGCTCTCCGACGCGGATATCACCCTCTCGGTGAAAGAGTTTGCCGGAGGAAAGAAAAACCGGACAAAGGCGCCCCATTACGATGAGGTGGACCTGTCCCAGATGTCCCTGTTTGATACAGTGAAAAATGACGCCATTATCGAGGAGATCGATCATCTGGATATTTCCAATCTGACGCCGGTGGAGGCACTGAACACGCTGTACCGGCTGCAGAATAAGATCAAGAACCGCTGGTGATACCGGCGCCGTCCCTGCAGGAGGAGAGTATGAGAGAGATACAGGTCCTGGATCAGAAAACCATTGATAAGATTGCCGCCGGCGAGGTGGTGGAGCGGCCGGCTTCCGTAGTAAAAGAGCTGGCGGAAAACGCCATAGACGCCGGAGCCACCGCGGTGACTGTGGAGATCAAAGAAGGCGGGATTTCTTTTATCCGCATTACGGACAACGGAAGCGGCATCCCTTCGGATCAGGTGCGGCTGGCTTTTCTGCGCCATGCAACCAGCAAGATCCGCAAAGTGGAGGATCTGACGTATATTTCCTCCCTGGGATTCCGGGGGGAGGCTCTGTCCAGCATCGCCGCCGTCTCCCAGGTGGAACTGATCACCAAGACTCCGGAAAGTCTCACAGGGATCCGTTACTGCATAGAAGGGGGACAGGAGACCGCTTGGGAAGAGATCGGCGCTCCTTCCGGCACTACCTTTCTGGTGCGGCACCTGTTTTACAACACCCCGGCCCGGGCCAAGTTCCTGAAATCCCCCACGGCGGAGGGGAACGCCGTCTCCTCCCTGATCGAGCAGCTGGCCCTGTCTCATCCGGAGATTTCCTTTAAGTTTATCCAGAACGGACAGAACCGGCTGTACACCAGCGGAAACGGCAACATCAAAGAGGTGGTTTACCAGATCTTCGGCAGGGATATCACCCGGGAGCTGCTGCCGATCCAGAGTGAAAATGAATGGTTTCAGGTAAAGGGATTTATCGGCAAGCCTTCCCTGGCCAGGGGAAACCGGAATTTTGAAAATTATTTTGTCAACGGCAGATATGTCAAGAGCAAGCTGCTGGCCAAAGCCATCGAGGACGGCTATCACGGATTTATGATGCAGCACCGGTATCCTTTTACCCTTCTGTATCTGGAGATCGACGGACAGAAGGTGGACGTGAACGTTCATCCCTCCAAGATGGAGCTGCGTTTTTCGGATCAGGACGCCATCTACCACCAGCTCTGTCTGTGCATCCAGAACACGTTGCTTGGGGCGGAGCGGATCCCGGAAGTGACTCTGCAGGAGCGGAAAACGCTGCCCTCCGCTGAAAAAGCGCCGGCTGCCGCCGCTCCGGAACCTTTTGAGACCAGCCGCCGCAGTTCTGTTCTGGCGGAATCCGCGGTTCCATACCAGACGGCTCCGAAACCGGCGGCTCCGAAACCGGCGGCCCTCAAAGAAGAGCGCCCGAAAGCAGCGAGCGCAGCAGCCCCTCCGCCGGAAAGAACCGGCAGCGGGGAAAGGACCGCAAAGACAGAGAAACCGGCGCAGGCTCCGGAGCAGCTGGAGTTTTTCAAAGAAAAACTGCTGTCGGAGGCGGCACGTCCCTCCCACCGGATCCTGGGACAGCTCTTTGACACCTACTGGCTGGTGGAATATCAGAATTCCCTGTACATCATCGACCAGCACGCGGCCCATGAAAAAGTCCTGTATGAGCGGATGATGAAGGATTTCCAGAAAAAAGAGATCCTGTCCCAGATGCTGTGTCCGCCCATCGTCCTCAGTCTTTCCGCCGGCGAGGCGGAGCTGCTGAACCGGTACGGGGAAGTTTTCCGGGAGAGCGGCTTCGAGATCGAGCCCTTCGGAGGGAAGGAATTTAAGATCTCCGCGGTTCCCTCCAATCTGTATAAGGCGGCGGAAAAGGATCTGTTTCTGGAGATCCTGGACGGCCTGGAGGAGGGGGGCGACGCTGCCCCGGAAGTGATCCGGGAACGGCTGGCCTCCATGGCCTGCAAGGCGGCCGTAAAGGGGAATCAGCACCTGTCCCGGGCGGAGGCGGAAGCGCTGATCGATGAGCTGCTGACCCTGGAAAATCCTTACAACTGTCCCCACGGCCGGCCTACCATCCTTACCATGTCCCGCTATGAGCTGGACAAAAAATTCAAGCGCATCGTCTGAGAGGTGATACTTTGAGAAAGCCATGCATCGTACTGACGGGACCTACCGCTGTGGGCAAGACAAAATTATCCCTGGCTCTTGCCAAGGCAGTAAAGGGTTCCGTGATCTCCGCGGACTCCATGCAGGTCTACAGAGGGCTGGACATCGGTTCCGCCAAGATCCGGCCGGAAGAGATGGAGGGGATCTCCCATTATCTCATCGATGTGCTGGAGCCGGAAGAGGAGTTTCACGTGGCCCGTTTTCAGGAAATGGCCCGGGAGGCCATGGAGGAAATATGGTCCCGGGGCCGGATTCCCATCATCACGGGAGGCACCGGCTTTTATATCCAGGCCCTCCTGAAAAACGTGGATTTTTCCGAGAGTTCCGGAGAATCTCCTCTGCGGACAGAGCTGGAACGGCTGGGGGAGGAAAAAGGAAATGAATATCTCTACCGTCTTCTGAAAGAGAGGGATCCCCAGGCGGCGGAGGCTATCCATCCCCATAACCGGAAACGGGTGATCCGCGCCCTGGAATTCTGTATGGAGACCGGCCTGCTCATGTCAGAGCACAACCGGCGGGAAAAACAGCGGAGCTCCCCCTACTGTTGTTACGCGTATTATGTTCTGAACGACCACCGGGAGGAACTGTACCGGCGCATTGACCGGCGGGTGGAGGAGATGATCCGGCAGGGACTGGTGGAAGAGGTCCGGGGTCTGGCCGCCCGGGGACTCACGGAAGAAAATACTTCCATGAAAGGCCTGGGCTATAAGGAGCTGTTTCCGTATCTCCGGGGAGAGATCTCCCTGGAAGAGGCGGTGCGGATCATTCAGCGGGACACCCGGCATTTTGCCAAACGGCAGCTGACCTGGTTCCGCAGGGAACCGGATGTGATCTGGATCCAGAAGCCGGATTTTGATTATGACGAAGAAAAAATACTGGATTATATCCTGTCCATCTGGCAGGAAAAGCTGAGAGAGGAAGAGGAAAATGGAGAATCTGCTGGAAAGCATGTATAAAAAACTGGGGATCCGCAGGGAAGTGTGGAAATTCGGAGAGGAGATCCTCCGGGACCTGGCCCCGCGATTTGAAAAGATCGGCAAAGTGGCGGAATACAACCAGCTGAAGGTGATCCGGGCCATGCAGGCAAACCGGGTCAGCGAGGCCTGCCTGTACGCTTCCAGCGGGTACGGATACAACGATCTCGGGAGAGACACTCTGGAAAAGGTCTATGCGGAAGCCTTCGGGGCGGAGGACGCTCTGGTGCGTCCTCAGATCGCCTGCGGCACCCACGCTCTGGCGGTGGCCCTCTCCGGAAATCTGCGGCCCGGAGACGAGCTTTTGTCCCCGGTGGGGAAACCTTACGATACCCTGGAAGAAGTCATCGGTATCCGGCCTTCCCGGGGCTCCCTCCGGGAATACGGGGTGACTTACCGGCAGGTGGACCTGAAGGAGGACGGCTCCTTCGATTACGAGGGGATCCGCTCCGCGATCCGGCCGCAGACCCGCATGGTGACCATTCAGAGATCCAAGGGTTATCAGACCAGGCCCACTCTTTCCGTGGAGCGGATCGGGCAGCTGATCCGGTTTATCAAGGGGATCCGGCCGGATCTGATCTGCATGGTGGATAACTGCTATGGGGAATTTGTGGAGCTTCAGGAGCCTTCGGAGGTGGGCGCGGATCTCATGGTAGGTTCCCTGATCAAGAATCCCGGCGGCGGGCTGGCTCCCATTGGCGGCTATATCGTGGGGAAAAGAGAATATGTAGAAAACGCGGCGGTACGCCTGACCTCCCCGGGCCTCGGAAAGGAAGTGGGCGCCACCCTGGGGGTGAACCAGGCCTTTTACCAAGGATTTTTCCTGGCTCCCACAGTGACCGCTTCGGCGCTGAAGGGCGCTATCTTTGCCGCGAACATCTATGAGAAGCTGGGTTTTCCCGTGATCCCCGACGGAAGGGAGGAGCGGCATGATATCATCCAGGCGGTAACGCTGGGAAGCCCCGAAGGGGTCATCGCTTTCTGCCGGGGCATCCAGGCGGCGGCTCCCGTGGACAGCTACGTAGCCCCGGAGCCCTGGGCCATGCCCGGGTATGACAGCGATGTGATCATGGCCGCCGGAGCCTTTGTCCAGGGCTCCTCTATTGAGCTCAGCGCCGACGGCCCCATCAAACCTCCCTACGCGGTCTATTTCCAGGGAGGGCCTCACCTGGGAGCACGCAAAGCTGGGGATCCTCATGAGCCTGCAGAAGCTTCTGGAGGCGGGACTGGTAAAACTTCCTGAATAAGGAGAAAGTATGGCAAAAAAAATCGTGATCATCGGCGGCGGAGCCTCCGGGCTTATGGCAGCCATCCAGGCCGCCAGGCTGGGAGCCTCCGTGACGCTGCTGGAGAAAAATGACAGGCCGGGGAAAAAGCTTCTGGCCACGGGAAACGGGCGGTGCAATCTTACGAATCTGGTCCAGAGCCGGCTCTGCTACCGGGGAGGAGATCCGGACCGGGCCTTTTCCCTGGTTTCCCGTTTCGGCCCGCAGGAGACCATCGCCTTTTTCTCTTCCCTGGGGATCTACACCCGAAACAGGGAAGGCTGGATCTATCCCTGGACCGGACAGGCTTCCTCGGTGCTGCAGGTGCTGCTCATGGAGGCGGAGTATCTCCGGGTCAAGATCAAGACCCGGGAAACCGTGACCGGGATCCGAAAAGAGAAAGACGGCAGCTTTCTGGTCACCACAGAAACCTGGAAGTATCCCGGGGAGGCGGTCCTGGTCTCCTGCGGCAGTCCCGCCTCCGAGATCCCCGGCTCCTCGGATCTGGCGGAAAAGCTGGCGGGCTCTCTGGGACACGGGTTTGTGCCCTTTTATCCGGCCCTGGTGCCCTTAAAATGCCGGGGCAGCTGGTTCTCCCGATGGGCCGGGACCCGTGTCACCGGAACGGCTTCCCTGTACCTGAACGGGGAATGCCTCCGGCAGGAAACCGGGGAGATCCAGCTCACCGGATCCGGCATCTCCGGGATCCCGGTGTTTCAGCTGAGCCGCTACGCGGTCCGGGCCCTGGCGGAGGGCTGCCGGGTCCAGATCCTTCTGGATTTTCTGCCGGATTTCAGCTGGGAAGCCCTGCGAACGTATCTGCGGAGACGAAAAGAGCAGTGTCCCTATAAAGATCCGCGGCAGCTGCTGGTAGGCCTGCTTCCGGACCGGCTGATCCCGGTGGCGGCTCCGCCTTCCGCGGACGAGGAGGAGATCCTCGCGAATATCAAGGCTTTTTCCCTGGAGGTTCTGGGAGCCTCCTCCCTCGGACAGGCCCAGGTCTGCTCCGGGGGCGTCCCTCTGTCTGAACTGACGGATTCCCTGGAATCCCGCAGGGTTCCCGGACTTTATTTCACCGGGGAAGCGGTGGATGTGGACGGCGCCTGCGGGGGGCTACAATCTGCAGTGGGCCTGGTCCAGCGGGGCGGCAGCGGGAAGAAGCGCGGCAGGAGGAGAACACATATGATCCAGATCACGCAGCTGAAGCTCCCGGTCTCCCACAGTCCGGAAGAGCTGGAGCAAAAGATCGCCGGGGTCCTGGGGATCCCCAGACAGGAAATAAAAAACTATGAGATCCTCCGTCGTTCTGTGGACGCCCGCAGGCGGGAAGGACTGCAATACGTTTATACGGTACGGGTGCAGACCGCCCTGGAAAAGAAGATCCTGTCGAGAAATAGACATAAAAATATTATGTCAACAAATAGGGAAGCGTACCATTTTCCAGCCCCGGGAGGACAGCCCCTCCGTCACCGTCCCGTGATCATCGGCTGCGGTCCCGCAGGTCTTTTCTGCGCCTACATGCTGGCGAAGCACGGATACCGTCCCCTGGTGCTGGAACAGGGAGACACCGCGGCCGTCCGGAAGGAAAAGGTGGAAGCCTTCTGGAAGACCGGCGTCCTGGACGAGCAGTCCAATGTACAGTTCGGGGAAGGCGGGGCAGGAACCTTTTCGGACGGCAAGCTGAATACGGGAGTCAAAGACAAAAGCCACCGAAATCAGGAAGTCCTCCGGATCTTTGTGGAAGCGGGAGCCCCCCGGGAGATCCTTTATGACGCCAGACCGCATCTGGGTACGGATCTCCTGATCCGGATCCTGGAAAATCTCCGAAAAAAGATCACCGATATGGGCGGAGAATTCCGCTTCCGCGCCTGTGTGACCGATCTGAACCTGGACAACGGCGTCCTGCGCTCCCTGACCGTCAACGGGGAAGAGGAACTGCCTGCCGAGGCCGCGGTGCTGGCCATCGGCCACAGTGCCCGGCAGACGTTCCGCATGCTCTGGGAAAAAGGGATCCCCATGGAAGCAAAGGCCTTTGCGGTGGGCGTGCGGATGGAGCATCCCCAGGAACTCATCACCCGAAGGCAGTACGGGGAACAGGCCCCTCCACAGCTGGGCGCCGCCAGCTACCGCACGGCCGCGCAGCTGGAAAACGGCCGGGGCGTGTATTCCTTCTGCATGTGTCCCGGGGGCTATGTTGTAAACGCTTCCTCGGAAAAGGGCTTTCTGGCCGTCAACGGCATGAGTTACCACGGCAGGGACGGGGCCAACGCCAACAGCGCCATTGTGGTAACGGTGGAGCCGAAAGACTATCTTTCCTTCTGCGCCGGAGATCTGCCCCCGGCTTTGAGCGGCATAGGATTCCAGCGGTTCCTGGAAAAAGCGGCTTTCCGGCAGGGGGCGGGAAGGATCCCGGTCCAACGCTTTGAAGATTTCTGCCGGAACCGGGAGGGCGGTCCCGGAGCGTTTGCCCCCTGCATGAAGGGAGCGTACGCCTGGACCAATGTGCGCGGGATCTTCCCGGAATTTCTCGGTTCCTCTCTGGAACAGGGGATCCGGGCCATGGAGCGCCAGATCCAGGGATTTTCCATGGGAGACGCTCTGCTTTCCGGCGTGGAGAGCAGGACCTCCTCCCCGGTAAGGATACCCCGGGGGGATACCCTGGAGACCATCCTTTCCGGCATTTATCCCTGCGGGGAAGGGGCCGGCTACGCTGGCGGGATCACCTCCGCCGCCATGGACGGCATCCGCGTGGCGGAAGCCATCGCTAAAAAATTTGTGAATTTCCGGTAAGCCATGTACAAGAATTTTATTCTGTGCTAAAATAAACTTTGGTCTACGCCTGTCTATAAGAAGAGAGCCGACAGGAGAAGAATGAAAGAAAAACTTACTACGAAAGAACTTCCGCAGGATGACCGCCCCTATGAAAAATGTCTGCAAAAGGGACCGGAATCGCTTTCTGACGCGGAACTGCTGGCAGTGATCCTGCGCTGCGGTTCCAGAGATCTCCCTTCCGTGGAACTGGCCAGGGAGATCCTGAAGCTGTGCCGCTCCCAGGAGGGTCTTCTGGGCCTCCACCATCTCTCGGCGGAACAGCTCCGTGAAATACGGGGCGTCGGTCCGGTAAAGGCCGCGCAGATCAAGTGCGTCGCTGAACTCTCCAAGCGCATGGCCGGTCTTTCGGCCGGCAGGAAACTGAATTTTCAGGATCCGGGCTCTATCGCCGCCTATTATATGGAGCGGCTCCGTCATGAGGAACAGGAAAACCTGATCTGCATGATGCTGGACACAAAAAATCATTTTCTGGGGGATATCACTCTGACCATCGGCACCGTGAACGCCTCGCTTATTTCGCCCAGAGAACTCTTTCTGGAGGCTCTGAGGTATCACGCCGTGAATCTTATCCTGGTACACAATCATCCCAGCGGGGATCCCACCCCCAGCCAGGAGGACATATCCGTTACAAGGCGGATCGCCAGGGGAGGGGAGCTTCTCGGGATCCTGCTGATGGACCACATCATCATCGGCGACAGACAGTATATCAGCCTTCTCAGAGAGGGGCTTATAACAGGAAGAACCTGCGCGAAGGGGACAGATTAGAAAATGCTTAGGGACAATATGTACGGCATAGATCTTGGCACCAGCACCATCAAGATCTATGACGCGAAAAAAGATACTTTTTCAAAAGAAAAAAACATGGTGGCTGTCCGGAACGGGGACACCCTGTTTGCCGTGGGAAATGAAGCCTATGAAATGTTTGAAAAAACGCCGGCCAACATCCAGGTCACAACGCCCATGTCCAACGGGCGGATCGGAGACGTGATGCTGGTGGAAGCCGTGCTGCATACCCTGCTGAACAGAAGCGGAACCTCCATGGGCCACCGTCCCATCCTGTTTTTTTCCGTTCCGGTGGATATGACCGAGTTGGAAAAAAGGGCTTATTATTCCATCGCCCACCGCGGACGCCTGCGGAAATGCCAGGTCTTTCTGGTGGAAAAGCCTGTGGCGGACGCCCTGGCTCTCGGTATTTCCCTGAAAAAGACCAAAGGTTCCCTGGTGGTCAACATCGGAGCCCAGAGTACGGAGATCTCCGCTCTGGCAGCGGGCAGGGTAGTGATCAGCAAAACGATCCCCATCGGCGGGAAACATTTTAACCGGGCGGTGGAAGCCGCGGTCCGCAGAAAAAATAATTTCCGCATCAGCCTGAAAACGGCCAAAAGGCTTAAGATCGCCCTGACGGATCTTCCCGGAAAAAAACTGGAGGGCCGTAGGGTCATGGGGATGGATACGGCCGCAGGGCTTCCCCGGGACGGAAACGTTTCCTGCTACACGGTAACGGCCGCGGTGGCCGAACTGCTGGAGCAGATCTCCCTGGAGATCCAGAAATTTCTGGAACGGATCCCTCCGCAGATCAGAGAAAACATCCGGCGGGAGGGGATCTTTTTTACAGGGGGCAGCACGCAGTTTCCGGGGCTGGACCGTTTCTTCTCGGAACGGCTGAACTGCCCGGTGCATCTTTCCCAGCATTACGATCTGTGCACCATCTGCGGGCTGCGGGAACTGATCCGTCATCCGGCGCTGCACCATCTGGCCTTTGTGCCGAAGAGGCGGAGAGAAGAGCGATAAAAGGCAGGTTATATGAAGAAAAAAGTCAGATTTAAAATAAAAAGCAAACATCTTTTGGCGATCATGACATGCGCCTGTATCAGCGCCATCGCGCTGACGGTAACAGAGACAGTCCCCATTGCTCCTCTGCGGAACGCGGCTGGCGCCCTGATCGTTCCCGTACAGAACGGGATCAATCAGATCGGCGGCTGGCTCACAGATCTGCAGGATGGTTTTCGGGATGTCCAGGAACTGGCCGCGGCCAATGAGGAACTGCAGGCGCAGGTGGACAGCCTTACGGAACAGAACAATCTTCTTCTGCAGGGGCAGCAGGAGCTGCAGCGGCTGCAGGAACTTTACCAGCTGGATCAGAATTACTCCCAGTATGAAAAGGTGGCTGCCCAGGTGATCTCCAAGGATCCCGGCAACTGGTATCATTCCTTTACCATCAACCGGGGCACGGACAGCGGCATCCAGGTGGACATGAACGTGATCAGCGGCGGCGGTCTGGTGGGGATCGTTACCCAGGTGGGAAACGACTGGGCTGTGGTCCGCTCCATCATCGACGACTCCAGCAGCGTCAGCGCCATGACCGTTTCCCATGGGGACACCTGTATCGTCAGCGGGGATCTGCGGCTTATGGATCAGGGAAAGATTTCTTTCAGCCAGATGAACACGGAAAACGAAGTAACGGAGGGCGAGCAGATCGTTACTTCCAACATCAGCGACAAATATCTTCCGGGGATCCTGATCGGCAATGTGGCCGAGGTTACAGAGGATACCAACCATCTGACAAAAACAGGCTATATCATCCCTACCGTGGATTTTAAACATCTGAACGAGGTGCTGGTGATCCTGCAGCTGAAAGAGACGGGAGGAGAGTAAATGTGCAGAAAGATTGTGACAGCCGTCTGCATTCTGGCCGCTTTTATTCTTCAGACCACCGTGTTTGCCGCCATGCCGTTCTTTAAAGTGACGCCGAATCTTCTTCTGATCCTGACTGTCTCCTTCGGATTCATGCACGGGAAGAGGACCGGGCTCTGGACCGGCTTTTTCTGCGGACTGCTGATCGACCTGTTTTACAGCAACCTGTTTGGCTTCTATTCTCTGATCTATATGGTGATCGGTTATCTGAACGGGCTTTTATATCAGATCTTTTTTGATGAGGATATTAAATTTCCAATGATCCTGGTAGCCGCCAGCGATCTGGGATACAATCTGGTATTTTACGCGATCCAGTTCGCGTTTCGGATGCGTTTTGATTTTACCGCCTATCTGGTGCACACGATCCTGCCGGAAGTAGTCTTTACGGTTCTGGTCAGCATTCTTCTGTACCGGGTCTTTTTCCTGATCAACCGCAGGCTTGTGAGATATGAATTGGAGGGACAGCAATCACCTTGGCTAAAAAAATAACAAAATTTTTCAAACGCGTATTTTCCCACCGTCTGGGCGTGCTGATGATGGTTTTTCTGATCATGAGCGCGATTCTGACGGTGCGGCTGTTTCAGCTGCAGATCGTACAGGGGGAAGAATACGCCGAAAACTTTACTGTTATGACCACGAAAGAGCGGCAGCTGAAAAGCACCCGCGGAAATATCTATGACTGCAACGGAGAACTGATCGCCTATAACGAACTGTCCAATTCCGTGACCCTGGAGGACAACGGACGGTACGGGAGCACCCGGGAAAGAAATCTTTCCCTCAACAGTGAGATCTACCGTCTGGTCACCCTCATCGAGGGCTGCGGGGACACGGTGACCAGCGACTTTCATGTGATCCTGGACGAATCCGGCAATTATGCCTTTGATCTGGAGGAGGGCACAACCTCTCTGGACCGTTTCCGGGCAGATGTATACGGATATTCCAGCATCGACGAGCTGGACGCTTCGCAGAAAAACGCCAGCGCCGATCAGATCATGGAGTATCTGTGCGGCGGCGAGAATTACGCCCTTTTTGACGAGGAGGATCCTTATACCCGTGAGGAGCTGGCGGAATACGGGCTTCCCGACACCTTTACCAAAGAGGAGCAGCTTAAGATCGTCACAGTCCGCTACCAGCTCTGGCAGACCAGCTTTCAGAGATATATGCAGGTGACCATCGCCACGGATGTCAGCAATGAGACCGTGGCCGCCATCTATGAAAACCAGGAAGATCTCCCGGGGGTGGATATCGCGGAAGATTCTGTCCGGGTATACAATCACGCGGAGGCCATGGCGCCCATTATCGGCTACACCGGCAGCGCTTCCCAGGAAGAGCTGGAAACCCTCTCCGAGGAACGGGACGACTACGACGGCACTTCCATCATCGGCAAGGCGGGCATCGAGCAATATATGGAAACTTCCCTGAAGGGCACGGACGGTTCCGAGGAAGTGACGGTGGACAGCGTTGGACGCGTGCAGTCCATCAACGAGGGATCCAGGAAAGAGCCGGTTCAGGGAAATGACGTGTATCTCACCATTGACAGCGACCTCCAGGAGGCCTGCTATCAGATCCTGGAGCAGCGGATCGCCGGTATCCTGGTGGCGAACATCCAGCCCATCAAAACTCTGGAAGCAGCCGGCATCGACCCCGCCCAGACAGACGCCATCCCCATCCCCATCTACGATGTGTATTACGCCCTGATCGAGAACAGCATTATCGATCTGGACCATTTCACGGAGGCCGGCGCTTCCGCGGAAGAGCAGTGGGTGTATCAGCGTTTTCTGGAAAAACAGGAGCAGGTGCTTGCCGATGTCCGGGGGCAGCTTTCTTCCGATACATCGGTCCCGTACAATCAGCTCAGCGACGAAATGCAGGAATACGCGGACTATATCGTAGATACCATGCTGGCGGAAAACGGCATTCTCAACGACAGCGCCATGGATTCCTCGGATACCGTGTACCAGCAGTGGTATACGGAACACTCCGTTTCCCTGGAAGGATTTCTGTCTTACGCGGCCAGCCAGAACTGGGTGGATGTGACCCTGCTGTCCCGGGACGGGGCTTATCTGGATTCCACGGAGGTTTACCAGGCGCTGACGGAATACATCCTGCAGGAGATGCAGGAAGATTCCTGGTTTTACAGGATTTATTACAAGTACATGCTGCTGGATGATATCCTGGGAGGAGAAGACATCTGTCAGCTTCTCTACGATCAGGGGATCCTGGATCCGGAGGACGGAAGCTACGATTCTTTCCGGGCGGGTACCCTCTCGCCTTACGATCTGATGATCCAGAAGATCAGCTCTCTGGAGATCACTCCCGCCCAGCTGGCCCTGGATCCCTGTTCCGGCTCTGTGGTGATCGTGGATCCGGACACCGGCAAATGCCTGGCTATGGTAACCTATCCCGGATACGACAATAACCGCCTGGCCAACCAGATGGACACCGATTATTATTATCAGCTGTACTATGACCTTTCCACGCCTTTCTACAATAAGGCCACCCAGCAGCTGACCGCGCCCGGATCTACCTTTAAACCGGTTACGATCGCTGCGGGCCTGAATGAAGGAGTGATCAACAACAGTACCATCGTCAACTGCACGGGTCTGTTCGGCGTCGGACTTGTGGATGAGGCCGACCAGCTGCACTGCTGGAACCTGTCCGGCCACGGAGAACTGGATGTGATCGGCGCCATCGCCAATTCCTGCAACGTTTTTCTCTGTACCACGGCTTACAACCTGGGGCTGGAGAACGGCGAATTCAACCAGAGCCTGGCTCTGGAAAAGATCCGGCAGTACGCGGAGCTTTTCGGACTGGACGAAAAAACAGGCATTCAGATCACAGAGTCCGCTCCTCAGATCTCCGACGCCATGCCTCTTCCCTCCGCCATCGGTCAGGGAACCCATGCCTACACCACCTCCCAGCTGGCGAGATACGCGGCGACGCTTTACAACAACGGTACGATCTATGAACTGAACCTTCTTGACAGGGTCACGGATTCCGAGGGAAATCCGGTGGAGGAGTTCTCGCCGTCGATCCAGGATCAGATGCAGCTGGACGACTGGATCTGGGAGGATATCCATCAGGGTATGCGCCAGATGATCCAGGGCAGCGGCGTGCTGGCGGATCTCGGCATTGAACTGTACGGAAAATCCGGTACTGCCCAGGAATCGGAAACCCGGCCGGACCACGGCCTGTTCATCGGGCATTCCCATTACGGCAGCCAGGAGGACATCGCTTTCGCGGTAAGGATTGCCTATGGCTATTCCTCCACCAATGCCGCTACCGTAGTCAAAGATGTGCTGAACTATTACTACGGCCTGGAAGATGCCTCCAAGGTACTTACCGGAACTTCCGCGCAGGATGACCTTTCCAATGAACATCACGATTAAAGCCGGAAACACACAGGATGAAAAATTCAGAAAGTGGGAGGGTCAGTATGAATGACATTATCGTTGTAACTTCCGGAAAAGGAGGAGTAGGGAAAACCACAACCGCCGCCAACATCGGCATTGGCCTGGCTTCCCTGGGCAGCAGGGCGGTGATCGTGGATACGGATATCGGACTCCGGAACCTGGATGTGGTGCTGGGGCTGGAAAACCGGATCGTTTATAATCTGGTGGACGTGATCGAGGGCCGCTGCCGGTTAAAGCAGGCGCTGATCCGGGACAAGCGGCAGGAGGGGCTTTATCTGCTCCCCTCCGCCCAGACCAGAGATAAAAACGCCGTTACTCCGGAACAGATGTGCAAGCTCTGCGAGGACCTGAAGCTTCAGTTTGATTACGTGATCCTGGACTGTCCTGCCGGCATAGAGCAGGGGTTTCAGAACGCTACGGCCGGAGCTGACCGGGCGGTGGTCGTGACCACCCCGGAGGTCTCATCCATCCGGGACGCGGATCGGGTCATCGGCCTGCTGGAGGCCGGAGATCTGCGGAATATCCAGCTGATCATCAACCGGATCCGGCCGGATATGGTCCGGCGGGGGGAGATGATGTCCGTGGAAGATGTCCAGGAGATCCTGGCGGTGCCGCTTCTGGGGGTGATCCCGGACGATGAGTCCGTGGTAGTAGCCACCAACCAGGGGGAGCCCGTCTGCGGCGGAAATTCTCCGGCGGGAACCGCTTTTCAGAATATCTGCCGCCGGATCACCGGCGAGGAAGTCCCGCTGATGGAACTTTCCGCCAAAAAGCCTTTTTTCCGGCGCATCTTTAAAAAATAGGAGGCATATATGGGATTATTTCACCGGCGCAGAGGCCTTTCCGGGACCGTTGCCAGGAAACGCCTGAACAGCCTTCTTTCTGCGGAGAGGATTGAATGCTCTCCCAGAGAAATGCAGATGCTGAAAAATGATTTGATCATGACGCTTGAGCGGTATCTGGCGGTGGAAGAGGAGAAGGTCTCCATTCAGATCGATTATTCTCCGGTGCTTCTCACCATACGGGTGCCCCTGCGGAATACCGAGGATACACATGCTTAAACTCTATAAATTAAAAGATTATAATTTCAGATTGATTTTCTTTCTCATCCTGCTCAGCGGGATCGGGATCACCCTGGTAAATTCGGCGGATCCTTCTCTGCGGAACCGTCAGATGATCGGCGTGATCCTGGGCGTGATCCTGATGGTCATCGTTTCTCTCATCGACTACAGCTGGATCCTGAATTTTTACTGGATCATCTACGTCTTTACCGTGGGGATGCTGTTTCTGGTGGCTGTCCTGGGCCATACCGCCGGCGGCGCCACCCGCTGGCTGACCATCGGCGGGGCGGGAGGACTTCAGTTTCAGCCCACGGAGATCGCCAAGATTACCCTCGTCCTGTTTTTTGCCATGTTTCTGATGAAACATGAAGAGGATCTCAACACGCTGAAAACGATCCTGAAAGCCGTAGTCCTGATTGCGGTGCCGCTGGTGCTGATCCTGGTGCAGCCGGACCTGAAAAACACCATCACCATCGCTTTGATCTTCTGCCTGCTGATGTTCGCCGCAGGACTGAAATACAGGATCATCGGCGGCGTTTTCCTGGTGACGGTGCCCCTGGCTCTTCTGACGCTGTTTCTGATCACTCAGACGGATCTTCCCATCGTACAGGATTTCCAGCGTGACAGGATCATGGCCTTCTTCAACGCGGAAGACGACTCTTATTCCATGGACAGAATGCAGCAGGAGAACTCTGTCATGGCCATCGGCTCCGGGCAGCTGACGGGCAAGGGGCTGAACAACAATGAGGTTTCTACCGCCAACAACGGAAATTATGTAGCGGAGATCGAGACGGATTTTATCTTCGCCGTGGCGGGAGAGGAACTGGGCTTTATCGGCTGTTTCGGCATCGTCCTTCTGCTGTTTCTGATCATCCTGGAATGTATGAGGACCGGAAGCCGCGCCAAGGACCAGGCGGGATCCCTGATCTGCTGCGGAGTAGGCGCCATGATCGCTGTACAGAGCTTTATTAATATCGGCGTAGCCACAGGACTGCTCCCCAACACCGGGACCCCCCTTCCCTTTGTCAGCAACGGCCTTTCTTCTCTGGTCAGCTGCTATATCGGTATGGGGCTGGTTCTGAACACGGGGCTTCAGCACCGCAATTTTTATGGAGGTAAGAAAGCTTATGAACATCGGCTTCATCGCGCATGACGCGAAAAAAATCCTGATGCAGAATTTCTGCATCGCATACCGGGGAATCCTCGCCAAGCATTCGCTGTACGCCACCGGCACTACGGGACGCATGATAGAGGAAGCCTGCGGTCTCACGGTATACAAGTATCTGGCGGGCCATGTGGGCGGCGTGGAACAGATGACTTCCCAGATCGAGCAGAACGATCTGGATATGCTGATCTTCCTCTGCGATCCCCTGACCCCCAAGAATCATGAACCGAATATCAAACACCTGATGTATATCTGCGATATGCATACGATCCCCCTGGCCACGAATCTGGCTACAGCGGAGATGCTGGTGAAATCCATGGACAGAGGAGAGTTGGATTGGCGTGAAGCGTACAGAAAAACCGAGTAAACCTGCAGGCGCCGGGATCTGGAACCGGATCCTGGCCGCCATGTTGATCTTTATCCTGGTACTTGCCCTTGTCCTGGGCTTTCTGATCCTCCGCCAGGGGCGGGATCTGGATCTGGGAAGCCCCTACGTACCTAAGTTCAGCGGGGATTCCGGGACAGAGGTTTCCTTCGGGAAAGCAGAGCCATTCGCGGAAGGCCTCTGCGTGTCCGAGGAAAATGTACTGAGCCAGGAGATCGCCCTGGGCAGTCAGGAGGAGCGGGGGCTTCTGTTTAACCTGGAGACCGGGGAAGTCCTTTTTTCCCAGAATATTTATCAGCGCACCTATCCGGCCAGCATCACCAAGATCATGACGGCTGTACTGGCCCTGGAATACGGAAATATGGAGGATACCGTAACGATCACCGCCCAGGACCTTTCCCTGGAGGAAGGTTCCCAGATGAGCGGCATGGAGGCCGGAGATACGGTCACCATGGATCAGCTGTTTCACACCCTGGTCGTGTATTCAGCCAACGACGCGGCCATGGCCATTGCCCGACAGGTGGGCGGCAGTGTGGACCACTTCGTGGAGATGATGAACCAGAAAGCAAAAGAACTGGGTATGACAGGCACGAATTTTGTCAATCCCCACGGCCTCCATCAGGAGGAACATTACACCACCCCCTACGATGTCTACCTGATGCTTCACTATGCCTCTCAGATCCCTGAATTCCTGAATACCGCAGGACTGGCTTCCTATCAGCTGGATCTGCCTGCCGCCGGCGGAAGAGCCGCCCGCACCCTTTATCTCTCTTCTACGGACCAGTATCTTACCGGCGGGCGCACCGCGCCGAAAAATGTATCTGTGCTGGGCGGCAAGACGGGAACAACGCCCGAGGCCGGCTCCAATCTGGCCATTGTCGTGCAGAACAGTTACGGCATTCCCTATATGGCCATTATCATGAACGCCGAGAACAGCGCCGTTCTGTACAGCGATATGGATCAGCTGCTCTCGCTGGTCAACGGAGATGTCTGAATGCGGAAGAGTGCAAAAAATAATAAATTATGCGAAATCTGCTTGTGTTTTTTGTTCAAATACACTATAATTAGAGCATGAACTCAGAAGTTTTTAGTCAAATTACTAATTTATGGTCTAAGGAGGAAACTGCTATGGTTCAATTAATTGTTGGAAAAAAAGGAAAAGGAAAGACAAAATACCTTCTTGACAAGGTAAATTCAGCCATTCAGGATGCGCATGGCAGCATTGTATATCTGGATAAAAGCTCCAAACATATGTATGAGCTGAATAACAAGATCCGTCTCATCGATGTATCGACTTTCCCTTTAAAAAATAGTGACGAGTTTATTGGTTTTATCTGCGGGATCCTTTCCCAGGACCACGATCTGGAGCAAATGTATCTGGACAGTTTCCTGCGCCTGGCCCGGCTGGAGGGAAAAGAGCAGGATATCGACGAATGTGTAAAACAGTTAGAGGAAATCAGCCGTCTTTTCGGAGCTGATTTTGTATTGAGCGTCTCCCTAGACAAAGAAGAACTGAGCGCCGATCTTCAGGAGAAGATCATTCTCGCCTTATAAATACATACCGCGTGCAGAGTCCCGGAACAGTTTTCTGTTCCGGGTTTTTGCGGCATTCCTGCCTTCAGGAGAAAAAACTTGAGTAATCCGGCGGAAAATGGTAAAATAGCAGACATAGCATCAGTGTACAAGGGGACAATACGGTCGTTGAAGGGTTGATTTGAGCTCCTTCTGCGTTACTTTCCCTCCGCGTACGTCTCTGTACGCGTCGATCAAGTGCCTTGAAGGGGCTCAAATCAGCACCTTCACGACTCGAAGACTCCAACCGCAGGAATTTCGGTGATTTTCAAGACAGACGATAGAGGCGTACTGGACGTACGCCGATTGAGGATAACACAGAAAATCACCGAAATTACGCGGTTTGGAGCGTGTTGTCCCTTGTACACTGATGCTAGCAGGATTTATGAGTAAGGAGCGATTTTTTTGTCTGATAAAAAGAAGAAGCAGAAGAAGCCGGAAAGAGAATCATCCGGGAAAGGTCTGCGGCAATATATCAACTTTAATATCGGAACGGTGATATTCGGAGCGTTGTTTCTTTATCTGATTATCACCGTTGTGATTTATGTTACGGCGGATCACGTTGTCTCGTATCAGGTTACCCGCGGCCCTCTGTCCCAGAACAAAACCTACACGGCGCTGGTAAAGCGTTCTGAAGAAGTCGTCACCGCGGACACCGCCGGATTTGTGAACTACTTTGTGCAGGACGGCTCAAAGGTCAGCAAGAACAGCACGGTCTGCAGCATTACTTCCACACAGTTCCCCATGAGCGGGGAGGAGGCGGAAGAGCAGGATCTGTCAGAACTGCGGCGGCAGGCCTCCATCTATTCCGGCGCTTTTGACGCCAATGATTTCCGTTCTGTTTACGATTTCAAGTATAAGCTGAAGGGCACCGCTCTGGCACAGGCAAATACGGCAACCCTTTCAGGCGCTCTCTGCAGCGCGCCTGCGGACGGCGTGGTGGCTTATTCCTGTGACGGATACGAGAACCTGAACACGGAGGATCTTACGGCCGAGGATTTCCAGAGCCGTTCCTACCGGCAGCAGAACCTGTCCGGCAATACCCAGGCCGCTGTCTCTGATCCGGTGTACAGGCTCATCACCAGTGAGAAATGGTCTCTGATCATTCCCGTAACAGACGCCCAGACCGTAAGTCTGGCAGCCCACGACCAGATCCAGGTCAAATTTCTGAAAGACGGACAGAGTGAGACCGGCAGCCTGCGCCTTTTTACCTCCAATGAACAGCGCTATGTGGAGATCACCTTTGACAGCGGCATGGTGCGGTACTGCAATGACCGGTTCCTGGAGGTGGAACTTGTCACCAATACCCGCAGCGGTCTGAAAATACCCCTCTCCTCCATTGTCACGAAGGATTTTTATCTGATCCCTGCGGAATGGGCTGTAACCGGCGGAGAGAACGGGGAACTCGGCTTTCTGAAAGAGATCACCGATGAAAACGGGCAGACCGGCACCAGCTTTGTTCAGACCACCATCTACGCGGAAACCACCTCGGAAGAAGGCGGCAGCTTCTATTACGCGGACATGAACAGCCTCGCCGAGGGAGATGTGCTGGTCCGTCCGGATTCCAACAGCCGCTATACCGTAGGCGAGACCGGATCCCTGGAGGGCGTTTACAGCATCAACCGCGGTTACGCTGTTTTCCGGCGGGTTTCCATCATCGACCAGAACGATGAATACTGTATCGTAGAGACCGGAACGGATTACGGGATCGCTGCTTTTGATTACATTGTCTACGACGGGAACAGTGTTAAAGAAGACGACATATTGTATTAAACGCAGGAGGCGCCATACCATGCTGAGAGATAATTATGAAGAAGTGGAAAAACACATTGCGGAAGCCTGTAAACGGAGCGGAAGAGACCGGGGGGAGGTAACCCTGATCGCCGTCAGCAAGACCAAGCCGGTGGATCAGATCCGGGAGATCTACGATCTGGGCCAGAGAGATTTCGGCGAGAACAAAGTCCAGGAGCTTACCGCCAAATATCCGGAACTGCCGGAGGATACCCGCTGGCATCTGATCGGTCATCTGCAGACAAACAAAGTAAAGTATGTTGTGGATAAAGCCTGTCTGATCCATTCCGTCGATTCGCTGAAGCTGGCTCAGACCATCAGCCGGGAGGCAGTCAAGCGCAACTGCAGCGTGCCGATATTGATCGAGGTGAATGTGGCGGGAGAGGAGAGCAAATTCGGGGTAAGACCGGAGGAGACAGAGGGGCTGATCCGCCAGATCGCCCAGCTTCCGGCTGTTTCTGTGAAAGGTTTGATGACCATCGGTCCGAATGTTTCCAATCCGGAAGAAAATCGTCCGGTTTTCCGAAAATTGAAGGAATTAAGTGTTGACATTGCAGGCAAAAACATTAATAATGTTACTATGAGTGTTTTGAGTATGGGGATGACCGGCGACTATCAGGTGGCAATCGAGGAAGGCGCCACGCTCGTGCGGGTCGGCACCGGAATTTTCGGACAGCGGACTTACGGCATTCAGAATTAAAAACAATAGGAGATCAGTTAAAATGAGTGTTTTGGACAAGTTTTTAAATGCAATCCGTTTAAATGACGATTATGACGACGAAGATGAATTCTTTGACGAAGATGACGACATTGACGACGAGGAATTTGAAGAGGAGGCCAAACCGAAAAAGAGATTTTTCCAGAAAATAAAGGAGAAAGACGAGGCGGAAGAGGAGCCACGGGCTGCGAAAAAGCAGACGGCGCCCAAACAGCAGGCGGCAGCTCCCAGGCCTGTCAGAGTTTCTTCACCGAAAGTGACGCCTATGCGCAGAAAAGCTTCCGGCAGCGGCATGGAAGTATGCGTGATCAAACCCAATTCCATGGAGGATACAAGGGAGATCGCGGACACGCTTCTGGCCAACTGTACCGTTGTCCTGAACCTGGAAGGCATCGATGTGGAGGTTGCCCAGCGGATCATTGATTTTGCCTGCGGCGCCTGCTATTCCATAAACGGAAGCCTCCAGAAGGTATCCAGCTATATTTTTATCCTGACACCTTCCAGCGTGGAGATTTCCGGAGATATCCAGGATATCCTGGGCGGTGCCATTCCCTCTATCCGCACGGAATTCTAAAGCCCATGGAGCGGGAAACTCTTTTTATCAGGAAAATGCAGGAACTGGCGGACACCGCGTATCAGCGGAGCATTGTCTCTTTCAGCGATTTTCTTGATCTGTATGAAATTCATATGATACATAGCATAAACTGGAAAGAGCACGGTGTTTCGCTGTGCCTTTCCGGCGGCTATGAAACCGCGGAGCGTCAGATGGCAGCATTTCTACCTGATGCTCTTTCTTATGATTGGAGCTATCCTTTTTCCTGCCTCCGGATCCGGGCGGCGGCCCCCAGATTTTCTGTTTCCCCGAGCCACAGAGATTATCTCGGGGCTGTGCTGGGACTGGGGATCGAGCGCCGGGTAGTGGGAGATATCCTTCCGGGAGACCGCGAGGCCTTTCTGTTCTGTGAAGACAGTATGACGGATTTCCTCTGTTCTGAGCTGCGCATGGTAGGACGCACAGCCGTCACAGTCTCCGTGTGCGAAGATCCGGAGGAGATCCCGCAGCCCCGGGTGGAGGAGATCACCGGAACGGTAGCCTCTCCCAGACTGGATTCCGTGATCGCCCTGGCCTTTCACAGTTCCCGCAGTTCCATGCTTCCTCTCATCGGGGAAGGGAAAGTTTTTGTGAACGGCCGTCTGATCCCATCCAATGGATACAATCTGTCTTCCGGGGATCTGATCTCGGTGAGAGGCTATGGGAAGTTCCGTTTCGGGGAATGTGTTTCCAAAACGAAAAAGGGCAGGAATCTGGTCCGCCTGTACCGCTACATCTGACCGAAAAAAGGAGGAACTGTTTTGCGTAATTTACTGATCCAACGAAAGGGAAATCCTCTGGAATTTTCTTACCATATTGTCTGGGAAAATGATTTCCGCGCGCTGAAGACCTGTCTGGAAATGCCTGAGCTGCAGGCGGGAAAAGTGTGCGTTATCTCCGACAGCGCGGTAGCCCCTCTGTATCTGCAGGACCTGGTCCGCAGCCTGGAAGGAACCTTCCGGGAGATGCATACCTTTGTCTTTCCGGAAGGAGAGAGCAGAAAGAATCTCGATACCGTCAGGGATCTGTATGCATTTCTGATCCAAAAGAATTTCGAGCGCAGGGATCTCCTGATCGCCCTGGGTGGCGGAGTTACCGGCGATCTGACGGGGTTTGCCGCCGCCACCTATCTGCGGGGGATCGATTTTATCCAGGTGCCCACCACCTTACTGGCGCAGGTAGACAGCAGCATCGGCGGCAAAACGGGGGTGGATCTGGATCAGTATAAAAACATGGTGGGAGCCTTCTGTCAGCCCCGCCTGGTGTACATGAACCTGGCGGTACTCTCCACACTTTCCGAAAGGCAGTTTGCCAGCGGAATGGCAGAGGTACTGAAAACGGCGCTTCTGAGGGACGCTGATTTCTTTTTCTGGCTGACGGAACACGCCCGGGAGATACAGTCCGGAGATAGGGAGGCCCTTGAGTCTATGATCCGCCGCTGCTGTGAGATCAAAGCCATGGTCGTGGAGGAGGATCCCCGGGAACAGGGCGTCCGGGCGACGCTGAATCTCGGCCACACCATCGGCCACGCCATCGAGAAGCTTATGGACTTTCAGCTGCTCCACGGGGAATGCGTGGCTCTGGGAACTGTGGCCGCCGCCTATCTTTCCTGGAAAAAAGGGTATATTTCCCGAGAAGATTATCTGTCGGTCCGCAATGCGGAGAAAACCTTCGGGCTTCCCGTCTCTCTGCCCGGGATCTCCCCGGAGGCTGTACTGCGTGCCACAAAATCCGACAAAAAAATGGAACAGGGCAGGATCCGTTTTATCCTTCTCAGGCCCCTGGGATGCGCTGTGATCGACCGAAGCGTTACGGATCAGGAGATCCTGGAGTCCGTGGATATACTGAATGGAGAATGATACAATGAAAGAACGCAAAAAGATTTCCTATACCATTGCCGCCGTCCTCGGGTTCTGCGGTCTGGTCTTTCTGGATCAGTTTACGAAATATCTGGCGTCCTCCGGCCTGAAAGGCCGCCCGCCGGTGGTGCTGATCCCTGATGTCCTGGAACTGCAGTATCTGGAAAATCGGGGAGCGGCTTTCGGTTCTCTTCAGGGGATGCAGGGGGTTTTCTGGGTCCTCACGCTGGCGTTTCTGGCGGCGGCGGTTTACTTTTATATACGGATCCCCAAAACCAGGCATTACCTTCCTCTCACTGCCTGCTGCGTAGTGCTGGCAGCCGGCGCCCTGGGGAATTTTATCGATCGGGTGGCGAATCAGTACGTGATCGATTTCATATACTTTTCTGTCATTGATTTTCCGATCTTTAATGTCGCGGATATTTATATCACTCTGTCCTTCATCGCCATCCTGCTCCTGGTTTTTTTCTATTACAAAGAAGGGGATTTTCAGTTTCTTTCCTTCCGAAAGCAGGAGCGCCCATGAATACCGGGGAAGAGGAACGGATCCTGCGCACGGAGTTTACCGTAGGCGAAGAAGATGAGGGCACGCGGATCGACCGGTTTCTGGCCGGAAAACTCCCGGATTTCTCCCGCTCTTATATGCAGAAGCTTCTGAAAGAAGAGCGAGTGCTGGCAGAGGGCAGGCCTGCCAAGGCAAATTACCGGCTGCGGTCCGGGGAACGGGTGGAACTGTCTCTTCCGGAGGATCAGGAACCGGAGATCCTTCCGGAAAATATCCCTCTGGATATTCTGTATGAAGACGCGGATCTGCTGGTAGTCAACAAGCCCAAAGATATGGTAGTGCATCCGGCAGCCGGCCACTTGCAGCATACCCTGGTGAATGCCCTTCTGTATCACTGTCAGGGCAGTCTCTCCGGCATTAACGGCGTTCTTCGACCGGGGATCGTCCATCGCATCGACAAAGACACCACCGGCGCCCTGGTCGTCTGTAAAAACGACGCGTCCCACCGGGCTCTGGCGGAGCAGCTGGCTGTCCACAGTATCACCAGACGCTACCGGGCCATTGCCCACGGCGTCTTCCGGGAAGATTCCTTTACAGTGGAAGGGAGCATCGGCCGGCACCCGACGGACCGAAAAAAAATGGCGGTAAACGTGAAAAACGGAAAACCTGCGGTGACCCATGTGCAGGTTCTGGAACATCTGCGGGGATATTCCTATATTGAATGCCGCCTGGAGACCGGACGCACCCATCAGATCCGCGCCCATCTCGCCAGCATCGGCCACCCGATCCTGGGAGATCCTCTGTACGGGCCTAAAAAGTGCCCGTATCCCCAGCTGCAGGGGCAGGCCCTCCACGCCATGGTCCTGGGATTTATCCATCCCCGTACAGGAAAATATCTTGAATTTACTGCCCCCCTTCCGGAATATTTTGAAAAACTTTTGAAAATTCTCCGGTGAATCGTATGTACTTTTCGGTCAATTTGTATTATAATACAAATAATTATTGAAAGTTGGGTCAGAAAGGAGAGGAGCGTATGAATACAATTATTACAATCAGCCGCCAGCATGGCAGCGCGGGACGTGAGATCGGCAAGGAACTGGCGAAAGCCCTGAACATTCCCTGCTATGATAAGGAGCTTCTGGAAAGAGCTTCCAAGGACAGCGGACTTGCCAAGGAAATTTTTGAGGCGAATGAGAAAAGACATACCAGCAGTTTTCTCTACTCTCTGGTCATGGATACTTACTCCTACGGATATTCCTCCAATGTACTTTCCGATATGCCTCTGAATCAGAAAGTATTTCTGGCACAGTTTGACACCATCAAAAATCTGGCGAAAGAAGGCCCCTGTGTATTTATCGGCCGCTGCGCGGATTATGCCCTGGAAGATAATCCCAACTGTCTCAGCGTTTTTATCCATGCCGACATGAAGAAACGGATCCGCAGAGTAGCTGCCGCCAATTCCATCAGTGATAATAAGGCCAAGGATATGATCCTGAAGATCGATAAGAACAGGGCCAGCTATTACAATTATTACACCTGCAAAAAGTGGGGAGAGATGGAAAGCTATCATGTCTGCCTGGACAGCGGCGTGTTCGGAATCGACGGAACCGTGAATTTACTGAAAGGCATGATCGAACAGAAAGAACAAGGTTATAAACGCGCGATCTTCACGGTGGATCCGGCGAAGAAATAACGCGCCTGCGCATACAAAAGAAAAGCGGCTCCCGAAAGAGAGCGGCTTTTCTTTTTCTTCGGAACTTACAGAGTCCCCCGGATCCTGGGGATCCTGTCCGGCCAGCCGGGGATCTTTCCGTTGACAATCGCGGAAAACATACGCTCCTTGACGCCCGGATTGTCCCGGTTGATCCCGGCCAGGAGCTCTTTGGCATACTGCCGTCTGGTATAGCCGTCCGCCGGGCAGGGATTCTTTACCACCGGCAGATGATACTGATTGCGGAAACCGATCACATCCGCCTCCGACACGAACATCAGCGGACGGATCACCCAAAGATCGGTCCTGTCCAGATAGGTTTTGGGCGAGAAGCAGTGAAATCTGCCTTCGTAGATGAGAGAGAGCAGCATGGTCTCCACCAGGTCATCCTTGTGATGGGCGTAGGCTACTTTGTTGCAGCCCAGTTTTTTGACTGCCTCGTTCAGGGCTCCTTTGCGCATTTTCGCGCACAGGGAACAGGGATTTTCTTCTTTTCGCTGTTCAAAAATAATCGGAGCTATTTCTGTGTCCACTACGGTGTAGGGGACCTGGAGTTCCCGGCAGAGTTCCCCCACAGGGGAATAATCCGCCCCGGGAAAGCCGAGATTCACTGTAACCGCGTGAATGGAAAATGTCTGAGGATAAAAACGCATCAGTCCATGCAGGGCATAGAGGAGCGTCAGACTGTCCTTGCCGCCGGATATGCCTACGGCAATCCGATCGCCCTGCCGGATCATCTGATATTCGTCCACCGCTTTGCGGGTAAGGCTGAGAAGCTGCTGTAATTTCATAATTGTAATACCTCCGATAGACTGCGCCTCGTGGGGCAATAGCGTCAGTGTACAGGGGACAGCACGCTCCAGACCGCGGATTGTCCCCTGTATACTGACGCCAACGATATTTATTATATAAGAACAGAAAAGTATTGTAAATATTTAATTGTATTATCTCTCAGAGATTGGTACAATAAATAGCAGGGATCCCATCCATCGCTTTGGATCCCTGCAGATAACAGATCATAAAAAATGGAGTAGTTGAGACATGAAATTTAAACCGGATAAAAAATATTTCCATTTAGGATTGACATTGTTCCTGGTGGCTGCCGCGTCGATCCTCTTTTATTTTGTAATCTTCCACATGGATTCTCTGAGAAAAGGCTTTGATCTCATTGTTTCCATTCTGATGCCGCTGATCGTTGGGCTGTTGATCTCCTACGTCATGTGGCCCCTGGTAAAGCTCATTGAAAACAAGGTCCTCAAAAAAATACTGGATAAATGCGGGATCAAATATGAAAAAAGAGGGCGCAAGGCCATCCGACTGGCCAGCGTGCTCATGACGCTTTTTCTGTTTGTATTCGCCATCTATCTTTTGCTGGCTCTTCTGATCCCCCAGGTTTTCAACAGTATTGTCAGCATTGTGGAAAATTTTCCACGCTATATCGACAACATCCAGGAATGGTTTTCCTCCCTTTTCCGGGATAATCCGGATATGGAAGACACAGTGAACAGTCTGATCGCCAATTATTCCTCCAAGGCGGAAGGGTGGATGAATGAAGATCTGATCCCCCAGATGAACAATATCCTGCGCAACCTTTCCTCCGGGCTTCTGGGAGTGATCACCTTTTTCAAAAACCTGATCCTGGGCATTATCGTATCCATTTACGTACTTTACAGTAAGGAGGTTCTGATCGCCAACGCGAAAAAAGGCCTCTATGCCATGGTCAAAACCAGAAGAGCCAATCAGATCATCCGGGACTGCCAGTACATCGACGCCACATTCGGGAAGTATATCATCGGCATGACTCTGGATTCCCTGAACATTGCCGTGTGGTGTTATGTGGGCCTGCTGATCCTGGGCATGCCCTACGCGCTGCTAATCAGCGTAGTCGTAGGCGTGACCAATTTTATCCCGTTTTTCGGCCCGTATCTGGGAGCGATCCCCAGCGCGGTACTGATCTTTATGGTCAATCCCATTCAGGCCCTTTATTTCATTATCTTTATTTTTGTACTGCAGCAGATCGACGGGAATTTCATCGCCCCCCGCATCCTGGGAGATTCTACCGGCATGAGCAGTCTCATGGTATTGGTCGCCATCATGGTATTCGGCGGTCTCTTCGGGATCCCCGGCATGCTGATCGGCGTACCGCTCTGCGCGGTGATCTGTACCGCGGTAAAACACTTTATGGAAAGCCGTCTTTCCGCCAGGGACCTCCCCAGCGAACAGGAATTTTATATGGGGTTGGATCACATTCAGGAAGAAACCGGGGAAGCCGTAAGAACGGACCGCGGCAGGGAGATCCGCAAGGAAGAAGCCTTTATCTTCCGGAGAAAAACAGGAGAAAAAAAATCCGCCGCGGGAAAAACAGAACCGGCGGCGCCGGAACCCGCAGCGGAAGAAGAGCAGAAGAGGAAATAAAAAGAGAGCCCATGTTGTTGACATAAATATATTATGTAAACAATATGGGCTTTTTCTTTCGCCGACCGCCTAATCCTCCCGAAGATGCACCGCTTTGGCCGCCATCCGCCGCCGGGTATCATCCAGGGCGGCATAGTGCTTTTTCGTGGTGTTGACATCCTTATGTCCCAGTACATCCGCCACAAGATAGATGTCGCCGGTCTCCTGATACAGAGCCGTACCGTACGTGCTGCGAAGCTTGTGGGGGGTGATCTTCTTGGTGGTGGTGACCTGGCTGCTGTATTTTTTCACCAGATTTTCCACAGCCTTTACCCCGATCCTTTTCCGCTGGGTGGAGTAGAAGAGCGCGTGTTCCTGACCTGCCAGGGGCGTAATGCCTTTTCGCACTTCCAGATAATTTTCCAGGGCCCTGCGGACCTCCTGTCCAAAATAGACCACCATCTCGTTTCCGCCTTTGCGGGTGACTTTTATGCCGTTGTTGCGGAAATCCACATCCTCCACATCCAGGCCCACGCACTCGGAGACACGGATCCCGGTGCCAAGGAGAAGCGTGATCAGGGCGATATCTCTTTCCTTTGTCTTTTCATAATATACTTTCTGCTGGCCGGTAAGAGTCCTGCCGCATTCCTCCATATAATCCAGAAGCCGGGCGACTTCATCGGCGTCCAGCCGGACGATGGCTTTCTGATGAAGCTTGGGCATGTCTACCAGAAGAGTGGGGTTGGTGCGGATCCTTTCGTGTTTGTAATAGTAAGCGTAAAAAGAGCGCAGCGCGGATATTTTTCTTTTCAGGCCTTTTTCCCCGTTGGTGACATACTGGCCGGAAGGATCCCGGTAAGCTTTGAGATACTCCATATATTCCTCGATATCCAGAGCCGTCACGCGATCCAGAACGGAAAGTTCCAGTTCCTCCACGGATCTGCCGCGGAACACAGGATTTTCAGAAGTCAGGAACTGAAAAAAGATCCGGATATCGTAGGCGTATTTGATGCGGGTGCTGGCTGCCGTGGTATTGGCCGCCGCGCGGAAAAAGTCCGCCGCAAAAGGCGGAAGAGTCCCCAGGACTTCCCGGAGTTTCAGGGTATTTTCCTGGTCTGTCTGGGCATGATAGGTAACTCGTCGGACGGACATACAGAAGAGAGCCTCCTTTGCTATGGATATATCTATTCGGAAAACACAGGTTTTTGGAATAGATTGCTATATAAGAATACCAGGTTTCCGGAAATGTGTCAAGAAAAAGAAAAAGGACGGATCCAGAAAGCCTTGACCCCGTTCCTTTTCTTTCCCCCGTTTATTAAGCTGATATCCCGGATCCTTTTATCCGGATAGCATGCTGCGATAGGTAAATCTCCTGCGCGGTCAATCCTTGAATTCGGATGAATAATACGGAATGCACAGCTGCCTTCCCGCCTGCAGCCTGTCGCTGCTCAGATGATTGATCTCCATGACTTCGTTTATATAGTCATAGATCGTGGCATATTCCGGCGTTCTGTGTTCCTCGGCGATGCTCCACAGACTGTCGCCATCCTGGATGCTGATGCTGGTGTAATATTTATACCGAGGTTCCGGCCTGTTGCTTTCGGCGTTTGCTGTAAAGACGGTAAACCGGAACAAAGCAGTTCCCAGGATCCCCAGGACCAGAATCATAATACAGATGCCTTTTAACCGGTGATTTCTTCTTGCTGCTGTCCTCATAATCATTTCCCCCTTATCCGTGAATCGCAGGATCTGTTATCCTTTTCCGAACGTATGTTCTTTATGTATTCGATTATAAAGCACGAACATATGTTTGTCAACAGAAAATCAGAACAAATGTTCGGAAAATATGTTTGCATTGAAGGGAAAAATGTGCTATTATAACGGAAAAGCAGAGTATGTACAGGAGGTTCGTTCATGTCCAAAGGTCCGATTTCCAAAAAGCAGGAAATTATCCTGGAATATCTGAAGCAGGTGATCCTGGAACGGGGGTATCCCCCTTCTGTCCGGGAGATCTGCGAGGCGGTAAATCTGAAATCCACCTCCTCCGTCCACTCCCATCTGGAGGCCCTGGAAAAGAACGGTTATATAAAAAAAGACGCCACCAAACCCCGGGCCATCGAGATCCTGGACGACGATTTTCAGGGGGACCGGCTCCGCCGTTTTCAGGAAGCGGAGGATCTTTCCCCTGCGGCCTCTCCGGAACTGGCCAATATTCCGGTCATCGGCCATGTAGCTGCCGGGCAGCCGCTTCTGGCGGTGGAACAGATCGAATCCTACTTTCCGTTTCCGGTGGATAAACTCCCCAACCATCCCACCTTTCTTCTGAAGGTCCGGGGCGAAAGCATGGTGAACGCCGGCATTCTGGACGGGGACTATGTTCTGGTGGAGCAAAAGGAAAATGCCGCCAACGGCGAGATGGTGGTGGCCCTGGTGGAGGATTCCGCCACGGTAAAAACCTTTTACCGGGAGGACGGATACTATCGCCTGCAGCCGGAAAATGATTACATGGAACCCATTCTCGTTCACGGGGATCTGAAGATCCTCGGCAAAGTCATCGGCGTCCTGCGGTTTATGAACTGAAAAAAGGAGACACCGGTTTCTCTCCCGCCTTTCCGCGGCGGAGAATCCCGTGTCTCCTTTTTATTTTGTTCTCTTATTTCTTCCGTCAGAACTGTTCTTTGTCCACTTCTGTCCCGTCTCTCCAGATCCGCTCCAGATCATAGAAAAGCCGGTTTTCCTCGTCAAAGATATGGAGTACGATATCGCCGTAATCCAGCAGGATCCAGTTGGCGTTCCGGTATCCCTCCACATTTTTCGGATGGTAGCCTGCCCGGCCCATCTCCTCTTCTACGCTGTCCGACATAGCCTGTACCTGATTCCGGTTGGAACCGCTGGCAATGATGAAGTAATCGGCGATGGTGGATATTTTCTCAATATCCAGGATCCGGATGTCTTCCGCCTTTTTCTCCTCCAGGGCGCTGACGCAGATCTTTACCATATTTCTGGCCTCTGACATTCTGTTTATCCCTCCTTTTTCACCTTTTGTTTATAAAATTTATAAGCTGCTTCCGTGGTCACATCCATGGTCTTTGGGTCTTTTTTCAGATAGCCCACCGTATCCTCCAGGATCTGAAACATGCACAGATCCAGATCCTGAAAGGCCAGCCGGCGGATCTCCGGAAGGTTCGGGGCTTTATAGCGATTGGGCTCCATATAATCCGCGATATAAATGATCTTCTCCAGCTGGGTCATGCGGGGTTTTCCCGTAGTGTGCCAGGTAATGGCGTTGAGGATCTCGGAATCCTTGATCCCGTACACAGTCTCCGCCAGATAGGATCCCAGCTTGGAATGCAGAAGAAAAGGATTTTTCCGCTCGAAATCCGTCACCACGATCCCGGCTTTCCTGCAGCTGCTGATCTGTTTCTCATTGGGGATACACTTGGCGCAGTCATGAAGCAGCCCGGCGATGCGGGCTTTTTCCGCGTCTCCCCCGTGGGCCATGGCCAGGCAGGCGGCCGTGTAGGAAACCCCCATGGTGTGGCGGTACCGGCCGGGATCCAGTTCTTTTCTCAGACGTTTTTCCGCTTTTTCATAAGAAAATTCCATTGTAACTCAACTCCCGTATATGTGCTGTTCCTGAATGTACTCAATGACGGAATCCGGCAGAAAATATTTTACGGATTCTTTTTTTCGGATCATCTCCCGGAGATGCTCGGAAGATATATCCAGATTCGGAGTATCCAGTTTTAAAAAACGGCGGTGATACTTGCGGCTCATATATTCCAGAGCCTCCTCCAGCTTTTCCTTGGGGATCTGATCCCGGACAGCCGCCACCAGATGACAGGCGTCGGCGATACGCTGGGGTTCCTTCCATTCATCAAAGTGGAACAGAGAGTCCGCGCCGATGATAAAATAAAAATCCGTGTCCGGATACTCTTCTTTCAGCTGTTCCAGGGTCCGGTAGGTATAGCTGTAGCCGTCCTCGTACATCTCCATGAGGGACAGCTGAAAATGCGGATTTCCGGCGATGGCTCTCCGGACCATCTCCACTCTCTGGCCGTCCGTGGCCCTGCCGGCTCTGTCCCGCTTGTGGGGGGGATTGCCGGCAGGCAGATACCAGACCTTCTCCAGTCCGAACTGCTGGTAAGCCGCCTCCCCCAGGATCAGATGTCCCATATGGATGGGGTCAAAGGTGCCTCCCATGATCCCGATCCGTTTCCTTTTGTCCTCCATCACGAAATCCCCTTACGCTTTTGGCAGAACGATCTTTTTCTTGTCTTTTTTTCCTTCTCTGTACAGGACGATCTTCTTCCCGATCACCTGCACCACCTGGGCGCCGGTGCGCTCCGCCAGCACCTGAGCCAGCTCCCGGGGATCGTCCAGACAGTTCTGCAGGACGCTGATCTTGATCAGTTCCCTGGCCTCCAGGGCCTCTTCCGCGGATCTGGTAAATTCAGGGGTAAGGCTGGATTTCCCGATCTGCAGCACCGGCTCCATGGTCATGGCCAGTCCTTTTAAATACGCTCGCTGCTTGCTTGTCATAGCTCCTCCTATTTATAATAATCGAAAGCCAGGCCGTACATCCTCACGGTGTCTCCTTCCTGGATGCCGGCGTTTTCCAGATCCTGAAGAATGCCGGAGGTATCCAGAAACTTCTGAAAGAAGGCAAAGCCCTTCTCGGAATCCAGATTGGTGTAGCCCAGCATTTTCTCTACCTTGGGGCCTTCCACGATAAAGGTATGGGGATCCTCCGGGCTGACGGTCACCGTATAGGGCAGGTTTTCGCCTGCCAGCAGATCCTCCATGGAAAATTCCGGCTCGAACACGATCCGCTCTTTGGGCAGCTTGTCCAGTTCGCTCTGCACATGATAGAACAGTTCCCGGATCCCCTGACCGCTGACTGCGGAGATGGCGAACACCGGGATCCCCTGGGGCTCGAATTCCTCCTTCAGGCGCCGCACCGCGTTTTCCGCCTCTTCTTCCGGCAGAGCGTCTGTCTTGTTGGCAGCGATCACCTGGGGCCGGTCCGCGATCCCGGGATTGTATTTTTTCAGTTCCCGGTTGATCTTGTAGACATCCTCCACCGGATCCCGGCCCTCCAGGGAAGCGGCATCCACCAGATGGATCAGCATTCTGGTCCTTTCAATGTGGCGGAGGAACTCGAAGCCGAGACCCGCGCCCTCCGAGGCGCCCTCAATGAGACCCGGGATATCGGCGATCACAAATCCTCTGCAGCCTTCCAAGTCCACCACGCCCAGATTGGGACTTAAGGTCGTAAAATGATAGTTGGCGATCTTGGGATCCGCGTTGCTGACCCGGGAAAGAAGCGTGGATTTTCCCACGTTGGGGAATCCCACAAGGCCCACATCGGCGATCACTTTCAGCTCCAGCTGTACCTCCAGTTCCTGAGCGGGCTGGCCTGGCTGCGCGTATTTGGGCACCTGCATGGTGGCCGTGGCATAGTGCATGTTTCCTTTGCCGCCCCGTCCGCCCCGCAGGATCACCTGCCTGGTATTTTCCCCCGACATGTCGGCAATGACCTGTCCGGTGGAAGCCTCGCGGATCACCGTGCCTTCCGGAACCTTCAGGACCACATCCGCCCCGTCTTTTCCGTGGCACCGCCGCTTGCCGCCTTCCTCTCCGTTTCCGGCGGCGAATTTTCTGCTGTGGCGATACTCTCCCAGAGTATTCAGGCCCGGATCCGTCTCAAAGATCACGTCTCCGCCTCTGCCGCCGTCTCCGCCGTCCGGTCCGCCGGCGGCCACATATTTTTCCCGGCGGAAGCTTACGTGGCCGTCCCCGCCTTTTCCTGATTTTATGATGATTTTAGCTCTGTCAGCGAACAATTTCCAACCTCCTGCCTGATCCGTTCTGCCATAATGTGAAAACGGAGCCGCGCACACACATGCAGCAGCTCCGCCAGCCTTCTTATTCAGCTACGGGAAGAACAGAAACCTGCTTTTTGTCTCTTCCCTTTCTCTGGAATCTTACGATACCGTCCGCCTTGGCGTACAGGGTATCATCCTTGCCGATCCCAACGTTCTCACCGGGATGGATCCTGGTGCCGCGCTGTCTGTAAAGGATGTTTCCGGCCTTCACAAACTGTCCGTCCGCTCTTTTGGCGCCCAGTCTTTTGGATTCAGAATCACGGCCGTTCTTGGTGGAGCCGACTCCCTTTTTATGAGCAAAGAACTGAAGGTTCATTTTCAACATGTATCTACACCTCCTCGAAAATGATGTCAACATAATCCTGATTTGCCTCATCAGCTTCCAGATCCGACAGACCCATGGCCAGGGATCGCAGCAGGATGTCCGACTCCCGGGAGAGTTCCCCCTCCATGGTCAGACGGATGTATCCCCGCTCCTCATCGGAGTCCACCGCGAAGGGGTCCTCCGTCAGGCGCTCGATGGAATTTACCGTGTTGAGGATCAGGGCCGATACCGCCGCGCAGACGATATCCTGGCCAGCCTCCCCGTATCCGGAATGGCCGGACGCCGTAAATCCCGTGATCTGTCCGCTGGAATTCTGATAAAACGTTACTTTTGTCATGCAGTTACCTGTAATTACGCGTTGATCTTTTCGATCTTCACCGCGGTGTACTGCTGTCTATGACCATTTTTCTTGTGGTATCCGGTTTTCCTTTTATACTTGTAGACGATGACCTTGCGGGCTTTGCCGTTTTCAACCACAGAAGCGGTTACGGTAGCTTTCGCCGCAGCATCCCCGACTTTCAGGGCCGCGTCATCTCTTACTGCAAGTACCTGGTCAAACGTTACAGTCTCACCGGCTTCCACACCAAGCTTTTCAACCTTAATGATATCGCCTTCGGCTACTTTGTACTGTTTACCACCTGTTGCAATAATTGCGTACATATGGCACCTCCTATTATCATTACTCGCCAGATACGGTGGTCCCGGGGGACACTTCTACCTCTCTGTGCGGCACACTGAATTATATTAGCATGGCCGGCAGCCTTTGTCAATAGTTTCCCATTAAACTGTGACTTTTTTCGCGCAGGCAATGGCCAGGCAGCCGGGGCCGGTGTGGCAGGCAATGCTCAGGGAGAGCAGATCCCCATGGACTTCCATTCCGGGAAAAGCTTCCTCCACCTCACGGCGCCACTCTTCCACCGCCTCCTCCATGCCCCAGCAGTAGGCGATCTGCAGGCACATCTCTCCCTTTTTGATGCGCTCCGCGAACCGGGTGTCAAAATCCCGGCGCATGGCTTCCAGCATGGTCTTTTTCGCCGACTTGATCCCCCGGACTTTGGCGTAGGCGTCCAGCTTATCTCCCTGGATCTGCAGCACCGGCTTCAGCTTCAGCACCGTGCCGATCATGGCTGCCGCCGGTGTGATGCGTCCGCCTTTTTTCAGGTATTTCAGAGTGTCCACCATGATATAGATGCTGGACTCCTGTTTTTCTTCCTCCAGCCGGCGGCGGATAGCCGCCGCGTCATACCCCGCCCCGGCCAGGGTCAGGGCGTCCATCACGGACTGATACTGGGTAACCGAGATCCGGTGATTGTTCACCACCTGCACTTTTCCCTCAAAATCCTCCGCCAGGGAAACGGCCGTTTCACAGGAGGCGCTGAGGCCGCTGGACATGGGGATATGGACGATCTGATCATACTCCTTCAGAAGTTTTTTCCACAGATCCGTCACCTCCCCGGGAGACGGCTGGGAGGTGGAGACAGAGACCGAGTCGTCTGTCAGAAGACGGTAAAAATCCGCCTGGCTTAAATTAATATCTTCATAATAACAGGTCCCATCCACAAAAAAAGGCATGGGAAGCACTGTGATCCCCAGTTCCCGGGCCTTTTCCTGGGTGATCCCGCTGTTGCTGTCCGTAACCACCGCTATTTTCGGCATATCGCTGTTTCCCTCCTGTTCTTTCTTTCTTCAATCAAAGGTTCAAAAGTTCTAGCGTCGGTGTACACTGACCCTAACATATTTTCCCGGCCGCATAACGCGTAAATCTCAAAAGGCGCGCCTCAGTAAGCCCTCATAAGATCCAGGGCGCCGGTGACCAGCACCACGCTTCCGGCGAGAAGCAGCCCGATGGTAGGAAGCAGGATCCCCAGAAAACAGGTCCGCTCCTTTCCCCTGGGGAAAAATGCCTGTTTTCCCCAGGCGTAAGCCCTGTTCAGCATCCAGTTTCCCAGATAAAAAAGGTAGGGCGCCAAGGCGGAAATACAGAGATAGATGCCGATGGAAGGCGGCAGGACCTCTTTTATATACGCGTACATTTCCTCCGCGGAAGCTGCCAGAGGGATCCCCGGCAGTAAGGCGGCCGCCGGCAGAGCCAGCATCAGAAGCATCTGGATCCCGTTGTGGAAGAAATGGAAGAAGCTGGAATAGAACATATTTCCCGTTTTCAGCAGGATATAGGACATCAGCGCTCCCAGCATAGCGGTAGGCAGAAACTTCCATAGGCTCACGTGAAAAACACCGAAGAGCGCGCCCATGAGCAGAACGATCTGCCAGGTTTTGGTCAGGCTGTTCCGGACTCCGTACTGGATCACTCCCCTGTGGAGCGCCTCCTCACAGATGGCCGGCAGCACCGCTACCACCAGAAAGGAAAGACCCCAGGGAATGCTTTGGATCACTGTGTTTGTCGCGCCGCTCTCTCCGTATACGCCGGCGGGAAAGAAATAGGCCAGGATCAGGGTCACCACCATCATGGAAAGGTAACCGGCAAGCCAGAGGACGGCGGTGCCGCCTAGGGCCCACAGACGAGGCTTCTCAAGAGGGAATACCTGCCGCGGATCCAAACGGCGCAGGGCCACAAAAAGCACGGAAGCCGCAAGAAACAGCAGCTCCGTGATCACCAGGCCCGCCATGCCCAGAAAGTACTGGGCTGCGCTCCCCAGCACAAGAAAAACCGCCATAACGATCAGAAAAAACAGCAGCACGCTTCCCATCCCTGCCGGTTTCCGCTTTTTCTCCGGGACAGGCTCCATTCCCAGGGGCGCCGTGTATTTCAGATCCTCATAGGAAATCTCCTGTTTATTTTCAATCAAAAAGCTCCGCCTCCTTTTTTTCTCCTTTTCGGAAAGATGCCAGCTGTTCCGCCAGGGATCTCCGCCCTTTTTCCCGGGTCACCTCCAGAATATCCAGGGGAGTCATGTCCACCACCGTCGTCTTCACCGGATCCTCTTTTGTCAGGGCGCGGAATTCTTCCACCAGCGCCTTCTTTCTTGCGGGATCCTTCATATTGATAAAATCCACAAGGATGATCCCGGAAAGCTGCCGCAGCCGGATCTGGGCGGCGATCTCTCCCGCCGCCTCCCGGTTGATGAGCCAGGCTGTTTCCTCCGGATCTTTTTTTCCCTGATATCTGCCGGAATTCACATCCACCGAGACAAAAGCTTCCGTCTGCTGGATCACCAGAAATCCCCCGGATCCCATCCACACATGCTCCTTTGTAAGACGGTCCAGCAGAGCTTCCAGACTGTACAGCTTGTACAGGGGCAGCAGGCTGTCCCTGTACAGACGGATCGACGGCGGATGGGAAGAAGGGTTTTCCTCCGGATGTGCCAGCAGCGTCTCGTAGACCGCCGGATCATCCGTCACAACCTCCTCCAGCTGTCCCGCGGGCACACGCTCCAGTTCCCGAAGCCAGGACGGCGTCCCCCGCCAGAGACAGGAAAAACAGGTTCTGGAAGGACCCTGTTCCCGGATTCTGCGGAGGATCTCCGAAAGGCGTTCAAACTCCTCCAGAAGTTCCTCCCGGGAGGCTTCCCCGGCGTTGGTTCGCAGGATGACTCCGCAGTCCGTGTTCTTCCAGGGCAGCAGCGCCCGGAGCCGCTCCTTCTCCCGGGAGCTCAGGCGCTTGGAAAAGCAGAGGGAGGCGCTTCCGCAGAAAAGGACCATGTAACGTCCCGGGATCTTCAAAGCTCCGCCTCCTTTTTTTCTCCTTTTCGGAAAGATGCCAGCTGTTCCGCCAGGGATCTCCGCCCTTTTTCCCGGGTCACCTCCAGAATATCCAGGGGAGTCATGTCCACCACCGTCGTCTTCACCGGATCCTCTTTTGTCAGGGCGCGGAATTCTTCCACCAGCGCCTTCTTTCTTGCGGGATCCTTCATATTGATAAAATCCACAAGGATGATCCCGGAAAGCTGCCGCAGCCGGATCTGGGCGGCGATCTCTCCCGCCGCCTCCCGGTTGATGAGCCAGGCTGTTTCCTCCGGATCTTTTTTTCCCTGATATCTGCCGGAATTCACATCCACCGAGACAAAAGCTTCCGTCTGCTGGATCACCAGAAATCCCCCGGATCCCATCCACACATGCTCCTTTGTAAGACGGTCCAGCAGAGCTTCCAGACTGTACAGCTTGTACAGGGGCAGCAGGCTGTCCCTGTACAGACGGATCGACGGCGGATGGGAAGAAGGGTTTTCCTCCGGATGTGCCAGCAGCGTCTCGTAGACCGCCGGATCATCCGTCACAACCTCCTCCAGCTGTCCCGCGGGCACACGCTCCAGTTCCCGAAGCCAGGACGGCGTCCCCCGCCAGAGACAGGAAAAACAGGTTCTGGAAGGACCCTGTTCCCGGATTCTGCGGAGGATCTCCGAAAGGCGTTCAAACTCCTCCAGAAGTTCCTCCCGGGAGGCTTCCCCGGCGTTGGTTCGCAGGATGACTCCGCAGTCCGTGTTCTTCCAGGGCAGCAGCGCCCGGAGCCGCTCCTTCTCCCGGGAGCTCAGGCGCTTGGAAAAGCAGAGGGAGGCGCTTCCGCAGAAAAGGACCATGTAACGTCCCGGGATCTTCAGTTCCGCCGTGGCCCTGGGAAGCTTGCTCTTTACCGCTTCTTTCTGGACCTGCACCAGCAGTTCGTCTCCGGCCTTCAGCCGGGGGTCTTTCTTTCGGGTCTTAAAAACAGCGCCCTCCAGGTTGTCCAGGGGAAGATAGACCCTCTGCTCGGGGGCAGTCATGACAAAGGCCGCCTGCAGGCTATCCGCGACTTTTTCCACCTTTCCCACATAGATGCTCCCGATTTCCGCGGGTTCGTCCCGGCGGAAAAGAGTAAACTCCACCGGTTTCCGCTCATCTGTCAGAACCGCCGCCATGGAATCTTCTCCCGCGACGGGCATGCGGGCAATGATATATTTTTTACTCAATTTCCTCCCCCAATTCTCCCAGAGGTACAAACCCCTTCTCCGTCTGCGCGTAAAGCTCCAGCCGGCGGATCTGAAGGGCAAATTCCGGAAGATCCCTTCCCAGCCAGGCGGCGAAGGCTTCCACCGCCGCTTCCGGCTTCAGATTGTTCTGGCTTCCGGCGGAGACCCTCAGAAAGATCTCTCCTTCTTCCGCTTCCATGCGGTAAAGAAAAGGACGGATGTCCCACTCTTTTTCTCCGTTTTTTCCCTTTTTCAGGATCACGATCTGTTTCTGCTCCAGAAATTCCCCGATCCGATCCCCCCATCCTTCCGGAAGCAGGCCGGGATCCCGGAATCCCACCAGATAATCCGCCGCCGCCACCAGCGTCATGCCTTTGGCGGATTTCTCCTCAGAGATCTTTACTGCCTGAAGCACCTGGATCTCGGGAACCATCTGGGCGTTGAGCCTGTCCACGATCTCCCGGGAACTGCCGCAGCTGTTCACATCCAGATCGAAATATTCCCCGTCGCTGGCGACCCCTACTCCCAGGGGCTGGGCAAAGGACATGAGCATGTGGGGACTGAAGCCGCCGGAGTACGCCACATCGATCTCCGCCCGGCGGATCGCCTTCTGAAAATAGCGCATCACATCCAGATGTCCGATAAATTTCATGGATCCTGTCTTTGAAAATTTAATCCGCAGTCTCATGGCAGACACCTCCTCCGTATGCTCTGGCCCCGCACCCGGCGCATTTCTGCCGGCAGTTGGGGGTGACCTTCTCCTGTTTCGCGGTTTCCCATTCTCTTCTCAGGAAGGCCTTGGAAACGCCCGTCCGGATAAAATCCCAGGGGAACAGTTCCTCTTCTCCCCGCTCCCGGGAGGTATAGAAGGCGGGATCCAATCCCGTTTCCCGGAAAGCCTCTTCCCAGTACTCCGGATGAAAATTCTCCGACCAGGCGTCAAAAAGCGCTCCTTTCCGGTAGGCCGCTTCGATCACGGCCCCGAGCCTCCGGTCGCCTCTGGCCAGTACGCCTTCCAGGACGCTGATATCCGCCTCATGGTAATGGTATTTGATGCTCTTCTGATTTTTCTGTTCCCGGATGGATCCCTTCAGCAGCCTGGCTTTTTCCAGAAAATCTTCCTTTGTATTCATAGAGGCCCACTGGAAGGGGGTAAAGGGCTTGGGTACAAAGAAGGAGCTGCTGGCCGTGATCTGGCACTTGCCGTTCCTCTGCTCCTTGGGGATATCGTAATACCGCTCCGCCACCTTTTCGCAGAGTTCCGCAATGGCCCGGATATCCTCCTCGGTCTCTGTGGGCAGTCCCAGCATAAAGTAAAGCTTTACCTTGTTCCAGCCACCCTCAAAGGCGGAGCCGGCTCCCGTCAGGATATCCTCCTCCGTCAGCCCTTTGTTGATCACATCCCGCATCCGCTGGGAGCCCGCCTCCGGGGCAAAGGTCAGGCTGCTCTTTTTTACATCCTGCACTTTGGACATGACGTCCAGGGAAAAGGAATCGATCCTAAGGGAAGGAAGGGATATATTTACATGGCGTCGGCTGCATTCCCGGATCAGATGATCCAGCAGCTCCGGCAGCTCCCGGTAGTCGCTGGAGCTCAGGGAACTCAGGGATATTTCCTCGTATCCCGTGTTCCGCAGCATGGCCTCCGCCTTTTCCTTCAGGGTATCCAGTTTCTTTTCTCTTAAGGGCCGGTAGATCATGCCCGCCTGGCAGAAACGGCAGCCCCGGATGCAGCCCCGCTGGATCTCCAGCACCACCCGGTCCTGGGTGGCTTTGATGTAGGGGACGATGGGGGCTTCCGGATAGCTGACCCGGTCGAAATCCATGACCACCTGTTTTTCCACCGTCTCCGGAGCTTCCGGGCACAGCGGCCGGAAAGAAGCCAGGGTGCCGTCCTCCTTATAGGTCGCCTCATACAGAGAGGGAACGTAGATCCCGGGGATCCCTGCCGCTTTCTTTAAGAAGTCCTGCCGGCTTCCGCCGGAGCTTTTATTTTCCAGATAAGCGTCAAAAAGAGCGTCGTAGACCACTTCCCCTTCTCCCATGTAAAACAGATCAAAGAAATCCGCAATGGGCTCCGGGTTGCAGGCGCAGGGGCCTCCTCCAATGACAAGAGGATCCTGTTCCGTCCGCTCCCCCGCGCGCAGAGGGATCCCGGAAAGATCCAGGATCTGCAGGATATTGGTGTAGCACATCTCATACTGCAGCGTGATCCCCCAGAAAATCCATCTCCCGCACAGGGGTCTGGGACTCCAGGGTAAACAGGGGAATCTTTTTCTCCCGCAGGATCCGATCCAGATCCGTCCAGGGGGAATAGACCCGCTCGCACCAGACATCCGGCCGTCTGTTAAAACATATCATAAAGGATCGATATTCCCAGATGGGAACAGGCGATCTCATAAACGTCCGCGAAGGAGATGGCGAAACGGATCTTCACCTGCTCCGGATCCTTCATGACCGCGCCCACCTCGCCGCCGATATAGCGGGCAGGTTTTTCGATCCTCAGCAAAATTTCATCGTCTAAAGCTAATTTTCTCATATCAAAACACCCGTTTTTCATACATTTTTTTCTGCCTGTGGGCAGCTGCCCACACAGACAGGGATCCTGCTCCCGATCCGGAGGCAGGATCCCGTCCGTCGGACATCTCCCCTTATTATATAGGAGAATCCGAAGCTTTACAAGCAGAGGGTGCGCCTAAATCTTTCGCTAAATCTTCC
Source organism: Candidatus Scatomonas sp. (assembly GCA_963928055.1). Taxonomy (GTDB): domain Bacteria; phylum Bacillota; class Clostridia; order Lachnospirales; family Lachnospiraceae; genus Scatomonas. The sequence continues at coordinate 232,152 of CAWVDN010000001.1, read as the reverse complement.
GCGGGCTTTCTGAGGGATCCGCGGGAGCGATAAAAAAACGCAGCAGCCTGGTCCGATGCAGTAGGAAGATGGAAAGATCCATAAACAGATGCGCGATGAGGGTGCTGACGATCACTCCGTTCGACGTCAGCAGAAAATCTACGGAAAAGCCGAACCAGCAGATAAAGGCCGAATACCCTCCCATCAGAAGGGAGCAGAGGCAGATTCCGGACTACGCCCCGAAGGGTCTGCACAAAGTCCTTTACAGTAAAATCAAAATACAGGAAACGTCCTACCGCCAGGGTCACAAAATACAGGATCAGGTCGTCGTAATTCGTATCCTCATAGATAAAGCGGATGTAGAGCAGGATCAGCACAATATACAGGGAGGATACCAGCCGCACCGCCGCCTACGCAGCGCTCGACTGTTCAGCTTTACGAAAACCACATCCAGCCAGCTGGTAAAGAATACCGACAGCACGATGAACAGCAGCAGGATCAGATCCCGATAGGTGTTCCAGTATTCCGCCGCCTGAGGGATATAGGAATCGATCAGATAGTAAAGGCTCAGAAAGAGCAGGACCGAAGTGCTGCTGAATACAAGCTCATAGAAGCTTTCGATCACCTGGTACTGTTTCCGGCTGTGCTCCCGCAGGGTCTTCCGGTGCCGCCCGCTGCCCTCTGCCTGTATTTTCTTTTTCACCTGCCTTCTGGCCGCCAGCAGGATCAGGGCCAGTACGGCAAACATGCCAAGAAAAGATACAAGCAGGAACATTCCCGCGTTTTTCAGATTAAAATAGTGAAGAAGATAATATTCACCCATTTTGACAACGCAGCGCTCGACTGTCTTCCCGGTTTTCTATCATAGTCTCGAAATGTCAAAAAAATGTGAACATAGAAAAAAATCTGAAATTAGGATTCGATCTCCGATAACCGCACCGGCCTTCCCTCTTCCAGGGACTTTTTCGCCGCCAGGGCGATCCGCACCGGCTCCAGTCCGTCTTTTCCGCTCACGGGAACTTCCTGATCCTCCTGTATCGCGGAAATAAAGGCTTTCATTTCTTCCACAAAAGCATCGTTGTATCTCTCCAGGAAAAACCAGGTGGGTTTCGCCGTCTCGATGCCTCCGGCCATACTGATATAGGCCTGATGCTCCAGTACATTTCCGTCCTGCGCGCAGCCCTTCTCGCAATGGACTTCTACCCGCCTGATCATATCCGTAGGAGGACCGGCGGCAGTTATCGATGACGCCCATGGCTCCGTTGGCAAATTTCAGCGTCACCAGGGCCGTGTCCACATCGCCGCAGTCCGCGAAACGGGGATCCACGAGGCAGGCGCCCATGGCGTACACTTCCGTCACCTCGCTGCCGGACAGATAGCGGGCCATATCAAAATCGTGGATCATCATATCCAGAAAAATCCCGCCGGACCCCTGGATGTACTCCATGGACGGCGGCTCCGGATCCCGGGAGCAGGCTTTGATCATGTAGGGCGCTCCCAGTTTTCCGGAGGCTACCGCTTCCCGAACCGCTCGGTGACTCCGGTCAAACCGGCGGACAAAGCCGATCTGCAGTTTTACCCCTGCTTCCCGGACGGCTTCCAGAGCTTCTTTGATCCTGCCGATATCCCAATGGACAGGCTTCTCGCAGAAAATATGTTTTCCGGCTTTGGCGGCGCGGATGATATACTCTATATGGGTCTCCGTGGCGGAGCAGATGCACACCGCGTCTATCTCCGGATCCGAAAAGATTTCTTCCGGATCGGAGGAAATCCTGGGGATCTCAAGATCTTCCGCCCACTTGACCAGTTCCTCCCGTCTGGTCCGGTTTACAAAAATTGACACTTCCGCATCCGGGATATACTTCTGGATATTTTCCCCGTGCACTTTCCCGATCCGGCCTCCGCCGATCAGTCCGATCTTCAGTTTTTTTCTTCGCATTTTCAAACCTCCCTGTATTCAGTATCTTCTAATCTGCAGATCCCAGGTCGTAAAGGAATTCTGTCCACCGACCTTTGCAGCAGCGGCAGGGCATAAACGGATGCTTTTCGCCCTTTAGTTTTCCTTCCCTCAGATCTATGGCATCCTCCAGATTTCTTTCGATGTATTCCGGCCCGATAGGACAGTCGTGGTGGCAGGGAAGAATGGTCTCTACCTGATCCGCGAGGCCGCGGAGTTTTTTCTGGCTTTCAATGTAAAGATCCAGATTCCGGTGTTCGCCGAACATAAAGATAGGGCCCTCCTTCTGGACAGAATCCCCGGGCAGCAGCAGCTTCTTTTTCCGATCCAGAAAAGCGACGCTTCCATAGGTATGGCCGGGGATCTCCAGAGTTTCCAGACAGAAATCTCCGCAGCGGAAGACATCTCCCTCCTTCAGATCCTTTTTTTCGATCCCGTCGTCCAACAGATGCCAGTCCTTCTGATTCAGATAGCAGCTTCCGAAATCCTTCAGGCCGCCGGTGTGATCCCCGTCCCCGTGGGTCAGAAGCACCCGGACCGGCAGATCTGTAAGTTCCCGCACAGCCTGATATACCCCGCTGTCCGCGAATCCGGTGTCAATGAGCAGCGCCTCCTGCTCTCCCAGGATCAGGAACTGCCGCACCCGGCCGTCGTCCAAGATATAAAAATGATCCATAAAACGTTTGCTCTCTGTCATACGCGCCTCCTCTCTTCCATCTGTTATGATTGTATCACGAAACCGATGCCGCCTCAATTCGGGACTTGCTTTTTTTTCGGAAATCAGGCATGATAGTACAGGAACTTTCACAGAAAAGAGGAATATGCAATGTTTCAGATCAGAAAAATGACCGGAGCGGACGCGGAAACCGTTCTCCCCATGGTATACGGTTTTTACCGGAGCGACGCTGTGGATCACGCAGTGCCGGAAGAAACCCTGAACCGGACCTTTCAGGCGGCAGTCACAGATGGCTCCCTCCTGGAGGGATTCGTTTTGGAGGATGAGACCGGCGCGGTGGGCTTTGCCTATCTCTCCCCCTACTACGCCTGCGAAGTAGGCGGCGTCAACATGATGCTGGAGGAAATCTTTATCATTCCGGAAGCCCAGGGAAAAGGATACGGCACGGAATTTTTCCGCTGGATGGAGGAAACCTATCCGGAGGTGCGCCGGTTCCGTCTGGAAGTAACCGAAAGCAACCAGGCGGCGGTGAGGCTGTACAAAAAACTAGGGTATGATTTTATCCGGTATGAGCAGATGGCAAAGGACCGGAAATAATTTTCTCCATCACAAAATTTGTCAGCAGGACTCCCCTGCGCTCCACCTGCTGTTCCCGGACCAGCCGGTATCCCCGTTTTTCAAAAAATCCTCTGGCAGTCAGAGAGGCGTGGGTACGGATCACTGCCGTGCCCGCCGCCTGCTCCAGAGCCTCACAGAGAGCGGTGGCAACGCCCTGCCGCTGAAAATCTTTATGTACATAGAGCCGGTCCAGATACCCGCCCTCAGCCATATCGCCGAATCCCGCGATCTTGCCCTCCCATACCGCAATCAAGGTAAAATGCTCCAGAAAAGAACGATTCCAGGCTCTGAGGTCCGGATGTTTTGGGGCCCAGGCATTCGCCTGGGCCAAAGTATAATCGTTCCGGTTGACAGAATGCACGGTTTCATAGAATAATTCCAGACATTCCCGGCAGTCGGAGGGATTGTATTTTCTGACTGTGAACTTCATAGCTTTTCTCCTGCTCCTGCATAATGCGTCAGATTTCTCGCCGGGCTTCCGCAGGCCGCAGCAGTTCCAATACCAGAGTCCCTGCGGTGACCGCGTCCTCCACCGTCAGATAGTGATCCGCGGCCGCCTCCAGCAGCAGCTTACCTGCGGCGGGAAATTCTTCGTCCGCGAACCAGATGTTCACCAGCAGAGGATACCGGGGCAGGAAAGGGATCCTGGCACAGTAATCTCCTTTTCCTTGTATCTCCTCCGCCCCCAGCTTCTGAAAACTCTCCCGCACCTGTCCCGGTGTTTTGCCCTTCAGGAAGTTTCCCAGATCCCTCTCCGCGTCCCGGTCGAATTTGGTTCCCCGGATCACGCCCTCCCGCAGGCTGCCGAAGTTGACCCATTTCCCGGTCAGGGGAGTTCCGTCCGCCAGATCCAGATAATGGAGCAGGGTCAGATGCTGCCATCCCTCCACCGGCGGCTCAAAAACACAGTCCGGCCAGGAAAGACACAGTTCTCTTCCCAGGGATGGGATCCGGAAGGAAGCCGTTTTCTCGTCAAAGGTTACGCCCGCAAGCCCGGCGATCTCCCTGGGATCCCGGATCCGCAGACGCTTAAGGGCTGCCTTTCTCATTTCTTCAAAAGCGCGGTTGGCTGTCGCCTTCATACAAATCCTCCTTTTGAGCAGTCAATCCTTCTGATTTTTCCTTGAGTGCAGTATAACCTAAATAACTGCTTCTGTCCATTTTTATGTTCCCCTCTTGACAGACTCTTTTCCGCGCCGTACAATAACATTGTTATATCACACTGCTATATGGAGGAGATCATGGAAGAAACCGCTTCTGCCACACTGAATCATATCCTGCTGGCCGCCATGGAAGAATTTTCCGACAAAGGCTTTCTGGGAGCGTCCCTGCGACAGATCGTAAAAAAAGCCGGTGTTACCACCGGGGCGTTTTATGGCTATTTTTCCAGCAAGGAGGCTTTATTTGCCGCTCTTGTAGAACCCCATGCCGCCGCTCTTATGGGAAAATTTATGGAAGCTCAGACCACTTTCGCTGAACTGCCGGAAGAACAGCAGCCGGAACATATGGGGGTGGAATCCTCCCATTGTATCCACTGGATGGTGGATTATATCTGCCGGCATCGCGAACCGGTAAAGCTGCTGCTCTGCCGCTCGGAAGGCACCAGCTATGAGCATTTTGTCCATAATATGGTGGAGATCGAAGTAGAATACACCATAAAATATATGGAAGTCCTCCGGCATCTGGGGAAAAATATCCCAAAGCTGGATGAACAGATGTGCCATATCATTGCCAGCGGCATGTTTAACGGGGTATTTGAGATCGTGATCCACGACATGCCCAGGGACAGAGCTCTGCGCTATGTGGATCAGCTGCGGGACTTTTACACAGCCGGATGGCTGAAATTAATGGGGCAGTAAGCCCCATTTTCTCGGCATGATAGTTAGTTAAATCTAACTTCATGATAGATAAAAACGATAGGAGGTATGATTTTGAAGCAAAAAAAACAAAGCAGCCTGTCCCGCATTTTCAGTTACGCAGGCAGGCACAAACATCTCACCCTGCTGGGCTGCCTTCTCTCCGCTCTTTCGGCGGTACTGGGGCTGATCCCCTATGTATGCGTCTGGCTGGCGGCAAGGAATGTACTGGAGTCCTGGCCCGGCACTGATGGAATATCCGACCTGGCCCGCTGGGGCTGGACGGCGGTATGGACCGCCATAGACAGTATTCTCCTGTATTTTGCGGCCCTGATGTCTACCCATATCGCCGCCTTCCGCGCAGCCCGGAATATCCGGCGTGCCGCCATGACCCATGTTCTGAAGCTGCCCCTGGGATTTTTTACAGAAAATCAGTCCGGGCGGCTGCGGAAGCTCATTGATGATAACGCCGGCCTTACAGAAGATCTTCTGGCCCACAAACTTCCTGATCTGGCGGGAACGGCAGTCACTCCTGCGGCGGCTGTTGTCATGCTGTTTCTCTTTGACTGGAGAATGGGTCTTCTGTGTCTGCTCACTATGATCCTTGCCTTTCTCTCTATGTGCCTGATGATGGGCGGAAAAAACGCCGGTTTCTTTCATCGGTATCAGAAGGAGATCGAGCGCATGAGCGGCGAGGCGGTAGAGTATGTCCGGGGCATTCCCGTGGTAAAGATGTTTCAGCAGACCGTCTACTCTTTCAAAGCGTTTTACGCCGCCATCCGGGATTACAGCGATCTGGCCAGTCAGTATGCCATGAGCTGCAGGGTAGGACAGACCTGCTTCCTGACTTTTATCAACGGGGCGTTCGCCCTGCTGATCCCGGCGGCGCTTCTGCTGGCCTCCGGAGGAGATATCCGGACCGTGCTGGTCAATTTTATCTTTTATGCCCTGTTTGCCCCCGCCTGCGGCCAGATGATCAACCGGATCATGTATATGAGCGAGGCGGTCATGGAAGCGGACGAGGCAGTGGGCCGTCTGGATGAAATCCTCAGCCGGAAACCTATGGAAAAATCAAATGCGCGGAAATCCCCGGCAAATTCCGCCGTATCCTTTGACCATGTGACTTTTACCTATCCCGGCGCAGAGAGACCGGCTCTCAGGGGTGTATCTTTCTCCGTCCTTCCCGGCCAGGTAACGGCGCTGGTCGGGCCCTCCGGCGGCGGAAAGACTACAGCCGCCAGCCTGATCCCCCGCTTCTGGGACGCGGATAGTGGGATGGTTTCCATCGGCGGAGTCGATGTGCGGGAGATGGACACGGAGGCTCTAATGAAACAGGTGGCCTTTGTATTCCAGGATACCCGGCTGTTCAAAGAAAGCCTTCTGGAGAACATCCGGGCTGCCAGACCGGAGGCTTCCAGAGAGGAGGTCCTGTCTGCCGCCCGCGCCGCCCAGTGCGACGACATTCTGGAAAAACTTCCCCAAGGTCTGGACACCGTGGTGGGGACAAAAGGCGTTTACCTCTCCGGGGGAGAACAGCAGCGGATCGCCCTGGCCCGCGCCATCCTGAAAGACGTTCCCATCGTCGTGCTGGATGAGGCCACCGCATTTGCCGATCCGGAAAATGAACACCGGATCCAGAAGGCTTTTGAAGTACTGACCAAGGGTAAAACTGTGCTGATGATTGCCCATCGCCTCTCAACGGTGCGGAATGCGGATTCCATTCTTGTCCTGCGGGACGGAAAGATCGCCGAGCAGGGAAACCATAAGAGCCTGCTGGCACAGCATGGCGCCTATGCCGCCATGTGGGAGGATTACCAGCGCAGCGCCAGGTGGAAGCTTGGAAAACAGGGAAAGAAGGAGGGAACGGTATGACAAAGAAGTTACAGCATTTATTTGCCCTCAGTGAAAAAGGGGCCAAGGATCTGGTGAAAGCCGTTATCTGGTGTTTCGTGTGCAATGTAAGTCTGATGCTTCCGGTGGGGGCTGTTCTGCTGACGGCCCGGCATCTTCTGGATTCCCTGGAAAAGGGAACCAGTCCTATGGATGGATTCTGGATCTATGCCGGCTCCGGCGCGGCTGTCCTGGTTCTGCTGTTTATTCTTCACTGGTTCCAGTACGCTTCTCTGTATCTGGCAACCTATCAGGAAAGCGCCAGCCGGCGGGTGAGCCTGGCGGAAACCCTGCGCCGGCTTCCCCTGAGCTTTTTCGGGAACCGGGATCTGAGCGACCTGACCTCCACCATGATCGCGGACTGCTCCAGCCTGGATCAGATGTTCTCCCACTATGTTCCCCAGCTGTTCGCCTCTCTCTTCTCTACTCTGGTAATCGGCATTGCCATGTTCCTCAGCGACTGGCGGATGGCTCTGGCTGTTTTATGGGTAGTTCCGGCGGCTCTTCTGCTGACGGCAGGGAGCAAGAAGATCCAGGATTCCTTTGGGACAAAAAATATCCTGAATAAGCGGGCGGTGGCGGACTGCATCCAGGAGGGACTGGAAACCATACGGGATATTAAGGCCTGCAGCCGCCAGAAAGCCTATATGGAAAAACTGGAAGAAAAGCTGGCCGCCATGGAGAAGGGCTCCATCCATTCCGAGCTGGCAACCGGCGTGTTTGTATGTTCCGCTCAGGCTTTTCTTCGTCTGGGGCTGGCAACCACCATTCTGACCGGCGGGGCGCTGCTGGCAGCCGGAGAACTTTCCTTCCTCTATTTTCTGGGATTCCTCTTTGCCGCCGCCAGGCTTTATGATCCCCTGGGGCTGGTGCTTCAGAATATCGCCGCTACCTTCAATACCAAGCTGCAGATCCAGCGGATGCGCTCCATTCTGGAACAGCCGGTGCAGAAAGGAACGGAGGATTTCACACCGCGGAATTACGACATTTCCTTTGACCATGTATCCTTTGCCTATAGGGAAGGAGACGGTGTGCTGGAGGATGTGAGCTTTACCGCCCGCCAGGGAGAAGTAACCGCTCTGATCGGGCCCTCCGGCGGCGGAAAATCCACAGCCTGCAAACTGGCGGCACGGTTTTGGGACGCTTCCAGGGGAACCGTAACCCTCGGAGGCATAGATGTATCCACTGTAGAACCGGAAACACTGTTAAAATACTATTCCATGGTCTTTCAGGATGTGGTGCTGTTCCGGGATACCGTCATGGAAAATATCCGCCTGGGACGCCGGGATGCCACCGATGAAGAAGTCCTCGCTGCTGCCCGGGCTGCCCGGTGCGAGGAATTTGTCCGGAACCTTCCTCAGGGCTATCAGACCCTAATCGGAGAAAATGGCTCTACCCTCTCCGGCGGGGAACGCCAGCGGATCTCCATTGCCCGCGCCTTGTTGAAGGACGCGCCGGTCATTCTTCTGGACGAGGCTACTGCCAGCCTGGATGTGGAGAACGAAAGTGCTGTTCAGGAAGCACTCTCCCGCCTGCTTCAGGGAAAGACTGTGCTGGTCATCGCTCACAGAATGCGCACGGTGGCCGGAGCGGATCACATCGTGGTGCTGGAGCGGGGCCGCGTTGCCCAGCAGGGTACACCGGAGGAGCTGATGCGGAAAGGCGGGCTTTACCGCCGGATGACGGAGCTTCAAAAAGAAACGGCTCAGTGGGAGTTGGGAACCAGATAGCTTCTTGACAGGCCGGAGCAAGAATCGTATAATCAAAGTAGTTAGTTTATACTAATTATAAATCAACCATAAAAATTTTAACAGGGAGGCGCGATAGAACGATGTGGAAATATACCGTCGAAGTCAAGGGAATGATGTGCGGGATGTGTGAAGCCCACATAAACGACGCCCTGCGGAAAGCTTTACCGGTAAAAAAGGTAACTTCTTCCCGGGGCAAAAAACAAACAGTGGTGATTTCTGAAAGGGAACTGGACACAGCGGTACTTTTGAATACCATCCGCAATACCGGATACGAGGTGGGTGAGATCCGGAAGGAGCCGTATAAAAAGAAGGGATTATTCGGATAAGAGCGTCGCAAAGGCGAAAGACATCGGAAAAGGCAAAAATCCTTGCGTCTGGAGGGTGTCCCCAAAGTCATGAAAAGACTTGAAGGGATACCCTTTTGTGATTCCGGCTGCCCATCCAAGTCAGGACACCGTTTTCCGGATACAATCTATGCACGCTTCTTCCCAGGGATCCAGACGGTGGTCCATTCGTTTCAGATATCCGAAACGGATATCTGAAACGCTCTCTTCCAGGGGGATCCTGCGGATTTTTTCAATTTTTTCTTCTTGTCCGGCCAGTGCGCAGCCCAGATATCCCATATCTGTATGGAGCAGCAGCTGGTAAAGCTGGCTGGCGCTTTCTACCTCCACGGTCTTGTTCAGATTTTGAAGAATCCGTTCGCCCCGGTCTCCGGAAAGATATGTAAAAAGAGAAATTCCCTCTTCTTTATATTGGACAAAACGAAGCTTCCGCAGTTCCTGGCAATTTACGGAGGATCTGCTGTAAAACGGATTTTCCGGTCCCGCAAACAGCACGGGAAGCGCCTGGCAGAGTTCACGGAATTCCAGTTTCCGCCGGGAGACCATGGTATCAAAAATCTGCCGCTGGCCGCCGGCTATAAAAACAAAACCCAGACGGCTGTGCCGGTGTCCCACCTGATGAACGACATATTCCAGAGTTCCTTCCGAAAGGCTGGCCTGAAGATCCTTTTCCATCTGGAGAAATCCGGCGAAAGCGTTTTCCAGCCGACTGTCCGGCATAAATGCCGCGCTCAGATAACTGCGGCTTCCTCTCCGCAGAGATTCAGAAATGTTTTCTCTGCACTCCAGCATCTGCCTGGCATATTTGTACACCTGCTGCCCTGCTTCTGTCATAACTACTCCTCTTCGGCCCCGCTCCAGCAGAGGAACTCCCAGATGCTCTTCCAGTTCTTTCACAACTTTGCTGACATTGGGCTGTGAAGTATACAGAAGTTCCGCCGCCCTGCTCAAAGATCCTGCGTCCACGCTTACCACAAAATACTGAAACCATTTTAATTCCATGAGATGTCTGTTCCTTTCACGCTGCGTCTCCTGTTTCGCCGGAGACACTTCTTAGTTTATTATAGCTTTTCTTCCATGCCAGCACAAGACACACCGCCGCCGCCAGCCAGGCACAGGGATACACAGCCGCTACAGCTTCCAAAGTTCCCCAGATCTGTTGAAACAGAAACAGCATTCCTGTCCGCAGTACACACATACAAAACAGAATCAGCACCATAGGGGTAACCGACTGTCCGATTCCCCGGAGCGCATCTCCGTGCATTTCCAGGATCGCGTAAAGCCAGTAAAAGGGAAAAGTGACTCGGATAATACGCTGCCCCACAGCGATTACCGCCGGATCCTGGTTAAAAAGACCAAAGGCCGTCTGACCTAGGGCCAGCATCAGCATAGCCATTAAGGCAGTGTAAATCATCCCTATAAGCAGCCCTGCCCGGATACCTTTACGGATCCGGTCTGTTTTTTCGGCTCCGTAATTCTGTCCGGTAAATGTGGTAACCGCCTGTCCAAAAGCCACAATCGGAAGATACAGGATCAGTTCCACCTTAAAATATGCCGTGAAAGCTGTGATTGCAACCACCCCTTGGTGGTTAATAGCCGTCTGCACAAAAATATTAGAGATAGTGATCACCAGGTTCTGCAGCCCTGCCGGAATACCGATCCGCAGCACTGCTTTCAGCACGCCGGATGTGATGCGGATCCTGCTCCAATACAGATGATAAGCATCTTTCTGTCTCATAAGATAGACTAAAGTCCCCAGGGCCGCTGCGGCTTGAGAAATCAGGGTCGCCCAGGCTGCGCCTTCTACGCCCATCCCCAGGATCCCCATGCTGATCCAGTCCAGAACAATATTCAAGGAAGCGCCCAGCAGCTGCAAGAACATAGGGGTCCGTGAGTCTCCGCGGGCCCGGATAATACCGGAGTTCATATTATAGAGAAACAGCGGCAGCATGCTCAGCAGATAGATCCGGATATACAGCAGACCTTCCTCCAGGATTCCTGCTGGTGTATGCATCAGCAGAAGAATCGGTCTGGAAAGAAGAAGCCCCAAAATTGTCAGCAGAACACTGCCTGCGAAAGAGATCCCCATAGCCGTATGGACAATCTGGCGGATCTTTTTACTGTTTTTTTCTCCCTGGGCCTGCGCCATGATTACGCCGGTTCCCACCGCCAGACCTGTAAAAAAGCCTACCATACAGCTGGTCAGCAGAGAGCTGGCTCCTACTGCCGCCATAGAATCTTTTCCCAAAAGATTTCCTACAAAAAACAGATCCACGGTATTATACAGCTGCTGGATCAGACTGGATCCCAGCAGGGGCAGCGCAAACAGCAGCAGCTGACGTCCCGCCGGACCGGAGGTCAGATCCCGGGGCTGTGAAACGGTACGCATATCCGACCTCCTTCCGCTTTTTCACAGCATTCCGGAAAGTACTCTCCATAAAGATGACAGGCGATCTGGTGGTTCTCATCCGCATATTTTAGATCCGGTTTTTCTTTCCGGCAGATTTCCATGCACCAGGGGCATCGGTCCTGAAAAGGACATCCTTTGGGCACATCCAGAGGGCTTGGCGGGTCACCGTCGATCCTTTCAATAGGTTTATTTAAATCCATATGGATATCAAACAAAGATTCCATCAAAGCCTTTGTATATGGATGCTTTGCTTCTTTTCCAAGTTTTTTCCCCGGGATTACCTCCACAAGATTTCCCAGATACATAACCGCTACATCATCTGAGACTGAAGCCACAAGAGCAATATCATGGCAGATAAAGCCAATGGCCAGATCCAGTTCCTTCTGCAGTCTGCGGATCAGCTGAATCACTGTTTTCTGTACTGATACATCTAACGCTGAGGTGGCTTCGTCCAGAATAAGTACCTCCGGCTTTAACGCCAGTGCCCGGGCGATTGCCACCCGCTGTCTCTGGCCGCCGCTCAGGCTGTGGGGATAACGCTCCATAAACTCTTCCGGCAGCTCTACCATTTTTAGGAGGCTTCGGCAAACCATATCTTTTTCACCGGCCCTTATCTCCCCATAGTTCATCAGCGGTTCACAGACAATATCACGAATCCGCATTTTGGGGTTGAAAGAGGTATTGGGATCCTGGAAAACCATCTGGATATGACGCCGGCTCTGCCGCAGCTTTTCACCTTTTAATTCAGACAGCTTTTTTCCCTGAAAAATAATCTCGCCACTGTCCGGCTTTTCCAGCGCTACCAGAAGCCGCATAAATGTGCTTTTCCCACAGCCGGATTCACCGACCAGCCCCAGCGTTTTTCCCCTGTAAAATTTCAGATTAATATCATTATTCGCCGTCAGGCATCTTCCATCTGCGGCCGGAAATGTCTTTGTGATATGTTTCGCTTCCAGAATCAGTTCTTCATTGCTCAAGCCACTCACCTCCCATAGACGGTACGGAAGCGATCAGTTTTCTGGTGTATTCATTTTGGGAACCGTGGAGAATCTGCTCTCTGTCCCCCTGATCCTCAATCCTTCCATTTCTCATCACGATAATATGATCCGCCATATAGGCGGCGACACCGATATTATGCGTTACTATGATTATTCCCGTATGATACTCATCCCTCAGTTCCATCATCTGCCGGACAATCTGGGCCTGCGTCGTCACATCCAGAGCAGAAGTTGGTTCATCCGCAAGCAAAAGTCTCGGCTGATAGGTCATACCCATGGCAATTCCCACTCTCTGACGCATACCGCCCGAAAGCTGAAAGGGATAGGAGCGCATCACATGGGCGCCATCGGGCAGGCGCATCCGCTCCAGCATGGCAATCCCTTTCGCCCATGCTGCCTTTTTGCTGATTTTCTCATGGGTTCTAAGGTACTCTACAAATACGTTTCCCACACGGCGGGTGGGATTCATCATGGCTCCGCTGTCCTGGAAAATCATGGAAATCTGGCTGCCCCGAAGCGTACGCCACTGCTCCGGAGTATAATTTAAAAGAGATTTTCCGTCAAATACAATATCTCCTTCTGTCACTTTGCCGACAGCAGGCAGAAGCCCCATCACCGCCCGGATCACCGTTGTCTTGCCGCTTCCGCTTTCCCCTACCAGCGCAATGATCTGCCCCGGCTTTATATCCATGGAAAAATCCGTCACCGTCGGGACATTTTTATATGCAACCGTCATATGATCAATTTTTAACATCTCCCTGCCTCCTGTTTCCTACTCATCCCTGGGATCCATAATATCCCGCAGAGAATCCCCCAGCATATTAAATACAACAACAACCAGAAAGATGGCCAGTCCCGGAAAGATCATCATCCAGGGAGCGCTCTGTATCAGCCCTCGCCCCTCGTTCAGCATATAGCCCCATTCCGGGGTGGGCGGTTTCGCGCCAAACCCCAGAAATGATAATGCGGCAAGCTCCAGCATCATACTCCCAACATCGGTCGCGGCCGTGATGATCAGGATCGGCAGCGCATTCGGCAGCATATACGCCCGGATGATATGACCCCTTCTGGAGCCGGCGACGATGGCAGCGGACACATAATCTCTGTCTTTGATCTTTAGTACCAAAGACCGAGCCAGCCGGGCATACTTTGTCCAGCTGACAAGGGTAATGGCAATTATCGCGTTTTTCATACTAGAGCCTATAATCCCCGCTACCGCCAGGGCAAGAACCAGACCCGGAAACGCAACCATCATATCCGCGATACGCATAAGAGCCGCATCCACGATACCGCCAAAACAGCCTGCGATCACTCCCACTGCAGTTCCGATCAGAAAAATCAGCAGTACAACGCCAAAAGTGGAAACCAGAGAAGCCCGGGCCCCATAAATCACCCGGGTAAAAATATCCCTGCCCATTTTATCCGTTCCAAATATATGCTCTTTACAGGGAGCCTGCAGAGCATTTTCCATACTGCCCTCCAATGGATCTACGCCTCCCGTTATGATCGGAGCAAAAACCGCCGTCAGAATGATGAGTACGGCTAGGATCAAAAAAAACATAAACTGTCTGTTTTTCAGAAAATCATTTACTTTTACCATACCTATCTCCTCTTTATGCGCATCCTGGGGTCTATGTATACATAGGAGGCATCCACGATCAGGTTGATTACCATATAAATCAGCGCCATCCAGAGTACATAACCCTGTATCAGATTATAATCGCTGGAGGTAATAGCAGAAACCGCAAGATTGCCCAGACCCGGATAAGAAAAAATAATCTCTACCACCGAGGTCCCGCCAAGAAGGCTTCCCACCGACAGACCAAGCATGGTGACAAGAGGCAGAAGAGCATTTGGAAAAACATTACCCCAGATAATCCGGCTTTTCCGGATGCCTCTTGCCTGCGCACCGATTACATAATCCTGATTCAGTTCCTCAAGCACTGCTGCGCGTACCTGGCGGGTGTATTTGGACGCCATAGCGATAGCCAATGTCAAGGCTGGCAGAAATAAACTCCTGAAATCGGCATTTGCGCTGATTACCGGAAAAATCGTAAACCGCACGCAAAACGCCAGCATCAGCAGAAGCGCCACCCAGAAATTAGGCATGGCACACCCCAGAAAGGTCAGGCCCCTTGCCAGGTAGTCCACCCAGGAATTCTTATATAATGCCGAAAAAACCCCCAGCGGAACTGATAAAAGCAGCATCATCACCAGCGACATCGCCGTCAGTTTCAGCGTTGGCCCCACACGTTCCAGCAATAATTGCGTCACCGGCTGGCGAAGGGAATACGATGTCCCAAAATCTCCCTGCAGACAATTTCCCAGCCAGCGGAAGTACTGGGTAAAAAAAGGATCATTCAGCCCCATCTCCTCGCGGGTCTGTTCCACTACCTCTTCTGGCGGCATCTGTCCCATGGAGATATACATATTTTCCACCGGGTCACCAGGCGACAAATAAGTGAGAAAAAAAGTGATAAAACTGATTCCCACCAAAACTATTATAATTTGCAGCAGGCGGGAAAATAATTGCTTTTTGCTCAATACCATCACACCTCATTCATTCTGCCGGAACGATTTCCGTAGTCAGCCAGTAATAATCTGCCGTATGGATATGCGCATATCCTACTCTTTTATTAGAATAGATCATACTGCTGTTATAGTATCCGTCAACTAATACCAGCGCGTCGTCTATGATGATCTGCTGCATTTCCTTTACCAGCTCTTTTCTTCTCTCCGGATCCAGCTCATTCTGCAGCGATTCATACAGTTCGTCATATTCCGGATTGGAATACCCGCAGTAGGTGGTTTCTGAATACCAGTTTCCAAGATATTCCAGCGGATCACCGGTTCCCACAGTAATCCAGTTATTATTGTTCAAATCATAATCTCCCGCCGCCAGCTTGCTCCACTGGTCATCCGAGCTGCCATACTCAGCTGTGACTCCAATCCCGATTTCCGTCAGATATTGGGTGTGCGCATCGGAAAATTCATTTAGCAGGCGATTTTCATAAGAAACATACCGCAGATGAATGTTCTGTCCGTCCAGTTCCCGGATACCATCGCCATTCGTATCTACGATTCCCGCATCGTCCAGCAGCTTTTTCGCGCCTTCCGGATCATACGGATAGGGATCTGTTAATTCATCATATCCGTAATCCAGATTGGAAGGCAGTACCGAAATACCTGCCGTATACAAACCTCCGATGGTCTTGGACTCACAAATTCCCTCTTTATCAATTGCCATTATCATCGCCTGACGGAGCGTATCATTTGCCAGAACGCCTTCCAGATTCATCCAGGAGAATCCACAGCGCACGCCGGTGGCGATATCCACGGTAAAGTCCGGGTTCTCCTGGAATTTCTGAATATCGGAAACATTTGTAATGTTTTCCACCAGATCAACCTGACCGCTTTCAAGGGCCATAGCTTTTGCGGATGCATCTCCCATGAAAAGAATATTCACTGTATCATAGGGCACTTCTTCATAATAATTGGGATTGGCTGCCATCTCATAGCCGACTCCCACCCCGTTAAACTGATTTACTATATAAGGGCCGGTTCCTATAACGCCATTCATAAAATCCTCTGTGTGTTCCACATCCACAACAGCCATGACCGGGTAAGCCAGCTGCGCCGGCAGGTCATTGTACGATTTTTCTGTGACAATCGTTAAGGTATTCGTTTCATCATCCGCTGTTATTTTTGCTTCAAATTCCAAGTACTTTTCCGCGTTTGCCGAGGACCCTTCGGAAACCTCTTTCAAATATTCAAAGCATTCCTTTACCTTCGAAGGCGTCACCTGGCAGCCATCGGAAAAATAAATGTCATCCTTCAGAGTAATCACCCATTCGGTGTGCGTGTCATTTACCGTATAGCTTTCTGCCAGCCATGGTTCTGTACCCATCTCATCATTAAACTTAAATAAACTCTCTGTAATACCAAAACGCATGGCGTTCCAGGCTCCGTTAATGGTCAGAGCGAAATTTAAAGAGCCATCATCGTACATCTGACAACCAAAATTCAAAACTTTTTCTTCCCCAGAAGCGGAAGAATCAGCCGCTCCATTCCCTGTGGTCTTCTCCCCATTCGAAGTGCCAGCGCATCCCGCAAGCAGAGATAGCGACAGGACCGCCGCAATTCCAAATGCAAACCTTTTTTTACCGTGTTTCATTTTTTCATTCCTCTTTCTGTTTTTTTCACAAAGCCACAAAAAAAGATCTGACATCCTGCGCCAGATCTGATTATCTTTTTTACATAAAAATACAGCTATACTACTCCCATTTCCGGACAATATAACCCTTCTGTCTATTATGTTGGTAAAGATTTCTCGTCTTCCGCAAGAATCTTCGCAGAGAAAAAGCAGGTCTCCTGACTTAAGCATTTCCATCCTTGGCGCCTTCCCAGAGTAAATTCCCCAGTGGCTTCGTACCGCGGACCAGCTAATACAGTGACGGGATCGCTCCGGATTCTCACCGGATTCCCTTTTAATCAGACCATGTCTGAACTTATTTCCCGCTGCATAATTGCAAGCTTTATGATGACTCATTATACCACCGACCATATACTTCGTCTATATTTCATGCGATCTGTCATATTCCAATTTGTTATACAATTTATGGCATTTTTTCATGTAGTTCACCGGTTTCTCTAGCGTTAGTGTACAGGGGGACAATGACGCTATGAATGCTTTCGCAACTTATATTACTTGAAACTGCATTCATTATAGTTTTTATGCAGATTTTTTTAAGTCCGTCAGGTATTCCCCTTTGTTATGGCTGACCGGGGCACACAGATGCTGTATAAATTTCACATTTTTTCACAAAATATCCGGAATACGTGGACTTTATTGCGATACTGTGTTTAAAATTACATACAAATCTTAATGGATGGGGGAAACTGAAAATGAAAAAGAAAAAACTTATGGCAGCATCTCTTTCTCTGGCGCTGGTACTGGGCCTGACAGCCTGTGGAGGCGGAAACAGCGCCAAGACGGATTCCTCTTCCGCGGACGCAGGTTCTGCTGTGTCCGAATCCGTGGAAGAGCCGGAAGTAACGGAAGAACCGGAAGTGACGGAGGCACCGGAAGCCACAGAGACACCGGAAGTCACCGAGGAGCCTGAGGTAACAGAGGAGACGGAACAGCCGGCCGAGACCTCTCCCGCCGCCTCCGGCAGCGTGGACGTCTCTTCCGCAGCAGATGCCAGCACAACCACGGACGCTGCGGGAGTCCCTGTGGGCCAGTGGGCAAAGATCGCCAGATACGCTACGGAGGACGAATGCTATCACACCGTGTACGCCCGGGTGACAAAAGTAACCACCTCCACGGAGGATTCCGCGTACATACAGGCAGCCGTTGACGCCAACAATGCCAATGGCTCCGACTGGGATCAGATCGATCTCGCCAGTGAGAATTTCCAGATCCCTTCCGATGTGGAATGGTGTCTTATGGAATATGAAGTGTACGTTCCGGAAGATTTTCCGGCCCCTGATTACGGTATGGTGGAGCCTTCCCTTTCTTTCTCTGAGGTGAACATCGGCGGAGGAGGCATTCCTTCCGCGGACGGGACCAGCACCTATATCGGCCTGGGTGCAAACAATTTTGAACTTGCTGTTTATTCCGACGATACGAAGTTTACACCGGGAAACACCTATATCTTCCAGAATCTCTTTACTATGGTAAAAGGATATGAGAATTACGCCTTTGAGACCACCTCCTATCCTGACGGCATACACAGCGATGATGCTTCCGCGGATAATATGTATTACGCTTATTTCGCAAATAAATGATCTTTCATGAGCCAGGGGGCGGATCCGGATCGTCATTCGGATCCGCCCCCTGTTCTTATGCCCGAAACGCGCGTTTTGCGCGCGATTCTTTAGGCATGCTTCAGCATGCTCCAGCCTATCGACGCGCTTCATACTCTGTAAAAGCGGACCGGATCAGGTTTCCGGTATACTCCTCCCGGGGATGAAGGATCACTTCCCCGGGAGTTCCTTCTTCCACGATCCGTCCTTCCGCCATGACCAGCACCCGGTCGCAGAACTGCTGCACCAGAGCCAGGTCATGGCAGATAAACAGGTAGGACAGTCCCCTCTCCCGCTTCAGGGAGGCTAACAATTCCAGGATCTGTTTCTGTACCGTGACATCCAGCGCGCTGGTGGCCTCATCACAGATCACCAGCCGGGGCTCCACGGCCAGAGCCCTGGCGATGGCCGCCCGCTGGCACTGGCCTCCGCTGACCTCATGGGGATAGCGTCCGGCAAAATCCGCCGGAAGCCCGCACTGCGCAAAAAGGTTCTCTACCCGGCTTTTTCTCTCCCCGGAAGACAGGCCGGCGTTTTTCAGGCTTTCTCCCACCCCGTCTCCCAGAGTCCTGCGGGGGTCAAAGGATTCCGCCGGAGACTGAAAGACCATCTGCAGCTGCCGGTATACCTGGCGCTGCTCCCGGGGCTTCAGGCGGGTGATCGCTCTTCCGCCCAGATAGATCTCTCCCTCCGAGGGTTCCAACAGCCCGGCGACCATTCTGGCCACGGTACTTTTTCCGGAACCGGATTCCCCCACGATCCCCAGGGTCTCCCCGGAACCCAGGCAGAAGCTTACATGGTCCACAGCGGCCAGTTCCTCCTGCCCTTTTTTTCTGAAAAGTTTTCGTAAGATTTTTCACTTCCAGCAATGCTTCCATCTATGTTCTCTACGCAGCGCTCGACTGTTCCAGCAGCTCCTTGGTGTATTCTTCCCGGGGATCCTCCAGCACCTGAAGGGCCGGTCCGTACTCCACCGTCTCCCCCGCCTTTAAGATCAGCACGGTATCCGCCATGGCCCGCACCACGCCCAGATTATGGGTCACCAGCACCATGGCTGTGCCGTACAGTTCCCGCAGCAGCAGCAGTTCCTCCACCGCCTGCCGCTGGACAGAGACGTCCAGGGCGCTGGTGGGTTCATCCGCCAGCAGGATCTCCGGCTTCAGGAGCATGGCCATGGCGATCCCCACTCTCTGGTTCATGCCCCCGGACAATTCAAAGGGGATAGCTTGCCAGGATCCGTTCCCCTTCCCGGAAACCCAGCCGGGTGAAAAGCTCCAGGGCTTCTGTGTCACTCTCCTGCCGGGTGATCCTTCTGTGGGCGGAAAGGCTCTCAAAGATCTGGCTGCCGATGGTGCGCACCGGACACAGGGCGGATGCGGCGTCCTGAAAGATCATGCCGATCCCGGCCCCCCGGATCTTCCGGAGCTCCTTTTCCGTAAGCTCCGGAAGGTTCCGGTCCCGATACCGGATCTCTCCCCGGGTCACCAGGCCTCCCTGGCCCAGGATCCCCAGGGCTGCCCGGATCAGGGAGCTTTTTCCGCTGCCGGACTCCCCCACGATCCCCAGGATCTCTCCCGGCTGCAGGGTGAAACTCACATCCCGGACCGCGGGAATCCCGTTATAGGAAATCTCCACAGCCCGGTAAGACAATAATTCTTTCATCCTTTTTCTCCGTCCGCCGCCTCAGACGCTGATATCCAGGTCCGCGGTGATCTCGTAATAATCGCAGGGATGCGCTGTCAGTCCCGTTACCGAAGCTTTGGAGATCATGCTCATCCGCAGATGGGAGGCAAACACAAAGGCATGGTCCTCCAGGATCACCTGCTGCATTTCCACTGCCAGTTCCTGCCTGCGGGCCGGATCAAAGGTCCGGGACATTTCCTCCGCCAGGCTCTCCAGCTGATCGCTGTGGTACCGGCCGTCGTTATTGCCGGAGCTGTCCAGGCAGCGGTAGGTAAAGAAATACTCCGGATCTCCCGTGGGCGCTGTCACCATGGCGCTGACGTAAATGTCCCAGGCAGAAGGGTCGGTGCGGATGCTGTTGTGGTCCGCGGTGCTGTTGATCTCCACCTGAAAACCGATCTCTCCCAGGGTGGACTGGGCGTACTCCGCCAGCAGCGGCAGCTCCTGTCGGCTGGGATAGGTGAGCCAGCGCAGGGTCAGCAGGGTTCCGTCCTTCTCCCGGACGCCGTCTCCATCCGTATCGGTCCATCCGGCTTCTTCCAGTACCTTTTTCGCCGCTTCCGGATCATAGGTTTCTGCGGATACCGCGTCGCCGCCAAAGACAAAGCTTTCCGGGAACACTCCCTGGGCGGCATATCCGTTGCCTCCCAGCAGGGTCTCTACAAATCCTTCCTTATCGATGCCAAGGGCAATGGCTTTCCTCACCGCCGGATCTGCGGTAATGGGGCTTTCAAAATTCATGGTGCCGAAAAAGGCCCGGCTGGTGGCGCAGCTGGTAAAGGTGTACTGTTCATTTTCAAATAACGGGTAGCTGGCGTAGGGCATGCCGTAGGCCACATCGATCTCCCCCGACTGCAGGGCCATGGTCAGGGTATCTCCGTCGGTAATGGTGCGGACCGTAATTCTGTCCAGCTTCGGCTCCCCGCCCCAGTAGTTTTCATTTTTCACCAGCTCCAGTCCCCTGTCCGTTGCCAGGGAAACCGCCTGGTAAGGCCCGGTGCCGGAGACGATCCCCTCCTCCGTGACTCCCTCTTCCATGTCGATGACGCAGCCGTAGGGATCCGCCAGGTAATGGATCAGGGCAGGCACCGGCTCAGCGGTCCGGATAGTCAGGGTATACCCCTCCGCGGTGATCTCCCGGATCTGCAGATCCTCCTCCGCCCGGGCATGGATCGCCGTCAGATCCTCCAGACACTCCTTGACCGCCTGCGCGTCCATATGCCGGCCGCTGGTAAAATCCACATCCTCCCGGAGATGGATGACCCAGGTTTGTTCATCAGTGTTCTCATAGCTCTCCGCCAGCCAGGGCTCCACCTCCATGGAATCCGAGAACCGGAACAGGGTTTCTCCTACTCCGTAGCGGATACAGGCCCAGCCGCTGTTGTCCCGGTGGGGATTGATGTCGGGTTCTCCGTTTTCCGCGTTAAAGGTAGTGTCGCCCCACACCAGAGCCTTTTCTCCGGATCCCTCCCCGGATCCGCTTCCGGCGCTCACGCTGCCGCTGTCCGATCCGCTTCCTGTATTTCCTCCCCCGCAGCCCGCCAACAGGGAAACCAGCAGACCTGCAGCCAGCAGGAGGGTCAGCATTCTTTTTTTCATTTTGATCTTCTCCTTTTTCTCAGTCCGTTTCTGGGATCCAGAATATCCCGTACCGTGTCTCCCAGCAGGTTAAAAAGCGCCACCGACACAAAGATCCCAAGTCCCGGGGTCAGAACCACCCAGGGATAGGTCTGCAGCATACTCCTGCCGCTGCTCATCATACTGCCCCACTCCGCTGTGGGGGGCTGGGCTCCCAGCCCCAGAAAAGAAAGGGCCGCGATCTCCATCATCATGGTGCCGATGTCCAGCATGGCCGTCACCAGCACCGGTCCGGCAATATTGGGCAGGATGTGGCGGAAAAGGATCCCGAAAGAAGAGGTTCCGGAAAGCTTTGCCGCCTGGATATAGGTGAGATTTTTCACCGTCAGAGTCTGGCTCCTGGCCAGTCTGGCATATTTTGGCCAGCTCACCGCCGCCAGGGCGATCACGGCGTTCCGGATGCCGCCCTGGAGCACCGCCGCCACAGCCATGGCGAATACCAGCCCCGGAAAAGCCAGGCAGATATCGGAAACCCGCATGATCACCGCGTCCAGCGCTCCGCCGAAATAGCCGCAGAGCAGTCCCAGAAAAGTCCCTCCCACGGCGATGATCCCCACCAGGATCAGGGCGGAAAAAATACTGGTCTGTCCCCCTATGATCACCCGGGAGAGCATATCTCTCCCGTACCGGTCCGTGCCAAAGGGATGGGCCGGGCTCGGGGGCTGCAGGGCTATGGAAAGATCCTGCCCGTTGGGGTCATAGGGGCAGATCCATTCCGCGAAAACCGCTGCCAGCAGCAGGGCGATAACCAGAGACAGGAACAGGATCAGACGGATCCTGGTGTGATCGGCCCGGATCCGCTGCCGGCGCGCCCCGATTTTTTCAGTATGAGAATTCATGCCTTCTCACCTCCCAGCCGCACCCGGGGATCCAGGGCGCGGTAGCAAAGATCCGTGGTAAGATTTACCGCCACATAGATCACGGCCATCCACACCACATAGGCCTGGATCACAGGATAGTCCCGCATATTGATGGCGTCCACCGCCAGTTTTCCAACTCCGTCCCACATAAAAATGGACTCCACGATGGCTGTCCCGCCCAGCAGACTTCCCAGGGACAGGGCCATCAGGGTGAGGATGGAGGACAGACAGGAGCGCAGAACATATTTCCGCAGGATCACAGAAAAAGCCACTCCCCTGGCCCGGGCTCCGGTCACGTAATCTTTGTCCAGCTCCTCCAGCACTACCGCCCGGATCTGCCGCATATATTTGGCGGACATGGCAATGGCCAGGGTCAGGGCCGGCAGAGCCGCGCTCCGGAGGCTGACCCCCTCTGAGATCACCGGGAAAACAGGAAAATAAATAGCCAGCAGATACATCAGCACCAGGGCCACAAAAAAGTTCGGCAGGCTGTTGCCGATAAAACTGCACACCCGGATGAGATAGTCTGTAAACCGATTCTGCCTTACGGCCGCCAGAATCCCCAGAGGCAGGGAGATCACCACCGTCAGCCCCATGGACAGCAGGGTCAGCAGCAGGGTAGCCGGTAGCTTAGATACAAAGGTGGCGAACACGCTGCTGCCGGAAATATAGCTGGTGCCCAGATCTCCTGTAAGAAATCCTCCCAGCCAGCGGAAATACTGGGCCAGAAACGGCTGATCCAGGCCCAGCTCCGCTCTCCTGGCGGCGATCACCTCCGGGGACAGGGCCACGCCGGAAACCTCCGACTGCTGGAGCACCGCGTCGCTGCCGGCGATCCGCATCAAGGCGAAAGAAAGAAAGGTAATGCCCAGCAAAATGGGGATCAGCAGCAGCAATCTGCGGATCACGTACTTTTTCATGCTCTCTCCTTCTCCCGGGGCTGTTTTACTGCCTTCACCAGAAACATGGGGGTGGAAGAATTGTTGATCCTCTCCTCCCTGGTCCAGACCCGTCTCCAGATCTCCGGATCCGCCTCCACCTTCATTCCCAGTCTCTCCAGGACCTTCCGGTCCCATTCCGGGCGGAGAGCCATGGAAAGGGGCGCCTGCACGGCAATGGCCTCCATGGCGGGGATATCCGTCCCGTCGGTCTCGTTGGCCACCCCTTCCGCCAGGATATTCTCCCGGTCTTTCAGGTACCCTTCCCGGGCTTCCCGGTCATACAGATACCGGTACCAGTTGGCGTCAAAGTTCAGCAGAAGCCCGCCGGGCTTCAGGACCCGGCACCATTCCCCGTAGGCTTTCTCCGGGTGGGGCAGGTTCCAGGTAAGGTTCCTGGTAACGATCACGTCAAAACGATTCTCCGGGAATTCCAGCTGTTCCGCGTTCATCCGCTGAAAACAGATGCGGTCTCTCCAGATCCCCGCGTTATTCCCGGCCTCCTCCAGCATGGATTCCGTATAGTCCACAGCGGTAACCTGATACCCCATCTCCGCCAGGACCACCGAAAAAAATCCGGGGCCGCAGCCTATGTCCAGAACAGAAAGATCCTCCGGCTTCCGTCCCGGATACTGCCGGCTGATCTGCTCAAAAAGAACTCCGCCCCACACCTGATGCTGACCGGAGTTCAGTTCACTTTTATTCACTTCAGAATATCCGGCCGCCCGGTTGGTCCAGTAGGCCTGATTCTCTGTTTCATACTGCCGAAATGTCTGCATACATCCTCCTTAAAACCCGTTGTTCTTTGGTTCTCCCCTATAGTATCATACGGGTTTTAAGGCTGTAAGCCCCCCCTGGGGATAAAATCACTCCCTGGAGGGATTTCCGGATGGTTTTTCCAGGGTTTTCTTAAAGCGGAAGGCAAACAGGATGGCTGTAAAGGTTACCGCCAGGGTATCCGCCGCCGGTTCCGCCAGGTACACGGAGGTGGTCTTCTCCAAAGGCAGGATTCCCGGAAGCAGGTAGATCAGAGGGATCAGCAGGACAAACTTCCGCACAACCGCCACCGCGATGGATTCCACCGCTCTTCCCAGGGCGTTAAAGGTCATCTGGCAGGCCATCTGGATCCCGAAAAGGAACATGACCCCCATGTAAATCCGCAGGGCGGACCGGGTATATTCCATCAGCGCCGCGTCCGCAGTAAACATGGCTGCGAAAATGCCCGGAAACAGCATAGCATCAGTGTACAAGGGGCAACACGCTCCAAACCGCGTAATTTCGGTGATTTTCTGTGTTATCCTCAATCGGCGTACGTCCAGTACGCCTCTATCGTCTGCCTTGAAAATCACCGAAATTCCTGCGGTTGGAGTCTTCGAGTCGTGAAGGTGCTGATTTGATCCCCTTCAAGGCACTTGATCGACGCGTACAGAGACGTACGCGGAGGGAAAGTAACGCAGAAGGAGCTCAAATCAGCCCTTCAACGACCGTATTGTCCCCTTGTACACTGATGCTAACCAGAGCCCATAAGATCCCCGCGTAGGCCATGCTGACTTTCAGCAGGAGCCGGAAAGCCCCCCTGACTCTTCCGTAGTCCCCGGCCCCGTAGCAGTAGCTGATGATGGGCTGGGCGCCCTGGCCCAGTCCCTGCAGGGGGAGCATGGCGAACTGCATGACGCTGGTGAGGATGGTCATGGCCCCCACGGCAATGTCTCCTCCGTAGTTCTGAAGAGAACTGTTAAAGCAGACGGAGATCACGCTCTCGCTGGCCTGCATGATAAAGGTAGCCGCTCCCAGGGCCACACAGGGGCCGATCACCTTGGGAGCCAGACGCAGGTTTTTCTTTCGGATCCGCAGAAAGGTCCGTTTTCCGCAGAGAAAGCTCACCACCCAGAGACAGGAAAGAGCCTGGGAAAGGATCGTAGCCAGAGCCGCGCCCCGGACCTCCATTCCCAGCCCGAAAATAAAGATAGGATCCAGGATAATATTGGCCACCGCCCCGATCAGCACAGAGAGCATGCCGGTCTTCGCAAAGCCCTGGGCAGTGATAAACGCGTTCATTCCCAGGGTCAGCTCCACAAAAATGGTTCCCACGGCGTAGATGTTCATGTAATCCACCGCGTAGCCGATGGTCTTTTCGCTGGCCCCGAAGGCCATGAGCAGATCCCGGTTCCAGATCAGCAGCACCGCTGTCAGGATCACGGAAAGAAGGATCTGCAGGACAAAGCAGTTGCCCAGGGTTTTCTCCGCGGAATCCTTATCCTTCCTGCCCATAAAAATAGAGGCCCTGGGAGATCCCCCGTAGCCTACCAGTGCCGCGAAGGCGGATACGATCAGGATCAGGGGCATGCAGACGCCTACCCCTGTCAGAGCGGAAGCTCCGATATCCGGAATATGCCCGATATAGATCCGGTCTACAATGTTGTACAGCATATTGATCAGCTGCGCCGCCACCGTGGGCAGAGCCAGCTTAAACAGTAATTTTCCAAGCGGCTCCCTTCGCAGAAATTCCTTGCTGTTCTCCGGAGATCTCTGAAGTTCCGTGTTTGTCTGTTCCTGTTCTTTCTGTTTCATTTTGGATTACTTCTCCTTCCAGAACCTTCCTGTCTTTACCCCCATCAAAAATCCAGGCCCGGCAGTCTTCCGCAGCCGCCGGACCTGGATTTTCGTTGCAGATATTTTCAATGAGTGAATTCATGGCTTCAGTATAAGCCCTGTCCCCGGCCTCCGCAAGCCCCCATGGGGGTTATTTTTTCTTCTGGCTTCTGCCTTTGGAGGCCCGGATCAGAAACAGGGGCGTCGGGTTATAAAACGCGTCTTTTTCCCGGTAGATCTCTCTTCCGATCCCCAGTTCGATCTGTACGGAGCGCATGCCGGCTTTCTCCAGCGCCTCCAGGTCCCAGCCGGGACGGCTGCAGGCTGTAATGGACAGCTGGCGTTTCAGCCGCTCGCATTCCTCCAGCATGTCGCTTCCCAGCTTGTGATGGGCATGATTTTTCGGCAGGCCCCGGGAGTCCCTGCAGTCCTCTTTTCCGTAATCCGCGTCGAAATTCAGAAGCACCCCTTCCTTTTTCAGCACCCGGCTCCATTCCCGGTAGGCCTTTTCCGCGTCCGGCAGAGTCCAGGTAAGATTCCGGGTGACCAGCACATCAAAGGTTCCGTCGGCAAATTCCGGATTTTCCGCGTCCATGACCCGGAATCTGCAGCGGCTCCGCTCCTCCTCTGTCAATTCCTCCTCCGCCAGTTCTCCGGCTCCCCGGATCATGCCGGGGGTCAGATCAATGCCGGTAACGTCATGTCCTTCCCGGGCCAGCAGAATAGAGAAAAAGCCCGTGCCGCAGCCCACATCCAGGATCTTCAGATGTTTTTTCTCCGGCAGGTTCTTCCGCAGGATCTCCAGAAAGCGGTCCGCCAGGGGACTGTGGAGTTCCTGCCTCCTCTGTTCCAGAAAATCCCGGCTGCGCTTAGACCAGTAGCCGGCGATCTGCTCTTTCCGGTCATCGGAATGGTAGTCGATCTTTCCGTAGGCGATCATGGGACCGTTTTCGCAGACCTGCAGACTGCCCGTCTGATACAGGATCACCCCGCTTTCCTGGGCCACAGACTCCTCCAGCACATTTCCCTCGTAGTCCCTGGTGACTCCCAGAAGGTCTCCCCGGGAAAAAAGATCTCCGGATCGCTTTTCCGGGTACCAGAGGCCAAAGCAGGAAGCCGCCTGGTACTGGATATCCGTTACCTCCAGGGGATAATGGCTTCTTGCGATATGGCCTCCGGGACAGATCCCCAGATAATCCAGAATACTCCGCACGTCCTTTTTGGTGGACTGCACTTCCTCGGTGCTCCAGTCTCCCATGCCGCCCCGTTCCAGAAGAACGCTGGGGATCCCGCAGGAGGCGGCGTAGTTGTAGGAGCCGCCGGATCCCACTTCCGAACGGACCATATAGGGTACGTCCGCCTGCCGGGCCATTTCCCGGGAGATCCGGGTCACCTCCGGTTCCGCCTTCCCCGCGTAGTAGATATAGGGGGCCAGCTCCTCATAATCATCTCCGCTGTGAAGATCTATGTAATAATCCGCTTCCCGGTGCAGGGTGTCCACCACCGCCCGGGCCAGCCGCTCTGTGACCGTTCCTTTTGGATCCCCGGGAAATTCCCGGTTCAGATTTTTCCCATCCTCCCGGCTGACGCTGCCCAGCCGGTTTTCAAAATCTTTGCGGTTTACCGCTTTGATCAGCAGGATCCGTCCCCGGATGTCCTCCGGCTGCAGCTCCTTTGCCAGCTCCAGAACCGCCTGGATCCCCACATATTCTCCCGCGTGGATGCCGGCGGTGATCAGCGCGGTTTTCCCCGGGGTCTTCCCGCAGAGGATCGTGGCCGGAACCGAAAAGCCGCTCTCTCCCAGCTCCAGTATGCCGCTTGCCTTTTCCCCCGGCCGGACCGCCTCCGGACGGATGATTTTTGTCTCGTATTGTCTGTATCCCTTTGCCATAGATTTCAGTCCTTTCTTCCCGGAAAATACGGGAATTACAGAATCTACTATAAAGGGCCGGGGGAGATCCCGCAACCCACCCGGGGGGATAAAATTTTCAGAGCAGCTTCAGCAGCGCTTCCTGCAGGTCCCGGAGCATTCTCTCCCGAACCCCCTTGGGATCTTCCGGGGCAGCCTTCTCCCCGGATCCTCTGTTCCCAAGCTCCTCCAACAGCTTCCGGCCGGCTTCCAGGGCTTCTTCCGGAAGCAGCAGTCCGAAGGCCAGCTGATCCAGCAGATGCACGTACAGGGAAACCCCTGTCACCAGATCTCCCCTCTGACACAGGCGGTACAGCCGGTCTGAAAAATCCGGGCGGCACAAAGGCCCCTGCTTTTTCTCATAAGCTTCCCACAGAGACTGTTCGGTGATCCCAAAGCGGTCGATCCGCCGCAGTACCTGATGCTGACTTTCCCCGGAGAGTCCCGTCTGCAGCCGCAGAGCTTCCTTTACGGCCTCTTTGACCGCTCTGCCGATCAATTCTCCCAGTCGGCTGTGCTGGCCGGCATCCGTGAGACAAAGATCCGAATCCCCGTTGCAGACCAGGATCACTCCGTCCGTTCCCGATCCGGTGGCCAGGCCGGCGGAGTAGCGGCTGGGAGCCATCAGCTCCTGCAGAGCGGCTGTTTTGGCCTCTGTGCAGGTGATCAGCGCCCGGGCCAGGGTGCCCGGCGTCAGATCCGTATGGATAAACAGCAGGATGTTGATGGTGCCGCCCTTAGGTTCTTCTCCCTGCTGTGCCCCTTCATCCCAGGAGGCCGGATCCCCGGCTCTCCCGCCGTTTACATCCACCCCGCCGGTGACCAGGGCCGTCACCGCCGTTTTCCCGGAAATTTCTGTTTTGATGGATACATTCTCCATACTGGCGGAGGTGGCGATCCCGGTGCTGGTAAGAGGATCCAGTCCCAGAGCTGCGGCCGTCTCCCGCAGATGGCCCTGGTAGGTGGGGGCCAGCATCCGGCAGGGCATGCCGGGACCCTGGGACATATCGTTATTGAAAACCCCGGTCAGATCCTCCCGGTATCCCCCGTTCAGGGGACTGGTGCTCAGCACACGCCGCTTTCCCGTAAACGGCACGACGATACATTTCTGATACCGGTGGACCGGATCCCCGTTGGGCAGTTCCGCGATCTGCATCTTAAAGCTCCTCCTTTTCTTCCAGATGTTCCAGGATAGACAGGAATTCGTCATGGTCTCCGAAGTAAACGATCTTTTTCCGTTCCCCCAGCAGCCACGCAGCGCTCGACTGGCGCTCCGCCGGTATAATCTTCGCTGAGGGCGTTTTTGTGGAAAAAGATTCTCCCTTTCTGTTCCTCCAGACCGGCCAGGTTCTCCAGATTGTTTTTCCCGAAGGGAACGTCCGAGACCAGGATCACCTCCGCGTCCCTCATCATGTCCAGATTTCTGGCCTGATCTTCTTCCGATACCGGGGTAAAGGGCGGGATCTCCACATGGGGGATCTGCAGATACCGGCAGATCTCGCAGTCGTCGCTTCCCTGATTCAGTACGCCGGCGGAAAGCTCATACCCCCGGTCGTCCAGTTCCTCCAGGATCTGCGCCGCTCCTCCTCCGCCGCAGATCACATGGATCCGCAGGGGCTGGCCGGCTCTCCGTCTGCTGAGCACCCGGATGGGCACGATCTCCGGCTTGTGGAACAGGGGATTTTCCCGGATCAGGATCTTCATCTGATACAGCTCCTCCATATTCTTCCGGGTAATGATCTGCGCAGGCTCCCCGTCAGCGGCCAGCTGGCCGTCCTTCAGCAGCAGCATCCGGCTGCAGTACCTGGAGGCCATGTTCACGTCATGGAGGACAGCCAGCACGGTCAGCCCCTGCTCCCGGTTCAGCCGGGAGATCAGTTCCATTACCTCCGTCTGATGATGGATATCCAGCGCCGAGGTGGGCTCATCCAGAAGCAGGATCTTGGGCTGCTGGGCCAGGGCTCTGGCCAGCACCACCCGCTGCTTTTCTCCGCCGCTGAGCTCATTGTAAAGCCGGTTCCGGAATTCCAGTGTATTGGTATCTTCCATGGCCTGCAGAAGGATCTCCTGATCTTCCCGGGTCTCCCGTTTTCCAAAAACTCTGATAGGGATATCGGCCCATAGCCACCACATCCTCGGCGGTAAAAGCGTACTCCACCGCGTAAGACTGCGGGACCACTGCCGCCAGTCTGGCCCGCTCTTTGGGTTTCAGCTTCCGGCTGTTCCGTCCGCAGAGCAGGATCTGCCCCCCTTCCGTGGACAGCAGGCCGGAGACGCATTTCAGCAGGGTGGACTTTCCGGCTCCGTTGGAACCGATAAGGGAAACAAATTCCCCCTGCCGGATGGAAAGGCTGATGCCCTTCAGCACCTTTTTCTCCCCGTACCCGGCGGTGACCTCCTGGATCTTCAGCATTTCCTCTTTCATCCCCGCAGCCCCTCCTCTCCTGGATTTCCACAGCAGATACAGGAAGAAAGGACCGCCGCAGGCCGCTGTGATGATGCCCACGGGGATCTCCTGGGTGATCAGGCTTCTGGCCGCCGTATCACAGAGGATCAGAAAGGTTCCCCCGAAAACCAGGGATACCGGCATCAGGATCCTGTGCTTGGGACCGGTAAACAGCCGGACCACATGGGGCACCAGCAGTCCCACAAAGCCGATGATCCCTGTGGCGGATACCACCGCCGCCGTCACAATGCTGGACACCACCAGGACTTTTTTCTTGACCGCTTCCACATTGACTCCCAGCTGCACCGCCGTATCCTCCCCCAGCAGCATAATGTCCAGTTCCCTGGCGGAGGTCATCAAAAGAAAGATCCCCAGGACCACATAGGGCAGGATAATGAGGATCTGGGTCCAGCCTTTTCCGTTCAGACTTCCCATAGTCCAGAACATGATCTGATCCATGCTCTGCTGGTTAAACAGCATGATCAGCGACATAAAGGCGGAAAGGCTCTGATTTACGGCGATCCCGGAAAGGATCAGGCTGGCGATGGGCACCTTCCTTCCGGTCCTGGAAATGGTATAGACCAGAAACACCGTCAGGAGGGCGCCGGCAAAGGCCAGCATCGTAGTGCCGGATAAACCGGCGATATTTCCGGAGGCGTTCAGCACAATGCCAATGGCCGCTCCCAGGGCCGCCCCGGAGGAAATTCCCAGAATATAGGGATCTGCCATGGGATTTTTAAAGATCCCCTGGTAGCTGGAGCCGCAGACCGCCAGGGCCGCCCCGGTCAGGAACCCCAAAAGCACCCGGGGAAGGCGGACGTCCCGGATGATGGCGATGCTCCCCCTGGGAGATCCCTTCCAGATCCACGGGGATGTGAAAGATCTCCCGCAGCAGGATCCGGTTGGTCTCCCCCGGAGAAATAGAAGCGGCCCCCAGTACCGTACACAGGTAGATCAGCAGAATACAGCCCGCTATGGCCAACAGCAGAGCCAGTTTTTTTCTTTTTCGCATACTTCTCCTCTGCATCAGAAAAGACGCCGCAAAGAGGGCGTCCTCCTGATCTTCTTTTTCTGTATTTCAGGCGAACAGCTCCGGATAGATCTGTTCCGCCAATAGTCTGGTGCCCTCTGCCAGCCGGGGGCCGGCTCTCTGGATCATGTCGGCTTCCGGAGACAGGCCGTCATAAAAGATGATCTGATCCTTCTGAATACATTCCAGAGAAGAAAGGCCGGAGACGGTCTTCAGCTCTTCCGGAGTGGTAAACAGAGAGATATATACATCCGGATCACTCTCAATAATGGTTTCCAGGGAAAGCTGGGGCCACATTTCGCCGGTCTCCGCGGCGATATTCCGAACGCCTATGTCCTCCAGCATATTGCCCAGAAGAGAGCCCGGACCCGCGCTGTAATACCCGCCCAGATCCACAAAGGCGGATTTCTCCTCCGTTTTTCCCGCAAGGATCCCCTGCAGCTCTTCCATTTCCGCTTCCATGCCGTCGGTGATCTCCTTTGCTTCCCGGTTCAGGTTCAGCACCTGCCCGGCGGTCAGGATATTTTTCTCCACCCCTTCCAGATCGCTGGCAGCGAAAACGATCACCTTGGCGCCGGCGTTCTCCACCTGGCTGCGGATGGAATCATCCATGTAATCGGACGCAAAGATCACATCCGGTTCCATGGAGATGATCAGCTCTGTGTTGGGGGAGGTGTAGGTTCCGATGGAGGGTACCTCCGCCGCCTCCTCCGGGTAACTGCAGTAATCCGTCCGGCCTACGATCCGTTCATCCGCCCCCAGGGCGAAAAGAGTCTCTGTATTGGCCGGGGACAGGGACACCACCCGCTCCGGCTGGCTCTCTATGGTCACAGAATTCCCCAGGTCGTCCGGTGATCGTCAGGGGATACCGGGTTTCTTCCCCTGCCGTCTCCCCCTGTTCCTCCCCGGAACTCCCGGATACTTCTCCGCTGGCCCCGGAAATTTCCGCGCCCTCCGACGTGCTTTCCACGGAAGCTCCCTCTGTGTTTCCCTCCTGGGGAGAGGATCCGCAGCCCGCCGCGGCGGCTGCCAGAACAAAGGCCGAAACGGCCGCAAGAATGTTTCTTTTCATAATAAAACTCCTGTTTTCGTTGATTTTTTATAGCCTGCGGATGCTTCTCCCGTCAGAAGCACTGCAGCATTTTTTTTACAAAAGACCGGACCAGCTCCCGGATGGAGTACCGCGCGTGAGGGACCCCGGCCAGCTCCATGGCTTCCGCCTGTTTTTCCGTAGCGGTGGTGTAGGGATAAACGCCGAATAAAAAGGGGAAAAAACTATAGCGGAACTCCTGGCGCTCCTGCTCTGTCATAGCGGGAAAAAACGTTCTCAGGCAGCGGTCCAGCGCCCGGAGCACATCCGCGTAAACTTTCTTAAAAGCCACCAGGTTTTCCATACGGCTGCTGCCCTCCATGTCGTACAGATTCATGGACATCAGCTTCAGCATGCAGCCCCTCTTTTCCAGAGAGGCTGCCAGTTCTTCCGCGAATCCCTCCGGAGACAGAGCCTCATGGCTGCTCAGAATAGATAGCAGATCCGCCTTCCAGGCTTCGTGTTCCCTCTGGAGCAGAGCCAGAAAGATCTCTTCCTTTGTCTGAAAATAATTATAGATGGATGTACGGGTGAAGGAAGTCTCTTTTCCGATATCCCGGATGGTGATATCCCGAAAGCCCATGGATTCATACAGTTTCGCGCAGGCGTTGAGGATCTCTTCTTTTCTGGCGTTCGTTAATGTTTCTGAGCCTTTTGGCATGGATCTGTACCGCTCCTGTCTTATACTTCAATGAGTTCGTATTCTCTGGTGCCCATGCCCAGTTCCTGGGCGGCCTCTATGGTATGGATCCCGTTGCGGCTGTTGACCCGCTCCATAAAATGTTCTTTTCCGGGGTCGTCGGAACGGAGTACCAGATCCATACAGGCCTGATCGATGGCCACCGGATCCAGGGACGCCAGGATGCCGATATCCTCCATGCAGGGATCCTCCGCCACCACGCAGCAGTCGCAGTCTACGGAAAGGTTCTTCATGACGTTGATGAAGGCCATATTTTTCTTGAAAAATGCCTGTACGCTGGAAGCCGCGTCTGCCATGGCTTCCGGAAAATCCACCGTACTGGCGTGCTGCTCCCAGGTCTTGAACCGGTCGTCCGTCTTTCCGGCGCTGTGGATCAGGGCCTTTCCTTTGGCGCTGGCGCAGCCGATGGCCAGCTGCTTCAGCGCTCCGCCGTAGCCTCCCATGGGATGGCCTTTAAAGTGGGCCAGCACCAGCATGGAATCATAGTTTACGATATTTTTTCCCAGATGGTTTTCCTTCAGGATCTTCCCGCCGGGGATCTGCCAGACCACGTCCGGCCCTTCCGCGTCCATAAGATCCACATCAAAGTACTTGTTCCATCCGTGCTCCTCGATGAGCTTTAAATGGGAATCCGTATGATCTCTGACGCCTCCGGAGGCGTCGCCGTAGGCGGTATTGCATTCCACGATGGTTCCCTTTACTTCCTCTACCATGGGCTTCCAGAATTCCGGGCGCAGAAAGTTCTGATTACCCTGTTCTCCGGAGTGGACTTTCACGGCTACTTTTCCCGGCAGAGTAATGCCAAGCGCTTTATACATCCTGACAACGGCTTCCGGTGTGATCTCTTTTGTAAAATAAACCTTTGCTTTCATAGATTTCACCCTCCTGTTTTCTACACGTTCTTTCAGCGCCTGCCGGACCTGGGGACCCCCGCAGATCTCTGACACAGTGTCACCTCTTAAACTGTAGCATTCTCCTCCGGCCCTGTCAATAGAAAATCCAACCCTTCTTTTATCTTCTGGCAAGTTCTCTGGTAATATCCTCCCAGTTTACTCCTTTTTCAGCCATAAGCACCATCACGTGGTACAGAAAATCGGAAATTTCGTATTTGATCTCTTCTTTATCGGGATTTTTGGCGGCGATAACGATCTCGGTGCACTCTTCTCCCACCTTTTTCAGGATCTTGTCTATCCCTTTATCGAACAGATAGTTGGTGTAGGAGCCTTCTTTGGGGTGCAGCTTCCGATCCTGGATCACGGCAAAAACCGATTCAAAGACCCGCAGAGGATTGGTGTCGTCGTATTCCTTGCTGGCAAGCTCCGTGTAAAAACAGGACCGGTTTCCCGTGTGGCAGGCAGCTCCGATCTGCGAGACCTTTGCCAGCAGCGTATCTTTGTCGCAGTCGATGGACAGGGATTTCACGTACTGAAAATGGCCGGAGGTCAGTCCCTTGACCCAGAGCTCCCCGCGGCTGCGGCTCCAGTAGGTCATGCGCCCGGTGGCCAGCGTCGTCTCATAGGCCTCCCGGTTCATGTAAGCCAGCATCAGCACCTGATCCGTCTTGTAATCCTGGACGATACAGGGGATCATCCCCTGGCTGTTGAGCTTGAACTCCTCCCAGGGAATGCTGCTCTCAAAGGTATTGACGGGAATGCCCCTCTGTTTCAGAGCGCTTTTCAGTTCCATATAGTTTCCCGGATCCAGCACGGATCCGGTGAGGGCCCGGATCTCCTCCCGGGCGAGGAGCTCCTCCGGAGAGCCGGACTCCGCCCGGACCAGCACCGGGAGATCCATTTTCCCCCGCAGAGAACTTTCCAGCCCCTGATCGCAGAAGACCATGCCGGCGAATTCCCCGATCTCCTTCTCCTCTTGATCAAAGGTTTCCAGGTCCGGGATATATACGAGGATCTTTTCTTTCCCGAATTTCCGGGAAACTTCCTCCAGGATCTCCCGGTTCCCCGGTTTTTTAAAGTTCAGGACCGCCCCGCGGCAGCCTGCGTAGATCAGTTTCTTGACATCCTCCATGCGCTTCACGTTCCCGGCGCCGATCACCGGCACCTCCGCGGCGTCACAGATCTTTTTGATCACTTCCAGGGCCTGCTCGTGCTCCCTGTCGCCTTCCGACAGATCGAAGACCAGCACCTGGTCCGCCCCCTGATTGCCGTACCGGGCGGCCAGAGCCGCCGGTTCCTCCTCCAGCGGGGAACGGTCCTCAAAATTTTTAACAGCCTGCCCTTTCAGAAGGTACAGGCAGGGTATGACCTTTTTATCCATAAATTCTCCTTATTCCAGGCTTCCCTTGGTGGAAAGCACATCGGTGATCCTCGGGTCCAGGGAAACCGCCTGGTCCAGAGCCTTGGCAAAGGCTTTGAACAGCGCTTCCGCCATATGATGGCTGTTAAATCCGGAAAGGATCTTCATATGCAGGTTCATGCCGCAGGCATAGGAAACGGCATAGAAAAATTCCCGCACCATCTCGCTGCCCATATCCCCCAGACGCTCCGCGGGGAACTCTCCCTCGAAGGAAAAATACGGCCTTCCTCCCAGATCGATGGCGCAGAGCACCAAAGCCTCATCCATGGGAAGGATACAGCTTCCGTAGCGGCGGATGCCCCGCTTGTCCCCCAGGGCGCTGCGGATCGCTGTTCCCAGCACGATCCCTGTGTCCTCCACGGTGTGATGGTCGTCCACCTCCAGATCCCCGCCGGTGGTCACCTCCAGATCAAATAAGCCGTGTCTGGCAAAGCCTGCCAGCATGTGGTCAAAAAAACCTACCCCGGTGTGGATCTCGTAATCTCCCCGCCCGTCCAGCTCCAGTTTCAAGGCGATATCCGTCTCTCTGGTGGTTCGGAACTCTTCCGCTGCTCTTGACATATCAGGACTCCTTTCCTTCAAAGCGCACCGCGATGGCGTTGGCGTGGGCTGTCAGCTGTTCGCACTCGGCGAATTGCTGGATCTCTTTATGGATCTCCTCCAGCGCCTCCCGGGAATAATAGATCACGCTGGATTTTTTTACAAAATCATCTACCGACAGAGGAGAGAAAAATTTGGCGGTGCCGTTGGTGGGCAGCACATGGTTGGGTCCCGCGAAATAATCCCCCAGAGGCTCGCAGCTGTACTCTCCCAGGAAGATAGCGCCGGCATTGCGGATCTTGGTCATCACCTCAAAGGGATTTTCCGTGACGATCTCCAGATGCTCCGGCGCAATGGCGTTTACGGTGTCGATGGCTTCCTGCCGGTCGGCGGCCACTAGGATATACCCGAAGGCATCCAGGGATTTTTCCATGATCTCCCTCCGGCTCAGTTTTTCCAGGAAGCCCTCCACCTCCCGGGAAACCGCCTCCCCGAAGGAGCGGCTGGTGGTCACCAGGATGGCGGAGGCCATCTCGTCATGTTCCGCCTGGGAAAGCAGATCCGCCGCCACGTAATGGGGATTCGCCGTCTCGTCAGCCAGCACCGTGATCTCGCTGGGTCCCGCGATAGAATCGATGCTTACGTTTCCGTAGACCGCCTTCTTTGCCAGCGCCACGTAGATGTTGCCGGGTCCTACGATCTTGTCCACCTTGGGGATGGTCTCCGTGCCGAAGGCCATGGCGGCCACCGCCTGGGCGCCTCCCGCCTTATAGATGCGGTCCACCCCCGCCTCCCGGGCGGAGACCAGCACCGCAGGGTTTACCTTTCCCTCCCCGTTGCAGGGGGTGGTCATGATGATCTCGGAGACCCCGGCCACTCTGGCCGGCACGATGTTCATCAGCACCGAGGAGGGATACACCGCTTTGCCGCCGGGCACGTACACCCCTACCCGGGCCATGGGCGTTACCTTCTGTCCCAGCAGGGTCCCTTTTTCCGTTGTGTGGAACCAGCTGTTCTGTTTCTGCCGCTGATGGTAGTCACGGATGTTTACCAGGGCTTTGCGGATCACCTCCGTCAGCTTTTCATCCACCAGGCTGTAAGCCTCCCGGATCTCCTCCTCCGTCACCTGAAGGGTGCCGGGATCCAGCTTTGCCCCGTCAAATTTTTCCGTGTACGCAAACAGGGCCGCGTCCCCCTGTTCCTTTACGGCGGCCACGATCTCCGCCACCGATGCCTCGTACTTGCCGTACTGGGTGGGACTGCGCTTCAGCAGATTCTCCAGAATATCTTTTTTTGTCTCTTCCGTCAGTGTTATGATTCTCATGATCCTCTTCTCCTTTTCAGACCCCTGCGCTCTCGGTCACCATGCGCTTCATGCTGCGGATCAGCTCCGTGATCCGGCCGTTCTCCATCCGCATGCTCACAGGGTTTACCACCATCCGGGCGGACAGGGGGCAGATCTCCTCCAGCACCTGCAGGCCGTTTTCCCGGAGAGTGCTGCCGGTTTCCACAATGTCCACGATCACCTCGGAGAGCCCCACGATAGGCGCCAGTTCAATGGAGCCGTTGAGCTTGATGATCTCCACGGTCTGATTTTTTTTGTTGTAAAAATAATCCTTGGCGATGGCCGGATATTTGGTGGCCACCCGGATCAGCTGGTTATGGTCCAGATATTCCCTGGCGCTCTCCGGTCCGCAGACGCACATACGGCAGGCTCCGAAGCCCAGGTCCAGCACCTCGTAGATCTTCCGCCCTTCCTCCAGCAGCGTGTCCTTGCCCACGATGCCGATATCCGCGGCGCCGTACTCCACATAGGTAGGCACATCCGGGCCCTTGGCAAGAAAGAATTTCAGCTTTTTTTCTTCGTTTACAAAAATCAGTTTCCTGGAACTTTTATCCTTCATCTCCTGGCAGGTAATGCCCATGCCTTCCAGAAGCTCCAGGGTTTTATAGGCCAGCCGCCCTTTGGTCAGGGCAAAGGTTAAATATCTCATCTGTGCTCATCCTCTTCTTTCCTGTTTCCTTCACTGCAGATAGGGACTCATGTCCACCCGGTCCGTCTGGCCGCTGGCCAGGTTCAGGGCGTACACCTCCGTCTCGGAACGGAAATAGAGAATGCCGCCGAACTGGTTTCTGATCCCGTACCGGCGGTAATCCTCCAGCACCCGTCCCGGGGCGAAGCGGACGCAGGCCATGTCCATCCCTTTCTCCCGATGCGCCGCCGCGAATTTAAGAGCCAGCTTTTCCAGCCGGGCCGGGTACAGGACCATGGTCATGGCATCCTCCACCGGCACCTGGATATGCTGCCGTTCCAGAGCGCTGAGCAGAGCGTCCACTTTCGTGGTAAATCCCACCGCCGGGGAGGACTTTCCGTACCTGGCCAGCAGCTGGTCATATCTTCCGCCCGTGATCACCGCGTCCCCGGTTCCGTAGGTGAAGGCCTGGAAAATGATCCCGGTATAATATTCGTAGGGACTCAGCATGCCCAGGTCAAAGGTCACATAGTTTTCGCATCCGTAGGACTCCAGCAGGTCCCGGATCCTTCCCAGCCGCTCCAGGGCCGCCCGGGCGTCGGGATTGGCGGTGAGCCTTCCCGCCTCTTCCAGCATTTCCCGGTCTCCCACCAGCTCCGGGATCCTGTTCAGAGCCGCCGCCAGATCCGCTTTCAGCCGCAGCTTCTCCACCAGTTCCTGGGCGCCGAAACGGTTTTGGATGATCAGCAGTTCTTTCAGTTCCTGCCTCTGTTCCGGGGTCAGACCGGCCTCCCTTGCCAGGGCATTGAAAAATCCCGCGTGCCCCACGCTCACCTGAAATTCCGGCAGGCTGGCGTTTTTCATTACGGAAACAGCCATGGCGATCAGCTCCGCGTCCGCCTCGGGACTGTTCTCATTTAAAAATTCCACGCCCATCTGGGTGCTCTCCTTCAGGCGCCCCTGGTAACTGGAGTTATTGATAAAGACGCTTCCCTGGTAGCACAGACGGACCGGCATTTCCTCTTCCGAAAAATACATGGACGCCGCCCGGGCGATGGAGGGGGTAAAGTCCGGCCGAAGAGCCAGGGTATTGCCGTCCCGGTCAAAAAACTTGTACAGATTCCGGGAGGAGACCGTCCCCACCTCCTTGCCGAACACATCGAAAAACTCAAAAGAGGGCGTCTCGATGTGCTGGTAGCCGTATGTATGGAACAGCCGTTCGATCTGCCGCTCCAGAACCCTTTTGCGGGTACATTCTTTTCCGTAAGTGTCCCGGACTCCCTCCGGGGTGTGAATCAATTTTTTCATCGCTTTTCTCCTGACGCTTTAGTCTGCTACCATATTACCACATGAAAATTATTTGTCAATCCCTGGAGGACAAATCTTTCTGGATGCCTTCCAGATAAGGTACCAGAACCCCCTGCTCTCCCTCCAGAAAAAAGTCGCCGTCCAGCTCGTCCATACGGAAGCTTTTGCGTCCTCCCTTTTCCCGGCGCTCCCAGAATTTCAGCAGCTCCCGGAAGCGCAGATAGTAAAACCTGTTTTCCGCGGAAAAATAAAGGAGCAGAAAAGAGATCCCCTTCTGCCCCTCAAATTCTTTCATAAACTGGAGCTGATGGGGATGGACGTTGGCCAGGGGGAACACGTCTGTCTTGCACTCCTTGGCGTCAAAACAGACCGGAATCCCCTGGACCGCGCCGATATAATCCACCGTGCTCTTTTTCTCAAAATACGCCAGGGTGATATGCCGTTTGACCTGGTCGATCTGAATGGGAGTAATGGGGGTGGGCACTTTCTGGATCAGCGCCAGCCCCTTCTCCCGATACTGTTCATTGGTTCTGTTGATCAGTTCCTCCAGGGTGGAACCCCGGAGGCCTCTGGAATTCCAGGTTGCCATAGGCTTCTCCTATTCGATGAGGGAAATGCGGGTCAGGGGCCAGTACCGCAGCACGGCCTTGCCCAGGATCTTGTCTCTCTGAAGATATTTGTTGTCCCAGAACCGGGAATCGTGGGAATTGTTCCGGTTGTCCCCCATCATAAAATAGCAGTCCTCCGGTACCTGGTACACGCCGTCCCCCTTGGAGGACGGTGTTTCCCGGCAGAAGCTGTCGTCCAGGGGGGTGTCGGAATCGTTGATGTAGACCTTTCCCTCCCGGATCGTCACCGTCTCTCCCGGAAGACCGATGATCCTTTTGATATAGAGCTGGCTCTCGTCGTCGGGATACCTGAAAATGATCACGTCAAACCGTTCCGGTTCTCCGAACTTGTAGGCCAGACGGTTGCCGAAGATCTGATCCCCCACCAGGATCGTATCTTCCATGGAAGCGGAAGGGATCCTGGCGTTGACGATCACGAAATTCGTCAGCAGGATCACCGCCGCCACCACGATGATCACCAGCTTTACATATTCCCAGATTTCCCGGCCGAGGCTCTTTTTTTCTGTTTCCGGCTCCCGGCCTTCTGTCTTTCTTTCATCCCTGTCCATCCTGTACAGCCTCCCATAAATTCATAGCCTTTAAGATCTTTTCCAGTTCCGGGGGCGGAGCCGCGGTCAGCGTTCTGCCGTCCAGGCCCTGCAGCGCGCCGGATAAAGCCGGAAAGCAGATCTTCCAGGCATGCAGGAACTGGCGGTCCAGCCCATATCTTTCATACAGACGGCGGTTCAGCGCCGGATCCCCGTATTTCCGGTCCCCGGCCAGAGGATGGCCCAGACTGGCCAGATGACTCCGGATCTGATGGGTCCGGCCGGTGATCAGTTCCACCTTCAGAAGGGTCATCCCTTCCGCCGTGCCGAGAGGCTCCCAGGCAGTCTCGATCCTGGACGCCCCGGGTGCGGGTTTTCGCAGGACAACCGCCCGGTTCCGCTGTTCCTCTTTGGCCAGATACCCGGAGAGCCTCCCGGGCTTTTCCAGGGTCCCGGCCGCCAGGGCAAGGTAATATTTTTCCATGGAACGTTCCCGGAACATCCGCGCCAGATCCTGGGCGGCAGCCATGGTCTTCCCCGCAAGGATCAGACCGCTGGTATTCCGGTCCAGGCGGTTCGCCACGCCGGGATGAAAGCTCTGCAGTTCCTGAGGGCTCAGGGCTTTCGTCTCCAGCAGATATCCGGTGATATATTCCACCAGGGAAACATCCCCGGGAGCCGCCTTCTGGGACAGCATCCCCGCCGGTTTATTGACCGCCAGCACCTGACTGTCCTCCCAGAGGACCTCTTCCGGTTTCAGAGCGGGGTAGGAAACCTCCTGCTCCGCCTCCCGGCCCATGAATTTTTCCAGGGTCTCCCGGGAAAAAAACAGCCGGAGAGCATCGCCTTCTTTCAGAACTTCGCTGCCTCCTGCCCTCCGACCATTTAAAACAATATTCTTCTTGCGCATCATTTTATACAGAAATCCCTTCCCGGCCAGGGGCAGATACCGGAGCAGATATTTGTCCAGTCTCTGTCCTGCGTCCCGGGCGGTGATCACGATCTCTTTCATACGGTTCTTCTTTCTAAAGAGATATGGCCAGGAGCAGATGCTTTACCAGCTCGCTCCTGGTAAGGTCCGGATATTTTTCATCCGGAGTAAAATTCTCACTGGCTGCGGATTCAAATTCCTGCTGTCTGGCCCGCAGGGTGTCCAGCCTTTCCAGGAATGCCTTTTTCTGGTCAAAGATCTTCACGGACATCCTGTACTTGTTGGCCCGCAGGGTTTTTTCTATATGCTTTTCCATGAAGTCCAGATCTTTCCGCTTCGCCGGACGGTCCGTGTAGGCGGCCACGTAACCGCCGCAGATGGCGGCGGCGTCCACAAAAATGCTGATCTCCCTGGTCGTCATATACATCTCGTAGGACATGAGCAGGTCCCCCGCGTGGGACCGGATCTCCCGATACAGTTCCCGGCTCATGGGCTTCTGCATCCACATCATGATCATGCCCACCAGGGACATGCAGGCCGGAATGCAGCCTACCAGGGCGATCACCGTGTAGATATTGTACCGGTCCCCCCGGTTGAGAGCGTAACCCACGCAGAAAATAGCCAGGGGCAGCAGAAAACAGGCCAGGGTTCGCAGGAGCCTTACCCGTTTCTGTTTCCGTATGTAACCGAAGTCGCCCTTTCGTATGTTTGTCCGATTCATTTGCCGTTTCCTTTCATACACCGCCAATTTTACCAGAAGATCTCCTTTTAGACAAGGGCTTTCTTTTCCCTCCCTTTGTCCCTTCCCTGGGCTTTCCGGGGGGTTTTGGACGGATCAGCGCCCGGGGCCCGTAGCCTATGAGATCCCCGCGCCCGCAGGCGGTCAGGGCCTCCCGCACCAGTTCGTAATTTTCCGGAGCCCGGTACTGGATCAATGCCCGCTGCATGGCTTTTTCCCTGGTCCCTCTGGGCACGTGGAGTTTTTCTCCCGTAAGGGGATGCTTTCCCGTATAGTACATGCAGGTGGACACGGTGGAGGGGGTGGGATAAAAATCCTGGGCCTGTTCCGGCACGAAGCCCATATCCCGGATATATTCCGCCAGTTCCACTGCCTCCCGAAGGGAGCAGCCCGGATGGGAGGACATAAAATACGGCAGCACGAACTGCTGTTTTCCTGTAAGACGGTTGTACTCCTGAAATTTCCGCAGAAACTTCTGATATACTTTGTGGGAAGGCTTCCCCATACAGCGGAGCACCTGGTCCGACACATGCTCCGGGGCGGTCCGGAGCTGCCCGCTGATATGCCAGCGGACCAGTTCCTTCAGAAAGGTATCGTCCCGATCCGCCAGCACATAGTCGAAGCGGATCCCCGACCGGATAAAGACCTTTTTCACCCCCGGGATCTTCCGCAGATCCCGCAGGATGGCCACGTATTTCCGGTGGTCCGCCCGGAGATTTTTACAGGGTTCCGGAAACAGGCACTGGCGGTTTCCGCAGACTCCTTTTGTCAGCTGCTTTTCACAGGCCGGTCC
The DNA here is from genome assembly GCA_963928055.1 of Candidatus Scatomonas sp. GTDB lineage: Bacteria > Bacillota > Clostridia > Lachnospirales > Lachnospiraceae > Scatomonas. The sequence continues at coordinate 189,226 of CAWVDN010000001.1, read as the reverse complement.
CGTAAAATCCGCTGTGGGACCTCCGACGTCGTGGATGTATCCCTTGAACTCCGGATCCCGGCGGAGCAGTTCCGCCTCCCGGTGCAGGGACTCCAGGCTCCTTCCCTGGACCACCCGCCCCTGATGAAAGGTCAGGGCGCAGAAATTGCAGCCGCCGAAACATCCCCGGCTGCTGGTCAGGGAAAATTTTATTTCCGAAAAGGCGGGGATCCCTCCCTCTGGATCATAGATGGGATGCCAGGCCCTCATATAGGGCAGTTCATACACATCGTCCAGCTCCCGCTCCGTAAGCGGCGCGGAAGGAGGATTCTGCACCACAAATCCCCGGGTTCCGTAGTCTTCCGCCAGGACTCTTCCCGTTATGGGATCCGTGTTCTCGTACTGAAGGCGGAAGCTTTTGCCGTAGGCCTCCTTGTCCTGGGACACCTCTTCCCAGGAGGGCAGAAAGAGCGGGTCCGTCATCGGCGGGATCTCTTTGGTTCGGTAGACCGTGCCGGGAATAAAGGTCAGCTGGGAAACCGGCAGACCGCTGTCCAGGGCGTCTGCCACCGCCACGATGGAGCGCTCTCCCATTCCGTAGGAGATCAGGTCCGCCCCGGAATCCAGCAGCACCGAGCGCTTCACTTTATCCGACCAGTAATCGTAATGGGCCAGACGCCGCAGGCTGGCTTCGATACCGCCCAGGATCACCGGCGTGTGCTTGAACCGCCGGCGGATCAGATTGCCGTAGACCGTCACCGCCCGGTCCGGCCGCAGGCCTGCCTTTCCTCCGGGAGAATAGGCGTCGGAGCTCCGCTTCTTTTTGGAGGAGGTATAATGATTGACCATGGAATCCATGTTTCCCGAAGAAACCAGGAAAGCCAGCCTCGGCTCTCCGAACACAGCGATGCTCTCCTCCTTCCTCCAGTCCGGCTGGGGGATCAGAGCCACTTTATATCCCCGGGACTCCAGCACCCGGCTGATCACCGCCGGACCGAAGGAAGAATGGTCCACATAGGCGTCGCCGATCACATAGACAAAGTCCGGCCTCTCCCATCCCAGCGCCTCCATTTCTTTTCTGGTTACTGGCAAAAATCCCATTGCTGTTCTTCTACTCCCTTCCGTTCTTCAGCTCCAGAAGCGCCCGGAGCTCCTCCCCGGTCAGCCGCCTGGACTCTCCCGGCTTCAGAGCTTCATCCAGCCTCAGAGGCCCCATGGAAAGCCGCTTCAGATAATCCACCCGCTTATCCAGGGCTTCAAACATCCTTTTGATCTGGTGAAACCGTCCTTCCTCTATGCGCACCAGCACCGTGCTCACCGCCCCCTGCTCCAGGATGAAAAGTTCCGCCGGCAGGGTGGGGATCTGGTCGCCGATATCGATCCCTTCCCGGAAAGCCAGCTGATCCGACGGATCTACCCGCCCGTCGATGACGGCATAGTACTCTTTTTTCACATGCTTTCTGGGGGAAAGGAGCCGGTGGGCCAGGGCTCCGTCGTTGGTGATCAGCAGCAGGCCTTCCGTGTCCTTGTCCAGCCGTCCCACGGGAGACAGATCCTTCCGGGTTCCGGAAGGCAGCAGGTCCAGGACCGTCCGCTCTTTTTTATCCCTGGAAGCCGTGATCACCCCCTGGGGCTTGTTCAGCATAAAATACTGAAACTCCTCATAGATCACCGGAAGATCATTGACGGAAACTCTGTCGGTTTCCGCATCCACATGGAGCTCCGCTTTTTTTACCGTTTCTCCGTTTACTTTGACCTGCCCCTGTCGGATCCGCTGTTTCAGTCCGGCCCTTGTATCCACACCCATATCCGCCAGAAACTTATCCAGCCGGAGTTTTTTCATCTGTGTCCTCCCCTCTGTTACTGCCACCGCCATCCGGGATGGTACTTATTTTTCAGGTTCTGTCCCGAAAGCTTGCCGAAGCCCAAGGGATAACCGTCGGTACACACCAGCTGCCAGCCGGAACTCCGGCCGGGCTTTCCGTCCTTTGCGGGATCCAGGGAGATGGTCTCTCCCTTCAGATACTTTACCGTCCGGACATCCTCCGAGGGCAGATCCAGGACAGAGTCAAATTCCTCTTTCCGCAGCGCCATGGCCAATGCCTGATACGGCTCGAATCTTCCTTTCCGGATGCTCCCCGCCAGAAGCCCTGTCCGCAGGTAGCGGATCCCCCGGCGGATCTCCATATCCTGCCCCAGACAGTACAGCTGCTCCTTTTTCAGAAGAAATCTCTGCCCTGTCAGATCCTTTCGGATGTGGCCGAAAAACTCCGCCGCCGCTTCCGGAAGCCCGCTCTCTGTTTCTCCGGGGAGGGATTTTCTTTCACGTTCCCCGCCGCCTTCTTTTTTCAGCAGCACCAGGAAATGGCCTTCTCCCCTCATTCTGTGCGGGTAAATGCGCACTGCCTCCCGGAGTCCCGGCAGGCCCTTCTCAAACCTCTCGTAAAAAGGTTCCACCGGTTCCGGGGAAAGCTCCGGATGGCGCTCCAGTAGACGCAGGATCTGCTTTTCATTTTCCTCCGGGGAAAACGTACAGGTGGAGTACAGCATTTTCCCTCCCGGCCGCAGCATCCGGCAGGCCTGCTCCAGGATCTCCGCCTGGACTCCCGTGTAGGTCGAAGGGCCGGACTCCGCCCAGTGGGCAGCCATCCGGGGATCCCTGCGGAACATCCCCTCCCCGGAACAGGGGGCGTCCACCAGGATCTTGTCGAACTCCTCCGGATAAGCTTCCGCCAGCCGGGCCGGGGTTTCACTGGTGACAAACACGTTGGGAATGCCCGCCATCTCCAGATTTTTCAGCAGAGCCGCTCCCCGGGAGGCGCTGATATCGTTGGCCAGCAGATACCCTTTTCCCTGAAGCCTGGCTCCCAGCTCCGTCGCCTTTCCGCCGGGAGCCGCGCACAGATCCAGGACATGGTCTCCCGGCTCTACCGGCAGCCTGGAAGCCGGGGTCATGGCGCTGGGCTCCTGAATGTAATACAGGCCGGCAAAGTAATGAGGATGCCTGGCCGCTGAGACCGCACCCTCATAATAAAATCCGTTATAGATCCATGGAACCGGCCGCAGATCCAAAGAGGACATCTTCTGAAATGTCTCCGGATCCGTCTTCCGGCAGTTGACCCGCAGTCCCGCCGCCGGCTCCTCCTGAAAGCTTTCAAGATACGCTTCATATTGCTCTCCCAGAAGCCGTCGCATCTCCTGGCAGTATCTTTCCGGTAAGTTCATGATCTCCCCCGTATCCTAAAGGTCCGCCGTTACGCTCTGGGCCCGGTAGCCCTCCGCGATCTGGTCCAGCTCTGTGTGAAATTTCTTCAGTTCGCCCATATCGTTCAACGCGTAGATCCGGTAAAATTCCTCCTGGATCTTTTCCACCTCCCGGCGGCTGGTGATCCGGTACAGATTCTCGATATCCGTAAGGATATCCGCCACCATCCGGTGCTGCAGCTGGGAAGACAGCTGGGCGTCCATGATCTCGCTGCGGACGGAAGACATTTCATTGTCCAGGGCAATGATGGCGTCCGCCGCGTTGCTGAGCCGCTGCCGGATGTGCTCCGGAATATGGGTCTTGTACTTGTACTGCAGAGAATGTTCTACCGTGGCCCAGAAATCCATGGCCAGCGTGCGGATCTGGATCTCCATCTGGATCTTTCTGGGACCTTCCAGGGTCTGGACTGTGTAGAAAATGATCAGATGATAGCTTCTGTAGCCGCTCTCTTTCATATGTTTCACATAATCTTTTTCATACTGGACCTCCATATCGGAACGGCCCTCGATGAGCTGAGCTACCTTCTCGATATCCTCCACAAACTGGCAGGTGATGCGGACCCCGGCGATATCCTCCACCAGTTCCTCCATCTGATCCATAGGGATTCCTTTTTTCTTCATTTTGTCCAGAATGCTGTTGACTGTCTTCACTCTGCCGCTGACATGCTCGATGGGACAGTACATGCCCCTGTCCTGAAATTCTTTTTTCATATGCCGGAACTTCAGCACCAGTTCCTGTACTGCCAGTTCATAAGGCTCCAGCAGTTTATGCCATAACAAAATATCCATGGTATTACAGTCCTTTTCTAAAAATCCTTTTTTTACTATATCATATTTTTCTCCTGTTGGCCAGCCGTCTGCGGTCTCTCTATTATATGATGGTCCCCTTCCGGGTATTCCTTTATTTTTTCCAGAACCTTCAGCAGAAATCGATATACTCTCTCCGCGGAAGAAACAGACAGTCTTTCCTCCGTGGTATGGATGTCCAGGATATCCGGCCCCACGGAAACGCAGTCCAGGCCTTCCAGCGCCTCATAGAACAGGCCGCACTCCACCCCCGCGTGGATCACATCCACCTGGGGCTCCGCTCCGTACAGTTCCATCCAGGTCTCCCTCATGATCTCTCTCAGGGCGGAATCCCGTCGGAATTCCCAGGCCGGGTATTCTCCGGAGGCTGTGTAATCCCCTCCGAGAAACTCAGAAAGATAACAGATCCGGTCAGCCAGAGCGTTTTTCGCGCTGCCCACGGAACTTCTGACACTGATCCAGGCATTCAGGCTCTCCGGTCCCAGACGCAGGATCCCCAGATTGCTGGAGGTCTCCACCAGTCCCGGGATCTCTCCGCTCATTTTTTCTACGCCGTCCGGAACATGCATCAGGAAAAAGACCACCTTCTGCAGGCTTACGGGATCCAGGGCCGGCTGGACGCCGGGTCCCCTGGACGTCAGAACTATGCGGATCCCCTCGTCGGATCCCGCGTACTCTCTTCTCAGTTCCCGTTCCAGTTCCTCCAGGACCTGCCGCAGGCAGTCCTCCTCCCCGCTGTCCGCTCCCAGCAGAAGCGTGGTCTCCCTGGATATGGCATTGTCCTTGTTCCCTCCGGAAAGCTCCGCCAGGACAAATTCCAGCCGCTGCCCCAGCCTGTACAGAAGCCTGCCTGCCAGGAGATTGGAATTTGCCCTGTTTTTATGGATCTCACTGCCGGAATGGCCTCCTGTCAGTCCGGTGATCCTTATCTCGTACCAGGAACCGGACACGGCGCCGAACCTTACAGGGATCCGGCATTCCGCCGTCAGTCCCCCGGCGCAGCCGCAGAGCAGATGGCCTTCCTCCTCGGAATCCAGATTGATCAGGATCCTTCCCCGGAGGGCAGACATATCCAGAGCCGCCGCTCCCAGCATGCCGATCTCCTCATCCACGGTAAACACGGCCTCCAGAGGAGGATGCGGGATCTCCCGATCTTCCAGGATGGCCAGCATAAACGCCGCTCCGATGCCGTCGTCGCCTCCCAGGGTGGTTCCATCCGCGTAAAGAAAATCCCCTTCTCTTTTCAGCGTAAGGCCCTGGGTCAGAAAATCATGGTCCGTTCCCGGCTTTTTTTCACAGACCATGTCCGTATGTCCCTGCAGGATCACTCCGGGAGCATCTTCATATCCTTTGCTCCCTTCTTTGCGGATCACAACATTCCCCGCCGCATCCCGGCACGCTTTCAGCCCCTTCTCTCCGGCGAAATCCATGAGAAACCCGCTGATCTTATCTGTATGGCCGGATCCTCTGGGAATCTCGCTGATCTTCGTAAAATAATGAAATACCCGCCGGGAGATCCCATCCGTTTTTTCCGTCATTTCCTACAACCTCCTCGCTCTTCTCCGGTCCGATCTCACATCGCTGTTTTCTATTTTTGCACACCTAATCTGAAAATGCAAGGCATATACATGAACAAAAAAAGACCGGGGCCCCGGATCCCATGAACAAAAAATATCTCCTGTGTTTTCTTCCTCTGCTCCTCTTTCTTCTGGCCTGCCCCGGGGAAGCTGCCGCCGCCTCCCTCCAGGGCGTTGACCTGTGGTTCCGCACGATCCTCCCCGCGCTGCTTCCCTTTATGATCCTGACAAATCTTCTGCTGAATACCGGGATCCTGCTCCGATTCCCCCGGAAATACGACCGGTTCTGCCGCCGGCTCACCGGTTTTTCCTCTCAGGGCTGCTGCATCCTGCTCCTGGGGTTCTTCTGCGGGTTTCCCCTGGGCGCCACTCTGACCTCCTCTTTTTTCCGGAAAGACTGCCTGTCCCGAAGGGAAGCGGAACGGCTGGTGTGGCTGTCCAACCAGGCAAGCCCTGCTTTTCTCCAGAGCTGCGCTCTGGCCCTGATCTTGCCGGGCGCGTCTCCCGCAGGGTTTCTGACGGTCTTTTACGCGGCGGCGGCCCTTCTGGCGCTTCTTTTCCGTCCGCGGGATCCTGCCGGGAAAAATTTCCGCGCCGGGGCCTGTCTGCCAAAAAAAGAGGCCTCCCTCACTCTCAGCGAGCAAATGGATGCCTCTATTATGTACAGTTTTGAAATCATCGTACGGCTGGGGGGCTACATCATCCTTTTTTCCCTGTACGCGGCCTGCCTTGCGAAATTCACCGCCGGGATCCCTCTGCTGGCGCCGGTCCTTTCCATGGCCCTGGAGATCTCCTCCGGGACTGCCCGGATGGCAGCCTCCGGATTTCCCGCCTGGCTGAAAGTTTCTCTGACCCTGGCAGGACTTTCCTTCGGGGGATTGTCCACAGTGATCCAGACAGGAAGCGTCCTCCGGGGCAGCGGGCTGTCCTTGGCCGCTTACGTGAAGGGGAAAATGCTGCAGGCCCTCACCGCCTTCCTGCTTTCTTTATTCTTCTTCGCCGTCGTCTAGATCGTCGGTGTCGAAATCAATGTCCGGAGCTTCCTCCTCCGGGGCGGCGAACTCTCCGCCGGCTGCCTGAGGAGCCAGCTCACTGCGGTTTTTATTGACGATGTCATAGCAGCTCTGCAGAGAACCGATAAAGCTGCTGTAGCGCTCGCCTACATCGGCCAGAGTGTTGCCCATGATCTGGGAAAGGTTCGTCAGCATGTCGTCCGTGTAGGAGATCGCGCTCATACGGATGTTGTTGGCATCCTGCTGCGCGGAATCCAGAATAGACTGCGCCTGCTGATTGGCGGTGTTCACCGTCTCGGTAGCCTGGGCATATGCCTGCTGCATGATGGCCGTCTGCTCTACCAGTTCCTTGGCGTGGGCTTCCGCCTCGGCAACGATGTTGTCCGCCTTGGACTGGGCGTCCGCCAGGATCGCGTCCTTATTGCTGATGATCTTCTGATATCTTTTGATCTCATCCGGCGTTTTCAGACGCAGCTCCCGGAGAAGCTCCTCCAGTTCCTCTTTATTTACCACGATCTTCGTACTGGAAAGCGGCTGATACCTGCAGCTCTCCACAAATTCTTCAATCTCCTCGATGATCTGTTCAATTCTGCTGCTGCTCATGTTTTTTTCTCCTTATCACAATGCTTATTGGTCCGCTCCCGGTCATTTCTTTTTCAGTGACGCGAGTTTCCTGTGGATCTCCTCCGCCACTGTCTCAGGAACGAACTCCTGAAGATCCCCGCCAAACGCGGCAACTTCCTTCACTGTTGTAGAACTTAAGTACGCATGCTCCAGAGAGGTGATCAGCAGGGCTGTATCAATATCCGGAGCCAGAATCCTGTTTGTCTGCGCCATCTGCAGTTCGTACTCAAAATCCGTGATCGCCCTCAGTCCTCTGACGATCACATTCGCCTGACAGGCCTTTGCGAAATCCACAGACAGACCGCTGAAAGGCTGCACCTTTACATTCGGGATATCTTCCGTTACTTTCTTTAGTATATTAACACGTTCCTCCACAGAAAACAACGGAGTTTTTGCAGAATTATTCAAAACGCCGATGATCACCTCGTCAAACAACTCCGCTGCCCTCCGCAGGATATCCAGATGTCCGTAGGTCACCGGGTCAAAGGTCCCCGGGTAAACTGCTGTTCTCATATGATTTACCTTTCTCTCCGCCGCAGAAACAAATGGGCGTTTGTCTTGTATTTTTTGATCCGGCTGATCTCAAAGCCGGAGGTCTCGATCCACTGAAAATCCGTATCTAGGGATGCCTCCACCAGGATCAGCGTATCTTTTCCGACGCAGGACCCGGTCCTGTCCATCTTCTCCAGCACCTGTCTCTCCAGCCCCTGCCTGTAAGGAGGATCCATAAAGATCACATGGAAGGGTGCCCGGTCCGCCAGCTGCTCCACCGCCCGGCAGGCATCCGTGACCAGCAGTTCGCTGCAGTCCTCCAGGCCCGTAAACAAAAGGTTCTCCCGGATACAGGCCGCGGCTTTTCTGTTTTTTTCCACAAAACAGCAGTATTCCGCCCCACGGCTTAAGGCCTCGATCCCGATGCCGCCGCTGCCGCTGAACAGATCCAGGAACCGGCAGCCCGGCAGATAAGGGTTCAGCATGTTGAAAAGCGTTTCTTTGATGCGGTCCGTGGTGGGACGGGTATCCGTGCCCGGTACCGTCTTCAGGGGCAGGCTCCGGCATTTCCCCGCGATGACCCTCATAAGATTCCATCCTCTTCCCGGAACTGGGCCCTCCAGTCCAGATCGCCCCTGTCCAGACCGAGGATCAGGGATTCCGCGGTAGCGATGTTCGTAGCCACGGGGATATTATACTGATCACATTTTTTTACGATCTGGTAGACATCCGGTTCCTTGGAGTTGATCATGGCAGGGTTGTAGAAAAAGATCACCATATCCATGTCTCCTCTTTCGATCATCTCCGTAAACTGCTTGTCGCCCCCTACGCTCCCGGCCAGAAATTTGTGTACCCGGAGATTGGTAACTTCCTCGATCCTTCTGCCGGTGGTACCGGTAGCGAAAATATCGTGCTTTATCAAAATGCCTTTGTATGCGATGCAAAAGTCTTCGATCAGGCTTTTCTTGCTGTTGTGTGCTATAATCCCGACATTCATTCCCTATACTCCTCTCCTGGAACGCCTCACGCTAATTGCAATTATAACAAATAGCTAAAAACTTGGCAATTCTTTTTAAAATTCTATACAATTTTTTCAGGCACGCCGATCCCAGGAGGCAGAATTTCCCTGTTTATTTTCCGCAGGCCGACACATACTACCATCGTAACGAAAAAACGTTACAGCCTGACAACAGAAAATAAAAAACAAAAAGCAAAGGAGGCGTATAGACAATGGCTAATCGTTCATCGAATACGACTGCGGTACCTGAGGCAAAAGGAGCAATGGATCGTTTCAAATTTGAGGTCGCCAGCGAACTGGGCGTACCCCTTTCCGATGGATACAACGGCAACCTGACTTCCAAACAGAATGGATCTGTAGGCGGCTATATGGTCAAGAAAATGATCGAGGCCCAGGAGCGTCAGATGTCCGGCGGAGCAGGACAGCAGTACTGATCCCGCCCCATAGAAAAGGAGAGACCGCTGCACATTCGTGCGGCGGCCTCTCCCTTTTTCCGTCCTTTACAGATCGAAGCTTCCGGTAATGTCACCGTTGATCACATAATAAACCATGTATTCCTCAGGTTTCACGTACAGTTTGATGTCCTTCAGGTCAGCCTCCGCTCTTCCCTCGCCGGTCCAGATCTCTTTGACTTTCCTGGTCAGTTCTCCTGCCGGGATCTCTTTTCCCGCGTACTGAAGGATCACTTCCGCTGCCGACTCCGCGGCAGCTTTTTTCGCGGCGGGCTTTTTGGCCGCAGGCTTTTTCGCCGCAGGTTTCTTTTCCGCGGTCTTCTTTGCGGCAGGCTTTTTCGCCGCGGGTTTCTTTTCCTCTTTCACGGCTTCCTTTTTCTCTTCTTTAACAACAGGCTTCGGTGCTGTCTTCACCGCGTCTGCACTCTTTGTGGCTACGGTTGCCTTTACAGTTTCCACAGATGCCTTCTTTTCTTCGGTCTTGACTGTTGCAACTGGAGATTTCTTTTCTACCATGTTACACACTCCTCCCACGTCAAACGTGAATATTTATTCTATGATTTTCTTAACCATCATACGCTTTTTCCCGGTTTATTGCAAGGCAAGCTTCAAAAAACCCCGGAAGTTTGTCAGTTTCCACCAAATTTTTCTCAAATCACAGACCGATGTCATCAATTTGACGTGCCAGATATGCCTCCAGCCGCTGTTTTAGCTGCTGATCCTGGGGCAGGGAAAGCTCCGGGTCCAGCTCCAGCAGATCCCCGGCTGCCCGGGCGGCATCCTTCAGGATCCCGGCATCCCGATAGATATCGGCGATCTGAAATTCCGCCAGCCCGCTCTGGCGCACCCCGAACAGATCTCCCGGCCCCCGGAGCTTCAGATCCTCCTCCGCGATATAAAACCCGTCGTTGGAGCGGTTGAGGATCTCCAGTCTTCTGGAGGTCTCCTCCTTTCCGTCTCCCTGCATAAAAATGCAGTAGGACTGGGCTTCTCCTCTGCCGACCCGGCCCCGGAGCTGATGGAGCTGGGCCAGGCCGAACCGCTCCGCGTTTTCCACCATCATCACGGTAGCGTTGGGCACGTTGACCCCCACCTCCACCACGGTGGTGGAGACCAGGATCTGGATCCTGTTTTCCGCGAACTCCTCCATAATGCGCTCTTTCAGGACGGGCTTCATCTGCCCGTACAGCGCTTCGATACGGATAGTTTCCGGGAAGATCTCCCGAAGCCGCCGGCTGCAGGAGATCACATCCGCGCAGCGCAGCTCTTCGCTCTCCTCCACCAGCGGACAGATCACATAGACCTGATGGCCCGCCTTTACCTCCTTCTCCATAAACCGGTAAGCCGTGCCGCGGTAACGGTCGTTTACCACGCAGTTCTTAATGGGAAGCCTTTTCCTGGGCAGTTCGTCCAGCACGGAGATATCCAGATCCCCGTAGAGGATCATAGCCAGGGTTCTCGGGATGGGCGTGGCGCTCATGACCATAACGTTGGGCTCCAGGCCTTTTTCTTTCAGGAGCATCCGCTGCCGGACGCCAAAGCGGTGCTGCTCGTCGGTGATCACCAGGGCCAGGCGGGCATATTCGGTTTTCTCCTGAAACAGTGCATGGGTGCCGATGATAAAAACGGCTTCCCCGGAAGCGGTTTTTTCATAAATCTTCCGTTTTTCCGCCGCCGTACTGCTTCCGGTGAGCAGGACCGCTTCCCCCGGATCCATGCCGTTCTCCTCCAGCAGCCGGCAGATGGTTTCAAAGTGCTGATGGGCCAGTACCTCCGTGGGAGCCATCAGCGCGCTCTGATAGCCGTTTTCCCTGGCCATTGCCATGGCCAGAAACGCCAGGATGGTCTTGCCGCTTCCCACATCCCCCTGGATCAGACGGTTCATTCTGGAGTGCCCTTTCAGATCTTTCTCGATTTCATTCCACACTCTTATCTGCCCTTTGGTCAGTTCGTAGGGAAGGTTTTCCATGATCTCCTCGGTTTTCCATACCGCCTGCATGGGGTAAAGATTCTCGGCCGTTCCCGTCTGCTCCTTCAGCCTGGCAAGACCCAGGAGGAACAGGAAAAACTCGTCAAAGATCAGCCGGTTCCTGGCCGTCCGGAGCGCTTCGCTGTCAGCGGGAAAATGGATATTTTCCAGAGCGAAATTTATTTCACAGAGGCCGTATGCTTCCCGGAACTCCTCCGAAAGAAATTCCGTTTCCAGCCCTTTTCTTTCCAGAACCTGCTCCACGGCTCGGCTGATCATTTTTCTGGTAAGCCCGGCGGTCAGCGCGTAGACCGGCTGCAGCCTCCCCTGGATCTTTTCGTATTGGGCAGGCGTAAAGATTTCCGGCTGTTCCAGTACCTTCCGCCCGTTTTTTTCCGCGGCCATCCCCCGGAAAACATACACGCCGCCCCGTTTCAGGGTACTTCTGAGATAAGGCATGTGAAACCAGTTCACCTGCAGAGAGCCTGTTTCGTCCTGCAGCCGGAGAATGGTGAGCGGACGTTTTCCGGATTTCACCTCCGGCGCCCGGAAGATCCTGCCCAGCACCGCTGTCTTTTCCCCCGTGCGCACGGCGCCGCAGGAAACAGGCTCCTGATACAGACTGTAATCTCGGGGATAATAATGAAGCAGCTGGTTCAGATCGCAGATTCCCGCTTTTTGAAACAGCTGCTCCGTCTTATCACCGATCCCTTTTAAAGTTTTCAGTGACTCTTTTTTCATATTTCTTCAGATCCTGTTATTCCACGGAGATGATGCAGTAATAGATGGGCTGGCCGCCGCAGTTGACCTCCACGTCGCAGTCGGGATACTTTTCCTCTGTCTCCCGTGCCAGCTCCTCCGCCTCTTCCTGGCTGAAGCCCTCTCCGTAATAGATACTGATCAGTTCCGCTTCCTCGCCCATCAGGGCGTCTACCGTTTCGGAGGCCACGGTAAGGATGTCCTTTCCTACCGCCAGGATCCCGTGGTCGCCCACCGCCATGATGTCTCCCTGGCAGATCTCCCGGTCTTCGATATGGGTATCCCGCACCGCGTAGGTGATCTGTCCGGTGCGCACGGAACGGATCATCTCCTCCATGATCTCCTGGTTCTCCTCCGGAGATTTTTCCGGCGCGTAGTTGATCATGGCTGTGATCCCCTGGGGAATGGTCTTGGTGGGGATCACGATGATCTTTTTATCCTTGGTCAGTTCCCTGGCCTGGTTGGCGGCCAGGATGATGTTCTTGTTGTTGGGGTAGATGAAAATGGTCTTGGCGTTTACCTGGCTGATGGCGTTCAGCATATCTTCCGTACTGGGATTCATGGTCTGGCCTCCCTGGATGAGATAGTCCACTCCCAGCTCCGTAAAGATCCCGCTGAATCCTTCGCCCACAGATACGGCGATAAAACCTGCCTCTTTTTCCGGCTGGGCCGCCGCCTCTTCCGCCTGCTCCGCGGCCAGGCGCTCCGCGTCCCGTATGACTTTCTCGTGGTGTTCTTCCCGCATGTTGTCGATCTTCATACGGGTCAGAGAACCGTAGGAAAGCGCTTTTTGAAGGGCAAGGCCGGGATCGTTGGTATGTACGTGTACCTTTACGATCTCGTCGTCCGCCACCACCACCACCGAATCTCCGATGGACATAAAGTAGTCCTTCAGTTCCTGCTCCTGGCTTCCGGAGAGGGATTTGTCCAGCATTATGATAAATTCCGTACAGTAACCGAATTTGATATCCGCTTCCCCCGCGGGAGCGCCGACAGCTTTTGACGGCTCTCTTCCGGCTGAGGGCTGTTCAAATTCCAGAGAGATCTCTTTCCCCAGAAAAGCGTCCAGAGCCCCCTCCAGGACCGTTACCAGTCCCTGCCCGCCGGAATCCACCACTCCGGCTTCCTTCAGCACCGGAAGCATCTCCGGAGTTTTGTCCAGCACCGCCCGGGCATGGTCTACGATCCGCGTCAGGTAATCCGCCAGAGGCATTTCCTCCCCTGCCAGCTCCGCCGCTTTATCCGCCACCCCCTTGGCCACCGTCAGAATGGTGCCCTCCTTGGGCTTCATGACCGCCTTATACGCCGTCTCCACCGCTTTCTGCGCGGCCCCGGCCAGCAGCTGGGCGTCCGCCTCCTCGTAATCCCGGATCCCCTTGGTAAAACCACGGAGAAGCTGGGAAAGGATCACGCCGGAGTTTCCCCTGGCCCCCCGGAGGGAACCGGAGGAAATAGCCTTGGCCAGTTCTTTCATGTTGGTCTGCTCCAGCTCCTGCACCTCGTGGACCGCCGACATGATGGTCATGGTCATATTCGTTCCTGTATCTCCGTCCGGAACAGGGAATACATTCAGTTCATTGATCCATTCTTTTTTAACTTCCAGATTTTTTGCTCCTGCCAGGAACATCCTGGCAAGCAGGGCAGCATTTATCTTGTTTGCTGACACAACAGGCTTCCTCCTCTTACAATCAGTCTATCACGCGGACACCTTCCACCAGGATGCGGACATGTTCCACTTCCATCCCGGTAAAGGACTCCAGCTTGTATTTTACATTGCCGATCAGATTGTCGGCCACCGCCGAAATGCTGACCCCGTAAGCTACGATCACATGGAAATCCAGCGATATCTTGTTGTCATTGATAGTCACGTTGATGCCGTGCTTGATGCTGTCCTTGCGGAGCAATTTTACCAGCCCGTCCTTCATATTCACTGCCGCCATACCCACGATGCCGAAGCATTCCACCGCGACGCTGCCGGCATAGGTGGCAATGACATCTGTATTGATGACGACTTCTCCTAATCCTGTATTCACACGACCCTTCATGTCTTACGCTCCCTTCACTGCAGATTTTCTCAATATTCCCACAGCAGGACATACTGAACTAATATGAGTATAACCGATTTTTAAGGAAATTTAAATATAAAAATTAAAAACGTGTCAAATTTTATTTTAATACTTGCAAATTATAAGCGTTTCTGCTAGAATATATCGTGTTGTGAGTCTGCGGGTTCTGCGGCTCAAGTTTATATCAAGGAGGTGCAATCATGGCAAAGTGTGCAATCTGCGAAAAAGGTGTTTATTTTGGAAACAATGTAAGCCATTCTCATAGACGCTCCAATAAAATGTGGAAATCCAACGTAAAGTCTGTTCGTGTAAAAACCGAGAATGGGAACAAAAAAATGTACGTTTGTACTTCCTGCTTAAGAAGCGGAAAAGTTGAGCGTGCGTAAGCCCTTGTTCAAGGCATAAAAGAAAGGCTCTTCACCTGCGGGTGTCGGGCCTTTTTCTTATTTCTTTACTTTTCTTCAGCAGGCGCAGAACAGATTGTAGCCTGCCAGCAGCAGCGCTCCCGCGGTCAGTACCGCGAGAAATGTGTTCGGGATCACCAGTCCCAGAAAGATCCCAGCTCCGGTCCAGAACATAAGGAACCCGATCAGACGCTTCATCTGCCTATTCCTGCTCTTTTTCCTTCTCTTGGTTCAGTATATGCTCGAACTCTTCCTCGGTATACGTATCCCGGCCGCCTTTTTTCGTAAAACGCGCGGCGATATCCGGGATCATGTCCAGGATCTTGGTAACGGCGTCCTGATTTCTGACGTTTACCAGCTTTGTCCCGTTTTGATTGATCACCAGGATGGCGCTGGGGGTGATCTTTCCTCCCATGCCGCCTCCGCCGTTGTTCTTCGCCTCGTTGGAAAACGCCCCGGCTGCCACTCCGAAGGAAACATCCACCAGGGGAAGGATGATGGTATCACCGATGTGGATGGCGTCTCCCACCACGGTCTTGGTGGTGATAAAACTGTCCATTCCTTTAAAAAGAGCCTCTACGGTAGACTGGAAATCGTTGTTTTTCTTCTCCTCAGACATCTTTATGCCTCCTTATGCTGAAATTTTCTGATCACCTTCTGCACAGCCCTGTTCCTGTAAAGGGCCAGTCCGTTTTTCAGGACCACGAACAGGACGATCCTCCCCCGGACAGTCACGTCCGCCTCCAGGCACTGTTCCTGAAAATCCGGGATCAGCCGGAGTTTTTCCGGGATCACCGGCAGCAGCAGCCCTGCCGCTCCCAGCAGCTGTCCCGTGGTGGAGGGATCCTCAAATCCAAACCGTATATATCCGCGGACTTTTTTCGGAAGGACATGTTTCAGGATCTTTTTTCCCCGCTCCCGCGCCGTCCGGAATGCTTCCTGAAAGGTATCGGTCCGGAAATAGCTATACCATTCTTTGATTTTAACACAGAAATTCCGGATTGTGAACCGGATTTTCCTGAGCCTTTCCCCCGGCCCTCCTTGTTTTTCCGGCTTTTCTTTCCGGGAGATCGGTTCCGCTTCCCGGAGAGGGCTTTCCTTCACGGAAGATTTTTCAAAAGGAGGCTGCTCCGCCGGAGCCACGGTGGGTTTTTTATGGACCGTCCGCGGGTTTTCCGCCGGAGTCCGGGATTTTACGCTCTTCTTATGTTTCCGCGCCTCCAGATATTTTTTCAGCCGCAGAAGGGGGATCCCCAGGATATAAACCTCTGCCCCGGCCTTTTTCTCCCGGTAGTACGCCCGCACATATACCAGACGGAACATCCAGGAAACATGCCCCCGGACTTCCAGCCGTTCTCCCTGCTTTACCCCGCGGCCTCCATAGCGCACCGGCACAAAGAGCAGAGCCAGCACCAACGCCGCCGCCACTGCCAGAAGGATCAGCAGCACGGTTCCGGCAATGGTGAGAATACTCATGAGAATATGCACTCTTACTGCCTCCTTCCCAGGTAAGCCAGCAGATCTCCGCCGCAGCCAGCCCGGCGGGACTCCTCGGCGATACGGCACACCAGTTCCAGTGCCTCCCGGTATCCCAGCGCCATGCCGATGATCTCCGGCTGCTTGCCCTCGCCGGAAGACAGCAGGAAGCGCCGCGCCTCCAGGATGTCCAGCTGGTCCTTTCCGTTGGCGGCCAGAGTGATCAGATACAGGTCCGGCACCAGGCAGCCTCGGTTTACCAGGCGCATGGCTCTGCGCTGTTTTCTTTTTATTTTTTCCCCTACATATAAGTTTTTATACCATTCTGCCATAGGTCCTGTTTCCCCAGAGATTTGCCTTTTTCAGCTCCAGATATTCCCCGTAGGCCCGTTCCAGGATCTGCCGTTCGTTGGAGAATTTCAGGAGGTGGTACGCCTCATGGTATTTATAATAGCCGGAATCCAGAAAATACTCTTCCCGCTGCGGCCTGCTGTAATAGCTTCCGGCCCGCATGAGAAACCAGTGCACTTCCTTTTCTACCGTGTCCTCCGGCACATTGAAGCTGTAGCGGCTTCTGCCGATATACTTGACGATGGAGGCCCTTACCCCTGTTTCCTCCAGCACTTCCCGCACCGCGGTATCCTCGTATTCCTCTCCGTCCTCCACGGTCCCCTTGGGCAGGACCCATCCTTCATATTTATTTTTATAGCTTTTATACAGGGTCAGGATCTTCCCCCGATAGATTACTATCCCGCCACAGCTTGTTGCCTCGATCATAGTCATTCCTCCTGTAACAGTATACCCTTTTTCAGACTGCCGCGCAAGGCGGGTCAGCGGAAATAGCTCTCAAAAACCGCTCTGGCCACGGGAACCGCCGCGCCGGAACCGCTCTGGCCCTCTTCCACGATGACCGCCACCACGATATCCCGGTCTCCCGTATCCGAAAATCCCACGAACCAGGCGTGCGCGTTGCCCTCGGCATCGTATTCCGCCGTACCTGTTTTTCCGGCAATGTTATAGGGGAGATCGGAAAGGGAGGAGGCCGTACCGTAGCTGACCACGGCTTTCATCAGTTCCTTGATGGCCGCGGCCTCCTGCTCCGTCATGGCCTGGGTCAGGACCTCCGGACTGCTGCGGTCCACCACAGCCCCCTGATAGGTCTCTACCCGGTCCACCAGGCTGGGGGACATGATCTTTCCGCCGTTGGCCACGGCCTGCGCCGTCATAGCCATTTCCAGAGGCGTCGCCAGAGTATTTCCCTGGCCGATAGCGGTCTGCATGGTCAGGGGATCCCCGTCATAGGCGCCCAGGCTGAAGCGGCTGTCCACAGTGGGAAGGCCGATGTTCTCCGGCAGTTCCATGTTAAAGCCCAGGCTCTCCGCCGCCTGCTGCAGCTTTTCCGCTCCCAGTTCGATCCCGATTTGGGCAAAGGCGCAGTTGCAGGAATTGGCGAAGGCATCGGCAAAATCTTCCTGCCCATGGACGGTTCCCGTACAGTGGATGGTATATCCTCCCGCCGTGTATTCCCCCTGGCATTCAAAGCTGAAATCCTCGAAGGTCCCGTGTTCCCGGTAATAAGCCAGAGCGGTGACGATCTTAAAGGTGGAGCCCGGGGGATACAGTCCCTGAAGCGCCCGGTTCAGCAGCGGGCTGCTCTCTTCGTCATTGATCAGATAGTCCCATTCCTCATCCAGCAGGTTGGGGTTGAAACCCGGTTTGCTCACATCCAGCAGGATCCTGCCTGTGGAAGCTTCCAGCGCCACCACCGCTCCCCGATTGTCTCCCAGCGCTTCATAAGCCGCCTGCTGCAGTTCCACGTCCAGAGAAGTCACCAGGTTGTCTCCCTGTTTTTTTTCATCCTGCAGTTCCTGCTGCAGCTGTTCCAGGGGATCCGCGTGCGACTGCAGGAGATCTCTTCCCCGGGAAGCCTCCAGTCCGCTTCCGCCGTAATCCTCATAGCCCACCGTGTGGGCGAAAAGCTCGTCGTAGGGATAGACTCTGTGCTCGTTCCCCTCCTCATCCACCTGGGTCTGGGCCAGGGCCGTACCGTCGGAAGCCAGGATAGATCCGCGGATCACCTGTTCCGCCATTTTCTGCTGCCGCTGATCGTACTGGCTGTAATCGCCGCTGAGGTATTTCCCGCTTTCCGCAGCCTGAAAATAGGCCACATAGGCGATCAGACCCAGAAAAAGGAACACGAAGAAATACGAGACGATCACATAAGGCCTACCAGTTGAGGCTTTTTTCTGTCTGCTCCTGGATCCTTCTGGAGAGTTCGTCCTCCTGGGGCGCGCTTCCGCCTCCCATTCCCGGTCCGTCCCACGGATCCGGTCCGTTCTTCTTATGTCTGTCTTTTGCTTCTGTTTGCCGCTGTTTTTCTTCAAACTGCTCATCCTCATCTTCTCTTAATATATAAAGGCCCTGGATAATGGCCAGCATCAGGATCGTACACACCACGGAGCTGCCTCCGTAGCTGACCAGCGGAAGCGTGACCCCGGTCAGCGGGATAAATTTCACGGCGCCCCCCACAGTCAGAAACACCTGGAAAGCATATTCCGTGCTGAGTCCGATGGCGATCAGTTTATAGAAAGGCTTGCTCATCTTCATGGAGATATTCACCAGAAGCAGATACATCCCCATGCAGAGCAGCAGCAGGCAGATAGCGAAAAGCACGCCCATTTCCTCGCAGATCGCCGCGAAGGTGGAATCCTCACTGGCCAGAGGGATCAGGTCCGGCGATCCCTGAAAAAGTCCGGTCCCGAACCAGCCCCCGGCGCAGATGCCGAACAGAGCCTGAATGATCTGATACCCGGTGCGCTGGGGATCCGCGAAGGGATCCTGCCAGATGCTGACTCTGACCCGCACATGATGGAAAAGCCGGTATGCCGCCAGAGCCGCCAGGGCTCCGCATCCCAGTCCCGCCAGAGCGTATCTGGCTTTTCTGGTAGCCACGTAGATCATGACCACATACGTGATAAAATAGATCAGCGCCGCGCCCAGATCCGTGGAGAGCACCAGGATCCCCACATGCATGGCCGCCAGCACCGTGGCCAGCAGGATCCGTTTCAGGGAAAGATCCTTCTGCAGCATGCCGGCCACAAAAAAGACAAAGGTGATCTTTACAAATTCCGAAAACTGGAACGAGATCCCGTAAAACTGCAGGGAAAGATTCGCTCCCTGGTAGACGGTGGAATACATCAGCACCGCTGCCAGCAGCAGAACCCCCGCGATCCCGTACAGCCAGGTCAGATCCTTTACCAGCTTTACCTTGCGGACGATCACCGGCACCACAAAGGACAAAAGCGTCGCCGCCGAAACAATGATCAGCTGCTTCAGGGCATTGTCCAGAGAAAGCCTGCTCTGGATCACAAAGCCCACGGAAAGCAGCATGCACATGGTGTTCAGCAGGATCAGGGACGCCTTTTTGTAGATCACGCGGTACAGCCCCTGTACCACCAGGATATACAGGATCACTCCCAGATACATAAAGATCATGTTCAGACTGTAAGTCTGAAGGAACATGACCAGAAAAGCCGTAAAATTAAACAGCAGCATCAGCAGGATCTGCCGCCGCATGATCCTCCTTCTGGCTTCCTCGTTCTTTTTTTTCAGCACCATAAACGTTTCCATGGTGAAGAAAACCATGAGCAGAAGAAGCAGATATTTTGAGATTTCAGCAATGATACGAACCATAGTTACCCCTTATTCCACTCCCCGCCGGAAGTGTCCTTTTGTACCGTTGGACCCGGACCGGCACTCCGGCCCTTTTTTCTGCCTCAGGACAGCCAGGATCTCCTGAGCCGTCTTTGCCGCCTCTTTTCCCGTTTCTACCGTGAACTGCAGGCGGTAAGCGGAAAAGCCGAGTTCCCGGACGTTCTCCCACTCTCCCGCCAGATCCAGAGGCAGGCTGTTGTAGATGATATTGCCGCAGTTCCCGCAGTCGCATTGAACGGGAAACTCCGCGCCCTTTCTGTCACGCAGGAGCAGACGGCTGAAACTGCCGGCGCAGCGGTCCAGATTTTTCTTCAGGCACTGGGCGGTGATCATCATAGGCGCTCTTCCGTAAAGGATCAGCTCGCTGTCCCGGTTGTCCCTGCGGGACAGCTCCCTCCGGTTCAGTTCCAGAGGGGCTGTGTTTCCTTTTACGCCCAGCTCTCTCCAGAACTTTACCGCCTGATCATTCCAAGTATACATGCCGGCGTCCAGGACCGCAAGCCCCTGCAGACCCATTTCCATCAGAATCGCCAGACTTTCCAGATTCCTGACAAGGATTCCCGAAAGGAGGCTTTTCTCCCGGGCGATCAGCTCCCGAAGCTCTTCGGACCGTCCGTCGGCCCGGGTGATGTAAGGCAGGGCCAGCCGGACTTCCCGGCCGGCGCGGACCGCTTTTTCCGCCGCGGAATGCCAGCGGATTACCCGGTTTTTTCCTTTTCCCGGAAAAACAGGGAGATAGAAGCCGTCAATGCCGGAAACACCCAGCAGGCTTTCAAACTGTTCCTCTGTCTCGGGCAAGGCCCAGATCTTTTCTGTTTCGGCCTTTTTCTTTGCTCCCGGATCCGGCAGGATCTTCTCCCGCTTCTCCGGCATTTTTCTCCGGAATTTCTCCAGCAGGGCTTCCCGCAGCTTTTCCAGAGCCTCCCGGCGGAGTTCGTTCAGCAGCTGCAGGGGAACGAAAACCTCTCCCCGCAGATGGATCTGAAGCTTTTCAAAAAAGAAGGGGCTGTTCCCCGTTTTTTGGATCTGCCGCCGTACTCTGTCCTCGGTGAGCGGCTGGGTTTTGGAAGGCTGTACTCCTTCCCGGATGCTCTCCGCGGAGACCTCTCCCAGGGACACCTTCAAACAGGCCGGTTCTTCCGGCGCAAGATACAGTTCCCCCTCTATGCCCCGGCTTTTCCGGCGGATCTCCGGCAGCCTTTCCTTCTGTGCGCCGTTCCCGCCGTTTTTTCCCGTAAGCTTTTCATTGCGGAGAGCCATCATCTCTCTTCCGTTCCTCACCAGAAAATAGCTCTGGTTGAATCCGTCCCGGTTAAACAGCTGGAACAGCCGTTTCAGATCCCCGGGTTCCGCCCGGAAAGCCTCCGGGCAGCGGTCAAAGCGATCCTGGTCCTCCAGATAAAGATCCAGGTATTTCCGGTAGATCTCCACTACGCCGGCAGTATATTCCGGTTTTTTCATACGGCCCTCGATCTTCAGGGAGTAAACTCCGGCCCGAAGGATCCTGGGGATCAGCTCCAAAGTACACATATCCTTGGTATTCAGCGGATAGGCTGTGTTTTTTCCGTTCAGCCTGCGCCCCTTTTCAAAAACCTGGTAGGGCAGCCGGCAGGGCTGGGCGCAGCGGCCCCTGTTTCCGCTCCGGCCGCCGATCAGGCTGCTCATAAGGCACTGGCCGGAATAACTGTAACAGAGGGCGCCGTGTACAAAGGCCTCCAGCTCTGCAGAGGTGTTCTCGTGGATCCGGGCCAGTTCCTCCAGGGAAAGTTCCCGGGCCGCCACCAGTCTTTTCACACCCTGCCCTTCCAGAAAGCGGGCGCCGGCAGGACCGGTAAGCGTCATCTGGGTGCTGGCATGGAGGGGCAGTTCCGGAAACTCCCGCCTCACAAAAGAAAGCACTCCGAAATCCTGTACCAGAACGCCGTCAAGTCCGGCTTCGTAATAGGGCTTCAGATACTCGTAAAGCTGCTCTTTCAGCTCCTCCTCTTTCAGGAGGGTGTTGACGGTCAGATAAAGCTTTTTCCCTGCCAGGTGCGCTTCCTCTATGGCTTCCAGAAGGCTTTCCTGATTTAAATTGTCCGCGTAGGCCCGTGCCCCGAAAAGGGTCCCTCCGGTATAGACCGCGTCGGCCCCCGCCGCGAAAGCTGCCCGCAGGGACTGAAACGAGCCTGCCGGCGCCAGAAGTTCTGCCTGCCTCATGTTTCCTCTCCTCTAACAAAAAGGGGGATGTTCCCGAAAACACCCCCTCCGTTTATTCTGTTTTCGTCAGGAACGGGTTACCGCTGTTCCCGGCGCTTTCTGGCTTTCCTGTTTCAGCTGCTCCAGTTCCTGTTTCAGCTTGTCGATCTGGATCTGCGCGGCGATCAGGTCATGCTTGATATCATAAGTTTCCCTGTCCTTGGCCTCCATGTCTTCTTCCATGGATTCCGCCTGGGCTTTGGCCTTGAAGTAATCGTCCGCGATATTCAGGGCCAGCAGTGTGGCTTTTATGTCCTGGGGCTGATGGCTGTAACCGGCCAGGGTACTCAGCTCCGCGATCTTATTATTCAGATAGGATGCCACTCTCTGCAGATACTCCTCGCTCTCATAACCGCTGAGGGTGACGATCCTGCCGTCGATCAAAACTTTCACGGTATTTTTTGCTGCCATCGAATGTATCTCCTTCGTAAACCTTCTTTTTTTTAATATTACCTCGACTCTCCCGGAAAAACAACTGTTTTCTAGGATTCTTTTCCGAGAGGGATCCCAAGATGTTCGTAAGCCGCCGGGAGAGCGATCCTTCCTCGCGGCGTTCGGCTGAGAAAACCGTGCTGGAGCAGGTAAGGCTCATAGACGTCCTCAATGGTACCGCTGTCCTCCCCCACTGCCGCCGAAAGAGTATCCAGCCCTACAGGGCCTCCGGAAAACTTTTCGATGATCGTCCGGAGCAGCAGCCGGTCGATCTGATCCAGTCCGTTTTTGTCCACTTCCAGCAGATCCAGGGCCAGGGAAGCGGTTTCTTTGTCGATGCTGCCGTCGCGGCGGACCTGGGCGAAATCCCGGACTCTCTTCAGCAGCCGGTTGGCCAGCCTGGGGGTTCCCCGGGATCTTCTTGCCAGTTCCATAGCCCCCTCCCCATCGATCTCCACACCCAGGACCTCCGCGGAACGAAGGATGATGGTCTGCAGTTCCTCTTCCGTGTAAAACTCCAGATGATGGATCACCCCGAAACGGTCCCGCAGGGGAGCGGTCAGAAGCCCTGCCCGGGTAGTAGCCCCCACCAAAGTAAACTTCGGAAGCTCCAGACGGATGGATCGGGCGGAAGCCCCCTTGCCGATCATAATATCAATGGCAAAGTCTTCCATGGCCGGATAGAGGACCTCCTCCACCTGCCGGTTCAGCCGGTGGATCTCATCCACGAACAGCACGTCCCCCTCCTTCAGTCCGTTTAAAATAGCCGCGATCTCCCCGGGCTTCTCAATGGCAGGCCCGGAAGTCACCTTCATGCGCACGCCCATTTCATTGGCGATGATCCCTGCCAGAGTGGTCTTTCCCAGTCCCGGAGGGCCATAGAACAGTACATGGTCCAGCACGTCCCCCCGCTGCCGGGCCGCCTGGATGTAGATCTTCAGATTTTCCTTTGTCTTCTCCTGCCCGATATAATCATCCAGAAGCTGGGGCCTGAGGCTTCCCTCGATCCTTCTGTCCTCTTCCGTGATATCTGTAGTAATGATCCGCCTTTCCATGTCCGCTCCTTATAGTACAAACTTCAGGGCAGCCTTGAGGATCGCCTCGGTGTCCATATCCGCTGACGACGCCGCCTTTTTTACCGCCTGGAAGGCCTCGGTGCTGGAATACCCCAGGGCTACCAGGGCCTGCACCGCTTCCCGGGAAGCTTCGGAATCCGCCTGCTCCGCTTCCCGGGCCGCCGTATTCTCCAGTTTCTTCTCGAAGGCCTCTTCCAGGTCAAATTTATCCTTCAGCTCCAGGATCAGCTTCTGGGCCGTCTTTTTCCCCACCCCCGGAGCCTTCGCCAGGGTCCCGGCGTCCTCGGAGAGAACGGCGAACCGCAGTTCGTCCGCCGTCATCCCGGAAAGGATCCCCAGGGCTGCCCGGGGGCCGATTCCGTTGACCCCCAGCAACAGCTTAAAGACCTCCAGATCGTCCTGGGAAAAAAAGCCGTAAAGCTGCAGGGCGTCTTCTTTCACATGAAGGTAGGTATGGATCTTCACCTGATCCCCGGGGCGCACATCCCGGGCCAGGCTCTCCGTCCCCATAAAGATCCGGTAGCCTATGCCGCCGTGATCCAGCAGCAGCACATCCCCCCGGATATCCTCCACTGTTCCCTTGATATATCCGATCATCTGTATTCACTCCGTTTTCAGCCTTTTCATACCCGACTATCTTATCATAGGGGCTCTGAAAAATCAAATGATGAGGCTGGCTTCCGGAAATTTTTCCATAAGATCCCCGGCTTTTTCCGTTCCAAGAAGCAGGCAGGAGGTGCTGAGGGCATCTCCCAGAAGCCCCTGGCTGCAGAGGATCGTCACCTGCTCCAGCTCTGTTTCGGCCGGATACCCTGTGTCCGGATCCAGGATGTGATGATACCTTCTGCCTTCCCATTCAAAGTACCGCTCATAGGTGCCGGCGGAGATCACTCCCTGATCCTCCGCCTCCAGGGTCTTCCCCACGGTTCCCCGGGGGGCTTCCGGATCCTGGATCCCCACCACCCAGGGGCTGCCGTCGGGGCTGCTCCCAAGGGTCATCACATTTCCTCCCAGATTGATCACCGCGCTCTTGACCCCCTGGTCCCGCAGATACGCTTTCAGCTTATCCGAGATATAGCCCTTGGCCAGAGCGCCCAGATCCAGCTGGGTATCTTCCCGCTGAAAATACAGGACGCGGCCTTCCAGGCGGATGGAAGATCCGTCCACATGAGACAGGGCCTCCTCCACTTCTTCCCGGGCCGGCGGCTCGTCTCTTCCCCCGGAAAAATCCCAGAGGTCGCTGAGGGGCGCCACGGTGATATCCAGTTTTCCCTCTGTGAGGCCGTAAAATTCGATGCCCTTTTCCACCACGGCCGCCAGATCCTCCGACAGCTCCACGCGGCTGTCTTCCCGGTGGTTTACCCGGTACAGTTCGCTGTCCGGATCCGTCCTGCTGAAGACCCGCTCCATTTCCCCGCAGAGATCGTAGCAGCCCTCCAGCAGTCTTCCGCTGCCATCTCCCAGGATCTGAAAGGAAACCACCGTGTCAAAATAGAAGGCCGTCCCTTCCTCCAGGCTCTGCCGGCTGCCGGAGCATCCGGCCAGACCGGCCAGCAGCGCCGTGATCAAAAGAAAACACAGTTTTTTTACCATTTTACGATGCACTTTCTGGGACATTGCTCCGCGCAGGCGCCGCAGCCGGTGCAGAGGGCGTAATCGATACGGGCCACCCCCTCCCGAACGGTAATGGCGCCGGAGGGACAGCTTTTTTCACATTTTTTGCAGCCGATGCAGCCGGCGCCGCAGACTTCCATGACCGCCTTTCCCTTGTCCCGGGAGCTGCAGGCCACGGCCGCGGCCGCGTCATAGGGGATCAGCCGGATCAGTCTTCTGGGGCAGGCTTTTACGCAGGCGCCGCAGGCCTTGCAGGCCTCCCGGTCTACAAAAGCAGCACCCTCCCGGATCTCCAGAGCCCCAAAGGGGCAGGCCTTTACACAGGATCCGTAGCCCAGACAGCCGTAGCGGCAGCTCTTGGAGCCGCCTCCGGGCAGCAGGGAAGCCATCCGGCAGTCCTCCACCCCGGTGTACGCATACTGTTCCCGGGCCGTACCGCAGGTCCCCCCGCAGAATACAAAGGCAGCCATCCGCACCGGATCCGCCGCTTCCTGTCCCATGATGGCGCCGATCTTCCGGGCCACCGGAGCGCCGCCTACGGGACAGACCGTGACGGGCGCATTTCCGGAAACGACAGCCGCGGCCGCGCCGTCGCAGCCGGGATAGCCGCAGCCGCCGCAATTATTCCCGGGAAGGGCTTCTCTGACCAGGGCTTCCCTCTCATCCGTCTCCACGGCAAATTTTTTTCCGGCCAGACTCAGGACCAGGCCGATGAGCAGGCCGCAGCCGCCTACCACCAGCACGGAGATCAATATCATTTCCATAATTTCAGCTCTCCTCTCTCAGATGATACCGGAAAACCCGAAAAACGCCATCGACATCAGCATGGCGGTCAGAAGAACGATGGGCATGCCCTGAAACGCTTTGGGCACGTCGTTGTACTCCATTTTCTCCCGGAGGCCGGCCATAAGCACAATGGCAATGGTAAATCCCAGAGCCGTGGCAAATCCGTTGATTACCCCTTCCAGGATACTGTAATCGCTCTGTACGTTGATGATCGCTACTCCCAGCACCGCGCAGTTGGTGGTGATCAGGGGCAGATACACGCCCAGCGCCCGGTACAGGGAGGGGATGGATTTTTTCAGGAACATCTCCACCAGCTGCACCAGCGCGGCGATCACAAGAATAAACACAATGGTCTGCAGGTATTCCACCCCGCATTTTACCAGCACAAATTTGTAAATGAGACCGGTACACAGGGAGGAAAGGGTCAGCACGAAGATCACGGCCCCGCCCATGCCGGCTGCCGTATTCATTTTCTTCGACACTCCCAGGAAGGCGCAGAGTCCCAGGAACTGGCTCAGCACCACATTATTGACCATGGCCGCTCCCACGGCGATCACAAGCAGCTGACTCATCTCTTTTCCTCCTTCCTGTCCCGGCTGCCGCAGGAAAGCTTCCCGCAGGTCCCGCAGGATCCGCAGCCCTCCAGACAGCCCTGTTTCCGGCCCGCGGCGGGTTTTCCGCTGCGGATCCTGTTCAGGAAAGCGGTCAGCAGCGCCAGCACAAAGAACGCTCCCGGAGCCATGATGAAAATATTGACCGGCTCATAGCCCGCCGGCATCACCGGATACCCCAGCAGCGTCCCGGCTCCCAGCAGTTCCCGGAAGGCGCCGATGGAGACCAGGCCTATGGTAAAGCCCAGGCCCATGCCGATGCCGTCAAAGATGGACGGGATCACCGGATTCTTGCCGGCGTAAGCCTCCGCCCGTCCCAGAATGATGCAGTTTACCACGATCAGGGGAATGTAGATCCCCAGAGCGTCGTTCAGGCTGGGTATGTAGGCCTGGAGCAGAAATTCCACGATCGTCACGAAGGATGCCACGACCCCGATATAGGCAGGCATCCGGACTCCGTCGGGGATAAATTTCCGGATCGCGGAGATCATCAGATTCGACAGGGTCAGGATCACCATGGTGGTAAGACCCATGCCGATGCCGTTCATCACCGAAGTGGTCACCGCCAGAGTGGGACACATGCCGATCATCATCACAAAGGTGGGGTTTTCTTTTACAATGCCGTTATACAGCCGTTCCCCCGGCGTATTTGCTTTCATTCTGCCGTCCCTCCTTCCTCCTTCAGCACATCAAAGGCGCAGAGCCCCGCGTTGACAGCCCCGGTCACAGCGCTGCTGGTGATGGTGGCTCCGCTGAGGGCGTCGATCTCCCCCTCCCCGGAAGCTCCGGTCTTCACCACCGTAAAGCGTTCCGCCTGTACATCCTGAAACTGACTTTTAAACGCGTCGGTGTCCGCCCGCATGCCCAGACCGGCAGTTTCTCCGATGCTGAGGAAATAGATCCCCTGCACCGTCCGGTCAAGGGAAATCCCCATGGCGATCTGGGATATCTCCGCCGTATCCCTCCGGAGTGGTTACCGTAAGTACATAGCCCAGTTCCTCCCCGGAGGCGCCGCAGGCCAGGACCGCCTCATCCAGACGCTCCCCGGAAAAATCCGGCCCCGCCAGGGCCTGACTGATCTTTTTCCGCAGCCCCTCCTCCGAGAGATCCAGGACCCGGTAAGAATCCGCGGAGGCATAGACCTTTTCGTAGGCTTCTTCCTTTTTCAGCTGCTCCTGCCGGGCGATGGGCTCCGCCGTTACATGGTGGACCGCCCCCAGGAGCACGCCCATGATCACTGTGATCACCGTCAGGGAGAGAGTATTTTTTATGATCCCTTTCACGCTGTCTTTCCTCCTCTCCTTTTTCCGCAGCCAACGCAGCGCTCGACTGTAGACGCTCGATCAGGGGCACCAGCAGATTGCAGAAGATAATGGCGTAGGATACGCCCTCCGCGGATCCGCCGTAAAAACGGAAAAGCCCTGTGAGGATCCCCAGGAGGATCCCGTAGAAAATGCGTCCGTATTTCGTAATGGGACTGGTCACGTAATCGGTAGCCATAAACCAGGCTCCCAGCATCAGGCCGCCGCCCAGCAGCTCCGCCGCCAGGAAGGCAGGATCAAAGCCGCGGCCCGCCCAGCAGCAGGGTAAAGGCGGAAAAACTGCCCAGATACAGCAGGGGGATCCAGAGACGGATCACGCCCATGGCAGCCAGAAAAATGCCGCCGATGAGGATCGCCAGAGCCGAAGTCTCGCCGATGGTCCCCTTGGTGTTGCCCAGGAACATGCTCAGCAGATCCGCGGTCCCTCCGGCTTTCAGCTCCGCCAGAGGCGTGGCTCCGGATACGGTATCCACGATCCGGGAAGCGGCGGCGGGGCTGAGGGAAAAATCCGTCATCCGTCCCGCGAAGGAGATCAGCAGGAAACATCTCCCTGCCAGGGGCCGGGTTCATAAAGTTCTGGCCCAGTCCTCCGAAAAGCTGTTTTACCACCAGAATGGCAAAGACGCTGCCCAGGACCGGCATCCACAGAGGCACCGACACCGGAAGGTTCATGCCCAGCAGCAGTCCGGTGACCACGGCGCTTCCGTCTTTGACAGTCACCGGCCTGTGCACGAGTTTTTCATACAGGCCTTCCGTCAGCACCGCCGACGCCACGGAGACAGCCATGACCGCCGCCGCGTAGGGGCCGAAGACCCAGATCCCGGCGCAGGCGGCGGGAAGCAGAGCCAGCACTACCAGAAACATCAGATTGCTGGTCTTCACCCGGGCCCGGACATGGGGCGAAGAAGATACGTGCAGTAATTTTTCCATAGCCTTCCACCTCACCCTTTCTTCCGTTTGGCCAGCAGAAGCCGCCGCATGGATTTAATCGGACTGGGAAAGCTGCCGTTTGGCCGGGCAGACATAGCTGCAGCAGCCGCACTCGCAGCATTCCATTCCATGGTATTTCAAAAACTGTTCCCTCGTTTCCGTGATCCGCGAACACCGCCAGCCTGGCCGGCAGGACTCCGCCGGGACAGGCCTCGGCGCACCTTCCGCAGTGAATGCAGGCGGTGGTCTCCTGCCGGGCCACCGGATCCTTCCGGAACAGCAGCAGGGCCGAGGAGGTTTTCGTGACCACCGTATCCAGATCGAAAAGGGCGTTACGCAGCGCTCGACTGTGCAAGGATCTTCTCCGGCTCCGAGGAGGTTCCCCCGGCGGCTTCCAGCACTTCCCGGTAAAGCATCCCTGTGGGGACCACGAAATTGGCCGGGGAGGCCGCCGCGTCCCCGGTGGACCGTCATGGTGCAGTCCATGAGCGGTTCCCCCAGAGCCACCGCTTTATAGACGGGAAACCCGCCGTTTCCACATTATCCACGATACAGCCTGCATCCGCGGGCAGCATGGAGGAATTGATCTTCCGTCCCGTAGCCGCGTAGATCAGCATCCTCTCCGCTCCCTGGGGATATTTGGTCTTCAGGAGCTGTACCCGGATGTTGGCCCGTTCCGCGGCAGGCTTCCTCCAGGGCTCTGGCGCAGTCCTTTTTATTATCTTCCACGCAGAGGATCCCTTCCGCCCCGGGAAAGATCCGCAGCAGGATCTTCAGGCCTTCCACCACCAGCTCCGGATTTTCCAGCATGCGCCTGTAATCGCTGGTAAGGTACGGCTCGCACTCCGCGCCGTTCAGGAGGACTTTGTCTATCTTCGACGGATCCTTGGGCGAAAGTTTTACATGGGTGGGAAACCCGGCCCCGCCCTGGCCGATGACACCGGCGTCCGCGATCCGCTTCACGATCTCCTCCCGGCTGAGTTCTGTATAGTCGGCAGGTACATACTCCGCCTGCCGCATTTCCCCGTCATTCTCCACGACGATGCAGTCCGCCGTGGCTCCGGCAGGCATCCGCATGGACCGGATCTCTTTCACCGTCCCGGATACGCTGGAATGGACCGGAGCGGACACAAATCCTCCCGCCTCCGCGATCCTCTGTCCCCGGAGCACTCTGTCTCCGGGCTTCACCACAGGAACTGCCGGCGCCCCGCCGTGCTGGGCCAGAGAATAATAAAGCACCTCCCCGGCCCGGATCGGACGCAGGGGGCACTCTGCCGACAGGCTCTTGCCGTCATCCGGATGGACGCCGCCGCGAAACGTCTTCAAGCTGAATTTTTTCATTCTAAATACCCATCCTTTTATGCTTCCTTTGGCGGCCTGAGAACTGTATTGTTCTTTTCCCGCCGTAAATATTGTGCTATTATATCACAGAAAGGAGAAAATTGCCATGGTTATCAGAGAATTATCTGTTCCGGCTCCGGAGCCACTGACAAAGGAATATCTGGCCCTTCGGGAGAAAAGTCTTTTTTTCGACATTGAAACCACGGGGCTTTCCTGGCGCTCCTCCCATCTTTACCTGATAGGAGCGGCCTTTTATCATAAGGGCGGCTGGATGCTGCGCCAGTGGTTTCTGGATAAGCCCCAGGAGGAAGAAGAACTGCTGAAACACTTCCAGACATTCTGCGGAAATTTTTCTTCTCTCATCCACTATAACGGACAGGGCTTTGATCTCCCTTACCTGGCCCATAAATATTCCCTCTACCGCCTGCAGGACCCTCTGGCAGGCATGGAAAGCCTGGATCTGTACCGGATCTTCCGTCCCTGGCAGAAGGCCCTGCGCCTTTCTTCCCTGAAACAGAAAGACGCGGAGGCTTTTCTCGGCGTTTCCCGGGAGGACCGCTGTTCCGGCGGGGAACTGATCTCCTGTTATCAGGATTACCTGCGGACAGCCGGACCGGAACTGCTGGAGCTTCTGCTCCTCCACAACCGGGATGATGTGCTGGGCCTGATGAAGCTGCTGCCTCTTCTGGGATTCCAGGGGCTGCGGCAGAAAGCTTATTCCCTGAAGCAGGCGGAATATAAAAAGGGAGAGCTTCTGCTCTCCCTGGAACTTTCCCTGCCTCTTCCCGCCCCGGTCCGGCTGGATTCCGCCCCGTACCGCCTGCGGGCGGACCGGAAAGAGCTCCTTCTGTCCGCTGCCGGACGGGAAGGGGAAATGAAACATTTTTTTCATCCCTATAAAGATTACTACTATCTTCCTCAGGAAGACTGCGCCGTCCACAAAAGCGTAGGCGTTTTTGTGGATCGGGAATTCCGCAGGAACGCCACCGCCCGCACCTGCTATCAGAAAACCCGGGGCGTATTCCTGCCCCAGCCGGAACTTCTGCGTCAGCCGGTCTTCTATGAAGATTACGGCGCTTCCCCCGGCTGGTTCCTCTGTGAGGACTCTCTGCTCCGGGACCGGGAATTTCTGCTGGGGTACGCCGGATCGATCCTGGATCAGCTGCTCTGATCCTGTTCCGGCAGGGACAGCTTTACCCGCAGGATCCGCTCCAGAGACTCATCGATCCGCTCCCTGGAAATGACCCCCTCCTCCACCGCCGTCAGGACCCCTTCATAGGCGCTGTAAAGGTCCGCCGGCATAAGGATCATGTCCACCCCGGCCTGCACGGCCAGGACTGCCGCCTGGGCGGAGGAATACGTATTGGCCACCGCTCCCATATTCATGGCGTCCGTGACCACGATCCCCTGATACCCCATCTGTCCCCGGAGGATCTCCGTCACCACCTGGTAGGAAAGGGAGGCGGGCGTATCCTCCCCGGTAACGGAAGGCAGGGAAATGTGCCCTACCATGATCATAGGCGCCTGCTCTTCTATGCCCCTCTGAAAAGGGATCAGTTCACAGCCCGCCAATTCCTCCAGGCTTTTTTCTGTATAAGCATAGCCGCTATGGGTGTCCCCCGCGGTGGCCCCGTGTCCGGGAAAATGCTTGTAGCAGCCTAAAATGCCCTGCTCCGTCAGTCCCCGCAGTTCCTCCGCGGCCATCTCCGAAACAAGCTCCGGATCGCTTCCAAAGGAACGCCAGCGCACCACCTGATTCTCCGGGTTGCTGAACACATCCGCCACAGGGGCGAAGTCCACATTGAAGCCCAGATTTTTCAGATATCCGCCTATGGTTACACCTGTCTGATAGGCCTGGGCCGGATCCCCGGTGCTTCCCACATCGCGCATATCTCCGATCTCCGGCACCGCAAAGAGGCCGCGTCCGCTGATCCGGGTCACAGTACCTCCTTCTTCATCCACACAGGTAAAGGCCGGCAGTCCCAGCCGGTCCATGCTGATGGCCTGCACGCCCTCCAGCATCTCCCGGACCTGGCTTTCCGATTCCAGGTTCTGCTGCATATAGGTAAATCCGCCCACGGGAAGTTCCTGAAACGCCGCGCGGGTGGCGTCCCCCGCTGCCGTGACACAGCCGGTGCCCGTAAGGCTTTCCGGCAGTACCAGGAACATCTGGGCGACTTTTTCTTCCAGGGTCATCTGCTCCAGATAGGTCCGGACCCGTTCTTCCGGACTCTCTTTCCGCTCCGGCGCCGATGTTTCCTCCGGGACCGGCGCCGCGGTCACCGCTGCTTTCTCCTGTTCCGGCTCCTCCGTGGGAACAGGGGCAGGCGTACTTTCGGTTGTTTCTGATTTTTCAGGGGTTTCCTCCCGCTCCTCCGCTTCCGGAACAGATCCGGAAACGGTCCGCACGTCCTTTTCCACCGCCGCGGAAGAAGAAACGGGCTGATCCCCCCTGGGGGGAAACAGCCCGCTCAAACCGCACCCGCAGAGCAGAGCAGCGGACAGAGACAGGCAGATGCCTGCCTTTAAGATCCTTCTGTTCATAGCTCAGTCCTCATACTCTATGATATAACCCAGCCGGCCGCTGTAATAAGACACAGTCGCCAGGATATCATCCGGCACATCGTTGAAATACCATTTTCCTTCGCTCTTCAGGTAACAAATATCCAGACAATCTTCCTGGGTGGACCCATCCTGGAAACTGGGTTCCCCGGTCATCCACTCGCTGCTGCACCAGTAGGAGGGATCGTTGATCTTCTCTCCGTAAAGCTGGTTGTTCTCATCTACCCAGTAGTAATCCCGGCTGTCCGCGTCTCTGCGCCCGCCGATCCGAAAATGGATATTGGTCAGGCCCTTGCTGTTGATCTCGGAAAGGATCGCGTCGTATTCCGCCCGGCTGTTGATCCGGACCAGATAGCCCCCGCTGTTCTTTGCCTCCTGGAAGGCTTCCCGCCAGGTGCAGTCTTTGACCACATACTCATACCGGTGCACACCGCCTTCCTCCGGATCATAGGTGGGTACCGGCGTAGGCGTAGGCGTGGCGGTATGGGTCGGCTTGGGCGTAGGCGTAGGCGTGGCCTTTCGGGTCGGCGCGGCGGTAGGCCGGGCGCTCTCCTCTTCGCTGTCCGACGGCTCCTCCTTATCAGAATCGGATCCCCCATCCAGATCCTCCAACTCCGGGATCCACGCGTCTTCCGGAAGATCCGCCCAGTCTTCCAGCTGGGAAACCGACAGCGATCCCCGGTCAGATCCCTTCCCCTGGTCTCTCAGCAGGCGGATCACAAAAAAAGCCGCCGCTGCCGCTGCCGCCAGGATCACCACGATCAGGATCAGAAGATTCCGGTTGTGCCTTTTTCTGGCCGCTTCTTCCTGGGGCGTCCGCTGCCGGATCGGCGGCTTGGGATTTCCTCCGGCCGCCTGTCCCCGCCGGTCCTCCTCCCGGGCAGCCTGCTGCCCCCGGTCCTTCTGCGGAAGGCCGCACACGGTGCAGAATTTGGAACCTTCCGGGATCTCGTTTCCGCATCTTGGACATTTCATACTCACTTTACCTCCTATCCCCCTGTTCTTATTCCTTTCTCCTGTAAGGCACGAAAAGCAGGACAAAAGCTGCAATCACTCCCGTCCTGCTTTTGTTTTTCCTATTCAGTTTCAGAGATTATGCTTCTTCACTCTCTGCTGCCGCGGTATTGCCCAGAGCCTTCATGCTCAGGGAGATCTTACGGTCTTCCCCGTTGAAATCCACTACCTTGGCGGTGATGACCTGTCCTACAGACAGTACGTCAGAGGGTTTCTCCACATGTTCTCTGGAGATCTGGGAAACATGCAGCAGAGCGTCCACGCCGGGCTCCAGCTCTACGAAAGCGCCGAAATCCGTCATACGGGCAACTTTTCCCTCCACTACATTGCCTACCGCGTATTTTTCATCCGCGGTCAGCCAGGGATTCTGATCCTCAAATTTCAGGCTCAGGGCCACTTTATCTCCGTTGATCTCTTTAATGAGTACCTTCATGGGCTCGCCCACTTTAAAGAGCTTCTTGGGATTCTCTACTCTTCCCCAGGACATCTCGGAGATATGGAGCAGTCCGTCCACGCCGCCCAGATCGATGAAGGCGCCGAAATCGGTGATGTTCTTCACCACGCCGTCCACAACATCTCCCGGCTGGATGCGGGCAAACAGTTCCTCCTGCAGTCTGGCCTTCTCAGCCAGCACCAGCTGCTTCCTGTCGCCGATGATCCTTCTTCTTCTGGGATTGAATTCGGTGATCACGAATTCGATCTCCTGATCCGCGTATTTGTTCAGATCCTTCTCATAAATATC
The DNA here is from genome assembly GCA_963928055.1 of Candidatus Scatomonas sp. Classification (GTDB taxonomy): domain Bacteria; phylum Bacillota; class Clostridia; order Lachnospirales; family Lachnospiraceae; genus Scatomonas. The sequence goes on along the minus strand of CAWVDN010000001.1, from coordinate 154,944 downwards.
GGACACAAGGCTGGCCGGGATGAAGACTCTGGTCTCCTCCACCATAACGCTCAGGCCTCCGTTCAGCACCTGGGTCACTTTCGCTTTCAGGACCTCATGATTCTCGAAAGCTTCTTCCAGTCTCTTGTTTCCTTTTTCAGCCGCAAGTCTCTTATATGTTAAAAGAACCTGGCCGTCCCCGTCATTCACCTTCAGGACCTTTACTTCCATCTTATCGCCGGGTTTGGCAATCGTGGTAAGATCCAGGGAAGAGTCGTTGGAGTATTCGTTTCTGGAAAGGATCCCGTCTGCCTTGTAGCCGATGTTGAGGATGATCTGATCCTCCTTCACATCGATCACGGTACCTTCCACCACATCCCCGTTCCTGATGGTCTTAAATGATTCGTCCAGCATTTGTTCAAAACTTAATTCCGACATGTTTTTGAACCTCCTCAATTATTTTTTTGGGGGTAGATGCCCCTGCTGTAATACCTACGTGACGAAATGATTGAAAAGGCTTAATATCCAAATCATCGAGTGTCTCAACAAAGTAAGTATTTTTGCATTTGTTTCTGCAAATCTCAAATAGCTTTTGTGTATTGGAACTATGTCTGCCGCCAATGACAAGCATAACATCTACCTGCGATGCAATCCGCTCCGCCTCGGCCTGTCTCTCCTCCGTAGCGTTGCAGACTGTATTTATAACATGACTATCATACCGCTTTTTAGAAAGAATTTCAACTAATTCTTCAAATTTGTTGTAATTAAATGTCGTCTGGGCCGCAAAACAGATTTCCCTGTCCGGGGGAAGTTCCAGCTGCTCCAGTTCTTCCGGTGTCTCCACTACCGCGGCCTCTCCGCTGGCCCAGCCGCAGATCCCCTGGACTTCCGGATGGTTCCGGTCCCCGGCGATGATGACGAACTGTCCCTTCTTTCCCGCCTCTTCCACGATCCTGTGGATCTTTTTCACAAAAGGACAGGTGGCGTCCACCACGGTAAGTCCGGAGGCCTCCATTTTTTCCTGGATCCTCCGGGGAACTCCGTGGGAACGGATGATCACCGTACCCTCCGACAGATGCTCCAGTTCTTCTTCCGAGGGAATGACCCGGACGCCCCGTTCCTCCAGTTCTCCTACCACCTGATCGTTGTGGATGATGGGTCCGTAGGTATACACGGGCTTTCTGCCCTGTTCCAGCTGATGGTACACCTGCTCCACCGCCCGTTTGACGCCGAAACAGAAACCGGCGCTTTTGGCTGTCGTCACCTTCATAAGAGTTTCCTTTCCCTGCAGAGCGCCAGGATCCGATCCGCCACTTCCTCAATGGTCAGGTCGGAAGAGTCCAGCAGCACCGCGTCCTCCGCCTGTACCAGAGGCGAGGCGGCCCGGTGGGTATCTTGATAATCCCGCTGTTCGATATCTTTTTCGATCTCCCGCAGATCCGCCTCCTGCCCCTTTTTCCGAAGCTCCAGGAAACGGCGTCTGGCCCGGGTCTCAACGCTGGCGGTAAGAAAGATCTTCAGCTGTGCTTCCGGGAGCACGGCGGTGCCGATGTCCCGGCCGTCCATGACCACGTTCTGGGAACGTCCCAGTTCCTGCTGCAGCTGCACCAGCTTTTCCCGGACTCCCGGGTGGGCGCTGACCGCGGAAGCCAGCATACCTGCTTTTTCCGACCGGACTCTGCCGGTGACATTTTCTCCGTTGAGAAACACCTGCTGTTCCCCCGCCTGGTAGCGGATGGAGATGGAAACCCCCGCAGCCGCCTTTTCCACAGGCGCCTTCTCCGAGGCGTCGATGCCGTGATCCTCCATATACAGGCCCATGGCCCGGTACATGGCCCCGGTATCCACATAGACATACTGCAGTCTGGCAGCCACCTCCCGGGCGATGGTGCTTTTTCCGGCTCCTGCCGGGCCGTCAATGGCAATCTGAAAACTCATAGGATCCCTCCTGCTTGATTCTGAATTTCCGCCATGGCCTCCGCCGCCGTCCGGGCGGTAGACCAGGCGATCTGAAGATTATAGCCGCCGGTGAGGGCGTCCAGGTCCAGAACTTCTCCGGCAAAGTAAAGACCGGGAAGGATCCTGGACTCCATGGTGGCCGGATTTACTTCTTTGACGCGGACGCCGCCCTGGGTGATCACCGCCTCCCGGTACCCCCGGGTTCCGGTAATGGTCAGGGGAAAGGCCCGGACAAGACGGACAAATCCTTCCCTCTGTTCCCTGGTGACCTCACGGACCGGCAGATCCCCCGGGATCCCGGAAAGCTCCAGGATCACCGGAACCAGTTTGGAGGGGAATAATTCCGGCAGCACATTTTTAAACTGCCGGTTCCAGGACTTCTCAAATTCCCGCAGCAGCCTGGCGTCCAGCTGTTCCGGAGAAAGGGCCGGCTTCAGGTTGATCCGGACGGACAGCTTTTTCTGTTCCAGGTTCTTTCCGATCCGGGAACTGGCGCTTAGGGCCAGTGGGCCGCTGATGCCGAAGTGGGTGAACAAAAGCTCCCCGAACTCCGAGAACAGCTTCTTTTTTCCCTCCTGCACCGTCAGCTCAATGTTGCGCAGAGACAGCCCCTGCATTTTGGGAATATACGCCTCCTCCGTCTCCAAAGGTACCAGCGCGGGCCGCAGGGGCTGCAGGGAATGCCCAACCCTCTCCGCCCACCGGTATCCGTCGCCGGTAGAGCCTGTGGAGGGATAAGAAAGTCCGCCTGTAGCGATCAGCACCGCGTCCCCATGGATCCCGGTTCCGTCCTTCAGGAGCAGACCCGCGGCCCGTCCCTCCCGGCAGAACACTTCCCGCACTTCTGTGTTCAGATAGATCCTCACTCCCAGTTCCCGAAGCCGCCGTTCCATGGCGCGGATGATATCCGAAGAATGATCCGAGGCCGGAAAGGCGCGGTTTCCCCGCTCCACCTTGGTACTCACGCCCAGCCTTTCAAAAAAATCAATGGCGGCCCGGCAGTTAAAGCCGTACAGGGAACTGTAAAGAAACTTGGGATTTGAGATTACATTTGGAAAAAACTCCTCCTCCGGACAATCGTTGGTGAAATTGCACCGTCCCTTGCCGGTGATAAACAGCTTTTTTCCCAGTTTTTCATTTTTTTCAAACAGATGGACCTGACATCCCAGTTCCGCCGCGAACACGGCGGCGGCCATGCCGGCGGCTCCTCCGCCGGCGATCAGAATCTTACGCATGGTCTTCCTCCTGCCTGGGCTTGGAAAAATTTATTTTCACCTGATCCTCCAGGTAGTTGATCTCATCGCTGCTGTAGACCTGATATTCGTCCCAGATCTTTTCCATGGTGGTCAGGGTATCCATGACCTCCTTCTGCCGCTTCATGCAGAGAGCCACGATGAGAGCGTTGATGACGCTTAAAGGCGCGGTCAGGGAATCCACAATCGAGGCCATATCGCTCCGGGCCACCAGATTGCAGGAAGAATACAGGTTCATGGGAGAATGCACGCTGTCCGTCAGGGTAATGACCCGGGCGCTGCGGTTGTTGGCAAACTCCATGGCCTTCAGGGTCCGCATGGAATATCTCGGAAAGCTGATGCCGATGATCACGTCTTTTCTGCCGATACGGATCATCTGCTCAAAGATCTCGCTGGCGCTGTTGGTGGTCACCAGCTTTACATGGTCAAAGATCTGGTTCAGATAAAACCCAAGAAAGCTGGCCAGAGGAGCGCAGCTGCGGATCCCCACCACGTAGATGGTCTCCGCCTGGAGAATGTCCTCCACCGCTGTGCGGAAAGCCTCCCGGTCGATCTGCTCCAGAGTGAGCTTGATCTTTTCCACGTCTGACTGCAGCACGGTATCCAGGATCTTTTCCTCCGGCATGCGCCCGTAGGTCACCTCCATGCGCTGGATGGAATTCAGCCGGTTGATCACCAGCTCCTCCAGGGCCCGGTGAAATTCCGGATAGCCTCCGTAGCCCAGCTGCGCGGCGAAGCGCACGGTGGTGGACTCGCTGACCCCTACTTCCTCTCCCAGCCTGGCGGCCGTCATAAACACCGCTTTGTCGTAATGCTCCATAATATAATCCGCCAGCCGCTTCTGCCCTTTGCTCAGGGTCCCGTACTGGGTTTTCAGCCTGGTCAGCAGATTTTCACTCTGTTGTGTCATGGTTCCCTTCTTCTCTTTCCCGTGTACTCTGTCCAAATCCTCCGCGGACATCCGGGCCTCGGCCCGTCCAGGGGTAAGTATAGCATAAAAAGACCGGCTCCGCAAACAAAGCCTGCGAAACCGGGACTTTCTCTTTTGCCCGCCTTTATTCCGCCGTTTTCAGGGAAATCCTTTTTCCTATAATCAGCGCTTTGGCCCCCGACCCGTGGCCCACCTGCCGTGTGATGGCTACGGGCAGACCTCCGGGGAGCGCCTGCCTGTCCAGCAGCTCCAGGATCCCCGGATTTTCCGGATTTTTTTCCAGTTCCGTAAACGTGCCCAGCAGAAGTCCGGAGATCTTCCGATAAGCCCCCATCTGTCCCAGCTGATTCAGCAGAGAGGCAATTTGTTCCGGTCCTCCTCCCAGGCTTTCCAGAAACAGGATCTTTCCGGTCAGGTCCGGAAAATATGGGGTCCCCGCCAGCTTCAGGAAGCAGCGCAGATTCCCCCCTGCCAGAATCCCCTCCATGGAAGTTCCCCGGCGGAACTCCCAGTCCGGACGGACAAGACCAGGATCCTTTCCCCTCAGCCAGTTTTCAAATCGTACGCTCTGCTCCACTCCCTGCTCTCGGATCAGGTTCCGGATCTGCCAGAGGACCCCCGGATTTCCGGTCCGGGCCAGGAGAGCGTTCAGGATCACGGAACAGTCGCTGTAGCCCCAGAAGGGTTTGGGATCTTCCCGGACCGCCTCCCAGTCCACCCAGGGCAAAATCTCATTGGCCCCGTTCCCTCCGGACACGTCAAAAACAGCCCGGATCTTTTCGTCCCGGTAATAGCCGTTCAGGATCTCCGCTTTTTCCCTTCCCGTCAGGTCCAGGCAGGTATCCCCGAACAGCTCTTCCCGGAAGATGGGTTCGATTCCCATCTTCCGCAGGCGTCCGCACAGCTCCCGGATCTGCCCCTCGGCTGTCCGGGGCAGCAGATCCGAACAGGCCGTCAGGGCCACCCGGTCTCCGGGACGCAAACTCTTCTGATCTTCTCCGCCGCTCATAACGCGATCCTCCTGTAAAAGCGAAAGACAGCCCCGGGGACTGCCTTTGAAACCTCTGTATTTACTGCATATTGGCAAAGCGTTCCACCGCTTTGGTAAATTTATCAATGGTAGCCTCCGCGTCGCCGTGTTCGATGCCGTCCCGGACGCAATGGCGTATATGCCCCTCCAGCACCACCTGCCCTGCCTTATTGAGAGCGGATTTGGCGGCGTTTATCTGGGAAAGGATATCCTCACAGGGAATGTCTTCATCGATCATTCTGTCGATGGCCTGGATCTGCCCGACGATCTTCGCGAGTCTGCGGTGCAGGTTGGCCGAATCCATGCATTGTTTCATATAACGACCTCCATACCATTAGGGGTATATGTAGTATAGCAGTCCCTCCCGAAAAAGTCAACGGATGACGCAGGGTACACCAACAGCCCGGAAAAATAACGCAGACAATAAATCTACTGTCTGCGTCATTTTACAAATGCTCTTTTGAAATATGCGCTCCGTTTCCGCTGTGCGATTTCCGCTCAAATCATTTCATTACAATGTTAATGATCTTTCCAGGCACATAAATCTCCTTTACGATGTTTCCGGTAAGTTTTTCTTTTACCGCTTCTTTTCCCGCGGCAATGGCCTCTTCCTTGGCAATGTCTCGGGCCACGTTTACCACCGCCCGGGTCTTGCCGTTGATCTGTACCGGGATCTCCACGGTGTCGTCCTTCATGGCTTCCTCATCGTGCTCCGGCCACTTCTCATGGAAGATGGTCTCGGTGTGGCCATAGCGCTCCCACAGCTCCTCCGCCACATGGGGGGCGAAGGGCGCCAGCAGCCGGGTAAAGGTTTCGATGGTCTCCCGGTCGATGCCTCCGGTCTTCTTGGCCAGGTCAATGAGCTTATTGTTGTACTCCATAAAGGCGGAGATCACCGTGTTGAGGCTGAAGCTTTCCAGTCTCTGGGTTACGTCGTGGACCAGCCGGTGGCGGAGCTTCACCATCTCGGGAGTCTCGGCCGCGCCGGCCTCCAGGCTGTCAAGAGCCAGGTTCCAGAATCTCTTCAGGAAACGGTTGACTCCGTCGATGCCCCGGTCGTCCCACTCGGCGTCCAGCTCCGGCGGCCCCACGAAGAGCTCGTACATTCTCAGGGAATCGCAGCCATAGTCCCGCACCAGATCGTCCGGGGAAACCACATTTCCCTTGGATTTGCTCATCTTGATGCCGTTCTTTCCGGTGATCATGCCCTGGTTGAACAGCTTCTGGAAGGGCTCGTCAAAATCGATGACCCCGATATCGCAGAGGAATTTGGTATAGAATCTGGAGTACAGCAGGTGCAGCACCGCGTGTTCCACGCCGCCGATGTACATATCCACGGGAAGATATTTGTCCGCCTTCTCCCGGGAGACCAGTTCTTTGTCGTTGTGATTGTCCACGTACCGCAGGAAATACCAGGAGGAACCTGCCCACTGGGGCATGGTGTTGGTCTCCCGCTTGGCGTCGGCCCCGCAGACCGGGCATTTGCAGTTCACCCACTCGTCAATGGCAGCCAGAGGCGATTCCCCGGTTCCCGTGGGCTGATAGCTCTTTACCTCCGGCAGCATCAGAGGAAGCTGATCCTCCGGCACCGGCACGTTGCCGCAGTGGGGGCAATGGATGATGGGAATGGGCTCGCCCCAGTATCTCTGACGGGAGAATACCCAGTCCCGGAGCTTGTAGTTTACGGTCTTGCGGCCGAAGCCCTTCTCCTCGATCATATGGGGAGCTTCCTTCTTCAGCACGGAGGATTCCATGCCGTTCCACTCACCGGAATTGATCATGGTGCCGGAAGCCTCGGTGTAAGCCTCGGTCATGTTCTGGATCTCTTTTCCGTCCTTGGCGATGACCTGCACAATGGGCAGGCCGAACTTTTTGGCGAACTCAAAGTCACGGTCGTCATGGGCGGGCACACACATAATGGCGCCGGTTCCGTAATCGGCCAGCACGTAGTCGGAAAGCCAGATGGGAACCTTTTTCTGATTCAGAGGGTTAATGGCGTAGCTTCCGGTAAAGACGCCGGTCTTTTCCTTGGCCTGCATCCGGTCCACATTGGACTTCATGGACGCGTCGTAAATATATTTTTCCACAGCCTCCCGGTTTTCCGGGGTGGCCAGCTCCTTGGCCAGGGCATGCTCCGGGGACAGCACCATAAAGGTGGCTCCGTGGAGAGTATCCGGTCTGGTGGTGTAGACGGTGATCTTCTCCTCCCTGCCCTCAATGGGGAAATCCACTTCCGCGCCGTAGGATTTGCCGATCCAGTCGGTCTGCATCTTCTTTACCTTCTCCGGCCAGTCCAGCTTGTCCAGATCGTTCAGCAGACGGTCCGCGTACTTGGTGATCCGCAGCATCCACTGGCGGAGGTTCTTTTTGGTCACCTCCGCGCCGCAGCGCTCGCAGCGGCCGTTGACCACTTCCTCGTTGGCAAGACCGGTCTTGCAGGAAGGACACCAGTTAATGGGGAACTCCTTCTCGTAAGCCAGACCTTTTTTAAACATCTGCACAAAGATCCACTGGGTCCATTTGTAGAACTTGGGATCTGTGGTGTTCAGCTCCATATCCCAGTCATAGATGGCGGCGATATCCTGGATCTGTTTCTTAATGTTGGCCACGTTCTCCGCCGTGGATTTGGCGGGATGGACCCCCATTTTGATGGCGTAATTCTCCGCCGGAAGGCCGAAGGCGTCCCAGCCCATGGGATGGATCACGTAGTAGCCGTGCATCAGCTTGTAGCGGCTCCAGACGTCGGAGATCACGTAGCCCCTCCAATGGCCTACATGCAGGCCGTTTCCGGAGGGATAGGGGAACATGTCCAGACAGTAATACTTGGGCTTTTTCCCGTCATTTACATTAATGGGATGCTTCTCCCAGTTTTCTCTCCATTTCTTCTCAATGGCTCTGTGATTAAAGGCTTCTGCCATTTTTGTTGTCCTCCTGTCAGATAAAATGCCCCTTTCAGGGGCAAAGCTCATAAAGCCATTATAGGTATCCATTTCTTTATTGTCAAGAAAATACCTGCAAAAAGAGCGTGAACGCCGAAGCGCCCACGCTCTTTCTTTTCACGGGAAGGATCATTCTTCGATCTGTGTCAGTTTGCTGGCTCTGGCGGCCACTTCCCTCTCCTGTACATCGGAGGGAGCCTGCTCGTAGCGGGCAAAGGCATAGGAGAAATCTCCGCTTCCGCCGGTCATGGAACGGAGATTGGTGGAATATCCGTAGATCTCCAGTTCCGGAACTTCCGCCTCGATCACCGTATTTCCGCCCTGCTCCGGGTTCATGCCCAGCACCCGGCCTCTCCGCTTGTTCAGGTCGCCCATGACGTCGCCGGTATACTTATCCGGTACCGTGACCTTCATGGTGACGATGGGCTCCAGGAGAACCGGACTGGCCTCCATAAATCCCTTCTTAAAGGCCATCATGGTAGCGGTCTTAAAGGCCATCTCCGAGGAATCTACCGGATGGTAGGAACCATCGTACAGAACTGCCTTTACGCCTACTACCGGATAGGCTGCCAGAGGTCCGGACTGTACAGATTCCGCCAGTCCTTTTTCCACTGCCGGGAAGTAGTTCTTGGGCACCGCCCCGCCTACTACCTGCTGTTCAAATACGAAGGGAGTCTCCAGGTCCCCGGAGGGCTCAAACCGCATCTTTACATGACCGTACTGGCCATGGCCGCCGGACTGCTTTTTATATTTGGATTCCACATCGGATTTTTTGCGGATGGTCTCCCGGAAAGCCACCTTGGGCTGGGACAGCTCTACCTCGACTTTGTAGCGCTCCTGCAGCTTGCTAACGATGATGTCGATATGCTGATCGCCGATGCCGTAGATCAGCGTCTGATGGTTGGCGGAATCGTTCACCGCCTTCATGGTCAGGTCCTCCGACATCATTCTGGCAAAGGCCTGGGAAATCTTATCCACATCCCCTTTGTTTTTCGGTTTATACCGCTTGGCCGTATAGGGTTTGGATACCATCACCGGTCCGTAGGAAATGGGATGGGCCTTGGTGGCCAGGGAATCTCCGGTCTTGGCGTCCCCCAGCTTGGCGATGGCGCCGATATCGCCGGCATGCAGCTCCGGAACCTCCATAGGCTTGCTGCCCTGGAGCACATACAGTTTGCTGAGTTTTTCTTCCTTGTCCTGGGTCACGTTATAGAGGGTGTCGTCATTTTTCACAACGCCGGAGCACACCTTGATCAGGGAATACTTGCCCAGGAAAGGATCCGCGATGGTCTTGAAAATAAAGGCGCTCTTGGTTTTCTGGAAATCATAGTTGGCGTCGAAAACAGCTCCGCTGCTCTGATCCAGTCCGGCCTTCTCTCTCTGGGAAGGATCCGGGAAATAGCCTACGATGTCATCCAGCAGATTGGAAACGCCCCGCAGGTTTACGGGAGATCCCATGCACACGGGAACCAGGCTGCCGTCCCCTACGTTGGTGGCCAGGGCCGCGGAGATCTCCGCCACAGAAAATTCCTCCCCGCCGAAATACCGGTCCATAAATTCCTCGCTGGTCTCCGCCACGGATTCCATAAGAGCTTCCCGGTATTTTTCCAGATACTCTTTGGAGTACTCGGGGATCTCGCACTCTTCTTTTCCCGCCTTGTCGATATAGCGGCGGCCCTTGTTCTTTACGATATTGATATATCCCACAAACTTTTCGTTTTCCCGGATGGGCATGTGCAGAGGAGCGATCCGCTTTCCGTACAGCTCCTGCAGCTGCTCCACAACCTTCCGGTAGCTGACATTGTCGATATCCATGTCGGTTACAAAGATCATTCTGGGCAGTTTATAGCGCTCGCAGAGATCCCATGCTTTCTGGGTCCCCACCTGCACGCCGGCTTTTCCGGAGACCACGATGATGGCTGCGTCCGCGGCGGCTGCCGCCTCCTCGGCCTCGCCTACAAAATCAAAGAAGCCGGGGGTGTCCAGCACATTGATCTTTACCTTGCCCCACTCCACGGGAATGATCGAAGTGGAAATGGAAAATTTACGTTTGATCTCTTCTTTATCAAAATCGCTGACGGTGTTGCCATCCGCGACCTTTCCGAGACGATTTGTGATTCCGGAAAGATAAGCCATAGCCTCCACCAGCGTAGTCTTTCCTGATCCGCCGTGGCCAAGGAGCACCACATTTCTGATTCTGTCAGTTCTGAAAACGTCCATATGTATTACCTCCCAATCTGATTCTCAGCAATATCATTTTGCCATGTGTATATTCTACTAAATTTTTTGGAATTTATCAATAAAAATATGAAATTTTGCCAAAACAATCCCGGCTTTCCGCTTTTTCAGTTTAAACTTTCAAACTTTAAACTGATAAATCGTTGACTTTTTCTTTCCTTTGTCATAGAATGAATGCGGGAACTTTTCCCATAAAATTGTAAGTACAGAGAGGATACACTCATGATCATCGTTATGAAACCCAACGCTCCCAGGGACGCGGTGGAGCGGGTCACCCGGCTGGTCCGTGAAAAGGGGCTGGAAACCCATCTCTCCCAGGGGCAGGAAGTCACCATCATCGGCGTGGTGGGCGACAAAACAAAATTATCCAATGAAAATCTGACCATCCTTCCCTGGGTGGACAAGCTGGTACCTATTACGGAAAGCTACAAGCTTTCCAACCGGAAATTCCATCCGGAGCCCTCCAGGGTCCGTGTAAAGAATCACGAGATCGGACCGGACACCCTGACCATCATGGCCGGTCCCTGCGCGGTGGAAACCGAGGAGCAGCTCATGACCATTGCCCGGGAGGTAAAAAAAGCCGGCGCCCAGTTCGTTCGGGGCGGCGCCTACAAACCCAGGACCTCCCCCTATTCCTTCCAGGGACTGGAGGAGGAAGGCCTGCGGTACATGGCGGAGGCCGGCAGGGAATATGATCTCTGCACCATCTGCGAGGTCATCAGCGAAGCGGCCATCGAGGCTGCCGCCAAATACGTGGACATGCTGCAGATCGGCGCCCGCAATATGCAGAACTTTCAGCTGCTCCGGGAGGCCGGACGCTCCGGTATGCCGGTGCTGCTGAAAAGAGGTCTGGCGGCCACCATCGACGAGTGGCTGAACGCGGCGGAATATATTATCTCTGAGGGAAATCCCAACGTAGTCCTCTGCGAGCGGGGGATCCGCACCTATGAAACCTCCACCAGAAACACCCTGGATCTTAGCGCGGTGCCGGTGATCCGTCAGAAATCCCATCTGCCCATCATCGTAGATCCCAGCCACGCTACCGGCGTATGCGCCTACGTGCCGCCCCTGGCAAAAGCGGCGGTGGCCTGCGGGGCGGACGGTCTCATGATCGAGGTCCACAACGACCCGGAACATGCCCTTTCCGACGGTCCCCAGTCCCTGACCTTCCCGGCCTTCCGGCAGCTGATGGAGGAACTGGAAGGCTACCGGAAGCTGTCCGGCCGCAGACTGTGAGGTTCCCTATGAAGATCGGTTTTATCGGCCTGGGCCTCATCGGCGGATCCATCGCCAGGGCCCTGCGGAAATTCCATCCGGACTACGAGCTGATGGCTTACGTCCGCTCTCAGAGTACGCTGGAGGAAGCCCTCTCCGCCGGTGTGATTCACAGCGCCTGTAGGGAGCGGGATCCCCGGCTCGGAGAATGCGATTATATTTTTCTCTGCGCTCCGGTGCAGACAAACCTGACCTATCTGCCTTTTTTAAAAGAGATCATCCGTCCGGACTGCGTGATCACGGACGTGGGCAGCGTCAAAGGCGAGATCCACAGGGAGGTGGAAAAGCTGGGGCTCACCGCCAATTTCATCGGCGGCCACCCCATGGCCGGTTCGGAAAAGACCGGTTTTTCCAGCTCCACGGATTATCTGCTGGAAAACGCTTACTATGTCATCACCCCCGCCGGAAATGTTCCCCTGGCGAAGGTTTCCGAATATGTGGACCTGGCCGCCTCTCTGGGGTCCATCCCCCTGGTGCTGACCCCCGAGGAGCATGATTATATCGTGGCGGCGGTAAGCCATCTGCCCCACATTGCCGCTTCCTGTCTGGTAGGCGCCGTAGCCCGGCTGGACACTCCGGAGGAACGGATGAAGCTGCTGGCAGCCGGAGGCTTCCGGGACATTACCCGGATCGCTTCCTCCTCCCCGGAAATGTGGGAGCAGATCTGCCTTTCCAATCCGGAGCAGATCTCACAGGTATTGGACGAGTACATCCGTCTCCTTTTTCAGGCAAGATACCTGGTGGAAAAAGGCGACGGGGCCGGTTTGAGGGAGCTTTTTTCTTCCGCCAAGGATTATCGGGATTCCCTGAGCGACGTGACCTCCGGCCCCACCTCCAGAGAATTCGTCCTCTACTGCGATATTTATGATGAGGCCGGCGGCATAGCCACCATTACCACGCTCCTGGCTATGAACGGCCTCAACATTAAAAACATCGGCATCCTTCACAATCGGGAATTTGAGGAAGGCGTGCTGCGGATCGAGTTTTACGATGGCGATTCCTGTGAAAAGGCAGTGCGGATTCTGAAGGACCGAAATTACAGGGTCCATCGCCGCAGCTAGAAAGGGAGGAAGGATTTTTATGAAACAAAAAGGCATACATACACCCCTGAAGGGAGAACTGCGGATCCCCGGAGATAAATCCATCTCCCACCGGGCGGTCATGCTGGGCTCCCTGTCCAGAGGCGACACAGAGATCACGCATTTTCTGGAGGGCGCCGACTGTCTGTCCACCATTGACTGTTTCCGCCGCCTGGGTATCTCCATCGAAGCGGATCCGGAAAGGATCCTGGTCCACGGGAAAGGGCTTCACGGTCTTTCCGCCCCGGATTCCGTTCTGGACTGCGGCAACAGCGGGACCACCGTGCGGCTGCTCTCCGGCATTCTGGCGGGACAGACCTTTTCCAGCCGGATCACCGGGGACGCTTCCATCCGAAAACGCCCCATGGGCAGGATCATCCGGCCCCTGCGCGCCATGGGCGCCTCCGTGGAAAGCCTGGAATCCAATGACTGCGCGCCCCTGGACATTCAGGGACGTCCGCTGCAGGGGATCCACTACGATTCTCCGGTGGCCTCCGCCCAGGTGAAGTCCTGCGTTCTGCTGGCGGGCCTCTACGGGGACGGCGTGACCTCCGTCACGGAACCTTCCCTTTCAAGAAATCACACAGAACTGATGCTGCGGTATTTCGGCGGAAAGGTAGAAACCTCCGGCGCCACCGCCTCCGTACTGCCGGAGCCGGATCTTCGCGGCGGCAGCGTCGCTGTGCCCGGGGACATCTCCTCCGCCGCCTATTTTCTGGCAGCCGGTCTTCTGATCCCCGGTTCGGAGATCCTGCTGAAACATGTGGGCGTCAACCCCACCAGGGACGGGATCCTGCGGGTCATCCGGGCCATGGGGGGAAAGGCGGAGCTTTTAAACAAGACCGTTTCCGGCGGGGAACCGGCCGCGGACCTGCTGATCCGCAACAGCGCGCTTCACGGCACTACCATCGAAGGCGCGCTGATCCCTACTCTCATTGATGAGCTTCCGGTGATCGCCGTGCTGGCGTCTTTCGCAGAGGGCACCACTGTGATCCGGGACGCCGGGGAACTCCGGGTCAAGGAATCCGACCGGCTGGCCATCCTGGTGGAAAGCCTTTCCGCCATGGGCGCGGACGTCACCGGCACCGAGGACGGCATGATCATCCGGGGCGGGCGGCCCCTTCACGGGGCGGTCATCGACAGCTGCCTGGATCACCGCATCGCCATGTCCTTTACCATAGCCGCTCTGGCGGCAGAAGGGGAAACGGAGATCCGGAACGCGGAGTGTGTAAATATCTCCTACCCGGATTTCTACAGGGATCTGGACAGCCTGCGGCAGTAACCGATACAGCACCCATAGAATGCAAGAAAGGACCGGTCCCCGGCAAAGGGGATCGATCCTTTCTTGTATTCTATGGATATAAGGTAAACGAAATGGCTTGAAACTCTTCTGACTCTTTTTTACTTTCCGCTCTTACGGTTGGAAACTACGTCGAAGATAACGGCTACCAGAAGCACGGCGCCCTTTACCACGTACTGCCAGGAATCGCCGATACCCATAATGGACATACCCATGTTGATAACGCCCAGAAGCAGAGCGCCGATGACAACGCCGGGAATGGTACCGCTGCCGCCGTATGCGGAAGCGCCGCCGATGAAGCAGGAGCCGATGGCATCCATCTCAAAGGAAGTACCGGTCTGTCCGTTTACGGAACCTACACGGGCCAGGCAGAGCAGACCGCAGAGGCCGGCCAGAAGACCCATGTTTGCGTAGGCGATAAAGTATACCTTATTGGTGTTGATACCGGAAAGCTGGGTAGCTTTCTCGTTTCCGCCTACGGCGTAGAAATAACGTCCGAAAGCAGTTCTGGCGGTAATGAAGTTGTAAATCAGGCAGATCGCCACTACCCAGATCAGCATGACGGAAATGCCTCTGTACTGGCTCAGCATCCAGCAGTAAACCATCAGGACCGCGGAGATGATAATGGTCTTGCCGAAATCCAGCAGCGCGCTGTTCTGATGATATCCCTTTTTCGCCTTATGCGCCCGGGAGGAGATGGTGGTGTAGAACATGATCAGAACTACCACGATCCCTACGATGATGGGGGAAAGGATCCGGGTGTCCGTATCCAGTCCGGGGATCTTAATGTAGGCAGTAAAGATGTTCATAAAGGTGGAATCCTGCACGGCCACCGTCTTGTTGTCCAGGACCAGACGGCCGATGCCTCGGAAGATAAACATGCCGCCCAGGGTGGTGATGAAGGGAGGAATCCGCACATAGCCGATCCAGTAGCCCTGCCATACGCCGGCAGCCAGACCGATGACCAGACAGATGAGGATGGCCAGGATGGGGTTCACGCCCATGTTGGTGATCAGCACCGCGCCGATACCGCCGACCATACAGATCACGGAACCAACGGAAAGGTCGATGTTTCCGCCGGTCAGGATGCAGAGCAGCATACCGCAGGCCATAACCAGCACATAGCCGTTCTGCAGCAGCAGGTTAGACATGTTCTGCGCGTACAGAAGACGTCCGCCTGTCAGGAAATAGAATAAAATAAACACAACCACAAGAGCGATGATCATACTGTTCTTGGTAAGGAACGCTCCCAAGTTAAACTGAGCGCCGCTCTGATTTGAATTCTTGCTTGCCATTCTTTTGAACTCCTTTCGACTTAATTATCGGCGCTGATGATGTAGCCCATGATGCGCTCCTGCGTCGCCTCTTTCGCATCCAGCTCGCCCTTCAGCTCGCCCTCGTTCATAACGTAGATCCGGTCGCACATGCCGATCAGCTCCGGCATCTCGGAGGAGATCATGATCACGGATTTTCCGTCTTCCACCATTTTGTTGATCAGGCAGTAGATATCGTACTTGGCGCCTACGTCGATGCCTCGGGTGGGCTCATCCAGGATCAGCACATCCGGCTCGGTAAACATCCATTTGCCCAGCAGAGCCTTCTGCTGGTTACCGCCGGAAAGGTTGCCCACCTTCTGCTCGATGGAGGGAGTCTTGGTGCCCATCTCTTTGGTCATGTCCTCGGCCACCTTCATCTCGGCCACCGCGTCGATGACGCCCTTTTCGCAGACCTTGTCCAGACGGGCCAGAGTGGTATTGAAACGGATGGTCTCATCCAGGATCAGTCCGTTGGTCTTCCGGTCCTCAGTCACGTAGGCCATCTTGTGACGGATCGCCTGTTCAGGAGTCTTCAGATCCACTTTCTTTCCGTTCAGGTACAGCTCGCCTGTGATATTGGTGCCGTAGCTCCTTCCGAAGATGGACATGGCCAGCTCCGTACGGCCGGCGCCCTGCAGGCCGGAGAAGCCTACGACCTCGCCTTTATGTACCTTGAAGGAGATATTTTTGTCCACGATCTTCTCGTGATACAGAGGATGATGCACGTTCCAGTTTTTTACCTCCAGGCCGATCTCCGGACGCACGTTGTGCTCTCTGGCAGGATACCGGTCCTCCATGGGACGGCCTACCATGCCTTTGATGATGCGGTCCTCGCTGAATTCATCCACGCCCTTTACCAGGGTCTCAATGGTAGAACCGTCGCGGATGATGGTGGCCTTGTCGGCGCAGTAGATGATCTCGTTCAGCTTGTGGGTGATGATAATGGATGTCAGGCCGTTCTTCTTGAATTCGATCAGAAGATCCAGCAGCATCTTGGCGTCCTCATCGTTCAGTGAAGATGTGGGCTCATCCAGGATCAGCAGCTTCACGTTCTTGGAGAAGGCCTTGGCGATCTCCACCAGCTGCTGCTTGCCGGTACCGATATCCTTGATCAGCGTCTGGGCCGATTCCTTCAGGCCCACCTGCTGCATATGCTTTTCCGCCTCGTTGAAGGTCAGATCCCAGTCGATGTGTCCGAACTTATTTTTCTTTTCATTTCCCAGGAACATGTTCTCCCCGATGGTCAGCAGGGGGATCAGGGCCAGCTCCTGATGGATGATTACGATCCCCTTCTCCTCGCTGTCTTTCAGGGTCTTGAACTGACAGAGTTCACCGTTGTAGTAGATCTCGCCTGTGTAGCTGCCTGCGGGATACGTTCCGGACAGCACGTTCATCAGAGTGGATTTTCCGGCGCCGTTCTCGCCGATGAGCGCGTGGATCTCGCCCCGCTCCACTACCAGATTTACGTTGTCCAGGGCCTTGACTCCGGGGAACTCTTTGGTGATAGATTTCATTTCCAGAATTATATCAGCCAAAAATCTCTTCCTCCTTTCCCTCAATTCCTTATACCATACGACAGACCCAAGGAAAGGCGGGACAGCTGCCCCGCCCTTTCGCTCAGGTTACTTCGGTCTGTATGTTCTGTTTGATTACTGTACAGCTGCCAGATATCCGTCGTCACCCATGGTGTACAGTCCGGTATCTACCAGATCCTGCAGGTTGTCCTTGGTGATCACTGTGGGAACCAGCAGGAAGGACGGACAAGCGTTGCCTTCGGTGGTCTCATAGGAAGTATCATCATAGGAGCACTCTACGCCAAGGCTGTCAGCCATAGCGGCATCGATGGTCTCGCCGGCCAGGATTGCCTCGGACAGAGCCAGAGTAGCAATTGCCTCGTCGCTTACGTTTTTGTAAACCGTCATGGACTGGATGCCGTCAACGATGTTCTTCAGGTTGGCCTCGTCGCCGTCCTGTCCGGTTACGATTACTTCATTGGATCCCTTGTAGTCAGAGGTCAGAGCCTGTGCTACGCCCAGAGCGGTGGAGTCGTTGGAGCAGAGCCATGCATCCAGCTGGGTTCCGTCCGCGTAGTAGGAAGCCAGAATGTTCTGTGCTCTCTCAAGAGCGGTATCGGTATTCCACTGTGCGGTAGCAACGGCATCGAAATCCGTCTGTCCGGAGGGAACTACCAGAGTGCCTGCGTCGATGTAGGGCTGCAGCACATCCATAGCGCCGTTAAAGAAGAAGGGAGCGTTGTTGTCGGCCGGGTCGCCGGCGGTCAGCTCGATGTTGTAGGTCTTATCCCCTGCGTTCTCCAGATCCAGAGCTTCCACGATGTAGTTGCCCTGCAGAGTTCCTACGCTGTAGTTATCGAAGGATACATAGTAGGAAACAGCGTCGTTCATGATCAGACGGTCGTAAGCAATGACCGGAACCTCAGCGCCGGCTGCCTCGTCCATGGCGGTGTTCAGAGCCGCTCCGTCGATAGCTGCCACGATCAGCAGGTCAACATCCTCTGCCAGCATGTTCTGGATGTCGTTTACCTGTCTTCCGGAATCATTGTCAGAATAAGTAACGATGGTCTCGTAGCCGGCTGCCTTGAACTGCTCATCCAGATAGGAGCCGTCACGGTTCCAGCGCTCCAGGGACTGGGTGGGCATGGAGATACCGATCTTGCCGGTGCCGCCGGCTGCCTCGCCGGATCCGCCTTCTGCGTCAGAGCCGCTGTCCGCTGCGCTTCCATCTTCCTGGACGGTGCCGCTTCCGGATGTGGAAGATTCTCCCTCAGAGCCGCCGCATCCGGCCAGCATGGTAGCCGCCATTGCGCCGCAAAGCAGTACACTGATCAATTTTCTTTTCATTTCGTGTTCCTCCTTATTTCTTGTTGCTATTAATATATCACAAAAAAAGCTGGACAAACTTGTTTCTTCCTGTACATTTTTTCCGCGGCGGAAAGCAGGTCCGCAAAAAAACTGGACAGATTTGCTTTCGCATTTCTGTCCAGCGCAAAAAAATCCTATTCTGTCTGCCGTTCTCTCACATTCAGATAAATATCGCTCTCCTCGTGATATTTTCCGGTGATGACCTCGTCCATGTTCTCCTTGGTCACTGCCTCCGGCTCCAGTCTCTCGTAGGGCACCTCGTAGATGCCGTCGTAGACGGTCTCCGTGGCCACGATCATGTCCCCCCGGGCCAGAGCCACCGACAGCTCCGCCGCCCGCCGGGCCAGCTTTTCCACAGGCTTATACACCGTCATGCACTGGGTGCCTTCCACCACCCGCTGGCAGGCGTCCAGGTCCGCGTCCTGCCCGACCACGCAGACGCTGCCCGCCAGCCTGCGCTCGGAAAGGGCCCGGATGGCCTGACCGGCGATGGCGTCGTTGCCGCACATGATGCCGTCCGGGGTCTGTCCCGTCTCCAGATAGGCGTCCGCGGCGGTAAACCCGGTTTCCGACAGCCAGTTCTCCGCGTATTCCGTGGCGCCGATGCGGATATCGCTGCCGGAGAGCGCCTCCTCAAAGCCGCTCATGACCAGGGGCACGTTATTGTCCGTGAGAGGGCCGCAGACCTGGAGGATCTTTCCCTCTCCTCCCAGGTGCTCCCGCATATGTTCTCCCATGAGCCTGCCCACTTCTTCATTGTCGAAGGAAATGTACAGGTCCACATTGGAGTTCAGGATCAGACGGTCATAGGCGATCACGGCGATCCCCTGCTCGTGGGCCTCCTCCACCGCCTCCGTCAGGCCGCCGCAGTCGTGGGCGACGATCACGATGGCGTCCACGTCTTTTTCAATGAAATACTCGATCTGGGAGATCTGCTCTTCCAGATCCCCGTTGGCGTTCTGGACATTTACCTCCGCCCCCAGTTCCTGGGCGGCGGAGACGAACACATCCCGGTCCCGCTGCCACCGCTCCAGAAGAAAGGAATCGAAGGTCATGCCGATCTGGATCTCCGCGTCCTCTTTCTGCGGCTTTTCCTCCGGCTCCGCCCTCTGCCCGGAGCAGCCGGCCAGGAGGCACGCCGGCAGCAGCAGTCCCCATATCTTTCCTGTTTTACGCATAGCTCTGATTTTTTGCTCCTTCCCGGTACTCCGTGGGCGTCAGCCCCGTATTTTTCTTAAAGATCCTGCTGAAATAATTGGGATCGCTGTATCCCACTTCCGCGCAGATCTCTTTCATACTGCACTCTTCCTGCCGCAGCATCTCCTTGGCCCGGTTGATCCGCAGGGAGGTCACGTATTCCACAAAATTGCTTCCCGTCTCCTCCTTAAACAGCTTGCTGAAATAATACGGGCTCAGATCCAGCTGCCGGGACACCTCGTCCAGGGAAAGATCCCTGTGATAGTTTTCCCGGATATATTCCTCCGCCCGGACTACCAGCTGATTGGCGTGCTCCTCCTTCTTGGTCCGCATATTGCTGCAGGCTTCCCCGAACTTTTCCACAAACCAGTTCTTCAGACTGCTGTTCCGCTCCGCTTCCATGACCAGGGGCAGATAATTTTCCCTCTCCTGAAAATGATAGGTCAGACCGCCGTTCAGATAGGCGATATGTTCCACCCAGAGAACGAATTCGATGATCTTCAGCTTTACGCTCATGTCTTTTTCCCCGTAGGTTTCGATCATCCAGTCAAAATACTGGCCGGCCAGCCGCTTGCATTTTTCCCGCTCACCGTCCCGTACCGCGGTAAATATCTCATTTTCCAGATCGATGGGATATTCTTCCTCGTAACGGCACTGGATGGGCAGGTCGTCCACATGAGCCACACTGCCGGTGGAATTGACCAGGGCTTTCAGGGCTTCCTCATAGGAATCCATGCTCTCGTCCAGCCTGCGGACCGATCCGATGCCGATGCGGAAGGAAATATCCGTCAGCTTCCGGAGCTTTCTCGCCAGTTCCCGGCAGACGTCGATCATTTCAATCCTTTCCTCGTAATCCATCTTTCCGCTGCCGCAGGGAATAAACACCGGGATCTTGTTGGAGATCACGGAACCCACCACGCAGTTCCAGGTTTCCTTTACCGTCTCCCGGACCCGGGCGTAATTGGTCTGCACCCGCACGCTGGCCCCCACCGCGTTGGTCATGTAATTCCCGTGCTGGTCGTCCCCCATGACCAGGGCCAGCATCAGTCCGTAATCCGCGTCCAGGTTCAGAAGCTCCTTGTAATTGTGGATATCCTCCGCAAAGGCCTCCTGGAACATGATGGAGTAAATAAACCCGTTTTCTATGATGGGCATTACCGTTTCCATTTTTTCCCGGATCAGCAGATCGTCGCTGCGCTTTTTCCGTTTGGATTCTATGCGCCCCATGGCCTTCTCCAGCACCTCCGTGATGTCGTGGGCGGTAAAGGGCTTATTGATATACTCCATGACTCCCAGATTGATGGCCTCCCGGGCATAGTCGAACCTGTCATAGGCGGAAACGATGATAAATTCCATGCCGGGATTGTTTTTCTGGATCTCCCGGATGGCCTCCATGCCGTTGATCCCCGGCATCTGGATATCCATAAAGGCGATATCCGGACGGAAACGCTCCGCCACTTCGATGACATCCCTTCCCGTTCTGGCCGTTTCGATCTGGCACTGGCCGGGGAAATGTTTTTCTATGATCATTTTCAGGGACTCTCTCACGATCCCCTCATCATCCGCCAGCAGTATCCTGTACATAGATTATCCCTCCTGTTCTCCCGGGATCAGTATTTCTACCTCGGTTCCCTTATCTTTCCCTTCGCTCCAGATGGTCAGCGAGGCCTTCCCCTGAAAATACAGCTTCAGCCGCTCGATGACATTCCAGATGCCCACGCCGTTGGAACTGGAGGAAAGATCGTCCTCCCTGGCTTCCCCGGCCAGGACCTGCCGGATCCTCTCCTGTTCCATGCCCGCGCCGTTATCCCAGATACTGATGCTGATCAGCGTATCCTTCCTGGCTACGGTCAGTTCGATATGGCCTTCCCAGTCCACGCCCCGGATCCCGTAATTCACGGCGTTCTCCACCAGGGGCTGCAGGATCATGCTGGGGACCCGCACCTCCAGCAGGGATTCATCCACCTCTTTCGTAAAGTGGATCTCCCCGCCGAAACGGACGTTCAGAATATAGACATAGTTGTCCACCAGGTGGATCTCCTCCCCCAGGGAGGCGTCCTGGTCGTGCTTTCTTACATTATAGCGGAAGAATCCCGCCACATTTTCCAGAAACTCTCCGGTCCGCTCCGCGTCCTCCATCATGGCCAGCTGCGCTCCGGCGTTCAGGGTATTGAACAGGAAGTGCGGGTTGATCTGGGCCTGCAGGTATTTCAGCTGGGCGTCCTTCAGATGGCTCTGCATCATCAGTTCCCTCTCCTTCAGCTGATTTTCCCTTTCCATGGTCGCCCGCAGCTGTTCGATGTAATCCCGGATACTCTCCACCATCTGATTGAAGGCTCCGGTCACCACACCCACCTCATCCATATTCTGGACGGGGATCTTTTCGATGGCGAAATTTCCCCTGGCCACCTCATCCGCGGACTCCGCCAGACGGTGCAGGGGCTGGGTCATCATCCGGGTGCTCATAACGATCAGCGCGATATTTCCCAGGAACACCACCAGCAGCACCGCGATGGTGATCGTTTCCGTATAATTCAGAGAGCTCATAAGAATCTGGTACGTCTCGGAATTATTCTTAAACTGCTCGTTGTTCAGGCTGTAAATATACGTATGGATCTCGTCGTAAAGGACTCCCGCCTCCTCGAAAAGCTCACTGTAACGCTCCACATTCCGGCCCCGTTTTGCCTGGATGATCTCCGCCGCCAGCTCCAGATAATCCTCCGACAGCCCCCGGATGTTCTTTTCCGCCAGCAGCATCTTGTTGTCTGTGGTCTCCGTGTTCAGTTCATCCAGCAGCGGCCGGAAATCCTGCTCGCTGCGGTAGTAGGCGTCCATGGCCTCGGAACTTCTGGTGTTCAGAAATTCCTCGGTGCTCTCCTGGACTCTGTCCAGAGCCTCGGAAAGCTCGTTCATCCGCACATTGCTCAGGTAGACCTCCTCCACCCTGCCTGTCATGTGATTCAGGATGGAATAGGTGTAAAGATTGACCGCCAGGATGATAAACGCCGTCAGCACAAAAATGCCTGTGAGCTTCTGCTGCAGGGACATGGTTTTCCATTTATTTAAAAATCTGTCTTTCAGACCGCATTCCTTTGTCTTCATTCCTGCTCTGTCAGCTCCTCCGCTTCCTCGGGGGTGATCACGTAAATGTCCACCGCCATATAACTGTTGGTATATCCCGTCTCTACGTACTCGTCCAGAGCTTCCACGCTGAGCTCTCCCATCTGGGCCGCGTCCAGCCCGATCGTCGCCTGGATGATATTCTTGGACACAGCGTCCAGGATAGCGTCCGAATCATAATATCCCAGGATCTGCACCCTTCCCACCTGATTATAATCCACCGCCGCGGTATAGGCGCAGCGGGTGTGGACCGCGTTCAGACAGACCATGACATCCGGAAGCTCATCGTCCAGAAAAATGTCCCGGATGGATTCCTCGGCGCTGAAGCTGCGGCTGTTGTCCACCGCCAGCGCCTCCACAGAGACGTCGTTTTTTGTACCCAGGGCGTCGGCCAGCGTCTCGCGGATGGCCAGCAGGATCAGATTCAGGCTGCTGTCCCGGCGGCTTTCATCCGTGAGAACCAGTACCTGTCCGGCGCCTTCCGGAAGCATCTGCAGGATCTGCTCTCCGTATTCCTGACCGATATTGTAGCTGTTGCTGCCCACAAAGCACTGCCTGCGGCTCTCGATGCAGTCATTGAGGACCGTGACCACAGGGATCCCCTGCTCCACCGCGCCGTTGATCAGTTCCACCGTCTCCTCGGTGTCGTCCCCCGCCACGATGATCCCGTCCACAGCTGCCCGGACCGCCATGTCCAGCAGCTGCTCCCGGCTGTAATCCACCGCCAGATCCGCGCCGAACCGCTCCACATAGACGCCTCTGGACTTTCCCTCTTCCAAAGCGCTGGTATAGACTTCCTCCCAGAAATCCTCGTCACCCTGATCCGTGATCAGGGCGTAATGCCGCTCATAGGTTGTATACTCTCCCTGGTCGCCGCCCCGGCTCCGGCTTCCGAACCGGTACAGTACCAGGATCACCGCCAGAGCGATCAGGGGCAGCGAGATGATGACCCAGGTGCTCTTGTTCTTCATAAAAGTTTCCTCCATCTTTTAAATTTTATCGCACATCCACTTTATTGACAAGATTTAAATACGGAGGTTTCTTTCTCCGGACGGCGCAAAAAGACCCGGCATGGATCCTGTTTCTGCTCCATACCGGGCCTTTCTATGATTCTGATTTTCTTTAAAATCCGTGTTTACTCAGCAGCTTTTGCAGCCTTGATCATTTCGGTCAGTTTCGGTACGATCTTGTTCAGATCCCCTACCACGCCGTAATCCGCCACATCGAAGATGGGAGCTGTCTCATCCTTGTTGATGGCGATGATAATGTCAGACTCTTCCATACCGGCCACATGCTGAATGGCTCCGGAGATACCGATGGCGAAATATACCTGGGGACGAACGGTCTTTCCGGTCTGTCCTACCTGCATATCCTTGGGCATCCATCCCGCATCCACTACGGCACGGGAGCAGCTTACTTCGCCGCCCAGAGCGTCTGCCAAATCCCGCAGCATCTGGAAGTTCTCGGGGCTTCCCACGCCGCGGCCGCCGGATACCAGGATCTTGGCGTCCATAATGTCCACGGTCTCGGAAACAGATTTCACAATGTCCAGGATCTCCACGTATTTGTCATTGGGAGTAAATCCGGGATTGTACTCTACTACATTGGCCTTGGCTCCCTCAATGGGCTCGATCTTCTGCATAACGCCGGGACGTACCGTAGCCATCTGGGGACGGTTGTCGGGGCAGGCAATGGTAGCGATGGTGTTGCCGCCGAAAGCCGGACGGGTCATCAGCAGCTGATTGTGCTTCTGCTCCTGTCCTTCTCTGGCCACCAGGGGGAAGTCTCCGATCTCCAGCTGAGTACAGTCTGCAGTCAGACCGGTTGCCACTCTGGCGGAAACTCTGGGGCCTAAGTCACGGCCGATGGCAGTGGCGCCTACCAGCATGATCTCCGGTTTGAACTCGTTGATCACAGATGCCAGAGCATGGGTGTAAGGCTCGGTTCTGTACTCTTTCAGTTCCGGATCGTCCACGACGATCACTTTATCTGCGCCGTATGCGGCCAGCTCGTCCGCCAGTCCCTTTACATCGGAGCCGATGAGAACCGCGGTAACGTCACTATTTAAATCTTTTGCCAGGTCTTTTGCCTTGCCCAGCAGCTCGAAGGCAATGTTATCCAGCTTATTGTCAACCTGCTGCGCGTAGACATATACGCCCTTATATTCTTCCAAATTCATCCTGTTCACCACCTTATATTAAATAATATGTTTTTCTGTGAGTTTTTCAGTAATGTAAGCAGCGCCCGCTTCCGGATCCAGAACAAAGTGCTCGCCGGCACCCTTTCTGACCTTGTCGGAAGCCTTGGCGATCTTGGTCGGAGAGCCTTTCAGACCCAGATTGGAATCATCCACATCCTTCAGGTCGGCTCTTCCCCAGGTGGTGATCTCCGCGTCGCAGGCATCGAAAATTCCGCCCGGCGTCATGTAGCGGGGCTCGTTCAGCTCAGAAAGAGCAGTGATCAGACAGGGCATTTTTGCTTTCAGCACATGATATCTGTCCTCAAACTGACGCTGCACGATCACATAATCTCCATCGATCTCGATCTTCTGGGCATAGGAGATGACCGGCAGTCCCAGATGCTCGGAGATCTGGGGACCTACCTGGGCGGTATCGCCGTCAATGGCCTGGCGTCCGGTGATGATCAGATCGTAGTCCAGATTTCTCAGGGCCCCTGCCAGAGTGGTGGAGGTAGCCCAGGTGTCTGCGCCGCCCAGAACACGGTCTGTTACCAGAATGCCCTTGTCCGCTCCCATGGCCAGAGCTTCCCGGAGTACATCCGCGGCTTTGGGGAGACCCATGGTCACAACAGTTACCTCTGCGCCGTACTGATCCTTCAGTCTCAGGGCAGCCTCCAGTCCGGCCTTGTCGTCCGGGTTCATAATTGCCAGCATTGCGGCTCTGTTCAATGTGCCGTCGGGGTTAAACTGTACGCCGCCCTTGGTATCCGGCACCTGTTTTACACAAACAACTATCTTCACGGTTCGTATCCTCCTGTTATTTCAATAAGCTTCCAGAAATTACCATGCGCTGAACTTCAGAAGTTCCCTCGTAGATCTCGGTGATCTTGGCGTCACGCATCATACGCTCTACATCGTACTCTCTGATGTAGCCGTATCCGCCGTGAAGCTGTACCGCCTTGGTGGTCACTTCCATGGCAACTTCCGCGGCATACAGTTTTGCCTTTGCGGCTTCCACGCTGTAAACCTTCTGGGTCGCCTTCGCCATAGCTGCCTTGTAGACCAGAAGCTGGGCAGCCTCTACCTTGGTAGCCATGTCAGCCAGCTGGAACTGGGTGTTCTGGAACTGGGCGATGGAACGTCCGAACTGCTTTCTCTCTTTTACGTATTTGATGGTAGTCTCCAGAGCGCCCTCTGCCAGACCCAGAGCCTGCGCGGCGATTCCGATCCGTCCGCCGTCCAGGGTATGCATGGCGATGTTAAAGCCCTTGCCCTGCTGTCCCAGCAGATTCTCTTTGGGGATACGGCAGTCGGTGAAGATCAGCTCGTAGGTGGAGGATCCGCGGATACCCATTTTCTTTTCCTTGGTTCCGAAGGTAAATCCGGGAGTTCCCTTCTCCACGATGAAGGCGGAAATTTCTTTGACCTTTCTGCCTCTCTTCTCCACTACGCCGGTAACGGCGATGATAATGTACACATCCGCTTCCTTACCGTTGGTGATGAAGCACTTGGAGCCGTTCAGCACCCACTCGTCTCCGTCCAGGACCGCTTTGGTCTGCTGGCCCTGGGCATCGGTGCCTGCGCCGGGCTCGGTCAGACCGAAAGCGCCCAGCTTCTCACCCTTTGCCAGAGCGGGAACGTATTTCTGTTTCTGCTCTTCGGTTCCGTAGGTGAGGATGGGATCGATGCACAGAGAAGTATGGGCGGATACGATAACTGCGGTGGTGCCGCAGACTTTGGCCAGCTCCTCCACGCACATAGCGTAGGTCAGAGGATCACAGCCCTGTCCGCCGTACTCCTTGGGAACCGGGATTCCCAGGAATCCGTATTTTGCCAGTTTTTCCACAGTAGCTCTGGGGAATACTTCCGTCTCGTCAACCTCCTGCGCCAGAGGCTTCACTTCTTTTTCGGCGAACTCTCTGAACAGAGTTCTGGCCATTTCATGTTTCTTATCTAATGCGAAATCCATGTCTCTTCCTCCATTATCCCTTACTTGCTGTAATCATAGAAACCGATGCCGGTCTTGCGTCCCAGCTTGCCGCCGCGAACCATCTTTCTCAGCAGCGGATGGGGACGGTATTTGGAATCGCCGGTCTCATGATACAGAACTTCCATGATCGCCAGGCAGATATCCAGTCCGATCAGATCGCCCAGCTCCAGGGGACCCATGGGATGGTTGGCGCCCAGCTTCATTGCGGCGTCGATGCCCTCTACGGAAGCAACGCCGTCCGCGTAGATGCCTACTGCCTCGTTGATCATGGGAACCAGGATGCGGTTTACTACGAAGCCGGCGGCTTCCTCAACCTGCACGGGAGTCTTGCCGATCTCTACGGAAATGGCTTTGATCTTGTCCACCATCTCAACAGGAGTATTCAGGCCCGCGATCACCTCTACCAGCTTCATGACCGGAGCCGGGTTGAAGAAATGCATACCGATCACCGGACGGTCCAGGCCGGCGCCGATCTCTGTGATGGACAGAGAGGAGGTGTTGGTGGCAAACATACAGTCCGCCTTGCAGATCTCCTGCAGCTCTTTGAAGGTCTGTTTTTTGATCTCCATGTTCTCCAGGGCAGCCTCTACCACCAGATCGCAGTCTGTGCAGATGGTCTTTACGCCTGTGGTGATCTTTGCCAGGATGGCGTCGGCG
The DNA here is from genome assembly GCA_963928055.1 of Candidatus Scatomonas sp. GTDB lineage: Bacteria > Bacillota > Clostridia > Lachnospirales > Lachnospiraceae > Scatomonas. Next base: position 127,620 of record CAWVDN010000001.1, on the reverse strand, counting down.
GCAGCCTGATCCATTTTGCCCTTGGCAACTCTCTTCTCGAATCCCTTGGCGATCTTCTTCTTGCCGTTGGCGGCCAGCTCTTCGTTGATATCGCAGAGGCAGACTTCATAACCCTCTGTCTGAGCAAACGCCTGCGCGATTCCGGAACCCATGGTTCCTGCACCGATAATACCTACTTTCATGTCTGTTTCCTCCATATTTATAAAATTTGATCTTTGAATACACTTACTTATTCAGGAAAGCCTCTACCTTTCTCTTCTCCAGGAACGCGCCCATTCCTTCCTTCTGGTCATAGGTCTCGAAGCAGTCGCCGAACAGTTTCTCTTCGATCACAATGGCCTGATCCATATCTACCTGCAGACCGTCGTTGATGGCCTTCTTGCAGTTGCGCACAGCGATAGGAGCGTTTTTGGCAATGCCTGCGGCCATTTTCTTGGCGGCGGGAAGCAGCTCCTCCAGAGGATATACGTAATTTACCAGGCCGATCCGGTAGGCGTCGTCAGCCTTGATATTTCTGGCCCCGTAGATCATCTCTTTGGCGCGTCCGACGCCTACGATCCTGGCCAATCTCTGGGTTCCGCCGAAACCGGGGGTAATGCCCAGGCCTACTTCCGGCTGGCCGAATACCGCGTTTTCAGAGCAGAGACGGATGTCGCAGCTCATGGCGATCTCACAGCCGCCGCCCAGAGCAAAGCCGTTGATGGCGGCGATCACCGGAATGGGGAAGGTTTCGATCATTCTGAAAATATCGTTTCCTTTTTTGCCGAAGGCCTCGCCCTCTGCTTTGGTCAGGCTGCTCATCTCGCCGATGTCCGCGCCGGCCACAAAGGATTTTTCTCCTGCGCCTGTAAGGATCAGCGCACGGATCTCACTGAGATCCACCGCCTCAAAGGCCTCTTTCAAATCCTCCAGCACCTGGCTGTTCAGAGCGTTCAGCGCTTTGGGACGGTTGATGGTGATAATGCCTACGGCGCCTTCTGTTGCGTACGTTACAAACTCCATAAGTAATCTCCCTTCTTTCTTTACACACAGACAGCTGCGGATCTCTCCGCAGTTCTCTGTGCTGAAGCCTTTTTCAGTTTCAGTCTCTCTCTACGATGGTGGCGCAGCCCATGCCGCCGCCGATGCAAAGAGTGGCCAGACCCTTCTTGGCGTCTCTCTTCTCCATCTCGTGAAGCAGGGTTACCAGGATACGGCAGCCGGAAGCTCCAACGGGATGTCCCAGGGCGATGGCTCCGCCGTTTACGTTTACCTTGCTCATATCAAACTCCAGGTCGTGGGCAACTGCCAGAGACTGCGCGGCAAATGCCTCGTTAGCCTCGATCAGGTCCATATCGGCAACCGTCAGGCCTGCTTTCTCCATAGCTTTTCTGGTGGCGGGAACCGGTCCCACACCCATGATCGACGGATCCACGCCGCCTAAAGCGCCGGATACCCAGGTGGCCATGGGCTTAACGCCCAGCTCTTTTGCTTTTTCTTCGCTCATTACCACAACAGCGGCAGCGCCGTCATTGATGCCGGAAGCGTTTCCGGCGGTAACGATACCGTCCTTCTTGAACGCGGGACGCAGCTTGGCAATGCTTTCCGCGGTGGTTCCGGGACGGGGGCCTTCATCCGTGTCAAATACAACGGTGGTCTTTTTCTGTTTTACTTCTACCGGTACGATCTCGTCTTTGAAACGGCCGTTCTCAATCGCCGCGCAGGCTTTCTGCTGGCTGGCCGCTGCGAACTCGTCCAGCTGCTCTCTGGTCAGTCCCCACTGCTCCGCTACATTCTCGGCGGTGATGCCCATATGGTAATCATTGAACACATCCCACAGAGCGTCGTTCACCATGGTGTCCACCATGGGGGCATTGCCCATGCGGTAGCCGTAGCGGGCGTTTTTCAGAGCGTAGGGAGCCATGGACATATTCTCCATACCGCCGGCGACCACGATATCGGCCTCCCCTGCCTGGATCATGGCGGCAGCCATGTTCACGCAGTTCAGACCGGAACCGCAGACAATATTAATTGTCATGGCCGGAGCCTCCACCGGAATCCCGGCTTTGATGGAAGCCTGTCTTGCCACGTTCTGGCCCAGACCAGCCTGGATGACGCAGCCCATGTAGACCTGATCTACCTTATCCGCAGGGACTCCTGCCCGATTCAGCGCTTCCTTGATCACGATGGCGCCCAGATCCGCAGCCGGGGTCGTGCTTAAAGTGCCTCCCATTTTACCGATCGCCGTACGGCACGCGCCGGCCAAAACAACTTTTTTTGCCATTTTTTACCTCCTTGAACCTTCTAATCCATTGTTTCATGAGAAAAACAGCTGATCATGGCTGTTCTCTTGCTTATGCTTCTTACTATACTCCTGATTTCCCTCTATGTCAAATATTTATCAATCATTTTTTATAAAATTTTTGTTTTGAAAATTTCCGTTAAATTCACAATATTTTTCCGGCACAGACTTTTCTCTTTTGTATAAATTGTTCCGAAAATTCTCCTGCGATTTTATATTGACCTTGGCTGAAATCAGTGATAGACTAACCTTGTTAAATAAATATCTTTAGAATTTTATGGGAGAGGTGCAGACAAATGATTAAGAATTTTGATGACATCATTTCCAGAGCCAGTTCCGGAAAGCTGAAAACGATTTCCGTGGCCGTTGCTCAGGACGACGCGGTTCTGGAGGCAGTTAAGATCGCCAAGGAGCGGGGCATCGCCGACGCCATTCTGGTCGGCGACGAGGCGCAGATCCGCAGCATCGCGGATTCCCTGCAGATGGATCTTTCCAACTTCCGTGTGATCAACGAACCGGATGTCGCCGCCGCTGCTCTGAAGGCGGTGGAGCTGGTACATAATAAGGAAGCGGATATCCTTCTGAAAGGTTTCCTGGATACCAAACTGTTCCTGAAAAGCGTATTAAATAAGGAAGTTGGTCTTCGCGCCGGCAAGATGATGTCTCATGTCTGTGTATTTGAGATCGAAGGCTTCGACCGTCTCCTCTACTTTACGGATGTCGCTTTCAACACGTATCCGAATCTGGAGGAAAAGGTACAGATCATCGAAAACGCCGTGGAAGTCGCTCAGGCCTGCGGTGTGGAGTGCCCCAAGGTCGCTCCCATCTGCGCGGTGGAGGTCGTGAACCCCAAAATGCAGCCTACGGTGGATGCCGATGAGCTGACCAAAATGTGCGAGCGGGGCGAGATCAAAAACTGCCAGGTATACGGTCCGCTTTCCATGGATCTTGCCATTGACGAGGAAGCCGCCAGACATAAAAAGGTGGAAAACCCCGTGGCGGGCCACGCGGACATTCTGCTCTTCCCCAATATCGACGCAGGAAACATCACATACAAGATCCTGGTCCGCACCGCGAAAGTCCGCAACGGAAACGTGCTGGTAGGCACCAGCGCCCCCGTGATCCTGACCTCCCGGTCAGATGATTTCGAGACCAAGATCAACTCCATCGCTTTCGCAGCGGTAATTGCCAAGGCTCTGACGGAATAAAAAGAGTGCCGCCTTTCGGCGGCTTTCTTTTTAAAGAAAAAAATCAATGAATACAGAAAGGCAGGTATTTTATTATGGGGTACAAACTTCTGGTAATCAATCCCGGTTCCACATCCACCAAGATCGGCATCTTCGAGGATGAGACTCTCCTCTTCGACGAAACCCTCCGGCATCCCACGGAGGAGATCGCCAAATACAACCTGATCGTTGACCAGATGGATTTCCGCAAACAGCTGATCCTGGATTTCCTGAAGGAAAAGGATTTTGACATTCATCAGCTCTCAGCGGTCATCGGCCGCGGCGGTCTGCTGAAACCGATCCCCGGCGGCACCTACAAGGTATCCAATGCTCTGCTGGAGGATCTGCGCATCGGCAGACAGGGGCAGCACGCCTCCAACCTGGGCGGTCTGCTGGCCAACGAGATCGCCGGACCTCTGGGCATTCCCGCCTTTATCGTGGATCCGGTGGTGGTGGATGAGCTGGCTCCCGTAGCCCGCTATTCCGGACTTCCGGAGCTTCCCCGGATCAGTATTTTCCACGCTCTGAATCAGAAGGCTGTGGCAAAGCGCTACGCCAAGGAGCAGGGGGTTCCTTACGATTCTCTGAACCTGATCGTGGCCCATATGGGCGGCGGCGTTTCTGTGGGCGCGCACTCCGGCGGACGGGTGGTGGATGTAAACAACACCCTGGACGGCGACGGCCCCTTCTCTCCTGAGCGGACCGGTTCCCTGCCGGTAGGCGCTCTTGTAAAGCTCTGCTTCTCCGGCAAATATACTCAGGCGGAGATCGCCAAGATGATCAACGGCAAGGGCGGACTCAACGCGTATCTTGGCACCAATGACATGCGGGAAGTCACCCGTATGGCTTTTGAGGAAGGCAACCGGGAAGCGGAAAACGTATTCCACGCCTTCACCTACCAGGTAGCTAAGGATATCGGCGCTATGGCGGCTGTGCTCTGCGGCAAAGTAGATCAGATCCTCCTCACCGGCGGCATTGCCTATGGCCCCAGAGTCATCGATGAGATCCGGGAGCGTGTGGGCTTTATCAGCGGCGTCACCGTCTACGCGGGGGAGGACGAGCTGCTGGCTCTGGCTCAGGGCGGTCTGCGGGTGCTGAACGGCGAGGAGCAGGCCCTGGACTATTAAACAGACAGAAATACAGCGGTCTTTTGGCGGCGCTGCCGCACGTTTCAGAGGCAGCTGCCAGGAGCAGCGAAAGAAAGCAGGACCTTAGGTTTTACAGCCTATGGCCCTGCTTTTCTGCTTTCTGACATTGCTGAAAAAATTCTAAAAGGATCTCCCCGATCTTTTTCTCATGGACGATATAGCTGCCGTGATCTTCTCCCCGCAGAATCTGAAGGCGGCTTTCCGGGATCGCGGCGGCAATCTTCTCTGTGTCCCTCCGCCGGATCATATCCCTGCTTCCCGCTGTCACCAGCGCCGGGATCCGGATCCCGGAAAGTTCCTTTTCTGAAATAGACGGCTCCCGCAGCATGAGTTTTAATTTCGGATCTTTGGTCCGCTGATATTCCCCGGCAAAAAATCTTCTCCAGCAGGTTTTGATGCCTTTGGGGGAAGTGTTGGCTCCGCTGACGGCCAGGCCGGACAGAAGACCGGGATAGCGGATGGCAGTCAGAAGGCCCACGATGCCTCCGTCGCTGAACCCGTACAGAAAGGGCCGCTCCAGTTTCAGGGCCTGGATCAGGTCCCGGACATCCTCCGCCATATCCGCGTAATGGTACTCTTCCACCTCCCCGCTGCCGCCGTGGCCCCGGGTATCCGGAAGATACACGGTGTAATGTTCCCGCAGGATCTCCGCCGCTTCATAAAAGATCCCGTGATCCTCCCCGTTTCCGTGGAGAAGGAGCAGGGGCCGTCCGCTGCCCATCTGTTCATAAAAAATCTTCATTCCATTGACTGTGATTTCCATATTCTGACCCTCCTAGCTACAGCCGCAACCCTTTCACATCCTTGATGCGGCTTAAGATCACATGACTTTCCAGCCTGGTGACACCAGGCAGCTGATCCATTTCTTCCCGGATCAGCTGCTCCATCTCTTCCTGCCCAGAGACTACCGCGTGGACATGGAGACGGCAGTTTCCGGTCATGCGGTAGATCTGGGTCACAGAAGGATGGGCGCAGAGCCTGGCGGCCACGGCCTCCAGGGCCGAAGGCTCCGTCTCAATATCAAAATAACAGGACACCGCGCCGCTGATCTTCTGGGGATTGATCACCGCCGTGTATTCTTCAATGATCCCCCTCTCCTCCATGGCCTTGATCCTGGCCTTTACCGCCACCCGGGACAGACCCACTCGCTCACCGATCTCCGAATAGGAAAACCTGGCATTTTCGATCAACAGCTGCAGGATCTTCTGATCCATTTCATCCAATCCTTCAAGAAACATCTTTCCATCTCTCCTTTTTGTATGTTTTATATTGACATTTGTATTTTTAAGAAATAAAATAATTACGATTCGTCGTCATTAGTTTATCATAAAGAAAGTGAGATGGCAACCATGCATATAGAACTGACCCGAGGACCGATCTTCCGCAGCCTGATCCGGTTCGCCCTGCCTTTGATGCTGGGGAACCTTCTGCAGCAGCTGTACAATGTAGCGGACACCCTGATCGTGGGCCGCTACGTAGGACCTGACGCGCTGGCGGCGGTGGGAAGCGCCTACACGCTTATGACGTTTCTGACTTCCATCCTTCTGGGACTTTCCATGGGCAGCGGCGCCGTTTTCTCCATCCGCTGGGGCCAGGGCGATCAAGAAGGCCTGCGGTCCGGGATCTTCCACTCCTTTGTTCTCATCGCGGCGGCGGCGGCCCTTATGACCCTGCTCACTTTTCTTTTGATCGATCCCATCCTGCGGCTGCTCCAGGTGCCCGCGGATGTTTACTCCCTCATGCGGGAATATCTGTGGATCATTTTCATGGGGATCCCGGCCGTCTTTCTCTATAATTTTTTTGCTTCTCTACTGCGGGCTGTGGGGAACTCCCTGACCCCTCTACTCTTTCTGGCAGTGTCCGCTCTTCTGAACATCGGCCTGGATCTGCTTTTTGTGATAGGCTTTCACTGGAGCGTGGCCGGAGCCGCTTCCGCCACGGTGATCTCCCAGTATGTTTCCGGCGGAGGGATCCTGCTGTATTCTCTGATCCGTTTTCCGGAGCTGCGGCTTCGGAAGCGTCATCTTCGGTTTCAGAAACCCGTGATGAAGGAGATCGCCAATCTCTCCTTTCTCACCTGCGTACAGCAGTCGGTCATGAATTTCGGTATCCTTATGGTCCAGGGGCGGGTCAACAGCTTCGGCCCCGCGGTCATGGCCGCCTTTGCCGCCGCCGTAAAGATCGATTCTTTTGCTTATCTGCCGGTACAGGATTTCGGCAACGCCTTTTCCACCTATGTGGCCCAGAATTACGGCGCGAAAAAATCCGACAGAGTCTCTGCCGGATTTCGCTGCGCGGTTCTCACTTCCGTACTCTTCTGTCTGGTGATCAGCGCGGTGGTTTTTGTATTTGCCGGACCCCTGATGCACATTTTTGTCGATCCCTCGGAGACGGAGATCGTATCTGTAGGCGTTGAGTATCTCCGGGTGGAAGGCTCCTTCTACTGCGGCATCGGCATTCTGTTCCTGCTGTACGGCTACTACCGGGCGGTCAAAATGCCCGGCATGTCCATTGTGCTCACAGGGATCTCCCTGGGCCTGCGGGTGCTTCTGGCCTACACCCTTTCCGCCATTCCTGCCCTGGGGGTCACAGGGATCTGGATGGCCGTGCCCATCGGCTGGTTTCTGTCGGATCTTACAGGGCTCCTCTATTACCGCCGGTGCCGGGAACGGGTTATGGAAAGCCCTTAATCCAACGCTTCAAGGGTCAGAGGGATCTCAAAACGTTCCCCTGCCACAGACAGCTCCATCCGGGCATTTTTCTCCGGCGGGATAAAGAAACTGGTAAAATAGGCTCCGTCCGTCTGTGCCGACCGGTACCAGGGCGCTTCCCAGTCCAGCTCCCTCTGGGAGGATGCCTCCACGCTTCCCCGCACCAGGGTCCTTCCCGCTCCGTCCTGCAGGCAATAATCCATCCTCCCCGCCGGGGGATTTTCCCCTCCGGTATAAGCCCCGGCGATCTCGGAAAAATATACGGTCTTTTCCGAAACTTCCGCCTCCTGTTGGTCATACTGTTCCAGAGACAGCTGATACTGTTCTTCTGTCATCTCCGTTTCCCCGGACCGGTACAGCTGCTGAAGACTCTCCCTCCCCTGGCGGATCTGCTCCAGCAGTTCTTCTTTTTCCGCCTCCGAGGCTTCCCTCACCCGGCACCGGACCTTCCAGCCCCGCTCTTCTCCTGCCAGAGCGTAGGGAACCAGAGCCTTGGCCTCTTCCGTAATGCTGAACTGATAGGCTGTCTGCTCCTGCCCTCCGGCGCTGCCGCATCCGGACAGCAGCAGGACTCCCGTCAAAGCTGCCAGGAGGCTCAGGACCCTTCTCCCTTTTTTCTTCGGCTGTTTCATGAAAAATTTCATGGAATTTCTCCATTCTCTGCAGTTTCCCTGATTATACCTGACGCCGGAATTTTCGTCAAATCAAAAGAGCGCACAGGCGTTTCTCCGTCCATACGCTCTTTTCCGTCGCCTTTAGAGGTCCGCCTGCCGCTCCGCAGCCATGGCCTTGTCAAAGGATGGATTAAAATAATAAAAATTCCGGCTGTCCAGCTTCTCCTTTACTTTTTCCAGGGCTTCCCCGAACCTCTGGAAATGCACGATCTCCCGGGTCCGCAGAAATTTCAGAGGCTCCCGGACCTCCGGATCCCGGATCACCCGCAGCAGATTGTCATAAACCGTTCTGGCTTTCTGCTCCGCCGCCAGGTCTTCCGTCAGATCGGTCAGGGCATCCCCTTTGGACTGAAACTCTACGGCGGAAAAAGGCAGGGCCGAGGCTGCCTGGGGCCAGATTCCCGCCGTGTGGTCAATATAGTAGGCGTCAAAGCCTGCTGTCTTTACCTGCTCCGGAGTCAGATTCCTGGTCAGCTGATATACCATGGCGCAGATCATTTCCATGTGGGCCAGCTCCTCGGTGCCGATATCCGTCAGAAGTCCTCCCACGCTCTTCACCGGCATGGAATACCTCTGGGCCAGATACCGCATGGAAGCGGAAAGCTCTCCGTCCGGCCCCCCGTACTGGCTGATGATCAGCTGGGCTGTTTTGGGACAGGTTTTGGTGATCTTCACCGGAAACTGCAGCCGTTTTTCATAATACCACATGATCGCCGCCTCCTTCCCAAGGCGCCGGTCCCGTCTGCCAGCAGAAGGGACCTCCCTCTCTTCCGCAGCAGGCTGCGGCATTTCGGTTCAGCGGAAAAAACTGTTCCGCGAACTGTTCCGTCAGCGCTTTCTTTTCTTTTGCCTTCTCCCGGTATAGGGCCGCCGCCTCCGGATCCTCCTCATGGGTATCCAAGTACAGAGTCAGATCGTCCAGCAGAAACCCGGTCTCGCAGATCCTCCTCAGCAGTCCGTCTCTTTCACAGATCTCCTGCTCTCTTCCCGGGAGACGGATTTCTTCCGCCGCGTAAAAAGGCAGATCCAGTTCCCGGAAAATGGTTCCGGCCTGCAGGGCTTCCCTCTCCTCATAGAGCGGTCCCCATTTCTGGACCGGCACGGAAGCCATGGCCAGGGATTGGTTTTCCATAAAAAATCCCCCTTTCTTTGGTATCTGTCCGAAGCCGCAAATGGGCTCCGGCAGGATTAGTATCCGCCGAAAGAAGGATTTTATGTGATCGTATTTTATTTCTCTGTATCAGCCTCTCCGCTTCCAGGTGGAGGGACAGAACAGGAGAAGCAGCGGGAACAGCTCCAGCCGCCCGGCCAGCATATCAAAGGTCATGACCACCTTGGACAGGGGACTGTAAATGCCGAAATTGCTCATGGGCCCTACATCTCCCATTCCCGGGCCGATATTGTTCAGGGTAGCCGCCACCGCGGTAAAGTTGGTCTCGAAGGAAAACTCATCAAAGCTGATGATCAGCACCGAGACCGCGAAGATCACCATGTAGGTGATAAAGAAAACATTAATGGAACGCAGCGTCTCGTGCTCCACCTCATGGCCGTCCATGCGGATCTTCTTGATGCTCCTGGGATGAGCGATGGACTGCAGCTCCTTGCGGATGGTCCGCATAAGGATCAGGATCCTGGACACCTTGATGCCGCCGCCGGTGCTGCCGGCGCAGGAACCGATGAACATCAGCAGCACCAGGATGTATTTGGAAAGCTCCGGCCAGAGATTAAAATCGGTGGTGGCATAACCGGTGGTGGTGATGATGCTTCCCACCTGAAACGCCGACTGCCGCAGGGTTTCGGAAAAGGATCCGTACAGACCGCTGATATTCCAGGTGATCAGCGCGGCGGCCGCCACAATGATCAGAAAATAGGCCCTGACCTCCTGCATGCCGAACGCGGCTCCCGCTTTTTTGCAGAGGATCAGATAGTAAAAGGAAAAATTCACGCCGAACAGGATCACGAAGATGGTGATGATCCACTGCTGGGCCGCCGTGTAGGTGGCGCAGCCGGAATTCAGGACGGAGAATCCTCCCGTACCGGCGCTGCCGAAAGAGATGCACAGGGAATCAAAGCACTGCATCCCCGCCAGCATCAGCAGCAGGATTTCCGTCACCGTCATCAGGATATAGATCTTGTAAAGCAGGATGGCGGTATTCCGGACTCTCGGCACAAATTTGGACACGGAAGGCCCCGGGCTCTCCGCCCGCATCAGATTCATCTGGGAGCCGTTCCGGACCGGAAGCAGCATCAGGATAAATACCAGCACGCCCATGCCGCCGATCCAATGGGAAAAGCTCCTCCAGAAAAGGCTTGCGTGGGACAGCGCCTCCACATCCGAGAGAATGGAGGATCCGGTGGTGGTAAAGCCGGAGACGATCTCAAACAGCGCGTCCACAAAGGAGGGGATCTCCCCGGTCAGCATAAAGGGCACCGCGCCGAACACGCTCATAACGATCCAGGACAGCGCGGCGGCGGCAAAGCCGTCCTTCCGGTAGATCTCCGTATTTTCCGGCCGGCGGAAGGATCCCGCGACCCCTAGGGCAAAACACAGCAGCGCCCAGAACAGATACCGGAAGCCTTCCCTTTCCCCGTAGATCAGGGCAGTCAGGCAGGGCAGGCCCATGAGTATGCCTTCCACCTTCAGGACCCAGGACAGGATGTAGCGGATCATTGGATAATTCATTTTTCCTGTGCCCCCTTCTTCTCCAGGATATCGTGGATATCCTGGAAGCCGCTGGTGGTGGTCACCACGATCACGGAGTCGCCGGGCATGAATTCATCCTGGCCGCCGGGCATCAGCAGCTTTCCTTTTCTTCCGATGCCGGCGATCAGCAGATCTTTCTTCAGCCGCATATCCTGCAGCCGGATGCCGCAGAGATCCGAATCCCTCCGGATCTGGAATTCCAGGGCCTCCACCCGGCCGTCCATAAGCTTATAGAGCGTCTCCACGTTGCTTCCCATACTGTTTCCCACCGCCCGGACGTACCGGAGAATATATTCCGCGGCGATGTTCTTGGGATAGATCAGGCTGTCCAGGTTCAGGCTGTGGATCACATCGTTAAAATCCAGGTGGTTCAGCTTGGTCACCACCTTGGCTTTCACTCTTCCCCGGGCGTACAGGGACAGGATGATATTTTCCTCGTCCATATCTGTCCCGGCCACCAGGGAATCCATCTGCTCCAGATGCTCTTCCTGGAGCAGCTCCCGGTCGCTGCCGTCCCCGCAGATAATGGTGGCCTTGGGCAGCAGATCGCAGAGTTCCTCGCAGCGGGCCCGGTTTTTTTCGATGATCTTTACTTTGATCCCGGTGTGCTGCAGGAAACGGGCCAGATAATAGGTGATCTCCCCGCCGCCGATGATCATGGTATTTTTCACCCGGTTGATGGGGATCCCCACCTTCTGGAAAAAGATCCCGGCTTTGCCGGGAATGGAGATCATAGACAGCAGATCGCCGGCCCGGATCACAAAATTGCCGTCCGGGATCATCACCTGCTCCTGCCGCTCCGCGATACAGATCAGGACGTCCATCTGCAGCTTCTGGGGCAGTTCCCGCAGGGCCAGCCCCTCCAGCAGGGAATTTTCCGGCACCCGGAACCGCAGGAGTTCGATCCTTCCCTTGGCAAAGCTGTCGATATCGATGGCAGAGGGGAACCTTAACAGTCTGGCGATCTCCTGGGCAGCGGCCATTTCCGGATTGATGATCATGGACAGGCCCAGTTCCTTGCGGATAAAAGCTCTCTCCTGAGAATAAATAGGATTCCGCACCCGGGCAATGGTGTGGCAGTTGGCGGCTTTCCTGGCAATGACGCAGCACAGCAGGTTTACCTCGTCGCTGTGGGTGACAGCGATGAGTACATCCGTATGCTCGATGTCCGCTTCCGCCAGCACGCTGTAGCTGGTGCCGTTTCCGGTGACCCCCATGACGTCGTAGTAATTTACAAGACCTTTCACCAGTTCGCCGTTGGTATCGATCACGGTAACATTATTGTCCTCAACGGAAAGTTGCTCTGTCAGAGCTCTTCCGACTTTTCCGCAGCCAACGATGATTATCTGCATGGTTCTCTTCCCCCTCCGGGTTGTTCTTTTGTATTTTTGTGCCTGGTGGGCACCCAGCCATCATACTCTCTTTTTCGCTAAAATACAACACCCTGTTTAGCATCAGCCATGAAAATCAGCCATGAAAAACATACTGATCCAGCCTGCGGAAGGCCTCCTGCACCTGCGAAAGCGGCAGGGCCAGATTCATCCGCAGGGAACAGGGGCCGTGGAAAGGCCGACCGTCCTGCCAGATCACTCCCACCTGCAGCCCCGCGGCCATAAGCTCCTCCAGGGTTTTTCCGTGGGCCCTGCACCATTCGCCGCAGTCCAGGAAGAGCATGTAAGTGCCTTCCGGTTCCGCCAGCTCCACTCCCTGAAAATGTTCCCGGATATAGCCGCAGGCATAGCGCACATTTTCCGTCAGCACCTGGCAGAGTTCATCCACCCATTCATATCCCTCCGGCTGGTAGGCGCCGATGAGGGCATGCATGCTCAGCACGTTCATATGATTGTACTGGGTGCTGCCGGATTCCCGGTCGATCCGGTCCCGCAGCCAGGGATTATAGATGATGTGATAGCTGCCCACCAGGCCCGCCAGATTAAAGGTTTTGGAGGGAGCGTACAGGGCCACCGTCCGCAGTCTGGCATCCTGGCTGACCATCTGGGTGGGGATGTGGGTATGTCCTTCCAGGATCAGATCCGACCAGATCTCGTCGGAGATCACATACACATCATATTTCCGGAACAGTTCCATGGCCCGCTCCAGCTCCCATCGCTCCCAGACACGGCCGCAGGGATTGTGGGGCGAACAGAGGATGGCGGCGTGGATCCTGCCTTCTTTCAGTTTCTTCTCCATATCCTCATAATCCATCCGCCAGACCCCTTTTTCATCCCGCTTCAGATAGGAAAGCTCCAGATGGAACCCGTTGTCCTCCAGGCTGTGGGTAAAGCCGATGTAGGTAGGCGCGTGGACCAGCACATGATCCCCGTGGGTGCAGAGGACCTTCAGGGCGCTGACCACCCCGCCCAGAACGCCGTTCTCATATCCGATATGCTCCGGCGCCAGTCCGGTAACGCCGTGGCGGCGGGTCTGCCAGTCTATGATCCCCTGAAAATACTCCTCCGTCGGACGGAAATATCCGAAGGCCGGATGTTTGGTTCTTTCAATGATATGCTCCTGAATGGTGGGTACTGTGGGGAAATTCATATCCGCCACCCACATGGGGATCACGGAAAATCCTTCTTTTATCTTCACGCCCTTGACTCCCAGCATTCCCGCTTCCATGGCCCCCTCCACCTCCAGGGCGATGGCGTCTTTTCCTCTCCGGTCCATAAGTGTCGTAAAATCGTATTTCATATTCTTACCTCTCCTTTTCATGGCAGCATCGTATGCTGCCTGGCCGTTCCGTTTTCATTTTATCACAATTCCGGGAGTGTGGAAATATGAACATTTCCCGGCAACTTCCTCTCCTGAAAAAGGTACACTGCCCATAAGCCACAGCCTCGTTTTTCTGTGTCTTATGGGCAGTGTACCTTTTTGTTTCCTGCCGGTCATGCAATCCCATGTTCTGTGATAGCGCAAAAACATACCCTCATTTTGCGGCGCTTCGCTTCCGGTTCTTCTTTTCGTAATCCTTCAGAGCGTCCAGCGCCTGTCCCGACAGGGGGATCAGGGCGGTCATGTTGAAAATCGTCATCAGGCCTACGCCCACATCGCCCAGATCCCAGACGGTAGTATAGGCGGCCAGCCCTCCCACAAAAAGCATGGCAAGAGCCAGGAGCTTGTACAGGGTCTGGGGCAGCCAGCGGTCTCCAAAGAGATAGGCTACATTGGAGCGGGCGTAAAACAGGATTCCGATAAAGGTGGAGAAACTGAACAAAAACAGGACGATGGCCATAAAGACCACTCCGAAGCCGCCCAGATGGTAGTTCATAGCCGTCTGCAGCAGATTCATGCCGGTCAGGCCGGCCGTTAAAGATTCCGGAGTTACCAGCATGATCATGGCGGTACAGCTGCAGATCACTACCGTATCGATCAGAGCTCCCAGGGCCTGGACCAGGCCGGCCCTGGCCGGATGGTCCGTTTCCGCCGCCGCCGCGGCGCAGGGAGCGGACCCGGATCCCGCCTCGTTGGAAAAGAGGCCCCGTTTTACGCCGTTCATCAGCACAGCTCCGAAACCGCCGGCCACTGCCTGGCGCAGTCCGAAGGCTTCCGAAAAAATCCTGCTGAAAACTCCCGGCAGCTGCTGCGCATTTAAGAGGGTCAGCACAATGGTGATCACCAGATAGATCCCGGCCATGACCGGCACGATCACGTCCAGCACCTTTACCGTGGCATTCTTTCTGAGGACGATAAAGGCCGCGGCAGCCACCAGCACGAGGGTGGTGTAAATGGGCGGTATCCGGAACGCGTTCTCAAACGCCGAGGTCACGGAATTGCTGACCACCTGGCTGATGCCGCACCAGCAGATCAGGCCGGAAACAGCAAACAGTACTGCCGGCACTGCTTTCTTCCGGTGCTTCCCTCCCCGGACTTTTTCCCAGAAAGCCTGGATATAATAAGCCGGACCGCCGCGGTAGCCCCCGTACAGAGGATCCTTCTCCTTGTGGAGCTGAGCCAGGGCAGCTTCCGCAAAGGCGGTGGAAGAACCGATCAGAGCGGTGATCCACATCCAGAACACGGCTCCGGCCCCTCCCACGGAAATGGCCGCCACCACTCCCACCAGGTTGCCCATGCCCACCCGGGTGGCGGTGGAGACCATCAGTGTCTGAAAAGCGGTCAGCGCCCCGGCTTCTCCTTCTTTTTTATGAAATAAAGCCCGGAACATATGGGGAAACAGCCGCACCGGCAGGAGCCGGGTGCGGATGGTAAAATAAACCCCCGCCGGGATCAGAATACAGACCAGCAGGGAAAGATCCAGGGTGCCTCCCCCGGGCAGCGGAATATGGATGTAATCTCCCCACAGAAACTTGTATACGGTTTCGATCAGAGCCGTCATTTTTATAACCCCCGTTTGATCTTTTTTCTTCTATCTTGAAGCATTATGAAATTCAGTATATACTGGGAAGAAAGATTTGTAAAATCAATAGATTTTATGAAATACATTAAAAAAAATGATGGTGATATCTATGGAAATCCGTACATTGGAAAGTTTTATTCAGATCGCAGAACTGCAGAGTTTTACCCGGGCCGCGAAGAAGCTGGGCTATACCCAGTCCTCCATGTCCGCCCAGATCCGCAAGCTGGAGACAGAGCTTGGGGTACAGCTTTTTGAAAGAATCAATCATACGGTAAAGCTGACCTCCAAAGGGGCGGAGCTTCTGGAAAACGCCCACCAGATCATCCGGGCCGCTGAGCGCATGCGGCAGAGCGCCCACCAGCTCCGGAGCCCCCGGGGAACCGTCCGTATCGCCATGGCGGATTCTCTCTGCCGCCATGTCATGAAGACCCGGTTCCGGGCCTTCCGCCTGCAGTTCCCGGAGGTCTCCCTGAAGATCACAGGAGCCAGCACGGAAGAAATGTTCCGCCTTCTGAATCAGAACGAGGTGGATCTGGTCTACACCTTGGATCAGCACATTTATGACCGGAATTACGTGATTGCCGGGGAAGCCCCTGCCGGCTGCCACTTTTTTTCCTCCCCGGAGCATCCTCTGGCCGGCAGGCAGAAGCTCTCCCCCCGGGAGATCCTGGAAACCCCCGTGATCCTTACGGAAAAAGACATGAGCTACCGCCGGTATCTGGATCAGGAGCTGGCCGCCCGTTCCCTGGAGCTTTGTCCCTGTCTGGAGGTGGGGGATACCGACCTTATCTGCCGTCTCCTGGAAAACGGAACGGCCATCTCCTATCTTCCCGATTATGTAACAGAAGAGGGCGTGTCCAGGGGAACTCTGGTCCCCCTGCACACGCCCTGGCTGAAAATCCGGCTCTGGAAGCAGCTGCTCTATCACAGGAACAAGTGGGTTTCCCCGGAATTCCGCTCCGTGGTGGAATTCTTTCGTCCCTGAAAGGCTGCTTAAGCCGCGAAATTGCCGGTATACAGCTGATAATATCTGCCTTTGGCAGCGATGAGCTGGTCGTGGGTGCCCCGCTCGATGATGCGGCCCTGCTCCATGACCATGATACAGTCCGCGTTCTTGACTGTGGAAAGCCGGTGGGCAATGACAAAGGTGGTCCGTCCCTTCATCAGGGCGTCCATCCCCGCCTGCACCAGCTTTTCGGTCCTGGTATCAATGGAGGAAGTGGCCTCGTCCAGGATCAGTGCCGGGGGATCCGCCACAGCGGCCCGGGCAATGGCCAGCAGCTGCCGCTGTCCCTGGCTCAGATTGGATCCGTCCCCGGTGAGCATGGTCTGATACCCCTCCGGCAAACGGCGGATAAATCCGTCTGCGTTGGCCAGCTGCGCCGCTTTGACGCACTCCTCATCCGTCGCGTCCATTTTTCCGTAGCGGATGTTCTCCATCACAGTGCCGGTAAACAGATGGGTATCCTGGAGTACCATGCCCAGGGAACGGCGGAGGTCTCCTTTCTTGATCTTATTGATATTGATGCCGTCATAGCGGATCTTTCCGTCTGCGATATCGTAGAACCGGTTGATCAGGTTGGTAATGGTGGTCTTGCCGGCTCCCGTGGCCCCTACAAAGGCGATCTTCTGGCCCGGCTCCGCGAAAAGCGTGATATTGTGCAGGACGATCTTGTCCTCATTGTAGCCGAAATCCACATCGTCCATGACCACTCCGCCCTCCAGCTTCTGATAGGTCACGGTGCCCTCCGCTCTGTGGGGATGCTTCCAGGCCCAGAGATTGGTGCGGACCGGAGATTCCGTCAGCTCTCCCTTTTCGTTTTCTCTGGCGTTGACCAGCTCCACGTAGCCGTCGTCCGCTTCCGGAGTCTGATCCATCAGGTCAAAGACACGCTGGGCGCCGGCGGCGGCGTTGACCACAAAGTTGACCTGCTGGCTTACCTGGGTAATGGGGTTGGTAAAGCTTTTATTCAGTCCCACAAAGGTAACTACCGTGCCGATGGTGACCCCGGCCAGCTGGTTGATCCCCAGAACGGCGCCGACGATGGCTACCAGGGCGTAGCTGATCCAGCCGATGTTGGCGTTGACCGGCATCAGCAGGTTGGCGTAGGTGTTGGCCTTATCCGCGCTTTCCCGCAGTTTTTCATTCACTGCGTGGAAATCTTTTTTTGCCGCCTCCTCATGGCAGAATACCTTCACCACCTTCTGGCCGTCCAGCATCTCCTCGATGAAGCCGTCTACCGCCCCCAGATCCATCTGCTGACGGACATAGTACCTGGCAGACAATCTGGAAAAGCTGGCGGTCACCCGCAGCATCACAAAGGCGGTGGCCAGGGAGATCAGGGTCAGGGCCGGGTTCAGCACCAGCATAGTCACCAGGGTGGCGGCCATGGTGATCACCGAGTTGATGATCTGGGGAATGCTCTGGCTCAGCATCTGCCGCAGGGTGTCTATGTCGTTGGTGTACACGGACATGATATCTCCGTGGGCATGGGTATCAAAATACTTGATAGGCAGGCTCTCCATGTTGTGAAACAGGTCGTCCCGGAGATGCCGCATGGTGCCCTGGCTCACGTTGACCATGATCCGGTTGTAGGCGTAGGCCGCGATCACTCCGATGCCCATAATGACGCCCAGCCGCAGAAGATCCGAGGCAAGCCCGCTGAAATCCCGGGAGCCGCTCTCCAGCATGGGGGTGATATAATCGTCCACCAGAGTCTGGGGAAAGGTGGCGCCGATGACCGTAGTCACCGCGGAGATCAGAATACAGGCCACCACCAGGATAAAGGGGATCTTATAGTAATGCAGCATATATTTTACTACCCGGCCCAGCACCTTCATGGAGAAGGCCGGTTTTTTGTCGGATTTCTTTTTTGTCATAGTTTTTCCTCCCTTCTCTTACGCCGGCTGGTCAAAGTCTCCGCCGCCCTCCATCTGGGAGGTGTAGATCTCCTGATAGATGGCGTTGTTCTTCAGCAGGTTCTCGTGGGTATCAAAGGCGTCGATCCGCCCCTCCTCCAGCACCAGGATCCGGTCCGCGGATTCCACGCTGGAGACCCGCTGGGCAATGATGATCTTGGTGGTGCCGGGAATTTTCTCCGCGAAAGCTTTTCGGATCTTCGCGTCGGTGGCGGTATCCACAGCGCTGGTGGAATCATCCAGGATCAGCACCTTGGGTTTCTTCAGAAGAGCCCTGGCAATGCAGAGCCTCTGTTTCTGACCGCCGGAAACATTGGCGCCGCCCCGTTCGATCCGGGTCTCATAGCCCTGGGGCATCCGGTCGATGAACTCATCGGCGCAGGCCGCCCGGCAGGCCTCCACACATTCCTCTTCCGTAGCGTCGGGATTTCCCCAGCGGAGGTTGTCCAGAATGGTCCCGGAAAACAGGGTGTTTTTCTGCAGCACTACGGAAACCTGGTTCCGCAGTGTTTCCGTATCGTATTTCCGCACATCCACTCCGCCTACGCAGACGGAACCCTGGTCCACATCGTACAGCCGGCAGATCAGGTTTACCAGACTGCTCTTGCCGCAGCCGGTGCCTCCGATGACCCCGATGGTCTCCCCGCTCTTGATATGCAGGTCAATGTCTGACAGGGCGTTTTTCCCGCTGCCCTGTTTATAGGAAAAGTTCACATGGTTAAAATCAATGCTTCCGTCCGCCACTTCCATGACAGGCTCTTCCGGGTCCGCCAGATCCGGCGTCTCATTCAGCACCTCTCCGATCCTGCGGATGCTGGCCATGGACATACTGATCATGACCACGATCATGGACAGCATCATCAGGCTCATGAGCAGAGACATGATGTAGCTGAAAAGGCTGGTCAGATCTCCGGTCGTCAGGGAACCTCCCACAATAAACTGGGCCCCCAGCCAGGATACGGAAATGATGCAGAAATAAATGGCGATCATCATGGCCGGATTGTTAAAAGCCAGCAGGCCTTCCGCTTTTACGGAAAGATTGTATAGCATCCGGGAGGCTTTGGAAAACTTTTTGTCCTCGTAATCTTCCCGAACAAAGGCTTTTACCACCCGGATGGCGGTGACGTTTTCCTGGACGCTGGCATTCAGATCATCATACCGGCGGAATACCTGGTTAAAGATCTTCAGCGTCACCACCATAATAGATCCCAGGACCACGATCAGAAAGGCCACGGCGATCAGGAACATCAGACTCAGCCGCACGTTGATGAACAGACACATGATATAGCTGAAGACCAGGTTCAGAGGCGCCCGGACCGCCACGCGGATCACCATCATGTAGGCGTTCTGCACATTGGTGATATCCGTGGTCATCCGGGTCACCAGCCCCGGAACGCTGAATTTATCGATATTGGAAAAGGAAAAGGTCTGAATGTTGGCGTAGATGGCCTCCCGCAGGTTGGCCGCCAGACCTGAAGACGCCCGGGCCGCCTTGCGCCCGGCCAGGGCTCCGAAGACCAGGCTCAGAAAAGCCATGACCACCATCAGGATCCCGTACCGGTATACCGTAGGGAGATGGTGGGCTTCCAGCCCCTGGTCGATGATAATGGCTGTGACAAAGGGCAGCAGGATCTCCATGATCACTTCCAGCGCCGTGAGAAGGATGCACTGAATCGTATCTTTCCGGTACTGCCCCAGCTGCTGCAATACTTTTTTCACGTTAAAACCTCCTCGTCTATTTTGTGCTGCCTGAAGAAATTCCGGATCCCGGGGATCTTCAGGTCTTTTTCTGCTCCCGGATGCCCTGGAGCATTTTTTTCTGCAGACGGTACAGTTCCTGCCTCTCCCGGCTGTCCAGAGCTTTACAGATCTGGCTTTCCGCCTGATCGGAACGTTTCAGAAAGCCTCCGGCCTCCCGAAGCAGTTTTTCTGTAGCGGTGAGCTTTCTCTTCCTCCGGTCTGCCGCGTCTGCCTGCACAGAAAGGTACCCTTTCTCCTGAAGCTTTTTGATCATCAGGGAAAGCGTGGCGTGGGAAACTCCCAGCTCCAGGCACAGATCCCGGATGCAGCTTCCCTCCGGATGATGGCGGAGAAGATAACAGAGCACCGCCGCCTGGCCGCCGCTTAAATCCTGTCCCCCCATCACCCGGTTCAGGTGGGCATCCAGGGACAGGTCCAGCCGCTTGACCATTAAAAGCAGGTCTTCTTTTGAAATATTCTCCTTCACCGCTTTCTCCTCCTGTTCTTTCTGTTGCTTGCAAAGGAATTATAGTACAGGAAATCTTGAATGTGAAATTCAAAGATGTTATAATCAATAAAATTCTTTTATAGATATCTATTTTATTTTCTTTTCAAAGGAGGCGAACCCATGAATACCATTCAGCTGGAATGTTTTCTTTCCGTGGCAGAACATCTGAATTTTTCCCGGGCTTCGGAAGAACTGAAGATCACCCAGCCGGCGGTGAGCCATCAGATCCGTTCCCTGGAGGAAGAACTGGGCGTTAAGCTTTTCCGGCGTACCAGCAAAAGCGTGACCCTGACTTCCGAGGGGATCCTCTTTCTGCCCGACGCCAATGTCATTCTTAAAACCGCTTTCTCCGCCAGAGACCGGCTGAAAAAAAAGGAAACGCTCCTGCACTTTGAGGTGGGCTGCCACAGCCCGGCGGAGCTTCGGCTGCTGCCTCCCGTGATCCGTTCCCTTCACCGGGAATGGCCTTCCCTGAGGCCTCAGCTCCATACGATCCCTTTCGATTCCCTGTTCAGTATGGTGGAAAACCAGCAGCTCCACGCCGCCCTTTCCCTGTTTTCAGGCGCAAAAAAAACAGCTCTCGCTTACCGGGAGCTGTTCTCCTGCCCTATGGCGTTTATCTGTCTGCCGGACCACCCTCTGGCCGGCCGCAGCGCCCTGACCACAGAAATGCTGGGGGATTACAATCTGATCTCCAGCGCCCCCCCACCGGCTGCCGGAGGAGGTCTTTCAGTGTCACCTGAAAGCCATTTCCTTCTCCGCTTCCCGGGAACGGCACTTCGGGGAAGACATGGAAAGCATACGGACCCTGATCAAAGCCGGCCTGGGTTACACCCTGCACCCGGATATCCCCGCTCTCAGAGACCCGGAGCTCTCCTATATCCCCGTCACGGACCTGCCTCATCTTTCCTTTGGGGTTTATTACCGGAAGGACAATGACTATCCTGTCACCAAACGGTTCCTGCAGCTGATGGAACGGCAGCTGCGCTAATATTCCGTGGGGATCTCCTCCCCGGCGATCCCGTAGGTTTTCATGAAATCCTCCAGATCCTTCCGGCCCCGGATCACCATGACTTCCTCAAAGTTTCCGTTCCGGAGGTCCTTAAACCCCGCCACCTTCTCCCCGGTGCAGATACTGGAACGGATCACCGGCTTTTTCGCGGTCCTGTCAAACGTCTTCTTTTCTCTTTTTCTGCGAAACATGATTTTTCTCCATGATAAGCAGATCCTGCTGCTGAAAGGTTCAGCAGCAGGATCCGGGATCACATATTGTTTACCGCTGTCAGCAGGGCGTCGATGCTGGCCCGGATGATATCCGGATCCACGCCTGCCCCCCAGGAAAGGGTCCCGTCGGGCTTTTTGATGCCTACGTAGGCGATGGCCTTGGAACTGGAGCTCTGGGTCAGGGCGTGCTCCTGGTAGGTAACCAGATCAAATTTCAGGTTATGGGCCTTCTTGATGGCGTTGCTCACGGCATTCAGACGGCCGTTGCCCTCGGCATATACCTTCTGGAAGCTGCCGCCGTTATATTTGGTGTTGATCTCCGCCTCGATGCGGCCCTCCGCCAGCTGCTTAAAGTGTACGCCCTCAAGAGTATAGGGCTGGTTGATATTCTCGAAAGTCTGCTTGAAAAGACTGTAGATCTCGTCCGGATGCAGTTCCTTGTGGAGATGGTCGGAAAGATCCTTGGCCGCGTAGCCCATCGCCTCCCGCATCTTGGGCGGCAGGTTCAGGCCGTAGTTCTTCTCCAGGATGTATCCTACGCCGCCCTTGCCGGACTGGCTGTTGATACGGATCACATCCGCGTCGTAGTTCCGGCCGATATCCGTGGGATCAATGGGCAGATAGGGAACCGTCCAGTGATCCATATCGTTCTCCACTCTCCAGTGCATTCCCTTGGCGATGGCATCCTGATGGGAGCCGGAGAAGGCGGCAAATACCAGAGCGCCGCTGTAGGGACTCCGCTCATCGATCTGCATGCCGGTATATTTTTCGTACTGCTCGCAGATGTCCGGCATATCTGAAAAATCAAGCTGCGGGTCTACGCCCTGGGAATACATGTTCATGGCCAGGGTCACGATATCCACATTTCCGGTGCGCTCCCCGTTTCCGAAAAGGGTGCCTTCGATCCTGTCGGCTCCTGCCAGCACTCCCAGCTCCGCGTCCGCCACGCCGGTGCCCCGGTCGTTGTGGGGATGCAGGGAGAGAACCACATTCTCCCGGTATTTCATATTTTTGCTGAGATATTCAATCTGGCTGGCATACACATGAGGCATGGAAAGCTGCACCGTGCTGGGAAGGTTGATAATGGCCTTGCGGTCCGCCGTAGGCTGCCAAACATCCAGCACCGCGTTGCAGACTTCCAGGGCATACTCCGGTTCCGTTCCGGTAAAGCTCTCCGGGCTGTACTCGAATCGGTATTTCTCTCCGCACTCATCGGTAAGCTCTTTCAGGAGCTGCGCGCCCTCCACGGCAATCTTCAGGATTTCCTCCTTGGATTTCCGGAATACCTGCTGCCGCTGGGCGAAGGAAGTAGAGTTATACACATGGACAATGGCATTTTTGCATCCCTTCAGGGACTCAAAGGTCTTGCGGATGATATGTTCCCTGGCCTGGGTCAGCACCTGGATGGTCACATCCTCCGGGATCAGATCCTGCTCGATAAGGGCCCGAAGAAACTCATACTCCGTCTCGGAGGCGGCAGGGAATCCCACTTCGATCTCCTTAAAGCCGATCTTCACCAGCAGCTTAAAAAACTCGATCTTCTGTTCCAGGGACATGGGGATCACCAGCGCCTGGTTGCCGTCCCGCAGATCCACGCTGCACCATACCGGCGCTTTTTCCACCGTGTCTTTTTTCGTCCACTCCAGGCATTCCGCCGGGGGGAGATAATACTGCTTGTGATACTTACCGCAATTCATCATGGTTTTGTTTCCTCCTTCAAATTCACATTCTAAGATTCATAGGCAGAAAGACGATTCTTTACAATGAAAAAAGCCTTCATCCCTCTGCATCTTACGCAGGAGACGAAAGGCTGCCTGTACGGACCTTACGCGGTACCACTCCTTTTTCACGGCTTGCGCCGTGCTCTCACCGGATACGGATCCTGAGATCGTATATCCTCTCCCCTGTAACGGTGGGCATCCGTCCGCGCCTACTCTCCCGGGATTTCGGGCGGCCGCTCGGAGGGCAGTTCCACGATTTTCCTCTGCCGCTTTCCACCATCCAGCGGCTCTCTGAAATCAGAAAAAAGTGTACTCTTCCTCGTCATCGCATTTACAATTTCTGTATAATAAGATACCATTCCGAGCCGCGGATTGTCAACTGTTTTTTCTCCTTTTCCTCTCCTGCTCCCTGTGTTATAATAGGCCGGTGAACCAATGATTTTGGAGGTCTGTTATGAAACGACTGCTGCATTATTTAAGAAAGAACCGGAAAGAGGCGATCCTGGCTCCCCTTTTCAAAATGCTGGAAGCCAGTTTTGAGCTGATCATTCCCCTGGTGGTGGCGCGCATGATCGATACCGGCATCCCCTCCCGGGACACCGGCTATATCCTGAAAATGGTAGGACTCATGATCCTACTGGGCGTGGTCGGCTTTGCCAGTTCTCTGACCGCGCAGTATTTTGCCGCCAAGGCCGCCGTATCCGCCGGCACCGCCATGCGGAACGATCTCTTTTCCCACATCCAGTCTCTCTCCTACCGTGAGATCGACGCCATCGGCACCTCTACCCTGATCACCCGCATGACCAGCGACGTAAACCAGGTACAGAACGGAGTTAACATGTTCCTGCGGCTGTTCCTTCGGTCCCCCTTTGTGGTCATCGGCGCCATGGTCATGGCCTATACGGTGGACGCCCACACGGCTTCCGCTTTCGGAATCTCCATCCCGGTGCTCTTTGCCGTGGTGTTTGCGATCCTGCTGGTAAGTATGCCTCTGTATAAGAAGGTACAGCAGCAGCTGGACCGGATCCTGCTGTCCACCAGGGAAAACCTGCTGGGGGTCCGTGTGGTCCGTGCCTTTAACCGCCAGCAGAGCGAGATGAAACAATTTCAGGACAGCAGCCGGGAGCTTTACCGGCGGCAGATCCATGTGGGAAAGATCTCCGCTCTGCTGAATCCCGTCACCTACGTGATCATTAACCTGGGGATCATCGCCATCCTCTGGCTGGGAGGGGGACAGGTAAATCTCGGACGGCTTTCCCAGGGCCAGGTCATTGCCCTCATCAACTACATGTCTCAGATCCTGGTGGAACTGATCAAGCTGGCCAACCTGATCATCCTGCTCTCCCGGGCCAGCGCCAGCCTGAACCGGGTCAACAGCATTTTTGACGTACAGCCCAGTCTCACGGAGGGAAGCGCCGTCCTCACGGCCGGCGATTTTCGGCCGGATGTTCCGGCCGTGGCCTTCCGCAACGTGGATTTCTGTTACGGAGCATCCGGCGAACCCGCCCTTTCCGGCATCAGCTTTGAGGCGGCGCCGGGGGAGACCATCGGCGTCATCGGCGGAACCGGTTCCGGCAAGACCACCCTGGTGAACCTGATCCCCCGGTTTTACGATGTAACCTCCGGCTCTGTGGAGGTGGCCGGCCGGGATGTCCGGGAATATGTCTCCGACAGCCTGCGGGCAGTCACGGGAATCGTGCCCCAGCGGGCAGCGCTCTTCCGGGGCACCCTCCGGGAAAACATGCGCTGGGGCCGGAAAAACGCCTCCGACCGGGATATCTGGAGCGCGCTGGAGACTGCCCAGGCGAAGGAATTCGTGGACAGCAAGGAAAAAGGCCTGGATCTTCCCATTGAACAGGGGGGAAGGAATCTTTCCGGCGGCCAGAAACAGCGGCTTACCATTGCCCGGGCACTGGTCCGGGATCCCCGGATCCTGATCCTGGACGACAGCGCTTCCGCTCTGGATTTTGCCACAGACGCCCGGCTCCGCAGAGCCATCCATGAACATACAAGAGGGACTACCGTTTTTCTGGTGTCCCAGAGGGTCGCTACCGTAAAGAACGCCGACCGGATCCTGGTGCTGGACGACGGGCGGCTGGCGGCTTCCGGCACCCACCGGGAACTTCTGAAAACAAGCCAGGTCTATCGGGAGATCTGCGAATCCCAGCTGACCAGAGAGGAGATGGAAAAAGATGTCCGGGAAACAGAAGACTGAAAAAAAAGATTCTATGAATACGAAAGCCATACTGGGCCGGATCCTCAGGAGCCTGAAGCCTTACCGGCTGCTGATCCTCCTCTCCCTGCTGCTGGCCGTGGTGTCGGTAGTGCTGACCCTGTATATCCCCATCCTCACCGGACAGGCCGTGGACCTGATCGTGGATAAAGGGCTGGTGGACTTTACGGGACTTTTGCGGATCATCCGCAGCATCCTGATCTGCATCCTGCTCACCGCCGTATCCCAGTGGCTCATGAACCATATCAACAACAAGATCACGTATCAGGTGGTGCGGGATCTGCGGGTGCGGACTTTCTGCCACCTGGAAAAGCTGCCCCTGTCCTTCATAGACTCCCATCCCTCCGGGGATCTGATCAGCCGGGTCATCACGGATATCGAGCAGTTTTCCGACGGCCTGCTCATGGGCTTTACCCAGCTGTTCACCGGCGTGGTGACCATTGCGGGCACCATTCTTTTCATGCTGTCCATTCATCCGCTGATCACGCTGGTGGTGGTGGTCTTAAGCCCCCTCTCCTTCCTGATCGCGGGATTTATTTCCAAACGCACCTTCTCTATGTTCCAGAAGCAGTCAGAGACCCGGGGAGAGCTGACCGCCCTGACAGATGAGATGCTGGGCAGCCTGAAAACCGTCATCGCTTTTGACCACCAGGAGGAAGCCCAGAAGGAATTCCAGGAGATCAACCAGCGGCTGGCCGGCTACAGCATGCGGGCCACCTTCTTCTCCTCCCTGACCAATCCCGCCACCCGTTTTATGTATTCCACCATCTACGCGGGGGTGGCGCTGGCCGGCTGCTTTACGGTTATCGGCGGCGGCCTGACCGTAGGACAGCTTTCCAGCTTCCTCTCCTACACCAACCAGTATACCAAGCCTTTTAACGAGATCACCGGCGTGATCACGGAGTTCCAGAATTCTCTTGCCTCCGCCGGCCGGATCTATGAACTGCTGGATCAGGAAGCTCTCTCCGACGACCGGGAGGGCGCCGCCCTGGAACATGTGCAGGGGCAAGTGGATCTGGAACACGTATTTTTCTCCTATACACCGGAGAAAAAACTCATTGAAGATTTCAACCTGCAGGTAAAGCCCGGCCAGCGCATCGCCATCGTAGGACCCACCGGCTGCGGCAAGACCACCCTCATCAATCTGCTGATGCGGTTTTACGATACGGACAGCGGCGCCATACGGGTGGAGGGACAGGACATCCGTAAGGTCAGCAGAGAAAGCCTCCGGGCCAACTACGGCATGGTCCTCCAGGAAACCTGGCTGAAATCCGCCACGATCCGGGAGAACATCACCTACGGCTGCCCGGATGCCACGGAGGAGGATATGATCCGGGCGGCCAAGGAAGCCCACGCCCACAGCTTTATCATGCGGATGCCCCAGGGGTACGATACCGTCATCGGCGAGGACGGCGGCAGCCTTTCCCAGGGACAGAAACAGCTGCTGTGCATTGCCCGGGTCATGCTGCGGCTCCCCCCGATGCTGATCCTGGACGAGGCCACCTCTTCCATCGATACCATGACGGAGATCCGCATCCAGAAAGCTTTTGCCAGGATGATGCAGGGCCGGACCAGCTTTATCGTTGCCCACCGGCTCTCCACTATCCGGGAGGCGGACGTGATCCTGGTCATGAAGGACGGCCACATTCTGGAACAGGGCGACCACGAAACCCTTCTGAAAAAAGGCGGATTCTACGCGGAACTGTACAACAGCCAGTTTGCCCCCGCATAAAAAACAGATCCCGGGAAGGGAGATCATCTCCTGTGATCTTCCCCTCCGGGATCTGTTTTTCTGCCTTTACCGTTCAGCGGTCTGTTTCCATGTCCACCAGCGCCTGATCCGGGCTCTCCTGCTGTTCCCGTTCCAGACCGAAGTAAATCCCGAAACCCACCAGGGCCGCCAGGATCACCAGCCCGGTGCCCGCAAAGCACCGGCGCGCCAGTTTCCTTCGGGAAGCGCTCTGCTCCCGGCTGGCCAGTTGTTCAAACCCTTCTTCCACTGCTTCGGGAAGCCTGGGCGAGATGCGGATCGCCGTGACCCTTCGGACTTCGCTGCCGATCCCCGCCGTATCCTGGCGCATACTGGATTTGGCGCGGTCCAGGTAAGCTTTTACCGATCCCTCCGGGATATCCATGGCGTAGGCGATCTCCGGGATATCCATCTGCTGCATATGCCGGAGATACAGCGCCGTCAGATAACGGTTGGGATTCTGGTTGATGGTGCTTTCCGCCAGCATTCCCCTGGTCATCTGCAGTTTAAAGGAACGGGCGTCCTCCGCGGAATCGGCCAGCCCGTAACAGTGGCAGGCCGCGTTCCGGACCGCCTCCAGCGCCGGCTCTTCCTCACCCAGGTAAAAATAAGCGATCCTGTACAGATCTTCCCTCTGTTCCCTGAAAAGTCTGCAATACGTTTTCAGTTTCACTTTGCTACCCCTTTACTGCGTCTGTATTCTCGTGCCGCTCCCCTCACTTTAGCACGGTACTCTGTTGCTGTTCCCTATCATATCATATTTTATCCGGAAATTCATTAGCAAATTATGAATTTTGTAAAAAGTTTGCAATAAATTCCCGTTCTTTCGACAGAAACCGCCGGAACAGGGGGCCGGCAGAGCTGTTCCTGGCAGGGGCGGAAATCCCTTTGGAAAACTTTTGTCGGAAATGTAAAAAAAACTCTTTACAATTCGCAGTCTGTGTTGTATAATCCTTTTTGTTGAGTGCTTCGGGGTATGGCTCAGTTTGGCTAGAGCGCACGGCTGGGGGCCGTGAGGTCGCAGGTTCGAATCCTGTTACCCCGATTTTTCTTTTTAAATCAAGGGCTTTCGGCGTTTTACAGATGCCGGAAGCCCTGATTTTTTTGAGTACCTTTGATTGCCTTTTTTATTTATCCGTTCTAAAATGGCCACTACACAATCAAAGTGCAATGACCATTACTTTTTATTCATTTATCCAACCATATAAAGTTCCCAATCTATGCAACCGCACCTAATCCTTTTTAGGATTCCAGTTTATATATCTTGCATATGCAACCATTCCGACAATCCATACTGTACAGATGACAAAAACAATAAACGTGAGCTTATTATGCGGCAAGAATGGATAACTTATTTCATAGCATGCAGGAATTATCGCTATTGCATAGTTTAGTTTTGATGCATGATATCTTTCAAAGCCTTCTATAATTAGTTCCACGGTTAGGAATCCAATTAAAATATCTTTTGCGATGCGAGGGACTTCTTTTTGGAATTCGGAATATATACACAAAATAACCGTGAGAAAAAAACCACATCGAAAAAAATAGTTTTGAATTAATTTTCCTCTTCATTTTCTTTTATAATGGGCTTAAGCCCTCATAAACATACTCTTGGGTTGGAGCAATTTGCCCTGTATAGTCGGAATTTTTGTATACACGTACCACATACTTCGTATAATATGTCTGTTACAACACTCCTTTCGCTTAGGCTATACAGATATACAATTTAAAATAGCATTTAGCCCACCTTCATCTGAAAGTTAATTTTGGGGAACGGGCAAATTGTTCGCTATGATTTTCTCAATTTCTTCTAGTAATTTATCAGCATCTATAATATTACAGATATAGCTGTCAGCGTATTCGTAACATAAATTAATATCACCTAAAAGAATATTCCATAATTTTCCATTCGCCATATCTCTTGTATCAATGCTAACAACTATATCATTACTAGAATAAGGTCTCATTTTTTGAAAAGACGGTTTACATTTGTATTGCGATAATACAGATATAATTTGCTGACTACATATTTCTATATCTTCTCCGCGGAAACTGTTATTTTTGTATCTAATCTCCTTAATCCTACACGTATTACTGTTTTTTATAATAGATTTAGGTTTAAGGTAAAGCCCGACGGAAATACAAATAATGACCAGTCCAGCAATCAATCCACATAACAAGATAATTTTTATATGGAATTTTGAGAATATTTTGTGCATAGGCATATCCTCTCTTGTATGATCCAATATCTGCTCAATTTGCTTTTTCTCATATTAATCACTTTTGAATTTCTTTACCACATCTATATGATTTTCATTCTGCATTGGAATCACATCCTATTATATATTTTTATTTGCTCCAAAACATGATTTATTACTTCAACGGATATCGCCACCTATTATTATATATTTTATAATATTATAATCAATAATATTATTATTTGTCAATATACAATAATAAAAAGAGCGATATTACACCGCTCTTCAAAATAGTATTATGACAAATTTCCATTTTTATCACATGACAACACCACTGTTTCCGTTATTGGGTTAAAGCTCATCCCGCCTTTGTGCATGCGCGCCGTAGCTGATCCAATTCCACCTGATTGCTGACAATCTCTATATTTCCGGTCTCAGATGCATATACCGGCATTCCTATAAGCAATATGGATGACATCAGCATTATGGATATTAATGTTTTATGTTTCCTTCTCATAAGTCCCCTCCGTATAAATATTTGTTTTAATTCTAGTAGGCATACTATTTTTTAACTCATGCCAAATATCCCAATAAACGATACTGTATATAATGACGCAAAGCAGACCTGCTGCAATTATAGTGATTCCGATCCATTTTTTTATTTTCAGCCTTTGAAGTTTATGGATAGTCATATTTTCATCCTGGGCATCCAGGTATCCCAAAAGCACTTCCTGGGGGGTTCCAAATTCTTCTGAAATCATTTCATAGGTGCAGGTCGGATATTCCAAACAGAATTCCGCTATGCTTCTCTGCATATCCCTCAGAAACTTCTCTT
The DNA here is from genome assembly GCA_963928055.1 of Candidatus Scatomonas sp. Taxonomy (GTDB): domain Bacteria; phylum Bacillota; class Clostridia; order Lachnospirales; family Lachnospiraceae; genus Scatomonas. Next base: position 97,394 of record CAWVDN010000001.1, on the reverse strand, counting down.
CCATATATGTAGTCTTCGGAAAAATGGCTTTCAGAATTTCGTAATATTTTTTGGCCTCTTTATTTTTCAGAACCATTTTATGCCTCTCTGATCACTTTCTCTTCTCCGATGGGTTCGTACAGGATTTTTTCTATTCCCCGCTTTACCTCTTCGTATGCCTGCACAAGCTCCTTCAGTTCTTCCCTTCCGGCCTCCTGGACGTGAAAATACACCCGTTCCATGCGCCCGTGCTTCTGCCCGTAAGAGGTAAGAAATCCTTTTTCTTCCATGCGGTATAAAATTGGATAAAGCGCAAATTCCTTAATGACAATTTTCCCATCAGAGCACTCTCTGATCCTCTGCGCAAGCTGATAAGGATAATCATCTCCTTCCGTCAATAATTTCAGGATCAGCATATCTGTTAATCCTTTTTTGTAACGACTGATCAATTCCATGAGTTTACCTTTCCCTGTAAGTGTACACAAAATAATAATGATCACCGGAAGCCCGTCCTCACCGCTTCGGATCCGTGATGCCGGCAGGAACATCCGGTTCTTGCTCTTTATAACATTATATAATTTATAATATTGTATGTCAATAAACATTTACGGACCATGCTTTGCGGATCAATTCCTTTCTGCCGTACTTTCTTCCCCTATCGTTTACCGCCAGAAGCCCTCCCGCAAAAAGCGCTGCCCCATGAGCTTCCGCTCAGGAGACAGCGCCTGTTCTCTCTGGAAGATTCTGTTTTTCTTGATCCTTTAAAGGTTTTCCGGCATTTTGGGCAGTCCGGCAAAGCCCGCTTCCAGATCCTTGTCTGTGGGAATGTAATCGCTCATTTCCCCATTATTGTATTTTTCGTAGGCAGTCATATCAAAATATCCGGTTCCTGTAAGTCCGAAGAGGATCGTCTTCTCCTCTCCTGTCTCCTTGCATTTCAGAGCCTCGTCAATGGCCACCCGGATGGCGTGGCTGCTCTCCGGAGCGGGAAGGATCCCTTCCACTCTGGCGAACTGCTCCGCGGCCTGGAAGACAGATGTCTGCTCTACCGATCTGGCCTCCATGAGCCCGTCGTCATAGAGCTGGGACAGGGTGGAGCTCATGCCGTGATACCGGAGGCCTCCCGCATGGTTGGCGGAGGGAATGAAGCCGCTGCCCAGGGTATACATTTTTGCCAGGGGGCAGATCTTTCCGGTGTCGCAGAAATCGTAAGCGAATTTCCCTCTGGTAAAGCTGGGGCAGGAAGCCGGCTCCACAGCGATGATCTGATAATCCGCCTCGCCTCTCAGCTTCTCTCCCATGAAAGGTGAGATCAGCCCGCCCAGGTTGGAACCGCCGCCGGCGCAGCCGATGATGATATCCGGCTTGATCCCGTATTTATCCATGGCGGTCTTGGTCTCCAGTCCGATCACCGTCTGATGCAGCAGCACCTGGTTCAGAACGCTGCCCAGCACGTAACGGTAGCCCTCCTGGCTGGTAGCGGCCTCCACCGCTTCGCTGATAGCGCAGCCCAGGCTGCCGCTGGTTCCCGGATGCTCCGCCAGGATCTTTCTTCCTACCTCTGTGGTGTCCGAGGGAGAAGGCGTCACCGTGGCCCCGTAGGTCCGCATGACTTCCCGGCGGAAGGGCTTCTGCTCATAAGAGACTTTTACCATATAGACTCTGCAGTCCAGATCAAAGTAGGCGCAGGCCATGGAAAGGGCGGTGCCCCACTGGCCCGCTCCCGTCTCTGTAGTCACGCCCTTCAGCCCCTGTTTCTTGGCGTAGTATGCCTGGGCTATGGCGGAATTCAGCTTGTGGCTGCCGCTGGTGTTATTTCCTTCAAATTTGTAATAGATTTTAGCCGGGGTTCCCAGTTTTTTCTCCAGGCAGTAGGCCCGTACCAGGGGAGAGGGACGGTACATTTTATAAAAGTTGACAATTTCCTCCGGAATATCGATCCAGGGATCTGTGTCGTTCAGTTCCTGCTGCACCAGTTCCCGGCAGAAGACCGGTTCCAGTTCCTCCGCCGTCATGGGCTGGAAAGTAGCCGGATTCAGCAGGGGCGCCGGTTTGTTCTTCATATCCGCCCGGACGTTATACCACCGGCGGGGCAGTTCGCTTTCTTCCAGATAAATTTTATATGGGATCTCTTTATTTGCCATTTGATCTTCTCCTTTCATCCGCGCTTTTCCGCGAAAAGCTCTTACCTTTGCTATTCTACCACGCTAAAGTGTTTCTGTCATCATAAAAAAGTAAATTTCATGCAATTCCTCCGTCCCTATGCTATAATATCAGAAAGAACAAATGATACTTCTACCTTGTCCCCGGCCATGGAGAACCTCTATGAATGACAGAAAAATATTGCTCTTTTTGTATACCCTTTCCCATTTTCTTGTGGACTTTTCCTGCGCTCTTCTGATTTTTCAGGAAATCCGGAGCAGCAGCTTCTTTTACCAGGGACTGTTTGTCTACAATTTCTCCGCCTTTGCCCTGCAGATGCCCCTGGGCGTTCTGGCGGACCGGATCCGCCGCAGCGGCCGGATCGCGGGAATTGGCTGTCTGCTGACGGCTCTCCCCCTTCTGTTTCCTCTGCCTGCTGTATCTTCCGTTCTGCTGGCAGGAACCGGCAATGCTCTGTTTCATCTGGGCGGCGGTGTTTCCATTCTGCGGCGTTCCCCGGAGCGCTGCCTGGAACCGGGGATCTTTGTCTCTTCCGGCGCTGTCGGTATCTGGCTGGGCACCCTTTTGGGAAAAAATGGCGGATTTTCCCTGCTGTTACCCGGCCTGCTGCTTCTTAGCTTTATCTTCTTTTTTGCTTTCCTGCCCAAAGACTCGTTTCCACCCGCCAAAAACACACAGCCTTCTTTTGTCTCTGGCGCCAAACACCCGCCCTTTCTCCCGGGTCTTTCCTTTCTTCTGCTGATGTTTGTGATCTGCCTCCGTTCTTTCCTGGGGATGATCCAGATCTTTCCCTGGAAAGACTCTGTGGTCATGAGTTTTCTGGTGGCGCTGGCGACTGCAGGCGGCAAGGCTCTTGGGGGACTTTTTGCGGACCGGTTCGGTATCTTCCCGACCTGCCTGGTTTCTTTGGGCCTGGCTTCTGTCCTTTACCTTGGTTCCGCTTTCCCGCTTACAGGTATCTTGGCTGTCCTGTTTTTTAACATGACCATGCCCCTGGTTCTCATCGCTCTGACGAAACTGCTTCCCGGACACCCCGGATTCTGTTTTGGGGCCTTGACTTTTTCTCTCTTTCTGGGATTTCTGCCCTCTTACCTGAACGGAAGTCTTTTTCCGGGAATCCTTCCTTCCCGCAGTCTTCCGGGACTGTACGCGGCGCTGTCGCTGCTCTCTCTGGCAGTCATGGTATTTACGCGGAAGAGCTGGAGGCGGCAGCTATGATGAATATTTTTCAATCGCTTTTCCTCTCTTTTCTGCTGACGCTCGCTCTGGAACTTCCGGTTTTTATCTTATGGGGTGGACGCGGAAAAAAAGATCTGCTGCTGTTGGTCCTGGTAAACCTGCTGACCAATCCCGGAACGGTCGCCCTTTATCTGTATCTCCGGTCCGTCCTGCCCCTACGGCCTCTTTCTCTGCAGCTGCTGCTGGAGATCCCGGTTGTTCTGGCAGAATCCGGTCTGTACCGGAGATATGGCCGGGAGCTCCGGCATCCCTTTCTGCTTTCTCTGACCGCCAACAGTTTTTCCTACGGCATAGGTCTGATGCTTCAAAGTATTCTTCTTACATTTTAACAGGAGGTGTTTATGAAAAAGAAAAGAAATTGCCTGCTAACCCTATTATTATCCTTATTGCTGCTGTTTACCGCTGCTCCGGCCGGCGCCGACGTAATTTTTGAACCTCTCAACGATTTTTACACCTCTCACTCCGAGGAATGCCTGTATTACCAGCGGAGCTATCTTCTTCCGGAAAAGACAGCGTATTTTTCCGCTCCCGGCGGCACCGCCTCCGGCTCCCTGGACAAGGACACCTCCCTCTGGATCAGCTGGCTGTATCGGGACCGGGAAGGGCGGGACTGGGGATACTTTGAGCAGTACGAGCCGGAACGATCCGGCTGGCTCCCCATGGCAGATCTGCTGCTGGTTTATGATTCCCGGGAATTTCTTTTGGATCACGCCCGGGAACTGACGGATCACACGGAATCTCTTCCTATGGGAAAACCGGTGGTCTTCTGGACCTATCCTATGTCCGGAGTTATATCCGGCCACATCGACCATCTGGATCACAGTCTGGAAACCACGGTAAACTACACAGATCCAGAAGATCGGATCTGGGGATTGATCGGCTACTATCAGGGGGACACCAATGTATGGGTCTGCCTTTCTGACCCGGCAAACCAGGAGATCCCTTCCGGTCCCCAGCCCCAGCCGAAAACCTACGGAGCCCCCGAGGAACTGACAGAGCTTTCCGGAGTCAGCTGCAATCCGGATCTTCCTCCGGTAGAATCTTCCGGCAGTGTATCCTGGCCTCTGATCGGCCTTTCCATTGCAGCGGTATGCATAACGGCTCTCCTTCTTCTGAAAATTTTCTGGAAGAAACAGCGATGATATGCTATAATGTATCCGCTTGAGCTTGCCGGCCCTTTCGTTCGGGGCTGCCAGGCCCGGATCTTACTTATTTTTAAGCCTTAGAAAACAACGGAGGATATTATGGGCGGATTTTTTGGTGTTGCATCAAAGGAAGATTGCATGTTCGATTTGTTTTTCGGGACAGACTACCATTCTCATCTGGGAACCAGAAGAGCCGGAATGGCGGTTTACGACAGAAAAAACGGTTTCGACCGGGCGATTCACAATATTGAGAACGCGCCCTTCCGCACAAAATTTGACAAGGATTTTGCCACCATGCACGGCACCATGGGCATCGGCTGTATTTCCGATTATGAGCCTCAGCCCCTGATCGTGCGCTCTCACCACGGCACCTACGCCATTGTGACCGTAGGAAAGATCAATAATACAGACAAGATCGTGGAGCATCTGTTTGCTTCCGGCCACTCTCATTTCCTGGAGATGAGCGGGGGAGACATCAACGCCACGGAGCTGGTAGCCTCTATCATCAATCAGAAGCAGAATCTCATCGAAGGCATCCAGTATGCCCAGGAGATCATCGAAGGTTCCATGACCATGCTGCTCCTGACCCCCCGGGGGATCTACGCCGCCAGGGACCGGCTGGGCCGTACCCCGGTAGTCATCGGTCACAAGGAGGGCTCCTACTGCGTGTCCTTTGAAAGCTTCGCCTATCTGAACCTGGGCTATACAGAAGCGAAGGAGCTGGGCCCCGGCGAAATTGTTGTGGTAACGCCGGAAGGGCTGGAAACTCTGGCCGCCCCCGGAAAGGAAATGCGGATCTGTACCTTCCTCTGGGTCTACTATGGTTATCCCTCCTCCTCCTACGAGGGGATCAGCGTGGAGGAAATGCGCTACCGCTGCGGCGCCATGCTGGCAAAACGGGATGACGCCCATCCGGATACCGTAGCCGGGGTTCCCGATTCCGGTACCGCCCACGCGGTAGGCTACGCCAACGAGTCCGGGATCCCCTTCTCCAGGCCCTTTATTAAATACACGCCTACCTGGCCCCGCTCCTTTATGCCTACGGTACAGACACAGCGGGATCTCATTGCCAGGATGAAGCTGATCCCGGTGCACGAATTGATCCAGAACCGGAGCCTTCTCCTCATTGACGATTCCATCGTCCGGGGCACGCAGCTGCGGGAGACCACGGAATTCCTTTATCAGAGCGGCGCCCGGGAGGTGCATGTGCGTCCGGCCTGTCCGCCTCTGGTGTACGGCTGCAAGTTCCTGAACTTCTCCCGCTCCACTTCGGTGATGGATCTGATCACCCGCAGAGTGATCAAGGAGATGAACGGCACGGAAGAACCGGCCAACCTGGAAAAATATTCGGATCCCGAAAGCGCGGAATACAAAGATATGGTGGAGACCATCGGCAAAAAGCTGAACTTTACTTCCCTCCGCTATCACCGGCTGGACGATATGATCCAATCCGTAGGTCTGGATAAATGCAAGCTCTGCACCTACTGCTGGGACGGAAAAGAATAAACGGTTTTTTGAGAATCGAAAAGAGGCACAGCCCTAACGGGTATGTGCCTCTTTTTTGTCAGCGTTCGTGTACCATCCGATCAAAACAGGTACTCCAGAAATGCCAGGATCTCCTGGTCTTTTTCGGAGTCAAGGAGCACAGCTGCGTATACCGGCTCATAGCTAACCAGCCCGTATTCCTGCCAGATCTCGCTGGACGACAGATCCAGGCGGCCTTTCTCATCGATCCATTCCGCGTAGTTCCCGTACTGTTCCCCCAGAACTTCCTCCCAGGGTTTAAATGCGTTCTGATAGTTTTCCCAGACGGAACCGTCGCAGATCAGAAGGTCGGTGCTCTCTCCTCCGATGATCACGGACCATTTCATGAGCATCTCAGCGCTTTCTCCGCTCTGCAAGGAGGTGTCCAGCGTCACCTTTTCCCGGCCCCGGCCGCTTCCCAGCAGTTCCATCAGATCCTCCTCCAGCCGCTCCCGGCCTGTTTCCGTTTCCGGATCCACATCGGAAACCGCAATGGAGAGCAATTCCCTGGTCGTAATATTTCTGATACAGGTAACGAGCAGCGAGATCCCTGCCAGGAGAATCGCCAGGAGCACCAGATAGCTTTTATAATAAGTCCAGAGGTAGGCGAACCTTTCCTTCCCTTTCAGAGAGCGGATCAGTTCCCATCTCATGCGGGCCTTTTCCTGTCTCGTCAGATCCGATTCGTGTTTTTCTTCTGCCACTTTTCCCGTACCTCCTGCCGCGGCCTGTACGCAGCTGCTATTTGTTAGTAAATGTAACACAGCAGGAGAAAAAATTCAAGTCAGGACCTCAGTAGGGCATCAGGATCTCTTCCTCCGCGCCTGTATACTGGAAGGTATAGGAGATCAGATCGGCGTCTAACAGCGCCGTATATAAAATATGCAGCAGTTCCAGGGGATCCTCCGCGTTCCCTTCCGCCGTAGTGGCGTAGATTTCTGACACCTTATCTCCTCCGGTGACCCAGACAATGTCATCCTCTCCTCTCCAGAGCAGATGCGCTCCGCCGGTGCCCCCCGGCCAGGCGCCGATCCCGTCTCCCAGGCCCTGGTCAAATTCAGGGTTGGTAGGCATGTGGAAGATGTCGAAGAGAACTGAATCCGTAAACCGGGACCGGCCCCGCAGCGTCGCTTCCACAGTTTCATCCTCCGTCCCTCCGTACAGGAGCCACTCTGATTCTTCCAGGAACAGATACTCCTCAAAGTATAACGGAACCGCCGTCCGGTAGTCTTCTCCCTCCAGGGCGCGCATGTCCTGGCCGTCCACCGTTCGGAAAAGAAAGCTTCTCTGATCGGCGGGATACTCCTGTTCCCAAAAGATGGGGTCCGCCGACTCCTCAGGGGTCACCAGGGTATCGAGATAACTGTAGCGGAGGCTGCAGAAAGGCTCCGCCCAGGAGAGCCAGGACCAGTATTCCGGCGTCTCCCTGGAAACCGGGTGCAGTTCCCGCAGCTGCCCCTCGGTGTATCGGTACCGCTCCTGGATGTATCCGTTTTCCGGAACCGGGGCGCTTCGCCAGGATCCGTCCAGATCCGGCGCTCCGTACGCATCGTCAAAGCCTTCCACTGCCTGATGGTTCAGGATGATCTCCCCCCGGGAGAAAAGAACGGAGCAGTCAAACTGGCCGGACACAGAGTCTTCATACTCCGCCTGTCCGCCTCTGTCCATCCGCCGTTTTCCCATTCAAATACACGCAGGGAAAAGAACGAGGAGCCTCCCTGCTGTTCCACCGCCCCTGCCAGGATCTCCAGGACGCCGTCTTCGTCCAGATCATACCGCAGGCCGCTGACCCCTCCGGAAGGAAGCGGGATCTCCTCCGAGGAGGCAAGCAGCTGATTTCCGATATAGGGAAGTCCCAGAAGGTCTTCCAGTTCCTGTGCCGTAAGGCCGCCCCCCCCCGTCCCCGGAGGAAACGCCGGCTCCTCCTGGGTTTCCTGTCCGGCGGAATTTTCTTTTTCCGGTTCCTCCGGTTCCCGGACAGGGGGTTCCTGCTGCTCTTCCCTTTCCTCACGGGGAGCCGCTTCCAGAGAGCAGCCCACCAGCAGATTGGAAAGTACCACGGCGGCCATGAGCAGCACGGACAGGATCATCCCGCTTTTCAGCGTTCTGGATCTGGTCATGTAAAGGATCCTGTCTTTCAGGCTGTCGGTACTGTCCCGGAGACCTGCCGCCTCTGTCCGGAGAGGAGCCGTTTCCTCCGCGGGCTGCTCCCGGTACGCCCCGGAACTTTCCATGGAAGGAACCGTATCCTTTTCTCCTTCCGCGGAGGCAGCCGGAAGGACTTCCTTTTCCTGTTCCACGGAAAAAGTTTCCTGCTCCCGAGAACCGGTTTCGGTTTCCGGAAAAGCGGAAAGACGCTCTTCCTCCTGCAGGACCGCGGCGGAAGCGCGATCCTCCGCCGCCAGCAGATTGATCTTCAGAACATAGATCATCCATTCTTCCATTTTCTCGCCTCCTTTCAATCTGCGACATATGTAGTATTTAATTGTATTATACCCTGCCGGAAGGAAAATAGCAAGCAGGATTTCGGTTCCCGGCGCAAAAGTTGTCCTTGTCTAACCGGCCGGTGCTTTGCTATAATGAGTCGGATTTTGATGCCTTGCTTCCAGGGAGGATAAAAAAATGGGAATCATTGAACTTCTTGCCATTGCCGTAGGACTTTCCATGGACGCCTTTGCCGTATCCGTCTGCAAAGGTTTATCCGTGAAAAAGATCAGCAGAAAGCACATGCTGATCGTAGGACTTTATTTCGGAGGTTTTCAGGCTCTGATGCCTTTTCTCGGATATCTTCTGGGATCCGGCTTCAGCTCCCTGGTCGCCAGTGTGGATCACTGGATCGCCTTCGGACTGCTAGCCGTGATCGGCATCAACATGATCCGGGAATCCCGGGGACCGGCGGAGGAGCTGGACGCCTCCTTCTCTCCCGGAGCCATGCTGCCCCTGGCCGTGGCTACCAGCATTGACGCTCTGGCCGTGGGGGTGTCCTTCGCTTTTATGAAGGTGGATATCTGCTTCTCCGTGACCGTCATCGGCATTACCACCCTGATCCTTTCCGCCCTGGGCGTAAAGGCGGGCAATCTTTTCGGGGCCAAAAACAAGTCCGTCTCCGAGCTGGCCGGCGGCATCGTGCTCATCCTCATCGGCCTGAAGATCCTGCTGCAGGATCTCGGGATCCTCTAAGGCCTTTCCTTTCCGGAAAGGTCCATTTTCTGCCGCGTTCCCCCTCTTCTGTATTCCCTGGGAGTCATGCCGAAGCTTTTCTTAAAGACCCTGTTAAAATAGGAGATATTGTTAAAGCCCGCGTCCATGGCGATCTCTGTAATGCTGCCGTCCCCGGAGGAAAGTTTTCCGGCGGCAATGTCCATGCGGTACTGATTCAGATATTCCACGCAGGTCATATGCATATGCTGTTTAAAGAAACGCATGAAATAATACTCGCTGAAATGGCAGGCATCCGCCAGCTCCTTGACCGAAACCGGCTGCTGGTAGTGCTCCTTGATATATTGCAGGGCCGTTTTCAGCTTATCGGTCACTTCTGTATTTTCCTGCTCCCGGCGCTCATAGGGTACCTGCTGAAACAGCTGGACCATGCTGTGGAGCAGCAGGGCTTTCACTTCCATCTCATACCCTTTTTTCTTCTGCTGAAAAGCCCTTTTCAGCAGCGCAAAGGTGCCGTTCAGCAGGTCCGCGGCTCCGCCCCGGATCACGTAGGGGAACCGGATCTCCCCTGTTTCCACGGGAGCCGCGTATTTCGCGTGGCAGATGTCTCGCCGGGAACCCAGCAGGTCCGGATGAAACACAAAGCTTTCCGTTTCCAGAAAACGGGTCCCGCCTTCCGGGATCCCGTGGAGGACCCCGGCGGGAAGGAACAGGAAATCCCCGGCGGCAACGGGATAGGGCTCCAGATCGATATAATAGGTGCAGCTTCCCCCCTGCACGCTGGTGATCTCAAATTCCTCATGCCAGTGTACCGGCAGTCCCGCCAGGCCTGCCGGATAAACGCAGTAGTAAAAGTCAATGGGAAACATGGCGGTTCCGTGTTTCGTCTTTTCCAGATATTGCTTTTCTCCGATCATAGCTGTCCTTTCATGGCAGGATTGTACCAAAACTCGTCAGATATCTGCTAGTATCTTTGGGCTTTCATTTCTATAATACTACACAAAGATAAAAACCGAAAGGAGAAACCCATGATCCGTAAATTTACTTTTGGAAATCCCTTCCCCACAGAGGCCGTCACCGCAAAGATCCCTTCCGAAAACGGCAGGCTCCCCTATTTCTCCATGAACGGCACAGGCATTACCTGCGCGCTGGAAGAAAACGCCCCTGTCTACGGCCTGGGAGAGCAGGTCCGGGGAATCAACAAACGGGGCTGGATCTATGTCAGCAACTGCTCCGATGAACCCCACCATGAGGAAACGAAGCATTCTCTGTACGGCGCCCACAATTTTCTCATCGTCGGCGGGAAAACTCCTTTCGGCATTTTCATCGACTATCCCGGCCGTCTGACCTTTGACATCGGATACACAGACAAGGATACGCTGACCATCACACCGGAGGAATGGGATCTGGACATCTACCTCATTGAATCCCCGGACAGCCGCTGCTCCTCCATCGTCCATCTCTTCCGTCAGATGATCGGCCGCAGCTACATCCCTCCCAAATGGGCTTTCGGGTACGGTCAGAGCCGCTGGGGCTATAGGGACGAACAGGACATCCGCCGGGTGGCGGAGGGATACCGGAAGGAAGGCATGCCTCTGGACGCCATCTATCTGGATATCGACTACATGGAACGGTACAAAGACTTTACCGTATCCAAGGAGAGGTTCCCGGATCTGCCCGGCCTGGCCTCCGATCTGAAAAAAGACGGGATCCATCTGGTGCCCATCATCGATGCCGGAGTCAAGATCGAGAAGGACTATCCCGTCTACGAGGAAGGAGTAAAAAACAATTACTTCTGCAAAGAGGCGGACGGTTCTGATTTTGTGGGAGCTGTCTGGCCCGGCCGGGCTCATTTTCCCGATATGCTGAATCCGGAGGCCCGCCGCTGGTTCGGACAGAAATACAAAGTTCTCCTGGATATGGGGATCGAAGGCTTCTGGAACGATATGAATGAGCCCGCCATCTTCTACTCGGAAAAACGGCTGCAGAAAGTGTTTGAGAAGCTGGAAGCGTTTAAAGGGCAGAATCTAGATCTGGAAAAGAACAATGAATTTCTGGGGCTGGTCAATACCCTGGCCAATCACCCGGAGGACTACCGCAGCTTCTACCATGAGCCGGGAAAGGGACTGCCGAAGATCCGCCACGATAAAGTCCACAATCTTTACGGCTACAATATGACCCGGGCAGCCTGGGAGGCTTTTGAGGAGCTGGCGCCGGACAAACGGATCCTCATGTTCTCCCGCTCTTCCTATGTGGGCATGCACCGCTACGGCGGCATCTGGCAGGGAGATAACACTTCCTGGTGGTCCCATCTGGAACTGAACGTAAAAATGACGGCGAATCTGAATATGTGCGGCTTTCTTTACACCGGAGCCGATCTCGGCGGCTTCAACGGGGATACCACCGAGGACCTGCTGCTGCGCTGGCTGGAATTCGGCATCTTCACTCCCCTCATGCGGAATCATTCCGCCATGGGGACCCGGGAGCAGGAAGCCTATCAGTTCAAGGATAAAGAAGCCCTGAAACGGATCCTCCGTCTCCGCTACTGCCTGCTTCCCTATCTGTACAGTGAATACATGAAAGCAGCCCTGAAGGATGAGATGATGTTCCGGCCTCTGGCCTTCGACTATCCGGAAGACCCGGCGGCCGCGGAGGTGGAGGATCAGCTGATGCTGGGCGACTGCCTCATGCTGGCTCCCGTCTGCCGCCAGAACGCTCTTGGCCGGTACGTATATCTGCCGGAGGACATGCTTCTGATCACCACCTCCGGCCCCGAGGATTTCCGCTGCAGGAAACTGCCCGCCGGCCATCACTACGTAAAGGCCGCCGCGGACGAAGTTATATTCTTCCTGAAAAAAGGCTGTGTCCTTCCCCTGGCCAAGCCCGCGGAAAGCACTGCCAGGCTGGACGGCAGCCGTCTGGACCTGATAGTCTGGCCCGGAGAGGACGGCAGCTACCGGCTTTACGACGATGACGGGATCAGCAAAAATTACGAAGATCCGGAGAACTATGAGACCATCTGCGTCAATAAAGTAGGGATCATCAGCTGCCACGGCTCCCGAAACAGGACGCTGAGAATAAAAGAAACCCGCTGACACGGATTCCGACGCGGGAAGAGCAAGAGGGTATCCCCGAAGTCAGGAAAAGACTTGCGGGGATACCCTCCTTCACGTTTCCGTTCTGTTTCATGGGATTTTTGTGCCGCGGCGGCCTCATCCCGAATCGCTTACTTCCCCTGGGGCCGCGTTTACCCGATGCGGAGCCAGCGGAAGTCATGGCCGCCCACAGAAATGGCGCCCATATCGGTCTCCTCTCCGGTCAGAAGATCTACGCCCTTTTCCTCCGGATAGACCGAAACCTGCTTATCATCTTCCGTAAAATTGTATACACCGATCACGCGGGTGCCCTCCATTTCCCGGACCACGCAGATGATCCCTTTCTGCCAAGTCTCGTAGGTCCAGACATTGGCCCCCTCATCGAAGACCTTTTCCTTCCGGCGGATCTCCTCCAGCCGGGCCAGTCCCTGGAAGATCCTGGCCTCCACGCTCTTCTTTCCGGAACGCTTTCTGGCCAGATCCCAGCGGAAGGCGCCCCGGTGGATATAGCGGGAATCCTGGCATTTCTCCGGATCTTCCTTATAAGAATAATCGTTGACCTGGCCGATCTCATCCCCGCTGTAGATCATGGGAATCCCGGACTGGATCAGCATATAGGCGTGAAGCATCAGATCCAGGCGGATGGCCTTCTCCATCTTTGCCTCGTTCTGCTCAAAGCCGGCGCTCTCCACCCCGCACATGGAGGCGGTGGTCCCGCAGAACCTGGCGTCCCTGGTCACGGGATCATCATTGTAAAGTTCTCCCCGGCTGACGCTTCCCGGATAATTTCCCGTATAGAAATCATTCAGGAAACGCTTGTGCGCCACCTCTTCCATTCCCTGTCCCTGCAGGAAAGGAAAATCCAGTCCCCAGCCGATATCGTCATGGCAGCGGAGATAGTTCAGGAAGGTATATTCCTTGGGCAGGCCGCAGACCGTATCCAGCTGTTTTTTCAGAAGAGCCGTATCCTGTACCGCCACCGTATGCCAGATGGTGGCCATGGTCGTCACGTTGTAAAGCATGTGGCACTCCGGCTTCTCCAGGGTGCCGAAATAGGGCACGACTTTCTGGGGTTCCATGACCACCTCCCCCAGCAGTGCCGTGGAGGGGCAGACGATCTCGCCGATGATGCGCATCATGCGCACGATGGTGTGTACCTGGGGAAGGTTCCGGCAGGACGTTCCCAGTTCTTTCCAGATATAGGGCACCGCGTCGATGCGGATGATATCCATTCCCAGGTTCCCGAAAAACAGGAAGTTGTACATCATCTCGTTGAAGACTCTGGGGTTTCTGTAATTCAGATCCCACTGATAGGGATAAAAAGTGGTCATTACGTAATACCCCATCTCCGGCAGATAGGTAAAGTTCCCCGGGGCCGTAGTGGGAAACACCTGGGGTACGGTCTGCTCAAATCTCCCGGGGATTTCCGGATCATCGTAAAAGAAATACCGGCTCATGTACTCTCCGTCCCCCTGGCGGGCTTTCCTGGCCCAGGCGTGGTCCTCGGAGGTGTGGTTCATGACAAAGTCCATACAGACATTGATCCCCTTTTCATGGCACCTGCCCGTAAGACGCGCCAGATCCTCCATGGTCCCCAGATCTTCCCTTACCTTCCGGAAATCGGAAACCGCGTAGCCTCCGTCGGATTTTCCTCTGGTCACGTCCAGGAAAGGCATCAGATGCACGCAGTTGACATTGCAGGCTTCCAGATAGTTCAGCTTCCGCTCCACCCCTTTGATATTGCCGGCAAAGTTGTCGATATACAGCATCATGCCCAGCATGTCTTTTTTCTTAAACCAGCCGGGATCCTGTTCCCGCCGCAGGTCGCGCTTTTTCAGTTCCGCTCCGCGTTCCTCATAAAATTCCCGCATCCGGCTGATCAGCTCAAAAAACATATCCGCGTTGTTGTAGAGTTCCATATACAGCCAGCGCAGCTCATCGTGGCGCTGCTCCAGCCGTCTGTCAAAGTCCGTTTTTTCTGCCATGTTCTTCTCCTCTTTATTCTTCTTTCAGGACCAGATGGATCTGGTAAGCCAGATAATCTCCGCTTTCCAGGGGAAGCGGAACGCCCCCCTTCATTAAGGCGCTGCCGCTGCAGCAGCGGCCGCTCTCCTCGTCCACATAAAAGCTGTCCGGTTTCAGGCCCATAAGCCGCACATAGACCGCCGTCATATTTCCGTGATTGGCCAGCCGCACCACATGGACCAGGGCTTCTTTCCGATCCTCCGATACAAACATCCAGGCGGCCGCTTCCTCCCGGCGGGGATCCGTCAGGCGGTAATACAGCCCCTGCTGTACCAGATGGGCGTACCGGTGATAATCCCGGATCTGTTTTCGGACGATCTCTTTTGCCCGGTCCGTGAGATCCCCCAGATCCAGCTCATAGCCGAAGGTGCCGGCCATGGCCACTACGCCTCTGGTGGAGAGGGCTGTTGTCCTGCCCGTCTGGTGGTTGGGCACTGCGGAGACGTGGGCCCCTACCGTGGAAGCGGGATAAATAAAGGAAGTCCCGTACTGGATGGCGATCCGGTCCACGGCATCCGTGTTGTCGCTGCACCAGATCTGAGGCGTATAGTACAGCATGCCGGCGTCAAACCGTCCGCCTCCGCCGCTGCATCCCTCGATCAGGATGTCCGGATACCTGGCCATGAGTCTTTCCAGAAACTCATAGACACCCAGGATATACCGGTGAAGGACCAGCCCCTGATCCTTTGTATCGGGGGAATACACATCGAAAAGGCTGCGGTTCATATCCCATTTGAGGTACTCTACGTTGGCGTGATCCAGCACCTGACAGATCTGCCGGAACACCTCGTTCCTGACTTCCTCCCGTGAGAAATCCAGTACCAGCTGATTTCTGGCCCGCACCGGCTTTCTGCCGGGAATGGCCATGGCCCAGTCCGGATGGTTCCGGTACATGTCACTGTCCTCAGACACCATCTCCGGTTCGATCCACAGCCCGAATTTCAGTCCTTTTTCATTGATCCTGGAGGCCAGTTCTCCCAGGCTGCAGCCCAGTTTTTCCTCGTTGACCTTCCAGTCCCCCAGACCGCTGTTATCGTCGTCCCTGCGGCCGAACCATCCGTCGTCCAGCACCACCATTTCGATCCCCAGGTCTGCCGCCGCGTCTGCCAGTTCAAGGATCGTACTGCAGTTAAAGTTAAAATACGCTGCCTCCCAGCTGTTCACCAGAATGGGCCGCACCTGATCCTTATATTTTCCTCTGCAGAGGTGCTCCCGGATGCACCGGTGGAAATTCTGGGAAAGCTGATTCAGTCCGCGGCCGGAGCAGGAAAGGATCACTTCCGGAGCCGTAAATTCCTCTCCCGGCGCCAGGGGACAGTGGAACATTTCCCGGGAGATCCCCAGCACCGCCCGGGTCTGATTGAACTGATCCTTCTCCACCTCTCCCCGGAAATTCCCGCTGTAGACAAATACCATGCCGTAGCAGTTTCCAGCGCTTTCTGTGGTTTCCCTTTCCGCCAGGATCAGGGAGGGATTGTACTGGTGGCTGGAGGAGCCCCGGCGGCTCTGGATCATCTGGATCCCATGAGAAACCGGGACCCTCTGCATATTCCGCTCCATGGCATGGCGTCCGTAGAAAGTGATCAGATCAAAATCACCCCAGAGAAAATCCAGGGCCGCGGAAGCCACTTTCTCAATGCAGACTTCCTCTCCGCCTCCGTTCCGCACCCGCACGCTACGGGTGATGATATCCAGCTCCGGCAGGACTCCGTACAGCAGTACGGCTTCCACACCCGTCACCGGATCCCTCAGGTATACCTCCAGGGTCTGCGCCTCGCTCTCCGACCCGTACACCGCCGGCAGCCCTTCCAGCGCGTATTTTCCCTCCAGGATCCTGCAGCTCTCATAGCGGAGATCACAGCTGTAGGCTCCGTTGGCATCCCGCACCGCCAGAGCGCTGCTGCGGTAATCCCCGGTACCCATGCAGGGAAATTCCTGGGGCAGAGCGTCCATGGAATAGGTGCGGTCCCCTCCCACGTCGTTGGGATTTCCCGAAAATCCCCGATCCGCGAAGGTGAGCATATAGTCCATGTCATCTGCCACTTTGGGCCCGTAATACAGATGGAGAAGAAAACCGTATTGATCTGCCTGAAATTGGTAGGTGCTGTTTTTCGTCTGGATCGTAAAGATTTTTTTTTCGCTGTTGAAATCGATTGCCATGTTCATTCCTCCGTGTCCGTTTTATTCAGCGATCCGTGAGACAGGAAAAAGGGCCCCGCCTTTCTTCTCAGGCGGGGCCCCATCCGGCGGTAACGCGCACCGATGCCTGTTCCGCCCTGCCGCCTGTTCTCCGGAATTATTTTACAGCTCCGTTTACGACTCCGTTCATGATCTGCTTCTGGCATACAATATAGAAGATAATGATCGGCAGCAATGCCAGCAGATACGAAGCGAATGCCAGATTATAGTTGGTACCGAACTGCGTCTGGAAATTCAGCTGCGCCAGAGGCAGCGTATTCTGTCCGGTACCGGCCATGATGATCAGCGGGGTCATGACATCGTTCCACACGGCCAGAGCTGTAATGATGGCCACTGTGGCATGCATGGGCTTCATAATGGGGAAGATAATGCTCCAGTAGGTGCGCCAGGTGCTGGCGCCGTCTACCCGGGCGGCTTCCTCCAGGGCAATGGGGATATTTACAAGATACCCCGAATACAGCAGCACATTCATCGGCATATAGAATACCACATAAAGAATGATTACGCCAGCCCAGTTTGCAAGTCCCAGCTCCGCCGTCTGTTTTGCCAGAGGCATCATCAGGATGGCGAAGGGAACGAACATGCCGCTGACTACAAAAAGATATACAAATTTATAGAACTTGCTGTGGGCGCGGTTTCTGCCGATCGCATATCCCATAAGGGAATGGATGATGAGGCAGAGCACAACCGTTACCACTGTGATCATCAGACTGTTGCCCAGGGAACGCCAGAAATCCGTAACCTCCATGGCCTCCGCGAAGTTGGAGAAGCTCCAGTTCTTGGGCAGAGAAAGGATCCCGGCGATGTCGTTGGTCATCTCGGAGGGCTGCTTGAAAGCGATGACGACAGCCATGTACAGCGGGAAAATGATGGTGCTGAGACCAAGGATCAGCAGGATCATGACCGTCTTATTTGTTTTATTTATGCCTTTGCTCTTCATTATAACTGTTCCTCCTTCTTGCTGGATGCGGACATCTGCGCTGCGGAAATGGCCACGATGACGATGAAGAAGATCACCGCGTTGGCGCTCTGGAATCCGAACTGTCCGCCGGAAACACCGTTATTGTAGATCAGGTACGAGATGGACTCGGTACTCTGGGAGGGACCTCCCTGGGTCATGGACATGATCTGATCAAATACCATCAGGAAGTTCTTTACGCAGAGGACCATGTTGATGGTGAAGAAGGGCATGATCAGCGGGAAGGTCAGATGGCGGAACTTTTTCCATCCGGTGGCTCCGTCCAGGGCTCCTGCCTCATATACATCCTCCGGCACGGTCTGCAGTCCGGAAATGTAGATGATGGTATTCATGGCAATGGACTGCCACGCGCAGACAATGACGATGGCGATCCAGGCCGTATGCACGTTGGACAGCATGCTGCCGCTTAAGGCCTCACTGCCCATCATCTCTCCCAGGGCGGGAAGGATGTAGGTAAACAGATAGCGGAAAATGTAGCCCACTACCAGGGCGCCCAGCACGTTGGGTATAAAATACATGCCCCGGAAAAAGCTTTTTCCTTTGATCCGGCTGTTGAGTCCCAGAGCCAGGATCAGTGAGATCACGTTGGTGACAATGGTCGCTACGATCGCCAGTTTAAAGGTGAACAGGTAGGAACCTCCCACCCGGGAATCCGTAAACAGATCCAGATAGTTCTGGAACCCCACCCAGTCGTAGCTTCCGAATCCCTTGAAGTTTGTGAAGCTGTAGATCACGCCCCGGATCAGCGGCACTGTATTGAATACGATGAACAGCGCCAGGATCGGCAGTGTGATAAGCAGAAATGTCCGTTTTCTATCGTTCTTCATGTTTCTTCCCCTCTCCTTTCCTATTCAGCGCTCTCTCCGTGCTCCGCTTCATATTCTTCCGTGGTGCGGATGATATCGCGGTTGTAACGGGGCCACTCCCTGTCGAATCGCTCCAGGAAAGCGTCCACATCCTTGTTCTGCACGAAGGTCTGCAGCTGTCCGTCCACAGCCATCTCGGAGGGATAATAGTGATCCTGGTAGTCCGTCATATTTCCGGACTCGATGTACTCTGTCATACCCTCCAGCTGAGGCGCCAGCTCAAAATCTCCCTCTTTGCAGGGAATGGAGTTCTGATCCGTGATGTACTGCTGGATCACATCGTCCTGAAGCAGGAAATCCAGCACCTCGTAGGCAGCTTCCTTGTTGGGGCAGGCGGCGGTCACGCAGAACTGCAGGTCGATGCCGGAGTTCAGGGTGTTGCCCTGAGGATCATCACTTCCCGGCATGACAAAGGAATCAATGTTCATCTCCGGGTTTACGGAAAGGATCTGGGGTACCGCGTAGCTTCCGATGGGATACATGGCCGCCTCTCCCCGGGCAAAGGCGGTACAGGCGTCATTGTAGCTGTAGGCCACGGGGTCGTCCGGACCGTACTCGATGAGCTGGATATATTTTTCCGCCGCTTCCCGGTACTCCTCGGTAAAATTGGTCTCTCCCCGGTTTACCTGCTTGCATACATCCGCGGGAGCCAGGTCTACCGCCAGGGCGTTCCAGGGCGCCAGGCAGGTCCATTTATCCAGGAATCCGAATTCCAGCGGCAGGATGCCCTCAGACTGGATCTCCTCGCAAAGGGCGATCAGTTCGTCCCAGGTAGTGGGGATCTCCCAGCCATGTTCCGCGAACATGTCCTTGTTGTAAAGGATACCGGCAGCGTTGGCGGCATAGGGCACGCCGTAAACACCCTCCGTGGGAACGATCTCCAGGGCTTCCCCGATATCCAGATAGGACTGCTTGATATTTTCCAGTCCCGGATAGTCGGAAACATCCGCCAGGATTTCCGCGTCTATATAGTAGGAATAGTTGATGTCGCCTCCGATCCCGATAATGTCAGGATAGTCCTCCCGGATAAACCGTGTCCGGAGGATGGTGGAGGCGTCGTTGGGCGAATCAATGGTCAGCACGATGTCATCGTGGGTGGCATTGAACTCTTCTTCCAGCGCGTCGAAATAGTCTGTGGCTTCCTGCTTGTAGTTGATGATCTCGATGTGGGTCTTTCCGCCGTAGGGATCCCCGCAGCCCGAGAGCAGGACCGCGCTTCCCATGGACGCCGCCAGAAGTACGCTGAGGTATTTTGTCCCCTTCCTTCTCATGTTTTATAACTCCTTTCCAAAAATTTTATTTTCTTTTCATAATTTGTATTTTAACATATCATTTTGCCGCCTTAAATATCAGAATTTCTCTTGTTTTATGCCATAATGCGTCTTTTTCTGTCTCTGATTGATTTCATGACGCATTTGGGTATATAATGAAATCCATAAAGGAGGACGGGGTTTTGAGCAGTGTCTTATTTTCAGTTTTTCCAAGTGAAAATTTTGTGGATCTGGGTCTGTACCAGTACGGCTGGGAACAGTGCGATCCCGCTCACGCCTTTGGCCCCGCCGCCAGAAATCACTATCTGTTTCACTACGTGATCTCCGGAACAGGCATGCTGGCCGCGGAAAATTCCCGGAAAGAAACCATCCATTATCATGTCAAAAGCGGACAGGGATTCATGATCTTTCCCCATCAGGTCTGCACCTACGTGGCGGACAGCGAGCTGCCCTGGGAATACACCTGGCTGGAGTTTGACGGACTGAAGGTAAAGGAAACCCTGGATGCCGCCGGTTTCTCGCCGGATTCCCCTATTTACCGTCCCCGGTTCAAGGATCTTTCCCAGCAGATGCGGGATGAAATGCTTTACATTGCCCGTTCCGCCCATGAATCTCCCTTTCATCTGATCGGCCATCTGTACCTGTTTCTGGATTATCTGACCCGCTCCAGCAGCAGCCTGCTCCTGAATCAGGGAAGCCGGATGCGTGACTTCTATATCAAGGAAGCCATGTCCTTTATCGAACAGAATTTTCAGAATGATATTTCCGTGGAGGATATCGCCGCTTTCTGCGGTCTGAACCGCAGCTACTTCGGCAAGATCTTCCGGGATTCCATCGGCAAGACGCCCCAGGAATTCCTGATCTACTACCGCATGACCAAAGCCGGGGAGCTTCTGAAGCTTACCGCTCTGTCTATTGCGGACATCGGCAACGCGGTGGGTTATCCCAACCAGCTGCATTTTTCCAGAGCTTTTAAAAAGATCTACGGCACCTCCCCCAGAGCCTGGAGGTATGAACAGCAGAGCGGAGAGAAATGATCTCTCCGCTCTGCTTATTATCTCTCTTCTGCTTTCAGAATATACACCCGGGAATCGAAATCCCCCAGCTGTCCGCTCTGCCCCGCTATCTCCCCGGCAGAATCGTCGGTGGTGATCAGGCCCAGGTTCATGAGCTCATCTCCGTAAAACTCCCGGCCCCCGCAGGAATACAGAAGGTCCGGGTCCAGTCCAGCCAGTTTCAGCCGCGTATAGCCCCCGTTGGGATGGCAGAGGACCCGGTACCACCCAAGGACCGCCCGTTTCCGGTCCGGGCTGACCGCCATCCAGGCTGTCACCTGGTTCTCAAAGGGACTGCTGAGCCGGTAAAAGGTCCCGAACTGAAGCAGTTCCCGGTATTCTTTCATAAAGGCGGTCTGCTGCTTCACCGCCTCCTGCTCCTCCGGAGAAAGCCGGTTCAGATCCAGCTCGTAGCCGAAGGTCCCGAAGTAGGCCGTGTTGGCCCTGGTCTTCAGGGAAGTCACTCTGCCCGTCTGGTGATTGGGCACTGCCGACACGTGGCTGCCTATGCTGCTGATGGGATAGCAGTAGGAACTTCCGTACTGGATCTTCAGCCTCTCGCAGGCGTCTGTGTCATCGCTGGTCCAGGCCTGGGGAGCGTAGTACAGCATTCCCGGGTCAAACCTGGCGCCCCCGCTGGCGCAGGACTCAAAAAGGACCTTGGGGAAACGGGCTGTAAGCCGCTCATACAGCTCATAGACCCCCAGGATATACCGGTGGAAGACCTCCCCCTGCCGGTCCGGCGGCAGCGCCGCGGAATAGCATTCCGTAATGCTGCGGTTCATATCCCATTTCACGTAGGAAAGTTCTGCTTCTTCCAGCACATCCGCCATTCGCTCATAAAGCTCGTCCACCACTTCTTTCCTGGAAAAATCCAGCACATACTGAAACCTTCCGTGGCAGGAGGGCCTGCCGGGAGTCTGGAGGATCCAGTCGGGGTGTGTCCGGTAAAGCTCCGAATCCCGGTTCACCATCTCCGGCTCAAACCAGAGGCCGAACTGCAGTCCCAGGGAACGGATCTTCCTGGAGAGCTCCCCGATGCCCCGGGGCAGCTTATCCGGATTGGCTGACCAGTCTCCCAGCCCCGCATGCTCGTTGTTCCGTTTTCCGAACCAGCCGTCGTCCAGAACAAACAGTTCCACTCCCAGATCTCTGGCTTTTTCCGCGATCTTCAGGAGTTTATCCTCCGAGAAATCCATATAGGTGGCTTCCCAGTTATTGATGAGGATCGGCCGGGGCCTGTCCCGCCAGTATCCTCTGGCCAGACGGTGCTGATACAGCCTGTGAAAGGTCTGGCTCAGATCGTTCAGCCCCCTGTCCGTAAAGACGACCACCGCTTCCGGGGTCTGAAACTCCTCTCCCGGTTCCAGCTTCCAGTCAAAGGGATCCGGATGGATCCCCAGCAGCATCCGTGTGGTCCCGTGGGTATCCACTTCCGCCTGCGCCAGAAAATTCCCGCTGTAGATCAGGCTGAATCCCAGCGCTTCCCCCTGAAACTCATTGGCGGAGGGGCGCTTCAGGATCACAAAGGGGTTATGCTCATGGGAAGAATGGCCCCGCATGCTTCCCACAGACTGGATCCCCTCCTCCAGCTTCCGGATCTTCAGATGGCGCTCCCTGGCCCAGGCTCCGGAAAACTGCATCCATTCATACCCATGGTCGGGAAGATCCTGGCAGAGACTCATGGCCCGGGTAAGGTGCAGAGTCCCGGATCCCCGGTTTTCAAAGCGGGCGCTGCGGGCCAGGATCCCTCCCACCTGAAAAATCGTGTAGAAAAGTTCCAGCTGAAGTTCTGTCACCGGATCCTTCAGTCTGAGGATCAGGGTCAGAGCCTCGGAATCCTGTTCTGTATATACCGCCGGAAGCCCTTTCAGCTTTGGCTTTCCGGGACGGATCTCGTGGCTCTGATACAGAAAATGGGAGATCCGGCTGCCGTTTTCCTGCAGGACTTCCACCGCGGGGCTCCGGTAATCCGATGTCCCGTAAACTCCGTACTCCTGTTTCAGATGTTCCATAGAAAAGGCCTTATCCTCCTCTGAAACGCAGGAGGCCATGGGCCTGGCCCGCATTTCCAGCAGATGGGAAAAGTCCTCCCGGTGGCGGATCCGTTTCCCGAAATAAAGCTGTCCCATCTCCCCGTTGGGCAGGACCGTCATAAGATAGCTGATGCTGGCATTGCACAGATGAAATGTTTTGTTTTTTCCGTTAAAAAGAATCTCCAAGGCTTCGTCCCTCCATCTTTTACACAAAGGATCCTTCCGCAGGGCGGATCCCCGTCTGCTTCTCTGTCGCATTATCATACGCTTTCCTTTGTCCGCTGTCTATACCGTTTTTTTCTCTCACTGGTTATTCTGTACAGAATCCGGCTTTTTTTTCAGTCAGCCCTGCCCTTGTTTCTTTTTTTCTCCCTGCTAAAATAGGCTTATACAAATTTCGGGAGGTCATTCAAATGGCAAGCTTATCACTGGAACATATTGAGAAAAAATATCCCAACGGCTTTCACGCCGTAAAAGATTTCAATCTGGAGATCGAGGACAAAGAATTTATCATCTTCGTAGGTCCCTCCGGCTGCGGAAAGTCCACCACCCTTCGTATGGTAGCCGGACTGGAGGATATTTCTTCCGGTACCCTGAAGATCGACGGCAAGGTCATGAACGATGTGGAGCCCAAGGACAGGGATATCGCCATGGTATTCCAGAACTACGCTCTGTATCCCCATATGACGGTATACGACAACATGGCTTTCGCCCTGAAGCTCCGGAAGGTGCCCAAGGACGAGATCGACAAGAAGGTCCGCGAGGCGGCCAGGATCCTGGATCTGGACAAGCTGCTGGACCGCAAGCCCAAGGCTCTGTCCGGCGGCCAGAGACAGCGTGTGGCCATGGGACGCGCCATCGTCCGCAACCCCAAGGTATTCCTCATGGACGAGCCGCTGTCCAACCTGGACGCCAAGCTCCGTGTGCAGATGCGTATCGAGATCTCCAAGATCCACAAGAATCTGGGAGCAACCATCATCTACGTAACCCATGACCAGACCGAGGCCATGACCCTGGGCACCCGGATCGTTGTTATGAAGGACGGCGTGGTACAGCAGGTGGATACCCCGCAGAACCTGTACAACAAGCCCTGCAATCTGTTTGTAGCAGGCTTCATCGGCTCTCCCCAGATGAATTTCATTGACGCTGTGGTAGAAAAAGCCGGCGACGATCTTCTGCTGAAGGTAGGCGAGTACACGCTGAAGGTGCCCCCCACCAAAAAGGCCGCTCTGGTAAATGGCGGATACGTGGGCAAAACCGTAGTTCTGGGCATTCGTCCCGAAGATATGCACGATGAGGAAGTGTTCGTCAACAATGCCAGAGACGCCGTGGTACACTCCACCATCAAGGTGTATGAGCTGCTGGGCGCCGAAGTATATCTGTACTTCGATGTGAACGGCACCCAGATGACCGCCAGAGTCAATCCCAGAACTTCCCTGCGGACCGGCGACAGCGCCGTATTCGCTCTGGATATGGAAAAAATCCATCTCTTTGACAAAGAAACAGAGTTGACGATTGTCAACTGACATTATAAAATAATAAAAAGCAGTAAAAGGCTGTATTCTTACGGTACAGCCTTTTCCTTATTTTCACAGGACCGGAAAGGGGCTTCCGGCGCCGAAGGGAGGTTTCTCTATGGATCACGAAGAAAAATTACAGAAGGCGCTGACCGAACTCCGGCAGGCCACCGGCCTGGATCTGAAGCTGTGCTCCGACACGGCGGATCCTCCGGAGGAAATCCTGGAAAATCTCCGGCGCCTCACTTCCGCTTACCGGGAAAAATACAACCGAACGCATTTTCTGCAGAGTCTCCTTACCGGGGGGACCCCGTCCTACAATACGGCGGAACGGGCCCGGCGGCTGCATATCGATCCCCAGGAGACCCGGGTCCTGTATCTTCTGGAGACAGAAAACGGTCTGGATGAATTGATGCCGGAAGTTTTGAAAGGGCTTTTTCCGCCCCGGACCGATACGTATCTGATCCCTGTGGCCGGCAATCTGCACGCGCTCCTCTGTCCCCTGGGGAAAAAAGAAAAGGCATCTCCCTCCGTCAGCTGCGGGGAATTTGCCCGCGCTCTGGTGGACACTCTGAACACCGAAGCCTTTACTCCGGCGCGGATCTCCTTCAGCCGCCCTCTGGACTCTCTTCTGGATCTGGCCTCCGGCTTTCAGGAAGCCAGTCTGGCCCTGAAGGTTGGCCGCCTGTTTCTGTCCGGACAGACGGTATTCCCTTACGATCACCTGGGGGTTGGCCGGCTGATCTACCGGCTTCCCCGGGAACTGTGCGAAAGCTTTCTCCGGGAGGTCTTCGGGGAGGAGATCCCCGAGCGGCTGGATCCGGAAACAGCTGCCACCGCCGCCCTCTTTTTCCAGAACAATCTGAACATCGCGGAAACCGCCCGGCAGCTCCATGTGCACAGGAACACTCTGATCTACCGGCTGGAGCAGATCCAGCATCGCACCGGCCTGGATCTTCGGAATTTTGAAGACGCGGCGGTTTTCAGGATCGCTGTCATGGTCCTGAATTACCTTGCCGCAGAAAGGAAGTCTTTCCATGAATGATACATTTTATGAACAGCTTGTAGAGAGAAAAGCCAGCCCGCTTATGCCTGTATTAAAAATACTGCTCATGATCCTGCTGGCGGCTGCCCTGGGGATCGCCCTGTTTTTCGCGGACTTCGGTCCCGCCGTTGTGATCGTGGCTCTGGCTTTTCTGCTCTACTATTTTGTGTTTCCCCTGTTTTCCGTAGAGTACGAATACACACTGCTGAATTACGACATGGATATTGACGCCATCTACAGCAGATCCAAGCGCAAAAAAAAGCTTTCTTTTGATCTGCGCACCGCGGAGGTCATTGCCCCGGCATCTTCTGGCGAGCTTTCCTCCTGCCGGGTATCCAAAGTGTGGGATTTTACTTCCCGCAGGAATCCGGATCGGGTCTACGCCGTGGTGGTCAGCAACGGGCAGGCCCTGGTAAAGGTCCTGCTGGAGCCTGACGAGACGACTCTCCTGCATCTGCGCCAGTGGGGAGGAAGCAAATTTCACAGTATCTGAGAAAAGGAAAGGAAGTGCCGATCCATCAACCGTTATGGATGATTTTGCGGCACTTCCTTAAATTTTCTCATTTCTGACAAGCTGTTATGTTCTCTTTTTCTTCAAGTCTTTACAATCCCATCCGCACAAACTGCTCCTCGGGACTCTGGCAGTCCCGCATGGCCTGCCGCATGAGACGGCACATTTTTTCCTTAAGCGCCTGATCGTGGAGATTGTGATTCTGTTCGTAGTCATTCTCCAGATCAAACAGCATATCCTCCTCCACAAACCGGTGAAGAATCCTGAAATCCAGGCAGTAGTTTCCCCAGTCGATGATCTCGGTGGGAACTTCGTAAACCGGGTAATCGGTCCAGCTTAATCCTTTACCCATCTGAATTTTCCTGAAATCTTCCGGCTTTACCGAATCATGACCGATGTATTTGTTTAAAAGCGCCATCACCGACGCGTAGATGGTGAGAGGCTGATTGTCCTCTGTCACCGGTTTTTTCAGATAGGTGTACCGGCCGTCGGTGACGTTCACCGTCTTGCCGAATACCCCGTACAGCGCCGCTTCCCGCAGTTTATCTGTTTCCCCCCGCAGCAGCGGCAGCAGGCTTTTTCCGTGGATGGGGTTTACGCACCGGCTTTCCGGAACGCCGAATAATTCCAGGAAAGTGGGAAACATATCGATATTCTGAGTAAGAGCGCCGCAGCGGCCGGGTTGGATCCCCGGCATGGAAATCATCAGCGGGATGTGAAACACCTCGTTGTAATCCGGCATGTAGCATTTGGCGAAAAATCCGTGCTCGCCCAGCATGAAGCCGTGGTCGGTGGTAAAGATGACCATGGTATCCTTCCACATGTCGTTTTGGTCCAGGACATCCAGCAATTTTCCGATGTAGTGGTCAGTCATAGAGAGGAGGGCTTTGTACCGTCTCCGCAGATGGGCGATTTCCTCCGGGGTATAGCTGTCGGAACGCTCGTAGCGGGGCCAGTAGGTCTGCTCACTGTTTTCAAAGTGATCCTCCTCGTAGAGATCCATGTATTCCTTTGGCACATCGAAGGGTTCATGGGGATCGAACCCCTCCACCCAGAGGAGGAAATTGTCGGCGTCGTGGTTTTTCTGAAGCCACTGGGCCGCAGCGTTGTAGGTGCGTGGAGTGGAATATTTCTCCGGGTTTCCGCCGTAAAGGGATTTGGTGGCTTCGTAGGACGGGGAATAGAGCCCGCAAAAGCCCTCCGGTCTTTCGGGATGCGGGATCCCCGTCTTGTCCGGGCCCCAGTTAACTGTGTCGTGTTCAACGCCGCGGTGGAGATTCCAGGAGGTAAAATGCCCCCAGTAGTTCTCGCCGCCGATTTCGGTATAATGAAAATGATCGGTTTCCATATGGGTGTAGACGTTTTGTTCCGACAGCAGGGAGGGCAGAACCTGATCAAAGGGTTCGATCCCGCCCCAGGGCCGCTCCAGAAAGTTGAGGCGTCCGGTGAGAATATCCCGCCGCGCCGGCATACAGGGAGAGGAACCGCACCAGTGGTTATCAAAGACGACGCTCCGCTCCGCCAAACGATCGAGATTGGGGGTGACCGCTTTTTCCGCGGCTCCGTAAGCGTTTAAAAAACGGCGGTTTACGCTGTCCGCCAGAATAAATACAGCTCGCATGGATCATCCTACCTTTCTACTACAATTTTTTTCAGGGAACATTCTTTTGTGTTTTCCCATCAGAAATATCTGGAAACCGGCGCGGGCAAGCAGAAACCCGTCCGCGCCAAAGGGGAAAAGCAAAACTTACCACCACTTGATGAGTTCAGTCACCTGGTTTCGCAGATCGATAAACTCCGGGTCGGTGACGACTCTGGGCCGGGGCAGCGGATTTTTGATCCGCTCCTTGATGGTCGTGGGCTTGTTGGTGAGGACAAGGATGTTTTCACTCAGGTACACCGCTTCCTCGATGTTGTGGGTGATAAAAAGGACCGTGGTGCCTGTCTGTTTCCATAGCCTGATCAGTTCGTCCTCCAGGCGGAACCGCAGTTCCACATCCAACTGGCCGTATGGCTCGTCCATTAACAGCAGTTCTGGTTTGGTGGCGAAGGCCCGGGCGATGACGACTCTTTGGATCATGCTGGTGGACAGTTCCACCGGGTAATAATCCTTGTATCTGGTGAGGCCCACGGTTTCCAGCACTTCATCCACCTCTTTTTTCACGATGTCCTTGGGGGTGTGCTTGACGTTAAGGCCGAAGGCCACATTTTGCTCCACCGTCAGCCAGGGCATCGCGGAATACTCCTGAAAAATATAGGCGATGTTGTGTTTTTTCAAATTAACCGGCTCATTGTTTACGAGAATTTCGCCGGATGTAGGGGTGTACAGTTTCGTGATGCAGTTTAAAAAAGTAGTTTTTCCGCAGCCCGTCGGTCCGACGATGCAGAGGAACTCTCCTTTTTTTACGTCGAAGGAAATGTCGTCCAAAACCTTCAGATCCCCGAAGCACTTCGTCATATGGTTTACTTTTACCTTGATCTCGTCCATAGTCCGCCTCCTTTACTGCGCCTTGTCCACCACTGAGGAGATTTCCTCCCGCAGCCGCAGGAATTCGGGGTCTACATAGTTGCGGGGACGGGGCAGGTCAATGGTAAATTCCTGCTTCACCGTAGTAGGGCAGTTGGTCATGACCACAATGCGGTCGGCCAGATACACCGCCTCCTCGATGTTGTTTGTCACAAAAACAACGGTGCGTTTTTCCTGCTCCCAGATCCGGATAAGCTCCTCCTGCATCAGATATCGGGTCTGGGCGTCCAGATGTCCGAAGGGTTCATCCATAAACAGGACCACCGGTTCGTTGCAGTAGGCCCTGGCGATGCCGACACGCTGCTGCATCCCTCCCGAGAGCTTGGCGGGCAGGACGTTTTCAAACCCCTCCAGGCCTACCAGTTTGATGTAGCGCATGGCCTGCTCCCGCCGCTCTTTTTTGGGAACGCCCCGGCTTTTGGGGCCGTATTCCACATTTCCCATAACGGTGAGCCAGGGAAAGAGGGCCGTGGTCTGGTAGACGACCCCCCGGTCAGGGCCGGGACCCTCTACCTTTTTGCCGCCCACTGTCACCTGCCCCGCAGTGGCTTTTTCCAGACCTGCCATGCAGTTGATGAGCGTTGTCTTGCCGCACTGGCCCGGCCCGAACAGGACCACCAGTTCCTTTTCGGCTATTCTCAGATTGACGTTTCCGATGACGTCCACGGTTCCCCGCTCGGTTTCAAAACTCTTTTGCAGGTTCTCGCAGACGATGATATCTTTTACTTGCCTCTCTCTCTCCATGAACATACCCTCGCTTCCAAAGTTCTCATAATAATGGCCAGGATGAATCCCACGATGCCCACTGCCAGGATGCCGACTAAAATCTGCAGGGAGTTGTTGGAATCCTGAGCGGAAATAATGGTCCAGCCCACTCCCTCCGAGGAGCGGACCATCTCGGCTGCCACCACGGTGGCCCAGGCGGTCCCCAGCGCCACCTGCAGCCCCGCGAAAATGTAGGGGGCCGAGGCGGGCAGCACGATGGAGGTAAAAATCCGCCGGTCGTTTGCGCCCAGCATTTTAGCGGCTCCGACTAAGACCGGATCGACAGATTTTGCGCCGTCGTAAGCATTGATGGTAATAATGCAGAAGGCAGCTAAAAAAATCAGGAAATATTTGGTGGTCTCCCCCAACCCAAACCACAGGATCGCCAGCGGGATCCAGGCAATGGGCGGGATGGGGCGGATGATTTCGATGATCGGTTTGAAAATAGCTTCCACAAGAGGGTACCAACCCATGGTCACCCCTAAAACGATCCCTAAAACCGCCGCGATGAGGAATCCGATCAGCACCCGGGAGAGACTCCAGAAAATGTGTCCCAAAATGGTCTGTGTGCCGATAGGTTCTACAAAACTCAGAAAAAATTTCCGAATGACTTCGATGGGACCGGGCAGGATTTTTCCCAGATCCGTCCCATTGGTGCCAATGTGCCATATGAGCAGAAACACAAAGATCGAGATGACGGCGCATACGGCTTTCTGCCATTTAGCCGCATTTTTAAAACGGTTGTTCACACTCATTTTACCCTCGCTCCTTTCACCACTTTCTTTTCAATGATAGACAGGATCCAGCCCAGCAGCGCGCCGATGGCCCCGATGGCTACCATACCGGCGATGATAACGTCCGGCCGGTACATCCCTCTGGCCTGTTGGATCATAAAGCCAAGGCCTTTGGTGGAGGCCAGAAGCTCTGCCGCTACGATGGTGGTCCAGGCGGCGCCCAGAGCGACCCGGATACCGGTCATGATCATGGGCAGGCTGGTGGGAATGGCAATACGGACCAGCATCTGGAAATTGCTGGCTCCAAAGGTCTGCCCCACCCACAGGTGAACATCCTTCGTCTGCCGGATGCCCGTATAGGAATTTAGGACACAGGGCACAAAGGCCGCTAAAAATACCACGACTACCTTGCTGAACAGTCCGATACCGAACAGGATGATCATCAGCGGGATCCAGGCGATGCCGGGAATAGGACGCAGCAGGTCAAAAATCGGCCGGACAAACAGATCTACCGGTTTATACCAGGCCATGAGGATGCCCAGAGGTGTTCCGATGATCACTCCCATCAGGTAGCCGGACAGAGCCACCTGTAAGCTGGCCCCGATGTGCTCAAACATGGTGCCGTTGTCCGGGCGGGGGTCTGTGAGTTTTGTGATAAAGGTTTTCAGTACAGTAACGGGGCTTGGAAGGGTCTGGGGAGACGCCCAGTGAAATACGTCGGTTGCAAGCCACCATAAAAGCAGGACCCCCACGACCGAAGCCACGGATATGAGCGTATATTTTAAGGGCTTTTTTCTTCTTTTCATTTTGATTTCCCTTTCCTTTCTGGATTTGGCTGCCAAAAAGATTTTTCTTGATCTTACCTCCTAAGCAGAGACTTTTGCCGATTTTTTGTACAAAAAACCCCACACCAAACACTTCTGTGAGGTGCATATTGGTGTGGAGTTTTCATAGGAGTTTTTTGCCGGCATTGTAAAAAAGCTTAGTCAGCAGGCATGGTTACCGTAAGCCCGGTGGCTTCTTCCAGCAGAGACGGATCTAATGCTTTGGAAACATTGGGCTGGTTCTGTTCCGTGAGTTTTCCGATGCCCAGCAGGAACTGTGAAACCGGCTCCATGCACTCGGCATAGATATAGTCACTCTTTTGGAGCCATTCGCTCGTGATAAAGAGGCGGTCCTCGATCTCGTGATTCATGTTCTCATCCGTGAATTCCTGACCATTTTCATGGAATTTTTCCATACAGTAGTCAAAACGGAGCTGGTCGTCGCCGGCAAGTTCATCCATGGCGCGGACCAGGACTTTCAGAAATTTCACAACTTCTTCCCGGCGGTTTTCCAACACTTCGGTCCGGGCGAAGCATCCGTCTACCAGTCCCACGTTGGTGGCGTCCTCAAAGGAAGCTACCTGGACAAGCCCCTGATCAGGCGCGTCATAGGTGAAGGGAACGGTGGAAGAAATCAGGTCCCCCTCTCCGGCCAAGAACGCCTGGTAAGCGGGCGCAAATTCCATATGCACTTCTTCTACATCCTCTCCGCTCAAACCGAACTGGCTGATATATCCTTCGGTTGCGAACTGCGCGGAAGTACCAAGGGGCCCTAAGATCTTGGCTCCCTTAAGGGTGTCGGCGCTGCCCAGCATATCCGGGTGGTCCGCTACGTTCCCCTTCTGCTGCGCAATGGGGCTGTCGGCCCGGGCGTAGATCCCCATACCTCCGGTGGTGTTGATGTCGGCGATCCATTTGCTGTCGCCGTTGGCCAGCGAGTAAATAGAAGCGAACCCTGAACAGCCGATGTCGATCTGTTTTGCGGCAATAGCCTCATTGAGGGGGTTTCCGGTGGGGAAAACAATAATGTTCACATCCAGCCCCTCCTCGTCAAAGTATCCCATGTCCTCGGCATACTGGGCGGGGATTCCTACGGTGGTAACGATGACGCCCACATTTAACGTATCATATTTTGCAGATTCTCCGGAAACCTTTTGTCCGTCTCCGGCTGCATCCGCGCTGCTGCTGTCATTTCCGTTTCCGCCGCATCCTACCAGAGCAGTTCCCACCAACGCACATGCGACGATACAACCCGTCAGTTTTTTCAGAAGATTGCTTTTCATACGTTCACCTATCCTTTCTTTCATAGGAAAGTTTGCCGGCTTTTCTCTCCCATGGCCTCTGTTTTGCTTCAGTGGCTTTTGTTATCGTCATTATGCACTATTTTTCTCATTGATTCTATTATTTTTTTGACGTAATTTTCTATTCTATTGACTTTTCACCCTTGATCTGATAGCGCATCTCATTGGGGGTAACGCCGTACTGCTTTTTAAAGACCAGCGAAAAGTAACTGACGTTGGGTATTCCCACCTGGTCGGCGATGGTACCCACCCGCAGATTGGTATTTCTCAACAGTTGGACCGCCCGCCTGAGCCGCAGAAGCAGCAGATACTCGGAAAAGTTCATTCCCACCTCTTTTTTGAACCGTCTGCTGAAATACTCGTTGTTGAGGTACACCGCTCCCGCTACGTCCTGCAGAGAAAGCTCCTCCGCGTAATGGGCGCGGATGTACGCAAGGGCCGCGGATATATTTTCCGAATACTTGGGCATACGCTCCATGAGCGCCTTGCTGAACCGGTCCAGTTCTTTACAAAGGCTGTCCATATCTGCCGCCTTTGCGATATTCTGGGAAAAATCCTCCTCCATTTCACGCAGCGCTCGACTTGTATCCAGCAACAGCTCCTTTAGGAAGGAAACTCCTATCTGTCCGCCCTGTACTCTCGAAAGAATATTTTTTATAGCTTCGGCGCAGGCGGGAAAATGCCTTTCTCCCACGGCGGTGATGGCAGTGTTCCGAAGGGAGAGCAGCTCCCGGCGCAGCGAATCCGGATCCCAGCACAGATTGTCCCGCATAAAAGTTTTATCGTAAAACTGCTGGTCCGCGTCGGCAATAGCCTCGGTAAAAGCCAGTTTCAGGGATGCCGGGTCGTGGTGGATCCCGCTTGTCCCCACCTTTCCGCCGCTGAGGTCCTCCAAGAGAACTTTGAACTTTTGAAGCCGTTTTCTGATTTCCAGTTCATCGCCTGAAAACTGGGTTCCCCCCAGCAAAACCGCCCGTCCTCTATCCAGAGTAAAGATGGTGGGATGGCTGAGCCAGGAGGGGAGGTTCGATTCCAGCCGGTTCAGCAGCCCGTTTTCATACGGAAACACCATGGTAAAATACTGCGGTTCCGGATGGATCCCGTGTAGCCTCAGATCCTCCGGATCTACCCGGGTGATCCTCTTATCCGCGATCATTTCACGCAAAAACTGCGCCGCCCCGATATAGCCGATGATCCTGCCGTCCATCTCCCCCTGCCGCTTCCGGTCCGCCACTTTTAAGAGAAGCTGTTTCATAGTCTCAGGGCTCAATTCACTTTTCAGCAGATAATCGGCACAGCCGCCTTTGAGCGCGGTGCGGGCATATTGAAAATCGTCGTGGCAGGTAAGAACCACGGTTTCCAGTTGGGGGTAACGCCTGCGCACTTCACTTAACAGCTCCAGCCCGTCCATTCCGGGCATGATAATGTCGCAGAGCAAAAGGTCCGCGTCCCCGTCTTTCAGGTAGTCGAGAACTTTACCGGCCCGGGAAAAACATCCTGCGAGTTCGAACTCTGATCCCGCCTGCCGGATGCAATAGGCAATATACTCCCGAATAGGAGCTTCATCGTCAACGATCAGGATTTTCATGGTCAGCTTCCTCCTTTTCCGGGGTCAGCGCCCCTTTTTGAAAGACCGCGAGGCCCTTTTTTCCCCCGATGCGGATGCAGACTACCGTGCCTTTCCCCTGTTCGCTCCGTACTTCTACATCCGAGTCGGGGCCAAACACGTATCGGATCCGGCTGCGGACATTTTTCAACCCCACTCGGTTAAAGCGGTATTTTCGGCTTTCGTTGGGTTCCCAGAGCTTTTCTACCGCGTCCGGACTCATCCCTTCGCCGTTATCCTGGACTTCGATGTGGATTTCCCCGTCTGCCCGGAAAGCGCGCACCGTAATTTCCCCGCCATCCTCCCGGTTGGCAAGACCGTGAAAAATAGCGTTTTCCACCACCGGCTGCAAAATGAACTGCGGGACATGCCCGCTTAAAAGACACTCTTC
Source organism: Candidatus Scatomonas sp. (assembly GCA_963928055.1). Classification (GTDB taxonomy): domain Bacteria; phylum Bacillota; class Clostridia; order Lachnospirales; family Lachnospiraceae; genus Scatomonas. The sequence continues at coordinate 63,438 of CAWVDN010000001.1, read as the reverse complement.
CGCCTGCGTCTCAAAGACGAAGTTATTTCCGTACCGGAAACTCATCAGATCAATGTAATGGCGGAGATGATCAATTTCCTCCCCCAGGGTATGCCTGTCGGAATCCGTGGTTACAGGCATTTTCAGAAGCTTCAAAAACGCGTCCAGCATCCTGACCGACTGGTCGTATTTTTTCATGACCACCAGGCTTTTGATGTTCAACAGGGTGTTGTGAAGAAAATGCGGATTGATCTGCGCCTGTAAAAAGTCAAATTCCAGGTTGCGGCGCTCCGCCTCCTGCTTTTTAATGTTTTCGATCAGCCGCAGAACGTGCCGGGTCATCTTGTTGTAGGAAAGGCTCAGGGCATGGATCTCAAAATACTGGTTTTGTACAGGCATAGGAGAAAAATTGTCGTCCTTGCCGAATTCCAGCATCTCCTGAGACAGCCTGGTCAGCGGCTTTGTGATATGCCGCGCCGCTAAAAAGCTGATACCCGCCGCCAGCAGAATCCCGCCCAGCACCGTCAGAAGGCCGAACATCAGGATTCTTCTGTAAAAACGGACGATATTCTGCACTTTCAGTTCTTCCACAATGGTCCATCCCGACTGGTCATTGGTATAGCTGGAAACAATGGTCAGATCTCCCCTAAGGCTGCGGATACTATAGTCGTTCTTCTTAACAGCGCTCTCGATGCTGCCCATGTGATAAAGGGTAAAACCGATAAGGGCGGGATTTGAATGACTGACGACGATGCCGTTTTCGTCCAGAATGAAAATCTGGTTTCCCTCCCGCAAAAGACTCGAATAATTGCGGTAGACCATCTCATGGGCGGTGTTGCAGATGACCGCGCCCACAATGTCTCCCTCCGCGTTTTGGAGGCCCCGCCCGTAAGAGAGGACAAAGGTGTCTGTGTCCTCCGCCTCGGGGAACCGCATGTTCCAGGTCCGATCGCTGGAACCGTTTAAAAGGCTCAAAAACCAGAAGGAGTGGGTGAGGGTGGGATCCTGCTCCTCCATGGAATAATTTCGTCCGTTTTCCCAGACAACGTCTATGGCCGAATGCATCCCGAACCGCTGAAGTTCCACTCTCGCGTCCCGCAACGGATCCGCCACAGCCTCCTCCGGAGTTTTTCCCTGGTCGATACCTTCCGCGTAAGCCGTGTGAAAGTCGTCGGTGACAACCGTGGTGACATTTTTTACCGTCTCGTTGGTATTAATGATCTGCCGCAGGAGATCCACCCGGGTTTTCCCGATATCGTCCAAAAGATATTGAAAAAAAAGGGATATGACCACCACACAGGCCGCCAGTATGATCGCCAGAGATACGATAAATACCCTTTCAAACAGCAGCAGGTACAGCCGCATGGGTTTTCGCCTGCTCAATACACTCCTCTCCTTTCCCACAGATTTCGCAGCCGGCGGCAAATCGCGGCCGCTTCCTTAAGTTCCCAAAGCCGTCGGGAGAAAAAATACCGGTAACTGTCACAGTAAAGGTTCACGGCCTCCGGCTCGCCCGGAAACAGTACCCGTTCCCGTCTGCACCCGTTTCGGCAAAGGGGAAAGTACCGGCATTTCCGGCATCTGTCAGGAAACCGGAAAGACGGCTTCACAAATTCCCGTGCCAGCCGGGAGGTCTGCATCTCCGAAAGGCTCGCTTCTCCCAATCGTCCCAGCTTCCACCGGTCGAGGCAGTAAAAATCACAGGGATAGACACTGCCGTCTCCTTCCACCACCAACTGTACCTGGCAGCATCCCCGCTGGGCGCAGGCCTCCGGCTCCCCGCCCATGAGGACGGCCAGCCAATTATCGATATGACGGATCGACACCCTTTTTCCTTCCAGAAAATCCCGCCTCCACAGATCGAAGATCCGCACCAGGAACTCCCCGTACCGGACCGCTGTAAGGGAGTATGCTTCCGCGCCCTCTTTTCCGGTGGGATCGAGGCAGGGAATGAACTGCATGTGAGAAAAGCCCTCCTCTCGGAAAAAATGGTAGACGCTTTCCGCCCTTCTGGCGCTCTGTTCTGTTACCACGGACAGGATATTGACGGGAACCCGGTACTTTTTCAGCAGACGGACGGCTTTCATCACCCGGTTCCAGCTTCCTTTCCCTTTTTGATCGATACGGTTCCGATTGTGGATCTCCGCCGGACCATCCAGGGAAAGCCCTACGAGGAATCGGTTTTCTCCCAGAAACGCCGCCCATTCTTCGTCAATGCAGTAACCGTTTGTCTGGATGGCGTTTTGCACCTGAACGCCCTTTTGGTTATATTTCCTTTGCAGTTTAACAAGCTGCCTGTAAAAATCCAGGCCGGTCACCGTGGGCTCCCCGCCTTGAAAATTGAAGCCGCAGAAATGAGAAGCGTCCCGGAACGCTTCTCGCACAAGCAATTCCAGCGTTTCTTCCGTCATCCTGCCGCGAAAAGGCCTCTCTCTGAACGCGGCCACATCCCGGTAAAAGCAGTAGCGGCAGTCCATGTTGCAGGCCGATGAAGCAGGCTTGATCAGCAGATTCCAATCGGACACAGTTTTTCCTCCTTCTGTTTATTCAACATATTTTACAAGTATTTTCTCTTTATACAAATAATTTCTTTATGGAATTATGTTAAATTGCGCGCTATATTGAAGACGCAGAGGCCGAATACCAAAACCTGCACGCCGTTAAACATCCGGTCGATAACGCGTTCCGGCAGCCCCATATTCCATTTGGAGCCGAGAAATCCCCCCGCGACCGCGCCGACAGCCATGGGGAACAGCATGTTCAGGTCGTAGGCGGACAGTCCCCCGGGGTAGAGCAGGACGGCGCCAATCTTAGAGAATTGCGCGAACAAAATGGTGAGGAGGGAACAGACGGCTGCCGTTTTTGTGTCAAAAGAAAACAAAAAGATCAGAAGCGCAACATTGATAGGACCGCCGCCGATCCCTAAAAACGACGAGCATACCCCGAGAAAAATCCCTGCTGCCAGGGAAGGAAGGATGCCCTTCAGGTGAAATCCCGCAATTCGGTCTTTATAAAGCATATAGACAAAAACCACCGCAATGAGTAACGCGAGAACAGCATTTTGGATGGCCGAAACGTTTTTTGAAGCCGCGTCTGAATTTTGAAAGGCTGACAGAAGCCCGCTGAACATTTTATTGCCCAGATTTCCCCCTGCAACCGATCCCAGAGCCAGCGGCACAGCGATTCCAGGGACAATTTCCGTCTTTTTCAGCATTTGCTTTGCCACAGACACCAAGGACATGATCAAAACGGTGAGGGAGGACAGCACCCCGATGGTGGCGGTATCATAGCCGCCCAGCAGATCCAGGAGAGGTTTGATGATGACCCCGCCGCCCATACCGGTCATTGCCCCTGCTGTGGTGGCAAAAAGGGCGATCAGAAAATAAACTGCCGCCATGCTGGCTCTCTCCTTTCTCTGTTTTGGGGATATGAAATCAGAAAATTTTCTGAAGCTTTCCGCAAGTTCTGTTCTTTTACAAAAAACATATCACCGGATATCCGGTAGGGTCAACGGAATCAGATAAAATGGTAAAAACCTTATTATCTTTTGTTGTTTTTTTGATTTTCTGCAGCGTTCGTGTACAAGGGGCTGTAAAAAAGTATCGCACAAGAAAAGAAGGACCGTAGGCTGTGTGAAACCTAAGGTCCTTCTCTGTGTACGGATCTTTTTTCAGATGGAATCGCCTCTGCGGATATAGGCCGGATCCCCCGTTTCCGCCACCACTTCTTTTACATGGGTGATGCGCGCGTGCTTGTCCACCACTACATTTTCCAGATGCACATCCTCTCCCACCACGACGTCTGCCATGATAACGCTGTTGCGGATCACCGCGCCTTTGTGGATCACGCAGCCACGGCCGATCACGGAATTTTCCACGGTCCCTTCCACCAGGCATCCGTTGGAGACGACAGAATTTTTTACCTTTGCCTCCTCAAAATACTGTGTGGGACTGGAATCATTGGTACGGGTATAAATGGGCCACTCCGGATCGAAAAGACTCAGAGCCGTCTTGAAATCGATCAGAGACATATTGGCGTCATAATAACTCTTGAAATCCGTCAGGCTGGCGAAGAAACCTCTGTGAGCCACGCCTCTTACATCCAGTTCGCCGCAGGCAATGCTGACGATATCTGACAGACTGTACATAGAGGATTCCTTATGCGCTCTGTTCACCAGATCGATGAACAGTTCTTTTTTCATCACATACGTGTCCATAAAAATGGGACGGCTCTTGGCTGTTCCCCGGTTGGTCTCCAGGGAAAGGACACCCTTCTGCTTGTTCAGGTTCAGGGTGGTGCAGTTCAGGAAATGCTCTTTGGCGTCGTCGGTGCTGTGATACAGCAGGGTAATGTCCGCTCCGGATTCGATATGGGTCTGCAGCAGAGCATTGAAATCCTGCACATAGACCATGTTGCTGGGCACGATGACCACATAGGGGCATTTCATTTTTTCGATGTTTTCCATGTTTTCCAGGAAAGCAGCGATATCATTGTTGTAGATATCGTGATCCATGCCGTTCTGGGAAAAGAGGATGTGGACCCTGCCCCTCTTGGAGTTAATATTATAATGACGGCCGGTTCCGATGTGCTCTACCAGAGAACGGGGTTTCCTGCGGATATAGACCTGGATCCGGTCAATACCGCTGTTGCTGAGATTGGAGATAGGGAAATCCACCGTGCGGTATCTGCCCAGGAAGGACATGGCGCCGGAGGGACGGTAGTCCTGCATTCCCTCTACCCAGAAACGCTGTCCGCCAAAATTCACAATACCAAAAGCTTTATCCATATCATTCAACCCCCTTTACACGTTTGGCAACCAGCTCGATGTGCTCGCTGTCAGCGCTGCCTACCACAGCGCCCTTTCCGATCTTCACGCCGTCGGCTACCAGAGCCCGCTGCACTACAGCGCCCTCTTCCACTTCTACGTTATTCATCAGCACGCTGTCAATGATCTTTGCCCCGGCTCCTACTTTGGCGCCGGTAAATAATACGGAATCCTTTACGGAACCCTCAATGATGCAGCCCTGGTTGATAAAGGCTTTGTTGATCTCCGCGTCCGGTCCTATGTACTGAGGAAGGGTGGTGGCATCCTCGGTATAGATCTTCCAGGAGGAATCGTTCAGATCCAGCTCGTTGTTCTTGTCCAGCAGGTCCATGTTGGCCTCCCAGAGGGAATCCACGGTTCCTACATCCTTCCAGTAGCCTTTAAATTTAAAGGCGAACACATTTTTTCCCTCCGCGATCAGCGCCGGGATGATGTCTTTGCCGAAATCGTGGCTGGAGTTGGCGTCCTTCATATCGGCGGTGAGCATTTTGCGGAGAAGCTTCCAGTCAAAGATATAGATGCCCATGGATGCCAGATTGCTCTTGGGATGCTCCGGTTTCTCCTCAAACTCCACAATACGGCCGGTTTCGTCGGTGTTCATAATGCCGAAGCGGCTGGCTTCCTTCATGGGGACCTCGATCACGGCAATGGTGGCGTCCGCGCCGCAGTCCTTATGGTACTGGAGCATTTTGGCATAGTTCATCTTATAGATATGGTCTCCGGACAGGATCAGCAGATATTCCGGTGAGAAGCTGTCCACGAAATCAATGTTCTGGGAGATGGCGTCCGCGGTTCCCCGGTATACGTTCAGGTCCGCGTCTGCTTTCTCTCTGGGCGGAAGCACGTAAACCCCGCTCTCCTTGGCATCCAGGCCCCAGCGTCTTCCTGCCGCCACATAACTGTTCAGCTGAATGGATTCATACTGGGTCAGCACGCCTACCACATCGATGCCGCTGTTGGCGCAGTTACTGATGGGGAAGTCGATGATCTTGTACTTTCCGCCATAAGAAACCGCAGGTTTGGCAACCTTGTTGGTCAGCTCGTGCAGCCTGGAACCCCGGCCGCCGGCCAGGATCATGGCTAACATATTATTATGCTTCATAATATAAGCCCTCCTCTTTCATTATGGCTCTATTATATAATTCCTGGCCGTCAATTTCCACAATTTTTTTGTAAAAAATACAGAAATATTGTGGAAATGCCTTTAATTTAAAATATCTGAACTGTTGATGCAAATTAATTCAGTGCAACTCGGAAAAACAACCGGTTTTCTCCTCCTGCTGCCGGATCAGCAGCGTGAATTTTTTGTAGAAAGGCAGGAAGAAAAGGAGCGCCGCGGTCATGGAAAGGCCGTCCGCAATGGGCGTCGCCCACACGATCCCCTGAACTCCTATGAGGAAATTCATGAGAAACATAAAGGGGACGTCCAGGCCTCCTTTCCGCAGCAGGGAAAGAAGGGTCGGCTCCAGCTTTTTCCCCACCGCCTGAAAAGCAGTGACGGAAAGCATGGTAACGGCTGTGCAGGGACCGGTAACACAGATGATCCGCTGAAACAGCTGCCCGTACCGGATGGTCTCCGGATCGTTGATGAACGCCCGGACCATAGGGCCCGCTCCCAGAAACAGGAACAGAGTGCTGGCTATGGCTACCGCCAGGCTGTACAGAAAGCTGGTCTTTAACGCCCTGGCCGTCCGACGGTAGTTCTTCCCGGAATAATTGTAACCGATCAGCGGCAGCACGCCCTGGGACATACCCGTGGAGACGGCGAAGGTCATCATATCCACTTTTTTGGCTATGCCGATGCCGGCGATGGCCGCGTTGGAATAGCCCGCCATCAGCCTGTTCAGCACCACATTGGAGAATACGCCCATCAGGTTCATCATGCAGCTGGGAAGCCCAACCAGCAGCACTTCCCGGGGGATCCCACGGCCCAGTGTAAAGTATTTCGGGCGCAGGGCGATATCTGTCTGCTCTCCCTTGCGGAGAATCAGCGCCAGAAAATACAGGGAAGCGATCAGGTTGGAAATCATAGTGGCCGCGGCGGCCCCGGCCACCTCCATGCCCAGGGGAAAGATAAAGATGGGATCCAGGATCATGTTCAGCACGCCTCCCATAGCCATGCCGAAGCTGGCCTGGGCGGAGTGCCCTTCCGAGCGGACCAGATGCGCCAGTTCCTGGTTCAGCACCGTAGGCAGGGCGCCGATGGTGATGGTCCAGAAAAGATACTGCCTGCAGAAGCCATAGGTACCCTGGTTGGCTCCCAGAAACGGCAGGAGTACCGGGCTCACCAGGGCCAGAAGAATGCCGTACAGAGCAGAGACCACGACCGCGGACCAGAAACTGAAAGCCGCGGTATTCCTGGCTTTCTGCCGGTCCCCTTCTCCCAGGGAACGGGAGATCAGGCTGGAGCCTCCGATACCCAGAAGATTGGCAATGCCCGTCAGCAGGATAAACATGGGCATACAGAGAGAAACCGCCGCCACCTGATCGGGATCACCGATCTGTCCCACAAAAAAAGTATCGGCCATATTGTAGACGACTGTGATCAGCTGACTGATGACGGTAGGGATCACCAGGGAGATCACCGCCCGGCTGACCGGCGTATCTTCAAAAAGAATCTGTTCTTTGGTTTTCATTCGGATCCTCTCCCCGCTCTTCGAAGTCCATCCGCCATACATTGCACGGCCAGACGGTAACTCTCGTCTTTATCTACAGGCAGTCCGGTAAATCCCCCCGCGTGTTCATGGATCGCAAATCCCACCATCATGCCTCTGAGGATCCGCTGCCAGTGGTACTGCTGGGTCTGACTCAGCCCGTAGCCCTCCAGGACCTTGCGGATGGGCTCCAGGATCTCCCGGGCCTCCCGGATCTGCATTTCTCCGCTCCGCCGGGAAAAGCCTATGATCAACCGGTACATCTGATCATGTTCCCGGGCAAATCTCCGATAGGCCTCCGCCAGGGAAAACAGCGCCTCATCCCCGGTCTTTCCGGAAATCGCCGCGTTTTCCTCCGCGGTCAGCCGTGCCGCCGCCTCCAGACCGACTTCATCCAGCAGACGGTCCAGACTGTCCACGTGATTATAAAGGGACGCTGTCTTCACATGGAGCCGCCTTGCCAGTTCCCCCATAGAAAACCGGGACAGCCCCTGCTCTTCTATGAGTTCCGCCGCGGCTTTCATAACGACGGATTTATCCAATCCCTTCCTCGCCATAAGATCCCCTCCTTAAAAACAGATCACATTTGCTTAAATCGTAAACTAATACTATTAGTTTGTCAATCCTTGCTAAAGCCCTGGTACCTCTTTTCTTTCGGATAATTGTAAACTTTCTATTTATTTTAAGTTTACATTTTACCAAAACTATGCTATGCTTCCTTTGAACATTTTATTGAGGCAGGTGAACATAGCTATGGATTCGTTTAAATCTATCCCCGTCAGCCGCGCGGCGCAGCTGACGTACACCGCCGCGGGAGCGGTGCTGATCGCGGTCTGCTCCTGGATCAGCGTCCCGGCGGCAGTTCCCTTTACCCTGCAGACCTTCGCCGTATTCTTTGTGCTTTCTCTTCTGGGCGGGAAATGGGGAACGCTTTCCATCCTGGTCTACATTCTTCTGGGCGCCGCGGGAATTCCGGTCTTTTCCAACTTTCAGGCAGGGATCGGCGTTCTTCTGGGCAGCACCGGAGGCTATATCGCCGGGTTCCTTTTTCTTGGACTGATCTACCGGGCTTTTACAAAATCCGGCCGGGCCAGCCTGTGGCTCCGTACGGTTTCCATGGTCCTGGGATTGGCCGCGCTGTACGCCTTCGGCACCCTCTGGTTTGCCCTGGTGTATCTCCGCTCCAATGGCTCCGTCAGCATTCCCGCCGTGCTTGGCTGGTGCGTTCTGCCCTTTGTGATCCCGGACCTGCTCAAAATGGCCCTGGCGCTGGTCCTCTCCCGCCGGATCTCCTCCGCTCTGCACCTCAGGCTATAAGTTCTTTTTTTCATCAATCAAAAAACTTTTTCAAAAAGTTTTTGATTTTAATTTTTCTTTAATCTTCCTCTCCTATACTCACATCATAAGATACAGGAACGGCAGCAGACAGCCGGTCTTACAGATAAAAAAGAGTATAAGGAGGAAATATCATGAAAAAATTATTTTTATTAGCAGCAGCTTCTATTTCTATCGGGTTACTGGCAGGCTGCGGAGCCCAGGCTTCCATAGGCGCCGAAGGTGGGCAGCCCACGGTTTCCCAGAGTATCTCCGCGCAGCCCCAGGGCAAAGAAGACCTCTCCGCAGCTGCCTCCTCTTCCGGGAAGCAGACAGCGGCGGAAGCCATAAGCACGCCCGCCCAGTCATCCGCCTCTGTTCAGGAGCAGGCAACGGACAGCGGCGACATCGGCGAGGAACAGGCGGCGTCCATCGCTCTGGCAGACGCTGGCGTACAGGAGGCAGATACTTCTTACCTCCGGGTACACCTGGATCGGGACGACGGATTTGTCTTCTATGAAGTAGATTTCGCCAGCCAGGGCACGGAATACGATTATGAGATCCGGATCTCCGACGGCGCGATCCTGAAAGCGGAAAGGGATCGGGACGATGACTTCTACAGATACCAGAACAGCGGAGGAAACACCTCTTCGTCAGGAACTCCCGGAACGGCCCAGCCCGCTGTCAGCTTTGAAGAAGCAAAAGCCCTGGCTCTGGGCCGCGTATCCGGCGCCTCTGACCGAAACCTGGAGATGGAACTGGAGTACGACGACGGGATCCTTCACTACGAGGGAGAAATCCACTGCGACGGCAGGGAATATGAATTTGAGATCCGGGCGGATAACGGAGAATTTATGAAATGGCAGGAAGAATTTCACGACTGAATTCCAGAATGCCAGAGTCAAGAGTCCTAAACCCACATGAGCAAGCTCATGTGGGTTTACACTTGGATGGCGCTGTGATACCATAGGAGGCGCCGGGAGGTGCTTATGAAAACCAGAGAAAAGATTCTTTTATTATTAGAACAGAACCGGGGCAGCTTTTTTTCCGGGGAGGAACTGGCGGATACCTTTTCCCTCACCCGGGCCGCTGTCTGGAAAGCGGTAAAACACCTGCGGGAGGAGGGATACCGCATTGAGGCTGTGCGGAACAAAGGCTACTGTCTGGCGGCAGATACCGATATCCTCTCTCCCCAGGGGATTGAAAAATATCTTTCTCCCGGGCAGAAACAGCTGAAACTCACGGTTCTGTCCCAGGTGGGATCCACCAATTCCCAGCTGCGGGAAGCCGCGGCCCAGGGAGCGCCGGAAGGCACGGTCCTGGCCGCCGGCTGCCAGAGCGCCGGAAGGGGAAGGCAGGGACGGCTCTTTTACTCCCCTGCCGGCACCGGTCTGTATCTCAGTCTCCTGCTGCGGCCCTCCATGGCCACCCCCAAAGACGGGATCCGGTTTACCACCATGGCCGCCGTGGCGGCCTGCCAGGCCGTGGAAACACTCTCCGGCCGAAAACCGGGGATCAAATGGGTCAACGACCTTTATCTGCAGGGCCGAAAGATCGGCGGCATTCTCACGGAAGCATCGGTAGAGCTGGAAACCGGTCTTCTGGAATACGCGGTTCTGGGGGCCGGCTTTAATCTATATCCCCCGGAAGAAGGTTTTCCGGAGGATCTGTCCCCCATAGCCGGATCCATCTTTCCCTCTCCCGGAGGAGATCACAAAAACCATCTGGCCGCGCTTTTTCTCCGGTATTTCTGGGACTGGTACCAAAACCCGGATCCCAAAAGCTATGTGGAAGAATACCGGCGGCGCAGCCTGGTCCTGGGAAAGCGGATCCAGGTTCTGTCTGCTTCCGGAACCAGAAGCGCCCTGGCCCTGGATGTGGATGAGGACTGCCGTCTTCTCGTCCGTTACGAAAACGGGGAGACCGCCCGCCTGTCCTCCGGGGAAATCCGGATCCATCCGGAGGACGAGGGGGATTAAGGGAGCTCCGCTTCTGTCCGGCCCATGTTTTTTCTGTACTCCCGGGGAGAAGTGTGAAACCGCTCCCGGAACACCCGGTTAAAGGTGCGCATGCTGCCAAATCCCGCGTCCATGGCCAGGTCTGTCAGGGACTCCTGCTCGTTTTCCATGAGATTCAGAGCCAGGTTCAGCCGCAGTTCATTCAGATACTGGTTGAAATTGGTATGGAAAGTTCCGGAAAACACCCGGGATAAGGCATAGGGGCTGTATCCCAGCTCCTGGGCTATTTTCGTCAGGGAAAGATCCTCCTCCGTAAAATGAGAGGCCATATACACTACGGTATCATAAATGATTCCGTGTCCCGGCTGCTCCTCCCGTTTTTCCATCTGCAGCAGGGGCAGCGTCCGGGACAGGATGATCTGCGTAAAAGCTCTGGCCAGTACAGGGCTTTTTTTGTCTTCTTCCTGCCGGAAGATCTCCTGCAGTCGCATCAGGGCATAGGGCACATCCGGATGGACTTTCCGGGCGGGGATCACCGGATCCTCCGGCTGGCACTGAAGCAGCTGCTCCGCCCAGGGCCCTGTAAAAGAAGGGGGCGGAAGAAAATAATACGCCCGGGACTCTTCCCTGCAGAACACCTGATAATGATGGATCACATTGGGAAAGACAAGGCCGAAATCCCCGGCCTCCATGTGCAGGAACCGTTCCTCCACGCCCAGTTCCAGTGTCCCCTGCGTCACATAGATGCACTCCATAGAGCGGTGGATATGGGGCTGGTAGTGCACAGACTCCTTTTCGTAGATTTCCATTCTGTCGTCCTTCATCTCATAGAAAAAATGCATGGCGCCCTCCTGCAAGATTTGGCTGGTGAATCTTTCCTTTTGACAAGAATTATAGCCTGCCCCGGGCTATAATACAATCGAAATCAAAAAGGAGGTGCCAAAAATATGCTTAAAAGATTCAGCGCTTTTTTAAGAGATTCTTTTGAAACATATATGCAGCTTTACACAAGAGATCTCTTCTAAGCAGCAGGGCAGAACAAAGGAAATGAAAACAGAATACAGCGAAAAGCGCAGAGAGCTGTGACCAGGCCGAAACCGGCCATGGAAACACAGCTCTCTGTCTTTTTATGATTATATTCCTGCCTGCTTCAGCAGCTCCGGCACTTTGTCCTCCCAGCCAAGAGCCATAATGTGCACGCCCTGGCAGTAGGGCCGGCACTCTTTAATGATCCTGGCGGCGATCTCCACGCCGGTGATGCCCGCCTTGGTCTTTTCCTTATCCTTTTTCAGCTCCTCGATCATCTCGTCGGGAACATGGATGCCGGCCACATTGTTGTTCATAAATTTCGCCATGCCTGCGGATTTTGGAATGATGATCCCCACCTGCACCGGCTTGCCGAACTGTTTGGCCTTCTCCATGAATCTGATGAATTTCTCCGGCTCAAAGACAGCCTGGGTCTGGAAATAATCCGCCCCTGCCCGTACCTTCCGCTCCATCTTGGCCAGCTGGGCGTCCACGGAATCGCTGCAGGGAGAAACCACCGCCCCTTTTGCGAATTTCGGCGGCTCGCCCACCAGCTCATTGCCGCCCAGATCCACCCCGGCTTCCAGACGGGTCACCGCATGGATCAGGGAAACGGAATCCAGGTCAAACACCGGCTTTGCCTGGGGATGATCTCCCAGTTTGGTGTGGTCCCCCGTAAGCAGCAGCAGGTTCTCGATGCCGAACATGGCGGCGCTTAAAAGATCCGACTGCAGGGCGATCCGGTTCCGGTCCCGGCAGGTCAGCTGGTAAATGGGGGTCAGCCCCTGATCCATCAGAGCCTTGCTCATGGCCAGGGAGCCCAGGCGCATGACCGAAGACTGGTTGTCTGTTACGTTTACGGCAGAAATGCCGCTTAAATACTTTTTGGCGTCCTCCAGCAGGTGCTCTACATGAAATCCCTTGGGCGGCCCCACCTCGGCGGAAACGACAAATTCACCCCGTTCAAATAACTCTGTAATTTTCATTTTACATTGCTCCTACTCAAAAATAATTGTCTCTGTTTTTACTTGGAAACTTCCTGATCCGTGGCAAAATTCCGCACCTGCACCGGACACTTCAGGGCGTCCAGCCGGCCCAGCATGGCCAGTCTCCGGTAGATCCGCTCCCAGCCGCACTCCATTTCGCTGTCCACCTCGCATTTCCCGTTTTTGGTGCCGCCGCAGGGTCCGTTTACCAGACTCTTGGAACAGGCGGTAATGGGGCAGATGCCTCCCGTCAGGTTCAGATAGCATTCCCCGCACTGGTCGCAGGAATATTCCAGCGGTGTGACTCCCTGAAATCCCGGCAGAGGATAGGTATCGCAGGCCGCGTACACCGGTTTGTCCTCCAGGTAATTGGCAATGGTCTGCACCCCTACGCCGCAGGAAAGCACCAGCACCGCGTCCGCGGCCCGGATCTCCTCCCTGTGGGACTGGAGCCGGAGCTTCATATTGTCCGGATTGCATATGTAGTCTGTGGTAATGCTTCCCGTCACCTGTCCGGCGGCGGCCAGTTCTTTTTCCAATTCCGCCGCTTCCCCTTCGGGGAAATGGACTTCTTTACATCCCACGCAATTTATGAGAAATACTTTTTTCCCTTCTGTCAGAGCAGCAAGGGTTTCTTTGGCTTTTAATTCTGTGATCAGCATCTTACTTCATCCCCCTTACTGCGGTCTTTCCGGCTTTGATCCTGGCTACCAGCGGTATCTTAGAGGAACAGATATATTCGCAGGACCGGCACTCGATACAGTCCATCACATGCAGGTCCTTCATGCCCTGCCAGTTTTCCTGCTCCGCGTATTTGGCGAAATACAGGGGAGAAAGCTCCATGGGACACACATCCACGCAGCGTCCGCATTTGATGCAGGGCTGTTCCGCGGTGTGGTCAGTATCCACGGCGATAATGCCGTTGGAGCCTTTCATAATGGGCACGTTGGTATCTGCGAGAACAAAGCCCATCATGGGGCCCCCTGCCTTCACGGTAACCTCGCCTCGGCCGGTAATGCCGCCGCAGTAGTCTATGAGATCCTGTGTATTGGTTCCGATCTTCACCACAAAGTTGCCGGGGTGTTTCAGTCTCTCCCCGGTGACAGTCACCACCCGTTCGATCAGAGGCATCCCTTTCCGGATGGCATCGGAGATAGCCTTGGTGGTGCTGATATTGCTGACAATGCAGCCTACATCCGCCGGCAGGCCGCCGCTGGGAACCATCCGTCCGGTGACCCGTTTGATCAGCATTTTTTCCGCGCCCTGGGGGTATTTTGTCCTGGCGGACACCACCTCCAGATTTTCAGAGTCCGCGGTCTTTTCTCTCATAAGGGCGATGGCGTCGGGTTTGTTGTCCTCAATGACGATCACTCCCTTTTCCGCCCCCGTAGCCTTTAAGATGGCCTTCAGGCCAAAGATCACATCCTCGGCGTACTCCAGCAGCACCCGATGGTCCGCCGTCAGCAGCGGCTCGCACTCACAGCCGTTCAGCAGGACCGTATCCACCGGTTTGGCAGGTTTTAATTTTACGGCGGTGGGGAATCCCGCGCCGCCCATGCCCACAATGCCGGCCTCCTTCACGATCTCCACGATCTCGTCGGGGGTCAGGCTTTCCAGCTCCCCGTGAGGCTTCACGGACTCATCCAGAGTATTTTTCCCGTCGGAACGGATCACCACCGACAGACAGGTGCCCCGGGTTGCGTGGCCCCTCTCTTCAATAGCGGTTACTGTGCCGCTGACACTGGAATGGACGGGGCTGCTGATAAAGGCTGCCGCCTCCCCGATCTTCTGTCCCACTTTTACGGTATCGCCTACCTGTACCACCGGATCGGCCGGCGCTCCCGCGTGCATGGACAGGGGGATCACCACTTCCTCCGGCTCCGGGAACCGCTGCAGGGGCAGATGCTCCGTGAACTCTTTCCGCTCTGAGGGATGGACGCCTCCGTAATACCCCTCCAGGCGGTTTTCACGGACAGATTTTACATAGTCGCTGATAAATTTGAAATTCACTTTGGAATAGTCCCGCAGCTGCACCGGCTGATCCAGGAACTCTTCCAGACGGCCCTGTTTTTCCAGACGGCGGTAGATTTTTTCCCAGGCGCAGTCTTTGCTGCTGTCCACCTCGCATTTTCCGTCCTTGGCGCCGCCGCACTGGCCGTTGACCAGGCTCTTGGAACAGTCCACGATGGGGCAGATGCCCCCGGTGACGTTCAGGTAGCACTGGGCGCAGGCGTCGCATTTCCGCTCCGTCAGCGCCATGCCGTGATATCCCCGGTAATTCAGGGAATTGCTGGCGGCATAGACCTTCTTTCCTGTGAGATCCGCCACGGTCTGGATCCCCAGTCCGCAGGAAGCCACCAGGATGTGCTCCGTGCCTTCCGGGATCATGTCCTGCAGTTTCTTCTCTGTCTGAACTTTGTTGCAGAGGAAATCCACCCTGGCGCTGCCGGTGACCGTCTTGCCCAGTTCCCGGGCCAGTTCTTCCAGCTCGGCGCACTCCGGCTCCTCCACCGTTTCAAATTCCTTGAAACACTTGTTGCAGGCGATGAGGAACAGGTTGTCCTTGTCAGCCAGCAGAGAAGTCAGCTCTTCTCTGTCTTTCAGCTTGTACTTGGTATAGTTTTCCAATTGCTCACCTTCCTTGTCCGTTTGATACGTAACCCATTAAAAAATTCTTTTGCGTCCACTATAAAGAATAGCACAAATTCCCGTAAGAAACCAGACCAAACCACATACAAATCCCTTTTGTTCCGCACAAAAAGCAACCCGCGGAGACAGGAAAACAAGTCTCCGCGGGTTGCTTTTTATTGATGGATCTCCGGTCACAGAATAACCATGGCGTCCCCGAAACTGAAAAACCGGTATTTCTCCTTCACAGCCTCCTCATAGGCCGCCAGCACATGCTCTTTTCCGGCAAAAGCGGATACCAGCATGATCAGCGTGGATTCCGGCAGATGAAAATTGGTGATCAGTCCGTCCAGGATCTTAAACCGGTATCCCGGATAGATGAAGATCTCCGTCCAGCCGCTGCCGGCTTTCAGGGTCCCGTCCTCAGCCGCCGCCGACTCCAGGGTCCGGCAGCTGGTGGTGCCCACGGCGATGATCCGTCCGCCCTGCTTCCGGGTCTCGTTGATCAGGGCTGCCTGCTCCTCCTCCACCACGTAAAATTCCGAGTGCATATGGTGCTCCGTAACCTCCTCCACCTTGACCGGACGGAAGGTTCCCAGTCCCACATGCAGGGTCACATGGGCGATCTTCACGCCCATGTCCCGGATCTCCCGCAGCAGTTCCTCCGTGAAATGCAGTCCTGCCGTGGGGGCCGCCGCCGAACCTTCGTGTTTTGCGTATACGGTCTGATAGCGGTTTTTGTCCTTCAGTTTATGGGTGATATAAGGGGGCAGGGGCATTTCTCCCAGCCGGTCCAGGATCTCCTCAAAGATCCCTTCATACGTAAACCGGATCAGCCGGTTTCCCTCCTCCACCACGTCCAGAACGGTTCCCTTCAGGATCCCGTCCCCGAAGGAGATCTCCGCCCCGGGCCGGCATTTTTTTCCCGGTTTTACCAGGGTCTCCCAGACATCCTTTTCCTTTCGTTTCAGAAGAAGGATCTCAACGAGGGCGTCGGTTCCCGCCTTGTGGCCGTAAAGCCTGGCGGGAATGACTTTTGTATCGTTGATCACCAGACAGTCGCCGGGTTTCAGGTATTCTTTGATATCCCGGAAATGCCGGTGCTCCACCGCTCCCGTGATCCTATCCAGATGCATCAGCCGGGAAGAACTCCGATCCTCCAGGGGATCCTGGGCGATCAGTTCTTTTGGCAGTTCATAGTAAAAATCACTTGTCTTCATGTTCGTTCTTTTCCTTCGGGATCTGATAAAAGTCCACACAGTCTTCTTTGCTGTAATATATCCTGTCTTCTGCCAGGAGCCGGGCGGATCCGTTTTTCACCTCCAGGATGTTCACCGCGCAGTTCATGGGCACGCCTCCGTGCCAGAAATCTTCTTTATCCTGGTATACATTGCGTAGAAAGGCTCTGGCGGCGCAGCCGTGGGTGGATACCAGCACGGTTTTATCCTGCAGTTCTTCCTTATGGATCAGTTCCTGATAAAACTCCTCGGTCCTCCTGCAGACATCCAGGATGCTCTCCCCTTCCGGAGGCGCCCCAAAACCCAGGGGATCTTCGTAAAACTTCCGGAATTTTTCTTCCGGCATTTCCATGCGTCCGGGAGCGCAGCAGAGGCCCTCCCACTCTCCGAACCCGATCTCCATGATCCTGGGTTCTTCCACTATGGGGATCTCTCTTCCCTCCAGCAGGATCTCCGCCGTGTGCTTTGCCCGGATCAGAGGACTGGTAAAACATATAGCAAAAGGAATTTCTTTCAGCGCCCGGGCGGTGATCTCCGCCAGGCGCACACCCTTTTCATCCAGGTCCGCTCCCCGGTGTCCCTGCAGCTTCCGCTGAACATTCCAGGAAGTCTCCCCGTGTCGTATCACATAAATCAGCATAAAAATCCCTTTCTTTCGTATTAAAGACCGTTACTGGCGCAGTTCAATGCCCATGCCGGAAAGACCGTTGAGGATCTTTTTCATGGCAGCCCCTACTTCCTGCTCCTCCAGAGTTTTTTCTTTGGAACGGAACACTACGGAATAGGCCATGGATTTGAATCCCTCACGGATCTGGGATCCCTCGTAAAGGTCGAACAGGGAGACGCTCTCCAGGATCTTTCCGCCTCTCTGCAGGATCATATGCTCAATATCCGCGGCTTTGATCTCCTTGGGCACAACCATGGAAAGATCGCGGGTCACTGCCGGGAATCTGGCGATCCCTTCATACTTCCGGTCAAAGCTGGCGTACTCCAGGATCTTCAGGATATCCAGGACCGCCACATAGGCTCTCTCCCCGATCTCATAGCTGTCCGCCACCAGGGGATGTACCTCGCCCAGGTATCCGATCTCCGTTCCCCGGTAGATCACGTTGGCCTGGCGTCCCGGATGCAGATACGGTCTGCCGGCGTTCCCGTCATACTCTACCCGCTCCTTCATGCCGATCTGGCCCAGGAATTCTTCCACCACGCCTTTCATGTCGTAGAAATCTCCCGCTCCGTACATGCCCAGGGTAAACAGCATCCGCTCCTCCGGCAGCTCCTTCAGGGGCAGCTCCTTGGGCAGATATACGTTGCCCAGTTCGTACAGGCGGACATTTTTATTTCTCCGGTTGTAATTGGTAGCCAGGGAGGTCAGCATACCATTGAGAGAGGTGGTCCGCATAATGGAAAAGTCTTCTCCCAGGGGATTCAGGATCTGGACGGTCTTCCGCAGGGGATCCTCCGCCGGGATCCGCAGCCTGTCGAATACCTTGGGGCTCTCAAAGGAGTAACACATACCCTGGGAAAATCCGCAGTACTCCGCCACATCCCGGGCCTTCTCCTCCACCATCATCTTAAAGCTCAGCTTGCCCACCGTAGCTTCCCCGCTGGGCAGGGTCACCGGGATATGGTCGTATCCGTAGAACCGGGCCACTTCCTCGGCAATGTCCGCGGTCCGCTTAATATCCTGGCGGAAAGTGGGGGCCACGATCTCATTGGTTTCTTTGTCGTAGGCCAGCTCCACCGCCTCCAGATAAGCGAGCATCTGCTCTTTGGAAAGGTCGGTGCCCAGCAGGGCGTTGATCTTCTCCGGCTCAAAGGGCACCCGCACCGGCTGTCTCTTTTCCGGATAAACATCTACCATGCCGCCTACCACTTCCCCGGCGCCCAGCTCTTCCATAAGCTGGCAGGCCCGGTCAATGGCCGCCGCCGCGTTGTTGGGATCCAGCCCCTTCTCAAATTTTCCGGAAGCGTCGGTCCGCATGCCGATCCGCTTGGCGGAAAGGCGGATATTGGTGCCGTCGAAACAGGCCGCCTCGAAGAGAACCGTGTGTACCTGATCGGTGATCATCGAATTCTCTCCGCCCATAATGCCGGCAATGCCCACTGCCTTTTCCCCGTCACAGATCAGAAGCACGTTCTCATCCAGATGACGCTCCTGGCCGTCCAGGGTCACGAAGGTTTCTCCCTGGGAGGCCCTGCGCACGACGATCTGATGATCCGCGATGGTATCCAGATCATAGGCGTGCATGGGCTGCCCGTACTCTTCCATCACATAGTTGGTGATATCCACCAGATTGTTGATGGGACGGATGCCGTTGGCTGCTAGACATCTCTGCATCCACTTGGGGGAGGGGCCGATCTTTACATTTTTCACCACTCTGGCGCAGTACCGGGGACAGAGCTCCGGCTCCTCCACCCGGACCTGAATGTAATCCGAGGCCTGTTCCTTGTTTCCTGTGACCTTTACCTCCGGCGGGCAGAATTTCTTTCCAAAGGTAGCCGCCGCCTCCCTGGCGATGCCGATCACGCTGTAGCAGTCCACCCGGTTGGAAGTGATCTCATATTCAAAGACCACATCGTCCAGTCCCAGGGCGTGAATGGCGCTCTCGCCCACCACAGCGTCCTCCGGGAAAATATAAATGCCCAGCTCCGGGGCTTCCGGATAAAATTCCCGGCTGGAACCCAGTTCCTCAATGGAACACATCATGCCGCGGGATTCTACTCCCCGGAGTTTTCCGGCCTTGATAGTAATGCCTCCGGGCGTCATCTTTCCGTCGTGGTTTCCGGCCACCTTGCCTCCGTCCAGCACCACCGGCACTTTATCTCCCTCTTTTACATTGGGAGCGCCGGTGACGATCTGCACCGTCTCCTTTCCCACGTTCACCTGGCACACGATCAGCTTGTCCGCGTCCGGGTGCTTCTCGATTTTCTCGATCTGGCCGATGACGATCTGGTCCAGATCCGCGTCCAGCTTCTGGAAGCCTTCCACCTTTGTTCCGGACAGGGTCATAGCGTCCGTATATTCCTGGGCCGTCACATCCAGATCCGGCACATACATTTTTATCCATGATAAGGAAGTGTTCATCTCTTTTATCTCCTCTTACTTTCTATGTTCAACAAACGCCCCGCGGCTCTGCGGAGATCAAAATTGCTTTAAGAAACGGTAGTCGTTTTCGTAGAGCAGGCGCATGTCGTCGATCTCGTATTTCAGCAGGGCGATCCGCTCCAGGCCTACGCCGAAGGCGAAGCCGGTGTATTCTTCGGGATCGATGCCGCACATCTCGAACACGTGGGGATGGACCATGCCGCAGCCCAGGATCTCGATCCAGCCGGATCCCTTACAGAAGCGGCAGCCCTTGCCGCCGCACTTGAAGCAGCTCACATCCACCTCGGCGCTGGGCTCGGTAAAGGGGAAATGATGGGGGCGGAATTTGGTCCTGGTGTTTTCCCCGAACATCTCTCTGGCAAACTGCTCCAGTGTGCCCTTCAGATCCGCGAAGGTGATATGCTTGTCCACCACCAGACCCTCGATCTGATAGAAGGAGGGAGAATGGGTGGCGTCCACCTCGTCGGAACGGAACACCCGCCCGGGGGCGATCATACGGATGGGAAGTTTTCCCTGCTCCATGATCCTGGCCTGTACCGGGGAGGTCTGGGTCCGCAGCACGATGTCCTTGTTGATATAGAAAGTATCCTGCTCGTCCTTGGCGGGATGGTTGGCGGGAATGTTCAGCTTTTCAAAATTATAAAGGTCGTACTCCACTTCCGGACCCTCCACGACCTCATAGCCCATGCCCACGAAGATCCGCTCCACCTCTTCCAGGGCGATGGTGTTGGGGTGCCGGTGTCCCACCTCGGCTTTTCTGGCGGGAAGGGTCACATCGATGACCTCCTCCTTCAGCTGCCGCTCCAGCTTGGCGGCTTCCAGCGCTTTTTTCACCTGCTCCATGCGGTTCTCGATCTCGCTGCGGGCGTCATTGACCATCTGCCCCACCTTGGGACGGTCCTCCGGAGCCACATCCTTCATGCTCTTTAAAACAGCGGTCAGCTCTCCTTTCTTTCCCAGGACGCTGACTCTCACATCGTTCAGGGCGTTCAGATCCCCTGCGCCCTCGATGCTGGCCATTGCTCTGGAGACAATGGCTTCCAATCTCTCTTTCACATTGCTATCACTCATGCTGATTCTCCTTATTCCGCGGATTCTCCCGCTGTGATCTGTCCGGGCAGGCACGGGCGTCAGCGCGGGCGCGCTCCCCGCGCGGAAGATTTTTCACGAAAACACTGTTTTCCGTGATGAAATAAAAAACTCCGTCCCAAATGGGACGGAGCAAACTTCCGCGGTACCACCCAGATTCCCGGCATGCCGGGCACTCTTTGGCGCTGTAACGTGCGCACACGTCTTTTCCTACTGAAAGCTTCAGAAAAGCGGCTCCGGTGTGAATCTCAGAAACAGCCTGAACTTAAGGGGACTTGCAGCCGGTGATCCCCTCTCTCTGAAAGAAGCCTGCTTCCTGCTGGCACCTTCTCTGCCTTTGCATCTGTTCCTTATTCTATCCGCATTTTCCGGGGCTGTCAAGTACATTTTTCCGGCGCGCCGGCGTGTGTTGTAGGATTACAATACATGTGTTACAACTGAATATTTAAAAAGCGGAAATACCATTTCTGTGTTATATTTTTAGCGACCAAACCAAAACACAACAAGAAAGGATGTATTTCCGCATGGCTAGTATAACACAAGATATGAGATTTCGTCTATCACTGATTAACTACTCTGAACGCTATGGTGTTTCCAATGCCGCCAGAAAATATAAGACCAACCGACAGTATATCTATCGCTGGAAAAAACGCTATGACGGCTCCTGGGATTCCTTGAGAGATCGTTCCAGGCGTCCACACCACCATCCAAAGCAGCATACCACGGATGAGGCAGAGCTGATCTCCCGTATGCGCCGACGTAATCCTCATGCCGGGCTTGTGATTTTCTGGGTCAAGCTCCGGCAAAAAGGATACTCCCGTTCCATTTCCGGCCTTTACCGCTTTCTCAAAAAGCAAGGCATGATGGCTGTCCATCCGCCTAATCCCAAATACATCCCCAAGCCTTATGAAAAGATGGAGTATCCGGGACAGCGTATCCAGGTAGATGTCAAATTTGTTCCTTCCGCCTGTTTGAAAAACAGCAAGGTGATCGGAAAACAATTCTTCCAGTATACCGCCATCGACGAGTATTCCAGATGGCGTTTTGTAGAAGCTTTTGAGGAACACAGCACTTATTCTTCCGCACAGTTTGTGGAGCACCTTATCAAAGCATTCCCCTGCAGGATTGAATGTATCCAGACTGACAACGGAACGGAGTTCACCAACCGGTTTACCACTCATCGGGATAAACCGACCCTTTTCCAGAAATGTCTGGAGAAGCATGGGATACGGCATAAAGTAATCCGCCCTTACACACCCAGACATAATGGGAAAGTGGAACGCAGCCACAGGAAGGATAACGAGAGATTCTATGCCACCCATCTGTTCTATTCGTTTGAGGACTTTGCTGCCCAGCTCAAAGTGTATAACCGGAGGGATTATAATCATTTCCCCATGCGTCCCCTTGGATGGAAAACACCCAATGAAGTGCTTTGGGATTATTTACGCTCAGTGTAACAAATGTTTGACAAACCTACAATTTTTCCGGCGCGCCGGCGTGTGTCCTGACGCGTCTCTGTTCTATAAAATCGTTGAGCTCCGCTCCCAGGAGGATCAGATACATGCAGAAGTATACCCAGAGCATCAGCAGGATGATGGTGGTCATGTTTCCGTAGATCCTGGTAACTCCCGGAAAATACTGAAAGTAAAAGGAGAATCCCACGGAAAGGATCTGCCAGGAAACCGTACAGACCAGAGCTCCGGGGATCTGGCTTTCCAGAGATGCCTTCCGGTTGGGGATAAAGCGGTACAGCAGGGTAAAGGCAAACAGCAGGGCCGCCATGGTGATCACCGTCCGCAGACTCATGAGGATCCCCGTATATTCCGCCGCCGCCGGAAAAACTTCCGCCAGCCAGTTCTGGATACTCCTGCCGAACACCATCAGCACCAGGGTGACCAGCAGGGCCAGGATGAAGATCAGAGTATACAGCATGGAGCGCAGTCTGTTGACAAAATAGTTCCTGGTCTCTTTTACGTGGAAGATCGTATTCAGGCCGTAGGTCAGGGAAGTCACCGCCTTGCCCGCCGACCACAGGGCCACAATGGCGGACACCGGCAGGATCACAACGGAGCGCTGATAGATTTCCAGGATCACGGAGTTTACCAGGCCGTGAAAGTCCTCCGGGATCAGCGCCATGACGGTCTCGCTTACCATTTGTTCCGTCAGGGGCGTATAGCGGACGATATTCAGCAGCAGCATCATAAAAGGAATAAAGGAAAGCAGGATAAAAAACGCCCCCTGGGCGGCATATGCCCCGACATGGTCATCCATGATCCGCCCGGAAAACTCTTTAAGGATCCTCAGCATCTTTTTTCTCGTTTCTTTTTTTTCGTTTCCTTCCTTTTTCTGCTGTCTCATGCTGTCCCCCGATTTTTTCCGATGTGAAACCTGCTGGCCGGATCCCCCCGCCGGACGCGCTCCTCAGCGGATCGTCTCCAGAGTGATCTCCCGGTAAAAATAACGCAGGATCTGCTGCCAGCTGTATCCCTCCGAAGCCAGGTGCTCCGCTCCGTTCTGACTCATGCCGACGCCGTGGCCGTATCCTCCTCCCAGGAACAGAAAACCGGATACAGCCTCTCCTTCGTAAACGCTGCTGCAGATAAAATACGCGCTGGGCAGAAGGTCCATCTCTTCTGTAACAGTACCGTCATTTTTCGTGACCGGG
Source organism: Candidatus Scatomonas sp. (assembly GCA_963928055.1). Classification (GTDB taxonomy): domain Bacteria; phylum Bacillota; class Clostridia; order Lachnospirales; family Lachnospiraceae; genus Scatomonas. The sequence continues at coordinate 39,967 of CAWVDN010000001.1, read as the reverse complement.
ATCCCCTTTACCGATAAAAACTCCCGGATCGCGTATTCGTTTTCTATGACCGTGGCTTCCTTCCGTGCCGGAAACTTCCAGGGCGGTGACGGCTCCGCCGCTGCTGCGCCGCAGGACCTTCAGATCCGTTACCTCTCCCACGCCCTGCTCCGCCAGCCGCCGGCTGAGGATCTCCGCCGGCAGCTGGGTCTGCCAGCGGTACCAGGCGTCCTCCGCCTCGTAGTCTGAATCATCCCGGCTGCGGATAAAATTCGCGAAGACCTCCTCGCTCTGGACATTTTCCGGGCTGTCGCTGCCCAGATACACGCTTTTCAGATATTCCGCCCCGGCTTCTCCGCTCCAGACCTCATCCGTGCTGGTATATCCGCAGGAGGTGGAGAAAAAATAGGCCGTGATCGGTTCCCCCTGAAACGTCATGATCTGCCCCGCCGTGTCATCCACCGCCTGATCCGTAGTCTGCTGCCTGGAAAGATTATTGTATACCTGATAGGAGACGGTGTCGTCCACATGGGCATGGTATTCTTCCAGCCCCTGGTCCGCGACGGCTTTCACCGCGTAGGTTCTGGCGCAGACGGCCTGGGCCCGCAGCGCTTCCTGCTGGCAGGAAGCCGGCATCTCGCTGGGCACCACGTATTTCAGATAGGTTTCCAGATCCACTTCGTTGACAATATACAGGCCCTGCTCCGTCCTGTAGATCTCCAGGCTCCCCTGGTAGGCGGGGACCCCCTGGGCTCTGCGGACGGATTCCAGAAGAATCCCCTGAGACGCGTCTTCCGGCTCCAGAAGGATCCGTCCGTCTATGAACCTTCCGTCTGCTGCCGTGATCTTCTCCGACTGTCCCGGAGGAACGGTCACCTGTGTATCCCCCAGGCGGATCCCGCCCCCGCTGCTCACTTCCACCTCCCGGTGCAGATATCCGCCCTGGCTGTCCGTCAGCAGTACCCGGATCACCGGCGGCACGTATCCTTCTTCCGGCTCCTCTTCCCCGGAGGCAGGAACTTCCTTCCCGGCTGCCGGCGCCTGTGCCGGCTTCCCTGTTGCTTCCCGGGCAGGATCCTCCGGAAGCTCCCGGGATTCTCCCGCTTCCGGGATACGCAGAAACAGCATAGCGGTAAAAAGGCACAGCCAGACGCAGAACAAATATCGGTTTTCCCTTCGAACATCCATATCCTAGTATATGGGAAAGACATGCCCTTCATACGGCGCGTGATCGTTTTTCTGTTGCTGAAAACCTCTTTTCCCGAAAGATAAAAAACCGGTACGGTAATCGCCTTACCGTACCGGCTTCTGGGTGTTTGACCCTTTTCTCTTTTGTGAGCCCCGGCATGCCGTTCCTGCCGTTTGACTCCTAGCAAAGCTAGGTGGGCAACCGCAGGCGCCGCTTCTGCCTTCCCCTGCGCAATGGGGGCCTGGCATCCACACGCCGATATAGGAATCCCTGTTTAAAGAAAATGTAGGTTCAAATTGGCAGGGCCTCGGACATTCCAGGAAAACTCATCCCGTTTAATTTACATAAATTATACTCTAGTCTATGAAGTTTTTCAAGAAAAATTCTCAAAAAGCTCTGCCAGTTCCTGGTTTCTGCTTTCGGATCAGCCAACCCTGGTTCCGCATTCAGAACAGAAAACAGCATCTTCTTCCAGCTGTGTCCCGCAGTTGGGGCAGACCCTGGCGGCAGCGGCCGGCTTCGGTTCCGGAGCAGGTTCAGCCTCAAAAGGCGCGGGTTCCGGCTCCGCTTCCTTCTGTACCGGTTCGGATGGGGATCCTGCCTCCGCAAACTCCGGCTGCTGCAGGCCCGGATCAAAAGAATATTCCGGCTGTTCCCGGACGGTCGGCTCCTGGACCGGCTGTACCCCGGCGGGAGCGCTTTCCAGGAGACTTGTTCCGCATTCATTGCAGAAAGCGGCGTCCGGCGCCGCGGGCGTTCCGCACTTGGGGCAGACCTTTCCTGCCGGAACGCTCTGGAACTGCGGGGCAGCCTGCGGCTGGGGCGCGGCCTGCGGCTGGGGCGCTTCCACTCTGGCTCCGCAGTTTGTACAGAAGGCGGCTCCCTCCTCCAGCGGTGCTCCGCATCTGGCGCAAACCGGCCCGTTCCAGGCAGCACTCTGATTCTGCTGCACCGGCGGCATGCTGAAGCCGCAGTTTCCGCAGAACATAACATTGCCGGGCACCTCCGCCCCGCAGTTGGGACACTGGCGGATGCCTTTGATGACCTTGATCTGCTCCTGCAGCTGGTTGATGGTCTGGTTCAGCATATGGATCCTGTCGAAGATCCCCTGATACTCCGGCGGCACCTCCGTGGTCCTGTTGAAATAAGCCTGTCCCAGCTGTGAAAAACAGTTGCCCAGCTCTTTTTTGCACTCATCGATCTTGGCGTTCAGTGAAACAGTCCTCTGAAAAATTCTGCGTACCGCGCATGACCCCTTTCCCGACACCTACGATCTTTTTTCCGATATTTTCAAACATGGTATACCTCCCTGTGCTGTATTCTTATAAAATCCCATATCTGTTCTTATATTACTACCTTTTTTTTCTGCTGACAATACCCAATCAAAGAGGAAACGGCGTGCCGTGGTCGCGTCCGGGATACGGGAAACCTCCGCCCGGGTACAAAAAGATCCCGGGCTCGGGAAAGATCTCCCAAACCCGGTCTGTCTTGGCTCCGACAGCTTCCGTATCTATGCGCCCCGGCCGGATCTCCCTTCAGATGATAATGCAGACCATTCCGCCCCGGCTGTCATTGACGATCTTCTGCATGGATTCCTGAAGCTTCACCTGGCTTTCCTCCGTGATCTGGGCGATCTTGGTCCGGATCCCGTCCTCCACCAGCTGCTCCACCGATTTTCCGAAAATATTTGTCTGCCAGATCCCCTCCTGCTGCCGGCCGCTTTCCCGGATATAGGCGATCAGATCCTCCGCCTGCTGCTCCGTGCCCACAATGGGCGCGATCTCTGTCTCGATGTTGGCCCGGATCATGTGGATGGAAGGGCTGGTGGATCGTATCTTTACACCGAACTTGCTGCCCTGGCGGATCACCACCGGATCATCCAGAACGATCTCTTCCTTCTCGGGGATCACTACCCCGTAGCCGCTGCCGCGGACTGCCTCCATGGCGCTCTGCACCCGGCTGTACTCGTGTTTCATGGCAGACAGTTCTTTCAGCGCCCGCATAAGATCATATTCCCCCTGTATGGGGACGCCTGTCATCTGGCTCACAAGTTCGTAGTAATATTTCTCCTTCATCTGGACCTGCACCCGGACCACGCCGCTGGCAAGATCCATCTGCTGGAGGGAGGTCTGCTTCACGTACTCGCTGTCCAGCTTCATTTTTTCCCTGCGGACATCCCGGACAAACCGTATCCCCTCTGTGACCTCCCGGATCTTTTCGATCAGCTGGGCCTTCAGGGGATGCTCCAGCGGCAGCAGCTCCACCCATTTTGGTATGTAAAATTCCACCTGGCGGACAGGAAACTCATACAGCAGGCACTCCATGATCTTGACAATATCTTCGGACCGCAGCTGGTCGCAGTTCACCGCCAGGGCGGAGACCCCGTATTTTTCCGAGAGGTCCCTGGTGAGCTTCTGGGTTTCCTCCCGGTAAGGCTTTACGGAATTGACCAGGATCAGGAAAGGTTTTCCCTGCTTTTTCAGTTCCTCCACGGTCCTGGCTTCGGCCTCCTCAAAGTTCTGCCGCGGGATCTCCCCGAAGGATCCGTCCGCTGTGACCATGAGCCCCAGCGTAGAGTGTTCGGCGATCACTTTGCGGGTGCCGATCTCCGCCGCCTGATGAAAGGGGATGGCTTCCTGGAACCAGGGGGTTTTCACCATTCTCTCCTTCTCATTTTCCATATTGCCCGTGGCCTCCGGCACCAGAAAGCCCACGCAGTCAATGAGGCGCAGCTTCATGGAGACATCTTCGCCCAGGGAAAGTTCCACGGCTTCCCGGGGGATAAATTTCGGCTCAACCGTGGTGATCAGCGTTCCCGACCCGGAAAGAGGCAGCTGATCCCTCATTTCCGCTTTCGACTCCTCCTCCATGACCGGCAGGGCCAGCACCTCCAGAAAACGTCTGATGAAGGTGGACTTTCCGGTCCTTACCGGACCCACGACCCCGATCAGGAACTGTCCCCGGGTCCGGGCCTGTATATCTCTGTAAACAGCAAAAGCATCCATACGAACTCCTGTCCTTTCCAATATACTGTTATATTGTATGAGCCTTTCCCCCGGATTATGTCTTTTCCCTGTTTTCGGATAATTTATAAATCAGTTTTATTAATACATTCTGTACTATCTTGTGTCTTGTACGTCCAGTTTCTTGAAGAACTTTCTGTTTGATAGTATAATATCTACAAGCGGAAAATTGGCACAATTCCCTGCTTCCGCAGGCTGGTGCCAAAATAATGTATCAGGAGGATCCCATATGCTTACAAAAAGACAGAATGTAATTGAAACCATGAAGGGCGGCAATCCCGACCGCTTCGTAAACCAGTACGAGGCCTTCCACATTGCCTTTCATCCCTTCCTCTCCGCCAGCCCCATGCCCGTGCCCGGCGGTCCTGAGGTCGTAAACGCCTGGGGCATCACCAGTTCCTGGCCGGAGGGCTTCCCCGGAGCGTTCCCGGTACATACGCCGGACAAGATCGTCATCAAGGATATCACCCACTGGCAGGATTACGTAAAAAAACCCAGAGCGACCTTCTCCGACGCGGAGTGGGAGCCCTTTGAGAAAGAGCTGGAAAAGGTGGACCGCAACGAGTACTTCGTGCTTCCCTTCGTAGCCCCCGGTATCTTCGAGATGACCCATTACCTGGGCGAGATCCAGAATACGCTGATGAACTTCTTTGAGGAGCCGGAAGCGATGAAGGACCTGATCAAATACCTGACCGAGTGGGAAGTGGAACTGGCGGAGGATCTCTGCAAGCACATGAAACCAGACGGCGTTTTCCATCACGACGACTGGGGCAGCCAGCGCTCCACCTTCATCTCCCCGGAAATGTTTGAGGAGTTCATTTATCCCGCCTATAAGGATATCTACGGTGTGTATAAGGAGAACGGCGCCGATCTGATCGTGCATCATTCGGATTCCTACGCCGCCACCCTGGTTCCCTACATGATCGACATGGGCATCAGCATCTGGCAGGGCGTTATGACCACCAACGATATCCCCGCCCTGATCAAGAAATACGGCGGAAAGATTACCTTCATGGGCGGCATTGACAGCGCCAAGATCGATTACGACGGCTGGACGCCCGAAGTGATCGCCAGGGAAGTAAAACGCGCCTGCGATGAAAACGGAAAATACTATTTCATCCCCAGCGCTTCCCAGGGTCTGGCCATGAGCACCTTCCCCGGTGTTTACGAGGCTACCACCGAAGCCATCGACAATTACAGCAAGGTTTATTTCGCGGAGCACAAATAATCTGTACCCTGCGGAAAAGGCCGGGCAGTCCTCTTTCGGACGCCCGGCCTTTTTGTGTCATGGCCTTCTTATTTATATTTTCTGCGTGCGGCTTCCACCACATGCCCCACCAGTACCGAGGTGGTCACGCTTCCCACACCGCCGGGGACCGGGGTAATGGCCTCCACGATAGGCTCCACCCGATCATAGGCTACATCTCCGCAGAGCTTGCCCTGATCGTTGACATTGATGCCCACATCCAGAATGATCTGGCCCGGAGAAACGTAGGTCTCGTCCACCACCCCGGCTCTTCCCGCGGCTACGAGAACGATATCCGCCTCTTTCACTACAGAGGGCATGTCCTTGGTCCTTGTATGGCAGATGGTAACCGTAGCGTTTTTCTTCACCAGCATCATGGCCGCCGGTTTTCCCACCACAAGGCTCCTGCCTACTACCACGGCCTTCTTGCCTGTACAGTCGATCTGGTAGTGATCCAGGATCTCCATGCAGGCCTGGGGCGTACACGGCGGGAAGCCCTGTTCTCTTCCGGCAAACACGCCCACCAGAGACCCGTCGGTAATGCCGTCCACATCTTTCGCGGGATCCAGGGCCCGGATCACCGCCTCCTCATCCAGGTGCTTCGGCAGAGGACGGAAGATCAGCACGCCGTGGATCCCGTCGTCCTCGTTGACCTGGCGGACTGCCTCCATGAGGGCTTCCTGGCTTACGTCCGCCGGAAGCAGGATCTTTTTGCAGGAAACTCCCAGGGTCTCACAGCGCTTGACCGCTCCTCTCTCATAGGAGAGATCGTCTTCCCGCTCGCCTACCCGAATGATCCCCAGGGTAGGTTCCACTCCTTTTTCTTTCAGCTCAGCCACCTGGCCTTTGATCTTTTCATTTAAAGCAGCTGTCACTTCTTTTCCCAGTAATTGTCTGGCCATCTGCTCACCTCCTTTATTTCAGCTTTTCCAGAACGCTGTCAAAAATCGCTTCCGCCTTTTCACTGTACCGGCGGATCATCTCGTCGCATTTGCTGTTCAGCTCCTCCGCTCTGGTCCGGTCTTTCATGCTCTTGGTATTGATGTAAATATTCAGGCTGGCGCCCTTCAGCGCGGACCGGCAGCAGGCGGCGGCTACTCCCGCGTCGCTGACTGCCAGAAGAGAACCCTTGGCGGCAAACACTTCTATCAGATCCAGCGCGCGGCAGCAGTTCTCCATGATCTCCATGGGCACTCCACAGGCATCGTTCAGACAGATCTCCATCACTCTGGCCTTCTCCGCCTTTTCCTCTTCGGTTCCGGAGGGCAGCCCGTAAGCCTTGGCCAGCGGGGCGAAGCTTTCCGCGTCCTCGTCGATCAGCTGGAGAAAACGGTTCTGAATGGCAGTTACCTGCTCCATCAGTTCCTTCAGTTCCGCTTCCACATCCGCGTACTTCTTTTTTCCTACGGTGAGATTTCCCACCATGTTGCAGAGGGCCGCCCCTACAGCTCCTACCAGAGCGGAAGCGCCTCCTCCTCCGGGGACTGGTGCTTTAGAGGCAAGAACCTCTACAAACTCATCACATCCCTTTGCTGCGTAACCCATTTTACTTTTCCACCTTTCTACACACATTTTTCAGGCTGTTTTCCGGGCAGAATTCCCGGTTTTGCGGCTTTTTTGTTTCTTTCTTTACCGGACCGCTCGTCCGGCTCTGGCTTCCACATGAAAGAACATCCGGTTTACAAAAACCGTCAGCGGACTGCTGTAAAGCAAGTTCACCAGAATCGAGTTCACCACCACCAGGGCCACGGTCTGGACCGCCCGGGTGACAAAGAGTTCCGCCAAAGGCCTTCCGTACATCAGGTGCAGCCCCAGCAACGTCAGGCCCATGGAACCAACCAGGCCGTGAAGGGCAACGATCACCAGGATCTTCCAGTAACGGATCTTATTATGAAATACATAATTTTTCATAAGTCCGGGAATCAGGCCGCAGAGAACTGCCGCCCCCAGGATCAGCGGATTGGGGGCGTATCCCTGGAACAGACTGCCCAGGAGATCCCCCACGCCGCCGCAGATGCCGCCCACTGCCGGGCCGAACCAGAGCCCTGCCAGAAAGACCGGCGTGGTACTGAGGGTGATACGCAGGGTAGGCCCTACATTTATGGCGAATACCCTGGATAAGATAATGTTCATTGCCACCAGCACTGCGGCAGCGGCAACGGTTTTGATGCTCATCTGTTGTTTCATCACACAACCTCCTTTTTTCATAGCGGCGCAGCAGTTACTACACCAAAGAAGATCGTGTGTCTATCATCTCTAATGCAGTAGCGGACGCAACATTGCATCGTGGAAGCCTCCGCTCCCTTCGTTCCCAGGCAACTTCCCATCCTTGGGACACTTTACGCGCAATATTTACTCTACTATTGTGACACTATGAAATTGAAACTTAACTTAAAGCTTTCAGCGCGCCGATGGACACATCGCCCACCACCGCCATGTCTTCTCCCATAACAAAAGCCACAGGAAAGTTATCGGAGAAGAGGATCTGGGCAGAGGGCGGAAATTCCTCATCCCCCTCCCAGAGAAGGAACTGCAGGTACAGACCGTTCAGGAACTCAAACTCATAGCCGGCGTCCCCGTGGGGAAGCTCCTTTGCTCCGAGCCTGTCCATGATCTCTCTGAACTTCTGCAATTTATTTCCAAAACCGTATGCCAGCCTGAAAAGGCAACGGCCCTGAAACTGTTTAAAATACACCTCGCCCCAGGGAACCTCCCGATAGGTAAGATATTTCCCGGAAGCCGGCGCGGCTGCCCCCTCCGTAAGGTAGCGCAGCACCAGGATCCTGGCATTGGGCGCTCCCTCCAGGGGATAATACTGAAGATCCTCCCGGTCCAGGTGCCGGACTTCATAATCCGGCCAGGACACCTGATAGGTAACTCCCATCAGACGGAGGGTAAATGTCTGTGTCTCCTCATCATAAGGAATATTGGTTCTGCTGCTGATGTCCTCCGGCTTCAGTCCACGGTAGATCTCCATGTAATGCTCGTAGGGCATCCGCTCTTTGCTGTCTTTTTCGTAAGGAAAATCCATAATTTCAACTCCTGATCGATTCTTTCAGATGTACGCTGGGGAACATCTCGCTGTCCGTATGGGGAAGGAAGCAGGCTCCCACAAACTCATCCATATAGGTGGGCACCGTGGACAGTTCCAGATAGGTCATATTTCTGGCCACCTCGTACACCTTGCGCTCCGCCTGGGTGGACAGCAGCATGGAGTAAGCGCCCGTAAGGGAAGAGTTGCCAATGTAATGGAACTTTTCCACCGGGATATCCGGGAACATGCCGATGTTCACCGCGTTGCGCATATTGATGCCGCTGCCGATGCCGCCTGCCACATAGACGTCGTCGATCATATCCACAGTAAAATCCAGAGATTTCAGCATGGTGCGGATGGCGGAGAAAATGGCTCCCTTGGCCCGGATAAAATTGTCGATATCCACCTCGGTGATCTCCACATCCTTGACGCTTCCCGCGTCCTTCTCAAAGGCCAGCACATAACTGCCCATGCCGTATTTGTCGTGGCGGATCCTTTCGCCCTCCCGGACGAATTTTCCCTTGGCATTGATGATGCCGCAGGTAAACAGTTCCGCGATAATATCAATGATGCCGGATCCGCAGATGCCTACCGGCTTGGTGCCCTCGTCGCCGATGACGGAAAAATGCGGCTCCATGGTATCCGGATCGATGGTGCAGGCCTCAATGGCTCCGTCTGTAGCCCGCATACCGCAGCTGATATCTCCGCCCTCAAAGGCCGGTCCCGCGGAGCAGGCACAGCTCATCAGGAAATCGGAATTTCCGAACACCAGCTCCCCGTTGGTCCCCAGATCAATGAACAGGGACATCTCCGGGCGGTTCCAGATCAGGCTCACAAAGGCTCCCGCCGTAATGTCGCCTCCCACATAGCTGCCGATATTGGGCGCCACGATGATATGGGCGTCCGGATGAATATCGATCCCGATATCCGAAGCAAATAAGGAATTCGTCTTAAAGAAGGTGGGAATGTAGGGCTCCATCCGAATGGGATCCGCGTCCACACCCATCAGCAGATGGTTCATGGTGGTATTTCCCGCCACCGCCATCCGGTAAATATGTTCCTTGGGGAACTGAATGCTGCGGCACATTTCGTCGATCAGAGGATTAATGGTCTCTGTGATCACCGCTTTCTGCAGCCGCTTGCCGCCTCCGGGCTTCTGGGATTCAATGATCCGGTTGATCACATCGGCTCCGTAACGGATCTGGCCGTTGCCGGAAGAAGCCTTGGCCAGGATCTCCCCGGTTTCCATGTTCATCAGGATGGCGGAAACCGTAGTGGTCCCGATATCCACCGCCAGTCCGCCGATCACAGGTTTTTCCCCTGCCGGAAGGATATCGTAGACAAACACATCTTTGCTGGTCTTCCTCACCACGCACTGCACATGAAAATGATTTTTCCGGAATACATGCGCCATTTTATGCAGCACGGAATAGGGGATCCGCACGTGCTCGATCCCTGTAGCTGCTTCCACTGCCCACTCAAACCGCTCGTTATCCGGCATGGTGTCGTCCAGGGAGGGCTCTTCCATCTGGATCTCCAGCACGCTCATGCTGTTTTTCAGCAGAATGCCGGCATCCTCCACCTGTTTCTTGGTATTCTCAAACAGTTCCACTTCCTGACGGGAACTCAGATCCGCGACCTTCATACGGCTTCTGTAGGCGGAAGCGATATCCGGCACTTCCACAGTCACATCCCCGATGATCTTGCTGCAGCAGGCCAGGCGCCAGCCCTCCGCGTACTCCTCCTCCGTGATGTGGCGGGTCTTTTTGGAATCCAATTCTCCGCTTACCAGTCTGACTTTGCATTTTCCGCACATTCCGTTTCCGGAACACGGAGCGTCAATGGCTACGTTGGACTTCTGGGCAACGTTCAGAAGATTTTCATCTTCCTGGGCAAACGCCTCCACTGCCCCTGCCCCTTCCAACTGAAAGGTAACCTTAAACATCTGAAACATCCTCCTCTCATCCATAACCCGGGCCTTCCGAAGGCCCGGCGGTATCAACCGCGTAAAATCCCCCGTTTTTTCCGGTATACAATATGGTTATCTTACCATAATTCTGCCTTTTTTTCAATCGCCCAACCGCAGGATACAACCCCGGGAACGTATTCTTTTCTGTACATTCTGTGCCCCGGAACAGAAAAAGCCGCTGTCAGCAGCGGCTTTTACAGCTGTTGACAGCGGCTCGGTGATTCCTGGGAAAAGAATTACAGCTCCAGGTAGGAGTCCGCGTACAGGGTGTTGCCCTTGAATACGTCACAGGACTTGATGGTCTCCATCAGTCTCAGGTCGTTGGGGTTCACGATGGCGGAGGTAAGGCCCTGCATCATGCACATAGCAACCAGTGCGGAATCCATGATGGGACGAAGAGCCTTGGGCGCTCCGTTGGAGTTATTGGACAGACCGCCGGTGGAATTCAGTCCCATGTCGGAGATCATCTTGATGAACTCCAGAACCTGCATCTGCTTGTCCTGCATGCCCTTCACAACTACGAACAGCGGGTCAAACCAGATATCCTGATCTTCCATGCCGTGCTCCAGACCTCTCTCCAGCAGAGTGGTCAGGTAAGCCATACGCTCGTCATTGTCCTTAGCGATTCCATCGCCGTTGCAAAGAGCGATAACGATGGCATCGTTGGCAGCTGCCAGGTCGATGTACTCGATACGTCCGGAAGCATCCGCGGAGTTAACGATGGGTTTTCCTTTGGATCTGTTGTATACGGAAATACCGGCCTCGATGGCTGCTTTGTTGGCAGTATCCAGAGCCAGCGGAACATTGTCAAAGTTCTCCTGCAGAAGAGTAACGGCCCATTTCATGATATCTTCGCCGTTGTTCTCTGCCGGTCCGATGTTAACATCCAGATAGGTAGCGCCGGCATCCAGCTGCTGTTTTGCTCTTGCCAGGATCGGTTCCGGATCCTTCTCTGCAAAGGCTCTGTTAATGGACGGAGCGGTTACAGAAATTCTTTCTCCAATTACTACAAATTTTGCCATAAGTTTTCTCCTTTTTTCTTATTTAAACGAAGGTGGGCGCAGGGCCCGCCTTCGTTTTCATTCGCAGATGTGCGGCAATCAGATCTGGCCGTTTGCCTGCATATCTTTCAGGAATTTCACCAGCTGTACAGCCTCCAGGGGAGCTACGATCACTTCCCATCCGGGCAGCTTGGCTTCCAGATCACCCTTCAGCACGGCAACTTTTCCGGGGATGATCAGTTTTCTGGATTTCACTTTGCCCTCTACCTCTTCCTTGATGTAGGTGGAGATAGATGTGGAGGAAAGCTTTCCGGCTGCCCATGCAGTCAGAACGGAAAGTCCGCCGGCATCGGAGATCACCAGGTTGCAGGGAACGCCGGAGCGCTCCAGCTCGCCGGATACCAGGAAATATGTAAGCGCGAAGTCTACCGTAGTCAGGCAGACAGAATTCTCGTCCGCGCCGTTCAGCGGGTAGATTCCAGGAGCAACCTTCATGGGCTTCTGCGGGTCGGTGAACAGGTTCTGTCTCAGACCGTACAGGGGCAGAGCCATAGCGTAGTCCATCTCCTCAACAGCAACGATGGAGCCGTACTTCATGGTGAAGGCAGCTGCCAGCGCCTGCTGCATGGCCTTGTCGCCCTGAGCCAGAGCGGCTACGTTTACGATGGAGGGATATCCGAAGGTTCTGTCGGTGTCCTTGATGGCGGCGCGGCGTACGCATACAGCAGCCTCAAAGGTCTCTTTGACAGTTCCCATGGTCACATCCAGAATCAGGTTCTTGTTGCCCAGCTTCTCCAGAGCTGCGGTGGTATCGTACAGCTCGTCCAGGTTTGCTCCGGATACGCCCAGAACAACGCCTGCCTCTGTGGCGATCTTGCTCATCTCTTCATAGTTGGAAGCATCCGCTCCGTTGAGAACGGGCTTTCCATCCTTGCATACGTCCAGAGCAGCCTTGGCGGTCTCCGGGCATTTGCAGCCAAGCACCAGAGTTCTTCCGGTAGCAGCGGCTTTCTTGACCATTTCCACATATTTCGCGGAATCGGTGTCTTTCGCGTAGTTTACGTATACCAGCTCGGTGTACATTCTCTCGCCGATACGCTCGTAATCCACCTTGGCAACGCTGGCCAGTCTGGCGTCGATGGCGGCGTCATCCATGCAGCTGCATACCGTAGTCGCGTATCTGGTCTCGCTGACAAAGGTTTTCTCGTGTCTGTACAGAACGGTCTCGCCGCCCAGGCTGTACTCGTTGTCGCCGGTACCGATCTTGATGGTCTTCATAGGCGGAGCAGTAGCCTCAGACAGCTGCGCCAGAGCATCCTCTGACATATGGGGACATGCGGAAATATCCATGGCGCCCTGCGCTACCTTCATGGAGAATGCCATACAGGTGGGGCATCCGCACTCCTTACAGTTTTTCTTGGGTGTCATTTTAAAAATCTGAATACCTGTTAATGCCATGATTTTTTATCCTCCTCTTTTCTCACATTACATTAATTCTTTAATCATCTTAGAGATTGTTGCAACGGACTGAGGATGTTTCAAAATAACGGCATCAGAGCCGGATACCAGACATGCGGCTGCTGTCTGAACTTCCATGGAGACACCTCTCTCCTCTACAGGACCCCATCCCGGAGCATCTTCCTCAGAAGCCGTGGACTCTTTTACAGACCAGGTCTCGGAAGCAACAGGAGTGATGATGGGCATCTGAAGCATCTTATCATCCTGGGACAGCGCGGCGGCTCTTACACGATCCATGGTGGAGATCACGTAATCATAGCCGTAGCCTACAGCTGCGGTTCCCACGTTCATTACGATGCTTTCAGCGGCAACACCCAGCTGCGTCAGAACAACGTTCAGCTGTTTTGCCAGGTTGATATCAACAGCGGACTCAGCGCCTACCTTCTGTGCGTAAGCCAGACCTGCGGCAGCGCCGATAGCCTTGTAGTCTTCTTCCTTCGCGGACATTAACAGTACGTTCTTGCCCTGCAGCGCCTCTGCAACCTTGGGCAGCAGCTCGCTGTCTTTTTCAACGTTCTTGCAGCCCTCCACTACCAGGGGAACGTCAATGGCGTCAGCTACTTCCTTGGCAGCTGCAACCAGCTCCTCTACGGGTTTGTTGACTCCGTTGGGATCTCCGCCTTCCAGACGCAGTACAACAAAATCACCTCCGGGCATCTCAGCAGCCTTCTTGGCGATCTCGCCCAGAGTAGAAGCTCCTGCATAGTAAGCTTTTACGCCTTCGGGCTCATGCTCAAGACCCATATCGGAAATCTCAACGCCTACCTTGGGAGCGTTGCCCTCGGATCCGTCAAAGGAATAGAAGGGAAATACGCTGGCTCCTCCGATTTTGACTGCTTTTTCGCCGCATCCCAGTTCTACTTCTTTAATGGATGCGCTGAACTTCTGTGGTTTGCGATTAAACGGCATTTTAAACAAGCCTCCTTACTGTTTTTATCTATCTCATACCTTAAAACATTTTGCGGTTCCTGTCAATGCTGAACACGCAAAAAGCAGGGTATTTCCGGCACAAGACGTGCCGGAAACACACCTGAAACCTTCTTACATCATGGGATCCATGCCCAGAGCCGGATGACCTTTTTCGGTCAGGAAAGCAACCAGCTCTTCCGGATCGGTAGCGATGGTCTCATCACCGATCATATCGGTAAAGTTGTCGATTCCGTACAGCTCTTTGGCGGTCTTGTTCAGGTTGTCTTTTACCTGCTCCTTCAGTTCCTTGGGCATCCACACGATACGGGCAACGCCGCCCTCTGCCTTCATGAACTTCTTGGAAGCGATGAAATGCTTGCCGTGTCCCATGAATCCAGGTGTCTGCACACCGCCGCCGGTCATGGACGCCAGTTCGGGGAAGGTCATTCCCAGAGGAGTCTGGCCTGCGTACTCACGGTTGGCGATACATACGCCGTTGGAGAAGGGCTCGATACCGCAGATACACTCGAAGCATCCGCAGGAGGTCATGGGCTTCTCCATGATGGAGTACAGGGAAACGTCTTCCAGGGCGCCCTGGGACAGTTTCTTAACGATCTCGTTTACATCCTCGTACTCACCGATCCGCTCGTCGATGCAGCGCTCTTTGGTAACCACCTGGCAGGGACCGTTGGGCTGCAGTTCGTGGGTAGCCTTGGCGTCGAACCAGGAAACGGCTCCGCAGAGGCCCAGACGCTCGGGGGTAACCACGCATACATGGCTGGGAGAGAATGCCTGGCACATGATGCAGCTGTAGTATACCGGAACGGCCTCGTCGGTCATGGATGCCAGTCTCTCATCACGTTTGTCGAAGATGGGCATTGCCACTTCGTGACGCATCTTGGTGCAGTCTTCCGGATTGGTGTAGATCTTCACCTGACATTTATCAACCACAGCCTCGAACTCGTTCTTCACCTGCGCGTACAGAACCTCGCCCAGATGTTTTGCTCTGAATCCGGCGTCGAAAGCCTCTTTGCTGATACGGATACGGATCATATCACGCTGTCCGGTATGCATAACGCCCTCGATGCAGTTCAGGTAGCTGTGGAACTTACGCTCGAATACAGGCTCGAAGTCCGCCTGCATGCTCTTTCCGGCAACCTCTACCACGTAAGCGATGCTGTGCTTGCTTCCCACCTCGAACTCGTCGATATCGGGTCCGATCAGCTCGATCTTGTGATCCTCTACCTCGGAAAGCTCTTTCATGGAAACCAGCTCCACGCAGTCTACACGGGAACCGTCAAACTCAACCTGCATATCGCCCTTGCGGATGATCTCGCCTTCAAAAGCGGAAGCGAAAGCAACGGGGATATCGATATTGGTGATCTTGATCTTGATGTCCCTGGCCTCCAGAGAAGTGGCGTTCCATTTGTCCACATCCTTCTGGATGATCAGGCTCTTGGGGATCGGGGGAACATCCTTGTCATCGTTGGTGATGACCGGGAAGCCCAGCGCGATAGCGCCTGCGCCGCAGGCAACGATCACATCGTCCAGAGGCTCAAAAGCGTTTACGAAAGCCGGAACACGGTCCTTGGTATAGGTCATCAGCGCGCCTGCGTCGCCGGGAGTAACATTACCGAAGATCAGGGCCGCGCGGATGGCAACGGATACTACATGGATCACGGAAGTAACGTCTTTGCCCAGGGGGATCACACGCACATTGGCGCCGGTCTTGTATCCCTGCTCCTGCAGCTGATCGATGACTCCGCCTACCAGGGTAACCAGGATACCCTGTGCCTGATAGCTCTTCACCAGAGCAACTGCCTGCTCTGCGCTGGGAGCGGACCCAAGGATAACGGCAACGCCGGGGATATCGCCGGTAACCAGCGGAACACCCAGCTCACGGATCACGGGGTCGCCCAGATGTCCATAGCAGGGCTCCTCGTAGGGATTGGCTCCGTCGATGTACTTGGTAGCCTCAATGAACTCTGCGCAGAGAGCGGTGGCAACACCGGACATGAACACATCGTTCAGCTCGTTCTCTCTGGTCATCAGGGTCTTTACCACACCCAGAGCTTCCTTCAGCTCTTTCAGGTTGGTAACTTTGGTTCCTGTTACTGCGTAGTAGCAGGGAAGGCTGTAAGCAGTGTTGGGGAAGCTTACTGCTTTCTCTTCACCGTACTGCTGGATCGCCTTGTCGATGATGCCTTCGGTCAGGCCGTAAACGGCATCATTTCCGCCAAAAACTCTCTGAAATAATGTAGCCATTTTTTTCCTCCTGTTTACATGTTTGTTTTATCAATTATTTCTTTGATCGCCCGGATCTCGCTGACTGCCTGCTGACTGAAGTCATAGGGAGAGCAGCCCTGACGGTCCGCGTCGATGACCTGTTCATTATAGTGGACCATTCCCAGCAGATCCTCTGCGGGGATCTTTTCCCGGATGAAGGCTTCGTCCTTTTCATCCCGGACCTTATTGGCCACCACGTGAACCTGATGGATGCCCAGGCCCTCCGCCAGACGCTTGACGTTTTTGTAGGTCTGTACGCTTCTGGCCCCCGGTTCGATGACCACCACAAAGTAGTCCATGCCCTCTGTGGTGCCTCTGCCCAGGTGTTCCAGGCCGGCCTCCATGTCCAGGATCACCACATCGTCCCGGTGAAGCACCAGATTGTTGATGATCCTCTTCAGCATTACATGTTCCGGGCAGACACAGCCGCTGTTGGCGGTCTCCACCGTGCCCAGAACCAGAAGCTTCACGCCGTTACAGGTTCTGCCGTACTTTTCGGGGATATCGTCCACCTTGGGGTTCAGCTTGTAGAACCTGTTGTCGGGTGTGGCTTCCGTGCGCTCTTCCACCAGTTTCCGCATCTTGCTGATGGGAACGATGGAATCCAGCTCTTCTTCGGAAAATCCCAGGGCCAGGCCCAGATTCGCGTCCGGATCCACATCCGCCGCCAGGACTTTCCGTCCCTCAGCCGCGTAAAGACGGGCCAGGGTGGCGGCGATGGTGGTCTTACCCACCCCGCCTTTTCCTGTTACTGCTATTTTCATGCTAACTCATCTGCCTTTGACTTGATCAGACACCAAGAGCGGCACGCTTCTCCTCGATGCGGTCTCTCATCTTGATGCCCAGCTGCTCGATGTCTTTTTCAACAGTGAACGCAGCCTCTACCCACTGTCTCGTTCCGTTGGTCAGGAGTTCCGCAACCTCGCTGGAGCCGGATACATAGGGATCCACGCCCAGGAAGGTGTCGATACCGGTACCGATTACGTAGTTTCCGATGGAAACGGCTTTCTCGGACATCCACTCGGGAGCGCAGCCCACAACCGGAAGCTGAGAAATATTTACGCCGCCAACCTTGGCCAGCTCGGATACCAGGTTCATCATACGGCTGATATCTACGCAGGAGCCCATGTGCAGTACCGGCGGAATGTCGGCCAGCTCGCAGACTCTCTTCAGACCTGCGCCGCAGAGATCCTTCGCTCTCTTGTCCATGAGGCCGGCCTTAGCGGCAGCCTGCGCGGAGCATCCGGACGCAACGATGATGATGTCATGTTTCAGGAGGTATTTCATGAGTTCGATGTGAGCGTAGTCAGGACGTACCTTGGGGTTGTTGCAGCCAACCATGGCTACAGCGCCGCGGATAACACCTGCTGCTACGCAATCCCACAGAGGTTTCAGGGTTCCGGTCTGGTCTACCTGCGTATTGGTAACGCCGTCCAGAGTCTTCACGATAGCCTCCAGGGAGTATCCAACGGTTGCTTTCTGCTTCATATCCGGAATATGTACCAGTTCCGGTTTTCTGTTCTTGAAGTTCTCCACTGCCATCTTCACGATCGCCTTGGCGTTCTCGCCGGCGGTCTTGGCGTTGAAGCGGATGAATTCGGAATCCGGCATCTGCGCTATGGGAGAGGTGGTGATGAACTTGGTGTGGAAACATTTGCTCAGGGGTCCAAGGGCCGGGAAGATACACTGCACGTCCACAACAATGGCCTCGCAGGCTCCGGTCAGGACTACGTTCTCCTGCTGCAGGAAGTTTCCTGCCATGGGGATTCCACGGCGCATAGCTACCTCGTTGGAGGTACAGCAGACACCGGATACGGTGATGCCTTTGGCGCCCATTTCCTTGGCGTAGGCGATCATTTCCGGATCGTCCGCGTACTCGCAGATCATCTCGGACAGTGACGGATCATGTCCATGAACTACGATATTTACGTTCTCAGCGTTCATAACGCCCAGGTTTGCCTCGGTGTCAATGGGCTTGGGAGTTCCGAACAGCACGTCGGAGAACTCGGTTCCCATCATGGAGCCGCCCCAGCCATCACAGAGGCCCGCCCGCAGGGACTGTTTGATCAGCGCTTCCGGAAGAGAGGAACATCCCATATGGGTCATGTGCAGAGAAGTCGCAACCTCGCGGTCGATGGCTCTGGGAGCCACTTCGTTCTTCTTCCACAGTTCCTGGGTATGCTCGGGAAGTCTCTCTATAAATCTCTGATATCCGAAGGGCTTGCCGTACTCCAGAAGACCGGTGTAGGCAACTTCGTGAGCCAGATCGTAGATATCCTTGCCCTCGGTCTCAATACCCCACTCCTTGGCAATGCGGATCAGTTTCTCGGGATCTTTTACCTTGTAGTCGCCGTCAGCGGCAGCTTCGTACAGGGTATGGCAGATCTCGCGGCCATGGTCGGAATGGGTTGCGGCTCCGCCTGCGGTAAATTTCAGGTAGTTTCTACCTACGATACCGTGTACGTCGCATCCGCAGATTCCTCTCGGTGCTTTCGGGGTAATACGGCAGGGACCCATGGAGCAGATCCGGCAGCAGACACCGGTCTCACCAAACTTACAGTGAGGGGTCTGATTTTTCACACGATACTGCCACGCGTCTGCGCCCACTTTGGCGCCAGTCTCCAGCAGACGGTTGGTCGCTGCTTCCATCTCTTCTACTGTCGTCAGTTTGAATTCACTCATCAATAATCCTCCTTAGATTTGATTACCTCTTTTCCCGCGGGCATCCGCTCCCGCTAAAGATGTATTTTATTTTTATTCTCTCCGGTGCCGGAGAAAAATAAAAACCGCCTAAGCACCCATTCTACTCTACTCTTACACTGCGATCATAACCCTAATTTTTCTACGATCGCTTTCAGCGCCGCCCGCACCGGAGAATCCTCCGGAAGCTGCACGGTCGGTTTTCCATCACAATCATACTGATACACGGTATCGTCGTGGGGAACCACACCCAGAAGCTCCAGCCCCTGGTTCTCGATCTCCTCCCTGGTGCCCTCGTTGAGCACGCCGCCGGGAGCCCGGTTGACGATCAGCCCCACCCGGGAGGGATGCATATCGCATTCCCGGATCAGTTCCGCGATCCTTCCGGCCGCCTGCACGCCTCGGCGGGAGCAGTCGCTGACCAGGATCGCCATGTTCATTCCCGGAAGAACCCCCCGGCTGATATGTTCCATGCCGGCCTCGTTGTCTACCACGATGTAGGAATATTCTCCCTGAACCTTCTGGATCTGTGCCTGCAGAAGCCCGTTGACAAAGCAGTAGCAGCCTTTGCCCTGCGTCCTGCCCATGACCAGAAGGTCAAAATCCTTTTCCTCTGTCAGGGCGCTTCCGAAACGGAATTCCATGTAGTCGGCCTTGCTCATCCCCTTGGGGATTGAACTGTTGGAGCTCTCGGCGGTTTCCAGCTCCTCCCGGATCTCTCCCAGAGTCGCGTCCACCTCCACTCCCAGCACTTCGTTCAGATTGGAATTGGCGTCAGCATCCACTGCCAGGATCGGTCCTTTTCCGGTCTGACACAGATACTGGATCAGAAGACCTGTCAAAGTTGTCTTTCCTACGCCGCCTTTTCCCGCCACAGCAATTACCTGAGCCATCGGATACACCTCCTCTCTTCTTCAGTCTTTCGTTTTTTCAGGGCGCCGGCAACTGATGGCCCGCCGGCCCCGAAATTGATCTATTCCCAGAGCGCCTCCGCGCCCGAAGATCCGGATCGTCAGTCGCAGACCAGGCGCACAACGCTGTTGGCCAGATCCACCATCTGGATCCTCCCCTGCACCCTCGTCTCTTCTCCCAGAATGTCCCGGATGAGAACGTATTCCCCGTCCACGTCGATGCGCGAAACATTCCTGCAGATCACGGTGTTATCACTTTCTTTATATACGGTGGCAAGACACATTTCTGATCAATCCTCCTTCAGCTGTTCTTTCACCAGTGTCAGCGCCAGACTGAGACGCATATTGCCTTTCTGAAAATCCGACACGCCGTCCCGGATCTGTCTGGCCGCGTCGCTGAGCCCCAGCTTTTCCAGGTTGGCAGCCATCTGATCCAGCTCCGCCGCGTGCTGCTCATTGTGGTGCAGCATATAATCCAGCAGGGCAACTGTCTCGTTTTTGCATTTTCCGCCGGAAGCGCATTCCCCGCCGCAGGTTTCTCCGTGGGCATGCTCGTGGCAGTGCTCATGGGCGCCGTGAGGAACCGGGTTCCCGTTTTCATCTTTGATCAGATGCATACTTTCACTCCTTTTTTCATACTTTTCAGCCATTTTGGCAGTAACCGTTTTTGCACAAAAATAAAATCTGACATCTTTTTGTCAATTACAGTTATTATAAACCATTTAGTTTTTGAAATCAATAGACCCCCGAAAACTTCTGTGCATAATTCATGTTCTTTTTTAGGTACCCCCGGGGATACTTGTAAAAATCCACCAACGCGAATTTTTTCCCTTCCGTTTTTTCTTTCTCTCGTTAAATGTATATCAATTTCTTTTTGCCGAAAGTTCTGTATTTTCCGGCGGTTTTATGATATGATTATTTTTGTCGGGACAGGGTTCTGTCCGTTATTTTCCCATTTGCAGGAGGTACGTATCATGGCATCCGATATGCCTTTTCTATTATTAAACGACGGAAATAAAATGCCCATGGCAGGTCTTGGAGTCTATAAGACCGAGGGCGACGCGGAAATGGAGCGGGCCGTGGCCGCCGCGGTGGAGGCCGGCTACCGGCTCATTGACACAGCTTCCGCGTATAAGAACGAGGATTCCGTAGGGCGGGCGGTGGCCGGCTGCGGCATCCCCAGGGAAGAGCTTTTCATCACCACCAAAGTATGGAACACCGCCCAGAGGATCGGCGACATCGAGGGCGCTTTTCAGCGGAGTCTGGAACGTCTGGGCCTGGAATACGTGGACCTGTACCTGATCCACTGGCCTGTGCCCGGCTGCTACCCCGCCACCTGGCGCAGCCTGGAAAAGCTGAAGGAGTCCGGTCTCGCCCGTTCCATCGGCGTCAGCAATTTCGAGATCCCCCATCTGGAGCAGCTCTTTCAGATGTCCGGGGTCATTCCCGCGGTGAACCAGATCGAATGTCATCCTCTCTGGAACCGGGAACCGCTGATCCGCTACTGCCAGGATCGGGGGATCGCCGTTCAGGCTTACGCTCCCCTGGCAAGGGGCGCCTACGCGGACCGGGAGATGCTGCAGACCATCGGCAGCCGCTACGGGAAATCCGCCACACAGGTGGGG
This sequence comes from Candidatus Scatomonas sp., assembly GCA_963928055.1. GTDB lineage: Bacteria > Bacillota > Clostridia > Lachnospirales > Lachnospiraceae > Scatomonas. The sequence continues at coordinate 18,577 of CAWVDN010000001.1, read as the reverse complement.
CTTCGCTGGCTGGTCCAGCAGAATGTGGCCATCATCCCCAAATCCGTGCATCCTGACAGGATCCGGGAAAACATTGATATTTTCGATTTCGAACTGAATCCCACGGAGATGAAGACCATCAACACCATGGATGAACAGTTCCGCAGCGCCAGCGTTCCCGAGGACCTGGCCGGCATCGACTGGAGCAAATAAAACGTGACCTGTTCCGCGCAGCGGATATAAAACAGCCGGGCTTCAAAAAGCCCGGCTGTAATTTTTTCATGTACCTGGCGTCCGTGCGGAGGGAGACAATGCCCCCTGGTACATTGACGCTACCATTTATTCAGTTCATCCTTGGGAAGCCTCTGCATCAGTTCGCTGACCGCCTCCGCCGCAGGCTTTCCTTCAAAAAGGATCTCGTTGACGCTGCGGAGGATGGGCACCTCCACCTGGTACCGCTCTGCCAGGGCCATGCCCGCCTTGGCAGAATACACGCCCTCTACCACCATGTGCACTTCCGCCATGGCCTGTTCCATGGTGCGTCCCTGGCCCATAAGATAACCCGCTTTCCGGTTGCGGCTGTGAACGCTGGCACAGGTAACGATGAGATCGCCGATGCCGGAGAGCCCGTAAAAGGTCTCCAGGTGCGCTCCCAGAGCGGTGCCGATCCGGGCGATCTCCGCAATGCCCCGGGTGATCAGCGCCGCTTTGGTATTGTCCCCGTATCCCAGACCGTCGGCCATGCCGGCCGCCAGGGCGATGACGTTTTTAAGCGCCGCCCCTGTCTCGATGCCCAGCATGTCCGAGCTGGTATACACCCGGAACACCGGACTCATAAAATACTCCTGGACCTGCTCGGCGGTCCGGCGGCTGTGGGCTCCCGCCACAATGGTGGTGGGCAGGCCTTTGCCCACTTCCTCCGCATGGCTGGGCCCTGAGAGTACCGCCACCTCCGCCTGGGGGATCTCCTCCTCGATAATGTCCGTCATGGTCATCAGGGTCTTCTCCTCAATGCCTTTGGCCACATTGACGATGAGCTGCCCTTCCTTCACCAGAGGCGCCAGGCTGTGGGAAGTGCTGCGGACCGCCGGCGAGGGAACCGCCAGCACCAGCATGTCTCTTCCCGGAACGCTGTCCTCCAGGCTGTTGGTAAAGACCACCTGATCATCCAGGACTACTCCGGGAAGCTTATCCACATTTTCCCGGTATTTCAAAAACATTTCCGTCTCTTCCTTCAGGAAGGACCAGACCGTCACCTGATGGCCGTTCTTTCGCAGGAGCCAGGCCAGAGCCGTTCCCCAGCTTCCGGATCCGATCACGCTGATATTTGCCATATTGCCACCTCCTAGGACTTTTTATTTTTTCTGCCAAGATACGTCTTTCTTTCGTTCCCCCGGATCAGCCGCCCGATGTTCCCCCGGTGCTGCCAGTAGGCCAGGGCTGTCAGAAGCGCGATGATCCCATACATCTCCCAGCGGGCGGATGCGGGCATTTCCGGAAACTGCCCCAGCTGTCCCAGAAGGATGACCCCGATAAGAAATTCCGCCGAGAGAGCCAGGGAGCCGAGGGATACATAATGTGTAGCCAGAAAACAGCCGAAAAAGCAGAGGATGCCGGCCACGATCAGCCTCCAGTCCAGAAAGGCGATGATCATGCCCGCCGTGGCGGCAATGCCTTTTCCTCCCCGGAATCCCAGATAGATAGGGAAGTCGTGGCCCAGGATCACCCCGGCGGAGGTGTAAATGCACAGCAGCCGGATGATCTCGTGGTGGGAATTGCCGAAGATCATGCGCACAACAATCACCGCCGCCACGCATTTCAGGGAATCCACCAGCACCGTCACCAGGCCCGCTTTTCTTCCCAGGGTGCGCAGGGCGTTGGTGGTGCCGGCATTGCCGCTTCCCTTGGTTCGTATGTCGATCCCGCAGGCCTTTCCGTAGATATAAGAAGTCTGGATCAGACCGAAAAGATAGCCGATCAGCAGACAGACAAGTCGCTCCATGATGTTCCTCCTTCCGCCAGGGCGCCGGACCTCCGGCTCCTTTACGCGTCTTTTTCCTTTCTCTCCCTGACGATAAAGCGCAGGGAGGTACCCCGGAAGCCGAAGGCCTCCCGGATCTTGTTCTCCAGATACCGGAGATATGAAAAATGCATCAGTTTCTTCTCATTGACAAACACCACAAACGTAGGCGGTTTTACGGAAACCTCGGTCATGTAGAAGATCTTCAGCCTTCTGCCCTTATCGGAGGGAGGCTGCTGCATGGCCACTGCCTCCGTCAGGATCTCGTTGAGCACTCCCGTAGCCACCCGCAGCGTCTGATTTTCCAGAACCATATCGATGGTCTCAAAAAGCCTGGGCAGCCTCTGGCCGGTCACTGCCGACACAAACAGGATCTCCGCGTAGGGCATAAAGGAAAGCACGCTGCGGATCTTGTCGGAATACTCTTTCACCGTCTTATCATTTTTCTCAATGGCATCCCATTTATTGACGGCGATGATGATGCCCTTACCCCGGTCGTGGGCGATGCCGGCGATCTTGGCGTCCTGCTCCGTCACGCCCTCCAGGGCGTCGATGACGATGACCACCACATCCGCCCGCTCCACCGCGGAGACCGTGCGGATAATGCTGTAGCGCTCCAGTTCCTCCTTGATCCGGCTCTTCCGCCGCAGGCCGGCTGTGTCAATAAAGATATAATCCCTGCCGTTCCAGCGGATATTGGTATCGATGGCGTCCCGGGTGGTGCCGGCGATGTCGGAAACGATCACCCGGTTCTGTCCCAGAAGCTTATTTATAATAGAAGATTTTCCCACGTTGGGTTTGCCCACGATGGCCACCCGGGGGATCTCCTCCTCCTCGCCGGAGGCGGCTCCTTCCGGAAAATATCCTGTGAGCACATCCAGCATATCCCCCAGCCCCAGTTTCCCGGAGGCGGAAATAGGCACCGGCTCACCCAGGCCCAGATTGTAGAACTCGTAGACGTCCATCATCTGTGTCTGAAAATTGTCCACCTTGTTCACGGCCAGCACCACCGGCTTCCCTGAACGCCGGAGCATATCCGCCACCTTGGCGTCGGCGTCCACCAGGCCCTGGCGCACATCCGTGAGAAACAGGATCACATCCGCCGTGTCGATGGCGATCTCCGCCTGCTCCCGCATCTGGGAGAGGATCACGTCCCGGCTCTCCGGCTCGATGCCCCCGGTATCGATCAGGGTAAAATCATAGTTCAGCCAGTGGACGTCGGCATAGATCCTGTCCCTGGTAACTCCCGGCGTGTCCTTGACAATGGATATATTTTCTCCTGCCAGGCCGTTAAACAGAGTGGATTTTCCCACGTTAGGCCGGCCCACAATGGCTACGATCGGTTTGCTCATATCTTTGTCTCCTTTTATGGGTCATGACCGTGTTCTCCTCCAGAACAGCCGCCGTCAGGGCGCTTCCCGCCTCGTCCACCACCTGGACGGGCACGCCCAGCTTCTGTTCCAGTTCCTCCACGGTCCTGTCGTCCAGAAATACATTTTCTCCGTCCCGAAGCATGTTGCAGGGGATCAGGAGCCGTTCTCCCAGATCCCTTCCCGCCAGCTGTTCCATAAGATCGCCGCCGGTCACCAGACCGGACACGGTGATCCGCTCCCCGAAAAACCGGTTTTCCACCGGCAGGACCTCCGCCCGCAGTCCCGGATACTTCCGCCGGATCTCTCCCAGCAGGTTTTCCAGAAAAGGCGCCGCCAGCCGCCCGGTAGCCAGGGTGATCCTCCGCTCCAGGGAATCCCCCTGCCGAAGGGCCAGATCTTCCCGCACTTCCTCCGCCAGAAGCCGCAGCATACCCACGCCGTTTTCCAGCTGGGGATAGCCGTCATACTCCTCCGCCGGAGGCAGCTCTTCCCCTGCCAGCAGATACCATTCATCGGAGGCATGGACGAAGCGCGTCCTCTTTTCCCGGTAAAATTTCCCGCTCCAGCCGCGGATCTGTTCCAGCACCCGCCGGGCCTCTCCTGCGTCAAAGGGTTCCAGGGGATACAGGCCTTCCCGGTAGCGGGTGAGGCCTACCGGCACCACAGACAGGCTCTGAAAACAGGGCATAAAATCCGCCAGTTCCCGGATGGTCCGGTCCAGCTCCGGTCCGTCGTTGATCCCCCGGCAGAGCACGATCTGTCCGTTCATCTGGATGCCGGCCTCATACAGCCTGCGGATCTGTCCCAGGATCTCCCCGGCAAAACGGTTGCGGAGCATCTGCCGCCGCAGGTCCGGGTTGACCGTATGGACAGAGATATTGATGGGTTCCAGACGGTAACGGATGATCCGGTCCAGATCCCTTTCCTTCATATTCGTAAGCGTCACATAGTTGCCCTGAAGAAAGGACAGACGGGAATCATCATCCTTAAAATACAGGGTCTCCCGCATGCCCGGCGGCATCTGATCGATAAAACAGAAGACGCAGCGGTTGCTGCAGGAGCGGTACTCGTCCATGAGACTGTTTTCAAAAACAAGTCCCAGATCCTCATCCTCTTCCTTTTCTATTTCCAGCAGCCACTCCTCTCCCTCCGGCTTGCGGATCAGCAGTTCTGTTTTTTCGTCCTGGACCAGAAACTGGTAGTCAAAAATATCTTCCACCGCCTGGCCGTTTACGGAAAGCAGCTCATCCCCGGGGGTTATTTCCAGCTCCGCGGCAATGCTGTCCGGCAGGACTTCTTTGATCAAATGTCTGTTTTTTTTCATGGCGTCCTCCGCTTAAACATTACTATCATATCAATTCAAATGTCAAAAAGCAAGCATTGACAGTGGATTTTATCCATGATATAACTGAACGGGAAGTATAAAATGTATGTAAAATACCAATGAAACGAGGGAGGTTCCCATGCCAAATCTGGACTATCTGGAGCATTCCATTCCTGTAGCTCCGTTGAAGCTCTGCGCTCTTCCGGGCTGCGAAACTCTGGCTCATACCATTGATCAGTACCTGGTTGCGTTCCGCAACAACCTGATCCTCCGCAGTCCCGACAAAGCTGAGCTTTTTGGATACACGGGCGACTCTTTTCTGATCGACTGCGAATGCCCCCGGTTCGGCACCGGAGAGGCCAAGGGGCAGATCAAAGAATCCGTCAGAGGAGTGGATCTTTTTATGCTGGTGGATGTCTGCAACTACAGTATGACCTATACCGTCTGCGGCCATGAAAATCATATGTCCCCGGACGACCATTATCAGAACCTGAAGCGGCTCATTGCCGCCACCATCGGCAAAGCCCACCGGATCAACGTGATCATGCCCTTTCTCTATGAAGGACGGCAGCACAAGCGTTCCGGCCGGGAATCTCTGGACTGCGCCATCGCTCTGCAGGAGCTGAGCCGCATGGGGGTTTCCAATATCATCACCTTCGATGCCCACGATCCGCGGATGACCAACGCCATCCCCCTGCGGGGCTTTGACAACTTTTTCCCCACCTATCAGTTTCTGAAGGCTCTGCTGCGCTGTGTGCCGGATCTTCATATTGACAACGACCACCTGATGGTCGTCAGCCCCGACGAGGGAGCCATGTCCAGAGCCGTGTATTTTTCCAATATCCTGGGTGTGGACATGGGCATGTTCTACAAGCGGAGGGATTACTCCACCATCGTCAACGGAAAGAATCCCATTGTAGCCCACGAATTCCTGGGAGATTCCGTAAAAGGAAAAAATGTAGTGATCATCGACGATATGATCTCTTCCGGGGAGAGCATGCTGGACGTAGCCAAGCAGGTAAAGGCCCGGGGAGCGGAAGAAGTTTTCGTCTGCACCACTTTCGGTCTCTTTACCGACGGCCTGGATAAATTCGATGAATATTATGAAAAGGGCTATATCAGCCGGGTGATCACCACCGACCTGATCTACCGCACGCCGGAGCTTCTGTCCAGACCCTGGTACGAGCCCGCGGTCATGGGGAAATACCTGGCCAGCATTATCGACACCCTGAACCACGATGTATCCGTGGATAAAGTGCGGGATACCACCGCGAAACTGAATAAACTGCTGTCGGAACACCGCTGACCGCGCGATCCGTCAGAAATAAGACAATCCATAGAGAATCCGGTTTTTCTTCTTCCGGTTCCCTATGGATTGTTTTTTACTGTTTCAGTTTCAGCATCAGGAAAGCGCCCAGGTTTCCCCGTTTTCCCCGGGAGGCCCGATGGGAAAACAAAAACTCCGGATTGCAGCAGGTGCAGAGGCAGGGCATCTGGATCTTCTCCGGACGGACGCCGGCTTCCGTAAGGATCCGGCGGTTGGCTTCCCACAGGTTCAGTTGATATTTGCCCCCCTGCTTTCCGCGGAGCAGCTCCGGCCCCGCTCCGCTGCCGAATTCCCGGTAAAATGCTTCCGCCACTTCCTCCCCTACCTCGTAGCAGTCCTGGCAGATGGAAGGGCCGATGGCAGCCACCAGATCTTCCGGCCGGCTCCCGAATTCCCGGGCCATTGTTTCAACGGTGACTTTTCCGATCCGTTGGACCGTTCCCCGCCATCCGGAATGGGTCAGGGCGATGGCCCTGCGGACGGGATCCACAAAATACAGGGGAACGCAGTCCGCGTAAAAAGTGGCCAGGGTCACTCCCGGCTCCCGGGTCAGCAGGCCGTCCACCTGACGGTAGGTCCTGGGACGGAGGATCCCGCCGCCGCAGTCCTCCCGGGTCACCACCCGCACGTGGTCTGTGTGGGTCTGATCCGACGTGACGATGCTTTCCACGGAAAAGCCCATGGCTTTCCCCGCCCGGCGGAAATTTTCCCGCACCGCTTCCTCCCGATCCCCTCTGGTGAAGCTGAGGTTCATGGAGGAAAACATCCCCGTGCTCACCCCTCCCAGCCGGGTGGTAAAGCCCTGGACCACGATCCCCGTCTGCTCCAGCAGGGGAAAAGAAAGCCAGACTACTCCCTCCTTCTCCCGGATCTCCGGCCTGGGGCCTTCGCTTTTTTTCCATCGGATCTCCATGCTCTGTCCTTTCCGCCTCCCGGCTCAGCCTGTAAAATCAAAGGCATTGATATAGTGCTTCCGCTCCTCTCCCGTAACAGAGATCACGTCAAATCTGCAGGGGGTTTCCGGGGAAAAGCCCTTCTCCAGGAGATAGACTGCCGCCCGGGACAGTCTCCGCTGCTTGGTCCGGTCCACCGCCAGGGACGCCTCCCCGAAGCCGCCTGTTTTTCTGTATTTTACTTCCACGAACACAAGGCACGCTCCCTGCCGGGCGACCAGATCGATCTCCCCGGCCCGGCACCGGAAATTCCGCTCCAGGATCTCATACCCCTTCTCTTCCAGGTAAGCCGCCGCCAGGTCCTCGTATTCTTTTCCTTTTTCTCTGGTATTCATGCGGTTCTCAGATAAAATGAGTGATGAAAGAAGCTCTGTGAATGGGGCTGGGCCCGTATTTTTTCAGGGCTTCGATATGGGCCGCGGATCCGTATCCCTTGTTGGCGGCAAATCCGTATTCCGGCAGCAGGCGGTCATACTCTTTCATGAGCCTGTCCCTGGTGACCTTGGCCACGATACTTGCCGCGGCAATGGACTGGCTTTTGGCGTCTCCCTTGATGATGGGGACCTGCGGAATGTCCAGCCCCGGGATCCGCACCGCATCCACCAGCAGCAGGGAGGGGCGGATCTTCAGCTTTCCCACCGCCTCCCTCATGGCCTCGTAGGTGGCGTTGAGGATATTGATCTCGTCGATCCGTCCCGGGCCGACAGAGCCGATGCCTACTGCCACCGCCTGTGACAGGATCTCCTCGTACAGCTCCTCCCTCTTTTTTTCGCTGAGCTGCTTGGAATCATTGATATACAGGATCCTGGCGTCCCGGGGCAGGATCACCGCCCCCGCCACCACCGGCCCGGCCAGTGGGCCTCTGCCCACCTCGTCGATGCCGCAGATGAACTCCGCCTCCCTGTACTGTTTTTCATAGGCGCAGAGCGCTTCCACCCGCTGCCGCTCTTTTTCCAGGGCTTCCAGCTTCTTCCGGACGCTCTCCAGCATTTTCCGGACGCCGGTCCGGTCGTCCTCCCTGTATTCCAGGAGCAGCTTCTTCCATTCCTCACAGGAGGAACTCTGAAATTCCTCCCGGATCTCCTTCAGGGTCTTCTTCATACCGCGCCATCCTCCGCTTCCCCTTTGGGAGGATACTCCAGGGTGATCCGTCCCAGTCGTCCGCTCCGGAAATCATCCAGCAGGATCCCCGCCGCTTTTTCCAGGGACAGCTCGTTTCCCCGGACCAGACAGTTCCTGCTCCTGGCAATGCCCTCCAGGATCTCCGGTTCCGTCTGTTCCCCGGTCAGTTCGTAGCGTTCCTCCAGGATCCCCGGATACTGTTCCTCCAGTCTTCGGATCAGGAGCAGCGCCAGCTCCTCCGTAGGAAGGATCTCGTCCCGCACCGATCCGATCAGGGCCAGATTCTGCCCTACGGTCTGATCCTCAAATTTCGGCCAAAGGATCCCCGGGGTGTCCAGCAGCTCCAGGCTCCTGTTCAGCCGGATCCACTGTTTGCCCTTGGTCACGCCCGGCCGGTTGCCGGTTTGGGCGCAGGCCCGGCCGGCATAGGAGTTAATGAACGTAGATTTTCCCACGTTGGGAATGCCGGCTACCATGGCCCGCACCGGCCGGTTCAGGATCCCCCGCCGGCGGTCCCTCTCCGTTTTTTCCCGGCACGCTTCGGCGATCAGGGGCTGCAGGGCCTTCAGCTGATTCTTCTTCCGGGAATCCGCCAGGACCACGTAAAATCCCCTGGCTTTAAAATAGTCCGTCCAGGCCCTGTTCCAGGCTTCATCCGCCAGATCTGCCTTATTAAGCAAAATCAGCCGGGCCTTCTGCCGGCCCAGCTCATCGATATCGGGATTTCTGCTTGACAGGGGTACTCGGGCATCCACCAGCTCAATGATCAGATCAATGAGCCGGATATCTTCCTGCATCTGCCTTCTGGCCCGGGTCATATGGCCCGGATACCACTGTATATCCATGCTGTTCCTCCTCTGTCTAATGATGGAGAAGACCAAACTTTTCAAAGGGCGCCGTGACCATCCACAGCTTTCCTACGATCCGCTTCTTTTCTATGGGACCGATATCCGCGTAGCGGCTGTCCTCGCTGTTGTTGCGGTTGTCCCCCAGCACAAAGTACTCTCCCCTTCCCAGATACACCGGCTCCTCCGCGATGCCGGGGTTGGTGATGGCGGGAAAATCCCGCTTCTCCACGTAGGTCTCCCCGTCGATGAGGATCTGGCCGTTGCGGATCTGGATCGTCTCCCCGGGCAGGCCGATGACCCGCTTGATGTGAAGACTGGCCTTGGGATCGTCGCTGGTGCGGAACACGATGATGTCCCCCCGTTTGGGAGATCCCAGCTTATAAGCCGCCCGGTCCACCAGCAGCGTGTCCCCCGCCGCCAGTGTGGGGTCCATGGAGCTTTCCTGGACTACGATATTCTGTCCGAAATAAAAAGCGTATCCGTAGGCCAGCGCTACCGTCAGCGTCACGGAGATCACCCAGAAGAGCACCTTTCGTATTCTGGAACGCAGATAATAATCTCTTGTATATTTTGAAGCAGCCCTCATACTTCTCCTGTCTGATAAAACAGGGACTGTATACCTCCGTATAAGTCCCTGTCCTGTCTTTCTTATTTTACTAACTCTTTTACCTTCGCAGCCTTTCCTACACGGCTTCTCAGATAGTTCAGTTTCGCGCGTCTTACTTTACCGCGTCTGACCACTTCCACCTTCTCCACATTGGGGGAATGCAGGGGCCATGTCTTCTCAACGCCGATGCCGTTGGAAGTCTTGCGCACGGTGAAGGTCTCACGGTTTCCGCCGCCCTGCTTTTTCAGGACAACGCCCTCGAACACCTGGATCCTCTCGCGGTTTCCCTCTTTGATCTTTCCGTATACCTTAACGGTATCGCCCACGTTGAACTGAGGAACCTCTGCCTTTAACTGCTCTGCCTCGATCTTTTTGATGATTTCGTTCATTTCTATCTCTCCTTTAAGTTTACTCTGGACGTTCATATCACCGATAAACGTGAAAGCGGACCGTCTGAAACACTGAAACCTTGCATATTATACTACGGGCTTCCAGAAATTGCAAGTATTTTTTACATATCTCCCAGATGCTCCAGGACCTCCAGGATCTCGGTCCAGTCCAGTTCCGAAGCCACTTGCCGCCAGGCTGCCAGCATCAGGATGATCACCAGCAGATAGAGCACCAGGAACACGATCCCCAGCACCAGTCCCGCCGTGGCCATGCCCATGCCCCGCTGGGAAGGATCCCTGCGAATCTGGGATCTTCCCAGGATCCCGAAGATAATGGCCAGGATCGAGGGTACCAGGTACAATCCGTTAAAAAAGATGCCCACGATCCCCAGCACCAGAGAGGCGATGGCCATACCGTTGTATCTGCCGGGGACAGGGCCCCCGTAATACCCCGGCGGGCGCTGTAGCTCTCCGGAGAGGAGGACTCCCCGGGAGAGACGGCGAAGGAGCTGGAGCGCAGGGGATTTAAGATCCTGGAGAATGGACGGGCATTTTTGGGAGCGGAAGGAAAAGCTCCGGGAAACTGCCTCGAGATCAGAAAAAAACCCTCCCTTCTCCGTCTCTGAAATGCTTCCAGTTTTTTTCTGATCTCGAGGGCAGTTTCCCGGAGCTTTTCCTTCCGCTCCCCAAAAATGCCCGTCCATTCTCCCAGGATCTTAAATCCCCTGCGCTCCAGCTCCTTCGCCGTCTCTCCCGGGGAGTCCTCCTCTCCGGAGAGAAACAGCGCCGCCGGGGTATCCTGCCCTTTCAGATTCCGGAAGGGCGATCCGTCCTCCGGAAGCTCCGCCTTCGGATCCACCGCCAGGAGCAGGAGTTCCCTTCCGGAAAACCTCCGGCCCTGCCGGCGGATCTTTTTTCTGTCCAGCTCCAGGAACCCGGGATACCGGGAAACGGCCTCCGCCAGGCTTCCTGCCAGATCCCCCGGAGCTTCTCCCCCGAACCAGCAGCCGGTCACCGGGAAACTGCGGCTCATAAGATCCGGACGCCTCTCCCGGGTCCGGGCCAGGGACTGCTCCAGCCGCCATTCCTGGATCTTGTTGTGATCCCCGGAAAGCAGCACCTGGGGCACCTGCCGTCCCCGCCATACTTCCGGCCGGGTATAGTGGGGATATTCCAGAAGATTATCCTGGAGAGATTCAAACTGGGAGGATTCCTCATTGCTTAGGACCCCGGGTACGAACCGGGACACGGCGTCGATGAGCACCAGCGCTCCCAGCTCGCCGCCGGTGAGGACGTAATCCCCGATGGAGATGTAATCCGTCACTTTTTCCTCCAGCACCCGCTCGTCAATGCCCTCATAATGGCCGCAGAGAAGGATCAGATCCTTCTCCCCGGCCAGTTCTTCCACGATGGTCTGATTCAGCACCCGCCCCTGGGGCGTCAGGTAGACCACCCGGCTGCTGCCGCCGATCCTTGCCTCCGCCTCCTGGATGGCCCGGCACACAGGCTCCGCCTCCATGACCATGCCCGCGCCGCCTCCGTAAGGGTAATCGTCCACCCGGTTGTGTTTATTCACGGAAAAATCCCGGATATTGATGGTGTTCACAGAGATGCGTCCGCTCCGGATGGCCCGGCCCAGAATGCTGGTGTCCGCCGCCTGGAGGATCATCTCCGGAAACAATGTCAGTACGTAATAATTCATAGCCTCTGCTTCCGCCGGTTTCTCAGCGGAACATATTGTACAGGTTGTACACGTAGTCTACAGAATCCCTGGCGATCACTGCCATGATCACCCAGACCAGCAGGAACACGATCCCCAGCACCAGCCCCGCGATGGCAAGGCCTCTGCCCTTGGTCCTTCCGTCGCCGGTCTTGGCGATGCCGGCGATGCCCAGAAGCACTCCCAGAGCGCTGGGTACATAAAGCAGGATCGCCAGGATCGTCCAGGAAGGATTTATCAGCGCCGCTACCATCAGGGCCGCGCCGAGATATCCCAGGAAGATGCCCACGATGCCAAAGACCAGAGAGGCCACCGCCAGGCCGCTGGTAATTCCCGGCTGCCCGTAGTTGCCGTAGGCCTGATTCGGATAACCGCCGTACATTTGGCTCCCCGGATCCTGATAGCCTCCGTAGTTCTGTCCGCCCTGATTCGGATACGCCTGGTTCTGATAATTTGGATAATTCTGATAGTTCTGCTCCTGATAGCCCCGGCTCTGATAACCACTCGGATCCGCGCCGCTGTTCTGATCCTGGCCGGCCTTCTGCTCCTCCGCCGCCGAAGTTCCGCAGATGGTACAGAATTTTGCCTGCTCTGCCATTTGCGCGCCGCAATTCTTACATGTCTTCATTCTCTCGCCCTCCCGCTGATTCGTCTATGAGTCCGGGGAGCAGATGTACGGTCATGACCCCCGAAGTACGCAGCGCTCGACTGTTACACTGTTTTATAGCAGGAATCAACACTTCTCCATATTTTTCCGAATCCACCGCGTAAACGTCATTGGCCCCGGTGGAGATTACATCCTTCAGGCTTCCCAGCAGCGCCCCATCCTCTGTGCAGACCTTCATTCCCAGGAGATCGGCGATATAATATTCATTTTCCTTCAGGGGCACCGCGTCCTTCCGCTCCACGTATAGCTCCGCCCCTCTCCAGGTTTCCACCTGGCTGATATCATCGATCCCTTGAAATTTCACGATCACCAGATTTTTAAAAAATTTTACGCTGCCGATCCGGAGTTTCTCCCGGTTCCCCTGCCGCTCCAGCCAGACATCTTTCAGTTTTCTGAAACGTTCCGGATCATCCGTGGTGGGAAATACTTTTACCTCCCCCCGGAGTCCATGGGTGGATGTGACCACACCCACCTTCAGAAATTCTTCCATACTCTTTTCTCCTTAACGCAGAAACCGCCGCAGGAAAGAAACCGTAACCAATGCTTTCGGATTCTTTCCTGCGGCAGCCTCGTGTTTCTGATCACAGAATTTCTACTACTACCTTCTTATCCGATCGGGAGGAAGCAGCCTTGACCACGGCGCGAATCGCCTTGGCAATACGCCCCTGCCTTCCGATGACCTTCCCCATATCCGAGGACGCCACCTTCAGCTCGATCAGCAATTCGCCGCCCTTTTCTGTCTCGGTGACCACCACCTGATCCGGATTATCCACCAGAGATCTTGCGATCACTTCTACTAATTCTTTCATACCTGGACACCTCCGCGCCTCTTACTTCTGGATGCCTGCCAGTTTGAAGATCTTTTCGACTACGTCTGTAGGCTGGGCGCCGTTGGCCAGCCATCTTTTGGCTGCCTCCTCATCCACGCTGTAAGCGCTGGGCTCCTGGTTCGGGTCGTAGGTACCGATTTCCTCGATGAATCTTCCATCTCTCGGAGATCTGGCGTCAGCCACAACGATTCTATAATAGGGTGCCTTCTTCTGTCCCATTCTTCTTAAACGGATTTTTACTGCCATTCTTTTCACCTCCCTGTAAAAAATAATTCTATTGAGAACAGATCCCCTTAGAAGGGAAATCTGAGACCTCCGAATCTGCCTTTCTTTCCTTTCATCATCCCCGGCATCTGCTTCATCATCTTCCGGGTCTGCTCAAACTGTTTTACAAAACGGTTGACCTCCGCCATTTCCACACCGGCGCCCCTGGCGATCCTGGCCTTCCGGGAAGGATTCAGGAGATCGGGATTCGCCCGCTCCGCAGGGGTCATGGAATAGATGATGGCTTCCTTCCGGGCCATATCCTTCTCATCGATCATCCCCTCCAGGTCCTTCGTTTTGGCCCCCAGCCCGGGGATCATGTTCAGTACGCTGGAAATGCCGCCCATTTTTTTCATCTGGTTCATGCTCTCCAGATAATCATCGAAGCCGAACTGGGCCTTGCGGAACTTCTGCTCCATCTCCCTGGCCTTTTCTTCGTCCAGATTGGCCTGGGCCTTCTCGATGAGGCTCATGACGTCGCCCATGCCCAGGATCCTGGAAGCCATACGGTCCGGATAAAACTGCTCCAAATCCGACAGCTTCTCGCCCATACCCACAAAAAGGATGGGTTTTCCGCAGACTGCCCGAATGGACAGCGCCGCTCCGCCCCGGGTGTCGCCGTCCAGCTTGGTGAGCACCACGCCGTCGATGCCGACCTTGCTGTTGAACAGCTCCGCCACATTCACGGCGTCCTGACCGGTCATGGCGTCCACCACCAGCAGCGTCTGGTCTACCTCCACCGCCTCCTTGATGGCGGCCAGCTCCCGCATCATATCTTCATCGATGTGGAGCCGTCCGGCGGTATCCAGCAGGACTACGTTCAGGTTATGGCTCCTGGCGTGCTCCACCGCCGCTTTGGCGATGTTCACAGGGTTCTGCTTGTCGCCCATGGAGAAGACCTCCACCCCCTGTTTTTCGCCGTTGACCTCCAGCTGTTTGATGGCCGCGGGCCGATATACGTCGCAGGCCGCCAGCAGAGGCCTTCTGCCTTTTGCCTTCAGCTTGCCGGCGATCTTGGCGGTTGTGGTGGTCTTTCCGGCGCCCTGGAGTCCCGCCATCATAATGACCGTGATCTCGTTTCCCGGCTTCAGGCTCAGCTCCGTGGTCTCGGCTCCCATAAGCCGCACCAGCTCATCGTTTACGATCTTGATGACCATCTGTCCGGGATTCAGTCCGTTCATCACGTCCTGCCCCACGGCCTGCTCCTGTACGGAATTGATAAACTGTTTTACCACCTTAAAACTGACGTCCGCCTCCAGAAGGGCCATCTTGACCTCCTTCAGGGAAGCTTTCACGTCGGCCTCGGTCAGCCGTCCCTTGCTCCGGAGCTTTTTAAATACATTCTGCAGTTTTTCCGTTAAGCTCTCAAATGCCATGTATTACAATTCCTCCAGAATCTTTGAAGAGATTTCCCGGATCTGCTCCATTCTGGGACCCGCCTCGGACAGGTCCCCGGAGTCCGTCAGCTTCTGGATCCGTCTGACGCTGTCCCGGATCTTCAGGAACTTTTCCACCAAGTGCAGTTTTTCCTCGTATCCTTCCAGGATCCTGCCGCAGCGCTTGATCAGATCATGGACGCCCTGGCGGCTGATCCCGTGGTTCAGGGCGATCTCGCTGGGAGAAAGATCGTCGAAGACGGCCTCCTCGTATACCTGGCGCTGATGCTCCGTCAGCAGCTCCCCGTAGAAATCATATAATAAAGTCTGCTGTACAAACTTTTCCATCCGGCATCACCTTTGTCACTATACTATAAGCAAAGCACCCTGTCAAGTATTTTTTCTTGACAGGGTGCTTTCTTTTATCTTTCCTCAAATTCCGTGTACTTTCTGTGGTGTCCCACGTACTTGTAGGCGGGACGGATGATCTTGCCGTCGTTGACCAGTTCCTCGATCCTGTGGGCGGACCAGCCGGAGATCCTGGCTATGGCGAAGAGGGGCGTATAGAGCTCCTTGGGCAGGCCCAGCATGGTATACACGAATCCGCTGAAGAAGTCCACGTTGGCGCAGACCGGTTTCAGCAGCCGGCGTTTTCTGGCGATGCACTCTCCGCCGACGCGCTCCACCGCCTCGTAAAGAGCGAACTCTTTTTCCTGGTGTTTTTCCACGGAAAGCCTTCTGGCGTAGTCCTTCAGGATCACAGCCCTGGGATCGGACAGGGAATACACCGCGTGGCCCATGCCGTAGATCAGGCCGGCATGGTCAAAGGCCTCTCCGTCCAGGATCCTGGTCAGATAGCTCCGCAGTTCCCCTTCATTTTCCCAATCTGCCACATGGGCCTTGATGTCTTCAAACATCTCCTGGACCTTCAGATTGGCGCCGCCGTGCTTGGGACCCTTCAGGGATCCCAGGGAAGCCGCCACGGCGGAATAGGTATCCGTTCCGGAAGAGGAAACCACATGGGTGGTAAAGGTGGAGTTGTTTCCGCCGCCGTGCTCCGCGTGGAGCACCAGGGCCACATCCAGCACCTTGGCTTCCAGTTCCGTATAATTGCCGTCGGGGTGGAGCATCTGCAGCAGGTTTTCCGCCAGGGAAAGCTCCGGCTTCGGATTTCGGATAAACAGGTTTTCCTTCAGATGATAATGGCGGTATGTATGGTAGCTGTACACCGCCAGCAGAGGCATCTTGGCGATCAGGCTCAGTTCCTGCCAGAGGATGTTGGTGATGCTGGTATCCTCCGGTTTCTCGTCGTAGGAATAGAGGGTCAGCACGCACTTCTGCAGGGAATTCATCATGTTGGCGCTGGGGGCCTTCATGATCACGTCCCGGGTAAATTCCTCGGGAAGTTCCCGGCAGAAGCTGAGGATGTCGATAAATTCCCGCAGCTGGGTCCTGTTGGGCAGTTCCCCGAAAAGCAGCAGATAGGTGATCTCCTCAAATCCGAATCTTCTGCGCTCAAATCCCTTGATGAGGTCCGCCACGTTGTAGCCCTGATAGTACAGTTCGCCGTCGGCAGGCACTTTCTGTCCGTCGCTGCGGACCCCGAAGCCGATCACGTCCGAGATCTCCGTCAGTCCCGTGAGCACGCCCTTGCCGGTGGAATCCCGGAGGCCCCGTTTCACATCATATTCTGTATACAGAGAGGGATCGATCCTGCCGGACCGCCGGCTGCGCTCCACCAGTTCCTCAAATCTCTGTTCCATATCGCTGTTCCATTCAGCTGTCATAGTATTCACCCTTTCTCTTCCATCTTCCTCGCCCCCGCCAACGCAGAAGGGCGTTTATCTCTGGTAGCATCAGTGTACAAGGGGCAACACGCTCCAAACCGCGTAATTTCGGTGATTTTCTGTGTTATCCTCAATCGGCGTACGTCCAGTACGCGGAGGGAAAGTAACGCAGAAGGAGCTCAAATCAGCCCTTCAACGACCGTATTGTCCCCTTGTACACTGATGCTAATCTTACTTTTTTTCAAAAAATCTGTCAAGACAGCTTGATCTTTTTCAGGGCCTCCGCAAAGCTGTTGTTTACGGGCTGCTCTGCCTCCTTCTGCTTCGCCAGATACCGAGCCACCTCTTTTTTATTGACGCCGGCTCCTTCTTTTTTTCTCCGTTCCTCAAATTTACTGAGTTTTTCTTTATGACCGCAGACACAGACAAAGACCGCGCCCTCCCCTTTTCCTACCAGTTCCATGCGTTTGTGGCATACCGGGCAGCGGGCGTTTGTGGTCCGGGAAACCGTTTCCCTATATCCGCACTCCCGGTCCTGGCAGACCAGCAATTTTGCGCTTTTACCGTTTACAGCCAGGAGTCTTTTCCCGCAGCGGGGACAGATCTTGTTTGTCAGGTTCTCATGACGGAAAACGCCCTCTTCCTGGCGGATCTGATGGATAAGTTCCTCCGCGTAATTCCGGATATCCTTCATAAAATCCCCCCGGCGCAGCTTTCCTTTTGCCATCTCCGAAAGGCGCAGCTCCCATCGTGCTGTTAATTCCGGCTTTTTCAGATCCTCCGGCACCAGTTTCAGCAGCTGCCGGGCCTTGGAGGTGATCAGGATCTCGTTCCCTCTTTTTTCCAGCAGGAAGGTGTGGAAGAGCTTTTCGATAATATCCGCCCGGGTGGCCACCGTCCCCAGGCCGCCTGTCTCCCCCAGGGTCCTGGCCAGCTTTCCGTCCTTCTCTTCCAGATAGCGGACCGGATTCTCCATGGCGGACAGAAGGGTGGCTTCCGTAAACCTGGCCGGCGGCTTGGTTTTTCCTTCTTTCAGGCGGCAGTTCTGAACCTTCAGTTTTCTGCCGTTTTCCTGCGGCGGCAGATTCTGCTCCTGCAGTTCCTCCCCCTCTTCTTCCTCCTCCGGCTGTACTTCATAGGCGGCTCTCCATCCCTGGGAAAGCATGGTCTTTCCTCTGGCGGCAAAGGGTTCTCCTCCCGCCTCTGCCGTAAGAAAGCACTCCTCATACACGCAGGCCGGCAGCAGCACCGCCAGGAACCGGCGCACCACCAGGTCGTAGATCTTCCGCTCCTCCGGGCTCATGGCTGTCAGCTGCACGTACTGCTCCGTGGGGATGATGGCATGATGGTCCGACACTTTCGCGTCGTTGACAAAGGAACGCTTTCCGGAAAACTCCTGTTTTGCAGCCCGGGCCGCCAGAGAGCGGTAGGGGCCGATCCGGATGGCTTCCAGCCTTTCCTTCAGGGTGGGCAGGATATCCGACGTCAGATACCGGGAATCGGTCCGGGGATAGGTAAGGACCTTATGGGTCTCATAGAGCCGCTGCATGAGGTTCAGGGTCTCCTTGGGGGAATATCCGAACTTCCGGCTGGCGTCCCTCTGAAGCTCTGTAAGATCGTAGAGCTGCGGCGCGCTCTGCCGCTTTTCCTTTTTCTCGATCCCGGTGATCACCAGCGGTCCCTCCGCCGCTTTCTTTCGGATCTCTTCCGCTTTTTCCCGGGAAAACGTCCGGCTGCTTCCGCTTTTCGGGTCTTTCCAGGTAAAAAGCACTCCCTCCGCGGTCAGGGTGACCCCGTACCAGGTCTGGGGCTGAAAGTTCCGGATCTCCTCCTCTCTTCCGGCGATCATGGCCAGGGTAGGGGTCTGCACCCTGCCGCAGGAAAGCTGGGCGTTGTACTTGCAGGTCAGGGCCCTGGTCGCGTTGATCCCCACCAGCCAGTCCGCCTCCGCCCGGGAAAGGGCCGCCTCGTAAAGGTGTTCGTATTCCCTG